>CAWETW010000005.1:0-85733 GCA_963812155.1 Vulcanimicrobiota bacterium | reverse complement strand
TAGCCGCGGCTGCGCACGGTGAGAATGTGTCGCGGCGTGCGGGAATCTTCCTCGATCTTTTCGCGCAACCAGCGCACGTGCACGCTGACCGTCTGCTGCTCGCCCTCGAAATCGTAGCCCCATACCTTGTCGAGCAGCGTCTGACGCGTCACCACGCGCCCGTTGTTCTCCATGAGCACCCGCAGCAGCGCGAACTCTTTCGGCGCCAGCGCGACGTTCTGCCCGCGAACCGTCAACTGCTGGCGCGACGGATCCAGGACGATTTCGCCGAGCGCGATCGCTTCGTCGTGATCCGACTGGATCGGCGCTTGCCGGCGCAGCCGGGCCTTGACGCGCGCGAGAAACTCGTGCAGCGCGAACGGCTTGGTAACGTAGTCGTCGGCGCCCAACTCGAGCGCCAGCACCTTATCGATCTCCTGATCCTTGGCCGTGAGCATGATGATCGGCACCGATGAGAACTTGCGAATCTCTTTGCACGCCTCGATGCCGTCGAGCACGGGCAACATGATGTCGAGCACGATGAGGTCTGGCTGCTCGCGCTGCGCGGTAACGATCGCGTTGCGACCGTCGCCGGCCGTGACGACCGCGTAACCGCTGCGTTCGAGATTGAAGCGCAAGGTTTGAAGAATTGCCGACTCGTCGTCGACGACGAGGATCTTCTTATTGACGTCGGGCGCCTTGACGATCCCGCTACGCGGGGGCTTCGTCTCCACGATTCCATTCATACGATTTTGCGACCGCGCTGTAATCCAGCGCTCCGTCTCCCATAGCCGAGCGAGCAGTATAAAGCTGATAGGCCAGCGCCGTCGCCGGCATCGGATATCCGTCGGTGCGCGCGGCATCGAGTGCCGCGGCTAAGTCCTTACGAAGTAAATCGAGGGCAAATCCTCCATCGAACCGTCCGGCTAGCCAAGTTTTCGGCAGCCAGTGCTCCAGCAGGTAGTTCGATGCCGTCGCCGAGGCGAGCACGCCGCGAACGCGATCGAGGTCGGCTCCGGCGCGCCGTGCGAAGGCGAGCCCTTCGGCGTTGGCGATCATCACACCGGCGATAATGATTTGGTTAACGAGTTTGACCGTTTCACCCATGCCGACCGGGCCCAAGTGATGCGGCGTCCCCATCGCGCGCAACACCGGTTCGGCGCGCGCGAAGTCTTCTTCCGAACCGCCCGCCATGATTGCGAGCGTTCCGTTGGCGGCGCGCGCCGGTCCGCCGCTGACCGGCGCATCGACGAAGGCGATGCCGCGTTCGCGCAGCCGCTGCGCGAACCGCCGCGACGCCACGGGGGATATCGTTGAGAGATCGATGACGAGCGTGCCGGGACGCGCGCCGGCGGCAATGCCGTCCGGCGTAAAGATCGCATCTTCGACCTCGGGGGCGTCGGGAACGCAGATTGCGACGACGCCGGACGTCGCGGCGACTTCCCGGGGATTGGCCGCTTCGGTAACGGCGCACTCGGCGCGCAAACGCTCGAGCGCATCGCGCCTGCGATGCGCGCAGGCGGCGACGGCAAAGCCGGCACGGCGCAAGGAGCGCACCATCGGCTCTCCCATGGCGCCGAGTCCGACGAATCCGACCCGGGGCTCGCTCACCGCCCCGCCTTTGGTCGCAACGCGACGGCATTCCCGCCATGCCGGCGTACCGTCCTAGTGTCCCACTAGGGCTGCGTCCGACTCCGCCGAAGCCTGTTCCGTACCGCCACCTCTACGTTTCAACGGAGCACGACTGCCGTGACCATCGCCGCCCTCCCCGTGACGCGCCCGACGTTCGACGACATGAACCTCTCGACGGGCAAGCGCACGCGGCTTCACCGCCTCATGTACGAACACGGGCCCGCCAACGGCACGTTGATGATGCTGCCGATCGATCAAGGTCTCGAACACGGGCCGGTCGACTTCTTCGACAATCCCGACTCGATCGACACCGATTGGATTTACCGGCTGGCCGTTGCCGGCAATTTCTCCGGCATCGCGCTGCACGTCGGTTTGGCGGAAAAATATCAGCAGAAATACGCGGGACGGGTGCCGCTTTTGCTCAAGGTCAACGGCAAGACGAACGTTCCGCCCGACGACGATGCCTTCAGTCCGATGACGTCGTCGGTCGAAGATGCGATTCGCCTCGGCGCCGACGCGGTCGGCTACACGCTCTACGTTGGAAGCCCGGCGCAAGATCTCGACATCGCGCAGTGCAACGACGTGCGGCGCGAGTGCGACCGTTACGGCATGCCGCTCGTCGTGTGGGCGTATCCGCGCGGCGCGGCGGTGAAAGCCAAGGGCGGCATCGACTCGCTCTACGCCGTCGACTATGCGGCGCGCGTCGCGTGCGAGATCGGTGCGAACGTCGTGAAGCTCAACGAACCGGTGTGGAAGGCCGCCGACGCGCCGAAACTGCCCAAGCCGTACGACACGCTCGAGTTCGACGACGTCGAAGGCTTGCGCAAGGTCGTGAAATCGGCCGGACGCACGCTCGTGCTCGTTTCGGGCGGCAGCAAAATGGGCGACGAGGCGACCATTCACAAGGCGCGCGTCGCGATGGAGGCCGGGTGCGTCGGACTCATTTTCGGACGAAACATGTGGCAACGCAAATGGGACGACGCGCTGTCCATGGCGCAGCGCATGCACGACGTCATGAATGGATACGGCCAAAACGCTTAGCCTCGAAGAACGCGTCAACGCGGCCCTCGACAAGGTCCGTCCCGGAATCGCGATGGACGGAGGCGAGGTGTGGCTGGTGAAAGTCGAGGACGGCGCCGCGTACGTGCAGATGCTCGGCGCCTGCGGCGGCTGCCCTGCGTCGATGATGACGCTCAAGGGCGCAATCGAAGCGATCGTCGTGGCCGACGTGCCCGAAATCAACGAAGTCCTACAAATTTCAGGAAATCCCTGATTCGGCTTAAATCAAAGCTTCCTCAAGTTAGGGAAGCACAACGACCGCAGTACCACAGAGTGGCGCCGCTATGCTCCCGCGCCAGCATGTGCTCGCGATGTCCGCGGCGTCCGCAGCCCGCGCATGCAAACGTCTGCCCGATCGGCGCGCCGCCGGCCGCGACCTCGTGCCGCTTTGCGACGTAGAACGCAGCGTAGATGACGACGCCCACGACGAGCGGCGCCCACGCGAAAAAATGGTTGAAGGCGGTAGCCGAGATCTGCGACGACATGGCGTTCTTTTTCCCGCTGGATCGGGAGCGGACCTCGGTCGGGGCGAAGTCGCAGTCGTGGAGCGCGACGTAACCCTTCGCGAAGCAATGGTCGCCAACGTCGAGCGCAGCGGCTGCCTTCGGGCGGGACCGGTCGCGAACGCGATGCGCGCCGTGCCGCGGCACCGGTTTCTTCCCGAGATGCCGCTCGACGACGCCTATGCCGACCGCGCGATTGCCATCAAGAGCAGCGACGGCGAAGTGCTCTCCTCAGTTTCGCAACCCAGCATGATCGCGCTCATGCTACAGCTGCTCGCGCCCGAAGCCGGCGACCGCGTACTCGAAGTGGGTACGGGGAGCGGCTATCATGCGGCGCTGCTCGCCGAACTCGTCGGGGCCGCGGGAGACGTCACGACGACGGATCTCGATGCGGACTTGACGGCGCGCGCCGGGGCGGTGCTCGAAAGCCTCGGCTACGCGCAGGTTCGCGTGCTCACCGCCGACGGAGCCGGGCCGGCCATGCAAGGAACGCGCTACGATCGCATCGTCGTCACCGCGCGCAGCGACGACGTCGCCGAGTCGTGGTGGAACGCGCTTTCCGACGGAGCGCGGCTGGTCGTGCCGCTGCGGCTGGAGGGTGCCGGCGAATACGCGGTGGGATTCGTGCGCCGCGGCGGCCGCCTCGAAAGCATCGGCGTGCATCCGTGCGCGTTCTTAGCCTTGCGCGGCGAGTCGGCAGGAGACGGCGGCGGCGATCTCTTTTACCGCGACCCGGCACAGCGTGCCAGCCGCGTCCGTCTGCGGGCCGTTTCCCGCGTGCTCGCCGTCAGACGCGACGATGCACTTCCTTCGCTGCTCGAGGAGGCCGATCTGGTGATCGCGCGGCCGGCGACGGTCTTCGCGGTTAGCTTTGCTTCTTGAAATACTCCGCGTTGATTTCGGTGTATTTTTCGAACTGCTCGGGAACGTCGGAATCCGCGAAGATCGCTTCGACCGGGCAGGCGGAGACGCACGCGCCGCAGTCGATGCACACCTCGGGATCGATGTAGAGCATCTCGTCCTCATCCTTGCCGTGAATGCAGTCGACCGGACAAACGTCGACGCACGACTTGTCCTTGGTGCCGATGCACGGTTCGGTGATGACGTAGGCCATGGGCGGTTTCCCCTTACGACGAGCGGTGGCGCCGGCCCCTGCCCTTACGCGGCGGACGCGCCGGCATGGGGCGCTACGCCGGCCGGCCGCGTAGCGCGCGGATGATAAAGAGTAGCACGACCGCCCCGACGATCGCGCAGACAATGCTCGGCAGATTGAAACCCGTGACGCCGGTATGTCCGAAGAATCGATAGATCCATCCGCCGATGATGGCCCCGATGATGCCAATGACGATGTCGCCGAGAACCCCGCCCGGCCCCTCACCCGGAACGAGCCATCGCGCGACCAGCCCCACGATCAACCCGAAAACGATCCACAACAGAATGCCCATGCGGCCAGCGCCTCCTTTTCTATCGGTGAAAGATTCGACCAAGGGCACCGCCGCCCCGGCGTCGACGTTACGTGGGTATGAAGCGTCTTCTCCTCTGCCTGCTTGGAGCGCTCGCGGTTGCGTCGGCTCCCGCAAGCGCCGACACGCCTCCCGGGACCACCGAGATCCGCGTTTCGGGCACGGGTTCGGTGACGATGCAACCCGACGTCGCAAACGTCGTCGCCGCGGTCGAAACCAACGCACCGGCCGCCGGGGATGCGGTCGGGAAGAACAACGCCGTCTACGAGCGCATCGTCGCGGCGGTCGTGAAAACCGGCGTCGCGCGCAGCGACGTCTCACTCGTGTCGTACAACATGAGTTACAATCCCAAACCGCACATCGTGGCGCCGAGTCCCGATGGAGAGCGTTACGGTTACACCGTGTCGCGCACGTTTGCCGTCAAAGTGCGCGACATTGGCAACGCCGGCCGCGTCGCCGACGCGTGCAGCGGTTCCGGCGCCACGTCGATCAACGACGTTTCGTTCGGACTCGCCGACCCGAGCGTGGCGCGCACGCAGGCGACCGGCAAAGCCGTTGCCGACGCTCGCGCGAACGCCGAGACGCTGGCCGCAGCGGCGCACTTGCACGTCGTTTCCCTGAAGAGCGTCGACCTTGGCGGCGGCGGAGTCGAACCCCAGCCGATGATGCGCATGGCGGCCAACGCGCCGACGCGGTTCGATCAGTCGAACGTCAGCGTTACGGTGACCTTGAGCGCGACGTTCCTGGCGCAGCCCTGAAACCTCGCGGGCGCCCACCGGTAGAGCAGAGCGATGACTTCGACCTGTGAAAACTGCGGCGCCCTCCCGGCACCCGTCTTCGACGGCCGCCGGCGCCTGTGCACCGCCTGCGCCCAGCGACGGACGGTCACGGGCGCGCTGCCGTTTCTCGGCGCGGCTCTGGCTGCGGCGGGCATCATCGCCGGAGGCATCCTGCTCAGCGAGCGGCTCGGAGGCGAGGAACGCGAGCGCGGCGGATCGCCGCTCGACGAACTGACGCGCCGTTTCCGCGGCACGCCGACGCTGGGAAGTTTTTCGCGCGACCTGACCGATCTGGCGCGCAACGGCAAACTCGATCCCGTCATCGGACGCGACGACGAAATCGAACGCGTCGTTTCGATTCTCGCGCGCCGCAGCAAGAACAATCCCGTGCTCGTCGGCGAGCCGGGCGTCGGAAAGACCGCGATCGTCGAAGGGCTGGCGCTGAAGATCGTCGAGGGCAACGGTGCCGGCGTCGCTGCGCGGAAAGCGCGTGCTCGCGCTTTCGCTCGGTCCGCTCGTCGCCGGAACGAAGTATCGCGGCGAATTCGAGGGCCGCGTCAAACGCATTCTCGACGAAGTCAAGCGCAGTGCGCGCGACGTCATTCTGTTCATCGACGAACTGCACACGCTCGTCGGCGCGGGCGCTGCCGAAGGCGCGCTCGACCTCAGTTCGATGATCAAGCCGGAGTTGGCGCGCGGCGAACTGCAGTGCATCGGTGCGACGACGTTCGACGAATATCGAAAGTACGTCGAGTCCGATGCAGCGCTCGAACGCCGGTTTCAGCCGGTCATGGTCGACGAGCCGAGCATCGAGCAGACGGTCGCAATTCTGCGCGGACTGCGTGAAGGATACGCCTCGCACCATCGCGTGACGATCGGCGACGACGCGATCGAAGCCGCCGCCGCACTGTCGGCGCGCTACATCGCCGACCGGTTCTTGCCCGACAAGGCGATCGATCTCATGGATGAAGCGGCCGCATCGGTCGTGCTGCAGAACAAAGGCACCGTCGATCGTCCCGTGGTGACGCGCGAGAACGTTGCGGCAGTCGTGACGCGCTGGACCGGAATTCCGCAAGCATCGTTGAGCGAATCGCAAGCCAATCGCTTGCTCGATCTCGAGAACGTCCTCGCGCGTCGCGTCATCGGCCAGTCGCGAGCGATCGCATCGGTCTCCGACGCAATCCGGCGCGCGCGCGCCGGATTGCACGATCCGCGCAAACCGCTCGGCAGTTTTCTCTTCCGCGGCCCGAGCGGCGTCGGTAAAACCGAACTGGCGAAGGCGCTCGCCGAAGCCCTGTTCGGCAGCGAATCCGCGCTCGTACGCATCGATCTCTCCGAATTCACCGAGCAGCACTCGGTGTCGCGTTTGCTCGGCGCGCCGCCGGGATACGCCGGCCACGACGAACCGGGGCAGCTGACCGAACCGGTGCGGCGCCGGCCCTACTGCGTCGTGCTCTTCGACGAACTCGAAAAAGCGCACCCCGACGTCGCCGCGCTGCTGCTGCAAATTCTCGACGACGGTCGCGTCACCGACGCGAAGGGACGCACGATCGATTTCCGCCACGCGCTGATCGTCCTCACGACCAATCTCGAAGACGATGAAATGGCGTTCGCGCTACGTCCCGAACTCGTCAACCGCATCGACGAGATCGTCGCGTTCGAACCGCTGGGGCTACCCCAAATCGAAGCCATCGTCGCGATCCACGTCGACGCGCTGGCGGCACGGCTCGGCGCGCGCGACGTGCGGCTGCGTCTCACCGACGACGCCCGGCGCTTCCTCGCCGAGGAATCGATGGCGGCGGGTTCGGGCGCGCGCTTCGTGCAGCGCACCGTGTCGCGTCACGTCTCGACGCCGATCTCCACCGCCGTATTGCGCGGCGTATTACACGCGGGCAGCACCGCCGGCGTCGATCTCCACGACGGCGCCCTGGTCGTCGACGCCGCGTAAAAACACTACGGGAAAATTGCGGTCGTCGAGGTCGGCGGCGAAAGCGCGAGCGCCTGCGGACTGCTCACGCCGTTGGAAATCGTGATCCACGACGCGCCCGCGTACGGCGGCGGATACTGCGTCACCGTGTTGTTCCCGTAATTGGCGACGTAAAGATTGCCGGCAGCGTCGATCGCGAGCGCGACCGGTTGATTCTGACCGCCCGAAATCGTTGCGGGCGCCGCGGCATACGGCGGAAGATATTGCGTCACCGTGTTCGAGCCTTGATTGGGAACGAAGAGGCTCGACGACGGACCCAATGCGATCGCACCTTGTTCGTTGACGCCGTTGGTAATGGCGACGGCAGGCGCGCTCGCAGCAGAGAACGGCGGCGAAAACTCGACGACCGATGCCGGCGTGCTGTTGAGGTTCGAAACGAAAAGATTTCCGTGGCCGTCGAGCGCTAACGAGTTCGGACCGTACAGGCCGTTCGAGAGCGTCGTCGGCGTGCCGGTGTACGGCGGTGCGTAAACCGTGACGGTGTTCGACGCCTGATTGGCGACGAACAGATCGTTCGAGGCATCGAATCCGAGGCTGACGGGATCTTCGATGCCGGTCGAAATCGTGGCCACCGGTCCGCCGCCGTAGGGAGGCGAGTATTCCGTGACGGTGTTGCTTGCGCTGCCGTTGGCGACGAAGAGATTGCCGCGCGCGTCCAGTGCGAGCGCTTGCGGATGATTGACGCCCATGGCGATCGTCGCCGGCAATCCGTTATAGGGCGCGGCGTATGCGGTAACGCTGCCGGTTTGGCTCGCAACGAACAAATCGCCGGCGCCGTCGAAAACCAGCGACTGCGGATTGCTCACGCCGTTTTGAATCGTCGCGACCGGCGCGTTCTGGCCGCCGGCGTATAATGCCACCGCATTCGTGCCCGCATTCGCAATCGCCAGCAACTGCTTGACGCCGAGGGCCACGCTGCCCGAACAGGTCGCGCCGATTTGCAAGCACGGATTCGAGAGCATTCCCGGAAACGCGGCGATGACGCGCAGCGTCGCGGTGCCGCCGGCATACGGAACCGGCGGCGAAACGGTGAAGACGTTCGGAAGGTTCGGACCCGGCGGTGCCACCGAAAGCGCGAGCGCGCCGCCGGATTGCGCCACGGTGACGACCGGTGACGCGGCACCAACGATGATGTTTTGGTTGGCATCCAGGAGCTGCGCGACGAGTTGATGCTTTCCGGCACCGTACAGATCGACGCCGCCCTGCGCGTTGAGGTAACTCATGGACGATCCGGCAAGCACGGCCAGTTGCTGCGGTACGCCGGAAAGCGTCAGATTTACGACGGTGCCCGAGCCGTACGTCACCGCGAATGCGATCGTTTGCATCCCGTTCGGCATCGCGGCGCCCACCTCGGACACGGCCGCCGTATAGTTGCCGGCCGCGAGCGGCAACGACGCTTGGCAGACCGCGCCGCCCGCCGCGACGTTGACGCAGGATGCCGATCCGGAGGTCAACCCGATCGTTTCCGTCGCCGGCGTCGGGCCGCTGAGATTTAGCGTAATCGCCTGGACCTGGGCGGAAGGGCCGGCGGGTGCTCCGGTGCTCAACGGCGTGGGGGTCGCAAAAGGCGTGGGCGTCGTTCCCGGGACCATCGGCATGGGCACGCCAGCGCCCGGCGGCGTCGCGCGCCGGAACCGGGGCCCCATTTCCGGCCGTCCACGGCACGCGCACGCGAAACAGCGTCGTGCCGTTAGGAGCAGCCCCCATCACGTTGGCGCCTGGATTTAGGCCGGCCCCTGCGGGCAGACCCAGCGAGTTTTGGGCGCCGCCACCCGCACACCCGGCAAACAGCACGGCCGCCGCGCACAGAGTACGGTACCCCTTGAGCGACCGCTTCACGAGAGTCGGCAGGTTCTCCACAACGCCGATGGGTGCCCTGCCCAGACGCTTGCTACTGCAGCAGCCCGGCCACGTTGGCGCGCATTTGCAGGGCCGAGAGTTCGCCGACGACGATCTTGCGCACGATGCCCCTGCGATCGATGAAAACGTGGACCGGCAGGCCGTTGACGGCGTACTGATCGCGGAGCGTTCCGTCGTCGACGACGACCGGATACGTGAGGTGGTGGCCGCGGCTGAAATCGGCCGCCTTCCGGGCGTTCTCGAGGACGTCGACCCCGACGACCTGCAATCCGCGCGCGCCGAACTCCCGCTGCAGCGCATTGATGGCGGGCGCCTCTTCGTTGCACGGCGGACACCACGTCGCAAAAAAGTTCAGATAGACGGCCTTGCCCCGCAGCGAGGTCATCGTCAGCGCCGGGCCTTGGGTGGTCGCTTCCGACCAGTCCGGCGCCGCATCTCCGACGCGCGCGTGCGCGCCGGCCGCAGATGTATTCTTTGCGTTGCTCGTTCCGCCGCACGACGCAAGCGCCAGCGCGAGCGTACACGCAGCTGCCGCACGGGATGTTGCGGCGAGCGTGCTACCCATAACTCGGAAAGGCGACGGCTTCGACATCGCGATGCATCTGCGCGACGAGTTCGTCGACCTCCTCGAAAAGCATTTGCGCCCGCACGTAGCGCAGGTCGCGCAGCGCGAGTTCGCGGCCGTAGATCGTGTGATGGAAATCGCGCAGCCACGCCTCGACGGTACGCTGTTTTCCACCGAACTGCGGATTGCTTCCAATCGACACGAGCGCCGGATGGTCGCGTCCGTCGTAGCGCGCGATCGCTGCGTAGACGCCGTCTTTCGGCAAGAGTTTGCGCGGCGGGCGCACGTTGGCGGTCGGAAATCCCAGCGCGTGCCCGCGCCCTTCGCCGAGTTCGACGACGCCGCGAATTTCGTAGCCGTTGCCGCCGATCATGCGGTCGGCCGCCGCGACCTCGCCGTCTGCGACGAGTTCGCGGATACGCGTGCTCGAGATGCGCTCGCCGCCGTCGGTCGCGTTTTCCAGCGGAACGAACGCAACCTCGCGCCGGTCGAAATACTCGCGCATGAAGGCGACGTCGCCGGCGCGTTTATGGCCGAAGCGAAAGCTCGAACCGACGACGACGGCCCGAACGCCGAGCCGGTCGACCAGCACCTCGAGGAATTCCTGTGGCGACAGGGTCGCGATGCGATCGTCGAACCTGATGAACAGGCACTCTTCGAAGCCGGCGCCGGCGAACGCGGACACACGTTCTTCCGGCGTGCACAGCAACGGCGGCTCCGTGCCCGGGCGCAGAAATGCCGACGGATGATTCGAGAACGTCAGCACACCCGAGCGCCAGCCCGGCCTGCGCATCCGCAGCGTCTGTCGCGCGATCGCGCGATGCCCGCGATGAAACCCGTCGAAGAATCCGATCGCCAGCGCGAGCGGACGCTTCGAATCGCGCTCGAGCGCGTGCACGATGCGCGCGCTCATACGTCGACCAGCACCTTGCGCGGCGCCAGCAGCGCGCCGAGCGCTTCGCCGACGCCCACGAGCGTGCGCGACTCGTCGCGCACGAAGAGATGGCGTGCGCCCGAGCCCTGCGGAAGCGGCACCACGCGGCCGGCCCGAAAATCCGCCGAGTCACGCAGGTCGAGCACGATCGTCGGAAACGGAATCACCCGTTCGGGCGGCGTCAAGGCTGCCTCGGGATCGTCGGCGATCTCTTCGATCGTGCGCGATTCGTAGAGGACGAATGGACCCGACGCCTCGCGCACGAGCGCGCCCATGTGCGCGGGCACGCCCATGGCGGCACCGATGTCGTGGCACAAGCGTGCGCACGTAGGTTCCGGCGCCGCAGGAGACACGCAGTCGCGCGACTCCAGGCGACTCGATGCCGAGCAGCGCGATCGAGTAGACGATCGTATCGCGCGGTTTGCGCTCGACGGTTTTTCCTTCGCGCGCGAGTTCGTACAGCCGGCGCCCTTCATGGTGGAGCGCCGAAAACATCGGCGGCACCTGGGCGATCTTGCCGACGAAACGGGGAATCGCCGCATGCAGCCGGCGCGCCCAATCCGCGGGCACCGCACCGTCCTCGACGGTCTCGCCGAGCGCGTCCTGCGTCGTGGTGGAGCGTCCGAAAACGATCGTGCACGCGTAGCCCTTGCGCTGATCGTCGAGCAACGGAATCAAACGCGTCGCTTGGCCTACCGCCACCGGCAGCACGCCGGCGGCCTGCGGATCGAGCGTTCCGAAGTGTCCGATACCGGGTTTGCGATCGCGCCCGCGCCCGCCGTAGATGCGGCGTAACCTCGCCACGACGTGCGCCGACGTCGGCCCCGCCGGTTTGAAGACGTTGACGAAACCGAGCACGTTGCGGTCGAGACCGTTACGCCGAGCGCAGTTCTTTGCGCAGCGCCCCGGCGACCCCTAAGATGCCGCCGATCGCAACGAGCAGCGCAGCCGCAATTCCGAGCGGCAAAAGTTTCGAGAAACCCCACGCAACGAACGACACGCCGCCGAAGGCCAGCAGCGCGTAACTCGTGCGTAACAAACGGGCCTGCGGAAACTGCCGCGCGAGAAACCAAAATCCGAGGCTGCCGAAGACGGCGAGCACGATTCCCGCAGCCACCGTCATGGCGTTACAACCCTTCGGCGACGAGCGCGGCGTCGACCGCGCCAAAGCCTCCTGGAGCGTTCCATGGCAAGTCATTCCCGCAGCGCGGAAATGGCCTCCGCCGCCGAGGCGCTTCGCCGCAGCCTGAACGTTGACGCGCCCGTTCGAGCGCAAGCTCACGCGAATCTCACCGTCGATCGCTTTGAACAGCGCCGACACTTCGACGCCTTCCTGCCCCCGCAGGACGTTGACGGTGTCTTCGGTGTCTTCGCCGTCGGCGCCGGTGCGCGCGAGCATCGCGTCGTCGACGTACGAGTAGCAATAGCGGTTGTCGTGTTCGAAACGCATGCGTTCGACGATCTCGCCGAGCAGCTTCGTCGCCGCCACGCGTTTGCGCAGGAAGATTTCCTCGGTGATTTGCTCTTTGTTCGCGCCGAACCGCATCAACTCGGCAGCCAAGTCGAGCACTTCCGGCGTCGTGTTCGAGTGCATGAATCCGCCGGTATCCGTCATGATCGTCGCGAGCACGCAGGTCGCAATATCGGCGTCGACGGGAACGCCCAGGTCGCGCAGCAACTGCATGATGACGGTCCCGGTCGAGCATTCCGTTTCGATCACGTAGTTGAGCTTGCCGAAATGCGCGTTGCCGAAGTGATGGTCGATGTCGAGCACGTTCTCACGATCGACGGCCGGAAGAAACTCGCCGGCGCGCGCCGGGTCGCTCATGTCGCAGAAAACGAAGAGCGTGTCGGGCGGGAGATCGGCCGGCAGCTGGCGCGAAACGAACTCCGAGTCCGGAAGAAACCGTAGGTTGCGCGGCACCGGATCTTGGTTGAAATAGAAGACGCGTTTTCCGAGCTTCTTGAGGGCGAGCCCGAGCGCGAGGCCCGCGCCCAGCGTGTCGCCGTCGGGCTTTACGTGACTCACCATCACGAATGCGGAACGCGCGCGCAGTTCCGCAACGACTTCGTCCGTGCCGGCCATGGCCGAGGCGCTCTCGATCGTCACGACGCCTCGTCGTGCGCGAGCGCATCGCGCAGCGTCTTCGCCAGGGCGATGGCGCGCTCGGTCGAGCGGTCTTCGATGAAAATCAATTCGGGCGTATGCCGAAGATCGATCTTCTGCCCGAGCTCGCCGCGCAGAAAGCCGCTCGCATGGCGCAGCGCGTCGAGCGACTGCCGCGCCGCTTGGCGGTCGCCGATCACCGACACGTACACCTTACAATGGCGCAAATCGTCGCTGACTTCGGCGCGCGTGACCGTCACGAACGCCAAGCGCGGGTCCTGGAGTTCCTGGGTGATCAGCGTTCCGAGGATGCGCTGGATCTCGTGATCGATTTTGGCCATGCGCTGAGCCTTCATGCGCTGCACCAGTTCCGCGGCAACGTGTTCGATCGCATAGGCTTCGATGACGTCACCCTCCTTGAGGTCTTGGAACTTCGCGACCTGGATGCCGCACTCGAAGTCTTCGGCGACTTCGCGAACGTCGTCCTTGAAGCGGCGCAGCGACTCGATCTCGCCGTCGAAGACGACCGCCGCAGTCGCGGAGGACGCGCGCCTTTGCGTTGCGCGAGATCTTGCCGCTGGTGACGTAGCAGCCGACGATCGTCCCGACCTTCGAGACCTTGAAGACCTCGCGAACTTCGGCGCGTCCGAGCGTGACCTCGCGGACGATCGGCGCGAGCATGCCGCGCATCGCCTTCTTGAGGTCCTCTTCGATCTCGTAGATGACCTGGTAGAAGCGCAGATCGACGCCTTCGTTCTCGGCCAGCCGCTTGCGCGGTTTCGTCCGGGCGGATGTTGAAGCCGATGAGCACGGCGTTCGAGGCGCTCGCGAGGTTGACGTCGTTCGGCGAGATCGCCCCGACGCCGCCGTGGATCACGCGAATGTCGACGTCTGTCGTCGGAGAGCGATTCCATGCGAGAGCGCAGCGCTTCGAGCGAACCCTGTCCGTCGGCCTTGAGGATGAGGTTGAGCGTCTTCTTGCCTTCGGCCGGCATCGACATGAACGTCTCGAGCGAAACGCGCTGCGAACCGGTCGCGGAAATGCGCACGTCGCGGCGCCGCGTGGCGCGCTTTTCCGCGGCCTCGCGCGCGACGCGCTCGTCGCTGACGACCATCGAGCGTGTCGCCGGCGGACGGGCACGTCGGACAGGCCCATGATCTCGACCGGAATCGAGGGTCCGGCCTTCTTGACTTGTTTGCCCTTGTCGTCGATGAGCGCGCGCACCTTGCCGAACGTTCCGCCGACGACGACGATGTCGCCGACGCGCAGCGTGCCGTTCTGCACGAGCACGGTTGCGACGGCGCCGCGGCCGCGGTCGAGCGCCGATTCGATGACGACGCCGGTCGCGCGGCGCGTGCTTGTTCGCCTTGAGATCGCGGATGTCGGCTTCGAGCAAGCACGGTGTCGAGCAGATGCGTCGATGCCGTCGCCGGTCTTGGCGGAGACCGGAACCATTTCGATGTTGCCGCCCCAGTCGACCGGCTGCAATCCTTGTTCCGTGAGCTGCTGCTTCACGCGATCCGGCTGCGCGTCGGGTTTATCCATCTTGTTGATCGCGACGACGATCGGAACGCCGGCGGCTTTGACGTGCGCGATCGCTTCCTGCGTCTGCGGCATGACGCCGTCGTCGGCCGCGACGACCAGGATCGCAACGTCGGTGACCTTTGCGCCGCGCGCGCGCATCGCGGTGAACGCTTCGTGACCGGGCGTGTCGATGAACGTGATCTTGCGATCGTTTTGCTCGACGGTGTACGCGCCGATCTTCTGCGTGATGCCGCCGGCTTCGCCCGCCGCGACGTTCGCTTTGCGGATCTTGTCGAGCAGCGACGTCTTGCCGTGATCGACGTGACCGAGAACGGTGACGACCGGCGGACGCGGCGTCATCATCTCGGGCTTGTCTTCTTCTTGCTCGACGGTGACTTCTTCGCCGGCTTCCTTGACGACCGCGTTGAAGCCGAACTTCTTCGCAGCCGAGATCGCGACGTCGCTCGGAATGTTCTGGTTGATCGTCGCCATCGTGCCCATCTTGATCAGTTCGGTGATGACGTCTTTCACCGGAACGATCATCGACGTTGCGAGTTCTTGTACCGTGAGAAGATCGGGGATCTCGATCGTCTCGAGGGTGCGCGACACGACGGGAGCGGCGTGATCGCCTTTCTTCTTCCGTTGCCGCTCTTTTTCGAGCAGCAGTTCTTTCTCGCGATCTTTTTTGGCCGCGGCCTTGTCTTCGTGCGAGCGAATGCGGTCGCCGGGACGGCCGCCCGCCGAAGGTGCGGGTCCGTCGCCGGGCGCGACCATTGCTCCCGGGCGCGCCTCCGGCCGCTGAGCAGGGCCGAGCGGACGGAACGGGCCGTTGCCGGCGTGCCGGCGCGGCGGCGCGACGGGAGCTTGTGGCCCGGGACGCACGGCTGACCGGGCGCCTTGCCGATTTGTCCGGGGAGAGCCTGGCCCGGCCGCGGCGCCACGCCGGGACGTCCCGGCATGCCCACGGCGGGGCCGGGCGATGCGGAAGCGCTCGTGGTCGGTGGGGGCGCTACACGCCGTACGATCGAGGATTGGCCGGACGGAACCGGACGCAACTGCGGGATCGGCCTCGGGCGCGGATTGTGCAGCCGGGCGGCGGGGCGGTGCCGCGACCGTCGGCGGCGGCAACCTGCTGGGCAGCGGCGCCGGCGGCTGCGACGGCGACGGCGGCGGGCGGCGGTACGGCGGCGACGGGAGCCTGTGCGCGGCGTACGGCTAGGCGTTCCGGTGACGGGACGGAGGCGCGGAATCGGCGCCTCGGGCGCGGGCGGACGCGCCGGCGGCAGCCTTTCGGACGGGCGCTTTTGCCGGAGCGGCTTTTGCGACGGCGCGGCGCCGGCGCGGCTTTCGCGGGCTGCCGCGCCGGATTTCACCAAGACGCTGCGGACCAGATCGGCGATTTGATCCGGGACGACGCTGAGTTGATTCTTCGCTTCGAAGATGCCGCCCAAGCGCTCGTTGAAGAGCGTGATCAACTCCTTCGACGATAGCCCGACCTCTTTGGCGAGCTCGAAAATCCGTACTTTTCCCGTAGCCAATGCTCCTCACTTCAGGTGGCAGTCGCCCCGTCTACGGGACACCCCACTACGCGCTCAACTGACGGCCCCTCATCGCATGTGGGGCCATTAGCGCCGGCGATTGCCGTTTATCATGTTGCCGTTCATCACGTCGAACTACCTATTAAACCATATTCTGCCGCAACGGCTGCAAGACCCGGGTAGCGCTTGTTCTTTCGCGACCGCCGCGCCGCAAGCCGCCGAGCAGAGGTAGGCGCCTCGACCGGGCTGGCGTCTGCGGCCGGCGCTGCCGTCCGGCCGCCAGCCGGCCGGCGTTCGTACGAAGCGTGCCATCGCCGCCTGCTCCAGGCGCTTCCGGCACCCGACGCACTGGCGAACCGGATTCCACGTTTACTCGCTGCCCAACCGCTCGCGCCGGAACTCCTCGAGTTTGCGAATGAGGTCGGGATCGATGTCAACGCCCTCGGCATCGCTCTCGACCGGCTCCGGGGCGCTCTCTTCGGCGGTGCGCTCGGCACGCTCCACCAAGTAACGCTCGCGCGATTCGGCCGCCTCGGTTTCGCTCGTAATGTCCAGCCGCCACCCCGTGAGACGCGCGGCCAAGCGAACGTTTTGCCCGTCGCGCCCGATCGCGAGCGAGAGCTGATAGTCGGGAACGATGACCAGTGCGACGCCGTCGTCCTCGAACAGCTCGACGCCGATGACCTTCGCCGGCGCGAGCGCTTTCATGATGAACGTCGCCGGATCCGCATCGTAACGAGATGACGTCGACCTTTTCGCCGCGCAAGTTGTCGGTCACGTTGGCGATGCGGCTCGATTTCGGTCCGAGGCAGGCGCCGATCGCGTCGACCTCCGCACGACTGCTGCGCACCGCCACCTTCGAACGGCTTCCCGCGTCGCGCGCGATCGCCATGATCTCGACGATGCCGTCGGCGATCTCCGGAACTTCCAACTCGAGTAAACGCTGCACTAAGCCCTCGGCGACGCGCGACAGAATGACCTGCGGGCCCTTCGGCGACTTGCTTGACGTCGAGGACGTAGGCGCGAATGAAATCGTTGATCCGGTACGACTCGCCCGGAACTTGCTCGTCGAGCGTACATCACCGCTTCGTCGCGGCCCTCGAGCGTAACGAACATGTTGCGCTGTTCGTAGCGCTGCACGGTGCCGGTCACGAGGTCGTTGAGCTTGCGCACGTACTTGTTGTAGACGGTGTCGCGCTCGGCCTCGCGGATGCGCTGCACGATCACTTGCTTGGCCGTTTGCGCCGCGATGCGCCCGAAGTCTTTGGGCGTGACTTCCTCGTCGTAGAAATCGCCGACCTGATACGGAGCGCCGGCCTTTTTCACCGCAATCTCGAGTTTCGGATCGGCCACCTCTTCGACGACGCTGCGCCGATGGTAGACCTTGTACGCGCCCGTCTGACGATCGACGATCACGATGGCGTTCGACTTCGCTGCCGAAATGCCGCTTGTACGCCGTCAGCAACGCCGCCTCGAGCGCCTCGAGCAGCATCTCGAATGCGAATGTTCCGCTCTTTCGCGATCGATTGCAGGACGTCGATAAGTTTTTCGTCAGTGACTGTGTCTGTTACCGGCATTCAATCTCTTCCGTTGTGTTTGTTTCGCTGCAAATCTTCCCGCGGATCGTATTCCAGATGCGCCGACTTGATCGTATCGATCGGCAGCGGCAGCTCGCCGCCGTCGGTTTCGAGAATCACCGCCGCCGTCCGCACGCCCGCGCAGCGTACCGCGATGCGTCTTGCTTCCGTTGACGCTGAGCGTGGTGACGACGCGTACGCGCCGGCCGGCAAAGCGCGTGTAGTCGGCGGGACGAACCAGCGGCCGTTCCACGCCGGCCGACTCGACTTCGAGCGTATACGGCGCTCCGCAGGTTTCGAGCATTGCGTTAAGACGCGCGGCGATGCGCTCGCAGAGCGCGAGATCGGCGCCGCCCGGACGATCGATCGTCAGCCCGAATGCGGTCGTTCTTCCAACCGAACGCGCGCGCCGTCCGACGATTTCCAGTCCCGGATACGACGCATCGCACGCGATGGCGTCGACTTCCCGTTCGAATGCTCCCTGCAACTCGCTCACGTATCCCGATGACCTCTGAAGACAACGAAGCGCGGGACCTGCCCACGCTCCGGATGACCGCCATCATGATAGCCGAAAGAGCGACGGGCCGCAACCCCACGTGGGCGCGGCCCCTCACTCGATGTTCTTTTTTCCTTATCGTTGCGATTCGCGCGCCGCCGGTTGTCGTCCGGCTTGCGTGGGCGCGATGCTTTGCGTCCCTTATTCGGCGCGTCCTTCGCGGGCTCCGTGGCCCGGTGGATCTTGCGGTTCCAACCGCCCTCCTTGTCACATGTGCTGTACCGAATCGGTACCGTAATTGTATTCCGACGAAGGTCGGAACTCAAGCGGGAAAGAGGACTTCCTACGGCGACGATGCGGGCGACGGAGCGTACGGTACGAGCAGCCGCCCCTCGCATGGTTCGGTAACGATTCCATCGACCACCGGCGGCAGGATCCCGGGCGTGCCGGCACCGCCGCCGACGCTGACTTGGGTGCCGTTGGCCGGCGCGTAATCGCCGGCGTGGGATGCCTTGGCGTTGACGGGATAGCGCACGAGCCACCCGGTGCACATGGTGGTCGGTCCGGCCTTGCGAATCGAGGTCACCCACATCTCCACGAGCGCGTCGGTACCCGCCGTCGAGCGATACAGATATTTCGTTTGCGCGAGTACGGCCGGCGGAGGCGTCGGACGCAACGACCCATGCAGCGAGATCGAGGGCGAGTACTGCTTGCTTGCGGGGTTCACGGGGTTGTTCGGCAGCAGCGAACGCAGCTTCGCATTGATGTTCGGCGGTGCGGGTGTCGCCTTTGCCCGCGGCGCGGGCGAAGGCGTGGGCCGCAGCTCGATCGGCCGCTGGGGCGCGGGCTGGGTCTTGGGACCGCTGGCGGCATGCGGGCCCGGGGAACCGAGGCCCGACGGTCCGGGACTCGGGGCCGCACCGCGCGTTTTCGCGACCGCCGCGACCGCGGTCGCGCTCGGACTGGGGACGCCGGCGTGCGGGGCGGGTGCCTGGGACGCCCGAGCCGCCGGGGCGGGCGAACTGCTCGGCACGGCGCTGGCACGAACCGCGACCGGAGCCGCACTCGGCGCGACGCTCGCGACGGGCGCCGGACTTGGCCGGCGCTGCGGCGCGGCGGTCGAGGCGGCCGGCTTTGGCGAACGCGCGGGCGAGGGCGCGGTCGTGGGCGCGGGCGACGGCGTCGCGCTGGCGGTCACTTTGAGCGCAACGGAAACGGGCGCAACGGTCGGAACGCTGACGGGTGCGGCCGGGACTTCCGTACGCGGCTGCACCTCATACACGTTCTGCGTCGGCTGAGGATTGGGTTGGGCGCTTTGCTGCGGCAACGGGCGCGGGTTCGGCGGCGCGGTCGGCGCCTCGCGCGCTAACTCGTGGCGATTCTGCGGAATCCGCTGGGTTTGAGGCTGCTGCAGCGCGGCGTGTCGCACCGGCGCAATGCGCGGCACGTGTGCCATCGGAAGTTCGACGCGCGCGGCGGCGGGCTGATTGGCGATCACCGCGGGAGAGCGCCGCTCGAGCGTGACGATCGAACCGCCTTCCACGTTTTCGGTCGCCCCTTCTTCCGACGAACTCGCGATGATGCTGACCAGCAGCAATGCCAGCAGCGCGTGAATCAGTATCGACGCGAGCGTACTGCCGGCCAGCCGCTCGGGGTAGCGCCGGTCGCGCGGATTGCGCTCGAATTTCACCCGGTTTCCTTGCGCTCAAGGAATCGCAGGAGCCTGCCGCAGCTTTCGCGCAAGCGAATCGGTCCCCATGGAACCGATTATCCAAAAGCGGACGAAGATCGTCGCGACGATTGGACCCGCGTCACGCGATCCCGCGATCATGCGATCGCTTTTCGTTTGCGGCGCGAACGTCATTCGCCTCAACTTCTCGCACGGCACGCCGGCCGAACATGCGGAGGTCATCCGCGACGCGCGCGCGATCGCCGCCGAACTCGGCATTCAGTGCGCGCTGCTGCAAGATCTGCCCGGGCCCAAAGTCCGTACCGGCAAACTTGCCGGCGATCCGGCGTCGATACACCTCGCGCGCGGCAGCCGCTTCATCGTGACGGTGGACGACGTCGAGGGCACGCCCGAACGCGTCTCGACCAGTTACCGCGACTTGGCCGCCGACGTCGCGATCGGCAACCGGCTGTACTTGCAAGACGGACAGATCACCCTGCGCATCGTCGGGAAATCGGCGACCGACATCGAGACGGTCGTCGAAGCCGGCGGCGATCTGCGCGCATCCCAGGGCATCAGTTATCCCGACGGCACGCTCAACGTTGCGGCGGTGACCGATCGCGATCTCGAGTTCCTGGAGTTCGGCATCGAACACGGCGTCGACTACGTCGCGCTCTCCTTCGTCCGCAGCGCCGGCGACGTCGTGCGCGCCAAGGCGTTCATCACGAAGCTCGGTGCGCAGGTTCCCGTGATCGCGAAGATCGAGAAGCACGAAGCGCTCGAAGATCTCGCGGCAATCATCAAGGCGTCCGACGGGATCATGGTCGCGCGCGGCGATCTCGGCATCGAAATACCGATCGAAACGGTTCCGATCGTGCAAAAACGCATCATCGCGGAATGTAACCGCTCGGGCAAGCCCGTCGTGACGGCGACCCAGATGCTCGAGTCGATGATCGGGTCCTCGCGTCCGACGCGCGCGGAGGTTACCGACGTCGCCAACGCGATTTTCGACGGTACCGACGCGGTCATGCTTTCCGGCGAAACGGCGATCGGTCGCTACCCGACCGAAGCGGTTCGCATGATGGCCGAAATCGCACGCGAGGCCGAACGCGCGTATCCACACGCCGCATTACGCGACCGCCGTCTCGACGATGCGGAACCGGCGATCGCTGCGTCCATTGCAGAAGCGGCGACGCGCGCCAGCGCCGAACTCGAGATTCCCTACATCGTCACCGGCACGACGACCGGCAGCACGGCGCATCACATCGCGGCATTTCGCCCGAAAGCGCGCATCGTCGCGCTCACGCCGGACCCGGCCGTTGCGCGCCGCCTCTCGCTCGTATGGGGCACCGAATCGCTCGTCATCGACCCGTACAACTCGATCGACGTGCTGCTCTACATGGCGCAACGCGAAATGGTGCGCGCGGGCCTCGTCTCCGCCGGCGACCTCATCGCGTTCATCACCGGCATTCCAGTCGGCGCCGGCGGCACGAACGTCCTCAAGATTCACCAAATCACGTAGCCCCATTGCGCTTCTTGAGCAATTCTCTCGCGTGTTTGAGGGCAACGTCGTGGGTTTCGCCGGAGAGCATGCGCGCAAGTTCGTTTTCGCGTGCGGCGGCGCCCGTGATTTCGCGGACGGAAATCGTCGTCGAGCGGGGGCGTTCGCTTTTCTCGAGCACGTAGTGGCGATCGGCCCACGTCGCGAGTTGCGCGAGGTGCGTGACGCAAATCACCTGACCCGCTCGCGCCAGCCGTCCCAGACGAGCGCCGACGGCGGCGCCGGTCGTGCCGCCGACGCCGGCGTCGATTTCGTCGAAGACTAAGGCGGCCGACGCGTCGCGCGCCTTCGAAAGGGCGACGATCAGCGCCAGCAGCATGCGCGAAAGTTCGCCGCCCGACGCGATGCGCGCCAGTGGGCGCAGCGGTTCGCCGGCGTTGGCCGAAAACAGAAATTCGACGCGTTCCGCGCCGTCGGAACCAATGGTATCGAGCGGTTCCATGGCGACGTCGAAGCGTCCGGAGCCGAGCGCGAGGTCGCCGAGTTCGGCCGCGACGCGCTTGGCGAGCGTCGCCGCCGCGCGCTTTCGCGACGCGGTGAGTTTTGCCGCAACGACCTCGAGGCGGCTTCGGGCATCGTTCGTCAGCGCGAGCAGATCGGCGATGCGGCGATCGCGTCCTTCGTACTCGGCGGCGGCAGCGCGAGCTTTTTCGCCGTGCTCGAACACGCGCTCGATGCTGCCGCCGTATTTGCGTTTCAATCCGTCGAGGAGTTCCAGGCGTGCGTTAATCGCATCGAGTTCGGCGGGATCGAGGTCGCTCTCCGCCGCCGCAGCCACCGCCGACGCGAGTTCTCCGGCTTCGCTTTGCAGCGCGGCAGCGTGCTCCGACATCGCGTGAAACGACGGCGAAACGTCGGCGACGCTGCGGAGCGATGCGGCCGCATCGCCAAGCGCGGCGACCGCACCGGCGTCGTCACCGGCGAGTGCAACGCGCGACCGTTCCAGGGCTTCGCCGACGCGCTGCAGGTTGTCGAGACGGCGGCGCCGCTCGTCGAGACGTTCTTCTTCGCCGGCGGTTAGGCGCGCCGCGTCGATTTCGCGCGCGGCGAAAAGGGCATCGTCGTAACGGTCGTGGGCGCGCGCCTCGTCCGCGCGCAGGCGTTCGAGCGCGCGTTCGCTCTCGGCGAGCCGTTCGAATGCGGCGGAGACGGCGGCGCGCGCGGGCTCGTTGCCGCCGAAACGGTCGAGCAGTTCCTGATGGTAGGCAGGTAAGAGCAGCCGCTGCGCTTCGTGCTGCCCGGCAATCTCGGCGATGTCCGGCGCGATGTCGCGAACGTATGCCGCGGTTGACGGACGTCCGCACAGCCGCACGTTCGAACGGCCGGCGCCCGTGGTCTCGCGTACGATCGTCGCTTCCTCTCCCGAGTCGAATTCGTAACCGTCGGCAACGAGACGCTCGCGTACGGCATCGCTCGGCTCGAACGCGAGCGTCACCGTTGCTTTGGGTGCACCGCGTCGCACGGCGTCGGCGCCGGCACGCGCGCCGAGCGCAAACGCCAGCGCGCCGAGCAGCATCGTCTTCCCAGAGCCGGTTTCGCCCGTGAAGATCGTTGCACCGCCGTCGAAGTCGACGCAAGCGCGGGCGATCAGCCCGAAGTCTTCGATCTCCAGCCGCCGCAACACTTAGGAGTCTGCTCCTACCGGCGCGGGCCTTTGACCGAAACGCCCCACAGCATCTTCTCTTCGAGGCGTTCGAAGAAGTGCAGCGGAGAAAGACGCGCGAATTGCACGCACTTTGGGTGTCTTCGAATGAAGACGCTCGAGCTCGGCGCGAGATCCGCCAGGACGTCGCCGTCGCACTCGAGATGCGCTTGCGCGATTTCCGAATCGCAGGTAATTTCGATGTGCGACGTCGCCGGGACGATCAGCGGCCGCGAAAAGAGCGTATGCGGAAGTAGGGGTGCGACGCCGAAGGCCTCGACCTTCGGCGAGATGATGGCGCCGCCGGCCGAAAGAAAGTAGGCCGTCGATCCGGTCGGGGTCGCGACGCAGATACCGTCGGCGGGGATGTGCACGATGGCTTCGTCGTCGAAGCGCAAACCGAACGGCACGATGCGCGAGATTTCCCCCTTGCGCACGACCACGTCGTTGAGCGCAAAGTAGCGGCGGCCTTCGTACTCGGCCTCAAGCGCGGTCCGCTTCTCGACGTAGAGTCCCCGCTCGACCGCCTCCGGCAGCGTATCGATGGCGGGATCGCCTTCATCGAGCTCGGTGAGAAAACCAAGCCGTCCGGTGTTGATGCCGAGCACCGGCACGTCGTTGCCGACCGCGAGCCGCGCCGCGCGCAGCAACGTACCGTCGCCGCCGACGACGATCATCAGCGGATACACCTGCGGCGACTTTGCGTCCACGACCTCGAAGCCGCGCTCGCGAAAACTGGCTGCGATACGTTCGCCGATCGTGCGCGCGCGATCGCGAGCCGCATCGACGTAGAGACCGACGCGTTTGACGTCGGTCGACGGCGCCGGCATCATTCCTCGGCCGCCTGCGTAACGACCGCCTCGATCCGCACGTCATCGAATGCCGAACCTTCGGCGCGCAACTCGATGAAAAATTCGCGATTGCCCGCCGGTCCGCGCAGCGGCGATGCGACCAGCGCGACCGGAACGAGACCGAGCGCGGCCGCCGCGTCGCGCACTTCGCGCAGTATCTCGCGATGCACGTTGGCGTCCCGCACCACGCCGCCCCCGCCGAGGCGTTCGCGTCCCGCCTCGAACTGCGGCTTCACCAACGCGACGATCGCGCCGCCCGGACGCACGTACGTCCGTGCTCGCGCGAGCAGGGTGCGCACGGAAATGAACGACGCGTCGATGACCGCGACGTCGAAACCACCGGGGAATGCGTCGTCGGGCAGCAGCCGGAAGTTGACGCGTTCCATGACCCGGACCCGCGGGTCGTTTCGCAAGCGCCAGTCGAGTTGTCCGTAGCCGACGTCGACGGCGGTCACGGTCGCCGCGCCGCGCTGCAGCAGCGCGTCGGTGAATCCGCCGGTCGAAGCGCCGACGTCGAGCGCCGTTGCACCGGTAACGTCGATACGGAATGACTGCAATGCCGCCTCGAGTTTGTCGCCGCCGCGGCTGACGAAACGGCGCGGCCGCGCGACTTCGATTGCAGCGGAAGCCCTTGCGTTTTGGCCTGCCTTCGTCGCTACGACGCCGTCGACGCGCACGCGGCCCTCCATGATGAGACTCCGCGCCTGCGAGCGCGTTACGCCGGCACGTTCGGCGACCACGGCATCCAACCGAAGGCCCCGCTCGGGCGGCACGAAAAACTACTCCTGCGCCTCTACGCGACTGGCGCGATCGATTTGCTCTTGCGCGCTTTTGAGCAGCGCTTCGCATTCGCGCGTGAGGGTTTTGCCCTCCTTGAAAAGCGCTATGGCGCGATCGAGGTCGGTGCGGCCGCCTTCCAGCTCTTTGACGATCGCGTCGATGCGGTCGAGTTTCTCCTCGAACGTTTTCGGTGAGCCGTCACTCATCGTCGCTCACCCGTTCGACGCGCGCACGGAGGCTCCCGTGATGGAGTCGCGCCGCAATCTCGTCACCGCGCGCCGCGTCGCGCGCATCGCGCAGCGCGCGTCCGCCGAGCGTGACGATCGCGTAGCCGCGTTCGAGCGGGGCAAGCGGATCGTATCGGTCGAGCGCAGCGTCCTTCTTCTCGAGCGTTCGCGAAAACCCGATCCACCGCGTTGCTGCGACGCGATCGAGCGTGGAACGGGCTTCACCCCACGCGTGCGCCTTGCGGGAGGACAGACGAATCGCCGCAGCCGATAGCCGTTCGCGACCCGGAACCAGCCGCGCATTGAAATCGACGAGCTTTCGCTGAGGGCTCTGCCGGCCAAGTCGAGCGATGCAGTCGTTCAGCGACGCTCGTTTGCCCGCGACGAGGCGCTCCTCGGCGCGCTCGAAACGCAAGCTCGCGCGTTCGTACCGCTGGCCGTTGTCGCCCGCAATCACCCGCACCGCGCGCTCGAGGTCACGTGCTGCGACCTTGAGACGACGCCCGGCTTCGACCCAACCGGCCGAAATCCACTCGGCGGCAAGCGACGGCGTTCCGAATTCGCGATCGCCGGCCAAATCCGCGAGGTGCTGGTTGCGCGTATGCGCGATCGCCGTCAACACCGGCTTGAGCGCGCGCACGATGGCGCGCACGACCGGCTCGCGATTGAACGGCACTAAATCCTCGTCTGAACCACCTCCGCGTGCGAGCACGATGGCATCCACGTCGAGCCGCGAGGCTCGATCGAGCGCATCGGCGATGTCGATCTCGGCACCGATGCCTTGCACCGTCGTTTCGACGAAAACGATCTGGACGAACGGTACGTTGCGTTCGATCGCACGGATGAAATCCTCGGCGCCGAGACCTCGTGATGAGATGAGCGCGACCTTACGCAGTAACGTGGGGACGGGCCGCTTTCGCCCGGCGTCAAACAATCCTTCGGCGGCGAAACGTTTGCGCAATCGTTCGTACTCGAGAAACAGCGCACCGCGGCCTTCCAGCTCAACCAGTTCCACGTGCAACTGATACTGGCTGCGGTCGGGCCGTACGCGAACGCTGCCGACGGCTGTAACCGCCTCGCCGTTCGCAAACTCCGGCAGTCCCTTGCGCACGTCTGCCCATGCGACGCATTCGAGCACGGCTTTCCGGCTCGATTCGTTGAGCTTAAAGCTCAGAATACCGCTGCGCCCAACGTAGAGATCCGATACTTCTCCGCGGATACCGATACGCTGCAGCCACGTTTTCTTGACGAACCAGTCGGCCATGCCGCTCGTAAATTCGCCGACCGTCCGAACGGGATAGCCTCTGTCGTTTTCGTTCATTTGGGCGGCGGCGCCAGCGTCGGAGGGAGCGTCGGCGGCGGCAGCGTCGGCGGCAGCGTCGGCTGCGGCGGAAGGGAAGCGTACGGCGCGAGGGTCGCGTACGGCTGAGCGTTCTGCGCGTAAGCGTCGCCGCAAGGCGAATACGGCTCCTCTCCCTTTAAGTAGTATTCGTGCCCCCCGCCGCATGCCGCAATTTTGCTGACTTCGTCGCTGGGAACCGTAAAGTCGTGCGGCGGCGTTCCGGCCAGCGCGGCCTTCATGAAACGTGCCCAGATTCGCGCCGGAACGTTACCGCCGTAGGATTCGTTCATGCGCGAGTAGTCGTCGTTTCCGAACCACACGGCGGTGACGAGATCGGGCGTGAATCCCACGAACCACGCGTCGCGAAAGTTCGACGTCGTGCCGGTCTTACCGGCCGCCGGGCGGCCGATGACCGCATTCGGATAGCCGGTGCCCTTTGCGATGACGTCCTGCAGCATCGACGTGACGATGTACGCCGTGCCGGCCCCGATGACGTCGTTGGCCTGCGGATATTGATTGTCGAGGACGACGCTTCCCAGCGAGTCTTTGACCAGACGAAACGGCGTCGGATCGACGTGCAGCCCCTGATTGGCCAGGGTCGAGTAGCCGCTGGCCTGGTCGAGAACGGAAACCACCGACGAGCCGAGTGCCAGCGAAAGATTTGCTTCCAGCGGCGACGTGATGCCCATGCGATGCGCGTACTCGATGACGCGGTCGACGCCGATGCGCTCGGCCAGCTTCACGGCCACGACGTTGCGCGAAAGCGTCAGCGCTTCGCGCAGCGTCACCGCGCCTAAATAGCGGAAGTCGTCGTCGTAGGGCGACCACCGCGTGCCGTCCCCCATCGGGTAGCTGACCGGCGTGTCGTCGATCGTTGCCGAGGCCGGCATCCCGGAATCGATGGCGGCGGTATACACGTACGCTTTGAACGACGAGCCCGGCTGCCGTCGCGCTTGCCACGCGCGATTGAACTGGTTGGCCAGCGAGAACCCCGTCCCGCCGACCATCGCCAAAATCTCTCCCGTCGACGGACGCAGTGCGACCAGCGCGGCCTGGTGCGCGTTGATGCCTTCGGAGACCGCTTGACCCACGCCCCACGTGACGGCGTCTTGCGCGATTCGCTGCATACGCGGATCGAGCGTCGTATAGACCGCAAGGCCGTCTTGATCGACCGCGTTCTTGCCGAAGATGCGGTCGAGCTGTGCGATTGCGTAGGTCGTGAAATACGGATACGCATAGCCTTGCAGACCGGCGGCGCGCTCTCCGATCAAATCGAGCGGCGCCTCGTAGGCTGCGTCAGCTTCTGCTTGCGTGACGTAGCCGCTCTCGGTCATGCGCTCGCAGTACGTGCCGTTCCCGGTCGCGCGCCAAGTCCATATTCGAAAACGGCGAGTAGTCGGACGGCGCCGCGACGACACCGGCGAGCATTGCCGCCTGCGCGAGGGTCACCTTGTCGATCGACCGGCCGAAGTAGGTGTGTGCCGCGGCGTCGACACCGTACGCGCCGGCGCCGAGGTAAATGATGTTCAAATAGCGTTCGAGGATTTCGTCTTTGGTGTAGAAGCGCTCGATCTCCATTGCGAGCAGCGCCTCCTGGACCTTGCGCGACAGCGACACCTCGTTGTTGAGAAAGAGACGACGCGCAAGCTGCTGCGTAATCGTGGAAGCGCCTTGAAATTCCTGATGCGTGAGATCGGCGAAACCGGCGCGCACGATGCCGCCGAAATCGACGCCGTGATGCTGGTAGAAGTTGTGATCTTCGTTGGCGATGAACGCTTCGCGCACGACCGGCGGAATGCGCGAAATCGGCACCCAGACGCGATTTTCCTTATAGACGGATGCAAGCAGCGTTCCGTCGCGCGCGAAGATCCGCGTCGCGCTCGCCGGCTGATAGTCGGCCATGCGACTGATGTCCGGCAGGTTTCTCGCATAGGCCGCAACGATGCCGGCGATCGTTCCCGCGGCAAAGAGCACCACCATCAGCAGTCGCGACGAGGATACCGCGCCACACGCCGCGCCGGCCCTTCTTACGCCGGCTCATCCGAGCTCTCGGCCAGCCGCTTCACGACCGCGTTGAGGACGCCGTTGACGAAACGCCCTGAATCCTCGGTCGAGAAACGCTTGGCCAGTTCGACCGCTTCGTTGATCGCCACCGCCGCCGGCGTTTCGGCGCCGGGACGCAGTTCGTAGGTGCCCATCTCTAAGAGCAAACGATCGATCGTCGGAAGGCGTTCGAGGGTCCATCCCTCGAGCAGCGGCGACACGATGCGGTCGGCTTCGCCGCGGTAGTCGAGCGTGCCCATGACGAGGTCGCGCACGAACGCACGATGTGCCGTATCCGCAGCCTCGCCGACGACTTCACCCAATGCGTCGGCGGGGTCGCGTCCGCCGATTTCGGTAGAGTACAACGCTTGCAGCGCCTGTTCGCGACCCAGCCGGCGGCTCGTCATGCCGAAACGAGCATCGCCGGAAGCAAGCCGATGTCGTAGTGTCCGGAGCGGAACTCCGGCGACGCAAGCACCTCCAAACACAAATCGATCGTCGTGTGCACGCCTTCTACGACCGTTTCGCGCAGCGCGCGCTCCATGCGTGCAATCGCCGCTTCGCGCGTGTCGCCGTAGGCGACGATCTTGGCCAGAAGCGAATCGTAGTACGGCGGCACCTCCGCCCCCGCATAGAGATGCGTATCCACGCGAATTCCGGGACCGCCGGGGAAAACGACATCGGTCACGGTGCCGGCTTGCGGCGCGAAGCCGTTGCGCGGATCTTCGGCGTTGATGCGGCATTCGATGGCGTGGCCGCGCGGCACGAGATCCTTTTGGGCATAGCCGAGCGGTTCGCCCGCAGCGATGCGAATCTGCTCCTTGACCAGATCGATGCCGTACACCATCTCCGTAACCGGATGCTCGACTTGGATGCGCGTGTTCATCTCCATGAAGTATGCGTCGTCGCCCGTCGTCAAAAACTCGAGCGTCCCCGCGTTCGTATAACCGACGTGCTTGCACGCGCGCACCGCCATCGCGTGCAGCGCGTTGCGCGTCTTGGCCGGAAGATTCGGCGCGGGTGACTCCTCGATGAGCTTCTGGTGCGATGGCTTCTGCACCGAACAGTCGCGCTCGCCGAGGTGCACGACCTCGCCGAAATCGTCGCCGAGCACCTGCACTTCGACGTGTCGCGGATTGAGATGAGCTTTTCCATGTACAGACGGCCGTCTTTGAAACTCGCCTCGGCCTCGGCCGTGGCGCTCGCAAAGGCGCGGTCGAGATCCTCGCGGCGCTCGACCACGCGCATGCCTTTTCCGCCGCCGCCGGCCGTGGCTTTGAGCAACACCGGAAAGCCGATCTTCTCCGCGGCGCGCACCGCATCGGCGACCGTCGGAAGTATGTCGGTCCCCGGAATGGTCCCGACGCCGGCGTCGCGCATCACGCGCTTTGCCGTCGCCTTATCGCCCATCGCCGCAATGACGCCGGGGCGCGGCCCGATGAACGTCAATCCGTGGTCGGCGCA
This sequence comes from Vulcanimicrobiota bacterium, assembly GCA_963812155.1. GTDB lineage: Bacteria > Vulcanimicrobiota > Vulcanimicrobiia > Vulcanimicrobiales > Vulcanimicrobiaceae > Tumulicola. The sequence goes on along the minus strand of CAWETW010000005.1, from coordinate 56,150 downwards.
GATTTCCGCGAAGCGCGCGTTCTCGGCTAGGAATCCATAGCCCGGATGAACCGCGTCGCAACCCGTGATGAGCGCCGTCGAGATGATGTTCGGAATGTTCAGATACGAACGCGGAACCGGACCCGGACCGACGCAGAACGCTTCGTCGGCCTGACGCACGTGCAGCGAACGGCGGTCCGGTTCCGAGAAAATCGCGACCGTCCGTACGCCCAGTTCCTGGCAGGCGCGGTTAATCCGCAACGCGATCTCGCCGCGATTGGCGATCAGGACCTTTCGAAAGATAGAACTAACCTCTGTCCAGCAAGAAGAGTGCTTGTCCGTATTCGACCGGCGAGCCGTCGTCGGGCGCGATTGCGACGATACGGCCCGCGCCGAGACTGCGTACCGGCGTTCGGATGCCGAGCGCCTCGATGAACGCGAGCTCGCGATCTTCCTCGAGCAGGTCGCCGGCGACTGGAGCCGGGCGGCTCAAGCGGAAGATGCCGACGAGGTCGGCCTTAATCGTTTCGATGCGCGACGCCGGCTTCTCGGCGAGGTGCGCGACGCCGTCGGTAGTCGCCGTGCGCGGCATACGCGCCACCTCGATTTCGCCGCCGTCGCGCTCGATGCGAACGCGGACGGCGCCGCTCTCCGCCAGAAATTCGGCCAACCGCCGGACGCGCTGCGTGACTTCGGGGCGCTCGTCAGGCATGAGCGCTACCGTTCCCCGGCCCAGAGGCTCGACCCCTTGCAGTTCCTCGGCGGGCAACGCGTCGCGCGCCGCCGCATACGCCGGCTCGATTTCGGCCAGCGGAACCAGCACGAAGGCACGTTCGCGCAGCCGCGGATGCGGCAGCCGCAGCCCGGGCTCGTCGAGGGTCACTTGGTCGTAGGCGAGCAGGTCGAGGTCGATAGCGCGGGGACCCCAGCGTTCGGTTTCGACCCGTCCCAGCCGTTGCTCGAGCGCCTTGAGTGCGATGAGGAGATCGCGGGGATCCAAATCGGTTTCGAGCAACGCCGCAGCGTTCACGAAATCGGGCTGGTCGGTTTTTCCCCACGGACGCGTGCGATAGGGCGACGACGCTCGCAGGACGGTCCCCAACCCGTTCAGCGCCGAAAGCGCTCGTTCGACGTTTGCGGCGGGATCGCCGAGGTTCGCTCCCAGTCCGATCCAGGCTCGATGGACGCTCACGTGTGACGGTCGTTCGGCCGCGCCAGCGTCACCGACGGCGTCGCACCGTCGAGCACGCGCGGTTTCGCGACGGTCACCTCCGCGCCCGCGATGCGCGCGTCTTCGAAGACGGCGTCGAGGATGCCGCGCGCCAGCCGCTCGAGCAGCGCGTGCGACGTACCGGTCACCGCCGCGACGACGCGTTCGTGCAGCCGCGCGTAGTCTATCGTCTTCGCAATCTCGTCGTCGCGCGACGCGCCCGAAAGATCGCATTCGACGATCAGATCCACGTCGAACGGTTGCGCGCCGGCGCGCTCCCCGGCGGTGACGCCGTGGCGTCCGAAAACGCGAATGCCGGAGAGTCTTATCCGATCCATTCCGGCGGTCTCCAATCGCGGACGATCGCATCGGCGACGGCCATCGCGTCGCGCGCGGCGGCGACGTCGTGAACCCGCACGACGTCGATGCCCGCTTGCACCGCGAGCGCGGCTGCGGCAACGCTGCCGTACGCGCGATCGCGCGGTTGCCGGCCGGTCAGTTTTCCGATCGTGCTCTTGCGCGAGACGCCGAGCAGCGTCGGCAATCCGATCGCCGTGATTTCGCCGAGGCACCTCAACACGCGAATATTCTCGTCGGCGGTCTTTCCGAATCCGATGCCGGGGTCGAGCAATATCCGTGCGTCGGGAATGCCGCGCGCGCGCGCGCGCCGCGCGCACTCGGTCAAAAACTCCACGACCGCAGCGACGACGTCGCCTCCCTCGCCGGCTTGGGTACGATTGTGGGTCGCGACGATCGGCATCTCGAGTTCGGCGGCGGCGTCGAGCAAATCGCCGGGGGAACCCCAGACGGAGTTGACGATGTCGGCGCCCGCCGTGTGGGCGGCGCGTGCCACCTCGGATTTATACGTGTCGATCGAAATCGGCGTCTCAGGTAAGCAACGGCGCAACGCGCGAATGACCGGCACGACGCGCTCGATTTCGACCTCGGCGCCGACCGGCTGGTGACCTGGGCGCGTGGACTCGCCGCCGACGTCGAGCAGGTCGGCGCCCGCGGCGTGTTGGCGGAGCGCATGTGCCGTCGCCGCTTCGGTGCCGCTTTCGCCGTCGCCGGAGAACGAATCCGGCGTGACGTTGACGATGCCCATGACGTAGGTGCGCGCACCCCACTGGAAGTCGGCGCCGCGAACGCGCAGCGATCCGCGCTCGCGCGATGGAGTGTTACGCACTGGATTCGACTGCGTCCGCGACGCCGCCGAGCAGCGCTTCGCGCAATGCGGCAACCACGAACGTCGATCCGGTGACCACCACTAAGTCGTCGGGCGTCGCATCGCGGCAGACCGTGGCGAACGCCTCGAACGGATCCTCGACGGCGCGCGCGGCGATGCCGAGGTCGGTTGCGACCGAAACGAGTTCGCGCGGATCCGTGGCGTGGCGCCCAATGACGTCGAAGGCGGTAAACGTAAAGGTTGCCGGCAACTCGGCCAGCGTTGCAATGATTTGCCGCGTGTTTTTGCTTTCGCCGATCGCCACGACGTAGTGGAGACGCGTGCCGCCGAACGCTTCGCGCAGCGATGCGACCAGGCTGCGCGCTTTTTCTTCGTTGTGCGCGATGTCGAGAACGCACGGCGGTGCGCCGGCGAAGATCTCCATGCGACCCGGAATCACGACGTGCGCGAGCCCGCGCTCGACGCTGCGCGCAGTCGGACGCAGCGACGGCGGCAATCGCTCGAGCACGGCGATTGCGGTTGCGGCGTTCGTGATTTGGAAGAGGCCGTGCACGGGCAGATCGATGGCGTAGCGCGCCGAGGCGGTACGCGCGCTGAGCGCTTGAGCGTAGGGCGGGCGCGCGGAAGCCGGCTCGACGTCGACGACGTCGGTGACGCGCACCAGCGGCGCGCCGGTCGCGAGCGCGCATTGGCTCAACGTGCCCAGCGCCGCCGGCGGCACGGGACCGACGACGAACGGCACGCCGGCGCGCGCGATACCGGCTTTTTCGCGCGCGATCTCTTCGAGCGTCTCGCCGAGCACGTCGGTGTGGTCGTAGCCGATCGAGGTGATGGCCGTAACTTCCGGCTGCAGGACGTTCGTGCCGTCGAGCCGGCCGCCGAGCCCGACTTCGATCACCGCCACGTCGACGCGTTCGGCCGCGAAGTGAGCGAACGATAGCGCCAGGAGGGTTTCGTAATACGTCGGACGTCCGAATTCGCCGGCGACGCGCTCGATGGCCGGCATCATTTCACCGAGAAGCCGCGCGAAGCGCTCGGGCGCAATGGCGATCCCGTCGATACGCGCGCGTTCGGTCATTCGGTGGAGGTGCGGCTTCGTGTGCAGTCCCGTTCGCTTGCCGGCGGCGCGCAGCACCGCCGCGATCATCGTGCACGTCGAGCCTTTTCCGCTCGTTCCGCCGACGTGAATCGCCGGATATTGCCGGTGCGGGTCGCCTAACTCGCGCAAAAACGCGCGCATGCGGTCGAGTTTGTAGGACGTCCGGCGCGAAACGGTCTCGTCGATCGTTCCGAGCATGTAGGCGTCGGCCGCGTCGAAGTTCGAGAAGGGATTCACCCGTCAACCACCCGGTCGGCTAAAAGTTCGAGCGCATGCGGCAATACGGAAAGCACGACGTCCAAAGACTCCGCGACCGCTTTGGGGCTCCCTGGGAGGTTGACGATGAGCGTTCGATGACGCACACCGGCGAGCGCGCGCGACAGCATCGCCGTCTTTACCAACGCTAAGGAGTGCGCGCGAATGGCCTCGGCGATTCCCGGAACCTGGTAGTCGAGGATTGCGGCGGTCGCCTGAGGCGTCCGATCGCGCGGCGATAATCCCGTGCCGCCGCTGGTGAGAATCAGATCGGCGGCGACGGAGTCGGCAAGGTCGATGAGTTCGGCTTGCAGTGCCGCCGCATCGTCGGCGAGGATTTTTTCGCGTACGATCTCGTAGACGGCGCCAAGTTTCTCGCGCATCACCGCGATGCAGCCGTCGGCGCGCTCGCCGCGCGCGGCGCGGTCGGAGAGGACGATGAGCGCGGCTCTAAACACGCGCGCTCTTTCGGCGTGCGCCGCGCCGCCACGTCCCGCTCTTGCCGCCGCGCTTCTCCACCAGCCGAACGTTTTCGACGACGATCCCCTTGTCGAGGCTCTTGCACATGTCGTACACGGTGAGCGCCGCCACGCACGCCGCCACCATCGCCTCCATTTCGACGCCCGTCGCCGCGACCGTTCGCGCTTCGCTTTCGATGCGCAGCGCACCGCCGGTCCATTCGAATCGCACGTCCACGTGCGAAAGCGGCAGCGGGTGGGCGAGTGGAATCAGCGACGGCGTCTGCTTCGCGGCCATGATGCCCGCCAGTTGTGCGGCGACGAATGCGTCGCCCTTGGGCAACGCCGCCTTGGTCAGCGCGCGGCGCGCCGGCACACTCATGCGCACGAACGCCTCCGCCCGCGCGCTGCGCGACGTTTCCGGTTTTGCCGACACGTCGACCATGGCGAGTTCGCCGGCCGGCGTCAGGTGCGAGAGCTTGGTCAACGCGACGGCGCGCTCTGGAATCGCGCCCAGATCAGACAGAGCAGCGCCAGGAACCAAAACACGATGAGGTGCGTGACGTGGTGCGTGTGTTGCGGCCCGGACTCCGTCAGCCAGTTGATCTTGCCCATGCCGTAGAGAATGCCGACGACGAAGAAAACGGCCGCGAGAACGAAAGCGAGGATTCGCACTATGCAATGACTCCCGTACGCGCCAAGACGAAACAGATCGCGCCCGCGAGGACGCAATACCAGCCGAACGGGCGCAGGTCGTTCGACCGGAAATACTGGGTGAGAAACGCCACCGACGCGTAGGCGGCGATGCCCGCGGCGATTCCACCGACGATGGCTTGAATTAGTACGACGTGCGCGCCCGGCACGAACAGCTTGGGAACTTCGAGGACGGCCGCCGCCAAAATGACCGGCGTGGCCAAGAGAAACGAGTAGTGGGCGGCATCCTCGTGGTTGAGATCGCAAAGCAAACCGGCCACCATCGAAACGCCCGAACGCGAGATTCCCGGCAACAGCGCCGCCGACTGCGCCAACCCGATTCCGACGCTTTGGGCGTAGGAGAGTTTCTCCAACGGACGGCCCTGCGCCCGGCGCCGGCGCAGGAACTCGCCGAGAAACATGATGAGCCCGTTCAAGAAAAGGAACGCCGCTGCCGGCGCAGGCGAGCCGAAGAGGTTGCGCACCGGATGCTCGAGCAGCACGCCTAAGATACCCACCGGAATAGTGCCGACCACGAGCAGCCATCCGATGCGCTCGTCACGGTCGTCGCCCAGCCGTCCGCGCACGACGCTGCGAGCGAGGGCGCGCACGATAGCCGCCCACTGCGCGCGATAGAAAACGATCAGCGCGATCGCCGTTCCGAGATGAAGCACGACGACGAAACTGAGAAACGACGGCGCGGCGCGGTCGATGTTGCGCCAGCCCAACACGGCCGGAACGAGAATCGTGTGTCCGAGGCTGGAAACCGGAAAGAGTTCGCTCACGCCTTGCAGCAGCGCGAGAACGATCGCTTGAGTAAACGTCACGGCGCATCCGTTACGCCCAGGCGGCGACGAGGTCCCGCAACGTGCCGCTCGCCGGCGTCACCACGCATAGAATCGCACGCGATACGTGTACGCGCTCGCGACCGGCTTGCATAAGTGCAACGCCGGCGTATAGCGGGCGCCGCGCGCCATCGAGACCGCGACCAAATCGAGCGACGAGTTTCCGGTGCTCTGCGAAACCGCCGCGCCGGTTACCTCGCCGCGGCTGTCGAGCTTCACGTCGACCGCCGCCACGCCGCTGGTTGCGTCGGCGCGCGCGGCGGTCGGAATCTCCGGCTGCGGTGGATTCTCTGCGACGGCGGCTTCGAGATCGTTGCGCGCGCAGGCGTTCCCCGCCGGCGTCGGTTGCGGCGTCGGCGCAGCCACGGGGGCGGCGGTGGCCTCACCCGCGCCATTTCCGGCGGCTTGTCCCGGCGTCGAGTTCGGCTGGGCGGTCGCCGGCCGGACCACCGGTGACGGATGCGGCTTCGGCGTTGCCTTGGGAGGCGGTGGCGTTTGCAGCCTCGTCATTGCAACCGGCCGGCGCTGAATCGAAACGACCTCGACCTGGTTCTCTTCGCGACCGCGCCAGGGACGCGCGAGCAACGCGAACAGCAGATGCACCAGCAGCGAAATCGCAAATGCCGCAATGAGAAACCGCTTGGTGCGATTGAGAGCGCATAGAGTTCTTCAGCTTAAAAAGGGCCGATTTTCACCAAATCTAGGAGCCGAGCGCCGAAGTTTGCTACGGCAAATGAGGCGCTCGCGACAACGAGTTGGGGAAAATCAGGCCTTTCTACGTGTCGGGTTGGAAGTCGGCGCGGAATAAGATAATTTCCCGTCGTCGGCTGGCAATTGATGAGCTTGGGCGAGTAGGCGGATTGGCGCGCCGCGCGCAGCGCCGCCTGGTCGATCGCCATGTTGCTCGCACTCTTGTACACGCTTGCCGAGATGAGGTTGCCCGATGGTCCAACCGTGACTTCGACCTCTACCGAAACGGCGCCGAGCCCCAGATCGCGCGCGGACTCCGGGTAGTCGGGCTGCACGGCGTTGGTCACCGTCGCCTCGACGTTGGGATTCGCGCACGCCGGCTTTGGCGTTTCGGCCGGCGCGGAGGTCGCGTTTCCGGTGCCGTTGGGGACGCCTTGCTGGGAGCCGTTTTTCGGCTGGCTCACCGTATTCTCCGTCGATCCACCCGCCGTGTTGCTCGTCGTTTTGACGAGATTGACCTTCAGCGCTTTCGGCTGTTGGACCGGTTTCTTCGGCGGCGGCGTGTTCTGCGGATTCGGCGTCGGAGTGGGCGGCGGCGTCGGCGTCGGCTTCGGCGGCGGGGTTGGCACGCGCACCTTCGTCTTCTTGGCCATGGTGACTTTTTCGACTTCGTTGTTCTCGTGTTGGTTGGCGAGATTCGGTAAGAACGCGCCGACCCCAAAATGAATTAACAGCGAAATGACGATCGCCCAGCCGATGAAGCTGCCGACGCGCTCGCTCGTCGTGATGTAGCGAGACTTTCTCGGCGGCGGCGGCGCCGGTTTCTTCGCGCCTGGTTTTGGTGTCTGCGCCATGGAGTTACTGAGTCTGTCCCTCGGGCGTGCCCTGCACGTGGTTGGCCAAACCGAAGTCGGTCAGGTTTACCGACTTCGCCGCGTCCATGACCTGGAGAATGACGCCGTAAGCCGTCTTCGGGTCGGCTTTGATGATGACGCTCTTGAATTTGTAGTCGGTTTGTTGCTGGAGTTGCGCAAATGCCGTTTTCGCGTCGGCGATGTTGACCTGATTCGAACCGATCGAGATATTGTTCTTCTCGTCGATGCGCACGAGGATCTGCGACGGCTGCACTTTGTCCTTGTTGTAGGCGTCCGGCAGCTTCGGCTCTTTGGTTACCGATGCCAGGATGATGAAGATGATGAGCAACACCAACAGCACGTCGGTAAACGGCGTGATGTTGATCGTCGACATCACCTCATCTTCGCCTCCACCTGTCGAAACGGCCACGTTCTTTAACTCCTCCGTCCTGCTCGCGCGTTAAGACGTAACGAATCCGACGTCCTCAAGACCGGCGATCTTGGCGGCGTCGAGAATTCGGATGATGATGCCGTACGGAGCCTTGGCGTCGGCGACGATGGCGACGTGATGGTTGGGCTTCTTTTTCGCGGCTGCCTGCATAGCGGGATAGATGCTCTGCTCGTTGGCTTTCGTGCCGTCGACGAAGATGACGCCCTTGTTGTTGACGTCGACTTCGATGTCGTTCTTGTTCTTGTTCTGCTGCGCCTGATTCTGGGAGTTCTTGTTGGGCAGCTCCTTTTCGAAGCCGGGCGGAGCCACCAGCGCGGCGAGAATCATGAAGATAATGAGCAACACGAGCAAGACGTCGGTAAACGGCGTGATGTTGATCTCCGCCATCACCTCTTCGTCTTGTTTCGCCGAGAGCAGTCCCATCGTCGTGCCTCCGCGTCAGCCGCTTACTTTTTTGCGGCGGCCGGCGGCTGGTAGAGGTCGGTCGGGATCGGCGAGCCGGTATTGTGGAAGTGCAGCATTTCGGCCAGCTGATTCGCGGCGACGATCATCTCTTGGTTGTAGTTCTTGATGCGCGACTTGAAGTAGTTGAAGAACACGACCGCGATGACCGCGATGATCAGACCGCTGGCGGTTGTAATCAGCGCTTCCGACACGCCCGCCGCGACGACGGCCGGCGTAGAGTTGCCTTTGAGCGCGATGTCTTGGAAGGCCTTGATGATGCCGAGCACGGTTCCGAACAGGCCGACGAACGGCGCGATGACGGCGATCGTGCCGATGATCGCAAGGTTGCGCTCCAGTGAGTTCAGGTGCTCCATCAGCGCGATCGAGAGCGCGTCGGTAATGTCGGCGCGATTCTTCTCGCCGCGGCGCAAGCCGAACTCGAGGATGCGCGGGAGCATGCCCTTCTGCGCGCTGCAGATCTTGATCGCGCCGTCGAGATCGTCGGCAGCGATTTTCTGGCCGATCTGCCGCAAAAGCCCCTTCGAATCGCCGTGCTGCGACCAGAAGAAAACGAGGCGCTCGATTGCGACCGCCAAGCCGACGATCGAGATTAACAGGAGCAGCCACATATCCCAGCCGCCCTGTTGCATGAGACCGATAAATCCGGAAAACACGGTGCTAAGTTCCTCCCGTTCCGCTACGTTTCGCCGCGCAATGGACTCAGAGGCCCCCCCATTGGCCCACCCTCGCGGAAAGTCCTGGTGCGTTTTTGCTTCCTCATACTATTGGGCGGCGGGGGTCGCAGCGAGGTTGTTTTTGATGAACGTTTCGATCGACAGCGCAAGCGCCTCGTTTCCCGCCGTTTTCGCGAGCGAGTCGGCGTGATTGAGCGCGTCGAGCGCCTTCTTCTTCTGGGCGTCGTCGTGGCTTTGAGCCCATTGGCCCGTCAAAGCGATGCCTTCGGCAAAGTTTGCCTGCGCGTCGTCGGGCTTCGCAGCGATCGCTTTATCCGCATAGGCCTGCATCTTCTTAAAGTCCGGTTTCTGGGTCTTCGTAACGAGAAACGCGGCTTCGGTGTCGGCTGTGACGGCGACCTCGGCGTCGCCCTGCGCGGCGGCCATCTCGTAGTACTTGAACGCGTCGTCGTATTTCAGCGCCGTTGCGGCGTCGACGCCCATCTTCAAATAGGTGTTGCCGAGCACTCGGCCCGGCAAGGTGCTGGTTGGGTCGAGCTGCTTGATTTCCGAAGCAATGGTCGCAGCGCTTTGGGAGTCGCCGGTGGCCAGATACGCGCTCATCAGCCTGGCGTCGATGTTCACCTTCGCCGACTTGGAGAGCTTCGGATCGTTCATCGCCGAAGCGCGCACCGCTTTGAGGGTCGTGACCGCGTCGGCGAACTGCTTGTTGGCGAGTTGGGCCGTACCCAGCGCAAAGCGCGAGTTCGCGTCGGGATTCAGCGCGACGGCCTTCTGCGCGTAGGCGAGCGCCTGTTGCGGATTCTGATCGACCGCAGCAACCGAAGCCGCCGCAAAGCTTGCCGCAGCCGCCGGTTGAAACTGCTTGCCGATGGTGGGCACCTTGTCGAACGCGGCGGCAGCGGTCGAGACGTCGCCGCTATCGAACGCGGCCACGCCAAGCATCTGTCGAAGCGACTGGTCGTCGGGAGCGGAGATCAAATCCGCTTGCGCGCGCGACTTCGCCCCACTGTAGTTCTTTTGACGGATCAGGGCGGCGACCGATTGCGCGGCCGGGCTCAGGCTCGAGTCCGAGCCGCTTCCGCCGCCTCCCCCGCCGCTGTCGGATTCCGCGTTGGCAACCGACTTGCCGTTGAACTTCAGCGTGAAATCGTAAAACGCGGTCACCGGCGTCGTGCCGCGATGAGCGGGCCGGTACGATGAGTTCTGTGCGATGTCCATCGCGGCGCCGTTGTCGCCCTGGTTCGTCGACTTGATGACTTTGATGGCCTTGTGCGAGCCATCTGCGTTGACCTGAACTTGGACGACGACCATGCCCGTGCCGGCGATGTCGACCGAGGTTTTGCCTTGTTTGAGGAGTTTCGCGGGCGAAAACTCGTTGGAATACTGAGCGGCGGCCGGCAGCGTTCCTATGAGGAAACCGGCGACGGCGGCTGCCGCGATTCCAGAGATGCGTTTCATCGATTCCGTACCTCGAATTAAACGAAGAGAGCGATACAGGGGACTCGTGCGCAAGACTTCACACCGCCAGCCCGGCGGTTCCGGCGCGACGGCCGGCGGCGGCGGCAACGTCGCTCAATCTCGATGCAAGGACGGCAAACTGTTCCAGCGTAAGCGATTGCGCCCCGTCGGATGCGGCTCCGGCAGGCTCGGGATGCACTTCCACCAGCAGCCCGTCGGCGCCCGCCGCAATCGCCGCCAAACTCATCGGCTCGACCAGCCGCGCCAGTCCGGTGCCGTGCGAAGGATCGACGATGACGGGAAGATGCGTCAGTTCGGCAAGCAGCGGGACAACTGCGAGATCGAGCAGATTGCGCGTCGCCGAGTCGAACGAGCGCACGCCGCGTTCGCATAACACGACGTGCGGGTTTCCTTCGACGAGCACGTACTCGGCGGCCATCAGCCACTCGTCGACCGTCGCCGCGAATCCGCGCTTGAGCAGCACCGGCTTACCCGCCAACCCGGCCTCGCGCAGCAGCGCGAAGTTCTGCATGTTGCGCGCGCCGATTTGCAGCATGTCGGCATACTCGGCGACCATCTCGACGTGACGCGGATCGAGCACTTCGGTGACGACGGCCAGGCGATGGCGGTCGGCGGCGTTGCGCAGCCACTCCAACCCTTTGCGACCCAATCCTTGAAAGGCATATGGCGACGTGCGCGGTTTAAACGCACCGCCGCGCAGCACCGCAGCGCCGGACGCCGCGACGGCGGCCGCGGTCGTTTCGATTTGCCCCTCCGATTCGACCGAGCATGGGCCGGCGCACAACACCACCGCCTCGCCGCCGAACGCCGCGCCGTTACCAAGCGTAACGACGGTCTTGCCGGGGCGGGCGCCGCGGCGTGACAAGTGACGGTCTTTCGGAGGCATCCCGGCCGATTCGCGCAACGGCGCTCAGCCTCCGTCAGCGCGCTGCGGTTCGGATGCCGCGATGCGATGGGCTTCGAGCACCGCCCGCTCGCGCGACGACAAAGGGCGCGTACGCCCGGCAGCGAGGGCGCCCAGCGAAATCGGTCCGAATCGCAATCTCGTCAGCTGCTGCACCGGATGGCCGAGCGCCTCGAACATCCGGCGCACCTGCCGGTTGCGGCCTTCGTGGATGGTGATGTCCACGACGCTTCGCTCGCGCCCGGCTGCAACGACGCGCACCTTCGCGGGTGCGGCGTGAAGATCGCCGGCATCGATGCCTTCGCCCAGCCGGCGCACGGCTGCCGGCGAGAGCCTGCCTGCAACGACGGCGCGGTAGGTTTTCTCGACGCCGAACTTCGGGTGAAGCAAGCGGTTCGCGAGATCGCCGTCGTTGGTGAGCAGCAACACGCCCGACGTCTCGAAGTCGAGGCGGCCGACCGGCACGACGCGTGCGCCGGCGGGCATCAACTGCGCAACCGTGCGCCGGCCTTGCGGATCGCGCATCGTCGTCACGACACCGGCCGGTTTGTGCAGCACGACGTAGCGGCGCGCCTCCGCACGCACCGGCGCTCCGTCGAGTTCGACGCGATCGCTGGGATCGACGGTCGTGCCGAGCTCGCGCGTCACGCGGCCGTTTACGCGAACGCGGCCGTCCGCAATGAATGCGTCGGCCGCGCGCCGCGAAGCGATGCCCGCCTGCGACAGGTACTTATTGAGTCGAGTTTGTTTAGTGTTTGCCGTTGTCTTCGTAGCCGCGCGACATCGACATCGCTTCCTTCGTCACCGATTGCAGGAACTCGTCGTTGGTGCGCGTTTGCGCCATCTTATCGAGGATAATCTCGGTGATGTCGCCGGTATTGAGCACCGCGGTCGCGCGGCGAAGCATCCAAATCTTGCGCATCTCGTCGGGCGAGAGCAAGAGCTCTTCGCGTCGCGTGCCCGAGCGCTTGATGTCGATCGCGGGGAAAACGCGCGATTCGGCGAGTTTGCGGGTGAGGTTGAGCTCCATGTTGCCCGTACCTTTAAACTCTTCAAAGATCACGTCGTCCATCTTCGATCCGGTTTCGACCAACGCCGTGCCCACGATCGTCAGCGATCCACCGTGTTCGATCTTGCGGGCCGCGCCGAAGAACCGCTTCGGCTTGTGCAGCGACGCCGTATCGAGGCCGCCCGAAAGCGTGCGTCCGGAGCTTGCGACGACCTGGTTATAGGCACGCGCGAGACGCGTGATCGAGTCGAGCAGGATCACGACGTCTCTCCCGAGCTCGACGAGGCGTTTGGCGCGCTCCATCGTCAGCTCGGCAACCGCCGTGTGATTTTCGGGATGCTCGTCGAACGTCGAGGCGACGACTTCGCCGTCGATCGTCCGCTGCATGTCGGTGACTTCTTCGGGCCGTTCGTCCACCAACAGCGCGATGATGTGGGCCTCCGGATGGTTGATCGCGATGCCCTGCGCGATATTCTTGAGCAGCGTCGTCTTGCCGGCTTTCGGCGGCGAGACGATCAGCGCGCGCTGGCCCTTACCGATTGGAGAAAAGAGATCGATGATTCTCGTCGAGAGCTGCGTCGTGCGATTCTCGAGTTTGAATCGCTCCTCGGGAAAGATCGGCGTTCCTTTTTCAAAGACGGACCTTCCCTTGATCGCCTCTGGATCGAGACCGTTGACCTTGTCGACACGAATCAGACCGTAGTACTTTTCGCTCTCTTTCGGGCGGCGCACTTGGCCTTCGACCATGTCGCCGCGACGAAGTTCGAAGCGGCGGATCTGCGACTGGCTGACGTAGATATCGTCGTTGCCGATGACGTAGCCCTCGCGGCGCAGGAAACCGTATCCTTCCGGCAACACGTCGAGGACGCCGCTGGCCATCTCCAGACCGGAACGCGCGGCTTGCGCCGTTACGATCATGGCGACGATGTCGTCTTTCTTGAGTTTCGCCGGACTTGGAACTTCGATTTCCAATTCGGCGGCAATGGCCGTGAGTTCGGTCTTCGTTTTTTCGGCGAGTTGTACGGCCGTCAACGGCGGCGGCGTTAGATCGGGCTGAGGAAACGGTTCGTGAAACTGTCCCGGATTTTGACCGAAGCGCCGGTGGCGCGAGCGGCGACGGCGGCCTCCGCCTTGTGGCGGGCGCATGTCGTTGATCGGACGATGTTCGGTTTGCAGAGGAGTCTCGCTCTCTCGAGTACCGCACGCGCCGAGGCGCCGACTGTCGGGCGAGGCTGCCTCGCAATCGGATTCGGTGGCACGCACGAGGGGAATGTCAAGCGTCGCGGCTGTATCGAGCGGCGCGACGCCCACACTATAGCATAGCCCTACGGAGCGTTCAAGGAGGGCTCAAGCGTGCGGGGCCGCTTAGGAACGGACTGCCGGCCTCGTAGAAGCGCAACCGGCGATGCGCGGCCAGGCGGACTCCGATGCGGCGGCTGGCGCGGATTCGGGCGGCAGGCCGTGCCGGCGCTGCTATCCAGAGGTCGGAATCGCGCAACGGGTCAATGCCGTCGAAGGCGCGATCGATCGCGAGCGCCCGGCAGAGCCGCCCCGGCCCACGGCAGAGTTCGCGCGCCGGCTCGACGCAGCGACGGACGCGCATGAGATCGAGACCCTCAACCGGCTCGAGCGCGCGAACGAGCACGCCGGCACCGAGACCGTCGGTTTCGCTGGAAAGATTGAAGCAGAACGACGTGCCGTAAATTTGATAGACGTAGGCACGATGCGGCGGCCCGAACAGCGTCGCGTTACGCGCGCTCTTTCCGGAAAAGGCGTGGCAGGCCGGGTCGTTCGGAAGATACGCTTCGGTCTCGACGATTCTGCCCGCCGTGATTCCTTCGCTGCTCCGCCGCATCAGCACGCACCCAAGAAGCGCTCGTGCAAGCGGTTCCGTCTGCTCGGGAAGTTCGCCCGCTCGAAGCCGGCGATACGCTTTCACGCAGCGATGCGCAATGCCACTTCAGCGCGCGCGCGCTGCGCAAGATCGCCGGACGTCGCCTGCCCAAAACTTGCGTCGTCGAATTGATTGAGCGCGCACCGCAACCGCACGTACGGCATGACGAGCGCGTCGGGAACGTTGGTCCGGCCGCTCAGGTCGCCGAGCAGCGTCTCGTCGTCGACCAGAAAGCGCACGCGCGCGACGCCGCGCCCGCGTAAGACGCGCGCGACCGCGGTCAAGGCAGCGTAGCCGGCGGCGCGATCGGGCTGTTCGAGGGCGTCGAGCCGGAAGGGGATGCGTAAAAGGTGGCGCTCTGCCGCGCCGGCGAGTTGCGCGTAGGCCACCCCGGCGCCGCGCGTATCGGCCGCACAGCCGATGATGGCCTCTACCGTCCGCCCGTTTCGTCTCATGCTCATGGTCTTACCCGAATTTTATTGCGAACGTATGTTCGCTGTCAAGCCTCCGTTCGCCGGGCCCTGCAGATCGCGATAGAGCGCGACCGTGCGGTCCAGTTGCACGTCCACCGAGAAGCGTTCGGCCGCCTCGCGCGCCACCTCGGCGACCGCGGGGTCGGCCGTCGCCGGCAGCGTCCGCAGCGCGAAGGCAAAGGCGCGAGGGGTCGCTGGGAGCACGCGGCCCGCGCCGCCGAGCACGTCGCGGTTCTGGGGAGCGTCGGCGGCCAGCACGTAGGCCCCGGCGGCGAGGGCCTCGGCCTGCACGAGGCCCTGCGTTTCGGTCGTGCTCGGCATGCAAAAGGCGTCGCAGCTGGCATAGAGATCGGGCAGGCACTCCTTTGGGACGAACCCGAGGAAACGCGTCCGCTCGGCGACGCCGCACTCGCGCGCGCGCTCCTCCAGCTCGGAGCGGGCGGGGCCGTCGCCGGCCACGACCACGCGCAATCGCGGGTCTCCGGCCAGCGCCACCGCCTCGAGCAGCAGCTCGATATTCTTCTCCTTCGCGAGGCGCGAGACGCACAGCAACATGCGATCGCCGGGGCCGACGCCCATCCGGTCGCGCAGCGCTTCGTCGCGCCGTCCGGCGCCGAAGGCGCGCAGGTCGATGCCGCTCGGCACCACTTCCAAACGCACCGTCACACCGAGATCGCGCAGATGCGTGGCCATCGCCGGCGTCGGCACGATTACCGCATCGGTGAGATTGGCAAACGTGCGCGTCAGTTGCGATGCGGCGAAGCGCGTCGCATTCGGTTCGAACGGTACGTAGTGCGCGTACGCCTCGAGTTGCGTGTGATACGTGTACACCAGCGGCATGCCGTAACGGCGCGCGTAGCGCAAGCCCATCCAGCCCGTGACGAACGGCGAGTGAACGTGAACGACCGAGAGCCGCTTGATGACCGTGTTGAGGTTGCGCCGGCTGACCAGCGGCAGCGTAAGACGATACGACGCCTGCGCCGGCAACGGCAGCGAGGGCATGCGAAAGACCGGACCGTCGGCCTCCTCGTATCCCGGAACGCGGGGCGCAAAACAGTAGACTTGATGCCCGCGCCCGCGCAGGCCGTCGGCGAGCGTGTCGATCGACGCTACGACGCCGTTGACCACCGGACGGTAGACCTCCGTAAAGAAGCCGACGCGCATGTTCAATCGAAGAGGGTCCTCCTGCCGCAATGCTACTTTCGGCATTTGCCGGGATTTCGTTTACCGTGCTATATTGCCCGGGTCAGACCTGGCTGCCGGCTTGGCAGCCCCGCGATCCGCCGTCATCGCGACGCGGTTCGCAGGAACGTCGGACCTGCTTGAGGCTCTGAGGAGCCTCGGCTCCCGGCCTTCCATGTCGCCGTTTCCAAGAGCCTTCTTCGGATCCGCGCGCAGTGCGGCTCACTCGCCATCGTTCTTAGCTTGTTGGTGTGCTAGCGAACCTTGACGGGAGCCGAGAGTGAAAGGAATTCCGAATCGTGATCGGACGCGGCCCGTTTCGTTCCAGTCGTTTGTTTGCAGCCGGTTTGTTGACCGCGTTGCTGCTGGGCACCAGCTTGGGAGCGCACCCGGCTCCCGCGCGCGCTGCCGGCGGCGATCCCGTGGATGCGCCGTCGCAAACCCCCGCGCAGGCACAAGCGACGCCCTCTGCGCAACCGTCGCCGACTCCGGCTCCGGACACGACGCCGAGCGCGTCGCCCTCCGCGAGTTGGATCCGCGACGAAAAGCACGTAGTACCGGCGCCCACCATTCGCCGATTCGATTATTCGATGACGCCCGGAACGCATAAAACGATCGCACGCGGCGCCGCCGGCGAACGCGATACCATCGTGCGTTACACGCAGAACGACGACGGCAGCGTGCAACGCTGGGTCGTTGCATCGCACGTGACGCGCAAACCGCACCCGCGCATCGTCGCAATCGGCAT
The DNA here is from genome assembly GCA_963812155.1 of Vulcanimicrobiota bacterium. GTDB lineage: Bacteria > Vulcanimicrobiota > Vulcanimicrobiia > Vulcanimicrobiales > Vulcanimicrobiaceae > Tumulicola. The sequence continues at coordinate 39,599 of CAWETW010000005.1, read as the reverse complement.
CGACGAACGCCAGGCGTTCGCGCAACTGGAAGCACGCGGCGTCATGCGCATGTCGCAACTTGCGGCAAGCGCGATGCATATGGTGGCGACGGCCTACACCGCCAACTGCGCCGGCTGCGGCGGCGTAACCGCCAGCGGACGGCCCGCCGGGCGCGGCGTCGTCGCGGTCGATCCGCGCATCATCCCCCTCGGCACGCATCTCTTCATTCCCGGATACGGTCCGGCCGTTGCCGGCGACACCGGCGGTGCGATTCACGGTCTGCGCATCGATCTCGGATTCAACTCGCTGCGCGAAGCGATGCTGTTCGGCCGGCGTGAAATCACGGTGTACCGTTTGAAGTGACGCCGTCGCCGCACCCGCGCGCGCTGCTCGCACGCCGGGGGCTGCGTCCTCGCAAACGCTTCGGTCAAAACTTCCTTCTCGACGCCGGCGCCGCGCTGCGGATCGCGAAACTCTGCGTGGCCGGCGCCCCGGCGCGTCCGCGCGTCCTCGAAATCGGCGCCGGAACCGGCGCCCTGACGCGCGCGCTGCTCGCATGCGGCGCCGATCTCACCGCGCTCGAAATCGATCCGGAACTCGTTGACATTCTTCGCTCGAGCGAAGACGTGCGCGACGCGCGACATCCTGCACGCCGACGCGCTCGAGTTCGACTATGCCGCATGGTCGGAAGGGCGGCCGTGGCGCGTCGCCGGAAATCTTCCGTATAACGTCGCGACACCGCTGATCGTGAAACTCGCCGAAATGGATGCCGGGCCGCAGTCGCTCACCGTGACGATCCAAAAGGACGTCGCCGAACGCCTGGCAGCGCGGCCCGCGACCGCGGCGTACGGCAGCCTCTCGGTTGCGGTGCAGTATGCGATGTACGTCGACCTTGCGTTCGCGCTGCCGCCCAAGGCGTTCTATCCCGCGCCGAAGGTGACGTCTGCAGTCGTGCATCTCACTCGACGCGAAACGCCGCCGGTGACGACGCGCGACATCGCGCTCTTTCGGAAGGTCGTGCGCGCTGCGTTCGCGTACCGGCGCAAAACGCTCGCCAACACGCTCTCACTCGCGCTCGAAATTTCTCACGAGCGTGCCGCTCGCGCGGTGGCGGCCAGCAATCTCTCTCCGGAGCTTCGTGGTGAACGACTCGACCTCGCCGACTTCGCCCGCCTGGCCGACGCGCTGGCCGAAGGATAGTTTCTCCGGGATTTCGGCGTGGCTGCTGGCGGCGTTCATCGTTCTGCTGCTGCTGCTCGCCTTTGCCGGCGGCATTCGCAGCTCGGGCGCACTTCCGCACGACATCGATCCGCGGCTGCTCGACGCCGCGATCGGCCTGCAGTTCGTGCTCGAGGGAGCGCTCGTCGCAGGGGTGCTCTTCACCCTTCCGGGCATCGCGAAATTCAGCTTGCGCGAACTCGGCTTGCAGGTTCCGGGCGGACGCGCGATCGGCATTGCGATCGTCGGTGCGGTACTCATGGCTATCGTCGCCGACGGCGGCGCATCGCTGATCGATAAGTTCGCGCACGTCGAACATCAGCAGGAAGCCGTTGAGATTTTTCGCGCGCTGCACGATCGCACAACGATCGCGATCTTTGCGGCGTTCGCGGTGTTATTCGCGCCCTTTGCGGAAGAGACGATCTTCCGCATGTTCTTCTTTAACTTCGGGCTGCGCTACGGCGGCTTCGCCGGCGGCGCGATCGTGAGCGGCGTGCTGTTCGGCCTCGCGCACGGCGATTTCTACGAAGCCCTTCCGCTCGCACTCGGCGGCGTGATCCTCTGCTACGTCTACTACTCGACGCGCAACGCGGTCGCTCCAATGATCTCGCACGCGCTCTTCAACGCGATCTCGATCGTTGCGCTGCTGGCATTTCCCAAACTGACGACGCCGTAACGCCGGCGCGCCCAAAGCGCCTCAGCGCACTCCGCTGCCGTTCATCGGCTTCATCGACGGATCGGGGATGCCGTTGGGACAAATGGCAGCCTGCATCGCAGGCGACACGTAATACGCGTGCACGTCGTAATGGGGGACCGGCAAGCCCTCGTGCCCGGTCGGTTCGTATTTGAAATCGACGTGATCGATCGTGTATCCGGGCAGCGCCCGGATGTTCGCGTAGCTGAAACCGTCCTGCAGCTGCTTCACCGTCACCATGAGCTCGGTGAAGATCGGTTTGCCTTCCCACACGCCATAAATCGGCCCCATCGGCGCATCTTTGAGCGCGACCCAGTGTTCGCCCATGCCGGCGATGCAGGGCGAAACCAATACCGCATCGGCCGGTATTCCGGCGGGATGAACCGCCGGCTGCGGCGGCAGAGCGGGCATGTCGGGCGCCGCGGCGGCGCGCGCCGCCGTTCCCAGCGCCAACGATAAAACGAGCGTAGCAACTAAACGCGTCATGAAATTTCCTCCGTCCTGCCGCGCGAGTTGGGCACCTTGCCGTTCGGCTCCTCGCTGGCGGAAGTCGAAGTATTGCCCGTTGATGCAAAACCCGTTGGTGTCTTCGGTAAACCGCTACGTGAGGCGGCGCGCGGCCTCGAAAACCGCCGAGCCCGCGGGCATTGCCGTTTCGAGATACTCGACGTGGTGCGCGAGTGAGGCCGGTTTGGTGGCCGTCGCCGCCCGGCGATCGAATCGGCGCTCCCGGACGTGGGTGCCGATGAGGTGAATGGCCGCGGGATTGGGCTCGTCGTACCAATCGGGGTGGTGTGCGGTCCAAACGCCGACGACCGGAACGCCTCCGCGAGCCATCGTGACGTGCAGCGGGCCGGCCGGCACGCCGGCGAACAGCGCGGTGCGTGCGAGCACCGCTTTGAAGACCCGGGCGAACGGTTCGTCGACGGCGCCGAAGACGTCGCGATAACTTGCGGCGCCGTAGCCCAACGTTTCCCCGTCCATCGAAAGCACGCGCCAGCGCGGATCGTCGCGGCGCAGCAGCGCGACGAACTCGCGCGCTTGCGAACCGTCGCCCCAATTCTTGCGCGCGGCCGTCACGCCGGCCCGCGAGACGACGCAAAGCTTCGTTCCGGGCGGTGCGAACGCAACGAGTCGTTCGTCGACGCGGTGCTGCGTTGGTTCCGGCGGCGCGAAGTCGATCGAATTCGGCAGCGGCCGCGAAAGATCGAACTGCGCCAATCGTTCGGGCCGCACGAGGAGTCGTGCCAGGTTACGCGCTTTGGTATGAAACGGATATGCGGTGCGGCCTTCGGTCTCGGGGTAATCCGTCCAGAGCAGCGTATCGGGTGCGAATGTACGCACGGCGCCGTCGAGCGGCGCCGGTAAACGCAGCGTCGCGGGGCCGCCGCGCAGCCTCCGCAAATCGACGCCCAGATGCGGCGCGCCCAGCTCCGCACCGGTATTTGGCGCGCGAACGCCGCTCGTCAGCGGCGTCGCGCAGCGATCGTTTTCCATGACGGCCGCATAGTCGTCGCCGAATCGCGCGACGGCATAGGCATTGCTGGGCTCCAACAATGGCAATATCGCACCGAGATGGACCCAATCGCCCAAACCGTGCGGCCAGTAGACGAGCACGCGCGCGTCCCGCAGGCGCGCGAAGCGTCCGCGGTCTTCGCGCATCGCGCGCGCAACCTCAATATGCGTGAGGTCCGGCATCACTTGGGCTCGAGCGGAACGCCGCCGCACAGCGCGGCCGGCATGCGGCCCAGCAGACTTGCGAAAAATGCGCGCGCGTTCGTGTCGTACGCGGGACAGGCGACGAAGAGCGGATCGGGATGCGGGTCGAGACGAACCCGCGGATTGACGGCGGCCACCGCCCAGACGCCCTCGTCGCGGCGCGGCAGCGTCACCGCCTTTTCCCCGTCGCGCGTTGCAACGGCGCGAGCGTACGCATTCCAGTCGACGATATACGGCCAGCGTCCGGGACGCAGCGCCGTATCCGTGAAGATCACCAGCGTCACCACGAGCGCGCACGGAATCATCCAACGCGCGAAGCCGCTAACGCGGCGCACTCCAAAGGCGGCCGAAAGCGCCGCCGCCGCAAGCAGCGGGGCCGTGTAGTGCGACCCGATGCGGCTCGGCTCGTAGTTCCACGGCTGCATGAAGACAATTTCCGCCAGCAGCGGCAGCGCCAGCAGCAGCCAACGGCCAACCGCCAACGGTGCCAGCGCAAACGGTAAGAGCAGCAGCGACACGAGCGTGAACTTGCCGCTGACGTCGTGCACCGCGAAGCCGTACGGCGGATCGTTCGGACGCACGCCGCGCAGCGTTTCGATTCCCCAATACGCCGCCGCATTAACGAAGGCCAGCGCCAGGAGCGCCACGCCGATTCGCCGGTCCCACCACAGCGCGCATGCCACAGCGAACCACGCAACGAAAAGGATCTCGTCTTCCTTCAAACCGCACAGCAGCAGCGCGCAGAGCAGCGCGGGCCAGAGCACACGCCGCCGTACTGCGAGCGCGCCGCAAAATACGAGTAGCGGCACGAAAACGTTCTCGGAGAAGTTGTCGTAGGCCAGTCCCTGTGCCGAAGGCGTCAGGAGATAGGCGATGCCGATGACGATCGCGGCGCGCGGCGCCACGCCGATCTCGCGCGCAAAAAGCGCGAGCGGAATCGCCGCTACGGCAACGGCGACGACTTGCACGGCGATCAGCGCTTCGGCCCGCGGAATCAATGCAATCACGGGAACGAGCGCGACGAGGGCCCAGGAGTCGTGAACCTGGAAATGCGGCCGCCACTCGCCGAAGTTAAACGACGAGCCGTGCCGCAGATTCACCAGCGTTTGCAAATACGTGCCCAAATCGGCGCCGTAGCGCAACGCGTAGAGCCGATTGAAATCGTACGCAAGGTAGACCGCAACGAACAACGCGACGGCGAAAAGCAGCCACCTTTTCTCCGGCCTAGGCATGGCGTTCGGCGCGGACGCGGTCGACGATCGCGCGCAGGCGCCCGATGAAGCGCTCCGGCGCATACGCCTCCGCGTGGGCGCGCAGCGTGCGGGCGTCGTAGCGAGACGCATCGAAGGCGCGCAAGGCGCGCGCCAGCGATTCCGCGGACGGTTCGTCGAAAAACTCGCCCGTCGTTCCCTCAACGATCGTTTCCAGCGCGCCTCCACAGCGATACGCAATCGTCGCACGCCCGGCGGCCGCCGCCTCCAGCGGCAGCAAGCCGAAGTCTTCTTCGCCCGGCAGCACCGCAGCACGCGCCTTGCCGAGCAGTTCGTTGAGGCGCGCATCGTCGACAAACCCCAGCATCGTCGTCGTCGTCCCGCGCGCGCGTGCGCGCAACGCGCGTTCGCACGGGCCGGTTCCTGCGACGAGCAACGGCACGCGCGCCGCCTGCGCGGCGTCGATCGCACGCTCGACGTGCTTGTATGGCAGCAGCCGCGACGCAATGAAAAAATAATCGCCGGAGCCGCTGCCGACGCTGAAGCGATCGACGTCGACGGGGCACGCAAGCACCTCCGCGTCGCGACCGTAGAACGCACGAATGCGCGCGGCAACGTTTTGGGAGTTCGCAACAAAGGCCGTCGGACGCTGCGCGGCGCGGCGATCCCATTCGACGAGCCGGCGGACGACCGGGCGCGCGAGCATCGATGCAACCGTTCCGCCGCGCGAACGCGTCAGTTCGCCGACGTAGGCGTCGTACGCAAACGCGAAGCGGCTCACCGTATTGATATAGCAGACGTGGACGCTCGACGGAGGGAAGATCACGCCCTTCGCCCATGCGGTCGTCGAACTGACGATCGTATCGAAACCCGAAAGGTCGAACGACTCGAACGCCCTCGGATAGAACGGCGCGAGCGCTCGAAAGGAACGGTTCGCGAACGGTACGCGCGCGAGATACGACGTCCGTACGCGGTCCCGGGCGACCAGGTCGCCGGTCGCGCGCGGATCGTAGAGAGCGGTATACACGGGAGCATCGGGCCACGCCCGCGCGATGCTGGCGAAGACGCGTTCCGCGCCGCCGCGCTGGTTTAGATAATCATGAACGAGCGCAACCTTCACAGGAGGCTCGGATTTATCCCAACTCGTCCTTAGTTCTGGGGGGCAATGTCACGCGGTAGGACCAGCGCAATCGTCGGGTTGCCCAAATAGACGCGCGCGACGCGCTGCACGTCTTCTGCGGTCGTCGCGGAGATTGCGCGCAGCGCGCGCCCCAAAAAGTCGGGCGACGCATCGTTGCGCGCGAACACTGCGGCTAGCCAGGCGCGCGTCTCGAGCGTCGTCGCACCCGTTGCGAAGTCGCCCGCCGCCTCGGCTTTGAACTCGTCGATCGAGCCCTGCAGGCGCGTGACGGCGAGCACGCCGACGACCGACAACGCGGTCGCGAAAGCGCGGCTCGGGTTGCCGATGCCGCCGTTGACGTAGAGCACGAGATGGGCCGGCATGCGGTCGTAACTGTAGTCGGCGCCGACGGCGCGCGACGCGAACGTCGGCGAGACGACGCCCGGTACTTGCGCGATCTCGGCCAGCGTGCGCCGCACGAATGCGGCCAGCACCAGCATCGGCCCGAAGTCGCGGCTCTCGACGCCGGGCGCGGCGTATTGAGCGATCAGCCACGGCGACGCGATGTCGCGATGCGCGACGATTTCGCGCGAGGCCCCGCGCAGTGAGGGGACGCGCACCGAAATGGCCGCGGTGCTTCCTTCCGGCAACGCGTCCGCGAGCGACGCGAGCGAATCGGAACCGAGCGAATCGAGCCGTCCGACGGCGCTGACGACCATACCGCCGCGCTTGTAGTAGGTCTGGTAGAAACGTTGCGCGTCGGACGACACGAGTTGCGCGAGCGAACCCGACGTTCCAAGCGCGGGCAGCCCCGCGTTCGCCTCCGACGACGACGCTTCGTTGAGCATGTCGAGGCCGACTTGCAGCGCGTTTTGGTTGTATTGCTGCGACTGCGAGAGTTTTCGCATCAGCGCCGCACGCGCATCGCGCACCACCACGGGATGGAAGTCCGGCGAACCGAGCGCCTGACGAAAGAGTCCGACCGCCGTTGACGCATCCCCGGCCAGCGCTTCAACGTAGAAACGCACGTCTTCGGGATCGACGGCGAAATGGATGGAACCGCCGCTGGCCGCCACGGCTTGCTCCAGCGGCATCGTTGCCGGTGATTGCGCGGGCAACGTGACCGGCGTCTGGAGAATCGTCTGTGCGACGAGGGCTGCCAACCCGCTTTGCTTCATCGTTTGCCGGTCGAGGCCGGCCGCGACGACGATTGCGATGCCGACCAGCGACGCGCGCGCATCCGGCTGACGAACGATCGTGCCGCCGCCATGACGCTCGACGATCGGCGCCGTCGCTTCGCCGCTCGCACGAGCGGCGACGGGCACGATCGCAGCGAGAGCGAGCGTGGCGGACAAGAGAGCGCGTACGATCACGACGGCGGTCCTTTCGGCGCGACGGTGATGAGCCGCACCGTAACCGGTGCGGTCAAATACTTGCGGACGACCTCCGACACGTATTGCGGATCGAGGGCGCGCGCGGCCCGGAGATACTCGCCACTGTCGTCGCCGGGCGCATACTCCGGCCGTCCCTCGGAGGCGTACCAGCCCAAATTATCGGAAAGCGCGTCGGGCGTTTGCGTGTCGGATGCGATGTGGTACAGAAACGCTTCGCGCGCGGCGCCGAACGTTTTCGGATCCATCGGCGTCGCCAACTTTTGCAGTGCGCCGAGAACGGTCTGCGCGGCCGTCTTGTCGTCGCTGCCCCCGATGGTGACGCGCATGACGCCGGGATCGTGCAGCGTGATGAACTGTCCGATCACGTAGGCATCCTTGTTGCCGGCGTCGATCTCGCGGCTCACTACGCCGGTTTGCTCGCGGAAGAGATAGTCGGCCACGAAATCGAGCGCGGTCGCCGCTTTTTGGTCGGCGATCGGCGGACCGACCCACGCCAAACCGGTCCCCGGCACCTCACCCGACGAGGTCGTTTCGCCGGTCGCTCCCGAGAGCGCCGAGTCGAACGGCGCATCCATCGTGCCGCCGCTACCGTCGCTCACGGCAGCAATCGTTGAAGCGTCGACATTGCCGGTCATGGCGAGCAGCGCGTTCCCCGACCGGAACGCGCGCTTGGCGAAGTCCGCAATGCTCTGCGGCGAGATGCGCGCGATATCGGTAACCGAATCGGGCAACGCCGGATAGTGCGCCGGACCGCTGGAGAAAATTTTCTTGAAGAGCAGGTCGTGCAGCGTGAGATCCGTCGAGTAGCGCTGTTGAACGGCGAGCACCGCCGCATCGCGCTGCGCCGTTTTCACGGCCGCATCGCCGATGGACGGCGCAAAGTAGGCCGCCGTCATTGCCGCGACCACGCGGCGCACCCCCGAAGACGGGATGAGCGCGTCTACGCCGACGATGTCGGGATAGGCGTTGATGTTTAACTGGCCGCCCGCGGAGTGCACGACTTCCACGAGCGATTTTCCGCCCGCCAGCGGCGCAACCGCCGCGGCGGTCGCCGCCAGCCGCGCGATTCCGGGCGACGCATTGTCGTAGCCTGCACCGGGCGCGCGAAACCACAGCGCAACCGCAGCTGCACCGATGGACGGATTTGCATCGAGTACGTAGACGCCTCCGCGCGGCAGCGAGCCTCGCTGCTGCGCTGCACCGGCGGCTGCGGAGGGCGCCGTCAAGAGCGGCGATGCGCAAACGAGCACCGCGATGGCGACGGCCCGGCCGAATCTCATGCCGGTTCCGGTGAGATTTTCGGAGGCAGACGCGTGGGCTTTTCGGAAGCGCGTTTGGGTTCGTCCGAGGCCGGCCGTCCGCTTTCGCTTTCGGGCAAAGCGGCCGCGATGGCCTCGCGGTCGTAGGGGTTTCCTTTGAGAATCGCGATGACTTCTTCGGCGTCGACGGTCTCGTACTCGAGCAACGACGCGACCATTCGCTCGACCTTGTCCCAGTTCGTTTTGAGAACGTCTTTGCCGTTTTCGTAGCACGTCTCGATGATGTGGCGTACTTGCCCGTCGATTTTGCTCGCGATCTCTTCGGAGTAGTTACGCTCGTCACCGAAATCGCGACCGAGAAACACCTGATGCGCTCCGCGCCCGTATTGGATCGGTCCGAGATCGCTCATTCCGTACTGCGTCACCATGCGCCGCGCGAGTTCCGTCGCTTGCTCGAAATCGTTGCTCGCGCCCGTCGTGACGTCGCCGAATTTAATCTCCTCCGAAAGCCGCCCGCCGAGCGCGCGCGTGATCTGCGCGAGCAATTCCTCACGCGTTACGCTGTGCCGGTCGTCCTCCGGAAGCGACCACGTAATGCCGAGCGCCATGCCGCGCGGAATGATCGTCACCTTGTGCACCGGATCGGCTTTCTCCAGAAGTCCGCCGAGAAGGGCGTGGCCGGACTCGTGATAAGCGGTGACTTCTTTTTCTTTCTGCGACATCACCAGCGACTTACGCTCGGGACCGACCATCACGCGGTCGATCGCCTCATCGCAATCGATCATCTCGATCACGCTCTTGTTCCGGCGCGCGGCCAGAAGCGCGGCTTCGTTGAGCACGTTCTCGAGATCGGCACCCGAGAACCCCGGCGTGCGCTTGGCCAGCGTGCGCAGCGAAACGGCCTTTCCGAGCGGCTTGTTGCGGGCGTGCACTTCCAGAATCTTCTCGCGCCCCTTAAAGTCGGCGCGGTCGACCACGACCTGGCGATCGAAGCGTCCGGGACGCAGCAGCGCGGGATCGAGCACGTCGGCGCGGTTCGTTGCCGCAATGAGGATGACGCCCGTATTTTGATCGAAGCCGTCCATCTCCACGAGCAGCTGGTTTAGCGTCTGTTCGCGCTCGTCGTGTCCGCCGCCGAGGCCCGCACCGCGCTGGCGCCCGACCGCGTCGATCTCGTCGATGAAGATGATGCACGGCGCCGACTTCTTCGCTTGATCGAAGAGATCGCGAACGCGCGATGCGCCGACGCCGACGAACATCTCGACGAAATCGGATCCAGAGATCGACAAGAAAGGCACTCCCGCTTCGCCCGCAATGGCGCGCGCGAGCAGCGTCTTGCCGGTGCCGGGCGGTCCGAGGAGCAGCACGCCCTTGGGAATGCGCGCTCCAAGCGATTGATACTTTTTCGGATACTTGAGGAAGTCGACGATCTCGGCGAGTTCTTCTTTCGCTTCGTCGACGCCGGCCACGTCGGCGAACGTCACCTTCGGACGGTTCTCCGAGAGCATCTTCGCGCGCGAGCGGCCGAACGACAGCGCCTGGCTGCCGCCGCTCTGCGCCTGCCTCAAGATGAAGAACAAGAGCAGCACCATCAACGCCATCGGTGCCAGTGAAATCAGACCGGTGAAGAGCCCCGCGTTGGACGGCTGTTCGAAACTGATCGCGCCGCTCTTGACCTTACGATAGACGTCGTTGACGAAGGTCTGATCGAGGTTGGGCACGGCGACCGAGTACTTTACGCCGTTGGTCAGTTCGCCGGTGGCCGACAAGCCTACCGCGTGGAACGATTGGACCTGGCCTACTTCGAGCTTCTGATAGAAGGCGCCGTAATCCAGATGCGTCGCGCTTTCGCTCGGCTGAACGAAGCGCTCGACCAAGATAAACACGCCCACCACCGCGGCAATGATGAGGACGATGGACCGGAGATTCTTGCTCACGTCGCCTTTCCGGGGGACACGGGGGACTCTTGGGCCTTCGCGGGCATCGTTTCCTTTCAACACACCCGGCGGACGGGCTGGTTGCTCGACGCCGAAGGCGCCCCTTTTCTACTCCCGGGTTATGCCCGAGACTTCGCCTTGGCGTACCTCGAGAATAACTCCGGGTTTCATCCAAAAGCTTCCGCTGCGGCCGCTTTCGAGGGCACGCACGGCCGCTTCGACGTGGGCAAAGGCGATGTCGCGCAGCTGTTCTTGCTCCGCCAAGCAGGCGCGCACGATCCGCCGAAGCTCGGCACGCCGCGGCGACTGCGTCTCGTCGGAGGCGAGCGTCGCCGCCCGAGCGACCGCTTCATCGAGTCCTGGGAAGAGCGGGCGCAGCGCGTCGAGGGCACCGCGAACCGCATTGCGGCGGAACGCGGCGTCCGCATTGGTCGCATCGACTGCATACGGCAGCGCGCGTGCGTGACAGAGGCGCCGCAGTGCGCCGGCCTCGACGCGCAGCAGCGGCCGCGCGAGCGCAATGCCGTCGCCGAGCTGGCGCCGCACCGGCATGCCGGCAAGACCGTCTCGACCCGCCCCGCGAAACAGCGCGAGCAACACCGTTTCGCTTTGATCCTCCGCGTGGTGCGCCGTCACGACGGCCGTGCTGCCGCAGCGCCGCGCGCATTCGAGCAGCGACTCGTAACGCAACGCGCGTAACGATGCTTCGTCGTTACCCGAGGGTGCCGGACGAATCACCTCGAGTTCGAGGCCGCAGGCTGCAGCGACGGATGCCGCGACGCATTCGTCCTGCCACGCCGCCTCGCGGATGCCGTGATTCACGTATGCCATGCGCGCCTGCAGGCGCATCGGACCGGAGAGCTCGCTCAGCGCCCACGCCAGGGCCACCGAATCGGGGCCGCCGCTGCACGCGATCAGGAGGCGTTCGCCACGCTCGATCGCACCGCTCTGGCGAATCGCGCGCTCGACGTCGCGTTCCGCGCGGGCGCCTCTCACGGCGGCGTCACTTGCGCACGCGGCGTGCGATCTCTCGCTCGACGTCGCGTTTGGCGACGACTGCGCGCTTGTCCCAGAGTTTCTTGCCGCGTGCTAAGCCCAGCTGCACTTTAGCGATACCGCGCGTGAAGTACATCCGCAGCGGAACGATCGTGAGGCCTTTCTCGCCCACGCGGCTCTGCAAGCGCACGATCTGCTCGCGGTGCAGCAGCAGTTTGCGCGGCCGGTTCGGATCGACGTTCGAAAAGCTTCCCTGCCGATAGGCGGGAACGTGCATGCCGAACAGCCACGCTTCGCCGTCGCGAAAGCGCGCGTAGGCTTCGCTCAAACTGACGCCGCCCGCGCGAATCGACTTGATCTTCCGTCCCGGTCAGTACCAAGCCGGCTTCGAGCGATTCGAGCACTTCGTATTCGTGACGCGCGCGGCGATTGTCGATCGATACCGGCGCGCGTTTCTCCCCCGGCGCCCCTGCGCGTTGCTGTTTCGACTTCATGGCTGCGGATTGCGCCGGTCGGCCGCCGCGTCGAGCGCCCCGCGCGAAACCACGTGTCCCTCGCTCTGCACGAGCACGCTTCCGGTCGCATCGTAAATCGCCGCTTCGACTCCGAGCACGTTGCGCCGCTGCCACGCGACGCGTCCGCGCACTTCGATCGGCACCTCGAGCGGAACCGGACTGCGAAACCGCACGTTGACGCTGGCCGTGACGCCGCGATGTCCGGCGTAGCCCGCGGCGTGCGCCATCGCCTCGTCGAGCAGCGCCATCACGATGCCGCCGTGGGCGACGCCGCGCCAGCCTTGATAATGCGGCGCGAGCGTGACGTCCGCGCGTACGCCTTCTTCGCCGTCGGCGGCGCGCTCGAACTGCAGATGCATTCCGGCCGCGATTGTCGGGACCGCACGCAAAGCAGTTGCCGTCGTCGAAGGGAACGTCGCTCATCGTCCTACCTCGAGCCGCTCGGCCAAATAGTTCGGGAAGGTGCGCGTCGCGAATTTTCGATTGCACCGCGTCGATCGGGTACGGATAACGCACCCAGCGCACGAGTCTCTGCTCCGTATCGAAGAACGCCATGGAGGCTTCCGGGATTGAGATCGCGCGGCTGCCCGACGCTGCCGACGTCGACGATGTAGCGGCACTCCGGCGTCGAGCGTCAGCTCACCGCCGGTCTGCAAGTGTTTGTGGCCGATCGTCCCGTCGGGTTCGCGAACCCAATACTGCGCGATGTGCGTATGACCGACGAAGACCAACGGTGCGTCGGTGCGAGCGAAGGCCCGCGCCGCGGCGCGCTTGTCGAGAATGTATTCGAAGTAGTTGACCGGCGCGCCGTGGACCATCAGCAACTCCGGCAAGCGCAGTTCGTACGGAGAGACCGTTCAACCATCGGCGCGACTCGTCGTCGAGCACGCGCTGCGTCCATTCAATTGCGGCGCGCGCCGCCTCGTTGAAAAACTCGGTGCCGTAGTTCTCGAGCGCCGCTAAATCGTGATTGCCAAGAACCGCGTGCGGTCGTCGCGTCGCGCAGCAGCCGCACGCACTCGTTGGGGTTGGCGCAGTACCCGACCATATCGCCCAAACACGCGAGCGCGTCGTCGGCATCGACTAGCGCGAGCGCGCGTTCGAGCGACTCCAGATTCCCATGGACGTCGGAGACGAACGCGTATCTCACGCCGGCAACTCGTGCAGCACGGCGCGTAATGCGGCACCAAAGGCGCGGCGCATCGGTTCGGTGCCGGCGCTCACGCGGATAAAGCGGTCGAGCGGAGGCGCGCCCGGCTTGCGGATCCAGACGCCGCGCCGCAAGAGATCGTCGACCACCCGGGTTGCGCGTTCGCGCCGTCAGCATGTCGATGCAGACGAAGTTCGTAAACGATTCGATGGAGTCGCAGCCGAGTTCGGACGCGAGCGCGTAGTAGTCGGCGCGCGCGCGAGCGGTTTCGGCCACGACGCGGTCGCGAAACTCGTCGTCGGAGAGCGACGCGAGCGCTCCGACCTGAGCGTTGCGATTGATGCCGTAGTGCAGCCGGATCTTTTGGAAAACGTCGCACGTTCGATGCCGCCGTCAGCGCGTAACCGATGCGCGCTCCGGCCATGCCGTACGCCTTCGAAAACGTGCGCATGCGAATCAGGCGCTCGTCGAAATGCTGCGGCGGCAGTTCGCCGGGATCGACGAAATCGGCGTAGGCTTCGTCGAGCAGAAGCAGCGTGTCGTGCGGAAGCGCGCGATAGAATGCGGCGACGTCGTCGCGTGCGATGAAGCGTCCACTCGGGTTGTCGGGATTTGCGAGGTAGAGCAGCGACGGATGCTCGCGTTGCGCAACGTCGAGCAGGGCATCGAGATCGGGCGTGCCGTCGGGTGCGTAATCGACGGTCGAGAGCTTCGCGCCATACCCGATCGCGTGGTAGTTCAACGTCGGATAGGTGCCGCGCGTCGTGACGACGAGACCGCCGGGCGGGACGAACGCGCGCACCGCCAGGCCCATGACGTCGTCGATGCCCGACGCGACGACGATTTGCTCGGGATCGCAGCGCGTGCTTGCGCGCGAGCGCGTCGCGAAGATCGAGCGATTCGGGATCGCCGTACCAGCCCAAACGCTGGAGCTCGCCGCCCATCGCGGCGAGCGCCTTCGGCGACGGTCCGAACGGGCTCTCGTTGGCGCCGAGCCGCACGAGTTCGCGCAGGCCACGCTCGCGCATGAGCTGCTCGGGACCGACGAACGGCGTCGTCGCGGGAATCGCGTCGATCGCGGGGGCGGGGCGAACCATCGTGTGCGTTTATGCTCCTACGAACTGATGGACGGTGACCGGCGTGCCGGCCGGCCAGTCTTCGTCACGCTCGTCCATGACGACGTAACCGCCGGCACGCGCCGCCAAGCTCACCGAAAACGAGCGCAAGGGCAGGGGATGCGCCAGCAAGGCCCCGCCCTCATGCCGCAGCGACGACCGGAACGTACCACGTCCAATCGGCTCGCCCGTGCAGAGGCTCGGCCAAGCGCGCGGCGATGGAATATGCCGGCGGGCGCGCGCCGCACAGCGCGCGCCACGATCGGCGCGCCGACCGCTTCGAGCATCATCAGCGCCGAGATCGGATTGCCCGGCAGACCCAGAATCGGTTTCCCGCCGGCCGCCCCGAGCAGCGTCGGCTTGCCGGGCTTGACGCGCAAGCCGTGCACGACGACGCCGGGCTCCCCGAGCGCGGCCACCGCAGCGGGCGTGACGGTCGCGTTCTCCCGACCGACGATCCACCGGTCATTACGATCGCATCGCACTCGTGCAGTGCGGCCGCAAGCGCGAGAACGAACGACTCGCGAGTCGTCGGGCAACCGTCGGATAGTGGCGCGCCTGCGCGCCCATCGCTCGCAGCGATGCGGCGATCGCGTACCGATTCGAGTCGCGAATTCGTCCCGGCCCGGGCGTCTCCTCGACGTCGACCAACTCGTCGCCGCTCGAAAACACCGCCACGACGGGCCGTCGATACACGTCCACGCGCGCGACGCCGAGCGCTGCCAGCAGGCCGCATTGCGGCGAAGCGATGCGCGTGCCGGACGCGAGCAGCGTCTCGCCGCGGCGCATGTCGGAACCGCGCGCAATGACGTTCGCGCCTGAGTCGAACGCACGCTCGACGTACACCATCGTGGCGTCCGCACGCGCTTCTTCGATCGGAACGACTGCATCGGCGCCGTCGGGCAACGTTCCGCCGGTCGGAATCCGCAGTGCGGTCTCACGCGTGAACCGTCGCGCGCATCGCCTCGCCCATGCGCACCTCGCCGGCGATCGCCAGCGTTCCGGGCGTGCCGGCGGCGAGCAATGCGAATCCGTCCATCGCCGAACGCGGCGCGATTGGAAAGTCGTCACCGGCGGAGAGTTCGCGTGCCAGCACGCGGCCGGATGCGTCGTCGAGCGCGACGCGTTCTACGAGCGGCGCAGCGACGCGCACGCGCGCAAAAATACGCAACCAGCGCCTGCTGCGGCGCGAGCAGCTTTCCGGTTTCGAAACCCGCACCCGGTAGGAGTGCGTTTGCGGACTGCGTAATGGCGCGCTTCTCCATGCTCGACATCGCCGTCGTTCGGCGGGACCCCGATCGCGTTCGACGTTCGGCCCGACGCCGCGGGCTCGACCCGTCGTTCGTCGACGACGTTCTGCGTTACGACGCGGAGTACCGCTCCGCGCTTTCCGCGGCCGAAACCAGCAAGGCCGAGAAAGAATCGCATCTCCGCCGAGATCGGACGCGCATCCGACAAAGCGGCGGCGGCGCGCGAGTTGCGGCCGGCCATCGAAACGCTGACCGCGACCATCGCCCGCGAAGAAGAACGCGCGCGTGCGCTCTCGCCGGAACAAGACAATTCGCCGTTGCGCGCGCTGCTCGAGCAGTCGCCGAACTTGCTCGACGACTCGGTTCCCGAGGGCACCGACGAAAGCGCCAACGCGATCGTGCGCACGTGGGGAGAACCTCGTCAGTTCGATTTCGCACCGAAGCCGCATTGGGAAATCGGCGAAGCGCTCGGCGCGGTCGACTTCGAACGCGCGGCCAAACTCTCGGGCAGCCGTTTCGTGGCGCTGCGCGGCAAGGGCGCTCGTCTCTCGCGCGCGCTCGCGCAGTTTTTTCTCGATCGCGCCGGCGATACGGGGTACGAGGAAGTGGCTCCGCCGCTGCTCGTCAGCCGCTCGACGATGTGGTCGACGGGTCAGCTCAGCGAAATTTGCGGACGCGATGTTCGGCGACGCCGATGCCGGCCTGTATATGATTCCGACGGCGGAAGTGCCGCTGACGGCGCTACACGGAAACGAGATCCTTGCATACGACGAACTTCCCAAGCAATACGCCGCCTTTACGCCGTGCTTTCGCAAGGAGGCCGGCGCGGCCGGAAAAGATACGCGTGGATTGATCCGGTTGCATCAATTCGAAAAAGTCGAACTCGTGTGGCTTACCACGCCGGAATCGTCGCCTGACGCGCTCGAACGGCTCACCGGTGACGCGGAAGCGCTCCTGCGCGCGCTCGATCTACCGCTACCGCGTGGTCGCGCTGTGCGCGGGCGACGTCGGTTTCAACGCCGCCAAGACCTACGACATCGAGGTGTGGCTGCCGAGCGCGGGCGCGTATCGGGAGGTCAGTTCGTGTTCCGAACTGCACCGATTTTCAAGCGCGGCGCGCGTCGATGCGCTTCCGGCGTGCGCCGTCGGCAAAGCCGGAGCTCGTACATACGCTCAACGGCTCCGGATTACCGATCGGCCGGACGCTGGCCGCAATTTTGGAGAACCATCAGCAAGCCGACGGATCGGTTACGATACCGCCGGCGCTGCGGCCTTACACGCGCTTCGACGTGCTTTCGAGATAGTCGGCGAGGACGTCGACCGCTCGCGAGTATTCGCGGACCGACGAACCCGCCGGAAAGTACGCCTCGATGCGCACGCGCGTGCGCGATTCGCCGGCGCGTTCCAACGTGCACCGCACGCGCTCGTTGTTGACCAGCCCGAAGGCCGCTTCGATGCCGTCCGCGCCGGCGGAGGCATTGGCTCCGAGCGCGGTTTCGATCCCGGTCAGCACGCGCCGGTACGTCTCGTCGTAGCCGGCATCCACGTCGACGTCGCGATGCGGGCGCAGGCCGATCGGCTTGCGCTCCTTCCCGAGATTGAGCCAGCGGGCGATGAAGCTCACCGCGTAAACGCGAAACCGAGCGCGACGCCGAGCACGGCAACGCCGAGCAGCGCGCCGCACGGAATCCAGCTCTCGGGGCGGCGCGAGAACGCCAGCGTGTAGACCGCTTTGAGCACGTTGTTCGATGAGGTCGCGACGACGATCGCGAGCGCCGCGGTGCCCAATCCGAGTTTGGCGATGCCGCCCTGCGCCAAACCTAACACGAACGGATCGATGTCGGTAACGCCGACCACCGCGGCGAGCCCGAGGACGCCGCTGCGGCCGAGATGCGTCTGCACGAAGGCCGTGATTGCCGAAATCGCGACCAGCAACGCCGCGAAGATCACCGCAGTCACGATTTGCAATGGATTTTCGGTCGTTTCGCGGGCTTCGCTGCGCGGACCCCAACGCGCCCGAAGCCATGCAAACGCGAGAAGTACCGCGCACGGAATCAGCATCGGAAACAAGAGCGCGCTGCCGAGCGTCGCGCTGAAAATCGAACAGATCGCGAGGACGCGCAGATACATCATGCCGGTCGCGGCGGCGATGCCCCCTTCGAGTTCGGCCGACATGCCGGTGTCGTGCGCGCGGCGCGCGATGACGACGGTCGTTGCGGTGGACGAGTAAAGACCTCCGAGCACCGATGCGAGCAGCACGCCGCGCTTGGGAAACACGTAACGCTGCAGCAGATAGCTCGCGTACGAGATCGACGAAACCGCGACGACCGCAAGCCCGACGCCGAACGGCGTGACGTTCGTGTATGGAATCGCCGGCCGGCCGGCGAGCAGCGGCAAGAGGATGCCGACGAGGATGAGGAACTGCCCGGCGGTCACGATCTCCTCGCCGGGCACTTGCTGCGCCAACTCGTGCAGCGTTCGTTTGCTGCCCATCAGGAGCACGGCTGCGACGGCGGTCGTAACGGGAATCCACAGCGGCTGCGTTATCGCGATCGGTCCGAGCACGTAGGCAACCACGGTGCAGAGCGGCACGACGAACCCGGGCTCCGCGGCGCCTTCCTTTGCGAAAGCGTTCTGGAGGTAGACGAAGGTCCAGCCGCCGACGACGAGCAGCCCGGCGATGAACGCCGCGCCGTAGCGCGGCTCCAGAAGGTAGAGTCCGGCGCCGGCCAGCGCCAGCAAGGGAAAGGTCCGCACGCCTCCGGGCCGGCGCGGCGGCCCGGCGTAAAACTCTTCAAATGCAAACCCGAAAAAGAGCGACAGGGCCAGCAGCAGCGCAAAGCGCTCGGCACCGGCGCCCGTCAGCCCGGTCACGAAAGCTCTCGGATTAACTCCAGCAATTCTTGGCGATCGAGATAGCGAATGTGCCCGTGTTCGCGCCGCAGGATGTTGCGCGACTCCAACTCCGCGATCGCGCGCGCAGCGACTTCCTTCACCGTTCCGGCGGCGGCGGCGATTTGCGATTGCGTTACGGTCGCGAGCGCCGCGTTGGCGGGCGCCAGTCCACGCTCGGGCATCGAGTACGGAACGAGCACGCGAGCGATGCGGGCGAGAATCGGCAGGGCGCCCTGCGCCGTCAGCGTGTCGTTCATTTGACGCAAACGCTGTGCGATGACGATGCCGAGCGCGTTCGTCAGTTGCGGATGGTGTGAAGCGACGTCGGTAACGACGTTCCACGGGAACTTCACGATCTGCGCCGTCTTCGAGAAGACGACGATGCGCGCGTTGGAGAGTCCGCGATCGAAGTATTCGGCAACGCCGAAGAGTTCGAGCGGAAGGATCTCGTAGAGGATGCGTTCTCGATCGGTTTCATGGCCCTTGGCGCGCACGACGATGCCTTCGGTGACGATGCCGATGAACGGCCATTCGGAGTTCTCGGCGACGAGCGTCTGCCCGCGACGCCCGGTCTGCGGAATAGCCGCGGCCGCAAGTTCGTTGAAGACCGGCTCGCCGAGACCCCTAAACGCGACGCATCCGGCCAGAAACTGCGCCAGCGGATTGCGCTCGCCGTCGCGTCCCTCGCGCGGCGTCAACGAGACGCGCCACAAGCCGCGGGCGACTCGGCGCGTTTCGACGATGTAGCGCTCCGGATGCTCCTGAACTACCCTTGCCGACAACCCGCGCGGCTCGTGTTCGGTGATGAACGTCAGGGAGGTGCCCGACGGTAATCGCTCCAGTGCTTTGCGGACTACGGTGGGACGGTCCCAGGCCGGGAGGCCGCGAAGATCGATTTCGGAAGGATTGGTCACGCCCGTCACGTTCTCGCCAAGCAAAGCGCTCTACTCCCTAGACGAAGCACCTGAGAGGACTCGAGCATGGTACGATTTCCGGTTTTTCGCGTTGCGCCCTGGGTGGCACTGTTGAGCATTTCCACCGCCGCGCTGCCGATTACGGCGCCCGCCGACACCACCGCCGCCGGCGCAACCGAGTATCACTACTCGACGGCGATAACTACGGTCTACGGATCGCAATACCCGATCGCCGGTCATCTCGATCTCGAGGTGTTTCCGGCTGGAAACTTGCGCGGCTACTATCACAATGCCTATCAGAAGGCGTTCATCCAAGTCGTCGGTGGAAAAGACGGCAACTACATTTGGTTCGACATCGGGCCGAGCCCCGTTGACCTAGGTTTAGGAATTGGAACCGGCGAGCGGCTGCACATCGTCGGCAACATGGATTCAGACGGATCGTTCAAGGGACAGGCTTTCCCCCAGCTCGTCAGTTCGTTCAACGCGCCGATGCTCGCGACGAACGCCTCGCAGCCCAACGCGAACGCCTCGTCGCTGGTTTCGCCGGCGAATCAGCCCACGGGCGTCGAGCAGTACATCTTCGCCGCCAAGCCGGTCGAGCCGAGTTCCGAAGATTACGCGACCCCGGCCCCACCAGCACCCTAACCTACAAAAACTTCCCGCTTTCTTCCAGGTCTTAGGAAGCGAGGGTCGATGTTTGCTACGGCAAATCAGGCCCGAGCTGACGACGACCTGGGAGAAATCAGGGAGTTTTGACGGCCTTCCACAAGCGCTGCGGCGCAGGCGGAAGGCCGTCCATGTGTTTGAGGAAGAGTGCGAGCTGCCACCGCTGCTCGTCGGTGAGCGAAGCCCCGAACGAGGGCATCCCGGTAAAGCGGATGCCGTGCGTCACCTTCCAGTAGGTCACGCCTTCGGGATCGTCTTCCACGCCGTCTTTGGCGAACTGCGGCGCGCGCTGATAGAGTCCGCGCGCGATGTTCGACGGCGTGCCGTTGGCAGCGCCGTGGCACACCGCACAATTTTGCGCGTAGAGCTTGATGCCGGCGGTGAGATTGTCGTCGTCGAGCGTCACCGGATTCGGTGACGCCGGCGCTTCGCGCCGCAGCGCCGCCTGCAAGGAGGTGCGCGCGGCCCAGCGCTCGATCTTCGGCGGCCTGGCGTCCGCATTGACGGGCATCAGACCGGCCTCGATGCCGGCGTACGCCGCCACCAGTCCCAGGATAACGATGCCGATGGCTCCGATGACGATTCCGCGAATCATCGGACCTCTATTTGACGGATTGCAGTAATCGCCCGTCGTCGCCAAGTAGCATCTATATGGGGACGTGCGCGCGTCGCGCACGGAAAGGTGGGCGTATGCGTGGAGTGTTTGCGTTGCTCGCGGCGATCGTCGCAGCGGGGTGTTCGGGAGCGGCGGGCGTGCTGCAATCCGGCGACGGCTCGACCGCTTCGCAAAGGGGCCCGGCGGCTTCCCACCCGACGATACCCGTGGTCGCGGGATGTCAGATGTTTCCCGCGGACAATCCGTGGAATACCGACATTTCGCAGTATCCGCTCGATCCGAACTCGGCGAATTACATCGCGTCGATTCCGGGTAATCTGCACCCGGACTTCGGACACGAATCGCGTTACGGCATTCCGTTCAACGTGGTGCCGGCAAGCCAGCCGCTGGTTCCGGTGAAGTTTCTCTACGCATCGCAGAGCGATCCCGGGCCGTATCCGATTCCGCCGGACGCGCAAATCGAAGGCGGCCCGCACGCCAAAGGCGACCGCCACGTGCTCGTGCTGCAGCAGGGTGCGTGCAAGCTGTACGAGCTGTATCACGCCTTTCCGAAGGACGGCGGCGCAAGCTGGCACGCGGGCTCCGGCGCGATCTTTCCGCTCGATACGAATAAGCTTCGGCCGGACGGCTGGACCTCAGCCGACGCCGCCGGCCTGCCGATTCTCCCGGCGCTCGTGAAGTGCGCCGAAGTGCAAGCCGGGCACATCGATCACGCGCTGCGATTTACCGTGGAAAATTCGCAAGCCGGCTACATTCATCCGGCGACGCACTTTGCCAGCGACAGCCGTAACAAGAACCTTCCGCCAATGGGACTGCGCGTTCGTTTGAAAGCCTCGTTCGATATCTCGGGCTTCAACCGCCCGTCGCAGATCATTCTCACCGCGATGAAGACCTACGGCATGTTCGTCGCCGACAACGGCTCGAACTGGTACTTTCAAGGCGAGGGCGGCACCGCCGCAACGTGCTGGAACGACAACGAACTCGATCAGTTGAAAAACGTTCCGGGCACGGCGTTCGAAGTCGTGGAGACGGGAAAGATCTTGCGCAAGACGGGACCGTAAGGGGCTTCTGCTCACGGCGCTCCGCGTTACATCGCCTTGCCGTCGAACGTCTCGGTGTCGAGGGCGTCGAGAAATTGCTGCAGTTCGGCAGCGCGTTGCGCCCCGATACGCTGCGCCGCGCGCGTCACCAAGTGCGGCGGGATGTCTCGCACGAACGAACGCAGCGTTTTGACGGCCGAAGCAAAGCTGCCGGCCTTTTCCCCCGTGAGCGAGATCATACGCGCCGCGCCGATGTCGCCGAGAAAATCGAGAGAGTCGGCATCGTGCAGGACGATCGCTTCGGGTATAGTTCTGGGATCGCGATAGTACATGTGGGTTCTCTCGGCGGCGGCTACCGCGGGAAATTTCTGCATCGGGAAACCGGCCTCGCGTAGGACGGCCTCGCTTTCTTGGGCGGCGCAGTCGCCGTGTTCCACGTGCGCGCCGGGACACGGCATAAACGCGGCCATGTCGTGAAGGAATGCGGCGGCGAAGAGCACGTCGGAATCCACCGTCATGCCGTCGGACCGCGCCAGGGCGATTGCGACCCGGTAATTGCGTTCGCTGTGCTGCCATCCCCAGGCGGGATGCAAGAACTTCGTGCGTGCCAACTCGTAGATCGTCACCTTCCAGGGCGTGTCGAGCGGAATGCCGGTCGCCGTTTGGCTGGGTGCGTCGGCGCCGAAGGCCGGCGCAGACGAAAGGACGCACAGCGCCGCGAGAATCAAGGCACGCCGCATTCCGGGCTCCTCCTTCGGTTTAGACTTCGATGTGTTCGGGACGGACGCCGAGACCGACCAAATGCGCCAGCAAGCGCGACATGAACGGCAGACGGCGCGCCAGTGCCGGCGCCAATCCCAGCAGCGGCGACCGTTCTTTCGAAAGCACGCGACCGACGACGTTCGCCCCGATGAAGACTTGCAACGCTTGCGTCGCCTTCGCGGGGAACTCGCGGCGCCGCTGCACGCGCTGCAGATCGCTCGGACGCACGCCGCCCGGACTTCGAAAACGCGGTGCGAGAATATTGGACGCAGCGATGGCATCTTGAATCGCCAGGTTGATGCCGACGCCGCCGATCGGCGACATAGCGTGCGCCGCGTCGCCGATGCAGAGCAATCCGGCGCGATACCAGCGCCGCAGACGGTCCACGCGCACGGTCAGGAGGCGCACCTCATCCCAGCTACGCACCTCTTCCACGCGCGTCGCCAGGAACGGCACCGTCGCACGAAGATCGTCGCGGAACGCCTCGAGCCCTCGCGCTTGCAGTACGGCGTGACTTCCTTTGGGAATGACGTACGCGATTTGCCAGTAATCGCCGCGATCGATGAGCGCCAGGATGCGGCCGTCGCGAATGTAGCCGAAAGTGTCGTGCGGATCGTCGGAGCGTTTGGTCAATCGCAGCCAGAGCACGTCCATCGGCGCGCCGACTTCTTTGACCTGAAGGTGCGTTTGCAGTCGCACGATCGAGTTGCGTCCGTCGGCGGCTACCGTCAAATCCGCGCGCACTTCGAGCGGCCCGTCAGGGGTCGTGGCGCGCACCCCGGCCACGCAGTCGCCTTCCCACAAGACGTCGTCGACGCGCGCACTCGTGCGTAGCGAAAAGCCGGGGTAAGCGCGCGCCTTTTCGGCCAGGAAGTCGAGGAAGTCCCATTGCGGCATGAAGGCCAGGAATTTGCACCGGGTCGGCAATCGCGTGAAATCGGCGACGGTGACGACCGCGTCGCCGACTCGCCCTGAAAGCCGCTCGGCGCGTTGATGCGGCCGTTGTAAAAACTCTTCGAGCACGCCGAGCTCCGACATCACGTCGAGCGTCGACGGGTGAATGGTGTCGCCGCGGAAGTCGCGCAGAAAATCGGCGTGCTTTTCGAGGACGGCGACGTTGACGCCGGCGCGCGCAAGGAGCAGGCCGAGCATCATCCCGGCGGGGCCGCCGCCTACGACGCAGCACTGAGTTCGAATGGCGTTCACGCGGAATCTATGGCCCGAACATGCGATAACGAACGTACTCCGCTTCGCGCCTTTCGACCAGTGCGGTGCACGCAGCGGCGATATCCTCGACGAAGTTTTCGAGCGTCTTTCCGGCGGCGCCGGATGCCAACGACGCGTCGAGGAATTTCCCGAAAAGATTGAGCGGCACGTCGTATCCGCCGCCGAGCCAGAGGATCGCTCCGCTTGGACCCATCGCGTCGACCCCCATGGCGCCGGTGAACGTCGGGAACGAACCGGGATGATTCGACGCTCGGAACTGCAGGTCGATCGATTGCGCCTCGGGGTGCGTCTGCCCGAGGGTAAGATCGATGGGCACCGACACGTATCCGAAATCTGCGAGCCGCAGCTCGCCCAGCGCGAGGTGCAGGGCGAAACCCCGCCAGTTGCCTTCTTGAGCGGCGATTGCCGGCAAGGTCTCGCTCAATGCCCGAAATGCGGGCACCGGCGGGATTCGAAGATTTCGCTGGACCCTGACGTCCGACACCTTGCGCTCTTCTACGTGCGCCGCCGCCGCACCATGGGATTTGCAGAAAGCTTCGTTCGTTTGACTTTTAGGTACGCCTAATAATATATTGAGGAATGCCTATAAGTCGGGTCGGGGCGACCTTGGCGCTCGCCGCCGTAGGGGTAGCATTCGCGGGGTCGGCCCGGCCCGCTGAGGCGATTCCGCTCTTTGCCGACGAGTACGGGGTGACGTGTCAGAAATGCCACACGATCGTTCCCCAGCTCAGTAAGTTCGGCTACGGATTTATGGCCAACGGCTACCGTATTCCGGGCGTCGCGCCCGGCCCGGCCTTCCCGATCGCCGCCCGGGTCAACCTCGTCGACTCTTCCGAATATCAGGGCGAAGGGCCGGACGGCGCCGGCTTGCCCAAAGCCATCGTCGACGAGGTCGAACTCTTCACCGCCGGCCTGCTCGGAGGCCGCGCCAACTACTTCGTCGAGCAATACGTCGTCGACGGCGGCGAACCGGGTTCGCTGCGCGACGCGTGGCTCAACGAACGGCTCACGCCGTGGGAGTCGCGACTTCCTATTACGCTCACCGCGGGCCAGTTCGCGCTGCCGCTTCCGGTCGATCCGGAATCGTTGCGCGCCTCGTACCAGCATTACACGATCTACGATCAAACGGTCGGCAACAACCCGTTCAACCTCTTCGACGACAAAGACGGCGGTCTGCTGAGTTTCGGCAGTCCGCTCTACGGCACGCACGTGCAAATCTTCGCCGGTCCCGGGCACGATCAGGGCAGCACGCTTCCGACCGTCGGAACCGATCTCATGGGCTACGGCCAACAAGTGGTCGGAGCGTTCACCCTCAGCGCGTATCACTACCAAGGGCAGCGTCCCGACGGACCGGCGCTGTTGGATCACTTCCAACGTACCGGATACGCACTGGTCTTCAACTCGGGCAGATGGACGAGCCAATCGTTGATTCAAACCGGCTGGGATTCGAGCTGCCTTCCAAACACGGGCTGTCCGTCGAGCGGCGGCTTTACGCAGCTCCAGTACTGGGTGAGTCCACGACTCTATCTCCTGGGCCGCTACGAGGGAACGAGCGACACGCTCGGCGGATTCTCCCGCGACGGTCTCCTCATGCTCGGCTTTCGGCCTTGGCACAACGCGAGCTTCAGCATTGAAGACGTCATCTCGCACACGCCGCAAACGAACAATACGATGAACGCGCAACTGACCATCGGCTTTTGATGAACGCAAAACACGCCGCCGCAACGGCAATCTTCGCGATAGGGCTGCTGGGTGCCGCCGCTACGACGACGCGCGAGATCGATCCCTCTGCGTCGAAGGCCACCTTCACCGTGCAGCACGTCTTCGTCGAACGCGTCACCGGCACCGTGCCGATCGCGAGCGGTACCGTGGTACTGCCGCTGGACTCGTCAATACCGCAGAGCGTCTCTGCGTTATTGAATCCGTCGAAAATCAAAACCGGCGAAGACGACCGCGACGGCGTGCTTCAGACGCCGGACTGGTTCGACGTAAAGCAGTATCCGGCGTGGACGTTTACGAGCACGAAGATCTCGCCGTCGGGTTCGAACGCCTTTGCGATGGATGGCTTGCTGACGATCCACGGCGTAACGCGCAGCGAGCACCTCGACGTGACCGTTACCGGCGCGCCGGGGCATCCGGTCTACCACGCAACCGGAACGATCGACCGCCATGCCTTCGGCATGGCGACCACGCGACTCGATCCGGCGATCGGCAATCCGGTCGGCGTCACCCTCGACGTCACGCTAAAGTGATCGAGGGAACCTCCGGCTATAGGTATTTGGCGAACCAGCCTTCCCAACGGCGGTAGACGTCCTCGGCGAGCACCGGATCGGTCGGGAAGTGACCGTTGACCGGAAAGATCACGAACTGCACCGGCGTGCCGGTCGCGCGCACGTCGTGATAAAACTCGTACGAGAGCGGCGTCGGGACGCGGAAGTCGCCCGCATCGCTGAGGATGAGCGTCGGCGTCTTCACGTGCGACGCGTACGTCAGCGGCGACTCGGCGATCGAACGTGTGCATCAGCGACGGATTCGTCCACGGCGACGGCCCGATGAACTGCGGCGTGAAATCCTTCGCATCGGTCATTGCCGAGTAGCCGATCCAATCGTTGACGGCCGCACCGGAGACCGCCGCTTTCCACCGCGTGTCGTGGCCGATCAGCCACGACGTCATCAATCCGCCCTCCGACCAGCCCGAGACGCCGATGTTCGTTTCGATCGACGATGGCCATCTTCAGTACGGCGGCGAGCCCGTCTTCGATGTCCTGGCCGGGCACGCTCGCGATGTGCGGCACCGTCGTGCGCGCGAACTCGAGCCCGAGGTTGTCGCTGCCGCGATAGTTCGGTTGAAAGACGAACCATCCGTGCGCGGCGAGGACTTGCGCGAAATCCGGAGAAGCCGGTGCTCGACGCCCCCGTCGGGCCGCCGTGAATGAGCAGCACGAGCGGCGCGTGCGTTCCCGTGCGCCAGTGCGGCGGAAACGTGAGCACGCCGTCGGGATGAGAACCGTCACCGGCTGCGCCACGTGATCGTGCTGGCTTCTGCCGATCGCGTAACGTGCGAACCCAATCGTTGTAAGTGCGTGAGTCGCACGAGGCGCCGTCGCGTGCGGCGTGCAGCACCTACAGCTTCGCTCGGATGGACGGACGTATATCCGCTGAAACGCGATCGTTCCGTCGCGCGCGACGCTCGCCGCCGGCGGCGTTTGCATCGCCGAGCGGATAGGTCGCCACGGTGCCGTTCTCGTCGACGCGGAAGAGCCGCCGGCGCGTTCCGTCGTTGGCGGTCAACACGATCGCGTTGCCCGGCGCAAAGTCTTCGATCGAAACGTCGCGATCGAGCCGGGCCGTCGACGAATCGCGGATGCGTGCCATTTGCGTCGGCGATCGCCGCCTCGGTTTGCATCGTCGCCTTCGGATTTGCGAACTCGTAGGCGATGACGCGGCCGTCGACGGAGCGAACCGGATCCCCTTGCGTCGCCGATAGCGTCGCGAATCGTGGAGACCGCACCGTCCTCGACGCTCGACGTTAACGATTTCGGTGGCGAGATAACGGTTCGGGTGCGCGTTCGGTTTGATGCGCGTCACGAACACGCTGCGCCCGTCGGCCGCGTAGGTCAGCCCGCCCGCCACGTCCCAGCGCCAATCGCGGATCCGATGCGCCGTTCCGCCGCCGTCCGGGATTTCGATACAGCCGCGCCGGCACCGGCGCGGCTTGCGCCGTCCAGGCGTCGTCGGTGACGGTGAAGGCGTCGTCGTGCGCTTCGATCGCTTTGGCGTTGGGCGCCTCGCGAGTCGCGGCGTAGGCAATTTTGCGCGCCGTCGGGCCGCCACGCGAAATCGCTCGACGCCGCCCTTCTCGTGCGTGAGCTGCAGCGGCTCGCCGCCGTCCATCGGCAGGACGAAGAGCTGCGGCGCCGTCGTCGTCGCCGATGCGGGGTTGCGATGTAGGCGACGTTACGGCCGTCCGGCGACCAGCGCGCAACGCGAACGTGCCCGTCGCGGACGAGCGTCCGCTCGGTCTTGCCGGCGACGTCGATCGCGACGAGGTCATACGATGGTCTCGTCCTTCTCGAAGTCTCGCTCGGGAAGCGAGCAGCGCGAACGCGCGAGCCGTCGGGGGAAATCTCCGGGGCGACTGACGGCGCACGTGCTTGCGCAGGTCGGCAAGGTGCAGCGTGGCCGTGGCTTGCGGCCGCGGCGCGGTAATGCGACCGCGCCGCGAGCGCGATCAAGAGTAGCGCTCTCATTTCATCCACCGATCGATCCAGCCGGTCCAGGCGCGCATGACGCTCTCCTGACCGACCGGATCGGTTGGAAAGTGTCCGTACCGCGGAAACGCGGTAAACTGCACGGGCACGCCGTGCTCCTTGAGCGCGTGATACAGAACGTAGGACTGCGAGACCGGAACGCGCTGATCGCGCGTATCGCTGAGAATGAGCGTCGGCGTGTTCACGGCGTCGACGAACGTAATCGGCGACTCGGCATCGTACGCCGCGCGCCCCGCGCTCGTAAACGGCGTAAGGCCGGCGAAAAACGTCTCCGCAAAGTTTTCGTTGATGTCGGCCAGTACCGCTTGCTCGTACCAATCGTAGACGCCGGCGCCGGTGACCGCCGCGCGCCAAAAGTCTGCGTGGCCGATCAGCCACGACGTCTGCAAGCCGCCGCCGGACCAGCCGGATACGAAGATGCGCGATTCGTCGATCATGCCGGTTTTGCGCATGCGCCTCGACCGCCGCGAGGTTGTCGCGTCCGGGGCCGCTCGTCAACGTCGCCGACGATGGCCTGCAGAAACGCGTCGCCGAGATTGTCGCTGCCGCGATAGTTCGGGCGGAACACGAAGTAGCCGCGCTTCGCGTAGACTTGATCCATCGTCCCTTCGATGCCGGTCAAGATCCCGCGTCGACGTCGAGACGGGGCCGCCGTGAATGTCGAGCACGAGCGGATACTTCTTGCCCGCGACGTAGCCGACCGGATACGTCAGCACGCCGACGGCCTGCACGCCCATATCGGTCTTCCAGATGAACGCTTCGACTTTGCCGAAATCGTACGATTCCGCCCACGGGTTGTCGTCGGTCAGCGCCTTCGGCGCCGCGCTCCCCGGCGGCAAGGTAGTAGATCTCCGCAAAGTGGTCGCGGCGCTGTCCGACGAACGCGATGCCGCCGTCCCGGCGGCCACGTCGGCCTGCACGATGTCGACGGCGCCGAGATCGAGTTTGCGCTAAGTTCCGCTCGCGCTCAGCGTCCACCCGACGTTGCGAATGCCGTCGGCCGTCTCGATCAGCAATGCGCCGCTCGGCGCATCCACTCAACGTCGTGCACGTTGCGATCGATGCGCTGCGAATCGAAGAGCTCGCGCCCGTCGGCGAGCGCGCGCATCGACGCGTCGTCCTGCAGATAGAGCGAACCGTGGCGCGGAATCGCCAGCGCAATCGTTTTGCCGTCGGCGCGAGACGCGCGCATCGCCGGTCAACGCCCGTATAGACGATCGGCGCGTCGGTTGCGGCTTTGACGTCGTGCACCTACGTCGTCTGCGCGACGAAGTGCGCGAAGATCGCGTCGGGCTGGCGCTGATAGTAGATCTTCGTGCCGTCCGGCGACCAAACCGGTTCGCTGCCGTCGACGACGCTCCACGTTCCCGAGGTGAGCCGCGCCGCGTGCGTGCCGTCGGGCGTCGACGGTCCACAGATGCTCGCGGCATCGGCGTCTCGCGCGTGAGGTAATCGTTGTCGGTGATGACGACCGCGTCGGGGCGTCTTGGCGTCGTTTTCTTCGGCGCTTCGTCCTGCGCGACGTGCCACGCGCACCTCGCGGGCCGCCGCCGAACGCCGTCGAAGGAAACGCCGTCATGATAGGGATCGAATGATCGGCATCGCGCATGCCGTCCTGCACGTCGGCTTGTGCGCCTCGATCGCGCGCACGGCGCCACAAACCGCCGTCGCGATGCGCGTCCGTTTGATGGATCGTCGGGGCACGTCACAGTTTCAGCGTGAGTTTCACTTCGAACGCGGCGATGACGACAATCCGAAGATCGTCGAGTTCGACGCGCCGCAGGGAACCTATCGCCTCGATCTGATCGCTCCGCGCTACGGCTGCAGCGCGTCGCAATATCTCACCTTTCTTCCGGAGCTCAGCCGCAGCATCGCCGTCACGCTCGACCCCAGACCTCCCGCACCGGGGGAACCGCTGCTGATCGACGGGGCGTCGCCGCAATCGTTTTCCTACGTGGCGCCGACGTTCGTGCTTTTCGACAAGGCGTCGGCCGTCTGCAACAAGCCGGTTGGCACAATCGTGCCGTTCACCGTGGACGTCGAGAACGACCAGGATGCCTACTATGCGACGCTCTTTTCCGACCGTTCGCTCGAAGCACGGGGGCCGTTGCAACTCGCGCTGCGATTGCGCACGCCGACGCATCAATACCACTACGTGCGCGTTCCGATTCCGTTCCCGATGGCCTGGGGCGGCTGGCCGAGCAACGTGCAGTTCGACGTCACACAAGATGAAATCGACGCATTGGCGAGCCAGCCCGTCGATACGCTCCTTTGCCTGAAACTGTGGGAAACGAAGGTCTATTTTTAAGGGAACCTCCGACCCGCATTCGAAGGAGGGGTCTCCCGAGGAGGTAGATCGTGCCCCTACACCCGCAGACGCACGCTTCCGAGCGATGCGAAGAAGATACATTCGCGACGCCCGCGATGGACGCGGCGATCCCCAAGCACCGAGTGCCCGCGCACGGATTGCGGCCTGACGTTGCCTATCAGCTCGTGGCCGACGAACTCATGCTCGACGGCAACGCCCGCCAGAATCTCGCGACGTTCTGCCAGACGTGGTTCGATGACGGCATCCACCGGCTGATGGACCTCAGCCTCGATAAGAACATGATCGACAAGGACGAGTATCCCGCCACCGCCGAGATCGAGAACCGGTGCGTGCACATCCTCGCACACTTATGGAACTCTCCGAAGGCCGGCACAACCATCGGATGTTCGACGACGGGATCGAGCGAAGCCGCGATGCTCGCCGGACTCGCACTTAAATGGAAATGGCGCAAACGCCGCGCCGAGGCCGGCAAGCCCAGCGACAAGCCGAACCTCATCACGGGACCGGTGCAAGTCTGCTGGCACAAATTCGCGCGCTATTTCGACGTCGAGCTGCGCGAGGTGCCGCTGGAGCGCGATCGCCTCGTCATGACGCCCGCCGACGTGCTCGCCCGCGTCGACGAAAACACGATCGGCGTCGTGCCGACGCTCGGCGTGACGTTCACCTGCCAGTACGAGCCGGTCGCCCAGATTGCCGAAGCGCTCGACGAGCTCGAACGCTCCAAGGGGCTCGACGTGCCGATTCACGTCGATGCGGCATCGGGCGGGTTCATCGCGCCGTTCGTTCAGCCCGACTTGCTCTGGGATTTTCGCTTGCCGCGCGTGCGCTCGATCAACACGTCCGGGCACAAGTTCGGGCTGGCTCCGCTCGGCGTCGGCTGGGTGATTTGGCGAGAGGCGCGCGATCTGCCCGACGACCTGGTCTTCCACGTGAACTATCTCGGCGGCGACATGCCCACATTTGCGCTGAACTTCTCGCGGCCGGGCGGACAAGTCGTCTGCCAATACTACCTGATGCTGCGTCTGGGCATAGACGGCTACC
The DNA here is from genome assembly GCA_963812155.1 of Vulcanimicrobiota bacterium. Classification (GTDB taxonomy): domain Bacteria; phylum Vulcanimicrobiota; class Vulcanimicrobiia; order Vulcanimicrobiales; family Vulcanimicrobiaceae; genus Tumulicola. The sequence continues at coordinate 8,280 of CAWETW010000005.1, read as the reverse complement.
GTCGTATCCATCAACACTGCTACGACATCGCGCAGCATTTTGCGCGCCGCATCGAAAAAATCGGCCCGTTCGAGGTGTTATACGATGGCGACAGCCGCAGCGGCATCCCGGCAGTTTCGTGGACGATGCGCCAAGGCGCCGGCGGTTTCTCGCTCTTCGATCTCTCCGATCGCCTGCGCGCGCGCGGCTGGCAAATCGCCGCCTACACGATGGTGCCGAACATCCAAGACATGGCAGTGATGCGCGTTCTGATCCGTCACGGATTCAGTCTCGACTTAGCCGATGGTTTACTCGCCGACGTCCGGCGGTCGCTGGAGTACTTCGAAGCGCACCCGATCACCACGCCCATGACTGCGCAAGAGGGTGCATCGCACGACCATCACGCTCGTTCGAAAGTGACGGCTCCGGCGGGTTGACCGTGCGCCGCACCGTCGCGATCTCGCTGCTCGTCGCAATTGCGTACGTCGCGGGCGCGAAACTCGGCTTCACGCTGGCGTTTACGACCAAACAGGTTACCGCCGTGTGGCCCCCGACGGGAATCGCGCTAGCGGCGTTCCTGATCTGGGGATACCGCGTCTGGCCGGGAGTTTGGATCGGCGCGTTCGCAAGCAATGCGGTCAGCGCCGAACCGGTGTGGACCGCCGCGGCCATTGCAACCGGAAACACGCTCGCGCCCCTCGGCGCTGCGTTTTTGCTCGAGAGGTTCGGCGGATTCCAGGTGGCCATCGAACGCGTGCGCGACGTGCTCGTTCTGGCGCTCGCCATCGCCGTCGCCATGACGATCTCGGCCACCAACGGCGTCGTCAATCTCGCGCTCGCGCACATCGTCGCATGGAACCATTTTATGCCGGTATGGTGGGTATGGTGGGCGGGCGACGCGACGGGCGCGCTGCTGATCGCCCCGGTGATCGTGACGTTGTTTCGCACGCCGCACCGAAAGCTGCCCGACGCCGGCGAACCGCTCGAACTCGCCGCGCTCGGCATCGCGCTCGTCTTGGTCACGTGGGCGTCGTTCGTCAGCGACGCGCCGCTGCGACTGTCGGTCTATCCGTTCGTGCTGTGGATTGCGCTGCGATTCCGTCAGCGCGAAGCCACCATTGCGATTGCGGTCGTCTGCGCCTTTGCGATTTGGGCGACCACGCACGGCCTCGGCCCGTGGACGCACGGATCGCTCGACTATCGCATCATGCAGCTCGACAGCTGGGTGTCCATTCTGGCCTTCACCGGCATGATTCTGGCCGCGGTGACGGCCGAGCGCCGTGCAGCGCGCGTGGACCTGCAGACGATGCTCGATCAAGCCAAGAGGTCGGCCGAAACGCTGCAGGCCGCGTTCGTTCCCGAAACGCTGCCGCAACGCTTCGGCCTGCAATGCGACGTCATCTACATCGCGGCCGAGCGGGAGGCGTTGATCGGCGGCGACTGGTATGACGCGTTCGATCTTCCCGACGGACGGATCGTTTTTTCGATCGGTGACGTCACCGGACACGGGCTGGAGGCCGCCGTCATCGCCGCGCGGCTTCGTCAGAGCATTTTTGCGGCGGCATTCCAGACCGACGACCCCGCCGACATTCTTCTTATGGCCGACCGCCTGATGCGCTCGCGCGACGACGCGCCGGCGACGGCGGTCGTGGCGATTCTCAGCAAAGATCTCTCGACGATGAGCTATGCCAGCGCGGGCCATCCGCCTCCGGTCATCGCAGGACCGAACACGCCCGCGCGTTCGCTCGCGTACGGCGGCTTGCCGTTCGGCGTCGGCATGCCGCTGGCATCGCAGACGCATCACGTTACGCTCGAGCGAGACGCCGCCGTGCTCTTCTATACCGACGGACTGACGGAGTTCCGGCGCAACATCGACGGCGCCGAATCGGCGATGCTGCTCGCCATGACGCGTTTGGTCGAGGACACGCCGGCCGAACGTCCGGCCGCGTTCGTGCAACGGTGCGTTATGGGCGACGAACGCCCGTCCGACGATACCGTCTTGTTGGTCGCGCAGTTGAGCGTCGCACTGCGAAAGTCGTGGCGCTACGATTCACGCAGTTCGCACGACGCTCACGCCGTGCGGCGCGACATCGCCCGCTTCATGCGATATTTTGCGCCGGACGAGGGCGATATGTTCCGCGCCGAACTCATCGTCGGAGAAGTGCTGGCCAATACGGTCGAACACGCACCCGGAGTGGTGGACGTGGACATTGACTGGACCGGCGCGCGGCCCGCGATCACCGTCCGTGACGGCGGGCCGGGTCTGGCACGATTCGCCGAAATGCTTCCCGCGGATTCGCTCAGCGAAACGGGGCGCGGACTTTTCCTCATCGCGTCGTTGGCCGTCGACGTGAGCCTCGACAGCCAGCCGGGCTGCGGCACCAGCATGCGCGTCGTGCTGCCGGTGACGCGTGCGGAACAACTGCCGCCGTAGTTCGGAGTCGCCCTAGGGCCGTTCGGAGAGCACGTCGCCCGATTCGATGTGCAGTTCCGCTCCGCGCCATCGGACCGCTTTTCCGGCGAGGCCGCAGATCCATACCGAAAGCCCGAACAGGTCGCGCGGCAGCGCGAGCCATGCCGGGGCGGACGCGACGCCGAGCGCGCGCGCAGAAACGCGTTGCAACGTAATTCGCGCCAACACCGCTGCAAGAAGCGTCGCCGTCCGCCTCGGACTCGGCGCGAGGAGAAACGCCAGCAGCGCGAGCGGCACGGGATAGGTGAGAAACATTCCGGCGTAACCGGCGGGCTGCACGCCTCGAATCGTCCGGTGCCACCGCAACTCGTGATTCCAGAGCACCGGCAGACTGGAATCCGAAACCATCGTCCGTACGACGTACTGCGAGATCACGACGCCCAGACCGCGCGCCGCAATGAAATTCCCGAGCATGAAGTCGTCGGCGAGATGCGGTGCGAGCGCCTCGAACCCGCCGATGCCGGCGAGAACGGAGGATCGAAACGCGTTCGTCGGTCCCAAACAGTGCTGCGTCGCGCCGCAGAACTGATTGACGAGCACCGACGGGATGAATTGGTCGTTCATGAACATCGCACCGAGTTCCGATGAGAACGTGCCGTCGCCAACGCCCGCAAACAAGCACGTGACGGCGCCCACTTTTGGATCGGCGAGAGGCGCGGTGACCGAACGAACGTACTTTGGATCGACGCGCGTGTCGCTGTCGGCCAGGATCAATACCGGGTGGCGCACGAGGCGCATCATCGAGAGCACGTTCGCAATTTTGGGATTCCGAGCGCCGCGGACTTCACCGACGTCGATCTGAATGTTGCGGTCGGGAAACTCCGCCGCAACGCGTTGCGCGATCGGCAACGCGCCGTCGTCGGCGCGTGCGACGCCCAAGACGAGTTGGCATACAGGGTAGTCCTGCAGCGCAAAGGCGCGCAAATTTTCCTCGAGAAGGGGCTCGGCGCCGTGCAGCGGCACGAGTAAGCTCACCGCCGGCAACTCGCCTGCGGCATCCGGGTCGCGTTCGCGTCTACCGAAACGCGCGGAGCATGCGATTGCGACCGCGGCGTAACCGATTGCTGCGATCGCGGCAACGTCAAAGGCGCTCGCCAGAATCCGGGCGATCTTCACGCCGCGATCTTCGGGAGTTCGAACAGGCGGGCCTTGATGCAACCCGGCAAGAAATCCGTTACGGTTGACCAATCCCGTTCGGCCCAAGGCTCGCGCGCGCACCGAAACCCTTCGGCGGATAAAGCCGAGTTGGGTGATGATGGCGTTCACCTATGGAGTGCGCCAGCTTTACCTCACGTTCAAGATTCGCGTGCGGCAATGGGGGCGTTTACCCGCGCGCCGCGGCGCGACGGTGTTGGTTACGAACCACCAGCACATGGACGAAGGTGAGACCATTACCGCGCGCACCTTCTTTCTCCATCCGTGGAAGCCGCTGGTCATGTGCAACTCGCGCCGAACGTTCGAAACGGGATTCATCGCCGCACGCCTTCCCGGAAGCGCGCGTTTCACGCGCGGCGTCAATCTCAGCGGCCTGTGGGCGCGTTACAGCATCTTGCCGATTGAAAATCATCTCTCGTCACGGCCGCTCATCAGTTTGGCCGAAGAAATCCTCGCCGCACACGGAGACGTCACGCTCGACACGATCTTGCCGGACGAAACGGTCGCATCGCTGGGGCTGGAAGGCCGTTCTCTGAGCGACCTGTGGGAGCTTGAATACTTCGTGCGAGCGCAGGGCTGGGTGAGGATCGCTCAACTCAAGCCGCCCTTCCGGCGCGAAGTGCTCGAGAATCTCCGCGCGGTTGCCGAACAAGACGTCGCCGCAATCGTCGAACGCGTGCGAACGGGTGCAACCTTTTACGTTACGCCCGAAGGCGATTTCAGTCGCGACGGCCGCATGCGCTTCATGCGCAAGGGGATCGTCGAGGCGCTCGCCCCGTTCGCCGATCTCTGGCTATGCGCGGTCGCCTACGATCCCTTTGCGCCGGGCCGCCTGTCGATGTTGTATCGCGTTCTTCCGTATGCAGGCAGCGCCGCCATCGGCACGTCGCTCGCAGCGGCGCGTCCGGTTACGACTTCCGCGATGTTAGCAACGTTTCTAATCGATGCACCGCCGGCATTCACGCTCGAGGATGCGCAACGCGACGTGCGCGCACGGCTCGGCTCGTTGCCGCCGAATATTTTCGTCGATCCGGAGCTGCGCGCCGACCCGCAGGCCGCGGTCGGCCGCGCCTTAGAGACGCTAAAAAAACGCGGCATGGTGACCGCCGACGGCGCACGTCATCGCCTCACCGATCATCGAACCGACGCGCGGTTCTCGCACGCTCCCGACATGATCGCATTTCAACGCAACATGCTGGACGAAACGATCGCGTCCGCCCGGCAACTCGAGGGAACTACGAGGGGCTGAGCGACGCCGTTTCGAGCCTGCGTTGACCGGCCTGCGCCCGCCTTTCGCGCAGATAACCGAAAAACTCACCGCCCTCGCGCAAGCGGCGCGCCATCATATGCCGGCTCGTGACCATCTCGGCGACGATCTTGGCGATCTTTTTCGGCCGGAAGTAGAACTCGCGATACATTCGCTCCACCGAGTCTTCGATCTCGGCGGTCGAAAGCGTATCGTAGCGCAGCGTCGAGGTTTGGATGCCGCCTCCGGAAACCAAGTCGTCGCGCGCGAACCAGCCGTTGGCCAAGGCCTGATCGTAGAGTTCGGTGCCGGGGTAGGGTGAGGCGATGGAAACCTGAATCGTGTGCGGATCGAGCTCTTTCGCGAACTCGATCGTTTCGCGAACGGTTTCCGGCGTATCGACCGGCAAACCGATGATGAACGTGCCGTGCACTTTGATGCCGAGTTTGTGGCAGTTCTTCATGAACTTGCGCGCCATATCGAGCTTGAGACCTTTTTTGATTCGATAGAGAATCTCTTGGTTGCCCGACTCGAAACCGACGAGCAGCACGCGCAGACCGTTGTCGCGAAGAGTCTTGAGCGTATCGTAGTCGACGTGTGCGCGCGCGTTGCACGCCCAGCTCAACTTCAACCGTTTCATGTGCTTGCTGAGCGCGATCGCGTAATCTTTTTCGTTGGTCAGCGTATCGTCGTCGAACATGTACTCGCGCACTGTCGAACCGAAGATGGCTTTGGCTTCGTCGAGATCGCGGCCGACGGCTTCCGGGCTCTTGTGACGGAACACGTGTCCGCCGATGGTTTGCGGCCACAGGCAAAACGTGCATTTTGCCGTGCAGCCGCGACCCGTATACCACGAAACGTACGGGTGCAAGAGATAGCCGTTGTAATATTTCGTGACGTCGAGGAACTTCGCATAGATCGGGAGGACGCTCGGCATCGCGTCCCAATCGGCGATCTGCGGACGCTCCTCGGTGCGTTTGAGTTCGCCGTTTACGTCGCGATAGGAGAGGCCGAGAATCTCGTTCCACGGACGCCCTTCGGCCAGTTCCTTGCACGTGTAATCGAATTCGTTGCGGCAAACGAAATCGATAATTTCGTTGTCGCGCAGCGTTTGCTCGGGAAGCACCGCAACGTGCGCGCCGATAAAACCGACTTTGAGGTTGGGATTTTGCGCTTTGAGCCGGCGCGCGCACTCGACGTCGTTGGGCAGCGACGGCGTACTCGTGTGCATGATGGCCAGGTCGTGGTCTTTGGCGATCTCGAGAACGTCCTCGATCGTCTGGCCGTGCGGAGCCGCGTCCACCAGCGTGCTGCCGGGGACGAGGGCGGCGGGCTGTGCCAGCCATGTCGGATACCAGAACGAGGTCACTTCACGCTTCGCCTGGTATCGCGCCCCGGCGCCGCCGTCAAAGCCGTCAAAGAGGGAGGACTCAGGAACAGCGTTTTCAAGAAGAACTTCCTTTAGCGATGGCGGGCAGCGACGGTAGTAGCCGAAAGTGCGCGTGAGCGCGACCGTAGGAAATCCCGCGAGACCGGCTCGTTTCCCTGCCCAAACGGCTGCGCCGGGCGCCGTTGCGCGGCGCCGTCAAGCGCGGGGGAGATACCGCGAGCGCGTCAGAAGCCGTTTCATTGTGAACCGCATTCTCGCGTTCGCCGCGGCCTTCGCATTCGCAGCGGCCCAGCCCGCGGTCACGCTCGCAGCCCATCCGGGAGGCGGGGCGGCTGCTCTCGACCGGCAGCGCCGGCTCCTCACCCGATCGCTCCCGGCGGTTTCGGCAATCCGGCGCCCGCCGAGATTCCCTCTCCACGACATCGTCGAGCCGCTGCGAGTAACGCCGCCGCAAAAAATGGAGCCGCAACATTTTACCGGTTATTCACCCGGCCGCCTCTGCTCCGCCGCCGCCGGCGTTTCCGTACCGAGGATATCGCTGGCATCTGATGACCGCCTACCTCTGCTATCCGGTTCCGCCTGGAATGGACCGGCATGCTTGTCACGTAGCAGTGCGTTGAACCCACCGAGCGAGTTCGCGTCGCCGGACTCCACCATCGGTTCGCTGGTCGACGGAAAATCCAACCTCTTCTCTCCACAGTCGCACGATCCAGGTTACGCGGCCGCAAGCAGTCTCGCCGCAACGAATTCGCCACTCCCCGCGTTCCAGGGTAGAATTCTTTTCCGACGACGTGCGGCGCGCCGGGGTTCGCGAACCTCTAGCGACGACGCTGCGCTCGCCGAAGCGTTCGCGCAATCGCTCTAACTCTGATTTGAACTGCCGTTAATCGCTGGTTAACCTGACGTGTCAGGTTTCTCAGGAAAGTAGTCCGACGCACGGCCTACGCTCGTAAGCGTTATGGCAACCACGATCCTGACTCAACCAGGCGCCACCATTCGAGCGATAACGGCAGGCTTGCCCCGCTGGCTCATCGCCGCAATCGCGTTGGCCGTCGCCGTCGCAATCGCAGCGACGGCGGGAGTCGTCGTCCGCGTGCGTTCGACGGTTTCGTATGTCACCGCACCGGTGGCGATCGGCCGTGCAAAGCGTGACCGCTTCGGGAACGGTGAATCCGCAGAACAACATTTCGGTGGGCACGCAAGCCTCTGGGGACGATTTCGGCGATTTACGTTGACTACAACAGCAAGGTGAAGCGGGGACAAGTTCTCGCTCGCCTCGATCCGAGCACGTTTTCGGCGCAACTCGCGCAGGCGAAAGCATCGCTCGCGCAGGCGCAAGCCCAAGCGGCGCAAGCGCAGGCGAACGCGGGCGCGGCCGCGTCGGGTGTGAGCGTCGCCGTAGCCAACAGCGCCGCCGGCAAAGCTGCCACCGCTGCGGCGCAGGCGAACGTCGGTAAGGCGCAAGCCGCCTCGGTGCTCGCCCAGAAAATGCATCGGCGCGATTCGGCGCTGCTCGCGCAAGGATACGTCGCGCAATCCACCGTCGACACCGATCGCCTCAACGTCGCTCAGGATGTCGCTGACGTCGCGGCGGCGCAAGCGGCCGTCGCGCAGGCCAACGCACAGGCTGCCGCCAGTGCGGCGACCGTCGGCCAAAACGGCTCGACCGCACAAGCGCAAGCGGCCGCGCACAAGCCGCCGATGCGGCCATCGGATCGGCAAATGCCGTCGTACAGCAGGACGGACTCAACCTCGCCCACGGCGTGATCACGTCTCCGGTCGATGGAACGGTCGTCGCGCGACGTGTCGGTCGGCCAGACGGTTGCGGCATCGCTGCAGACGCCCACGCTCTTTTCCATCGCACAAGATCTTACGAAAATGCAAGTCGACATCAACGTTGCCGAACCCGATATCGGCAACGTCAAAGCCGGCGACACGGTGGGCTTCACGGTGCTGGCATATCCGAACCGTACGTTCCACGGTGCCGTCGCGGCCGTACGTATCAATCCGCAGACCGTCAACAACGTGGTGACCTAC
>CAWETW010000004.1:0-202304 GCA_963812155.1 Vulcanimicrobiota bacterium | reverse complement strand
GGTCAGAAAGCCAGCCGGATCACGGAACTCTCTACTCGACTAAGTCTGCCCTAATAGTAGCCGCCTCATCATGCAGTCAAAATCGGCGGGTCCCGGAGGACACAATGCGGGCGTCTGCTAACTCGTTCGGAGCTGCTTCCTAGGTAGAGCCGGTCGATCGCTGCGGCGGTGCGCGCCAGTTGGCGGGCCAAGGCGTGGAGGAGACCCGCAAAATTGCGTGGGCTCGGGTCCTCAACGGAGCGAACCCTCTATTTAGAAAGGTCTCTAGCCAATCGCCAACGATCGTCACCGGGAAGTCCGCGGCGTGGTAGCCACCGGGCACCCCGTTTAGGCATATCGGAGCTGCTGTGCTAGCTCGACGGCCACACCCAACCTCTCTCTAGCGAGATCGTTTTCTTCCCTCTCCCAAGCCTCCACACCGGCTTGCACTGCCGCCTCTAGCTCGTCTGGGAGACGCTGTTGAGGAGCTGGGAGCAGCTGCCCGGCCGCCTCGACCGCCTCCGCCACTTGGCCCGCAGCCAAGCGCACAGCGATCAGAGGCCATAGGCAAATCCAGTGGAACGGCTGCCAACTGGTGGCAGGCCATGATGCGAGTGCATCCCGCGCTAGTGGCTCGACCGCGGCAGTGTGGCCTGTCCGCCAAGCCAGCCACACCAAGCTCGCTTTGGCCATCGCCGCGTACTGAGGTCTGGAGGTCGCATTTGCGGCCTCTATGGCCTGGGGCGCGAGGACGGCGACCGCAGCGGGGTCCTGGCGCCGAAGGGCGAGCAGGTTGAGGTAGGAGAGGCTCAGCGCTCGCATGCTCAGTTCTCCAATGCGCTCAGCGATATTAAGGGCCTCGGTGAGCCTTTCTTCGGCACCGTACAGGTCGCCGTACCACAGCAAGCAAAAGCCCAAGTTGAAAACGGCCCAACCGATGTTGACCTGCGGGGACGCTTCTTCGGCTGCCGCCAGGGCCCTTCTAGCGGTCTCGAGGATCTCCTCGTCGATACGGTGACGTCGCTTCGCCTGTTGCCACAGGAGAACCGCCAAGTAGTAATCAGCCTGCTTTCGCCGCGGTACTCCCTGGGCCCCGATCATAGGACTGACCCTCCCCAACACGGCTGCCATCTGGTCGGGTTCGTCCCGCCAGTAGTGGACCTGCCCCAGGCCCAGCTGGCTGTCGAGCCAGAGGTCAAAGACCCCGGGCTCCGAGGCCTCCGGGTGATTGCCAAACCGCGCTCCCGCCGCCTCGAACGCGCTGATAGCGGCGTCATACTCGTGGACGCCGAGCTCCACCCATCCCAGCCTGTTGTGGAGCCGAGCAGCTTGGAACTGATCGTGACGACCCACCCCACGCAAGCCATCCTGGAGCGTTTCACGGGCCTCGGCGTAACGCCCCATAGTCGAAAGGACCAGTGCGAGCTTGAGACGGATCTCTGTCTCGGCATTGACCGTTGTGTCGCGACCGAGCCCCGATTTATCGATTCCGTATTTCCCGAGGAGGTCCAGCCCGTAGAGATAAGAGGCCACCGCCTCGTCGTTGGCAAAGGCCGACGCAGCATGGTCGCCCGCAAGTTCCAGGTAATGTAACGCCCGCCCGGGCTCCCCGCCCCTCGCGAAATGGTGCCCGAGGAGGCCGGCAACTTCTCCCAGCCGGCCTACTGCGGCCTCCTCCAGGGCCCAAGCCGCCTTTGCATGAAGCTGGCGGCGCTGTCCTCGCAGAAGGCCTTTGTAAGTGGCGTCTTGGATCAAGGCGTGGCGGAAGCGGAAGGAGGGCTCAGGCAGCTGGCGCAGCCTCGTGATCAAGCCGGCGGAGCACAGCTCTGCCAATGCTTGAGGAAGTTCCCCGTTGACTGCGACGACCGCCGCCACCGTGGATAGGGAGAACTCCGCGCCCAGCACCGAGGCGGCGACAATCGTCTCACGTGCAATGGCGCCCAAGCGGTCCACCCTCGAGCGGACGAGACGTTCCAGAGCCTCCGGGAGCTCTCGTGGTGCGGCGTGGTCGAGCTGCCAGCCTGCCTCGCCCCGGACCAGGGCGCCGGTGCCGAGCAAAGATAACAGGCGCTCCTCCAAGAAAAAGGGGTTCCCCTCGGCGCCCTCGCTCACCGCGTCGACGACATCGTCGGGGGGGTCCTCGCCGAGCAGGGACCGGGCTAGGTCCCGCTCGACGCTTTGGGCAAGAGGGGAAAGCTCGAGCCTTCGGAGCCTCAGGCCCTGGTCGGCACCGAGCGCGACCTCCAGAGCCGACACGCCCGGGTCGGGCTCGAGCCGACGGGTGAGGACCAGCAGCAACGGGCCCTCTTTGGCTTGAGACGAAAGCTCCTCGGTGAGGTGGAGCGAAGTCGGGTCGGCCCAGTGCAGGTCCTCCAACACCAGCACGGTCGGGCCGTGGGCCACGAGCCGCGAGACGAGCGCCCGCACCGCCTCAAACGTGGACCGTTGCAGCTGCTCCGGCGTGAGCCGGGCCAGGGCCGGCCCTGCGTCGCCCAGCCCGAGGCCCATCATCTGCGAGAGCAGCCCGACCTGGTGGTCGCCGGCTCTGTCGCCGAAGACCGCCTTCATGGCTCGCTCCAAGGCGGGGCGCAACACCTCTTCGCCTTCTTCTGGGACCACGCCCACCCAGGCACTCAGGAGCTGCTGGTAGAGCCCGTAAGGACGGGAGGAGGCGTAGGACGCAGCGCGGGCTTCCAGCCAGAGCGGCAGACGGCCCGACGCCGCCCCCACCCAGGCCATAAAGAGCTTGCGGCACTCGGAGACCAGCCGGGACTTCCCGAGGCCCGGTTCGCCCGCGACCATCAGGACACCCCCTTTGCCCGCCGTGGCCTCCCTCAGGACGTCATGGAGCACCGCCAGCTCGGCCCGCCGGCCTACCAAGAGGGCCCTTCCGGCGAGGCCCCTCCGGCCGGCTTGGCCCAACGGGCGAGCCTTGGGACGCTCGAGGTAGGACCCGACGAGGGGCTTTGCCCCAGATGGGATTGCAACCTCCTCTGTCGGGCCCCACTCGAAGAGGCCCTCGGTGGCGGCCCGCGTGCCCGGACCGGCCAGCACTGAAGCCGGCCTGGCCACCGACTGGAGGGCTGCGGCGACGCCGACCACCTCCCCCAACGCGCCGTAGTGGGTCGTCGAAGCGCCCCCGATCGGGCCGACCACCGCCTGACCGGTCTCGACGCCAGTACGCAACGAGAGGCCTCCGTCGCCGTCGCCGGCACCGCTGACGGCACGAAAAGCGGCGCGTAGCGCCCGCTCGGGGTCGTCCTCGTGGGACTCGGGGGCACCGAAGAGCGCTACCAGGCCGGCGCCAGAAACCGACGTGACCGTACCGCCGAAAGCCTCCACGTGCGCGACTACCCCCGCCAGGGCCCCGCCCACCAGCTCGCGAAGGTCCTCTGGGTCCAGCTTCCGGCCGGTACCGACGGGTCCCGTGACCTCGGCGAAGAGCACGCTCACGAGCCGGCGCTCCTCCCTGTACGGCACAGCGCCAAGGCGGCCGGAGTGCTCAACAGGGTGCTGGGGGGAACGGGCGGTGGAAGTCGTTGCCAAGTGGACCTCCTCCAGGGCGGGCGAGACCCGCAGCCCCAGTTCCTCCAGAGCCGTCCGGCACCGCTTGTAGGTGGCCGCCACCAGACCGTGCCTTCTCTGCGCCTCGTAAACCCGCATGAGTGCCGACGCCGCCTCCTCAGAGGTGGGGTCGTGGGACAGGCAGTTTTCCCAGGCATCGATGACCGCCTCGGGCTGTGACCGTCCCATGCCCCTGGCGCGATCTCGTGCCAGGGCCAGGCGCGCTCCCTGACGGGTCCACTCCAGCCGCTCCCTGGGACGGACGGCCCACTCGGCAACGGGCTCGTCTTCGATCAGGGTGCCCTCGTCTGCCAGAGCCAGTAGTAGCTGGTTGTCGCGGTCCATGCCAGGCTCAGTTTTGAGAGCCGAGCGCAACCTCTCCTCTTGGAGGTCTAGATCTACCTCGAGCTGAGCGCCGGGATTAGCCCAGACATGCCCCCGGTCGGCTTGGATCAGCCCTGCTGCTTCTTCACCCAAAGCTGACAGGGAAGCCCGTGCCATGGAGAGCGCCTTGGAGAGCTCTCGGGCCGCTGCAGCTGGGCCGAGGTTGGGAAAAAGCGCCTCGCAAGCGGCTCCCCGGCCGGTACGCCGCCCCGGGCTAATCAACAACAGCTCCAAGAGACGCTTGGCGGGAGGGCGGGACCAAGGCCCGGCGGTCCTTGTCCCTACCGTCATCGAGAACGGGCCGAGCAGGTTAGCCCGCACCGCGATTGCACTTGGGCAATAGGCGTCGCCGGCTGGCGCGGGCACGACCGCATTATCTCACCGTGGGACCTGGGCGGGGCGAGAAGAAGGGCCCGCCTCCTTGCGGGCCCTCCCACGGTCTCTCACGCAGGCCATACGCAGCTTTATGTGTTAGGAGTTGCTGGCGGCCTTGGGGGTTCCGTCCCACCACACTGAGCCGTGCTCGGTGTGGTTGATCCAAGGGAACGTGTTTTCGGCATTGGCAAAGGAAGTACCGCTACCCTGCACGCCGGCGTAAGCCCCGGTGCCGCCGGTGATAAGCCAGCTCCCTTCCGGACCGGTCGTCAAGGGCTGGACCTCGACGGTCGTGCCGTTCGGAAGTTTGACGGGCACGGGGCTGTTGGTCATATTGTAGGTGCCGGCGAACTGGATGTCGATGTCGCCCTTCTGCGCGACGCAGTGTGTGCACCGCATAGATCGTGCTGAGCCCACCCGGAGAACTGGGCGCCGCCGTGTACTGGGCGAACTGGTACTGGCCCGCTTCAGGCGGGGGCACCAGGATGAAGCCACCGGCGGGGACCTTGTCTGAGCACTCATGGCTCGCAGCGCTGACCCCGCCACTTGTCATCGTGTTGGGCGCTTGGTAGGAGGCGTCGTCGGTCCAGGTGGGGCCGCCGCCTTCGTCGGTGATCGCCCCGGTGATCTTGAAGCAGTCCCAAATGGTCGCCGACATCATGTTGTCGCTCGGGACGGCGTACAGCCAGGATTGAATCGTGATGGCTCCTGGGCGGTCTTGTTGGTTTGCCTTTCCGACTGCGCCGGCGGTGGTCACCTGCAACAGTGTCAATGGCACAAGCACCGATACGGCGGTTGCGCCAACTACTGCGCCAACGGCCCTCTTTTTCATTTCGGCTCCGTTCATCAGGGCCGGCTTTGTCGCCGGCACGAGATGTTCTAGGGCTGCCGTGTTATCGGAGTGTTACCGGACTGCTCTGGCCGTGTGAGGCGCCCGTTGAGAAGCCACCGGCTGCGACAACTCCGGCACGAGCCGGTCGTCCATCTTGACGAAGAGCTGTGACGGCTCAGGCGCGCTCGTCCGTCGGGGCGGAGTTTGCTCGCCAGGCCCGGTACCGGCAAACGATGGCAACATAATGATGCTTGCGGCGGCCTTTGTGGCGCTGCTGATTCGAAACCATAACCGGGACGCCGTATGTATGAACGGAGTTGCTTGCAGCCGGCATGATCGCCCATATCGAGTCCTCTTTGTTCCAGATGTCAAGATGCTTTGGGGATCTTTTTCTGATTTTCTCGGTAGGCCGAGGGGGCGCGCGGCCTGCCGGAGAGGCCTAGCCTTGGGGTTGGCCCGGGAGTGGCTTGGCCGAAGAGCCGGTTTTGCGGGGTGAGAGCCGGCCGCGGAGGCTACTGAGCCGTTCCCCGTTTGCCCTCCCGGGCCACCTGAGGCTTGGCCCTCCTGGCGGTCACGGCGGGCGTCGGCGACCATGGCGGCATAAAGAGCGTCGCTGATGCGGCGCTTGAGGGCCCGGAGGGCTTCCTTGCCGGTCTTGCCCTCAGCGACCTTGCGGTCGTAGTAGGAGCGGCCCTCGCTGTGGCGGTGGCGGACCTGGGTGACGGCCGCCATGTGCAGGGCGTGGTTCAGCTGGCGGCTGCCCCTCATCGAGAGCCGGTAGATCTTCTTCGGCCCTGAGGAAACTTCTGTGGGGGCACTGCCGTTGTACGCGGCAAAGTGGTCCTTGTCGGCGAAGCGGCCCACGTCCCTGGTGAGGCCGACGGTGATGGCGGCTACTACCGGCCCGACGCCGAAGACCTTGGTCGTGGTGGTCCCAGAGGCCATTACTACGGCCGCCAGCCGCCCTTGAGCTCGGCCAGTTGGCCGTCCAGGCGACGGAGGATCGGCCAGCTCCTTGCCGGCGGCAGCGACGGCGCCCGCGGGCTCCAAGGCCACGAGCAGCCGGGCCACTTTGCTGGCGTAGATCTCGCCCGTGTACCAGCCGGGCACGAGCTCCAAGATGACGGCATGGAGGCGGTCGGCCATCCTGGTGAGGGCGCTCGTGAGGTCTTTGCGCCGCCGCGCCCACAGCCTCATCACTGCGGCATGGTCCTCTTTTGTCACCTCCGACAAGCGTTTTGCCCGCAGAGCGGCCACCGCGACCGAGCGGGCGTCATTGGGGTCGTTCTTGTTGAGGTCGCCGTTGTCGAGCAGGCGTGCCCGGGCGGCGAGCTTGGGCGGGACGTCCACCACCTTTCGCCGGCGCCGACGAGCTGTTGGGACAGGAGGTAACCAAGCCCCGAGGCGTTCTCGACTGCCCAGGTGCGCACCGGCCAGGCCTGGGCCACTCGCACAGGCGTGGCAGCTGCTCAGGGCCCGAGCGCCACCCTCTGTACATGTTCGTCAAGGACGCGGAATTACCGGTGCCGCTATTCGGCTCAATACCCGGCGTCAACCAAAAAGCGAGTATCAACGGGGCGGGCGTGAACGTGTTCGGAGGTGTCTTCGAGACTCTGCCGTAAAGAAGCTTGGAGGGCTATTCAGGCTTTGGCCAGGTGCGAACGGGTTGGACCAGCAAAATTCGGGGAGAACCCTTGGTGTGTCACGAGGGGGGTTCTTGACAGGTGCAGCCGGCCGCCTTCCCAGGCCAACTGGAGGAAGCACTCAGGTGGGGTGACCCTGCTTTCACCCACATAACGGCACAAAAGCGGCGCGAGATAACACGCCGATTTCGTTGCCGGGCACATTTCCAAAACTCGTGCGGCTGAATCGAACATAATCGCCGGTTATGGAGCGCGCATCGACAAAGCCCACTAAGCACAAATGTACGTAGCTCATTAGACCGTTGGAATCCCTGTTGTCCAGGGTGCGGTCTTCGTCGGGTAACTTCAAGGGTGAGGTTCGAGCCCGGGCACTTCCCTTTGGATACGCAATTTTGGGACGGCCCTTGTGCACTCGGGAGAAGTTGAGCGCTCCCGATTGACGAGGCCGCGGCCCGGTCGGCGACTGATGAGGTCGATTATGAAGTCACGCTCAATGCCTGCAACAGTTTAATTTCGTCCCCTATGGGGTGTGGCAGATTCCGGTCCACTAGCGAGTTGGTGCGAGAAGACTCGCCCGTTCTTGGACGAAGCGTCAGCGCCGGTTCATGTTGGCGCCGAGCCACCAGAGTCTTGTGGCGTTGTCCGGCGAGGAGAGAGAGCCGGGTCGGTGTGGGCCGGCCACAGGTTAGCGGCGGCGGGTACGGTCACAGTCTTGGCTGAGGTTTCACTGAGCCCTGTCCCATTCACCGGCTCACCTGACACGACCGCGGCACGATCTGCAGTCGCCGGTCCCGACGAACTGTATCGGGCCCGAGAAAAAAATGGCCAGCGAGCAAATTTCGCTTGTATTCCATATTCGACAGGGTGTATTCATGCAAAAGCAGTGTCGAGGGGTCGCGGACCGAGTTGACGCCTTCGACGAGGTCCGCTGACCGTTTCGCCGGTCCAGGAGGCCGGCCGGTAGCGCCTGACATTTTGTCGGAGAAGTTGGCCAAAGCCGCCCCGTGAAGGACAGACGGAACCGGTCCTTACGAGCGCGCCCGCTCGGACCCGAAGACGCCGTCCCCAAATAAAAATCGGTAAGCGGTTGGGTAATGCCAGCGATCGAGTGCGCAAATCCTCACCGAAAAGGGAACAAACAATGACCAGACTTTCGACCCGCCTCGGAATTATCGGCGTAACTGCCGCTCTCGTGCTCCCGGCCGTAACGGTCGCCGGCCCGGCGGCGGCCTCGGCAGGGCAGCCGGGCACAGCCGCGGCTTGGATGGTGTCGGGACCGGCCCGGTCGAGAGGGCCCGGCCGGGGTGGCCTTCGTTAGGAGGCTTGTTGCACCATCGCCCTCCTAGCCCCACCGTGGCAGTGGGGGCCGGCCCCGACGCCATCGCCGTCGACCAGGCCACCCACACGGCGTACGTAGCGAACGCGAACGACGCCACCGTTTCGGTGGTCAACACTGCTACCTGCAATGCCCTTGTGGCGGCGGGCTGTGGCCAGGCCCCGCCTACGGTCCCTGTCGGCCCCGGGCCGGACGCCGTCACCGTCGACCAAGCCACGGACACCGTCTATGTGGCTAACGCCGGTGGCGATACCGTGTCGGTGATAAACGGGGCGACCTGCAGCGCCACCGTGACCTCAGGGTGCGGGAGCGTGGCGGCCACCATCACGGTCGGCCCCGGCCCGGCGGGCGTGGGGATCGACCAGGCCACCCACACGGTGTACGTGACCAACTCCGGTACTGATACCGTTTCTGTCGTCAACGAGGCGACCTGTAACGGCACGGTTACGACCGGCTGCGCCCTGACGCCGCCGACGGTGACCGTCGCCGGTAACCCATGGCTGCTCGCTGTGAACCAGGTGACCGACACCGTATATGTCCCCGAGTTCACCGCCAGTGGGGCCAGCAGCGTCGGCGTTATCGACGGGGCCACCTGCAACGCCAGCGTGACGACAGGCTGCGGCCAGACGCCGCCCACGGTCTCGCTCGGCCTCAACACCATGCCGTACGCGGCCGCCGTCGACCAGGCCACCGACACCGTGTACGAGATGGCCGAGGGGCCCAGCCTGGGCTTCGTGTACGTCATCAACGGGGCCACCTGCAATGCGACGGTGACCTCGGGGTGCGGCCAGGTCCCCCCCACCGTGGCCGTCGGCGCGTGCGCCTGACTGGAACTTGGTGGTAGACCCGCTGACCCACAACGTGTTCGTAGGGAACCAGAACGACAGCACGGTGTCGGTGATCGACGGGGCCATCTGCAACGCCCTCGACACCGCCGGTTGTAACCAGACGCCGCCCCAGCTCACGACGGGCTACAACCCCGGGGACCTCGACATCGACATCGCCACCGACACGGTCTATGTCACCAACCAGGGCGACAACGACGTGTCGGTGCTCAACGGCGCCGCCTGCACCCTGGCACACCAGTCCGGCTGCCGCCACGAACCGCCGACGACCACGGTCGGTAACGGCCCGTACCAGTTGGCCATAGACAACTTGACGCACACGGTCTACGTGGCCAACCAGGACAGCAACGACGTCTCGGTCATAAACGCGGCGACCTGCAACGCCTTTGTCCCCCTTGGCTGCGGGCGGACCTGGCCCACCGTCGCCACCGGCAACTTCACGTCGGGCGTGGCCGTGGACCAGGCCACCGACACCATCTATGTGGCCAACCAAGGGACCCAGACGGCCCCAGGGACAACCGTGTCGGTTATTGACGGGGCGACCTGCAACGCCACCATGACGACCGGGTGCGGCCAGACGCCCCCGACCGTCACGGTCGGGACGTCCCCTTTCAACGTGGCTATTGACCAGGCCACCGATACGGTCTACGTGACCAACCAAGGGACCCCGACGGCCCCAGGGACAACCGTGTCGGTGATAGACGGGGCGACCTGCAACGCCACCGTGACAACGGGCTGCGGCCAAACCCCGCCGACCGTCACCGTCGGCCACTTCCCATTCGCACTGGCCGTCAACCAGGCCACTGACACCGTCTACGTGCCAAATCTCGGCGCCAACACGGTCTCGGTGATAGACGGGGCGACCTGCAACGCCACCGTGACGACGGGCTGCGGCCAAACCCCGCCGACCGTCACCGTGGGCGCGGAACCTTTGAACGCGGCCGTCGACCAGGCCACCGACACGGTCTACGTGACCACCGGCGGCGTCAGCCACACCTCCACCGTCTCGCACCCGATGGCTGTGATCGACGGGGCCAGCTGCAACGCCAGCGTCACCTCAGGCTGTGGGCAGACGCCGGCGACACTGACGACCGGCGACGGGGGGTTCGGCCTCGCTGTCGACCAGGCCACAGACACCGTCTACGCGACGTCCTTGAGCAACCGCGACACGGAGGTCTTCAACGGCGCGACCTGCAACGGCACGCAGCGGAGCGGCTGCACCCAGACGCCCGCCACAGTGCCGGTGGGTGGCAACCCGCTCAACGTGGTCGTCGACCAGACGACAGGTACCGTCTACGTGGCGGACGGCGCCGACGGCGAGGTGTCCTACTTCCGCTGTCGAGGTTGGGGCTGCTGAACGGGCCGGGCGCCAGCGCGCAGTACCCATGGGGCGGGCGTTCGACTCTAGGCCACGGTCCACCACGCATCGTACAGCCCGAAGGCTGGAGCTGACCAACCAACAAAGCGACAGCAACTACGCCGAAGACAACCTCAGATAACGCGTCCTCGCCGGGACCAAGATCCACGCATAACATCGGCGAGGACATATCCAGAAGGACTTGAGATATCGACGGCTCGGGATCGCTTAGCCTCGGCGAATCCACTCGGTGAGCCGGGACATAACGAGCGACCCGATTATCGTTGTACTTTCGAACATTATGTGGACAAGCGTCTAAACCTGGTTTGTCTAGGCCAGGAATCCGGGATCGATGCTCCTAGGAATGTCAAGGGGTCATTTTCGGGTCTTCCTGGTTGGTCGTCGACGGGGGATGCGGCAAGACAGGGATGGGCCATAAAGGCAAGCTCTTAGTAGGCCAGCAGTCCCCGTCGACGAGGTCATGAGAGGGGTGTTGGCGGCGGGCCGGCAAATCGTTCTAAGGACAAGCCGGGGGCTGTCAGCCGATTCTCGGGCCAGGCCCGTCGCCAGAGCGAGCGCCGTTTTAGACGGCGGCGATGACGTAGGGGTAAACCTGGCGGGCGATGTAGCGCTTGAGCACCCGGATGATCTCTTTCTTGGTGCGCCCCTGCCACCGGGGTTGACCTTTACGCCGAACATCTTCGGCGGAGCGCTGATCACCGGGTCGTCGCCCCCGAGCGCCGCAGGCACCTACACGGTGACCGTCACGGCGACAAACGGGGTCGCCCCCGATGCCGTCCAGCACGTGACGTTCGTCTTCGCCACCACCAAGACGACCACGACCCTGTCCGTGTCGCCCAACGCGGTGTTCCTAGGGCCAGCCGGTGACGCTCACAGCCACTGTGAGCCCCGTACCCAACGGGGGCACGGTGACTTTCACCCACGAATGCGGCGGCCCCAAACCCGTCAACACCGTTACCGGCGCCGCGACGTGCACCGCAGCGTATCGCGCCCAACGCCGGGCATGCCCTGCAACTACAACGGCTTTGGTGTCTTTGCCCCGTCGGTTGCGACGAACGGCGTCGCCTCTGTATGTCTACCGCCCTTCGTTCTGGCTGGCCACAGCCAACGGCCGTGTCCTCGGTTACGAGGACGCCAAGCCGCTCGGGGACGCCGACTACCTCAGCCGCCAGCGGGCCGGTCGTGGGCATGGCGAGCACCGCTGACGGGAAGGGCTACTGGGTGGCGACGGCCAACGGCGGCGTGAGCGCCTTCGGCGACGCCAAGTCCTACGGGGACCTGCCCGCCCTGGGCAAGCACGTCTCGGACATCGTCGCCATCACCGCCACCCCCGACTTCAAGGGCTACTACTTGGTGGGCGCAGACGGCGGTTTCTTCACTTTCGGTGACGCCAAGTTCTACGGCTCGATGCCCGGCATCGGCATCCGCACCGAGCACATCGTCGGCATGGTGGCCTCGCCGACGGGCACGGCTACTTGCTCGTGGGCTGGGACGGTGGCGTGTTCACCTTCGGCACGGCCCATTTTCACGGCTCGTTGCCCGGCCTGGGGATCCACGTGAAGAACATCCGGGACGCCATCTTGTCGTCACACGGGGACGGGCTACGCCCTCGTCGGCGCCGACGGGGGGGTCTTCACCTTCGGCACCGGGGTCAAGTTCTACGGCTCCCTGCCGGGTGAGCACATCCGGGTGAGCGACATCGTGGGGATCGCCCTAACCCCTGACGACAAGGGCTACTGGATGGCCAGCGCGTCACAGGGGGGTGTGTTCGGCTTCGGCAATGCCCAGGACTATGGGCGTGCTGGTACCCCCGACGCACCGGTCGCCGCTATCACAGCTTGGGCTCCCGGGCTCTGGCAGTACGGGCCGTAGCGGTGGCGGGGGTAACGCCGGGGCCTTGCGTGGTACACAGAGTTTGAGAAGGCGCTGAGCACACTTCCTGCCAGCAGCCTATTATCCGGGCTCCACGGCGTTTTGTCGTACCATTTGGCCCTCCAACATCGGGACAGGAACAGGCCGGGCGATGCAGTCGGGAGACCGAGCCGACTCTCGGGTTGGCACCTCTGGGCCAAGCCTCGACTTCCGTAGACGGCTGTGACGGCGTTGGGCGCAGCGAGCCGAACACGTTGCCCTCTCTGGTCGGAACTGCGCCGGCGCTGGCCCACCGCACTCGCTACAGGAGCGCTCAGCTCTACGAGCGCCTGGTCGCCGGCGTGGAGGAGGCTAAGTCGTGAGCCGGGGCACCGACGACCCCCGCCGGGCTTACCCCGCCCGGCCCCTCATCGACGAGTGTTCTGCTGCCGTGCTCGACGAGGCCGTCGTCAGCCTCACCATCCTGCGCTCGCCGATGTGGGTCGGTGATGCCGGCGCAGAACTCCATGCCTTAGCGAGCCTTTCGGCTCAGGTCGAGGCCAGGATCGCCCAAGTCGTGGCCGCCGCCCGGGACCAGTCGGTGCCATGGTCGACGATCGGCGCTCAGCTTGGCCTCAGCGCCGCTGACGCCCGGCGACATTACGAGTACGGAACGGAGGTAGCCCCTGGGCCCTGACCCGATCGACCGGTGGTCCTGGGCGTTGCCGACGACAGGCTAAAATCGCCCACGGATCACCGGCATATCCCGGATCTACTTGCCAGGATCACCGGCATAACTGCCGCTTCTGCGCCGCTGAAAATGCCTTATTCTAGGATCAGAATCCGACCAGATCGACGGTTCGCGCCGCGGTCAGGTCCACCGATCTTGTTTGATACGCGATACCGAATGTGCGACCAGTGATTGTCATTGAGCTTCTGGCGTACCATGTTCGCACGAGCCGAAAACTCGTTTGTTTAGACCAGGAATCCGTGATCGCCGAATCCGGCGTCGGTCGAGGGCTCAGACGGTGGTGTCGGGGTCGAGGCGCGAATCGGCAGTTCTGGCGCGCCTCCGACCGGCACATGAGAGGCCCTCAATCAGGCGCACGGTAACTACGACGTCGGCTGGACTGTGATCGAGGTCCCTGGGTACCGCTCCCACCCAAGGTCCGGCAGCTCCGAGACAGGCGCCTTGAGCATCCGGCCGTACAGCTCCTGGGTGTGCGTGAAGATGCCACCCAGCTCCCGGTGTTCGGCCGGCGTGACGCGGGCGATGACCACCGCCGTCTCGAGCAGCTCCTGACACTCGGTCGGGTCCATGATCATCCGGTCCACCAGGACCCGGATCGGGACGACGTGTTCCAGGTGCAGCTCCTTTCTCGGCATGTTCACCGCGGCGGTGCTGATGTAGCTGGCCGGGGTCTTCCAGCGCCTCACGATGGCGCCCAAGACGGCGTGAATCTCCAGGTCGTGTTCGACGTCGTGGACCCGGAGGGGTTGGATTTCCCGATGCTCGGCCAGCTCGGCCACTGCCTGAGCGCAGGCAATGAGCTGAGCTTGTCGCCGAGTTCGTCGCTGAGCTCGTC
Organism: Vulcanimicrobiota bacterium; assembly: GCA_963812155.1. GTDB lineage: Bacteria > Vulcanimicrobiota > Vulcanimicrobiia > Vulcanimicrobiales > Vulcanimicrobiaceae > Tumulicola. Next base: position 188,531 of record CAWETW010000004.1, on the reverse strand, counting down.
GCCCGGTCATGCGCCGCGAGATAGTTGGTCCGCGAACGTCTTCACCGCCTGGTAGCGGCGGACGGAGGACCGTCCCGTCGGTGTCGAGGATGTATCGGGCGGGGTGCTGGTTGCTCTTGATGCGGCCGTGGCCGCCGGACCAGATGGCACCGTCTGGACCCTCGTCAGGAAGCCACTGATCGGTCGACTTCAACACGTAGACGGTCTCGGTGAGGGTGCCGGGAGAATACGGCTGGCCGTCGGGCCGTCGAATTACTTGGCGTGGAGTCTCCGCCATCCGGCTCAACGATAGTTCGTGCGCGGAGACGGTCACCGACCCGGCGTTCGGATACGCTTTCCGCGTCATTCTTAGGACGACCGGATTTTGCGAATCAGGGATGCCCCCAGAACTGGCACACAGAACACCTCGAACAGGTGAAGCGGGCGCGCCGTCGACGGATTCTTGCCGCCGGGATGCCCGCCAACTTTGCTTGTACGACAGGCCATAATCAGCACGCATATTCTTCTCATCGACGTGGGCGTTCTGCACCGCGAACGGATTGGTAACATCGCTCCCGTATGAACCCCGTACACCGGCTCGCCAAGGTCATCGAGGACGCAGACCAGGGACGGTTTCCTAAACCCGACGGCGGTTGGAGTCGCGCGCCCCGGTGGCGCTCAGGGCTTGAAGCCGTCGTCGCTTTCACGGCGCACGCCGTCTTCTGTCTCGGTGACGACATCACCGACGACAGGCTGCGGGGAAGTCGGTGCGAACGGGTACGGGGGCGCTCACGACCCCCGGCTCATTACCGCCATCGCTGGGCCGGGGTCCCGGATCGGTTGCCTCGACCTTCTGTTCGTAGCTCGTGGCCGGGGAGGCGGTGGCAGCGGCAAGCTCGTCCCACGACGCGATCTGCTCAGCCATCCGAGAGTGAGGATCGCGGCGAACTTCAGGGACGATCTCGACGTGTACGGTTTCGACGACCCCGACCGGTCCGCCGTGGCGATCCTCGCACGCGGCGTCGCTGGGCTGCCCGAGTTGAGTATCGAGGCCTCGAGGCGGACCGACGCGGGCGTGGGGAAGGCCGCGGCGCTCGTGGAGGCAGCGCTCGCCCTTCCCCCCTGTGGATCCCTGGTAGTCGCATGCGTCAGCCCGGGCAACGCGGCAAGCGTACGGAGCTTCTTGGATGCGACCTTCAGGCCCATCGGCTCCATGCACCTCCTGCAGCGCCAGGTCGCCTGATCCGTTCGCCAACTCTGCAAGCGCCACAGGAGGTTCAGGCGCTCGCGACTCCCTCGACCGCCTCGCCTAGGGAGGCTCAGGTGCCCTTCAAACAGACGCTTCCCGCTGGACCACTGACCTTGTACGAGCTGAGCCACACCTCGGCAAGCTATGCGGTCCTCACCACAGAGTTGAGCACCTGGTTCTGGGAAACGTCGCGGACGCCAACGTGAAAGGCTGGCGCACCAGTCCGTCTTTCTCCGCTGAGACGACCAACCCGCCGTCCAGAATCGCCCACTTGAGCCGTCCATAACACCCCTTTTTGTGCGGGATCCTTTGGCGGCGTTTGGGGACTCGTGCACATGCAGATCGACGGATATTGCCTGAGCGAACAGGGGAATTTTCGATTCGGGGCGCTCCGGAACGAACGCTCATATTGCCGGGCCAACGGCCGACAATCTGTGCTGGAGCCCGAAAGTCAGGCTTTCTTGGACATGGCTGCCGGGATCGGCCGAATAGGGCGCGGTCTTCGGCCATGAGCCATCGGACGTTCGGTGCGCGCAGGTGCGGAGGTTGACGGGCACTCCTGCCCAGAACTGCCAAAGTTATCTATGCATGGTCCGAGCGCCCGAACGACGCCGCTACCGGCCGGGGGATCGGGACCGAACCTAATCCAGGGAGGGCGTTCCCTTACCGCGCTACGGCGTTTGATGGCGGCTGAACATCCGGGTACAGCTCGTAAGCTTGGTTGAGTTCGGCAATCGACGCCGCTGCCGCGCCCAGGCGCGCGAGGACGTCAAGCGACGTGTCGAGCTCCTCGTGCGGTCCAGCTATGGGTTCCACGCGGAGGCGTTGGCACCAGTACCAGCCTGAGATCTCGACCTTGTTGAGAGCCGCTACGTCGTTGATGAGGCTGCCGCGCAGTTCGTCCGAGCCCCACAACTCTCCGTTACCGTAGGAACCAGCTTGGCTTGGGACGGCTCGAGCCAAACTCCATGCCGTGACGCCATTCCGGAAGTCCTCCTCAGAGAGGTCGCCCCATCCCGTCTGTGGGTCGTTGAGACGCCAGCCTCTTCCGTCCCACCACTCGACCACCCAGTGGTCGATCCACAGGCCGGGCTCGAAGTAACTCGCAAAGCCACATCTCACCCGCGCTCGGGGTCCCGGCGTTACGAAGCAGCGCACAGTGCAGGAGCGCTAAGTGGTAAGAGAAACCCACCATGCGGCGCTCAGGCGGACGCTCGACTGCCAGAGGGCTGGCGTCGGGGCCGATAACGTTATCCAAGAATCCGCTCGGCGCCAACCGTTTGCATGTGCGCCATCCGCTCTGGTGGCACCTCCAGGCCACGAACTTTCACCTGGTAGTTGTGCACGAGCAGACCGCGCACGACTTCGCCCAACTGCTGCGGGCCGCTCGGCAGCTCAGCGGCCATTACCGCTCTTCGTCCGAGGTCGGTGAACTCGGTCGGCGTCTCGTAGAAGCGCAATAGCTCACTCGTGGCCACAAACACGTTCTACACCACGAAGCTCTGGCTGTCGGCTGTCGGCGGGCTAGACCGGTGTTGACACCGCGCTAGCGGGAGGCCAACTCCCGTTGGCCATCGAGGCCGACCCATAAGTGGCAGCCAAGGAGTGGGAGTTGCAGCTGAAGGTGCTCGAGAGACAGATTGGCGTCCAGAACGCTCGCGTCGAGCGGAGCGTCCGCACGACCGACCAGACGGTTCTTGCCGCCTTTGGTTCAAGGCAAATTTAGCCTGCGTCAGAACAGAAAACCACGCACATATTGTTCAGACCAAGGTCGGCGTTCTCCCTTTACCTCACTCGAAAGTGCCAATCGCGCTGGGGTTTACGGTATCGAATATTTGCAAATCCGACAACGTCCTGATGAACGAATCCGGCGTCGTTATGGCTTCCCTGAGCCGGCGGTCGGGGGCAAGGTGGCTCCAGAGTTCCACGCTCACGTTCTGGGAGAGTCGTCGATTTCGTACCAACCAGCTCGGTGAGTGAGAATCGTATGTCGATCCGAGTGCTTCCGACTTCGTTGGAGCTGCTGACGCCGAGCTTTTGATCGGCTGCCTGGACGGCGGGTAGGTATGGGCGGGTTAAGCGCCAGGCGTGGAGCACCATTTCTACCCCTTGCGACGTGTCGGAGCCCACAGCGGCCGTCGTCACCTCCCCTCCGATGGACGCACCGCCGACGAGTGACGGACAGTCAGGTGGATTGCAGGAACCTGCATCCGCTCGCTCCGAACAAGCCGGCGTCCTTCGCTGCTAGGCGAGGCCGATTTGCCGCCTCTGGACAGCGGAGTTCCAGAAGGCAGAGATCACGATGAGCTGGTCGCCCTCCCACTTGCTGGTCTGGGCGAACTCGAGGTCGAACGCCTTTCCGGTCGGCGGGACCACGTTGCCGTCGGGCAGGGCCATCTCTCCCGTGAATGTCCCCGTGGCGTTGGTGACCACGGTGATCCAGTCGTCGCCTCCGAACTGGACCGGGTACGGGGTGTGGACGCGGACGTCGGGGAACATCCGGACCAGCTGCTGCATCGCCGCGCCATGGGCCTTCCGTCCGTAGATCGGCTCTGCGCTCCCGGGGATGAACGCGATCATGTCCGGGTGGTGCACGTCGTCCAACGCTTGCCAGTCCCGTGCGTTGAAGAGATCGTCACCCCTCGTCATGAGCGCGAGCAGGTGCTTGGTCCGGCTCGTCGTTTCCGTGTTGATGCTCATCAGGTGCCCTTTCTGCTAGTTGGTTCCCTCTTGCTGCGAAGGTCCTGCTCGTGGCCACAGCCGGGACGACGCCTGGCGGGGTCAGGGCCGCCGCCGCCGTACCTCACGAGAACGCCTCGGCGTAGTCGATGGCGAACCGCTCGAATGAGCCAGCCGGTCGGCCGAGGATGTGTGGCACATCGTCGGTGACGTAGTCACAATCGCCGTCGGCCATCCAGGCGACCGCCAGGGCGTTGTCCTTGGCGACGGGCACCGGGAGACCGACGTCGGTCATCGCTTGCTTCTGTTCCTCAAAGGAGATCGGGTAAAAGGTGATCGGTCGGCCAAGGACCTTGGTGAAGATCTCGGCCACGTCGTTGCCCGAAAGCGACTCCGGCCCCGTCGGCCAGTACCTCTTTCCGGCGTGGCCGGCGGGGGACACCGCGATCTCGGCGGCGGCGGCGGCCACGTCCCGCACATCGACGTGCCCAACCCGACCGTCGCCGGTCGCGGTGCTGAAGGTGCTTGTCTTGGCTATCCCTGGCGCCATCATCAGAAAGTTCTGCATGTAGGCGTTGTTGCACAGAAGGGTGTAGGAGAGTCCCGAGGCGACCAGGGCGTCTTCGATCTCGCTCTGGATGCGGCGGCGGGCGATCGGCGAGTCCGCGTCGGCTCTTGTTGGTGATCTTGACGACGTGCTCGACGCCGGCCCTCTCGGCACTGTCGATCACGCTCAGCTCCTGTGAGAGGACCGGCGAAGTGACGAGGACCACCCTCGAGACACCCCGCATCGCCTGGTCGATGCTCTCGGGGGAATCCAGATCGCCCGGGAAGATCTCGACTCCGGCTTGGGCGAGAGCGGCCACCTTCTCGGGGTGGCGGACGAGTACCCGCACAGGAACGTCTCGCTGGGCGATCAGGCGGGCCGCCGCCGAACCCACCTTGCCGGCCGTCGTCACGAAGATCACTCGGCAACTCCTTTGCGATCAGTCCCTCAGGAGCACCTCGCTCGGCCTCTCGACCGCGACGGCAGGAGCACGAGATCCCAGCCCTCATCGGCGAGGCGCGCAGCGCTTGCGAATCCGATCTCGCTGTTATCATCGCTAACGTATTACCGACAGCACTGATAGTCAACAGCGATAACGCGATATTGTTTCCGCTGATGTCATCGAGGGACCCGAGGCCGGACGCTCGAGCCCGCATAGTGCGCGCCGCCACCGAACTGCTCGCGACCGGCGGACGCAACGCGGTGACCACGCGAGCGGTGAGCGCCGCCGCCGGGGTGCAACCGCCCACGATCTATCGCCACTTCGGCGACATGCAGGGACTGCTCGACGTGGTCGCTCGCGAGACGCTCGCCGTCCACGTGCGAGAACAGGCGACCCGCGCACTTACGAACGACCCAGTCGAGGACCTGCGGCGAGGGTGGGATCTCCACATCGCGTTCGGCCTTGCCCACCCCGACGCGTTCGCGCTCGCTGTACAGCGCCCCGTCCGTCGCTGCGTCCAGATCAGTGATACACGAAGGCGTTGCGGTGCTGCAGGGGCTCGTCGCCCGCATCGCCGAGGCCGGGCGGCTCCGTGTCGATGTTGCTCACGCCACGGACCTGATCCACGCCGCGGGTACCGGCGTCACGCTCACTCTCGCCGCCACCCCACCCGAGGAACGCGACCCGCGGCTCTCCGAGACCATGCGCGAGGCGATACTCACCGCCATCACCGTTCCGGCCTCCGCCGAGACCCCAAACGGAGGACCCGACGCGGCACCGGCGGCTGAACGGGTCGCGGTGCACGCCGTCGCGCTGCGGGCACTGCTCACCGAGGCACCCGGCGTCCTGTCCCCTGCAGAGCGACAGCTGCTCAGCGATTGGCTAGACCGACTGGCGACGGCGAGGAAGTCCCGGTGCCCCGATGCGGCGGAGCCCCCCGGCTCCCCGGCGAACGCACAGCGCCCGTCGCTCGAGGTAGTCGAGCGCCTGGGCGTCCGCGTCGGCGTGCACGGCGCAGAGGGTGGCCGAGACGGCGCGGCTAAAAAGCGACCCCTGCCACGCACGTCGAGCGTCCCCATATCCCAGCAGCGCCGCATCTCCGAGGTGCCGCACCGGGGCAGTCGCGAATACCGAATGTCCCTACCGACTACCATCCCAACTCGGGCGGGAATCATGCATATCAGACGGATAAGGCGTCGACTTTCGACCCTGCTCTAGCGCACATAATGTCGCGCGAGCGCCAAAAGTCACGGCTACGTCTCTCATTGCCAGGCTGCGTCAACCAGGTACGCCAGCAGGGAGGCACGGAGCGTTCGTCCCAGCACGCTTCTGCCACGCTCACCTCCCCACTTCCGAGGACCGTTTCGGCGGTGCCCGCCCCGTTGTCGTCCGAGCGAACTGCTCTGGCCGCAGCGCACCTTTGCCCGCCCGTCGGCGCTGACGCCTCGCAGCCTCCTCCTGTCCGCGTCCGGCTTCCCCCTGGGCAGGCTCGACTACCGCGAGGAGCTCGGCCCGGAGCGCTTCCAGCGACCCGAGGCGCGCCCTCACGTTGTCCAGGGCCTTCCGTGCCTCGTCGGCCAGGCGGCCAGCCTGCTGAGATTCCGAGCGCGCCAAGTGGGCGTCGTGGACCGCCTGGGCCACCCGGAGCATCTCGGCCAAGAGAAGCCTCCAGGCGGCCGGCGTGTCCTCGTCGAGGTCCGCTTGGGCCATGAGGGCGGCCACCGACTTGATGGTGCCGCGCGGGACGCAGCGAACTTTCGCTGGCCTTTGCCGAGGCCCTTGGGCCGAGCGGGCGAGCAGGCCCGAGGCGTGGGCCAGTGGCCCGGGGACGCGCTCCAAGCGCCCCGATAAGACAGCCAGCACCCCCGCCGCGTCGGAGGCGACCGCTCGCCAGGTGGTCACGTCCTCGGCGGGGACGGCGCCCAGCTCGCGCACCACTTCGCCCAGGCCTTCGGTCGCTTCTCTCCACCGGGCCGGGGAGCGCTGGGCGGACGCCTGGTGCTCTTCCCGAAGCGCCGTCTTGCCCCAACGCTCTCTCGCCTCGGCCCAGCGGTAGGTGAGGTGCCGGCTGGCCCGAGGGGCCTCGTGCACGCCCGTCGCCGGGGCTGCACCAGCCCACTCGGCGGCGGCCTCCTGGCTCTCGGCCTCGCCGTCGCGCCAGCGGTCCCGTAGGGCCGGGAGCGAGAGGTCCCTCGCCAGCTTCCCCCCACCGAAGAAGACCGCCACCCCTCCGTCGGAGGGCTCCTCGGCCACCGCGTAGCCGACCACGCGATGCCCGCCGACGCGGTCGTAACGGGGCCTGGCCGCCAGCCCGGCGTCCCGGAGGAGCCGCACGAACTCGGCTTCGCTGGCGGCGACAGTGGCCGCAGCGCGCACCACCCGGGCGAGCTCGGCCCGCTCCGCTTCGGCCCGTCCGGTGCGGCGCGCCTTTTCCGCCTCGGCCCGGGTGAGCCCGGGCATGGCCGCTTTCTTGGCCCGCCCCTCGACGGCACTGAGCCCGTAGCGGCGCTCCATGTCGGCGCAGAGGGCCGAGAAGCGCTTGAAGTCGTTGGCCGTGCGCGGCGACCTTCCCGTCCTCGCGCACCAGGTCCACGACGACGTGGACGTGGTCGTTGCCGGCGCTGGAGCGGCCGTGGCGGACCGCCACCCAGCGGCACGCCGCCTGGTGCCCGGAGGCCTCAAAACCGAGCCGGCTCATCGCCTCCTTGGCCACCTCGGCCCACTCGGCGTCCGACAACTCGCGGTCCGTCCCCGCCTTGGTGGAGAGCGACAGGTGCCAGCAGGCGCCGCCGGGGACCTCCGTGCCGAACAACACGGCAGGGAAGTCCATAGCCGCCGCCAGCTCCTCCAGTTCGGGCTTGGTCGGCCGCAGGCCCGCCTCCACCCGGAGCGACGCCGAGGCCGCTACGACATGGGGGTCCTCGTGCTCGTTGTACCTGCCCAGGGCCGAACAAGTAGCGCACCGCGCCCGAGGGCTGCTGGCCCCGCGTCACCTTCGCGATCACGCCTCCGCCCCCTCGTGCCTCACGCCTCCGCCTCCCCCGGGGGAGCCCCCTCCACGGGCGCTGAGGAGCGCCGCCAGTTCGACAATGCGCCTACCTCCAGCCCGCACTTCGGCCATGACCTCGTCGGCCCCACTCGGGACATCGCGCCTCACATGGGCAAGGTGAGTGAGCTGGTTCAAGTTCACACAGGCCCCGTGAAGGTCTCTCGCCACCGCCAAGAACTCGCGGCAGAGGGCGCGCCGGGCGAGGAGGGAGGGACGGCCTTCGGGCAGCGCCGACTCGACCAGGAACCGTTGTACCGACAGGCCCTCGGCCGCCGCCCGGGGCACGATCCAAGCCTCTTCCTCCGGCGACAGGCGCACACCGACTACGCGCCGGCGCCCACCCGGCCGACGCCGTAACCGGCCTCCGGGACGCGCCGTCGCGGTGGCCCCGGCCTTACCCAAGACCGGTCCGTCACGCCCCCCGTCCCCGCCCGGCTCCCCGGCCGGGCGCACCGTCCCCGGCACATCTCCCACCGTCCCAGCGTGGCATGCGCCGCCCCCCAGGGCAAGCATCCACCGCGATCAGTTGTACTGATCGCATATCTTGCTCCCACAAAAGCTAATACCAGCTAGTGCTTGAAATACTCTGACAATATTCGGCTACTCTTGTCACATTCCGAGCCCTGGCTCGAGAGGAACTAATTATGGCTAATCGATCTACGCTCGCACCCATGCACGCGTTGCTGACGACCCAGCCACACGACGGCTCCGGGAGCTCGCTGCCCAGGAGGCGGCGGCCACGAAGGAACGCCTAGCGACCCGTACTGCCGCGGCGCGTTTGTTCTCCGGGGCCGTGGCCCGGCTTGCCGAGGCCAAAGCCGCCTGGGAGCGCGCCCAAGCCGAAGCTCAGCGCGCCCAGGCCTGAGGCGGTAGAGGACCTCCTCGGCTCCGGCCTGCAGCCTGGCGAGGTGGCCGAGCTGCTCGGCATCTCGAACAGGGAGCTGCGCAGCTTGCGTGCCACGACGCCCGCGCCGCCGACGAACGCGGGCGACCGGATGAACGCCCTCCGTGGCACTCGATGCGCAAAGCACACAGCTCGCGAGGTTGCGGGGATCAGCGCGAAGCCCGGCGGCTCGAGTGCCAGCTCGGGACCACCGAGGGGTGACCCGGCTACACTAATCGGCCGCGACCCGTACTCTGCCGTCGCTGTGCAGCGGATCCTCGAGCGGGACCTCGAGGACTCTTGCTTACCTTGGCTCGCGCATGGGACCAGGGATGGTGGGCGGAGTCGAGAATCGCCGATGATGGGGACGGACCTCACGGCATGTTGCAGTACGTGTTTGCGGTCGTGCTGTGCACTGTGGTGACCGTCGCCGGGCCTGTCCCGGGCATCCGCGAGTCCTTCAGCGTGTACGCGCCCGGCGGGGGACGACGAGCGTGTAGCTGTCGCCCACGCCGACGTACATCTTCGGGGTGAGGGCGCCGGTCGACGAGTTCGTGGCGGTGATCGTGTAGGCCTGCGACTCGCATTGGTCGATCCCGGGAAGGGGCCAACCTGGAGTAGAGGCCGGTTACCGCGTCGACCTGCCGCCGGGCGGGACCTAGCCCAATCAAAGGTGGCTGGTGCGTTTGGGGCCTGCCGTAAGGGCCGAGAATGACTCAGTGATCGCCGCGGGTACGCCCAAAAGAGCGCGGACGTCAGAACAAGACGATCGCATGGTCAGCTGCAGTACGTCCTGTCGAAGACCGCCGACCGGCCACGGAGTGCCCGATGACCTCGGCGAGCGGTCACCTGGAGTCTTGCGAGCGGACGCTGAGCGCATCCCGCCCGCCCCCGGACGCGGTCGACGTCAGCGGCGCGTCGTTCGATGGGCTTTCGGGACGTGGATGGTCACGGCGCGTGACGTGACGGTGCGCTTCCCGGTCGCGGTCAGGGTGTAGGTGTAGAGCGTGAGGTGCAGCCGGCCGTAGCGGCGCAACAGTTGCGTCGCGCCCGCGCTTAGGTTCCCGTTGACCGCAGCGCCGGTACCCGCGGCGATACGGAACGGGATGACCGCCACCACGTCGAACGTGAGGCGTGGCCGGGGCGGCTCGGGCGGGGCGCACCTTGCTGCTCAGCTGGTGGACAAGCGCGCGGTCCTTGTGGTCGAGCGCGTTGAGCTCGGTGATGTCCTTGTCGAGGAGCTCTTCATCCTCCTGTGCGCCCTTGTGGGCGATCTTGGCCAGCACGATCAGCAGCGTCCGCTCAGACTGGTCATCGGTCGCCGCGGCCTCGTCAGCGAGGCGCCGCTCGCTGGCGAGGGCGTCAGCGATATCGCGGCGCAGCTCCTCGATGCGCTCCTTCAGCTGCTCGATCTTGCGCTCGACGAGCAGGCGCCTACCCTCGTCTGCCAGCGATGGCGTCCCGCCAATGATGTCGCCCGTGCACGTGACGCCCGCCAGCCGGCAGAACGCCGCCGCAAACAGCGAGCGCGCCTGCGCGTCGGTCGAGCCCGACGAGACCTGAACCGGGACCGACGGCGCCGGCGGGGGCGTGCCGATGTGCGCGCACGCGAACTCGTCGCCGTTCGACGTGGAGTCCGCGAAGTTGACGGTCGCCGTCGTCGTCCCCGTCGCGCCGGAGGCATCGGTGACGGTGAGCGTGACGACGGCCGGATCTCTCACCCAGATCGACACCTGCTGGTTGCCCCAGGTCGCCGCGCTCTCCTCGCGGCTCCACGGAAACCGCACCGTCGCCTTTGGCGAGGATGAGTCGGCGAGCACGATCGGCAACGGTCGCTGTTGATCCTTACGCGCGCGGAGCGTTGTCGCAATCGCAAGCGCTCGAGCGCGCCGCCGTCCCGCTCCAAACCTTCATGCTGCGCCAAGCGCGCGCAGCGGACGTGCAGCTCTTCGAGCGGATCGCGCACCAGCCGCACGAAGCGGCGCAGCGCGCTCCTTTCGACGTCCTCGTTCCGGCGTTCGTCGTCGGCGAGCTGCGCAGCGGATTCGCAATCGGCTTCGCGCTCTACCTACCGTTCGTTGCGATCGATCTCGCGGTCGCGGCGATTCTGATGGGCCTCGGCATGGTGATGCTCAGCCCGCCGGTCGTTTCGCTCCCAGTTAAGCTGCTGCTGTTCGTCATGGTCGACGGCTGGGCGCTGGTCTGCGGAGGCGTGACGGCGAGCTTTCGTTAACGAAGCATGCTGCATGCGAATTAGCGACGCGCTCGCGAGCGTTCGGCCGTTTTTCTCCTTCGAGTTCTTTCCGCCCAAGGACGACGACGGATCGCGCCGCCTCTTCGAAACGATTGCGGCCCTGCAGCCGCTGCGGCCGGCATTCGTTTCGATCACCTACGGCGCCGGCGGATCGACGCGCGCGCGCACGGTCGCGCTCGCGAAACAGATTCAATCGGAAACGGGCATGACGGTCGTCGCGCACGTGACCTGCGTCGGCTCGACCCGCGCCGAACTGCGCATGCTCTTCGACGATCTCGCGCGAGCCGGCATCGCCAACGTCCTCGCGCTGCGCGGCGACGCGCCCGCAACGGCGGCAGCGTTCGAGCCGCCGCCCGGCGGTTTCGCGCACGCAACCGACCTCATCGCGATGCTGCGGCGCAACTACGACTTCTGCATCGGCGCGGCATGCTATCCGGAGAAACATCCAGAAGCCGCGAGCGAAGCGAGCGATCTCGAGCGCCTTCGAGAAAAGGTCGATGCCGGCGCCGATTTCCTGGTCTCGCAGCTGTTTTTCGATAACGCGCTCTATTTCGATTTCGATCGCCGCGTGCGAGCGGCCGGCATTTCAACGCCGATGCTTCCGGGATTGATGCCGATCACGAACTTCGATCAAATTCGCCGCTTCGTCGCGCTCTGCGGCGCGAGCATTCCGCCCAAGCTGCACGTCGAGATGACGCTGCGCCGCGGCGATGCCGCAGCCGTCGAGGCGCTGGGCGTCGCCTACGCGTCGATGCAGGCCGTCGAACTGCTTCAGGCGGGCGTACCGGGCGTGCACTTTTACACGCTCAACCGGTCGCCCGCGACGCGCGCGATCGTCTCGGCGCTGCTGGCAGCCAGTGCATGGCGGCTGCCGGGATACTCTTCGGCAACGCACCGGTAACCGCGCGCGCGTAGCTTCGAAGACGTGGACGTCTTCCAAGCTTTACTCCGCGATGCGCTGATAGCGACGGCCGCTATCTCGCTGCCGGTGCTCGCGGTCGCCGCGCTGGTCGGAACCGCCGTTGCCGTCGTGCAGGCAGCCACGCAAGTGCAAGAACAAACGCTGACGCTCTTGCCGAAGATCGTCGCAATCGGAGCCGTCACCGCGACGTTCGGTGCGGCCGCGATGCATCTGCTTGCGGGGCTCTTCGAACGCGCGACGGCCGCTATTCCGGCGCTCACCGGCGGGTGAGCGCGACCGCGCTGTTCGTTTTCGCGCGCTGCGCCGGATTTGCGTTTCGCGCTCCCGGCTTTTCGCATCCGAGCGTGCCGCAGGGCGTGCGCGCGGCGTTCGCGCTTTTCTTGGCAGTCGCCATCGCACCGGCGGTACGCGCGTCGCGCACGCCGCTGGGAGCCGAAGCCGTACCGGCGCTTGCGATCGAGTTTTTGCTCGGTGCGGCGATCGGCATGGCGGCGTCGCTCGTCTACGACGGCGCGTACGCCGGCGGCCGGGCCATCGACGATTACGTCGGCGTGAAGGCAATCGCTCCCAGCCTGCAGATCGTCGCGCCGAGCGGGTTCGGCCGCGTCTGGTCGCTTGCGTATACCGGCGGATTCTTTCTGAGCGGCGCCTATCGCGTGACGATTGCGGCGTTTGCGCGAAGTTTCGCATTGATTCCGCCCGGGGCCGGCATCGACGCGCACGCGTGGGCGGCGTACGCGGTCGGGTGGGCCCTCACGATCGTCGGCGTGGGCATCGCGGTCGCGGCGCCGGCGATCGGCCTCGCGTTCGTCGTCCAGATCGCCATCGGCGCGCTCTCCCGCGCGGTACCGCGTTTTGGAAGTTTCACGCTGGTCTTTCCATTGGCGTTTGCCGCGGCGATCGTCGCCGCGGTGATGACGGCGCCGGCGTTGACGTTGACGGCGGTGACGCCCGTAGCGGCGATTCCTCACGGACTCATCCGATGAGCGGCGATGGGGAGAAGGCTTTCGAGGCGACGCCTGCGCGCATCGAACGAGCCAAGCGCGAAGGTGACGTCGCGCGATCCGGAGAGCTCGGCGCGAATCTCGCGTTCGCAGCGGCAGCACTTGCGGTTGGCGGCGTCGCGCCGTTCTTTGCGGCGATTGCGGGGCGGGCGATCGTCGCCTCGGCACGCGGCGACGGGGCCTGGATGTTTGCCGCAGCCGCGGCGGCCTGCGCGATGGTTCCGACGGCGTGCGCGGCAATGGCGGCCGTCGCAGCGACGGTCGTCCAGGCCGGCGGATTGCGTTTTCACGCACCGAGCATCAAACTGGAACGTCTCGATCCGGTCGCAGGCTGCAAGCGCATCGTCTCGCGCGAGACGTTCGCGCACGCCGGCCGGGCGGCCGTCGCATTCGCGGTCGCGACCGCCGCCATGGTGCCCGCATTCATTGAAGCCGCTTCGCGGCTGACGGCCGCGTCGAACGCCGCTGCGTCAGCCGCCGTGGCGTGGCGCGCGACCGGACGCGTTGCCTTGGCTGCCGTCGCGACCGGCCTGATGTTTGCGTTTGCCGAGTACGCCACGGCGCGCAACGCGTGGCTTCGCAAACTGCGCATGAGTTTCGACGAACGTCGCCGGGAGGCCAAGGAACAGGAAGGCGATCCGCTCGCGCGCGGCCGCCGGCGCGCGCTGCACCGTTCGCTCTCGCGCGGCGCGATTGCGCTGGTCAAGGAAGCGTCGTTCGTCGTCGTCAATCCGACGCACGTTGCGGTGGCGCTCGAGTACGGACCGCCGAAGGTGTGCGTGCCCGTCGTCACCGTCCGCGCCGCCGGCGAAACGGCGCGGCGCGTGCGTTCGTTGGCCGAACGGTTCAACGTCGCAATCGTCGAGAACGCGCCGTTGGCGCGCGCACTCTACCGCGACGGTGCGATCGGCGAACCGATTGCGCGCGCGCACTACGTCGCCGTCGCGGAAATCGTTGCGGCGTTGCGCCGCACTCGCAAAGCCGCGCCGTGACGCGCCTTCCCGTCTACGCATTTGCAGCGCTGCTGCTGGGCGTCGTCGCGATTCTCATCGTTCCGTTGCCGCCCACGCTGCTCGACGTGCTCCTCGGCATCAACATCTTTGGATCCGCGCTCGTGCTGCTGCTGGCGGTCACGGTCGACGATCCGCTGGAGTTCTCCGCGTTCGCACCGGCGCTGCTGGTGGCGACGCTCTTCCGGCTCTCGCTCGACGTCTCGGCGACGCGGCTGATCCTGACCGCCGGAGCCACGCCCGGCGCCGTGGGAAGCATCATTCCGGCGTTCGGCGCCTTCGTCGTGCACGGCAATCTCGTGGTCGGCGTAATCGTCTTTGCAATCCTGGTGACGATTCAGTTCGTCGTTATTGCAAGCGGGTCTCAGCGCGTGGCCGAGGTGGCAGCGCGGTTCACGCTCGATGCCATGCCGGGAAAACAAATGGCGATCGATGCCGACGTGCACGCCGGCGCCCTCGACGCCGCCAATGCAAGAGCCAAGCGCGATGCCGTGCAACGGGAGGCCGATTTCTACGGTGCGATGGACGGCGCCGGGAAATTCGTCAAAGGCGATGCGGTCGCCGCGCTCGTTATCGTCGCGCTGAACCTGGCGGGCGGGCTCGTCGTCGGCGTGGCCTATCACGGTCTGGCGCCTCTGGACGCCCTCAACACGTTCGCGCTGCTCTCGATCGGCAACGCTCTCGTCACGACGCTTCCGGCGTTCCTCATCTCGACGGCGATGGGCATGATGGTGACGCGCGTGGCCTCCGACGGCGCGCTCGGCGCCGACCTCGCCGCGCAACTCTTTGCGCGACCCGATGTGTTGCGCAGCGCCGGAGGTTTGCTGCTCGCGCTGGCGCTCGTGCCGGCGCTGCCGCGTCCAGTGTTTCTCGTGCTGGGCGCCGGTGCGTTTTTCGTCGCGCACGCAGCGCAACGGCGGCGGCAACGTGAGCGGTCGATCGAAGCATTCGATCGAGAGCGCGCACGCCGCACCGTCATGCGGCGGCCGGAACTCGCCCTCGCGCTCGTCGGCGTCGACGCGATCGCCGTCGAAATGGGTGGCGACGTCGCGAGGCTTCTCGTTGCGCCGTTATCCGACGCGCTGCTCGATCGCATCGGCGAAGTGCGGCGCGCGCTTGCGGCCGATATCGGCGTCGTGTTGCCCGGCGTGCGGCTGCGCGACCAGCTCGCGCTCGAGCCCGATGTCTACGCCATTGCCGTGCGCGGCCGAACGGTCGCGCAAGGCCGCCTCGATTTGGAGCGCGTGCTGGCCGTCGCCGATGAAGCGGTGTTGCAGGCAATCGCCTCGACCGTCGAACGCGAGCCGGTGTACGGCTTGCCGGCGGCATGGATCGCACCGGCAATGCGCGAGCGCGCCGTCAACGCCGGCGCGCTCGTATTCGATCCCATCTCGGTGCTCGGTTCGCACCTGGCCGAGATCGCTCGCAGCTACGCTGCCGAACTCGTCGGCCGACAAGAGTTGCAGACACTGCTCGAGCATCTTCGGTCGAGCGTTCCCGCGCTGGTCAAAGAGATCGGCGGCGATGCGCTGCCGATCGGATGCGTGCATCGTGCGTTCGGGTTGTTGCTGCGCGAAGGCATTTGGCCGCGCGACCCGGTGCGTTTGTTGGAAGCGATGCTCGAGGCCGCAACCCGCGATCCGCGCGAACTCGCCGAATCGGCACGTCGCGCGATCGTCCCGAATCTGTTGCGGACGCGCGACCTCGCATCGCTCGAACCGGCCATCTTCGACGCCGAGTTCGAGCGACGGCTCGTCGCGAATTGGAGCGGTCAGGCCGCCGCTTCGATTGCGCCCACCGCACTCGCCGCGCTTCGCGAAAGCATCGAGCGGTACGCCGCGCGCACGGCGCGCGAGCGTTGCGCGATCGTGTGCACTGCGGCGCTGCGTCCGATGCTCGCAGATTTTGTGCTGGGATCGGGACTGCGCGTGCCGGTCTACGCCTATGCCGAACTTCCGTCCGAACTCGAACTGCGTCCGTGCGAGGTATTCGGCGAGCCGGCGCTGCCGGCAATGTCGCGATGACCGGCCCTCGTTTGCGCGCCCCGAGGAGGGAAAGACTTGGATGTTCCCGCAGTTAGCCGCTTCGGAGGAATTGCGCGATGCGCCGCTCGCTCACCCTACTCGTCCTTGCCGCAATGCTCTCGGGGTGCAGCACCCTCTATAGTTCGCTGCCCAGCCGTTCGGCATTGGGAGCGGCAAGCGGCATGACCGTCGAGCAATATGCCATCGGCCGCCTTCCCGGACGTGTGTCGCGGGCGGCTTGTCCCAAGCCGGCGCACGCTCCCTCGCGCCAAGCGAAGCCGGCCCCGAAGAACTGCGCTCGGTAGGCCGCTCCTGCCTCATGCCTCCGGCGTTTGACCGCCGCGGCAGGGCTGGTCACGGCTGAACGTTAAGGTCCTCCGGCCCGGCGAGAATCCGTACGGGCCTTTTGTTTGCACCGCTCTCTTCGGACGCCTATGAACTGGAACACGCTCAAGACGCCATTCAAGGCGCTGGTCATCCTCGCCGTCATCGCCCTTTCGATCTGGGCGGTCTTACCCGTGCAGCAGAAAATTCACTTGGGGCTCGATCTCCAAGGCGGATCGCGTCTGTTGCTGCAGCTCTATCCCACGCCCGAGGTCCCCGTCATCACCACGCAGGTGCAGGCCCAGACGCGCGAGGTCATCGACCGGCGCATCAACGGGCTCGGCGTGGCGGAGCCGTCGATCAGCAACGTCGGCAGCGACCGCATCTTGGTCGAACTTCCGAACGTCAAGAATCCTGACGAAGCGGAGCGCGTGCTCAAAGAAGTCGCCGTGCTCGATTACAAGATCGTTCCGCCGCAAGTCGAGCAGCGGGCGCAGGCCGCACTCGCCGTGCTCGCCAGCCCCAACGCACCCGCCAAAGACAAAGCGCAGGCCGAAGCCTACGTTGCGCAAGGCGCGTACGCGGCGAGCGGAAACGTCGTCTATTCGGGCAAGGATCTCAAAGCGGCGCAGGCCGGCTTCGATCAAAGCGGTCAGCCCAACGTACTGTTCCAGACGAAGGATCCCGCCAAGTTCGGGAAGCTGACGACGGCGAACCTCGGCAAGTTCTTGGGCATCTTTCTCGACCATCGTTACGTTGAGGCGCCCGTGATTCAGGGCGCAATTTTCGACAGCGGGGAGATCCACGGCGCGTTTACTCAAGAGCAGACGGTGACGCTTGCCAACGAGTTGAACGCCGGTGCGCTTCCGGTGACGACGAAAATCGTCGAGAAGGAAACGATCGGACCGACGCTCGGCAAAATCGATCTCGTGCAGTCGCTGCAAGCGTCGATCCTGGGGCTCGCGCTCGTCCTCATCTTTATGATCCTCGTCTATCGTCTGCCGGGATTGCTCGCCGACCTCGCGCTGGCGATCTACGTGCTCGTGATGATGGCGATTCTCGCCGTCTCGCACGCGACGCTCACGCTGCCCGGCATCGCCGGTTTCGTGCTTTCCATCGGCATGGCCGTCGACGCCAACGTGCTGATCTTCGAGCGCATCAAAGAAGAACTGTGGAACGGAAAGTCCATGCGCGCGGCCGTGCGCGTCGGCTTCCAGCGCGCGTTTTCGGCGGTCTTCGACAGTCACTTCACGACCATCGTCGGCGCAGGCGTGCTCTACATGCTCGGCACCGGAACGGTGAAGGGCTTCGCCTTCACGCTTTTCTGGGGTACGGTCGTCTCGCTGGTGACCGCCGTCTTCATCACGCGCTTCTTCGTCGATGCGCTGGTGGATAACGACGTGGCAACGGCGCCCGAACTCTACGGCGTCAAGCGGGACGACATCGGCGTCTTCGCCAGGGCGGGGGGCGCGGCGTAATGCTCTTTCGCAGACTGAACTGGAATATCGTCGGATGGTTCCGCATCGTCTCGGCGATTTCGTACCTCGTCATCGCCCTCGGCTTGGGTTCGATGATCTATCACGGTTTCCAAGGCGGCCAAGGCTTCCAGCCCTCCCACATGCTGCGGCTCGGGTTGTCGTTTACCGGCGGCACCGATATCTCGGTGAAGTTCACGCGCCCGACCACGAGCGATCAGGTGAGGAAAGCGCTTTCCGGGCTCGGCCTCACCGAGGAGTCCGTCACGACCGCCGGCACCGGTGGAACCGGCTTCGTCATCGAGACGCAGACGGCGTTTGCCAACGATTCGGCGCCGATGTGGAACGCACTCAACACCGTTGCGCCGGTAGACCGAGCGCAGTCGTCGATCACGGCGGTCGGACCGTCGCTTGGCCGCGAGTATCTCATCAAAGCACTGTGGGCGCTCGTCATCGCGCTCGGCATCCAGTTCCTCTACATCGCGTTCCGCTTCGGCTGGAACTACATTTTCGGTCTCGTCACCGTCATCGCGCTGGTGCGCGACGCTGCGATGATGATCGGCATCTACGCGCTGGCCGACCGGCGGGCCGACGACGCGTTCCTGGCGGCGGTGCTGACGGTCATCGGCTACTCGGTGATGGATACGATCGTCATTCTCGACCGAATTCGCGAGAATACCAAGGTGATGGCGGGCGCGCCCTACGACGTGATCGTCAACGAGTCGATCAAGCAGACGATGACGCGCTCGTTCAACACGCTGGCAACGGTCGTCATCACGCTGGTTGCGCTGCTCGCGCTCGGCGGCGCGAGCCTGAAGAACTTCGCCTTCGCGTTGCTGGTCGGCATCGTCTCCGGCGGTTACCACTCGATCTTCTTTTCGGCTCCGCTCGTGCTCAATTTCCGCAAACGGCAGCTCGAAGCGGCGGTGAAACGGCGCCGTGCGGGGCTCGCGGCCTCGGATCGCACGGCGACCTCGCGCACGCGTTCGGAATCGACGGCGCTGCAAAGTCGCGGCGGTCTGGCGCGCGAGGATATCGTCGCCGCGCGCCGCGACCGGCGCCAGAAGGCGAAATCGGCGCGCACCGTCGTACCGGCGGCTCCCTCGCGCTACCGCAAGAGGCGCGAGGCAGAGGCCGGCGCGGTCGCGGTGGAAGAGCTCGCATCGAACGAGCCCGAGTCGATCGATCCGCTGGACGCGCAAAACGCCGGGCTGCACGACGAGGCAATCCAACAGGGGCATGAAGAGATCAACCTCAACCTCGACGAGTTCGAAGAACCTCCGGCCGAGCGCGCCGGCGGCGAGGAAGAAGCCAAGCCGTAACGCGCTGCCGCCGCCGACGCCCTCCGAGGCGGCGTTCGAGGCGGCCTTCGCGGCGTTCACCGGATCGGCACCGCCATCCGGCGTCTCTTCGCCGGCTTCGGGGGAGCGAGATGCGTTCGTCGAGGGCGCCTACGCAAAAAGCCAACAGTATCTGCGCGACCCGTACGCGCGCATCGCGCAAGCGCAGGCGTTTCACACCAAGATCAAAGGCGTAACCTTCGAAGGGCGCCAGGACACGATCGAAGGCTTAACAGGCGGGAGCGACGTGGAGCTCGTCCGCGAGCCGGATAATTCGTACGACCCCAACGCCATCGCCGTTCGATACGGCGCGCTCATGCTGGGATACATCGGGGCCGGCATGGCCGCGCATCTCGCGCCCGCCATGGACGGCGGCGTCGTGTATCGCGCGCGCGTCGCGTCGCTGACCGGCGGCGGCGAAAAGCATCGCGGCGTCAACATCTTCGTCGAACGCGATCCCGCCGCGAATCTGGCCGAGCGCGACCGCGGGCGCGCGCCGCTTCGTGAATCGTGGGACGGCGACGCCGAGCGCGTCGTGCGCGCGCTGCTCGGAACGTCGCAGCCGCACGCGGCGCAGCGCGACGTGCTCGAACGCGTCGATGCCGGCCGCAATACGCTGGCCGTGCTGGGGACCGGTCGCGGAAAGTCGTTTTGCTTTCAACTTCCGGCGGCGCTGCGCGCCTTCGGGGCGGGAGCCAAGACGCTCGTCGTCTATCCGTTGCGAGCGCTGGCGAACGATCAGTACGAGGCGCTCGCGCGCACGCTCGATCCGCTCGGCTTGCGCATCTACCGTGCCAACGGGTCGATCGATAACGCCGAGCGCAGCGATCTGTTCGAAGCGCTGCGCGAGGGCGCGTGGGACGTCGTCCTGGCGACGCCGGAGTTTCTCGAGTTCCATCGCGACGCGTTTACCGGCAGCAGCCGGCCGTCGTTCTTGGTGGTCGACGAAGCGCATCACGTGCACGAGTCGCGCCACCGGCCGGCCTATGCGCGGCTCGGTGCGGCAATCGCGGCGCTCGGACATCCGCAGGTGCTGGCGCTCACCGCGACCGCCGGTGACGAGGCCTTTCGTAAGATCGTCGAAGCGCTCGGCATTACTGCATGGGTGATCGATCCAACCATCCGGGAGAATCTGCACGTCGCCGACGCCCGCAACCGGCGCGACAAGGTCGGCTACCTGCGCGATCTATTCGCTGCCGGTGAGAAGGGCATCGTCTACTGCAACTCGCGCAAGGATGCGGCCGAGGTTGCGGCCGCATTGCGCAAGGACGTCGGAAACGACGTGATGTTCTATCATGCCGGAATGCCGACGGCCGACCGGCACGAGGTCGAGCGATTCTTTCGCGAAGGCGCGCTGCGCATCGTCATCGCAACGTCGGCGTTCGGCGAAGGTATCGATCTGCCCGACGTGCGCCACGTGGTGCTCTATCACTTGAACTTCGATTTTGCCGAGTTCAATCAGCAAGCGGGGCGGGCCGGGCGCGACGGAGCGCCGGCCCAGATTCACTTACTGTACGGCGAAAGCGATCGCGCGCTCAATGAGTACCTCATCGATCTCGACGCGCCGACGCTGCATACGCTGCGCGAAATCTATCGCGCAATGCGTTCGCTCGCGCGAGAGGGCGTGCTGCGCGGCGGCAACGCCGACATCGCGGGCAAGCTGGACCTCGATAAAGTTCGCGACCGCACGATTTCCGCTTCGCTGCGCATTTTCGGCGACGCCGGGCTCGTCGAAACGGGCGAAGACGACGAAGGGCGCTTCGTGCGCTTCTTGCCCGTGAAAGCGAAGGTCGACATGCGCGACAACGAACGTTTTGCCGAAGGCGAGGCAATTCGCGAGAGTTTCGACGGCTTCTGCCGATTGGCGCTCGAAGCGCCGGCGGCGTCGCTCGAGCGCATTATCAATCGGCCGATCTATCCGAGCAACGTGCCACATCTGCGTTAAAAGGAGGTCCCATGTCATCGTTTTTCGTTCGCGCCGGCGTCGCTCTCGTTACCGGCACTTTTCTGGCAGCCTGCGGCGCATCGCAACCGGTGATGCCCGGCACGGCTGGCGGCACTTCGCGCGAAATCTCCGCACCGGCCGCACTCGAGGTGTCGCAAAACGATGCCCACATGGCGCAACGAGCGCGCGTGCTCTCCTATCATCTCATGCCGCTGCGTCGCACCAAGCCGAATACCGCCCCCGATCACAAACCCGTCTACCCCGCGGATCTCGACGATAAGGGCGGTCCGCTGATGACGCAGGCAGCCTCGTTCAACGTCTACGTCAACTGCAAGGGGGGAGGCGAGACCTGCTGGGGCGACCCCGAAGGCTTTCAAAAGAATCTGACGGGCAGTGCGTTCGCGCAGATGCTGACTCAGTACACGAAATCGCCGCCCACCGCGTATACCCTGGGCGGAACGTTCTCAGTGAAGTATTCGACCTACACCAAACTTTTCTATCAAAACGACCTGCTCACGGTGCTGCATGCGGCGCTGGCGCGGAACGCGTATAAGGCGGGCTACTCCAATCTGTATCATATCTTTTTACCGCAGGGCAGCGACACGTGCTTCGATCGGTCGCGCGCCTGCTATTCGCCCGACCACCCGAAGCGATTCAACTTCTGCGCCTATCACGAGAGCGTTTCGTTTCCGGACGTTTCCGACCCGGTGATCGTTTCGATCGAGCCCTACCAAATGGTGAGCTTTTGCGCGTCGCGTGCATCCCGGGGTGCGAGTGCGCTTACGAACTCGACCGTATCGACGCTCGCGCACGAAACCTTCGAATCTATTACGGATCCGGGTCCGAAACTTGCGTGGTACAACTTCACGTACAACTCGGAAGTAGCCGACCTGTGCGAGACGTATCAGTGGAAGATCGGCCTGGGCGGCACGCAATACAGCATCCAGCCGATGTATTCGAACGCGTACCACGCCTGCGCCGACGGACCGTAGCGGCGCAACGCCGTTACGCGACGGCGCGCACGAATGCGTCTTGATGCACGCTGCGGTAGAACGCGTTGTCGGTTTCGCTGATGCCGCGCTTTGCCCACGGATCGATCTGCCTGCGGGTAAGGGGAGCGTGCACCGTCGGTCCGGCGCAATCGCCGTAGTCGGCTCCGCCAAAGGCGCGGAAGTCGTCGCTCTCGCGATGGGCGAGCACGAGCGAACCGACCGCATCGCGCGCAGCCGCCGCGTCACGGCGGAGCGTCGCGCCGAGCCGGCCGTCGCCCGCAATCGTGTCGTACACGGCCATCGCGGGACGGTCGGCATGCCACGGCATGTCGCTGCCGGCACCCGGAAAGCGCGCCATGCCGTCGATCGCGCGCACGTCGTCGCGCAGTGACGCGCGAACCGGCGAGCGGCTTGCTTCGGTGGCCGCCTCGTCGTTGAAGCGCCGGATCGCGGATTCGGCGCCGTCGATTTTGCGCTTGTCGAGATCCAGAACGTCGAATGCGGCCGCCGGGCCAAACGTTCCCAATCCACCGGCATCGTAGCGAGCGTTCATCACCTCCGACACGATCGCTTCGGCCATCGCGTGCGGATCGGTTTCGTGCGATGCGATGGCGTGGGCCACGCCGCTGGGGACGCCCGGCGCGAGCATCGTCTCGGGCGATGCCGCCAACCATTTCACGCCCGCGCGCGAAAGCGCGTCGGCAAATCCCATCGTATCCATGAGACACTGGTTGGCAACGACCCCCTCGACGCCGCGGCCGGCATCTTCGGGATGGGCGCGCGCGTGCAGCGCAATGCCGTCGGCGACCGCCTGCGCGATGGCCGGCATCGGCATGCAGCGGCCGTCGCCGGTTTGGAGTCCGCCGCCATCACCGCCGCCGTGGTCTACCAGATCGATCCACGTCTGCTTGGCGCCGTTTTTCTCGGCGTTGTCGAGCGTGCGCGCGACGAACCGGGCGAGCGTGTCTTCGTCGCTCATACTTTTCGGAGCTTCCCGGTGCACGTGTCCGATGCCGCCGTCTGCAATCGTGAACTCGTCGGTGTGCAACTCGCCGCCGTGGAGCGACGTCGTGTCTTCGACGGTAAACTCGATCCGCGCGTCGCGGCCGCTGGTCTGCAGCGCTTGCGAAAGCGTCGCTTCCTGGATCGCGTCGAGGTTGTTGTCTCCGTCGCGATAGATGCCGAACTCGAGCGTCCGGCGCGACGGTGCGGCGGTAGCGATTTGCATGGGGCCTCCTGACGAATGAAGTCGAAGACCCAACTGCTACGCGCCGCGCAAACGACAAGATCGTTCCGGGACTTTCGCGAAGCGGGAGTAAAGCAGTTCGACGCGCTAAAGGAGATCGAATGAACCGTAAAGAGATGGCTTGCGCTGCCGCCGGTGTGGTCTTAGGCGCCGCCGGATGTTCACCCGCGATAAAAACGCTCGTCGTGCCGGCAGCCAGTGCCGGAGAGACCGCCTCGATTGCCGCCATCGCCCCGGCTGCGAACGCCCCGCATCTCGAGGAAGCGGTGATCACGCTGATTTCCGGCACGACGAGAGACGCGTCGAGCGCGATCTTTCGCCTCTTGCCTAAGTCCGATTGGAGCGCCAGCAGCAGCGATCCCCGGCTTGACGTCTCGGTCAATCGAGGACATGTGGTAGTCCTCGTCGCGCCCGAAGACGAGAAGGTCGCGTTCATCGCGATGGTGACGATATCGCACCCGAGCGGAACGGAGTTTCTCGTGCGCTGCCACGTCGAAGAAGGGTGCACCTGACGTAATCCGGCGAAGCCGGAACACTCGGGCCGGCGGTTACGTGGGCGGCGTTGCGAGCGTTGCGGCGATCGCGTCGCATTTGGCCGCGAAGATAAAGTCGCTTTCGGTGAGGCCGCCGATTTTGTGGGTCCACACTTCGACGCCGAGGCGACCCCAGGCCACGTGCAAATCGGGATGGTGGCGCTGGCGCTCGGCCATCTCGCCGATCGCGACGGCGGCGGTCATCGCCTCGGCGAAATTCGCGTAGCGGTACGTTCGCTCGAGCGAGAGCACGACGCCCTCGCCGTGCGGCCGGTCGCGCACGCGCCAGCCCGGTTCGAGCAGTTCCAGCAGCGGCGCGATCGCTTCGCGCGTCAGCGGCGGCACGCCGCCGCGGCACGGTACGCACTCTCGTTCGGCCAGATCGTTCACGAGCGCAGCTTCGGTGGTTGCCGGAGCGCGCCCCGCTTCGCTATTATCGGGTGATGCCGCGCCGCCAAGCCGCCGTCGTCATCGCGATTTTTCGCGCGTTTCCGCACGGCGTCGTCTTCGTGGAGCGGGCCGCGCACCTGCGCGACCATCCGGGACAGATCGGTCTTCCGGGCGGCAGGGCGCACCCCGAAGATGGAGGCTTGGAAGCGACGGCGTTGCGCGAACTGCACGAAGAGGTCGGTATCGAGAGCGGCCGCGCGACGATCGTCGAGCGACTGCCGACGCTGCATCAGCGCGTAAGGAACAACTTCGACGTGACGCCGTTCGTCGCGCTGGTCGAAGCGGGCGATCTCACGATCGACGGCGACGAAACCGCGGGCGTCTTTCTCGTCCCGCTCGCGACGATCGTCGAGGGCGGTCTGCAGCGGGGAAGCGTCGAGTACGGCGGGTTGCGGCTGCGCAGCCTCGTGTTGGACTTCGAAGGGCGCCGCATCTGGGGCCTTACCGCGCGAATCCTTCACTCGTTCGTCGCGCGGTGGAACGGCGATCTGCGCGAGCGCATCGTGCCGCACCTGACGTCGAACGAAGCCTAAGGGCAACTCTTGAGCAGCGTGAGCCCGTCGCCGTTCGAGTGCGCGATGACGTACAGCACGAGCGGCGGCTCGCTCGCGCGTTTGCCCGGCGGCGGACTCTGAAACCGCGTCGGAAAGTTAGGGTCGTCGAGATTTTGTTGCGCCCACGGATTGGATGCCGAGTTCGGGTAAAACCACGCGTAATCGAGCAGCAGCGACTCGGTGCGGCGGTCGGCGAAGTGCACGGTCATCGCCACGTCGACCCAATAGCCGCCGTTGTTCGGGTCGTAGCGCGAACCGTTCGGATCCGAAAACTCCACGTAGCCGCACGGTTGCGCACCGGCGCCCGAGCCGTTGCCGGCCCCGCTTCCGGCGCTTCCGGAGCCGGCCGCGCTTCCCGCGGCGGATCCTCGGCCGCCCGTTGGAAGGTCCCAGATCGGCTTTGCATGCGAAACCTGTGGCGGCTTTGGCCGTGCCGCGCCGCCGCGAGCCGCAACGTTTCGACCGGAGGGTGCTTGCGGTGCCGGCGTTGCGCGTGGTGTTGTGACCGCGACGGCCGTGCGAGCGCGCGTTACCGGCATCCGGCGTGGCGTGGGAGCCGGTTTCGGCGTCGGCATTAGGCGCGTGACGCTCACCTGGCTGACGGCTACTTCTTGCGATGCGCGGTGCGGCGCCGAGGAGGGAATCAATGCGGCCAGGATTTCGTGCAATGCGAGCGCCGCGGCGAACGCAACGAGCAGCCGGGCGGAGTCACGATTGCGTAAGAAGGCGCCAAGCCGCCGGCGGGGCGGTTCGGCGCGCGATGATCGCCGAATAGCGTCCTCTTCGCGAAAAGGCCGCCCGAATCGTTGCGCGAACACCGAGGCTTCGTGGAAATCGAAAGCCTTATTCGATCGATTCCCGATTTTCCGCTGGCCGGCGTTCTGTTTCGCGACATTACGCCGCTGCTGAAAGACAAAGAGGGTTTTCGTCGAGCCGTCGATCTTTTCGTCGAGCACTTTAGCGGTCGCTCGATCGATTACGTCGTCGGCGTCGAAGCGCGCGGCTACATTCTCGGCGCGCCGGTGGCCTACGTGCTCGGAGCCGGTTTCATACCGATTCGCAAGCCCGGCAAGCTGCCGTACACGACGATTAGCGAAGAGTATGCGCTGGAGTACGGCACGAACGCGTTGGAAGTGCATTCCGATGCGCTGTCCGAGGGCGACCGCGTGCTGGTCGTCGACGACGTGCTTGCGACCGGAGGCACCGCGGCGGCGACGCTGCGATTGCTCGGGCGTCTCGGCGCGCACGTCGAGGGCATCGCCGTCCTCATCGAACTCACCGCGCTCGACGGACGCAAGAAGATTCCGGGCGTCGACGTCGTTTCGTTCGTGCGCGCGTGAGCCGTCGCATCCTCGTGCAGCCGCAACCGATTCGTCATGCGTTCGCTCTGTTGGCGATCGTCGTAGCATTGACGGCGCCGGCGGGCGCGCGTCCGACGCCGACGCCCGCCCCGACGGCGGCGCCCGTCGCCGACCCGGCAATCACTAAAATCGCGCGTCAGCAATTCGTCGCATGGCAAGCCGGCAGCATCAACAAACGCCTGTATGCAGCCGAAGTTCTGCCGAAACTTACCGACGACAAGGTCAACGACGTGGCCCACGCGTTATCGGCGCTGGGACCGCTCACCGATATGAGCTTCGTCGGGCCGTTCAGCGCGGCCGACATTCCGTCCGGCTCGCAGGGCTATATCTACCAGATGCAGTGCCTGGAAGGCAACATCTACATGTGGATGATCCTAGACTCTGACGGCAAGATCGCCACCATCTTTTTCAAGGACAAACTCGACGTCGAGACGCTCGAGCGGCCGGCATCCGGGCCGCCCCCGTCGGCGGCGCCTCGATCCCCCTAGGCCGTTGGGCTGGCGCCGTTTGGACGGCGCGCTATAATGGGCGGATAGTGTCATGACCATCCGAGAACTCGTCGAGCGCGTGCATCGCTACGACCCGTCCGCCGACGGGGCGTGGCTGACGCGCGTCTACGAGGTCGCCGACGCCGCTCACGAGGGCCAACGCCGTGCGTCGGGCGAGTCGTACATCGAGCATCCGTTAGCAGTCGCCGGCGTGCTGGCCGAACTCGAGATGGACCGCGAGACGATCGCCGCGGCGCTGCTGCACGACGTCGTGGAAGACACGTCGGTCACCAGCGAGCAGGTGGCGGCCGAATTCGGCGACGAGATCGCGCAACTCGTCGAAGGCGTCACCAAACTCACGCGCATTCCGTATCAGTCCAAGGAAGACGCGCAGGTTGAAAACCTTCGCAAGATGTTCATGGCGATGGCCAAGGACATCCGCGTCATCATCATCAAGCTCGCCGATCGTCTGCATAACATGCGTACGCTGTCGAGTTTGCCGCCCGCCAAGCAGCAAGCCATCGCGCGGGAGACCCTCGACATCTACGCGCCGATCGCCCACCGTCTCGGCATCTGGAAGATCAAGTGGGAGATCGAGGACGATTGTCTGCGTTACCTCGACCCCGATCCGTACCGCGAAATCGTCGAACTTGTCGCCAAGACGCGGCGCGAGCGTGAGGCCGACGTGCAAGAAGCGATCGCACGGCTCCGCGACGACTTCAAGGCGATGAACATCCAAGCCGAGATCCACGGCCGCCCCAAACACTTCTATTCGATTTACACGAAGATCAAATCGGGACGCGATTTTTCGACGATCTACGATCTGACCGCCATTCGCATCATCGTCGATACGGTGAAGGATTGCTACGGCGCCCTCGGAGCGGTGCACGCGCTATGGACGCCGCTGCCCGGCCGTTTCAAAGACTACATTGCGATGCCGAAGCCGAATATGTACCAATCGTTGCATACGACGGTGGTGGGGCCCACGGGAGAACCCCTCGAAATTCAAATTCGCACCTGGGACATGCATCGTACGAGCGAATACGGCATCGCGGCGCACTGGCGCTACAAAGAGGGCGGCAAAGCCGATCAGTTCGAAAACAAGCTCTCCTGGCTGCGCGCGCTGCTCGAATGGCAGAAAGACATGCGCGACTCGCGCGTGTTCATGGAAAACCTCAAGCTCGATCTCTTCGACTCTCAGGTATTCGTGTTTTCGCCGCGCGGCGACGTCTTTTCGATGCCCGCCGGCGGTACGCCGCTCGATTTCGCCTATTCGGTGCACACCGACGTCGGCAATCACTGCGTGGGAGCGAAGGTCAACGGGCGCATCGTACCGCTCGACTCGCAACTCAACAACGGCGACATTTGCGAGATTCTGGTCAACAAGACGAGCGGCCATCCCTCGCTCGACTGGCTCTCGATCGTCAAAACGTCGAGCGCAAAACACAAGATCAAGCAGTGGTTCCGAAAAGAACGCCGTGAGGAGAACGTGCTGGCCGGCCAGGAGTCGCTCGAGCACGAACTCGTGCGCAGCGGCGTGCGCGTCGACACGGCTCGCGGCGAACTCATCGAGCGCATCGCGTCGCGGCTGAACTATTCCACGCCGGCGGATCTCTACGCAGCCATCGGCTTCGGCGACGTTTCGGCGACCGCGGTCGCCAATCGCGTGCGCGACGAAGTTCGCAGCGGCAACGTCGTCGATCTCACCAAAATCGGGCGCAAGACGCCGGTCCGGCGCGGGGGGCGCAAATCGAGCGGCGTCCGCATCGCGGGCGTTGACGACGTGCTCGTGCGCCTGTCGAAGTGCTGCTGCCCCGTTCCGGGCGATCCGATCATGGGGTACGTCACGATCGGCCGCGGCGTGAACGTCCACCGCGCCGACTGTCCGAACGTGGCACGGCTCAACGGAACGGTGCCCGAACGCATTCTCCAGGTGCAATGGAATACCGACGCGGATCTCACGCACGCCGTCGACGTCGAAGTCGAAGCCGATGACCGCGCGCAGTTACTGCAAGACATCATGGCCGTGTTCGCCGAGTTGAAGACGCAGGTGAGCTCGGTGACGGCGCGAGTGCGGCGCGACGGCGTGGCCGCCACCAGCCTCACCGTCCAAATTCGCGACCTCGAACATTTACACCGCATCATCACGCGACTCGAATCGCTCAAGAACGTGCGCCACGTCTATCGCGTCACCAAGCGCGAGCGCGTCGCTCCTTAGAGCCTCCCTAGCGCGTTTGACGACCGTACAGATCGCGCTCCCGTGTGTGGCGGCGTTCTTCGCGGGCGCGATGAACAGCGTCGCCGGCGGCGGCAGTTTTCTCTCGTTTCCGGCGCTGCTGTTCGCCGGCGTGCCCGCGATTTCGGCCAACGCCACCAACAACGCAGCGATGTGGGTCGGCACGATCGGCAGCGCGCGCGGCTACAAGGAAGAGGTTGCGGCGCATCGCGGACTGCTGTTGCCGTTGGTCGTCGTGAGCCTCGTGGGCGCACTGCTCGGGGCCATCGCCCTCTTGATCACGCCGCCGTTGCTGTTCGAGCGCATGATTCCGTGGCTGCTGCTCTTCGCGACCGCGGTGTTCGCCGTCAGCCCCTGGTTACGGCGTCCGGGGGAAGTGCCGAGGCACGCGCCGTGGCAGCTCGTCGTGCAGTTCTTCGTGTCGATTTACGGTGGATACTTCGGCGCGGGCATGGGCATCTTGATGCTCGCGGTACTGGCGTTTTCCGGCCTGCCGAATCTCAACGCACAAAACGCCGTCAAAAACGTGCTGGCCGTCTCGATCAACGGAATCGCACTGGTGCCGTTCGTGATCGCTCGCATCGTCGACTGGCGGTTTGCCTTGCCGATGGCGGTTATCGCGCTTGCCGGCGGCTACTTCGGCGCGCGCTTCTTCCGGCGCGTTCCGCAGCCGATCGCGCGGGGAATCGTCATTGCGGTCGGAACCGCGATGACGTTGGCATTCTTCGTTCGCTTACGATGACTATTCGATTGCGCTGATCGGCTCTTCGACGAAATCTGCGGCGCGGCGCTCCGACGCCTGATCGATGCCGCGATGGAATCCGCCCATGCGCGGCTCGACGTGCCGCGCGGCCCATAGGTAGAGCGTCGGTACGACGATGAGCGAGAGCGTGGTCGACACCGCGAGGCCGCCGATGACGACGGTTCCCAGGGGCGACTGGGTCTGGCTGCCGGCCTCGATTCCGAGCGCGATCGGCATCATGCCGCCGATCGTCGCGCAAGTCGTCATGAGAATCGGACGCAGGCGCATCGGCGCCGCGTGCAGCACCGCGTCGCGCGCGTTCATGCCGCGCTCGCGCAACTGATTGCTAAACTCGACGACCAAAATGGCGTTCTTGACGACGATGCCGACCAGCATCAAGACCCCGATGAAGGCCGTCAGGCCAAAAGCCATCGGCGCGTACGGTTGCCGGAAGATCGCATCGCCTGCTTGCCAGATCAAGTTGCGGAAGAAGATGCCGAAAACGACGCCGGCCGACGCCAGCGGGACGGCGACCATGATGACCAGCGGGTGCAGTACCGATTCGAACTGCGACGCCAGCAGCATGTAAATGAGCACGATTGCCAGCGCGACGATAAGTCCGAGACTCGAAAAGGTTTGCCCCTGCTGCAGCACTTGCGGTCCGAAGGCCCAGTAATAACCCGGCGGAAGCGTGATCGAGTTCATGACCTTGGTCGCCTGCGTAACGGCGTCGCCGAGCGGAATGTTCAAGCCGGCGTTGATGTCGATCTCGCGTTGCTTGTTCTGCCGCGTGATTTCGGAGGGCCCGGCGCCGAAGGTGATCTTCGCCAGTTCCGAGAGCGGCATCGTCTGCAACGTAAAGCTGCCGTTCGGGCCCGACGCCGTGTTGAGCGAGAGGGCCCCGTTCGTGCCGGCGGAGATCGGCGCCGTCGAGGAGTTGTTGACGACCAATCCCGTCGCGACGGTCGAGACCGGAATCATCAGGCTTTGAATCGTCTGCAGGCTGCGGCGCTGAGCCGCCGGCAACTGCACCTCGATTGGATATTGCGTTCCGTTGATTTGCATGAAGGATGCGGTTTGTCCGGCGGTCGCGATGTCGACCACCTGCGAAATCGTTTGCGTGCTCACGCCCAGCTGCGCGGCGGTTGCGCGGTCGACGCTCACGTCGATTTCGGGCTGCGCGGTCGTGATGCCGGGCTGAGGCGGCTGCAAACCGACGATCGACGACTGGAGTTTGGGGATGGCCGTAAACTCGGCGAGATCGTAGAGTTTGTTGATGTCGGGTCCGAAGATTTGAATCTGCAGCGCGTCCTGCCCGCGCGAAATGATGTTTTGCACGATGTCGACGGTGCGGCCAAAGACTTGCAGCCCGGGTATCGGATTTCCGAAGCTCGCGCGAAGCTGCCGGATTTGCTGGGGTGTGAACGACGTGGTCCCGTGGCCGCGGCTGCTCGCCGAACGCGAACCTGTCAGCGCAGCCGTCCATTGCGTGACGAAGCGCTGTGCTTGATTGCCGACGACCCCGGGTTTGAGCGTCACCGAAAGGCTCGCGACGTTGGTGACCTGCGTGCCGCCGACCGGACCGCTCGAGCCCACGAGCGATCCAACGTCCGACACGCGCGCGTCTTTGCGCATGCGGTTCTCGACGTCGATCGTGACCTGGTTCATGCCGGAAAGGGCCGTGCCGGTGGGCATTTGCAGGTTGAAGCGAGCGAAGCCGGAGTTCGACGAGGGAAAGAGCTCGGTTTTTACGGCTCCCAGCGCGGCGGCGACGAGCGTCACCAGCATGACGGCGCCGGCGATGCCGAACACGATGCCGGGCCGATCGATCGCGCGGCCGAGCAGCCGCGTGTACCATTGAGCGAACCGCTCGTAGTGGTGGTCGAAGGCGCGTGAAAAGCGCGCGTACGCGCCGCGCCCTTTGCCGTTGGTCGCCGCACCGTTCGTACCTGCCGGTTTCTTCCGCAAAATCACCGACGAGAGCATCGGCACTTGCGTGACCGCCACGAGCAGCGAGAGTCCTACCGCGACCATGACCATCACGGCGAACGGCGTGAAGATCAGGCCCTGCAATCCCGGAATCAGCACGAGCGGCACGAACACGGTGATGACCGTAATCGACGACGCGAGGACCGCTGAGAAAATCTCGGCGGTTGCCGTCTCGGCGGCCTCCATCGGCGTCTGTCCGCGCGCCATGTGCCGGTAGATGTTTTCGATGACGACGATCGCGTCGTCAACGATCAAGCCTACGGCGAGTGCCAACCCTCCGAGCGTCATGATGTTGAGCGAATAGCCGCAGACGTATGCGGCGAAGAGCGTGCCGAGCACCGAGACGGGAAGCGATACCGCGACGATCAGGGTCGAACGCCACGAGTGCAGGAAGAGCAGGATGACCACGATGGCGAGAATCGCGCCGTAAATGGCGGTGTGCTCGAGCGCAGCGATCGCTTCGCGAATGTAGCCTTCCTGTCCGAAGACGACGGCGAAGTGCATGCCGGGATAGCGCTGTTGCAGTTCCTTGATCTTGGCATTGACGCCAACGGCGGTCGCCACGATATTGGCGTCAGGTTGGGCATTGATGGTGACGCCGACCGCCGGCGTGCCGTTGAGTCGCTGGAACGTGCGCTGCTCGAGGATCGAGTCGCTGACTTTGGCGACTTGATCGAGGCGAATCGGCGCGCCGTTCTTGGTGGTGACGATGAGCTGCCCGGTTTCCTTGGCCGATTGCAGCAGCGCGCTGGCGCGAACCAAGTACTCGCTCTTGCCGACCTGCACCACGCCGGCCGGCAGGTTGATGTTCTCTTCGGCGATGCGCTGCATGATCTGCTGCAGCGAGATGCCGTTCACCGCTAAAGCGTCGGTGTTGGGCTCGATCATGATCGCGCGCTGCTGGTCGTTGCCGACGGTCACCGCCGCGACGCCGTTGATGGACGAGAACTGGTCGCTCAACACGTTCGTGAACAGGTCGCCGAGATCGCGCAGCGTCATGTTCGGATCCGTGACGAACATGCGCACGACCGGCAGCGAGTTGGAATCGAACTTCGTGATGACCGGCTGCTGAAGGTTCGGGTCGTTGGGCAACGTCCCCCAAATGCGCGACACTTGTTCCTGGACGTCGACCGCGGCCGTATCGATATTGGTGCCGAAGTAGAACTGCGCGGTGACGCTGCTGTTGCCTTCGGAGCTGCTGGAGTTGATCTGCTGGATGCCGTTGACGCGGCTGACGGCGTTCTCGATGGGACGCGTGATCAGCGTCTCCATCTGCTGCGGGCCGACGTTCGGGTACGTTACCGAAACGGTAACGACCGGTTGAGTAAAGTTGGGGAGCAGCGAAATCGGAAGTCGCGGAACCGCAAAGACGCCCAGGACGACGATCGCGAGTGCGATCATCGAGACGGCTACGCGTCGGTGGACGGCGAACTTAGCGATCGGCACTCTAGGTTGCTATTCCCTTTAGTCTCCTTGCTGAAGCCTAAGCAAGCCGGCTTCGGGTTTCCTGAGCAACGGGTGGGAATTGAGTTCGAGATGCCGCCCGAGGGTCATTGCTGGCGCCCCGAAACGTGTGATAGGATGCGGGAGTTCCGGGGCCCGAGCGGCCCGCGGCTCACCCGCTGCCCGCCGCGCTAGGCGGGCCGTCCGCCAAGCGGACGTCCGTAGATGGGAAATCATGACCGATTACGAGGTAACCTATATTCTGCGCCCCTCCCTCGAGGAAAACGAGGTCGAGGAGCGCGCCGCCGCGATCGCCGAGATCGTGAAAAACCAGCGCGGGGAAGTCGTCAACGTCGAGAAGCTCGGAAAGAAGCGGCTCGCCTACGAGATCGCCGACGTGCGCGAGGGCTACTACGTCGTCATGCACTTCCAGAGCGACGGCGCCGGATCGAAAGAACTCGAGCGCCTGCTAAAGCTGCACGAAGACGTCCTGCGCGCCCTCGTTGTGAAGCTCGATGCGAAGATGATTGCGCACATGGCTGCCGTTGCGGCAGCGACGCCGCCCGCCCCCGTCCCAGCGTTCTAGCCCTGCAGGCATAATCGAAAGAGCGAAAGAGAGAAAGCGATGGCAGGTTCGTACAATCGAGTGATTCTGGTCGGCAACTTGACGCGCGACCCGGAGATCCGCTACTTGCAGTCGGGGAAAGGCGTCACGAAATTCACGCTGGCGGTGAACAATCCGCGCAACAAAGAGGAGACGACCTTCGTCGACATCGTCGCGTGGGATCGTCTCGGCGAAACGTGCAACACGTACCTCAAGAAGGGGATGAACGCGCTCGTCGAGGGGCGCCTCGTCATTCGCTCCTATGACGACAAAGACGGCAACAAACGCAAAGCCACCGAAGTCGTCATCGACAACATGCAGATGCTCGGCTCGCGCCGCGACTCCGCCGGAGGCGGCGGTGACGACAGCGCCGAGTACGGCGGTCACAACGGCGGACGCGCCGGCGCCGCAGCGCCGGCCGCATCGCCGGGCGGCGATGGTTTCGGCGACGAACTCGACGACGAGATCCCGTTTTAGCTTTCTACTTGTCATCCTGAGCCCTTCGACTACGCGTGCTTCGCACGCTCCGCTCAGGACAGGCGCAGTCGAAGGGCCGGCGATTTTCGCTCGGGCTTTTTCATTTCGTAAAGGTGCGTCGGCCGCATCAATATGAAAGAATGGTATGGAAAAAGTATCCGGGATCGGAGGGTTGTTCTTCCGAGCTCACGATCCGGAAGCCTTAGGTCGTTGGTACCTCGAGCACTTAGGGATACCGCTCACGCCGACGAGCGAGGGCACAGACGTGTGGCAACAAGAGGCCGGACCGACCCTTATCACGCCTTTTCCCGAAACGACCGACTATTTCGGCGACACTCGCAAAGCCTGGATGGTGAACTTTCGAGTGCGCGATCTCGACAAAACGATCGAGCAACTGCGATCGGCGGGAATTGAGGTGAATGACCCGGAGTCCTATCCGGACGTTGGACGTTTCGCTCGTCTGCACGACCCCGAGGGGAATCCCATCGAACTGTGGCAGCCGCCGGAGTAAGTCACCCGCCCTCACGTTCTTACGCTGCCGTCGATCGCATCAGACGAGACTCGTCCAGACCATTCCAGAACTCCGCTACGGCATCGAGCATCGCACGTCCCGAGGCGATGAATCGGTCCGGCGAAAAACCCGGGCTCTTGAACGCTTCGCAAAGCTCCTCGTCGGTGTGGGCGGCATGTTGATCTTCCAGCGCATCGTGCCACGTCCAAAAGCCGAGCGGAAGGTCCGGTAACGAGCGGGCTTTGACGAGCCGTAAACCGGCGATCAACTCCTTCCAAAATCCTGCGGCAGCCCAGTGTTCGATCGCGTGCGATGCTCCCGCCGCCGTCGACGGATCGCTCGACCCATACCAGTCCATGAGCGCGTCGCAAAAGGCCAGCGTCGCCGGCGTTCCGAGCGAACGCTTTCCGATGTCGTTCCACTCGAGGCCCAATGCTTCGGCGAA
Source organism: Vulcanimicrobiota bacterium (assembly GCA_963812155.1). Taxonomy (GTDB): domain Bacteria; phylum Vulcanimicrobiota; class Vulcanimicrobiia; order Vulcanimicrobiales; family Vulcanimicrobiaceae; genus Tumulicola. Next base: position 153,334 of record CAWETW010000004.1, on the reverse strand, counting down.
TCGGGCGAGCCATTCGAAGTGGCCCGCCGAGAAGCGAAACGTTCCGCCTTCGATGCTGCCCGAAGGCGCAAAGACTACCCCCAACTCGTTGAGGAGAATCTCCTTGCCGGCCCGGTAACTCTGCATGTCGGGCGCGTTGATGCACTTGCGCAGCTGTGCCTCAATGAAGAGATGGCTAAAAACCGAAAACTGCACCGTGAAGGCCCGCAGTTCGTCGAGCGTCGCGTCCCCGCGCGAGAACCACGCCGCGTAGCGGTTAGCGCGCACGATCGGATGGCCTTCGATGCAGCCGGCGACGGATCGCCTGAAGGCGGCGAGGCTCGGAACGGAATCGATTGTGGCGGACATGCAATCTCCTTACAAAAACAAAAAAACCGCCTCGCATCGGCGAGACGGCTTTGCTGGTTCCTCTTAGTCTTTCGTTAACGCAATAGCACGCCGAGCCGATGGAAGCCGGTCGGATAATAATACGATTGCGCGGACACCAGGTTCAACATAATGTGAGCGCCACTATAGCATACGGCCAGCGGCGATGCAACAGGCGCCGGGCCGGCGCCGCGGGCCGGTCGACGGACAAAATCTGGCCTTGATATAGTGGTAATAACATATGACCACAAATAAAAAAGGGTCGAAAAAATCGGAAAACCCGGTATCGTTGCTGATGCTGCGGTCTCGCGAAGTCGGGGCCGCCGAATTCAAGGCGCGCTGTCTCGAAATCATGGACGAGGTCGAGCGATTGGGCGCCGAAATCGTTATTACAAAACACAGACGGCCGGTAGCGCGGCTCCTGCCCATTTCGGATGCCGAAGCGTTCTGTGGTTCGTTGAGCGGGGTCATCGTTAAAGCCGGTGACCTGATCTCGCCGACCGGTGTCGAGTGGGAGGCAGATGAACCCAATTTTGCTTGATACCCACGCTGCGGTCTGGGCCGTTGAAGGCCGGCTCTCGAAGTCCGTGACCGCGGCTATCGACGATGCCGCTTCGCGAAATGAGTTGTTGCTCTCGCCTATTAGTGCGTGGGAGATTGGAGTGCTCGTCAAAACGGGCAGGCTCGCGCTGGCTATGCCCGTCGCGGATTACGTGCGCGCACTTTTCGGCCGCCGGGGCGTCGTGACGGCCACCCTCACGCCCGCAACTGCCGCCGGCGCGACGACCCTTCCCGGGCGTCTGCACGCCGATCCGGCAGATCGAATCCTGGTCTCGACGGCAGCGTCTCTTGGGGCCAAGCTGATGACGCGCGACCGGCAACTGCACGAATACGCCCGCGCCACCCGGCACATCCGTTGCCTCGCTTGCTAATTGCGGAGCACCCGCTTGCCATCAGCTTTACTCTGTGATACAAAGAATAAAGGCTTTGTGATGCAAAGCAAAGGATAAGGATGGACTTGCAGCAGGCGCTGTCGGATTTGGCCGAGGTCCGGGATCGGCTGGCTCACGTGCAACGCTTCGAAGGGTACTCGGGGCCGGCGGCCTTCGCCAGCGGTCTTGCCGCCTTGATCGCCGGATACGTGCAGTTCACCGTCGCTCCGCTGCCGGCTACGCCCGAAGCGCTGCACGCCTACGTGACGATCTGGATGTCGTGCCTGGCGGTCGCCCTCGCCCTCAATTACGGCGCCGTCGCGGTCTGGATGATGAAGCACCGCGGACCGGGGGTACAGAGCCAGTTCCGCACGGCGGCCCGCTCAATCGCACCGAGCGTGGCGCTGGGCGGCGCGCTCACGGTTGCGCTCCTCGACCATCAAGCCTACGTCTTGCTTCCCGGAATGTGGTTCGCGGTATACGCGCTCGGTTTGTTTGCTTCGCGCGGCGCGATCCCGGCGGCGACGCTTTCCGTAACGTTAGCCTTCTCGGCGCTGGCGCTGATTTTTCTCGTGACGCGGTTCTCGGAGTACTCGCTCGCATGGTGGGTGATGCCGCTCGGCTTCGGCATCGGGCAAATCGCGATCGGCACCCTCATTTGGCGGCAGCGCGCGTCATGAACGAGCGCGAAGCGCCTTTCGCCTACCCCGGGCTGGAGCGCATCTTCCACGAACGAGGGCGGCTGGCCATCTGCACGTGTTTGATCGCGCACTCCGATGGACTGACGTTCACCGATCTGCAAGCCGCCTGCGATCTCACCGACGGCAATCTTAATCGCCACGTGCACGCGCTTGCCGATCTCGGTATCGTGACCACCGAGAAGCTGCGCGGTTCGGGACGCCCGGTAACGCTCTATCGCATCACCAAACGGGGACGCAAGCGTTTTCTCGCCTACGTCGACGAACTGGAATCCGTCGTCCGCGACGTGCACGAGCGTGCCGATGCACCGTCCGCCCGCAAGCTGGCGACGACGTGACGCCGCGCCACGTCGCGATCGTCATGGACGGCAACCGCCGCTGGGCAACGCAGCGCGGCCTGCCGATTGCCTACGGCTACAAGCGCGGCATTCGCGCGCTGCGGAAAACGCTGCGCGCGGCGCGCCGCGCCCAGATACGCGTCGTCACCGCCTTCGCCTTCTCGGAAGAGAACTGGAACCGTCCGCAAGCCGAAGTGAGTCTGCTCATGGACCTGTGCGCGCGCGCCGCCGTCGGCGAACTGCGCGCGCTCGCACGTGAAGGCGTTCGCGTGCGGCTGTGCGGCCGTAACGACCGTCTTCCACCGCGCACGCGCACGGCGCTGGACGCGCTCGTGAACGAAAGCGAGCGCAACGACGGGGTGACGCTCAACCTGGCGATCGACTATGGCGGGCGCAGCGAAATCGGTGACGCCGTGCGCGCGCTCGCGCGGGAAGTGAGCAGCGGATTGCGCGATGCCGATTCCATCGACGAACACGCCGTCGGCAGCCGCCTGTATACCGCGGGCCTGCCCGATCCCGATTTGGTGATTCGCACGGGCGGCGAACTTCGGCTATCGAATTTCTTGCTTTTTCAATCGGCCTATGCCGAGTTTTGGGCCACGCCGATCTATTGGCCCGACTTCAACGAAACGCACCTGCAAACCGCATTGGACGCCTTTGCCCTCCGCCAAAGACGCTACGGAACCTAAAAAGCGCTGATTTATCGCAACTCGTCGTCAGCTCGGAACTCGTTTACCGTAGTAAACTTCGTTCGTCGCTTCCTAGATTTGCAAAAAATCAGCGCTTTTTAGCACTTGCGGGTGAAGTTGTAGCCGCTGCCGCGCAAATGTTTTCCATCCGGCGAAAGCGTCATTGAATGCGTGCCGTAGTACGTAAGCGATGCAGTACTTCCGTACAGGTTCCAGTTGCCGGAGACGCCGTCGCTATCGGTGAGACCGCCGTTGACGTCCATTTGTAACGTCAGGCCGGGCTTGTCGTCGGACGTCCACGTGCCGACGAGATTCGCCGGCGTGCAGCCGGTCGGCAACGGCGAAGGCGTGGGCAGCGGCTTCACCGGCTTGCCAGAAAAGTTGTGCGCGATGTCGAGGCAGAGCGCGTCGGCATCGTAGGGATTTCCCGGAATCTGCACCACGCACGTAAACGTTACGGCGTAACCCTTCGCGGCTGCCAGGCAGCGTACGACGGCGCCGGCCGTGACCGGTCCAGTGACGCCGATCGGTCCGGTTGCCGACCATTCGCCACCGCCGGCCGTCTTCTCAACGGGATTCTGAAGGTAAGCGCCGAGTGCGGTCTTGGCCTTGTCGCTGCAGTTGGCGACGGTACCGGTTGGAATCACGTACCGGATGCCGGTCGACATTTGCACGGCGGCGGGCGCAGGCGATCCAAACGCGAGCGCCGCGACGGCGACCAGCGCGTACGCGACGGTGAAGCGAATGCGTTGCATCGACGCCCTCATCGTCCGCTCTGACCCGTCACGAGGGCGGCTTTCAGAGACGGGAATGCCGCAGCGAGTTTCGTGCACAGCGTCGTGGCCGTGTCGGGATTGGGCGGCACTTCGACGGCGCACGTGAAGCTCACGTTGTAGCCGTTGTCGAGCGGGTAGCAATGAATGGCGGCGGTGGCCGACGAGTGTCCCGAAGCGTCGGACGGCCCGTACGCGAGCCACACGCCTGCGCCGTTGTCGCCGGCGTTCTGAAGGACGCTGCCGAGGGCCGTCTTGGCCTTCGCGTTACAGTCGCTCACGGGTTCGTTGGCGACCGTCACGCTGTCGCCCACCGCGATCAGAATCTCCGCTGGAGCGCGGGCCGTAAGCAGCGCCACGCACGTCAGCATCGTGGCGGAAACGGTGACGAAACGGCGGGACATTGCGTTCACGTCGGGCCCTCCAGGGCAGTGGCGTTTAGACGGTTTTCCGGCGGGTTCCTATGAATGAAAAGAGCGAAGGAGCGGCGTCGCGCGTGACCCGAGGAAGGTCGGGCCAACCGCGAACCCGTACCGCGCCGCAATGCTTCCCGCCGTCGCGAGCGCGGCGATTACCGCGTTCGCCGCCCTCTTTCCGATCGTGAACCCGATCGGCGGACTTGCGGTATTCTTTGCCCTCACCAGCGGCGACAGCGAAGCCGAGCGCAACTCCACGGCCCTGCGGGTCGCACTCTTCGTGATCGCGATCCTCGTGGCGTTCGCGCTTGCCGGCTCCTTCGTTCTCGAGTTCTTTGGGATTTCGCTCGCCGCATTGCGCATCGCCGGCGGCCTGATCGTCGCGCACACCGCATGGACGATGGTGACGGCGTCCAGCCGTTTGACGGCTGCCGAGAACGCCGAGGCCGGCGAGAAGCAAGATATCGCGTTCAGCCCGATGGCAATGCCGATGCTTGCCGGTCCCGGGGCGATCGGGGTGGTCATGGCGCTGGCGGCGCGCCCCGATCCGGCGACCTGGATGATCGGCATCGTGAGCGCGATTGTTGCAATGGGCGTGCTCGTCTACGTGCTGCTGCGAGTCGGCGGGCCGCTGGCCAGACGCATGGGCCCGGGCGTCTTGGGCGCGATCGATCGCATCTTGGGCTTCCTCATCCTCGCCATCGCCATCGAACTCATCATTACGGGAATACACGGCGTCTATCCGTCGTTCGGTATCTGAGGCGCGAGCCGAAGACGAGTTGGACTAAACCGAGCCTTCCTTAGCCAAAACCACAGATTCGGCGTCACCGATGGACAAAGGCGCTTGTCCGCGTGCTTCCAAATCGCGTGAGTAACCCGCACCGGCTTGGAGGATGCAACGAACGAGGATGACGACGAGAATGCAACCACACAATCCCACCGATCTTCGCGATTTTCTCGCCCTGACGTACTCCGAACTCGAGGACTTCAACCTTGGCGTGAAGCGTCAGCGCAAGGATCGCGCGGCGGCGCATCAGCTGGCCGAGGAGCGCCTTGGCTATCTCTCCGGCGAAAAGCGCATCAAAGCGGTGACCGTGCTCTTCAGCGATCTCGAAGGGCGCCTGCACATGCTCGACTACGACAAGAAATTCTTGCTCGGCGCGCACGATAATCTCACCTTCGACGGATCCTCGATACGCGGCTTTACGCCGCAGCGTGAAAGCGATCTCCGCTTGGCGCTCGATTGGAGCGCTTTTTACTGGGGGCCGGCCGATATCTTCGGTCCGGGGAAGGTGCTCGTCTTCGCCGACGTGCTCGATCGCGACGGTGCGCCGTTTGCCGGCGACATCCGGGGCGCGCTCAAAAAACTCTCGAACGACTGTTACGCGGCCGACGGTCTCACGCTCAACGCCGCCAACGAAATCGAAGGCTTTCTCTTCCAAGGACTCGACGCCGAACGGCGCTACCACGAAACGGGCAGATTCGAATACGTCAACACCGGAGGCTACTACCACTCGTTGCCCGGCGATCCGTTGCGGACGTTCATCGACTCGGTCGCCGAAGTGCAGCGCGCGATGGGCTTTCAAAACGAAAAGGATCATCCCGAAGTCGCGCCCTCGCAGTTCGAGATCAACTACGGTTACGGCGAAGTCGTCGCGGCCGCCGATCAGATTCAACTCTACAAACTGATCTGCCGTCAGGTCGCAACGCGCCTCGGCATGACGGCAAGTTTCTTGCCTAAGCCGGTGGTCGGCGTGAACGGCAGCGGGATGCACACCAACGTCTCGGTGAGCAAAGACGGCAAGAATCTCTTTTGGGATCCGCAAGGCACCGAGCGGCTTTCACCGTTTGCATGGCAGTTCGTCGACCGGATTCTGACGCACGGTCCCGACGTGTGCCTCATGCTGAACTCGAGCGTGAACTCGTACCGCCGGCTCGACCCGCACTTCGAAGCGCCGAATCAAATCAAGGCTTCGGCCGTCGATCGCGGCTCGATGGTGCGCGTTCCGATCGGCAACGAGCGCAGTTCGCGTGTGGAACTTCGATCGGTCGCGCCCGACGCCAATCCGTACATGGTGATGCTCGCCGTTTTCAAGACCGGTTTGCACGGAAGCATCAGCGACGACGCCAACCTTCGCCAAGCCGAGCACTACCTGCCCGACAACATTTACGATGCGCTCGCCGATTTTCGCAACTCGAAGTGGACGACGGAAATGCTCGGCCACGACGTCAAAGCGCGCTACGCCGACCTCAAACAGGCCAGCGCCGATCGCTGCCCGCGCCTACTCGGGAGCTTCGTAAAGGCGCAAGAAGTGCAATACCATCACGAAGTCTACAACCAGTATCTCTGGAACCTCTTCTAATAAGAGAAGACTCGATAAATCGGGCCTTCTTTAATGTCCTAGGTGCCAGCCGTGGTCGAGGCATGCATAAGGGCGTAAGCGCACGCTACTCTTTGGGATGGCGCGCTCCGCAAGTTTCTTGGTAGCGAAGGCGGTCTTCGGCGAGCCGTTCTTGTTATAGCAGGAACGCGGACCGCCGTTCTTGCGCGACGAGGCCGGTAAAGCACGAGAGCCCGCTTGACGCGGGCTCTCGGCGTGTTCGCTCAATCGCGCGGACCGCGTTTAGCGGTAACCCGAACGCGAGGAGAAACAATCGCGGCAATAGACGGGCTTGTCGCCGCGCGGCTGAAACGGGACCTCGGCGACACCGCCGCACTGGCTGCACGTCGCTTTGAACATCTCGCGATGACCGCCGCCGCCGCCGCCGCCGCCACCTTGCGAGCGTCCGGCCTTGCGGGCGGCGCGGCAATCGGTGCAACGGTTCGGCTTATTCGTGAAGCCCTTCATCGCAAAGAATTCTTGTTCGCCCGCGGTGAATGGGAACTGACGTCCGCAGTCCACGCAGGTGAGCATTTCATTGGTATACATCGAAACTAACGAGTCTCCTGAAAGAGTGTGATTGATGTTCTCCGGATCCGACTCGCTAGTGACGCGGAACGTGACTTTGCGGACTTCGAAACCTGGGTAACCCCAACACTATACACCATTCCTGCGCCAATGGTGCCAGGGAGGCCCAAGAATCTGCACTCGGCCGGGACCGGTTCCGGCCGTCAGCCTTGTTCGGGCACGGCGTCGTGTGAGATACTACCCACGCTTCGCCCGCCGTCTCAGAAGGAGCTCGTTTGGCCCGTCCAGGTCGTAGAAAAAGCCGCCCCCGCCGCGAAACCAACAGTGCACCCAGCGTCCCCGACACCTCCAAGGAGGCCCCGCTCGAGCTCTTCGGGACGATCAAGCAAGTCTTCCCCAGCACGACCTTCGCGGTAGAGTTGGAGAACGGCCACACCGTCCTTGCGCACATTGCCGGCCGCCTGCGGAGGCATCGCATCAAGCTGTTGCTGGGCGACCGCGTCGAACTCGAGATGTCGCCCTACGACCTGACCAAGGCCCGGATCGTCTACCGTTACCGGGCCGGGGAAGCCCGCAGACCGCACTAACCACCAGGGAATTATTTCGAAAAGCTACGAACGCACGTTCGGTAGTCTTTGGGCTGGCTTGCCGTGACGGCGCGTGGTAGGATGGGCGCTGTTGCCGCACCGGCCGGCACCCTGTCATCCTGAGCGAAGGCGCATAGCGCCGTAAGCGAAGGACGGCATTTTCGCCGGTGGTGCCGCGAAATGGTCGCGTCACCTGGCTAGGGTCGAGTCCCCGTTCTCGCCTCCACGGCGGAGCGGAATCCTCGACCGGCGACCACCTAGTCGAAAGGACACCAATGGCAACCAAGACCAAGACCAAGCGCGCGGTCAAAGACCGGCGTCCCAAACGCAAACCGTGCACGTTCTGCGCCGACAAGATCGCCGACGTCAGCTATCGCGAAGTCAACCGTTTGAAGAAGTACGTGTCGGAGCGCGGCAAGATCGTGCCGCGGCGCATCTCCGGCAATTGCGCGAAGCACCAGCGGCTGTTGACGGTCGCGATCAAGCGCGCCCGGGTGATCGCATTTCTCCCCTACGTTTCGGAGTAACGGCACGTGAAACTCATTCTTCTCGCCGACGTGACGTCGCTCGGGAAGGGCGGCGACGTCGTCGAGGTTGCCGAGGGCTACGCCCGTAACTTCCTTCTCCCCCGCAAACTCGCGACCGAAGCCGACAAGGGTGCACTGGCGCGGCTGGGTTCTCAACGCAAGGCGCAGCTGAGGCGCGACGCGCAGCTGCTCGACGACGCGCGAGCGCTGGCGGCGAGATTGGAAACGGCCAAACTCGCGGTCAAAGCCAAAGCGGGCGGCAACGGCAAGCTGTTCGGGGCCGTCACCAACGCCGACGTGGCGTCGGCCATTGCGCAGTCGCTGGCGGTCACCATCGACAAGCATAAAATCGAGCTCAAGAGCTCTATCAAGGCGCTGGGATCCTACCCGGTCGAGATCAAGCTCCACAAGAACGTCGTCGCCAAAACGACCGTCGACGTCGTGGCTACGTAACTGAAGACGGCCGTGGCCGCAAACGCGCGCCAGTCGCCGGTGTCGCGCCTCCGCCGCAAGTTCGGCGTCGAAGACGAACTCAACCGCTACGTAAGCGCGCTCTACGAGATGCTCACCGCGCTGCACGGATCCGATAAGCTCGTTCTGCGCGCCGGTAAAGTCAACGCGCTGCGCATGATGCGCTCGCATCACCTATCCGATCGTCTCTGCGCACTTGCGCGCCTGGTCTTCGAGGATCCGACGCTCGAACGCGCAACGACGCGCGCCCAGCAGCGCAAGGTCATCGCCGAGATCGAGGAAGCGATGGCCGACGCGTTGGCGCAGCGCCACGCCGAGGATGCGATCGAGAAGCGCGTCACCGAGAAGATGTCGGAACGTCACGATGAGTACCTCAAGGATCTCAAGCTCGAAGCGCTGCGCGAGAGCGGTGGACCCGAAACTCCGTCTACGAAGGCGAAACTCGACGAACTCGACGCGCTCTCGCGACGCACGCTGGCCGCGTCGGCGCTTGCGCAGCTGCGTCCCCAGTCGCTGCGCGACATCGTCGGACAAGAGGCCGCGATCAAAGCGCTGCTCGCGAAGATCTCGTCGCCGTATCCGCAGCACGTCATCCTCTACGGACCCCCCGGAGTCGGCAAGACGACCGTCGCACGATTGGCGCTCGAGGTTGCCAAAACGCGCCCGTATACGCCGTTTGCCAAGAGCGCGCCGTTCGTCGAGGCCAGCGGAAGCACGTTGCGCTGGGATCCGCGCGAAACGATCAATCCGCTGCTCGGCAGCGTGCACGACCCGATCTACCAGGGCAGCCGGCGCGAATTTGCCGAGGCCGGCGTCCCCGAGCCGAAACTCGGCCTCGTCACGAAGGCGCACGGCGGGGTACTTTTCATCGACGAAATCGGTGAAATGGATGCGTCGTTGCAATCGCGGCTGCTTAAAGTACTCGAAGATAAGCGCGTGACGTTCGAATCGTCGTATTTCGACGAAACCGCTCCGAACGTACCCGAGTACGTCAAACGCCTTTTTCGCGAAGGTGCGCCCGCCGATTTCATCCTCATCGGCGCGACGACACGCGAACCCGAAGACATCGATCCTGCGATCCGCTCGCGCTGCGCCGAAATCTTCTTTTCGCCGCTAACGCAGCAGCAGGTCGTGAGGATCGTCCAGGATGCGATCGAACGGCTCGGATCGCGCGCCGCGCAAATCGTCGCGCGCACGATCGCCACCTACACGATCGAAGGGCGTAAGGCCGTGCAGATCGTCGCCGATGCGTACGGGCAGGCACTCTACCGGCTCGCCCCCCGCAAGCGCGGCGGCGCCGCCAAGCGTCCCGCGATTCGAGAGAGCGACGTGCAGGCGGTCGTGCAAACCAGCCGGCTCGTGAAGCATACGCAAGTGAAAGCGCGCGCGCGCCGGGAAATCGGAAAGACGTTCGGGCTGGGCGTGCTGCACTATCTCGGAAGCATCATCGAAATCGAGGCGGTCGCATTTCGGGCATCACAGGCGGGCAAGGGGAGAATACGCTTCAACGACACGGCCGGCACGATGGCCAAGGATTCGGTGTTCAACGCGACCAGCGTGCTGCGCGCGCTCGCCGGCATCGATACGGCCGACTTCGACCTGCACATCAACGTCGTCGGCGGCGGCAACATCGACGGTCCCTCCGCCGGTCTGGCCATCTTCCTCGCGCTTTACTCCGCGATCACCAAGACGCCGCTGCCGCAAGACGTAGCGATCACCGGCGAACTCTCGATTCAGGGAAAGATTCGCGGCGTAGGCGGCGTGATCGAGAAGCTCTATGCCGCGCGCCAGGCGGGTATGCGGCGCGTGCTGTTGCCTAAGGAAAACGCGCACGAGGTGGACCGGTCGCTCGCCGGAATCGACGTCGCGGCGGTCGCAAGCGTCGCCCGGGTGATGCAAGAATTGCATATGCACAGGCGGTCCACAAGGCGTTCACATCCGGCGCGCCGGAAAGCCGCTCGACGTCAATGAGCGCGCAACCGTTACCTTCGCCGATCGACCGCATTCCGCCGCACAACCTCGAGGCGGAAATGGCCGTTCTCGGTTCGATCCTCGTCGACAAGGGCATGATGAGCGAAGTCGGACAGCTCGTGAAGCCGGCCGATTTTTACGCGCACGTCCACGAAACGATTTTTTCGGTGCTCGTATTCCTCTTCGAGCACGACGAACCGATCGATAAGATCACCGTCAGCGAAGAATTGCGCAATCGCGACGCACTCGACCGAGTCGGCGGCATTTCGTATCTCAGCGCGCTGATGGACACCGTACAGTCGGCAGCGTCGGCGCGCTTCTACGCGACGATCGTCAAAGAAAAGGCGGCGCTGCGCTCGCTTATCGGCGCCGGCACGCAAGTGACGCAGCTTGGATATGAAGGAGAGGAGGACGTCGCCGGCGCGCTGGATCGTGCGCAGCAACTCGTCTACCAAATCGGCGAAGAGCGTGGGCCGAAGGAATTCAAGCCGGTCAAGAGCCTGCTCAAAGATGCCTTCGACAGCATCGATCGGCTCTACCATTTGCGCGGCGGCCGCACCGGGCTCACGTCGGGTTTTTCCGACATCGATGCGATGACGACCGGTTTCCAGCCGGGAAACTTCATCATCATTGCGGCTCGCCCCGGCATGGGCAAATCGTCGTTCGCGCTCAATATGGCGGTGGCGGCCGCGCGCGAGGCCGGCGAGCCGATCGCGTTCTTCTCGCTGGAAATGTCGAACAACGAACTGATCCAGCGGCTCATCTGTTCCGAGGCGCGCATCTCGATGAACGATATGCGCCGCGGCCTGATCAAAGAGCACCAATGGGAGAGCATCTCGCGAGCGATGGAGACCCTCGACCATCTGCCGATCTATCTCGACGACGTGGGTGCGCTCAGCGTCAGCGACGTGCGCAACCGTTGCCGCCTCCTGAAGAAGACGGCCGGCTCCGCGCTCGGCGCGATCTTCGTCGACTACTTACAGTTGATGCGTCCCGGCATTCTGGTGCGCAACGTCAACCGCAACGAAGAGCTTTCGGAGATCTGCCGTACGCTCAAGGTGACGGCGAAGGAGCTTGGCGTTCCCATCGTCGCGCTGGCGCAGCTCAACCGCGCGGTCGAAACGCGCCAAGAAAAACGTCCGATGCTCGCCGACCTTCGCGATTCCGGATCGATCGAGCAAGAGGCCGACGTAGTCGCTTTTCTCTACCGTAACGGCTACTACAATCCCGAAGCGCCCGACGCCGACGTCACCGAGTTTATCATCGCCAAGCACCGCAACGGGCCGACCGGGACGGCGAAACTTCGCTTCCAGGCGGAGTTCACGACCTTCGTGCCCTATGGGGACGAATCGCACTTCCCAGTTGCGTGAGGGAACTCTGATTTAGCCCAACTCGTTGTCAGCTCGGCCTCATTTGCTAAAGCAAACTTCGGCCATCGCTTCCTAGATTTGGACTAAATCAGCGCTCCCTAGGGTTCCTCACTACCGTTGCGGAGTTCGGCGAAGAATTCGACGGCGGTGTCGCGCAAGGCGTCGAGGAGGCGCCCGAAGTGCGGCCGGATCTCCTCGGCGTCGCTCACGCAAAGTTCGATGGTGAAGAGCGCGTCGCGTTCCTCTTCCCAGATGGCCGATTTGACGAACTTCTTTCGCACGTTGAGCGAGTTTGCGGCGAGCACCGGCGCGCTGCAGCGCGATTTCCGGCGGAAGCGCCCATCCCGATCCGAGCATGACGAAGTTCGGGTCGTCGCGATAGCCGACGACGAAGTACCGATCGCCTTCACTCTTAAACGTGATTCGGAGCGCATCGGCATCGTCGTCGCGCGAGAAGATCAATCCCTCGTCTTCGATCGCCGTTTCGATCGGAGCGAGGTGGTCGCTGTCGCTCACCGCTTCAGCCCTATAGGCTGCCCTTCGTGAACTGCCGGATGAACTTGTCGGCGGCCGCTTTGCTTTCGCTGCGGTCCAGCATGCGTTCGACGGCGGCGCTGCCGGATTGACGAACGCGGCCGACGATGCCCCAAAAACCTTCGAGCAGCGCGTCCACCCCGATCGAGCGCGATTCGAGGGTGATGATAAAGATCGTATCGTCGTGCGCGAGCGTAAAGCGCACTGCAGGATCGTCGCCCTCGAGTTCCTGCAGCGCGTCGCGGACCTGCCTCGGGTCGCGCACCGTGTCGGGAACCTCGTACGCCGTCGACAAACTGAAGCGTTGCGGTTCCAGTTCGGAAACCGCTAGCGAGAAGGTTTGGCCGCGCGTACGAAAGATGAGTTCGCAAAGCTCCTCGGCGTCGCCGACACTCGCCGTTTCGACGCGGTGCCCCTGCTCTTGAATGAACTGCGCGATTGCGTCGCGGACGGCCACTAAATGCGGATCTCCTGGTCTTCGGCGGCACCGATACTTTGCGCTAAATACGCTCGCGACAATTTCACGTACTCGCCGGAGGATATCTCGATCCAGGTCGCAGCTTCACCTTCCAGGTTTTTTTTGACCTTTGCGGGCGCACCCGCAGCGAGCACGCGCGGTGGAATCTCGGCGCGCTCTCCCACGACGCTCCCGGCGGCGATCAACGCGCCCTCACCGATCGTACAGCCGTTGAGCAACGTTGCGTTGCTGCCGATGAGCGCGTGCGGTTTGATGTCGCAATCCTCCATGACGGCCGCATGTCCGATCGTGACGTCGTCGCCGATGAGCGTGGCGCCGTGCTCGCTGACGTGAACGACGGCGTTGTCCTGAATCGACGTTCGCTCGCCGACTCGGATCGGGCCGTTGTCGGCGCGCAGCACCGCGCCGAACCAGACGCTCGATTCTGCGCCGATCTCCACGTCGCCGATCAGCACGGCGGTCGGAGCGACGAAGGCCGACGGGTCGATGCGGGGCCGCTTGCCGCGAAAAGGAATCAACATACGCCATGTTTCGGAGCGCCGCGCGTCGAACCTCGGTCGGCATGCACCGGCATCGTACGCCGTTGCGCGGCGTGAAGGCGATTGCGCATCCCAAGCCTGGGGACCCGCAGTACGCGGCGATCAACTACGCATACGCGCAGCGCGAAGGGCACATTCACGAAGTCGTCGAGATCGGCGGACGGTCGCTCGCCAAGGTCGGATTCCCCGACCGTAAGATCGTGTACTATTTTCTCGACGACCTCGAACTCGACGAAAGCGCGAAACGAGGAACGTTCCACGACGCCGACGTGGAACGCGGCGGCGAGCGCTAAGGCGTTACCAGCGGATTCTTCTCGGCGAATGCGCCTTTCGGATTCGGTTTCACCCACACGATGAGGTCCCAGATCGCGGGAAAGTGGAAGATCGTCACGACGCGGGACGCATCCGGAACGCGCTTCATCGCGACGAGCGTTTGCGCGTTCGGATCGTCGACGTTGCCGCCCGCGGCCGCAAACTTCTTGTCCCACGCCCATTGATCGTAGGTCATCGCGCCGCTTTCCGGATTCTTGGTGACCCAATGGATGTGGCCGTCGAATTCGACCCAGCGCCCGGGATTGACGCCCCAGAGGGCCGGACGCTTCGGGCTTGCGCTCAGGAGCACCGAATAGTCGGCCCCGAGCAGCTGCCCGTTCTTGTCGTACCACAGCTGGCTCGGATGCTCGACGTCGGCCGACGACCATTGGCGGTTTGCGTAACTGATCGCTCCGGTGTCGTCCTCGCTCGTGTACCGGACGTAGCCTGCCTTTTCGGCGTCGGCGGCGGTCGGATAATGCTGCATGAGGTAGGATTGGATGGAGGCCACGAACGACTTCTCGGCCGGGTTGATGGGTCCGAAGTAGGTGGCGTTCTGGTCGGCGGCGGCGAGCGACGGCAAAACGAGGGCTGCGACGGCGGCGAGGGCGGCGGTAAACTTCATCATGCGCCCATCATATCGAGCGAGCGCTCGAGGCGCCATCATGGCAGCATCAAAAACGGCGTGACTCGTACGATCGCGGAAGGTCCCGGGCTCGAGTCAGGTGGAACCAGGCCCGGCGGCCATGGCGCCGCCCGCGTTTCGCTGCCGACGTAGCTCAGCGGTAGAGCAATTGTTTCGTAAACAATAGGTCGCCGGTTCAATCCCGGCCGTCGGCTCCATCCAATCGCGCTACCGCGATCGAGGACGCGTTCACAACGCGTTACGGCCAGCCTCCTAAGCTGTGCTGTAGGCCGTAGCCGAACGAACGAAGGCCGAAGGCCATGACGCCGAGCACCATGAGGCCGCCGCCGGCCGCGAGCAATGCCACCCGCGCCGCGATTCCCGTGAAATGGAAAAGCGCGACGAAGAACGCCACGTTCGCCGCTATGCCAAAAATGGCGAGCGTTGCAAGGAGCAGCAGCGTGTGCGAGACGGTTCCGTCGTACGGGTAGAACGTGAGGTCGACAATCAGCGCCGCACCGACAATCGCGACGGCTGCACCGATGATGGCGAGCGTGCGCCGGCTGGGGTGATCCATTCGCGTCGCAACTCCGAGCAGCCATTGCGCGGGCAAGTTGAGAGCGAGCCACAGCAACCATATTATGGCGACGTAACCGGCGACGTCCCGAAGTACGTCAGGATCCATGTGTACCACTCTCCGCAGCGAGGTGCTGCTACTCGCTCTTAGCAGCGAACGCGACGTGATGTGCAGTTTTTGATAGACGCAGCCGAGATGTTTCTCGACCGTTTTGTGAGAGATCGAAAGACGCCGCGCGATTTCCAGATTGGAGTTTCCCCTGGCTGCAAGCTCTGCGATTTCGCGTTCGCGCCTCGTCGACGCCGAAGGAGCGCCCCACGATCGCGGCGCGCGTAACGACGCTGCGCTCGGCGCGCGTGAGGCGGCGCAGACGGCGCAAAACGGCAGTGCGAAGCTCGTCGCTGACGGGCACCCGCTCACGATAACGCGCCCCGACGTTTGCCGGTATGGGGGGCGCCGCGCCGCAATGGTAGGGTGCCCCCCATACTCTCGGACTCGGCGGTGGCGATACGATGCCGGGAGTCCGCAACAGCGGACGTCCCGATCCGTTGAGGAGACCATCATGTTCCATTTCACCGAGCGCGCACCGTCACGGAATCGCTTCGCATCGCTCGCCGCGGCGGCGTTCTTGGCCGGCTGCGCGGGGCAAAGCGGCAACGTCGTTCCGCCGCAGGCTGCAGCGCTTCCCAGCGATGGGAGCGTTTCGTTCCAACTGCCCAACGCCGGGCCGGCGCCCTGCAAAGGACAGAAAAACACAAAAACGTACGCGAGTCTCTCGTCGCAGTCGATCAACGACTCTACTTCTTGACGGCGGCGACCTCGGCGGCGCTCACGGGCGACGCGCCGTTACCCCACGACGAGCGAATGTACGTGATGACCCCGGCGATCTGGTCGTCGGAAAGTTGCGTGCCCCAGGGCGGCATCATGCCGTTGTAGGCATCGGGCCCCACCATGATCTTTCCGCTGAGGCCGTATTTCACGATGTGAATCACCTTCTGCGCATCGCCGGACACGACCGGGTTGCCGGCGAGCGGAGGAAAGGAGCCGGCTAACCCCTTCCCACCCGGCTGATGGCAACTCGCGCAATTGGCGGTGTACGTCGTCGCGCCGGGCGACGCGCCGCTCGAGGAAACCGGTGCCGCCGACGTCGCGGGCGTCGATTCGGGCGCGCTCGACGCTTCATTCGCGGAGTTGTTCGATTTCGCACACGCGCCGAGCGCGACGCTTCCCGCCAACGCAACTACCGCAATCGCCAATCCTCGCATCGCTGCCTCCTTTTGGCGGCAGCATTAGACCGGAAGCCGGCTATTCCTAGGAGCGGAACGCTAGTGTCGACACTAGGCCGGGACGAATCGCAACGCCAAGCCGTCGATGCAGTAGCGCAGATGCGTCGGCGGCGGGCCGTCGTCGAAGATGTGTCCGAGATGGCCGCCGCATTGGCGGCAATGGACTTCGGTGCGTTCGTCGATGAGTGAGTAGTCGGCTTGCTTGCGAATCGCGTTCGGCAAGACGTCCCAGAACGACGGCCATCCGTCGCCGCTATCGTATTTCGTCTTCGAACTGAACAGCGTCAGGTTGCAGCCCGCGCAACGATACGTCCCGCGCCGCGTTTCGCCGATCAGGGCGCTGGAGTTCGCCGGCTCGGTCCCGCCTTGGCGCAGAATCGCGTAGCGCTCCGGCCCGAGCAACGCGAGCCACTGCTGGTCGGTGTGCGTCACCGCGTACGTCTCGGGCGTCGCAAGCGCTCGCAACGCCGAGCCGGCGACCAGCAGCGTGGCGACGTTTGCGACGAATGCGCCGCGCTTCACGACTGCCGTCCCGCGGGAATGTGGCACGCGCCGCCGCCGTTTTTTTCGAAGTAACGCTGGTGGTAATCTTCGGCGCGCCAGAATGCCGGCGCTTCGAGAATTTGCGTGACGATTGGGCGGCGAAGTTTCGTTTGCTCGGCATCTCTCGAGGCGAGTGCCGCTTGCATCTGCTCGGGTGAGTGCGTGAAGATCGCCGAACGGTACTGATCGCCGACGTCGGGACCCTGCCGGTTGAGTTGCGTGGGGTCGTGCAGATTCCAAAATACGTCGAGCAGCTGCTCGTAACTCACCCGCGACGGATCGAAGGTCACCTCGACGGCCTCGGCATGCCCGGTACCGTGTCCGCAGACCTCGCGATAGGTCGGACGTTCGGTCCGGCCGCCGGTATAACCGGAGACCGCATCCGTAACGCCGGGAATCCGGCGAAACGCGTCTTCGACGCCCCAGAAGCAGCCGGCGGCGAAGGTTGCGGTTTGAAGAGTGGAATCGCTCATATCTCTCACAACGCTCGTGGGGCGCGGCTGGATGCGTTCCTTAGAACTGCGCCGTGAATCGGTCGACGGTCGTTTGGTCGACGCCCGCCGCCATCAAGCGAATCGCCAGTTCGTCGGGACGGGCGGGCGGCGTCACGAGCATGAACGGTGCGCTGCCATCGAGAGCGCGCACGGTGCATCGTTCTGCGGCGGCGGGAACGAGCGCGGTTTGGTAGGGTGTCAACGCGATCGCCGTTTCGCCCGACGTCACCTCGAGCGCGCTTTCGAGCGACATCAGGATGAGCGGACGCCCATTCGTCGCGAGCGAGGCGGGGTCGCTCGTTGCGGTGACGCGCTCGACCACGAAGCGCGGATCGGCTATCAGGGCAACGCGATCCAGCCCTTCAAAGTGATACGGCACCTGCTCGAGTGCGCCGGTCGCACCGGCGCGATAGTCGAGCACGTCGGCGGCCTTTGCGACGTGCAGTTCGCGCGATTTGCCGTCGCTGCCGACGCGATTCCAATCGAACATCCGGTAGGTGAGGTCCGACGCTTGTTGCGTTTCGAATAGGACGACGCCGGCGCCGATCGCATGCACCATTCCGGCCGGAATATAGACGGTGTCGCCGGCCTTGACCGGAATTCGGCGCAGAATCTCGCCGAGCGTGCCGTCCGCGACGCGCCGTTCGTACTCCTCGCGCGACGTGTCTGCTTTCCAGCCGAGCACGAGCTCCGCTCCAGGCTGCGCAGAGAAGACGTACCAGCATTCGGTTTTGCCGTTGGGCTGGCGCTCGACGCGTTGTGCGTAGGCGTCGTCGGGATGGACTTGCACCGAAAGCCAATCGTGTGCGGTGATGATCTTCGTGAGGATGGGAAAGATTCGATGCGCGTCGAGATTGCCGAGCAACTGCGGTCCCAACGACGCGCGCAAATCTGCAACGCTCTCGCCCTGAAGCGACCCGTCGAGTACGCGGTTGGTGTCCCAGCACTCCCACGACTCACCCAGTTTCGCATTCGGGTCGCCGTGTTTTCCGTATTCCGAAACCAACTCTCCGCCGCCCCAAATTGCGGGCGTCAGTTTCGGATCGAGAACGTAGGGATAGAGCGGCGCGGTCATCACATCTCTCCAGCCGTTCGATTACGCCTTATGGGGAAGCGAATCCCGGTCCCGGCGCGAAGGGCATTGGCCATATGGCAAATCACGCGCAATGAACGACGAAGCGTGGCCGGCGCTGCCGCTGGCGCAGTGGCGCGATACCTGCGATACGCTGCACATGTGCGTGCAGATGGCGGGAAAAGTGCGCCTGGCGCTCGCTCCGTCCGAGCCGCAATGGGCGCACGTCGCGCTCTACGTAACGCCGCTCGGACTAACGACGGGGCCGGTGCCCTACCGCGAGCGCACCTTCCAAATCGACTTCGACTTCGTCGAGCACTTCGTCGCAATCGTCACCAGCGACGGCCGATCCAGAAGGCTCGCGCTGCAGCCGCGCAGCGTCGCGGCCTTTTATCGCTGGTTCGTGCAGGCGTTGACGGAACTCGACATTCACGTGCACTTTTGGAGGATGCCGGTTGAAGTCCCCGATCCGATACCGTTCGACGAAGACGAGCGGCACGCCGCATACGATGCCGATGCTGCGAACCGCTTTCATCGCGTGCTCCTGCAAGCCGACACGGCGATGAAACGGTACCGCGCGCCGTTCCGTCGCCGCCATTCGCTCGTGCAGTTTTTCTTCGGAAGCTTCGACCTCGCGTACGCGCGCTTTTCGGGCCGTCCCGCAACCCCGCCGAGCGGCGACGTCATCATGGCGCGTGCAATGGATGCCGAAGAAATCTGCGCGGGGTTCTGGCCGGGCGACGCGCGTTTTCCGGAACCGGCGTTTTGGTGCTACGCGTATCCCAAACCGGCGGGTGCCGAGCGCGCATCGATTGCGCCCGCCGCCGCGTTTTGGAGCGATGCGTTGGGCGAGTTCGTGTTGCGCTACGACGACGTTCGGCGCAGCGATGCTCCGGAAACGGCCTTGAGCGAGTTCTTTGCGAGCACGTTCGACCGTCTCTCGGCGCTCTCGCGGTGGGGCGAGGTTCCCTAGGCGTCCGATGCACGAGATCGTCGTGGGCATCGGTTCGAATCTCGGCGATCGCCAAGGGAATATCTTGGCGGCGCTGCAGCGGCTGCGCGCGCGCGCGGAGGTCGCCGTCGTTTCGGCGTTTTACGAGTCCGCAGCCGCCGGCGGAGCCGAAGGGCCGCCGTATTTGAACGTCGCGGCGTCGCTGCGCACCGGGCTGGGGCCCGAAGATTTCGATCGCTTTGCGCGCGACGTCGAACTTGCCGTCGGGCGCGCCGCCGGTACGCGCAAGCTCGCTCCGCGGCCGATCGATATCGACGTCCTCGCGGTCGACGGGCGCGTCGTGCGCGACGATCTCGAACGGCGGCCGTTCAACGCCGTTCCGCTCGCCGAAATCGCGCCGCATCTCGTCGAGGCCTCGGCCAACGGAAGCGTTCGCCGGCGCGAACGCAGCCTACATTTCTCGGCCGACCGGCAGGAAGAAGAGCCCGACGTGCGGCTGTCGCTCAATCGCGTCGGCGTCGACGGAATTCGGCGCGCGGTGCGAATCGAGATCGACGGGCGCGACCGCCTCTACAGTGCGGTCTTCTCGATGGTCGCCGACCTCGCCGCCGATAAAGCCGGCTTGCACATGTCGCGCTTTACGGAAATCTTGGAAGCCGCGATTCTGGACGTGCTCGATCGCGATACGCTGCCGTCTCGCGTCGAGCGCATCGCCGAAACGGTCGCACGGGAAGTCGTGCGCGAACAGCGCGCGGCGGGAGCCGAGGTCACCCTGCGCGCGGAGTTCGGGCTGGAGCGCTGGACGCCGGTCAGCGGCAGGCGCGGCGAGGAAACCTACACGCTCGTTGCAATCGCCGCGGCAAATGCCCGCGGTGCGCGAAGCGTCGTCGGCGTCGAAGCGGAGGGAATGACGGCGTGTCCGTGCGCGCAAGCGATGATGCGCGAACACTCCCTGCGCGAGCTAGGCGAGGCCGGTTTTTCGCAAGCCGACGCGCAGCGCGCGCTCGATGCGCTGCCGGTGGCGACGCACAACCAGCGCGGACGCGGCTCGATTCTCGTCGGGACGAGCGCAACCGCATCCGAGGCGATACGCGCCGAAGATCTCGTCGAAATCGTCGAAAACGCGATGTCGAGCGAAACCTACGACTTATTGAAGCGGCCCGACGAGTTCTTTATCGTGAACAAGGCGCACCACAATCCGAAGTTCGTCGAGGACGTCGTTCGCGGCATGCTGGCGGGCGCGCTCGACATGTACGCCGATTTCGGCGACGACACGTTCGTCGGCGCACGTCAGGTCAACTACGAATCGATCCACAAACACGACGCGATCGCCGAGGCCTTCGGCACGTTCGGCGAGTTTCGGCAGGAGCTGCGCAGCGGGGCGCCGGTGACGCCGAAGACCGAACTCGTCGCCTGGCTGCGCGCCGGCGTTGGAGGAGAAGGCCATGGCTAAGGTCGGACGCGTCGAGCTTCGTATTTCGCAGATCGAAGGTTTCCTGGTAAAGATTCAGCATCTCGACGGACGCGACGTGCGATCCGATCGCGAGGGCATGCCGACCTGGCCCTACGAGCGCGCCGCGAAGGACGCGTGGACGGTCGCCATTTGGAAGCGCGAACGGTTCAACGCCGTCTATCCCGGCTTCGACGTGGACGTGCTCGACGGCGACTGCCTTCCCGTTCGAGGGCAAACGCGGCTGGAAAGCGTACGCGATTCCTACGACGGCTGAAGCTTAGTCGGGCGCCGCTGCGTCGAGCGCTTCGATACGGCGCCGAAGCGACGGATGCGAACTGAACAAGGCCTCGTACCACGCCGGGGGATCGGCGTCTGCAAGATTGCGGTCGCGCAATCGCCGGAACGCGGCCGCGCCCGCGGCCGGATCGCGCGTCGCCTCGAGCGCAAAACGGTCGGCAGCCCATTCCCGCGAGCGCGAAAAAGCAAAAAGCAGCGGCCGTAAGGCCTGGCCGGCAAAGAGCATGGTGGCGTAGAGCCGCGCGATCAGCAGGGGGCGGTCCCGCAACTCGTCCGCTTCGCCCGCGGGCGTGAACGCGTGAGCGATCGCCAGCAGCACGGTCACGAGCAGTTCGCCCACGGCGATCGAACGCCA
This sequence comes from Vulcanimicrobiota bacterium, assembly GCA_963812155.1. Taxonomy (GTDB): domain Bacteria; phylum Vulcanimicrobiota; class Vulcanimicrobiia; order Vulcanimicrobiales; family Vulcanimicrobiaceae; genus Tumulicola. Next base: position 131,770 of record CAWETW010000004.1, on the reverse strand, counting down.
CGTATCGCGCTTCACGTAGTGTCCCAGCTCGTGTGCGACGACGAACTCGATCTCGCGCGGTTCGAATCCGTCGATCAGCGTGTCGCCGAGAACGATGCGGTGCGTGCGTCCGATTCCGGTGACGAACGCGTTGGCTTTGCGCGTTTGCCGGCTCATGTCCATGCGCAGAATGTCGGCATCGCCGACGCCGTAACGCGACGCGAGCGCTGCGAAGCTGCTGCTCGAGTTCTCCGGTCAGCGGCTCGAACGCGTTGAAGAGCGGAAGCACGTAAATCGGAACGACCACGTTTCCGAGCACGAAAAGCGGAAGGGCGCCGGCGCTCGCGAGCAGCGGCCAGGTCGCGGGCGCGCGGCGCACGGCGATGCCGAACAGCGTCGCAACCACCGCCGAGAGCGCGATCGAGAGCCCGGCGCTTTTCGCGTAGTCGGCGACCCAGTCTTCGCGCGTCTGCTCGCTCAAACCGTAGCGGCGCTCGAGGGTGTAGTCTTGGACGAATGCGGCGGGAAGTTCCGCGATCGCCGTCGCAAGCGCGAGCGCCGCCGAAGTAGAATGCCGGACGGAGCAGCGCGGGAGCGGGCTGCAGCGGCGCGGTCGAGCGCGTCGCCGGCGGCGCCGTACGCGACGGCGCCGATGACGGACGCACCGCGGACCGTTTCCAGGAGTTCGAGCTTGCGGCGAAATCGCGCGTATGCCAATGGGTCCGGCGTGCACGGGGGCGACGGTTCGCGCCACTCGCGCAGCGCCTGGACGGCGCGCACGGTGAGGTAGCCGGCGCTCGCGCCGGCTACGATTCCGAGAAGAAGCCCGCGGCCGCTCACCGTATGTTCACCCGGTGAGGCTGTTCCATAACGCGCGCGTCTACTCTTTCGACGCCGGCAGTGCGCAACTGCGGCGATACGACTCGTTGCTCGTCGACGGACGCACGATCGTCGCGCTCGGCGAAGACGCCGCCGGCATCGGCGCCGAACGCATCGATCTCGACGGCGCGACCGTGCTGCCGGCATTTGCGGACTGCCACGTGCACCTTACCGACACCGGCTATTTTCTCGGTCCGCGCAATTTCGGGCGGCGTGCGCGGCTACGACGAGTTCGCCGCGGCGGTGGCGCGCGTGCCACAAGACGCCGGCTTCGTTCTTGCCGGGCAGTACGACGACAGCGCCTGGCACGATCGTGCGGAAGCCGATGCGCGTCCGCTGGAGCGTTTTCACGGCGGCGCGCTCGCGCTGTTGACGCGCATCGACGGCCACTCGTGTCTGGCGAATGCCGCTACGCTCGCATGGCTCGATCTCCCGCCGGAAACGCCCGGCATCGAGCGCGACGCTGCGGACGCGCCGACCGGGCGTCTTTTTCACGAAGCGAACTGGCGCGCGCAGGCGGCCTTTCTCGCCCACATTCCCGATGCGAACGCGGCGCGAGGCCGAGCGGCGGGCGATCGATCTCGCGCTGTCGCGCGGTGCGCTGCATCTGCACGCGCAGCTCGTCGGCTTTCCGCTCGATCGCGTACGCAGAGGAAATCGCCGCGCTGCGCGCGCTTCCGGCGAAAATTCACCCGAAGATCTGCGAACCCGACGCGCAGCTCGCGCGCGGGCTGGGGCTCCCGTACGTCGGCGGCGACGTTTTTCTCGACGGTTCGATCGGCAGCCGCACCGCCGCACTCTGCGAGCGCTATGCGGACGCCGCTACGTGCGGTGCGCTCCGTTTTTCCGACGACCAACTGCTCGCGTACTACGCGCAGGCCGAGGCGCTCGGCATCGCGGCCGGCGTGCACGCGATCGGCGACGCGGCGATCGAGCAAAGCGTGCGCGTGTGGGAACGCGTGCTTGCGGGCAAACCGTCGCCGCGCGGATGCCGCCACTTCATCGAGCACTTCGAGCTCGCAACGCAAGAGCACATCGACGCCTGCGCGCGCATGGGCATTTACCTTTCGATGCAGCCGCAGTTCGACGCGCTCTGGGCCGGGCGCGGCGGAATGTACGAAACGCGGCTGGGCGAGCGGCGCAAGCGCTCGATGAACGCGTTTGCGCGCATCGAAGCGGCCGGCGCGACGCTCTGCGGCGGCGACGACAGTCCGGTGTGCGAACTCAATCCGTTGGCGGGCATGCAGGCGTCGGTCGAGCATCACGAGACGGCCGAAGCGCTGGCGCGGCAACGCGCGCTGGCGATGTATACCACCAGCGCCGCGCGCTTCGGCTACGCCGAATCGGAAACGGGAAACCTCGAGGCCCGGACTCTGCGCCGACATGGTCGTGCTCGATCGCGATCCCTTCGAAAACGGCACGCAATTCACGCAATGCAGCGTGCTGGAAACGTGGTCGAACGGTGCATGCGTGTGGCCCGAGCAGAGCCGGCAAGCCCGTGCTTTTTAAGGTTCGCAGCGCGGCGCTAGATTCGATTCGCATCTAAGTGTGAATCGCCTACCCGATAAAGGTTTGACGGTGCTACAGTAGGGCGACCCCCTGACACACTCTCGAATGAGGAGGCTCTCCCCTTGAACGGACATTACGTTCGCGCGCTTGCGGTTGCCGCATGTGCCGCGATTTTCGCCGCATGTTCCGGCGGCGCCACGAACTCCACGCTGCCCACCGGCACGACCGGCGGAACGGCCGGAGCGATGGCTCTCGGAAACGGCACCATGAACGCGCAACAAGTCTGCTCCGCCGTGAACTTGCGCCCGGGATACGCGCGCTGCTTCGCGTGGATCCGCACCGACGTCATCCCGAACCGCATGCACCCCGATGCCGGTTCGTACGGACCGAGCGACCTGCAGACGGCCTACAACCTGCCGTCGTCGACGAACGGCACCGGCCAAATCGTCGGAATCGTCGACGCGTTCGGCTACCCGAACGCCGAAAGCGATCTCGGCGCCTATCGCTCGCATTACGGCTTGTCGGCTTGCACGACGGCAAACGGATGCTTTAAGAAAGTCAACCAAACCGGCGGCACGACCTATCCTCCGACGAACAGCGGCTGGGATGGGGAGCAAGCTCTCGACGTCGACATGGTGTCGGCGATCTGCCCGAACTGCCACATCGTGCTCGTAGAAGCGACCGACAACAGCTTCAATAACCTCGGGATTGCCGAGAAGCAAGCCTTCACGCAAGGCGCCGGACAGGTCGAGCAACTCGTACGGCGGCGGCGAGTTCAAGGCCACGAACGCCAACTACAAGCACGCGCACACGGTTATCGTCGCCAGTTCCGGCGACTCCGGCTACGGCGCGCAGCAGCCTTGCTCGTATTCGACCGTCGTCTGCGTCGGCGGAACGACCCTCTCGAAGGCCAGCCCGAGAACCGAAGCCGGCTGGATCGGCGCGGGCAGCGGCTGCAGCGCATTGGTGGTCAAGCCGGCATACCAAAACGACGTAGGCTGCACGACGCGCTCGGAATCCGACGTGTCCGCAGTCGCGAATCCGGCCTTCCCGGTAGCGGTATTCCTCAACGGCAGCTTCACGGCATTCGGCGGCACGAGCGTTGCGTCGCCGATCATCGGCGCGGTCTACGCGCTCGCCGGCAACCACAGTAACCACACTCAATGCCAAGAGCATTTGGAAGACCGGCATCAACGCATCGAAGCTCAACGACGTCACGACGGGCGGCCTCAACGGAACCTGCCCGCCGGCCTATCCCTACATCTGCAAGCCGGGTACCGGCTACGACGGTGTGACGGGTTGGGGTTCGCCCAACGGCGTCGGCGCCTTCTAACAAACCAACGCGCTCGACGCGTTTCGAAGGGGTGCAGCAAATGCTGCGCCCCTTTTCTTTTCGCGCAGCCGGTTAGATCAGCGAGATGGTTTCTTTCGGTTTCGGGTGCGCCTCGAACGCAGCGAGGAGCCGGCCTGCGAGTTCGTCGCACACCGGATCGTCGATCTCTTCGATGCGTCCTTCATCCGCCAGGCGCGCCTTCTCCGGATCGAGCGGGATGCGGGCCAGCACCGGCGCCTGGGCCAGCTCGGCGACGCGATCGGCGTAGGACGGTCCGAACAGTTCGTATTTCGTTTTCGTATCCGGAGCGACGAAATACGACATGTTCTCGACGACGCCGAGCACCGGTTTCTTCAATTGTCGTACGAGATTCGCCGCTTTTCGCACGATCATCGTCGCCAACGCTTGCGGCATCGTAACCAGGACGACGCCGTCGATCGAGAGCGACTGCAGCACCGTGAGCGGAGCGTCCGACGTGCCGGGCGGCAGATCGACGAGCAACACGTCGAGATCGCTCCACAGCACTTGCTCGAAAAACTGGCGGATAACGCCGCTGACGATCGGCCCGCGCCAGACCATCGCAGTGTCTTCTTTATCGGTCAACAGGTTTGCGCTGACCACTTCGATCGCGCTGCGCGTGACCGCCGGCGACATGAGCGGCATCGGCTGGCCCTGCGGCGTCTTGGCGTGTGGATCGGCCTCGATCGTCAGCGGCTCGTGCAATCCGAAGAGTTTGGGAATCGACGGGCCGGTGATGTCGGCATCGAGAATTCCCACGCGCAACGCGCGGCGCCGCAATCCCAGCGCGAGCAGGGCCGTGACGAGCGATTTCCCGACGCCCCCTTTTCCGGACATCACCGGAACGACGTGCGCGATCGAGGCGCGGCCGGCAAACGCGCCCGGCGCGCGCCGTACGGCGCGCCGGTCGTCGTTTGAAATCAACGGAACGAAACCGGAGAGGCGCGCTTGCGTCAATGCGGCTACGATCGGCTCGACGCGGAGCCCGTGGGCGCTCGCCCCTTGCTCGATGCTCTCCGAACGGCTCACGCCGCACCCGCTGCAGCCCAAACCGAACGCCGCCATCACGTCGGCGGCGATCGGAAGGCGAGCGACGAGATCGCGAATGTTCGTCTGCGGCGTAATCTCGAACTCGACGTGCGGCATGCGGCGCTCTTCGACGGTGGCGATGGCTCTCCCCGAATGCGTCGAACGTTCGGTTTTCGTGCAGACGCTTCACGTGCGGGGCCGCATTCCCGGCGGCGGCATCGCGATCGTCGGCAGCCGGACGCCGCCCTCGCGAGCGCTCGACTTCGCGTTCGAGCTCGCCCGAGCGATCGAGCGTCCGGTCGTCGCGGGCCTTGCGGCCGGCATCGATACCGCAGCGCACCGCGGCGCCCTGGCGGGCGGCATGCCGACCGTCGCGTTCGTCGGCTACGGATTCGGGGCGACGTATCCGCCCGAGAACGCCCAGCTCGAGCGCGACATCGTGAGCGGCGGCGGCGCGGTCGCTACGCTGCGCGCGCCGGGAGAGCCGGTCGACGACGCGGCGCTGGTGGCGCGCGATCGTCTGCAGGTCGAATATTCGGTCGCGGTCGTGCTCGTAGCGAGCGAACTCGGTGGAGGCGCGATGCACGCGATGCGTTTTGCCCGCGAACTCGGGAGGCCGCGCTTTGCGGTGACTCCGCCCGGCGGGTCGCAGGTGGAGCATGCGTGGTCCGGAAACGTTCGAGCGCTTGCCGATGGCGCCGCGCCGTTGGCATTCGACGTTAGCGAGGCTTTGCACACGCTCCGTGCGCGAATCGATCGTTTCTCCGGCCCGCGATAGCGCGGCGCGCGCGCGCGCTGCCTTGGCGGGCGGCTGCGATTCGCCGGTGCGTTCGGGATGGGGCGCCGGCGCGGAGATGTTCGTTCAAGCGTCGGCGCGCGGCGCGTACGCATACGACGAGTCGGGACGCCGGTACGTCGACTACGTCATGGCCTACGGACCGCTGCTCTTCGGCCACACGCATCCCGCGCTCGTGACCGGTCTCGACGAGATCGCGCGCGCCGGTTTCGTCTGGGGAAGCACGCATCCCGAAGAAATTCGTCTCGCCGAGCGCATTCGATCGCATCTGCCCTCGATGGAGCGCATGCGCTTCGTGACGACCGGCACCGAAGCGATGATGAGCGCCGTTCGCGTCGCCCGAGCCTACACCAAACGCGATCTCGTGTTGAAGTTCGGTGGAAACTACCACGGACATTTCGATCTCGCGCTGCTGGATGCCGGAGCGTCGGCGCAAACGCGCGCACCATCGGCGGGCGGCATTCCGGACGGCGTGATTGCCGACGTTGCGGTCGCGCGATATAACGATCTCGAGCACGTCGACGAGCTGCTGCGCGCACGAGAGGATCGCCTCGCAGCCATCATCGTCGAGCCGATCGTCGGCAATATGGGCTACGTCGCGCCGCGTCGCGGTTTCCTCGAAGGCTTGCGCGAACGCGCCACGCGTCACGGTGCACTGCTGATCTTCGACGAGATCATTACCTGGTTGCGTTTCGGCCTGCGCGGCGCGCAGGGACGGTTGCGCGTCACGCCCGACCTCACCGCGCTGGGAAAGATCATGGGCGGCGGTGCGCCGATTGCGGCCTTCGGGGGAAGCGCGGGCGTCATGGGGGTGCTCGCTCCGCAGGGCGAGACGTTCACCGGCGGCACGCACGGGGGGAATCCGTTCTGCGTCGGAATGGCGCACCGCGTGCTCGATCAGCTCGAATCACATCCCGAGTACTACGCGCAACTCGCAACGGCGGCCGGCAACCTCGCCGGCGGCATTCGCCGTGTTTTTGCCGCGCGCGGTTTGGACTATGCCGTCGTTCAGGACGAATCGGTCGTCGATTTCAAATTTCGCTCGGGAGCGGCCGGACGGAACTTCGACGACGCGCGGGCCGCCGACCGGAAGGCATACGGCGCTTATTATCGCGCCATGCTGGATCGCGGTATCTTACTGCCGCCGTCGCAGAACGAAGTGATGTTTCTCTCCACCGCGCATACGCAGGCCGACGTAGATCTGACGGTCGAAGCGATCGACGAAGCGCTGGCGGAACTCTAGTCAGGATTGCGCTTTACGCGCGCGTCGCCTCGAGAATTGCGCGACGCTCGCTCCACGCCGCGCCTTGTGCGGCGAGCGCGACGATCTCGGAGACGCTCAGCCGGCTTTGCAGCGCCTCGATGAGGTGCTGGTAACTCCATTCCTCGGTGAGGCCGCGTCGGTAGCGGAGATCGCCGTAGCGCGCATCGACGTATCCGCGGAGCCGTGCGGCGGTTCGCATTTCTCCCGCGAGCGCTTCTACCAGTGCGAAATGCTGCAAGACGACGGCGATCGTCAGATCGTCGCGCGCGTGTAACGCGCTTTGCAGCGCTTTGCGCGCGTCGGCGCGCGCGAATTCGAGCTGGCCGAGCGCCAAGCGGTACGCGCACCTGCGAACGCGGTCGCCGTCGGGCGTTTCCTTCGTCAACTCGAGCGCGCGCTTGGGGTTTCCGCAGGCGAACTCGAGCTCCGCGAGTTCGGCTGCCACCGGGCCGCAATCGTCGCCGAGGGCCTGCAATTCGCGCAGCGCTTCGGCGAGTCGTGCGCGGGCTTCGTCGTGGTCTTCGCGTTCCCGGTAGACTGCCGCCTCGCCGGCGAGCACCGTGGCGATGCCGCGTGCGTTGGCGCGTGCGCGCATCACTTCGAGCGCACGCGAGTACGTTTGCAGGGCCTCGCCGCTGTGCCCCGCGCGCTGAAGGCCGCCGGCGACGAACGTCAGCGCCCACGCCGCAGATTCTGCGTCGCCGGCCGTTTCGGCAAGCGATAAGGCGCGACGTCCGATCTCATGGCGCGCATCCGCGCCGGCGAGCCACCCCCGAGCATTCCAAAGACGAGCCGCGAGGGCGGGCTTTGCCGATTCGTCGACCAGCGCCAGCGCGCGATCTATCCACACCGCGCCTTCGGCGCCAGCACGGATCTGCGTCCAGTACGGCGCCAGGGCCGATGCAAGCGCGGCGCCGGCGGCGACGTCATTACTCTCGAGGAGTGTCCAGTGCAGTACGGCGCGATAGTTGTCGAGATCGGCAACGAATGTGGCCGTCGACTCCTTCGTCCGTCCCACTTCGTAGCGACGCCGCGCGGCGATCGCCCGGTCGCAGAAATAACGCGCCCAAGCGGCCGCGCGGAGTTCTCGTTCGCCCGATTCGCTCAATCGTTGCGCGGCGAACTCACGCGCCGGTTGAAGAAGGCGATAGCGCTCCGTTGACGGCTCGCCGTACACGAGCCCCATGTGCGCGAGAACCGAAAGCGCGCCGCGCAGAGCGAGCGCGTCGATGCCGCCGGCGCAGATCCGCTCGACGGCCTCGAGATCAAAGGATCCCGCGAAAACGCCGAGCCGCCGGAAGAGCGTGCGTTCGAGATCGTTGAGCAGGGCATAACTCCACTCCAACGCAACGCGCATCGTTTCCGGTCTCGGCGCGGACGTCGCGGCGCGCGAAAACGGTTCTTCGAGGCTCTGTTCGATGGTTTCGAGCGTCAGCGTGTCGGCGCGCGCGGCGGCTAACTCGATCGCTCCCGCAATGCCGTCGAGCCGGCGGCAGATGCCGGCGATCGCCGCCGTTTTGCCGGTAGGATCGAATGCGCGATCGAAAGACGCGCTGCGCTCCGTGAAAAGCGCGCAGGCTTGCCCGTGCGAGAGGGGCGGTAAGCGATAGACCTGCTCGCCGGGGATGCCCAAAGGCTCGCGGCAGGCCGCGATCACGCGCACTTCGGTTGTGCCGGCGAGGATGGCGCTCAAGAACGCCGCGACGCCGGACGCGATGCCCTCGCAATCGTCGACCACCAGCAGAAGCTTTTTTCCGTTAACGAAGGCGATCAGCGCGTCACCGAACGGAGCATGTGGTACGTCGTTCAATCCGGCTGCAGAGGCAATGGCGGCCGGTACGAGCGCGCTATCGCCAATCGCAGCCAAGCCGGCGTAGCGCACGTCCCACGCGTCCGCCTCTCGCAGAAAGACGGCGCTTTGCAGTGCCGTCTGCGTTTTGCCGGCTCCGGCGGCCCCGGCGATCGTCACGAGACGGTGCGCGTGCGCGAGCGAGACAACCTCGCGCAACACCGCCTCCCGGCCCCTGAAACTCGATCCGGCGAAAGGCAGCCGCGATCCAATGGCAGTCGGCGGTATGCCGCCGGCATCTGCGCCGGCCGGGAGCCGATTCGCATCGTGCGCTCGCGCTTCGACGAGCAGCGCGAGCGCGTCGCGCTGTTGAAGGTTCCTCAGCGACTCAACGCCCCGGACTTACGATTTTGCACTATACGCGATACAGTACCCGCTTGGCGATATCGAACCGTCGACGATCTTGCACGAGCCGCTGGCCGACGCACTGCTTCCGGGAATGAAAAAATTGCAGCCCGAACACTGTTTTCCGTCGTTGGGCGTCGTTTGATAGTGCATCGATGCCTGCGAACTCTTCGACGCGTCGGCTCGCGCGGGCATAATCGACGCCAAACCGGCGAGCGCCGGAAGCACGACGGCGCCGGCCAGAAACGTCCGGCGCGTGGCTGAGCTACTCATAGGCGAGACCCTCCTCTCGTGATTGCTTCGACGGTATCGCCGCGCTCTGAAGAAACTCTGAAGAGCGCACGCTCGCTCGGATCGAAGGGCGGCGCGGCGGAGCAAAGCGGGCGAGCGCCGAACGGCATCACTAATGAATAACGTTTGGCGAACGCTCATCGTGCTGACGGCGGCGTTGCCGTTTCTCTCCGTCCGCGGCGCGGCTGCGGGTGCGCAACTTCCCAGCGGCGTTGCGAAACGCCATCTCGGCGGCCGTCGGCAAAGAACTGGCCGCGTATGGAGGCTCTACGCCGATTCCCGGGGCCGTCGTCGGCGTTTGGGTTCCCGGCAAGGGCGAGTTCGTCAAAGCGTTTGGCTATGCAAATCTCGCACCGCGAGTTGCAATGGCGACGACCGATCACTTCCGCATCGGCAGTAATACGAAAACGTTCGTCGCGACCGTGCTCCTGCAACTCGTCGACGAAAAGAAACTCGCGCTCGACGATACCATCGCGCACTTCGGTCTCGGCGTAACCGTTCCGAACGCCAATACGATTACGGTACGCGAGCTCGCGGAGATGCGCAGCGGCATCATCGACATGTATGCGGTGCCCGGAGTTCAAAAAGAGAAGGAATCGGTTTGGGCAAGCCGGAGCCCGAAACAGTGGGTGAATTTCGCCGGCACGCAGCCGCCGCTGTTTGCGCCGGGAACGAAATATAACTACAGCAACACCAACTGGTTCATCCTCGGTCTCATCATCGAAAACGTCACGCACGACACCGTTGCGCACCAGATCGAAAGCCGGCATTCTTGCGCCGATGCGATTGACGCAGACATCGTTTCCGATGACCGATCGCAACATGCCGGTGCCGTACGCGCACGGCTATCAACTCGAGCGACAAGAAGGCGTGGATGGATGAATCGTCCGTGCTCGCGCCCTCGGTCTCGTGGGCGGCCGGCGCGATGATTTCAGACATGAGCGACATGAAAAAATGGGTAAAAGCCTACGTGACCGGCACGACCAATAGCGCGTCATCGCAGAAGGCTCGCCTCAGCTGTTTGCCCACCGGCACGGGAAATCTCTCGTTCGGTTTGGGCATCGGCTGTTCGGCCGGCTGGTACGGCTACACCGGCGGCATCACGGGTTACAACACCGGCGCCTACTACATGCCGGCGACGGGTATCACGCTCGTCATTTTCGTGAACAGCCAGGTCGAGCGGCCGTTTCCGGGAGTCGCCAACGCCATCTTTCGCGACATCGCGAAGATCGTTACGCCCCACAACGTTCCGTTCGTCAAGTAAAGCCGATCAAAGGCTCCGCAACTCGGCGACCGTCCACGAAGCCCCGGCGATCAACGCCGTCAACGCAAACTCCGACCAGTTGCCGTGCGCTGCGGGATGAGCGATTAAGAGCGGGATCCAGACGATTACGCCAAAAATTACGAGCATCGCCGTCATTAGGCGCGTCGCAAGGCGCGCCTGAATATTCGCGAGCAGCGCAATCGCGGCGAGCCCGAACGCGACGGTCGTAAGAACCGCCCAGAACATCTGATTCGGCGGCATCCACGCCGGCACGAGGCTAGCGGTCTGCGCCAGAAAAAGTGCCTGCCCAAGCATGAACCAGACGGCGGAGAGCCCAAGGCCGATGCGCGCAATCCGTCCGAAGGCCGTCGCTCTGGTTGCGCTCGTCTCGGTAGAGGCGCATACCGCAATCGCTCCGCACAAGAGGCAGAACTGCTCGAAGAAACCAAAATACTCTCCGGCGACGCGCGGCGCGGCGACGATCGGCGGAATGCCGAGCAGAGAAAACAAGACGTAGACGATCCCTAGAATAATCGAAGCGATCCGCGCGCTGCGCGGATAAGCCAGGAAGAGCCCGCCGACGATTTGCGCGACCATAAGGCAGCCGCCGATTGTGGTGCCTAAGGGCAGCTTCCAGAGTCTACTCAGATACTGCCACGTGTCGGCGTCGTGCCACATGAGGCAGATGACGCCGAACAAGACCGCCGACGCGCCGAAAACGATCCGCCCGAACGACGCCGTTTTCATACCGGGGGCAACGTTTGTGCGACGCCTTATGTGACCGCGCTAGGGCGCCGGCTCGAGCAGGGAATCGTCGTCGACCTGGGGCTGCACGATCGGCTCGCCCACGGGCGAACCATTTGGTTCGCGAAAGCCCTGAAAAGCGATCGTGGCATCGCGCACGACGCGGCGGTGCGAAAGGTAGAGGGTGGCATCGGCTTTCTCACTCGCAATGACGGGCGTCCCGTCGAAGAGCGAAAACGAAACCGTCCACGGGACGTCCGTGAGCGGCGCCGTGGTGAAGTTGCCGCCAACGATGGCCCGGCGCGGAAGGTAGTCGTCCTCGCCTACCCATAGCTCCCGCAATCGATTCACTTTTGGTTTGCGCAACGGCGTCAACTGCAAGTGATAGGTCGGCGCTCCATCGAGGAGCGGCGCGTCGATCATTGCAACGGAATAGTCGCGCGCATTTGTCGACACCACGGCAATCGTTTTGAGGCCGGTCGCCATTCGGTCTTGCGTATGCACCCAAGCCGGCTGCGAAAGTTGCAACCCAAACGCGTACGTCGGCGTAAGAAGCGGAACGCCGATGACGTCGGCAGAGGGTGGCGGCGGTCCCAGCGGAATGACGTATGCAAAGCCGTAAAGTCCGACGACGAATCGTACGTTCACGCCGTGTGGCGCCGATGGCGATGCAAGTTCCTCGGCGCTGATTGGAAATTCGCGAATCGCACCATCGCTCGCATCGTAACTCGCGCGATAGTGATTTTCGCGAAAGCGATCCCCGTCGAAGCCGCTGACGGCTACCGTATAATCGAGCCGGCCCGGATACGCGGCGCTCGAAACGGCGGAGCGAACGCGTTGAAAGACGGCGTACGCGTCAGGAGGCTGCGCTGCCGTCATATCGCATTGACGCGGGCATCATTCACGCACGGGGGCCGGATACACGGCCGGGCTGCGCAGGCCGTTTGCGTCGACGCTGCGTACGCCGAGCACGTAGTCGTCTTTGGAGACTGGGACCGTGGCCAGCGTGCCGCTGCCGACGTCGCGCGCGTGCTGCCACTGCGGAGCGTCGGTGGTGCGCCAAACGATTTCGTACGAAGCCGCGTTGGCCGCCGGCTTCCAGCGCAACGTCGAATCGTACCCAAGGTGCTTGGTCACGAGTTCGACTTTTCCGGGAGGTGCCGGGCCGAGCGCGAGCGTGGCGAGCGACGCGACGTTGGCTTGCGTCGCGCGCGCAAGATAGGCGGCGTCGATGTATTGCGGCAGATCGCCGAACTGCACGCCGTTCTCGACCCGAACGTCTTGGTGTTGATGCGTAAAGTTTTCGTGCGGTTCGACGAAGCGGATCGCCGCCGCATAGCCCGCATCCTGGAACGACTCCTGGTCGCCGCCGCGCAGAAAGCGGTCCGCGCGGAAGATCTGGCGCACGCTGAAATCCGCGACGTACGCCGGCACGACCGACGCCACGAAGCGCGAAAGTTCGCGCGACGGAGAATCGTTTTCCGAACCCACGAGGTTGACGCGTTCGAGCGAGGCGCCGGCGGGCAAGCCCTGGCTGAACACCCGAACGACGTTCGGTTCGCTCACACCGTCGCCGCCGGTCGAGTTGCCGATGATGTCGTTGTTGAGCACCGCGAGAATCGGAGCGTGGCGTGCTGCTTCCTCGCGGGCGAAGTGGTCCGACCCCCACAGGCCGAGTTCCTCGCCGTCGAAGCATGCAAAGACGATCGTCCCGCGGAAAGGCGTTGCGCCATCACGCGCGCCGCTTCGAGCACGGCCGAAACCGCCGAACCGTTGTCGTCGGCGCCCGGGGCGACCCCGAGGCCGTCGGTACAATGTCCGTCGCAATCGTCGAAATGGCTCGACATGACGTAGATGCGGCCGGGTTCGTCCCCGCGCAGCGTCGCAATGACGCTCGATTCCCGAACCGAGCGCGGCGTCCGAGCCGTCTTCGGCTGAAGGTACGTGTCGAGTGCGACCGTCATACGCCCGCCCGTCGTGGCGGCGATGGCTTGGAACTGCGACGCGATCCAGTCGCGCGCGCCGAAGACGCCGTGCGTCGACGTCGACGTGTTCTCCGAAAAATCGTTGCGCGTTCCAAAGCCGACTAGGCGATCGTCGGTCGCCTTGAGACGCTCGGCGCTCACCGCTCCGACCATTGCGGCGACGCGTGCATCCGGGGTCACCGGGGCGAGGGCGTCGTCTGCGGCGGCAGCACCCAAGAGTAAGGCTGCGAGCATTGCGAAGCCGGCGAAGCGAAGGGGTCCGAATGCCATTGCCGTTTGAGTTGTACGCAGCGATGCCGAGTGCCTCGCGCTGGCCCCGGCTGCAACCGTGCGTTTACGTGCTCGCTGCGCGGACGGTTCGCTCTACGCCGGCGCGACGATCGATCTTGCCAGGCGCGTCAAAGCCCATCGTCGCGGCGTCGCAGCGAAGTACACGCGCGGTCGCCTTCCGGTTGCGCTCGTCGCGTGGTGGCATGCCGCATCGTACGACGCGGCCCGCTCGCAGGAGGCCCGATTCAAACAGTTGCGCGCGAGGCGAAGATTGCGCTCCTCGACGGCGACGAGGCTTTCGGATGCCGCTTGCACAAGCCACCGGTGACCTAGAACCCACCGCCCCGGAGGAAACCTTACGCATGCCGTCCCACACGCCGCCCCAGCCCGACGAACTCGACGCATACGCGGACGAAGCGCGCACCTCGCAGGTGCGCATCGCCACCGATAAGGGCGACATCGTCGTCGAACTCTTTCCCGACGATGCGCCGATGCATGCCGCGGCATTCATCAAGCTCGTGAAAGCCGGCTTTTACGACGGCCTGGCGTTCCACCGCGTCGAGCCGGGTTTCGTCATTCAGGGCGGCGACCCCGACGGCGACGGCACCGGCGGCCCGGGCTATCGCCTCAAGGCCGAGTTCAACGCGCGCCCGCACCTGCGCGGCACGCTCGCGATGGCGCGCTCGTCGAACCCTGACTGCGCCGGCTCGCAGTTCTACATCTGCCTCGCCGACGCGCGTTTTCTCGACAACCAGTACACCGTCTTCGGCGGGATGACCGACGGCTACGAAGCCCTCGACGCCATCCAGCGCGGCGACGCGATGCGCACGCTGACCGTCGAATCCAAAGCCGAGGCGTAAACGGCGCGGGCGACCGCGTGGATCGCTGCGTTCGAAGCGGCGTAGTCGGTCGCGTCTTTGGTGAGAATCGCCAGAACGAGCGGCGCATCGCCGAACGGGTCCACGATGGCGACGTCGTTGCGCGTTCCGGTGATTTCGCCGGTTTTGTTTGCGATCGGCATGCCGGCCGGCAGCGCGGCCGGGATTTTCGCGCGATCGGTTTGGCCGAGCATGATCGTCGACCATCGTGCGGCAATGCTCGGCCGAGGCGATCGTCGGGACGCCTTCGTGCGCGCCGTATTCGATGACGTAGAGCAGCGCGCCATGTCGGCGGGCGTCGTAACGTTGTCGTGATGGTGGATCGACGGCGCCCGTATCGAGGAACTTGCGCGCGAGGTGCGTGTGCTTCATGCCCGCGCTTGGCCGCCGACGTCGTTGATTGCGCTCGACGCCCGAGATAGCCGATGAGCATGTTGGCGGCGGTGTTGTCGCTCAGTTGAATCATCGGGACGATGAGCTGGCGCACCGTAAAACGTCGCGCCGTCGGGTTGTTCGGTCATGAAATCGGATCCGCCGATCAAGTCGCTCGACGTGTCGAAGACGTGAGCTGCGTGTCGAGCGATGCCGGCCGTCTGCTTCGTCCATCGCAAAGGCCGTTGCCATGATCAAGCACTTTGATGGTCGAGGCGGTCGGAAAGACGTCGGATGCGCGGTACTGCGACGAGCGGGCGGCGCGTCGAGCGTGCGCGCACAGACGCCGATCGTCCCGGGGAGAGTGCGCGGCGGCGATTGCGACGGCCGACTGCAGGGTCGAAGCAGATCCGCCTTTCGGCCAAAGAACAGACCGCGGCAGCGCCGCCGAGAAAGAGCGCGCGCTTCACGAGCCGGTTCCTTGGTAGTGGCGCAAGCCGACGCGCCAGAACGCGTACGCGACGACAAACCCATCCGAGGCCGATGGCCGGCGTCAGCAGGCCGACCTGCGGATTGAGCTGCAATCCAGTATCGCCTTTTTGCAAGAAAGTACGTCGCCGGAAAATAGTTCATGAAGGCAAACGGCAGCACGAAGGCGAGCACGATGCGCACGCCGCGCGTGTAGATGCTGATCGGGTAGCGCGTGAAGTCTTGTTCGAGCGACATCACGACCCAGCGCAGCGTGTCGACGCGGACGAACCAGAACGAGATCGTCGCGACGGCCAGCGAGATGCCGAGATCGATCAGCGCGCCGCCGATAACGATGAGCGGAACGAAGATCACGAAAATCCAGTCGACGTGCACGCCGGCGGCGACCGTGGCGAAGGCGAGCGTAGCCGAGCCCCAACACGATCCCGTCGGGCATGATCTGCTGCGGCACCGTCAGCACCTGAAAGAGCGTGTCGAGCGGGCGCACGAGGAAACGGTCGAAGCGGCCTTCGCGAACGTAATCGGGAACGCTGACGATCGTGAAGAAGAGCGTGTTGTGCAGCTCGTGGCCGCACATCCACAGCGCGTACAGGAAGAACATCTGCCGGAAGTCCCAGCCGTTCATCGACGGAAACTGCCGCATCGTCACGTACAGCGCGGCGAGCGCGACGCCGTGATAGACGATCGTAAAGCCGAAACCACATGACGAAGTTGGCCCGGTACTCGAGCATCGTCAGGAAGTTGATGCGCCAATACTGCACGTATGCCGCGAGCATCGCTAGACGGCCGCTTCGGCGCGCGGATGCGCCTCCCCGTCCGGCACCGTTTCGCCTCGATCTCACGGTCGATGCGCTGCGGCGCCTCGCAGCCAATGCGGTCGACGTCGTCGGCGAGCGACGGCACGTACTATCGCGCGCTGCGCGACGAGCACGGCGCAGCACTGGTCGGCGTTCGCGCGCGGCGGCTCCGGCAGCATTGAAGTCCGTGCCACCGGGCGCAACGCCGAGCGCTGGCTGGCCGTCCGTTCGGCGCGCATGCTCGGAACGGACGCCGATCTGCGCGAGTGGTACGCAAGCGCAGCGCGACGATTCCGTGGCTGCGCGAACGCTCGCGACGTCGCTCGACGGCGTCTAAACCGCCGCGCTACGCGACCGCTCTGGGAAGCCTGCGCGCACGCGGTCGTCTTTCAGCAGATCTCGATTCACGCCGGCGGCCGCGATCATGCGACGGCTCGTCGAAGCGCTTGGCCGAAGAGGTCGTCGGCCGGCGGCGTGCGCGGGCGCATTTTCCCGCGAACCCGAGCGCTGGCTCGGCGCCGGCGAAGCGGTGCTGCGGGCGCGGGGCTCTCGGCGAACAAGTCGGCCATCTCCGCTCGGCGGCGACCGCGTTCGCGGACGGCTCGATGAGCGAAGACCGTCTCGAGGCGCTGCCGACCCCGGATGCCGCCGAAGCGCTCTGCGCGATTCGCGGAATCGGTCCGTGGAGCGCGCCGGTGGCCTTGCTGCGCGGTATCGGGCGCCTCGACGTTTTTCCCGATGCGCGACTCGGGCGTCGCCCGCAGCCTCGTGCACTGCCGGCGGCGAGATCGCCTCGACGACGTGCTCGAACGCTCGGACCGGTGCGCGGCATGCTCTACTTTCACTTGCTGCTCGCGCGGCTGCATCCGCCTGCCGCGCAACCGGCGCGGCGCTCCGTGCGGTCGAAGAACGCATGAGCGTTCAAGCACCCCTCGCCCCGGCATTCGTCGTCCAGCGTTCGCACGACCGCGCGTTTTTCGATCACGGATGGCTGCAGACGTACCATTCGTTCAGCTTTGCCGAGTATCGCGATCCGCAGCAACGTCAACTGGGGCGCGCTGCGCGTGTTCAACGACGACGTCGTCGCGGGCGGCGAAGGCTTTCCGCCGCACCCGCACCGCGACATGGAGATCGTCACGTACGTCCTCGACGGCGAACTCGCGCATCGCGACAGCATGGGCAATCACGGCGTCGTCGGGCCGGGCGGCGTACAGTTCATGAGCGCCGGTACGGGCGTGACGCACAGCGAGTTCAACAACCTCGCGGACCGGCCGCTGCATCTCGTGCAGATGTGGGTGCTGCCGGGCGCGCTCGGCCGCGCGCCGTCGTACGGCCAAATGGATTTCACCCCCGAGCAGCGGCGCAACCGCTGGCTGCGAATCGTGAGCGGCGAAGACGGCGTCGAAGCGCCCATTCGCATCACGCAGCGCGCGACGTTCGCGGTCGCGCGGGTCGACGATGGCGGCGTGGATCATGTTTTCGCGCCGAAACGCTACGGATTTCTGTTTGTCGCCAGCGGCGGCGTCGAAGCCAACGGCGAGCGCTTGAGCGCCGGAGACGCGGTTCGACTCTACGACGTGGCGAAACTCAGCGTCCGAGGCAGTGGCGAACTCGTGTTATGGGATTTGCCGGAGGTAACGCCGGGCCACTAAACGGGCCGGAGAGGCGTCGCCCGAACCCTGGGGCGAATGAGGCCGCCTATGCACGGTTTGCTGATAGCCGCTTGCTGTCTCATCGGCGGTAACGTTCACGCTCCATCCGGCTCGCCGATCGCCAACGCGCAGGTCATCGTGGAAGGCTCGCGCCACGCGCAGACGACGACCGACGCGAAAGGCGACTTTAGCGTCGTCGTTCCACCCGGCCGTTATACGATTACGGCGATTGCCGGCGGCTACCGGCCGGTGCAGGCCGCGACCGGCGACCTCACCGCCGACGCGCGCGTCGACATCGTGCTCGAGCCGGCGGATTCGCCGAAACTGCGGACCATCGGCGAAGTCCGCGTCAACGGCGGTTTCACGCTCGTGCGCAACGTCATTCCGGAAATGGACGTCTCGCGTTCGCAAATGGATGCGCTCGGTTACGACAACGTGCTCGAGGGGCTTGCAGCAGGTTCCTTCGGTCGTCATTACGCGTCCGGATGCGGGCGCGCCAACGGCGCCTGCGGTCGTTTCTTTGCGCGGACCGGACCCCTCCGAAGCGCTGGTAACGCTCGACGGCCAAGTGCTCAACGACGGCAACACCGGCGATCTCGATCTCTCCCAGTTCGCGGTCCCGGCATTCAATAGCATCAACGTGACCGAAGGGCTCGGCCCCACCGACAGCGAGGGAAGCAACACGTTCGGCGGCGCCGTGAACCTCGTTTCGCTGCGCCCGACGCTGGAAGACCACACGATGCTGGCGGGATCGTTGGGATCGTACGGCACGTCGCAGGCGTGGTTCAACGCCACCGGTACCGTCGGTAAGCTCGGCTATGCAGTGGCCGGCAACAACTACATGCAATCCGGTCAAACCAATCAGTACGCCCTCGTCTACCCGCAGAACAACGTTGCGCCGCAAAACTGTGGTGCGAGTGCGAGCGGTCCGCCGCAAAACTGCCCGGTGCTCACGCACCTCGGCTCGACGGTGAGCGCGCGTCTGGGTCTCGTGAACTTCGACTACAATTTTTCGCAGCGCGCCGATCTTGGCGTTCGCGCGTTCACGCTAGGAAACTTCCGCGACGAAAGCAGTGCGCTCAACGGCATCGCCGGAAACGCGTACCAGCCGTGCGATCCCACCGATCCGAGCGCGCCTGCGTGCCCGAGCGGGTTCACCAGCACGCCGAACCCGGTTTTGGGGCAGCACGTCGGCGCCGGCAACGGCATCTTCGCGCAGAGCATTCGCGCCTACGACGTCTATTCGCGCTCGGTACTCGGCGCGGGGTCGCTGCTCGCCGATTTCTACGCCGACGACAACAACGTCGATTTCTCTGGCGGATCGGGCGCCATCTCACCCTACGACGTCTCGCATACCGATAAGCGGTACAACGAAGGCCTCTCGTGGGAGCGATCGTTCGACACGGCTGCGTTCGCGTTCGGCGGCTACGCGCGGCAGGAATCGCTGACGGGTGCCGGCGTCACCGGAGCGCTCTCGCAAAGCGTCAACTCGTACTTTCTGCGCGGAGCGCAGCAGGTGGGCCCGAATCTCCGCCTCTCCGGCGGATTGTACGACGCGACGTACAGCACGTTCGGCAATACGCTGAATTGGCGGGCCGGGGCGAGTTACGACGTCGATTCTTCCACGGTCGTCCGCGCATCGGCGGGTACCGGATTCCGCGCGCCGCTGCTCATCGAGCAGTACTACTTTCCGCCGGTCCTCGTCGACGGGAAACTCCAGCCGAATCCGGGACTTCCGCCGGCGGATCAAAACTGCGTGGTAGCGGGCCAAGGCAACCCGCAAGAGCGGCCCGAGCACGCAACCGAATACGAGCTGGGACTCTCGCACCTCTTTTCGAGCCAGTCGATCGTCGACGTTTCGCTGTACCGGTCGAATCTGCGCGACACGATCGAGAACTTCTATCCGTTCGGCGCGTGCAGCAGCAAACTTGGTTACCAATACGAGATTCCGATCAACATCGGCAACGCCGTGTACGAGGGGGCGGAGGTTCGCTTTAAGCAGAGTTTTCCGCGCCAGCATCTCGGACTGATCTTCGCGTACGGGCTGAACGTCGCATATCCGTACTCGCTCGGGCCGAACGTTTCGAATCCAACTTCCGGCGGAAGTCTGGTTGACGGCGAGCAGTTCTTGGGAGTTCCGCAGCAGCAAGGATCGGCGACGCTGAACTGGACCGAAAAGGGATGGCATGCGGCGACGCAGTTCACGTTTGCCGGCCGCAACAATCCGCTCAACCAGCCGCCGTATACGCAAGTCGACGCGGCGGTCGGCAAGAACTTTGGACGAATCGATTTCACGGTCGCCGCGACGAATGTCTTCAACTCCGTCTCGGGACCGTTTACGATCTACGGCGGCGGCGTTCCATATCAAGGGCTCTACGCGGCGCCCGGCAACACGACGTACATGGCGGACCTCCCGACCGATCGGCTCAACGTGCTGCCGGCGGCGATTCACTTCGTCTTGACGGTTCACGAATAAGAACGCCAGCGAGGATTTCGCGATTTTTATTCGCTTTTATAGTTTTTTATAAACGGCGTTCGCACGGCGCGATGAGAGCCCGCGGTCACATCGCCACGCATGCTTCGTTCTTGAATGCATGGGAGCTCTCGCAATGCTTGCTCGGATCGCATGATCCCGGCGATGGCGGTCCCACTCTGCTATTACTTCGGGCCGTTCGCGATCGACTGCAATCAGCGCCGCCTCGTACGCGGCGGGGTCAGCGTCTCGCTGACCCCGAAGGCCTTCGACCTTTTGATGATACTGCTCGAGTCGGCCGGGCGCACCGTTACGGTGGATACGCTCATGAGCGCGCTCTGGCCCGACAACGAAGACGCCAACGACGCGACGCTTCGCCAGCACGTATTAATGGTGCGCCGCGCGCTCGGCGACCGCATTCGCGATCCACGCTACGTCGTGACGGATTACGGCAAAGGTTACCGCTTCGTCGGTACGGTCTCGTCGGGCCCGTCCATCTTGACGCAAACCCTGATCGACGAACTCTGCGGGGCTGCTATAGAGTTTCGCCGGATGCGCAGCCGCGCGGGTTTGCGTAGCGCCCTCGACCTGTACCATCGCGCACTTACCATAGACCCCGATAGCCCGGCAGCACTTGGTGGAGCGGCGCTTTGCAGATGCCTTATCGCCGACAATCTGCGCGACCTCCCACGGCCGTTGCTCGAGCACGCGCGCTTGCAGAGCGATGCCGCCCTTGCGGCCGATCCGGCTTGCAACGACGCGCTGCTGGCGCGCGTGAAGGTCGCGCTGCACGCGGACTGCGATGTGGCGGGCGCAGCACTGCTGACGCATAACGCCGTCTCGCTGACGCCGGAGAGCCTTCCGGCCGCCACCCTCTACGCCTGGGTTTTGCTGTTGCAATCACGCTTTCGCGATGCGCAGGCGTTCATCGACGAGCGGAGCCGAGCGTTTGACGATCCCGAGTTGCGCGTCTATCGGGGCCTCGGGTCGCTGCTCGAACGCGATTACGTTTCGGCCGTCGCCGAACTCGGCGCCGTCTGCGCCGAACGCCCTCACGCATTCGGGCGGATCTTGCTGGGCCAAGCTCGTTTCTTGCTCGGCGACGCGACCCGCGCCATTACGGAATTCGACGCCGTCCGTCTTTCGGCGTACGATCCCCTGACCGACGGCGAGGCCGACGTGCAATTTATCGCCGAAGGTTATGCGATATTTGCGCGCTTTCGCTTCGGCGACATGCACATCGCCGAAGCCTCCCTGGAACGACTGCGCCGCCTCTCGCAACGGCAGTTCGTACCGGCAGCGGCGTTCGTCTTGGCAGAGACCGGTCGCGGTCAGTTCGCTGCGGCTTCCGCGCACCTGCAGCGCAGCAAGGAAAACGGCGAATGGTGGTACGTGCAGTCGCATCTCGATCCATTTCTCGACGATCTGCAAACGCTGTAGAGTACACAATGCGAAGGTGCGCCGCACTTTTGCTCGCGTCTACGCTAACGGCAGCTACCCCGTCACCGCCGCCGCAGATCTATCGCGTAATCACGACGCCGTTCTGCGCGCGTCTTCACGACAAGGTGCGCCCCGCCGTCTCGGCGATTCTGCAAAACGACGCGGCCATTTCCAAGAGTGTGCCGCTATTCAAGGACTACGGTGTCGGAGCATTCGGCTCGATCGATCGTGCTTTCTCCGATCGAGATGGGCCGTCGGGGAACGATTCGATCAACGTAGATTCGCCTGCAACGGAGATGGCGCTTCAGAAAATGTCGTATCTGGTGAGCCCGATCGCGCAGAACCTCCTCGCGGCTCAGGCGCTCCTCAACGATGCAGCATTAAGCAAATCGACCGGGAACCGCGAAGACGACGCGCATCTGGCGACGATCAAAAAGCAGCTGCTTGAAAGCGTAGCCTACCAAAGTGCATCGCTCGACCTCATCAACGGATTCGTGCAGACGCAGCAAATGGGCGACTTGCAGCATGCGGGTGAAACGTATTTGGGAGCCATCACGGGCACCGGTCTAACGAAACCAATCGCTACGGCACCTCCGCCCGGCCCGCTGCAAGATCCGAATACTCCCGGACTTTCGCAGAATCCGTACGCGGTCGATTTGATGGCCGTACCGGGGCTGATGGTCGGCTATAATCCGCTCGGCCGGCTCGTCACGGCGCTGCAATGGGTGCGCTCCGAAACGGGGAAGCGTGAAGGCGAGGCGGCCGCGTCGATCATGGCTGCGATGGCGGCGTGCTCGAAATAAGCCAGGCCGGCCCGGGGCTTTTTATTCTTGTTTATGCAATCGCCGCTAGAACGTGCGATGATATTCGTACATGAAAACCCTCCTCAGGTAGTCATGTGGTAGAACCCCCGGTGACGTGCCGGGGGTTTTGCGTTTCACGTGTGTGGTAGCAAAAAGTAGGCGGGATCCTTTCGGATCCCGCCTTTATCGTTCGCTGCGTAGCGATGACGTGCAGTTCGTTTAGATCTTGAACTGAGCCGTCAAGTACACGTTGAAGGGTGGCAGAGCCGATCCGATGCCTCCGTTATTGCCGAGCGTCGGGAAGTAGCTTTGCTGGAAGGGTGTCGTGAACTTATTGGCCGCTTTGTCGTTGATTCCGGTGCCGTTGTAGAAGTTCGACGGATAGACCGAACTGTTGAAGGCGCCACCGGCCGCCGAATAGCCGCAGACGTTGGGCGACGGCCCGTTCGCCTGCGTCCACGGCTCCGAATATCCGCCGAAGCAGCTATGGAAGAGGTTGGTCCCCGTCAGGGTGACCGTCATGCGGGGAGTTGCTTCGTACGTGACCATGAGGTTTCCGGTAATCAGCGACGGTTGTTCGAACGAACCGAGCGCCGAAAACGCGCCGGTCTGAGGGTTGGGTATGTAGAGATAGCCGAGGGGACCGTAGCTTCCAACCCCGGGATTCAACGAGAGCACGTTGCACTGCAGCGGATTGGTCTTGGGCGAGAGTTTCGTGATGCCCCCCGCTAGCGAGTTCTGTCCGCACGTACGCGGATCGTACCCGTTGACGTCGAGCGGACTGCCGTAGAAGCCGCCTGACTGAAACTGGATGCTCGGCGTTATCGCCAGCTTGTGATGGCGGTAGTTGAGCAGCAGCGACGACGTCAGCGGCGAGATGTACGAGTTTACGCCGGCGTTCAGATTGGGGGCATTTGCGGTGACGTAGGGATTGTACCATCCGTTCGGATCGAGCTCGCCTTGCGCGGTCATGTTGTAGTACGGGTTGCGGATGAGATTTGCAGGTGGGGCCGATCCCTTAAACGAGCACGAGACGCCCTTATAGGGAAGACTCGATGTCAGGCCCGTCAGGTAGCAGGGCGAACCCCCTCCGGACTTGGTGAGCGCATTATATTGCGCGATCACCGTATTGAGGGCAGCCGTTTGGTTGGGGACGACGCCCCCGGCAATACCGACGTTCTGGAACTGCACCTTCGAGTTGGTGTACGTGAACGAGAACTGTCCCGAGAAGCCGTCGCGGGTGAAGTCTCCCTTATTGAACTGGAACTCGACGCCGTAGTCGCGATTGACTCCGACCGGAACGTTCGTGGCGAAGTTGGACCCGATAAAGGTCTGCTGCTGCCAGTCGTTCACCCACGTGAAGTATGGGGTCACTTTGAAGCTCATGTCGGTTCCGTGCAGATGCTTCTCGAGCGACATGTCGTATTGCGCCGACGAGATGCCTGGAATCGGATGGAACGGCGTGTAGAATCCGAGGTTCAGCGTGTTGTTCCATACGGAGCGGTCGTCACCGGTCAGCGCCAGGTATTGCACCGAGGCGGAGATTGGCGGTGCGACGTAGCGGCCCGCCGAGGCCCGCAGTACGGTTTCCGGATTGATCGTGTAGGTGGCTGAGAAACGCGGCTCCCAGTAGTTCAAACCATACGAACTCGGAGAAGCCGCCGTGAAGTTCGGGGCGGCAATGCCGTCCTGCGACTTCCCGTTGGGATGGACCCAGCCGGTCTGGGCGGTGTGCGTCAGAGCGCTCACG
This sequence comes from Vulcanimicrobiota bacterium, assembly GCA_963812155.1. Taxonomy (GTDB): domain Bacteria; phylum Vulcanimicrobiota; class Vulcanimicrobiia; order Vulcanimicrobiales; family Vulcanimicrobiaceae; genus Tumulicola. The sequence goes on along the minus strand of CAWETW010000004.1, from coordinate 107,561 downwards.
CCTTGGTTACAGTCGCCGTTGATGTACTGGGCCGTCGCCGGCGGCGGTTGCCCAGGAGCGAGCGGGGTGACGAAGACCTGATTCGTCGAGGCCTGAACGCAGGTGTAGTTCGCCGTCATGTTGGCGTAGAACTGGGTTGCGACCGTGGCCGAATTGGGCAAGTTGTACGTGAAGTTGTCGTAACGTACCGAGGCGTTCACTAGGAGTCGATCGTTTGGCCGCCATTGATCGCTGATCGCCGCATTGGTGAAATGCGGTTGAACCGTGTTGAACGAGCCTGCTGCGTTGCCGGACCACAAGGAATCCCACGAAGCGTTGGCCGGGCCACCGAATCCGGTCGGCCCCGCGATGGCGTTGCTGCGCCAGCCGCATGGCCCTGGTTTCGGATTGCTCGGAGACGGCGCGTCGCAAGTTCCCGGAGCACCGCTATAGACGGCGTTGGGACTAACGAACGTGCCGAGACCGACGTCGTAGTAGCCGCTGGACAAACACGGCACCGCTTTGCCGCCGCCGGCTTGGGATGGGGCTGCGTCGTAGCAGGTGAAGTTGCCGCCGCTGCCACTCATATAGCCGATCGGCGACGTGCCCGCACCGACGATGGCCGAGCTGTTGTTGAAGCGCGTGACGTTGGCTTGCGTGTAGTTAACGTCGGCGCCCAACAGATTTTGGTCGTTTAATTGATCGTTGAGCTCGATCGCGCCACCCGATGTGTGCGTGATGAGCTCGTACTCCGGCGAAGGCAGCGCGGGTTGAGCCTGCCCGGTGGCGCCCGAAAGCGGAGCGGTTTGGAGCCAGTCGGAGTAGAACGTGTAGCCGTACGCACGAATGTACGCGGCTTGACTGAGCGCGTGCGTGTATTGCAGCTTCACGATGCCCGTGTCGTTCTGATAGGAGTTCAGGCCCTCGTCAAACAGCGGGATCGGGCCGTCGAATTGATGCTGCGGAGTTCCCGGAGCGAAGTAGATCGAGGGAAGGCTGGTGTGCGTGGGCGTCGCGATGGGCGTGCCAAAGGGCACGTTGTAGGAGATCTGATCGGCGTACGGCGTATACGCGCCCTTCGAGCTCGGCACGCAGCCGTTCACCGTCAATCCGACGGGGAAGGTGATCGACTGGTTGCAAAGCGGCGCGGCGTACGGTGCGAAATAGTTATTTAAGTAGAACTGCTGGTAACCTGGCCCGAGATCGTTGATCGAGCCGTAACTGCCGTTGTTGAGGTGCGAACCGCTCCACAGCAACTGCACGTCGTCGCGCAATCCACTCTGCCGAGGGAGCCCCAAGTGGAAGTTCACGACGTTTTCGCGATCCGTGACGAAATTGGACGTTCCCCCGAGGCCGCTGTAATAACCCCAGCAGCCTTGGGCGATGCCGTTTGTGTTAATGAAGTCGGCCGGCGTTACCCCGGGCGCACAGCTCGGCTTCACGCCTTGGCAGGTCGGACCGGTCAAACCCGTGCAGCCGGTGTAGCCGGGCGATAGGCCGATGGTCGCCGCCCCCGAGTAGATACCGCCGGGCTCCATAAACCCGGCGCCGTTATCGGAGTCGATTAAGCGAAACGCTTGATTGGTGCCGTTGAAGGCGGCATAGTAGCTGAAGTTGCGGTCCGGCGTCGATCCGCCGACTTCGACTTCACCGTAATGGTAGAACGTGGGCGTGCCGATGCCCAAGTTCGCTTGCGCGAACCCGGGATACGTACCCGTCTTGATGACTTGGTTGATGAATCCGGCGGTACCCGCCGTCGCAACCGACGAGGGACCGCCGCCGGTATAGACCTGCAGCTCTTGTAAGCCGAGGCTCGATTCGGTCGACGCGTTGTAGTTGTCGAACGCGCGGTTGATCGGGATGCCGTCGTACTCGTAGCCCGTATAGTAGTAGTTTTGACCCCGGACGTAGGCCGCGTTGAACGTCCAGCCTTGACCGCCGATGTTGACTTGAACGCCCGGCACCGACGCCATTGCCGAGTAAGCGCTGTTCAGGTTGCCGCCGCCGCCCAGCGGCGAGGCTGCGTGCGCTTGCGCGGAGTTGACGTTGTAGAGATCGCCCCCCACGCCCGATTTCACGAGGCTTCCGCCGCCTTGCGCGGTGACGTGAGCGATCGTCGCCAGTTGCTTGGCCATGCCGATCGTTACGCGCTGGGTCTGATCGGCGAAGACGACTTCGCCTGGACTTGCCGTTTGCTGGTATCCCGCTTTTGATACCGTGAGGGTGTAGGTGTCGGGCGCGAGCGAAAGGATGATAAAGCGTCCTCCCGCGTCGGTCGTCGTGTTGACGGTTTGAGACGGCGCGACGGCCTGAACGCGCGCGCCGGCGATGGGTGCACCGCTGCTGCTATCTTTGACGACGCCTGCGATTCCACCGGTAGTGCCGGCCAGTGCCCATGTTTCCTGTCCGGCGATGAATGCAAGCAACGTCGCGGAAGCAACCAGTGCACGCCTGAACGATGATCGTTTCATGCGTATGGTTCCTCCAGTAGCGCTACTATATACCGGAGCGATTTTTGGTGTATCAACGATTGTGAAACCACAAGCGCGTTGACAATTGCTGACGAGCGCGCAACGCGCGTTGATAATTTTTCAGAATTGCGCGGCGAACTGCGGCGCCCGGTTGCTAACCGCCTTGAATGACGACCTTTCGCGCGGCGGCGCGCCACACGAACGCCGACAGCGCGGCGAACAGCACGAGCCACATCAATTGAATTGCGAAGCTCGCGAGATACCCGCTCGGAGGAATGATCCCGACGTAGATGAGCAGCGGCGTCGAGTAGATGGCGGCAAACGGCAACGCGAAGACGATTCGTCCGAGGATGCCCGGAAAGAACGTCAAGGGAATGACTTGTCCGGAGAGCAGGTCGGAGGCCCATCGCACGATGAGCTGGACGGCAAACGTCTCGAGCGTCCAGAAGGCGATCGAGTTCATCAGGAAGTTCAGGAAGAAGTTGACGCAGTAGCCGATCGAAAACGCCACGAGGAACGCCCCGAAGACAGGCGCCGGCGGCACGTCGATGTGCACGAGCAGCAGCGAGCAGAGAAGCGACGGCACGACCAGCACGGCGTGCAGCACCGTCTGGCCGACACCGTCGCTGAAGAAGTAGAGGGGCAGCGAGATCGGCTTCATCAGATCGGTTGCAATCGTGCCCTCGCGGATTTTCTCGCGAATCAGCCGGGTGCCGTCGACCTCCAAGACGAGCGACATGAGCATCGCGACGGTCGCGTAGGTGATCATGGAATGGAGCGGCAAATCGAGCGGCGCCGCGTTTTGCGCGTAGAGCGCCGTCCAGAGCGAGCGAAGGATGTACACGCGAAGGACGAGCGATCCGACCTCCGCGAGCACCTCCATCCGGTAGGTGGCCTCGCGGGCGAACGCTTTCTTCGCAAACTCGACGTAGGGAGCGAGTGCCGTCTGCAGCGGCGGCATCGAATTGACGATCGCTAACGCCCCTTCTGCCGTTTGACCGCTTCCTGGCGGCGGTGCTCCATCTCTTCGAGCTCGATCATCATCACGTCCACGACCTTGTCCACTTCGGTGGCTTGCGTCGGCGGCGGCTCCTCGCCGGAACGGCGCGTTGCCGGGCGGGCTTGGTGCTCGCCCAAGGACGCGTCCCGCGCGTGCGTCTTGCGCAGGAATTTTGCATACGTTTCGGCGGCACGCGCGCGCACGTCGTCGCCGGGCTCGAGATTGAACACGGTTTCGTAAAACGAAATCAGCCCGTGCACTTCGGGCGCGCGGTCCGGCGGGTAGATCGTCGCCGGATCGCCGCACGCGATGTGCATCATTGGAACGCTCGTCCCTTCGGTCAGCCGCGCGTTGACGTGCACGATGCCGCCCAGCGCGACGCCGCAGCCGTTTTCGAGCGTGGCGCCGTTGAAAATCTTGCTGCCCGCAGCGAGGAAGCAGCCTTCGCCGACCGTCGCTCCGACCACGTAGGCATGCGGGCCGACGAGGCAGCGTTCGCCGAGCGACAAGGGAAACTGCAACGCCTTTCCGCCGCTCGCTTTGATCACGGCGTTTTCCATAATGACCGTATCGGAACCGATCGTGACCGGCGCACCCTCCGAAACGACGACCGCGCCGTGCAGCACCGCGCAGCCGGAACCGATCGTGACGTCGCCGGCGACGGTTGCGCTCGGCGCCACGTACGCGCTCGCGTGAATCTTCGGTTTCTTCGCATTGCTCGATACGATCACAGCGCAGCCTCCCGGTAGCCTTCCACGTAAATCCGCCGGATGATCGATTCGAGGTCCGGCTCCTCGATAGTCACGTCCTCGACGCGATACCGTTCGCTGGCTTCGCGCACCAGCGCGTCGACCCGCTGCAGGTTGCGATCGAAACGGAAACGAGCGCGCATTCCGTCCACACCGACCATCTCGGTGCCGTCGAGGTGCGGATGCTCGACCGGATCGCAAAAGTGCACGACCAGCGTGCGAAAGCGCCCGTACTCGCTTTTGATGCGCTCGATTCCGCCGTCGTAGACGATGGCGCCGCGATCGATCAGCACGATCCGGCGGCAGAGACGCTCGACCTCGGCCAGGTCGTGGGTCGTGAGCACGATCGTCGTCCCGCGTTGGGCATTGATGCGGGCGATGAATGCCGTGATCGCGTCCTTGGCCACGACGTCGAGGCCGATGGTCGGCTCGTCGAGATAGACGATCGGCGGATCGTGCAGCAAGGCCGCGGCGAAATCTCCGCGCATCCGCTGTCCGAGCGAAAGCTGCCGCACCGGCGTGCGCAGAAATTCGTCCATCTCCAGCATGGACGTGAATTCGGCCAAGTTGCGTGCGTAGCGGTCCCGGGGAATGGCGTAGATCGCGCGCAGCAGTTCGAACGATTCGATCAGCGGCAGATCCCAATAAAGCTGGCTGCGCTGGCCGAAGACGACGCCGATATTGCGAGCGTTGCGCTTGACGGCGTTCCCAGGGGATCAGCCCGGCGACGCGCACGGTGCCGGCCGTCGGGACCAAAATGCCGGTGAGCATTTTGATCGTCGTGGATTTGCCGGCGCCGTTGGGGCCGATGTAGCCGACGAGTTCGCCCGGTTCGAGCGACATCGTGACGCCCGAGACGGCGACGCGATCTTCGTACGCGCGCGAGAAGAGCGTGCGCAACGCCCCGAGCGGTCCGGGCACGCGCTTGACGGTTCGAAAGACTTTGCGCAGATCGTGCGTCTCGATGATCGCAGCCACCTAGGGCCTATCCGGCGCGATTGCGTACACCCCTTCCGTGGTCGTGACCGTCTCGAACGAATACGGCGCCGGTGCCATCGCGATCGCCGCGCGCGTCGCGGGCGAGCTCGGCTACGAGTGCGTCGATCGCCAACTGCCGGTGGTCGTCGCCAAGCGATTCGGCATCTCGCCCGAAGAAGTCGAGGCCAACGAAGATACGGCGCGGACGCTGGGCGAGCGCTGGCTCACGAGCCTGGAACGCGCGACGCCCGAGCTGGCCGTTTCGTCGACCGTGCCGCCGTTCGATCGAGCGCTGCTCGAGGCCGTGCAGGACGCGGTGCGCGAGTATGCCGCGCGCGGCAACGTCGTCATCGTCGGCCGCGGGGCCGGCGTCATCCTCAAGGACGCGCCGGGACTCCTGCGCGTCTTCCTGCACGCGCCGCGCGAATGGCGAATCGCGCACGTGATGGCGGCGTTCGGAACCGATCGCAAGACGACCGAAGCGGAAGTCGAGCGCGTAGATCGCATGCGCGCCGCGTATTTGAGCGACTGGTACGGCGCTCGTTTCGGAGATCCGGCCAACTACGACCTGTGCGTCGACACGTCTCGCTTCGACGAATCGCAATGCGCCGCCATCATCGTCACGGCCCTGCGCACCTGCGGAACTCCGTGATCGAACAGCCGGCCCCAAAGCGGTCCGTCTCGCTGTTCGCGGCGTTGCGCTTCCGCGACTACCGCCTGCTCTGGATGGGCCTCATGATTTCCAACGTGGGGACCTGGATGCAGTTCACCGCGATGGGGTTTCTCGTCGCCCGCATCGCCGGATCGCCGCACGCCGCCGCACTCGACCTCGGCTTCTTGGGCGCGTCGCGCGCGATACCCGTGATTCTCCTATCGCCGGTCGCCGGCGTCGTCGCCGACGAGTTGCCGCGGCGCCGGGTGCTGGTCGTCACGAATTCGACGATGGCCTTTGCCGCGCTGTTGCTGGCGCTGCTCGCGAGCACCAATCGGCTCGACATGGTCGGGCTCGTGCTGATTTCGGCGCTCAACTCCGCTGCCAACGCGTTCGACGCGCCGACCCGGCAGAGTTGGGTTCCGCTGCTGGTGGATCGCCAGTACGTCGGCAACGCGGTCGGGCTCAACTCCGTCGCGTTCAACGCCCCTGCGGTCATCGGACCGGCGATCGCCGGCGTGCTGATCGTGTGGGTCGGCATTGCGGGCTCGTTCTACGTCAATGCGGTCCTGACGCTCGCGGTGGTCGCCGCCGTGTTCGCCATGCGGCCGTCGCCACCGTCGGCGAAGCGGCGAGAGCCGATGCTGTATGCGATGCGTCAAGGCGTCGTCTTTCTCGCGCGCGATCCGGTGCTGCGCTGGATCGTGCTCGCTTTTTTCGTATCGGCGATTCTGGCTCGTCCGTACAGTCAGTTGATTCCGGCGTTCACCGAGAACGTGCTGCACGCCGGAGCGAGCGGATTAGGATGGGCGGTGTCGGCGATCGGCTTGGGCGGTTTCGGCGGCGCGCTGCTCACGGCGTACTTCGCTCAGCGCGAGCGCCGCGCGCGGCTTTGGCTGCAAGCGGGATTGCTGATGTCGTGCGGGATCGTCGCGCTGGCGCTCGTTCCGTCGCTTTCGGTAATGCTGCCGGTCCTGTTCCTTACGGGCGTCGGGACGATGACACTGCTGGGCGCATCCAACACGTTGATTCAAACGCTTTCTCCGGACGCGGTTCGCGGTCGCGCGTTGGCGGTCTATACGATGATCGCCATCGGTTTCGTGCCGGCCGGATCGCTCATTGACGGCGCGCTGGCGGCGCTCGTCGGGTTGCATCAAATGTTTGCCATCGCCGGAGCGCTGTGCGCGCTGACGTTCCTGGTCATTTGGTTCACACAACCCGACGTTCGCAAAGCCTGACGAAACAAGAAGCCGAGATTCCGTCTGAATCGCGAAGCCGAGGGACGCCGTGTACTATGGTACACAAGGCCCGAGGCGACAAAGATACGAGCGGAATCTCGGCTTCTTAAAAAAAGCGAGCCGCGCGGTGTGCGCGCGACTCGCTGCCCATAAAAAAGACCGCTGAGCTTAGGCTGCGGCGGCTTTCTTGCGGCGAGTGACTTTGCGGCGCTTGCGGGCCACCTTGCGGGTGGCTTTGCGGACCTTGCGGCCCACTTTTCGCGCAACTTTGCGGCGCTTGCGAGCCACCTTGCGGGTGGCTTTGCGAACCTTGCGGGCCGCTTTTCGAACCTTGCGCACGCCTTTTCGTCGCGTCGCTTTCTTGCGGACCGCCTTGCGGCGCACGGCCTTGCGAACCTTGCGCACGGCTTTACGCACGGCGCGCTTCTTCGCAGCCGGCGCAGCTTTCGCGGCGGCCTTTCTACGGGTACGTTTGACTGCCATTCTGTGTGGAGTCATCCTTTCTCCGGTCGAAAACCGACCAGGGTTGTTGCCTTCCTTATACAGTATTACGAGCGATGATGCAAGTTTTGGCCGATGACGGCGTTCGCGTCGACGTGCGTGTTGACGGTTCGATCGGTGCAGCAGTCGTCTTGATTGCGGGATTTCCGTTGACGCGCGAAGTGTGGGACGAACAGGCCGCAACGCTCGCGCAACACTGTCGTGTCGTGCGTCCGAACCTTCGTGGAACGGTGAAAGCGGAGCGCGTCAACGGTCCGTATTTGATGGAGCGGCTCGCCGCCGACGTCGCGGCCGCACTCGATGCCCTCGGCATCGAACGCGCCGCCGTCGCGGGTCACTCGTTGGGTGGATACGTCGCGATGGCGTTCGCGCGCATGTTCTCCGAACGGGTCTCACGCATCGCACTGATCTGCAGCAGGCTTGCAGCCGACACGCCGGAGCAAGCCGCTGCGCGCCGCGATCTCGCCGATCGTGTCGAGCGCGAGAATTCGGTGCAACCCGTCGTGGATGCGATCGTCCCGCGAATGTTCGCAGCGCGTACGTTGCAATCGCGTCCGGATCTCGTCGATCGCGTCCGCACGATCGCATCGCACGTTCCGCCGGCGGGCGCAGCAGCGCTGTTGCGCGGAATGGCGCTGCGTTCGGCTGCGGAGGATATTGCCTCCGACCTCGACGTGCCGGCATGGATCGTCGCCGGCGGTGCCGACGCAGTGATTCCTATCGAAGAGGCGCGTGCGAATGCGGCCGCGTTTCCACGCGGCCGCGCCGTCATTTGTGAGCAGAGCGGGCACCTGCCGATGTTGGAGGAGCCCGAAACGCTGGCCGGCGCGCTCGGCGCCTGGCTCAGCGAATGACCGGAAGGCTGGACCGGCGGCGGAAGAAGTTGAACACCAGGAAGGCGCCGACGGCCAGCGCCGCAACGATGGCCGCCACGACGAAGACCTTCACCAGGAATGCGAGGATGAAGACCAAGACGATGGCCACCGCAACCACGATGGTGGCTTTAAGGAAGAGCGCGAGCGCGGGATGCATGTAGTCTTCGACGAGTCCTTTCTTCCATCTGGTACCGGCCCCGGAGGGTCAGGTTTCATCCGCGGCCTCTGAAGGTGCGTATCCCGCCGCCCGAAAAATTATCGTTCGTGCGAGTCATGGTCGTCGCCGCTCCAGCGGCGCTGGCAGCGTCATTGGTCCTCACGGGAGCGCCGGCCTTAGCCGTTACGGTGAGCCCGCAGGTGCGCCACCTCGTCTACTCGTTCACGTGGGGAACCCAGACTAGCCGCGAGGTCATGACGTCCGGCATCGGCGGCGGAAGCCCGACGCTGCAGAGCGGCGAGTCCGGCAGCACCGGCGTCGCCAATTTCAGCGGCGGCATCGGCGACCAGGGGACCATCAGCGTCGACATCGTCTCCCAGCAACCCGACAAGGGCGTCGTCATCAAGGTGAGCGAGCAAGCCCAAAAGACTCGTTCGACGCCGCCGGCCGCCTGCGTCGTCTATCCCACGACCGGCGTCATTTGCGACCCCAACGTGACGGTCAATCCCGAGGAAATGGCGCTCATCCGGTTTTTGGCGCCGACGTTCGTCGATGCCGATCGCCTAGATGCGGCGCACCACTGGCAGATTGAAGATGCCACGCCGCAATATTCGCTCGTCTCCAACTTTACGATTGCGAAGAACGACAACGGCATCATGATGATCGACGAAAATCGCGTGGTCAAACAACAGCAGCCCGAGGTATCGACGATCTCCGCGAATACGACGATCGGCTACGATTTCGGCCGTTTCGTTCCGACGAGCGTCGACGAGTACACGATCGAGCGAAGCCAAGCGTCGATGGGCGAGTACGATACCGTGAAGACGCAGACCGTGCTGCACCTGCAATCGGATTCGCAGGCCAAGGGATGAGCGACCGAAAGCTTCGGAACGGCCTCGCTGCGATTGCGGCAGCGGCTGCGTTTTCGTATGCGGCTCCCGCGATCGCCGTCACGAGTTCTCCTCAAGTCCGCCACCTCGTCTACGCTTTTACGTGGGGAACCAGCAATACCACCGAGGTCCAGACCTCGGGAATGGCCAGCGTGGGCAATCCCACCGGCGCCGGTGGAATGTCGGATCACGGTTCGGCTTCAGGTACGGCAACGTCGAGCGGCGGCGCGAGCGATCGCGGAACGATTTCAGTCGACGTCCAACGCCAGCAATCCGACGGCGGTCTCGTCGTCGGCATCAGCGAGCAGGCGACGGGGCAACGTTCGGCATCGGCGGCGACTTGCGTCGTCTACGGCGATCTCACCGTCGTGTGCGATCCCAACAAGAAAATCAACGAGGAAGAACTTGCGCTGCTGCGCTTTTTAGGCTCGAACTTCGTCGATCCGGCTGCGCTCGATGCTACGCGCCATTGGCAGCGCGTGCAAAGCGGCGCGTCGAATACGACGACGTCGGATTTCACGATCGCCAAGAATGCCAACGGCATCATGACGATCGACGAGACGCGGGTCGAAAAGGCGAACGGATCGAGGCCGCTCACGTCGGACATTACGGGAACGATCGTTTACGATTTCAATAGAACGCTGCCGACGTCGGTGACGGAAGCGTCGATGATGCGCAGCGAACAAGGCGAGCAGTATCAAACCGTCCGCCAAGAGACGACGCTCCAGCTGCAGTCGGATTCATCGTCGCACTCTTGAGCAGGCGCGCAAGGATCGCGCGGCACGAGGAAGGATGGATATGATCAATCGGCAGTTTCTTTCCTTCGCAACGAGCATGCTGTTGATTGCGTTGGCTGCAACCCCGGCCGCACACGCCGTAACCACCGTGGCGCAAACCCGGCATCTCGTCTACGCGTTCACGTGGGGAACGACCAATAACACCGAAGTGCACGTTTCGGGTCTGCCCGACGGCGTCGCTGGAAACGGCGGATCCGGTGGGGGACAGATGGACGGTCTCCCTCCGGGACCAATGGAAACGGCTCCGGTATCACGAGTTTCCAAGGTGGTATCAGTGATCGCGGAACGATTTCAGTCGACGTGACGCGCCGGCAGTCCGATGGCGGTCTCGTCGTCGACGTCAGCGAGCGGGCCCTCGAGCGGCGTTCCGCACCGGCCGCGACTTGCGTCGTCTACGGCGATCTCACCGTCGTGTGCGATCCCAACAAGAAAATCAACGAGGAAGAACTTGCGCTGCTGCGCTTTTTAGGCTCGAACTTCGTCGATCCGGCTGCGCTCGATGCTACGCGCCATTGGCAGCGCGTGCAAAGCGGCGCGTCGAATACGACGACGTCGGATTTCACGATCGCCAAGAATGCCAACGGCATCATGACGATCGACGAGACGCGGGTCGAAAAGGCGAACGGATCGAGGCCGCTCACGTCGGACATTACGGGAACGATCGTTTACGATTTCAATAGAACGCTGCCGACGTCGGTGACGGAAGCGTCGATGATGCGCAGCGAACAAGGCGAGCAGTATCAAACCGTCCGCCAAGAGACGAAGCTCGCAGCTGCAGTCGGATTCATCCGCGCACGCCTAGTCTCCCTAGAGTTTACCGAGAACGTCGAGCGCGCGGTATCCTGCAATCAGCGCGTGTCCGGCGTCGATCCGGCCATCGCGGAGCATCCTGCGAAAGTCGTCGAACGTCGCGAGCTCCACGTCCAGCACTTCGGTGGGGTCGAGATGCGGCTCGCACACTTTGCGCGCGCCGGTCGCCAGGAAGATTCGCGCCAGCGACGTCGCGCGCGCCGGCTCCGGAAAGTACGTGCCGAGAAAACTCCAGTCCGGCGCCTCGTAACCGGTTTCTTCCAAAAGTTCGCGGCGCGCGCAGTCCAGCGGAATTTCGCCGGCGTCGAGCGTGCCGGCGGGAAGCTCGAGATGGATTGCGTCGGTTCCGTAGCGATATTGGCGCACGAGCACGATGCGCTCGTCCGGCGTCACCGGAAATGCCATCACGAAGCCGTACGATTCGCGCACGTAGTAGTCGGGAACGATCGTGCCGTCGGGAAGTTCTAATTCGTCGACGCGCAAGCGTAGGTGCGGCGAGTTCACGACGAGCGCGGTCGAACGGCGCCGCCAGGACGGTTTCTCCATGTCGGCAGATATCGCCGACGAAGCCTTTGCGCCTTCCCTCGCGAAGGGGCGCCCGATGGACGACCTCGTACTCGTCGCGGGCGGCGGCGCCATGGGTGCCGGCATCGCCTTCGTCGCGGCGCAGGGTGGGTATCGCGTCGAAGTCGTCGAGCCCGACGCCGGCGCACGCGAAAGGGCGCGCGCGCGAATCGCGCGCGATGCCGAACGCGCGGGCGACGCCTCGGTCGCCGGCCGCATCGCCTTTCTGACGGCGATTCCCGGCCGCAGCGACGCCTGTGTTGCGATCGAAGCGGTCCCCGAACGGCTCGAACTCAAGCGCGACGTCTTCGGCAAACTCGCTGCGGCACTGGGACCCGACGCGCTGGTGGCCACGAATACGTCGTCGCTCTCCGTCAGCGAGTTGGCCGACGCGGTCGAGGGGCCCGAGCGCGTCGCCGGACTGCACTTCTTCAATCCGCCCGAAGCGATGAAACTCGTCGAAGTCGTGGAAGGGGAACGGACCTCGGACGATGCGCTCGCGCGTGCGTACGCCTTTGTCGAGCGCATCGGCAAGACGGCCGTCGGCGCCGCCGATACGCCTGGATTCATCGTCAATCGCGTCGCGCGTCCGTATTATCTGCAGTCGATGCGCGCGCTCGAACGCGGCGTCGCGCCGATCGAGGAACTCGACGCGCTCGCGCGCTCGGCCGGATTTCGGATGGGACCGTTTGAGTTGATGGATTTCATCGGCCTCGACGTCAACTTGGCGACCAGCGAATCGGTGTACGAGCGCACCGACGAGGAGCGCTTCGCGCCGCCCGAGATGCAGCGCGACATGGTTGCGCAAGGACGGCTCGGCCGTAAGAGCGGTGTGGGTTTCTACGACTACGGCGCGGGAACGCCGCCGCGCCTCGACCTTGGCGTAACCGAAGATGACGGAACGCAGAATGCGAGGAGTCGGTCGTGATCGTCGGGTTCGGCGGTCTTGCCGAAGACATCGCCCAACGCGCGGGACAGCGTTATGCGCAGGTGGCGCGCGTCGAACGCGACGAGTTGCTCGACGAAATCTCGCTCGACGCAACGATCGTCGTCGACGTCGGCGACGGATCGAGCGACCGCGGCGAGGTCATCGCCGAGCTCGACGGTCTCCTCGGCGAAGAGACGGTGTTCTTCGTCGATGCCTACGCGACCGATCTTGCCGCGTGCGCGCGTCGCATGCGCCATCCCGAGCGGCTCGTCGGATACGGCGTCCTGGCGTCGCTCGACGGCCAGGGCGCCGTCGAGATCGTCGATTCGGAGGACGTTTCCGACGATGCGCTCGCATTGGCGCAAGAGTTTTTCGAATCGCTCGGCAAGGGCGTCGTACTCGTCGAAGACGTACCGGCGCTTTTTCTGGGACGCGTCGTCGGGTCGATCGTGAACGAAGCGATGGCCGCCGTGCAAGAAGACGTTGCCAGTGCCGAAGACGTCGACTTAGCGATGCGGCTCGGCACGAACTATCCGATCGGGCCGATTGCGTGGGGCCGCGAGATCGGCGGCCGCCGGGTCGCGCGGATCTTGCAGCGTCTTGCGCTTGAAGAAGGTGAAGAGTTCGCGCCGCATCGCTCGCTGTGGGTGCTCGACGTCGAAGAAGAAGCGGCCGCTGCCGCTGCGGAGGCCGATGCCGCACGGACGTGACGTGTGGGTCGTCGAGGCGGTGCGCACGCCGATCGGGCGCTACGGCGGAGCGCTCGCGAGCGTTCGTCCCGACGACTTGGCCGCGCGCGTGCTGCGCGCCGCGATCGATCGCGCCGGCGTGCCGCCCGAATGCGTCGACGACGTCTACTTCGGAGCGGCCAACCACAGCGGTGAAGACAACCGCAACGTCGCGCGCATGGCCGTGCTGCTGGCAGAACTACCGGTTGAAATTCCCGGTGTGACGGTGAACCGGCTCTGCGGCTCGAGTCTGCAGGCGATCAACTCGGCGGCGCAGGCGATCGCCTTCGGCGAGGCCAGCGTCGTGGTCGCCGGCGGCGTCGAATCGATGACGCGCGCGCCGTACGTGTTGCCGAAGAGCGACGATCCGTTCGGGCGCAGGCAGCAACTGTTCGACACCGTGCTCGGCTGGCGCATGGTCAATCCGAAGATGCCGCCGCAGTGGACGATCTCGCTCGGCGAAACGGCCGAAGAAGTCGCGCGCCGTTGCGGCGTGACGCGTGAAGCGCAAGACGAGTTCGCGTTCGAATCGCAAATGCGGACGAAGCATGCCGTGGAGGCAGGGTGCTTCGCGGACGAACTCGTTTCGGTTCGCGTCGAAAGTAAGAACGGTGCGCACGAGGTGACGGCCGACGAACATCCGCGTCCGCAGACGACGCGGGAATCGCTCGCCACGCTCAAACCGGCATTTGCGTCCGGTGGAACCGTCACCGCCGGCAACTCCTCGGGCATCAACGACGGTGCGGCCGCGCTCGTGCTGGCAGAATCGGAGGCCGCGAAACGGCTCGGCCTGAGGCCGATGGCGCGCGTGATTGCGTGCGCATCCGCCGGCGTCGCGCCCGACGTTATGGGGCTCGGTCCGATTCCGGCTGCGCGCAAGGCGCTGGCGCAAGCAAACGTGCTGGTTTCCGACCTCGACCTCATCGAGATCAATGAAGCGTTCGCGTCGCAGGCCCTCGCCTGCATGCGCGAGCTGGAACTCGACCCGGCGAAGACGAACGTCAACGGCGGCGCGATTGCCCTCGGCCATCCCCTCGGCGCCAGCGGCGCGCGCATCGCGACGACGTTGCTGCACGAACTGGCGCGTCGAAAAGGCCGCTACGGAATGGCGACGATGTGCATCGGCGTCGGACAAGGCATCGCAACCATCTTCGAGCGAATGGAGTAACGAGTTTCTACCATGACCACGACGGTACGTTCTGTCCCCACGCGCACGCAGCTGCTCATCGGAGGCGCGTGGCGCGACGCAAGCGGCGGCGCACTCTACCCCGATCGCAATCCCGCGACCGGCGCGATGCTAGCGGACGTCGCCGAAGCCGGCCGCGACGATCTCGACGCCGCCGTTGCAAGCGCGCGCAAAGCGTTCGACACGGGGAAGTGGGCGACGATGGCGGCGTCGCGACGCGCGAAAATCGTCTACAAAATGGCGCAATTGATCGCCGAGCGCGCGCAGGAATTAACGCTGCTCGAAGTGCGCGACAACGGCAAAGCGATTTCGACCGCGAAAGGCGAGTTGGGCGCGATCGTCGACTGCTTCGAATTCTATGCGGGTGCAGCGACGAAAAACTACGGCGAGTCGATGCCGCCGCCGCTGCCGACGTATCTCGCCAACACCGTTCGCGAACCGGTCGGCGTGGTCGGCGCGATCGTCCCGTGGAATTTCCCGTTATTGCTGGCCGCTTGGAAAGTGGCGCCGGCGCTGGCGGCCGGCTGCACCGTCGTCCTGAAACCGGCGCCGTCGACGCCGCTCACTACGCTCGAACTGGGCAAGATTGCGCTGGAAGCCGGGGTTCCCGAGGGCGTGCTCAACGTCGTGACCGGTTCGGGGCGCGAACTCGGCGCCTGGCTGGTGGAGCATCCCGGCGTAGACAAAATCGCGTTCACCGGATCGACCGCCACCGGCAAGGTCGTCGCGGCATCCGCAGCGGCGACGCTCAAACGCGTAACGCTCGAACTCGGCGGCAAATCGCCGTCGGTCGTGTTCGACGATGCGTCGCTCGATGCCGCCGTCGCCGGAGCGCTCTACAGCATTTTCTACAACGCCGGTCAGGCGTGCGATGCCCGTTCGCGCTTCTTGATTCAAGCCGGCATCTACGATGCATTCCTCGAAGCATTCGTCGCAAAGGCGCGCAAACTCAACGTCGGCGATCCGGAGGATCCTGCGACGCACGTCGGTGCGATTACGATGCCCGAGCAATACGAAAAAATCAAAGAGTACTGCGAGATCGGTATTGGAGAAGGCGCCAAAGTGCTCCTCGGCGGCTCGCCGCCGGAACTCAACCGACGCGCTGCGCGAGGGGTTGTTTTGGAGTCCCACGGCTTTCGAAGCGTCGAACGATCATCGAGTTGCACGCGAAGAGATCTTCGGCCCGGTTGCAACGTTCGTGCGCTTCGAAACCGAAGCCGAAGCGATCGCGCTGGCTAACGACAGCGCGTTCGGCCTAGCGGCGACCGTCTGGTCGCAGAATATCGGACGCGCCAACCGCGTCGCGCGCGCGATTCGCAGCGGAACCGTCGCGATCAATACGCCGTATTCGATCTTTCCGGGCGTGCCGTTCGGCGGATACAAGCAGTCCGGATACGGCCGCGAACTCGGCCTGGAAACGATGGCCGCCTACAGCGAAACCAAGAGCGTCCTCACCTATGTCGGAGAGAAACCGATGGACCCGTTCAGGGTATAGGAGAAGAGACCTGAAGATGGCAGACGCGATCAAAATCGGCCAGTACTACGACGCGACGTACGGCACGCTGTGGAAAGACGGTACGTATTTTCCGCGCGGCACGCGCGTGCTCGTCGTCGGCATGCACGTCGAACAGGGTTTCTGCGTCCGGTTTCCGGCGGAACTCGACGGCGAGCCGCTCGAAACGTGGGAAGATTGGAGCGAAACGGGATTTCTCGCTGAGGAGGGATCGGTGCAGTCGCCGGAGCGTCCGCTATCGACTGCCGTTCTCGCAGAAGCGCGCGACGTGCTGTCGGACGCCGACGACGGTTCGCATCTCCATCTCCAAGACGACGAAGATTAAACTCCGCGACGTCGCATTGCACGTCACCGAAGGTGATCTGCGGCGCGATATCGCGTTGTTAGTTTGAGGAGTTCTACGTGCCGAGGGGGATCGTTTGGAACTGCCAGATTTCCCAGCCGGCGCACGAAGACGAGGTCTGATTGGGTCCGAGAAATGCGACCCAACAGTACGTTTGCGTTGGTTTGAGATTTTTGAACTTCGTCATTCCGTCCTTGCCGGTTTTTTGCGTTGCAAAGGGCGTGCCGGGACGCGGGCTCGCGGACGATTTCGGCGTCGATTCCTGTACGGTCACGTAAGCGGCGGGAGTCGATAGCCGCGTCACCGAGATCGTGGCGGCCGTGAGCGAGGGATTCGGCGTCAACGACACCGTCGGCGACGGTGACACGCTTCCGCCGTTGTTGTTATTGCACGCCGGAATGGCCAGCACGAGACACGCCGCGGCGAAGAGAATGATGACGGCTTTGGGCATGGCCGGGTCGGTTCGACGCCGCCGGGCCGCGCTCCGTTACCTGCGGCTTGCCTTGGTTTCGAAGAAGCGCAGCGACTTGCGCTCGAGCGCCGCGTAGTACTCGCGAAAAATGGCGGCGGCCGTCGTGCCCGGCCAATGCGCGGGAACGAGTTCGCTCGGCAAACCGGGGTCGAGGTAGGCGAAGCGACGGTAGTCGTGCACGAGCCACAGGCGCTCGACGAACGCCGCCTCGTCGCCGATCCAGGCGCCTTCGCGTTCGCGCGCCAGCCGCGGCCGATAGCGATCGGCGAACGCGCGGTAGGCGGCCGCGATCTCCTCTAAATTCCAGCATCGCTCCACGAGACCGCGATCGCTCAGCGGCCCCCGGTAGGTTCCTTCGAAAAAATGTCCGGGTTCGCGGAGAGCGCCGCCTGTGACGGCGGCGCGCGCCGCATCGAGCGAGTCGCCCGGGGTAATCCACGTGGTCGTCGAGAGCGGCGCCCAGCCCAGGACGCGTAACTCGGCCCGCAGCCGGTCGCGGACGTCGCGGGGTTCGCGGCTCGGGAAAACGAGCATCCGCCAGCGTCCGTCCCAGTCGATGACCGGTCCGTAGATGCGGGGGCTCAACTCTTCGATACGACGGCGCCCACGCGGCGTCACGGAATAGAAGGCGCGGTTTCCCTCGCGCCGCACCGCCAGCCAGCCCTGCCGCGAGAGCCGCGAAACCGCCTGGCGCACGGCCGCGGCGGAGACGCCGAACGCGGCCATCAGCGCGATGAGCGCGCCGGCGGGAAGCGAGCCTTCGCCTTGCCCTCCACGGTGGACCAGATCGCCATAGAGCGTGAAGATAAAGGAATTGGGGCGCTCGACCGGTCGCCGCTCCCCATTGACAGGAGCCGTCATAGATTCTAGTATGACAATATTCTACCAAAACGTCAAAAATACGTCACATACTGACAACGGGGTTTTACGTTCGCATGGCCGCTCGCATCTCCACCTTCGACGACTGGATCGACCTCCTCAAAGAATGGCAGCACGACATCGGTCTCGACCGCGAGCTGATCGAGCGCTTCATGCCCGGCTACGCGTTCGAGGCAAAGTACGGCGCACTGCCGACGCCCGAGATCTACTTCGGCGACTTCAAAGGCGATCGGCGATGGGAGAAGGTGCGCGAGATTCCCGATCAGCGCATGCGCGACGCCGTGCTCAACATGGTCGTCTATCAGGGCGACACCGAGTTCGCCTCCAACGAACAGCAGCGCTTTCTCGTCAACAACGCCCCGAGCGAATACGATCTTGCGTCGCTCGTGCGCATCATGGTCGAAGAGACGCGGCACGGCTATCAGATGTGCCATTTGCTCGTCGATCAGTTCGGCAGCGAAGGAAAGATCGAAGCGCAGAAATTGTTGGAGCGCCGGGCGTTCGGAAAAAAGAACCGGTTGCTCAACGCGTTCAACGAAGACGTGACGCACTGGCTGGATTTCTTCGCCTACACGAACTTCATGGACCGCGACGGCAAGTTTCAGCTCACGATGCTCGCGCACTCGAGTTTCGCGCCGCTGGCGGCCTCGATGGGACCGATGCTCAAGGAAGAGGCGTATCACATGGGCACCGGCATCACCGGGTTGCGACGCATCGCCAAAGCGGGCGTGATTCCCGCCGAGATTCAGCAGAAGTATTACAACAAGTGGATCTCGGGATCGCTCGATCTCTTCGGCACCGACCATTCGGGCTCGGCGCAGTGGGCCTACACCTGGGGCATCAAGGGCCGCGTCGACGAAGACAAGACGCCGGACCCGGTCGACAAGGAGCACCTCAACGAACGCGCGCGCCGGCAGTTCCACGACGAGATCACGACGACCGTCAATCGCGTGAACGAAGTCGCCGCAGGCGAGACGAAACTCTACGTTCCCGACATGCGCTTCAACCGCAAGATCGGCGACTACGCCGCCGCGCGTTACACGGTCGACGGCCGCAAGGTCTCCGAAGAAGAGTGGCAGTCGTATGCACCCTCGGTGCTGCCGACCGCGCAAGACGACACCAAACTCGCCGAGTACTTCAAGAATCCCAACTGGATCGCACCGAAAGGAAACCTGGCATGAGCAGTACGGCCGCGAACGGCGCCGCCAAAACCGCATTCGGACGGGAGCCCCGTCCGTTCGACGGCAAGCGCGTGATCAACTTTTGGAAAGACGGTCACGTCGGCGTCATCGAGATGGACGATCCGCCCGCGAACACCTACACCCACGAGATGATGCGTCAGCTCGACGACGCGATTCTCGATGCGCGCTTCGACTCCGACGTCGAAGTGATCGTGCTGACCGGCAAAGGCGAGAAGTTCTTCTCCGCCGGCGCCAATATCGGCATGCTCAACGCCGTGACGCCCGAATTCAAGTACATGTTCTGTCTGCACGCCAACGAGACGCTCAGCCGTCTCGAGCAGACGCCGAAACTCGTCATCGCGGCGCTCAACGGTCACACCGTCGGCGGCGGTCTGGAGATCGCGATGGCTGCCGACATTCGCATCGCGCGCCAGGATGCCGGCAAAATCGGGCTTCCGGAGGTCGCGCTCGGCGTGCTGCCCGGCACCGGTGGAACGCAGCGCCTCTCGCGGCTCGTCGGCAAATCGCGCGCCATCGAACTCATGGTTTCCGGAAAGACCGTCAGTTTCGAGCAAGCCCTCGATTGGGGCGTCGTCAACGACATCTACGAAGGCAACGCCGACGAGTTTCGCGCGCAAGCGCTCGACTACGCGAAGCAATTCTGCTCGCCCAACAAAGCGCCGATGGCGGTCGGCCACATCAAGCGCAGCGTTCAAACCGGTTCGGAACTTCCGCTCCAAGACGCGCTCGCGATCGAGCGCGAGCTGCAATCGCTGCTCTTCAAGAGCGAGGACGCGAAAGAAGGCCTCGCGGCGTACAACGAAAAGCGCGTCGCGAAGTTCAAGAACAAGTAACCGTCGCAGAAGTTAACGGCGGTCACCGTTTGCCCGATTCATCGCGCGGTGAGAAGGGCGGACTCGGCGCAAACGAAAACCGTTCGCGGATGCGCAGGTTCGTCTTTCCTCTGGCGTGCGCCGCCGCGTTTGCGCTTGCGGCGTGCTCCGGTTCCGGAAGCGGACCAAGCGCGACCGGCATGAGCGGCGCGCTGCCGTTTCTGTCTGTGGCTCAACCCTTCAACGACAGTCGCGGGAAAATCAAGCACGTCGTCATCGTCGTGCAAGAGAACCGCAGCTTCGATAATTTCTTCGATTGCTTTCCGGGAACGGATTGCGTGAAGACCGCAGCGGGCCCGGGCCCGTCACCGGGTCCGCACACGGCGTCGAGCCCGTGTCCTGCGTCGTTTCCGACGGCGAGCCCGGGCCCCACGCCCACGCCGATCAAACTGAAGTTCGGCGCGCCGCTTCCGGCCTTGGATCCCGATCACAGCTACTGTCCGGCGTTCGTCACCGAATACGACGGCGGAAAGCTCGACGGATTTTACTGGGACGACGGCGTCGCCTTCGGGCAGCCGGCGCAGCTCTATCCCTACCGCGTCGTCGCGAAGAACCAGATCCAGCCGTATTGGGACATGGCAACGCAATACGTGCTCGCCGACCGCATGTTTCCGACCGAAGCGAGCGGCAGTTTCACCGCGCATCAAGATTTGATTCGCGGGAGCACGAAAATCAATCACACGCAGAGTACGGTCGACTATCCGTGGAACGCGAAAAACATCGAGAACTGGGGATGCGACGACGCAAAGAGTCCGCCGAACGGCCCGTCGTACACGCCGCTCCTCACGGCGTCGCACCAGTACGTCATGGAAGGGCCGTTTCCGTGTTTCGAATACTCCACGCTTCGCGATTTGCTCGATGCCAAGGGCATATCGTGGAAATACTACGTGCCGGTCTTCGGCAAAGACGGCGGTCAGATGTGGAACGCCTTCGATGCGATATCGGCGGTGCGCTACGACAAGGACGAGTGGCCGCACAAACAGTCCGCGTGGAATTGCGCGGGCAGTTGCGTCTCCTGGCCTCAAACCAACGTGCTCTGCGACATTGCCGGCTCGACCTCGGGACCCTGTCCGTCGCCGTACCCGTCGGGGACGGCTTCGCTGCCGGCCGTTTCTTGGGTGGTTCCGGACAACGAGGACTCCGATCATTACGCCCTCGTGAACGGTAAAATGGTGGACGGCGGTCCGGATTGGGTTGCCAACGTCGTCAATGCGGTCGGCCAGAGCTCGTATTGGAATTCGACCGCCATCATCGTTCTATGGGACGACTGGGGCGGGTTCTACGACCACGTGCTGCCGCCGCACATGGATTACGTCGGTCTCGGGTTTCGCGTTCCGATGATCGTCATTTCGCCGTACGCCAAAAAGGGCTACGTGGCGCACACGCAATACGAGTTCGGCAGCGTGCTGAAGTTCGTCGAAGAGACGTTCGGCCTGCCGAGCCTCGGCACGACCGACGTTCGGGCGCACAATATCAACGACGCCTTCAATTTCAGGCAGAAACCGCGCGCCTTCACGCCGATTCAGTTATCGAACAAGAGCCACGATCGCGCCTATTTCCTGCGCCGGCCGCCCTCGAACGAACCGGTCGACAGCGAGTAGCGGAGTCAGCGTGAAAACTCGGATCCTTTCGATCCTTCTGCTGGCGGCGTTTGCGACCGTGAGTTGTTCGGGGCGTCAAGGTTCGAACGGCCAAACGAGCCTCTCGTTTTTGCCCGCGACGCATCCGTCGAGCGGCAGCAGCGGAAAAATCAAACACGTCGTCATCATCGTTCAGGAAAACCGCAGCTTCGACAACTTCTTCGACTGCTTTCCGGGAACCGATTGCGTGAAGAGTGCGACCGGTCCAGGTCCGCAGCCCTTGCCGACTACCCCCAGCACGGCGACCCCGCCGAGTCCATGCCCGTCGATCTACCCGTCGCCGAGCCCGGGTCCAACGCCGACGCCTATTGCGATAACCTTCGGCACTAAGCTTCCCGACTACGACATCGACCACACCTATTGCCCCGCATTTATTACGGCGTACGATGGCGGTAAGCTCGATGGATTTTATTGGGAGGGCTTCATTCAACAGGGCGTACCGGCGAAAACGTACCCCTACTCCGTCGTCGCCGAAAAGCATATTCAGCCGTATTGGGATATGGCAACGCAATACGTGCTGGCCGATCGCACCTTCACGACGCAAGCCAGCAGCAGTTTTACAGCGCACCAAGACCTTATTCGCGGCGATACACTCATCAACAGCACGCAGGCCATTGTCGACAACCCCGGTCCGAATGGCCTTTGGGGTTGCCCCGCGACGCACGACGTCACGTCGCTTCTCACGACGTCGAGCAGGCCGAACGCGCTGCAATATCTCGGCGGCCAGGGTCCGTATCCATGTTTTGCATACGCGACGTTGCGCGACGTCCTCGACGCCAAGGGCGTTTCGTGGAAGTACTATGTGCCGATCTGGCCCAACAACGACGGCCAGGAATGGAATGCATTCGCAGCCATTAAGGCCGTGTATTCCGAAAAAGGCACGGAGTATCCGAACAAGTTGATACCGTTCACGTGCACGCAGAGCTGCGTATCCTGGCCGGAAACCAACGTTCTCTGCGATATTGCGGGAAAGACCGCTAGTCCGTGTCCGTCGCCGAATCCGACCGGTCCCGTGGTGCTGCCCGCAGTGTCTTGGGTGATACCCGACGGCGTCGATTCCGATCACGGGTATCCAGCGGGGCTGAAGCAGATCGATAACGGCCCGGATTGGGTTGCCAGCGTCGTAAACTCCATCGGACAAAGTTCCTATTGGAAGTCGACGGCAATTATCATCGTCTGGGACGATTGGGGCGGGTTCTACGACCACGTTCCGCCGCCGCAGCTGGATTACCAGGGTCTTGGATTCCGCGTGCCGATGATCGTCGTGTCGCCGTACGCCAAGAAAGGCTATGTCGATCACACGCAATACGAGTTCGGCAGTATTCTGAAGTTCGTCGAGCAAACTTTCGGACTGCCCAGTCTCGGCACGACCGACGTTCGCGCGCACAACATCGTCGACGCATTCAATTTCGCGCAGAAGCCGCGTCCATTTACGAAAATTAATCCGTTAAATAAAAATCACGATCGCGCCTATTTCCTGCGCCGTCCGCCCTCGAATATGCCGGTCGACAGCGAGTAGCGCGTCCTTCGTCCTTCGACTGCGCACCGCGTTGCGGTGCTCCGCTCAGGATGACATAGGCTTCGCCGGTGCGTTCGGGATAACACGGAAGGGCGCGGCGCTATCGTGAGGGAGACTCCCTCGCGAGCATTTGCTCGTAGATTTCGTTGACGCGATCGAGCGTATCGATATCCTCGACGGGTTTGTCGTCGCGAATGCGAACGATGCGCGGGAAGCGCAGGGCGAAGCCGCTTTCGTGCAGTTCGCTGCGCGCGACGACGTCGAACGCAACTTCTAGGACGACCTTCGGCTCGACCGGAATTTCGGATCCCCGTGCGTTGCGGCGGCGCTGCGCGACCGGCAGGCGGTGCTCGAGGAACCAGGGCGTCAATTCGGCGATTTCCGCGTCGGTGAGTCCCGAGTACGCTTTGCCGATGGCCAGCAGCTTCTCGCCGTCGCGAACCGCGAACGTGTAATCGGAGAGCACCTGCGAGCGTTTGCCGTGCCCCCACTCGACGGCGACCACGGCGACGTCGAGCGTCGCGAGCTCGCGCTTGAGTTTAAGCCACCACTTGCCGCGCCGGCCCGGCGCATAGGGTGAGTCATCGCGTTTGAGCACGAGACCTTCGTTGCCGCGCCGGCGCGCTGCCTCGAAACGCGCGTTGACGTCCGCGCCGTCGCCTTCGATGCCGGCGTACGGCGCGAGCACGACGCAATCGCCGGTACGCAGCAGCGACGCGAGCCGTTCGCGCCGGCGAATCAGCGGCTCGTCGAGCAATAGCTCGTCGCCTGCTGCCAGCAGGTCGAATGCGACGTAGGCAACCGGAACGTCGCGCAGCAGCGCTTCGTCGGCCTTCTTGCGCTGCAGGCGGGCTTGCAGCAGGCGAAACGGCAGGACCCCACCGTCGCGCATTGCCAGGATCTCGCCGTCGAGAATCGCGTCGCCGGTCACGGCTTGCGGCAAAGCGGCAACGATTTCCGGATACGATTCGCCGACGTCGTTGAGCCGCCGAGAGAAGAGTTGGGCCGAACCGCTGCGGATATGCGCCTGTGCGCGAATGCCGTCATACTTATCCTCGACCAGCCACGATGCAGCGTCGAGTTCGCCGTACGAGTCGGCGTGAAATATCGGCGACGCCAGCATGAAGCCGATCGGCGTTCCGTACGCGACGCGCAGTTCGCCGAGCCTTCCGTGGCGCGCAGCAACGGCGACTTCGCCGGCGTCGCCGCTGGCCATCATCGCGCGGCGTACGGCGGCCGGTTCGGTGCCGAACGCCTTTGCGATTGCGTCGAGCACCAGACCCTCGCGCAACCCGGCGCGCAAATCCCCGGTCGCAATCTTTACGACGTAGGCTGCGACCGGCGGGTCGCCGCAGGCGCGCAAGATGCGTTCGAAAATCGCTTCTCGCCGTTTGCCCGCACGATCGCCGGTCACGTTGCCGATTTCGCCGAAGAGCACGCTCAGCGACGCCGGCGTCAGGCGTTCGCCGAAAAGGGCCGTTTCGCGCGGCGGCCGCATCAACGTCCCCAGCGCCGTTCCTAGATCGCCGCTTTCGCGATACGCCGCGCCGAGCGCGGCATCGTCGAACTCCCACACACGCCGCGCGACGTTGGCGATCGATCGTCCGCCCAGCGACAGCGTGCGCCGGTCGCGTGCCGCAAACGGGTTGCCGGTAAAAAAATGCACCGCGGCCGTAAGATCGGCATCGCCGAGCGTTGCCAAATATGCGGCGAGCAAAGACGTCTTTTCGAGTTTCCCACTCGTCGCCGCAATCGCTCGTGCGGTTCGCGCGAAGTCTTCTACGGGAGGGCCACGCGATAGAGCGGGGTGGCGTCGATCGTGAGACGCTGCGGTTGCGAGCCCGTCAACGCGTCGAAGCGCACGACCGACGTTCCAATCGCGAAACTTCCGTCGGGCCGCGGTTCGAGCGCGTCGACACCGTCGAACGTCAAGTGGTCCTTGACGATGACGACGCGCGCGATCTCGGGTTGGCCGAAGAACACATTTTCGTACCGTCCGGCGAGAGCATCCCACGAAGCAGGGTGCGCGAACGCGCGCGGGCCGGCATATCGTTCGTTTGGATACCACTGCGATCCGTAGGTGAGCTCGACGACGTGCTTTGCTTTGTCGCGCCCGAATTCAACGAGATACGTAGCGAAGCGCGGATCGTCGGCCCAGAAGAGGTCTGGAGCGCGCGGATAGAGCGCAATGCGATCGCCGCCGTCCACGAGCGTCAACCGGTCGCCTTCGGCGGCGACGGTCAGCGCGGCTCCGCCGGGCGCGGTATAGGTTCCGGCGTAGTCTGCCGCATCGGCGACGTGCGCCGGGTCGAGTGCAGCAGGAGGCGGCGGAAGCGGATCGCCGGCGCTTTGGGCGCGCAGCACGCGCATCGCGTAGAGCACGATCGCGCACGGATGCAGCGGCGCTTCGACGAGGTTGCTCATCGCAACGACGCCGAAGCCGCGGGTAAGGTTTATCTGCATGCACGCCGTGTAGCCGGAGATGCCGCCCGTGTGTCCGACCAGATGGTCGCCGCCGGAATCGAAGACCGACAGCCCCAAGCCGTATTGGCGGTAAAACTCCGGCGCCTCGTCGAGGACCGGCGTGGGCGAGCCCGCCGGTTTGCCGTTGAGGTAGCGCGCAGCGGTCGTCATCGAAACGAACGACACCGGCGAAATTACCGGCGTTCCGCTCTCGGTCTTACCGCCATTGAGGTACAGGCGCATGTAGCGCGCCATGTCCTCGGGCGTCGATAGCACCGAACCGGCGGGATCGACGAAATCCAACACCGGCGACGCAACCAGCGGCGGATGAAGCGATCCGGGACGGTCGTTGTAGAGCCACTGATAGCCGACCGCCGCCGTCGCCATCGTTTCGGGCGTAAATACCGGCGCGCTGTCGGCCATCCCGATGCGGTCGAGAACGCGCGCTTGCACGGACGCGCTCCACGGCCGCCCGTCGAGCACCGCGAGAATTTCGCCGGCCGTCGCGTACCCATCGTTGGAGTACGACCACGCCGTTCCCGGTGCGAAGAGCACCTTCGCGCTTCGGAGCGCCTCGATGTCGTACGCGTAACCGTACTCGGATGCGAAATCGTCGGGAATCCCGCCGGTATGCGACAAGAGCTCGCCGACGTCGACGGCCGAGCCGCCGCCGATCGAGAACCACGGCAGGTAACGCCGTATCGTGGCGTCGAGTGAAAGTTTGCCGGCATCGACCAGCTGCATCATTGCCAGCGACGTCATCGACTTCGTAATCGAGCCGATCGCAAAACGCGTTGCCGGCGTAACGGGGGCGCGCGTGTCGGTGTTGGCGTATCCAAGGGTCAACACGGCCAGCGTTTTGCTCCGGTCGGTAATGGCGACGGACAGACCGGGCGCACCCTGATACTCCATCGCAGCGGGCGCGTACGCGCGGATGGCGGCCAGCGCGTCGTCCATTGACGGATGCGCCGGTTGCGCCGCAGCGTTCGCCGGCCACTGCGCTGCGGCACTGAGGGCGCACGCCGCGGCGATCCGGCGTAAGCGCGAGAATCTCTCCATAGTTTTCGTCGTTTCCCCGTGGCGGCGCGAGCATCCGGCTTCTCATCGCAAGCAAGCATCGAAGGACGTTTTGTGCCCGGGTGAAACGCTGGCAGCCGGGCGGAGGTTAATCACAGCACTATGGCGCGCATCTACGAAAACTTAGCCGACACCGTCGGCAACACGCCGCTGGTCAAGATTCCGCGGCTCAACGCCGGAATCGCCGGAACCGTTCTGGTGAAGATGGAGTCGTTCAATCCCGCCGGATCGGTCAAGGATCGCATCGGGGTTTCGATGATCGAAGCCGCCGAGCGCGACGGCCGGCTGTCGCCCGGCATGACGATTCTCGAACCGACTAGCGGCAACACCGGCATCGCGCTGGCCTTCGTCGCCGCCGCAAAAGGCTATCCCGTCATCCTCGTCATGCCCGACACGATGACGGTCGAGCGCCGCAACCTGCTCAAAGCGTACGGCGCGCAAGTCGTGCTGACGCCGGGCGTGCAAGGCATGCCCGGCGCGCTCCAGCGGACGGCCGATATCGTAGCGAGCGCACCCGAAAAATATTTCGTACCGCAGCAGTTCGAAAATCCGGCCAACCCGGAAATTCACCGCCGAACGACGGCCGAAGAGATCTGGCGCGACACCGACGGCGCGGTGGACGTCTTCGTCGCCGCGGTCGGTACCGGCGGAACGATCACCGGCGTGGGGGAGATCCTCAAAGCGCGCAAGCCGAGCGTGCTGACGATCGCGGTCGAACCCGAGGCTTCGCCGGTGCTTTCCGGTGGGAAACCGGGACCGCACAAAATTCAGGGAACCGGCGCCGGCTTCGTTCCCAAGGTTCTCAACACGGCGGTCTACGCCGAAGTGATTCGCGTCACCGACGCCGATGCGATTGCAACGGCGCGGCGGCTCGCGCGCGAAGAAGGCATGCTCGTCGGCATCTCTGCCGGCGCGAACGTCTGGGCCGCTCTGCGCGTTGCGCAACGTCCCGAGTCGAAAGAGAAAACGATCGTGACGATCGGCTGCGATACCGGCGAGCGTTATTTGAGCAACCCGGTGTTCGCCGAGCAAGAAGCTATCGTCGTAGAACCAGCCCTGACATAGAACGGACGTGATGAGAACGGACGTGAAAGGAAACGTCGATTTATTCCAAATCTAGGAAGCGAGGGGTGAACTTTACTATGGTAAAGGAGCCCCGAGCTGACAACGAGTTGGAATAAATCGCAGCTTCCTGATGAGAGTTGAAGTGACGCGCGCAGGTCTTGTGGAGTCGGTGCATCGCGTCGCAGCGTGCGCGGTGGATGCGCGCGGCCGCGCGCTGCTCGAAGACGGCGACGTGGACGCGCCGGTCTATTTGCGCTCAGCCGCCAAGCCGTTCATTGCCGCGGCCGCCGTCGAAGCCGGCGTTTGCGAGCGTTTCGGACTTGATCCCCGCGAGATCGCCGTCATGGCTGCCTCGCACTTCGGCGAACCGTTCCACGTCGAAGCCGTTGCGTCGATCCTGAAGAAGATCGGTCTCGACGAGTCCGCGTTGCAGTGCGGCGTCCACCCTCCCTACGACGTAGCCGCCGCGGAAGCACTCGCGCGCAGCGGCGCCCCGCTCACGCCCCTCTTCAACAACTGCTCGGGCAAGCACGCCGGCATTCTCGCCCTGTGCGTGGCGATCGGCTGCGACACCGCAACCTATCTCGAAGCCGGCAATCCCGCGCAGCGACGCATTCTCGCGTACTGCGCGCGCCTTTCCGGCGACGACGCCGCGACGTGGCCGCTCGGCGTCGACGGATGCGGCATTCCCGTCTACGCTACGCCGCTGCGCCGCGCCGCGCTGGCCTTCGCGCGGATGGCGACGCTCGAAGGCGTCGGGCCGGCCGACGCGGAGGCGCTGCGCGTCGTGCGCGACGCAATGATCGCCTATCCCGAATACGTCGCCGGAACGGGACAATTCGATACGGTGCTCATGCAGGCGTGCGGCGGGGCGATAGCGTGCAAGGGCGGCGCCGAAGGCATCCACGGCGTCGCCGCCGTCGACCGCGGGTTCGGTTACGCTGCGAAGGTGCTCGACGGTGCCGGACGCGCGCGCGCTCCCTCTACGATTTCCGCACTGCGCCGGCTCGGCGCGATTGAGGAGCCGGCCGCGATGAAACTCGCTCGCTTCGCGCTGCCGGTCGTGTATAATCGAGCCGGTCTCGCGGTCGGAGAAATTCGCGTGGCCGTCGCCGGCGCGGAGGAAGCGCGGTAGGAAAGAAAGCGTTGTCGGATTACCTGCGCCTGCTCGGAGAGCGGGTGCTCATCTTTGACGGTGCCATGGGCACGCAACTCATGGCGCTCGATCTCTCGGCCGGCGACTTCGGCGGCGCGCGCTGCCAGGGATGCAACGAGGCGCTCGTGCTGACGCGCCCCGACATCGTGCACGAGATTCACCGCGCCTACCTCGCCGCCGGTGCCGACGTCGTCGAGACCGACTCGTTCATGGGTTCACGTTTGAAACTCGACGAGTACGGCTTAGGCGAACGGACCGTGGAGATCAATCGGCTCGCCGCCGAACTCGCCCGCAAAGCCTGCGACGAGTTTGCGACGGGCGAACGGCCGCGCTTCGTGGCCGGCGCGATGGGCCCGACCGGCATGCTGATTTCCTCCTCGGATCCGGCGCTGTCGAAAGTGACCTACGAGCAGCTGCGCGACGTCTACGGCGAGCAGGCTCGCGCGCTGGTCGAGGGCGGCGCCGATCTGCTGCTGCTCGAGACGATGCAGGATCTGCTGGAACTCAAAGCGGCGATCGCCGGAATCGTCCGTGAGTTCCAGCGAGGCCTGCGACGCGTTCCGATTCAAGCGCAGCCCACCCTCATTCAAGAAGGGCGCATGCTCCTGGGCACCGACATGCGCGCGATCGTCGCGACGCTCGATGCGCTGCCGATCGACGTCATCGGGCTCAACTGTTCGACCGGGCCGACGCAAATGCGCGACTCCGTGCGGTACATGTGCGAGAACTCGCGCTGTTTCGTGAGCGTCATTCCCAATGCCGGGCTTCCTCTGATGGGGCCGAAAGGCGAGACGATCTATCCCGAAACTCCCGTGCAGCTCGCCAACGAGCTGGCCGGGTTCGTTGCGGATTTCGGCGTGAACGCCGTCGGCGGTTGCTGCGGCTCGACGACCGAACACGTGCGAGCAATCGCGCGCGCCGTCGCCGAGCTCGGGTCGGAAAACGCTGGCGCGCGGCGCGCGGCACGGGTCTGCGCAATGCGAGCGAGCGGGCGTTCCGACGAGCGCCCGCAGTGGGCTGCTTCTGCAATGACGGGCGTGTCGCTAATGCAGGAGCCGCGGCCGCTCATCGTCGGCGAGCGAATCAACAGTCAAGGTTCCCGGCGCATCAAGCGATTGCTGCTCGAAGAGAAGTACGACGACATCGTGCTGGTCGCGCGCGCGCAAGTCGAGGGCGGTGCCCATCTGCTCGACGTCTGTTGCGCCTTGACCGAACGAGCCGACGAGGCGGCGCAGATGGTCGAGGTAACGCGCAAACTCGCGCAGTCGATCGAAGCGCCGCTGGTGGTCGATTCCACCGAACCGGCCGTGCTGGAAGCGGCACTTCAAAACTATCCCGGTCGCGCGGTCGTCAACTCCGTCCATTTGGAATCGGGCCGCGCCAAAATGGACGTCGTGATGCCGCTCGCACTCGAGCATGGCGCGGCCGTCATCGCACTGACGATCGACGAAACCGGCATGGCGAAGACCGCCGAACGTAAACTCGACGTCGCGCGACGCATCTACGCCATCGCCGTCGAGGAATACGGGCTTCCGCCGGGCGCGCTGATCTTCGACGCCCTCACGTTCACGCTGGCCACCGGAGAGGCAGAGTTTCTCACGTCGGCGCTCGAGACCATCGAAGGCATCGCGGCGATCAAGCGCGAGTTGCCCGGTGTCCTGACGTCGCTCGGTATTTCCAACGTTTCTTTCGGCCTCAAACCGGCCGCGCGCGCCGCGCTCAACTCGGTCTTTCTGCACCACTGCGTCGAAGCCGGCCTCGACATGGCGCTCGTGCATCCGCACGACATCACGCCGTACTTCGAAATCGACGGCGAACTGCGCGAGCGTTGCGACGACCTCGTCTTCAATCGCCGGCCCGACGCGCTGGCCCGTCTCATCGAACGCTTCGAGAACGTCGAGGCGACCGCGAGCGCTTCCACGGCGGCCGACGACGAGGGCGTTCCGATCGAGGAGCGCATCGCGAAGGCGATTCTGCACCGGCGCAAGGACGGCATCGAAGCGAAGATCGACGAAGCGCTGACGCAGCGGACGCCGGTCGAGGTGCTCAACGACATGTTGCTGCCGGCCATGAAGGACGTCGGCGACCGCTTCGGACGCGGCGAACTGATTTTGCCGTTCGTGCTCCAGTCGGCCGAAGTCATGAAGAAGGCCGTCGCGCATCTCGAACGGTTTCTGGAGAAAAAAGAAGGCACCGCCAAAGGCACGGTCGTGCTCGCGACGGTCTTCGGCGACGTGCACGACATCGGGAAGAACCTCGTCAATACGATTCTCACGAACAACGGCTACGCCGTGCACGATCTCGGAAAGCAAGTTCCGATGAACGCGATCCTCGAGAAGGCCGTGGAAGTAGGAGCCGACGCCATCGGCCTTTCCGCGCTGCTCGTATCCACCAGCAAGCAGATGCCGATTTGCGTTGCGGAACAGGATGCGCGCGGCATGAACTTTCCCGTCATCGTCGGCGGCGCCGCGATCAATCGCGAGTTCGGCCGGCGTATCGCGCTGCTCGACGACGGCGCGCGTTTCTTCGATCCCGGACTCTTCTATGCGAAAGATGCGTTCGAAGGGCTCGCGCTGATGGACGAGCTGACCGGCGGCGATGCGCGCCGCGGCGCACTCCTCGACAAAACGCGTCACGAAGCGTTCGCGCAGCGCGACCGCGCGAGCGCGCCGCGCCCCGTGGCGAGAAGCCTTCCTTCAGCGGTGAAGTCCGAGCCGGCAGACGTTCCGGAGCCGCCGTTTTGGGGTGCGCGCACCATCGACGATATCGACGTGCGCGAGCTTTGGCCGTGCTTCGACTTGCGCAGCCTCTTCCGGCTGTCGTGGGGTGCGGCCAACACCAAAGGCGACGCCTACGACCGGCTTCTGCGCGACGATTTCGAGCCGCGTCTCAACCGTTACCGGACGGCGGCGCAGACCGACGGATTTCTCCAGCCGCGCGCGGCGTATGGATACTTTCCGGCGGCCGGCGAGGGCAACGACGTCGTGCTTTTCCACCCCGAAAATCGATCGCGCGAGATCGCGCGTTTCACCTTTCCGCGTCAAGCCGGCGGCGAGCACTTGAACCTCGCCGACTATCTGCGTGCCCCGGCGGGCGGCGCCGCAGCCGACGTCGTCGCATTGCAGGTCGTGACGGTCGGCGAGCGCGCGGCCGAGCGCACCGAAGCGCTCTACACCGCCGGCGAGTACGGCGAGTCGTACTTCGTTCACGGCTTCTCGGTTCAATCGGCCGAAGCGCTCGCCGAGTACGTTCACCGGCGCATACGCCGCGAACTCGGCATCGATGCCGAGCGCGGAAAGCGGTACTCGTGGGGCTACGGCGCTTGTCCCGATCTCGCCCAACACGAAACCGTGTTTCGTTTGCTCGAGGTCGGCAAACGCATCGGTGTAACGCTCACGCAAGCGCACCAGCTCGTCCCCGAACAGTCGACCGCCGCGATCGTCATCCATCATCCGCGCGCCGCCTACTTCAACGCCGCCGCCGTCCGCGAACGGGCGTCGTGAATCTACGGCGGACGAAGGGCGAGCAGGCCGGAGAATCTCAACCGCGTAACGTCCTCGTGCAATGAACGTTCCATTGGTCCTGCACGTCGGATTGACGATCGTCGCAATCGTCATCATCGTCGCGCTCGTTCGCGCGATGCCGCTCCATCGGGCCGGATGGCCCAAGCCGATCGAAACCGCGATCGGTTTCGTCACGAACTTCTTCGACACGCTCGGGATCGGATCGTTCGCGCCGACGACGTCGATGTTCAAGCTTTGGCGGCTGGTTCCCGACGAGAAGATACCCGGAACGCTCAACGTCGGCCACACGATGCCGACGATCGTCGAAGCGGCGATCTACATCACGATCATCACCGTCGTTCCGTCCACACTCATCTTGCTGATCGTCGCAGCGGTCGTCGGCGCCTGGCTCGGCGCCGGCGTCGTTTCGAGGCTCCCGCGGCAATACGTGCAGATCGGCATGGGCGTCGCGCTGTTGGCCGCCGCGACGCTTTTCATCCTCAGCAATCTGCGCGGAAGTTACTTCGGATTGAGCGGCGACGCGCTCGGACTCACCGGGACGCGTCTGATCGTCGGCATTGCGGTGAGTTTCTGCCTCGGCGCGCTCATGACGATCGGCATTGGAATGTACGCGCCGTGCATGATCCTCGTGAGCCTGCTGGGCATGAACCCGAAAGCCGCGTTTCCGATCATGATGGGATCGTGCGCGTTCTTGATGCCGATCGCCAGCCTGCGTTTCATCCGCTACCAGGCGTTTTCGATGCGCGCGGCACTCGGTCTGATGCTCGGCGGAATTCCGGGCGTGCTCATTGCCGCCTACATCATCAAGTCGCTCCCGCTCGTTGCGGTGCGATGGCTGGTCGTGATCGTGGTGCTGTATGCCGCCGTCGCCATGCTTCGCTCCGCCGCCAAGCGCGCCGAACGCGCCAAATCGGAAGAGGATCTGGTCGCCGTTCCCTAACCCACGGCGCTAGACACTAGGACGACAGCGCGGCAACTTCGGTGCGGTCGTAGACGAAGCGTCCGCCGACCATCGTAGCGACGATTTCGTAGTCTTTGTCCCAGAACGAGAGATCCGCGCGCATATTGGGTGCGATCCGGCCCATTTCGCTTTCGTGTGCGATGAGTTTTGCCGGCGCGTGGGTGGCGGCGACGATCGCTTGCGCGAACGGGATCTGCGCGTACGACATGTAGTTGCGCACCGCTTGATCGATGCGCAGCGCGCTGCCGGCGATCGTGCCGTCGGCCGAGCGCACGACGCCGCCGTCGATGTGGTAACCCGGATCGGTCGGCGGCATGTTATCCGTCGCGAGCACGAGCCGGTCGCCGAGCGTGCGGTGCAGCAGATCGACCATCACCGGCGAGACGTGAAATCCGTCGCAGATGAACTGCACGAGCGTGCGGCGGTCCTGAATGAAGGCCGCGAGTATGGACGGATCGCGGTGATCGAGCGGCGGCATGGCGTTGAACGCGTGCGTGAGCGAACGAAAACCGAGTCCGATCGCGAGCAGTCCGTCGCGATAGTGCGCCGAAGTGTGTCCCGCCGAGCAGACGACGCCGTGTTCGAGAAAGACGCGCAGCGCGTCGGCGGCGCCGTCGATCTCGGGCGCCATCGTCACGAGCAGACACGCGCCCTTGCACGCGTCGACCATCTCGCGCGCGCGCTCGGCACTCGCCGGCAGCAGCCATTCGTTGCGATGCACGCGGCGAAACTTCGGATTGAGAAACGGGCCTTCGAAATGCACGCCCAAGCAGCGCGCGCCGCGCGGGTCGTCCTCTTCGAGTTGGTTCGCCGCTTCGACGACCTCGGACGCGGCGTGCAGCATCGATTCGAACGGAGCCGTCATGATGCCGGCAACGAAGCCGGTCGCGCCCATGCGCGCGTATTCTTCGGCGGCAACCGGCACCGCGTAGCCTTGGTCGCGATTGAAGAGCATGTCGCCGCGCGCCGTTGGTGTGTACGTCGATGAGGCCGGGTGCGATGCTGCATCCGCCCGGCAACGGGCGGTCGCTGGGGCCGTCCGCCGCGAGAATCGCGTCGATGCGGCCGTCCGCAACGGCGATGCGGCCGAACGTCGACGTTCCGTCGCCGAGCGCGATGAAGGCAGGGCCGAGGACGACGCTCACAATACGCCGCTTACGAACGGATCAGCGCCAGCGCCTCGTCGCGATGCCGCTCCATGAGGGCTTTCGTGTCGCCCTCGACGTTCAGACGCAACAAGGGCTCGGTGTTCGACGGCCGCACGTTCATCCACCAGTCGGGATAGGAGATCGTGACGCCGTCGAGGTGATCGATCTCCGCATCCTTGTAGTGGTCTTCAATCTCCCGCAGCTTTGCAGGAACGTCTTTGACTTGGCTGTTGATCTCGCCGGAGCGAAAACGGGTATCGACCGGTGCGATGACCTCGCTGACGGTCTGGCCGGCCTCGCTAAAGAGTTCCAGGCACTGCAGCAGGGCGATCATTCCCGAATCGGCGTACCAGTTGTCGCGGAAGTAGAAGTGGCCGCTGTGTTCGCCGCCAAAAACGACGTCTTGCTCGCGCATCACCGCCTTGATGATCGAGTGGCCGACTTTCGAACGGATCGGAATGCCGCCCGCCTTCTTAATGAGTTCGGGAACGCTGCGGCTGCAGATGAGGTTGTAGAGAATCTTCGCCCCAGGATGCTTCTTGAGCGTATTGAGCGCCACCAGCGCCGTGACGGTGCTGCCGTCGATCAACCCCCCGTTCTCGTCCACGATGAACATCCTGTCGGCGTCGCCGTCGAAAGCTACTCCGATGTCGCAGTGGTGCTTCTTCACGGCGGCTTGAACGTCGGCCATGTTTTCGGGCTCGATCGGGCTGGCCGGATGATTCGGGAAGCTGCCGTCCAGCTCGAAATAAAGCGGAATCACCTCGCAGCCCAGCCGCTTGAACACGTGAGGAACCGTTTCTCCGGCCATCCCGTTTCCCGCATCGATCGCGACTTTGAGCGGCTTGATTTTCGCCCGGTCGACGAAGGAGAGACAGTGCTCGGCAAAGTCGTCCAGGACGTTGCGGCTCGCGATCGTACCGCTGCGTTCGGCTTTGGGCGGCAAATCGCCGGAGATGAGGCGGTCGCGAATCTGCGCGAGTCCGGTGTCGAGCGAAATCGCTTGCGCTTGCGCACGCGTGAATTTCATGCCGTTGTACTGCGACGGATTGTGTGACGCCGTGATCATGACGCCGCCGTCCATTTCGTAATGCCCCACCGCAAAGTAGAGTCCGTCGGTCGATACCATGCCGATGTCGAGAACGTCGGCGCCGGAGTCGGTCGCGCCGCGTGCGAACGCCTCGAAGAGTTTTAGCCCCGACGGACGCATGTCGCGGCCGGCGGCGATGTGCTTTGCGTCGAGCATCGACACGAAACAGCGGCCGATTTCGTATGCGACGTCGTCGTTGAGCTCGGCCGGATAAATCCCACGAACGTCGTAAGACTTGAAGAGTCCAGGATCTACTCGGGTTTGCATGTTACAAATCCGTTTCGGAGGCACATATCCCAACACCTAGGAGACTTCCCAGCACGGGCACGGGGGCGCCTTCGTGAGGACGCTCGCTCCGTTGGGCCGTCCCGCGGGAACGATCGTCCTCTCGGTGCTGCTCGCTTGCGCCGTTGCGGTCGCCGTACAGGGCGTCTTCCAAGCGCGGGTAAGCATTGCCGAAACGTTCGCGCGGCAGTCGCACGTGCAAACCGCGCAATTGTCTTTGGAAGAACTGTTGCGTTCGCAGATCGTCGAAGAGAACGCATTGCGGGGTTACGCACTCACGCGCGACCCGTACTACGTCGACGAATATTTCACCGCGACGTCGGCGTTCGACACGCGGATCGTTTCGATCCGGGTGTCGCTCGCAGACGAGAGGGTCGTGCGCGCAGAACAGTTGCTCGCCGAGTACGTCCGGGTCCAGAATCAGTGGCGTGAAGAGGTTGCCGCGCCGGTGATCCAAGAGCCGGGTCAACGGCGCGCGGAACTCGATCGGCGCAATAAAGTCTTTTCCGACTACGAGTCGCGGATCGTTGCCATCATGCGCGCCGACTTGCAAGGCGCCGAACAGAGCCTCGCGCGGAGCACGCAAACGCAGTTAGAGCGCGGCGCGTACGTGCGCACGTTCTGGTTCGTGCTCTTCGGCCTGCTGGCGATTCTGCTTAACGCTTTTCGAACGCGCCTGTACGGCGAGCTCGCCGCCGAACGCATCACGACCGAAAAACTGCAGAGCGCGTTTCGCAGCGAGACCGAGCCGCTGCCGAACTGCGAAGTCGGAACGACCTATCGCTCGGCGAGCAGCCATTCGGCGGTCGGAGGCGACGTCTTCGACGTGCACCGGCTCGACGAATCGCAAGCCTTGTTGCTGATTGCCGACGTGAGCGGCAAGGGAGTGGATGCGGCGGTGCTGACCGCGTTCATCAAGTTTACGATTCGCGGCATCTCGTTCCGGCACTACGATCCGGGCGCAATTCTGGCCGAGTTCAACATGGAGTTTGCACACGCCGTGAAGAATCCGTCGCTCTTCGTTTCGATGCTGGCCGGCGTCCTCGACACGCGCACGTTCGCGTTCCACTACGCCAGCGCAGGTTTGGACTCGGCCTTCGTGCGCCGTGCGGAACACGTCGAACGGCTCAAGGTGACCGGACCGGTGCTCGGCATCATGAACGAACCGTTCGGCACGAATACGATCGACCTGCGGGGCGGCGACGCACTCGTGTTGGCGACCGATGGGCTCACCGAAGCGCGCGACCGTACGGGAGCGATGCTGGGAGACGACGGTGCGATGCGGCTGATCGAACGCGCTCCGCGCGGCGCCCAAGACCTCGCCGACGCGTTGGCGGCGCAGGTACGCATCATCGCGGGCGGACGTTTGCAAGACGACCTGGCGATTCTCGTCGTGCGCGTCAACGCGCCGGAGGCGCCGAGTCGGTCCGCGTAAACAAGCGCAGCCGCCCGTCTGCCAAACGGACGCGCTCCATGGCAATGCCGTACGCGCGTTCGGGGAAATCGCCGGAGAAAACGGCATCGGGAGCGCCCTCGCAGAGCAGGCGTCCGTCGCCGAGCAGCGCGACCCGGTCGGCGTAGGCGGCCGCCTCGTTGAGATCGTGCAGCGCGCAGACGACCGTCTTCCCGCCGGTCGCAAGCGATCGCAGCAGCGCCAGAATGTCGTGCGCGACCCGCACGTCGAGATGGCTCGTCGGTTCGTCCAAAAGCAGTACCGGCGTTTCTTGCGCGAGACCCAATGCGATCCACACGCGTTGCCGCTCGCCGCTGCTCAACGTCGCGAAGAAACGTTCGGCAAACGTGGCGATGCCAACCGCTTCGAGCGCCCGATCGACGGCGTCGCGATCGGCGTCTCGCTCGTGCCACTGCCACCAGCGATGGTGCGGAAAGCGTCCGATTGCGACCACGTCGCGGACGCGCAGGGCATCCAGCAGCACGTCGTCACCGGCGACGAGGGCGACACGCAGCGCGCGCTCTACCGGCGGGAGCGACGTTACCGAAGAGCCGTCGATACGTATCGCACCGTTTGCCGGCGGGTGCAGTCCGGCAACCGCGCGCAGCAGCGTCGACTTTCCGGCGCCGTTTCTCCCGAGGACCGCGACCAGCTCTCCCGGTGCAAAACGAGCGTCGAGGCCGTCGAGCAGCAGCCGTCCGCCGATGTCGATGCGGGCGCCGGCGAGTTCGATCATCGCGCGCGCTCTCCGCGAAGATAGAGATAGAGAAATGCAGGGACGCCGATGAACGCCAGGAGTACCCCGATCGGAAGTTCGGCCGGAGCGACGATCGTACGGCAAATGGCATCCGCGAGCATGCACAGCGAGGCGCCGATGCAGACGCACGCGGGCACGAGCGCGCGCGCGTCGGAACCGACCAGCCGGCGCGCGACGTGGGGAACGATCAATCCAATGAATCCGACCATGCCCGCCAGCACGACGCTGCTTGCTGCCAGCAGCGACGAACTCGCCAGAATCGTCCATTGCGCGCGATCGACGTCGACGCCTACGCTGCGGGCGCGCACGTCACCGACGCGTAGAGCGTTGAGCGGGCCGGCTACCCACAGCGAAAGCAGCATGCCGGCGGCGGCGTACGGAGCGGTCGCGGCGAGATCGTGCCAGCCCCGTCCCGCCATCGAGCCGGCCAGCCAGGCCACGATTGCGCTCGCGTAGTCGTTTGATTGCGCGCGCACGATCGCCAGGGTGACGATTGAAGCAAAGAGTGCCGAAAGCGAAACACCCGCGAGAATGAGCCGGTTGGCGTCGATTCCACTTCCACGGCGCGCCAACGCTGCGACGAGCAGCGCCGCGCCGAGGCCCGCGACGAATCCGATCGCCGGCGTGAACGGCGCAGCGACGCCGGCGAGCACCGCAATCGCAATCGCGGCCGCGGACCCGGCGCTGACGCCGGTGAGGTAGGGATCGACGAGCGGATTGCGCAGCATTCCCTGCAACATCGCCCCGGAGAGCGCCAAGCACGCGCCTACGACGGCGGCAATGCAGACGCGCGGCATGCGCAGCTGCCAGACGATCGTATTCGCAATTCCGCCCGCGCTCGGGTGCGCCAGCGCGGTGGTCACCTCGTGCGGAGAGAGACTGCTTCCTCCGACCAAGAGGCTCGCGCCCGCCGCAGCGGCAACGACGGCGAGCAACGCGGTGAAACGCCACGTCACCGCGCTTGCAACTCGATCGTCAACGCGCGCCCGAACATCGCATGGACGGTTCTCG
The DNA here is from genome assembly GCA_963812155.1 of Vulcanimicrobiota bacterium. Classification (GTDB taxonomy): domain Bacteria; phylum Vulcanimicrobiota; class Vulcanimicrobiia; order Vulcanimicrobiales; family Vulcanimicrobiaceae; genus Tumulicola. The sequence continues at coordinate 68,628 of CAWETW010000004.1, read as the reverse complement.
GATCGGTACGGCGCTCCTAGGATTCGCAATGCGGTTACGAGAGGAAGCGGCGACGCGGTTTGCCAAGTCGTCGCCTAGGTTTGCGCGGGAAGTCCGGTGAGAAGCCGGCACGGTCGCGCCACTGTATGCGGGAAGCCGCCTTAGCGCCACTGTCTGAGTGCAGACGGGAAGGCCGGGCACCGAAGCGACGATCCGCGAGTCAGGATATCGACGCAAACCCCAAACCGATTGCCCTCGCATGAAGGGAAAGGGTTGCTATGACGTTCGTTCTCGCGGTTGCCGTGGCCCTCGCTGCGACACCGAGTCCCTCTCCATCACCCAGCTCGTCTGCGATACCGCAAATCGCGCACGTCGTCACGAGCGATAGAAGCTTCGAGCCGGCCGCACGAGCGGCGCGTACCACGTACGTCGTCACCGCCGCCGACATGGCGCACGACGGCGACCGTACGATCGCCGACGCGCTGCAAAACGTTCCCGGCGTCACGATAAACCGATACGGCGGTTTTGGCGCGCAGACGAGTTTCGGCATTCGTGGAAGCACGAGCCAACAGGTCCTCGTCCTTCTCGACGGTCTGCCGATCGCAGGCCCACAAATTCTGGGCACACAGCTCGAAGCGATGCCCGTCACGGGCGTCGATCGCGTCGAAGTCGTCGAAGGCGGCGGCTCGACGCTGTACGGTTCCGGCTCGATCGGCGGCGTGATCAACATCATCAGCACGCAGCCGCAGACGACGGCGGCCGTACTTTCGACCGGATCGTTCGGGGAACAGACGTACCAATTTCAAACGCCCTACCTATCGTTCCAACGCACGTATGCTACGAACGACTATGGTCTGCCCGACGGCACGACGCGCGCGAACTCCAACGCGGGGCTCACGGCTCTTCGGGCGGCCTACGAGCACCGAATCGGTTCGGTGGATCTTTCGTTTACCGGCGATTTCGGCAGCCAGGGCGTACGCGTTCCCGGTTCCATCGATTTCGCGTCAACCACAAGCTGGCAATCCACGAATACAAACGATCTTCGCCTTCGGGCTGAGGTGCGCCGGCCACATTCCACGCAGTCGCTTTCGATGGGTGAGTCGACGCAAAATCTCGGATACAATTGCAATACTCCGGCCGATTATACGTGTCCGAACGAGCCGTACCCGCCGCCGTCACCCGGCGCTCCCACGCCGGCTCCGTACACGCAGTACCTCAAGGATGCGCGCGTCATGGCCAGCGTTTCCAACGTCGTAGGCGACGACCGGCAGCGGCTCGTCTACGGCGTCGACGTTTCGCGCGGCGTCGCGCTCGTGGACGGAGGGACCGGCGATCCGCCGCCCGTGGCAAACGCATACGCGCAAACCGCCGCGTACGTGCAGCAACAGTGGTTCGGACCTCGAGGGGACGAGCTCTACGTGGGCCTGCGCGGCGAAAACGATTACACCGAAAACAGCAACGCAAGCGGCGGCGCTCTGTCGCCGTCGATCGGCGGGATCCTGAAACTGGCGCCTGCGCTTTCGCTCAAGCTGAACGCCGCGACCGCGTTTCGTGCGCCGACGGCTGAGGATTTGTTCTATCCGTTCTTTTCCAATCCGAATCTCGTTCCCGAGCGAATGCGTGTCGGAGACGCGACCTTGACCGATTCGTCGCTATTCGGCGGCGTTAGTCTGGGATGGTTCACGATGAGCGGATCGAATCTCATCATTTTCGACGACACGACATTCATTCCGGAGAACGTCGGCCACGCTTCCATTGCGGGGCTCACGCTCACGGGAAATACGCTGCCTTGGCATCACCTCGTCGGAACGCTTTCCGTTACCAATCTGTATCGGGCGCAGGACCTCGACAGCGATTCCTCGGTCGATCCGTATGCGGGGCAACGTCTTCCCGGCAGAGGGCCGACGTTCGCGACGACGCTTGGCGTTCGCTATGCGGCACCCGCCACGAGTCGCTTCGACGACTGGGACGTGAGCATGACGTCATGGTCGGCGCAGAGTCCGAACGCGTCCCTTCCGTACTGGGCGCAGAGCGCCGCATTCACCACACTCAACGCGTTCGTTGGTTACAGGGTCGCGCCGCGAACCGTGTTGGTGTTGCGAGGCGATAATCTCCTGGGCGCTCGTTATGCGTACTACAACGGGTATCCGATGCCGGGAGCGTCCTTCACTCTCGAGCTGCGGACCCGCTAACGTCGCGGGATTTCTCCAACGGCAGGCCGCCGTTGTGAGGCGGAGGAAGGCACGCAATGTGAAGATGCTCGTCGCAGCATGTGCGGCGCTGATTGCAAGCATCGCGTGCTCCGCTCCGCCTCGTGCCCACGATGCAATCGGAACGACGCGTGCGCGCATCGTCGCGTTGATGCCGTTCGTCGCCGACGACGCCTATGCGATCGGCGCGGGATCCCAACTCGTCGCGGTGTCATCGTTCACCGACGATCCCCGAGCGCGCGCGCTTCCACGAATTGCCGACGTCACGAGCGTGGATGCGGAGCGCATCGTGGGGCTGCGTCCCGACGTTGCCGTAGGCATCGTCGCGCAGAAGCGGCTCGTGGAGCCCGTTACGGCGCGCGGGCATCGACGTCGTTCTGCTGCACGACGATGCGTTCGACGACATCTTTACCAACCTGCACACCGTCGGCGCGCTTTCGGGTCACGCCGCCGAGGCCGCAGCGGCCATCGCGCGCCTGCGCCGTACCACCGCGGAGCTGCGCGCGAGCACGCGGACCTTCAAGCGCACCCCGTCCGTCTTCGTCGTCCTCGGCAGTACGCCGATTTGGACCGCCGGCTCGACGTCGTACATCGCAACGCTCATCGCCATGGCGGGCGGCAGGAACGCCGCAGACGATCTCCATCTCGCTTACGGACAATATGCCGCCGAGGCGCTCCTGCGCAATCAGCCCGACGTGCTGGTGAGCGACCCGGCGATTCGGCTCGACGCAGTGCTGGGACAGGAGCCGTGGCGCAGCCTGCGCGCCGTGCGCCTCGGCCGCGTCTACGCGGTGCGGCCCGCCGAAATCATCGAACGTCCGGGCCCGCAGTATAACGACGGCATTCGCTGGCTCGTAAAACGGCTCGCTCCCATTGCAACCTCGTCGTAACGCAGACCGGCGCGAGCGGCCGGTGACCGCCATCGTCGCCGCCGTCGAGACGCCCCACGCGCGGTCGTTCGAGCCGGAACTCGATGAGTTCGAGGCGCTCGCGAGCGCCGCGGGTGCGCGCGTCGTCGATCGCGTCGTGCAACGCCGCGACGCCGTCGATCCGGCCACGCTGGTCGGCAGCGGCAAGGCGGCCGAGATCGCCGAACTCGCGAAAGCGCGCGACGCCGAGTTGCTGCTGGTTTTCAACGATCTGCGGCCGCGCCAGCGCAAAAATCTCGAACGCATCGTGCCGTTGCCGATCGTCGATCGCACGATGCTCATCCTCGACGTCTTCGCGCGCCACGCGCGCAGCCGCGAGGGCAAACTGCAAGTGGAACTCGCGCAGTTGCGCTACCGGCAGTCGAACTTGATCGGCGTGGGCGCCGACCTGTCGCGCTTGGGCGGCGGCATCGGGACGCGCGGCCCCGGCGAAACGAAACTCGAGGTCGATCGGCGGCGCATTCAAGAGCGCGTGAGCGTGCTCAATCGGCAACTCGCCGGCGTACGGCTGCAACGCGCCGTTCGGCGAGCATCGCACCACCGCGACCCGCTCGTCGCGCTGGTCGGCTATACCAACGTCGGCAAGTCGTCGCTGCTCAACGCGCTGGCACGCAGCGATGCGCTCGTTGCCGATCGTCCCTTCGCGACGCTCGACCCGACCGTCCGGCGCGCGTACCTCGGGCCCCACACCTACGCTCGCGTCGCCGACACCGTCGGGTTTATCACCGACCTGCCAAAGGATCTCGTGAACGCGTTCAGAGCGACGCTCGAAGAATTGCGCGAAGCCGACTTGCTCGTGCACGTGCTCGACGCGAGCAATCCCGATTGGCCGCGTCAGCGCGCCGCGGTCGACGCGTTGCTCCACGAACTCGAGCTCGATCGCACGCCTCGCCTGCTCGTCTTCAACAAATGCGACCTCCTGACCGACGAACCGGCGCAACTCGACGGCAGTATTTGCGTCAGCGCCGTGACCGGTGCGGGACTCGGCGCCTTGCGCGAGGCACTCGTCGCGCGCACCGCATTGCCGGCGTGACGCGCCTGCTCGGCGCGTGCGTTGTGCTGTCGCTCTTGGGAGCCGCCTGCACGCGCAACGGCGACGACGCCCTGGTCGCGGCGGCGCGCGGCATTATGCCGTCGGTGGTGCTGCTGAGCATGCGCATTCCGCCCGAGCACAAGAAGGATGGATACGACGACGCCTACGCGACCGGCTTCGTGGTCGCGTCTGGAGCGTGGGGCAGCGACGTCCTCACCGTGCAGCACGCCATCGATGGTGCGTGGAATCTCAACGTGACGTCGGGGAATAAAACGCGCACGCCGGCGCGCGTGGTCGCTTCGAATTCCGCCCTCGATCTCGCGCTCGTGCGCACGCGCCGTCCGAACCTTCCGATCGTGCGGCTCGGTTCGTCGTCGCATCTGCAATCGCAGGTTGGACGCGAGATTGCGCTGCTCGGCTACCCCGTACCCGACGAGTTCGGCGACGAAGGGCTCGGCTTGGCGACTTCGCTGACTTCCGGGCTCCTTTCGTCGATTCGCAAGGATGCGCTCGAGGTCACGACGTCAATCGTTCCCGGCGACAGCGGCGGGCCGCTCTTCTTTACGGATACGGGCGAAATTTTCGGACTCGCCGACTCACGTTTCGAATCCGAACCGAGCATCGGCTTCGGCGTTCCTATCGACGACGCCAAAAAATTTCTCCACAAGGCCGACGCCACCCACGGATTCTAGGAGTTCCCTAGTGCGGCCCGGTTACGGGGCCGCGGTCGCCGACCCATTGCAGCGGAGGGATTTCAAAGAAGCGCGCGAGCGCGTTGAGGTGCGGCGCGTAGCCCGCGCGCATCGACGAAAAGCGCTGCCATGCATCGTCACGCTCGCGCAACGGCAGCCCTGCGTGCGAGAGCCGCTCGCAGGCGGCATCGAACTCGGTGCGCTCGAGGCCGCTGTGCGGCCCTTCGGGCACAACGAGAATGTAGCGCGATAGATCGTGCGTTGCGTGGCGTCCGATGTTGTAGAAGATGCGGGCTTCTCCCCCGCGCGCGCCTTCGACCGTCGTGATCAGCAACGTTGCCGCATCGAGCAGCGTGCCGAGCGTTCCGACCCACGATTGATAGTCGTGACTCGAGCGAAAGTAGGAGAGCACCGGATAGGCAAGATGGCTCTCCATCAGCTGTGCCGTCCAGCGCTGCGCGTCGACGAAGATGCGCTCGAGATCGCCGGCCGTCTGCGAATAGCCGGCAACCGCGAGCAAATCGACGCCGCTCGGCGGCGTGCCGGTACGCGCGCCGAGCATCACGATGAAGGTTTCGCGGGCTTGAAACGAGCCGATCAGCGCGAACAAATACGCGGTGAGGACGGCGAAGAAACCCAACCCCGTCGCTCCGGCGACGACCGAGAAGAAGCGCGTCCCCGCGGTGCGGCCCGCGATGTCGCCGAACCCGATCGTCGTGAGGGCCGTGCCCGCGAAATACGCGGCGGCCCAGAACGAATGAACTTGCGGCGCGAGGCCTCCGCGAAGGCCCCACATGATTGCGCCGAATCCAAATACCAGCAGCACGCCCCACAGCGCAATCAGTCCGACCAACATGCCCGGCGCGAAATACGCGAGCAGATCTTCGCGACGCTCTGCGTCGTAGCGCCCGAGCTTCCAGGTGAGCGGCGGCCACGCGCGCCAAGCCCAGCGCCAGGCGTAGAAACTCACGCGCCAACGGCGTCCGACCGCGCGCGGAACGATGACCGACTGGAAGACGTCGTTCATCGTCAGCAAGACGAGCGCCACGCCGGCGGCGACGCTCAGACCGTTGGCCACCACGCCGTTCCGATTCGACGAAGCGGGGCGCGAAGCCGCCCAGTGACGAAATAGCGGCGCGCGATGAAAACCGCAGCACACGCAGGCAGATGAACGACGCGCTGATTCTCGTCACGTTTCTCAGCGCGGTCATCGTGCTGAGCGTGGCAGCAAAACGGTTGAACGTCCCGTATCCGATTTCGTTCGTCGTCGGCGGCATCGCGCTCGCGTTCGCACGCCATCTCCCGCATCCGCATTTCGATCCCGACATCGTGCTGCTGATCGTGCTGCCGCCGCTGCTCTACAGCGCGGCGTGGGCGACCGACTGGATCGAACTCAGGCGGAACTGGCGCCCGATCTCCCTGCTGGCCTTCGGCTTAGTCGTCTTCACGACCGTCGTGGTCGCCGTGACCGTGCACGCGGTCATTCCCGGATTCGGATGGCCGCTCGCATTTACGCTTGGAGCGATCGTCTCGCCGCCCGACGCCGTCGCGGCCGAAGCGATCTTCGAACGCATTCCTGTCCCGCGGCGCATCGCGGCCATCATCTTAGGCGAGTGTCTGGTGAACGACGCGACCGCGCTCGTGCTCTATCGTTTCGCACTCGTGGCGCTCGTCTCGGGCGCGTTCTCCTTGGCCCGGGCCTCCGTGGCCGTTGCAGTGGTTGCCGTCGGCGGCGTGCTGATCGGCGTCGCCGTCGCGCTCGTTCTCGAGGGCGTACTCCGCTATTTGCAGCGGCACGGCTTCGACGACCCGACGATTGCGAGCGTCCTATTTCTGCTCGCGCCGTTCGCCGCTTATTTACCGGCCGACGAACTCAAGGTCTCCGGCGTCCTCGCGGCGGTAACCTCGGGAATCGTGCTGAGCTGGCGATCGCGACTCTTCATCGATTCCGAGACGCGCTTAGTCGGATCGTCGGTCTGGCGCGTGCTGACCTACGTCCTCAATGCGTTCGCATTTCTGCTCATCGGCCTGCAGTTGCCCGCAATCGTCGGCGAACTCGAGCCTCACGTTCGCGATTACGCGCTGTACGGTTTGATGATCGTCGTGCTCGTCATCGTCGTGCGCCTCGTCTGGGTCTTTCCGGCGACGTACTTGCCGCGCGTCTTCAGCAAGCGTCTTCGCGAGCGCGATCCGAACCCGTCGTGGCGCGCAATCGCCGTCATCGGCTGGTCGGGAATGCGCGGCATCGTCTCGCTCGCCGCCGCGCTCGCGTTGCCGTACACGCTCGGCGACCAGCCCTTCCCGCAGCGAGGCGCGACGGTATTTTTCACCGTGTGCGTCGTGTTCGTCACGCTGGTGCTGCAGGGCTTGACGCTGCGTCCGCTGATCGAATGGCTCGGGCTCACAGAAACGAGCAAAGGCCAGCGGCGCGAGGCGCGGTTGCGTATTCGCGCGCTCGAATCCGGCATCGTGCGAATGCGCGACGAGCAGCGCCGTCACGACGACGGATCCAACCTCGAAATCGTCGCACGAATCATCGACGAGTACGAGCATCGAATCGCCGTGTTGCGCGGCAAAGCCGAAAAGGACGAGAAGCAGTTCGAAAACGAGAGTCGCGTCGATCGACGGTTGCAGAAGGCGGCGCTCGATGCGGAACGCCGGACGATTACGCAGATGCGCGGGGCCGGCGAAATTCCCGACGATATTTTTCGCTCGATCGAGTACGACCTCGACCTCGCGGCGCTGCGTTTAAGTTAAGCGCACGTCCTAAGCCGACGGGGTCGCGCTCGGTGCTGCAGGCGGAACGCTCGGCCCCGCCGGCGCAGTCGTTGGAGGCATCGTGCTTGCGCCGGGACTCGCGCCCGGGGCCGGAACTTCGGCGGTCGGCACCGGAGCCGGCGTGGGGGTCGGCGGGGGTGCGAGCGTCGCTTGACCGGCGGCGTGAACGAGCGGCACGAGCCGGACGTAGCCGACCGATTCCGAGCGATCTTTGAGCACCGTCACGTCGCCGCCGGCGGGCGCATAGCCGGGAGCGCGCGCCGTCACCGTTTGATCGCCGGCGGGGACGCGGGTCAACACGAACGCGCCGCGCGCGTCGGCCGACGTCGTGTAGAGCGACCCGACCGAAACGATCGCGGCCGGAATCGGACGATTCGTCATCGCGTCGAGAACGCGGCCGACGACCTGTCCGTAATCCTGCACGCCGACCACGCCCGGCGAGGGCGAACATCCGTCGCCCAGTGCGAAGAGCACGACCATTCCCAGCACGAAATACCGCATCGACGTCATTATACGCTTACAGTCGAAACGTTTGCCAGTCGTAATTCCTGAATCCACGCAGCGTGACGTCTTCCCATCCGATCCGGTACGCCTTGCCGATTCCGACTTCGTCGTTAAATCCGGCGACGCTCAACGGAAGCGTCTGCTCGGGCCGAATGTATCGGAGGCTCGTTTCGACGAGCGACTCCATAAAGCCGGCCGTGGAGCCGAGCGCCTGCGCTGCGCGTCCGCGCTCCTCGGGGGTAAGGGTTGTGAGGGCACGCTTGCCCTGCGACTGGAAGTACGTGTTCCGCATTTCGACTTCCAGAATCTTGCGTTGCATCGTTCCGAAGACGCCGAAAGCGATCTCGATGGCATCCTTGTAGTCTTCGTCCCCGTCGAGTTCCGGGTCGAGCAGCACGACGTCGGCCGCTTTGGCGACCGAGTGCGCGATGCCGACGGGCGAGTTGCTGGCGACGCCGCCGTCGCAATACGATGCGTCGTGCCCGTCGGTACCCGGCATGATCACCGGGTCGAAGGCGATCGGAATCGCGGCCGACGCAAAGATGGCGCGGTGGAGAATGTCGGGCGTCGCTTCGCGCACGACCGTGTGCGGTCCGAGCGTCAACTGCAGGGCGTGCACCACGCGCTCGGGCAATCGGTCGCCGCTGCCGGCGGGGCGCACGTAGAAGTATTCGGGACGCTGCCGATCCAGGTTGGTCACTGCCCAGACCAGCGGCATCACCAGCGGCGTCTTTGCATCGACGTTGCTGACGATCCAGTCGTACACGGGCTCGTTTTGCAGAACACCTTTTTGGTTTTTCGTGAGACCCATGAGGCTCACGGCGGACGCAGCCCGATTGAACAGGCCGCTCTGCGGATCGCGCACGGCTTGATACTGCTGCTTCGGGCGAATAAGCTGTTGCCCGCTGATGCCATACCACAGATCGTGCAGCTTCGCGTACTGTCCGGTCGCGACGAACCATCCGTTCAAGGCGCCGATCGAGGTGCCGCAGACCAGTTCGTAGGGGGCGAGCGCGGTGCCGTCCGCCACGTGACCCGCGGCAGCCAACGCGTTGATAATGCCCGCCTCGTACGCTCCCCGCGCGCCTCCGCCGCTCAGGACCAGCGCGCGCCCCAAAGGCTCGGCGTCCTGCATGGCCGGCGCCGCACCGAGAAGCGGATACGTGAAAGCCGCCGCTCCTACTGAGAGTAAGAAGTCCCTTCGTTCCACACGTGCGGGATTTGGGAGCGTACCGGGTAACGGCCTGCCTGGCCGCCGTCGCGAGGCGGTCCCAGGTTCCCGGACGAGGCTTGTGAAAAGTGTCACAAGCCATGAACCCGTACGGTCCCGTTGCGATCTATCTCTGCGTCGCGTTCGCGGCAGCCGTGCTCTTCACGGTGCTGCCCGGTCTGCTGCAGCGGCGCAAACCCAATCCGCAAAAGCTCGAAGCCTACGAATGCGGCGTCGAACCGACGTCCGCGGTTTCCGGTCGCTTTCCGGTGCGGTTCTATCTCATCGCGATGCTGTTCGTGATCTTCGACGTCGAAGCGGCATCGTTCTATCCGTGGGCCGTGCAGATGCACGCGCTGCGCGTTTTCGGACTGGTCGAAATGGTCGTCTTCATCATCGTGCTCGCAATTGGATATGCCTACGTGTGGAAGAAGGGCGGCTTCGCATGGCGGTGACGCGATGAGCGCAGGGCCGGGTCAGTTCATGCTCGCCAAACTCGACGACGTCGCGCGCTGGGCGCAGAGTTCGTCGGTCTGGCCGCTGACGATGGGGCTCGCGTGCTGCGCCATCGAGATGATGACGGTGACGTCGGCCGAGTACGACATCGCGCGTCTGGGGTCCGAAGTATTTCGCAGTTCGCCGCGTCAGGCGGATCTCATGATCGTCTCGGGACGCGTCGCCCAGAAGATGGCGCCGGTCGTCAAGCGGCTCTACGACCAGATGGCCGATCCGAAGTGGGTGATCTCGATGGGCGCCTGCGCCAGTTCGGGCGGCATCTTCGACAACTACGCCATCGTTCAAGGCATCGACACGATCATTCCCGTCGACGTCTACGTGCCGGGCTGTCCGCCGACGCCCGACGGGTTGCTCTACGCCGTCAACCTGATTCAACAGCAGATCCGCGAAGGCGGCCGCGGCGGCATCTTGGCCCGGTCGTAGAGAGATAACAGCAATGCCCAGTACGCAAACGCCGCCGATTGCGGGCGCCGCGATCGATCCGCCGAGCCTGCGGCCGGCGATCGACGATGCCATCATCGAGCGCGTCGAGCCGTCGGCGCTTCGAGCGCGTCTGGCGGCGCTCAAGGACGACGGCTTCGCGATGCTGCTCGACCTCGGCGCCGTCGACTATCTTGGAGCGCGAGCCGCGCTTCGACGTCGTCTATCATCTTTTGAAGCTCGCGCCCAAAGCCGGCGAGCGTCGCCGAGATCGGGTACGCCGGCGCGCGTGCGCGTGCTTGTGCGGCGTCGAAGGCGATCCGCCGCATTTGCCGAGCGTCATCGATCTTGTGGCAAATCCGCCGATTGGGCCGAGCGCGAAATCTTCGATCTTTTCGGCATCGTCTTCGACGGTCACGCCGACCTGCGCCGCATTCAAATGCCCTACGACTGGGAAGGCCATCCGCTGCGCAAGGATTATCCCGCTGCGCGGCCCGGCGCGCGAGCGCGCGCCGCGACCGGCGTTCGCGCTCAAGAGCAACGTGCGCGCCGGCACGCCGCCGTCGGGCCGCACGCTCGAAGCGCTGCAAGATCAAGTCAAGCGCGTTCGCGAGGGCAGCGGAAAGTGACGATGTCGGCGCACGCCGCTTACGCCGGAGATCGTAAGCCAAGAGGGCAACGCGATGGTCCTGTCGATGGGACCGCAGCATCCGTCGACGCACGGCGTGCTGCAGGTCATGCTCGAAATCGAAGGCGAGAACGTCATCAAGGCCGAGCCGGAGATCGGCTATCTGCACACCGGCATCGAGAAAACGGCCGAGAATCTCTTCTGGTCGCAGGCGCAGACCGTCATCGAGCGCATGGACTATCTCGCGCCGGAATCGAACTCGCTGTGCTACGCGCTGGCCGTCGAGAAACTGCTCGGCATCACCGACCGAATTCCCGAGCGCGCGCGAATCATTCGCGTCCTGCTTGATGGAACTGACGCGCATCGCGTCGCACTGCGTCTGGCTCGGGCACGCACGGCATCGACCTCGGCGCGATCTCGGTCTTTTTCTACTGCTTCGATCTGCGCGAGAACATCCTCGACCTGCAAGAGGCCGCCGGCGGCGCGCGCATGCATCCGAACTACGTGCGCGTCGGCGGGCTCAACGGCGATCTGCCCGACGGCTTCTCGCCAAGCTCGATGCGTTGATCGCGAAGTTTCCCGGACGCATGCGCGATCTGCGCGGGCTGCTGCAGGCCAATCCGATCTTCCAAGACCGCACGATCGACGTCGGCAATCCTCACGCCCGAAGAAGCGATCGCGTGGAACGTGACCGGTCCGAGCGCTGCGCGGCAGCGGCATCGCCTACGACGTGCGCAAGGCGTTTCCGTATAGCGGATACGAGACGTACGAGTTCGACGTTCCGACGCGCACCGAAGGCGACGCGTACGCGCGCTTCCTTGTGCGCCTCGACGAGATGGAGCAGTCGATGCGCATCATCGAGCAGGCGCGCAAGCCGCCTCGACGCGCCGGGACCCGTCATGATCGACGATCCGAAGATTGCCGCGCCGCCGAAAGAGACGATCGCGCTCTCGATGGAAGCGCTGATCCATCACTTCAAGATCGTCAGCGAAGGCTTCCGCGTTCCGCCGGGCGACGTCTATCAATCGATCGAGGCGCCGCGCGGCGAACTCGGCTACTACGTCGTGAGCAACGGCGAAAACCGTCCGTACCGCGTGCGCACGCGGCCGCCGAGCATGTACAACCTGCAGTGCATCAAAGGTCTGGCGCCGGGCAATCTGATCGCCGACCTCGTCGTCATGATCGGTTCGCTCGACCCGGTCTTCGGTGAGGTCGATCGCTATGCACGGGCGCCGCGACGCGCGACTTTCCGTCGCTGTTCGAACGGCTGCGGCCGGAGTGTGACGCGGATTATCGCGCAGTACGAGCACAAGCGCTCGGCGCTGCTGATGCTCGGTGCACCTCTTTCAAGCAGCACGAAGGCTACGTCAGCGCCGATGCGCGTTGCGGCATGCGGAACTGCTCGACCTTACGCCGGCCGTCGTCGAGTCGACGGTCTCGTTCTACACGCTGTTCTTCCGCCGGCCGGTCGGCAAGTACATGCTGCAAGTCTGCCGCGGGCTCTCGTGCGCGATCAACGGCGCCGAAGACATCATGGCGTACTTTCGCGAGAAGCTCGGCGTCGGTCACCTCGAAACGACCGACGACGGACTGTTCTCGTACGAAGAAGTCGAGTGTCTGGCGGCGTGCGACCGCGCGCCGTGCATGCAGGTGAACCTGGAGTTCGTCTACGACCTCACGCCGGCGATGATCGACGAGATGCTCGATCGCGATGCGCGCCGGCACGTACGACGTCGAAGCCGCTGGTGCAAACCGACGACGCCCGGACGCACGTGGGAAGTCCGCCAAGACGAGCAAGTGGGACCGGCCGCAAATCGCCGGGCGCGATCGGCGTCTCGAACCCGAACAACGCCGGCGGCGTCGGCGACCGAGCGGCGTGATCATGCTCGACCGCATCGTCAACGCGCGACGTCTTCTTCACGCGCGCACGCGGGAGCGTGCCGTGCACGATTCGCGCGCGGTCGTCGACGTGGTCGGACGAAGCGGGAGAACGGCCATGCCGGTCACTAAGGTTTTCACCGCCGGAATCGGCGAAGCCGAATCTGCGCGACATCGACGTGTATCGCCAACGTGGCGGATACCGCGCAGTGGGAACGCGCGGTTCGCGAGCTGCAGCCGGCCGACGTGTTGGATCTGCGCGGATAAATCCGGTTTGCGCGGCCGCGGCGGCGCCGGTTTCCCGACCGGGCGCAAGTGGTCGTTCTTGCCGACCGACAAAGACCTGCGTTACCTCGTCTGCAACTGCGACGAAGCCGAGCCCGGCACGTTCAAGGATCACATGCTGCTCGAAGAGACGCCGCATCTGGTGCTCGAGGGCATGCTGCTCGGCGCGTACGGCATCGGCTGCCATCACGCATTCATCTACATTCGCGGCGAATTCAAACGCGGCTACGAGATCTTTATGCGCCGCGCTCGAGCAGGCGCGCGCGGCCGGTCTCGTCGGCAAGAACATCTTCGGCAGCGACTTCGATATCGAGGTGACCGTCCATCGCGGCGCCGGCGCCTACATCTGCGGTGAAGAGACCGGGTTGCTCAATTCGCTCGAAGGCAAACGCGGCGAGCCGCGTCTGAAACCGCCGTTCCCGGCGATCGAAGGCCTCTACGGTGAGCCGACCGTCGTGAACAACGTCGAAACGCTGGCGTATCTCGTGCCGATTCTCGAGCGCGGCGCCGAGTGGTTCGCAGCGGTCGGCACCGAGCGCAGCAAAGGCTACAAGATCGTCTCGGTTTCGGGGCACGTGCAGAAGCCCGGCAACTACGAAGTTCCGCTCGGCACGACCGTGCGCGAACTCATCGAGATCTGGCGGGCGGTCTGCGCTCCGGGCCGCACGTTCATGGCGGTGCAGCCGGGCGGCGGTTCGTCGGCCTGCATCTTCGAGGAACACCTCGATCTTGCCGTACGACTACGAGAGCATGGCGAAGGCCGGTTCGATGCTCGGTTCGGGCGCGTTCGTCGTCTTCGACGACACGACCGACTTCGTGAAAGCGGCGCATAACTTGGTGCGCTTCTTCGCGCACGAGTCGTGCGGTCAGTGCACGCCGTGTCGCGAAGGCGGCCACTGGCTCGAACGCGTGCTCGAGCGTCTGGTCGACGGCCGCGGCGTTGCGGGCGACTACGACATGATGTTGCGCGTGTCCGCGAACGATCACCGGTTTGAATCTCTGCGCGCTCGGCGACTCGATCGAACCGTTCCTGAAGTCGGTCTTGCTGCGCTTTCCGCAGCAGTTCAAAGACCGCGTTCCCGCACGTTGCGGCAAATGGTGACGGCATGAACGTCAACCTTACGATCGACGGCGTTCCCGTCTGCCGTGCCGAAGGGCACGTTGCTCGTGGAGGCGGCGAAGAGCGTCAAGCAAGAGATTCCGGTCTACTGCTATCACACCAAGCTCGGGCCGGCCGGCCTCTGCCGCGTCTGCTTGGTCGAAATCGAAGGCATGCCGAAGCTGCAGATCGCCTGCAATACGCCGGCAGCGGAAGGCATGGTCGTGCACACGCGGAGCGAGCGGTCGAAGCCGGACGCGCGATGATTCTCGAACTGCTGCTCGTCAATCACCCGCTCGACTGTCCGATCTGCGACAAGGGCGGCGAATGCGACCTGCAAGACTACGCGATGGCCTACGCGCGCGGCGACTCGGACGTCGTCGATCCGAAGACGCGCAAGCCGAAGGCCGTCGATCTCGGGCCGACGATCGTGCTCGACGAAGAGCGCTGCGTCGTCTGTCAGCGCTGCGTGCGCTTCGACGACATCATCGCCGGCGAAAAGCAGCTCGTCGTCAAGGATCGCGGCGTACACGACATCATCGCGACCGCAACCGACGATCCGTACCACCACAACTTTACCGGCAACGTCACCGAGCTCTGTCCGGTCGGTGCGCTCACGTCGAAGACGTACCGCTTCAAGTCGCGCCCGTGGGATCTCGACCGCACGCAGACGAGCTGCACGCAGTGCGCGGTCGGATGTCAGGCAGTACGTCGGACGTGCGCTACGGGACGCTGCTGCGCACGCATGTCGGTCGAACACGACGACGCGATCTCCGACGGCTGGCTCTGCGATCGCGGGCGCTACAACATCGGCTTCTACGCCTCGCCGGATCGGCTGACGCAGCCGCTGCTGCGCAAGGGCGGCGGATTCGTGCAGATCGGCTGGGACGACGCATTCGCGCTGTGGGCAAAGGCGATTGCGCGGTGCGACGCCGCAGCGGCGCCGCAAGCGCCGGCGCGATCGGCGGCGGCCGGCTGACCAACGAAGAAGCGTACGTGCTGCAGCACCTGTTCCGCGCGATCGGCGTGACGAATCTCGATTGGCGCGCCGGGCGCCAGCGTCAGGCGACGCCCGGCCCGAAGGGTGGCGCGCTCGCCGCGATCGAGCGCGCGCAAGCGATCGTCATTGGCGGGCGACGCGATCGAAGAGCGCGCGCCGGTGATGTGGCTGCGCGTCCGCAAAGCGGCGCTGCACGCCGGCGCGGTCGTCGTTCGCGCGAACTCGCCTGCCGACGCGCGGGCCGCGATCCCGAAGGATGCAAGCCGCGTCGCGCTGCTGTGGGACGGCATCGATTCGGCTTCCGCGCGCGCCTTTGCCGGCGCGCTTGCCGGCTTCGCGGAGTTTTCGACGTACATTGCGAGCGAACAAGGCAACGCGCGCGGCGCCGAAGCGATGGGCATGCTGCCTGCTTTCGGTCCGGGCTACGCAGCCGCGGACCCCCTGGCAACGACGCCCGGGCGATGTTTGCCGCCGCCGACCGCGGCGAGCTGTCGGCGCTCTCGATCTTCGGCGCGAATCCGGTGCGCAACGCGCCGGACGGGAGCGCCGTGGCGAACGCGCTTGCAAAGATCCCGTTCCTCGTGGTCAGCGATCTCTTCCTGACGGAAACGGCGTCGCTGGCGACGCTCGTGCTTCCGGCCAAAGGTGCGTTCGAGAAAAGCGGGACGATCCTCAATCTCGCCGGCGATCTGCTTCCGGTCGACGCCGCGCTCGAAGCGCCCGATGGTACGCTCTCCGATTTCGAGATGATCGTCGGACTCGCCGAACGGTTCGACGTCGCGTTGCCGGCCGCCGGCGCGCTCGACGCCGCGGTGGTCGGCAATGCCGCGCGCATTCCCGAAGGGATCGCCTTCGGCGACGAGCGCTTCGACGACGGCGAAACGCCGGCGAACGCTGCGCCGCCGGCCGCGATTCTTTCGGGCGGAGGGACGTGGCGGCACGATCCCACGCTATCTGCGCTGCGCGACAGCGAGCCCGCACCGCAAGCCGTCGGAGCGACCGCATGACGGCGATTCCGCTGTGGCTCGTCGTGCTCATCAAGTCGGCGATTTTGCTGCTCGTCGTGGTCACGACGTTCGCCTACGCAATGCTCGCCGAACGCAAAGTGCTCGGCTGGATGCAGCTGCGTCCCGGTCCCAATCGCGTTGGGCCGTGGGGCTTGCTGCAGCCGGCCGCCGATGCGGCGAAGCTGATGCTCAAGGAAGACCTGACGCCGAAGACGGCCGATCCGCTGATCTACCGGCTGGCGCCGTTCATCTCGCTGCTGACGGCGTTTTCGGTGTATGCGGTGATTCCGTTCGGTTCCGCGAAATCGGGAACGTGGGCGATCGGCAACGTCAACGCCGGCATCCTGTTCATGCTCGCGATCACGTCGATCGGCGTCTACGGCATCTCGCTCGGCGGCTGGGCGTCGGGCTCGAAGTATCCGCTGCTCGGCAGCGTGCGCGCGACCGCGCAGATGATCAGCTACGAGCTGGCGATGTCGCTCTCGTTCATCGGCGTGCTGATTCTCGCCGGGACGACCTCGCTCGACGGGATCGTCGACGCGCAACGCGCTGGTGGTTCATCATCCCGCAGTTCGTCGGCTTCATCATCTACATCATCACGGCGGTCGCCGAAACCAATCGCACGCCGTTCGATCTCGTCGAAGCCGAGACCGAACTCGTCGGCGGATTCCACACCGAGTACTCCGGGCTGCGCTTCGGTCTGTTCTTCATCGCCGAGTACGTGAACATGCTCACGGTCTCGTGCATCGCGACGCTGCTGTTCCTCGGCGGCTGGAACGCGCCGTTCGGCTGACGGCCGTGCCGGGCGTCGTCTGGTTCGTCGTCAAAGTCGCCTGCTTCATGTTCTTCTACATGTGGCTGCGCGCGACGCTGCCGCGCCTGCGGTACGACCGCCTGATGGCGTTCGGCTGGAAAGTGCTGCTGCCGGTCGCGACGCTCAACCTGATCGTCACGGCGATCATCGTCGCGTTGCGATGAGGAAACCAGATTGCGCAAGAACCTCTTCAACGTCGGCGCGATCTTGGCGGGCCTCTCGATCACCTTCAAGTTCATGTTCCGGAAGCGGCCGACGATCGAGTATCCGTCGGTCAAGAAGCAGCACGCGCCGCGCTTCCACGGCCTGCACGAGCTGCGGCGCTACGAGGACGGCAAGGAGCGCTGCATCGGCTGCGAACTCTGCTCGAGCGCGTGTCCGGCCAACGCGATCACCGTCATCGGCGCGGAAAACACGCCGGACGCACGCGTCTCGCCCGGCGAGCGCCACGCGGCGCGCTACGAGATCGACGAGCTGCGCTGCATCTTTTGCGGTATGTGCGAAGAGGCGTGTCCGACCGACGCGATCGTGCTGACGCCGCGTTTCGAAATGGCCGACTTCCGCCGCGGCTCGTTCGTCTACGCGAAGGATCGCCTGCTCGTGCCGCCGGAAGCCGGCGTCGGCGCCGCGCCGGACGAGCGTCCGGGCGGTATTCCGGGCGATCTCGGCCGCGTCGCCGAAATCAAGTCGACCGTCGATATCGCCGAAGGCTACGACGCGACGTGGCGCGGCGAGATCCTCAAGACCCAACGCAAAGGATTGGCCGGATGATCGCCTTTTGGATCGTCGGCGTCGTCATCATCGCCAGCGCCGTCTGGACGATTTCGGCGAAGAAGCCGGTCTATAGCGTCGTCGCGTTGCTGATCAACTTCGCCGCGCTGGCCGTGCTCTACCTCACGCTGTCGGCCGAGTTCTTGGCCGTGATGCAGATCATCGTCTATTCCGGTGCAATTCTCGTTCTGTTCGTCTTCGTGATCGCGCTGCTGAGCAGCGGCGTCGCGCCGTTTTCGATGGGGCCGAATCGCCTGCCCCGAATTGCGATACCGGCGACGATCGTCGTGCTGGCGGCGCTCGGGTTTCTCGTGTACGCCGTCCTGCACGCGGGGCCGGCTGCAATCGCCGCGCACGCGCCGCCGACCGCCGGACCGGTCGGAACCGAGGGGGTCTTCGGCAGCGTCGCCGATTTCGGCAAGGCGCTCTTCACGATGCAGTTGCTGCCGTTCGAAATCACGGCGCTGATCCTGATGGTCGCGGTCATCGGCGTCGTCATGCTCGCGGGCGACCAAGTTCCGTACGTGCCGTCGCGCCGGCGCGCCGCTCGCGTCGAACGCGCGGCCCGCGAAGCGATTCTGCGAGGCGGCGAATAGTGGTGGCGCGCTAAATGCCGGTCGCGATCGGCAACTATATCGCGCTCTCCGCGGTGATGTTCTTCATCGGCGTCACCGGCGTGATGGTGCGGCGCAATCCGCTGATCATGCTGATGAGCATCGAGCTGATGTTCAACGCGGCCAATCTGCTGTTCATCGCGTTCGCGCGCACGTGGCTGGCGAACGTCGGACACATCTTCGCCTTCCTAGTGATTACGGTCGCGGCGGCGGAGGCCGCGATCGGTCTCGCGATCGTCGTGACGACCTTCCGCGCCGAGCGGAACGTCGACGTCGACGAAGTGAGGCTGATGCGGGGATGACCGCCGTGCACCACTCGCTCGGAGTCGCCGGCTCGTACCCACTCCTGGTCGCGCTGTGGCTGCTGCCGCTCGCCGGCGCGATCGTTTGCTGGGCCTTCGGTCCGCGCTTGAAAACGCTGTGCGGCTGGCTGGGATCCGGGGTGATTGCCGCCTCGTTCGTGCTGGCGGTGCTCTCGTGGGGCGACGGCACGCAGCATGCCGGCAACGCGCTCGGCGCGCATCAGCCGCTCTTTTCGTGGATTGCCGGGACGTTCGACTTCGGACTGTTGCTCGATCCGCTCTCGCTGCTGTGGACCTTGATCATCACCGGCGTCGGCTTCCTGATCCACCTCTACTCGATCGGCTACATGGACGGCGATCGCGCCTTCGCGCGCTTCTTCGCCTACATGAATTTCTTCGTGTTCGCGATGCTGACGCTGGTGCTCTCCGACAACTTCGTCGGATTGCTCGTCGGCTGGGGTCTCGTCGGACTCGCCTCGTACTTCCTGATCGGCTTCTGGTTCGAGCGGCGTACGGCGGTCGCCGCCGCGCGCAAGGCGTTCGTCATCAACGTCGTCGGCGACGTCGGCATCATGTTCGCGGTTTTCGCGCTGGTTGCATCCGATACACTCGGTCGTCGTTCGGCGACGCGTTTGCGGCGGCTGGATCGTTCGGGACGCCGCTGCTCTTCGGCATCTGCATCGCGCTCTTCATCGGCGCCGCCGCGAAGTCGGCGCAGATTCCGCTGCACACCTGGCTTCCCGACGCGATGGAAGGCCCGACGCCGGTCTCGGCGTTGATCCACGCCGCGACGATGGTCACCGCCGGCGTCTATCTGATCGCGCGCTGCGCGCCGCTGTGGAACGCCAGTGCCGACGCGCGCATGCTCGTCGGAACGATCGGCGCGCATCACCGCGATCACCGGCGCAATTCTCGGCTGCGCGCAGTGGGACATCAAGCGCATCCTCGCCTATTCGACGATGTCGCAGATCGGCTACATGATCATGGGCGTCGGCGTCGGCGCGTACGAAGGCGGGCGTCGCTGCACTTCTTCACGCACGCGTTCTTCAAGGCGCAGCTCTTTCTCGCGTCGGGACTGATCATCCACGCGCTTGCCAACGAGCAGGACGTTCGCCGCATGGGCGGTCTGCGCAAGAAGCTGCCGTTTGCGTTTTGGGCGATCCTGACGGGCGTGCTCTCGATCTGCGGCATTCCCGGATTCAGCGGGTTCTTTTCGAAAGACGAAGTGATCTACGGTGCGCTCCTGCACGGCCATCCGTGGATCTATGCGACCTGCATCGTGACCGCCGGCATCACGGCGTACTACATGTTCCGCCTGCTCTTCGTCACGTTCTTGGGTGAGTACCGCGGGACCGTCGACCATCCGCATGCGCCCGGATGGGTGATGAACGTGCCGGTCGCGATTTTGATCGTGCCGACGGTGGCGATCGGCGCGGCGCTGCTTTACGGCGGCGAAAACTCCGGCTGGTCTCGGTTCTTCGCACCGCAGTTCGCTCCGGCTGCGCTGCCGGCCGTGCCGGCGTTGACCGAACTGCAGACCTCGGGGATCGTGCTGCTCTTCGTGCTGGCGGGTCTCGCGATTGCGTGGATGCGCTACGCGACCCGGACTGCGCTGGCCGGCGCCGTCGAACGCCTGCGGCGCGAGGCGGAACGCATGCCGGCGTTCCTCGTCAACCTGTTCTACTTCGACACGATCATTGATCTCGCGTTCGTTCGAACGTCGCAACTGTTCGGCACGCTTGCGGCCCGAATCGTCGATCCGCATCTCATCGACGGCGCCGTGCGCGAACTCGCCGCGATCACGCGGGGCGCCGGCACGCTGGTCCGGTCGCTGCAGACCGGATTAGTGCGGGCCTATGCGTTGATCCTGGCGCTCGGCGCCGCATTCTTCATCGCCTACTACGCGCTCGCCGGCGCAGGACCGCACTGATGCTTGCGCTCGTCGCGATCGTGCTGCCGATCGTCGCCGGCTGTCTGGTCTTCGCGCTTCCGCGCGAAGACCGGACCGTGTCGCGCGTCGCCGGAACGCTGGTCGCGCTTGCGACGTTGGCACTCGTCGTTGCCGGGCGCAACGCCGAGTGGAGTTTCCGTTGGCTCTCGCGCCCGTTCGACGCCGCCTTCCATTTCGGAGCAACGCCGTTCTCGTTCTGGCTCGCGCTGCTGCTCGCGCTCTGCACGGTCTGCGCGATTGCGGCTACGGACGTGCCGCGCACGCGCAACTTCATCGCGTTAATGCTGTTGCTCGAAGGCTCGATGCTGGGCCTGTTCCTGTCGCGCGACCTGCTGGCGTTCGCGCTGTTCTGGGATCTGATGCTGCTGCCGGTCTTCTTTGGCCTGATCGGCTGGAGCGCGCATCCGGCGACGGCGTGGCGCTACTTCATCTACAACTTTGCCGGCGGTCTGCTGCTGCTGCTCGCGACTGCCGCATTCGGCGTCATCTACGGCTCGACCGACGTGATCGGCCGCAGCGGCGTGCATTTGGCGGGCTCGTGGGCGCCGTGGATCTTCGCGGGTTTCGCGATCGCGTTCTTGGTGAAGACGCCGGTCTTTCCGCTGCACACCTGGATGCCGATCACGTATACCGAACTGCCGGCGCCCATGGTCTCGGTCGTGAGCGCGGTGCAGTCGAAAGCGGGGCTCTACGGATTCATCGCCATCGCGCTGGTGTTCATGCCGGATTACGTGCGCCAATACTCCGGCGTGCTCGTCGTCCTCGGCGCGATCTCGCTGGTCTACGGCGCGGTCGTCGCGCTCGTGCAGCACGACGCGAAGCGCGTCGTTGCGTACTCCTCGCTCTCGCATCTCGGCCTGATCGTGATCGCGATTGCCGCCGGCAGTCCGCTCGCGCTTGCCGGCGCGCTCGTCTACATGATCGCACACGGACTTTTCTCGGCGGCGCTCTTCACGATCGTCGGCTACGTCGAAGAGCGCGAGGATACGCGCTCGCTGCTCACGCTCGGCGGGCTGGGTTGGAACAATCCGCGCCTCGCCGGAGCGTTCTGCATCGCGGCGCTGGCGGCACTGGGCTTACCCGGTCTGGCCGGATTCGCCGGCGAGATCGTGATGCTGACCGGCATCTTCCAAGCCGGCTACGTGTGGCCGGCGATCGTCGGCTTAGTCGCGATCGTGCTGGCATCGGCATACTTCCTACGGCTTTATCAGGGCGTCATGAACGGACCGGTGCTCGACGATCTTCCGGTGCGGCGCGACTTGAGCTGGGTCGAAGGGCTCGCGGTTGCGCCGCTGCTCGCCGCACTCGTCTACGTCGGCGTCCAGCCGGCCGCAATTATGGCCGTCTTCACGGGCATGCCAAAATGACCGCGCTACCGTTTACGTCGGCCGATTGGAACGCACTCGCCCCGATTGCGCTGCTCGCGGTGACGTCGCTCGTCGTGCTCCTTACCGACCTGCTGACGCGTAACGCGCCGCGCTACGCCTTCATTCTCATCGGTATTGCCGGCGGCATCGGTGCGGGTGCAATGGTGGCCAACCAATACGGGCACGACTACAACGCGTTCTTCGGCGGCTTCATGACCGGCGGATTCACGAGCGTCTTCGAAGAGATCGTGCTGCTGGCGCTGGTCGGGTCGCTGGCGCTCTACGGAGCGATCGGCGCGAGCGAGCGGATTGCGAGTTCCACCGCGCTCATGCTCTGGAGCACGTGCGGCGCGATGCTGATGGCCGGTGCCGCCAACCTGCTGACGATCTTCCTCGGACTCGAGCTGCTGTCGCTCGGGCTCTATTGTCTGTGCGGCATGGCCGACCGCAAAACGTCGCGCGAATCGGCCCTGAAGTATCTGATCCTCTCGTCGACGGCGAGCGGCTTCATGCTCTACGGCATGGCGCTGCTGTTCGGTGCAACGGGCAGCGTGATGCTCGCCGATTTCACCAAGCCGGCGCTGGCGGCCAACCCGCTCTTCTGGATGGGCGCCGGCATGTTCTCGATCGGTATCGCGTTCAAGCTCAGCCTCGTGCCGTTCCACTCGTGGGCGCCCGACGTGTACGAAGGCGCGCCGCTGCCGGTGACCGCGTTCATGAGCGTCGCGACGAAAGCGGCGGTGCTCGCGGTGCTCGCACGCTTCGTCTACGCTGCGTTGCCCGCGGGCGTCGAGCACCGGCTGCTGCTGCCGATGTGGATCGTTGCCGGAATTTCGATGATCGCCGGCAACGTGGGCATGCTCGCGCAGCGCGATCTCAAACGGCTGCTCGCGTACTCCGGCATCGCGCAGATGGGATACATTCTCACGGCGCTCGCCGGCGCGACCGCGCTCGGGTTGCGCTACGCGATTTTCTATCTCACCGCGTACACGTTCATGAATCTCGGTGCGTTCGCCGTTGCTGCGGCGCTATCGAACGACGCCGAAGAAGGTTCGCACTTGAGCAGTTACGAGGGACTCGGGCGCCGCCGCCCGGCGCTGGCGGCGGCGATGACGTTCTTCCTGCTTGCCCTGGCGGGCTTACCGCCGACGGCCGGATTTCTCGGAAAGATTCTCATCCTTTCGTCCAGCGTGAATGCAGGCTACGTTTGGCTGTCGGGCTTGCTGATCGTGGGCACGGCGATATCGCTCTACGCCTACGCGAAGATCGCTTTTGCGATGTACTCCCGTCCGCGCCACGAGCCGCACGATCCCAAGCCGATCGTCCCGCTCGCCTGGGCGAGCGCCGCGGCCTGCGCGGTCCTCGTGATCGCGATGACGTTCTATCCCTTGACGCCGAGCGACGTCCTTCCGCTGGTCAAGTAGCCCGGAAGTGGGCTGGGAAGTCGACCCCTCCCCGGTCGCATCGCGTGACCTGCGACCCCAGCATTTGACGCAAAAGGGCCCTCCGTGACATAGTGGAGTCACCTCTTGCGCGATCTTTCGGACGAATGCGATCGAGCCGCGCACACTCTTGAAAGATCGTCAATCATTTCCACGTTTGAAAAACTCGGCTTGCAGCCGCCATTGCGGGCTGCCCTAAACGACCTCGGCTTCTCCGAACCCACGCCAATCCAAACGCTCGCGATTCCCCCGGCCCTCGAAGGCCGCGACGTTCTCGGCAGCGCCGAGACCGGCAGCGGTAAGACGGCGGCGTTCGGCCTGCCCATCCTGCAACGGCTCATGGCCAAGCCGCGCGGAAAGACGCGCGCACTCGTTCTCGCTCCGACCCGCGAACTCGCCGATCAAATCGCCAAGCATTTGACGGCGCTCGCCAAACACACGAACGTTACGGTCGCGGCGATTTACGGCGGCGTCGGTTTTCGACCGCAGATCGCCGCGCTCAAGCGCGGCGCCGACGTCCTGGTCGCGACGCCGGGACGGCTCCTCGATCATCTCAAGCAAAAAACCATGCGGCTCGACGGGATTGAGATGCTCGTGCTCGACGAAGCCGACCGCATGCTCGACATGGGGTTTCTCCCCGACGTCCGGCGCATTATCGCTCAGGTACCGGCGAAGCGCCAAACGTTGTTCTTTTCGGCAACGCTGCCGGCCCAAATCTCCGGTCTCGTGCGTGAGATTCTCAGCGATCCGGTCCGCGTGGAACTCGCGGCGAAGGCCGCTCCGGTAAGAACGCTCAGCCAAACGCTCTATGCCGTGAACCAAGAAAAGAAGACCGATCTGCTGGTGGAACTGCTCAAAGACAACGGCATTTACTCGGCGATTGCCTTCACGCGGACGAAAGCCCGCGCCAACCGGCTGGCGGCCGCGCTGCAAAAGCATCGGATCGCCGTCGATCTGATTCACGGAGATCGCTCGCAGCCGCAACGAACGCGTGCGCTCGAACACTTCAAGCAGGGCCGCTATCGCGTGCTTGTCGCAACCGACATCGCTGCGCGCGGCATCGACATTTCGGCTCTCGGGCACGTAATCAACTACGACGTTCCCCTGGTTGCCGCCGATTACTTACATCGAGTCGGGCGAACGGCCCGCGCCAACGCAGCCGGCGATGCGATCACGTTCGTCTCGTCTGAAGAAGAGCCGCTTGTGAGACAAATCGAATATACGCTGGGCAAACGCCTCGAGCGCAGCAAAAATCCGCTCTTTCCCGAAATCGACCCCGAACCGCCCAAGGCGCGCGTCGTCTATAGCTCCCGCCGGCGGCGCCGCTGACCGGCAGAGTTCCTCCGCTCGGCGGAGGTCACGCGGCGCCCGTCCAAGCGTTATAATCTCGTAGGAAACCTCGAGACCGAACGGGGGAAGGGGAGCGAGATGCGCCGTCGTTTGTACCTATTTGCGGCCCTGGCCTTAGGGCTCGCCATGCTGACCGGGGGCCGTGCCTCGGCCCAAGCCAAGATCATCAACGACCCATCGGTATTCGAGCCGACCTTCGCTTCGGATCCGCAGGGTGCCATCAAAGCGGCCCGGGAGCGCATCGCGGCCGGCGACTTGGCGGGGGCCGTCAAGGTCTTGCAAATCTACGTCGTCTCGCATCCGGGCGAGGCCGGTCCGGAACGGTTCCTGGGCGATCTCTACTACCGCCAGGGCCGCTTCGACAAGGCCGAGGAGGTTTACAAGAACATCCTCGACCACAATCCCGGCGACCGCGAGACGCACAACCGCTTGGGCGTCGTCTACGGCACCCAAAATCGGGTCGACGAAGCCATCGATCAGTTCAATAAAGCGCTGCCGGGGACCGACTCGGTGTCCGACCTCGTAGAAATGCATGCGCGCAAGGGCGATCTTCCGGCCTATCGCAAGCAAATGGAAACCCTCGCCAACGCGCAGCCGACGAACGCCGATATTCAGGCCGAGATGGGCCAGGTGATGGCCGCGCTGCACAAGCCTGCCGACGCACTCGGATACTTCATGCGTGCGCTCGACACCGATCCGCAGTCGCTCACTGCGCTCAACGGCTTAGGCTTAGCCTACTTCGATCTCCAAAACTACACCGAAGCGGAAAAAGATTTTCGCGCCTGCATCGCGATCGATACGACCAACTACACGTGCACGAACAACATCGGCGCCGCTTTCCTGCAATCCGGCGACGACGAATCTTCGAAGCCGTTTCTCATTCGCGCGCATTCGCTGGCTCCAGAGCGCCCGGAAGCGCTCGTGAACTTCGGTTTCCTCGCCGACCGGCGCGGAGATTGGAAGCGCGCCGTCGATTATTACGTGCAAGCCACCGTCGTGGGCCCGTACCTGCCCGAAGCCTATATCGACCTCGGCATCGACTACGAGCACAACAATCTCTACCAGCTCGCGCAATCGGCATTGCTCAAAGGCATCGCAGCGGCGCCCGAAGACGGACGCATTCGTTACCTGCTCGCCGTGGCGTACGCGTCGCAAGGACAAAAATCGCTCGCGCTCGACCAACTGAAGATTGCCGAGCAATCGTTCGACCCGGACGTCGCGCGTTTAGCGAGCGAAGAGTCGTCGCGCCTTACTTCGGCAAGAGCGTCCCCGCAAATTTAACGTGTCACGCTGAGCGGAGCGTGCCGCAGCACGCGTAGTCGAAGCGCCCCGGGACTAGAGAGCTACGCAGTCGATTTCAATGCGTGCGCCTTTGGGCAGTGCGGCGACGGCGATGGTCGAACGCGCGGGCTTCGCCGAACCGAAGCAGCGATCGTAGATGGCGTTGACCGCCGCGAAATCGGCCATGTCGACGAGGTAGAGTGACGTTCGGACGACGTCGTCGAAACTTTTCCCGGCGGCTTTGAGAACGGCTTCGAGATTGCGAAACGCGCGTTCGGCTTGGGCGGCAACGTCGCCGGCGACGAGTTCGCCGGTCTGAGGATCGATCGGAATCTGTCCGCTGCAGAAGAGCACGCCCTCGGCGAGAATCGCTTGGCTGTACGGACCGATCGGCTCGGGTGCTTCCGGAGTAAAGATGCGTTCGCGCATTGCGCCTAGACCGGAAGCGATTCGGAACGTTCCATCGTACCTTTGAAGGCCATCGGCGGTTCCTCGATTCCGAAGTTCGCTGCGTAGAGTGCGTCCATTCGGGCCGCTTCATCGTCGCCGAGCGCGGGCGCCTCCGGCGCACCGGCGAACTCGACCAGTTGCTCGCGGTCGTAGATGTTCGGAAGAACGCTCATCACGCGGGGCTCGCGCAACAGCCATGCGATTGCGGCCTGCCCGAGCGTGCGATCGGGGCGCTCGAGAAACCGCAACTGCTCGACCTTTTTGACGCCGTTGACCAGCCACGAGCGTGGCCGGTGGCGGCGGTGGTCGCCTTCGGGGAAAACGGTCTCTTCGGTATAGTGTCCCTCGAGCATCCCGCTCGAGTGCGGCACGCGAATCATATACCCCGTGTCCGCGCCGCTTTCGTATGCCGCGCGAATCTGCTCGTCGCCCGGATACCGTTCCAGCGCGTTCCAGATGATCTGCAGGCTCGCGACGTTGCGCTTACGTATCGCGTCGACGCCTTCGTAGAGCCAGCCGATTGCCGGTCCGAGCGCAACGCCGTACATGCGGATCTTCCCTTCGCGCTTGAGGGTTTCGAGCAATTCCCACAGCGGATCGTCGTCGATTTGCGCCATGCGGGCGTTGTGCATTTGATAGATGTCGACGTAGTCGGTCTGCAGACGGCGCAGCGACTCCTCGAGCGCGCGGCGCACGAACGCCGGCGAGAAATCGTGCGGTAACTCGACCTGTCCGCGCCGCCCTTCGACGTTGCGCGGGGTGTAGAAATCGTATCCGAACTTCGTCGCATACACCACGCGATCGCGATTGGCGCCGAACGCTTTCGCCAATTGCTCTTCGCTGCGGCCGTTGCCGTACGTGTCGGCTGCGTCGAAAAGCGTAATGCCGAAATCGAATGCTTCACGCAGCAGGGCGACGGCGTCGTCGTCGCTCTTTTCGCCCCACCATCCGGTCGACGTCGTCCACAGGCCGAAGCCGACCTCGCTGACCGTCACGTCGGTGTTGGGATACGTGCGATACTTCATGAAAGGGCCTTCTCCGCGTTCCCCGCCAACTCTTCACGGCGTGAACGAAAAGGACGATTTCGAGGCCGATTTTGCGCGCGTGGCGCGCTGGATCGTGCGATATTTCCGGCACCCCGAGCGGTATCGCGTGATGCCGGAGGTCCGCCCCGGCGACGTGCGCCGCCGGCTACCCGAGCGCGCGCCCGAACGCGGCGAATCCGTTCGACCGCATCTTCGATGATTTCGAGCGCATCGTCGTGCAAGGAACCACACACTGGAATCATCCGCGGTTCTTTGCGTATTTTGCGACGAGTTCGGCGCCCGTGGCCATTCTCGCCGAGGCGTTGTCGGCGACGCTCGACGTCAAAGCGATGCTGTGGCGCACGTCGCCCTCGGCCACCGAACTGGAAGAAGTGACGATGCGCTGGCTCGGTACGCTGCTCGGCGTTCCGGACGGCTGGATGGGCATCATTTACGACACCGCGTCGATTGCGGGCTTCACGGCGCTGGCGGCGGCGCGCGAAGCGCTCGATCTGGGCATTCGACGGCTCGGCATGACCGGTCGCGACCTTCCGCGGTTACGCGTCTATATCACCGAACACACGCATTCGCACGTCGAGAAAGCGGCGATCGCACTAGGCATCGGCCAAGAGAACGTCGTGCGCGTGGCCTGCGATGCAGCCTTTCGGATGCGCCCGGATGCGCTGCAGCAGTGCATCGCTGACGACGTTGCCGCCGGCATGCGTCCGCTCGCCATCGATCGCCACCGTCGGCACCACCTCGACGACGTCGATCGACCCGGTGCCCGAGATCGCCGATGTGACGCGAGCGCTCGCGCGTATGGCTGCACGTCGACGCCGCGTACGCCGGGCATGGCTGCGATCGTCCCGGAGTTCGCGAATCTGCTCGATGGCGTCGCGCGCGCCGATTCGCTGGTCGTCAACCCGCACAAGTGGCTCTTCGTGCCGATGGATCTCTCGGTGCTGTTCGTCAAAGACGAAGCGCTGCTGCGCCGGGCGTTCGCGCTGGTGCCCGAATATCTCACGACGCCCGAGGGCGACGCGGTGAACTACATGGATTACGGGCTCCAGCTCGGGCCGGCGTTTTCGCGCGCTCAAACTCTGGTTCGTGCTGCGCTGGTTCGGTGTCGAAGGAATTCGCAGAGAAACTGCGCGCGCATATCGGACTCGCGCAGACATTCGCGGGCTGGGTGCGCGACGACCCTGACTGGGAAATCCTCGCGCCGCATCCGCTTTCGGTCGTCTGCTTTCGCTACCGCGCAGTCGAGCCCGGCGCACTCGACGAGTTCAACGAACGCCTCATGCACGCCGTCAACGCGACCGGCGAAATCTTCATCTCGCACACGCGAATCGAAGGCGTCTTTGCATTGCGTCTCGCCATCGGCAACCTGCGCACCGAACGCGCCGACGTCGAGTTCGCGTGGGATCTGCTACGCAGAACGGCCGCAACGCTACGCGCAGCGTAACCAACGACGTTTAGTACAACCGAAGATACTGTTCGCGTTCCCACGGATGGACGGCGCGGCGATAGCGTTCGTATTCGGCGAGTTTCGCGTCGCGAAATGCGTGGTAGAGATGGTCGCCGAGCGCCGAGCGCACCACGGCGTCGGCGTCGAGTTCGTCGATGGCCTGCCGGAGCGAGCGCGGCAGCATGCCGATTCCCCGTTCGCGGCGTTCGTGCTCGCCGAGATCGTACGTCGAACCCGCGAATGCCGGTCCGGGAAGCGTGCTGCGCGCGACGCCGTCGGCGGCAGCGCCGATCAGCACCGCGAGCGCGAGATATGGATTGCACGCCGGGTCGGGGCTGCGCATCTCGACGCGCGGCGGCGTGCGGCCCGGCGGCACGCGGACGAGCGCGTTGGCGCTGCGCTGCGACCACACCGTATAGATCGGCGCGTCCCACGCGGCGACCAGCCGTTTGTACGAGTTCACGGTTGGATTGCAGACCGCGGTGACTGCCGCTGCGTGCGCGAGTAACCCGCCCACGACGTAGAGCGCGGTCGCGTCGTCGGTATCGGGCGCCAGCAGAAAGTCGACGTGCAGTCCGTTTCCGGCGCGGTCCTCGATCGGCTTGGGCATGAAGGTCGCGTCGAGGTCGAAACCGGCGGCGACGTGCTTGACGATGGTGCGCATCGTCAGCGCGTGATCCGCCGCAGCGAGCGGATCGTCGTGGGCGAGATCGATCTCGTGCTGGCCGGCGGCGTGCTCGTGATGCGCCGACGCGACCGGAACGTCCATCGCCTGCAGCGCGGCCACGATCGCGTTGCGTGCGGCTTCGCCGCGATCGTTCGCGGAGAAATCGAAATACGACCCGACGTCTCCGGTCGTCGTCGAATCTCCGTCGCCCGAACGCTTATCGAAGAGAAAGAACTCCGCTTCGAGACCGACGCGCAGTCCGCGCAACGACGTCGCACGTTCGAGCGACCGGCGCAGCGTCGTGCGCGGACAGCCTTCGAAGGGCAAGCCGTCGGGCATCGCGATGTCGCAAATCAAGCGCGCCTCGCGGCCGTCGGGGGCCGGCCACGGATAGACCGCAAAGGTCGCCGGATCCGGCCGAAGCATCATGTCGAGCTCCTCGCCCCGCACGAACCCGTCGATCGATCCGCCGTCGAACGTGACCGTGCCGTCGAGCGCGTTTTCGAGTTCGCCGACCGGCACCGAGACGTTCTTGCTGACGCCGAAGATGTCGGCGAACACTAAGCGTACGAAGCGCACGTTCTGTTCGCGCGCGAGTTTGACGACGTCGCGTTTCGACGTCGGACGCCGGTCGTTACGGGGAATGGAGTGCATCGATTGCTACCGCCAAGCGCAGGGTGAGTTGATCGTGGGGACTCTCCAACGCGCACGCGCAGATATCGGCGATCTGGCGCAGGCGATAGAAGACCGTATGCCGGTGCACGTTGAGGCGCGCCGCCGCCGTTTTCACGTTCTGACCGGTTTCGAAGAAAAGCCGCAAGGTTCGCTCGAGTTCCGTTTGATGACGCTCATCGTACTCGCGCAGCGGCAACAGCACGCTGCGCGCGAACGACTGCAGACGCCGCAGATCGGCGCCTTCGTAGAGCAGCGGGTACGCGCCGAGCGCATCGTACGAAACGACGCGTCCGCTGCCGAGCACGCGACGGCCGATGGCCAAAGCCGCTGCGCGCCGCCTCGG
This sequence comes from Vulcanimicrobiota bacterium, assembly GCA_963812155.1. GTDB lineage: Bacteria > Vulcanimicrobiota > Vulcanimicrobiia > Vulcanimicrobiales > Vulcanimicrobiaceae > Tumulicola. The sequence goes on along the minus strand of CAWETW010000004.1, from coordinate 37,940 downwards.
CGCTGCGGTAGAGCGTTGCGGGCGGTTCGACGGTCCCGACGCCGCCGCTAAAGTGCAGGTCGTGGCTTCGCTTGGCAACCGTTTTCGGAAGGAGCGCGGCGGCCGTGCGCGCGTTGCTCGCATCGATCTCGCGAGCCGCCGGAACGAAGACGAGCAGCGTGGTCGCGCGCTCGAGCATTCCGGCCTCGGCATCGCCGGTGCGAAAGACGTCGCCGGCGACCGCCACGCACTGCGGCGATTTCCGTACCGCCCTCGCATTCCAGCGCGATCGCGAGGTACGCGGCTGCCGGCACGATGCCGCTCGCGGTCGCGTCCTCCCGTATTGCGTCGGCATCCGAGTGCACGCGGTCGACGAGGCGTTCCCAAAACGCCTCCCGGCCGCGCGGTGCGTCGGGCCGCCGCGCCAGCTCCACGGCAATTGCGGCCGCTGTAAGCCGCGCCAAGAGCGCCAAGTCTGTGGATTGCGCCGGTTTTGCCGTCGTCGCGCCGTCGTCCAAGACGCGAAGCCACCCAACGTGCGTTTCGCCGGCCGTCAGCCGCAGCGCCCGGCCGGCCTCGCCGTTCTCGACCGCCGTGCGCCCGTTCGGCGAACGTGGTGCCACGCCGGCGCTCGCGATGCGACGCCGCTGCGCATCCTCGAGCAGCACGCCGGCGCCGGTTGCATCGGCCAAGTGCGCGGCGAGTGCCTCGGCACCCCCGCCCGCGGCAACGATTGCTGCGAGCCGCTCTGCGAAGTCCACGATGCGTTCGGGGCGCATCGTCAACCGCCGAGCAATCCCGGCAGAAACTGCCCCGCCACGTAGACGATGGAAAGCGTGCCGACGACCGCCACGGTCGTCCACGCGATGGCGTTCACCCACGGTTTATTCGTGTGCTCGCCCATGACGTGCTTGCGGTTGACGACGATGAGCATCAGCACCAGTTCGGCGGGAAGCAGAATGCCTTGCAGCGACTTGCGCGCAGCAGAACCATCTTGAGCAGCGGGAGGTGCGGAATCAGCACGATCGCCGCGCCGATCACGCAATCCGGCCGCGAAGAGCGTGAAGAAGACCGGCGCTTCTTCGAACTTGCGGTCGACCGCCGCTTCGAAGCCGAACGCTTCGCAGACGATGTACGCGGTCGAGAGCGGAAGCACGGTGGCCGTGAAGACGCCGGCGTTGAGAATGCCGAAGCGCGAAGATCGCCGAGGCGAAGTCGCCGGCCAGCGGTTGCAGCGCGACCGCGAAATCGGCGGCTTGCGTCGCGATCGATGTGCGCGCCGTGGCTGGTTCGCCATGATAGATCGTCGCCGCGTTCGCGATGATCATGAAGCCGGCGAGCACGATCGCCAGCAATCGATCCGTTGATCACGTCGGCGCGCGCGAACGGCAAGCTCGTCGATGCGCGATCCCTTTTCGACGACGGCCGACTGCAAGAAGAACTGCATGTACGGCGAGATCGTCGTGCCGATCAAGCCGACCACCGTCGCCAGCCAGCCGGCGGTCTGCCAGTGAAACGTCGGAACGAGCGTTCCGCGCGCGACCTCGTGCCAATTCGGGTTGCGCGAGCATCGCCGACACGATATAGCTGAGATAGATGAGCGAGAAGACGACGAACGATGCGCTCGACGATCTTGTTGTCGAACCGCAGAACGAAGAAGAAGACGACGATGAGCCGCGATCGGAACTGCGATGTAGCGCGAGAGATGAAAGATTTCTGCGGCGCGCGGCGATGCCGGCGAACTCGGTCGCGGTGAGCAGCGTGTTGATGAGGAAGAGCAGCAGCCATCGCGAAGAACGAGATCCGACGCCGAAGTTCTCGCGAAAGAGCGCCGCGAGACCCTTGCCGGTGACGCAGCCCATGCGCGTCGCCATCTCCTGCACGACGATCAGCGCGACGGCCAGCGGAATCAGCACCCAGAGGAGCGATGTAGCCGAACTGCGCGCCGGCTGCCGAGTACGTGCGCGATGCCGCCGACGTCGTTGCCGGCCGACGCCGTGACGAATCCCGGGCCGAGCACGGCCGCAATCAGCAGCAGCGATCGCATCAGCGAGCGCCGTGCGCGGCGCACTTGGCTCACGGCGTTACGCCCCGCTCGCAGCGGCGTGCGCCGCGTGCGAGTGGCGCCGCGCGGTGAATCGCGGAAGTTTCTTCGCGACGTCGTCGGGCATGATCGCGTCGATCGCGTCGTCGACGGTCACGATGCCGAGCATCTTGCCGTCGTCGTCGACGCACCGGCACGGCGAGCAGATCGTAGCGCGCGATCGTCGCGGCGACGTCGACCGCGGTCGCGTCGGGATGCGACGCGTCACGAGGTCGGTCTCCATGATCCGGTCGATGAACGCCGTCGGCAGCGCGAGCAGCAGCGTGCGCAGCGAGAGCGCGCCGAGCAGATGGTCGTCCTTGTCGAGCACGTAGAGGTAGTAGATGAACTCCGACGTCGGCGCGATCTCGCGAATCTTGCGAATCGTCGCTTCGGTCGTGCGATGCGGATAGATCCACGATGTAGTCGGTGGTCATCAGACCGCCGGCGGTGTCCTCGTCGTACTTGACCAGCTCGCGCAGCTCGTCGGCGGTGTAGGCGTTCATCTCGGCGCAGCAGTTCGCGATTGCTGCTCTTCGGGGAGCTCGGCCGAGCAGATCGGCGGCGTCGTCGGAATCCATCTCCTCGATGATGTCGGCGGCGCGCTCCGTGCCGATGTCGTCGATCAGCGTCTTCTGCGTTTCGGCATCGAGATGTTCGAACGCATCGGCGGCGGTCTCGTCGTCGAGCTGTCCGACGACGCGCCGCGGCTTCGCGCGCCGAGAGATCGCCGATGATCTCGGCAAGCTCCGAGGGATGCAGACGCGCGAGTTTGCTGCGCTTTGACGGAGAGGCTCACTTGCGGCGGGATTGGCATCGCGAATCGGCGCGACGGAGTCCCACGCGATCATCGAGCGCGGCACCGGCCGGTAGACGCCCGGCGTGAAGCGGCGGCCGAACGATTTCAGGCCCGAGGCGGCGCAAGAGCCCCGCGACGCCGACGTCGGCGGCAACCACGCGCATGCGCCCGCCGGTGCTGGCGACCTCGATGTCGTTGATGCGCACGACCTTGCGGCCGTCGACGTCGACGATCTGCTTGTCGAGCAGATCGGCGACGAGGTAGAGCGCCTGATCGTCGCGGGGCGCCGGTTCGGTCGGGTGCGGCGGTCAGCGCGACGGTGCCGTGGCGGTCGACGTCGGCAACGGTATCGATCGGCGCGAATCGCAATCCGCTGCGACGTCTTGATGACGAGCCCGTCGATCTGCGGAAACGTATCGTCGGGTTTGGTCACCAGAAAATCGGTGACCTTGCCGACCGCGAGGTCGTTGACCGTGGCGCGTCGCCCGACCAATTCCGAGATGAACCCCTCGCTGAACGCCATTATTGTGCCTCATTCGCACCGGGGACCCGGCGGCCTCCGCATCCAATGCGGCTGGCGATGCGCCGGCCCGATCCACTCCAAACCGCTGTCGCCGTCGCGCGCGAAGCCGGCGCGGTTCTGACGCACGAAGCGCGCACTCCGCGCGAGATTCGCGAAAAGGGACAACGTGGCGATCTCGTCACGGATGCCGATAGCGCAAGCGAACGCATCGTTCTGGAGCGGCTGCGCCGCGACTATCCGAATGCGACGATCCTTACCGAAGAAACCGGAACGCACGCCGGCACCGCCGACGAACGCTGGATCGTCGACCCGCTCGACGGAACGACGAACTTCGCTCACGGCTATCCGCTCTATTGCGTCTCGATCGCATACGAACGATCCGGCGAACTGATCGCCGGCGTCGTCTATGCCCCGGCGATGAACGAAATCTTTATCGCCGAACGAGGATCCGGCGCGCGGATGAACGATCGCGACATCCGCGTGTCGCCGATCGAGCGCATGGCCGGCGCGATGGTCTGCACCGGTTTCTATCCCGCCGATTTCGAGCGCAATGCCGCGCATTTTCGCGCCGCATCGAACGTCGCCCAGGCGGTGCGGCGCGACGGCTCGGCCGCGCTGGATCTCGCCTACGTCGCGTGCGGTCGCTTCGACGGATTTTGGGAGTTTGGATTGCACGCCTGGGACGTTGCCGCCGGCACCTTACTCGTCTCCGAAGCAAACGGTCGCGTCACGCGCGCCGACGGTACGCCGCCGGCGCTCGACGCGCGCTCGATTCTGGCGACTAACGGCCGCATTCACGCCGAGTTCGCGCATGTACTGGCCGGCGCCGGACGTGACGTTCTCCGATGACGCAGTAGCATTTACGATGCAAGCACGGGGCGGCGCGTCCACGTGCCTGCGCGGAGCTTCCACTCCGTCAACAGTGCGCGCACGGCCCATGCCGAGATCCAGCCCAACGGTACGCTGTACAGGCCGATGTGCAGCCGTTCGATGCCCAGCCATGCAAACGGAATGACGAGCGCGGCGCAGACGAGGCCGACGATCATCGAAAAGCGGGTATCGCCGGAGGCACGAATCGGCGCGAGGGAGACCATCGCCCAACCTTTGAGCGGCAGCGTCGCCATGTGCACGGCAAGCGGCAGCGCGGCCATGCTCGCAACGGCCGCGTTGAGCGTGAAGATGTAGGCGAGCGGCCACGCGAGTGCGGCCGCGACGATGCCGGCCGCGGCGGTAACCAGCGTTGCGAACCGCTGCGCGCGTCCGAGAAACCAGCGCGCGCCGTCTACGTCGCCGGCACCGAGGCGCTGGCCGATGACGGTCTGCGCCGCGCTCTGCAGCGGACTCGGGAATACGAACGTGAGATCCGAAACGACGTTGAGCGCGCGAAACGCCGCGACGACCGGCGCGCCGAGCGGCGCCAGCATCGCGACGACGGCAATATCGGGGAGCATGACGCCGGCGAGAAAGATCGATTCAGGCAAACCGAGGCGCGTGCACTCGCGCGCCGTCGCCCACGAAATTTTCCAACTTGCAAAAACGCGATACGCGGGTTTGCGCCAAACGTACGCAATGGCGCAGATGCAGCCGAACGTCTCCGAGAGCAGCGACGAAATGCCGGCGCCCGCGATACCGAGCGGATGGTGCGTCCACCAGCCGAGCCCCAGCATTAGCAGCAGCGGAATGTGTACGAGATTGATCGCGACGAGGACGAGCACGCCGACGATGCGATTGCCGGCCGCTCCGAGACCGACGATGATCGTGCCCGAAATGACGATCGGCAGTGCCGACGCGAGGCGCAGCGTGAGGTACTGCGCGCTGGCGCCGGCCGACGGCAAGTCGCCGACGAGCGCGTGCACCGCCGGTTTGCTGAAGAAGATGCCGAGTGCCAGCCCGGCGAGCGCGACGGCGAACGGCACGATGGCTCCCGCGCGCAGCGTGCGCGCGAATCCGTCGACGTCGTCAGCGCCGATCCGCTGCGCGGCGATGATCGACGTCCCGGTCAGCAACCCGAAAATCGAAAACAGCACGGCCGTCAAAATCGCGCTGGCGGCGGTCGCGCCCGCGAGCGCGACCGCGCCGAGGCTGCCGATCGCGATCGTGTCGACGATGCCGAGAATCTGATCGCCGAGCATTTGCGCAGCAACCGGAAGCGAAAGGCGCCGGAATGCGGCGCCTACGTCGCGATGGTCGACGATCACGCCCCATCCGACCCACAGGCGCGGGCGGAAGTTTCAGCGCATGCGGTCGAGGGCGTCGAAAAATGCGTCGATTTCGTCGTCGGTGGTATAAAAATGCGGACTGACGCGCAGCCCGCAACCGGGCCGGTAGTCGAGAAACACGCGCTCCGCGACGAGGTCGCGGCAGGCTCGTTCGGCCCCGTCGAAATCGATGCCGATCCATCCGGTGCGGCGTTCGGGCTGCAGCGGCGTGTTGACGCGCAGCCCGCGTTCGAGCGCCGCCTCGGCAATTTTGGTGGTCAGGCGCACGTTGTGTTCGCGAATGCGTGCGATACCGGCGCCGCGGATCAAATCGTGACCGGGTTTCGCGGCGAGATAACCTGGAATCGTGGGTGTGCCGTTGCCCCAGCGATACATGGACGCAGCATGGTCGATCGGCGCCGCTTCGAAAGCGAAGGGCCGCGCGTGCGCCATCCAGCCGGTGACCGCGGGGCGAAAACGCTGCAGCAGCGCCGGCTTGACGTAGATCCACGCGCAACCCGGACCGCCGCACAGCCACTTGTGCGAGCCGCCGGTAACCAGATCGAGATCCCATTGCGTCACGTCGTAGGGATAGACGCCGGTCGTTTGATATGCGTCGACGCAGAGCAGCGTTCCGATGTTGCGGCAATGCGCTTGAATCGTCGCGACGTCGGCGATCGCGCCGGAAACGTAGTAGGCGTGCGAAAGCACGGCGATCGCCGTTCGTTCGGTGATCGCCGCGCAGATGCGCTCGGTGGGAATCGAGCGCCCATCGTCGGACGGAACGACGTTCGTGCGCGCGCCGAAACGCTCCCACTCGCGCCAAACGTAGGTCAGCGACGGAAACTGCAACGACTCGTAGACGACCTCACACCGATCGCCGGAGAAGTCCACGCACGTCGCCAGCGCCGCTTGCAGCACCGAAACGTTTGGGCCGAGGAATACGCTGCCGGCCGGCGCACCGACGATGGCGCCGATGCCGTCGGCGATCGTCGCAATCGCCGGCAGCCACTGCTCCCACGCTTCGGGACCATCGGCCGCCCACTGTTCCCAGTACGTCGCCAGCGCCGCCTTGGCGCCCAACGGAGCGGCACCCATCGAATGGCTCACCAGATACGTCGACCGTGCGAGGATTGGAAACTCGTCGCGCGCGAGCGCATGCGTTACCGTCGCTTCCATTGATTCCCTCATGCGTAACTCGCACCGGTCCCGAGCAGCGTGCGCACGTCCCACAGTTCCGGAAACATCCGGTTCTCGAGCGTGCGCGCCAAATAATCGACGCCGGCCGATCCGCCGGTGCCCTGCTTGCGGCCGATCATGCGCTCGACCATGCGCACGTGGCGGCCGCGCCACAGTAACAGGCGCTCGTCGAACTCGATGAGATCCTCCAGCAGCAAGTGCAGGTCATAGTAACGTTCCTCGTCGCTGTAGATGCGGCGAAAACTCTCGACTAATTCGTCGTGGGAGTCGACCGCGAAGCCGCGGCGGCGCAGCAATTCTTTGACGTGGTCGTAGAGCGACGGCTCTTTCAAACGCCGCTCCAAGCGCCTTCGTGCCGCGTCGTCCATCTCCACGTACTTGAGGACGTCCGGACGGCGTATGCCGCAGGCAAACTCGAGCTCGCGAAACTGGATCGATTGAAATCCGCTGGCGGGATTGAGGTTGTCGCGAAACTGGTTGAACTCCTGAGGCGTCATCGTCTCGAGCACGTCGACCTGCTGCTCGAGGATGCGCTGAATCGCGTGAATCCGGCGGAAGTGCTTGGCCACACGCAGCACGTCGTCGCGATCCAGCGCGCGCACGGATTCGTCCACTTCGTGCAGCAGCTGTTTGAACCACAGCTCGTAGACTTGATGGATGATGATGAAGAGCATCTCGTCGTGGTGCTCCGGCTGCGAAAGGGGTTTCTGCAGCGAGAGCAATCCTTCGACGTTGAGATACGAGCCGTACGAGAGACGCGGGGTTACGTTCGATGCCACGATTGGACCCCTTACGGGGGACCGACTCCATCTCCTCGAAACGGCTCGTCGATGGCGTGGAGGATGACATCGTTCGCCCTTGTCGCAGTGTTGGCGGCGTGCTCGAGCGGCGCTCGCAGCGGCGGAACGGGCGCCAGCTCGGGCCCGGCGGCGACTAATCCCGTGGATTTTCCGCTCTTCGACGGGGCGGCGGTGCTGTCGTCGCGCGCGTGGCACCAAACCATTTCGTCGCGACCCGGATTCGGCGACAGCGCGCTGTTGTCGCAAGGCGCCGGAACCTACGACGGACACGACGTGGTCGCGGGAACGCAGGCACTCATGCCGTCGCTCGAAACCTGGCTGCAGAATCTCGATGCAAATCCGCCCCGCGGGTACGTATCGGTCGTACACGGGAACGGCGTCGAAGCGGTGCGTGCGCACACGCGCGATCTCGGCTTTGATTTCGTGGTGTTCGAACGGGTGGAGAGCGGAAAGCGCCACGAGGTCGTCGTGCTCGCGGTCGATCCGCAGACGCTCGACGAGAAAGCCGGCCCGATGCTGGGCGTGGTCGGAAAATTCAAGCTCTTGCCGCAATCCTTGCGCGACTCGATCGACGCGCAGGTGCGCAAACAAACCGGTTTCTCCGTAGCCGAGGCGACCAATCCGGATACGCCGATCGGCGCGGCCGTCGGCGCGCTCGCGCAACTGCGGGACTTCGGCGGTCGCGGGGTCGTGCTGATCGACGCCGTCAAACAGTAGCGCGTTGACGGAAGGTCCCAATCGCTTCCGCGAGATCGTCTCGTGGATCGTTCTCAACGCGCTCTGGATTCCGCTGACGTTTCAAGACGCGGCACTGATGACGATCGCCGTGCCGGCGGCGCTGCTGCAGTTGGCGCCGGGAGCGCACGTCATCGTCCTTTCGGTGCTGGCCAGCGCTGCGGCGTTGGCGGCGATGGTCGTTCCGCCGCTCGCCGGATGGTTCTCGGACCGCAGCCGCCGTCGCGGTGGCGAACGGCGCGCGTACGTGCTGGCCGGCCTGGCGGTCGACGTGGCGGCGCTCGTGGCGCTTCCGTTCACGCACGGCCTCGTTGCGTTCGCAATCTGTTTGGTGGTCGCAATCGTCGCATCGAACGTCGCGCTTGCGGCGTATCAGGTGCTGCTCCCGGAACTCATTCCGCGCAGTAAGTGGGGCGCCGTTTCCGGCGTGCGGGGCGCGGCCAGTCTTCTCGGCACGATCTTGGGACTGAGTATCGCCGGCGCGGCGCCCAGCCCGAGCTTCACCTTCATCGCTGCGGCGGTGGTCGTGACCGTCTGCGCCGTGTCGCTCTTTTGGGTGCACGAGACGCAATGGCAAGAACCCGACCGAGCCCACGTCCGCGACTGGCACGACTTCGGCGTCGTGTTCGCGGCGCGCGCGTTCGTCTTCTTCGGCCTCGTGCTGCTGCAAACGTTCGTGTTGTACTATTTCCGCGACGTGCAGCGGCTTCCAAACCCTTCGTTGGGGACGGCGATCGCGGCGTTTTGCACGATGATCGGCGCAACGGGATCGTCGATCTACATCGGCATTCTTTCCGATCGCGCGCCGCGCAAAATCGTCACCGCCTGCGCCGGCGTCCCGATGGCGATTGCGGCTATCGGATTCGCCATCGCCCCCGCCCCGCAGTGGATTTTCCTCTATGCATTCCTGTTCGGAGTGGGCTTCGGCGGCGTGTTCTCGAGCGGCTGGGCGTTGGCGATGGACTCGATTCCGGCGATGCGCGACGTCGCCCGCGATTTGGGGTTATGGGGCGTTGCGTCGCACCTTCCCAACGTCGTCGCACCGCTTGTCGGAGGGTGGCTGATCGCGTCGTTTCACGGCGGGCGCGCGGGCTATCAAGCCGTTTTCGCGCTGGCCGGCTTGAATTTCGCATTCGCATCGCTCTCCGTGCTGCGCGTCGGGCGGCGGCCCATTTCGTCGCTGTGGGGATGGCCGTTGCGCGTTGCCGCCTACACGAGTACCTACGTGTGGGTCCGTATTGCGTATCGCATTCGCCACTGGGGGAGAATCCCGCGCCGTCGCGGACCGGCGCTCGTCGTCGCCAATCACCAGCACGACCTCGAAGCGATGACGATCGTTTCCACGACGTTCGTCGAGTGGAGTTTCTGGCGGGACGCAATCTTCACCGCCGGCTCACGCCGCATGTACGAGCCTGGATTCTTAGCCACGCGTTTTCCGTGGTTGGGGTTCCTGCTGCGTCGCGTCGACGCCGGCCCGCTGTTCGTGGCCCTCGGCTTATTTCCGCTTGAAAACGAACCGGGCATGGAAGACATCGTGCGCCGCGGCGCGACCTTCTATCTCGCGCCGGAAGCGCGCTCTTGCGTCGACGCAACGATCGGACCGGTGCGCGGCGCGATCGATCGCCTCGCGCCGCTGGGGACCGTCTATGTCGCGGGCGTGAGTTACGATCCGTTCGTGTCAAAACGGCTCTCCATGCTCTTTCGCGTCGGGCGGCTCGACGATCGCGCGCGGCTGACGCAGGCCGCTCGCAGCGCTGCGTCCGGTGGTCGCAAGCCAACTGCTCGCGAAGTGGCTATGCACGCGGGGGGAGCCGTTTCTTTGCGAGCAGGCAGTGGCCGGCGTGGAATCGCACCTGCGCGCGATTCCGCCCCAGCTCTTCGTCGATCCGGAGTTGCGCGCGAGCCCGGGGGCGAAAGTACGGGCGGCGCTGCCGCGTATGGTGGCGTGGAAGATTCTCGAACGCGACGGCATCTCGTATCGCCTTGCGTCCGAACGGCGGCATCCGCAGTTTCCGCACGTCGCCGATATCGTCGAGTACAACGCGCGCTTCTTGGAGGAGACCGTTGCGAACGCAGATGCCGCGAATGCGGTGACGATGTTGTGATGGGGTTTTGAACGCGCAGGAAAGGAGTAGGATGAAACGGCTCGCCGTCACACTCTTCGCCGTCGCGGCGACGGCTTGCAGTTCGCCCTACGGGCAGTCGCCGGGGCTGCCGGCGGCTCCGAATGCCGGTTTCCACGTGCGACACCGTACGTCGTTCCCGATTACGCACGTCGTCGTCATCATGCAAGAAAACCGCAGCTTCGACAATTTCTTTCGCGGATTTCCGGGTGCAGCTAGCGCAACGTCGGGCTACGGGCACGGCGTGAAGTACACGCTGCAGGAACTCCCGCTCAAGTATGGGTTCGACGTCAATCACTATCACTATCAGTTTCTCGAGGATTACGACGGCGGAAAGAACGACGGCTGGGACCGATTGATATATGGTTCGTCGCCGTATGAATTGATGCCGGGCTGTCCGTACGCGGACTGGGTGAATCACCCGTCGTGCTGGGCCTATCGCTCGGGCCAGCACGACCATCAGTTGGCTTTCTCGTACGTCAAGAAGTCCGACATCCAAGCGTATTGGACGATGGCTTCCCAGTACACGCTCGGCGATCATAATTTTGCTTCGACGAACGGTCCGAGTTTTGGTACGCATCAGGAGTTGATCGCCGGCCAGGAGGGACACGCGTCGGAAGTTCCCTCGAAAATGCCCTGGGGCTGCGACGCTCCCAAAGAGGAAGAATGGTACCTGCAGTACGGCGCGTCCGACCCGCCGGAGTTTCCGCCGGCGGTCGGTCACGAGGTGCTGGGAGGCGATCCGTGCTTTACGTATCCTTCGGTCGCCGATTTGCTCGATAGCGCAAAGGTGACGTGGAAATGGTACAAACAGCCGAAGACGCTCAACGGCCATAACGAGGATTCGTATTGGCTCGATGCGTTCGATGCTATCAAGGCGGTGCGTTACGGTGCGGACTATGCCAACGTCGTCACGCCGGATTGGCAAGTCGTCAACGACGTCGCGAACGGGAAGTTGGCCGACGTGACGTGGGTGATGCCGCACGGCGGGGCGTCCGACCATGCGGGAGGAGGCTCCGGGGCGTGCGGCCCGGCGTGGGTGACGCAAGTCGTCAATGCAATCGGTCAAAGCCAGTATTGGAAGAGCACGGCAATCATCGTGACGTGGGACGAGTGGGGCGGCTGGTTCGACCATATGCTTCCGCAACAGTATCCCAACTCGGAAACCAAAGCGTACGAAGGCTTGGGGTATCGCGTCCCGTTGATCGTCATCTCACCGTACGCCAAGACGCATTACGTTTCGAAATCGCGGCACGAGACCGCGTCGGCGTTACACTTCATTGAAAAGATATTCGGTCTGCCGTTCGTTGGAAAAGGCTCGCAGCACATCTACGACGATCAGCGCGCCGACGCATACGACGACGTCTTCCAGTTTTCGCAGAAACCGACGACCTTCAGGCCGATTCCTGCGCCGCCCAACTATCAGACGTGCCTTGCCGCGCAGCAGAGCGCTCCGGCCGAAATGGACTACTGACGCTCGAAGGCGGCGAGCCGTGCGCGCATCGAGAGCGGGCTCGCGCCTCGGATGCGTCCGTCGCTGCCGACGACGCGATGCGCGGGGATGAAGAGCGCGATCGGCGTTTCGCGCATCGCCGCAGCGACGCCGCGATGTGCCAAGGGGCGGCCGGCGCCTCGGGCGACGTCGGCATAGGAGACGAATTCTCCGAACGAAAGTTCCGCAACCAGCGCCCATACGGCTTGCTGGAACGGGGTACCGAGAGGAGCGAGCGGCAGGTCGAAGTGCCGCAGCCGGCGCGAGAAATACGCGCGAACCTGCTCGGCGGCGGCGGCAAGCAGCGCCCCGGCGGGTTTCTCGACGGCACCCCTGCAGTGCCGCACGAAGGTGCTCGAAACGATCGCTTCATCCGCGGTTTCGACGATCAAATCATGACCCCAGTGAGCCGGAATCCGCAGACGCGCCGGGGAACCAGCAACGTCCATCCCGCGTTTATCGATAAGCAAACACCCCGCTCTCAAAGGGGTCCCTGGAGGTTTTCGTGAGCCGCAACGTCATTCGTGCAACCGCACTCTTCGCCATCGCCGCACTGACGGCTTGTCACGGCGGCGCCGTGATGCCGCCCGCGCAAACGGCGGCGTTTTCTGCTGCCGGCACCGGCGAGATTCCATTACTTTCGCCCAATGCGGTTCATACCGTTTGTCCCGCGCCGGCACATCCGGGTGAGATGCGCTGTTTCGCGCTCGAGCGAAGCGACCTGCGCGCCGCGATGGACGACGCCAACGCCACACACCAGGGGTACGGCGCACAAGATCTTCAGCACGCGTACAAAATTCCATTCGGCAACGGTACGAAGGTCGCGATCGTCGACGCGTACGGCTATCCGCATGCATCGAGCGATCTCGCCATCTATCGTTCGTACTACAAGTTAATCTCGTGCACGACCGGCAACGGTTGTTTGGTGATTCGCAATCAAACCGGCGGCACGCAGCCGCCTCCGGCCAATGGCGGCTGGGATCAAGAGCAGGCGCTCGATCTGGATATGGTTTCGGCAGCCTGTCCGCGCTGCCACATCGTCCTCGTTCAGGCGAACTCGGATTACACGAGCGATCTCTATACAGCGGTACGAGAGGCGGCGAAGCTCGGTGCGGTCGTCATCAGCACCTCGTTCGGGGGCAGCGAGTACACGAAGTGCGGCGGTCCCGGTGAAGGATCCGATTCCGCGTTTTCGCAGCCGGGCCACGTGTACGTAGCCAGCTCCGGCGATCAGGGCGGCGGGTTGGCCGATTGCGGCGGTCCGCAGCAACCGTGTTCGCTGCCATCGGTGGTCTGCGCCGGCGGCACGAAGCTCGTGCACGCCACCAACGACCGCGGCTGGAAAGAATCGATCTGGAACGAACTCGCCGACGATTTTTGCAGTGGACCGTGCGGCGCCACCGGAAGCGGCTGCAGCATCGTCGTGAAGAAGCCGTCGTGGCAGCACGACGCCGGATGTAAGATGCGCTCGGAGGCCGACGTGTCGGCCGAGGCGTCGGTGCTCGCGCCGGTTGCCGTCTACGTCGGCGGCTGGACGGCATTCGGCGGTACGAGCGTCTCGGCGCCGCTCATCGCCGGCATCTTCGGACGAGCCCGGAATGCGGCGCAGATCAACGGCCCCGAACATGTCTGGACGAATCACGGCAGTCTCTACGATCAGACCGTCGGAAGCAACGTGTACCAGCGCGTGAGCGGCTACTGCGCATCCAGCGTAAAATACATCTGCAATGCCGCCAAGGGCTTTGACGGTCCGTCGGGTTGGGGAACGCCGAATGGACTCGGCGCGTTCTAAAGGCGGCCCCGGCACGATGCGGGGTGCGGCGATCCTGTTGGCGGTAGCCGCGGTCTTCGGATGTCTCGCGCACGCAAGCGCAACGCCCGCGCGCGACGGTGCGACGATCCTCGATTCCGGTTCGACCAATACGCCCGGCTATCGCATTGACGTGTGGTCTGACGGCAGCGCGACGATCGTCGTGCAGAATCGCGGCGTCAGCCGTGGTGCCCCCAAATCGTTCGCCGTGACGAACTCGGTCGCGAGCCGCTTCTTTGCAAATCTCAAAGCCGTGCGGTCGGGCAACGTCGCGGGTGAGCCGTGCATGAAGAGCGCGTCGTTCGGCACGACGACGCGCGTCACGTGGCACGGCTGGACGTCGCCGGATCTCGACTGTCCGTCGGATCGTGCTCCGCTCACCGCCTTAGTTTCGAGCGTCAACGCGATTCGTCAAGCTTCGGGAATCGGCACGCTGCCGGGACCCAATCGCGGCGCCGGCGGCGGTCCGCTGCACGCTCAACCCACGCCGACGCCGAATCCGAGCGATTGACTACACGCCGCGATCGAGTGCTTTGAGCCCGTCGTCGCGCGATTTGAAGCGGCGATAGTTTCCCAGCGAGGTCGTGATGTCGGCGCCGCCGCTGATAAAGAGCATGTGACCCGAATAGTGCTGATCGGTTTCCACGACGTCCCACAGGTCGGGAAGGGTACGGCCCAGGACGATCGAGATCGATGCCTTATCGACGTGATTGGGCAGCACGCTCGGAACGAAGTCGAGCCGTACGAAGTGATGCGAGGCGATGTCGATGACGGCGATGCCATCGCCGTGAGTCTCGTTGCGCTTGGTGCTCGTGAACCGCACCGCGACGTTCCCGGCGGCGCAACCGGCGCAGGCCGCGCTTTCGAAGGTGTAGTCCGCGAGAAAATCTTCGCGTAGCGGCAACTGGTAACTGTCGTCGGGTAGATTATTCTCGGCGTCGGTTTGTGCTTTTACCAGCGTCGCACCCGCCGCACCGCCGCTCTGCCGGTTATACACGTGGACGGCAATGACGTGATTGTCTTCGCGCAGGACGCCGGCTTGTTCGTCGAGCGTTCCGTCGTGCGCCGGCGCGTGCTGTTGCGCGACGACGTGGCGGTGCATTGCTACGATCCCGCTTCGCTCGGTTGCGAGGGTCTGCGCGGCGGCGGCGACGACCGCCGGCGCGTCGAACGCGGGGACGGGTGCGGGCGGACCCTCGGCCCCCGCCGTAAGCAGGGCCAGCGCCGCCGCAAACGCCCGGCTCGATTCCCCTAGGACCACCATCGCGTTGCCCATCTCGACGCCAGGAAATTGCTCCGTCAAGAGTGTACCTCCCGCCTTAATCCAAGCGCTCCCTCGGAGGGTTCATTAAAGTGCGGCCTCACGTGTCTGCATTCGCAAAGCGCTTTTGCTTTACCGCGACGCTCCTCGCCCTGGCCGGTGTCACGCTGGCGGCCTCCGGCTGTAGCGCCAAAGCAGAGCCCGAGAGGTGGGTGTTGTGGTACGTTCCGAACGAGCCCACGCCGGGCATGCGGCTTCCGCAGCCGTGCCGGACCTACGTCTTCGCGACCTCACCCCTGCCCGAAGAATATGCCGTCGCCACGATCCGGGGCTGGACCGGGGAGCGGCGGCCGACCGGAAACACCGCCGTGATTCATGCCGGCGAGACCTTCACCGGTCCACTCAACGTTGGGCCGGCGACGATTTACGACGAGAGCAACGGCTACAATCTGACGGTCGCGGTCGTGTACAAGATCGGCACCTACCTTCCGGCCAAGGGCCGCGCCGACGCCGATTGTCCGCCCGTCGCGGCGCGCTAGCCGCGCGCGGAATCACCCGGAAGCGGAAATTTTGCGGTCGCGATTGCGGCGCAGGGCGTAAAACGCCATCGAAGCAACCGATCCCAGCGCGAGCGTTGCGACGACGGCGTAGCCAAGCCAGCCGATCCCAATCGCGCCGCGGGCGAGGCTCGAGAGTTCGATGCCTCCGACCACAACGGCGGTTAACACCGACGCCGCCGTAATCGCAACGTTGTAGTAGAGTTTGCGCGCCGGGTCGAGGAACGCCCAACCATATGCGCCGAGCATGAGGATTCCGTCGGTCGTATCGACGAGCGACATGCCTGCGGCAAACAGCGCCGGCAGCAGCAGGATCGTCCAAATCGGCACGCCTTTGCCGGCTTCGATTGCGGCGATGCCGAGCACGCCGACTTCGGTCGCGGTATCGAATCCCAGGCCGAAGAGAAAGCCGATGAGATACATGTCGCGGCTGCGCGAAACCAGTCGCAGCAACGGTTTGAAGAACCGCCCCAGCAGTCCGCGCTCGTTCAAGATGTCGTTTACGCTCTGCTCGCAGTAACGCTCGCCGGCGCGAACGCGGCGCAGCGCTCGCAGCAGATCGGCGAGCACCAGCGCGTTGATAGCGGCGATCAGCAAAAGGAAGGCGGCGGATATGCTCGTGCCCACGGCGCCGCCGGCCGCCTCGAGCGCCGGTAGCCGGTTGCGCACCGCGCTCGCGCCGAACGCGATTGCGACGGTCAGGAGAAAGACGATGGTCGAATGTCCGAGCGAGAAGTAAAGGCCCACGCCGACCGGACGTTTGCCGTCCTGCATCAGTTTGCGCGTAACGTTGTCGATCGCCGAAATGTGGTCGGCATCGACCGCGTGCCGCAGTCCGAACGTGAATGCCAGCAGCGCCGTTCCGAGTAAGAGAGCGTGCGGTTTTGAGAAGAAGACGAAGGCGAGCGCCCATACGAGGACGTTGGCGGAGACCAGCACGGTATAGATCGTAACGATCTTCACTCGCGTCGACGCGGTCGTTTCGTAGCGTCCCATTGGATTGCCGGTCTAGTTTATCGGCCCAGCATCGTTCGCAGTTGGCTCTGCGTGTAGACGAATGGAACGTGGTTCGGCGTGACGATTCTGGCAATGTCGCGCACCATCACGCTCGCGACCCCTTCGATGGGTTGTTCGGCTTTGTAGTTGATGAAGGCGACGATTGTCAAGCCGGTCGACGGCGAGTAGTAGTCGGCGGTATTGTAGCCGGGAAGTGCGCCCGTGTACCCGTACCAGCCGGCGCTGCAGGTGATGCCCAGACCGTACGACGTGTTGCCGAGGAACGGAATGCAGCGCGTGAGATCGGCGTAGGTCGTACGGCCGCCGGCCGCACCGGTCGCGAAAAGTTTAACCCAGCGGCGGATATCTTGAATATCGGAGATCATCGCGCCGGCCGACCACATGAATGCAACCGGGACCGTGTTGCTTACGTCTTTCCAGTTTCGCTGCGCGTCGAGATCGTAGCCGCGCGCCCAGGGTTGCGGCATGGCTTCGGTCGCGGGAAACGACGTCGCCCGCAGCCCGAACGGCTCGATCAGCCGCTTGCGGATTTGGTTCCCGACGGTATCTTTCGTGAGCGACTCGATGATGAGACCCAAGAGGATGTAGTTGGTGTTGCTATATTGATAGCCGCGGTTCGGCGGAAAGTACGGTTTGTGTCCAACGGCCCAGCCGACCAGCATCTGCGGCTCGAAATTCTTCGGTACTTTCCAGTTCAGCGCGGCAAACTGCGGCGTGTCGTAGGCTTCGTACAGCCCGCTGCGCATGTCGCAGAGTTCGCGCACCGTAATGTGCGCGGCGTTTGGAATCGTGACGCCGAGCTGGAATCGGCTCAATGGGTCGTCGAGCGAAAGTTTCTTTTCGGTAACCAACTGCAACAGCACGCCGACGACGAA
Organism: Vulcanimicrobiota bacterium; assembly: GCA_963812155.1. Classification (GTDB taxonomy): domain Bacteria; phylum Vulcanimicrobiota; class Vulcanimicrobiia; order Vulcanimicrobiales; family Vulcanimicrobiaceae; genus Tumulicola. Next base: position 20,488 of record CAWETW010000004.1, on the reverse strand, counting down.
GGTCTTGGTGTTGCTGCCCACGCGGAAGTAGTCGTTGGTGGTGACGTGCACCTTGCGCGCGAGGTCGGCGTCGCCGAAAGTGCGCACGTAACTGTGGCCGTTGCCGTCCCAGACGCCGATGACGGCGGCCGGCACGGGCGTGTTTCCGCCGTAGCGCATGCGATCGTGCTGCACGGCCGAAGCGATAGCAGATTGCACCGCCGGGCTCGCAATCGAAGGAAGCTCGACGGCGCCGGTCGTCGCCGGCGCCGATACGGCGTAGCCGAGAAGCAGCGCTACGACAACGAGAAAGCAACGGCGCATTGTACGCAAACGTCTTCGACGAAGCCACGGCCGCTTGCCTGCCCGGGCCGGCTCCGTTATTGCGCCGTCGCTCGATATAAAGACTACAACGTCGTCTTGAGGAGAACTCACGTCGAGTTGCTCGACGACCGAATCTGTACGCCGTCCATAAACGCGTGCATCAACTGAAACCCTCGGCCGCGATCGTCGCGGCGTACGAAGGGTCGCCAATGGCCGCGGTCTTCTACGGTGAGCAACAGCTGATCGTTTTCCCGCGCGAGCGCGAGGCGTATGAGACCGGGATCGACGCCGCGATAGCCGTGTTCGATCGCGTTGGCAGGAACATAGTGTTGTAACCGAAGGCTCGCTGAACGAGTTTCACATGATCGTCGCTCGCGGGTTACTGCGGCAGTTCAAACCGCACGCTGCAGTTTCGCTCCCACACGCTCTTTCTCAACAGCTTGGTGCTGGGCTTTCTCTGCTTAGGTTCCGGCGAAACGGTGCGGATGACGCCCCACGAGAACGTGTTGCGCCGCTTTGACGACGAAGCGACGATTTACCGCAGGATGCGCTAGCCGCCGGCTTTGCCGGCGTCGCGCCGATCGCCCGGAACGATGGTTGCCGTGGCCGACGGGCTCGGTAAGCCGGTAGGACCAGGCTGCAACGAGGGAGTTCCCATCGGAGACATCGTCGGCATGGGCGTCATCGGCGGCATGGGCGTCATCGGCGGCATTGGCGTAGTCGGTGGCATCGGCGTCGCCGGCGGTACGGGCTGCGCGCCCACGCGTACGCCGGTCAGGCTTCCCGCAGCGATGGCGGCAAGAATCAGTCCTAGAAACCATCTGTTCACTTGCTTATTCCTCGTCATTTTGCGTGCATCACCTATACCCGTCCGGCGCCGCAGCGACTCGCCGGTTTGCGGTAAGCGGGTGCACAATCCGCGGGCTGGAAATCCTCGAACGCGATTCCGATGCCGGTGCCTATTGACGGCGCGCCCACGGCGCAGCAACTCTTTCTCAAAGCGCAGGCGACGTGGAGTGCTCGCGCAACGCCGCGCTTCGAATCGTTCGTCTTGCCATGCGCGGTGACGTTTCTCGACGCACGCTGCGCCCCGGGAACCGACGTCAGGTTCGTCGTGCGGCTCTCCGACGGGCGTACGTACGCCGAAACCGTAGCGGCCGGCGGCGCCGCCCCCGTCACGCTCATGCGCGGCGGCTACATCACGGGACCGGCCGGCGCACCTCTGGGATTCTATCGGCGATGGCCCCAATCGGCCGCACCCCGAGCAACGCCGCCGCCCGGCCTTGCCGAAGATCCGCTTCGGACGATTGCGACCGTGACGGCGGTCGACATCGCCTATCGCATCGTCGCGGGCGGCAACGAGACGGTCGACGGCGTAGAAACGGCGCACCTCATTCTGCGCCCCCTCAGGGATCCGGCCGTGCATCCGTTGCGCGATTTGTGGATTGCGCTCGATAGCGATGAGGTCGTGCGGCTGACGTACGAACTGCCTTTCAAACGTTCGCCCGCGTTGATTACGTACGATTTCGCGCCCGTCGGGAAGCCGCCGATTTGGAGTATCGTTCGCATCGCCGCCTCGTCGGGCGCCGAAGGGGTCGTCGAAGAGCTGCAGGAGATCGCGTTCCCGCCGGACGAGCCCGAAACGTATTTTACCGCGCCGTAACGTCGTCAGATTCTTCGTCGACCGTGAGGCCGTACTGCTTCATCCTGAACCATCGCTTTTGCATCAATAGCGCACCTTGCGTCGGGAGAAAATCCCTGTTATTTTTACTTATGGTAGTTAGGAGTTCGGCGTCCGTGCCAACCGATCTCGAGTCTTGAAATCGACGAGCGTCTTCGTGCCGCACATTCACGACTTTGCAGACCGCGTTCGATCGAGCTTTGCGCGACAAGCGGTCATGAGATCCATCGGCGCGAACCTTTCTAAGGTTGCCCCTGGTGAAGTTGAAATCGTCGTTCCGTTTCGTGAGGACCTTACACAACAACATGGTTTTCTGCACGCCGGCATCATAACGACGATTGTAGATAGCGCCTGCGGCTATGCGGCCTTCAGCCTTATGCCGGCCGGAGCTTCGGTCCTGACGATAGAGTTCAAAGTGAATCTCCTGGCGCCCGCAAAGGGCGAAACGTTCCTAGCGAGAGGCATCGTCATCAAGCCCGGGAAGACGATTACGGTTTGCGCGGGAGAAGTGTTTGGTCGCGGAACAGGCGATCCAATACTGGTCGCGACGATGACGGCGACGGTGATGACTCTTCTGGGCCGTCCGGGCGTCGCGGAAGGTTGAGCTCTTGATAACCGGTTACGTCTAGGGAGTTAAATAAGTTTGGCTCGCCGCGCGTCGCCGGAGAATGACCGCAACGAACGGACGAAGCCGTCCGGCAGAGGGCAAAAAGCGACCGCCGACGACTCGGAGGGTAGGTTCGTCGGCTGGACGTTCTTCGGGCTGCCGATCGATGTGAATGCGCCGGCAACGAGCGCGCACAATCCCGCGAACGAAAACGCGGGCGAAGAAGCGTCCGAGGACTAACCGCGCGTCGAATGCGTCGGGGAAGCGCGGCGGCACCTCCCCGATCCTAATTATCGGTGACCGAAGATTACGAATTGCGCGTGCAGGTGACTTTGAAGTTCGCTGTCTTCGACGACATGGATGGGTAGCCGGTGTACGTGGACGTGTTTTGATTCACGCGAACCGCTTCACCCCATCCAAGCTTGCCGCTGTCCGACGCAGTGTCGGTCCAATGCTCGGTGTTTCCGGTGAAGGCCTTTGCATTGGACACCGACCAGCCTCCCAATCCATCCAGTGTCGTTTGCAAGTAGCGCTGATGCGTGGCATCGTATGAGACCGCAAACACGATGTAATACGGATGTTTCATCTTGGCAGTGGGCGCGACGGACACGAACTGGCGAAGAATGCCGTTATCCATCGTGTACGTGGACGTGGCGTGCGTGGGATCGCCGGTCATACCGCCCGTGCAGGACCACGAGCCGACATAATATTGCATCGCCGCCATTCCCGTGGCGGATTGCGCGCTCATCGGCGCAAGTGCTGCTAAGACAAAAGAAATCACAACGATTGGTTTCATGCGAATACTCCTCCTGACGTAATAATTCGCTCGCCTGCTTTCGTATCCTCCTCAATACCCAGCGGAGCCAGGAGCGAGCGCGGCTAAGAAACGGCCATGAAAATGTGCGTTTTTGCGCGTATCGGCGCAGCGGCGATGATCGGCACGCTCGCGCTTGCATATGCACCTGCGGCCGCTGTGGGCGGCGAGACGCTGACCGGCAAGATGGCGATGTACCGCGACTTGCTCGGCGCACCATGGACGTGCACGCTTGGCACGGCGAAGTACTTCGCTGCATACTCGGCGCTGCCGGCCAACACCTTACACGGTCACCTCTACTCGAAAGATTCGTCGGAAGACGCGTACTTCGGTTACGACGCGAAACGCAAGCTCTACTGGACCGATAGCGCCGACTCCAACGGCGCAACCGAGTCCCAGACGTCCGTCGACGGCGTGTCCTTTGTTGGAACGCTAAACAACGGGGGCGCCACGTCGAAGTCGACCAACGTATATACGATCGGCAATGTCCACAAATGGACTGTCCGCGCGCGCGGCTCGTCGGCTGGGCAGCCCTACGACGTGTTGGCGACCTGCGTTCGAGCATAGGAAGAGCAGCGCGCCGTAGCCAGGAATCCCCTCAATTGCACGGCGCACCGCACGGCTCAAAGGCATGGCCGCTCATCGCGACGGCTACTTTCGAACGCTATCTATTTCCATCTCGATTTTGAACGAATGTTCGCCGATGATGTGAAATCCCAGACGCTCATATAGTCGTCGAGCCGGATTTATCTTAGCCGTGCTCAACCTGAGCGAGACTGCTCGATCGCGCGCCTCCTCGATGAGCTCGCCTAAGAGCATTGTCCCAATACCTTTGTTTTGCCACGGCGCCACGATAGTAATCTCATTTAGATAGACGTAGTCGGCGTGCCGTTCCACCGTCATCCACCCTATGTCGTTGCCGTCGGCGCTTATGATACTGGTCGCGCTAAGAGTAAACGACTCATAGAAATGCTGCCGTTCAACGTCGTCGCCGCGCCAGCCGACCAGTTTTTCAATCATCCAACGATGCTCGGCGAAAAACGCGGCCTCAATGAAGGGCCGATCGGATTCAGTCGCGGGCCGAAGGCTGAGCTTAAGCGTGGCGCCGATCTTAGGTTTGGTCGTGCATTGCCGAACGCAGCGCTTTATCCAGTTCGGGGCCCGACGTATGCCCGTGGCTGGACACCGCATGTTCGGCGGCTGCCTTTAGCACTTCGGCTTCCGTTCCGGCGATCGTGAGCGTGCAATGGCTCTCGCTCGGAAATTCTCGACAATCGATGACTTTACGCGTACCGGTCTGCTCCATTGTGAACCGTCCCTTGTCGTGTGGCGCTACGGGCTTTGTTTATCATGGGCCGCGAATGAAGCGCGGGCCCTAACATGTTCCCCTGGCCGCCGGCGTGACCTTCATTCGCGCAGCCAACGCGCGGCGTAGGATGGTCGGAGCCGCTCGCGGAATGTATTGCCGCGTGCGGTTACTCTTTCTCGCCGCTGCAATTTACTGTGCCGTGCAGCTCGTGCCGCAACCGGCGATGGCGGCGGTCCGAACCTACTACATTGCCGCCGACGAGTTGCCCTGGGATTACGCGCCTTTGGGCCGCGATATGATCCATGGAAAAGCTATCGATTCGCCGGCTCCCGATCGCATCGGCACAACGTATCAAAAGGCCCTCTACCGCGAATACACTGACGGTTCGTTTACGAGACTCAAACAGCGATTTGCCGCCGGTGCGTATCTCGGGTACTTGGGTCCCGTTATCCGCGCCGAAGTAGGCGACACGATTCGCGTAGTCTTCCGAAATCACGGCACGCACCCGTATAGTATGCATCCTCACGGCGTCTTTTATACAAAAGCAAATGAAGGAGCGCCATATAACGATGCCACCGTAGGCCGCGATCGTAACGACGATGCCGTCGCTCCCGGGGCAACGTACGTCTATACCTGGTTGGTTCCACCGCGAGCCGGCCCGGGACCGATGGATCCGAACTCTATCGCGTGGATGTATCATTCACACGTCGACGAAGTAGAAGACGTGGAATCCGGCCTCGCCGGCGTGATAGTCATTTCTCGCCGCGGAGAGTTGCGAGCAAATGGACTTCCCAAAGGCGTAGACCGCGAGGTGATCGTGTCGTTGGACTTCGACGACGAGAACGGCAGCTGGTTCATCGACCAGAACGTCCAGCGCTACGTGAAGGATGCGGCGAAAGCCAAAGCGGAAGGCATTGCTTTTCAAGCCAGCAACCAGATGATGTCAATCAACGGCTTCATCTACGGCAACATGCCGATCATTCAATTGCGGCGCGGAGAGCACGTACGCTGGTATGTTTTTGGCGGCATGGGAACGGACTTGGACTTTCACGTGCTGCACTGGCACGGCGCCACGGCGCTCGTCAACGGCATGCGAACCGATATGATCGAGCTTCCCCTTCCGGGATCGATGCGCGTCGCCGACATGGTTCCGGACTCGGTCGGCTTGTGGCTCTTCCACTGCCACGTCCCCGGCCACACCGCAGAAATGAACGCGCTTTTTTCGGTTCGATAGTTACGGTGAGCCATTCCGGCGTAAGGCCTTATGGAAGACGCTCGGCTAATAGCTTCGCTCCCTCCTCGGTCATCGGGACGCGTGGCGTCCAGATTGGGAATTCAACGCCTGCGATTCGATTTGCGACGAAAGCTTCCAGAGCGAGAATGCCAACCGCAACCTCCAGCAACGGTAGTTGATACGGATTTGTAACGACTCCTAACGACACCATGAGCGCCGTTGCTCCTGCCGGCGGATGCACGACCTTCAGCAAAATCATCAAAGCTGCTGTGGTTGCCAGCGCAAGACCAGTTGCTAAAACTCTCGCGCCGTCAACGCCAACGACGGTCGCAGATTGCGTATGTTGCAAGCCCGTAATCAGAAGTGCACCGTAACCACAAAGAATACCGATTCCATGCCCGCATATGGCGCTCTTGGGACTTGCGGTTGGAAGCGACGGGCTGTAAAGGAATAGAATAGCAGTCGCACCGAGTGGCGGGAAGATGAACGGCGCCTTTAAGATGAATGCAAGCAACGACAGGGTCGCGATCGCGACGAACCCGGTGACAAACGTGAAGCTCGCCCAGACTATGCGGTCGGGAAATCGTGTAAGCAGATGCGGAACTTGTAGCCGGCGCATGGTGCGGGCTTTTCCAGGAGCCGCTCCCTCGCGGCCCTCATACATAAGAAGAACAAAGCCCGAGACGAGAGACTGTCATGGCGATCCTGGCTTTCCTTAGATGGGGCGCAGCTTCGGTTTCCAGGATATAGTTCGGCCATGCGAAGGACGAGCCCCTCAAACCTCAGATCGAGCACTCGTCGGCGATCCGCCGCATTTTGATTTGTTTCTGAACACTCGGGCCCGCACTCTCGGCTATACTTCTTACATGAATCGATTCGCACCGGTGGCGTTTCTGGTGCTGCTATCGCTTTCGCCGGCTACTGCGGCGCGGGCCGCCGGACCCGAACCGCAATTGGAGCCTTTTTTGCACGTGTACTCGGTCGACGTCGCGATCAAAGGGAAACACGTTGCGACGTCTCGTTGGCAAGATCGCCTCGAGCGTGTCGCGGTCGGCGGCCGGCAAGTCTACCGGCGCACGCAGGTCTCCACGCAGAGTAACGGCATCGTCCGAACGTGGATATCCCTTTTCGACACATCGGATTTCTCGGCCGTGTCGGACACGTTCGACACTTCCGAAGGCGACATATTTGGGCGCGTCTTCAACTCCGGCGAAGTGACGGACTACTCTTCGCTCGGAAAGAGCCGTGGCGTTCTAACGACGCAAACGGTGCGGTTGCCGATGCAATATAATGACTTCAACAGCGGTCAGTTCGGCCTTGCGCTGCTCCGGCTTCCGCTCGCCGTCGGCTATTCGACGACATTGACGACCTTCGGTCCTACCGACGCACGGGTACAACTCGTTCCTATCGTGGTGCTGCGAAATGAGGCGCTGCGCGTCGGCAACTGTTCGTTTGACGCTCTCGTCGTCCGCGCAGCTTTTTATGCTCGCGATTATCCCGACGAGGGCGACAACTTCATGACGTTTTGGATCGTAAAGCGGCCGCCGTACGTCGCGAGACTGGTCACCGAAGCGCCGCGGTCCGGCCTCGTCGTCAGCTTCGACTTGGATAATACGGGCATTTCGTGCCCGACTGACGTGCCGGGCGGGGGTTAGCGGACGGCGATTCCCAGCGGGATGTTGAGACCTGTTTTCTTGCCCTTAATGGTGTTCATCGGGGGAACGTTGCCGGTCGAGCCCGCCGTGTAAACGGTGATCCAGTTGTACGTTTCGTTCGCCGTGTAAATGTTGTCGGCGCCGTCGATCGCGATGCCCATTGGCTCCTTCAGCTTCGTCATGGGTCCGCTGATGGATTGGATCGGTTTTTTGTTACCATTCGCGCCGGCGGCATAGACGGTTACGCTGCGATCGGCGTAGTTCGCTACGTATATCTTAAAAGTAGAATCCACGGCAATTCCGTAAGGGTCGGAAAGCTTGGTGTGCGTGCCGGCGATGGTTCGCATCGGTGGAACGTTACCGTTGGCATTCGCCGCGTAGATTGTGACGGTGTTGAAAAAGTTGGTAACGTAGATATTGCCGCTTACATCCAAAGCGACGTTGTCGGGGAAAGCGAGTCCGGTGGACCCACCGCCGATCGTCGCGATCGGCGCGACGTTTCCATTCGCACTTGGAGCGTAGACCGTGACGGTGCTGTTTGAGTTGTTTGTTACGTAGATGTCGCCGTTTAGCGGATCGAGAGCGATGCCGAAAGGAGTGTCGAGTCCCGTATTGCTGCCCGTGATGGCCCGGATTGGGGCAACGTTGCCGGACGCGCCGGCGGCATAGACGGTTACGGAATTCCCGCCGGCATTGGCTACGTATATATTGCCGCCGGCATCCACGGCAACGTCCTCGGGGCTGCCCAAGAAAGTATTGTTGCCTGCAATAGTTTGGATCGGCTTCGCGTTGCCCGTCGCCCCGGATGCGTATACGGTCACGCTCTGACCTTGATTGTTTGCGACGTAGAGGCACGGGCACGGCCCCGAGGCGTGTTTCGCTGAATGTAACTCGTTCTGCTGGAGCAGCGCTGTTGGCGTCGATGGTCCGCCCCCGCAGCCAGTGAGCAACGCCGGGACGGCGATCAATACGTAAAGTGCGGAAATTGAAAGTCGCATGGGCTCTCTTACTTTCTCCGAGTGCTTCGGGTCGGGCGCGAAAGGCTGGGGCGGCCAGGAGAGAGCGTGCTGGGAGCCGGGGCTGTCAGGCACAGAGGATCCTTAGGGGCTCAGGATGCGCCCCCTTGTTAGCTTTGTCAATGGCGTTACGGAATCGGCGGCAGATAGCGCCTAATCACAGCGGAGCGGCGACTATTTCGGGGCAAGGCTTAGCGTAACGCCGGTCGGATCGTTTTCACCGGAAATGGTCCTGATAGGATTACCGCCGGCCGGATAGCTCCAAAACAGCGTATCCATTCCCTGCTGATTTGGACCGATGACTTTGATGGCTTCGCGGCCGTTGCGAACCCGAGGCAGCCAGAACTGCGCTACTTGGGACGAACCGCTAAGAACGGTGGTCCCAACCTCAGTTCCAGCGCCGTGGCTGATCGAAAACTGATAGATGACGCTGGTGAAGTTATGCTTCACGGCAACCTGATCGCCGACGGCAAGATACTTTCCGTCCCACTGTATTCCACCAGGTAAGTAGATCGTTTCGTTCACCGGGACAAACTTCAGGGCGTGACCTCCCTTGGGAAGCTCGCCGAGCCCAAAGACGCTACCCTGGGTCTCGCCATCCACGAAAAGATTTCCGTCGCCGTCGTACGCGCAGTAATAGTAATAGTAGATGCTCGGATTCGAATAAGAAGTGGGGCTACCACTTGCGTGGGGATAGATCGCCACATTTCCGATCTGTTCGGTCGGGCCCCAGAAGTCGGCGACCGCGAGGTCTCCCGTCTTTGGATTAACCGAACAGCCGTTGGCCCTTCCATCAGGATCGTTCAACGTCTTGATCGGAGTCGTGGCGCCGTGCGCGTACTCGGTAATTTGATGGACTCCGTCACTCGTGTCGTTCGTCACCCAAACGTCGCCCGCCGCATCGACGCACAGCCCTTCAGGATTGAAGAAGCCCGTCAGCGTGCCGACTAGTTTTATGCTATGTCCGTACGTATAAATATCAACGACCTGCGCCAGCAAGTCGGAGACGTACAGCAGGTCGCTGCCTTTTGCGCCGGGAGCAATCCAGGACTGCCCGACCGGCACACGAGAGCTCGCCGCGTCGCGCTGAGCGACCAGCGGCTGCAACGCCGATCCGGCACTGCTACAGCCGGCGAGCACGGCAATAAGACCGAAGACTCCTAAGGCACCTTTGAATAGACGCATTGGCTCCTCCAATCCGTGACGGTTTTGAGTGATTATACCACCGCTCGACAACTCGACGCAGCGAGCCTAGATCCCGTCAGGTTGGCGTTCGATTCAAGGCTCCCAAGCCGAGGCCGTCAAGGCGATTATCCGTGAGAAGAAGTCCCGTTTCTCACAGGGCTTCTCATGCACCGCGAGTGGTCGAGTAGCAGTCGAGTGTGAATCCGTCTCGCCCAAACGCGATGGTTGACTTTCGACTGCACAATCATTGCCGACGAATGCAATCCGCACATCTAAAAGAATATAAAATCTTTTAAACACACGATCGGCGTATATTATAAAAAAGTATCAAGTTTAAAAATTCCAAGCGTCGAAGGTGCGACATTGGACTTGCTTTAAGCGCTGTCACATGCGCATTTGTTTTGTGCGAATTGCGCCCAGCCAATCATTACTTCGGAGGAAACGACAGTGACACGATACGCCATTCGGCACGTCGTTAGCGCTCTGATACTGCTCGTTGCATTCGCTAGCCAGGTAACATGGGCACTGGCAGGCACGACGGGTGGTTTGAGCGGTAGCGTCGTTGATGCCGATTCCGGCGCTCCGGTCGCCGGCGCGGATGTGACGATCGCAAGTCCGTCGCAAACCGCGACTCGGACTACCGACGCGGCCGGTCGCTTTGTGTATCTGGTTTTACCGCCAGATACGTATACGGTGACCGTCACCAAAAACGGCTACCAATCGATCAGCGTTCCCGGACAAGTCGTCTTTGCCGATACCGTGCAGACGGTATCGGTACGTCTGCTTAAGGCACTTAGGACCATCGCGCACGTCTCCGCAATCGGTGCCGGCTCGCTGGTGAAATCGGGTACGACGTCCGACGTCTACTCGGTCAACGCGGCGGCGCAAAAGGCAGCCTCGGCACTCGGCGGCGGCGGCAGCCTGAACTCGGCCTACTCGGCCGTGGCCAGCGTCCCGGGCGCGTACGTCCCGGCCAACCAAACCGGTTACTTTCAAACCGTCTCGATCCGTGGCGGCGATTACGACCAAGTCGGCTACGAGTTTGACGGCGTTCCGGTAAACCGGTCGTTCGATAACTATCCGTCGAGCTCGGCCTCGTCGCTGGGCAACGCGGAAGTCCAAGTCTACACCGGCGCGAATCCGGCCAACTCCGAGGGCCAAGGCCTGTCGGGATACATCAACCAGGTCATCAAGACCGGTACGTATCCGGGCTACGCCACGGGCGAACTCGGCATCGGCACTCCGGCGTTTTACCATCGCGCGATGGTGGAAGCCGGCGGCGCGACGCCCGATCGTCTGTTCTCGTACTACGTCGGCGTCGCCGGGTTCAACCAGGACTTCAACTACGTCGACAATCAAAACGGTGCGAGTCTCGATAACTTCGCCGGCGCCCCGATGTCGCTCTGCACCGGTTCCTGTCCCAATATTCCAGGCGGAAACACGATTCCGTATGCACCGACCGTCAACGGTTTGGGTGGCCTCGGCCAGTGGTACTATTACATGGGGCCGTTCAACTACGCGGCAATCTCATCGAACCTGTCATCGGCGCTTTCGTCACTGGCGGCGCGCGACGCCGTGGTGAACTTCCACGTGGGCATCCCGCACAAGAACGACGCCGGTAAAGACGACGTCCAGTTGCTGTGGGACAGCGAGGCGTTGCACAACCAGTTCTACTCGTCAACCAACGACATCACGTCCACGGCGGGTTGCAGCGGCGGGATCACGGGAGCGCAGTGTGCCGACAACATCGGCCTCGGCCAACCCGTGTACATCGACAGTCTCACGTGGACGTGCCCGAGCGCGGTCGGTCATACGTTTACCGGTGCGGCTCTCGCCGGTCAGGCCGGGTGCGTGACGAACTACTACTTTCCTTCCAGCACGAATCGCACTGCTCCGTTCCAGCCCATTCCCGACTCCGCACGGGACGCGTGGTGGAACAACCAAGAGATCGTGAAGGTGCAGTATACGAAGAACTTCGGTTCGACGTCGTTCTTGCGCTTGTACGGCTACACATACTATAGCGACTGGCTGCAGAACGCTCCGCAGTCCCTCTATACGGACTTCGCGGGCTGTTGTGCTCCAGACTACGAGCTATCGTCACACACGCGCGGTCTGAGCGTGCAGTATCAGAATCAGATCAACCCGCAGAATTTGATTAGCGCGCAAGCGTCATACGTAACGTCCAACAGCATCCGCGACAACAACCAGTTCTACGCCGTCGGCGGCGAAGTCGCGGCGCCGATCGTGAGCGCCGCCAATCCTTACGGCGGCCTCTGCTATGGCGGGACGGCGGGCGCGTTATCGCCGATCGCGTGCAGCACGCACGCGACGACCACTTCGTCTGGAGCGGTGGTTCCCGGCTCGGGTGGCCTTTCGTTCGGACAGATTGCCGGGGCGCCGAGCTTAACGGGCTTCTCGTGTGGCGCCGGGCCGTGTGAATACTTGCTCGCGGAGAACGGCCTGCACGCAACCTACAACAACGTCATCCCGCGGTTCTTCTCGGCCTCGCTCCTGGACGAGTGGCGCCCGAGCGATCGCTGGCTGATCAATGCCGGCGTCCGTCTCGACAGTTTCACCTTCATCGGCTCGAATACCGATACCGGTGCGGCGCGTAACTTCTGGACGAACGCCTATAACGCCGACAACTGCGTCAACAACGTAAGCGGCGCCCCCGTGAGTAAGGCTGGTCTGGGCATCAGCAACCCGACCCAACCATGCCCGTCGGGATTTCACGCTGCGAACTGGCAAAATCTACCCGCAAACGTTACCTACCCGATCTGGCAGCCGCGCCTGAGCGGCACCTACACGGCGAATCCTGGGAACGTCATTCGCTTCTCGTTTGGCCGGTACGTTGAGGCGCCGAACGCGGCGTTTGAGCAGTACAACACGCTGCAGGAAAACTTGGCGGCCTACGACGCGGCGAACTTCTACGCATTCGGACGTACCTCACCGGGCTACCCAATCGTTCCCCCGACATCGCTGAATTACGATCTCTCGTGGGAGCACCACTTCACGGGGACGGAGATGTCGCTCAAGTTGACGCCGTTCCTGCGGCAGACTCAGAATCAAATACAAAACTTCTTTCTGAATCAGAAGACGGGTTTTGTTTCCGGTCTGAACGTCGGCGATCAACGCAGCCAAGGATTGGAGTTTCAGTTCCAGGATGGCGATTTCTCGCGTAACGGATTCGCGGCGCAGCTGTCGTTCGCGTACACGAATTCCTACATTCACTACGGTTCGATCCCGTCGGGCCTTTACGGTTCGTCGGTCATCGCCGGAACCAACCAAGTGATCTCGGCGTATAACGCCTATACCAAAGCGTGCGCGCCGGGCGGCACATACGTAGGCAAGATCGGCCCCAACCACTTGTCGTTGTGCGGTGCAACCAGCAACGGCCAGGCGGCGGCGCCGTGCTATACGACGGCCGGCGTCGCGGTCTACACCTGTACGGCCGCCGATGTCGGAAACCCGTACTGGAACAATCCGCAGCCGTTCATTGACCCAAACACGGCTTTCCCGACCTTCAGCATCTTTCCGGGAGGCATCGGCAGTTCGGCGGCTGCATTCGGCGTCCCATATACGGCGTCGCTGATCTTGAACTACAAGCACGACAAGTGGGCGATCACGCCTTCGCTCACCTTTGCCGGCGGTGGCAAATACGGCTATCCGCAGAGCAATCCGGGAATCGACCCGGCGGGCTGCACTGGCGTGTTGCCAGGCGTAGCCGGCTTCAACGGGGGCGGTCGCTATAATGCGATCGACTGTGCTGCATTGGCGGCGGTGCCCGATACGTACACGGGAGTGTTCGATCCGCTTGGGATCGTTCACGCAGCCAAACTTTATCGGCTTAAACCTGCAGATGACGTATGACGTCAGCCCGAAGCTCTCCATCACCGGCGTACTGGCGAATCTCGTCAATACCTGTTGGGGCGGCACTAAGGCTCCGTGGACGTTCAACAACGGCAACGTGTGCGGATACGTAGCAGGCGGGTACGGCGGCGAAATCTTCCCCGTCGGCAACATCTACAATCCGGCCGGATTCAACGGATCGATCGTACAGCCGCTGGTCAAATACCCATACAATCCACTCTTCGGACGTGTTCAACCAAAATACGAACTCTATAAAGACCCCGTTCCAGTTCTTCGTAACGGCGGATATCAAGATCTAGTCGCACTGGCAGCCTGAAGGACGAAGCGAAGCCTCCGCACCCGCGGAGGCTTCGCTTTTTCGCCTTCCCCAATTTCGGGTTTGTATGGATTTATTGTACGGATGTGCCTGGAGTTCTTCCCGGCGACCGCTGACAATGGAACGGGGGGAACCGACGACTCCAGGAGTTTCGAGAACCTTCAGTCCTGGAGGTACGATTCGCCCTTCGAAGTTCGCTATTCTCGAACTACTGAGGAGAAACTCCATGCATATAACCAACTCAGCCGGCCACATCTTCAGCGCTTCCGCGGCGCTGGTCATGCTTGCCGCATGCTCCGGCGGTCCACAAATGGCGCCTGCACCTCAAGGGCAAGCGCTGGTTTCGCAGGGCAGAGCCATCGATCGCGCCGTGCAATATCTGCGCGCGGGCAATGGCATCGTTTCGCCTGACGAGGTCTCCACCCCACGCGGGTCAGTAACGCCAAGCTTCTTCAGCCCGGCCGCCAACGGAAAGCCGCTGATATTCATCGCCGATGAGCGCCACAACGTCGTGAACATCTACCTTCAAAACGGTCAAAATCAGCTCGTCGGGCAAATTACCGGATTGTACGAGCCACTTGGCGTTGCGACCGACCGGGCGGCAAACGTCTATATCCCGCTCAATCAGAGCGTGCCGGTCTATGCGCCCCCGTATACCAGCGGCCCGAGCATGATCCTGGACGACACCGGGCAGTTCCCCTATCGGGTCGCCATATCGAGGCTTGGGGTCGTTGCTGCAGTGAACATTTGCAGCGCTCCAAGTTGCAGCCTGGAGACTGCAAGCGTCACGTTTTATGCTCCGGGCACAACGCAACCGTGTACGACCGTGTTGGCCCCATCGAGCGTCGCGCTTTTGGACACGCCGACCTTCGATCGCGACGGCAACCTCTTCGTCGCCGGGCGAAGCGACGCATCATCGGGAGGAGGCAACATCATCGGCGAGGTCAAGGGTGGCTGTGGCGCGACGACGTTTGCGGCTCCTGACGCTGACAAAGCCGACGTACGGCAGCGGCATCAAGATAAATAAGATGAACCAACTCACGCTCATCAACCTAGCCAAGAATTTCAAAAACGTAGTCTTGGAGACGTACGCGCATCCCAAGAACGGTGTTCTCGGCAATCCAGTTGCTTCGATTTGGCTCCGGCACGCGAAGTATCCGGAAGACTTCGCCTTCTTAGCGTCGGGTTCACGTTTTTACATCGCGGACTTTCTCGTTGCACGCGCCACCGAATATGTGTATCCACAGGGTGGGCCGCCCATCAACGAAATTCCGGTCTTTCATGGCGGACATAAGGGAATACATAGGGGACTGCCGTCGGACATCGCGGTCACGCCGCCACTTATTCCTCGCTAGATCGTAAAAACAAGAATTCGTGCTGGTAAGCAAGGGAGGCCGAACGCAATCGCGCTCGGTCTCCTTAAAGCTCGGGTCTTCGCTTTTTTGTCTACGGTGTTGAGCCGGCGCGGATGTCGATCTCAGGCGAACGGCTGAATGGCGGGAGCGGATTCCCCGTAACCCAGTTCTTGAACGTCACTTTGCACGCCGCCGCCGTCGCCGGCGCAGCATTGAAGGAAACCGTGACGGGCCGCGAGGGCCCTGGGGAACCTGCGACGGTGACGTGCACGTACGGGCAGGGGGCCTGCACGACGGCAACCATTGGGCCGTGGTATTGGCCGGTCGCGTCGCTGACGCGCACGCTTTCCGTCTCTCCGCGGTACAGCCCGATACACAAGACGTTTTGCGTCGAGCGACACGGTGGCGCTGGTGCGGCTCGACGCGTCGAACCAACGGCGGAAACGTTCCACTGCGGAACGGGCTCAAGTTGCGAAGCGACGTAATGGATGACGCCGGGGCTGCCCGTAAGCTCCCAGTGCCAAAGAGCAAATGCGGCTTGGTGCGACGTCGGCAGGTTCGGCGAAAGCGCGCTGTCCGTGGTGACGATACCGTCATACTCTCCAGCGAAAAAAAGCTTTATCAGCTGAAGGTACTTTAGGGCGCCGAACGCCGCGTCTACGGCGAAGGGTGCCGAGCCGGCAACTTTGATCGTCCTCGCCGGCGCATAGTTCGGGTAAACCGCTGCCGCGGCCCGATAAAGCATACCGCCCGGCTCCGCGCTCGTGGGCGAAAGACTTGCGGTCATGCCGTCGTTTGCCGATTCGATGAGCTCGGCGTTCGATCCAAAGATGCCTTGGTTGTTTTCGAGCACCGATTTCAAGTAGTCCAACGTTGCGGCGGAAGTTCCGCCCAAAGGCGAGCCTAACGTTATGAAGTTCAGCGGCGAGACCGTCTGCTTTCGGGGTGACGGATTCGAAAGCGCAAACAGCGAGACGACACCGCCATAACTGTGAGCCTCCAGATCGTAGGCATCGAAGTAGCCCTTCTTATACAGGTCGTTGAGGAAGCGTGCCAAGTGCCGTCTAACGACGTTCGGCGGCAGCCACCACTGATAATCAAACCCGTACACCGCATCGTATCCCCCCGCGTTTTGAATTGCTTGCGCCTTGGCAGGCGGAAATGCAGCGGGGGGATTCGATCGAGCTAAGGATGCCGTGGACGAAGACGATCGCGTGGTGGGCGCCGTGCGCGCATGTTGGCGCAGTCGAAGCATCGAAGTGCTGCCAGGAGCCTTTGACCAACGCCAACCCGCCGTAGTACGCGTTGGGCGGTGCAAGGTCGTCAACCGGGATAAACCGCAGCGTGCTGCCCGCCGCCTCGGCGAGAATGGTAGCGGGCACCTTCAGCGTCGCCGTCCGGCCCTTCACCTTACCGCCGAAGTCCATCCATACCGGGCCGAGCTTCGGGGCGTTAAACTCGACCTGAGGCGCAAGCCGGGAGCTGTAACTGCGCTCGTTGCGTGGCAGCGACTGGGTAACCACGACCGACTCCCGATCGAGTTGCGGAGTCGAACGCTTGGAAGAGCTTTGCGAATCCTGCGGACGAGTAGCAGGCGAACCGATGACTAAGGCCATCATCTGACCTTTTGCATCGACGGCCGAATTAATGGGTTGCGCGTCAGGAGCAGATAAGAGCTCGAGCGTCACGCTCGTGTTGGAACTGAAGGTATGCGCGGGAAAACGTACGCTCCCGCTGGGTATTCGGATCGACCCGCCGTCGGCTGCACTGATGACTGCGCTGGCCTTCTGCAACACTGTCGGCGCCGGCGACGATCGCAAACTCGCAGTGGGTGAAACGGACGGGGGCGTCATCGCCTGGGGCATGCACCTGGGCGATTCGACGTTTCGGCTGCTGCAGGCCGTCGCAAGTCCAAGGACCGCCGAAGCGAGAAAGAGTCGCTTCACCAGGTGCGCTTCTAACGGGACTCTGCGCGCGCAAGAAGGGCGTGCGTCCATCGCACGTTGGCAAGCCCTCCTACAAAGAGACTCCAGAGTAGTACGAACCAATAGACAGCGTAAGCCGGGGTCACGAGGATTGGATAGTTGGCGCAAAGCCGGGTGAGCCCGAGGTTGAGAAGCACGACGGCGAAATTCAAAGTAAAAACGAGCAAAAGGATGCCGAGCGTTTTCCAGTATGCGCGCCCGTTGTCGTCCGCCAGCAATCATTGAACGGTTTCTCCGATCCGAGAAGCAAAGCGTACGGCGCGGGCCACAACTTTCCGAGGAGCCAAAAACCAGGCACAACGAGCGCTGCCAGTCCGACAACCGTCAACAGGGCTACGGCAACGAGAAGAGCGACGAACCTAACGAATCCACCAGCGCTCACGCCATACGCTGGATTGATGGTGCGGGTTGCTGCGGTCGCGCCAAAGTAGGTGAATACAAAAGCGAGAATGGTTTGTGCAACGAGGGATACGAGGTTGATGCCGCTGCGCAGCGGTGTCTGCGTCGTGAGTATATCCAATCCTATACCGATTATGGCGAGTACGATCGCGCCGGCGGCATGACGCTTAAGCAGTGGCCATCCATCTCTAAAGGCCGAGCAAATGATACCAAGCACTGACGGAACGGCAACCTTCATAAATTCGCCGGCCTCTCAAAACGTCTTCAGGAACTCGATGAGCGCGCGTTTATCTTGGTCGCTGAGCCCTGGGCTTGAGTCCAGGCCTGGCTCGGAGGGTTCCTTATTGGCGATCGCGTCTCCCGACGTGCCGAAATAGTGACCGCGATTGACCACAAAATCGGGGCATTTGCTCAAGGCCAACAGGTTCGGATAAATGTTCTTGAAGGTCATGCGGGCTCGTTCATCGGTAGCGCTCGAGAGACGCGACAAGTCGGCTAGTAACCTTGGAATCAAGACTGCGGCGTTCTTCTCGTAGTCCGAACGGTCCGATCCGGTGAGGTCCTCTGCCCCCAAACGAATGTTTGCGATCAGGTCGACCGGCGTTCCCGCAGGAATGGGCCCGATCTCGAGGCCCGGGATTGCTTTCCGCTGCCAAACGTCCCATGGAAACATCTGCCTGGAGAAAGCCAGCGCACCCGTCGGGAAGATAGCCTCTCGGCACCACTAATACGATCGCACCGTCGTGCGATCGATATGACCGGGTAGCCTTTTTCCGTTGACGCTATCGTGCACTCGCGTCTCGGGCCAAAGCATCTCACGGATGGATTCCTGAAAGATTTTCACGCGCGCGTCGACGGAAGGACTGGCGTCAAACGGACCTCCAACGCTGTTATTGAGCAAATACGGAGCGGTGGACCAGAGCGCAATCAGCGACGCCGGTCGCGTGTAACCGCGACCACCGGCGGGCATCCGGTATCGGTGCGGTTGCGCCGTATAAGGATCGTACCAGGTAATCGTTCCGACCGAGGGGAGCTGTTTGTACGATTGCGATGAATAGTTGTCCCAGATGTTGCCGGCGGTTGCATTCGTGGCCAGCGGGCTGCATGCGTTGGTGCGCAGCAGCGTAACCGGCACGCGAACGTCGGTAGACAGAAAATTATCGTTCAAAAAGTCGGGCGCCAAAACGATACTGCGCATCTGGGCTTTGAACTGCGGTGTTTTGGTCCATCCCCAGTATCTCTTGAAGCAGTCCAGGTACTGCGGGCCGATACAGTCGCTCGAGCCGAGTCCGGGAAGCGGCGAGTCGGGGAGCTTGCTCGAGTGACAACTCGCGCAATTCTCGGCAAATACGATCTTGCCTCGCATCAGCACGCGCCGATCCGTGGTGAGATATTTGGAACCGCCGGGGGCATCGCGCAAGTGGTCGAGGTCGCGGCTCGCTCGGAGCAAGAAGAGCGCCGCGTTCATCGTTTGATTCTCGGTTGCTGCGTAGAAAGCCGAGTGTGCCCGCGATACGCGAATCGGTATTGGACTCACCGGCTTGCCGCCGAGGATCGGGTTAAAGTGGAGTAGCCACTCTTCGCTAAACGTACCGATGTTAATATACACTCGACTGAGTGCGCCGAGCATCCCAACGGAGTCGGAACCATCCTTTAAAACATGCGCTACCCAGACGTCCTTTGGTGCCTTATAAAACTTCGTGAATAAACCCGACGTGATAAAGTCGTTGATCTGACGATTGTCGAGCCCTCCGCCCCCCAGTTGCTCGTGAGCTAAACGTAGGCCCTGTTCCAAGCGCGGCCCGACGTCATATGCCGCATTCATCGTTCTCGGATCGTTGATGTTATCCGTGGAAACGAGCGACGTGTCGAGTGTGCCGGGTCTCCACGTCGCGAACAGTTGCGTGAAGAAGTTCGAGGGGTCGCTCCGCCACGAGAATATCCGGTCTGCCCACATGTACTGAGCACCTACCGTCGCAGCGAAGATTTGCCCAAATGGGATTGTTGGGATCGCTCGGCGGGTTTACCGGGCTGGGGCCGACGTGACAGAATCCGCAAGCCATTCCAACGCGATACGGACGAATCAAGTTCTTGCTGTTATAGTACGACGGATCCGCATAGTATTTAACGGGATCCCACGCCTTGACGGCCTTCTCGTCAAAATCGGGATTGGGAAAAATGCGCAGACCCACGACGCCGCTCGCATATCCGTACTCGGAACCGACCGGAACGTTCTTGCCTCGGGCGCCGACGGCAACGCCCGGGTATTTCTGCTCGTTTTCGAATGGATCCAATGGACAGTTTTTCTTACGAACGTCCAACCACAATCCGTAACGGGCAGGGTTCGGCGCCGTCGCTTTTTCAAAACAAGGTTCGTTAACTACGCCCAGGATAGCCCAACGATTGTCCCGGTTCACTTTGAGGGCCGGATACGACGATAACGTCTTGAGCAAATCGAAGCTTCCAAAACTGAGCGTCGCCACTCGATCCCAAAACCGATCGTTTCCGGCGGTCCAAACGAGAAATGTATTGCGGCCTTGTATTTCCGCCGGCGCGAGATGGATGGCGCCATCCATCTGTAAATGACATCGTCGGCGGCTTTAAAGCTCGTTGCGTCACGCCCGGCCGTTAGCGCTCATCGAGAACGTGCCCCGGCTTCGGTGCGGTGGCCCAGGCGATAAGCCATGCGATCGCCGGAACCGCAACGAGCGCCAGAACGAGAAGGCCTAGTATTTGCAAATTCGTCGCATCACGTCCTC
>CAWETW010000003.1:0-1302543 GCA_963812155.1 Vulcanimicrobiota bacterium | reverse complement strand
ATTTGAGCACAAAACACATAGCCAGACGCCGCTACTGGTCACGGATTGGTCACGGAGGTTGTCAAAACGCCCCGGGCTTAGTGATTAGGTAGCTCGCTAAGTCGTTTCTGATACCACGCTGCCGCGCGCTCAGCGAACGGCCGGAGAAGGCGGTTGTGGGTGGCGCCCTCTGCGTGCTCATCAACATCCTCAAAGCGTTGACGAACCCCCAAAACGCGGTCATTTGGTTCGCCATTTGTTCGAGAAACAGGTCCTCGTCCAGGCGATTGCGCCGTATAAGGCTTTCTGCCTTGATAAAGTAGTTCGCAACGCTCCACACGCCCGCCGTCTTTACGCCGATGGCGTCGGCATACGCGTCTCCTCGATCTCGCCGTAGGGTACCATTAAAGTATTCCTCCACGTCTTCGCGGTACTGCGCCGCTCTCTCTGGCATGCTTCTTATGGCGATCATGCTATTGGCACCCGAACTCGGGGTTATGATTTCCCCGGATGGTGAGCGCGTTTCGTCCTTTGTCCATCCGTTCAAGAACTCTACGGTAGTCCTCACCCTTTCGTTGGCATTCAGGGACCTGAGCTGAAAAAAGGCTACCCCGACGCCAAGAGAAACAGCTGCGGCCCCGGCCCACGTTCCCAACGCCGTCCAATCGATGCCGCACACGATTTAAGAACTCTTCCGAGAGCGACCGATGATGCGATCAAGCCGATCCGCGGCCGACTGCTGCATAGCCGGCGTCACGTGCGCGTAGGTGTCGGCGGTGATGCGGATGGTTGAATGCCCGAGCGCCTGCGAGACAGTCTTGAGATCCACGCCGCTCTCGAGCATCAAGGTCGCATAGGAATGCCGGAGATCATGAAGGCGCACGCGCGGGAGTGCGAACCGGCGCGCGCGTCGCGCGAACTCGGTCCCGAAGGTGTTGGGATTCCACGGCTCGCCGATGTGGTCGAACACAAGGGAATCATTTGTCCGCCATAGGCCGAGGTGCTCGAATCGATCCAGTTGCTCGCGACGATGCCGGCGCAATCGCTCGAGAGCGAAGCCGGGCAACGGGACGGTGCGGCGGGAGCCTTGCGTCTTGGGCTCCTTGAAGCGCGTTTCCGTAGTACGCTTCTCCGGATCGTCGGCGTTCCGGACGATGCGCTCCAACGACCGGTTCACGCGTAAGGTACCCGCCTCGAGGTCGACGTCGGACCAGCGCAGTGCGAGCAGTTCGCCGCGGCGCAGACCGCTGCCGAGCGCCAACACGATCGCGGCGCCGACGTCGGAATCTTCTGAGAAGGCTTCGATGTATTGCTTCGCAGCCGTTGCGTCGAGTGCGCGCATCTCGCGGCGCTCGAAGCGCGGCGCGTCGACGTACTCGCAAGGGTTCATCGCGATGATTCGCTGTCGTTTCGCCCGATTTAAAGCGATCGCTAACACGCCCCACGCGTGCCGTACAGACTTGCCCGAAATGCAGCGCTCACCGTTGGGCCCCCGGCGACGCTGCGCCCACGCCCGTTTGGCATCCTCGAGGTGCGAGGGTTTCAGGTCGCACAGTCGGATGCGGCCGAGCTCGGGAATGACGAAGCGGCGCGCGTACGATTCATACATGCGATGCGTGCCGGCACCCACCGCGATGCCGGCGAGCCAATGCTTGAGATATTCGGCGACGGTCGTCCGGTCGTCGATGCCGGTAAAACCGCGTTTGAGCTGCTATTTCTTTTTGTCGAGCCACGCCTCGGCTTCTTTGCGCGTCGCAAATCCGCCCTGACGCCGCTGCTTGCGTGCCTCTCCAGACGCCGTCGGTTCGTCGTAGGTGACTGTCCAAGTTGTAGCGGCGCGCGGCGCACCGGTCTTACGATCGACGTAAGAACGCTTTTTAAAATGGCCCTTCATTTCGCACTCCTGTGCGCACGTGCGCGCCGACGGTACGCTTTGCGGTTCGCGGTGTTCGTTCGGCAGCGGTCGGAGTCAAATCGGTTGTCGATGCGCTGACGAATGAAAAACCGGCCACACGCCTCGTTCTCGCAGTAGCCGACCGCTTTAGTCCACGTTGATTCGTCACGACGCTCCAGGTCGTCGAAAAGAAAAGTGTACTCGATCGCCCAGAACGCCGCACTCGTCTCAACCCGCGCTAGAAACCCATCGTCGTCTTTGTATCGAAGCCCGTGCATCGGGGCTATGAGTTGGTTTACCTTGCCGGCGATCGGCTTGCCATTGAACTTCCGCTCGAGTAAATCGACGCTCGTATCCACGAACTCAATCAGCTCTGTAGGCTTAACGACGTAGGTAGGCGCAGGTTCATCGTCGGCGTTCGCCTGATCCGCCCACTCGCGTGCAATCGCTAGGCGGCCCTTCTCGGTCGCTGCCGACCGGATCTTGTTGGCCCAGCGTCCCAGTTCCCACCACGTATCGGCCACCGCCAAGCCTAACCACGGATCGTACTGCTGCTCTTCCTCGACTTTCACACGTTTTTCCCCCTGATGACTCCGTCTACCGTTAGTGTTAGTATACGTCAGGATGCTTCTACTGGCAAGACTGCTGGGAAGGGAAACGTGTGAGAAGTATGCTTCGGGAGATGCGGCTCCGCCGGGACATGTCGCAACAGCAGCTTGCAGATGCGACTGGTATTAGTCGCACCTACATTTCGACCCTCGAACGCGCGGCGGTTATCCCAACGCTTACTACGCTCGCGACGTTTGCCAAAGCGTTGCGTTGCGATATCGGCGATTTGATTCCACGCGATCTCCGCCAAAAATCCGGAAGCCGCTTGTGAAACCACTTACCGTCAGCGTCGCTGAAGCTGCAAGCCTAACCGGCTTGTCGGAGCACGCGATCCGCCGTGCGGTTCGTGACAAGACGATTCCTTCGCTCTTGGTTGGGCGGCTCGTTCGTATTCCGCGGCATCCCTTGTTGCGACTCCTCGGCGTCGATGCCGAAGAAAGCGAGATCAGGTGACATGAACCAAGCGAAAACCGGCACCCCGCCAAAGATGCCGGCCTTCCCGAGCGTTACTGCGATTCCAGGTTTCATGGCGAAGCCCTATCGCTGCAGACCACCCAACTCGTCGTCGTCAAGAGCGGTGGATTGGGCGCTCGACGTGGGCGAAGGCATCGTCTGCCGGAGCAACATTACGCCAAAGGGCAAGTTTAATATTCTTCTTTCGTTGCTCCGGGCTCTCGGCGCCATGCGCGGTGAGCAACAGAGCGCTGTGGATGACCCGCAGACGCTTGCGCTCGCGGACCCAGCCGAGTACCGAAGCCGGCTAGAATCGTATTGGTTGCTCGCATCGGATGGGGCGTTCGACGCTCGCGATGCTTTTGCACGGGCTGAACGAGGCGAATTGCCCACAGCCGAAGACTTAGAAAATCCGGCGGTGCTTTCTGCTTGGGCTTCGGCGCGCGCGGCGGTACTTCAAGAGCTTCAACGACAGCACGAACAGCGGTTACGCTACTGGCGTGTTGCCATCGGTCTTCTCGCCGTCGGAATTGCGCGAGGTCAAGCTCTGTGAGCGCAAACGCTGCGGATATCCATGAGCAGCTCCGCGTGATCGACTCACAGGCGAATGACCGCAGTCACGAAGGGCCCGAATGGGGCGATGTCTACCCATGGCCGACGCTCGACCGCGCGGCGCTTTACGGGCTCGCCGGCGAAATCGTGAACGCGATCGCGCCGAACACCGAGGCAGATCCAGTCGCGCTACTACTCACAGTTTTGTGCGCATTTGGGAATGCGGCCGGCGCCGCGTCACGTGCGCTTGTAGACGATGACGAGCATCCGCCAAAGCTTTTCGTTGCCCTCGTCGGCACTACGGCATCGGGGGGCAAGGGGACCTCACTCGCGGCGGTGCGCCCGATTCTTCGCGCCGCCGACGCAAGCTGGTTCGAGTCTGCCCGCGTCAACGGGTTTGCATCCGGCGAGGCCATCATCGCGCGAATCAATGGATCTTTACGCCGGGACCAAGACGAACCCATCGAAAAGAGAGCCTTTGTCATCGAGACTGAGTTTGGTCGGTTGTTGGTCGTCAACGGACGCGACGGAAGTACGGCATCGCAGATTTTCCGGCAAGCGTGGGACGAGTCGCGGCTTCACCGGATTTCGATCCAGAAAGAAATGCTCGCCGAAGGAGCGCACCTCTCGCTCCTTGCGCACGTGACGCCCGAGGAACTCATCGCGAAGCTTGCTCCCACCGACATCGCCGGCGGCTTTGCAAACCGCGTACTTTTCGCTTGTGTTCGACGTAGCCGCCGAATTGCGTCACCGAAGCCGCTCGATCCCGCACTGGTCGGAGAGTTTGGCCGGCGACTCAACGAGACGATGCGATTCGCTCACCACCTTCGTGAACTTCAACGCAGCCCCGAAGCTGAAGCGGTCTGGGAGGAGTTCTACAACTGCGAACCCGATCGTGACGGCGCGGTGGGAGCGATCACGAGTCGATCGGCGGCACAGCGACTTCGGCTGTCCGTAGCGTACGCGCTCTTGGACTGCTCCGAGATCGTACGTGCGGAACATATCCTCGCGGCCGAAGCGACCTGGCGTTATTGCGCCGCCTCCGCGGAGCATATCTTCGGTACGTTGCGCGGCGATCGTGTGCAGGACCAACTCCTCAGCGCTTTGCGCGATGCGTATCCAGAAGCGCTCACCGGCAAACAGCAACACGAGATTTTTGGCCGCAATGTTCCGGCCAGCCGTCTCGACGTCGCCCGCCGCGCTCTGCAAAGAGCTGGCCTCATAGAAATTGTCCCGCAAGAGACCGGCGGCCGCGATCGGATGCTGGCGGTCGCGGTACCTCTACGAACATACGAAAGTATACGAACAAAGCAACGCGGGGAGCTGTCTATTCGTCTTAATTCGTACGTTCGTAACCGCGCATCGAAGGCCGACTAGAGTCGTCATTCGAGGTTCGGACCGTCGCCTGGGGGGAGCCCAACGGGTTCGATCCGAGCGAAACCCCTGATGCGTCCTGAAGTCGCCGCCGGCCGGCATGAGTCTCTGGATATGCCTGGGCGGGACCCGGTGCACGGTTTGATTACCGCTAGTCTGGACCTTGACACGACCTGCCCGGTCGACAGTTTTGGTGGTTCTGCAGGCGCCATCCCAAGAAACGAAAAACACGATCGGGCGTGGTTTCTGCGCGAAGTCGCTCCTAAACTCGATTGGCGGTCAGTCTTTGAAGCACTTACGGCGAGCTTCTTCTTCATTGTCTTGGGGTCTTAACGCACCTGAAGCCTACGTGGTCCCAGCTCGAGTTGACGTCTCCTTTGCCACGCGTTCCAACCATGTAACGCGAACAGAACTGATCCGTACACAGAAAGGAGCCGCCGCGCTGCACGCGCTTGCGCGTTCCGGGCTCCGCCGGATCGTACGGCATGCGCGGCCCCTTTGGATCGATCGCAACGCCGTTCGCGATGCTCGCGTAATACGTGGGGTCGTACCAATCGCTGACCCATTGCCACACGTTGCCCGACATGTCGTACAAGCCATAGCCATTTGGCGGATACAGAGCGACCGGCGAAGTTCCGACGTATCCGTCCGGTGCACTGCTCCGATCTGGGAAATGACCGTGGAACGTATTCGCCATCAACTTGCCCGCCGGCATGAAGCTGTCGCCCCAAGCGTAGAGCTTCCCGGTCAATCCCCCGCGCGCGGCAAACTCCCACTCCGCTTCCGTTGGGAGACGCTTGCCGGCCCAGCGTGCGTAGGCGACGGCGTCTTCGTAAGCGATCTGCACGACGGGGTATCGTTGGCGACCTACTATCGAGCTGTTCGGTCCCTGCGGATGCCGCCAGTCCGCTCCTCGGACGTACGCCCACCATTGCGAGTCGTCGTCGAGCGCCACCGGATGCTTGGGCGGCGTGAAGACGAGGCCGCCGGGCACGAGATCTTGGAGTGGAACGCCCGGAAAGTCTGCAGGGTTCGGCCTCCGTTCGGCGATGGTGCGGTAGCCGGTTGTGTTGACGAATTTTGCAAACTCGGCGTTTGTAACGTCGGTCTTGTCCATCCAGAAACTGTGAACGTGTACACGGTGGATCGGCCGCGAGTCTTCGGTCGCTTTCATCGCAACGTCGTTGAAGCCGGACATCCGCGCGGCACCCATCGAGAAGGTTCCGCCCGGAACCCAATCCATACCCGCGGGGGCACTCCCGACCAGATGGGCTGCATTCGGAACGGTCGGCTGGAACGGCGACTCGGGCTGCGACGCCGATGGCTGATTCGCGCACGCTGTTAGGCCGAGCGCTAAAACAACTACGGCGGGGGCGGGGCTGAAGCGGAGGCTAATTCGCAACGCCATCGCTCCGAAAATGATTCCCGCAACCCGCGCACAGGCCTCCGCCAGCGTTCCGACGGCGGTTCCCCGCCTTCCGGGGGAGCCATAACGCACGTTTTAAACCGGGCCTAGCCATAGGAACCGCTCGTCTGCTAGGATAGGGCCAATGGCGGTCCCGGTCAGGTTGCGACTCGGAGACAAAACCCATTCCCGGCTTCCATTTGCTGGCAAAGCCGACCGGTGCCACTGCACCTCGACTGCTCCTACTGCTTCTTTCACTCGAAAGAGATGCTCTATCCGGGCAGCCGTTTTCGCATGGCGGTCATGGTGCAGTTGCTACACCAAGATCGCGCGCCGGCCGAGATCATTTTCATGTACGAACAAGGAGCGATCGCATGAAACGCATTACCATTGTCGGATTGGCCGTACTTGCCGCTGCGGCAATCGCCGTGGGTGCCGAGCAATGGAACGGCATCGTCAAAACCGACATGGCGTCGCTGCTTGCGACGCGCGACGTTAGTCAGAGTACCGTGATTCCAGCGCCGGGGCCGACGTTCGGCGGCGTCATCAACAAGGACGTAGCGAAATCGACGGCGTGGTGGGCGCCGGCGATCGCGCCAAAAAAGGGCTCGCCCAACGTCCTTTTGGTCCTGATCGACGATGAAGGCTTTGCTGCGAACAGCACGTTCGGCGGCCTCATTCCAACGCCGGTCTCCGACGGGCTGGCTCGCGAAGGCTTACGCTTTAACAACTTTCACACAACGTCGCTGTGCTCGCCCACCCGTGCCGCGCTGATCACCGGGCGCAATCACGGTGCGGTCGGCTTCGAGCAGATCGCCGAAGTTGCCACCGGATTCCCCGGCTACGACTCAAATATCGGCAAAGACAACGTCAGTGTCGCGCGCATCTTGCAGGCCAATGGTTACGCGACGGCCTGGTTCGGCAAGGATCATAACGTACCGCTGTGGGAGGCAACGCCGGCGGGTCCCAAGGACCAGTGGCCGATCGGCATGGGCTTCGATTATTACTACGGCTTTATCGGCGGCGATATGGATCAGTGGCATCCGACGCTCTACGAAAACGTCAATCAGATCTTTCCCGAATACGGCCACCCGCACTATAACCTCAACATCGATCTCGCCGACAAAGCGGTTTCGTGGGTGAAACGGATCAACGACCTCAAGCCGCAGCAGCCGGTCTTCATGTATTACTGTCCCGGCGGGACGCATTCGCCGCATCAGCCGACGCCCGAGTGGATCGCCAAAATGAAAGGCAAGTTCGACATGGGTTGGGACGCCTATCGGGAGATGGCGTTCAAGCGGCAGCAAGCGCTGGGCACCATTCCCAAGAACGCGAAGCTTACGCCGTGGCCCGATGCAAAATCTCCCGATTACGCCGACGCGGGCTACTCCGGCATCAGCCTACCGCACTGGAACACGCTCACGCCCTATCAGAAGAAGGCGTACTCCCACGAAATGGAGGTCTACGCGGCGTATCTGGCAGAGACGGACCATGAGATCGGTCGCGTTATTCAAGCGCTGAAGGACACGGGTCGCTACAACAACACGCTGATCTTCTACATTCATGGCGATAATGGTGCGAGCGCCGAGGGCACGATGGACGGAACGCCGAGCGAATTCATGGCTTTTAACGGCGTTTATCCGACCGTGCAGAAGTTCTGGCCGAGGTTTGGCCCCCTTTGGGGATCGCAATACACCTATCCGCACTTCCCCGTTGCATGGGCTTGGGCGCTGGACACACCGTTTAAGTGGACAAAACAGGTTGCATCCTATTTTGGCGGCACCAAAAACGGCATGATCGTTGAGTGGCCGGGGCACATCAACGATCCCGGCGGCCTCCGCTCGCAGTTCGCTCACGTCATCGACGTCGTTCCGACGATTCTCGAGGCGGCAGGGATCGTTCAGCCCGAGATGGTCGACGGCGTGAAGCAGAAGCCCATTGAGGGCGTCGCCTTCAACTATACCTTCGACAAGGCGAACGCGAACGCGCCTTCGACGCATCACACGCAGTACTTCGAGATGTTCGGCACGCCTGGAATCTATAACGACGGCTGGGTCGCGGCGGCCGAGCCGCACGCGATTCCGTGGCTGATGGTGACCAACAAGCCGACCGTGGATCTCTGGGAAACGTTAAAGTGGCACCTCTACCACGTCGCTCCCGAAGACGACTGGACCGAGTATGCGGACGTGCAAAGCCAAAATCCGGCAAAGCTCAAGGAGCTTCAGGATCTGTTCGTAAGCGAAGCAGAGAAGAACAACGTCTTCCCGCTCGATAATACGCCAAGCCCCTTCGCCGGCCGGCCGAGTCTCATCGCCGGACGCAGCACGGTCGTCTATCATCCGGGCATCATTGGGCTGTATCAGATCGATCAGCCCAGCGTTCTCGACCGCGACTACACGATCGAAGGCGACGTGACGATTCCGTCGGGCGGAGCCAACGGCGTGATCGTCTCATCCGGCGGGCGGTTCGGCGGATACTCGCTCTGGGTGAACCGCGGCAAACCGGCCTTCTCGTATAACTTCCTGGAACTCGAAACGACGCGCTGGACGGGAGCCAACGCGCTCGCGCCGGGGCATCATACCGTTGCCTTCCAGTTCGTCTACGACGGCGGCGGCTTTGGGAAGGGCGGCACGGGGACCCTCAGCGTGGACGGAAATACGGTCGCTAGCCGGCGCATCGAGCACACCATTCCGTTTGTTATGCCGTGGACCGATGGCCTCGACGTCGGCGAAGATAACGTCACGACGGTGGACTCCGGCTACACCGTTCCAAACGCCTTCACCGGAACCATCGCAAAGGTTACGTTTCACACAGGAGCGATGAAGATCTCGCAAGCGCAGCGCAAGCAGCTCGCGCAAGCGATGTTCACCGCGGCAATGGGGATTCAGTAGCGGTCGTCGTGTGAATCAAGCCGCTCACGGCCGCGCGGCCCTGCGCTCGTTCGTATTTCTTCCCGTGCTACGAACTTGAATGCCGCAATTTGTTGCTTGCGGTTTCCGTGGGTCCGACAATTCTTGTTCGGATAATTTTTGTCCCGACGAACCTCGGAACGAGTCGCGTGAATGTGCCGGTATGGCGTTGGGGCGATCGGGTTGCTCGTCCGGCGGTTTGTGGCCCACTGCGGGGCGCAGATACAATGCCGGGTGGAACACAGCCGCCAATGCGATGGAACCACTGTTCTCTTGCGTCTATCGCGCGCGCACGCGCGAGACAAACGCGGTGCGCCATACCCCGTATGAGATGCCCGCTCTTGACGGCAGTTTCTGCCGTCGGAACACGGCCCGGGGGCAGGTCAAGAGCGGCTTGCGGCGCCGTAGCCGCATTACGTCGGCGCGACGCCGCCGTACCGCGCGATCTCGTCGCGTAATCCCTCGTTAGCGGCCAGGAGCTCCGTTCTTAAAACGGTCATGGCAGATACCAACTCTTCACGTAATGCATCGATCGAGCCCACAACGTGATCTTCAACCCCAGCTTTGCCATTCCGAGTTGCGAATACGTCGAGCGACGCTCCTAGGCTCGTCGCGAGTTGCGAAATCGCCGACGTTTCATCGGGTGCGTACGTCTCGCCGGACCGACGCGCACCGAGCACGACGACGCCAAGCAAGTGTCCGCGTGCAGTCATCGGGAATGCGATGTCGCCGTGCAGTGAAGTTTCGAGGCCGTGCAGGTCGAGAGGGTGCGGAATCGTGCGCAGGCGGAGCATCGCGGGATCGTTCTCGTCGTACCGGAGCACGATGTCGACCGACGTTGCATTCGTGTGGCTATTGAGCGTCTCGGCGGCGCGGCGCACGAGGAGCCCGGGCTCGGTGATGTAGGGCGCCTCGCGCGCAAACGCACGAATTGCATCCTCGTCCTCGTGGCGCTTGCGAAAGAAGACGCGATCGACGACGCGATCCACGCGGCCGTGCACGAATCGAATCGACAGGCCGAGCGCAAGCGCGACACCTCCGCTAACGAGCACGTTTGTGGCATGGCCGGCGGTGCCGAGCCAATCGGTAAGCAACCATTCTACGAGCACAAACGCGCCGAGCAGTATAAGGGAGACACCCGTAAAAACAGCTGCGCGATTGAAGACGAATCCTATATCGAAGAGGCGCCGATTGAGCAGCGAATAGCTAAGAACTGCGGGCATCGCGAACCACGATAGCGCCGAAATGCTTGCGAACACGGCGGTCGGTAACAGCTCGCCCATCGCGAGCACGATGAATACCCAAATCAAAGACGGAAACACGGCCGCCAGCGCCCACAGGAGTCGCGTACGCTCCGCTCCCCGCGATGCAGCGAGTGCTGCCAGGAGTGAGAGCATCACGGCAAGGATTCCCGCACCCTCGAAAAGTCGGGCCAGAGAATCGGCTCGGACTAGGAGACTCGGCGTAAAGGGACTCATCGACCCATTCCAGAGCTCGAAGCGCACGACGAATCCTCGAGCGGTCGCGATGGCAGTGAACGCGATCGCGAGCGCGACGAGCGCACGCCGCGCGCCCGAAACGGGCGTTGCGTAGCATGTGGCGTAGAAGGCCAAAAAGACAAAGCTGGGCACGAAGATCAGGCCTTTTACAAGGAGGCCGATATTATCGACGACGGGCCAAGGTGTGACGATGTCGCCAAATCCTTGGCTTATGACGAAAACTCCGAGAAGATAAAAAGTCAATAGGCGTGCTTCAGCGCTTTCGGACCGCCGCCACGCGATGAGCGCACACCACAGCGCTATCCAGATCCCCCCGACGTAAAATAGCCACCCAGTCCAACCGGGGCCGGCGGCGCGAAACGTTACGACGGTGACGGTGCGTTCCACGCCATTGCGAACGATCGGCAGCACGAGTGGTTCCCCGACGCGGGGACCGTAGTAGAGCCGGAAGCGCGCCGCCGGCGAGAGCCGGCGCCGATCGAGCAGGTCTCCGGTTCGGATTCCACTCTCGGCGGCCGCACCTCCAGGGCGGACCACGAGCCGATCGACAAACGCGGCAGTCGTCGGCGTGCCGGAGAGCCCGAGCGTACCGCTCACGGTCAGATCGGTAACGGCATTCGCAACCATAAGAGCTAGTCCAAATGCGCAGAGCGCGAGGAGCCAAGGCCGCCACGTCATGACGATACTCGTTCGCTGTTGGCAGTTACGGCCTTGCTGGCGTGCCCAGAAATGCCCGCAACCGTCCGGATTCCGCGTAAACACACGACGTGCGCGCCACACGCCGACGGCACGCGTCACCCGTATGATACGGTCGTGAAGAAAAATCTGCATGCCGCGCCAGTCGCGTGGAGGGCGCGGTCCCCCGCTCGGGCGATCGGGTTGCGCAGCATTGCTACCGCAAATGCGCGCGGGATCGGGGGCTGCAACCGCGCGTCGTTCGCCGGGCCGGCGATCGAATGGACGGCAGATGCGATGCAATGACGATTATCTTGCGGTCGGGCCGTGGTAGGATAAGCATGACGCGCATCGGTGCGTCGCCGCATCCTCGCGCGCGCGTACGAACGGGGGTGGGGCGTCCCCTCAAACGAGTAAGAAGCAAGACTTCCTTCGGCAGCCGCTCGATCCGCGTCCACCCGATACCCAGTAGCGGCTCGTTATTGAGCAGGAGCGCCTTGGCTAATCACCGCCGCGAACGGCGACGTGATGCTTCCCGGAAGCGAACCGATTGGCGAGCCGCTCGGATATGAGTAGATCTTCACGTTGTTGCCGTCGGGATCGGGAGCGATTATCGCCGTCGTGGATCCCGAAATGAAGATAGTGTAGACGCCGAGCGTGTTCGTCTGGCTCAAGGAAATCGTGCCCGCGATCGTCGCCGTTGAGCCATGAACGGTTACCTGATAGATGTGCGTCTTTGGATTGTACGAGTCGCCGGCAAGCAGTTGCGAGCCGTCGAACGCGACGCCGCCGGGTATGTTTACCGTGCCGCCGCTGAGCGTAAGGATCGTAAAGCTGGGCGCTCCGTTCGGGAGCTTCGCCAACGTCGCATGATAGCTGCTGTCGTAAGCGTTGAGGTACAAGTCTCCCTTTGAATTGAAGGCGGAAAAGAGCGGGATATACAGTTGTGAAGCCGTGTACTCGGTCGGCGTGCCGATCGGTGACGGGTAGACGAGCACGTTGCCTGGATAATTGCCGTTGGGATCGGCGAAGTTGAGCACCGCGATCCGGCCCGTTTTTCGATCGATCGAACAAGTGTAAGGCTCTCCGTACGAATCGGCGATGACCGCTTTTGGCGTAATTGCGCCGTGCGCGTACTCGACGATGTCTTTCGCCGTTTGGTCGGTGATAAACACGTTGCCGTGGGGATCGACGCACGCGCCTGAAGGCAACTGAAAACCGAAGAGTTCCCCGACGAGTTGGAAATTATCGCCGCTCGGATTGGAATAAATCCCAACGCCGCCGCCTTCAGTCACGTAGAGGAGCGTTTCGCGCTGCGCGTTTGGCTTCAACCACGACGCTCGTCGCCCGGAAGGTACCCCCAAGCGGGCGTGGGTGCGGAAAAGCGGGCCAGCCGGCGGATTGAACCCGCCGCCCGTGGTCGAGGGTGTGCACGCGGTCAACGGCGCGACTAGGAGCATGAGCATCAGCAACCGGCTAGCGAGCATGGGGCGTCCTTTCGAGGCGTTGCAAGTCGCCCTTATCGTAGCACCAGCCCGTGCGGCCGGCGTGCCGCAGGGCGTCGCGTGAAATGGTGGGGCCTCGGCTTGGGCGATCGGGTTGCGCGGCATTGCCACCGCAGCTTCACGCGGATCAAGTACGGCGAAGCACCCGGTCTCTCGCGGGCCGGGCCACCATCGACTTGAGCCGCCATTGTAGCGCTCATCGGTCACAACTGAGTAGACCCCCAATGCGAATGACACCTTCCCTATACTCAGTTCGAATTGCTCGCCCGTCAGTTCGTGGCGCCACCTACGGGTGCGCAGATGCCAGGCGGGGATGGAACAGAGCGCTGATGCAATCGAATCGTTGCTTCGTTGCGTGCGGCGTTGCCGCGTAACCTGAGGCATCCTTGGCCTCGGCGAAGGCACCGCCGCACGACAGGCGGAGTACCCCTCCAGCGAGTTCTACGAAGAACTTCCTAGCCGCTTTTTATATTCAGCAATCAAGCCTGTAATATTGCTCCTTTGAAATCCAAAAAGCAGGCCGCGATCGTACGGAACCCCTCCGTTAAGATCACATTTCGGATCGAGGTGATTATAAAGATCCACCCTTTCAATGCGTTTCTTCAGTGTGTTCCAGCCATCGTGTATCAAGGATACGCTGTCGGCTTCAATCACCGCCCCCACACTGTATAATTGCGTTGGAATGCGAGGATTGTGCATTCGCTTTGCGGCAAACGCGTCGCTTTGGAATCGCCAGAAACCGCCGCCTTGCGGCGAAATGGCTTTACCCATGAGTGGAACCATGTATGGATGCTCGACGTCGCTCCACGTAGAGACGCGTGGGAATGTTATCGCCGCAACTGATGGAGGCAGTTCTGCGAGTAATCTACGCACACCATGAGCGCCAAGCAGTTCCTCATCATCGTCAATTCGGATAATCCAATCTGGCTTGCATAACTCCGCGAGATTATAACATATGTTGAGTAACGTCCCTTCATCGAAATACCACGGATGGCTAGAAAGTTCCGATGGGATCGTCACCTCGTTCTTGACCAAAGCATGCGAGCGGAGAATGAGTCTTGTATTATCCGTACTCCGATCGTTAATAGCATAT
The DNA here is from genome assembly GCA_963812155.1 of Vulcanimicrobiota bacterium. Lineage (GTDB taxonomy): Bacteria > Vulcanimicrobiota > Vulcanimicrobiia > Vulcanimicrobiales > Vulcanimicrobiaceae > Tumulicola. The sequence continues at coordinate 1,288,596 of CAWETW010000003.1, read as the reverse complement.
ACCCCGTCGCAGTACTCTGACATCTTGTCCAACTGGTAACTCAATCGGTCGCCAGAATTCCTAGTAATCATTATTCCGAGCAGGTGCATTAGCGTTCCACTACGCGCACGCACAATCGTAAATGCATGCTCTAGTCGCAGCTTGCCACCCGTTCGCTTGGGTAATCATTTCACACCGCACCCCCTAAAATGTTTTGCGATCCCGCGTCCTAACGTCGGGGCGCCCCCAGATCGACTCGCACTACAAACATACCAGCAAAATTGCTTGTGGCATAGTCGCCACCATCGCCGCAGCCGCGCACTGGGGGCGAGAACGAGGCTCAAGAGATTCGAATCCGGCCTTCCCCATGCCGTTCTGGGAAAGCATCAAATCGCTGAGTCTAGCCGATCCGGCCATGCTGCTGCGACCTCACTCCTGCCGCCTGGAGCGCCAGGTTGCCAGGGTCGCTAGACAGAAAATGACGCGCCTCATTTCACGTCTCGGGAGGTATGTTTGATGAGCCACACTCGTCGCCACGTTCTGATCGCAGCCGTGGCTGCCGCTTCGCTTGCCGGATGTTCGGGCAACTCGGGATCTTTCACGTCCGGTCAACCCTCCATGATGGCCCCTTCGAGTCACGCCGGCACGGGAATGCGCGAGCTTGTCGGGCCTGCAGTAACGGGTCCACGCATCGTTCCACTCGTTCCGCGCCGGCCTAACGCTCCTCGGGGGTGGCCGAACGGCGCGCCGAATCGTCAACTCATTTTCGTTGCAGATGAGGCAGGCAGCGTTTTGATGTACATGCCGAAGACACCGAATGGATCCCCCGTAGGATCTATTACCGACGGTGTCAGCGCTCCCGCAGGCGTCGCCGTCGACAATGCCGGAGCGCTATACGTTACCAACGAAGGCAACAACACGGTAACCGTCTACCCACAGGGATCGAGCTCGCCGAGCCTGACGATCGGCAACGGCATCAGCGGCCCGTATGGAATCGCCGTCGATTCGAGCGGTGAGGTCTTCGTCAGTAACCTTAACAACAACACCCTCACCGGTTATAAGGCCGGCGCAACGTCGCCGTTCGAAACCATCGACTTCACCAACTTCGGCCAACCGGTCGGCGTCGGGGTGGACGGCAGCGACAACATCTGGGTGGCGTCCGATTCCAACAATGCCGTCTTCGAAATAGCTGCTGGATCGCAAACGGTCCAAAACTCCGGACTCACAAACCTCAACGGGCCGATTGGCGTTGCCATCGGAAAACGAAACGTTGTCTACGTTTCCAATTTCGCGGCTCAGAACGTCAATATCTACAGCAACGGTTCGACGACGCCGTCCGCGACCATCACCGACGGCATCGAGCAGTTCGGACCAACGCTCGGCGGGTTTGCGAGCTCCGGGCGTTACTTCCAATCGAACCAAGGGCTCAACGTCGTCGGATACAAGGGACTTCAAACGACGCCTTTCTCCACCCTAAACGGCTTTTCAGCGTCAAACCCCCCGCTCGGTGTTGCCGGTTATCCGTTGGTCAAGAAATAACCGGTTTCGCTCGGCTCGAACTCAAATGCGAGCGCCGGTGCCACCGGCGCTCGCATTCTCTTGAGCGCTGGGTTAACTAGCAAATCGTTAGTCCGCGTCGGGAATGCGCGGGTCGAGCGGCTCGTGCGTAAAGTACGTTTGCTTCAACGCCGAAGGAATCTCAGTGAACTTTCGCGGCGCTTTCGAGAAGTCGAAGCAGTCGGCGGCGGGCGATTTAGCGCGGCGGTCCGTCGCCGCGAGGCGCGGCAGTCCGAACTGATCTTCGACGAAGCGCAAAATGCTGCCGTGTTCGTACTGCACGTGCGAGACGTAGCCTTTTTTGGCATACGGTGAAATGACGAGCAGCGGAACGCGAAAGCCAAGGCCGTCGTAGTCGACCATCGCGGGCGCAACGTGATCGTACCAGCCGCCGGCGTCGTCCCAAAACACGAAGATGGCGCTGGAGTTCCAGTACTTGCTCTTACCGACGGCGTTAACCAGCGACGCGACCCAATCCGGGCCGGTGTCCGACGCGCAGCCCGAGTGGTCGGAGTTCGCGCACGTCGGCGTCACCCACGAGACCGCCGGAAGCGTGCCGTTGCTGACGGCATCGAAAAATTTCGTCTGCGGGCTGATGACGTTCGTGTCCCAATCCGGACCGTACCGGATGTGACTGATCGCTTGATACGCGCTCCAGATTCCATCGCCGGTCTTGAGCGCAGCCGTATAGTACGCCCACGAAAGCCCCTTGGCGTCGAGCTCGTCTCCGAGCGTTTCGTTGTCGAAACATGCCTGGATCGCGGGACCGATCTGCCGGGTCTGCAGGAGCGTATCGATCTTGTCGCTCGGTCCTCCGTCGCAGCCCCACGTCGACTGCGGAAAGTTCACCGATGCGCTCGCCTGGCCGGCGATGATGTATTGATGCGACACGAAGCTGCTACCGTCGAGATTCGACTCGAACATTCGGTCGCCGAGCACGTACTGTCCGGCCATGGCAAAATACGGCTGCGTCTCCGAGTGCGGGACGAAGCCGTATTGAGGATATTTGGTGGGGCAGGGCGGCTCGAAGACATGCCCGCACTTAACGGCCTCCAAATTGAACCCGTCCATCTTGCAGTTGGTGCCGGGAACGCTTCCCTGGCCGTCGCACGCCTGGAAGAACGCAAACGACGTGTGCGCGAGATCCCACGTCGTCTTCAGTGTAATGGACGCCAGCTTCACCTTCTTCCCGGTATTGGTGTAGCCGGAATCCACCGTATCGGCGCCCGGGTAGCCTGCGAAGAGATTATCGAAGCTCCGATTCTCTTGTACGACGATAATAACGTGCTGAATTTTACCGGATGCGTTCGGATGCAACGCGATCGAATGCAGGACGGGCGCGGGCGCAACCGAGAGGGCACCGCATCCGGTGAAGAGACCACAGGTCAGCGCCGCGATGATGCGGCCGTAGGAACGCATTGCCGAACCTCCTGCGGCCCGCTTTGCGTTCGCGGGTACGACTCCTTGGATTCAACGGCCGGGCGCTTGCCCTGCATTTGTCTTAGTAAACTAGTTGACACCGTGACGCCGGCGCTATAGGATGTCTCCTATGAAACTAGTTGAGGCCGCAGATGCCGCGTAAACGCTCGACGATTCTCACCGATCACGAACTGCGCCTGATGGAAGTTCTGTGGCGCGTGGGGCGAGCCACGGTCGCCGACGTCACGGCTGCCGTAGGCCGGCCGGCGCTGGCGTACAATACCGTCCTCACGACGCTTCGGACGCTGGAACAAAAAGGTTACGTCGCTCACGACGAAGAGGGGCGTGCCTTCGTCTACAGGCCCGCGGTTGCGCGAACCCAGGCCGCCGATTCGGCCGTACGTCAACTGCTCCGGCGCTTCTTCGGCAACTCGCCCGGTCAACTGGCCGTTACGCTTCTCGACGACACGCAATTCACGGCGTCCGATCTCGCGGAAATTCAGCGCATCGTCACGCGTAAGAGAAAGGCGGCACCATGATCGTCACGACGTTCCTCGACGCGCTGTGGCAAGGTGCGCTCGTCACCGGCGTCACGCTGCTCACGCTGCGTTTCGTGCCGGTGGAGAACGCGAAAACGCGTTACGTCGTGTGGTTTACGGCGCTGATTGCCCTGGTCGCCGTCCCCATCGTGACCGCTAGCGTCCACGTTACGCTTTGGCACGCGTCCGCAGACCGTATCGCCGGGCGCCCCGAGTTTTCGCTCGCTGACGTCGGGCCCCATGCCGGCGACGTGTTGCGCTGGATCGCGTGGCCGGCCGCCGCGGGCGGAGAGGCATTGGCGCGAATCTTCCTGGCCGTCTGGTGCGCCGGAGCGATTCTCGGATGCGTTCGTCTTGCCGTTAGTTGGTTCCGGATCGCGGCTATCCGGCGCACCGCGGTAGAAATCGGACGCATCGACGGCGTGCCGGTGCTCGGCTCGCGTCACGTCGCGATACCGATCGCGACCGGAATCTTGGTTCCCGCAATCGTGCTGCCGAGCCAAACGATCGACGCGTTGGATCCAATCGTCCGCGCATGCACGATCGAACACGAACTCGCGCACGTCCGGCGCGGCGACGTCGCAAGCAACGCGGTCGCGCGTATTGCAGGAGCGCTCCTCTTCTGGGATCCGTGGATTCACTACGCCATTGGGAACCTTACGACCGAACGGGAAGCGGCCTGCGACGATTGGGCGGTCAGCCGCCTGGGCAAAGGCACCGATTACGCATCTGCCCTTGCCGCGCTCGCCCGCACGTTCGCAAATGCCCGCGCGCCGCTCGCTACGCCGAGCGCGCTCGGCTCGCGCCACTCACTCGTAACCCGGATCGAACGCCTCGTGACGAATCGGCCGCACGCCGAATTGCGGCTCAACTACGTTGCCATCGGAGGGATTATCGTGCTATTCGCCGCCATGACCGTCATTCTGCAAACGCTTCTTCCCGCACCGGCGCATGCCGGCGCGCTTTCCGCTGGTCCCGCTTCGACCGCCGTCGCGGCTGCCTGCACCCAACCCAACGCGGAACCCAAAGCGCTCAATCCGGTGCCGCCGGATCTTCCCAAAGCTCAGTGGCCCTCGCATCAAGTCACTGCCGTCATTGCCGTAACCGTAGCCACGAGCGGAAAGGCCGCCGCTGCGCGCGTCTACCGCTCGAGCGGAGATGCCAACGTCGACCGCGCGGTCCTCACCGCCGCCGAGAAAACGACCTATTCGCCGAAACGCATCGACTGCAGTCCAGTACAAAGCACGTATCTCTTCAGGGCCGATTTCGGACCGTAATCGCCGGGCGAGAGGCGCAGCCGTCTTCTTGCAGTAAGCCGCGAACATGAAGGTGAGCTGCGCGATCGCCGGGGGCGGCCCCGCCGGCATGATGCTCGGGTTTCTCTTGGCGCGGGCCGGCATTTCGGTCGTCGTCCTCGAGAAGCACAAGGATTTCTTGCGAGATTTTCGCGGCGATACGATTCATCCGGCGACGCTGCAACTGATGTACGAACTAGGTTTGCTCGACGATTTCTTGCAACGGCCGCATCAGGAGGTTACGCGGCTGGCGGCCGTGTTCGGGCCGAACGTCATGCCGCTGGGCGACTTCACACACGTTCCGACGCACTGCAAGTTTCTTGCATTAATGCCGCAGTGGGATTTTCTCGATTTCCTCGTGCAGCACGGCCGGCGCTACGCGCCCTTCAACGTAATGATGGAAGCAAAGGTGACCGGTCTGAAGTGGTCGGGCGATCGCGTCGCCGGCGTCCTCGTCTCCACGCCGCAGGGAGACACGACGATCGACGCCGATCTCATCGTCGGTGCCGACGGGCGCCACTCTACCGTTCGCCCGTGCGCGCGGCTTACTTCGATCGCGCGCGGCGCGCCCATTGACGTTCTCTGGATGCGGCTTTCGCGCGAAACATCCGATCCGAGACAAGCCTTCGGTTTCGTCGGCCGCGCGAGTCTTCTGGTTTTGATCGATCGGGATTCCTATTGGCAATGCGGCTACGTCATTCGCAAGGGCGCATTCGACGACATTCGCAGCCGTGGATTAACGGCGTTTCAACGCGACATCGCCTCCGCGGCGCCGTTTCTCGCCGATCGGGCCCGTGAACTCGACTCGTGGGAGAAGGTGAGTCTCTTGACCGTGCAGATCGACATGCTCGAGCGCTGGCATCGCGACGGCCTGATCTGCATAGGAGACGCCGCGCATGCCATGTCGCCGGTCGGCGGGGTCGGCATCAATCTCGCAATCCAAGATGCCGTCGCCACCGCAAACATGGTCTATCGCGAACTCGCCGGCGGCCCCGTGCGCGAAGAAACGCTCGCGGCGGTCCAGGGCCGGCGAACGTTTCCTACGCGCCTGATCCAGAACATTCAGGTATTCGTGCAGAATCGCGTCATTACGAGCGTCCTGCGCGGCACGAGCGGCCGCGATCCCAGTGTCCCGTTTGCGTTGAAGCTCTTCAGCGCGATCCCGTTGTTGCAGCGCATTCCGGCGTGGCTCGTCGGCGTGGGGGTCCGCCCCGAACACGTGGGCACGCCGGAAGCTGCGTAACTGCTTCAGGAAATCCTTAGGTCAAGCGCGATTCGCACGCCTCCCAGTCGACGTTGGCGAGAAACGCCTCGACGTACTTCGCCTTCTCCGAAGGTTTGTAGTCGAGCATGAACGCGTGCTCCCAGACGTCGAGCACCACGATCGGCGCGAATCCAGCCGGGTGGCCGATCTCGTGGTCGCCGATCCAGTGGTTCGTAATGCGCGCGGTATCCGGATCCCGATAAGCGATTGCCCAGCCGATGCCGCGCATGCCGGCGACGGCGGCGAAGTCTTTCTTCCACGCGTCGAAACTGCCGAATGCCGCTCCGAGTGCATCCTGCAGTTTCCCCGAACCGATCGGCTTTGGTTTCGCGGTCATGTTGTCGAAGTAGTACTCGTGTAGACGCATGCCGTTGTATTCGAAACCAAGCCGCCGTACCAACTCGGCGTATGACGGATCGGCGCCTTTGGCTTGATCGGACGCACGCAACGAAGCCAGCCGCTCGTTGAGCAGATTGACGTTCTTGACGTAGCCTTCGTACAAGCCGAAATGCACCTCGAGCGTTTTATCCGAGATGCCTTCCATGCCTGAGAGATTCCATTTTTTTGGGGTATAAGATTGTGTTTGAGCGTAGGTAATCATCGTACGCTCTTTCTTCCCCGCGCGGCACGAATCAAACTCCGGCTCGCCGGAGTCTTCCGCGGAAGCGTCGCGCCCCACACCGCGCGACGCTCCTCAACGTCAAACTCTAGCGCCGTTTACGGGTCGCGACCTTCTTTGCGACCTTGCGCGCGACGGCTTTCTTTGCGACCTTGCGCGCGACCGCTTTCTTTGCAACGGGCCTACTCTTCTTGGCTTTGCGTGCCGCCGGACGGCCGCCGCGTCGAGACATCACGGCCTCTTTGAGCGCTTTCGCAGCCAAGAACTTGAAGACGCGCTTCGCCGGAACCTTGACCTGTTCGCCGGTCGCGGGATTGCGCGCCATGCGCGCGGCGCGGTCGCGAACCTTGAACTGCCCGAACCCCGGGATCTTCACCGCGTCGCCGGTGACGACGGCGTTTTGAATATCCTCAAAGAGACCGTCGACCAGAGCAACGGCATCTTTGCGGGAAAGATCGAGCCGGTCCATTGCCAGCCTCGTCAAATCTACCTTGTTCATCCGTACCTTTCCGTGTGAGAACCAAGCACTTTGAGCCTTGACTACCGCTTCAATCCGCGATTTCCTATGGAATTTCAAGCTTTTTTCGCGCGATGCGTCGTGGCGTCATGCCGGGGGAAGACGCGCTGGTCGAACGTAAAACTCGCACGATGCTCGGCGGTTCGTCTACTCTCGGCCCGTTGCGCGGCGAGGCGCGCGTACCCGGTGACAAATCCATCTCTCATCGCGCCGTCATTGCGGCCGCGCGCTGCGAGCGGCGCGTCGAAATTCATAATCTTAATCCGGGGCGCGACGTCGCGGCGACGCTCGCAGGTCTCGAGGTGCTCGGCGTGCGGATCGCACGCGCAGAGACAGGCGTCGTGGTCGAGCCGGCGCCGTTGCGCTCGGCGAGCGCGGTGGTGGACTGCATGAACTCCGGATCGACGGCGCGGATGCTGCTCGGCGCATGTGCCGGCGCGGGAGTTCCCGCGCGCTTCGACGGCGACGGCTCCTTGCGACGGCGTCCGATGGAGCCGGTCGCAGCGCAGCTGCGTGCCTTCGGTGCGCGGATCGAGACCACGCTCGGGCATTTACCGGCAGCGTTGCTCGATCGGCCGGGGGTTGAAACCCGCCGGTTCATCCTGCTGGCGCCCTCGGCCCAGGTGAAATCTGCCCTTCTCTTCGCCGCGGCGTACGCGAACGTGCCTATCGCAATCGACGGAGATCGCGGATCGCGCGATCACACCGAACGCTTGCTGCGCTTCCTCGGAGCCGATGTCCGGTGGGACGGGCGCCACATCGAGTTTTCTCCCGCTCCGCTGCGTGCCGAACGCGTGAGCATTCCCGGCGATCCGTCGGCCGCCTCGTTCTTTATCGCGGGGGCCGCGATCGTGCCCGGCAGCACGCTGTTCGTGCGAGACGTTTGCGTCAACCCGTCGCGCACGGGAATGTTCGAGGTGCTCGAACTCATGGGAGCGCGAATCGAACTTCGCAACCGGCGGGAAATCTGTGGCGAACCGGTCGCCGACGTCGTGGTCGAGCAGGCGCGCCTGCGCGGCATCGATGTCGGCCGCGACCTGGCGCTGAGGGCGCTCGACGAAATTCCGCTGATCGCCGTTGCCGCGGCCTTCGCCGAGGGCTCGACGCGCATTTCCGGCATCGAATCGCTGCGGACCAAAGAATCCGACCGCATCGCTGCGGTCGAGCGCCTTCTCGCCGCCGTACGCATCCCCGTCGCCGTGCGCGGGAGCGAACTTTCGATCGCCGGGGGCATTCCTGCGGCCGTACCGGGCGCGCGGATCGACACGAACGGGGATCATCGCATCGCAATGGCGGCGTTGATTCTGGCGCGGGCCGCCGGACCGATCGAGATCGGCGACGACGGAAGTGAAGACGTCAGTTTTCCCGGCTTCGCGGGCGCGCTGGACCGATTGCGTGCTTAGAAGAGCGAACGGAGCGTCCGCAAGGCCGCACCGGCCAGCCGCAACGCAAGCACGGCTTCACGCAGGCGCAAGTCGCTCGCGCTTTCGGCAATCCGGCGCACCGCAGCGCCGATACGAGCGGTTTCGGCTTGGGCTGCAGCCGACGTTGCGTCGAGCCGGGCGAGCGCGGCACGTAGACGCGCGCCGTCGACCACGGCGACCGGCAACGCCGCCTGCAAGCGTTCGGTATGGGCGTCGAGCGTGTGCTTCGCGCGGAGCAGCGGCAGGATACCCGCGACGATGCAACCGAGTGCGGCAAGGGAGCAGACGGCCGGAATCAGCCAAAGCACGGAAGCCGCCTACGCCGCCGAGTCTGCCGGTTTGGCGTCCGCCTTTTTCTCGGCTGGAGCCGGCTTGGATTCCGTTTTCGATTCAGTCTTTGGTTCCGAAGTCTTTACGGACGGCGCGTCGGCGGTCTTAGGCTCCGACGCTGCGCTCTTCTTACGCGAGTCGGTGACGTAGAAACCCGAACCCTTGAAGACGATCGACGCCGGATTGAAGACGCGCGAGAGCGCGCCGCCGCAGGCCGGACACGGCGAATCAAAGCCGTCGTCGAAGCCGTGGCGGACCTCGGTGACCTTTCCGCATTGGGCGCATTTGTAGTCGTAGAGCGGCATGGTTCTAGGGCAGTATACCCATATTTAGCACTCTAGGTCAACGACTGCCAGGCCAACGAGCGCGCCGGCTAGAGATCGGCGAGCGCCGGTCCGTCCCGGCGAAATTCCACGAGTCCCTTGAAGTGGATCAGCGCATCCTCCAGCGCCGCCGCCAATTTGCGGCCGCGCCGCCAGTCGTCGACCAGTGCCCCAAAACGCCCGTGGTACGCGGGATAGGCTAGGCGGACGTGCACGCGAGAGCACGACGTGCGCCGCTCGATGCGAAAGTCGAGACGCCGCCGCACGGAGTACGCGCCGACCAGCGAAAGGTGATAGTTCGTCATGAACGCGTCGACTTCGTAGAGCTGCTCTTCTTCGCCGGAAACCGACGAGCGAATGACGACTTCGCTGCCGACACCGATTGGTTGCTTCGAATGTACGAGTCGTGCGCTGCGCAAAAAGGAGAGCCACACCGGCCACTTCTCTACCGCGCACAACAAGCCGAACGCCTCTTCGGCGCTGCTATCGACTTCGAGACTCGCGTAGAGCGGGCGGCGTCCTGAAATGGTATAGGGATCGCTCGCTACAGCCATGTTCGCGCGCCTTCGCCGGGGCCATTGCGAAACCTGCCGATGCAATTCATCCACCCGATTGTGGATGGTTATGCACCAATGTCCCCGTTGCCCGCGCCGGTCGCGAAGGCGACGAGCGATTCCACGCCCACGGTCAACGCGTCTTCGTCGATGCGAAACTCCGCGCTATGGCCGGGATGTATTGCGCCGGCACGTTCGCCGCGCACGCCCAAACGAATCTGCAACCCCGGTACGCGCTGCGCAAAATAGGCGAAATCTTCAGCACCCATCGTGGGGCGCGCCGCGACGACGTGCACGCCGGTGTGCGCGGCAATGTATTTCGTCGCGCTTTCTGCGAGCGCCGCGTCGTTGACGACCGGCGGATATCCACGCACGATACGCACGTCCGCGGCAACGCCGTACGCGCGCGCGACGCCGCCGGCAATGCGTTCGACGCGCTCGTGCACCGTGTCGCGCAACGCGGCATCGAACGTACGGATCGTTCCCGACATTTCGACGGCGTCGGCGATCACGTTGTTGCGATAGCCGCCCGCCAGCGTTCCGATCGTCACGACGACGCTCTCCAGCGGGTCGGTTTCGCGCGCCGCCACGTTCTGCAGCGCCAAAATCAACGCCGCCGCTGCCGGCACGGCATCGACGGCCGTGTGCGGGTAGGCGCCGTGGCCGCCCTTGCCGCGTACGGTGATATAGAGTTCGTCCGCCGCGGCGTTCACCGGACCCGGCGTGATGCCGATCGTGCCTGCTTCCAAGCGCACGTCGACGTGAAGCATCGCGATCGCATCGACTTTTGGATCGTCGAGCACGCCTTGCTCGATCATCGGTTGCGCCCCGCCCGGCCCTTCCTCGGCCGGTTGAAAAATCAGCACGACGGTGCCCGCAAGGGCCGTTCGTCGCGACGCAAGCACGCGCGCCGCTCCCAACAGCATCGCCACGTGGGCGTCGTGCCCGCAGGCGTGCATCCTTCCTGCGATTTCCGAAGCGAACGGCAATCCGCTGCGTTCGCCGATCGGCAATGCGTCCATATCGGCACGCAGTGCCGCGACGCGGCCCGGACGTTCGCCGCGCACGATGCCGACGACTCCGGTCTGCGCGACGCGGCGATGCTCGATGCCGAGCGCCGTCAGTTCCCGCTCGATGAGCGCGGCGGTCTCGTGCTCCTCGAAGCCCAACTCCGGCCGCCGGTGGATGGCGCGCCGCAGCTCGACCACGCGCGCGGCCAAGGAATCTTTTGCTTCGACGGCCATCGCGCGAAGGTTAGGCGGCGGTACCGGCGTTCCCGCCCGCGAAGAGGGAGCGCCGACGATGATACCCGCCGACCTTGCCTTCGCCATTCTCATCAATCGCACGAGCCAGTACTACCAGGCGAACCCGCCGCAGTACATGACGTACACCGAACGCACCCACGTGACGGCTGCGGGGCTGGGGCGCGCGCAGGACATCAATCGTTCGGTCGCCGTGCGCGTTGCCGACAACTTCGCCGTAATGCAGGATCTGCCCAACGGAGGAAGCCGTACCGGGCAGGCTTTTCCAATCATCGCGTATTTCGATCCGTTGTCGGCGTTTCAATTCAGCTACTTCGCCAATCTCAAACGCGTCGACATCACGGTTCAGCGCGGACAACCGCTCTATCTGGCGACGCCACCGCCCGATACGGGCGTGAACGTCGTCGTGCCGTACAACAGTTACTGGAACTCGCGCTACGCTGCCGACTCGACCGAAGCCGCAATCCACCTGCTTATCGACCCGACGCATCGCGTCACCGGTTTCTATCCGAGCGAAGTCGTCGAAGACGCGCAGACCCATCTGCCGTCGCACATCGAAATACGCGTCACCGGGGGCGACGATGAAACCATCTCGCTCGACTACCACGTCATCCAGGGACACTGGGTTATCACGCACGGCACGTTTAGCGCGACGGAGCACGCCGTCTTTCTCACCTTCAAAGTCGTCGCCGACGTCACGTTCAGCGACATCGCGTTTCCCTCCGAAGCGCCCGACCCTCGCCTCGCCGGCACGCCGCGCCCTTCACCTTCTCCGCCTTCTTCGCCCTCACCGCAGTAGCACGACGCGTGGTTGCCGAGCGGATCTTCCGTTTGGTGTCATCCTGAGCGAAGCATCGCGCAGCGATGCGCAGTCGAAGGACGAGCGAGACCCGGTCGTTTGACCGGGTCTTCTCTACATCGGAGAGGGAGAGATTCGAACTCTCGGAACGGTGCAGCGCGCTAACGCGCGCGCACCGAAGTTTTAATACCGCTCGGCGCTGCGCGCCTCGCTGATGAGCGTTCCGAGAGTTCCGAGCCAACGCGTCTCCATAACATACGAGGGCCCGAATGGGCCCTCGTATGTTATGGCGGAGAGGGAGAGATTCGAACTCTCGGAACGCTCATCACGTTCGCCCGCTTTCGAGGCGGGTGCCTTCAACCACTCGACCACCTCTCCGCGCCGCGAGGCGCCTTATTATGGCGAGGCCCGTTCGATGCCTTCACGTGCTCGGCGTGCGCGAAAGAACCGCTGCAGTTGGGCGGATGCTTCGGATTGCAGCACGCCGGCTTCAACCTCGATGCGATGGTTTGTCGCGCGCGATCGCAGCAGATCGAACGCACCGCCGTCGGCGCCGCCTTTCGGATCGTTGGCCGCATAGACGAGACGGCGAATGCGCGCCGCAATCATCGCGCCGGCACACATGATGCACGGCTCTTTCGTAACGTAGAGCGTCGCGTCGCTCAAACGCCACGTCCCCAGCGCGCGCGACGCGCGGCGCAGCGCGAGCATCTCCGCATGCGCGGTCGCATCGGCGCTCGACTCTTTTTCGTTGCACGCTTCGACGATGAGTGCGCCGCTGACGAGCACCGCGCCCACCGGCACGTCGCCGGCGCGTTCGGCTTGGGCGGCGAGCGTCAAGGCTCGCCGCATGCACTCTTCGTCGCTTACCGTCATCCTATCGCGCCGCTACGCGTCGTTGAGAAATGGCGCGCCCGGAGGGATTCGAACCCCCGATCCCAGCCTTCGGAGGGCTGTGCGTTATCCAGCTACGCTACGGGCGCACGCCAGCGTCACGGCTCCTGGATTGCAGGACCCGCGCTGGGAATGTGCTTGAAGAGATCGAGCTTGTGATCGACCAGGGATCGGTAGAACTTGCGCACGCAATCGGGATGACCGAAAAAATACGTGCGCGCGTACGCGAGATCGTCGCCGGAACTATCCGGGACGTAGTGCGAAATCTCGATCTCTTCCATCTGCGTCGCGATCGACGGGATGGGGACAGAAATCGCACGGTATGGTGGACATGACGGACTATTACCTCGACAACGACGTCGGCCGCCTTCTTTTCGGCGGCCGACGCCTTAAATCTTGACTCGGGGGTGATTTGAACACCCGACCAAGGGCTTATGAGTCCCCTGCTCTACCGCTGAGCTACCGAGCCGCACGGCAGGTACCCGCTTCGCTTCCGTACTCTAGCAAAACCCTCCCTGCCGCGCAAGCGAGGACGGCGTCGCGGCGCAGGGCCCCTCCCCGGCGCTTCGAAAACATGACCGCAAGAGCGCTTGCTATACGAGCGCGCGTTCGCACATGGAGGAGCCTATGTCGAACCACTCGTCATTCTTTCTCATCAAGCCGATCGCGTACGCGGCGGCGATTACCATATGTCTCGTGGCCGTTCCAGCCTCCGCCGTGGAAGATGCCGGCGCGCAAGGGCTGCTCGCGAAGCACCGCGCCTTCGTCGGCTGGCAACTCGGTGACGGAACGTTTAGCAGCATGCGTCTGACGGGCCGCACCGTCAACGCCAAGGGTGAGACGACCGCCGCGTTTTCAACGGTTTCCGAGGGTCTCGTCTATCGCACGACGTTCTCGCAAAACAGGCGGGCAGGGTTGCAGCGGGACGAAGGATTCACCGGCAATATCTTCTGGCAAAGCAACGTCAACGGATTTACGACCCCGGCCTTCGGCGACCCGGCGAAAGCGGCCCTCGCCGAGGATCTTCTCTTCAACGAGGCGCTTTCGGGACTGACGGGAACGCTGCGCGGCTCGGCAGACGTCGGCGGAAAAGCCACGCAGATCGTTAGGGTAACGATGAAAGACGATTATCCGATCGACCTCTACGTCGATCCGGATAGCGGCGCCTTCGTGCAGGCAGTGATCGATCCCGACGGATCCTCAACCGAGACGATTCACGTGCTCGGATATACCGACGCATCGCCCGGAAAGAAAATCATCGGCTCGTACCGCTACGGCCGCGGCTCGACCTGGACCGTCGAAAAAACCGATGCCAACGTCGCGGTGACCGACAACGACCTTCATCCGCCTGCGCCGCGTGCCACCTGGGCGTTTTCCAATCCTGCGCCGTTCGGGTTCAAAGTCAGCGATACGCGTTTCATCGTCGACGCGAAGGTGAACGGAACGCCCGGACGCTTCATCATCGACACCGGTGCCGACGGAATCTATCTCACCCGCGCGTTTGGCGTAAAAGCCGCCGTGAAGACGCTGACGAGCGAAAGCATCGGCGGAATCGCCGGAACGGCAAAGGGAAACATTCTCAAACTCGACAGCCTGGAAATCGGCGGAAACGTCTTGTCGAACGTCGTGGCCAACTCGATTCCCGACAGTATGGACTCCGACGCCCCAGACGGCGTGATCGGTTTCGATCTCTTCGGCGGCGCGGTCGTTCGGTTGAACGCGTCGGCGCAACAACTGACGATCTCGGATCCGTCCGCCGCACAGACCGACGCGAGTGCGGGCATCGCGCTCAACGTCGACCTCAGCGACGGCGTGCCAAACGTTCCCATGAAGATGGACGGCCGAATTCCCGTGAGCGCCGAACTCGACAGCGGAAACTTTTACTACGTGCTGTTCGGAAAAGAACTCATCACGCGGTATGGCTTGGCCATGCTCGTCGACAACTCGGTCGTCGGCATGCTGCAGTCGCATCCGGACATCGGAGGCGTTGGGGGATACGAGGTGGAGTCGTGCGGACACGTCGATTCCCTCACGCTGGGTCCGATCGTCTACCAACAACCGCCGGCCTGCGAATCGTCATCGTTTTCCGGACGGAACATTCTCGTGGGTTACGATTTCCTGCGCCACTTCGATTACGTCTTCGACTACCCGCACGGCCATCTCATTATGATCCCGCACAAGGAATGAACGAAGTCCCGCCGCGTTGTTGCGACGGGACTCGTTCGACATCCGCGGTCGGAGGGACTCGAACCCCCAACCTACAAGTTCGTAGCCTGTTGCTCTATCCAATTGAGCTACGACCGCTTATGACGCATCATTCGGAGAGAGAGGGATTCGAACCCTCGATACGACTTTACATCGTATAACGGTTTAGCAAACCGCCGCCTTCAGCCGCTCGGCCATCTCTCCCGAGACTGCACGACAAGCCCGCCTGTTTAACGGCGACCCGGCCCGTCCCCTTCACCCGTCCGCCGGCGCGTCTGCCGCGCCGCTACGGATCGGGAGGCGCGCTCGGACCTGGACGCGTCGGCTCGGGCACGAACTCCGCGCGTACGCGTTCGACGCGCGGGGCGCGCCTGGTCAGCAGCGCGTCAACGCCCAACACGCGCCCTACCGGCAGAGCGAGCGCGATAAACGAAAGCATCAGCAAGGCGAAATCGGTGCTCTGAAGCGTCGCCGACGAGAGCAGATGTCCGCGCGCGGCGAGATAGTTCAGCGTCAGAACGATTCCGAAGAAGCCTCCCACGCGGGTCAGTGCGCCCAGCACGAGTGCGATGCCGACGAGCACCTCGCCCAAACGCACGAGTTCCGCGAAAAGCATGATGTTCGGCTGCACGGTGTTGGCGAGAAATGCGTGATAGGCAGGGCTTGCGGTCTGCAGCCCGCGCGCCACGTACGACGCCATCGCACCGCCGGGCGGCATAAAACGCGCGCTTTGCATGAATTTCGGCACGCCGTGCGAGAGCCAGATCAGGCCCGTGACGATGCGAACGATCGCCAGCCAGCCGCCGTATGCTCTCGACGAGGGCAATGAGCTCACGCAACCACCTCCCTTCGCACCGTTCCCAATCGTGCAATCATCGACGCCGCTTCCCCTGCCGCTTCCGGGCGCGCGAGCCGCTGCGCCGCTCCAACCATGCGAGCCCTACGCGCCGAATCGGTCAGAATCGATTCCACGATCGCCGGCAGTTCGCGCACGCGGCGCGCTCGCAGCGCCGCACCCGCGTCGCTGAGATAGCGCGCGTTGCGCTCCTCCTGACCGGGCAGCGGCTTGCAGAGGACCATCGGAATCCCGGCCACGAGCGCTTCGGCCGTGCTCAACCCGCCGGGTTTGGTCACGAATGCATCTGCAGCGTGCATGTAGTCATAGACGTTCTCGACAAACCGCAGCGCGCGCACCGGATATCCGATGCTCTCGGCGGCCGCACGCACGCGCCGCTCGCTGCGCGCGTTCCGCCCCGCGATTACGACCGCTGCCAACGGAATGGAGACGCGCTCGAGCGCTCGCATCATCCGCTCGAGCGGACCGATGCCGAGGCCGCCGCCCATCATCAGCACGACGTGGCGGTCGCGCGGGAGATCCAGGCGTTCGCGCAGCGCGTCGCGAGTTTCGTTTCCGGGCACGAACTCACGGCGAACCGGAATGCCGGCGGCCACGATTCGTTCGCCCGGAATGCCGCGCGCCGTCATCGCGTCGCGAACCGCGTCGCTGGCCACGACGTACCCGTCGATGTTGGCGTGCATCCAAAACGCATGCACCGCAAAATCGGTGACGATGCCGATCGCCGGCGGAGCGTCGTCGAAAAGCCGCTTGTATTCGGCCATCGCGCCGCACGGAAACGCGTGGGTGCAGACGACCACGTCGGGCCGCTCCCGCTCGAGCAGCGGCCGCAAATTTCCGGCCGTAAACTGATGCGCCCAGGTTCGAAACGGACCAACCTCGGTTGCGCGTTCGGCTCGATCGTAGATGTAGCGGTACATCTGCGGTATCGTCTTGACCATTTGAAGGTAACCGTCGGAAACGACGCGCGACACGACCAGTGCGGCATACTTATACGAATCGACGACCGTCGTGCGCACGCCGGGATCACGTTCGCGAAGCGCGCAGCAGACGGCATTGGCGGCCGAGAGGTGTCCGACGCCGACGCTGGCCGACAGAAAAAGAACGCGAATTAACCGGCGCCTCCCGAGTCGCCGGCTTCTTCGCTGAAGACGTCGTAGTTTTCAAGCACGTCGCGAACGAGATCCTCGTCGTCGATGAGGTTGCCGTCGAGATCCGTAACGATTACCTCGCGGTCGCCATCGCCATCGCCATCGCCCTCGCCGTCACTTTCGCGTTCGAGCACGGCATAGCTGACGTGCGCTTCGGCGTCCTCGAAGATCGCCCGCACCTCGTACTCCAGGGTCGACCCGTCCTCGACCCGCAGTTGCAGAACTTCGCCCACGTCCAACGGAGCGGCCGGTCCCTGTCCGTTCGAAGCCGTCACGATTCGCGCTCCTTTCTTCTTCGGCGTGTCATCAGTGCAGACAGCGCGCCACGTTGGCTTGATGCTCCGTGAGCGTTTTGGCGAAAACGTGGCGCCCGTTCCCGCAATACACGTAGTAAAGGAAGTCGGTCTTCGACGGATGCAGCGCGGCTTCCATCGACGGGACGCCGGGATTGGCAATCGGGGTCGGAGGCAGGCCGGCGTGCAGGTACGTATTGTACGGGGAATCGATCTTCAAGTCGGCGTACGAGAGCGCTCGCTTGTGCTCGGGCAGCGCATATTCGATCGTTGCATCCACTTCGAGCGGCACGTCGAGCCGCAGCCGGTTGTAGATCACGCCCGCGATCAGCGGGCGATCCGCTTCGGCCTTGGCCTCGCGTTCGACCAGCGACGCGACCGTCACCGCCTGCGGTACGCTGACGTGCAGTTGCCGCGCCCGCACCGCAGCGTCGTGCGGAAGATGCGCAAAAAATTGCGCCGTCATCGCGTCTTCGACTTGCCGCGGCGACGCGCCGAGCGCGACCAAATAAGTGCTGGGGAACAGGAATCCCTCCATGCTTTTCGTGCGGGTGCCCGCAACCACCATCGTGTCGCGCGCGAAGGCCCGCTCGAACTGCGACGCGGTGCCTACGCCCGTATCCGCAAGCCGTCGTGCAATCTGCCGGCTCGTGAAACCTTCGGGAACCGTGACCCACGCTGCGACCTGTGCGCCTTGGCTCACGAGCGCGCGCAGCACCTCGTCTTGCGTTTGATGGGCGGCGAAGCGGTACTCGCCGGCGCGCACGTCGGCTTCTTGTCCGCGCAAGCGCGCGAGCACGCGAAACGCGAGAACGTTGTCGATCACGCCGGCGGCCGCCAACTGGCGCGCGACTTCCGAAAACGTCGCTCCCTGCGGAACGATCGCTTGCGTCGGTGCGGCGGGCACCGCCCGGTCGCGATATGCGGCATGCCACCACCATGCCGCGCCCCCGAGCGTGACGGCGATTGCGGCTCCTAACAGCGCCGCCGCGACGCGCGCGGCGGCCTTCACGGTGCGCGCAGATTTCGGCGGCGGCCGAGAAACGTTTCGAGAATTAGCGCTGCCGCCATGCGATCGACGACTTGCCGGCGCTTCTTGCGCGACATATCCGCCGCGAGGAGCGTCTTGGTTGCTTGCGCCGTGGTGAGGCGCTCGTCCATACGGTGTACCGTTCCCGCAAAGACACGCTTCAGATGTTCCACGAACGCATCGGTCTTCGCGGCCGCGAAACTGCGTTCGCCGGCAAGGGTCACGGGATCGCCGACCACCATTTCGGTCGCATCGTACGACTGCGCCAGCTCAACGATGCGCGCGAGATCCGCATCGAGATTGGTGCGCTCGATCGTCTCGACCGGCAGCGCGAACGTCAGACCCGGATCCGAAACCGCCACCCCGATGCGTTTCGACCCGACGTCCAGCGCGACAATCGCCACTTAGCGCGCGAACTCAGCCAAGTGCGCCCCGGCTCGCGGGCGCCGTCCCAGATGGTGCGCCAACAGTTCGTCGACGGCGCGTGCCACGCGCGGCGTCGCGCGCGCGGTCGCCGCGCCGCCTTTGGGCATCCACAGGGCCCGAAAGTTCACGCGATCGCGCGCGTCGAGTTCCGGAAGATCGCGCCAGCGCTCGCGGCAGCGATCGTCGATCAAACCGCCGGCCTCCGCGTCGATCCACGCGATCTCGGGTGCGAGAGCTTGCCCGCAGCGCACGCACGCGTCCGGCGGCGGTGCCAATCCCAGCAGATCCAGTAAACGCGCCGAGAAGCGCGGCAGCAGCTCTGCGGGCCGCGCCGACGTCTCGACCGCGGCGATCATTCCGGTGAGCAACTCGTAGATCTCGGGCAGCGCGAGATCCGGCTCGCAGAACCCCTCGACCAGTTCGGCAGTCGCCGACGCCGCCGCAAAACGTTCGGGCTCAACCAGGCGCGACCACGGCGCTCGGACGATGTCGGCCGATACGATGACGTCGAGCGTGCGCCCGCGATGCATGCCGAATTCGCACTCGTTGCCGAACTCCAGCCGGCCGGCGAAGTGGCTTTTCGCGCGGCGCACGCCTTTGGCGACCGCGTCGAGCTTGCCGCGCTCCGTGGTGAAGAGCGTGTAGATGCGGTCTGCTTCGCCGAGCTGCCGGCCGCGCAGCACGACACCGCGCGTCTTATACGCGCGAGCGTTCGTCGGGGGCCTCCTCGGAGTCCCACTCCTCGGCCGGCGTACCGTTGGTGAAGATGCGTACGGAAAGGATGCGCCGGCCGCGCGTCCGCTCGACCTTCAGCCGCGTATGCGGATCGGCGTCGATTTCTTCACCCTCGGCCGGCAAGCGCCCGAAGAGTCCGACCGTGTAGCCGCCGATCGTTTCGAAATCTTCGCTCGGGATGCGCGTCTCCAGCCGGGCGTTGACGTCGTCGATGTTCGTGCCCGCGTCGACGACGGCTTCGGTATCGGATACCACATGGATGGGTTCTTGCTCGTCCTCGTCGTGCTCGTCCCGAATTTCTCCCACGATTTCCTCGAGGAGATCTTCCATCGTTACCAATCCGGCCGTGCCGCCGTATTCGTCGACGACGATCGCCATCGAGAATTTGTCGCGCTGCATCTCGCGCAGCAGTTCGGCGATCTTCTTACTTTCGGGTACGTGCACCGCAGGCCGCATCAACGAGCGCAGCGACGTGTGCGCGAGCGATCCGTTGGCGAGCGCCACCAATAACTCGCGGTCGTGCACGACGCCGACCACGTCGTCTTTCGATTCTTGGTACGCCGGCAGTTTCGAGTACCCCTCGGAGATGACGGTGTCGAGGGCGCGGCGTGGCGAATCGTCGACCGACACCGCAATCATCTCGGGACGCGGTTTCATGACTTCGCGAACGATCGTATCGCCGAACTCCATGACGGAGTGGATCAGCTCGCGCTCTTCTTCTTCGATGACCCGCTGTTCCGCGCCGACGTTTACCAGCGTGCGGATATCCTCCTCGGTCACGTAAATCTGGCGAGCGTGCTTGATCCCGAACGGGCGCAACAGCAACTCGGTCACGAACTGAAAAGCTTTGGCGATCGGCGTGAGGATGTAGGAAGCGACGCGCATCGGGGCCGCCAGCCGGAGTGCCCAGCGTTCGCCGTCGGCCGTTGCCACGAGCTTTGGAATAATCTCGCCGAAGAGCAGCAGCACGACCGTCATCACGACCGTCGAAAAGACCGCCGCTGCCGGGAGACCGAGTTCGATGGCGACGTAGGTGGCCAGGGAATCGGACGCGAGCAGCACGATCGTGTTACCCACGAGGATGGACGTGAGATAGCGATTCTTCTCCTCGACCATCTCGAGCACGCGCGCGGAGCCCTTGACGCGGCGCTCGGTCATCGCTCGAGCCCGCAAGCGCGAGATCGAGACGAGCGCTGCTTCGGATGCCGCGAAGAACGCCGCCAGCACCACGAGAGCCACGAGAACGAGGACGTGCAGCGTATAGATGAGAGAACTACTTCGCGACGGATCGGTCAAGGCTTCCTCAAATCGGCGCCATTATAGCACAACGTGGGGGCGCACCAAGACGTAGATTGCGAGGGCGACGAGCGTGCCGAGCGCCGCTCCCCAGAAGACCTCCAAGGCGTTGTGAATGCGCGCTTCGACGCGGCTTTGGGCGACCAGGAATGCGACGATGTACGCCAAGATGGCGCCTAGCGGCTTTTGGTAGAAAAACGCGAGCATCGTCGCCGCCGCGAAGGCAACGGCCGCGTGGCCGGAGACCGCGCCGCCTTGCAGCGGCGATCCACGTCCGACCCACGCCTTGGCGAAGATCGTGGCGATCGCGACGATTGCCAGCGTGATCAGCGCGAGATTCGCCGGCACCTGCTGGACCGCCGCGAACACGCGCTCGCCGCCGCTTATAATGCCCTGATAGAAGATCAAGTAGCCGGCGATCGCAGCACCGACGGCGCCAATCAACACGGCCCCCGCCGCGGCATCCTTGGCGGTCTTCGCCAACGGATGATGCGCGACGGTGAGCAGATCCACGATTGCTTCGACGGCCGTGTTCAGAAGCTCGAGGCTGAGGACGAGCGCAACCAGCACCACCGTCGACACGACATAGAAGCGTTCCAAGCGCAGGACCAGCGTCGCGCCGAGGACCAGCGCTGCGATGACGAGGTGCACGCGCATGTTCGGCTGGGTGCGCGTGGCATACATGATTCCTTCGAACGCGTGGTGGAACGAACGTAAGAGTTTGCTGTCGGCGATCGGCGCGAAATGCGGCTCCTCCTTGCTGCGTTCGTCGGCTGGGCGTGCCACGACCGTTACGTCTCCAGACCCAGCGCGCCGGCGAGGCGCCGCTCTTCGCCCTGCATGACCCGTCGCTCGTCCGGTCGCATGTGATCGTGGCCGAGCACGTGCAGCAGTCCGTGTATCAGCAACCGGTAGAGCTCCTCTTGCAGCGTGGCGTCGTAATCGGCGGCTTGGCGCCGCGCGGTTTCGACCGAGATGACCACGTCGCCGAGCAGGCGCTCCGGGTTCTGCCGGCGCGTCGTGCCGCGCGGCGTCTCCCCGTCGAGCGCAAAACTCAGCACGTCGGTGGTGCGGTCCTTGCCGCGATGATCGCGGTTGATGACGCGCATGGCGGCGTCGCTGACGATGCTCAACGAAAGCGCCGCATCCGCTTCATCGACGGCGGCCAGCAATCGTTTCGCTGCGGCGACGAGCGCGCGCGAATCGACGTCTCTCGCGCGCGCCGCATTGCGATAGTGGATCACGTTCCGGCGGCACGCGCGTACGCGCGAATGATTCGCGCAACCAGCGAATGCCGCACGACGTCGCTCTCGTCGAGCTCGACGACGCCGACCGCATCGACACCCCGCAAGCGCGTCGCAGCGTCGCGCAATCCGCTGCGCCCGCCGATCGGCAAGTCGACCTGCGTTTCGTCGCCGATGACGACCATCTTCGATGCCGGTCCGAGCCGCGTGAGGAACATCTTCAGCTGGTCCGCGGTCGCGTTTTGGGCTTCGTCGAGTATCGCGAACGCCTCTGAGAGCGTCCGGCCGCGCATGTACGCGAGCGGAGCGATCTCCAGCGTACCGCGATCCACGTACCGCGTCATGACGCCGTCGTCGAGCAGCTCGTTGAGCGCATCGAAGAGCGGCCGCATGTACGGATCCACTTTCTCGCGCACGTCGCCGGGTAGAAAACCAAGGCTCTCGCCTGCTTCGACGGCGGGCCGAGAGAGCACGACGCGCGCAACCTCGCGGTTTTTCAGCGCGCGAATTGCCATGGCGATAGCCAGATAGGTCTTGCCGGTTCCCGCCGGACCGATGCCGATCGTCAGCGTGTGCTGTTCGATCGATTCCACGAGAGCGCGCTGTCCGGCCGTACGCGGACGAACTTCGCGTCCGCGCTGCGTTCGCAACAGCGTCTTGGGCAGCGGCGCTCCATTTTGAGCGCGCACGTCGGATGCCGCCAGCGCGACGTCGTCGGGCGTGACGTGGGCACCGCCGACGGCCGCGTCGAGGATGCGGCGAACGACGCGTTCGGCCCGGTCGACCGCAGCCGGCTCGCCGCTCAGCAACAACCGGTCGCCGTCGGCCCGAACGGCCACGCCCAGCGATTCGATCGCCGACAGGTTCCGGTCGTACTCTCCGAAGAGGCGGACGCGCTCGCCCAGCGCGTGAAGGTCGACCGCCCGTTCCTGTGGCCCGCTCAATGCCTCCGCAGGATTCTCGCTGAGACGGCGCCCGTACCTCGCGGCGGCCGAAGAGCCTTCCCTACTCGTCGCGCAGGGCCACCGGCTTGCCTAGCACCTCGGCGCCGATCACAGCGCGCACCAGGGCGCCGCGGCCCCCAAAGACGCGCGGACCGCGCCGGTGTGCCGGCCGGAACACGTCCAAGGTGTGGTCGGCGGCCGGCGGCGGGGCCGGCGGTGACGGCGGTCGGGCGGGAACGACCCGCCGGGGTGCGGCCGGCGGCGCCGCGCCAACCGCGGGCGGCGGCGCGCCGGGCGGCATTCGCTGCGGCGGCATTGCCTGCGGCGAGACCACGTACGGCGGGGTTCCCTGCGACGCCGCCGGGCCCGCTGGGGGGCCGACGCGCTTTCGCGCGTTCGAGACGATGCTCGAAACGACGCCGATCACCACCAGCACCACCCAAACGAACGTACCGACGTCGTGCACGCTGCCCCTAAGAGTCTACGGCTTGACGGGCGGTGGAGGCGTCTGCGATTGGTCGTTCGGGCCTTCGGCGCTTCCTCCGATCGACGAGCGCATCTCGGTGTCGGCTTGAATGTTCCTCAGGCGGTAGTAGTCCATGACGCCTAAGTGACCGCTGCGAAACGCTTCGGCGATTGCTTGCGGGATCGAGGCCTCGGCTTCTACGACTTTCGCGCGCATCGCCTGCGTTTCGGCCTTCTGTTCTTGCTCCGCCGCGAGTGCCGCGTATTGCCGTTCTGCCGCCTTGGCCTGCGCGATGCGGCGGTCGGCTTCGGCCTGACTGGTTTGCAGTTCGGCGCCGATGTTCTTTCCAACGTCCACGTCGGCGATGTCGATAGACACGATCTCGAACGCCGTGCCCGCATCTAGCCCTTTGGCGAGCACCGCCTTGCTGATGCGATCGGGATACTCTAAGACTTCCTTATGGTCGATGGCCGCGCCGACGGCCGAGACCACGCCTTCACCGACGCGCGCCACGATCGTCGGCTCGCCGGCGCCGCCGACGTAGCGGTCGAGATCGCTGCGCACCGTGATCCGGGCTTTGACGTTCAGCTGGATGCCGTTTTGTGCGACGCCTTGGAAGATTGGCGTTTCGATGACCTTCGGATTGACCGATGTCTGCAATGCCTCGAGCACGTTACGGCCGGCAAGATCGATTGCCGCCGCGCGTTGCCACACGAGCGGAATTTGCGCGCGCTGCGCCGCGATCATCGCAAGCGTGACGTTCTCTACGTTGCCGCCGGCGAGGTAGTGCGACTGCATTTGATCGACCGTGAGGTCTAAGCCGGCTTTGCGCGCGCGCACGTAGTTGGTGACGATGACGCTCGGCGGAATCCCGATGAGCCGCATCCGCACCAGGGCGATGATTCCGAGCGGGACGCCTGCCGCAATCGTGCGGATCCACAGCCCCACCGGAAAGTAGTACATGAACGTGAAGAACAGAACGACCGCGACGACGATGATGATCGCCGCACTGACTACAGCCACCAAAACTACCTCACTGATAACTCGGGAGAGTAACGGATTCGACGAAGACGCGCGCGCCCTCGACGCGGACGACGCGAACCGGTGTTCCCTGGGCGATGAACTCGCCCTCCGTCAGCACGTCGACGCGCCGTCCGTCGATGGCCGCGATGCCCGCCGGGCGCAAGAACGACGCCGCCGTGCCGGATCGTCCGAGAAACGACGTCAAGTCTCCGCTGGCGACGTAGTCCGGACCCTGCGCCGCGCCCAGCGCCAGCCGGTGGGCCCACGCATTCTCCGGCATGGCGCGAACCACTAACGTAAAGCAGATTACCGTGAGCACGATGGCCGTCGCGAGCGTCTCGATGGCGACGAAGAAAAACGGCAGGCCGAACGCAAACAGGATCGCCAGCAGCAAACAGATCGCACCGAGAACGCCCGGTAACCCATGGCCCGGAACGACGTGCAGCTCCCAGAGAATGCCGAGGATGCCGACGATGGCCAGCACGAGCACGACGCCGTTGGAGAATCCGGCGTAGACGTGCGTGCCGAAAAACAATGCTAGCGCGCCGACGCCGATCGCTCCTGCGATGCCGTGAAGGGTCTGCATCTCGATCAGCAGTCCGAGCATGCCGAGCGAGAGCAGCAGCGCGCTGACTTGTGGACTGGTCGCAAAGCGGGCGATTTCCTCGCCCCACGAGTATGCCTGCGACGTGCGCGGGTTGGCCGCAAGGCCTTCTTGCGCCAGCGCCGCATCGAGGGTCGGCGCGGTCGCATCGGCGACGTGCGCGCGCACCGCGTCGTCGGTATTCAGGGTGAGAATCGCGCCGCTCCGCTTGTACTGTGGCAAGTCAACGTTTTTGTCGACCATCGCGCCCGCCACCGCGGCCGATCGGTGATTGCGCAACGCCGTCGATTCGAACTCGCCGCGCAGCGCCGACACCGTCTTCACCGTCGTAGGAATCGGCTCGGCTGCGCCGATCGAGGCGCCCGGTCCCATGACGATGCGGTTGGACGCGAGCGTGATCAGTGCGGCGGCGGAGTAGGCGCGGCGCCCGACGTAGGCGACGACCGGTTCCTTCGCCGAGAAGAGTGCATCGCGAATGGCGAATGCGGCTTCGACCAATCCCCCGGGACTGTTGACGTCGAGGACGATTGCGGCGGCGTTTTCGCGATTGGCGAGCTCGACCGAACGTTCCACGAGGTGCGCCATGCCGTCGTCGACGGTGCCTTCGATGGGAATCACGACGACCGGCCGCATCGAAGCCGCCGCGGCGGCGATGCCGAAAACGCCCCACGTCAAGAGACCGTACGCGAGCCAGCGTCGCAGGAGCTGAACCTTCATACCGCTACCTACCTGCGCGGCGCCGGATGGTTACGCTAACGGGGGGCGGGCGAACCTAACTCTTCGGTGACGATTTGGCGGACGAGGTTGCCGTCGGCCAAGCCCTTGAGCGCCGGCATGAGGATCTTCATGAGGGCGCCTTGATTGCGCGACTCGAGCGCGATTTGCGAAATCGCGCTCTGAACCATCTCGCGAATCTCCGCGGCCGATTTTTGCTGCGGTAAGTAGGCCAGAAGAATCTCGCGTTCGGCTCGCTCCTTCTCGGCCAAATCCTGGCGCCCGGCACGCTCGAACTCCGATAGCGAATCGCCGCGCTGCTTGACCAGCCGCGCGACCGCATCGATTTCGTCGGCGTCCGAAAGATCTTGCCCCGCTTCGGAGCGCTTATAGGTAAACGCCGAAAGGGCCGAGCGCAGCGTATCGAGGCGCAGTTGGTCGCGCGCCTTCATCGCCGCTTTCAGATCGTTGCCGATGCGGTCCTTGAGAATGCCCATTTAGCGCTAGTGCGGCGCCTACGTCCGGCGCTTGCGTGCCGCGGCCGACTTTTTCTTCCGGCGCACGCTGGGTTTCTCGTAGTGTTCGTGCTTGCGCGCCTCGGCGAGAATGCCCGCCTTTTGGGTGGCCTTTTTAAAGCGGCGCAGCGCGCTCTCGATCGATTCGCCCGGAGCTACGCGAACTTCCATCTGATAAACGACCCCCCTTTCGGCGTGGCCCTGTGCGGGCGCACGAAAAAATTTTGACCCGGTCCCGGGTCAACGCTTTACCCTAGCACAGGGCCGAACGAGCGTCAAATCTAGCCCGGCGGCCAGTGCATCGCCCTTCCGGCCAGCACGTGAACGTGCGCGTGCCCGACGGTCTGTCCGCCGTCCGCGCCCGTATTGACGACCAAGCGGAATCCCCCCGGGCCTCCACGTTCGGTTCCCAGCGATGCCGCGACGCGCATCAACGCGGCGACGACGTCGTCGCGGCCGGCCGCCGTAACGGCCCCGAGGTCGGTGTAGTGTTCGACCGGCAGCACGAGCAGATGCACCGGCGCTTGCGGGTTCCGGTCGGCGATCGCGACGACGCGGTCGTCGCGATACAGAATCGCCGACGAGACTTCCCCGGCCACGATCTTACAAAAAATGCAGTTTGAATCCGGTCGCGCCGTCATCGCTCAATGCGTCCGAATCGTAAACGTCCACGATTTCGTCGTGGCGTTTCCGGCTTGGTCGGCGACGCGCACGGTCACGTGGACTTGCCCGTCCGGATACGGATAGGCGGGAACGTACTGGATAAACTGCGGCGTGCGCACCGAGTCTGAGGTCACGTCGTGGCCGTTGATCGAAATCGTGGCGCTCGACGGATTGACCGGCACGGCGTCCGCGGCAAACGTCGCGTACACGGCCGGACGGTCGTTGTTGACGGTCGCCCCGCCGTCGGGCGCAAAATCGACGACGCCCGGCGGAACGCTCGAAGCGGAGAGCAGCTGGGGAGCCTGTGCTGCGAGCGTCGTTGCGTTGCGATCTGCGAGCCTGCCGATCACCGGCGCTTGCGCGAAGTTCGCTCCTTGCGGAATCCTGTAGCTTCCGGCGTAGTCGCCCGCGGCCGTTTCGTGCATCGCTTGATTCGTCACGTACGAACCGATGTCGAACGTGGCGGCGCCGTTGGCCGGTCCGTGCAGTCGTACGGCGACGGTTTCACCGGCGCGCAACGGACGCGTGACATCGGTCGTGACCGTCACGCCGGCTGCGCCCGGCACGGCTGCGACGGCACGGCCGGCCAGCACCTCGCGCACTTCGTTGCTTTCGACGTTGTATCGCACGGTAACGGTGTCGCCCGCACGCAGGTCGGAGAAACTCGCCGCCTTCCCGTTCAACGCGACTTCGGTCGTGCGCCCGGCGGCAATGACCTGGCCGTCGTCGAGCACGAACTGATTACCGGCCACCGCGACGATGCGGCCGTTGCGCGACCCGAACATGTCGACCACCCGCTCGACGCGACCGTCTTTGCGCATTTCGAGGCGTGCGAAGTCGCCCGGCCGAACGTCGCCCAGCTCTCCGGGCGTCGTGACGTCGGCATTGACGTCTTGCATGTCGACGGCCGCATTGGGCGCGATCGGAACCGTCTTCGGGCCGGTGTCGTAGCCCAGCGTCAGCGTCGGCGGGTTCGAGAGAACGTCAACGGCGGCCACGGTGCCGAGCCTGACGTATCCCGAAGATGTCGCCGCCAATCCCGACTCGCTGCGTCCGATCAGCTGCGCGACGATCGTGACGGTGCGGGTTTTGCGGTCGTAGTTCGTCTGCGCGCCCAATGCGTCGGTGAAAAACCGAAGCGGAGCGTAGAGCGTCCCGGCCGCTTCGAACGGCGGCGCGTCGAGTTCGACGCGCGCTCCGTCGACTTTCGCATAGCGGCTGCCCAGCTCGAGCGAAATCATTTTGGAGCCGGCCTGCGTCGTCACGATTTTTCCGGTGCGCACGAACGGCAGCCCGATCGCCGCGAGCGTACGCTTCACCGGCACGAACAGCACGCTCTTCTCGAAGCGCGGCGGCGGATCGATGGGAAGCGCGTTCCCGTTGATTGCGATGGCGATCGGATGCTTCGCCGCCGAAGGCGCGGCAGCGCTCGCCGGCAGGGCACTCGCCGCGACGAGCGCGATTGCGAAGACCCGCAACGGTCCCGTCACTCCAACACCTCTCGATAGACGCCGGCGGTCGTACGCGCGCAACGATCCCACGTCAGTGACCGCGCGATCTCCCGTCCTAGATTGACGAAACGGTTGCGCCGGCCCTCGTCGGCGAGCAATTCCTTCAGCGTTGCACTCAATTGCGCCGCATTCCCCGCCGCGAACGCCCACGCCGCAGGCGCAAGCACACGGGGCACCGCTTCGGCGGAGGCGACGACCGGGCAGCCCATCGCCATCGCCTCGAGCATCGGCAGGCCGAAACCCTCACGCCACGCTGGTGCGACCAACGCCGTAGCACCCGCGTAATACGAAGCCAGGCGTTCGATGGAAACGTCCCCGAGTGCAACGATCGCGCGATCCGGCGTGCTGCGGCGTTGCAGCTCTCCCCCGAAATCGTCGGATCCCGTAAGGTACAAATCGATCGCGGCCTCTCGTGCGAGCGCCGTCCAGGCCTCGAACAGCGTCGGCAAATCCTTATGGGTGCGATGATTTCCGACGTAGAGCAGATACGGTCGCGCGCCGGCGTGCGGTGCGGCCGGTTCCAGAAAGCGGTCGTCGACGCCGAGCGGAACGACGCGCACTTTGGCGCGATCGACGTGCAGGAAGCGTTCGAGATCGGCGACCGTACGTTCGTCATCGGTAATGACGCGCTTCGCGCGCGCGCACGCGCGGCGCACGACCGTGCGGTAGTACGGCCCGACTTTCGTCTTGAACTGTTCTGGAAAGCGCAAGTGAATGAGATCGTGGATCGTGATGACCGACGGTGCCGGAGCAACCCACGGAACGTACAGCGAGAGGAAATGCACCAAGTCGAGACGCGCCCGCCGCATCGCCAGCGGCAGCGCGACTTGCTCTTCCCAGCCAAAGTTGCGACCTTGCGTGAACCGCACGAACGCGAACTCCGGCGCCACATCCGGCAAACGGCCGGCCAACTCGCGCGCGTAGGCTTTCATGCCGGCTGACATCTGATCGGTCGAACGCGCGTCCAAGCCGATGCGCGCCGTCAATCCGGCGTTTCCGAACCGGCGAGCGCTTTACGCGCCACCACGGCGGGATACATCGCCGATTTGTACGCGACGTACACGCCGCGAATGCCGTCCAGCAGCGACGCTTTGGCGAGGAGCAGCCACCAGAACCTCAGCACGCCCGCCACCCACGCGCGTGCGAATCCGGCCGCCGATCCGCGTAGGCCGTGCGCTTCGGCGGTCGTGTAGGCCTCGTACTTCACCCGGTACGACGTATAGTCTTGATACGAAAAATGGAGCAGCGTACCGGCGAGGGCGCCGGTAATTCCCGGCGACGTCCAGCGTTCGTGCAGCGCCGCCCGGCCGCCGGCGGCCGGGTGCGCCTCGAGCGTCGCGCGACCCACGCGAAACAGACGCACGAGCGGCTCGTTGCGCCATATCCGCATCGGCCGCCCGGCAAAGTAGGTCGTGCGCTTCACAACGTAGGCGTCGGCATCGCCGGAGCAATCGGCGATCGCATCCAGGAGCACGTCGTCGAGCGCCTCGTCGGCGTCGACCATCAACGCCCACGGCGTGCGAACCTGCGACAGCGCGAAACGCCGCGCATCCACAAAGTCGGTCCACTCGCGCTGCACGACCTCGGCTCCGGCTCCGCGCGCGAACTGCACCGTGTGGTCGCGGGAGCACGCATCGAGCACCAGCACGGGCATCGTACGCGGCAGGCTCGTAAGCGCACGCGGAAGATTGCGTTCTTCGTCGCGCGTCAGGATGACGGCCGTAATTGCCGTGGGGTCCAGCGTTAGGTTCCTTAGACGCTATCGGGTCGCGCAGGCACGCCGATCCTGTGTGCGCCCGCGGGCGCGACGGCTTCGCGCCCCGTGTCTTGATGCGCGAGGGCGGCTCCAATGAAGTCGCGGTAGAGCGGTGACGGGCGATTCGGGCGCGATTTGAACTCCGGATGAGCTTGCGTTCCGACGAACCATGGATGCAGATCGCCGGGCAGCTCGATCACTTCGACCAGACGCGTCTTGCCGATCGTATGATGGCCCGTGAAGCGCATGCCGTGTTCTTCAAAGATCGGCCGGTAACGATTGTTGAACTCGTAGCGGTGGCGATGGCGCTCGCTGATCTCGAGCGTTCCGTACGCGCGTGCCGCACGGCTCTCGGGCTCGAGCGTGCAGGCATAGGTTCCCAGACGCATCGTGCCACCGTACATTTCCAAGTTGCGCTGGTCCGGCATGAAATCGATCACGGCATCCGCCGACGTTTCGTCGACCTCGCTCGTCATCGCGTCGGATAAACCGCAGACGTTGCGCGCGAACTCTACGCACGCGAGCTGCATGCCGTAGCAGATACCTAAGAACGGAATGCGGCTTTCGCGGGAGTGCTGAATGGCGCGCAGCTTGCCCTTGACACCGCGCGCGCCGAATCCAGGTGCGACCAGAATGCCATGCACGCCGCGCAACAGTTCCACGCCATCGTTCTCGACGAACTCCGAATCGATGCGGACGATGTCGACCGCGGCATCGTGAAACACGCCGGAGTGATTGAGCGCTTCGATGATCGAAATGTACGCGTCTTTCAGTTCCACGTATTTTCCGACGAGCGCGACGGTGACGCGCCGCTGCGGATGGAGTAAACGCTCGGCGATTGCTCCCCACTCTTCGAGCTTCGGCGCGACGGCCGGAAGGTTCAGTTTGCGCACGGCCGCAGCCGCAAGACCTTCGGCTTCCAAGTTGAGCGGCACCCGGTAGATCGTCTCCGCGTCGCTGTTCTGTACGACCGCGCTGGGCGGCACGTCGCAAAAGAGCGCAATCTTCTCCTTCAACTCCACCGGCATCGGCGCCGAGGAGTGGGTGCGGCACACGATCGCGTCGGGCGAGATGCCGATGCCGCGCAGTTCGCGCACGGAGTGCTGCGTCGGCTTGGTCTTCAACTCGTCGGCGGCGCCGAGATGCGGCACGAGCGTCAAATGGACGTACATGACGTTCTCGTCGCCGGCGTCGTAGCGCATCTGGCGAATCGCTTCCAAGAACGGCAGCGACTCGATGTCGCCGACGGTTCCGCCGACTTCCACGATGCACACGTCGGCGTGACCGGTCTCCGCGACGTGTTTGATGTGCGCCTTGATTTCGTTGGTTATGTGCGGGATGACTTGCACCGTCGCTCCCAAGTAGTCGCCCCGGCGTTCTTTTTCGATGACCGAGTTGTACACTTGGCCGGTGGTGACGTTGTTGGCGCGCTGCAGGTTCTCGTCGATGAAACGCTCGTAGTGGCCGAGATCGAGATCGGTTTCGGCGCCGTCCTCGGTGACGAACACCTCGCCGTGCTGATACGGGTTCATCGTACCCGCGTCGACGTTGATGTACGGATCGAGCTTTTGGATCGAAACGCTGATGCCGCGTGCTTTGAGGAGCCGTCCGAGCGATGCGGCCGTGATGCCCTTTCCGAGCGAACTCACGACGCCGCCGGTGAAGAATATGTACTTCGCCATCTCGGGATGAGTCCGTTCCGTGCCCACGGCGGAAACTCCTTACGCTGCCGCCGTCGCGACCCGTAAATAGCGGTCGCGGCCGGCGTAATCGCGCGCCACCTCGACGCGGGCGTCGCGCAGCGCGCGTGCGACGGAGTCGCCGAGCGCCGCCATCTGTTCCGGGGAGGCCTCGAGCAAGACCAGGCCGCCCGGGGCCACCAGAAGCGGCAATGCGGGCATCAGCCCGCGATACGGGTCGAGACCGTCGCGTCCCCCGTCGAGCGCCAGGCGCGGCTCGAACGACAGCGGGTCGGGCTCGGGCGGTATGCCGCCGCTGGGAACGTAGGGCAGATTTGCGACGACCAGATCGAACCGCCGTCCTGCCACCGGTTCGGCAAACTCGCCGAGATGAAACCGGCAGCGCGCCGAAACGCCGTGCGCGAGCGCGTTGGCGCGCGCGACCGCGAGCGCGTCGGCCGACGCGTCCGTGGCATCGGCGGAGATGCGCGCGTTCTCCGCGGCCAGCGTGATGGCGATGGCGCCGGAGCCGGTGCCGACGTCCAGCGCCGCGATCGATCCGTTCTCGGGAAACCGGCGCGCGGCGAACGCCAGCGCGTCCTCCACCAGGTGTTCGGTTTCGGGACGCGGCACGAGCACGCGCGCGTCGACGGCGAACTCACGGCCGTAGAAACCGGCCGACCCCAAGACGTATGCAAGCGGCATTCCGGTCGCGCGAACGCCGCACAGGTCCTCAAATCGCGCGCATTGAGCCGGCGTGAGGGACGCGTCGCCGTGCGCGACGATCCAGGCGCGATCGCACTCCAGCACGTGTGCGAGCAGCAGGCTGGCGTCGGCGTGGGGCGATTCGCTGACGGACGCGAGCAGCGCCGACCCCGACGCGAGCAGGGCGCCCGCGCGAGCACTCATACGCCGGCCAGCATCCGCGCTCGCTCGTCGGCTGAAGAGATCGTCGACGATTGCGCTGAGGTCGCCGTCGACGATCGCGCGAATGTTGCCGAAACTGCGGTTGATGCGGTGGTCCGTGACGCGGTCTTGCGGGAAGTTATAGGTGCGAATTTTCTCGGAACGGTCGCCGGTGCCGACCTGCGAACGGCGCATGGATCCAACCGCCTCCTCCTGCTCGCGCCGCTTGCGGTCGTAGAGCATTGCGCGGAGCATCTGCATCGCTTTTTCGCGGTTCTGCTGCTGCGAGCGTTCTTGCTGCGACGAAACGATGAATCCCGACGGCACGTGGGTGATTCGAATCGCCGACTCGGTCTTGTTCACGTGCTGGCCGCCGGCACCCGACGACTTAAACGTGTCGATCTGCAGCTCGGACGGACGGATTTCGATCTCCGCATCGTCGTCGTCGACCTGCGGAAGCACGGCCACCGTCGCCGTGCTCGTATGAATGCGGCCTTGCGCTTCGGTCTCCGGCACGCGCTGGACGCGATGGACGCCGGATTCGTGCTTGAGCCGGCGGTACGCGCCCTTTCCGCGTACGCTGAAGACGATTTCCCGGTAGCCGCCGGCATCGTTGAGATTTTCGGATGCCAGCTCGACGCGCATGCCGAGCGACTCGGCAAAACGCATGTACATGCGCGACAGGTCGCCGGCAAATATGCCGGCTTCGTCGCCGCCGGCGCCCGCACGAATCTCGACGAAGACGTCGCGGTCGTCGTCCGGATCGCTCGGAAGCATCAACTGTTGAAGTTCGCCTTCGAGTTCGGCGGTGCGGTCGCGAAGCGTACGCGCCTCGTCTTCGGCCAGCTCGCGCAACTCGCCGTCGCTCTCGCGCGCAAGACGCTCGTTAGCCGCGACCTCGGTTTCGGTCTTCCGCAGCCGGCGGAACGTTTCGACCGGCGCCTCCAACTGCGCGCGCTCCTTGACCAACGCGGTGTAACGCGCTTGGTCGAAGGCGTCCGCAGGATGGGCGAGTTCGGCTTCGATTTCGTCGAACCGCCGCAGCATCGAGTCGAGCCGGGCGGTCAAAGACCCGTTCAGGAGACCGGCGCCGCGGCTTTCTTACGAGCGGCGCGGGCGGCGGCTTCTTCTTGCTTCTTCTTGGCGGCGGCGGCGCGCTGGTTGAACTTATCGACGCGTCCGGCGGTGTCGATCAGCTTCTGCTGTCCGGTGAACAGCGGATGGCAGGCCGCACAGATCTCGACGCCGATTTCGGCCAGGGTCGAGCCTGTCGTAAAGGTATTGCCGCAGGCGCAGTGCACGCGCGCCTCCGGATACCACTTGGGATGGATCTTCTCTTTCACAGCTTATAGAGTATAGCAGGGCTCGCAAGTCCCTCCTCCGCTGTCATCCTGAGCGCAGCGAGCGCAGTCGAAGGACGAAGGGCGCGTTAGGGTGGGCCGTAGCCCCCACCGCCGCCGCCCGAACCCATGCCGCCCAGCCCGCCGGGCGCGGCGTTGAGATTGTCGATGAACTTCTCCTTCGGACGGTAGGCGGCGGTGAAGCCGACCTCTTCCTGACCCGACGTCATCATGCCGACCATATCGGTCGTTCCGTCGAGGCGGCCGACGAGCAGGAGCGAGGTACCGTCGGGCATCGTGACGATCAGACGGACGGACTGCCCGTCAACCGATCCGGCCAGCGGAAATTTCTTGCCCGCGTCGTTGAGGTAGGAGCCCGTCAGCGACGTCCCCTCCTGGCGAAGGACGAAGTGCGCGTAGTTCGTGGCCGACCCGCGCTGAATCGCCATCTCCCAGACGCCTTCGAGCCCTTTACGCGCGTCCGGAGGAGGCGTCGGCGAGGCACTCGGCATCGCGGCCGGCCCGCTCGCGCCGGGCAGCCCGTAGCCCGAAGGCATCGGAATCGGCGTCGAAAGCGAACCCGGCTGCGGCGCGGCCGACGGCGGCGCGGTGGCCGGGGTCGAGAGCGGAGGCGGCGTCGGCGGAGGCGTTGCCGCCACGCCGGGTGCGGCGAATCCGCCGCCGGCAATCAAGGTGCCGAACATCAGGCCGGCCGCCGGCAAGGTCACCCACATCGCTTTGCTGCTCACGCAGTCAGCCTTTGAGCGGTCCGGCGGCACTCCCTCCCGTGCGGCCGCTTCGCCGCTTCCTTCTTAGCAAACATTCATGCTCGGCAGCGCCTCATCCGGCGGCGAGGCGCGACTCCACGTACGGAACGAGTCCGCCCGCGTCGATGAGCGAACGCATGAACGGTGGAAACTCGGCGGCGCGATACTGCGTGCCCTTGGTGACGTTGCGGACGATGCCGGTTGCCGGTTCGAGTTCGATCTCGTCGCCGCTCTCGATGCCGTCGACGGCTTCCTCCGATTCGAAGATCGGCAATCCGATGTTCAGCGCGTTGCGGTAGAAGATTCGCGCAAAACTCTTGGCAATAACTGCCGAAGCCCCCGACCCTTTGATCGCGATCGGCGCGACCTCACGGCTGGAGCCGCAACCAAAGTTGCGATCGGCGACGATGATGTCGCCGGCGTGCATGCGCGTCGTAAACTCCGGATCGAGACCTTCAAGCGCGTGCTTTCCGAGCTCGACCGGATCGACGATGTTGCAATACTTGCCCGGAATGATGACGTCGGTATCGACGTTTTTGCCGTATTTATGCGCGTGACCGCGCAGCGTCGCTTCCATGTTCGGGAACCTCCTAAGCTTCCACCAGCGCCGTGACCGTACGCGGATCGGTAATCTTTCCGGTCAACGCCGACGCCGCGCACGTCGCCGGTGAAGCAAGGAAGACCTCGGCTTTGGGCGATCCCATACGTCCGACGTAGTTACGGTTGGTCGTCGAGATCGCGCGTTCGCCGTCGCCGAGCGTGCCCATATGCCCGCCGAAGCACGCGCCGCAGCCTGGAGTGTTGACCGCGCAGCCGGCTGCCGCCAGCGTCGTAAGAATGCCTTCTTGCGCCGCCTGCATCCAGACTTTCTGGCTGCCCGGATTGACGATGACGCGCAAACTGTCGGCAATCCGGCGGCCTTCGAGAATCTTCGCCACCACGCGGAGATCGTCGATGTAGCCGTTGGTGCACGAGCCGATGAAGACTTGATCGACGGGCACGTCGCCGGCGGCAATTTCCGAGATCGGATGCACGTTGTCGGGTGTATGCGGACACGCGACTTGCGGTTCGAGCGTTCCCACGTCGATGCGCAGTTCGCGTTCGTAGGATGCGTCTGCGTCCGCCTTCTCGACGAGGAAGGGCCGGTTCGTCCGTTCGCGCACGTACGCCAGCGTTTTTTCGTCGGCGTGAAAGATGCCGTTCTTGGCACCCGCCTCGATCGCCATGTTGGCCATCGTGATGCGGCCGGTAATCGACAGTTCGTCGACGGTGCTTCCATGGTACTCGATGGCGCGGTAGGTCGCGCCGTCGATTCCTAGTTCGCCGACCGTTCTCAGCATGACGTCTTTGGCGAACACCATCGGCCCGAGTTTGCCTTCGTAGACGATTTTGATGGACGCGGGAACCTTGAGCCATACCTCGCCGAGGACGAACGCCGCGGCGATGTCGGTCGATCCCATGCCCGTCGCAAATGCGCCGAACGCGCCGTACGTGCACGTGTGTGAGTCGCCCCCGACGATCAACTCTCCGGGCGCGACGAGACCCTCTTCGGGCAGGACGACGTGCTCGATACCACCGCGACCGACGTCGAAAAAGTGCGTGATCTTTTGCTCGACCGCGAAATCTTTCATCAGCTTCGCAAGTTTCGCGGATTGCGCGTCCTTCGCCGGAACGAAGTGGTCTTCGACCAGCGCAATCCGCTCCGGGTCGAAGACGCGATCGGCGCCTTTGATGCGGCGCATGACGCCGATGGCAACCGCGGCCGACAGTTCGTTGGCGAGGACGAGGTCGACTTTGGCGTTGATAATCTGCCCCGGTTCCACGCAATCCACGCCGGCGTGGCGAGCCAGGATTTTCTCGGTAAGCGTCATTCCCATGAGGAGAACGGTTATCCGGCGAACCACGCGAGTCATGCAGCAGGATCGGCAATTCGGCTTCTCGACCCGCGCGATTCACGCGGGCGCACCGCCGGATCCCGCGACCGGCGCGCGCGTCGCGCCGATCTATCAAACCGCGGCGTACGTTTTCGGCTCGACCGAGCAGGCGGCGGAACTCTTTGCTCTGCGCGGCTACGGCCACATTTACAGCCGCATCAGCAATCCGACGGTTGCGGCGTTCGAGGAACGGATGGCCAGCCTCGAAGGAGGCTTGGGCGCAATCGCTTTCTCCAGCGGGTTAGCGGCACAACTGTGCGCGGTGCTCTCGCTCGCCCAGAACGGCGACCATCTCGTCTGTTCGCAGCACGTCTACGGCGGCACGACGACCCAACTCGCCGTCACCGTCAAACGCATGGGCATCGAGACGGCGTTCGTGCCGGCGAGCGACCTCGACGCGGTGCGCGCGGCGATTCGGCCAAATACACGTATGGTGCTGGTCGAGACGGTTGCTAATCCCTCCGGCGAAATCGCCGACGTTGCCGGCCTCGCTCGCGTCGCGCACGAAGCCGGCGTGGCGCTGGCCGTCGACAACACGTTTGCGTCGCCGTATCTATTTCGGCCGATCGAACACGGCGCCGACCTCGTGCTCCATTCCGCAACCAAGTTCATCAGCGGTCACGGGACGACCATCGGCGGCGTGCTGATCGAATCGGGAACGTTTCCCTGGCACAACGGGCGTTATCCGCTGCTCACCGAGCCGAGTCCGGGTTACCACGGCAAGATGTTTAGCGAGACGTTCGGCGAGTACGCCTTTCTCATGCGGGCGCGCGCCGAGGTGCTGCGCGACGTCGGCGCGCAGATGGCGCCGATGGATGCCTGGCTCATGCTGCTCGGTCTCGAGACGCTCCCACTTCGCATGGAGAAGCACGTCGCCAACGCGCGCGCGATTTCCGCCCATTTGAAAACGCGCGACGAGGTCGCGTGGGTGCGCGAGCCGCGCATGGGCTCGATCTTCACGTTCGGTCTGCGCGGCGGCCGCGATGCCGGACGCCGCTTCATCGACGCGCTCGAACTGTGGAGTCATCTCGCCAACGTCGGCGATGCCAAAAGCCTGGTCATCCATCCTGCGTCGACGACGCACTCGCAGCTTTCCGACGGCGAGCTCGAAAAAGCCGGCGTCCCACCCGAACTCGTGCGGCTTTCGGTCGGTCTCGAAAACGTGGAGGATCTGATCTGGGACGTCGACCGCGCTCTCTCGGCTGCGGCGATTCCGGCGACCGCTCCGGCGTGATCGCGCGCACGCCGTCGCAGCGGCAAGCGTTACTGCGCACCGTGCGAACCATTGCCGTCGTCGGTGCGTCGCCCAACGCACTGCGGCCCAGTTACACGGTCTTTTCGTATCTGCGCACGCAGACGCCGTACGACGCGACCCCGATCAATCCGTCGGTCGACGCGATCGACGGCGTGCGCGCGTATCCGTCGCTCGCCGCCTACGCCGCCGATCGCGGCGCGCCGGATCTCGTCGACGTCTTTCGCAAGCCGTCCGACGCCGTCGCGGTCGTCGAGGACGCGATTGCCGCCGGCGCGCGAGCGATCTGGTTTCAGTACGGCGTCGTCAACGAGGACGCCATTGCGAAGGCCGATGCCGCGGGCTTGACGGTGGTCGTGGACCGCTGCGTGAAGGTCGAGCACGCCCGCTTCGACGGCGGCCTCGCGACCAGCGGCCTCAACAGCGGCGTCATCACGTCGCGCCGCCGCACCCCGTGACCTATCGCGACGAATCCGACGCGCTCGACGCCCGCATTTTCGCTGCAATCGATCGCTGGCACCGCACGGGCGACGCGCTCGACGACGCCGGATTCGACGCGCTCGCACTCGACGTGTTCGACTATCAAATGCGTTACAACGCACCCTATGCGCGCTACTGCGCGGCCCGCGGCATTTCGACGTCGCTGCCGCCGCAATCGCCGGACGAGATTCCGCCGGCGCCGGCGGCGGCCTTCAAAGACGCCGTCCTCGCGACGTTCGATCCGGCGCGCGCCGCGCTGGTCTTCGAAACCAGCGGCACGACCGGCGGCAGACCAGGGCGCCATTACTTCGAAACACCGGATCTCTACGATGCCGCGCTCCTTGCCGGATTCGACCGCTTCATGCTGCCCGACGGCAAGCCGCTGCGCTATCTCAACCTCGTTCCGGCTCCGTCGGAGCGTCCCCGTTCGTCACTCGCTTACATGATGGGCCGGGTCTGCGAACGGCGCGGCGACGGCCAAACTGGCTGGTACGTCCGCGGCGACGCCCTCGCGCTCGGCGAATTTTTTGAGGCCTTGCGCCGCGCTGCGTCGGATGATGCGCCGGTGTGCATCGCGACGACCGCGTTTGCGCTCGCCGGCGCTCTCGACGCACTCGAGGAACGTTCTTTACATTTCGAGCTTTCACCGGGGTCGCGCATCATGGAAACGGGGGGCTTCAAAGGCCGCGCGCGTATCGTCGAACGCTCCGGCCTCTACGCGCGCGCCCGCCGTGCGTTCGCCGTTCCGCTCGACGCGATCGTCGCCGAATACGGAATGACCGAACTGAGCTCGCAGTATTACGACGGCCTCTTGGCGCGCGGGGAACACGCCGTGGCCGATGCGCGCAAGAAGTATGCACCGCCGTGGCTTCGAGCGCGAGTCGTCGGTCCCGACGGTACGACGCTGCCCGAGGGTACGGTCGGCGCGCTCGTGCACGTGGATCTTGCGAACCGCGCGTCGTGCGTCGCCGTCGCTACCGAAGATCTCGGCGCGCGTTTCGGCGATGCGGTCGTGCTGATCGGGCGCGAGAGCGGGGCGGCGTTACGCGGCTGCTCGCTCGACGCCGAAACCCTGCACCCAGTCGCCTAGCGCGTCTACGTCGGGCTCGCCGAAGGGCTCGTGCTCGGCTCCCCGGACGGCGGAGGCGTCGGCGTCGGCGGTGGAATGGGGCCGACCAGGACCGCCGCACCCGAGGCGTTGCCCGCGATGGTGACGTTCTTGCCGCTCGCTCCGGCGCTAAAAAGGCGCTTCCTAGGATACTGGCCGTGCACGTTGGCGCCTTGCTGGTTGGGCGTCCAGTAATCGCCTTCGGCGTAGACTTGATCGAGCGGCAACGTGACGAGGAGGCCCGAGGTTCCAACGCCGATGAACGAGTTGCCGCCGGGCGAAGCGGTATTCGGCGCGTTGCCGAAATCCGGCGTGCTCAAAGCGAACGATCCACTCGAAGGAACGAGCGGCGCAAACTTGTCCGAAAAAGCGTACTGTTTCGACTGAAACGTTTGATACGACGCGGTGATACCGGCGTATCCATCGCTCAGGATGCCGATAGCGCCGCCGATGATGCCCTGCGTCGGCTGCCCGCTCAAGACGATGAGCGGCGGCGATGCGCCGTTAGGCAGCGTGTACGCGACTAGCGCCGCAGCGCCACCCGCAATCGCGCAGCCGATGCACGTAAGATCGCCGCTCGGCACGGCGATTCCGGTTCCATTAGGATGGCCCCTGAACAACGTCCCGGCCCCGAGCGACGCATGCCCAATGCTTAACGAACCGAGCGCGTCGAGCGTGCTATAGGCGGCCCTCGGGTTGAGCGTTCCAAACCGCGTGACGCCCGCGTAGATATTGTTGAGCGAAACCGACGTTACGCCGGCGCCGATCTCGAGCGTCGTGTAGGCGGATTGCGGGGCAAAGCCGGCGAGCTTCTCGAGAGCCGTATCCTCGCCGATGCCGTTGATGAACGTCCCTTTCGGGAAGCCGGTCTGCCCCGTGTAACCGCTGCCGTCGATGGTGACGCCCGTCGGAACGACGATCGGGAACGTTTCCCCGCTCGCCGCCGAGTACTGTCCCGCGGCGAGTTGAATCGTCAGTCCCGGCGTCGTCGAGTTTTTCACGACGGCGAGCGCTTTCGTCAGCGTCTTGTATGGCTTCTCGCTCGTGCCGTTACCGGTCGTGTCGCTCCCGCTGACGGGATTAACGATAAGCACCGTGAGGGGTGGAATCGTCGGTGGCACCGGCGTCGGCTTGCCGTATCTCGTGCAGCCGGCGCCGGCGATCGCGACCGTCGCGACGAGCAGAAAAAATGCGCGAGGCAACCAGGGCATGCCGCGCCTTTAGCCGCTCGCGGCTCGAGGACCTCGGGAGTTTCGCGCTTCCCGCTCGAAGATGCACGACCGCTACATGGATTTCTTCGCAGGCTCACTCATCGAGCGCCCGGTTCGTTCGATCGTCCGCGCCATCGGCGACGCCGCCGAACGCTGGATCGACGCCGACTTCCCGCCGCGCGTTCGCGTCATCGCCGCAGCGTGCGAGCGCACCGGCTATTCCACGCCCGTCGTCGAGTATGCCCTCGATCGTCTCTTTTCCGCAGTGACGCGCGATGCAATCGAAGACGTCATTCGAAACGAATTGGGATCGCTCGAGGCGCTCGACGGTTTCGTCGACGCGCCCGGACGACTGCGTTCGCGCGCGCTGCCGGTCGGGCGCGTCTGCATCCTGTCGAGCCGCACGACAGTCGGCGTCGCCATCGTCCCGGCGATCTTCGCACTGTGCGCGAAATGCGACGTGCTCGTCAAGGACCGCGACGACGCGCTGGTTGCAGCATTCTTCAAAACGCTGACCGAGGAACTCGAGGAGTTTGCAACGGCGGCCGCGACGTTGACGTGGGACGGAGAACGCGACCGCCGCCGTCTCGACGAGTTCGCCGCGGTCGTAGCGTTCGGCGACGACGCAACGCTGCAGCGTATTCGCGCGGATCTGGCTGCTGCGGCGCGCTGGATCGGCTACGGTTCGAAGGCGAGCTGCGGCTACGTCGGACGCGACGCACTCGACACTGCCGCGAACGCCGCGCGCATCGCCGAAGGCGCCGCGCGCGACCTCGTGCTCTACGACACCGAAGGCTGCCTTTCGCTGCGCGTGCTCTTCGTCGAACGAGGCGGCGGCGTGTCGCCGGAAGAGTTCTGCAGGATGCTCGCACATGCAACCGAGCACGCGAGCGTGGAGTTTCCGCCGGGCGCATTCGATGCAGGGCGCTTGGCGCCGGTAGCCGCCGCGCGCGATGCCGCGGCGTTCCGCGCAAGCGGTGCGTGCGGAGCGGTCTTTTCCCGACCGGACGCGGCGCATCTCATCGTGCTCGACCAGCCGCGCGACGATTCGCCGCCGTTTCTGCCACGGGCACTCGCGGTTTTCAGCGTGGACGCACCCGCCGATGCTGCGCACTACGTCGCGCGGCATCGCATTCCGATCGAAGCGCTCGCCGCCGCCGGTCTCCAGGATGGCGCCGCGGCGACCGCACGCGCGTTGGGTGCGTTGCGCATCGCCGCGTTCGGCGCGCTGCAATCGCCGCCGCTGCGTGGATATCACGGGGGGCGGCCGCGCATCGCCGAGTTCGTGCGTTGGATCGGCGACGAAACGTGAGCGACGATCTCGATTGCATGACGGGCGCCGTTCCCGGTCCGGCATCGCACCGCTATCGAGCCCTGCTGCGGCAATTCGAATCGCAGAACGTTACCGCGTTCTTCGACGACTTTCCGGTTTTCTGGGACTGCGCCGAGGGCGCGACGGTCACCGACGTGGATGGAAACCGGTATCTCGATTTTACCGCGGCGTTTGGCGTCGCCAACGCGGGGCATGCGAATCGCCGCGTTGCCGCGGCCATCGCCGAACAAGCCGCACGCCTGACGCACGGCATGGGCGACGTGCATCCAACCGCAATGCGCGCGCGCCTGCTCGAACGGCTTGCGGCGTTGCTTCCCGGCGCTGCGTGGAAAATATTTCTCGCTACCACGGGGTCCGAAGCCGTCGAAGCGGCCCTCAAGACCGCGATGCTCGCGACGGGCCGCGCGCGCTTTGCCGCGTATCGCGGCGCGTATCACGGACTTTCGCTCGGCACGCTGCCGCTGTGCGGAATCGAGACGTTCCGGGGTCCGTTCGCTCGGGCGCTCGGCCCCGAGGCAGTGCCGTTAAACTATCCGGATGCGGCAAGCGGCATCACGGCCGGCGAGGCGATCGCGGATACGCGCGCCTCGCTGCACGCGGCTGGGGACGTCGCCGCCGTCATCGTCGAGCCGATTCAAGGGCGCGGCGGCGCCGTCGTCCCCCCCGACGGATACCTGCGCGCGCTGCGCGCGCTGTGCGACGAGATCGGCGCGCTGCTGATCGCCGACGAAATCTTCACCGGCTTCGGCCGGACCGGCACGTGGTTTGCCGTGCAGCGCGAGGCGGTAATGCCGGATATTCTCTGCATCGGAAAAGCCATGGGATCCGGCTTCCCGATCAGCGCGACGATAGCGCGCGCAACGATCATGGATGCGTGGCCCGTATCGCGCGGCGAAGCCCTGCATACGTCGACGTATCTCGGCAACCCGATGGGCTGCGCAGCCGCGCTCGCGACCATCGAGGAGATCGAGCGGCTCGATCTCGTCGCGCGAGCCGCCGCCTTCGAGCCGTACCTTCGCACGCGCCTGGAAGACGTTCGTTCGCGGCGCCTCGTCCGCGAAGTGCGCGGGCGCGGGCTCCTATGGGCCGTGCAGTTTCGCGACGCTGCAACCGCGCAAGGCGTGGTCAGAGGCGCGTTGCAGCGCGGTCTCATTCTGTTGCAATCGGGCACGCGCGG
This sequence comes from Vulcanimicrobiota bacterium, assembly GCA_963812155.1. Classification (GTDB taxonomy): domain Bacteria; phylum Vulcanimicrobiota; class Vulcanimicrobiia; order Vulcanimicrobiales; family Vulcanimicrobiaceae; genus Tumulicola. The sequence goes on along the minus strand of CAWETW010000003.1, from coordinate 1,245,202 downwards.
GGACGCCATTTCGATCTCGCCTCCGCTCGTCATCACGCAAACGCAGCTGTCGCGCGGACTGGATCTCCTGGAGGCCGCGGCCGGCGCGGCCGAGTAGGAGCGGACGATGGATCCGATTCGCGTGGGTATCGTCGGCGCAGGGTTCGGCGTCAGTTCGCATCTGCCGGCGCTGCGGGCCCATCCGCGCTTCGACGTCGTCGCGCTGGCATCGCCGTCGAGCGCCGCGCGGCACGCCGCCGAGGGGACGATTCCGCACGCATTTCGTTCGTGCGACGAAATGCTCGCCGGCTGCGAGCTCGACGCCGTCCTGGTGGCATCGCCGCCGTTCTCGCACGTGCACGACGTCCTCGCATCGCTCGAACGCGAAAAACACGTCCTCTGCGAAAAACCCTTCGCCCTCAACGTCGAGTCGGCGGAGCGCATGGTCGAGGCCGCGGCCCACGCGGGAACGGCCTGCGGGATCGTGCACGAGTTTCGATTCACCCCGCAGGCGCGCGCGCTCAAGGAACTCGTCGACAACCATCATCTCGATCCGCTCCGGAACATCGAGATTAGCCTTTTGCGGCGCATGCTTCACCGCCACGAGACGCGCCGCCGGGGTTGGTGGTTCGAGCGCGAGCGCGGAGGCGGCTTGGCCGGCGCGATGATGTCGCACATCGTCGATCACGCCGATTGGCTCGCCGGCCGTGCCCCGCAACGCGCAGTCGGATTCACGCGCGCCGCCAACCACCGGCGCCGCGACGACGCCGGCGAGTTCGTTTCCACGGTGGACGACGGCGCATTCGCGTTGCTCGAATACGGCGACGGGTTCGTCGGCCGGTTGACCGTCGACGGTACAACGTCAGCGGAAGGGTACACATGTGCAGTGCACGGCGAAGACCGTACTGCCGTCGCCAGCGGACCCAATATCGTGGAGTTGACCCTCTTCTCGATCGACCCGGAAGAGACGAGCGAACTGGAATGCAAGCCCTCGCCGTACGCGCGCTTCGGCTCGATCAACGGAAACGTGCCGCTCCTGATGGAGTTGTACGACGAATTCGTTGACGCCATCGAAGGACGGCCTAACGCGCTTCCTACGTTTGAAGAGGCGCTCGCAACGCAACGCGTGCTGGAAGCGATCGGCTACGCTACCCCGACGCTTCCGAAGACTTAGTAGTCAACAAAAACCGTTGACGTCGCCGGCGCGGGCGATTTATGCTTAGCGTATGGATGCGCGCTGGAGTCCTACGATCGATCCCTTTGTTGCGCCAAATAATCCGCAGGCACTCACGGACCTTCATCCGCTTTTGCTGCAAATGATCGCAGCATACGGTCACAATCCCGTCGCGCGCCTACTCGACGTTGATGCTGCGATGGTCACGCGGTGGAAGCGCGGCGGGAAGATCAGCGCGAAGATGACGCGCCGCATTCTCGATCTGCACGGCGTCCTGGCGCGGGCTCTGCTCGTCTTTCCGGCCGAAGTCGTAACGGATTGGCTTGTCGGACACGAGCCGTTTCTCAACCAGGCGCGACCGATCGACGTCCTCGCGCAACGCGGCTCGGCGCCGTTGATCGAGGCCCTTGACGCGATCGAAGCGGGTGCTTATGCATGACGCTTTACCGAGTATTTCCGTATGACTCCAGCGCGCGGACGTCCGAACCGGGCGGCCCTATGTTCGCACCGCGATCCGGTCTCGGTCGCATCGGAAACCCGGACATCTATCACGAGCTTTATCTCAGCACGACCGCCGCGGGAGCCATAAGCGAGGCTTTCGGCCGGCTCGACACCTGGCGGCCGGCGCTTTTTGCAGGTCGCGACCGGCCATACGCTCTGGCAGCATTTACCTTCTCGGATCGAAGTTCGATTTGCGATCTCGACTGCGCCGCTGCGCTTCTGACCTACGACCTGGCTCCCTCGGCGGTCGTAACGCGGGATCGCAGCATCTCGCAAACGTGGTCGGAACGAATCTACCAAACGCGCCGATGGATCGGCATCGCCTGGTGGTCACGCTATGAGTCGCGATGGCAAAGCATCGGTTTATGGAACAAGAAGGGTCTACAGCTTAAAGGAACGCCGGAAACGCTTTCCGTTCGCCACCCAGCCGTTGCGGAAGCAGCGGCGCTGCTTCCTCGTCGCTTGGAGTTCTCATAACGCTTCGGTAACGCTGCGAAGCCGGCGCCAGAGCAATCCGAGCGCGTAGGTAGTCGCGCGTGACTGGATCGTCTCGCGGTCTCCACGCAGCTGCACGTGCCACGCGCGCGAGTTTCCGTTTGCGTCGTCGATGGCAACGTAGACGAGCCCGACCGGTTTTTCTGCCGATCCGCCGCTCGGCCCGGCGATGCCGGTCGTGGACAGCGCGACGTCGGCCTTCAGCCGCGCGCGCGCTCCGCGTGCCATTGCCAGCGCCACGTTTTCGCTCACCGCGCCGTCGTGCGCGATTAACGGTGCGTCGACGCCGAGCGACGATATCTTGACCGCGTCGTCGTAAGCGACGATTCCTCCGGCAAAACTCTGCGACGCTCCCGCCACCCGCGTGAGCGCCGCTGCGATGCGCCCCCCGGTACACGACTCCGCCGTCGCGGCCGTCCACGCGCGCTCGCGCAACAACGCAAGCACGGCCGACTCGATCGTCGCCTCGTCGGCGCCGTAAACGTATCCTTCCAACCGGCGCTCGATTTCGGTCTCCAGCGGCGCGATCATTGCTCGCGCTTGCGCGGCGCTCGCACTCTTCGCCATGATCTTGACGTCGGCGCGCGAGCCGTGCGCGAGCACCGCGAGCTTCGGATTTTCAGACGCGCGAAACAGGTCGTCAATGCGATGGTCGATCTCCGACTCCCCGATGCCGATCGTGTGCAGCACGCGCGTGTAGATGCCGTCGCGCAGCCCGAAGCGTTGCACCAAGAACGGCACCAGCGCGTTCGCGAGCATCGGTTTCATCTCGTGAGGAACGCCCGGCATGCACGCCACGAATCCCCCTCCGGCGGAAAACGCGACAAAGCCCGGAGCGGTGCCGAAGGGATTCTCCAACGGCAAGCTCCCGCGCGGGAGTTCGGCCTGTTTGCGGTTGTTCGGCCGCATCTCGCGACCGATCTGCGCAAAGAACGCCTCCATCTGCCGCAGCGCCGGCTCGTAGAGTTCCGTCCCGGTACCGAGCGCGTCGCACACGGCCTCCTTCGTGAGGTCGTCGACGGTCGGCCCGAGTCCGCCGGTGACGATCGCACCGTCGCGGCGATCGAGCACGCTGCGGATCGTCTCCGCGATGCGTTCGCGATTATCGCCGACCGCATGCGTTCCCCGAACGTCGACGCCGATCTCCGCGAGCCGCCGTTCGATATGCGGCGTGTTCGTATCGGTCAACTGACCCAACAGCAGTTCGGTCCCGACCGCAACGAGTTCAACGCTCGCCATCGTCGAACCATTCGGGGTATGCAAAGCGCACGTCCGCGGAAAACCCGTCGGCGGCTTCGATCATCGCGCGCCGGCGCAGGGGCGCCTCTTCCGGTCGCGGATGCCGTTCGCGTTCCGTCTCGCGCATCCGGGCCAAGCGTTCCACGAACCGCGCGAAGCGGGCGTCCAACGCCTTCTGCAGCGCCTGCTTCAGTATTTTTCCGACGCGCGGCGCCAATCCGGTCGTGGAGATCGCGACGCGCACCGGGCCGGCCTTCGCGATCGCAGCCATTGCGACGAACCCGTGCGCCGGCTGGTCGATGCAGCACAGTAAGAATCCGTGCCGGTCGGCGAGCGCGCGCATCCGGGCCGAAAGCGCCTCGTCCTGCGGCGTCGAGATGACGAAGAACGCATCGGCCACGTCTTCGTCGCGCACGTTCCGTAGATCGGTGATGCGCCGCACGGCGGCCCCCGCTTCTTCGAGCGCCGCAGCCTTCTCCACCGCTTCGCGATCGGACGCTTCTCCTACGACCACGCACAATCGCCCGTCGAGATTCAAACTTACCGGGAAAAAAGGCTTGCGCACGTTCTTGCCTTAGTAATCGACGGGACGTAAGTAAAATTCGTTGATGGCAGTATTCGTGAGCATCGCGGTCGTCGGCAGATGCCGCTTCCAGTGGGTCGCGTCGACGCGGCGGCGCACGAGCGCGACTTCATCGGCGGAGAAGCCGCGTTCGGCGAGCTGCGCGTCGCTGTAACCCAGCAGCAGTTCCGAGAGCAGCGCGTCGGCGCGCGCGTAGGTGATGCCGAGGTCGGCCTCGTCGGTTTGGCCCGCTTCGAGATCGGCGCTCGGCGCTTTGTCGACGAGCGTTTGCGGAACGCCCAGGTAGCGCGCCAGCGCCCATACTTGCGTCTTGAAGAGGTCGCCGATGGGATTGACCGGCGGCGTATCGTCGGCGTGCCACGTGAAATAGCCCAGCAGCCGCTCCGTCTTGTTGCCGGTTCCGACGGGCAACGCGTCGAGTTTTGCCGACTGATCGAAGAGCACGACCATGCGCGTCCGCGCCATGACGTTTCCGCGCCGGCGCGCTCCGGCATCCGGCTCGTACTGCAGATAGCCGTCGACCGCGGCGCTGATGTCGATCGTGCGACAGTGAATGCGGAGGTCGTCGACGACGAGTTGCGCGTCGGCGAGACTTGCAGGGCTCGACGTTGCGTACGGCAGCCGGATGGCATAGACGTTTTCGGGACCCAGGGCTCGCGCGCACAAATAGGCGGTGACGGCCGAATCGACGCCGCCCGACAATCCTACGACCGCCCGCTCGATGTTGCGACGAAATCGCAGTTCGTCTCGCAGAAACGCCGTAAGCCACTCCGCGGTCACCGCGCAGTCGATGGCCGGCGGGCGCGGCGACGGCGACGGCGCGTCGACGATCGAGAACGTCACCTTACGGCGTTCCTAAACCACGCGAAACGGGCAGCTCCTCGTCGAGAATGAGGTCCGGCAATACGGCCTCCAAATCGCCGAGCAGCGGCAGGCTTGCGCGCGCGAGATCGATCTCGCGCAGATCGAGCTCGGCGCGGAGGATGCATGCTTGGGTCGACGGAGCCTCCACCAACACGTTGCCGCGGGGATCGATCGCACACGACGTCCCGCTCAAGCCCTTGCCGCCTTCGAATCCGGTCAAGCCCGCGTAGAGAACGAAGATGCCGTGCTCGACCGCGGTTGCGCTCAGAATCTGGCGCCAGCGCGTGACGCTTGCGAGTTCTCCGTGGCCGTCGATACCGCGGCCGGGCGACGCAGCCGGGACCAAGAGAATGCGCGCGCCCTTCACGGCGGCAATCGTCGGCACGATCGCGTGCCATGCATCTTCGCAGACGAGCATCGCCATTCGGCCGAAGCGCGTTTCGAAGGTTCCGACTTTTCGCCCGCGTGAGAGGAAGCGCTCCTCGTCGAAAACGCCGTAGGTTGGTAGGAACAGCTTGCGGTGGACGTGCAGGATGCGCTCCGCGTCGTGCGCCACGTGCAAATACAGCGCCGAGTTGTAATACGTGCCGCCGTCGTTCTCGTAGAAACCCGCAACGATGTCGACCTCGTCGCCGCCGCGCGCGCTGCGCCAGGTTCGCGCGAGATCGCTGGCAAAGCGCGGCGCGCTCAACGCCAAATCGTAGACGGCGCCTTCGAGAAAGTATCCGGTAAACGCCGCTTCGGGAAAGACGACGAGTTCGGTGCGCCGGCCGAGCGCGGCGAACGCCTCGCCTGCGTTGCGCAGGTTCTCCTCGTAGCGTCCTTTGGCCGGCTTGGTCTGCACGATCGCGACGGCGACGCGCGACCGCCGGCCCTCCGCCTCAACGGCGGCCATCGACGCTCGTTGCAACCTCCATTTGCTCGTCGCCGGGGATTCGCATCCCCAGCTGCGCCGCACACATCTCGGCTGGATACGTCCAGATCTCGGCAAGCGTCGGATGCAGATGCGGAATGCGCATGAAGTCGACGACGGTTGCGTCGTAGTTCATCGCGACGATGACTTCGTGAATCAACTCCGAGCCTTGAGGGCCGATGACCGCCGCCCCGAGGATGCGGCCGCTCTCGGGATCGGCCATCATCTTCACGAAACCCTTCGTCTTTGCGAGACACTGCGCTTTGCCGTGGTCGGCGAAGTCGTATCGGCCGACGACGTAACGCGTTCCCGCCGCGCGCAGATCCTTCTCGCTCGCCCCGACGGCCGCAATCTGCGGATCGGTGAAGACCGTATGCGCCGACACGAGCCGGTAGTCGGCGCGTTCGCTTCCCTGCAAGCACGAGTTGCGCGACGCAATTTCACCTTGATAGATGGCGACGTGGACCAGCATGTACTCGCCGGTGACGTCGCCGGCGGCGAAGATCTGCGGATTGCTGGTGCGCAGCGTCGCGTCGACGGCGATGCCGCCGCCCGGGCCAAGGGCGACGCCCGCGCGTTCGAGCCCGAGCCCCGCCACGTTCGGCGTGCGCCCTAGCGCGTAGAAAATCTCCTCGGCCGCAACCTCGCGTTCCGTCCCGTCGTGCAGGAATCGCACGGCCTTCTGCGCGTCGCGCCGCTCCGCCGCAATCAACGTCGTGCGCGTCTCGACGTCGATGCCTTCTTCGCGAAGATATCCGGTCAGCGCGTCGCCGACGTCGTCGTCGGTCTCGGTCAGCAGGTGGCCGCTGCGAATCAGCATTGTCGTCTTCGTCCCCACGCGCGCCAAAAACTGGCCGAGTTCGCAGGCCGTGTACCCGCCGCCGAGCACGATTGCCGACTCGGGAGCGCGCTCGAACTCGAGCACGCCGTCGCTGTCGACGAATCCGGTTTCCGCTAAACCGGGCAACAGGCTTGGCGCGACGGTGCTTCCGGTCGCGATGATGAATCGCTCCGACTCGAGCACCACGCCGTCGCCGACCGCCAACTCAACCGGCGATAGAAAGCGCGCGGCTCCAAGATACAGCGGAAACTCGTGGATGCCGTCAATGCGGTAATCGGCGAAATCCTTCACGAGCGCGCGTTTGCGGGCGGCGACGAACGGCATGTCGACGGTCGCCGATGGAATGCGAATTCCGAGCGCACCCGCGTCGCGCGCGTCCTGCAGCGCGTCGCTCGACGCCAACAGCGCCTTGCTCGGCATGCATCCGCGCAAAATGCAAAGACCCCCGAGCGGTCCTGCGTCGACCAGTGCAACGTCGCAGCCGAAATCGCGTGCCGTACGGGCCGCCGCGTACCCGCCCGAACCCGCGCCGACGACCACGACTTCGTGCGCGTGGCGGATCATTTCCGTTCGGAACCTATCGTCCGTGCGGGCGGGCGCCGAGCCGGTGGATCGATTCGATGAAACGCACCGTACCGACCGAATGCACGTGGATCGAGTGGGTTCGCGCCTGGTTGCCGTAAAAGCGCACGCCCCGTACTAAATCCCCGTCGGTAATGCCGGTCGCGCAGAAGATAACGTTGTCGCTCTTGACCAGATCGTCGATCTGTAGGACGCGATCCAGTTCCCCGAAACCCATTGCAATCGCTCGATCGGCTTCCTCTTGATTGCGCGGCTCCAGCCGGCCCATGAAGTTGCCGCCCAAGCATTTGATGGCGGCCGCGGCGAGCACGCCTTCGGGCGCTCCTCCGGTGCCCATCGCGACGTGAATGCCGGTGGAATCGATCGCCGTAGCGATGCACGCATCCACGTCACCGTCGGAAATGAGCCGAATGCGCGCGCCCGCCGTCCGGACTTCGTGGATCAATGCCGCGTGCCGCGGACGATCGAGAATTACGACGCAGACGTCGTTGATCGGTTTCTCGAGTGCGTTGGCGACGGCCTCGAGATTCTCGGCCACCGGCGCGTCGATGTGCACGAAGGGAGCGGCTTTCGGACCAACCGCGAGTTTTTTCATGTACGAATCGGGCGCGTGCAGCAAGCCGCCGCGTTCGGATATCGCCATCACGGCAATCGAGTTCGGAAGCCCGTTTGCAACCAGATTCGTGCCTTCGACCGGATCGACGGCAATATCGACTTCTTCGCCGCCGCAGCCGACTTCCTCGCCGATGAAGAGCATCGGCGCCTCGTCGCGCTCGCCTTCGCCGATAACGATGCGTCCGGTGATCTCCATCTCGCCCAATGCCTCGCGCATTTTTTCGACTGCGGCACCGTCGGCAGCGTCGCGCTCGCCGCGGCCCATCCAGCGCGACGCAGCCAGCGCCGCGCTTTCGGTGACCTTGACGAAATCGAGCGAATGGACCGGATGGTTGAAAACCGTGTGCGCGACCGAGCGTGCCATGCGCTCAGGCTACAAAAGGAAGCGCCGGTTATCCTCTTAAAAAGGAGTTTCGCCGTGTCCACCTTTTCGCACCCGTCTCAAACGTTGCGTTTGCGCTGGGCTCGCCTCGACGAACTGCTCGTTTCGGGTTGGCTCCCGCTCGCGGCCGTCGCTCTAGGCGGCCTCACGCTCGGGTTCTTTGCATGGTACGCCGTGATCGTACCGCGCCACGACGCATTTCTCGCTCAGTTCGGCCTGCTCGTCGCGGTACCCGGATTTGCCGCAGCGGCCCTGGCTGTGTGGCTGGGCTACGCTCGCTACTTTTCTCGCCGCTCCGGAACGACGCTCGCGCGTTCGCTGCGCTACGACGCCCTTTCGTGGCTGCCGTTTCTTCTGTTATGGCTCACCTTCGTGCTGCAGCCGCAGATCACGCACGGCGCGCGCCTGTTTTTGGTTGCCGCGACGATGTTCTGCGTCGTCAAGGTGCTCATCGCCGCACGCTTCAATCAAACCGTCCGCGAGGTGCTGCTGGACTTCGTCGCCACGCGAGTGGCGATCATCGTCATTGCGGAACTCGCCGCTTCGATCATCGGCCAGCGTGCCGGCACGCACGTTCAGGAGTCCAGTCACGTGTTGCTCGCCGTGTGGGGACGCTGGGACGCCGTGCACTACATCGACGTCGCCAGCAAGGGCTATCACGGAACGGACCTGGCGTTCTTTCCGCTCTATCCGTTCCTGATTCGCGTCGTCGGCGCACTCGCCGGCAATCATCTCGTCGCCGGACTGCTCGTTTCGAACGCGTCCTTCTTTTTCGGGTTACTCTTTCTCTATAAATTGCTCGAGCACGAATACGACCGCGGCGTCGCGCGGCGCGCGATTTTTTACGTTTCGATCTTTCCGTCGGCCGTGTTCTTCTCGGCGGTCTACACCGAATCGCTCTTCTTCATGCTGACGGTCGCGTCGTTTTACTACATGCGGGCGCATCGCTGGTGGCTTGCCGGCGCCATCGGCTTCTTTGCCGCGTTGACGCGCGTCGAAGGCGTCCTCCTGGTGGTTCCGTTCGTCATCGAATGGTACGCGCAGTATCGCAGCGATCCGCTGCGCGGGCTGTGGAATTTGCTCGCCGGAATCCTCGTTCCGCTGGGTCTCTCCGTCTATATGGCGTACCTCTGGGTACTGCGAGCCGATCCGCTCTACTTCTCACACGTACAGATTCACTGGAACCGGCATCTCGCGCTGCCGTGGGTGAGCGTGTTCAACTCGATTCACAAGATCGCGCACGCACCCAACGGGCAGATTCTCGCCAACGAGTCGCTCGAGGTCGCCTTCACGGTCCTGATGATTGCGGTCCTCGCCGGCGGTTGGAAACAGTTGCGGCCCTCGTACATCGCCTACCTCGCGCTTTCGATCCTCATTCCGATGTCGACGTCGAGCCTGATGTCGATGCCGCGGTTTGCGCTCGTGCTCTTTCCGATGTTCGCCATTCTGGCTCGCTGGGGCGAGCGTCCCTGGGTCAACAACCTCATCCTAGCCTTCTCACTGCCGCTGCTCGGCCTCTTCACGGTGCTATTTGCGGACTGGTATTGGGTTGCCTAACGCGCTGCATTCGATCGCGCAGCGGCGCGGGGTGCGTCAGTTCGTCAAGTTCGGAATCGTGGGCGCGTCGGGATTTCTCGTCAATCTGGTCGCCTTCACGCTCTTGCAGCGGATCGTCCCGGATCACACCAAGCCGCTGCAGTACGACTTGATCTACTCGGCCGCATTCTTGGCCGGCGGCGTGTCGAACTTCTATCTCAACCGCATATGGACGTTTCGTTCGACCGGCCACGCGGTGCGCGAGGGCGCGCAGTTCCTGAGCGTCTCGGTGATCGCGTTGGCCGCCGGACTGATCGTCTCGGCAGCCGTGAGCCCGTGGCTCGGACACGGCCATAAGACGTGGTTCGTCGCGAACCTGAGCGGCATCTTCATCAATTTCTTCCTGAACAAGTATTGGACGTTCAAGCCACGCTAGAGGGCGCGAACGCGCGCGTCGGTATCGCTGTATCCGGGCTGCAGACCTGGTGGACGCTCGGCGTGCTTCTGGTCGTCGGGCTCGGGCTGGTGTTGCGTCTGCACGGGATTCACAACCCGATCCTCGATCATCCTGGATGGCGGCAGGGCGACACGGCGAGCATCGCGCGAAACTTCGTGCGCCTGCAATACGATCTCATGCATCCTCAGACCATCTACAACGGCGCCCCTCCGAACTACGTAGAACTCGAACTGCAGATCGTTCCGTTCCTCGCCGCAACGCTCTATAAGGTGTTCGGCATCCAGGTCGTCATCGGACGTCTCGTCTCGATTGTCTTCAGCCTTGCAACCGTCGTCGTCGTCGCCTACTTCGGCCGCTGGCTCTTTGCCAGCCGCGCGGCCGGACTGGCCGCGAGCTTTTTTTTCGCAGTTCTTCCCGGGAGCGTCTACTACGGGCGCACCTTCATGCCCGACGCGGCGATGGTCTTTTTTCTCACCGCGGCGCTCTACTCGGCGCTTCGGCTGCTGCTCGAGGACGAATCGATCGGGCCGCGCGCGCTCGCGCGCACGACGGCGCTCCTCACGTTCGCGTATTTGGCAAAGCCGGTTGCGGTGCTCGCCGTCGTGCCGGTGCTCGCGATGGTGTGGCAGCGCGCACGCGCGGGCATGCCGACGCGTCCCACCGCTGCGGCAGTGCTGGTGATCGTGCCGTTGGTCATTCTCTGGCTCTACGACCGGCGCGTGGCGTCGTACGCCGAGTGGCATTGGGCCAGCGGCATCACGACCTTGCACGTCCTGCCCGCGCTGCGCGCCAGTTTCTCCGGCTTCTCCGCATTCGGCGCGAAGCTAAGCGCATTTTTCGCGGTCTTGGGACTCTTTCGCCAGCGCATCCTCGGCAACGCCGCGTTCCTCGCGACGATCCTCTCGCTGATTGCGCTGCCGTTTTTGCGCGTGCGCAGCGCGCCGCTGCTCTGGGCGTGGCTCGGGGCGGGGCTCCTCTACGTCTTCGTCGTCGTGACGGTGGAACGCGTCGACTACTACATGCTGCCGCTCGTTCCGTTATGCGCGCTGGTGCTGGGCGGCGCTGCTGCGGGCTTAGCCCGTGGCGCGCTCGATGCCGATGCCTCCGCCGCCGCGCGTTGGGCGCTGTTTGCCGTCGTGCCGCTGCTGGCCATCGGCGTGCTGCTGCAAGGGCGCGCGGCCGTGGCAGCCTACTACGGCTACAACCGCATCGCGTATCGCCACGCAACATTTCTCGATGCGACCCTCGATCGCAATGCTCTGGTCGTCATCGGGCACTACGGCCCGGACGTCCAGTACTACATCGACCGCTTCGGCTGGGAGGAAGACCCGCTGCTATGGACGCCCTTCGACGAAGAAAGCGCGATTCGCAAGGGTGCACGGTACTTCATTTCCATCGAAGACAACCGTCTGCGCCGCAACGTCGAACTCTGCGCGTTCCTCCAACGCTATCCCGTGCTCGACCCTCGCGCGCAATGGATCGTCTACGAAACGGATCCCGCGAAGGAACTTCCGAACGCGCAAACCTTCTGGCGCGCGTTTCGTTCTGCCGAACGCAAGGGAGCGGGACGAGCGTTTCTCGACGCGCACGCCCCATTATGCACTACAAATGTAAGGAAGGTCTGATTTGTTCCGAATCTAGGAAGCGAGGGGTGAAGTTTGCTATGGCAAATGAGCCCCCGAGCTGACGACGAGTCGGGACTAATCGGACCTTCCTAGGGCCCGAGGGCGTCGAAGGTGCGCAAAGCCGTGTGAAATGCTTTTGGATCGACGGTGACCGCGCCGCGATACGGATAGTTGAGCGCGATCGCCAGAAAGAGCACGAGCCCAATGAGCAGCGCGAGCGTCCCGATCATGACGTATTGCATGGCGTCGTGCCGGAATCCGAACAGACTCGTAAATCCGATGGTGACGAACGCCCCGAGCAGGAGAACGAACCACATAACGCCGTTGAGGCCGGTGGCATCTTCGGCCAGGCGCGCGTCGCGGTCGCCGAGCGCCACGTTGAGTTCTGCCAGCATCTGGTCGTGCACGTCCTGGCGCGACTGTGAGTCGACTTTCAGGCCGCGCACCATCGCATCGATCCGTTCCATTTTTGTGTCGACGCGCGGAGATTCTTCTCCGCGCGCCATCCGCGGCCACTCGTCGGCCAGCAACTCGTCGACGTAGCTGCGGACCGCCGCGCGCAGTTCGCGGCTCTGTTCGAACGAGGATGCGTCGCGATAGATTGACGTGAGTGCCGCCGCCTCCTCGTAACTGCGCGATTCGGCGACCTCGAAGCGATCCCACACGCCGATCGTTACGAAGGCGATCAGCACCGCATAGATGACCCCGATGACCGCCAGGATGAATCCGGCCAAATCGTTGTGCTCGATGCGGAGTTCTCGCGGCGTTGCCTTGTCGACGACGTAGGCGATGAGCAGCGAGACCGCAACGAATCCCGCCACGATAACCGTTCCGGAAACGAAGGCTGGTACGGTGTCGAGCCATTCGACCATAAGAGCGGGCTCCTAGGGCAGCGGAAGCAGCGACGTCGTCGACGGCGCCGCCTCGGAGGCATTCGCCGGCACGCCCGACGTTACGAGCTGGCGGTAGGCAATCAGACGGTTCGCGTTCTTGGCCACGTCGAGCTGCAGCTCGTAGCTTCGCTTGATCGCGCTGACGAGATCCGCATCGTCGAACGTGTTGGCGAAGCGCTTCAGACTGCGTATCAACTGCTTGTTCGTCACCTGCAGCTGTTCGTACGAGCGCGCCAACGCCGAACCGGCCTCTCGATAACTGGGATAGTTCGACACGACGATCTCGCGCTCGAGACGGGCCGCTTCGATCGTCCGCCTGAGCGCGGCTAAGTGCACGCTCTGCGGATCGATCGCAAGACCGTCGCGGATCGTTGCCAGCGCATCCTCGAAGTTTCCTTTGGCGTACTGCGCCTGCGCGAAACCAGCCGCCGCGCGCACGTAACCAGCTTGCGCCCGTGGATCCTGGGGATCGACGCGCAGCGCCAAGCTGTACGCGAGCTCGGCATCCCGCACGTCGCCGCGCTCGAGCGCGATCTGGCCTTGGTGCACGCGCTCGTTCACGATCCACTCCTGAATCGAGGCCGCGCATCCCGTCACTCCAAATGCCAGCGCCAATGCGGCGACCCACCTATGCATCGGTACCCCGCTCATCCACGGTTCACCAAATGCGCCACTACCTTGATTATTTCCGCCGCCGGCCACAGGATGAGCTGCGAAAGCAGCCAGCCGACGATCGCCGATGCCGCCAGGTAGAAGACCATGGATTTCACTTCGCCGTGCGGGCGTTCGCCCTTAACGGCTTCGTCGACGATGATCGACGACGTGGGATCGACGAAGAGGGTAAACGCAACCGTCCCGATGCCGTTGACGATGCCCGAAATGCCGATCGCGGTACGCGCGACGTTGACGTCCAAGACGCTGGCATAGTATGCAGCTACCACGCCGATCGCGTAGACGCCGGTGACCACGACGTTGAATATCAGCAGGCGGCGCGGGATGCCGGTCGTCGAGAACGCAAAAATCTCGCGATAGTGCGGCACGCGAATTCGTTGGAAGATTGCGCCGATCACCCGCACGTTGAAGAGCCGCACGAGCGAATGCGGGACCGATTTCGTGCGCTCGAAGGAGCGCACGCCGCGCACGTACGTGTAGGTGAATGCCGGCAGCAGCAGGCTGCCGATGACGGTTCCGATCGTACCTGCAATGATAATCGCTCGCAGCTGCCACTCGAACGTGTGCTGCACGCCCGCGATGGCGTCCGCTCGCAGCGGTGCAATCGCCGCAGCGGGTACGCGCGGCAGAAGCGCCTTGACCGTATTGCCGGCGGCGTCGGCAAGCGGACCGAGCATCAACGTATACACGAGCGTCGCAAGGCGGCTGGCCGTGACGAAGAGGTTGAAGAGCGAGATCGAGGTGGCGATGCGACCGGTGCGAACGCCCGCCAGCCGCGCCGCATAGGCGCCGATCTGTATTGCCTGAACGATCGCGTTGACGATCAGGGCAACGACGAGCTGCCAGGTCCAAAAAGGAAAACCGGCGTGCGTCTCGCTGACGATCCTAAGCGGCGTCACGGTTCCACGCGATCGCCGACTCGTCGACCGGGCCGATGACGCATAGTCCCAGATTCTTTTCCGCGAGCAATTCGTTCGCCAGCTCTTGCACCTCGCCGGCGGTGACCGCGTCAATACGCTGTTCGATTTCTTCCGGCGTAACGTGCCGCCCCAGCGCGAACTCGTTGCGGCCCAAACGAATCATGCGGCTCGAGGTCGACTCGAGCGAGAGCGTGAGGTTTCCTTTGACGTGCTCCTTGGCGAGGCGCAGTTCGCCGGAATCCACCCGCAGATTACGCACCTTCGTAAACTGCTCGGACACCAGATCGAGATACGACTGCACGTTTTCGGGCGACGTGCCGGCGTAAACCCCGAAGAGTCCGGCGCCGCGGTATGCGGCTTGGAAGGAATAGACCGTGTAGACCAGGCCACGCTTTTCGCGAATCTCTTGAAAGAGACGGCTCGACATGCCGCCGCCGAGCAGCGTATCGAGCAACGACAGCGAGTAGCGCCGTTCGTCGCGCACCGAAAGACCTCGCGTGCCCACCACCACGTAAGCCTGTTCCGAGTCCTTGTGGCGGATCAAACGGTTCGGGGTCGTTTGGGGCGCTTCGGGTCGCGGCTGGACGCACGCGCCCCCGAAGGCGGCGAACTCCCGTTCCACCATTTCCGCGAAGTGCTCGTGCTCGAGGTTTCCGGCCGCCGCGACGACGACGGCGTTGGGCGCGTAGTGCCGTTTCATGTGGGCGCGCAAATCGTCGGGGGTAAACCGCACGACGGTGTCGGTGAATCCAATCGTCGGCTCGCCCAGATTCGCGCCGCTCCACATCGTTTGCAGAAAGAGGTCGTGGATCAGTTCGTCGGGCGAGTCCTCGTACATCTTGATCTCTTCGAGCACGACCTTTTGCTCTTTGCCGAGTTCGGCCGAGTCGAAGACCGAGTTGAGAAACATGTCGGCGAGCACGTCCAGCGCCAGCGGTGCGTGGCGGTCTATGACTTTGGCGTAGTAGCAGGTCGATTCTTTGTCGGTGAAGGCGTTGAGATTCCCGCCGACGCCGTCCATGGTCTCGGCAATCGCACGCGCGCTGCGGCGCTGCGTGCCCTTGAACAGCATGTGCTCGACGAGATGCGAGATGCCGCGCCGGTCGTGGGTTTCAGCCGCCGAGCCGACGTCCGCCCAAATGCCGATCGAAACCGAGCGCACCGAAGGCATGGCTTCGGTCAGCACGCGCAATCCACTGGGAAACGTCGTTTTGCGATACATCGGTTTGGCTAGAGTGCCTCCTGTTTCGCAAACGCAGTGCGCGCCCATTCTTCGTCCCAGAACACGCCTTCGCGCTGGCCGCTCGCGCGCGTTTCGATCTCGGCGGCCGCCTCGCCGCGACGCGAGGTGATGCTGAAGACGGTTCGCGACGTGGGAACCGCTAGGTCGCCGCTGACGATTTCGCCTCTAGCGACTTCGATCGGCACGCTCGCCCAGACGTCGACCTCTTCGACCGCAGGTGCCGCCGCGTACGCTCGGGCGATGAGGTCGGTGACCTCGGTGACGAACTCCCGCCGCGTCATTTCGTCGTGAAACTTCACGCCCCAGAGGCGTATGCCGACGATTAAGTGCCGATCCATTTGATTGGCGGAAACTTGGCTGACTTGCGCCGGCCAGGAAGTCGCGAAGATGCTCTCGCCGATGCGGGTGGCGACGTCGATCCGATTGCCCGACGCGCGAGCCGTCGCGTCCACGTCGGCCAGCGACGGGACGGCCGCTCGCGCCGAAGGCGACGCGAACGCCGTGACGGCCGCCAGCATCGCGGCCAACGGCACTGCCTTAATACGACTGAGCAAAATATGCGCTCACTTTCGCAGGTTCGCCGCACGCGACGCAGCGGCTTCCGGCCCCTTCGGCGAGCGGCCGGAGGTTTCGTGTCGTCGCTCCCGTTTCTGCCTTCACGTGGGCCTCGCACGACGGCCGTCCGCACCACGGAATGTCGATCATCCCGGCGCGTTCGCGGCACATCGAAAGAAACGCGTCCCGGTCGTGCGCCGGCGGCGTGTGATTGCGGAGAAAGGCGGCGGCGTCTGCATAGAGCGACGCCTGCACGGCGTCGAGTATCTCCGGCAGGGTTCGCGCGAGCGCTTCGAGCGCGACCGTGGTCCGCTGCTCGGGATGTCCTTTGTCGCGATCGCGCCGGACGACAACCACCGTTCCCGCATCCACGTCGCGCGGACCCACCTCGATTCGCACCGGGACGCCGCGCACGTCCCACTCGCTGTACTTCCAGCCGGGTTGCTGATCGCGCTCGTCGACGCGCACGCGAAAGCCGGCCTTGCGCAGTTCTTCGCAAGCCTCGCGGCAGACCGAAATGGCCCGGTCGTCCTGCGAGCGTACGATCGGAACGAACACCGCTTCGAGCGGCGCCATCTTCGGCGGGATGCGCAAACCGCGGTCGTCGCCGTGCGTCATGATGAGGGCGCCGAGCATGCGCCACGACATCCCCCACGAGGTCGTGTACGCGTGCTTGATCTGCTGGCTCGCGTCGGCAAACGTAATGTCGTAGGCTTTCGCGAAGTTCTGCCCCAGATCGTGCGAAGTTGCCGACTGCAGCGCGCGCCCGTCGGGCATGAGCGCTTCGATCGAATACGTTTCGACCGCGCCGGGAAACCGCTCGCTCTCGCTTTTGATGCCGGCGTATACCGGTACCGCCGCGACGTTTTCGGCGAAGTCGCGATAGACGTCGAGCATTTGCAGCGTTTCGGCGCGCGCTTCTTCTGCAGAGGCGTGCGCGGTGTGACCCTCCTGCCACAAAAACTCCATCGTGCGCAGAAACGGCCGCGTAGCCTTTTCCCACCGCACGACGTTCGCCCACTGATTGATGAGGATCGGCAGATCGCGGTACGACTCGATCCATTGCGCGTACATCGTGCCGATCACGACTTCCGACGTCGGCCGGATTGCCAGCGGCTCGGTCAGCTCTTCGCTGCCGCCGCGCGTTACCCAGGCGACCTCCGGGGCGAAGCCTTCGACGTGCTCGGCTTCCTTTGCGAGCAGACTCTCGGGAATGAAGAGCGGAAAGTAGGCGTTTTCGTGTCCGGTCGCTTTGAAGCGCGCGTCGAGATCTTTCTGCAAATTCTCCCACAGGCCGTATCCGTAGGGGCGCAGCACGATGCAACCGCGGACCGGCGAGTACGAGACGAGCTCGGCACGCAAACAGACGGCGGTGTACCATGCGGAGAGGTCGGCCGCTTTCGAAGGAATCTCCCTGAGGACGGCCGATCCTGGGGCTTGCGACATGACCGGCCCCGCTTCGCGCGCGTGCGGCGGGCCGCCTTCCCTCACGAGCGAACGTTCCGGGGATGGACGCGCGTTCGGCGAAGCCTCGCCGGATGCCGAAGCATACGCGCATCTACACCCGCACCGGCGATGCGGGAACGACCGGACTCGTGGGCGGCGCGCGCATCAAGAAGAACGCGCCGCGCATCGACGCCTACGGAACCGTCGACGAACTATCGAGCGCGATCGGCGTTGCTCGGGCCGAGTTGCGCGCGTTCTGCAACCAGTCGCCTCGAGCCGCGCGGCTCGACGCATGGCTGGCATGGACGCAAGACGTGCTATTCAACCTCGGAAGCCGCTTGGCGACTCCGCCGGAGGATCTCGGCGACGGCGGGCCCGGCGCCGGCGACGCCGGAGTTGCCGCGCTCGAGCGCGGGATCGACGAGGCTGAAGCGGATCTCGCGCCGCTCAACGCCTTCATTCTCCCGAGCGGATCGCTCCCGGGCGCGCAACTGCACGTCGCGCGCACGACCTGCCGCCGCGCCGAACGCCGTCTCGTCGCACTGGCCGAAACCGAAGCGGTACCGGTCGAAGCCGCGCGCTTTCTCAATCGTCTCTCCGACGCGCTCTTCGTCTGGTCTCGTTGGATCAACCACGACCGCAACGAGCCGGAATACCGCTGGAATCCGAACTCGTCGCCCCCGCCTCCCGTGTCACCCTGAGCGCCGCAGTCGAAGGTTTAAATTGAGCGCGTGATTACGAAAACGAGCTTCGCTCCCTCGAGATTGAAGGCGTTGGGTGTGATCATCGGATTGCCCGGCACCGTGCCGTAGAGTACGCCGCCGCCGACGATGGTGAACGGCGTCGCGTAGACGTTGGTCAGATTGGTTCCGTAGACGCCGAACTCGTAGCCACCGTGACGGTAGGCGACGTGCGCGTCGAGGGTAGCGTACGGCGTGCGGTTGAGTTCGTTGTACCAACCCTCGTAG
Source organism: Vulcanimicrobiota bacterium (assembly GCA_963812155.1). GTDB lineage: Bacteria > Vulcanimicrobiota > Vulcanimicrobiia > Vulcanimicrobiales > Vulcanimicrobiaceae > Tumulicola. The sequence continues at coordinate 1,226,719 of CAWETW010000003.1, read as the reverse complement.
TTGAGCTGCGCGCCGTAGACGAGACCTTGCGGCACCTGTCGATCCACGCCGAAGTACGCCTTGTGCAACGGTTGTCCGAGCGTCTGTTCGCCGATGACGAGCGTTCCGTCTTGAATATTCTCCGGAACGGCCGTGATGAAGGAACTGTCGACGTCCCAACCGGCGCGCAGCCGGAACGAGGGACCGAGTTGCTGCTCCGCAGTGAGATCGATCCCGCGGTAGGTACCGTTGCCCGCGTTGACCGGGTAACTCAGCGGACAGATGCGGTTGGGATGCCGGTCGCTTTGACAGCCCGGGACGGGGTCGACCTCGAGCTGATTGGCCGGTCCGCGCAAGTTCGTTTGGTAGATGTCCGCGGAGAGGTGCAGCTGATGCCCCAGGCGGCCGAAGATCTGTTCGCCGCCGAAATCGTATTCGGTGGCGAAATCGGGTTTGAGATTCGCGTTTCCGATGAAGATGATGCCGCCGACGGGAACCCGGTCGGCCGGCGGGAGCACGACCAGCTCGGAAAGTTGCGGCGTCTGGAACGTCGAACCGATCGACGCGCGCAGCGAGGTGCTGCCCGTCGGCGTCCACACGACGCTGCCGCGCGGGTCGAAGCTCGTCCCGAACGTGCTGTAGTTGCTGTAATACGCAGCCAGCGAATAGTGAATCTGGCTGGTCGGGTCGCCGTTGTACCGTAGCACCATCGAGCGCGTGGTCTGCGATAGCCCCAGGTTGTTGACTGGCGGCCCTTCGTCGTTCGGCGAAAATGCATTGGCGCGAACGGGAGCGTGCACCAGCTCGGCGGTGATTTGGCTTTGCACGTAGTTCGTCGTGAGCGACTCCGTCCCTAAATCGTACTTGAATGAGAGCAAGCCCGAGGGAAAGCGATGGTCGATCTCGAGCCAGTCGTCGCCCAATGAGTCGTGCTGGTTATAAAGGTAGGGCTGCGCGCCTTCGCCGGGACCGTCGACCGATTGCGAGTTCACCGACGTGAGATGGCTCAACAGCAGCATCGTCGCGGGCGCGCCGTCGAGTTTTTCGTTGCCCAATGGAACCTGCGCGTCGAATCCGTAGTTCGATTGGTGCGCCGTGAGGTTCGTGCCGGCGAAACTTTGGTAACCGCCGAGGAGCGGTAAGTCGTTGGGGTTGGCTTTGCCGGGGACGGCGTCGTCGCCGCCGCCGCCTTCAAAGCCCGGCGGCGTATACGTCGTCAGCAGCGCGGAGTCGTCCTTGGAAATCGCTTGATTGCGAAAATTGAGCTGCAGATACCCGTAGCCTTGGTCGCCGCCGAGTTGATAGCGCAGCTTCGATATGAACGACGTTCCGTATGAGTCGCTGCCGACGGATTGCAGCGTCTCGTGCCGCGCCGGCGGCGCGCCGGCGTCGGGAGGCGCTAGAACGGTTTGATTGATCGATCCGTTCGACGACGCGCCGTGAAACGAGAGCGCGTACCCGAAGAGCTGATCGGAACCGGTGGCCTGCGCGGTCTCACCGAAGCTTCCGTAGGAGCCGCCGAAGAGGCGTACCAGCGCGTGCGGCGCGAGCGTCGGCTGCAGCGTCTGCACGTTGATTGCGCCGCCGAGCGTGTCGGGGCCGACCAGTGACGACGGTGCGATTCCATAGACCAGCTGTACGTTTTGCAGTGCGGCCGGATCGAGCAGCGAGAGATCGTAGTCGCCCGTGTTTCCGTTATTCATCGCGTGTCCGTCGATATCGACCAGCGTTTCGGTCGGGTCCGGCCCGCGCAGCGCGAAGGCTGCAGTTGCGTTACTGCCTCCGCCCAGCGGAATGACCGGCGTCGTATTCAACTGATTCCATACCATCGAAGAAACCGCCGTCACGCCCGCCGCTGCCGCATCCTGCGCGCTGAGGGTCACGCTGGGCGCCGATGCGGTCGAGACGGTTTCGCCCGCCGACGCGCGCACGTGGCCGATCACCGTGAGCGAGTTGGTGGTCGCGCGTTCGAGCACCACCGAGATCGTCGAACTCCGCTCGTCGATCGTGACGGTCTGCTCCGAGATCGTTGCAAAACCGGGAGCGGCGGCGTGCACCGCATAGGTGCCGAACGTGACGCCGGAGATCGCGAACGAGCCGCGCGCGTCGGTCGTTGCGGACTTCATGCGACCGGGCGCGGAGAGCGTCACCAAAGCGCCCGCGACCGGGGTGCCGTCGGGCGCGGTGACCGTGCCGGTGACGTCGACCGCTGCGGCCGCGAGTGCGGCGCAGGGGACCAGGATGCCGGAGAGCGCGAGCAGCGCGCAGCAGGCGCGTGCGCGCATAATGAGTTTCCTCATGGGAAAACCTTCCGTTTACGGCGTGTACGAGTGTGAGAGGATTAGCCGAAAACGGGGCGCGGCGGTCCGCGCTTGCGGCCCTGCCGCGTGAGGATCAACGCGTATGCGATGCACGGCACCGTCGCGGCGCGGCATTGCGATGTGACCGCGACCGGAATGCCCGTCGCGAGCTTTAGAACCGATCCGATCAAGGCGGCAATCGGCGCTTCGTATTTTGCGACGAGCCGGACGCAGCGGTGGATTATCCATCCGCAAGCCGCGCCGAGGAACAGCGCGGTGCCGCCGCCTAGAGCAACCGATCCGCCGAAGAGGTCGTCAATGCCGGCGATTCTTCCGGCCAGCGAACAGTCGAAAAACTCCATCCCGGCCAGCGCGGCGATTGCTGCGGCGCCCGACGCGACGGCAAACACCGCAGGATGTCCGAGCGCGGCACGCACCGCGGCGAGCATCGAGGTCTTCGAACTGCAGCGGCGATCGAGCAGGTCGCAAATGATGCGCAATGCCGCGACGAGCAGCACGAGGCCGGCCAAGGCAAGCAGCACGGGCCGGGAGTGATGCGCGACGCCGTCATAGGCGTCGTGTGACAGGAGATAGTCGCCGGCGACGTCGGTCAGGACGTGCGCCGCCGCGGCGGCCAAGGCGGCGGCGACTGCGACTAAGCAGACGCGGAGCGCCAACTGAGTCGAACGCATCGGTGGCGGCTTTGGGCGCAGGGGAGCGGGTCTCCTGGCTTGCGAACCCCGGCCCGCATGTCATTCGTCTCGGAACTCTTCGCGACGACCAACGTCGACAAGCTCCGCGAGATGAGCAAGAGCAAGATCCTTCGCCGCGCGCTAACGGCGAAGGATCTCGTCGCGATCGGTCTTGGAACGATGATCGGCGGCGGAATCTTCACGACCATCGGTACCGGCGTCAAAGGTGCCGGCCCGGCGGTCATCATCTCCTATCTGCTGGCCGGACTTACGTCGTTTTTTGCCGCACTGTGCTACGCGGAACTCGGCGCGATGGTGCCGGTCGCGGGGAGCGCGTACACCTACGCCTACGCGACGCTCGGGAAACTCTTCGCCTGGATCATCGGTTTCGCGTTGATCTTCGAATACGGCATCAGCGCAGCGCCCGTCGCGCAGCAGTTCTCGGCGTCGATCCAAGACGTGTTCAAGACCGTGGGCTTGGCACTGCCGGCGTGGGCGCAACAATCGAACTTGATCTTCAACGGACCGTGGTGGAATCCGTCGAGCTGGGACCTCGCCCACTCGCAGTGCGACGTCGTCGGCGCGCTCTTCGTCATCGGATTGAGCCTTCTGCTTTCGGTCGGCATCCGAGAATCCGCGACGGCGAACAACATCTTCGTCGTGCTGAAAATTTCGGCCCTCGTCGTTTTCGTCGCGGCCGGCTTGCTGCTCTTTCATGCGGTCAATTTGCACAATTTCAACCCCATCGGCTGGGGAACGCTCAAGCCGTTCGGCGGAATGGCCGACTACTCGTCGTCGGCGCAGCCCTACGGTATCATCGCGATCGGTGCGTACGTCTTTTTCAGTTACATCGGGTTCGATACCGCGACGACGACCGCCGAGGAGTGCAAGAATCCGCAGTTCGACGTACCGGTCGGCGTGATCGGCGCCCTCGCGATCGGAACGCTGATCTACTGCGCAACTGCGATCGTATTGGTCGGCGCGGTACCTTGGAATCAGGTGCCGATCAAGAATCCACTGGTCTACGCGCTCGCACCGCTGCACATGCCGGCACTCAATTGGGTCATTACCATCGGCGTATTGGCCGGCACGACGAGCGTCGCGCTCGCCTCGCTGCTCGGCCAGTCGCGCATCTTTTACGTTATGGCGCGCGACGGCATGCTGCCGCCGGCCGTCGCCGTCGTGCATCCGCGCTTCAAGACGCCGCTGCGTACGACGCTCATCACCGGCGTCGTCGTTGCGGTGCTCGCGCTCATCGTGCCCCTGAACAATCTGCTCAACCTCGTGAACATCGGAACGCTAATCGCGTTTACGGTCGTCTGTGCCGGCGTTCTCTATCTGCGCAAGCGCAAACCGGATATGCCGCGCAGTTTCCGCGTGCCGTTCGTTCCACTCTTTCCGATCCTCGGAATCGTTTGCTCGCTTTTCCTCGCGGTCTTCGGCCTCTCTCGCGCGACGTGGACGTGGTTCGTCATCGCGCTCGTTGCGGGGCTGATATTCTTCTTCGCGTACGGATTCCGCAAATCGGATCCCGCAAACGTCGTTCCCGTCGTGGAACCCGAAGGCTTAGCCGAATCGGTCTAGCGGAGCGTCAGCGTTTTGCGAGGCTGACCGCGACGCCGTAAATATTGACCTGGCCGCTGCGAAAGCCGCGAATCGTCTTCGTGTGTTCGTGACCTTCGGGATACGGCCATAAACCAATGTCGCCCCCAATACCGTCTTGAGCGATAAACGTGCCGCCTTGAATCCACGTCTGCACGAACGGATAATTTCCGTTATAGGGATTGTGCCAATCGTGAAGGTGCGTCGTTCCGATGATCTTCAGCGAAGACCCCGCCGTCTCGATGCGATAGATCTCGTGATGGGACGGACGCGAGATGGTCATGTGCGTACCGTCCCACTGGATGGCGCCGTACGGATCGAAGCGGTAGTCGAGCGAATAATACGCAAACTCTGAGCTGCCCTTTCGAAGTTCGGCCAGGCTATTGTTTCCATCCACGAAAAGGTCGCCTTTGTCGTCATAGCCGCCCTGACCGATGGCGTCGAATCCGGTGCCGTAGAACACGGGCGTCATCTGCTCGTTTGGATAGACTAAGACGGCACTGGCCCCCGAGGACCAGCACATGACGGCGAGATCGTTCGTCGTCCTATCGACCGCACAGCTTACCGCAATGAGATTGTCGGTATCCAGCACGCGCGACGGGCGCAGGCTCCCGTGCTGATACTCCACGACTTTTCCCACTGGAAAGAAGACATTCCCGGCACGGTCCGTGCACAGCGACGACGCGAAGTTGAGGCCCAAGGCACCCACGAGTTTCCCGCCCGGATAGGTCACGATGTAGGCGTCGTCGCCGGTAGCGATATAGAGCAGGTCGGGATTCTTGGCCGCCGGCGACATCCACGCGCCCTGCATACCTCCACCGAAGGCTGCAGCTGCGGGAACCGCGTTGAACGCTTCGGGTCCACGTTCGCCGCATGCCGCAAGCAGCGTGGCGCAGAGCACCGAGAGGGCGACGGCATACGAGCGCATCGTGCGGCCCCCTTATTGCGTGCTTACTGGGGACGCCGGAGCTTGTCCGGTACCGGGCGTCAACACGCTCGATGCGCGCGGTGCGCGCGTCGTAACGCGCGCGTACGTTGAAGGCGCCGGCAAGCGTGTCGAGTTCCACCATGACGCGGCCGCGCACGAGAAATGGCGCGTGCGTCAAGGTCATCGGCTTGCCGTTGACCGTGGCGCGCACGTCGCCGGCCTTCACGCGCAGCGATTGACTTCCACGCACGACGTCGATGTGGCCGTCTTCGCCGGACGTCTGGGCGCCGAGAGCGCGAGCAAAGCTGCGAATCGGGACGAAGACGCGGTCGTCGGCGGTCGTCACGGGCGGCACGTCACTTTCGACGCGCTCGCCGTCGACCATCATCTCCACCGGCCGCGAAAACGCCAGCAGCGCGGAAGCGAGGAGCGCGAGCACCGCGACCGAGCCGAGCGTGACGCGTTGCCCGGCGCTCGGTACGTCACGTTTGGGCGCCGATCTCGTGGACGTACTCCGGATATTTCTCCACGATGACCTTTTCGATCTCGAGACGGAGCATGCCGAGCAGTTCGCTTTCCGGATACGTGCCGACCAACTCGCCGGCGCGATAAATCGCGCCTTTGCCTTTTCCGCCGGCGACGCCGACGTCGGCCATCTTCGATTCGCCCGGTCCGTTGACGACGCAGCCCATCACGGCGACCTTGACCGGCGCGTTGTACGATTTTGCGATCGCTTCGACCGCGCGGCCGAGTTCGAGCACCGAAATCTCGGCGCGGCCGCACGACGGACACGCGGTGATTTCGAAGCCTTTTTCGCGCAGGCCGAGCGACTTGAGAATGTCCCAGCAGACCGGCACTTCTTCGACCGGATCGTGCCGCGAGCGAAACGCGCAATCGTATCGCCGATGCCTTCGAACAGCAGAATGCCGAGACCGATCGACGACTTGATCGTGCCGTCGCGCAGCAATCCCGCCTCGGTGATGCCGAGATGCAGCGCGTAGGGCGTTGTCGCGCTCGCGCAAGCGCTTGTCCATCAGGCGGTAGGCGGCGACGGTCGTCAGCACGTCGTGCGCCTTGAGCGAGATCGCGATGTCGGTGTGACCGTGCTCTTCGAGCATCTCGACGTGACGCAGCGCCGATTCGACCATCGCTTCGGCCGTATGCCCGAGCGTCTTCTCCAGATCCGGCGCGAGCGAACCCATGTTGACGCCGACGCGAATCGGAATGCCGCGTGCTTTCGCGGCGGTCACGACTTCCGAGACCTTCTTCGGGTCGCGAATGTTGCCGGGATTCAAACGCAGCTTCGCGACGCCGGCTTCGATGGCCGCGAGCGCCATCTTGTGATCGAAGTGAATGTCCGCGACGATCGGAACCGGCGAGCGGTGCACGATGGCCGGCAGACCCGCGGCGTCGGGCGGATCCTTGACCGTCACGCGGACGACTTCGCAGCCTTCCATCGTCAAGCCGTAAATCTGTTCGAGCGTCTTGTCGGCGTCGGCGGTATCGGTCGTCGTCATCGACTGCACGACGATCGGATGGTCGCCGCCGATCCACACGCTCTTCGCGTCGGACTTGCCGGTCTTGTTCTGCAGGAAGATCGGCTTGCTTTGGCGGCGCAAGCGAATCACGCTACATGACCCCGTTGCCGCTGGCGATGCGCGCGATGTCGTGAAACGCGATCAGCAGCATCAGCGCCATCAGCGCGGCGAAGCCGGCGATGTGCACCATCGCTTCCTTTTCGGGATCGACCGGCTTGCCGCGCAGGAGCTCGGCGATGATGAACGCGGCGCGTCCGCCGTCGAGCGCCGGGAATCGGCAGCAAGTTGAAGAGTCCGAGCGCGAACGAGATCGTCGCGGCCAGCCAGAGGTACGGGCCCCATCCCCAATCCTGGATCGTCGTCGCGACCTGACCCATGCCGATGACGCCGGAAATCTGCGGCGCGTACTTCGTGAAGTGCGTGACGAGCAGAACGATGCTGCCGACCGTCTGATCGGCAATGCCGGCGAACTCAATGCCGCTTTGGCGCACCGCTTCGGGAAATCCGACGCGTTCGAACTGCGGCACCGGGGTAAACCCGATGCAACCCAGCTTCTTTGCGCCCGCGTTCCCGAGGTGGGCGCACGATTCGGAGGTTACGTACACTTCGTTGCGCGCGCCGTTGCGCAAGTATACGAGATCGAGCCGTTTGCCGAGCGAACCGTGAATACGTCGATGAGCTTTTCGCCGCTGGTCACGGCGACACCGTCGAGTTCGACGATCCGGTCGCCGATCTTCAGGCCGGCCACCGCCGCCGGTGAGCCCGGCACGACGATGCCCACGACCGGCTGAACGACGCCGTGCGATCCGGCACCGATGACGCCGAACGACAGGGCACCGATCAGCAGGATCGCGTAGCAGAGAATGAAGTTCGCTACCGGTCCGGCAAGCACGATGGCGAGTCGCCGCCACGCGGATTTCGCTTGAAAGTTGTCGTCGTCGAGCGCCTCCGACCGCGAAACTCGCGCTGCTGCTCGGCCTCGGAGGTCTTCCCGTCCTCGCCTTGCATCGCGCAGTAGCCGCCGATCGGCAGCGCGCGAAGCGAGTACAGCGTGCCGCTGCGCGGCGACTTCCAGCCGAAGAGCTTGGGGCCCATCCCGATGGCGAACTCGTTGACGCGCACGCCGTTTCGGCGCGCGAGCACGAAGTGGCCGAGCTCGTGGAGCACCACCAGCACCGACAGCATGAGCAGGAAGGTGACGATCTTTTCGATTCCGACGAGGGTGGAGACGGTTAGCGACACGACGCCCTTTCGATTCGTTCGACGAGTGCCTTTGCGGTTTGACGAGCTCCGGCGTCCGCCGCGCGGATGCCGGCCAGCGTCGGTTCCACGCTTTCGACCGAGTCCATCGTTGACTCGATGATCCCGGCGATCTCTCCGAAGGCGATCCTCCCTTCGACAAACGCTTCGACGGCGACCTCGTTTGCAGCCGACAGCACCGCCGGGAGGGCCCCGCCCTCGGCGAGCGCCCGGTATGCCAGCCGCGACGCATGGGAACCGTTCGAAATCGGGTGGCTCGAAATCGTAACGGAGTTGCGCTTGGTCGGGTTTCGCCCCGAGCGCCCGCAGGCTGTCGCCCTCGCCCTTCGGCGCGCCGTTCGAAAGACGCTCTGGGTAAGCCAGCGCGTAGCCGATCGGCAGTCGCATATCGGGCGCGGCGAGCTGCGCTTTGACGCTGCCGTCGGTGAAGACGACGAAACCGTGTGCAATCGACTGCGGATGAACGACGATGCGCACGCGTTCTGCCGGAATGCCGAACAGCCGGCTGGCTTCGATGACTTCCAGCCCCTTGTTCATCATGGTGGCGGAGTCGATCGTGTTCTTCGTACCCATGCGCCACGTCGGATGTGCGAGCGCTTGCGCGATGCCGGCGTTGGCCATTTCTTCGCGCGACGACCGCCAAAACGGACCGCCCGACGCGGTAAGCACGATCGCCGCGACGCTTCGGCGACGTCTTCGCCGATCAGACATTGAAAGATCGCGCTGTGCTCGCTATCGACCGGAAGCAGTCGCGCGCCGCTGCGCGCCGCCGCCGCGACCAGCAACTCGCCGGCGGCAACGATGAGTTCCTTATTGGCAACGGCGATCGTCGTGCCGCGTTCGACCGCCGCAAACACCGCGTCGAACGCTACCGCGCCGTCGGTTGCGGCGAGCACGACGTCGGGTTCGCTCTCGACGGCAACGCGGATCAGGGACTGCGGCCCGTCGGCAGCCGTCGTCGCCAGCGCGCAATCGAAACGCTGGGATTGCTCCGCGAGCAGCGTCGGCGTTGCGGCCGGCGGCCAATCCTACGACCTCGAAGCGATCGGGATGGCGCGCGACGACGTCGAGCGCTTGCGTGCCGATCGAACCGGTGCTGCCGAGAATGGCGATCCGTCTGCGCTTCATTGCATCTGCAGCACGCCGAGCAGGTGGAGCGTCGCGAAAAACGCGACGCCGCCGAAGAGATACGAATCGAAGCGGTCGAGCACGCCGCCGTGCCCCGCGATCATGTCGCCTGCGTCTTTCACGCCGGCATCGCGTTTGAGCGCGGACTCGACCAAGTCGCCGGCCTGCGCGGCCACGCTCGTCAACAGGCCGAGCACCGCACCCTGCCACCACAGCAGATGCAGCGGCGGGAAACTCGTCGCAGCGATGGCAAACGCCGTGACGACGACCAGCGAACCGAACGAACCTTCAACCGTTTTTCGCGGCGAGACCTTCGTCAATTGATGGCGGCCGACGAACGTTCCGACGACCATACCGAAGATGTCGGTCAACGCGACCATCAGAATGACGTAGAACGTCAGCCACATGCCGTCGATCGGGATCTGCCGCACGAATACGAAGTACGTCAGCAACTTGCCGATGTACAGCGCCGCCAGCAGCGTGTAAGCCGTGCGCGCGAAGTAGCCCTTTTGCTCGCCGTACATGCCGATCCAAAAGGCCGCGATAACGATTCCCGCGAGCAGCACGCCTTCCCACTTGTGCAGCGTGCCGAATGCTGCCATCAAGACGTAGCCGCAGACGCCGGCAACGGCGACGGGATACTCCAGCGGCTGGCCCTTCTTCTCGCACAGGGCGTTGAGTTCGTAGATGGCGGCCAGGCTGATCGCCAGGATCAGAAGATAGAACGCCCACGGAACGGCAACGCAGCCCAGGCCGATCGCCGCCACGATGATGCCGACGACAACGCGGCGCAGGGTGATCGGGTTGGTGCGGGCGCCGCTCGTAGCGATCGCGTCGCGAGCGCTCACGCTCCTCCGAAGCGCCGTTCGCGCTGCGCGTACTCCACGAGCGCGCGCGTTAAATCGTCGGCAGTAAAGTCCGGCCAGAGCACCTCGCTGAGCACGAGTTCCGCATAGGCGGCCTGATAGAGCAAAAAGTTCGAGAGCCGGTGTTCGCCGCCCGGACGGACGAGCAGATCGAGTTCGGGAAGGTCGGCGGTGTAGAGATAGCGCCCAATCAGGGCTTCGTCGACGTCGTCGGGACGCAGCGTACCGGCGGCCACGTCGGCGGCAATCGCGCGTACGGCGCGGGCCAGTTCGGCATGCGAGCTGTAGTTGACCGCGAGGTTGAGCAGCAATCCCCCGTTGGCCGCGGTTCCGTGCTGTAGATCGGCCAGCGCACGGCGCGGTGCCGGCGGCAGCGATTCCCAATCGCCGATGACGCGCACCCGCACGTCGTTGCGCACGAGTTCGGCGAGCTCGTTACGCGCGAAATAGACGCACAGATCGAAGAGCAGCGAGATTTCGCGCGCGTCGCGATTCCAGTTTTCGGTCGAAAATCCGTAGACCGTGAGCACGTTAATTCCAAGGTCGCTCGCCGCCTGCGTGACGCGCCGCAGCGAGACGATGCCGCGACGATGCCCTTCGATGGCGGGTAAACCGCGCCGCTTTGCCCAGCGGCGGTTGCCGTCCATGATGATGGCGACGTGCCGCGGAACGATCGAGGGCTCGACGACAGCCGGCCGGCGTGCCGGGTGAATCATGCGGCGCGTCCGTCGCGGGACGGGCGGCGTTGCGGAAGCGCTCGGCGATACGACTCGTATCCCGCCGTCAGCGTCGCGCTCTCGTCGTCGTGAACTTGCAGCCGCAACACCCGAAGTTTGCCGCAGCCGATCCAACCGCCGAACGGAACGAGCACACACAGGCGCAAGCGATGCTCTCGCAGCGCGCGCCGCGCATCGACCTCGCAGACCAGCGCTAGGTCGTTCACACTTCCATGATCTCGTGCTCTTTGGCAGCGACCAGCGCGTCGATCTCCTTGATGTACCGGTCGGTCAGCTTTTGCAAGGCGTCCTGCATGCGCTTGTTGTCGTCCTCGGTAATCTCGTGCTGCTTGAGCCGGCCTTTGATCTCGTCGTGCGCCTTGTGCCGGACGTTGCGCACCGCGATCTTCCCGTCCTCGCCCTTCTTCTTCACGATTTTGGCCAGGTCTTTGCGGCGCTCTTCATTGAGCGGCGGAATCGTCAGGCGAATCGACGTGCCGTCGATGTTGGGCGTGAGTCCGAGGTCGCTCTTCTCGATCGCCTTTTTTATCTCGGGAACGACGCTTTTGTCCCACGCCGCGATCACCAGCGTGCGCGTATCGGGCACCGAAACGCCGGCAACCTGTTTGAGGGGCACCGCTTGCCCGTACGCGTCGACGTGCAGCCGGTCGAGAAGGGCGGGCGTCGCGCGCCCGGTGCGGATCGACGCAAACTCCGAGCGCGTCGCTTCCACGCACTTGGTCATGCGCGACTCGATCTCTTTGAAATACGGATCGTTATTCATGCGCTTACGCTCCCGCGGGTTCGGGCTGGAGCCGTCCGACGTACGTGCCGATCGCCTCGCCCCAAATGACGCGCCGGATGTTGTCGGGCACCGCCATGTCGAAGACGATCACCGGCAGCGCGTTATCCATGCACAGCGCCATTGCCGTCGAATCCATCACTTCGAGGCCGCGTTGCAGTACCTCCATGTACTCCAGGCGTTCGAAACGCGTGGCATTCGGGTGTTTCTTCGGATCGGCGGAGTAAATGCCGTCGACCTTCGTCGCCTTGAGGATCGCTTCGGCGTTCACTTCGACCGCGCGCAGCGCGGCCGTGGTATCGGTGGTGAAGTACGGATTACCCGTTCCGGCGGCAAAAATCACGACGCGCCCCTTCTCGAGATGGCGGATCGCACGGCGGCGGATGTAGGGTTCGGCAATCTGGTGCATCGCGATTGCCGTCTGCACGCGCGAAGGAACGCCCATGCGCTCGAGCGCGTCCTGCAGCGCCAGCGCGTTGATGACCGTCGCGAGCATGCCCATGTAATCCGCCGTGGCGCGCTCCATCCCGGCCTCTTCGTGCACCTTGCCGCGCCAGATGTTTCCACCGCCCACGACGACTGCGATCGACACGCCGGCCCGGCTGACTTCGCCGATTTGCTCGGCCATCGCGCGCGTCGTGTTGACGTCGACGCCGGTGTCGTCGCCGGCGAAGGCTTCGCCGGAGATTTTCAGCAGAACGCGCGAGAATCGCGGGCGATCGAGCGTCAACGAGCTTTCCTTATTCGCCGAGCGCGTATTTCACGAAGCGCCGCACGCGGATTTTCTCGCCCAGCGAACCGATGGCGGCGTTGAGCAAATCGCCGACGCTGAGGGCGTCGTCCTTGACGAATGCTTGGTCGAGCAGGCAATGCTCCTCGAACCATTTGTTCAGCTTGCCTTCGACGATGCGTTCGGCGACCTCCGGAGGCTTGCCGGGAGGCACCGCCGCGCGGAACTCGGCGCGCGCCTGGTCGACGGTTTCGGCGGGCACGCTCTCGCGGTCGAGGTACTGCGGCGACATGGCCGCGATGTGCATGGCGATGTCGCGCGACAACTCTGCGAACTTCGGATTGCGCGCTACGAAGTCGGTCTCGCTGTTGACCTCGACGAGCACGCCGATCTTTCCGCCGGCGTGAACGTAGCTGGTCACGATGCCCTCGTTGGCAGTGCGCTCGGCCTTTTTTGCGGCCTGCGCCGCGCCGCGCTCCAGCAAAAGCGTTTTTGCTTTGGCGACGTCACCCGCCGCCTCCACGAGCGCCTTGCGGCAGTCCATCATCGGCGCGCTGGTTTCTTCGCGCAGCGCCTTGATTTCGTCGGCTTTGGGTTGATACGACATCGCGGTCGACACGGGTCCCTTTCCTCTCTCTGTCTGTTAGACGGCGGCGGCGGCCTCGGCCTCGGCCAGCGTCGTCGGTGCTTCCTCGACGTACTCGTCCTGCGGAGCGCCGCCGTACGCCGATTCGTCGTAGGCACTTTCGCTTTCGGTGCGGCCCTCGACGATCGCGTCGGCGATCTTTCCGACGAGCAGCTTCACGGCGCGAATCGCGTCGTCGTTGCCGGGAATCGGATAGTCGATTTCATCGGGATCGCAGTTGGTATCGATCACAGCGATGATCGGAATGCCGAGCTTGCGCGCCTCGAGCACGGCGATGCGTTCTTTCTTCGGATCGACGATGAAAATCGCGTCGGGCAGACGATGCATGTCTTTGATGCCGCCCAAGAAACGCTCGAGCTTGTTCATCTCGTCCTGCAGCCTCGCGACTTCTTTTTTAGGAAGCCGGTCGAAGTCGCCCTGAACCTTCATGTTCTCGAGCTCGCGCAGGCGCGCGATGCGCTTCTGAATCGTCGCGAAGTTGGTCAGCGTTCCGCCGAGCCAGCGCTGGTTCACGTAAAACGTGCCGGCGCGTTCGGCCTCTTCGCGTACGGCGTCTTGCGCCTGCTTCTTCGTGCCGACGAAGAGAATCACGCGCCCTTCGCGCGAGAGCTGCTTGACGGCTTCGACGGTCTCTCGCAGCTTCTGAACGGTCAGCGCGAGATCGATGATGTAAATTCCATTGCGTTCCTGAAAGATGAAGGGCTTCATCTTGGGGTTCCAACGGCGCGTTTGGTGGCCGAAGTGGACGCCCGCTTCGAGGAGTTCCCGCATGGTGACGACGGACATGGTGAAATAAACCTTTCTGGCTCCCGGCCGCGGGCCATCCCGGCGCTGCGGTCGCGTCGCGGAACCATCGGCGCCCAGCCTCCATGCCGGGCGTAGTGCTGAGCCGTCCGGGTTGCCGGGCGGCCGCGCAAAGTATATCACGGCCCCCGGCCGTGGTCTACGAGCGGTTGGAAGCCTCCGGGAACCGGCCGAGCCGGCTCCCGGGGTTCCGCTTAGGCTGAGGCCGCCTCGCGCGAGGCTTCGATCAGAATCTGCGCCACCTCAGGCCGGGAGAACTCCGGCGGCGGCAGTTCGCCGGCGCGCAGCATCGCGCGCACCGCCGTTCCGCTGAGGGACACGTGGTTCTCCGGATCGTGGGGACACGTCTTCTTCGAGCCCATCGATTGACAGCGGCGGCAGTAGAAGCTGTTTTCGAACTTCAGCGGCGTGATGCCCAGCTCGTCGATACTGAACTCGTCGAAGAGCTTCTGCGCGTCGTACGTCCCGTAGTAGCTGCCGACGCCCGCGTGGTCGCGTCCGACGATGAAGTGCGTGCAGCCGTAGTTCTTGCGCATCATCGCGTGAAAGATCGCTTCGCGCGGACCGGCGTACCGCATCGCCGCCGGAAGCGTGCTCAACAGCACGCGGTCGGCGGGATAGTAGTTGTCGAGCAGCGCGCGATAGCAGCGCATGCGCACGTCTGCCGGAATGTCGTCGCCTTTGGTTTCGCCGACGAGCGGATGCAGCAGCAATCCGTCGACCATCTCGAGCGCGCACTTCTGGATGTACTCGTGGGCCCGATGCACCGGATTACGCGTCTGGAAACCGACGATCGTCTTCCAGCCGCGGCGTTCGAACTCGGCACGCGTCTGGGCCGGCGTGAGGTTCTCGGGGTCGCGTTCGCGCGGGAGCACCCATACCGGGCCGCCGATGAGTACGTCTTTGCGCTCGTACAGCGCGGCAACGCCGGGGTGCTTCTCGTCGTCGGTGCGATACACGTTCTCGGCTTCGCGCTTTTTGTCGTATTCGAAAACGTCTTGAACCTCGATCACGCCGCGCAGCGCGCCCTCGCCGTCGTAGAGCGCCGCGCGCGATCCCGGCGTCGGCGCTTCTTCCCGATCGACGGCAAGCACGACCGGAATGCTCAACGGCAATCCGTTCGCGAGACGCATCGTGGGAACGACGCTTTCGTAATCGGCACGCGTCATGAAGCCGGTCAGCGGGCTGATGGCGCCGATGGCGATCAGCGCCAGATCGTTGAGTTCCCGCCCGGTAAGCGTCAGTTTGCGAAGACCCTTTGCCTCTTCACGCAGTTCGCGTTCGGCTTCGGGCGACGCAACGGTTCGATCGATCAGTTTGCCGCCATGCGGAGTGCTCATACGCCCGCCTTTTCGCCTGCGCGCACGAAGCCGCGCTTCTCCAGCTCCGCAAGAATCATTCCGACGCTCTCTTCGACCGTTTCTTTTTCGCTGTCGACCGTGACGTCGGGGTGTTCGGGTGCTTCGTACGGATCCGAAACGCCCGTGAAGTGCTTGATTTCGCCGGCGATCGCTTTGGCGTAGAGCCCTTTGACGTCGCGGCGCGTCAGTTCCGGAATCGAGCAGCGCACGTACACTTCGACGAATTGATCGGGGCCGATCCGCCGGCGCGCTTCGTCTCGCGCTTGGGCGTACGGCGAGATCGCGGCCGTGATCACGGCGGCGCCGTGCTTGGCGAGCAGCGATGCTACGAACGAAATGCGTCCGATGTTGATGTCGCGATCTTCGCGACTGAACCCCAACCCCTTAGAGAGATGGGTGCGGACCTCGTCGCCGTCGAGCACCTCGACGTTGCGACCACGGGCGGTCAGCTCGGGTCCGAGCCGTTCGGCAATGGTGCTTTTCCCCGCTCCGGAGAGACCCGTAAGCCATACGGTGAATCCCTTGTTCAAGTGGAATCCTTTCTACGAGGTTAAGGTTCTTTAAGGCAAAGTTTGGACGAACTCGAGCGAGTCGAGATCGGAATTGGCCGTTTTTTGGGCGTTCAGTTACGATGTATCGACCCGAGCCGGCCAATTTCCTCCCCACCACAGCGAGGTGGCGAGGCGGAGCGCGCCGTGACGTCGCATTGAGCAACGGCAGTGCTCGTACTGACTCGTAAGGTCAATCAGTCGATCGTCATCGGAGACGACGTGCGCATCGTGGTCGTCGGCATTGACGGCGACAAGGTGAAGATCGGCATCGTCGCCCCTCCCGATCGCGCAATTCGCCGAGTGAAAGAGACCTCGGAGCCGCCTACTTTACGGTAAACTGCGCGGCATGCAAGCGCGCGTAGGCGCCGCCACGCGCCAGCAGTTCTTCGTGCGTGCCGATTTCCAGGACGCGTCCCGCCTCGATGAACAGCACCTTATGCGCGCGCCGGATCGTCGAAAGCCGGTGCGCGATGATCAGCGTCGTGCGCCCAGGCAGCAGACGATCCAACGCTTGTTCGATCATCGCCTCCGAATGGCTGTCGAGCGCGCTGGTCGCTTCGTCGAGGATCAGAATCCGCGGATCGCGCAGGATCGCGCGCGCGATCGCGATGCGCTGACGCTCGCCGCCGGAAAGACGGACGCCGCGCTCGCCCACTTCCGTCTCGTAACCGCTCGAAAACGCGCGTACGAAATCGTCGACGTTGGCCTCGCGGGCGGCGGCGCGGACTTCGTCGTCGGTTGCATCGAGCCGCCCGTAGCGAATATTCTCTAAAATCGACGCTCGAAACAGCTGCGGGTCCTGTGGAACGATCGCAATCGCACGGCGTAAGTCTGCCAGCCGAACGGTCGCGATGTCGACGCCGTCTACTCGGACGGCGCCCTCCTGCGGCGCGTAGAACCGCGGAACGAGATTAACGATCGTCGTCTTGCCCGCGCCCGACGGCCCGACCAGCGCGACGATTTCGCCGGCTTCGATCGTCGCATCCACGTGCCGCAGCGCCGGCGACTCTTCTCCCGCATACGAAAACGACACGTCTTCGAATGCGATGCGCCCGCGCACGGCCGGAAGCGGCGCCGCGTTGTCCTCGTCACGCGTCTCGGCCGCAAGATCGAGCACTTCGAAGACGCGGCCGGCACCGACGATCGCTTTGCTGATGTCGCCGAAAAACGCGGCTACGCGGTTCATCGGATTCATCAGATTAACGAGCAGCGCCCAGTACATGAACACGGTTCCGGTGTCGAGCCGGCCGTGCAGCACCTCGCGCACGGAGAGCCACATGATGAACACGACGGCGGCGACCATGATCGTCGAAATGACGACCGGCTGCGTCTGAATGAACTGCGTGAGTTTCATGTACGCGCCGAAGAAATCGTCGTTGCGGGTCGAAAAGCGCGCGACTTCGTGTTCTTCGCGTCCGAACGCCTTAACCACGCGCTGACCCTGCAGCACTTCGGTTAGATTCGCGGAGAGATCCGCGATACGTTCCTGCGCGCGATGGGTGCTGGCGCCGATCAGCCCTTGGAAACGCGATACGGCCAACGTCACGACCGGCGCGACGACGATCAGCGAGAGCGTCAGCAGCCAGTCGAGATAGATCATCGTGACGAACGACGAAATAAAGGTAACGAGCGCGACGACCAGCTGCGGCAGCGACACGCTGACCGCATCGGTCATCAGTTGCAAATCGGTGCTGAAGCGGGCGATGAGTTCCCCGGGCCGCCAGCGGTCGAAGGTCTCCAGCGGCAGGTTGAGGAGCCGCTCGAAGAGGCGAATGCGCAAGCGGGCAATGAGATGCTGGCCGCTCCACGCCGTCAGGTACGTCTGATAGTAGATCGCGACGTTTGCCAGCACGAGCGCTGCCGACGTGACTCCCAACGTGACGTAGAGAGCGCGCAGATCCGGCGGATGGCCGCCGGGCGGCGCAAGCACCCGGTTGATGATGATGCGAAAGGCGGCCGGCGGGACCAGCGTCAGCACGCCGGCCAGCGCTCCGAGGACCGTAGCCACCGCGATGCGCGGGTAGTAGGGTCGTGCCTCCCGCGCCAGGCGATGGAGAATCGAGCGGCGGCTCATCGGCGCGTTCGTCTTGCGGCCGCGCCGCCGTGAAACCTGCCCTGCCCGGTGCCGGTATTGCGATTAGACTGTGTCACCCTGAGCGAAGGCACAGTGTCATCCTGAGCGAAGGCGCGAAGCGCCGCAGTCGAAGGACGAAGGACGAAAGGGGAATCATGGACTGCTACTTTCACTCGAACGTTCCGTCGGTCGCGCCCTGCGCGGACTGCAACAAACCGGTCTGCGCGACGTGTCGCGACGACAACGGATCGTGCCCGAGCTGCCGTCTCGCTGCAAAGGTCGAAGCGGCCACCGCAACCCGGCAGCAGATCGGCGGACGGGTTCCCCCGCGTCCGAGTGCACGCCCGGCAGTCGTTACGAAAGCGGAGATCGCGGTGCCGTCGGATCCGCTCGAGTCGCGCGCGCTCGTCGCGCTCGGCTATCCGCTCTGGCCGCTGGCGCTGCTCTCGCTCTTCGATCGCAAGCAGTCGCGCTATTTGCGCATGCAAGCGATTCAGGCGCTCGGCTTCAACCTCGGCATGTTCGGTTTTTGGGGTCTGCTCTCGGTGCTCAGCAACGTGCCGTTCCTCGGCTTTTCGGCTGGGGTGCTCATCCCGTTCCTGATCCCGCTCTTCTTAGTCGCGAGCGTCTACTTCGGCATCAAAACCTGGAACGGCGACGACGTCCGCGTCCCGATCATCAGCGGTTGGATCGAAGATCACTTTCCGAGCGAGAAACGCGTAAGCTAGCCGATCGCGACCGTCACGACCCCGTACAATTGGAATGTAGCGGCAGCGGCTGTGTGCTCTGCCGACTCAATTCCGCAACGAAAAGTGCAGCGCCGTGCAAAGCGGCTGATTTCAATACCGAAGAGCCCCAAGAGATGGTGACTTGACCATTTCCGGTCGTGCCGCCAGCGGAAGTAAACGTTACGTTGGTCGCACTTGGCTCGGCAAACGCCGAACCCCCGCCACCGCCGCCTCCGCCTCCGTTCCCGTCTTTGAGATCGCTTCCGCCGCCACCGCCACCACCGCCCCCGCCGTAGTAACCACCGCCGCCGCCACCCCCGCCGCCGCCGATCGTTCCGCCGCCGACGCCTCCGAAACCGCCTTGCCCAAGCTTACCGCGCAAGCCGTGGCAACCGACCCACCCGCTCCCACCCTCCACGCCGCCGGCGCCACCGCCTTTGCCGCTAGCGTTCTGTGTACCCGGGAGACCACCGCCGCCGCCGAATCCGGCGCCGCCCGCGCCGCTCGAGAACCCGCCCGCTCCTCCGCGGCCTCCTCGTAAGCCGCCGCCGAAGCTTCCGGCGCCGCTTTTCCCGCTGTCGTTGTATCCGCTATTTCCGCGGCCGCCCGCCCCGCCGGCTACGATCACACGATCCATCAAACCGTTCCCACCCTGACGCACGTCCGACGCGCCGCCGCCACCTCGGCCGTCGAGGGAACCGGAGACGGGTGAGTTGCCGCCGCCGTTAAATCCGCCACTCAAACCTTGCGGCGCGCCGCCAACGAAAACCGCCAACACTTCGCCGGGCGAAACCGGAATCGTCGCGTCGACGAGTCCGCCGCGCTTCGTCCCGCTGCCTGCGCCGCGCACCGTAACCATCAAGCTCGACACGCTTTCGGGCACGGTAAAATTCTGCTTTGCGCCGGTGTAGTGAAACGTTTGCGTTCCCTGCGTAGACGCGTACGGCCGAGTGCCGGCGAAGTCGTGGGGTGCTAACGACGGACCGGAGCCGGCACACGAAACGAGCACGCCGCCGAAGAGCAGAATCGAAACGCGTTTCATAGAGACCCTTTCGTGAGGAAGGCGCGGTAGCGCGCCAAGAAGGCGCGCGCGGCTTCGCCATGATCGATGACGGCTTGGGGATACGCACCCGGTACGGAGAGTTCCAACGCGAGTTGCGGCGAACGCGACGCGCGATCGTTCCAATACGCGACCGGCACGCGTTCGAGTTCGGGAATCCAGCGGCGCACGTAGCGGCCGTCGGCATCGATGCGGCGGCGCTGCCGTTCGGGGTTATAGATGCGCGGATACTGCGCCATATCGGCGCCCACGCCGGCAATCCATTGCCAGTCGCCCGTCGCCAGCGCGTCGTCGTCTTCCACGAGCAGCGCGTCCCACTCATCGCGACCGATGCGCCAGTCGACGCCCAAATCGAAACACAGAAATGATGCGGCGACGGCACGCACGTGCGGATGCATCCAGCCCGTCTCGCGCAGTTGGCGAATGCCGGCATCGACCAGCGGAAAGCCGGTCGCGCCGCGGCGCCACGCCTCGAGCGCCGAATGCGATTGCGCGAACGAAAACCCGCGCATCTTCTCCTGCAGCGGCTCGTCGAACGTGCGCGGATGGAACCATGCGAGTTGCAGCAAAAAATCGCGTCGCGCCAGCGAGCGCAGAAAGGCGCGCAGCGACGCGCGTTCGTGCGCCGGGCGCAGCGCGTCGCGCAGCCGTTCGCGAATTGCAGCCATCATCGACCGCGACGAGATCGTTCCAAACGAAAGATCCGCCGACATCCGCGACGTTCCGTCTTCGGCCGGCAGCAGCGCCGCTTCCGCATAGTGCGCGGCATCGTCGCGCAGGAAGCGATCGAATGCGTCGCGCGCCGCGGCGGAGCCCGCCTTCACCGTTTCGATTTCGGCGCCGAACTCGCCGGGTGACGGCAGCGCCTCGCTCGCAAGCTCGTCGCCGACAAAACGCAACAGCAGCGGGTGCTCGTGTGAAAGCACGGGCAGTTCGCGCCACACCTCGAAATATGGAGCGAAGGCGCGATAGCCTTCACCCGCGCCGGAATGCGCCGCGGCGGTTTCTTCCGGTGGAATTGCGGGCGCGTCGTGCACGGCGGTAACTGCGTAGCCGGATTCCTCGAGTTCGGACTGGAGCCGCTCTGCGGTTGCGACGGCTTCCGCGCCGTACCTAACGCTCCACGCGACGCCGGTCGCGCCCGACTCGGCGGCAACGGTTTTCAGCACCGCGCCCGCCGGCCCGCGACGAACGATGAGCCGGCTGCCGCGATCGCGCAGTTCGTTATCGAGCGCGGCAATGGCGGCGCAGAAAAATGCGGCGCGGCGCGGCGATCGACGCAGCCGCGACGTCAGCGACGGATCGACGACGACCACCGGCACGACCGCGCCTCGGGACGCCGCGGCACGCAGACCGGCATGGTCGTCGAGGCGCAAATCGGACTCAAACCGATAGACGAACCGGCTCTCGGCCATGCCACGCGCGTTTCGCGGGGACGCCAGCGCGTCCCCTAAGCGGCGTTTAGTGCGCTAGTCCGTCGCCCGCTTGAAACGTCAGGGCGTCGCGATAGACGCCGGGAACGGCACGGCCGTTGACTTCGCGCGGCGCGTAGCGCACGCGCATTGCGGCGCGGCAGACCGCCTCGTCGAGCACTACGAACCCCGACGATTTGACGATCGCGCATTTTACCGGCGCGCCTCGCTCGTCGACGCTGACCTCGAACGCGGTCGTCCCCTCGGCGTTTTCGTAATACGCAATCGCGGTCGGATGCGGAACGATCGCGTTCTCGCCGCCGAGCGGGGCCGCATCGCGCGTGATGCCGGACGGCTGCATCGCGATCGATTCGGCGCGTTGCGGAACGGGCGGCGACGTGCCGACGGTGCGCAGCGCCGAAACCGAACGTTCCTCGCGCTGCGACGGATCGGCCAGCGCCACGATCGCCGGCGCCGGACTCGCGTGCGCGCCCGGAACGTGCGACGCTGTGGCCGGAGCGGATTCGGTGCGGTGCGCCGCGATAACGGTTTTGGGCTGTGTCCGGGCCGGCGCCGCTGCAAGGAGCGCGGGACGCCGCAGCGTCGCGACGCTGTGAACCACCACGAGATCGTGGCCCGAGGCCAGCGCCTGCACGGCCGGAGCGGCGACGCGGTGCGTCGTGACGATCGCGACGCGTTGCGGCGCCGGAGCGCTGCCGTTCGGCACGAGCGTACGCGCTCCCAACGCCAGCACGGCAACGGCCGCAGCCGCCAAGCCGTACTGCCACGCGCGGCGCGCGAAGCCGGCGCGCTCCTTGAAATCGAGACGCACGTGCGGCTCCCAGATCTCCTCGTCGCGCGCCCGCGCTACGAGCTGCATGGTCCGTTCGATGTCGCGCTCGCCGCCGAGCGCGTCCAAACACGGCGCGCATCGCGCGACGTGCGCGCGATACTCTTCGCGTTGTGCGTCGGACGCTTCGCCGAGTGCCACCGCACCCGCGTTCGATTCCGCGCGCCCGCAATCGTCGTGCCTCATGTATGCGTTTCCCTCTCAGTCATAATCGTTCGCAGCATCCGCATCGCGCGGCAGACCCGTTGCCGGATTGCATCCGAGGTCGTGCCGAGCATTGCCGCCGCCTCTTGCGAGGAGTAGCCCGCGTAACTCGTCAGCAGCACCGCGGACGACTGCTCGAGCGGAAGCCGGCGCAGCGCCGCCTGCAGATCGACGGATGCGGCGCTTCGCTCGTCGATCCGCCATTGCTCGCGATCGAGCTCGCGATCGAGCGGAAGCATCCGCACGATCTTGCGGCGGCGCATGAACGAGATTGCGCCGTTGGTCGCCGCGCGATAGAGCCATCCGGCGGTGAGTTCGCGCTGCGGGTCCGACTTCAGGATACGGTAGGCCGCCAAGAACACGTCCTGGGTGAGGTCGAGCGCCACTTCGGCGTCGCCGACCATCCGCCGAAGATACCGCGCGAGCTTGGTCTGATACTCGCGCACCATCGTTTCGACGCGCGCCTGAGCGGCATCGGCTCGGTCCGCCTGCAGGTAGACCTCGTCCATCCGGTTCCCCTTCCGTCTGGCAACGTTCGGCGCCGCGTCTCCGTGACGCTGCGGGGCGCCGGAGCGAGCGCTAGCCGCCGATCTCCGAGAAGGCGCGCATCCGGGAGGCCGCCTCGCCGAGGCGCAGGTGGTGTCGCTCCGGTTTGATCAGCATCGCCGAGCGAAGGAGCGCCGCCAGCTCGTCGCGGTGCCGCGCCGGCTCGCAGCGGGCCGCGCAGGTCGATCGCCTGATCGCCGAAGAGGCAGAGCCGCAGCCGGCCGTCCGCGGTCAGACGCACGCGGTTGCAGCGGTCGCAATAGTCGTGCGAAAGGGGGCTGATCACGCCGACCGCACCACGTCCGTCTTCGAACGCAAAGTAACGCGCTGGGCCGTTTCCGGCCGGTCCGGCGACGGGATGAAGCGCGCCGATTTCCGCGACCCGCTGCAGGATTTCGTCGCTCGATACGTAGGCTTCGGACTGCAGCTCGAGGTTCTCGCGCACCGGCATGACTTCGATGAATCGCACGAACGCGTTCCGCTCGCGCGTAAGTTCGGCGAACGCCGCGATCTCATCGTCGTTGACCCCGCGCATGACGACGCAGTTCACTTTCACCGGCGTCGCGCCGGCGGCGATGGCCGCATCGATGCCGCGCAGCACGCGGTCGAGCCCCGGCCGGCGCGCGATGGCCGCGAAACGGTCCTCACGCAGCGTGTCGAGCGAGACGTTCACCCGCGAGAGGCCGGCCGCACGCAGCGCCGGCAGCTGTTCTTCGAGCAGCAGCCCGTTGGTCGAAAGCGCGACGTCGTCGATGCCCGGAGTTTGCGCGATGCTCGCGACCAGCCGGTGCAGGCCGGGGCGCAGCAGCGGCTCGCCGCCCGTCAGGCGGATCGCGCGCACGCCGGCCGCCGCCGCCGCCCGCACGATTTCGACGATCTCGTCGTCGGTCAGCATATCGCCGCGCTGCAGCCACGGCAATCCGCCTTCCGGCATGCAGTAGACGCAGCGCAAGTTGCACTTGTCGGTGACCGAGACGCGCAGGTATGTAATCGCCCGGTTAAAGGTGTCGCTCAACGGCGCGCGCGTCAGGTCGACCAGCATTATTGCGTGAACACCGAATCCGGAATGTCGGCGTTGATCTTATATCCGTCGATCGTCGACGTGATGTCGGCGGTATACCCGGGTTCTTGAACGTGGCCGGTTTGCGAGGTCACCACGACGGCATCGCCGGCCTTGCCGTAGCGATCGTTCATTTCGGCGTAGCCGCCGTTGCCGTAATACCACCGCATCGACGAAACGGTCGCGCTCTTGTCGTCGGCGCGCGCTTCGACGTGATCGACGTTTCCGGGCTTGCGTGGGACCAGCCGGTACGTCGTGGTCGTTCCGTCGTCCGAAACCACCGTCACCTGATAGAGGTCGCGCCAGCGCGACGGAGGCTCGACGTGCGCGTAGAGTTTGTCGAACTGCTCGGCGACTGCGGGCACGCCGCTGGTGAAGACCACTTTATTCTGATCGGGCTCCTTGTGATAGTACGTTCCGACCAGCTGCACGCTGAGGAACGGAAAGGTCTTCAGGGTTACGTTTGCGTGCATCGTCGCCGTGAACGTGCGCAGCCCCGGATTGGCCGCGGCCATGCGGTCGAGCAAATCCGAGGCGGCCGCTGCGCGCAGCGCGCCGGCGTTCAGGGCGAGGACCGCGATCGCGGCAAGAATTCGTTTCATGCATCTCCCGGCTGGAAGGGTTCGAGTGCCGTGTGGATCTCTTCGAGCACGCCGGCGTCCTTCTCTACCGCATATCGTTGCCGCAGGGCTGTGAGCGCGCTGGGAGCGCCGATGCGGCCGAGCGCCCAGGCTGCGTGGCCGCGCACCATCGGATGAGAATCTTCATGCAGCGCTAACGCGAGCGCGGGAACCGCGGAACGGTCGAGCGCGTTCCCCAGTGCGACCGCGGCGTTGCGCCGCAACACGGCGCCGCCACGCCATCCCATTGCCGTTCGCGCGAAACGCCGTTTGAAGTCGCCGCTGCGCAGACGCAGGAGTGCCGTCAGCGACGGCCGCGCGGTCTCGTCGTCCAGCGGCGCGTCGGCGCTCGCGTCGCCGGCGTTGCCTGCAGCCTGTGTCGGCGGACATGCGAGTTGGCAAAGGTCGCAGCCCCACACCCAGTCGCCGACGAGCGGACGCAGCCGGCGAGGAATTCCGTCGGTGCGCTGCGTCAGGTCGGCGATGCAGCGGGTCGCATCAATCGTGTAGTCGCCCCGCAGCGCCTGCGTCGGGCACACGTCGACGCAACGCGCGCAGGCGCCGCAGCTTTTGCGCAGCGGCGCGTCGGGCGGCAGCGCGAGCGTCGTGACCACCTCGCCGAGAAAAACGAACGATCCACGTGACGGCGAGATGAGGTTCGTGTGTTTGCCGATCCAGCCGACTCCCGCGCGAGCGGCAAGCGCGCGTTCGGCGAGCGGACGGGTGTCGCACGCGACCGCCGTTACGCGCTCCCCCGCAGCCGCGTCGAGCGCTTGGGCTACGCCGTCGAGCGCCGCGCGCACGCGCCGGTGATAGTCGCGCGACCACGCGTAGTTGGAGACGCGGCCGCGTAACGGACGCTGCCGCGGCGGTGGGGTCGCGTAGGCGAACGCTAAGCAGACGACGCTGCGCGCGCCGTCGAGCAGCGCGCGCGGATCGTTCGCGCGATCGGCGTAGGCGCCGTCGTAGGGCCACGTCGCGAGGTCGCCGCGTTCAAACGACGCTCGCATGCGCCGGCGCGACTCGCCGTCGGCAGCGGCCTCGGTGACGCGCACCTCAGCGGCTCCCAGCGATTGCGCCGTCGCAATCGCCAAGGATTTCAATTCCACCGGATTCATCCGCGCCGTCGTTTCTCTTATAACGAGGCCAGCGGCGCGGGCGCGCCCAACGGAAACGCTGCATCGATCGCTGCGACGTCGGCATCGTCGAGCGTCAGATCTCCCGCCCCCGCGTTTTCGCGCACGTGCTCGAGGCGCGACGCCTTCGGTATCGTAAAGACGTGAGGTTCGCGCGTGAGAAACGCGAGAATCACCTGGCGCGGCGTCGCGCCGTGTTTGCGCGCGACGCCGTCGAGCACACCTCCGGCCGCCGCTTGCGCACGGGGAAATCCTCCGCGTCCGAAGGGCGTGTACGCGACGATCGCAATTCCACGTTCGCGTGCGGCCGGGATCACGCGATGCTCGGCGCCGCGTTCGTTCACGTGGTAGAGCACCTGATTGCAGGCGAGCGGAATCGAACCCAGATACGACGCGGCCTCGAGCATCTCGTCTACATCGAAGTTGCTCACGCCGACGAATCGCGTCTTGCCGTCGTGCACCAGCCGCTCGAGGGCGCGCATCGTTTCTTCGAGCGGATGTTCCCCTTGCCAATGCAGCATGTAGAGATCGACGTAGTCGAGTCCCAGGCGCGCGAGGCTGCGTTCGGCCGCGGCGAGCGTTCCTCGAAAGTGTGCGTTGCCGGGAAGCACTTTGGTCGCGATGAAGAGCGACTCGCGCGGCACGCCGGCAATGGCTTCGCGCACGAGTTCCTCGACGCGTCCCGATCCGTACATCTCTGCCGTATCGACGTGCGTCATGCCGAGTTCGATGCCCAGCCGCAGCGCGTGCCGCGCCTCTTCGGCGCGCGCGCCGCGTTCGGGAACGTCCCACGTGCCCTGTCCGACGACCGCTACCTGGACGCCCGTTGCGCCGAACGCTCTTCTCTTCATCTTCAGTCTTCGAAATCAGTAGAATTCGAAGTCGGGACGTTGCGCGGCGTAGGCCAGGAGGCCTCCGCGCAGATGCGACAACCTTCCAAAGCCCGCCTCACGCAGGCGCCGTACGGCCCAACGCGACTTCACGCCGACGCGGCATGCCACGATGTAGCGCTTGGCCGTATCGAGTTCGTGCATGCGCGCCTCGAGTTGGCTTGCCGGAATTTCGACCGCGCCCCCGAGCGTGCCCAGCACGGCTTCGTGCGGTTCTCGCACGTCGAGCAGCAGCGCGCCGTCCAACGCACGCTCGAGCGACTCCGGCTCGACCTCTTCGATGCCGGCACCGGAGTCGTCCGCAAACGCAATGGTTTCGGCGCGTGTAATCGTAGGACGCTCGCCGCAGACCGCACAGCTGCGATCGCGCTCGAACCGCACTTCGCGCGTTCGGGCGGCGAGCGTTTCGACGAGCATCAGGCGGCCGGCGAGCGGTTCGCCGATGCCGAGGAGCACTTTAAGCGTCTCGCTCGCCTGCCACGCGCCAACGATGCCCGCCAGCGCGCCCATCACGCCGCCTTCCGCGCAACTCGGCACGCTTCCGGGCTCGGGCGCTTCGGGATAGAGACACCGGTAGCACGGACCTCCGGCAAAGGCGAAGACGCTGACCTGCCCGTCGAAACGAAAAATCGATCCGTAGACGTCGGGCTTTCGTTCGAGCACGCACGCGTCGTTGAGCAGGTAACGCGTTTCGAAGCGATCCGTGCAATCCAGGACGGCGTCGTAGAGGCGCACCAGATCCTGCACGTTATGCTGGTCGACGTCGATCGCGATTTCATCAACCGCGACGAGGGGATTGAGCGCGCGCACGCGTTCGGCGGCGGCCTGCGCCTTATTGCGGCCGACGTCGGACGTCGCGAAGATGGTTTGGCGCTGCAGATTGGTTTCGTCGACACGGTCGCCGTCGGCGATGCCGATTCGTCCGACGCCGGCGGCCGCGAGGTATTGCAGCGCAGGCGAGCCTAGGCCGCCGGCGCCGACCACGAGCACGCGTCCCGCCGCGAGCCGTTCCTGTCCGCGCAGACCAATCTCCGGCACCAACAGGTGACGGCTATAGCGGCGCAGCGCGCGCGAGTCGAGCGGCGTCACGCTTCGCGCGGATGCAGAGCGTTCAGCCACTCGAGCACCGTCGCCCGAGCGCGTTCGCCGGCGTAGGTGTGGTCGCTGTCGATGAGTGCAAATGTTTTGGGATCGGGCGCACGGTCGTAGAGTTCGCGCACGCTCGATTCGTTCACCATGGCGTCGTGCGATGCCGCGACGTAGAGCGCGGGTCTGCCGGCCAGCCGCGGCAACATGGCGGCGTAGCGTTCGTCGGCGCCTTCGACGAGTTCGGGCAAGCTCACGCCGTTGACGTACGACGAACGGAAGTCCGTCGCACCCGCCTGGCGCAAGGTCGTCAGCGACGTCGGCCGCCCGTAGCCGGTCGCAATCGCGATCGTTCCGGCAATCGCGGGGTCGAGCGCCGCGGTAAACACCGCCGTCATTCCGCCCATGCTATGGCCGAGCGCGTAGACGCCGGTATCGCCGCGTTCGCGCGCGAAACGCACCGTTGACGACATCGCATCGATACAGTCGTCGACGCCGCGCAGCGCGCCGCCGCTCGCGCCCAGTTTGTGTCCCGGAAAGTCGAGGTTGTAGACGCCGAATCCGTGCGCCGCGAGAAACGAACACAAGAAATCGAGATTGTGTTTGCTCGAGGAATAGCCGTGGCCGGCAACGATCGCGACGCCGCGCGGCCTGCGCGGCGCGTACCACAACACCGCGACGCGGTTGCGCTCGCCCGCAACGTTGAAGAGCTCGACGTTAGCCAACGCGATTCTCTTTCCACTCGGCGCCGCCGCCGGCGTACCGCTCTTTTTTCCAAATGGGTGCGCGCCGTTTGACTTCGTCGACGGTAAACCGGCAGGCCGCAAACGCGGCATCGCGATGTGCGGCGGCCGCCGCCACGGCGATCGTCACCTCGCCGGGATACGCATCGCCGGTGCGATGAACGATAGCGATGCGCAGCGCGCCGAAACGCTCGCGTGCTTCGCCGGCGATTGCCTCGAACTCGCGCAGCGCCATCGGTTCGTACGCTTCGTAGGTCAGGCCTTCCACTTGCCGGCCGTCGCCGGCACGCGCGCGCACCGCCCCGAAAAACGTTACGACGCCTCCACCGTCGCCGCCGAATGCCGCGACGAAGGCGAGCGGGTCGATAGGGCCGGCAGCGATGGCGAGCACGCGTCAACCGCCCCCGACCGGCGGCAGCAGCGCGAGTTCGTCGCCGGATTCCAGCGGCTCGTGCGGCTCGGCGATGCGGCCGTTGCGCGCGATGCGAATCGTTGCGGCGAAATCGCGCAGCGCGGGCACGTCGCGCAGCAGCGCCGTCCAGGCGTCGGCGACGCGCACGCCCTCGGGAAGTTCCAACGTGAAGTCGCCGGGGGGCAGCACCTCTCGCGCACGCGCGAACGCCAGCACGCGCACCGTCATCGCAGGTACCGCTCGATCGCACGTGCGACGCCGTCGCATTCGCAGGCCGCCGTCACGCGGCCGACGGTTTCGCGGACGCCGGCCGGCGCGTTTCCCATGGCGACGCCGATCCCCGCCCAACGCAGCATCGGCACGTCGTTTGGCGAGTCCCCGATGGCGAGCACGCGCGCCGCGGGAATTTCCAAGTCTCCACACAGGCGCGCGAGCGCGTTTTCCTTCGTTGCCTCGGGACTCGTCACCGCACACTCTTCGAAATCGCCCCAGATTTCGTTCTTAAAGTGGAGCGGAAGATGCGCGAAGACTTCGCGCATCTGTTGGGCCGCGCGCCGTCCCATGAAACGCACGAGCGTCGGCGCGAAGGTGAGCGCTTCGCTGAGCGAACGAACTTCGCGCCAATGCGGGCCGCACATGTCTTCCATGTACAGCGTCGTCCCCTTCAGGCGCAAGAAGCGTTCCTCGAGATAGACCACGACGTCTAAGTGGTGATCCTCGGCGTAGCGCACCATCGGCAGCGCGTGCGCGAGCGGAACGGGGATGTGGCCGAGCGTGCGTCCCGAAAGAAAATCCTTGGTGAGCGCGCCATGCGCGCAGATAGCCGGAAGGTTGAGATTGAGTTCGTGCACGACACGCGCGGCGGCATCGGCGCCGCGTCCCGTGACGAGGACGACGCGCACGCCCGCATCGAGCGCTCTGCGAACCGCCCGCCGGTTTTCCGGCGAGATGCCGTCGCGTTCGTCGAGGAGCGTCCCGTCGAGGTCGAGGGCGATGAGGTCGATCGGCAGCGGCACGACGCACCCTATACTCCGGCGGGTCCGGGCTTTCTTCGAGCCGAATCCCGAAACGAAGATGGCCGGAAGGATCGCTCGCTCGATCGCCGTGCTGCTCGCCCTCGCTGCGGGCTGGCCGGTTCGCGGTGCCGCGGCGCCTCCCGGCTGCACGCAAGAAACGCTGCCCGTTGCGGGCACTCCCGTGACCGTCGTCTACTGCGTGGCCGCGCCGCCGCGCTATGAAGGCGACGAGCTCATCGTCCCGGTCACGTCATCCTACGCAGCACCGGGCGGCTCGTTCGGCCGCCGGCGCGAGCTGCGTTTCGTCGGCGGCGAGGGCGTCTCGAGGGTCCTCGAAAACGTCCAGCTCGGCCGCCTCGGCATGCCCGGCGTGCTCCATCTCACGCTCGTTTTCGCCTACGGTGAGGTGCGCGTCGAAGGGGCGCTCCTGACCCCCGGAGCCATCACCATCAAATAGCCCGGCAGCCGGCGGTTGCAACCCCTCGGGCCGGATGGGCATTTTATAAGCCCGAGATATCTATGCGCCGACTCTACATCGCCTTGCGCAACGCCAAAGTCCCCGACGGCTGTCGACGGAGGGCATAAGGTCTTCATGCCGTGCACGGCTATTCACCCCGACATGACGGTTCGGGAGCAAGCGCGCCACCTTTACGAAGCGATACAGCCCGGGCTCTTCCGGGTCGCCGACGAGCAAGATCGGGTCGCATGGCGCATCAGCCCCGAGCCGTTTGCATTATCGGCCGAGCAGTTTGCGGAAATCGAACGCCTCGGCCACGATCTGCTCGCGTTTTATCGAGCCCTCAACAACCTGTACAATCGCAGCGCGCGCGGAACCGCTCCGGCGTTCATCGCGGAATACCTCGATCGCGGTAAGCCTGAACGTATCGTCAAACTTGCGCGGCAAAACCGCTTCAAGCAGGAAATTCCGGCGATCATTCGTCCGGACTTGATGATGACCGGCGACGGATTCGTCGCAACCGAACTCGACAGCGTGCCGGGCGGCATGGGATTCGTCGGTGCGACGACGGAGGCGTACTGCCACCTCGGCATCGAGAGCGCCGGCGGAGCCGACGGCATTCCCAAAGGCTTCGCCGCGATGCTGCGCCACCTGACGCACGTCGAGCGCCCAGTCGTCGCAATCGTCGTTTCGGACGAATCGGCCGACTACCGAAGCGAGATGGGCTGGCTGGCCGACGCATTGCGGCGTCTCGGCGTCGCCGATGCGTGGCTGCGCGAACCGGGCGAGATCTATTTCACCGAGGCGGGACTCTTTATCCGGCACGAAGACGGACGCGAGGAGCGTTTAGATGCGATCTATCGCAACTTCGAAATGTTCGATCTGTTCAACGTGCCCAAGCAAGAACTCATGCTCTACGCCGCGCGCCACAACCGCGTGAAGATGACGCCGCCGCCGAAAGCCAACCTCGAAGAGAAACTTTCGTTCGCGCTTTTCCATCACTACGCGCTGGCGCCGTTGTGGATCGGCGAGCTCGGAAAGGAACGCTTCGAGCGCCTGCACGCGATTTTTCCGAAGACGTGGGTGATGGATCCGCGTCCGCTTCCGCCGCAAGGCGTGATCGCCGGCCTCGAAGCCGCCGGAGCGCCGGTTGCGGATTTTCGCCGCCTGATCGATCTTGGAAAGAGCGAACGCGACTACGTCGTCAAACCGTCGGGATTTTCCGAACTGGCGTGGGGATCGCGCGGCGTCAAGATTGCCAACGACCTCACCAAAGAGGAGTGGGCCGCAACGATCGACACCGCACTCGCGTCGTTCGACGCGACGCCCTACGTGCTGCAGAGCTTTCACAAAGCCAAACGGCTGCGTCAGAGCTATTTCGATCGCGAGAGCGACGAGATTCGCACCTTCGACGGGCGCGCGCGGCTCTGCCCGTACTACTTTGCGACCGGCGACGACGAGGTGACGCTCGGCGGCATCCTTGCGACGGTCGCCCCCGCCGATAAACGGCTGATCCACGGCATGACCGACGCGGTCATGACGTCGTGCGCCGTGCGCGCGCCCGAACCGGCCTAGATAGTTTCGGCGGCGGCAACCGCGCGCGCCGCGTCGACCAAACGATCGATGTCCTCGGTCGTATTGTAACCGTGCGGGGCCACGCGCACGCCGGTCGCGCGGTACGTCGTGACGATTCCTGCGCGCTGCAGCGCGCGCCCGAATTCGACGCTGTCGCGCTCCGGCATGCGAAAGGTCACGATCCCCGAGGAGATGCTGCTGCCCCGCGGCGAGACGACGTCGGCACCGGCGCGCGTCAGCCCATCGCAGAGATAATCGGTGAGCTGCAAGACGTGGCGCTCGATCGCCTCGGGTCCATACCGTTCGAATAATTCGATGGACTTCACCAGCGACAGCGTGCCGGCGATGTTCGGCGTGCCGCCCTCGAAGCGCATCGCCTCGGGCGCGTAGGGTTGCTCGTAGGCGTGGAAATCCCACATGTCGTAGAGCGAACGCCAGCCCGGCATCGTTAACGCAATCCGTTCGATCAGCGCTTCGCGTACGTAGAGCAATCCGATGCCGTGGAGGCCGAGCATCCATTTGCCGGCCCCCGCGTAAAGCGTGTCGATCCCGGCGTCGCGCACGTTGAAACGCAGCGCACCGAGACCTTGGATCGCATCGACGCAGAGCAGCGCACCCGACGCGTGCGCCACCTCGCTCAAACCCGCGACGTCGTGCCGGTATCCATCGGCGTACGATACCCACGATACGGTGACGGCTCGCGTACGCGCCGTCACTTCCCGCCGCAGACGATCGGGCGTGAGGCGTTCTTCGCGCGTCGAGAGCAGCCGCACGTCGACGCCGCGATTCCGTAGCGCGTACCACGGTACGGCGTTAGCCGGAAACTCGTTGTCGCAAAGGAGCACCTCGTCGCCTTCGCGCCAGTCGATCCCTTGCGCGACGATGCTCGCGCCGATGCTCGTACTCGGAATCGTCGCGATCTCGGACCCTTTTGCGCCGATGAAGCGTGCGATACGCTCGCGCGACTCCGGCATGCGCTCGTCGTAGGGCCAGGTTCCCAGCACGCCGCCTCGCGCGTGCGCGTGCAGCAGTTCGTCGATCGCCTCGACGGAGGATCGCGGCAAGATGCCGACCGCTGCGTGGTTCAGATACGTGAGGCGCTCGGTGACCGCAAACTCCTCGCGCGGGAGCGGGGCGCTCACTCGGTGCCGATCATGTCCTTCGTGTGCCACGCGATGTTGCCCGCGCGGTCGCCGACGCGCTCGATCGACGCGAGCACGAAGAGGTAGCGCGTTCCGGGGCGCACGATGTCCGGATCGCCGCGCATCTCCTCCTGCAGCAGCTTGATGCTGCGCTTATAGAGTTTGTCGACCTGATCGTCGCGGTCGATCACGTCGCTTGCCAGCGCGGCATTGCGCTCGGTGTAGGCGCGCATCGCATCGAGGAGCATTGCGTGGGCGACCGAGGCGATGCGATCGATTTCGACCTTTTGCGGGCGCATTGCCTGATCGGAGAGTTTGATCGCGTTCTTGGAGATGTCGACCGCATAGTCGCCGATGCGTTCCAGGTCGGTCGCTATTTCGAGCATCGCCGCGATTTCGCGCAACTCGCCCGCCACCGGCTGCTGACGCCAGATCAGTTCGATACAGTGCGCTTCGATGCGCCGGCGCAGATCGTCGATCGCATCGTCGCCGGCGACGACGCGAGCGCCGGCCGCGGCGTCGCGTCCGTTGAGCGCGTCGACCGCGACGCGAATCGCGTCGCCGACGAGCGCGCCGAGTCGAACGACGTCGAGCCGCGTGCTTTCGAGTGCCTCGTGATATGCGATCCGCAATTCCTGTCCTATTCCTCCAAACGCTGCGCCCCCCGGAACAATGTCCTAGTATAGGGCAAAGGTCCCTTCACCGCAACGCAACGAATGGACCTGCGCTCTTTACCTAACCATAAGGTAACCGGAATCGACTTCTCTTGAAGCTAGGAGGAACGTTCGTGGCTGACATCCGCAGCGTCGGCGTCTGCGGCGCCGGCTTGATGGGAAACGGCATCGCACAGACCTGCGCGACTGCGGGATTCGACGTCATAGTGCTCGAGGTAGCGCAGGAGCCGCTCGATCGCGGCATGAGATCGATCCGCGCCTCGCTCGACAAATTCGTCGAAAAAGGCAAGCTGACGCCCGCCGATCGCGACGCGACGTTTGCGCGAATCGCCGCGACGACCGACGTCGCCGGACTCAAAGACTGCGACCTCGTCATCGAGGCGATCGTCGAAAACGTCGACGTCAAGACGGAGCTCTTCGCGCGACTCGACGACATGCTCGCGCCGCACGCGATCATCTGCACGAACACGTCGAGCCTCTGCGTCATCGAGCTGGCCGCGAAGACCAAACGGCCGAACCAGATCGCCGGCCTGCACTTCTTCAACCCCGTGCCGATCATGAAACTCGTCGAAGTCGTGAAGACGATCGCGACGTCGCAAGAGACCGTGGACGCGCTCTTCGCTTTCGCCAAGAAACTCGGCAAGGAACCGGTCCTGGCACAAGACACGCCCGGATTCATCGTCAACCGTCTGCTCATTCCGTACCTGCTCTACGCGATTCGCTTGCTCGAAGAAGGACTCGCGAGCAAAGAGGACATCGACAAGGGCATGAAACTTGGCTGCGGCTACCCGATGGGTCCGTTCGAACTGCTCGACTTCGTCGGTCTCGATACGACGTATTACATCGCCGAGATCATGTTCGACGAGTTCAAGGATCCGATGATGGCCGCACCGCCGCTGCTCAAGCGCATGGTGCTGGCCGGACGCTAGGCCGCAAGAGCGGAAAGGGATTCTACGACTATGCCTGAGGCGTATCAAGACATCGTGGTGACGGTTGAGGCGCCGGCCGGCATCATCACGTTCAATCGCCCGAACGTGCTCAACGCCCTGCGCTCGAACCTGCTGAGCGAGGTCTCGCGCGCGCTGACCGAGCTCGACGGCGACCCCGACGTCCGAGCGATCGTCATCACCGGCGCGGGCGAGAAGGCGTTCGCCGCGGGTGCCGACATCGGCGAACTCAACGCGCTGCCGAGTGCGGGGCACGGCGCCGATCAAGCGCGCTTCGGTCAAGCGTTGACGCGCAAGATCGAGCGCCTTCGCAAGCCGGTCATCATGGCCGTCAACGGATTCGCGCTGGGTGGCGGCTGCGAGATCGCGATGGCCGGCGACATTCTCATCGCATCCGAGAACGCGAAGTTCGGGCAGCCGGAGGTCAACCTCGGCTTGATTCCGGGTTACGGCGGCTCCCAGCGCATGACGCGGCTCGTCGGCAAAGGCATGGCGATGTATCTCTGTTTGACCGGCGAGGTCATTGGCGCGCAAGAGGCGTTGCGAATCGGCCTCGTGCAGAAAGTCGTCCCGCTCGCGGAGCTGATGGATGAAGCCAAGCGCATTGCCGCGACCATCGCGTCGAAGGCCCCGCTTGCAATCGCGGCGTGCAAACGCGCCATCAACAACGGCGCGCACCTTTCGCTCGACGACGCGCTCGAACTCGAAGCCTTGGAGTTCGGCACGCTGGTCGACACCGAGGACATCAAAGAAGGCACCGGCGCCTTCCTCGAAAAGCGCAAACCCGAATGGAAAGGCCGTTGACGACGAACGGCGCTTATTTCAGCAGCGTAAAACGGCGCACTTGCTTCGCCGCACGAGCGTCGAATGTAACGGTCGTCGAACAATCCGCCGCGGCATTGCCGGCCGCTATGAGTGCGTCGGAGAAACCAGCACCTTCGCGATAGGCGCCGATCGCATCGCGCACGAGATCGTGATTTTCAAACGAGAGCTCTGCGGTGTTGAGCAGCCGCTCGAGAACGTCTGCTATCTGTTTGCGCGCATATCCGTACCGGCGCTCGAGTACCCACACGGTTTCAACCGCAACGATGCGATTGACCCAGGCTGGATCGTCCGCCGAGCTGTGCCGAAGCAAATACGTGTGCGCTTGCCGTTGCTGACGTTCGTCATCGCCGATCAGCAATCTGATTAGGACGTTCGTGTCGACTCCGATCACTCGCCGATGGCGCCCCGCGCAATTGCCTCATCCATATCGTCGATCGACGCCGCACTCTTCGGCGCCGGCAGAATCGAACAGATGTCGCTGAGGTGCAGCGTCTTCGGAATCAGCACGATTCGCTCGCCCTCAACTGCAACGTCGAGACGATCGCCGGTCACGATCCCAAGATGGTCGCGCACCCGCTTCGGCAACGTCATCTGCCCCTTGCTCGTCACGGTGGCAGAGTCGCCGTCCCTTTTCCTTGCCATAAATGTATTCCTTACTTTATAGTAAGAC
Source organism: Vulcanimicrobiota bacterium (assembly GCA_963812155.1). Classification (GTDB taxonomy): domain Bacteria; phylum Vulcanimicrobiota; class Vulcanimicrobiia; order Vulcanimicrobiales; family Vulcanimicrobiaceae; genus Tumulicola. Next base: position 1,190,689 of record CAWETW010000003.1, on the reverse strand, counting down.
GCCGATGTGGTCAAGAGACGCGCGTGCACCCTTGATTGAAAAGTCGTCGAAACCCGCGGATGCGCCCTAAGCTCACGGCGACGCCCGCAACGCGAGCGATTTTTCGGCGTTGGTCATGGCGAGCGAGATAGCGGGATTGAGGCCGGCCCATTTCGCGCGGATGCGTCCTTGCGGATCGACGACCACGACCGTCGGAAAGCCGTCGATGCCGAAAATGCCTTGCGAGACGCCCTGCGGATCCATCGCGACGTCGCGCAAGCCGTGCGCGGCGGCATAGGTCGCAACGGCGGCACGCGGCTCCGAAACGTCGACCGGAATGACGAGCGCATGCGGATGCGCCTTCGCCCACGCCTCCACCAGCGGCATCTCGACTTTGCACGGGGTGCACCACGTCGCGTAAAAGTCCAGGAATAGCAGGCGATTACGGGCGTCGGTGACGCGGAACACACCGCCGTCGAGGCGCGTAAAAACTGCGTGCGGCGCGGGCGGCGCGCTTGAGGCCGGCCCGAACGCCCGTGGCGCGATGAAGATTTTCCAAAGCGCGAACCCCAAAACGATAACGGCGGCGACGTCCCACAGCGCAGACCAGCGAAAGCGTCGCGGCTTCGTTTCGGAAGCGTTACTCGACGATGAAGACTGCTGCAATCCCCTGACCGCCGCCGATGCAGGCCGACGCCACCCCATAACCGCCGCCGCGCTCGCGTAGATCGTGCAGCGTCGTGATCGCCAGACGCGCGCCCGAAGCTCCCAATGGATGTCCGAGCGAAATCGCGCCGCCGTGCGGATTGAATTGCACGCCGTTGCCGGGCTGCGTATCCATCTCGCGCAGACACGCGAGCACTTGCGGTGCGAACGCTTCGTTGATCTCCATCACCGCGAGGTCTTTTTCGGCGATGCCCGCGCGTGCCAATGCTTTCGGAATCGAGAACGCCGGACCGATGCCCATGATGCTGGGATCGACGCCGACGACGCTGCCGGAGAGCCGGCCGATCCATGCGACCCCGTCGGCCCTGGCCTGCTTCACCGTCGTCAGCACGACGGCGGCGGCGCCGTCGGTGATGCCGCTGGCGTTGCCCGGCGTCACGACGCCGTCTTTGACGAAACGTGCCGGTAAGTTTGCCGAGCTTTTCCATCGAGAGTCCGGCCCGCGGACCTTCGTCCTTGTCGACCGTCACGGTCGTGCCTTTCGGACCGGGAACCTCGACCGGCACGATTTCCTCGGCGAAATAGCCGCTCGACTGCGCCTCGAGCGCGCGTTCCTGGCTCTCGAGTGCGAACGCGTCGCATTCGTCGCGCGTAACGCCGTATTTCTTCGCGAGATTCTCGGCGGTGATGGCCATCGGCGTGTTGCCGTAGGAATCGGTCAGCGCGGTCCACAGCGAATCTTCGAACGCAACGTTCTGGCCGAAGTGAAAGCCGCGCCGCGCACCGCGAACGACGTGCGGCGACTGGCTCATATTCTCAGTGCCACCGGCCAGCGCGTAGGTGGACTTGCCGAGCGCGAGCGACTGCGCTGCGGAGAGAATCGCCTGGAGACCCGATCCGCACAGCCGGTTGAGCGTCAGCGCGGGAACGCCGATCGGCAGCCCGACGCGCAATCCGACGTGGCGCGCGAGGTAGATCGCGTCGGCGCTCGTCTGCATGACGTTGCCGAAGACGACGTCGTCGATGCGCTCCTTCGGAACGCCGCTGCGCTCGATTGCGGCTTGCGAGCGGCCCGACCGCCAAGTCGGTTGCGGTGAGGTCCGCGAGCGCCCCGCCGAGATTGCCGAAGGGGGTACGGGCGCCGGCGACGATGACGACGTCGCTATCGTGGAGGGGCGTGCTCATGCGCGCGGCTTCGGCAGGCGCCTGTGGAGGCCATCCCTAAAACGGCCCGCCTATGCCCATCAACCGTCCCGCCGCGGTCAATCTCGATGCCCGCTCGCTCTCCCCTGCAACCAAGACCGATCAAATTCTGGAAGCCTTCGACAAACTCCAGATCGGGACGGCCGTGGAGATCAACGAGGAGACCGACCCGCGTGCGCTGCGCAACGAGATGACGCAGATGCGTCCCGGCCAGTTTTCCTGGGATGCCCGCAACTTGGGCAGCAACCGCTGGACGATTCGTCTGGAACGCATCGACGAGAATGCCAACGGCGAAACCCTCCTCGAGCACGTGGCGCAGTTCACGGCCGCCAAGGGCAACACCGTCAAGGAGTTGGCGGCGCAGATGAGCGAGCGCGCCTACAAATCGGGCGATACGATCTTCGACGAGGGCGAGATGTGGCCGTACCTCGGCATCGTCAAGACCGGCAAAGTGATCTACACGCTGCTCTCGCCCGACGGAAAGACCCACACGATCGGCGAGCGCTTGACCCACGACACGCTCAACGAAAGCGGCACGTTCGACGGCGGCGGCGCGACGACGCGCGCCGAGGCCCTGACCGACGCCACGGTGATCACGTTGCCGAGCGAAGCCGTCATCCACGCCGCGCGCAACGATGCCGAACTCGCGCTCGGATTTCTCATCGCGTCGTCGCAGGCACGGCGCCGGTCCATCGACACGATCGCCGATCTGGCGTTCGCACACGTGCTGCAGCGCGTCGCAAAGTTTCTGCTCGGATACGCGCGCGCGTCGGTCGGCATGACGCGCGGACTTCCCGGCGTGGAGCATCTCTCGCAAGCGCAGATCGCCGCCGCAGCCGGTACGGTACGCGATATGGCGGCGCGCGCGTTATTGCGCCTGAAGAATGCCGGCGCCGTCGAACTCGATCGCGGCCGGGTCAAAGCGATCGATCGTGCGCGGCTCGAAGCGTTCGCGCACAACGTCCAAGCCCCGCCGGTCTAGAAAAGAAACCCTGCGCTTTTAGGGGACCCATAACGGCGTGTTCTGCCACCAGCAGCTCGCCGTCGTTGTACCGTAGACGTTCGTCGCGAGCTCGGGGTGCATCCACATCGCCGAGTTGCACTGCGGCTGAGACTTGAACCACGTCCAGTCGTAGTTGCGCGCGAAGCGCTCGCGATGGATCTTACGGTCCGGTGCCGCCGGCCACTGCGCAGGCGCCGTCAGCCACTGCGACTGATGCATTGTCGAAATTGCAGTGCCGGAGTGCATGAGCGTTCCCGCTCCTGCCGGTCGCGACCCGCCGTTCGACTGATTTGCGGATCCGCCGTTCGAGGGATTCGCGGCTGCGGTCAACGGCGCAACGGCCGCCGCTAGAAACGCGGCGACCGTGAGCATCCGGTGAAAGCTTCCCGTTTCGTTGAATTCGAAACGCATCAGGTTTCTCTTCCGTTAAATGCGATACACATCTGCGGTGGCATTCGGATCGATGAGCGTTGGATGAACGCGCGGTCCGGAACAGACGATCGCGTCGCGGCCGAGTTGGATGCGAATGCGGGAAATTTCACCGTTTTGCACGTCGTCGACGGCGCAGCCCAGGACTCTTCCCGGAAACTGAGCCATGACGATATAGCGGCCCGGTTCGAGCGTGATATCTCGAAAGTAGCCGTGTCGATCGGTTTCCAGCTTACGAATGGTCGTCGCGTTCTCAATGAAAGGCGCGCGATAATACAGGATCTGGGCCCGGTCGACCGGCTGCCCGGTCTTGATGTCCACCACATAACCGGAAATTCCACCGCTCGTGCCGTCGGCGAAGGCCGGGATTGCGATGAGGCTCGCAAGCGCGAGCGCGGCTCCCAAGATTTTCATGCCTGGAATGTACCCATATGTCGGCTTCCTTACGCTTCGACCGATTCAAGGGCGGCCGTCTCGTCGCCCGCCGACTGCGAATCGAACGCTGCTCGCTTGCTTTTCGCGGCGGCGTCGGCAAGCGGCTCCGAGCCCGATGCCGTACTCGCGGGCCCTGGCGAACGAGTCAGCGAGTCGCGCCCTTTCCTCACCGAACCGAGCGCGCTCGAAAGACGGCCTTCCATTTCCGTGAGGACTTGCGCGGCGTAGTGGTCGGCGCCGTCACGGACTTTGCGCGCGGCCGCTTCCGCTTCGCGCAGGACGACTTCGGCGGTCGTGCGCGCCCGCTGGACGATCTCGTTTTGATCCACCAGTTCTTCGTGCTTGGTCGCCGCCTCGTCGACGATCGCCTGGGCCTTTTCTTGGGCGGCGCGCAGCACGCGATCTTGATCCTTGGCAATGATCTGCGCGCGCCCGACTTCAACCGGCAGCGACGCGCGGATCTTCTCCACCAGCTCGATGAGGCGCTCCTCCGAGAGCACCCGGTAACCCGCCGGGAGCCACGTCCCTTCGTGCACGTAGGCCTCGAGTTTGTCCAGCACGCGATAGACCGACATGGATACCTCCGTTTAAGAACGAGCTTCGAGTAACCCGGCGCGTTTGACGGTCATGAGCCGGAGAACCGGTTCGGGAACGAGCGACGCCACGTCGCCGCCCAGGAAGAAAACCTCCTTGACGAGGCTCGAGCTGACGAACGAATATTTCTGGTCCGACATGAGGAAGAACGTGTCGACTTCGGAGAGCGAGCGGTTCATCAACGCCGCGGACATCTCGCTTTCGAAGTCGGAAACGACTCGCAGGCCTTTGACGATAACGTCGGCGTGCGCCGCCTTGACGTAATCGGCGAGCAGACCGCGAAAATGCTCGACGCGAGCGTTGCCGATCGGCGCGATGCACGCCTTGAGCATCTCGACCCGTTCGTCTAGCGAAAACATCGGCTGCCGCTTCTGCGGATTGACGACGATCGCGACGACGAGTTCGCCGAAACACTTCGCCGCCCGCTCGACCACATCGAGATGTCCGCAGGTCGGCGGATCGAACGAACCGGGATAGATCGCGCGGGTGCTGCGCGACGGTTTACCGTTGGTCAACTCGGCGATTGCAATGTGAGAAATGCCAACGCGACATCGCCGTAGACTTCTTCGCGGACCGAGCGATACCCCGGTATCTCCGGAAGGATTGTGCGCGCCGCGTGCTCGTAGACGACGAGAGCGTCCGGCGCGAGCAAGCCCCGCTCGGCAAGCAGCGCGAAGACGTTCATCGGCAGAGGATGTGCGTACGGCGGGTCGAGATAGACGACGTCGAACGGGCCTTCCAGCCGGTACAGCGCGCGCTCGGCCGGCGCCGGAAAGACCGTGACGACGTCGTCGACGCCGAGATCGCGCGCCGCTTCGCCGATCGCCGTGGCCGTCTCGCGATGGGATTCCACCGAAACGACGCGTGCGGCGCCGCGCGAAGCTGCCTCGAAGCCGATTGCTCCGGTGCCGGCAAACAAATCGAGGACGCGCGCGCCTTTTAGCCGGTCCGCCAAAATCGCGAAAAGCGACTCTTTGACGCGGCCCGGCGTCGGCCGCACGTTCGTGCCCTTGGGCGAGCGCAGTTTGCGGCTGTTCAGGGATCCGCCGGAGATGCGGGGACTCACGTCAGCGTCCCGTCTTCATTAGAACTGCTCCGGCGCGATGGGATCGGTCACCGGGCGCAGCCATTCGTCGTCGCCGAGCCATTCGTACCGTATGGTCGAAAACGGCACCGTTCCGTAGGAGAGCAAGCGGTCGTGGAACGACCGCAATGCGAACGTTTTGCCTTGGGCATCGTGAACCAGGCCGATTAGGGTTTCGATCTGCGTCTTTCCGACGAGATAATCGATCGCTTGTCCGGGATTCATCGCGAAGCGCGTCGCCTCGCCGCGCGCGGTGTCCGCATCGATTCCCGCATTCTTTTGGAAATAGGCAATTGCCTCGGGGAGGGTCATCGCCCCAGTGGCCAGCCCGACGTCGACCCCGATGCGGGTCGCGCGATGGCGCATGAGGTGGATCACCTGCTGACGCGCGCCCGGATCGCCGTCGTACAACCCTTGCCGCATCAGCATCTCCTCGCCGTAGAAGGCCCAGCCCTCGGCGAAGACGCCGTCGTCGTGCACGTGCCGGATGAAATCAGGATTGTGATAGGCGTAGCTGAACTGCAGGAAGTGGCCGGGAATGCCCTCGTGCCCGAGAATCGGGAGCACCGATTGCCGCGCTTGCGCGACGAAGAAACTCGTGTTGCCGGCGCTAAAGTCCGGAACGAAGTAGAACCCCTGCGGATCGTGCGACAACATCGCCGGCGGATTCATGAAGCCGCCCGGGTACGTTGCGGCCAGCGCTTTGGGAACCTCGACGATGTGAAACGGCCCGACGTACGCAGGAACGTCCACGACGGCGCGTTGCGCAATGAACGACTTCAGGCGTTGCAGCGACGTCTCGTAGTAATGCAGGAACTGGGTCTTGGTCGAGAACGACGGCTGCCGCGACCCGGACGGCGCGTGCGCGTCGCGATTGGCTTCCCACGCCTCGAGCGCACGATCGCGAGCCAGCTCGAGGCGCCCGATCGTTGCGACTTCGTCGCTATCGAACGGCAGCAGCAATACGCGGCGGAGATACCAATCGTACTGCTTCTTGCCCACCGCAAAGCCGCCGGCGTGAAAATGCGGCATCTGGGCGTCGAGCCAAGCACGGTAAGCGTGAAGCGCCTGCAGCGCCGACGATTCGGCCGCACGCAATTCGGTCCGCCGCTGCGAGCCCGCGCCTGCGGCGATTCCGTCGAGCGCCGTCGTGTAGAGCGAATCGCCGTCGCGAACGTCTTCCGATGCGATGCGCGCGAACTCCGCAACCGTATCGGTGAGGTTCGTCCGGCCCTGCTCGAGCACGCGGCCGCACGCGCGCAAACGGCCGATTGCATCGCGCGCGCGTACGTCGTCGGAGGCGTAGCGCCGTTTGACGATCGAAAAAATTCCGTTGGCGCATTCGCCTTCGTAGACGGTGGGGTTGCGCTGCAGCGGCTGCAGCACCGTGCGGTTCCACCAGTCCCCCTCGAGATCGGCGCGGATCAGGAAATAGTCGACGCGCTCGTGCGGGGTGGCATCCGGCGGAGGCTGCAGCGCCGCCAGTTCGTCGCGAAATCCGCGTAGTTGCTGCATCGCCGCCGACTGCGCTTGGGGTGAAAAGTCGGCCAGCAACGCGTCTTCGCCGTGCACGCCTGAATCGGTCGCGTACGTCGGATTTTGCCGGAACGACCAATACGTATAGCGGCGATCCAAATCGATGAGCTTCGCTTGGTAGTCGCTTGCGGCGAGCGGCCGGACCGGTATCGCGGCCGTCAGTAGCGCCATCACCAGCACGAAACGCCACCCGCGGCGACGCAGCGCCGTCAACGAGTCGAAATGCATCCGGCGATCTCCGCGAGCGAATGGATCGTGCATGCCGGAGCCGCAGCGCCTGCAGGGTAGCCGCGTCCCTCCGCGTCCAGCCAGATTGCGCGCAAGCCCGCGTCGCGCGCGCCTTCGACGTCGCAGTGCGGGTCGTCGCCGACGTACCACGTGCGGCCGGCGTCGGTTCCCAGGGCTTCCAGCAGCACGTCGAAGGCGCGCCGGTCGGGCTTCTGTACGCCCAACTCGGCGCTCACGAGGACCGGCCCGTCGAAGCCCGCGCGCCGAGCCTTCTCGACCTGCAGCGGATTCCAGCCGTTGCTCAAGATCGCCGTCGCAACGCCGCGTCCGCGCAAGTCGGCGAACGCCGCGCGTGCGCCGGGCAGGGGAATCACGAAGTCGGCGACCATCGCGACGGCCATCGTGCGAAACTGCTCGACGTAAGAGTCGCGCGGCGCGACGCCGCACGCTTCTGCAAATCGTCTGACCGCTTCGTCGATCGTAAACGCGTTCCGGCGCTGCGCGTCGAGCAACGCGTCGATTCGCGCGATCTCGTCGTTCAGGTTTTCCGGCACCCGTCCGCCGTCGTTGACGATCGTCTCGAGCAGCCGCAGAAATGCCACCCGTTCGAGCTTGTTATCGATCACGATCGTGTGGTCGATGTCGAATCCGACGCCGGTCGCCGCGCCAGCGCGGCTCACGGCGGCCCCGGACCGACGACGAGCCGGACGAAGCCGTCCGGCCGCACGTAGCGAGCCATCGCGGCGCGAATGCTTTCCGCCGGCGCGTCGAGCTCGGCGCGCGCATCGAGCAGGTTCTGGTCGAGCGGCAGACCGGCGCCTGCGAACGCGGAGAGTTGGCGGGCGACGCCCTCGTAACTCGATTGACGAATCGGAACTTCTCCCATCAGCAACGCCTTCGAACGCAACAGGCGTTGCGCCTCGATCGGCTGCCGTTGCAGGTCGCGCAGCACCGCCAGCGTCTGTCCCTCGGCCGGCACGATATTCTTCGCATCGCATCCGTAGTTGATTTCGAACGAGCCGCGAACGCGGCCCGCCGTAAACGTGCTGCCGATTGCGTAGGCGTACCCGTTGACCTCACGCAAATCGTGATACAGCAGTGACGAGTAAAATCCACCGGTGAGCGCAGCATTGGCGACGCGCAACAACGCCCACGCCGGATCGGTGCGAACGATCGGCACGGTTTCGACGAGCCGCACGCTCGACTGCACGCGACCGGTCGCCGGCACCGTAATCTGGCCGGCACTATTTGCCGGAACCGGCGGCGGTTCGACGTTGGGCTTTGCGCCGGCCGCCTGCCACGCACCGAAGTATTTTTCAACCGTGGCGCGTGCGCGTTCGGGAGTCGTGTCGCCGATGACGACGATCGTCGTGAGGTCGGGGCGGTAGGCGGCCGCGTACCAGCGCTTCACGCCTTCGAGGTTCAGGCTGCCGGCGCTCTGCGGCGTTGCGAACCGCCGCTCCGGATCGCCGGGCGGATACAGCGCGGACGCGAGCGCAACGTCGGCAAGGTGATCGGGCGCTTTCGCATCGCCGGTGAGTGCGTCCACGCTCTGCCGTTTGACGATTGCAAACGACTTCGGATCGAACGCGGGGTGCAGTTCTTCGTCGGCCAGCAGTTGCACGCCGCGGTCGAAATTTGCGGAAAGTACGTCGACGCCGAAATCGGTGCCGGCGGTGGTCGAGGCGGCGATTTCGTCGAGTGCCCGCGCAAATCCGACGCGGTCGTACGTCGTGGTTCCGAACGGCAGCAAATCGGAGGCGAGATCGGCGACACCTTCTTCTCCCGGGGGCTCTTGGACGCCGGGATTATTGAGAATTTCACCGCGGACCACGACGGTATGCGTGATCGTTTCCGGCTGGACGATCAAACGGACGCCGTTGGGAAGCGTTACGTCACTCGGCGACAGCGTTTGCGCCGGAACGCGGAGATTGTCCAGCACTTGCTGCGCCCACGGCGGCAGCGGCTCGTGCGAACTCGGCTGCAACGTATTGTTTTCCTTGGCCAAACCGCCGCCGGAGCCGGCCGCGCCGGCATTCTTCGGCACGGCGTACGCGGCGACCGTCGTTGCGTCGTTGACGTACTCGCGCAACACGCGATTGACGTCGGAAGCCGTCACCGCGTTGAAGTGCGCGATCATGTCGTCGGGCGAGCGAAGGCCTTGCACCGCCACGGCCTGGCTCCATTCGCCGGCCATGTCTTCGATCGAGTTTCCGGTGAACTCGAGCTGCGCGATCTCGCGCAACTTCGCCGCCGCCACCAAGTCGGGCGGCACGCCGTCGTGCCGGTAACGCGCCAGTATCGCGCGCACCGCGTGATCCGCACTCTCGGGTTTCGTCGACACGGGAATCGCGAGGAACGCGATGCCGATGGCGGTCTTCGGAAAACTTTGGACGAAGAACTGCGCCCCCAAGGCTTGGCCAGTAAACGGCATCGCTCCAAAGGCGCTGCGCTGGCTGTCGAGCACGTCGCCGAGGATCTGCGCGGCGGCGAAGTCGCGGCTGTCGTACCCCGGCAGACGGTAGCCGAGCATGACGGCGGTGTACGCTTGGTCGGAGGTGTCGTGATAGGTTGCCGCCTTCAGCGGCTGCAAGCGCACCGGCGGGCGAGGCGGAAGACTGGCCGCCGGAACGTCGCCGAAGAGCGCTCGCACCTTTGCGACGGTCGCGGGACCGTCGACGTCGCCGACGATCACGTAGACGGCGTCGTTGGGATGGTACCAGCGCCGGTAGAATCGCAGCAGCTGCGCGCCGTTCACGTCGTGCGCAAATGCGGCGACCGTACCCAAACCGTTGTTGTCGTAGGGAGTTCCGCCGATGAGACGCGACTGCATCTTCACGAAGAGCCGGTAGATCGCGTCGCTGCGATCTTGCGTCACCTCCTGCGTGATCGCACCGCGCTCCTGATTCCAGCCCGCCTGCGACATCAAGACGCCGGTTGCACGCGAACGCTCGGCCCGCAGCGCGATGTCGAGATACTGCGACGGCACCGTGAAGAAGTATTGCGTCACCGTCGACTGCGTGTCGGCGTCGAAGTTGCCGCCGGTAATTTCCAGCGCCTCCATCAACTGCGCCGACGACAGCGTCGCGCTTCCGCGGAACATCATGTGCTCGGTGGCGTGAGCCAGTCCCGGAATCCACTGCTCGTCGGAACCGACGCGATAGTTCATCATCGCCGTCACCACCGGCGCGAGCGGATTGTGCACAACGATGACTTGGAGCCCGTTTGCGAGCGTTGCTCGGGTGACGTCGTCGGCCGCTCGTGCCGGGACGCCGGGCCAACATAACGCCAGAGCCGCCGCGAACGCGCCGGCGCAACCCGTAAACACACGCATGCGCGGTCTTTTCTCGCCGGCGTTACCGCCGCCTTTACGGCCTACGAACTGACCAGCAGCGCGCGCGTGGACGGCTGGCGCTCGAGCAGAGCGCGCAATCCCGAATTTTCCAGCGCGCCGAGATGCGGGTCCGCAGCGACGATCGCTTCGGCGACTTCGCGGGCGGTACGGTAGAGTTCGAAATCGCGCACGAGGTCGGCGAGCCGCAAGCCGGCGGCGCCCGATTGAGCCGTGCCCGCAAACTCGCCCGGGCCGCGCAAGCGGAGATCCTGTTCGGCAATTTCGAAGCCGTCGGTCGATCGCGTGAGGATATCCAATCGCTCGGACTCGGCCGCATCGTCGGGATACACGAGGAGGCAGTACGACGTCGCAGCTCCGCGGCCGACGCGACCGCGCAACTGGTGCAGTTGCGCGAGACCGTAACGCTGCGCGTCGAGCACGACCATGACGCTCGCATTGGCGACGTCCACGCCGACTTCCACGACCGTCGTTGCGACCAGCACGTCGAGTTCTCCGCGCACGAAGCGCTGCATCGTCTCGTCCTTCTCCCGCGGCGCGAGACGTCCGTGGAGCAGGCCGACGCGCAAGTCGGCAAAGACTTCCGCACGCAGCCGCTGCGCTTCGGCCACCGCGGCCGTGAGTTCGGTTTCGCCCTCGTCGATCGCCGGCGCGACGACGTAGGCTTGCCGCCCGCGCGCCACGTTGGCCCGCACGAAGTCGTACACGCGTCCGAGGCGCGTGGTTCGAACGGCAAATGTCGCAATCGGCGTGCGACCGGGCGGAAGTTCGTCGATGATCGAGAGATCGAGATCCGCGTAGACCGATTGCGCGAGCGTGCGCGGAATCGGCGTCGCGGTCATGTGCAGCGTGTGCGGCGCAACGCCTTTGGCGCGCAGTCGCGCGCGCTGCTCGACACCGAAGCGATGCTGCTCGTCGATGATCGCCAGGCCCAGACGGTCGAAGTCGACGCCTTCGGTGAGCAGCGCGTGGGTACCGACTGCGAGCCCGGCTTCGCCCGAGCCCAAACGGCGCACCGCGGCCTCGCGCGCGCGCTGACCCTGACTGCCGAAAACCGCTTCCACGCCGACCTGCAGCGGCAGAAGCAAAGGCGCGAGTTTCGCCGCATGCTGGGCCGCGAGAATTTCGGTTGGTGCCATCAACGCCGACTGTACGCCGTTTCTCCAAGCGAGCACGATGGCGGCCGCGGCGACGAGCGTTTTTCCGCTGCCGACGTCGCCCTGCAGCAGGCGGTTCATCGGCACGTCGCGCGACATGTCGTCCCAAATTTCGAGAATCGACCGGCGTTGCGCGCCGGTCATTGCGAACGGCAGCGCGGCGGCGAACTCCTCGAGTAATCCCGGCGGTACGGTAAGCGCGCGCGCGTCGCGGTCGTGCTGCCGCTGCACGCGCCGCAACTGGCTGGCCGCTGCCAGTGCGAGAAACTCGCCGAAGATAAAACGCTCGCGTGCGACGCGAGCCTCCTGCGGATCCGACGGCGCATGTGCGGCGCGATACGACTCGCGCAACGGCGGATAACCGCGCGTTCGCGCGACGCGCTGTGGAATCGCGTCGCCGGGAACATCATCCAGCAGCCGCGCAAGGTTCTTCTTCACGACCGCAGCAATTTTGCGCGATGCTAAATCCTTGCTCGCGCGGTAGACCGGAACCAGCTCGCCGCGATATTCCTCGCCGTCGTCCAGCTGGGCGTAGTGACCCACGTTCATCACTGCGCCGGCGAGGGAACGCTCCGTGCGCCCGCGCACGAACAGCCGCATCCCCTGGCGAAAACGTCCGTACACGAAGCGCCGGCGTCCGATCCATTTTGCGACGAACGTGCCGCCTTCGTCGTCGCGCAGCGTCGCTTCCACGATCTCTAAGCCGCGCACGCGCCGCTCTTTCATGGCGACGATCGTGCCGACGGCATTTTCCTCACCGCCCGTCGCACCGAGCTGGGCAGCGGGCGTCGGTATGCGTAAATCGTCGTAGCGAAAGGGAAGGTAGTCGAGCAGTGCTTGCGCGGTCGAAATTCCCAGTTCCGCAAACAGTGGTGCCGTCTTCGCTCCGACCCCGGCGAGCTGCGCGATGGCCGTCACGCGCGCGCCTTCGCGTCGAGCGCCCGCAGCGCCGCATAGTTCGCGCGGATGCGCGGCACCTCGACCCCGCATCGTTCGGCCAGCTCCACGACCGCGCCGAGGATCGGCTCCAGTTCCAATTCGCGTCCGCGCTCGAGGTCTTGCAGCATCGACGTCTTGACGTCCGCTAAACGCGCAGCATAGGCGATCCGCGCATCCACGTCGGTTTCTCCGGCGAAGCCGAACGCGCGCCCTACGTTCAGCGCTTCCAGCATCAGCGTGCGAACGTCGTCCCGCGACTCCGCATCGGCGAGCAAGGGCCGGATGCGCATCCCGCGCAATGCGCTCGTCGCGTTGAGCCCGACGTTGTTCACCAGCTTCAGCCAGACGGTAGAACGCACGTCCGGGTCCGCTTCCGCATCCAGTCCCGCGGCGCGAAGCAAGTCGATCAATGCCGTGACGCGCGGCGTCACGCCGCCGCGGGGGTCGCCCAACACGTATCGGGTTCCGCCGCTTTGAACGATGCGGCCCGGCGCGACGACGGTTCCCGAAACGTGGACGACGCCGCCGGCTATTCGTTCGTCGGGGAATAGCGCGGCGACGCGTCCCTCCGGATCGACGCTGCGCAAGGGAGGATCGCGCACGTACCAAAACGGCAAGCCGTTCTGCAGCGTTACGAGCGTGGCCCCGTCGCGGGCGACCGCTTCGAGTTGCGGAAGCAGCGGCTTCCATTGATGCGCTTTGAAGGTGCAGACGACGGCGTCGAAGGTTCCGAGCGTCCGCAGGTCGTCGGATGCTTCGACCTGCGCGGTGAAACGGCCGAGGTCGCTCTCGATCTCGAGGCCGCGACCGGCGATGGCGCGTAAGTGCTCGCCGCGCGCGACGATCGCAACCGGCACGCCCGAACGCGCGAGCGCGCCGGCGAGGAAACCGCCGATCGCGCCGGCTCCGACGATTGCTATGCGCATCGCTTGGATGAATGGATGGAGGCGACGGGCAGATTTGAACTGCCGAATGGGGCTTTTGCAGAGCCCTGCCTTACCACTTGGCTACGTCGCCTTACCTCGTGTCAACATTCACCTCTAAGCGGGTAGTGGGAATCGAACCCACGCATCAACCTTGGGAAGGTCGCAGGCTGCCATTACATCATACCCGCGCGCCACGGCGACCCTCCGGTTCGAGCAGTGCCGCATCCCGTCCTACAAACCCGCCGGAGTCGCTGGGTTTGCGGTAAAACCGCGCACTCGGCAGGTGCAACCGGGGACCGCCTTCGGACCCGCGCGAAGTTCGCGCGGGTGACCTGGATTTACGCGATACCGCCGTGGCTGCTTTTCATATCGGTGATCGTGGCGTCGGCAGCGGTTGCGGGCGCGGGACTCCTTTTGGTGCGGCGCATCGTCCCGCAGAGCGACGAACTCTCCCACAACGACGTTGCCGGACCGATCATCGGCACCGTCGGAACGATTCTCGCCGTTATTCTTTCGTTTCTGTTGGTCATGGTGTGGCAGGAATACGACGGTGCCGCCGCCACCGTCGCACAGGAAGCCGGCGCCGTGGCCGATCTCTATCATATTGGCGAGTACCTTCCGGGATCGCCCGCCAAGAATCTGCGCACGACGCTAAAACGATACATCGACGTCGTCATCGACCAAGAGTGGCCCGCAATGCGTTTCGGGCGCGAAAGCATGGAAGCCCGCACGACCGCATTTCGTGCCCTCTCCATCGTTGCGCACTATCAACCGCGAAACTCGGCGGAACAGTCGATCCAGCAGAGCGGGCTCGGCTTGGCCACCACGTTCATTGACGCGCGCCGCGACCGTCTGTTCGCAAATCAGCAGGGTATCCCGGTCTTCTTCTGGGCCGGTAACTTCATCTTGGCTGCGATCACGATCGGCTTCTGCTTCATTTTTCGCGTCCGCAAAGTAGCGGTGCACCTGGTCATGACGATCGCCCTTACGACGGTCATCGCGACCATTTTCGTCCTCATCGCGCTGTTCGACTATCCGTTCCGAGGCGACACCCAGATTCCGCCGACTGTTTTCATCAGCTTGCGTCAGGCGCTCAACGGAGAGGCTATTGTATCAAGCTTACCGAGCGAGCCAGTACGATCGCAATCGTCATCAGCGAGATGAGCGCTTCGACCAGCATGAGCGCCTTTGCCCAGCGGCTGAGCGGCATCACGTCGCTCGGACTGAACGCCGTCGCGTTCGTGAACGCTAGGTAGAGGTAGTCGAAAAACTTGGGCTTCCAGTACGGATCCAGACACGGCATCGGTTTACCTCCGATAAGCGCGTTCTGCATCTGCGGAAAAAGGAAGTCGGCATTGCGAAACTCAACGGCGGCGCCGGCGTGCGCGCGGACTTCGGGGCCGTCTCCGTCGAGCTCCCAAAACCACAGCGCAAAAACGATGATGTTCGTCAGCCATATCTGGACGCCGTGACGCAGTAAAATTCCGGCGGAGTTCAACTCCGTTACCCGCATCGGGTGGAAGAATCCGTTGATGAGCAAGGCCACCGACGCCATGTTGAAGACGTTGACGATCGCGATCAGCAAAATGCCGGCAAAGCGCAGACGCCGCGTTTCCACGTGCCGCCGTGGACCCAGAATCGAAAGGGGTATCAAGAGAATCAGCACGAGCACCGGCGGCAGCCAAATCGGCCCGAGCGTCAGGCGCGGCGGGAGCGTAATGTACAGCACTAACGCCGCAAGCACGGCCAGCGAGGCGTGCCAGCGCGGCTCGTCGGAGGGAACGCGCTCGGGATTGGAGGTCGAGGGCCCCATCGCCGGATGCGTTCGCGCGCTCGGCAGCGCAACCCGCCCGCGTGCCGGACGTTTCAAGAGACGTATGCCGACAGATTTTCGAGATGGAAAGACTTTTCCGCGACGGGGCCGCCAGCAAATCGGCGAGGCCCTTTGGCTCGCGCGTCTCTCCGACAAAGCTCGCGCAGCAGCCGCTGGCACGATATACGATTACATCTATCCCTGCCCGATGGATCGCGGCGTCGTCGAACGTTGGGGGATCACCGTAGCAGCGTTCGAGGACGCGCTTCGCGAGCATGCGACCGACGACGCGCTGTACGCGTGGCTGGTTGCCAACGTACCGATGGAAAACGTACGGAAAGCGAATCGCTGGCTGCTTGAAGGGCGCAAGAGCAACCTCGATCGGCAGGATGCCGAAGAGGGCGCGCACGCAGAGCACCGCTGATGGGACGGCCGATCGAGTTCGAGCGCCCCGACGGTACGGCGGCGCCCGGCTATTTCAGTGAAGCCACAACGGCCGGCGCACCCGGCGTCGTGCTGTTCGAGGAGTGGTGGGGCCTAACGAGCCATATTAAGGAAACCGCCGATCGGCTCGCTGCCGAGGGATTCAGCGTGCTGGTTCCCGACCTCTACCGCGGCGAAGTCGCCGACACGCGCGAACAGGCCGGACACTTGATGCAGGGATTGGACTTCGACGATGCCGTCGCGCAAGATTCGCGCGGAGCCGCCGCTTATTTACGGAAGCACGGCGCCAAACACGTTGGGGTTACCGGCTTCTGCATGGGCGGGGCGCTGGCGATGCTCGCAGCGATGCGCGAACCGGCGGACTTCGATTCGGCGGTGATCTTCTATGGCTACCCACCGCCGGAAGCGGGCGATCCGGCGACGATCGCCATGCCGCTCATGGGTCACTGGGCAAGTCAAGACGAGTTCTTCAATATCGCCGGCGTGGATGCGCTCGAGGCGAAGCTCAAAGCGCGCGGCGCTCCGCACGAGTTCCATCGTTACGAGGCCAAGCACGCGTTCTTGAATCCGGGCGGTCTGGGAAACTACCATCCCGAGCACGCCGAGACGGCGTGGAAGCGCAGCGTCGACTTCCTTAAGCGGACGCTCGCGTAGCGGCGCAGGGCAGAGCGTGGTGCCAAGGGCCGGAATCGAACCGGCGACACCGCACTTTTCAGGCGCGTGCTCTACCGACTGAGCTACCTTGGCAGCAGGACGCTCTCATGCCGATTTACGCAAGGAGAGTGGCGACGCTGATGGGGCTCGAACCCACGACCTCCGCCGTGACAGGGCGGCGCTCTAACCAACTGAGCTACAGCGCCAAGGACCGAACCGCTATTTAATGCCGTTCGTGCTTCTACCTGCGCCGCCGCGGCATGAAAATGGTGGGCACGGCTGGGCTCGAACCAGCGGCCTCCCGCGTGTGAAGCGGATGCTCTCCCACTGAGCTACGCGCCCGCGCTGCGGCTCCTCGGACAAGGTGGTATCTTACCTTAACCGGCGCTCGAATGTCCACCCGTCAAAGCTCGCAACCCGGACTCGGAAGGCGCGAGTCGAAGTGCGGTTCCCATGCTCGATGGGTTTCCTCTCATCTCGCGCTTCACGGTGCCGTTCGCGGATATCGACATGATGCAGCACGTCAACAACGTTGCCTACATTCGGTGGGCCGAAATGATGCGCTCGGAATACTTCGCGCAGGTTATGAACGAACCGATCAACGGCGAGCGCGGAATAATTCAAGCCACGATCGACTTTACGTACGAGCGTCAGCTGCACTATCGTGAATGCATCGCAATCGGATGCCGCATTTCGCGCATCGGCACGAAGTCGTGGGACTTCGAATATGAAATCTGGAGCGAAACACAGAAACACCGCGCGGCGCGAGGCATCACGACCGTCGTTGCGTTCGACTTCGTCTCGCAGGCCAGCATTTCGATTCCGCAATCCTGGCGCGATGCGATCGCCGCCTACGAGCGCGGCCCGCAACGCTTTTTCGTGTGACGGCACTCGTGCTGGCGGCGCTCGCCGCCGTGTCGTTTCCCGTGACGACCGATGCGGTCGCGCAGGCGTCGTTCGACCGAGGACTGTTCGAGTACTACGCGTACGACGGCGCCGACGCCGTCAATGCGTTTGCTTCCGCCCTCGCCCGCGAGCCGAATCTCGCGATGGCGTTTTGGGGCGAAGCCCTGGCCGACGGACCCGATCTCAATACCGCGATGACGGAGGAACGCTTTGCGCGCGGACGCGTCGCGGCGACAAGCGCGGTTGCGTTCGAGGCTCGCGCTACGCCGGCCCAACGACGCTTTATCGACGCAATGGCACTGCGCTACCGCGGAACGTGGGACGATTGGAAGAGCGACGACGCGGCATACCGCGACGCCATGGCTGCGCTTGCGAGCAAAGGCTCCGCCGGTACGGATGAGACCGCCGCATTACTCGCCGCAGAGGCGTCGTTCGAAACCGGCGGCTTGACGTGGATCGGGACATCACCCGCGTCGCCGGATGCGCGCCGCGGGCTCGCGCTGATCGAAAACGTTATGGCGCGCGATCCGGACAATGTGATGGCAAACCACCTCTGCCTGCACCTCTACGATTTCGCATCCGATCGCGCACCGGCGCGCGCCTGCGCGCAGCGATTGGACGCGGCCGTCCTTCCGCCGGAAGGGGAACATCTCGCGCACATGCCTGCCCACTATTGGATCGAAACCGGACACTACGCCGCCGCGCTGGCGTCGAGCGAGCGCGCATACCACCTGTTTGTGCAGTTGCAGAAGACTCCCGGGCGAGACCCCGACCACGACCGGTACCTACCCCACGACGTGTACGTCGGATACTCTGCCGCCATGATGTCGAGCGACTACGACGCGGCGCGCACGTGGTCGCAGCGCATGAACGAGACTTACGGAAGCTCGTACGACGCGCTGACGGCACTCCGTTTCGGACGCTATGCCGACGCATTCGCGCTTGCCGGCGACACGACGACGCCGACGCCAGCTTGCGGTCCGCGGCTTAGCCGCAATCGCGCTCAACGACGACGCCTCCGCACGAGACGCCGCCGCGCGCCTGCGCAAACTGACGACGTACGGCGACGTCGTACAAATTTTCTTCGGAACGTTGGCCCAGCACGAGGGCCGCTACGACGAAGCCGCTCGCTGGATCGACCGCGCGGTCGAAACTCAAAGCGGGACGTTTGCCGCCGAATTGATTCCGCTCTTGCCGGCGCTCGAAGTACGCGGCACGCTGGCATTCCAACGTGCCGCGTACGACGATGCCGAAGCGGCCTTCCGTGCCGCGCTCGCGGTGTATCCGAACGATCCGCGCGCGCAGGCGGGATTGGCCGCAGCTCGTGCGGCGTCTCGCCGCAACCCGTAACCGTTACGCCGCATTGTCCGTTCGCAGAACGCGCGCCAGTGCGGCCAGCGCGTCGCTGAGCGATTGTGCGCCGTTTGCGATGCGCGTGCGTACGCTCGTACTTCGGCCGCTCTCGGCAGTCCGGATCATCCGGCTACGGCGAGCGGTTTCGACGGCGTCGTCACGGCGCATCCGGCTTTCTTTTTCGAACCAGTACTCCATGATATGCCTCGTTTTGACGGATGAAGAGAAGAATTTAAAAGGCCCCCGGTGATCGCGGAGGCCTTCGAACGCTTTGGGAACCGGCGCGCGTTACGCCGGCCTAGGCTTCGAAGGTCCACGACAAAGCGCTCCGCCGTCGCAAATGGACGGCCCGACGAGCGTGGCGATCGTGAGATTGTTATACATCGTGCCTCCTTTGTGCGGTGGGTGCGGCAAATGCCGTGCACGTACTGTAACATGCATCGCAATCGGCGTCAAACGCAGCGGCAAGGTACGCGCGCGGCGGCTCGCGAAGCCACGCTCCCGAATCGTAGCGGGCGGTTAGCTCAGTGGGAGAGCACTTCCTTGACACGGAAGGGGTCACTGGTTCAATCCCAGTACCGCCCACCACTTAATCGCTACGGAACTTCTGCTTCCATCTCTTCGGGTTCTTCGGCCGGCTTGTACACCAGCTGCGCGATCGCCGTCGGAACGACGGCAGTGAGAATGACGACCGTAACCAGCGCCGTGTACTGCGCTTGCGTAATGAGATGGTGGGTGAGGCCGTAGAGGCTTGAAATCGTTCCGAAGGTGAGCCCGGTCGCCATCTTCAGCGTCAGATACGCCGCATTTCGACGCGGATACTTGAACGCGAAACGCGCCAGCGGCAACACGCCGGCAATTTTCGCCGCAACCTTAAGCAAGAAAAGAATCGCGATCGGCCACGCGTTGGCAATCGCGGCACCAAATTCGATGTAGGTTCCCGCTTTGAGAAAGTAAAAAGGCGCGAGCAGCGTCATCGTCATGCTTTGAAGCCGCCGCTTGACGTCCGGAAGCGAAACCATGACGCCGGCGCAGCAACGGAAGCAGCGCGGCACCGCAACCATGGCGACGACGATCGCGACGACCAACGCCACGAGCCACAGGTCGCAGTTCGCGAACAGGAGTCCCAACGCCACGTCGACGGCACCAGCTGCCGCCGTAAAACGACCGGATCGATCTCGGCGCCCGCCAGAAACGTCAGCAGAATGCTGCCGAATCCGGCGACGAAATCGATCCACGCGTTCGTCCGCAGTGCGATCTTCGATAACGATTCCCGCCGTAAGCGGGCGCCGGATAAAAACGAGGCTCCGCCCGAAGGCGAAGCCCCATAACGCGAAAGGAATGAAATGCGCCGAGCGCGCTAGTGGCAGGCTCCTTGCGACGACGTGAACGTGCCTTCGAACGAGAACTTTCCGCCCGTGCCTTGCGCCGGCGTGCGGAAGAACCAATCGAAGAACACCAGCTCCTGCGGATGGTACGTGAAGCCTTTGTATTTGTGCGTGAAGGCCGTACCGGTTAACGGATCGCCGACTTCCAGATTATTCTGGCAGCCGCCGACCTGGCCGACGTGTCCCCATGCCGGGGTGCCGTTGTTGACGAACGGATCGTTGATGAGTTCGCCTAACTCGTGCGTCCACGCGTGGATGTCTTCGATCGGCGTGCTGCCGAAGACGCCCGCGTCGTTGTAAGCGCCGACGGCGTACGTTTGAATGCCGCCCGAACGCGAGTACGCGTCGTGGTAACCGAGGATGCAGCAGCCGCCGCCTTCGGTTTCGAACACGTTATACGAGAGAACCACGGGGATTTGCGTCGGCGTCGCGTACTGGTTGGCCAAGCTTTGCACCATGTTGTCGTACGCGTTGATGTCGATTTCGCCGATGCGATGCGAGTTGCCGGTGCAGACGCCGCCGACCGTCTTGGCGCTCGACGGCGCGTTGACGTTGACGATGATCGGCGCCGTGGCTGGGACCAGCCTGGTCGAGTACTTATGGCTCTTGAGACTGTTCCAGAACTCTGCGCGCTGGAATGCCGCGGTAATCTGCAGCGAACCGACTTTCACGCCGTTGGAAACCAGCGGCGACGATTTGAAATTCGGTCCGTTGAAGAACCGGTCGGCGACGGACACCGTGTCGTTGCAGCCGGGCTGCGTCGGATCGAGCACCGTTCCGTCCGAGAACGTGACCACCAAGACGATCGGAACCACGCTGACCTTCGTAATGCCGGTGCTCTTCGTCGGATCCGCGCCGACGATGTCGTAGTTGTACGTCTTGTTGTCGAGCGGCGATTTCACCGATCCCGTGAAGAACGGAATCGTGTTCGTGGTGTTGTGGCGCGCTCTGATCTGCGCGACGTCAACGTGCGATTTCATCACCAGATAACGCGGTACCCAGTGGTTGATCTCCGCGGGGCTGCGTCCGGTTCCCACAAACGGGGCGGCCTGACCGCTGCCCTGCGACGCTGCATACGGCGTGGCGCTCTGGCCGCCACACGCAGCCAGCATCGCGCCGGCAGCGACCGCTGCGGCGATTTTTCCGAAATTCATGAATTACCCTCCGAGTCTCCTAATGTATGATGAGAAGAGAAGCGGAGGGGGTTCTTGAGCCTGCGGAAAGCCCCTTGTTTGCTGCTCAGTCCGAATCGGGGACGCTGGGGTCGATGACGAGCTTGGGCGCCTCGATTCGCACGAACGACCGCGGACGCTGGTTGAAATTGAACATGTCGCCGACCGAATTCGCGCGCGCGTCGGTCGTGTTGAGCGATCCCGTGCCGAACGTCTGCTCTACAAACTTGAGCAAGCTGCCGAATTCGTATTGCGTCTCCGAAACGTAACCGCTCTTCGCGTACGGAGAAATCGCGAGCAGCGGCACGCGGAAGCCGAGCTCGTAGCTATTGAAGATCGGCGGCGGAACGTGGTCGTACCATCCACCCCAGTCGTCCCACGTAACGAAGATCGCGCACTGGTTCCAGTATTTACTCGCTCCGAGCGCATTGACGATCGAGGAAACCCAAGCAGGGCCTCCGGCCGAGCGTTCGCCGGAGTGGTCGCTGTCGCTGCCTGCCGGCGAGACCCACGACACTTGCGCGAGGTGCCCGGTCGCGATGTCGGCGAGCACTTGGCTCGACGGACTCACGACGTTGCTGGTAATCCTGTCCGTACCGGATGTGTCTGATCGCATCGAACGGATGCCACAGCCCGACTCCGAGCCCGGTTTGGTAGTAGCGCCAACTCACCGCTTTTTGGTCGAGCAGATCGCCGAGCGTCTGACGCTCGAAACACGGGAAAACCGGATTGCCGATCAGGCCTTGTTTGTCGATCGTGTCGACCAAAACGTGCTTGGCCGCATCGCACCCGCCGCCGTTGGATCCGTGACGGCTGTACGGATTGTCGGCCGCCTTGTACTTTCCGGTGCTGTCGGTCGCCGACGTTCCGGAAATGATGTACTGGTGCGCCGGAAAGCTCGGACCTTGGTTGCTCGAGAACATCCGATCGGCGAACGCGTACTGCGATGCCAGGTCGAGATACGGCTGCGTCTCGTTTTTCGGGACGTATCCGTAGGCGCACGTCCGCGCGTCGGTGCAGCGACCCTTGTGCTCGTCGAGGTTGAAGCCGTCCATCTTGCCGTTTTGCCATTCGATGACGAACGCTTCGTGTTGGTGGTTCATGTCGTAATCGACTTCTAACGGCGCGTCGTGCAACTTTACGGTTTGACCAAACGAATTTAATCCGCTGCTCGCGATATCGGCGCCTTTGAGCCCTTGAAAGAGATTGTCGGGCGTCCGGTTCTCTTGAACGATCATGACGATGTACTTGATCTGGGACGAATTCGGCTTCAACTGCATTGCCGGTCCGAGGACTTGCGAGGCATCGTCTGAGGACGACGACGCCGGCTGCATGTGGCCGCCACACCCTGCGGCGGCAAAAACGAGCGCCGCTGCGGCGCGTTTCCATTGCATTGCCATACCAGCCTATTCGAGGAAACGCACGGCGTTGTCCCGGTCCGCCGGCGGAGGCTCGCCATGGCCGGATGCGAAAGCGACGGCAGGGCCGGCAGGAGACCGGCGCCCGCTCGGTTGCAAGGAATACATTGACATTCGTGAACGTGGCTTCGTTTCGTCACGTGCCGCGCACGTGCGCGCTCTCACTTGTGATCGCCGTATGCGCGTGTTCGTCGTCGCAGACGCCCCCAATTCCTCACAGTGCGAGCTTCGGCAGCACGCTCCTTGACGGCCAGACACAAACCTTCCAACACGTCGTCATCGTCGTCCAGGAAAACCGCACGACCGACAACCTATTCAACGGATTGCCCGGTGCCGATACGGTGCGCAGCGGACTGAACTCGCACGGACAGATGGTGCCGTTCGTCCCCGTCAGTTTGAGCGCAACGTACGGTCTGTCGCATAGACACGACGCCTTCGTGAAGTCTTACGACGGCGGTAAGATGGACGGCTTCGACACCGTTCACTCCAACTGCAGCGGGAAATGCCCGCCGGAAGACACCCGCGCCTACGCCTACGTAAAACCGTCGCAAACGCGGCCGTACTTTGCAATGGCCGAACAATACGCGTTCGCCGATCGAATGTTCCAGAGCAACGAAGGTCCGAGTTTTCCCGCGCACCTCTACCTCGTCGCCGGAACCTCGTCGCCGCAGCGCGGTTCCGATCTGTGGATCGCCGAAAATCCGCTGACGCCCCGAGGCGGCACCACTGGCGGGTGCGACTCCCCCGCGGGTTCGCTCGTGGCGCTCATCGCGCCCGACGGCCGCGAACGAGCGCACACGTTTCCCTGCATCGACCGCCCCTCGATCTTCGGCCTGCTCGACGCAAAGCACCTCGATTGGCGATACTATCAAGCGCACGAAGGTTCGGGCCTCTGGAACGCAGCCGACGCGTTCAGCCAAATTCGAAACGGGCCACGATACGCGACGAGCGTCATCTATCCGCCGTCGCGTTTCATTTCGGACGTTCGCGCGCGGAAGTTGGCCGCCGTCACGTTCGTCACGCCGACGGCCGCAAACTCCGATCACGCGCAAATCACCGAACGCACGGGGCCGTCGTGGGTTGCAAGCGTCGTCAACGCCGTCGGGACGAGCCCGTATTGGCAGAGCACTGCAATTTTCGTTACGTGGGACGACTGGGGCGGCTGGTACGATCACGTCAAACCCACACACTACGATTCCTATTCGCTCGGCTTTCGCGTGCCGCTCATCGTGATCTCGCCGTTTACGCCGAAAGGCTACGTCTCGCACCAGCAGCATGAGTTCGGAAGCATTCTCAAGTTCCTCGAACGGAACTTCGGCTTGGAGTCCCTCGAGACGACCGATCTTCGTGCCGACGATCTCTCCGATTGTTTCGACTTCCGTGCGCCACCGCGCCGCTTCACGCGCATCCCCGCCCCTCGCACTGCCGCCGACTTCCTGCGCGAGCCGGTCTCGCAAGCCGACCCCGACGACTACTAGAGCACGGATTACTGAAACGCCGCCGCGTGAATCAGGGTTACGCTTAACGACCGTGCTGGAAACGTTTCACCCGCTGCTTGGCGAGTGGTTCGCCGAGCGTTTCGGCCGGCCGACGGAGCCGCAACTCCGGGGATGGCCGTCGATTCGCGCGGGCAACGACACCCTGATTTGCGCGCCGACCGGATCGGGCAAGACGCTGGCCGCGTTTTCCATCTGCCTCGACGATCTCGTGCGCCGCGCCGCCGGCGACGGACTGCCCGACGAAACCCTCGTTGTTTACGTCTCGCCGCTGAAAGCCCTCACCAACGACGTTCGAAAGAATCTCGAGGTGCCGCTCGGCGAACTCGTCGAACGCGCGGCGCTGCAGTTTGCGCCGCTTGGGGAAATCCGCACGGCCGTGCGAACCGGCGACACGACGCAATCCGAACGCGCGCGCATGCTGCGCAAACCTCCGCACGTGCTCGTCACGACGCCGGAATCGCTCTACATTCTCCTCACCGCCGAAAAATCGCGCGCGCTCTTCGGCAACGTCACGACCGTCATCGTCGACGAAATTCACGCCGTCGCCAACAGCAAACGCGGCGCGCATCTACTCTTGACGCTCGCTCGCCTGGACGCGCTCGTCACGGCCGGCGGCAAGCCGAAACCGCAGCGCATCGGCCTCTCCGCAACCGTTCGTCCGCTCGACCGCATCGCGGAATTCCTCGGCCCGAACGTCACCATCGCCGACGTCGGCAGCCGTCGCGAAATGGCGCTTTCCGTTGAAATCCCCACCGAGGAGCTCGGCGCGGTCGCCAGCGGCGAGATGTGGGCGGAAATCTACGATCGCCTCGCCGAGAAGATTCTCGCCAACCGCACGACGCTCGTCTTCGTGCCCACGCGCCGCATGAGCGAGCGCGTCGCGTTCGCGCTCGAAAAGCGCCTCGGCGAAGGCGTCGTCATGCCGCATCACGGCAGCTTAGCCCGCGAAATGCGGTTCGACGCCGAAAACCTCCTCAAGAACGGCACGTTGCGCGCGGTCGTCGCCACCGCATCGCTCGAACTCGGCATCGACATCGGCACGATCGATCTCGTCGTGCAGTTGGGCACACCGCGCTCGATCTCGACGGCGCTGCAGCGCATCGGCCGCTCGGGCCACTGGATCGGCGCGCTGCCGCGCGGCACCATCTTCGCCACGACCCGCGACGAGTTACTGGAATGCGCGGCGCTCGTGCGCGCTCTGCGCGGCGGCGAGATCGACGCCCTCGACGTGCCCGACGCCCCGCTCGACATTCTCGCGCAGCAAATCGTCGCCGCGTGCGCCGCCCACGAGTGGAAGGCCGACGCGCTCTACGACTTAGCACGCTCGACCTACCCCTACCGAAATCTCCCGCGCAATGATTTCGACTCCGTCGTCGCGCTGCTCGCCGATGGCGTCGCCACCTCGCGCGGGCGCAGCGGCACGTTTCTTCACTACGACCGCGTCAATGGCATCCTGCGGGCGCGGCGCGGCGCGCGCATCACCGCGATGACCTGCGGCGGCGCGATTCCCGACACCGCCAACTATGCCGTCGTCGCGGAACCCGACGGGCACGTCGTCGGAACGCTCGACGAAGATTTTGCCGTCGAGAGCATGGCCGGTGACATCTTCCTACTGGGAACGAACTCGTGGCGCATTCGGCGCGTGGAAAACGGCGTCGTCCGCGTCGAAGACGCGCACGGATCGCCGCCGACAATCCCGTTTTGGAACGGCGAGGGGCTCGGACGCACGGTCGAACTCTCGCATGAGGTCGCGCGCCTGCGAAAGGACATCGACGAACGCGACGACGAGCAAGCCCACGCGTTACTCGTCGAACACTGTGGTCTGGATCGCATCGCCGCGGAGCAGTCCGTCGCCTACGTACGCGCCGGCAAAGCCGGGCTGGGCGTCGTTCCGACCGATCGTACGATCGTCGCCGAACGCTTCTTCGACGAAGGCGGCGGCATGCAACTCATTCTGCACGCGCCGTTCGGCGCGCGCATCAATCGTGCGTGGGGATTAGCGCTGCGCAAACGCTTCTGTGTCGGTTTCAACTTCGAACTTCAGGCCGCGGCGACCGACAACGGCATCGTCATTTCGCTCGCCGAGCAACACGCTTTTCCGCTCGACGCCGTCTTCGAGTATCTTAAGGCGGCCAGCGTCGAGCAGGTCCTCACACAGGCGTTGCTGCCCGCGCCGATGTTCGAAGCACGCTGGCGTTGGAACGCCACCCGCGCGCTCGCCATCGCCCGCATGCGCAGCGGCCGCAAGGTGCCGCCGCAACTGCTGCGTATGCGCGCAAACGATTTGCTTGCGGCCGTCTTTCCCGACCAAGCCGCCTGCCCCGAGAATCTCACCGGACCGATTCGCATCCCCGATCACGTGCTCGTCCGCGAAACGATCGCCAACTGTTTGCACGAAGCGATGGATCTCGATGGCTTGCAACGCATCCTTCGCGACGTCGAATCGGGCGCGATCCGAACCGTAGCAATCGATACTGCGGAGCCGTCGGTCTTTTGCCACGAGATCCTCAACGCCAATCCGTTCGCCTACCTCGACGATGCCCCGCTCGAAGAGCGCCGCGCCCGCGCAGTGCAGTTGCGGCGCACGACGCGCGACGACGTCGCCGGCGCCGGCATTCTCGATCCCGCCGCGATCGAGGAAGTCACGCAAGAATCGTGGCCGGTCGTGCGCGACGCCGACGAACTACACGACGCCCTCGCCACCCTAATCGTATGTCATCCTGAGCGAAGCCGCGAACAACTGTGTCATCCTGAGCGAAGCCGCACTTCGACTACGCTGCGCTCCGCTCAGCACAGGCTCGCGGCGCAGTCGAAGGACGAATGGAAGCATTACTTCGACGAACTCGTCGCGCAACGCCGTGCCGCAACGCTGAACGCAGGGACCACGGCGTTGTGGGTCTGTGCAGAGCGACTCGCACTCGCCCGCCTCGCGTACCCCGACGCGACCCTGCAACCGCAAATCGCTGCCGTTGCCGGCATGCCCTTACCGGACGACCGCGACGGTGCGATCCTCGAAATCGTGCGCGGGTGGCTCGAGTGCAGCGGCCCGACGACGATCGCCGAACTCGCCGAGCGCCTGTCGCTCGAACCCGATGCGATCTCAACCGCGATGCTGCGCCTCGAAACCGAAGGCCAAGTGCTGCGCGGCCGATTCCGCGGCAACCACGCCGAGGAATGGTGCAACCGGCGCGTCCTCGCACGCATTCATCGCTTGACGATCGGCCAGCTCCGGCGCGAAATCGAACCCGTAACGAGCGCCGCATACGCGCGTTTCCTCTATCGCTGGCAACACGTCGCACCCAACACGCGGCTGCACGGCATCGACGGCACGCTGCAAGCAATTCGCCAACTCGAAGGCTACGAAATACCGGCGGCCGCGTGGGAGACGCAAATCCTCCCGCGCCGCGTCGCCGGCTACAAACCCGAATACCTCGACCGCCTGTGCTACTCCGGCGACGTCATGTGGGGACGCCTCTCGCCGCATCCGGCACTCACGCCGAACGATCGCGAACGCAAGCGCCGCGTCCGCCCGACGAAACTCGCGCCCGTCAGCCTCTTCGCGCGCGCTTCGGCCGAAGAACTCGTCGCGCGTGTCGACGACTACGAATACGAGGGGCTCTCGCAAGCCGCGCGCGACGTGCTGGCGGCGATCGACGATCGTCGCGCGCCCTTCTTCTCCGAAATCGCGCGTGCCGTCAAACGCATTCCGGCCGAAGTCGAGGAAGCGTTGTGGCAACTCGTCGCCGCCGGGCTCGTCACCGCCGACGGCTTCGACGCGCTCCGCTCGCTCATCGACGCGAAACGGCGCTTAGGCGAGAAAGGGCTGCGCGCACGCCCGCGTTCTTCGAGCGGACGCTGGACGCGACTGCAGCCGGCGACGCAGCGCATCGATCCCGATCTTTTCGCACGCCGGCTGCTCAGTCGGTGGGGCGTCGTCTACCGCGACGTTATTGCGCGCGAGGCGCTGGCGCCCCGATGGCGCGACCTCCTGATGGCGCTGCGCCGCATGGAGGCGCGCGGCGAAATCCGCGGCGGACGCTTCATTGCCACCGTCGTCGGCGAGCAGTTTGCGCTTCCCGACGCCATCGACGCGCTCCGCGCCGCCCGCCGCGACGCGAGCGAGGAATCGCTCGCTGCCGTCTCGTCGTACGATCCGCTTCAAGCGGTCAACGCGTTGCTCCCCGAAGCCGATCGCCTGCAGCAGGCTCCCGCCGTCTAATCCGTACCCGCGTTATTTTTCAAGTGCAGCCGCATACTGCTCGTCGGCGCTGTGGAATTCGTTGGAAAGGTCGATTCGGCGAACGTTGTGAGGGTAGTTGCCGTCCGAGAGCGCGGCAGTCCAATCTTGGGACAAGACAATCTGGTTGCCGCCGCGCATGTGACGTAGTTGCACGATAGCGGCTAGAGCCGTTGCCGTTATGACGAGAAACGTGCCAACGGTCGACAACTGTATCCCACAGCTCGAGAGACATATCCGAACACCTCATTTGAGCAGGTCGCTGCTCCATAGGCAATGCAACGCAGCTTAGCGGATTCATCGCAGTATGGCGGCGCAGTCGAGTCGCCGGGCCGTGTTATCTAGTGATCGAGACTCTCGCGTTCCGCCTTTACGAGTTGCGCTCGCAGCTTTGGAATGATTTCCGCGAGCGACGTTTCATCGAGATGTGGAACATCGTCCTCGCCGCGTGTGACTCGCAACGAGCGCGTCGCCGATCGACGTTCGGCGCTAAGCTCACAAAAGACACCGGCCCGCAGATCGTACGTAATGGGCGTGGTGTCCTGGATCAAAACCTCGAGCTCGATGGTTGCCCAGAAACCCGCGACGTCGCTCCGCTTCTCAAGCGTGAATCGACGCCGGCGCGGAGATCCAAAGTCTTCGCTGAGCTGCTGAAAGTCGGAGCTTCCTTTGCCCATGAAGCGGTCGAGCATGGCCGCGATCTCTTCCGCCACTACCGGTGCGGCCGCGTCTGCGTGCTCTTTCAACTCGCGGTTCCTGCGGTCGCGATCGGGCGCCGCGTCGGTGTCGATCCTGTCTTGTTCCCGAGCGATGCGTTCCATCGGTGATTCGCTACTCATGGGCGCGCCCGTTCGCGTTTGAAAATTCTCGGCCTGCCGGGAAACCACGATCGGCCCCAATGGAGAAGGGAAGGGTAAGACCGACATCGCCGGCGACCTGATCTGGAAGATCACGAGCATCTCCCCGGCAGGCGTCACCTATAGCACCAATAGCGGCCACACGTACAACTAGCGGCTCGAAACCTGCAAACTGTCACCGCACGGCAAAGCCATGAAACTTCGGCGATGGCACTCTCGTAAGACAAGTGCATGCCGGCATGGCTTCGCTCGCGCGGTTACACATGATTACGTTCGCCCAAGCGACGACGGGCCTATGGCTCATCCTCATTATCTACTGGCTCGTCGCAGCGATGCTCGCAAAGCGGAACGCCGGCGGAACATGGTGGAAGGGAGCGATTTTTTGCACGGCGCTCGCCTTCGGAATCATTTTGTTGCTGCGGATGTCATTCCGCGGACAAGTCGGGACGCACGCACCCCACGCCGTAACGAGTGTCGGCATCGTTACGGGGAGCGTCGGCGTCGGGATCTGTGCGCTTGGAATCGCCATTGCAATCTGGGCACGAACGCATCTCGGACGGAATTGGGGCATGCCCATGTCCCTACGCGTGCGGCACGAACTCGTGACTACGGGTCCGTACGCCTACGTGCGGCATCCGATTTACACCGGCATCCTGCTCGCATTCACCGGATCGACGCTCGTAAATTGGTTCCCAAGGATCCTTCTGCTCGGAGTTTTCTTAGCGTATTTCGCCTATGCTGCTAAAGCTGAAGAGCGAAGTATGATAAAGCAGTTCCCGAAGGAGTATCCCGCCTACGTCAAGCGAACGAAAATGCTCGTTCCGTTTCTACTGTAAGCGTTTTCGAACTTCCCGGCCTCGTCGTCGACATTTCAGACGTGTAGTTCGAGCGCTACGTTTTCCGTAATAGCGTGGCGCTTTGTTTCGGATCGATGAGTTTGAGATTCGAGCCGCTTACCGGCGTCGCGCCGCGAACGATCAGATCGCGCACCTGCCCAGGCGTCAGACTGGGATCGAGCGCAAACAACTTCGCCGCGAGATTCGTCACGTTGGGTGCCGCCATCGAGGTACCTGAAAACTTCACCGTGTAGCCCTGCGGAATTTTGCTGGGCACATGAAAGCCGTCGGCATAGACGGCTACGGTCGGCCCGTAGCTCGTGAAGCTCGTCGCCTCACCTGCTTGATTGACGGCGCCAACCGTGAGGAGATTCGCGTAGGTCAACGATGCCGGAACGTCCTGGGCAAAGCTCGCGTCGTTGTCGCCATTTCCCGCGGCCGCCACAAAGAGCGTTTCCGGCGTATCGGCAATCATGTTCGCGATCGCCGTGCGCCAAATCGAATACAACTCTTGTGCCTTCGTCTTGCGCTCTTCCGGACTCGAAATCGTGGCCGTACGCGCCAGCCACTCTTCGAACTCGCTGACTTGGTCGCCCCAGCTCATATTGACGACCCGGACATGGCTGTCGCGGAGAAACGCGCCGATGCTCGAGAAGTCGGCGGCCATTCGGTTCGCCCACTCGGTCGTCGGCGCAAACGGCAGGTTCGGTAAATTATCGTCGAAGCGAAGGACGACGATGCGCGCGCCCGGATTCCCGCGCGACGCGATCCCGGCGACGTGCGACCCATGCGCGTATTCATCCACGAAGTCCATCTCGCGCTCGAA
The DNA here is from genome assembly GCA_963812155.1 of Vulcanimicrobiota bacterium. Taxonomy (GTDB): domain Bacteria; phylum Vulcanimicrobiota; class Vulcanimicrobiia; order Vulcanimicrobiales; family Vulcanimicrobiaceae; genus Tumulicola. Next base: position 1,159,755 of record CAWETW010000003.1, on the reverse strand, counting down.
CGCATCGCGCTGCGTCGCATTCAGCGAGCGCAGGTAGGTTGCGGCACTGCGCGCCTCCGCCGAGATAACGCCGCTCTCCATGTCGCTCGTGCCGGTCATCAACTTGACGAGCCGCGGATAATCGGCCGCCACATCGGGCGGCAGCGGGAACGTATCCGATGTCGACGCCGTACCGTCGTCGGCAAATGCTAGACCGTGCTGCGCAGCCGTCGCACCGCCGTACATCAACGCGCCGTAGTCGTGCGGATCGACTCCGGAGTCGAGAATCCCGATTAGGACCGGCGCTTTGATCTGCGAAGACGAGAGCGTCACGTCGCGCGTGCCCCAAATGTCCGGCTTCGTGACGTTGTGCTTAGCAATGTAGGTCGCCAAGATGTCCGCGTCTTGCGGGTAGTAGGGGAGAAGCAGGAGCTGCGCGCGCCGCTGCACCAGCTCCCTCGCGGACGGTCCGTCGAGCGTTCCGGTTTTCGCTGCGATCGAATCGAGATCGTGGGCAACGCCGCCGGCGATCGCGTCGCGCGTCAGGACTGGTTCGAAGCCCGCCATTGCCTTCACCGAATCGCCGACCACGTTCCACGGCAGCACGTCGACCGCCGCGCGATCGGCGGCAGCGAAGCCCGTGGCGCCAGACAACGATGCGAGTTGCAGCCGGCCCGCCAGCAACGCGCTCGCGGCCTTCGTCTCGGCGGCGCGCAGCTGCGCCACCGACGTACGGACTGCGGCGGCGTCGCCGTTCAACAAATTGCCGGCCAACTGCGTCGCGAGGTAGTCCCGCAACGTCGCTTTGTCTTGAATATCGTACGTCGCAAGCGTCTTAGCGACGTCCGCCTCGACCGAAGCGAGAAACGGCGCAAACGACGCATCGCTCGCCGTCAAGAATGCCGACGGCGGGGTTGGCATTGGATACGAAACGCGGGGAAGCTGCGTCTCGTCGCTCACCGGCGTGCGTGCGGTTTGTGCCCCGGCCGGGAGCGCCAGGCTCAAAAACCCGGCGAAAGCGACCATCAATGTCGTGCGAATCATGCGCTAACAATCCGCGCCGATCGCTTAAATCCCCTTCGGAGTACGCGATCTCCTCGGCAAACGGCGCGTTAAGGCGCGTGCGTCGGGGGCGTCGAAAGGGCCTCCGTCGCAATATTCTCATAGTTCGGCCACACCGTCTTCGCCTTCAGTTCTTTCAGTAAGTCTGCTTTGGTTTGCGGCGATAGTTGCCCCGCACCGGCCTGGTACTGCTTCCAGTATGCTGCTATGGAATCGGAAAACGCGGGTATCCAAGCGGCTTGTACGATCGCTGTGCTTTGTTTTGCGGGGCGAACCGTCGCAAACGACTTGTTGAAGCTCTTGATTGCCTGAGTGAGCCCCGCGGCATATTTGGCATTTCTATCCGCATCAAACGATTCGATGCTAAGAGATTCCGACAAGAATCCCGCGTACGCGTTTCCCTTATCCTCGAGTGCCGAATAGTCGACCGCGAGCGTATTCAGATCGGCTGCCCCCAAAGAATGTTTCGCAGCGCCGACGAGCTGAATCGCTTCGTCCCTCGACTGCGTGAACGGCGCTACTGCAGAATCGAGTTCTTGGATGGCGTCTTTATGGTGGGTACACCCGGCGATCGATATCAAACCGGCGACACAGATTTGTAGGGCTACAGCAACTGCGGTGGCGGAGCCACCGCCGGCTCGGCGTCTAAAGCTGCTTTCAATCATGCCCCTTCTTACCCGAAAACCGGCAAAATAATGGCGTGGCTCGGTATGGGGACGGACGTCGAAGCGCGTAGCGAGCCCATCAATGGCTGATAATGGTGCTATGCAGCCCCATCGGCTGACCGCTCGCCATCACGCCGATCGTTTCGATGGCGAGCGCGATTGTGACGTACCCGATAGGCAGCAGCGGCAGCGCTGCGACCGCGATCGTTGCCGCGGTCGAAGCCTTGGAAGGCTCCCGATTGCGGCGCGCGGCCCACACGATCCACGAACCGGCGATTGCGACGCAACAGAGCAACGGGAACGAGACGATAATGGCCGCATTGAGCCACGCGATCGGATTGTTCATCGATCCCGGCGCGTCGAAGAACATCGGAGAGAGCGCCGCGCCCAACAGTCCCGGAACCAGCAATGCGCCCCAAACCGCCGACGCGATGATGGCTAATGTGGGTCGCACCTTTGCCTCCTTTCTGCCTTCAGCGGTGATTGCGTCGCCTCCGGCGAGCACCTTTTTCCACGCAACCATGGAAATCTCGATTGAACCGGGACATCAAATCGACTCGTTATTTACGTTACCTACGCTCTTTACGCATTTCTTCCGTCGGGTCCAGCGATAATATAGGACCGCAGTGAAGCGTACGCCAATAAGCGTAGGATATGCGTAGATTAGCTATCGACCTCACGCTATTTGCCGCGTCCTTCGCTACGGATCCGGTCGCGAGCGCTCAAGCTGCCCAGGTGCCGGCGCAAGACGCGCACGACGTCGCGGTCAATGCGTACCTGTACTTTTATCCGCTCATCACGATGGACCTCACGCGGCTGCAGTCGACGAACGTGGCCGCAGGTAAAGAGATCGGCAAAGGCCCGATGAATACGTTTGCCAACATCCCGGAGTACCCGCCGGCAAACTTCAAAACCGTCGTGCGGCCCAATTTCGATACGCTGTATTCGTCAGGATGGCTCGACCTGATTGGCGGTCCGGTCATCGTTTCCGTTCCGGATACGAACGGACGTTACTACCTGTTCCCTATGCTCGATATGTGGTCCGACGTCTTCGCATCGCCCGGCTGGCGTACGACGGGAACGCAGGCGGGAAACTTTGCCGTAACGCCACCGGGCTGGAGCGGCGCGTTGCCCGACGGCGTAACGCTCATCAATGCGCCGACGCCGTACGTGTGGATCATCGGCCGGACCAAGACCGACGGCCCCGCCGATTACAATGCCGTGCGCGCCATTCAGGCAGGCTATAAAATGACACCGCTGGCGGCTTGGGGAAAAGCGCCGGCGCCCGTCAGCGTTACGGTCGATCCGAACGTCGATATGACGAGGCCGCCCAAGCAGCAAGTCGACACGATGTCCGGCGACAAGTACTTTACGTATGCCGCGGAACTACTGAAACGACAGCCGCCGCACGTCACCGACGAGCCGATCGTCGCGCAACTCAATCGTCTCGGGTTCGTGGCCGGTCACAGCCTCAATTTCAACGCGCTCGACCCGAGCGTCAAACAAGCCTTCATGCAAGCTCCCGCGGATGCCCAGAAGCTCATGCAGACCTATCTCCCGAAGATGGCGCCGGTCTTCAACGGCTGGCAGATGAACGTCAATACGATGGGAGTCTACGGCAACTTCTACCTGAAACGCGCGCTCGTCGCGCAAGTGGGATTAGGAGCGAATCTCCCCGAGGATGCCATTTATCCGATCAATCTTGCCGACAACACCGGCAAGCCGCTTGACGGAACCAACCGCTACAAGATTCACTTTGCGAAAGGCGCGCTGCCGCCGGCTCAAGCATTCTGGTCGATCACGCTCTACGATGCCGACGGATTCCAAGTCGCAAACGCACTCAACCGTTTTGCAATCAGCAGTTGGATGCCGCTAAAGACTAACGACGACGGTTCGCTCGATCTCTATTTCCAGCACGACACTCCGGGGGCTGGAATGGAAACGAACTGGCTTCCAGCGCCCGGCGGCGCGTTCAACCTAACGATGCGGCTCTACGCCCCCGGCGCCACAGCTCTTGACGGCAGTTGGAATCCTCCGGTGGTGGCGAGGATCTAACGTCCGGCATTTAATGAAAGTTATGGGCGCGGACGCCGCCCGCGATGCCGTGGTCCTCAAACGCATCGAAATGTCGCGCGATGACGTCGATGCAGCCGGCTTCCTTTTGCAGCTTCCCGTCGATGACCAGCATCGCGGCGCTGCGAATCGTCCGACGATAGCGCTCGTAGACGTCGGGGCGTACGATGACGTTCACCAGCCCGGTTTCGTCCTCCAGCGTTAAGAAGACGAAGCCCTTGGCCGTCCCCGGCTTCTGCCGCGTAATCACCAAGCCGCCGACGCGGCACACGAGATTGTTCGGCATCTCGGCCAACTGCGCCGCCGGAATTACCCGCAGTGCATCGAGCTGCGAGCGGAAGTGCATCATCATTTGGCCGCGCGGTGCCACGCCGGTCGACCACAGATCGAAGCCCGTTTCCTCGCGCGGACTCAACGGTGAAAACGTCGCAGCCGGCTCCTCGACGTCCATCAAGCGCCCGAGTTCGCCGCGCGTCTCGCGTTCGTCGAGTGCCCGCAACGCCCACATCGCTTCGCGTCGCGACCCGCACCACGGCGCAAAAGCGCCGGCAACCGCGAGATTCTCCATCGCCTCCTTCTCCAACCGCGTGCGTTGCGCGAAATCGAGTAAATCCCGGAACACGTGCTTCAACCGTCCGACGCCGCCCAGCGCGGCCTCCAAACGCTTGCGCTGCACTTCGCCCAAACCGCGAATCACGTGGAATCCCAAGCGCAACGCTCCGCCTTCGTCGACGTGCGACCAATACTCGCTTGCGTTCACCTCCACCGGCTTTACGACCACGCCGTGCCGCCGGGCGTCGTTCACCAGCACTTCGGTCGAGTAAAAACCCATCGGCTGCACGTTGAGAATCGCGGCGGCGAAGATCGCCGGAAAGCGGCATTTGACGTACGCCGACGCGTATGCCAGCAGCGCGAAACTCGCGGCGTGCGATTCCGGAAATCCGTAATCGGCAAAACCTTCGAGCATGTGAAACAACTGCTCGGCCGCGACGCGCTCGATGCCGTTGGCCACCATGCCGTCGATCAGGCGCGGATAGATTTCGAGCATGCGCGCGCGCGAGCGTTTATGGCCCATCGCACGCCGCAGTTGGTCGGCCTCACCCGGCGTGAAGCCGGCCGCCTCGATCGCCATCCGCATGCCCTGCTCTTGAAAGAGCGGCACGCCCATCGTCCGCTCGAGCACCGGCTTGAGCTTCGGATGCGGATAGCTGACCTGCTCCAATCCCGCGCGCCGCCGCAGGAACGGATGCACCATCTGTCCTTGAATCGGCCCCGGACGAATGATCGCCACCTGCATGACGATGTCGTAAAAACACGCCGGCTTCATCCGCGGCAGCATCGACTGCTGCGCGCGCGATTCGATTTGAAAGACGCCGACCGTGTCGGCGCGCGAAATCATCTCGTACGTCGGTTTGTCACCGGCCGGAATCGCATGCAGCGTCAGGTCGCTGCCGTAGCATCGCCGATGCAGCGAGAAGGCTTCGCGAAGCAGCGACAGCATCCCTAAACCGAGCAAATCGATTTTGATGAGCCCCAGCTCCTGAAGATCGTCCTTATCCCACTGGATGATCGTGCGATCGCGCATCGTCGCCCACTCCACCGGCGCCACTCGCACCAGCGGATCGCGCGTCAGCACCATGCCGCCCGAATGGATTCCCATGTGCCTCGGAAAATTCTCGACCCGCCTGCAAATCTCAGGGATGTCGTGCCTCACCGTGTCATCCTGAGCGCAGCGCCCCGCAACGGCAGCGTCGAGCGATTCGCTCGCCGACAGTTCCTTCGCGAGTGCGTCGACTTCTTCCACCGTGTAACCAAACGTCTTCGCAACGTCCCGCAACGCGGAGCGCTCGTGATACGCAATCACTTCGGCCGTCATCGCCGCATTCGAACGTCCGTAGCGCTCGTATACGTATTGAATCACCTTCTCGCGATCCTGATGCGCGAAATCGATGTCGATGTCGGGAATCTCGCGCCGCTCCTCAGACATGAAACGCTCGAACAATAGCTTCATCCCGATCGGATCTACGGCCGTAATTCCCAACGCGTAACAGACCGCCGAATTCGCCGCCGAACCGCGTCCCTGACAGAGCACGCCCAGGCGCATCGCTTCCTGCACGATGTCCCACACGATCAGGAAATAGCCGGCCAGGTCCATGCGCGCGATGATTCCGAGCTCGTACTCGAGTTGACGTTCGACGTCGGAATGCAGCGGCGCCCCATATCGCGTCGCCGCCCCGCGATATACCAATTCGCGTAAATACGACTGCCGCGTCTTCCCTTCTTCCACCGGAAAGAGCGGAAACTGCCCCGTCAGCCGCTCGAGCCGAAAGCGGCAGCGGTTGGCAATCTCCACCGTGCGCGCGACCGCCTCCGGATACGGTGCAAACAGCCGCCGCATCGCGTCGGCGGATTTCACGTAAAACTCCGCATTGGGGCGCAACACGTTCTCCGCACGCGCTCGTTCGAGCGTGGTGCCAAGTTTGACGCAGCGCAGCACGTCGGCAATCGGCGCGTGCTCCTTCAACGCATACGCAACCGCGTTGGTCGCCACGCACGGCACGTGCAGCGTGCGCCCGAGTGCCGTCAGCTGCGCGTTGCGCCGGGTTTCTTCTTCGGTGAGATGCTGCTGCAGTTCGAGATGGAACCGCTCGCCGAAGATCTCGCGAAGCCGGCGAATCTCGGAGGAAGCCGTCTCAGAACCGTCGCGCAAGGCGCGTTCGACGCGCCCGCACTCGCCGCCCGAGAGCGCCGTCAATCCGTCGCTTCGGCCGTCGAAATCGCCCATCTGCAACCGCGCGTCGCCCTTGCTGCCGCGCAGTTGCGCGCGCGAAATCAGTTCGCAGAGATTGGCATACCCCCGCGCGTTTTCGACCAGCAGCACGATGCGCGATCCCGCATACCGGTCGTCCTCGCCGCCGAACGTCAACTCGCTGCCGACGATCCCGGCAATCCCCCGTTCCCGCGCCCGCCCCGCGAACCGGACGGCACCATAGAGCCCGTCCCGGTCGGTCAGTGCGAGCCCGGCCAGCCCAAGGCCGGCCGCCCGGTCGACCAGCTCCTCAGGGTGCGATCCAGCCTCTAAAAACGTGAAATTCGACCAGGAATGCAGCTCCGCGTACATCTCGATGCCGGCCCCAAGGCCAAAGGTAGGGCATTAAAAATAGCGAACATATGTTCGCATGTCAAGCTTCATTGAGCGGGTGGTCTCGAGCAATCTGCCCGCAGTGGGGAATCATGAGGAAATGAAAGCTGCCGTCGTCGAGCACCGTGGCGCGCCGGCCTCGATCGTCGAGATGCCGCAGCCGCAGCCGCGCCCCAACGAACTACTCGTGCGCGTCACTGCCGCGAGCGTCAATCCCATAGATTGGAAGATCCGCGAGCGCGGCCAGCGCGCGACCCCTTTCGTCCTCGGACAAGACTTTGCCGGCGTCGTCAGCGACGTGGGAAGAGACGTGCGCTCGTATCGCACGGCGAGCGTGTCTTCGGTGTCGCGCGTGACCACGGATCGTACGCGCAATACACCGTCGTCCCCGAAGACGACCATCCGCAACCGGTTGCCAAGATCCCCGACGACGTCGGGGACGCCGACGCAGCCTCACTGCCGACCGCGGGCCTCACGGCCCTCGCCGGTATCGAAATCCTCGGTGTCACGAACGGTACGACGCTCTTCATCGCCGGTGCGACCGGCGGCGTCGGCGGATTCGCCGCGCAAATCGCCCACGATCGCGGTGCTCGCGTCATCGGTACGGCGCATTCACGCAACGAAGCCTTCGCGCATTCGCTGGGCGTCGACGAGTTCGTCGCTTACGATCGCGGTGACGTCACGGCTGCGGTGAAGGCGGCGCATCCCCAAGGCGTGGACGCCGTGCTCGATCTCGTGAGCGATGCCACGAAGGTTCAGGCCAACGCGGTCATCCTGCGCGCCGGAGGCAAAATCGCCTCAACCATCGGCGCACTCGACACGAAGTGGTTCCAAGAGCACGGATTCGAGGCAACCAACATCGTCCTCATTGACACGCCGCAATCGTCGCACCACGGTTTGCGCTCGCTGGCGCGCATGCTCGAAGAAGGACGGCTGCGCGTCGCCATCGCGCAGGAGATGGGCCTCAGCGACGCCGAGCGCGCCCTTCAAGAAAGTGCGAAGGGCTCAGTCAGCGGGAAAATCGTCCTCACGATCGCCTAACGCTATCGCTAGCTGCCGTGCGCACTCACTGCGTCAGTTTGTAGAGAACTCCGCAGCCGTTATGGCAGCCTTTGCTGTCGCCGCGCGATGACGGTGGCGAAATAGAGCGTCAAATGCGTCTTCACTTATGAGAATCGGTTCGGCCTCGATGGCTTGTCTCCATTCGAGGCAGGTCATCGCACCGCAAACCGAAACGTGGTTCAAATCCGAGCCGCCCGTTGCGGCCGGAGCTACTTCGAATTAGGAGGGTTTGGAGCATGAAGGTTCTTCCCATTGCGCTTGCGTTTGCGTTGCCGGTCGTTGCCGGCTGCGGCCAAGCGCTCAACCAGAGTTCGCTGCCGTCCGGCGCGCAATCGCTGGGCTCCGCGCCGAGCGTTCGGGCCCATCCGGATAACTGCAATGTCCACGATAATGGCACGCGTAGCGCCGCCACGACTTTCCTTAAAGTCACAACTTGCGGCGGAATGGTCGGTCGTTTGTACTACGGTCCCGGATCCGTGGGCGGTTTGAAAATTCAAACGCAGGGTTTCACCAGCAATCCCGGTTCCGTTCCCGTGCCGGCCGGCGAAACGCCGGTGCTGTTCATCCAAATGCACGTGCTTCCGCAAGATCCTGCACCGGCCAGCTTTGCCGCGCCGGTCGTGCCACCGAACTCGAACCGGTCAAGAATCACCGGTGTTCCGACCGGGAACACCTACAAATTCTACGCCTACGACAACAGCTTCACGCTAATAGCCGGTTTTCCGATCAACCTCGGATCGCCGACGGCCGGCGGTACGCTGTTCTTCACCGTGAATCCGTGGTCGCCGCTGCCTTTACTTGGTAGCGTTCCCGTTGGTGCCAGCGTTTGGTTCGAACTCACGAAACCGTAAAACCAACAAACGAATGCGCAGGACCTCGGCTACAAAGCCGGGGTCCTGTCACATAAACCTCCACGCAGAGCAGGTCATCACATCGCAAGCCGAAACGTGCCTCTATATCGGGCCGCCGTTGCGGCCGGATTCTAGGAGGTTTTGGAGCATGAAGGTTCTTCCCATTGCGCTAGCATTGGCAGTGCCGCTCGTTGCGGGCTGCGGCCAGGCACTCAATCAGAGTTCGCTGCCGTCGGGCGCCCAGGCGCTGGTCTCCGCACCGAACGTTCGGGCTCATCCGGATAACTGCAATATCAAGGATGTTTTCACACGTAGCGCCGTTACCAGTTTTCTCAAAGTCACGACTTGCGGCGGATTCATCGGTCGTTTGTACTACGGTCCCGGAACCACGGGTGGCTTGAAATTTACGACGCAGGGCTTTACCAGCAATCCCGGCGGCGTTCCGGTGCCGACCGGCGAAACGCCAGTGCTTTTTATCCAACTGCACGTGCTTCCGCAAGATCCCGCGCCGGCCAGCTTCACCGCGCCGGTCGTACCGCCGAACTCGAACCGGTCCAGATTCACCGGCGTTCCGATCGGCAACACTTACAAGTTCTACGCCTACGATAACAGCTTCACGCTAATAGCCGGTTTTCCGATCAACCTCGGATCGCCGACGGGCGGCGGCACGCTGTTCTTTAGCACGAGTCCGTGGTCGCCGCTACCTTTACTCGGTACCGTTCCCGTTGGTAACAACGTTTGGTTCGAACTCACGAAACCGTAAACCGGCAAAACCAACGCGAGGACCTCGGCTACAAAGCCGGGGTCCTGTTGCGTTTACGCCTTAACGATAATCACGAACGATAACGCGATCGCTATCGCGTCTTCGAGCAATCCCGAAGGCACCACGCCGATCGCCTCGATGGCCTTCTTCCGCAACGCGAGGCTGCCGTACGCTCCCGCCACGGCGCCCACCACGCCCAACATCGCTCCGCCGGTCGCCGAACCACCGTGCATCAAAGAGATCTGCCATCCGCAGAATGCACCTGCGAGAATGCGCGCCACCATGCCGCTCGCAGCCGTCCGCGGCGGCGCCTTCGGATGGACGTCTCCGTAGTACTCGATAACCGCGCCGATTGAAGCCAGAATCGCCCACGCGCCGCCGCGATCGCGCAGCCACAACAGTACCGCCGGCGCGGTAAAGGTTCGGAGGCCGACAACCAGCCCGATCAGCAAGGCGGCGAGCATCGTCACGACGCTACTATGTGACGCTCCCCGCCCGTGCATCCTCCGCCGCGGCCGCAGTCCTTAGTGGTGCGTGTGATCGTGAACCGTATCCGCCGTCCCACCCTCGTTGCTGGGAATCACGTTCGGCGCCGGCGCTCCACCGGTCTTCTCGCTTGGACCCACCACGCCGCCGTCCGGCGCCTCATGCTCCGGCGTTGCCTTCTTCGAGACGTCATGGTCGTGTTCGTTGGAAAGTCTATCACTCATGAGCTCCTCTTACCCTACTGCAAACTCCGATGAACGTGCCGCAGCACGCGCAGTCGAAGGGGTGCCTACATATCACTCATTCGCGGCAACCGCTTCGGATAGGTTCCAGACGGATACTTCTGCGCCCACAGCTTCGCGCGGACGGCGAGATACTCGAAGTTTTCCATCGAAGATAGCCCTATGCTTTCACGGAGAATCGCAATCGCTGCTTGGGCACAGTTCCAGCCTCGCGCGACTTGACCCGAAGTAATATCGAGCAGTATCGCCTCGTCGATAAGCCCGTGCTTGCAGTACGTCCCGATCTGCTCCCAAAGATCGAGCGCCAAAAACTCTAGGTGCGTCTTGCGGTCGATGGAGCTCGGGTTTCGCAGTAGCGCGACGTACTGGGGATCCTTCATCTTTTCGGGCATCTTTATCAACTCAGCCAACGCCTCTTGAACCATCGGAACGTTCCACTGATTCATGATCTCGAGCAACGCGTTGAGTTGATTGCTCGCGCGGAGATGCCGCAGTTGGACGATCGCCGCAACCGACGCTGCCCCAACCACGATGAGCGTCGCCACCGATAGGGCGACGCTCATTGAATCGGTACTCATGCGCTCCCGTCGACGTTCGAGTTTAGAACGCCCCGACGCCGTTGGGCGTTCCCCAACCCGTCGGACCATCGTATCCCGGCCCCGCCTTACAGATGTACGGGAATTTCTTCGGGCACGAGCCGTTGTTGCCGGTCGTGACGTCGTTGAGCGAAGAGGAACCGCCGGCCGCCCAAATGCCCGCGGCGTAGTTCTGCGACGCCGCGTTGCCCGCGAGCGCAAACACCGATGCGATGATCGGCGACGAAACGCTGGTGCCGCCGATGACGCCCCAGCCGCCGCTCGGATACGTGTCGTAGAACGCCACGCCGGTGCTAGGGTCGGCGACCGCCGACACGTCGGACTCCGAGCGATGCGCGCAGCCGGCGTCAGTCTGCCACGACGGCTTGTTCACCAAGCCCGCGCAGCCGCTGCCGGCGCCTCCCCACGCGGATTCGGTCCAGCCGCGCGAACCGCCGCCCTTTTTCAGCGACGTTCCGCCGATACACACGACGGTCGTGTAGTCGCACGGCGACGAATAGCCGTAACCGCTGTCGCCGGAACTCGCGGTGATGATCGTTCCAGGATGGTCGTAGCCCGGATTCGAACCGCCGCCGCCGGTGCCGCCGTAGGAGTTGCTCACGACGGTCGCACCCATCGCGACCGCGCGATCGACCGACTTCGCAAGGCTCACCAAACGATTCGTGCTCGCTTCGACGAGAATGATTTTGCAAAGCGGGCAAATCGCCGACGCCATGTCGAGATCGAGCGATATCTCACCGGCCCAGTTGGGATTCCCCTTTGGAAACTTCGTGCGCGAACCGCTCTGGCTCACCTTTGTAAAGCAACCGTTGGCCGTCGTGCACGCCGGCAGGCCGAACTCCGAACGATACACGGCCAGATCGCTCTCGGCGTTAGGATCGTCGAACGCGTCGACGATGCCGACGACTTGTCCCGTCCCATTCGTCGACGACGGAAGGTTGTACGCTGCCTGAAGATCCGCCGGCTTATACCCGCCCACGTCGGGCTGCATGCCGCGCCGCGGTGCGATGTCGGTACGGATGAGCGCGAAGCAGCGCGCGTAACCGGGACGCGGGGACTCTGGGCACGCCGCCCGCACGTTCGACGCCGACTGGCCAAGCGGGGCCGCCGCTTGAGGTTGGGAGGGGAGCGCCGAGTACCCCGAACCGCCCGAGCAAGCGGCAAGCGACGCAATGCCCGCTATCGCGAGCCCTCGAAACAACGGTGCATTCAAGAAATCGTTCTCCTTCAAAGTAAGTGCAGTGTCATCTACAGTCGATCGCGCGTGCGCCCCGGTGTCATCCACAGTCGATCGCGCGTGCGCCCCCGCGTCATCCACAGTCGATCGCGGGTGCGCCTCCGGTGTCACCCTGAGCGCAGCATCGCTAAGCGATGCGTAGTCGAAGGGCGGCCTGGAGCTTCCCGCTCTCTTCCCGCCTGGCGCCCTGACCTCTTGCACGCCGAATGGTACCCCTTGCATGCCCATATACTTTGTGGTACAAAGTTATTAACTCTCTATTGCAAAGTTACTCAACATCGCCAAATCCTTTGTGAGGTTCGCCGCATGGTCAAACACATTGCCGCACTCGCCGTGATTTTCTGGGTCGCAGCCATTGCCTGGATGATTCTGGGCGCGACGCTCGTGCAGCGGACGCAATCCTCAGACCAATCGCAGAGCGCGAGACTCACGACGCAGTGGGGCGACGCGCAGACGCAGGCCGCGCCGCAAGTCACGGCGCGGGTCGCCGTCGACACCTACAATACCGACAAGAAACGCGTCGAGCGCAGTTATCAGGACGACGTCGTCCCAATCCGGTCCAGCCGCGTCGACGTCGCCCTCGATCTCACGCAGCGCCGGAAGGGGCTGCTCTGGTACAATCTTTACGACGTCCGCTTCGCCGCCCGCTACCGCATTCGCAACGACACGCCGTCGTCGCGGCTTACGCTGCATTTTCCCTTCCCTTCCAACGGCGGGACGTACACGAATTTCATCTGCACGATCGGCGGCATCCGAGCCGGAGATGCAACGGCGTTGGCGCGCGGGACCTTCGCTTTCGCTTTGAACCCCGGCGCTCAAACGGAGATCGCCGTCGGCTACACTTCGCGCGGCACGCAATCGTGGACGTACAGTTTTGGAGACGGCGTGCAGTCGGTCAACGATTTTGCCTTAACGATGACCACGAACTTTTCCGCAATCGACTATCCGCCGCAGACGTTGCTGCCTCCCAGCGAACGGCCTGAGGGTAAAGGCTGGCTGCTGCGGTGGCGTTACGGTACGCTCGTGACGTCCAACGGCATCGGCATGACCGTGCCGTACCCGATGCAGCCGGGTCCGCTCGCCCAGCGCATCACGTTCTGGGCACCGGTTGCGCTGCTCTTCTACTTCTTCGTCATGTTCACGATCGTCACGCTGCGTCGCATCGAACTGCATCCAATGAACTATTTCTTCTTGGCGTGTTCGTTCTTCGCGTTCCATCTGCTCTTTGCGTATCTCGTCGACCGCATCCCCGTCGAGGCGGCGTTCGCCATCTGCTCGGCGGTCACGCTCTTCTTGACGATCTCGTATCTGCGGCTGGTCGTCGGCTGGCGGTTCGCCGCCGTCGAGAGCGGTTTTGCGCAACTCGTCTATCTCGTTCTGTTCTCGTACGCACTTTTCAACGAAGGCTGGAGCGGCCTCACGATCACCATCGGCGCGATCGTAACCCTCTTCGTAGTGATGCAGGTCACCGGCCGCTTCCGCTGGTCCGAGCGCTTCACGCCCGCCCGCGTGTCACCCTAAGCACAGTGTCCTCTGTGTCACTCTAAGCGCAGTGCCCTCGGCGTCACTCTGCGCGAAGCGAGCGAAGTCGAAGAGCGAAGGGCGAAGAGCGGCATAGACTTCGCGCTCCGGCGTCGAAGGAGCATTCATGAAGCGACCTGCGCGTTTTTATTTTTCGCTGCCGGCCATGTCGGCAGCGGTCTCCATCGTTGCCGGATGCGGCAGTTCGCAACTCGTCGGCTCGGCGGATCGGCCGATATCGCCATCTGCGACGTCGTGGATGACGCCCGGCGCCAAAAAGCAGTCCAGCCTGCTGTATGTTTCCAACGACGGAACGGCCAGCGTTACCGTATACACGTATTTCGACGGTGCCGGCTTGATTCTCGTGGGAACGCTGACCGGGTTCAGCCGGCCGAAAGGCATGTGCACCGACCGCGCCGGCGACGTGTGGCTCGTCGACGAAGGAACGCGCAAGCTCTACGAGTACGCACACGGCGGCACGAAACCGATCTTTACAATTCACGAGGTTGGGAGTTCAGATCCGATCGCTTGTGCCGTCGATCCAAATACCGGAGACCTGGCCGTCGCCAATCAGTTCCCCAACGCCCACTATTACGAGCAGGGCAACGTAAAGATTTATCATCCGAGGTCGCACACCGGGACGAAATACGGCATGGGGTTCATGCAAGTCGAGTTTCTCACGTTCGACAATCATGGCAACCTCTTCGTTGACGGTCTCCCGACGGATCCTTACGGGTATGGCAACGGACCCTTGGTCGAGATTCCCAGCGGCGGCAAAGAACTGATAAATCTCACGGTGAACGGCGGCGAACTCGACAGCCCGCGCGCGATTCAATGGATCAATCCGACTTTGCTAGTCGGCGACCGTGAGGAGAACACATTATTTGCGTACAAATTCTTTGTTTCGGGGTCCGTGGCCACGGTCGTTGGCAAACTTCCATTCGCAAATACGCTCGACACGTATGGATTTTGGCGCCGCGCCGATAAGGTCGTCGTCCCCGATTGGTCGGGGGACGTCGTCCGAGTCTATTCGCTTTCCGATGGTACGCTTTACGGATCGGTCACCGACAACGTTTCAAAGCCGTTCGCAGCCGTCATCAGCCAACCCTAAACGTTTCCCGCTAAGCGGATGATGAGCACTTCTTATCGGAATTGGATTTGTTATGAGTTATGGAAAAGCCGGAGAGCCGAGTTCCTTACAGAACCGATTGCCAGGTACGGCGAGATTCGCTGCTACATCCGCGATCCTGACGGTTATATCATTGAGGTCGGACAGAGCACCGTCAACTGAGGTTGGTGCTCGATCCGGATGGCTGCTGGCGTGATCGATGAAAAGGTTGCGATAATTACTGGGGCCTCGCATGGTATCGGCGCGGGCCTAGTCGCCGCATACCGTGATGCGGGGTTCAAGGTGGTCGCCAGCGCACTCTCGATCGATCACAACGCCGACGCGAGTGTGTTGAGCGTTGCCGGCGACATCAGCAACCCTGAAACCGCCGAACGCATCATGAGCGAGGCCGTTGATCGCTTCGGACGGCTCGATACACTCGTCAATAATGCAGGAGCCTACATTTCTAAGCCATTCACACAGTATACTCTGGCGGACTATGACTTGATGCTCTCAACGAACCTCGGCGGCTTTTTCCACATCACGCAGCGGGCGCTGCGTGTGATGGAACCCCAAGGTCGGGGTCATATCGTCAACATCACGGCGACGGTAGCCGAACAACCTGTCAAAGGCGTTCCGGCGGCGTTAGCATCGTTGGCTAAGGGCGGCCTGAACTCAGTGACAAAAGCCCTCGCGATCGAATATGCATCGTGTGGCATCCGGGTAAACGCGGTCTCGCCTATAATCATCAGAACGCACCCGGAGGCATCGTACGCGGGACTCGAATCGCAGATTCCGCTTGGGCGAATTGGAGAGATCCAAGACGTCGTCTCTGCCGTGATGTATCTGGAGAACGCTCCATACGTAACTGGGGACATTTCCCATGTAGATGGCGGTCAAAGCGCAGGCCACTGGTAGACTGGCCGACGCACCCTGGGCGCCGAGGGTCCCGCCGATCATTAGGCGTCACGCGGGGTCTGCTGGCCCGAGCCTAGCGGACCGCAATGCCATAGACATTTCCGTTGGTCTTCCCGCCGGCGTCTACGGCAATGTCGTACGGGTCGACCAATCCGGTGCTGGAGCCGGCCGATCGCCGACGATTGCTAAATTTGGAATCGACCGGAATATTTCTTCAAGAATCCATCGTGACGATCACGTTGCCGAGCTTCTGCCCGGATGCTACGTAGGTGAAAGCTTCCGCTATGTCGTCCAAAGCGTACTTTCTGTCTATCAAGGGCTTAAAGTGCCCTCGTTCGATCAAGTCCAGAATAAATCTTAAAGTAGAAGCGACGTTCTTCGGCGGGATGAACGGGACTCGTTTTCCACCCAGCAACGGCGTAACCAGTGCGAAGAACGCATTTTCCGCTCCGCCCGACGATGTATATAACCCGTCTCTTTTTAAGAGGTCTTTGCATTTGAGGAAACTGCTCTTCCCTATCGCGTCAAAGACAAAGTCGTA
Source organism: Vulcanimicrobiota bacterium (assembly GCA_963812155.1). GTDB lineage: Bacteria > Vulcanimicrobiota > Vulcanimicrobiia > Vulcanimicrobiales > Vulcanimicrobiaceae > Tumulicola. Next base: position 1,143,509 of record CAWETW010000003.1, on the reverse strand, counting down.
GCGATCGTCATCCTTTGTGAAATCCTCTTTCTCATAGTCGATAACTCTATCTGCACCCAAAGACTGTATGAGCGCAGCGTTCTCGCCTCTACAAACGGCCGTAACGTAAACCCCGAAGTATTTCAACAACTGTACGTAGGCCGAGCCGATCGCGCCCGTCGCTCCGTAGACCATCGCTTTCTGCCCAGCCTTAGGGTTCAACTGATTAAGCCCGCTTGCCGCGTAAAACGTTCCTTCGGGGCAAGCTGCAGCGATGTCATAGTCGAGATCGTCGGGAATCGTTACGGTTCCCTTGATTGCCTTCGCTTCAGGGAGTGCCAAATATTGTGCAAGAGACGCTGCCCCGAATATCCCGCCGAATCCCATGACCCGATCCCCGACATGAAAGGACTGCACGGTCGATCCCACCGCTTCCACTTGTCCGGCAAAATCGGTTCCAATAACGGCCGATCTCGGTTTGAATAGCCCGGTAAACAACCTCATAGGGAACGGCTTGCCCGAGAGGACGTGACAATCGGTTCTGTTTACCGTGGCAGCATGAACTCGTATCAAGAGCTCATGCTCCTTCGGCACCGGCTTTTCGATCTCTCGAACGCTCAGAACTTCGCCTAGGCCATACTTCGAACGAACCGCAGCCTTCACGGGTACGTAGTACTTTCTGTTGACGGCGATGTTTCTCGTGCAAGCGATTGTGTTTTTGAATCAGCCGGCTCAATCGTACTCTCCGCGAACGTACCACTGCGCTCCCTGCCGGTAAATGCGGTAGAGAGAGCCGTCGGCGAGTTGAACGTCGTACTCGTCGCGCGCGACGGCATTCGTGCCCGGCCAGCCTTCCATCTCCACACGCCACGGGCCGGCACACGCTCGCACCGCTTGCGGTGGATCGCCGACGAATGCCGGCTCGCCGCGACGCACGCGCACCGGAATCTCGGTAACTGCCAGCAACCGCAGTTGCGGCACGACCTCGCTTTCAACGCCGACCGCGGCATCGTCGTTGCGCAAGAGCGCGCGCTTCGGCACGGCAAACGGTTCGTACGCGAAGCGCTCCTCCAACACGTGCGCCGGACGCACGCGCGCGCGGCGCACCGCTTCACCCAGCGCAGCTTCGATTCGCGCAATCGTCACCGCCACGGCCTGGGGGTCGAAATCGTCGCCGGTCAGCAAACCCAGCGCTTCGCCGCCTTCTTCTAACTCCGCCGCACGCACGCGCAACCCAACGATTGGCGCCAAAAACGTTACACCCTCCAGTTTCGCGCGTACGACGTCGAGCATCGCCCGCTCTTGCGCGGTCGGCGACGCTAACGGCACTTCGAAACGTTGCGTCTGTGCGTCGTCCAGCTCCACGTCGAGGCTCAGCGCGCCGGCACGTTTTCCGCAACGTTCGAGGTCGGCGGCGATGCGCATCAGCAGCACGCGCAACGCGAATATCACCTGGGCTTCGTCTTCGGCACGGCCTTCGCCGAACACCGACGCTTCGATAACGGCAGCTTGCGCCCGCGGAACGAACGGCGTGCGGTCGATGCCGTTGGCGAGCTCGTGCCAACGCGCCGCTTGGGGCCCGAACCTCCGCACGAACGGGCCGTGCGGCAGCCGCGCGAGATCGCCCAGCCGCGCGACGCCCAACAACCGCAAGCGTTCGACCACGTCGGAATCGACGTCGAGCAGCGACAACTCGAGCGGCGCCAGCAGCGCGCGCTCGTCGCCGGGAGCGCACGCACTGCCGTCAGCCCGCGACGCAGCCGCGCGCGCGACGATTTTATTCGTTCCGGCGCCCAAACGCAGCGACAATCCAAAGCGCTCGGCAATTCCCCGCGCCTGCGCCATCCATTGTGCCGGCGTTCCGGCGACGCCGCGCATGTCGAGAAATGCCAATCCGGGGCGCACGTCGTCGACCAGCGGCGACACGGCATCGAGCGCATCGAGCAACTCTTCCCATGCCGCCGGCGACGTCGAACTGCCGCTAACGCACAGCAACATGAATGTGCTCGTGGGCCGCACGGCCGTGATATTTGCGCACTTGCACTTCCACATCGTAACCGGCGAGCGTGCACCACAGACCGCGTGCGCCGTCGATGAGCGGCCGTACGAGCGTACATTCCAAACGTAATGCAGTTGCCGCCGCCAGCGCGACACTCGCGCGGCGAGCGATTGCGACGAGCAACACGCCGGCGCGCTGCGCAAGGCGCGCCAATCGCATCCACACTGCCGCGCGGAGTTCCGGTGCCGCCACCAGCACCAGCCGGCAGGCGCGCGTTCGCAACACGATGTCGACCGCGCGTGCCGTTGCCCGCGGCGTAGCGGCCGGCGCGATAAGCACGCGGTCGAGCCGCACTCCCGCGCGCACCAAGCTCGGAGGATAGAGCGCACCGTCGTCGACGATCGCCACCAGCGCCCGCTGCGTCACCTGCGCAGCCAGTCGCGCGGCGATGCTCCAGCGTCCGGTGTTTCCCTCAAACGCTACGAGCGCGCCGCGCGGAAGGCCGCCGCCCAACGCCCGGTCGAGTTCCGGAATGGCAGTCGGAATCACGGCGTCGGGCGGAAGTTGACGGGGGGCGGCAATCGACTCCGCGCCGATCGCGGATTTTAAGGCCGCAAAGGCTTCGCGCCGTCCCCCCTCGGGGTTCGTCCATTCTAAGGATCGTGCGACGGCAAGCGGCGCCATGGGAGAACCAGCATATACGAACATATGTTCGTATGTCAACAGCCCCGCTTCACTGAAAATCGCCGGCTGGCGGCTTGGACCTCAGTCCGGGGGCGCGATGGCGTCGAGTTCGGCTAATGCGTCGTCCGGCAAGACGAGTGCGGCAGCCGCCACGTTCTCACGCAAATGCTCGACCGACGACGTCCCCGGAATGAGCAGAATGTTCGGCGCGCGCTGGAGCAGCCACGCGAGCGCAACGCCCATCGGCGTCGCACCCAGGCGCTTGGCGACCGAGTTCAGCGTATCCGATTGCAGCGGCGTGAAGCCGCCGAGCGGAAAGTACGGAACGTAGGCAATTCCCTGCGCCGCGAGGCTGTCGATCAACGCTTCGTCGTTTCGCTGCGCGATATTGTAGAGGTTTTGCACGCAAACGATCGGCGCGATCGATTGAGCCTCCGCGATCTGCTCCGGTGTGACCGTACTCACGCCGAGATGCCGGATCAAGCCTTCTTGTTGAAGTTGCGCAAGCATGCCGAACGGTTCGGCGATTGAGCCCGGCTCGGGGGCAGAGAATCCGCCGACTCGAAGGTTCACCACATCGAGCGCGTCGAGTCCGAGATTCTTGAGGTTGTCGTGGACGGCTTGACGCAACTCTTGCGGAGACAATGCCTGCGGCCAGCCGCCCTGCGCATCGCGGCGCGCCCCTACTTTGGTGACGATTCGCAGATCGTTGGGATAGGGGCGCAGCGCTTCCTTGATGATTTCGTTGGTGTAATGCGGGCCGTAATAGTCGCTCGTATCGATGTGGTTGATCCCGAGTTCGATCGCCTCTCGCAGAACCGCCAGCGCCGCATTGCGGTCGCGCGGCGGCCCAAAGACGTGCGGACCGGCTAGCTGCATCGCGCCGTATCCCATGCGGGTCACCGTTAGGTCCGCGGCCATGGTGAAGGTTTCGCCCGCAAGTCTGTTCATGTCGTGCAATTGCTGCCTTTCAACCACTGCCCTTGGTCGAAATCGGAAAGAAGCCCTCCGGCGCCTCCTGGCGAATGTATCATTCGCTCGTCCCCGCGAAGGAGCGTTCCAATGCCGAATCGTTTGAAATTCATTCTGCCGCTGCTCGGAATCGCCATGCTTACTGCCTGCGCAGGCGCAACGACGCCCGCCTCCACCACGAGTCTCCCGGCGGCGCGCACCGCTCACGGCCAATCCTGGATGCTCGCGAACGCGAAGAACACCAGCCTGCTGTACGTCTCCAACGCCGGAACTTCAGACGTCACGATCTATACCTACCTCGATGGTAACGGCCTCGTTTTAGTCGGCCAACTGACCGGCTTTTCGTTTCCGACCGGCATGTGCGCCGACAGTACGGGCAACGTCTGGGTTCCCGATTACGATACGCGAAAAATCAAGGAGTTCGCGCACGGTGGAACCGCGCCGATCTTCACCATCTCCGAACGTGCCGGACATCCCTTACGACTGCGCGATCGATTCGCGCACCGGCAACATTGCCGTCGCCAATCAGCAACCGGGCAACAAACATTCGCTCGACGGAAATGTGACCGTGTATGCGAAAGGCGCACACCAAGGCGAGTCCTACCAACCGGCGAACGGCTTCGGCGAAGTCGATTTCCTCGCTTACGACGACAAAAGCAACCTCTTCGTCGATGGCACCAGCCACGATCGCAGCCCCGGACTTTTCAAACTCGCCAAAGGTGCAAACGAACTCATGCCGTTGACGATCAACGGCGGAACGCTCAACGTGCCCGGCGCCATCAATTGGATCAAACCGACGCTGATGGTCGGCGATGGAGACTTCGAGAGCAAAGGTGCGCCCGGCGCGTATAAGCTCTTCATTTCCGGCTCGTCGGCAACCGTCGTCGGTTCGTTGGCCTTCACCGGAACGCAGCAGACGTACGCATTCTCTCGCCGTGCCGATCGCGTCATCGTCCCCGACCACCTCGGAAACGTCGTGCGCATCTACACCCTCTCCGACGGGACGCTCGTCAACCATTTCGGCACCGAGATCTCGCTGCCGTTCGGCGCGGTCGTCAGCCAGTAACGTCTTTGATTCGCATCTTTGCCGCTGCGACGATTCTCGAGCTCGCCGCGCTCGTCGCGCTTCCGCTCGCGGCACAGGCGCAAGGGTTCTCGCTGCCGATTTCCTCGGCGCAGACTACCGCCGCGCCGTACGGCGTCGCCGTCAAGCGCATCAATAACTTCGACACCGCGCCGGTAACGTTCCAAGGACAGCGCCTCTTCACGGTCGCGGTACCGGCGTCGAACGACAACGCGGAGGTTCCGCACGTCGTTCAGCGCGTCTACATCATCGAGTCCAATCTGCGTCAGATTGCTCCTGCCTCGATCTCCGCAAAGGGTGTGCGATTCGACGCAAACACGTTTAAAGTCGAAATCGGAAACGATAGCGGGGATCCCGTGCTCTACGCGACCGACGGCATCAAGCACGACAAATTCCCAATCATGACCGTCACGCCGCCCGATGCAGCGTTCAACGCGGTTCCGAAACAAGAACTTGCGCAGCAATGGGCAACGACGTTGCAGAGCACTCTCGCTCGCGCAATCGTTGCCTCCGAGCCGGGCTACGTGCGCGATCAGTTGCGCAAACTGCCCTGGGTACTGGTCGGCGTCGCGCTGGCGACGATTGCAATCGTGTGGCTACGCAGGCGATTGCGCAAGACCGGCCGTGCGCTCGACTCGGACACGCGCCGCGCAGTCTACGCCGGCATCCTGTGGGCGCTCGGCTTGGCCGCACTCGCCATCTGGGCGGTCACGGTTTACTGGCTTCTGACGATATTCCCCGTGACGCGCGCCTACGCCAACCAGCTTTCCGGTCGCGCGTTCCAAGTCGTCCTGCTTTGGGGCATCATTGCCGTGCTCGACCGCCTGATCGGCGCCTTCATCATACGCGCCACCGACGCGTGGCGCTCCAACATCATGCTCACCGCCGATCAGCGCGCCCGCATCAAACTGCGCAGTCCGACGCTCATTCGCTCTGCCGATAACCTCAAGTCGATCGTCCTCTGGGCGATTGCAATCGTCTGGACGTTTGCGATTCTCTCCGTCTCGACGGTGTCGCTCTTGACGATCGGCGCCGTCGTTGCATTCGCATTTTCGTTCGCGACCCAAAGTCTTATCAAAGATTATCTCAACGGGTTCCTGATTCTCGCAGAAGACCAGTTCGCGATCGGAGACATGGTGACGATCGGCGGCGTCACCGGGACCGTCGAGGATCTCACGCTGCGAATCACGCGCCTTCGCGCCGACGACGGACGGCTCGTGACGATTCCGAATAGCACCATCACCACCGTCGAAAACTCCACGCGCAGTTGGGCGCGCGTAGATTTTCGCGTCTCCGTGGCCGCGTCCGCAAACGTCGAGCGCGCGACCGCCGTGCTGCAGGACGCGCTCGACAGACTTGCGGCCGACCCGGCCTGGAGCAAGGACATCATCGAACCTCCGCGGGTGCTCGGCGTGGATTCCGTTTCCTATGCCGGCGTCGTCCTGCGCGCATGGATTAAAACCATTCCGTCCGAACGCGCGCCGCTCGCGCGGGAAGTCAACTTGCGCGTGGGCGAGGCGTTCCGCCGCAACGGCATCGCCATCGGCGCACCGCAAGCCGTCATCATGCAACAAGCCGCCGCCCCCGAACCCGCTCGTCGCCCGCAACCGCCCCCGCCGTCAGCACCACGGGCGTCATCCTGAACGCAGCATCGAGCATGCGGGCATGCAACATATTGCCGGCCGTTTTACTCATTTTGTTGACGGCCTGCACGAAGGCCGGCGGCTCGGGGTGGGGCACCGTGCACGAGCTGCGCATCGGGATGCTGGGCGATCCCGATTCACTGAATCCACTATTCAGCTACGTCGAGCGCCAGATCGATCTTGGCCAGTTGTACTGCGAAACGCTGGTCACCCTGAACGACCGCAATCAAATCGTCCCGCTGCTCGCGACGGAAGTGCCGTCACGAGCGAACGGTGGCATTTCCTCGGACGGCAAAACGATCGTCTACCATCTGCGCCACCGCGTTCGCTTCGCCGACGGCATGGACCTCACGTCCCAGGATGTCGCGTTCACGTATCGCGCTATTCTGGATCCGCGTAATCCGGTAGTCGACAGCGAAGCGGTCCGCGCAATCGCCTCGCTGCAAACGCCCGACCGCTACACCGTCCGTATTCGGCTCCGCCATCGGTGGGCCGCTGCGGTCGGCGAGCTCTTCGCTGCCTCCGACTTTGCCTTCGGCATTCTTCCGGCACATGCGTTCGCAAGCACTGACGTTTCGCATGCCGACTGGAACGCTCACCCGTTCGGCAGCGGACCCTTTCGCGTCGCGCGCTGGATACGCGGCGACGAAATCGACTTGGTTCCGAATCCTTACGCATGGCGCAAACCGCGCCTGAACCGTCTCGTTTTCAAGATCGTTGCCGACAGCAACGCCCGCTTCGACGCTTTTCGCGCCCACGAGCTCGACGTCGACAACTTGACGATTCTCGAAGTTCCGCAAGCGCGCACGCTGCGCGACGCCAAGCTGATTTCCGCCCTCCGAAATGGCTTCGACTACCTCGGCTTTCAAACCGCGAAAACCCCGACCGACGACGTCCACGTCCGTCGAGCGATCGTCGAGGCGATCGACCGTTCGGCGCTCATTCGCGGCACCTATCTCGGATTGCGCCCCGTCCTCAACACCGAAATTCCGACGGTGCTCTGGGCAAACGATCCGTCGATCCAACCGCTTCCGTACGATCCCGGTCGCGCCGCGCGCGAGCTCGAGGCCGCGGGCTGGCACCTCACTGGCAAGCAGCGCCTCAAAGACGGCGTGCCGCTTCACATCGAACTCGTCTCCGACACGCGAGATTACAACCGGCGAATTCAGGCGATCGTTCAAAGCGACCTCGCGCAGGTCGGAATCGACGTCACGCTGCGAACGTACCCAAATACGGTTATGTACGCGCCCGCATCCGCCGGCGGCATTCAATACGGCGGCCGCTTCAACATGATGTCCGACAATCTTTACGGGGGCTCCGACCCCGAACAATCCGAGAATTGGACCTGCGCCAAGCGCCCGCCTGACGGCGCCAACATGGCGCGGTTCTGCGATGCTGCTTACGACGACGCATACGAAGGACAGCGATCGACCCTCGATCGCGCCGACCGCGCTCGTTTCTTCAGCACCATGCAGCGCCGGCTCCGCGACAACGCGGTGTTGCTCCCGCTGGTCGACGACCAAGAATACATTGTCGTCAATCCTGCCTTGCGAGATTTTCGGCCGAACATGTTATACGATTATTGGAACGCCGAGCGTTGGGACGTGCAACCATGATACGAATTCTTCTCGCCGCGGTGCTTCTCACGACCGCCGCGCCAATGCAGGCCAGCTCGAATACCTCGCCGCCTCTTTTGAAAACGTCGCCGTGCCGCATCGGTCAGGCACAGGCAGCGGCCATCTGCGGAACGCTCACCGTTTTCGAGAATCGCCCAACCGCTACCGGGCGCACGATCGACATTCATTTCATCGTCATCCAGGCGAAGCACCCCGCGACGCATCGCGCGATCGCCTATAATCCCGGCGGCCCGGGCGCGTCGGCGACGGCTCAGGCGTCCGACCTTGCCGGCGCCACCGGGGCAATGGCGACGCTTCGCGATAATTACGATCTGCTGTTCGTCGACAACCGAGGAACGGGCAAATCGGCTAAGCAAAGCTGTAACTTCGCACCCGCAGACCATCCGGAACTCTATTTCCGTCAGCTCTGGCCCGATTCGCTCGTGCGCGCGTGTCGCGATCGCCTTGCCGCGCAAGCGAATCTCAGCCTCTATTCGACCAGCCTAGCCGCCGACGATCTGAACGACGTGCGCGCGGCCCTCGGCTACCCGAGACTCGTGTTGTTCGGCGGGTCCTACGGCACGCTGTTCTATCTCGACTACGCTCGCCGCCACCCCGCGAGCGTCGAAAGCATCGTCCTCGAAGGCGTCGCGCCGCCGCACTTCTACGTCATTCCACTGCCGATGGCGCGCGGGGCACAGACCGCAATCAAAACCTCGAGCGAGCTTGCCGTGGCGACGCAAGCTGCAACGCGCACTTCACTCATTTCGCGGAACGGTTCGCTGCCGTCGTCAAGCGCTTCGATGCCGGCCCCGTCACGATTTCCGTCCAGAATCCGGCCACACACCGTTCGCAGACCGTGCAGCTTTCGAAGGAAGTCTTCGCGGAGACCATCCGCCATGCCATGTACTTCCCACCGGCTGCGGCCTACATTCCCGTAACCATCGACCGCGCGTACAACGGCGACTACAAACCGCTCGGCGAGATGGTCGCTCAGATGGCGGCTCTGTTTTCCGACCTCGTCGCCGACGGACTCAATCTCTCGGTCACCTGCGCCGAAGATCTTCCCTTCATCACGCAAGCCGACGTCACGCCAAACAGCGCCGGCACCTTTGAGCGCGACGCACGCGTCCGCGCACAACAACGCGCGTGCAAACTCTGGAACGTCCAACCCGTGGCGGCGTCGTTCGACGAACCGGTGCGCAGCGATGCGCCGATCTTGATGATTTCTGGCAGCGACGATCCGGCGACGCCGCCGGAATACGCGCGTGAGGCGCTTCCGTATCTGCCGCACGCGCGCATCATGCTCGTTCCGGGTGCATCGCACGACAGCGACTTCCCGCCGTGCGTCGATGCAACGATCGTTGCGTTCGTCAAAGCGTCCTCTGCCGCAAACCTGGATTTCAGCCGTTGCGCCGCAACGTACAAGCGGCCGGCCTTCGCTACGACACCCTGAAACGGTAGCCGGGCACGCCGGCGGCACGCGCCGCCCGTAGGGTGGACGCTTCCGAAACCACTCGTCTTTGTGGTGAACTTCCTGCTCGGAGCGCTCGACGTCGCGCCGCCGCCCTCGTCCGGTTCCTTTTTCGAAATGAAGCCGGATCGCTTCGTTACCTATAAAGAGCCGCTACCGAAAAACTGCGCAGGCTAACGTCAGGCAAGCATACGCACGCCTTGAAGGCCGGAGAGAGCGCCGCCCGAACCCACCGCGGACTTTGAGCAATGATAACGTTATCATCGCCGCGCTTGTCGTTTTCGTTACTGCGGCATTAACCACAACGTGCCGAGCAGTCGCTGATACGAATCAGACGCCGCAGCAGCAACGCGCAACGGCCGTCGCATCGCCCTCCCCCAAGCCGGCGCGGCGGCCGCTGCAAGAGTTGCTGATCGAAGGCGGTTATACGTTGCCGAAGGTGTACAATAACTACGCCGACGGCGTAACCGGCACGGGCTTTTCCTACGTCTTTTCAGCCGCGTATCGATTCGACACGTGGGCGGTTAAATTCGACGATCGCACCGACTTTTTTCCTAGCGCCATCACCGTCCCAGGACCGCCGCCGCAAACGGGTTTCTCAACACCGGACGGAGGCTACTCGATCGTCCCGGAATTTACGGGGCGCAATACGAATGTCGACGTGCGCGCCGAACATACGATTTTCGGTGCGAACTCCTATGCCGGGGTCAGCTACACGGCGACTTCGACTTCCTACGGGTATCCAACGCTGCGCGGCTTGGGCTTCGGTTTGGAGCAATACAGCGATTTCACACCGTTTGCCGTATACGGCAGCATTTTTTACTATCCAAACGTGTCGGGCTCGTTCTTACAAAGCGACCCCACCAGCCCCAACTTCGGCAAATCGTTTCCCGTTAAATTCGCTCAACTGAAATATACCGTCGAAAGCTCTTTGCCGCTGTCGCGCGATTTCTACACGTATTTCGGATACGGCGGTTACCGGATGCTCGCCGGAACCAATTCGGCCGAGAACGTTGAGGGACCCTACCTCGGTATCGGGACGAGGCTGTTTCGCGCCGGCGAGGCAAGCGACGAACCCGATACGACCAAGATCGTCCAGACGGTACCCAACTATGCAGGCTACGTCGAAGGCGCGTTGCGATTCGGCGGAGAGAACGCCATCGGCTCCGTTCCGTCGGCGCCCGACACGACCGGCTCGTATCAATTTTCCGCGGCTTACCGCCGCGGCCCATGGGCGGCGACCTTCGACTTTCACGACGACGCCTTCGCATCCACGAGCGGCCCCAGCCAACCGGCCACGCCGATCCTGCAGCACGACTCCATCGCGGAGTTGCGCGGTCTCGTCTCCGTGACGGCGCACGACTTGTATCTCGGAGCCGGAGTGCTGCACAAGAGCGCCGGCAACGGCTTCGGCGCTCAAACGGGCCCTGGGATCGGCTTTTCAAAACTACCGAATCTCATAGCCAGATTCAGTGGCTACGGCTCCGTGTTCTATTACATCGCCAACGCGACCCTCGATACTCCTTCGACCAACACGAGCGAAACGCGCCGCTATCTGCTTTATGACTACGGGTTAACGTACCGTGCGTTCCGAAATGCTTATTTGTATGCGGGCTTTTCGGGATATCACGGAGAGGCGGCGGGTGACCCAATTGACGAGACCCATTCCGCGGCCTACGCCGGAATTGGCTTCCGGTTTTAGCACCGCGTGCGGCGCGCTACTGTGCGCCGTCATCCTTTCGGCCTGTAATGGCACGAGCGTCGCACCGTTAACGAGCGTCCAGCCGCAGCCGTCGCCCCCACCCGCAAGGATCCAGCACGTCGTTATCATCGTTCAAGAAAATCGCAGCTTCAACAATCTATTTTACGGTTTTTCCGGCGCGCACACGGTCGATCACGGCGTCGATTCGCACGGTCGACGCATCCCGCTCGAACCCATCGGGCTGGAAACGACCTGGGACCTCGATCACAGCTCGTACTCGTTCTTCTCTGCGTGCAACGGCACCGGGAGCTACCCTGGCACGGATTGCCGGATGAACGGCTTCAACCATGAGTACGTCGGCTGCGGACACCGCCATTATCCCCATTGTCCGTATAACTATCCGCAATACGCGTACGTCCCTCACGAAGAAACCAAGCCGTACTTCGACATTGCCAAGCGATACGTGCTCGCCGATCGCATGTTTGCGTCAAACTTCGATGCCAGCAGTTTCATCTCGCATCAGTACATCATTGCGGGTCAAGCGAGTTCGGCCGTCAACTATCCGCGTAACGTGTGGGGGTGCGAGGGTGGCCCCAGCGATACGATCGGCACCGTCACGCGGGGGCGAACGCTTTACGGCGGCCACATTCGTACCTGTTTCCAAAACGAAACGCTCGGAGACGAGCTCGATCGCGCCGGCTTATCGTGGGGCTTTTATGCCGCATACTACTCCTCCGGCTATGTCAATCTCTGGAGCGCCTATCAGGCGATTCGGCACATCTATTACGGACCGGATTGGCACAAAGACGTCTTACCGAATACGAGCTTCTTCGATGACGTCAAGCACGGCCGCATGCGGGCCGTCAGTTGGATTACACCCACTTGCGCGAACTCCGACCATGCGGGCTGCGGCTCGAATTCGGGCCCATCGTGGGTGGCTTCCCTCATCAACGCCGTCGGCACGTCGAAATACTGGAACGACACCGCCATTTTCGTGTTCTGGGACGACTACGGCGGCTGGTATGACGACGTTCCGCCGCCGCTGGTCGATTACGACGGACTGGGCATGCGGCTTCCGTTGCTCGTCGTCTCGCCCTACGCGAAGAAAAACTACGTTTCGCACACGCAGTTCGAACACGGCAGCATCTTGAAGTTCGTGGAAGACCTTTGGAGCCTTCCGCGTCTCGCGGCGAGCGACGCTCGCGCAAACTCGCCGCTGGATTGCTTCGACTTTACCCAACCACCGCGGCGCTTCGTTCCCATCTCCGCACCGCACGGCGAAGAGTTCTTCCGGCGACAGCCTCCGGACTTGCGGTCACCCGACCAAGAGTAGCCTCAAAACCACCGCCGCCGCTTAGCAGCCCGCCGCTGCGCGAAGATATTTCTTGCAGGCATTCCGGCGTACTCATCGTTGATGATTTTAACGATCTCGTAGCCGGCGAAATCGACGGCCCTTTGTAGTTCGTTCCAATCGAGCCAGTTCGCGTAATCGCCGAGGCCGCCCTGATACTTTGGGTCGGCTGCAAGCTGCGGCTCGTAAAAACGCCGGTGATACGTAAATCTCGCACGGCCCACGGATCGGCGCTCGTTCAGATCGGCTGCAAAGCGATCGCGTTCGTGCGGATGCTCGCGCACTATCTCGCCGTCGAAGTAAAATGTCCATAGAAACAAATGCGGGGCCACCTCTCCGCACCGCACCAAGAACTCGACCGGATCGTGCAGGTGGTACAGGACGCCCGACGCGTAGACGAGATCCAGGGATAGCGCCGGCTGATTGAGATACTTTAGAAAATCTCCGAGCAGGAACTTCGCTTGCAGGCCCATCGCATTTTTTAAAATGAGACAGCGCAGAAACGCCGACGTGCTCGCCTCGATCGACACGATATCGTGCGCGCCTTCCAACTCCATGCCGAGCGTGTTGTAGCCGTCGCTCGGACCCAGCTCGAGAATGCGAAAATCCTTAAATCCGGGAAACGTTTCCGCGCAGAATCTTGGCCGGCCGTCCATCTTCGCATTTTGGATGATGGCGTCGCGGTCGAGCGTGTCGTAGTCGAACTTCCACGCGCCGCCCTGCAGCGCGAACGCCGTCGCATCGGACGGGAAATCCGTTACGAACCGGTCGGGAAAGTTCGCATGAATGCTCCCAACGTCATTCGCCATTGCCGGTGCCGTTCGGCGAGCCCGGCTGGAGCACCCCGTTGAGCCAGGATGCCACGAGCATGTTCCGCGAGACCTTACGTTCGACGAGATCTGCGCGATGGTCTTGCTGCGCCGTGTAGAACCGTACGCGCATGACGACCGAATCTCAGCCGCCGCGCGCCCGCATTGCCGACATCATTCGCGATAGCGGGCGAATGGCGGGCGCCGATTCCTCAATCTCGCCCGACAAGATCGCCGCGGTCGCTTCGGTGCTGACCGGCACGCCCGCCGGCGTCATCGCTGCCTCCGAAAGCATCTCCGACGAGCTCGCCGCCCGATTTCGCAAACTCTCGGCCAGCGCCACGGTCGAACGCGACATCGAAGCCGGCTACGAAACCGCCGGCCACGCACTCGTGCTCGCGATGGCCGCGTGCGGCTACGTGCTCACCGCCGCCTTCGATACGGCCAGCGGCGCGATCCTCGAGGCGAAAAAGCCGATGTCGCTCCTCTCGACGGCCTTTACCGTCTCCATCGCGATGGTCGACCGCGGCGCGACCACGCACCTCACCGTCGCCATCCAGCACGTCGGCGTCGATTGGGGAAATCTGAACGCGAAAACGATCGAGGAGCTTCTGATGAAGACGGCCGGCTACCTCAAACTCTTCGCCAGCTAATTTCGCCACGATGTCATCCCGAGCGGAGCCGCGCTGAACGAGCGATGCATTTCACGGAAACGCGCCCGTATTGGCACCATAACTCTGCGCCGATCCGTCCGCAAACGTCGCATTGATAACTTCGCAAGCAATGGCGGAGAATCGAACGCTCCGATAATCGTTGGGGAGCGGCACCGCAACGACTTTGGAAACTCTTTCCGTGGCCGGCACGCGCGTTTCGAGTACGTAGTTCCAGTCGCTGAGGCTTCGGCCGCTGGCGCCCGAAGCAACGATCGCAAGATTTATCCACGTCGCATCCTTGCGCCCGGTATTGGCGATATCGAAGCGGACCGGCACCGCGTTTCGGCGCGGCGCCGCGACTTGCACACATGCGATGGAGAACGGGCTGTCGGGTGGCCGCTGCATTGCGGCGAAGAAATACACAACGTACGTGCCGGCGAATGCGACGAACGCGACCAATCCAAGCAGCGCCACGCCGCCGGCAATCCACATGCCGAGTTTCACAGGGCTCACTCCGCTATACTACGCCAAGGCTGGGCGCTTTCCGGGAAAGGGGCCCTCGCGTTCGCCGCAGCGAGAAGGGCTCTTGATGCCGGGCGACAGAATGCGGCGCCATGATACTACGGTTCGCCGCTATCGTTTTAATTATTTCCCTTGCAGGATGCATGTCGGGCGCACAACCTCCGTTGCGCTCGGCACAAGCGTCTGCGCTCGTTCGCCCGGCCGGACCCGGCGCCGGGAAAATCACGCACGTTGTCTACGTCATTCAAGAGAATCGCAGCTTCGATAATCTCTTTCAGGGTTATCCGGGCGCGAACACCGTTTCCGAAGGCATGAACTCGCAGGGTCAGACGATCCAGTTGCAGCCGGTGTCGTTGGCGAAGGTATACCAGATCGATCACTCTGCGGAGGCGATGTTCGCTGCCTGCAACGGCACCGGAAGCCTCCGCGGCACCGATTGCCGGATGAACGGCTTCGATCAGGAAGAGTCCTACGGCGGCCCTTCCAACCCGCAGTACGTGTACGTCCCGCACGACCAGTCCCAACCATATTTTGACATGGCGCACGAATGGGTCGTGGCCGACAACATGTTTCAATCGCATCTCGACGAAAGTTTTGTCTCGCATCAGTACGCCATCGCCGCCCAGGCGCAATCGAGCGTCAATTTACCGGCGTTCATCCTGTGGGGCTGCGAAGGCGGACCGTCCGATACCATCAACACGATCACGCAAACCCGCAACCCGGACGGTCCGCGGCAACGCGCCTGTTTCGACTATACCACCCTCGGCGATGAGCTCGACGCAGCGCATTTAACTTGGCGGTTCTACGCGGTCGGCTACGAAAACGACCGCGGCGGCAACGGCGGCACGTGGTCGGGCTATCAAGCCGTGAAGCACATCTTCCGTGGCCCGGATTGGAAAAATGACGTCGTCACGCCGAATTGGAAGTTCATCACTGACGTCCGTGCCGGCAAACTTGCCAACTTCACCTGGATAACGCCCGAGTGCGCGGAGTCGGATCACAACGAGTGCGGCGGAGGATTCGGACCGTCGTGGGTGTCGGCCATCGTCAATACGGTCGGGAAGAGCAAGTTCTGGAACTCGACCGCCATTTTTATCCAGTGGGACGACTGGGGCGGCCTCTACGATCACGTTGCGCCGCCGTTCGAAGACTACGACGGCAACGGCTTCCGCGTTCCGCTCCTCGTCATCTCGCCGTATGCAAAAAAGGACCACGTTTCGCACGTGCAATTTGAAACGACGAGCGTCCTGCGCTTCGCCGAGGACCTCTACGGTCTGCCGCAGATGGCGGCAGCCGACGCGAGAGCCAACTCGCCGGCGGCCGACTGTTTCAACTTCTCACAAAAACCGCGTGCGTTTATCCAAATCAAAGCGCCGTATCCGGCGAACTTCTTTATCCACCATCGTTTTCCCAACAGCGGACAGATTCCCGACGATCAGTAATGGCCTATCTGACCCGTAACAACAGCAAGATCGCCGCTACCACAACGCCCACCGCCAAGACGCCTTTAATAAGCCATAGTTGTGGGTCGCTCATGCCGCGCGGCCCCTAACGGTCGGACGAACGGTCCGCGGCGATCGGTCCCGGACGATTAAAGTTTGAAGCTGACTATCTGACTGTGGTACGTGTCCGCAACATAGAGACGATCGCCCGCGACGGCGACGCCGTAAGGCCCGCTCAACCCCGACCCAACCGTGAGAATCTTGCCGTGGGGCTCGACTTCTTTGATCGCATTGTGCGACGTATCGGCGACAAAAAGGTCGCCTTTGCCGTCGACCGCGAGTCCATTGGGATGATTAAATCCCGAACCGATGGGCTTAACAGTGCCGTCCGGCGTCACTTTTTCGACGGCGTTCGACATCGTGTTCGAAATGTAAACGTTACCCGCGGCATCGGCGGTGATGCCGCCGGGAGAATTGAGCACGTTGCCGATTCGCGTGATCTGACCATCGACGATTTTCTTGGCGACGTTGTTTCCCGTGTCGGCTACGTAGACAACGCCCGCTGCATCGACGAAGACTCCTTCGGGGAGATAGAAGCCTTTGCCGAGTTTAACGAGGGGGCCCTTTGGGGGATACATCCGCACCGGACCGTCGAGCATTTCCGTGCAGCCGACGAAAACGTCATCCTTGGCATCGACCGAAATGCCCCACGGAATATTCAAGCCGCTGGCGATCGTCGTTATCGTGCCGTCGCGAGCGACTTTCTTGATGGCGCCGTTGCCGCTGTCCGCGACGAAGACGTTTCCACTCGCGTCGACTGCGACGCTCCGCGGAAGATTGAATCCCGAGCCAATGACCGTCATCGGCCGCTGGCGTGCAAACGCACCGGTTGGTCCACCGGCGGCGGGAGCAGTGCTTTGCAGTGTTGGGAAGACGTGTGGGCCGGAGGAGCACGCCGCTAGCACAACGGCGACTGCCAGCCCCAGCAAATGACGGGCAACTCGCCCAATCACGGAGAATTGGAAGTACTTCATATCACAGACACCTCGCAACTGTGTTCTGCTGCCCTTCGTCTCTGGACGAGGAGCGACCTTTGACGGCATTTGCGGCAATCGCTTTCCACCGACCCGAGGCTAAGGCGCCTGGCTGACCACGGCTCCGAACGGCTGCGAAAGGCCGGCGGTGAACGACGAATAGAGCGAGCCGTCCGACAAGTTGTAAATGCGTACGATGTTCCCGGTGGTGTCCGGTACGATGATGCGCCCCGATCGTCGCCAGAACGCCCCGGCCGCTTGCGTTTCCTGGTAGGAAAGCTTCCCGACCACCGTCGCGACCGTCTTTGAGACCAAGACTTTATAAGCGCCCGCTACTCCTTGATTTCCCAAGTTGTTGTCGCCGATGAGCAATGTTGGATTCACCCACTGGATAGCACCCGGCTCTTCGAGATTCGCGCCTCTCAGGGCGAGCCGCCTAAGCTTAGTCCCACCCTTGTGGAGCTCGAAGAGTTTCCTGACGTTGTAGTACAGTTCGAGGCCGTCAACGTAAAGGTTACTCTTATCGTCATACGCGAGGAAATCCACCCGTTGGAAACCGTAGGGCGGCGCATAGTGAATGCCTTGATGAGCCCCCGGCGGGTAGACGGTGACATTTGCGAACGTCAGTTTACCTTCGGGCAACTCGTTCGCAACCGCGAGATCACCGGTATTCAAGTCGACGGAACAATCGTACGGCTTGCCGTTCTGTTGTCGGAGAATTCTGATCGGACTCGTGCCGCCGTGCGCGTATTCGTACAGCGTCTTAACACCGGTTCCGTAGTCGGTAATCCAGACGTTGCCCGCCTTGTCGGCGCACATGCCCGCCGGCTGAACGAACCCGGTCAGCTGGCCGACGAGCACCAGCCCGCCGCCGTTGAGGTAGGTGTAGATGGTGACGGCCGCCGTCCCCCAGTTGGAGACGTACAGGAGACTCGGCTCTTTCTGCGCGCCGGACGTCATCCACGATCGCGCCGGCGCGGCGGCCGGATGCGACACGTCGCCGGTAAAGCCGCAGCCCGAAAGAACCGCCACGAAGGCGATAGTGCTGAGCATGGCCGCGAGTTCGTATCGAATAGCATACGTTAATTTCGTATCTACGCGCACCAACCCTCGTTCGTGCAGGCTGTTTTGAAGGTTCCGGGCGCGCGCGGGGTAGACACATCTTCCGCTGCATTTGATTTTGGCCACCCGCCGCATCCCTTCAAACCCATCTGCCCCTACCGAATAGCAAACGTATGCCTTGGACGCGCTGGGACGCGTTTGTCTATTCCGAAGACCCGGATGGATTGTACCAGGAGATCCTCGCGCGCGAAGCAACCGTGAGCGCACCGCTCGGTGATACGCACGATGATCTTCGCGGATTTGAAATTACGGATCCCGACGGGTACGCCGTGTTCTTCGGACGCCCGCGCTAACGTGACACGGTCGATCGACGCTAGAGAATCTTTCCGTCGTCGTCCGCACCGAGGAGGATCGGCCGAAGGAGCGGGACCGGTGGATCGCCGTGCGCGAGCAACGCGTCGTGGAATCCTTGCAAGGTGTAGGCCGAACCCATTTTCTTCTGATAGTCGGAGCGTAACTTGAGAATCATCAGCTTCCCGAGCGTGTAGTATCCGTACATCGCATCTTGCGAGCCGCGCAGGGATTCTTCGACGCCGATTTGCCGTCCCTGAAAACCTTGATTCACAAAGAAGTCCTCAGCTTGTTTGATGGTCATGCCCTGCGTATGCATCTTCACGCCGACGATGAAACGAGCGGCCCGAAGCAGGGCTTCGTCGAGTTGCGCTAGGCGTACGCGCGGATCGCCGTTGCCCCAGCCTTCGTCAACCATCATCTGTTCGCTGTAGTGTGCCCAACCTTCGCCGAACGCCGAGTTCCAGTTGAGCCTGCGCGTCAGGCTCAGGTCCAAGTGCTTGTCGATGGCGTAGTTGACGAAGTGACCCGGGTAGCACTCGTGGGCAGAGATGATCGGCCGTTCGTAGTTGCTGAGCCCTTCGAGGTATTCTTCTTTCTGCTTTGCAGACCACGTGGGATCGACCGGCGTCACGTTGTAGAACGTTTGCGTCGCGACGGTTTCCAATGGGCCCGGCGCGTCGAACGATGCCGTCGTCGTCGTTCGCTCGAACGGCGGCGTTTCCACGACCTTGATACTCGCATCGGGAGGCAGCGTGATGATATGGTGGCTGATGATGAACGCACGCAGGTGCACTAAATCGCCGGCAGCCGCAGCGAGAAGCTGGTCGGCCGCGACGTGATGCTTTGAGATGTCCCGGTACACCTCAAACGGCGTCTTCTTAGGGTCGATCAGCTTCGCCGTCGCAATGAACTGAGTGCGCAGGCGCGCAAGTTCTGCTTCGCCGACTGCCAAGTACTGCGACAGCGACAAGTCGACGCCGTCTTCGTATTTTAGCCGCGCCGAATAGGCGTCAGCCCCGATGGCGAAGCTGCCGTGGGGTTTGAGTCCTTTGATCCATTTTGCGTACGCGATCATTGCGTTTTTCGCAGTGAGGTTGGCCGCCTTGAGTTGTCGCGAAAGCGCCGGATCTCGCAGTCCGGCGAATGCGAGAGGCACCGTCTGCGTGAAGAATGCCGCGGAGCCCGCGACGTCCTGTTGGCCGATGAACTGCGTCGTCGCGTCGACCGTCGTCGTGTTCGCGCGGCCCGCTGCCAACACGGTGGGAATCTGTTTTTCCCGCGAGATAACGTAGGCTGCCCGCGTCGAGAGCGGCGCGTAGTCCCGCGTGATAATTCCGAATACCGAGCCGGTTGCCGACTGGGCATAGTTATCGGGCTGATGTTTCCATTGCTCGAGCTTTCCGTTGAGCAGCAGATCGTCTTGTAGCGAATTCTCCATGATCTGCCAGTCGATGCCCACTTCGGCCGAAAGCTGCGAACGATCGATGGCTTGAAGTTTAGCGAGATAGGCGCGATCGTTGTCGAGTTCGCGCGCAACGGCCGCGGCCGAAAAGTCACCCATCTGCGCGTCGTAGGTATGCAGCCCGACGAACGTGGCTTCAATTGGATTGCGCTTAAGCTCGTCCATGTAATAGGTGTTCGCGAGCTCGGTGAAAGCGGCGTCGCCGCGTCCGGGCGAAGACTGCGGCGCCGGCGAGGCTCCCATCAAGAGCACAACCGCGGCAACGGAACAACCAATGCGTCGAAAAGGCATCGCCACGCCTTCACTCCCAGGCATCACGCTATCCTGCCGCGCGATCAGCGCAACGGTATAGGCTCCGACTCGGTCACGTCAAATTTGTAGCAATGGTGGCCGGCATCGTGACGCCACACATGCGGCGGCCACACGACCTCCGACTGCGCTAGAAAGTCTTCGTCGTCGCCGTCATTGGTCGAAAACGTCGCGCAGAGCATGTAGTGGGTTCCATCGATGCGACGATATTCAAAGTCTCGTATCCTGGAGGTGTCAATCCTCGGAGCGCTCGCCGGAAGTACGTTTGGGAGCCTGCCGTCCCGATAATGGTCGTGAAGCGCGACTGCAATCGCCTGCAGCCCTCGTACGCGTTCTTCGTCTAACGAAACGAGACGCTGGTGGCTGGGAGTTCCAAGGAACGCGAACGCCAAGCCGAGGCCGGCGAGTACGGCCACGATCGTCGTGAGAACGAAGATGCGATTGAGCGTCACCGCGCAACGGTTGGAGGATCCATCGTGTGGAGGTAATACGCGAAGATACCACCGCCCAATACGAGCAGCACGAGGGAGTCGAGAATAAACCGCAACGTTAACTCTCCTCGAATCAACGCGTCGATGACGAAGACGGCGTCCGAGAGCACGACGATCGCGGCGATGACGAGCGCCAAATAGGTCAACCATCTTCGTACCGCGGAATAGTACAAATCGGTCCGGCCTCGCAGTTCTCGCTGGATGAGCGAATGAACGAACAAGAAGACCGGAAACGCGATGACCACCGTAGCGACCTGCCAGGCAATGTCGTCGCGCAAAGATCCCGAATACGCTGCCGTCGTAGCCGGGTCCGGAATCCAGTATGCTATCAACCGATAGAATATCTGCCCCAGCGCTACCGTCCAAAAGCCGAGCGTAATGAAGTTCAACAGATAATAGAAGGCGTCGCGCGCATTTTCTGCAGATTGGCGGCGAACGGGCATCGGCGAGCCCAGCCGGTCGGCATAAAAGGCTGAATAAGCCCTATAGATAAGCCGTTCTGACCATCCATTTTGGCGCAACAGCGCGACGACGAAATCGTCGCTTATTCCGTCCTCTTTTGCCGCTCGTAAAAAGGCCAGCATGCCTGCGTCCGGCCCCGGCGATGCGCTCATTCCGCTAAAGACCGCTAGGGCTTTGCCGTCGAAACCGGTTTGGGTGCCGCGGCCGAGCACGCGGCGGCGCTATTCATCACGGCCTTGGCCGCGTCGTTTTCGCGGGTCGTGGTTTCTTGAATCGTCCAATGCAGCGCCTCGAGCAGCCGCGTGACGGGATTGTAACCGAGCGTTAAGCCGGGGATCGCGGCGAGATTGAGATCGTAGGGATTCGCCGGCAAACCCGCTTGATTCTGATCGACCAGCAGCGGGTTGGGCGACGGCGTCGCCGAGCTGCTTCTGCCTCCGGTTTGCTCCGGCTGGTTCAGCGCGCTGATGTACTCTTGACCGGCGTGCTGCAGATCACCCATTTGTTGCGTCGCGACAAAACCACCGATGATGTCGAGCGACGCCTGCTGCGTCGCAAGCGCCTTGAGCAGTTGTGCGCGGATGTCTTGCAGCTGCTTGTCGTCTGCGGCATTGCCGGTGCCTTGCGTGAGTGCCGGTGAGTCGAGCACCTTCTGCGTCGCGATGATGTTGTTGGCGATCGGGCTGACGAGGTTCTCCATGCCGAGCAGCGCCATGTTCTGGCTGGCGGTCATGTTGCTCCCTCCCGACTCGCCCGTCATCGTCACGCCGCCCGGCATCCCCGCATTGTTGCTCGCAGAGTTATCGACGCCGCTGAGCGCGCCGCGGTTGTATTGCGAAAAAAGCGGCGGCCCTTTCTTGATGCTCTGATCGTTCTGCAGCATCATGCCGATCGCCGGCGCGATGTGCTTGTGCAGTTCGGAACAGAGCGGCCGCGTGATGATGTGATAGATCTGTGGCGGCGGAGTACCGCTGTGCGGTGACGGCGTCGGCGACGTGCCGGCCGCCGAGGTTGGGGGAGCTTGCGCGATCGCGGCGATTGCCAGGATCAGCGCCACGGGGACTGCCTTGTGCATCGATCCCATACTACTCCCCCAACGCCCGAAATGGCCTGCTTGTTACGCCTCTTTCCGCCGTATCGGCGAAGTATGCTACGGCGTGAGGCCGACCGACGCGGTCATGGTCATGGTGCCCGAGTCGGCCACGTTGCCGTCGTGCGACCAAACGAACTGCTGTCCGCTTGCCTTCACCGCACGCCCGAACTGCGCGCTCCAGGAGCCGCTCTGCGCGCCCTGTAAGCTCGCAATCGGAATCTTCATCGTCACGGTATAGCCGCCGTCGTAGGTCGCGCCCGAGGCTTGAAAGGCCGGGGTGGTGCCGGTCGACGCCGTAGCGCCGCTCGAGCCGTCCGGCGTCGAGGCGAAGCGATACGAGGTTCCCGATGCGCCACCAGGCTGCAGGTCGATCCACACGAGATCCCCGTCGCTCTTTGCGCCGGTCACCGCAGACGAGTTGATGCGCTCTTGCTGCGCCGCATCGAAGCGCACGTAAAGGTACGTCCCGTCGGTCGACACGCGTGCGACGGTTTGTTCGTCGGCGTCGCGCGATTGCGTGCTATTCCATCCCAACTGCGCGACCGCCGCGGGCTGGAAGTTTGCGTCGTCGGCGCGCGGATCGACCGACGGCGCGGTATGCGTCGTCGGCACCGAAATAGCCGACGCGGCCGAAGCCGGAAGTGCACCAGCCGCCAGCAACAGCCCGGCAAGTGCGAACGTCATGATGGGTTTCACGATAATCATCTCCTATTGATGGTTGCGAGTTGCCCCATGGTCACGCAAGGGAAAACTACGCCATGTACGCGCCGAACGTAGGCGAGTTTCATGTGCCAAGTCGTTGACACGACACGCTGCCACATCGCTGTCACGTAACGCTGCCACAATAGCGGCACGTTACGTCCCTTTCTCAGCGCCGGCATAGAAAATCACTTTGAAAATCGCCTGCGGCACCGTCACGAGCGCGTTTGGATTTCCGTACGCTACGTAGAACTCGGCGTGCCGCGTCAGCAGGTGATAAGCAACGCTGATGTTCGAACAGGTGCCCAAACAATCGCCGCCGCCGTTGGGCTGCGGGGGATAGCCGACCACGCGCCGCACGCCGATCCCAAACGACGAGTTCGCCGTAATCTGATACGAATAGCTCGCGCTTTCGAACCACTGAATGTTCGCAGCGGCATTGGGAAACCACTGCGCCGTGTCGTCGAGCGCAAGCGTCAGCGCACCGCGATTCCCGACGCGCATCGTCGACGACCGAAACCACGTGTCGAGTTTGCCGCCGTCGCTGCCGTACTGTCCGGTGTTGTAACTGATGCTCGTCGGGTACGGCGACGGGCCGTGATACGGAAAGTTGCCGGGATTATTTGTCTGCAGTCCGCTGTGGTAGGTGAACGCGAAGCCCGCGTTCTGCGAGATCGGCTCCAGCGGGCCGACCCCCGTTACCGAGTCGTTGAAGCGCCAGTAGGCCGATCCGGAGAAAATCTGAAAGTCGAGCGCGCTTTTGGTAAGTATGTCGAGGAGCAGCGAGTTGTCGCTCTGTGCTTGGCCTTGGGTCGGCCCCTGGTAGCGGTCCACAAACCCGGCGACGCCGACGGCATCCAGCTTGTCGTTCGGCGCGAACGTCCAGATTTTTGCCGAATACAGTGCGTAGCCGGCGATGCCGGGGTGTGAGATGAAGCCGTCGGCCGGGTCGTAGTATTCGCCGAGTTTGCGCACCGATCCGAAGAAGCCGAAAGTCGGGTTCGCCCATCCGCCGCCGAAATCGTAACGCTGCGCCTGGTCGGGCACGAGCACGTTCGTGCCGGAGTCGCTGCCGTAGTTGAAGTACGCCGAGATGTGTTTGAGGTCGGAGTAGGCGATGCCGGTCGTGATCACGCTGTCGATGAAATCCACGGTATTCACTTGAACGCGCTGCGTCGTCAGATACCAGCGCTGATCCGGCGACGCATAGTTGACTGCGCTCGCGATGTCGCTGCGGCCGTCGTCGCCCAGGGCATCGAAGGTCGCAAACGAGAACGGCCCCTGCTTCCCTTCCACGGCATAGCCTTCGCGCGGCGTCGGAATCGCCGGCGTGTACAACTCCTGAATGTTCGGGCACGCGTCGCAGTTAAACTGTCCGTAGAAATTCGCGCCCTGCGTGAAGAACGGGCGGACTTCCGCCTGGTAGCGCGCGAACACGGTCGGGGAAATCGACTGCTGATCGAGTTCCACGTTGGAGTAATCCGGATGGAAGGTCGCGACGAACGCCGCCGTCGGCGTGATCGGAATCGAAAGATCCGCACCCACGCGGCTGGTCGATCCGCCGATCGTCTTCGAGGCCGCCTCGGCCAGCGCGTAGGTCGCGATGCGCGGCTTCGGCCGCGACGGCCGCACGTTCACCAGCGGCATCGTCATCGTCCCCGCGCGCCCGACGTCGTCGGGACTGTTTTGCGTCGTGTCGTACGACCACACGTCTTGCTCGCCGGTCGCGTGCACGAACCGCACGAACTGCACTTTCCATGGATGCGACGCGGCGATGCCGCGCATGATGTCGAGGGGAATCCGCATCGTCACGGTATAGCCGCCGTCGTGCACCGACCCCAGTGATTCCCAGCTCGGCGAGTAACTCGTATTCTCCGACGACGTCTGGTAGTGGGTCCCGTTGGGCGTCGCTTGAAACTGATAGAAAAATCCGCTGCTGCCGTTGGGCCACAGATCGATCCAGACGGCGTCGTCGCTGCCCTGCCCAACGTTGTTCGAGTGCTGCGCGGCCGCAATCGGCTCTTGCTGCGTCGCGTCGAAGCGCACGAAGAGCGCGGTGCCGTCGGTCGAAATCGCCGCCGCCGTCGCTTCGTGCGCCGGCCGCTCTGCCGGCACGTTCCACCCGAGCTTCACCGACGCAGCCTTTTGCCACTCGGCCGGTGCCCCCGAGGGACTCAACGGCGGCGTGAAGTTTGGTACGACAATGTGCGGATAGCCGCTCAATGCTGCCGCCGGCGCCTGCGTGAGCGCAAAGAGGCTCGCGAGGATCGCCGGGGCGAGTCGCTTCACGGCAACGTCGCTCCACTTAGCGACGAGCGCGCGTGCGCGCGCAGCGTCGTGGCATCCACCGGCGTGCAGGTGTTCGGCGAGCGTCCCGTGCACAGCAGCGTTCCGCGAAAATCGGCGCCGGCAACGTTGGCGTCGCGGAAATCCGCGCACTGAATGCGGTCGCCGTTGTTACCGCCGTGCGTACAGAGTTTCGCACCGCGAAAGTTCGCGCGCTGCAAATCGGCGGCGGCAAAATCGACGCCTTGCAGATCGGCCCCGTTAAAAGAGGCGCCCGCGGCACGTGCGTTGCGAAGATCGCTGCCGACGATCGCGATGCCGTGCACGTCGCGATTGGTCAGCGTTGCGCCGTTTAGGTCGCAGCCGACGCAGTTGCTCAACATGCTTCTGATGTCGGCGTCGCCGATACCGCCGAAGGTGTCGCGTAAATCAACGCCCGCCATCTCGGCGCCGTCGAAACGGGCACCTGCGACCCGCGCGCCGCGAAAGTCGACGCCGGACAGATGCGCGCCGCGAAAATCGGCGCCGCGTAAATCGGCACGTGCGAAATCGGCGCCTGCGAGCGACGCACGCTGCAAATTCGCGTTCCGCAAATCGGCACGCCCGAAATCGGTTCCCACGTACGCGACGCCGGCTAGATCGGCACCGGCGAGATTGCGTCCGGCAAACGAGCAGCCGACGCACGATTTCGGCATGCCTGGTGCCAGCCCGAGAAGTACCCCGGCGGCGAGAACGATGATAGTTTTCAGCATTTCACTCCTTTTCCGTTGCGATCGGGGCGCGAGAAACCAGGGCCTGCGCTTGCGAGGCCGTCGCGAGGGTCAAAACCAGGGCTTAACTTAGCCGATCACGGCTTCGGGCTTCCGGGAAAATCGGTTCCGATAAATTGTACGTCAGAGAGATCGACGTGATTCAAGTCGACGCCGCTCATATCGCAGCCACTGAACACGGCGCCTTTGAGAGTCGCTCCTCCCAAACGAGCTCCGCTGAAATTGACTCCGGTAAACTTGGCGCCGGCGAAGTTCGTGTTGGTAAGATTGGCATGGGTGAAATCGACGCCGTTCACGCGCACGTGCGAGAGATCGAGGTTGCTCAAGTTTGCGCCGCCGAAATCGCAGCCCGTGCACGTATTGAGAATCGAACGGGCTTCGGAAGAGGGCAGTTGCGCCCGCGTGAAGTCGCAACCGGTTAGCGTCGCGCCGGTGAAGTCGACGCCGGTCAAGTCCGCCCGCGAGAAATCGCACCCCGTCAGCTTTGCGCCGCGGAAGTTCGCGCCGCGCAGATTTGCGCCCGTGAAATCGACGCCGTTGAAGGTGCCGTTGCTAAAGTTCGTTCCCGAGAGGTTGGCGCGGCTGAGGTCGCTGCCGGTGAAGTTGACGCCGTGCATGTCGCGGCCCGACCAGTTGACGCCGCTCATGTCACAGCCGCTGCAGTTGTGCACCGGCGCGTTGTCGGCGATCCGTATCGAGGGATGCGGGGCGGCCACTGCCATCGCGGCGTGCGCCGAAGCCGATGCGAACTTGCTCGGCATCGCAAACGCGCCGCTGGCGAAGGCGTGCTCGATCGCCGGCACGTCGACGTCCACCGGCGGAATAAGGATCGTCTGCCGCGGTACGTGCACGTCGATCGGAGGAATCTGCATCTTCATGCCCTGCATGTGCACGTGCACGGCGGGATGTGCGCTCGTCAGCGGCCCCGGCGACACGGCGGCGAGCACGCGGATGTACTTGTAGATCTCTTTGGTCTTCGTTTCGGTCTTCACTTCGGTCTTCACGACGGGCGCGGGCGTCACGGCCTGTGCCGGAGATCCTTGCTTGGGAACCGCGGCGTGCACCGTTTTAGCCGGAATAGGTTCGCGCTGCACCGCAACCACCGTCACCTGACGGACAGCCGGCTGGGCTTGCAGCGGTGCCGCAACCGACGGCGCGACCAACTGCATCGCGAACGCCAGCGCGCCGACCACCGCGACGGTAACCGCCGCCGGGCCGAGCGAGAGGCTCGTCGCCGCATTGCGCCCGGCTCCCAGCAATCGTTCGATACGCAGCGAGATGTGTTTGCGCGTCGCGAACACTCCGGGCGCCGCCATCGGACGATACGGCCACGCCGACGTCTCCGCCATCTTCGCTAGGCACGTCGCATACGGGCGCACCAATCCGGTCGACGCAAGCACCCAATCGTCGCACGCGACTTCGCGTTCGAGATCGAGCTGCTGCCCGACGAACAGCACTGCCGGACTCCAGCCGAACAGCGCGGTCACGATGCGCTGCAAGCCGTTCGTCCAGTCGTCGGCGCGCCGCAGATGCGCGAGTTCGTGCAGGCTGATTTGGTCGACTTCGCTTTCGGAAAGACGTTCCAGCAGCGAGCGCGGGATCAAAATCATCGCATCGAAGAGTCCGACCGCCACCGGAACGTCAATTTCGTCGCTGACGCAGAGCCGGACGTCGCGGCCCCCCTTGCCCGCCGACGTCCAGCGCGCCATCGCATCGCGATACTCGATCGGCAGCGGAAGCGCGTCGCGCTTGAGCTGCTCGAGCCGGTAGAGGCCGATTGCCAGCCGCAGGAACGCGAAGAGCGCGAGCCCGGTCCAGATGGCCAAAACCGCGAGTACTACGGGAAGCGGCAGCGTCATGCGGAAACGCTCCGGTAGACGCGGAACGGCATACGCGCCTGACGCCACCTCGCCGGAGCGACTGGCAGCGGCCGAGCCGGAGGCGCGGGCGTAGTGTGTGGTGTGGGACGGTACGGCGGTGAGGGCGTGCGTCACCATGGGAATGGGCACCCTCACCGCCGCCTCGGTCACCGCCGTCGGCGACGACGGCGTGAGGAACGGAAGCGTTGTCGCGATCGGTACGACCACCGTTGCGACGAGCGTTGCGCTCCACACGATGTAACGCGTAGCCGCATTGATTCGCGGCCACGCCCGCAGCAGCAGCCAAATGCAGACGACGAGCAGCGCGCCTTCCCAAAGGGCGTTGATTGCGATTGTGGTCGCCGCGCCGGCGAAATGTGCGAGCCCTTGTGGCATCGAGGCGATCATGAGGCGCCCTCCTCGTACTGCTCGATTAGCGCCTTGAGACGTTGAAGTTCGTAGTTCGACGGGCGCTCCGTCTCGATCAATCGTAAGGCCAGCGAGCCCGAGCTGTTTTCAAAGAATCGTGAAAGCAGATGGCCGACCGCATTGGCCGCGGCGTCGTCGCGCGCCAGCAGCGGGCGATAGACGAAGGCACGCCCGGCTTCCTCGTGATCCACGAAGCCCTTCTGCTCCAGAATGCGCATGGTGGTGAGGACGCTGTTGTAGGCCAGGGGCGGTGGCGGGAGCGCCGCGGTCACTTCCGCGACGGTTGCTTGCCCTTTCTCCCACAGGATTTCCATCAGCCGTAATTCGGCCTCGGTTAACGTCTTCGATCGCTTTCGAGCCACGCAGATTGCCTCCGAGACGGGTTGCTCCTAATAACTTAGTTGCAGTCTACGGTAAACCGAAATGGATGTCAACTAAATTCTTAGGAGCTAACCCGGTGTCATCCTGAGCGAAGCGCCGGAGGCGCGCAGTCGACGGACGGCGGGAATGCGAGGGCGGCATGCCAATAAGGGGTGGCTGATGATGAGACTGCCCACCACGGCGCGCTCGCGCGCGTGCGCCCTTGCCGTTGCCGCGCTGCTCTCCGCTTGCGGGAAGGGCACGCCGCTCACGAGCGGCACGGCGACGCCGCCTCCGCCGTTCGTGCCGAAGGTCACCAGCGAATACGTGATCCCGACGGCCGGCAGCCAACCAATGGGCATCACGCTCGGGTCCGACGAGAACCTCTGGTTCACCGAGTTCCACGCCAGCAAGATCGGACAATTGAACACGTCGGCGAAGTTCACCGAAAATCTTACGCCGACCGCCGGCGCCGGCCCCAACGGCATCGCCTCGGGCCCAAACTCGCTCATATGGTTTACCGAAACGAACATTTGGAAGATCGGGCAAATCACGCTCGGCACGACCCCGACGTTCACCGAGTTCCTCTTGCCGGATCCCGCGGCGCGGCCGACGGGCATCACGCTCGGATCCGACGGCGACATGTGGGTCACCGATCCCGGCACGAGTTCGATCTGGCGCATCGACCAACGCGGAAACGCCGCTTTCTGCAGAGTCACTCATGGTGCGCAGCCGCTCGGCATCACCAACGGTCCCGACGGAGCGCTGTGGTTCACCGAGCCCGGCATCAACAGCGTCGGGCGCTTGCCGGTATCGAAGCGCTGCTCCGGACTCGCCGAATTCAAGGTGCCGACCGCGAACGCGTCGCCCGCCGGCATTACCACCGGAACCGACAATGCGTTATGGTTCACCGAACGCAACGCGCAGAAGCTCGGACGGATCGCGCTGACCGGGCAGTTCACCGAGTATCCGCTGACCGGATCGAAGACGCCCGACTCGATTCTCCAGGGCATCGACGGCAACTTCTACTTCACCGACACGCTCGGGAACGCGCTCGGCCAGTTCAACTACCGGAACCAAAAAGTCCGGCTTTTCGGCGTCCCGACCGCCAACGCGCAGCCGACTGCCATGACGTTTGGCCCCGACGCGCAAATCTATTTCACCGAGACCGCCGCCAGCCGCCTCGGCCAGTTCAAATACTTCTAACGATTCTTTCTTTTTGAGCGCGCGTCCGGTGGGAACATACGTCCCAGCGAGCTCGGCTTCTCGGTCTCTGGTCCAGACGGGGGCGAGCTCGCTTCACTCTTTCTCCAGTTCCATCTCGGCCAGCGCGCACACGTACGCGTCCGTCGAACCGATCAGCAGATGACGCCGTCCCGCTTTCACGACGTGCAGACTCGCGCGCGGTGACAGCATCACCGATTCGACGATTGCGATGTGCCCGCCGCCGGAGCGGCTGCGCGATCCGGCGCCTTTGAGCACGCGTCCGGCGACCGCGAGTCCCGCCAGCACGAGCCCGACGATTGCAAGCGCGAAGGCGTAGTTCGTCCAGAAACTCACGCTCCGCCGAGTACCCAGCTCCAGCTACTTCTCTGTCATCCTTAAGCGAAGGCGCTCCCGGTGTCATCCTGAGCGAAGCGAAGCGCAGTCGAAGGACGGAATCCGACGACTGCGCGTTGCGTGCTTTACTAGGTCAACCCTGTTTGTTCGATGGTACGCAGAGCAACTGAGGTACGCCCACACCAACCACATCTTGTTGAATGAACTGATTGCTGTACGGCCGCGTTTGCTGGATGGCTTTTCCTTGAATCTGATAGCACATTAAATGATCGGCCGGTGCCGGAACCGGGAAGTTCGGTCCCGAGATGACTTTCTTCGTTACCGGCGTGCAGAAGAATTGAGGCGGTCCTACCGCCGTCTTGTAACTTTGGAATTGATCCTTCAAATTGACTTCCGCTTGGATTGGTTTGGCCTGAGCCGTGTAGCACTCGAAGTGCGAAAACCTCACAAAGGGCTGCATCGCGGCAGAGGCGGGTGCCGGCGCCGTTACGCGTCCGATTGCAAAGGATGCGATGACCAGAAGGGCACCGATAACGATGCTGAGATAGCGCATTTAGGCCTCCTTTCGGCCAGCCAAGCATACACCCGCCCGCCTAGCCTGCCAAGAGTTCTCGTAAAGATTGAGTGTCGACCTGGCGCGCCCGACCCAGCGATGCCTACGCCGGGACGACGATGTGAACGTACGCGCTCGCCGTAAACGCGCGTTCGGCCCCGACGTAAACGCCGTGAATGCGCAAACGTAACTTGCACCCGAACACTTGTTGAAGGTATATCCAACGGTCCACGACGGTCTCCGGATTGCGCGACGTTGCAAAATCGAGCGATCGAAGTTATTTCGAAACCGCCCTCCAATCCAAAGCGACCCTCCCATCGTCTTACTTCACAAAGCAAGGCTGCAGACGAAACGGAGGCCGCGCGTGACTCGCTTTTCCACAATCCTTGCGTGTGCCGCCTTCGCCCTCGTCACGCTCGCGGCTCGCCCGGCCGCCGCGCACCCCCTCGGGAACTTCACGATCAATCATCTCGCGGTCGTCACCTCCGCCGGCGGACGGCTGCACGTTCACTACGTGCTCGATATCGCCGAAATCCCCGCATTTCAAATCATGCATGCGGGCAATGGCTGGAACCCCGCACGTACGCTGCAATGGAACGCCGAAGAAGCGGCGCGGGTCGAAAACGGTCTTTCGTTCCGTAGTGGAAACCGAACGCTGCCGATCTCGCTGGTGCAAACGTCCAGCACGACGCGTCCCGGTGCCGGCGGCTTGCCGACGCTCTACTGGACGGGTGACTACACGGTCGCGGTCAATCGCCCGGCGTCGATTTCCATGCAAGACGGCGTCTACGCGGACCGGCGCGTTGGCTGGAAAGACGTCGTGCTCCCCGGCACCAGCGATCCGACAGATGCTCTGCGCTCGTACCCGGCGGCCGCCATCGGCTCGCCGCGCCATAACGATGCCGCGACCTTCACACTTACCTCCGACGGTGCGATCGCCGACGTGCGCGTCTTTGGATCCGGAAACGCGGCAGCGTGGGATTCGAGCTCGATCGTGCGGACGTCGGCGCTCTCCGACTTGTTCTCTCGAAGCAATCAGACGCCGCTGTTGATTCTCTTGACGGTTCTGGCGGCATTTGGGCTCGGCGCGCTGCACGGCCTGGAACCTGGTCACGGAAAAGCGCTGCTCGCGTTTACGCTGGTCGGCGCGCGAGCAACGTTCAAACAGGCCGTTATTCTAGCAGGCGCGTTGACGTTCGCTCACACGGTTGCGGTACTGTTGCTCGGCCTGCTGCTATTTTTCGCGGCGGGGTTCGCGACCGAAAATATCTTTACGTGGATCACACTCCTCTCAGGGCTTGCGGTCGCCGTCATCGGCACGCGCGCCCTTTCCAACGCCGTCGGCCGCACGGCGCAGGACCGCGCACACACGCACGCACATGCGCACGGGCACGCGCACGACCACGATCGCGAACACTCGCATGCGATTGCGGGCAACTCACCGCTGCGTTTCCCGAGTGCGGTCGTGGCCGCGATGAGCGGCGGCATCGCGCCGTGTCCCGCTGCGATCGTCGTGCTCCTGACCGCGCTGCACCTGCATCGCATCGGCTATGGCTTGTTCTTGATCGTCGTCTTCAGTCTCGGTTTGGCCGCAATCCTCACCGGATTAGGCATCGCCGTCGTCCACGGTGCCGCCTGGCTGCAGCGCCGCTCCGGCTTCGCTCGCGTCGCTGCAATCGCACCCTTCGTCACCGCATGCGTGATCTCGATCATCGGGTCGCTGATGCTCGTGCAGGGACTCATCCAACACGGCCTACGCGTACCGGTTTTTACCGCCGTCGCGGCGACGCTCGCCGTTATCGCCGCCGTCGCACTTTTCCCAACGTTACTCTCAACGCGGTCGACGCACCGCACTCTCGCCATAAAGGAGACCCCATGAGACTGCTCCGCACCATCGGTACGATGACGGCGGTCTTTCTGTTCGCGTTCTCGGTATCGCTGTATTCGTTCAAAGCGGCCCGTGGATCCGACCATCAAGACTCACCGACCGTCGTCAACAATCCGCTCGCCGATATTACCGACGTCTACGCGTTCCCCGATCCACACGACGCCTCGAGGGTCGCAATGGTCATGAACGTTCGCCCGCTGATTCCCAGCGGCATGACGGCCGGCATTGCTCTCGATCCCAACGTCCTGTATCAGTTCAAGATCGCCGACACCGGCGTCGCGTCGAACGCCATTCACGAGGACAAAGTGATCCAGTTCACGGCCGACGCTGCCGGAACCGGTCAAAAGATCACGCTGTACGGCCCCAAAGCTCCAAACGAAGTGGGCACGAAAAATACGACCGTCCACGCGACCGGCACTTTTAAATTCGGCAAGATTGCGAAGCTCGGAGACGTTCAGGCCTTCGTCGGCCCGCGCCGCGACCCGTTCTTCTTCGACCTCGCGCAGTTCTTCAAGATTATTCCCGATCGCAACTATCAAAACCAGCCCAATCCGCCGCCGCCGACGGCGACGTCGTTCCGCTTTGCTTCGCCTTCGCAGCCGATCGTTCTGAACGGCACGAGCTACGGAACGGCGGGATCCAATAGCTGCGTGATCGAGCAGCCGAGCGATATTCTCGTTCCATACAACGTCATCTCGATCGTCGTCGAGATGCCCAAGGCAATGCTCGCGCCTGCCGGCGGTAAGCCCGGCCCAATCGCGCTGTGGGCGACGACGGCGACCCCCGACGGCCAATCGGAATAGGAGAAACAGTTCATGACACTACGCTTCAAACTCGGCCTCGGCGCGCTCGCTCTCGTCGGCGTGATCGCCGGCGGCTGCAGCTCGGGTAACGTCGGTACGAACCCCATCGTGCCGACACCGCCGTCGCCCGCACCCAACGCCACCTATCGTCAAATCGAACTTCTCTCGCGTCCGGCGGTGAAGGAAGCCTTTGAGTCGTTTGCCTCGCACGATACGACCAACCGCTCCGAGCCCTACGCCGACCCGACGCTCAAATCGCAAATCCTATCGTTCTCGGAACTCTTCCGGAGCCAATCCACGGCGAAAGTACTTCAAGCCGTTCTGTACCCGAACGTGATGAAGGCCGACCTTTCGCAGAATACGACCAAGGCCGCCTATCTCGGATTCGAAACCGGCGGCGCCACGGGCAGCAAGTTCGGCGGACGCGCCCTCGACGACGACGTGATCGACATCTCGCTCGGAGCGCTGTTCGGTAATACCGTCTCCGCGCTCGGGCTCGCTCCCGACGATCACAAAGAAGCACCCTGCTTGACGACCGACAACGTTCCCTACGACAAGCAGAATACCGACACGTTCCCCTACGTGCAGAGCCCGGTCTAACACGTGAAGGGTCGTTCGACGATAGCCGTCCTTGCGGCGGCCGTCGCCGTCGGGGCGGCGTGGCCGTGGTTTGCAGCCCACAAAGCGCAAGCCACGACCATCGCGCCCGCCCCGGTCTCGGCCGACTACAAACAGCGCGATCGTGTGATCGCATTCTACGAAGAACAAGTGCGCCGCGACCGGCTCGACCAAATCACGCAGCGAATGCTCGGCGCCGAATATCTTCAACGGTTTCGCGAAACCGGCGATATGAACGACGTCACGCGCGCACATGCGATGGGCGAGCAGTCGTTACGCCTGCAACCACAAGGAAACGTCGCCGCACTCGGCATCATCGCGTCGAGCGATCTCGCCTTTCACCGCTTCGTGCCGGCGCTGGCTGCGGAACGTGCCGCGATCGAAGCCGAACCCTTCGATCAAAACGCCCGCGCCCAGAGCGCCTCGATTCTGATGGAACTCGGCCGCTACGATCGAGCCGCCGGCATTCTGCTCGGTCCGAGCGGTCCCGATCCCAATCCGACGTGGATGTCAATTCGTGCCCGTTACCGCGAACTCTCGGGAGATCTCGCGGGCGCGCGCGGCGAGATGTCGCGAGCGACGCAGATGGTGGACCGGATGGAAACGGTACCGGCCTACACTCGTTCGTGGTATCACATGCGCGACGCGCAGCTGGCCTTCGAGGCCGGCGACGCACAGACGGCGGACGCAGAGTTCACCGAATCGCTGCGCATCTTTCCCGACAACGCGATGGCGCTGCTCTACCAAGCCAAATTCTACCGTGCGCACGGCGATTGGAAGCGCGCGCTCTCCGCCGCGGCGCACAGTGCGCAACTCTACCCGCTACCGCAAGCGCTGGGCTACCAGGCCGACGCGCAGCGCGCGCTGGGTGACGAAGACGGAGCGCGCAAAACCGACGCGCTCATTCGCGCCGAGCAGCGTCTCTTCAACGTTCAAGGCGTCAACGATCGCCTTCTGGCGATGTACTACGCCGAGCACCACGAATATCTCACCGACGCCTTGGCAGCGGCGCGCTCCGACCTGCAAAAGCGCGGTGACGAGATCTACGCCGACGACACGATGGCGTGGGTGCTCGCGGCGATGGGGCGTTGGCCGGAGGCGCGTGCCTACGCCGAACGCGCCGTGCGATACGGAACGCAAGACCCGGAAATTCAATATCACGCGGGAGCGATCGCGCTGCACACCGGCTACGACGGCGAGGCCCGCGCGCGTCTCCGCGCGGCCCTGAACGCAGATGCTTCCTTTCATCCTTTCTATGCGGAGGATGCTCGCAAAATGCTTGCATCACTAGGCTCGTAATGCTCGCCAGCGTGCTCCAAAACGGTGCCGCCAGCGTACGCGAAAGAATCGTCGCCATCTACGCATTGCTGATCGCCATGAACGTGGCGGCGTGGGGATTGGCTTTCTGGGCGTTCTCGGCGCACCCGATTTTGCTCGGCACGGCGCTGCTCGCCTACACGTTTGGGTTGCGCCACGCCGTCGACGCCGATCACATCTCGGCAATCGACAACGTGACGCGCAAGCTCATGCAGGATGGAAAGCGCCCCGTCGGCGTCGGCTTTTACTTCTCGCTGGGACACTCCACGATCGTCGTCGCGCTGACCGTTGCAATCGCCGTTGCCGCCGGCTTCGTCAAAACGCACCTGCCGTCGCTCGAAAGGCTCGGCACGATCCTCGGCACTTCGGTTTCCGCGACCTTCTTGCTCGTCGTCGCCGCGATCAATCTGTTCGTGCTCGTCGACATCATCCGCACGTTTCGCAGCGTTCATCGCGGTGAATCGTACTGCGAACGCAGCGTCGACGAGATGCTCGACGGCCGCGGCCTCATGGGCCGCTTCTTCCGTCCGCTGCTGAAAGTTGCCGACAAGAGCTGGAAGATGTATCCCATTGGGGTGCTCTTCGGTCTCGGCTTTGATACCGCGACGGAAGTCGCGCTGCTCGGTATCGCCGCCGTCGAAGCCGGCAAAGGCCTGCCGGTCGCCACGATCTTGATCTTCCCGTTGCTCTTCACTGCCGGCATGTCGCTGCTCGACACGACCGACGGCATCCTCATGCTGGGCGCGTACGGCTGGGCGTTCGTCAAACCGATGCGCAAGCTCTACTACAACATGGTCATCACGCTCGTGTCGGTGCTGGTCGCGTTGATCGTCGGCGGAATCGAAGCTTCGAGCGTGATCGCCGATCGCATGGGCTTGACCGGCGGAGCGTGGGATCTGCTGCGCTCGCTGAGCGACAACTTTGGAACGGTGGGCTTTCTCACCATCGGCGTCTTCATCGCAAGCTGGCTCATTTCGACTGCTATCTATCGGCTGCGGCGTTACGACGAGCTCGACGTCGGCACCGCAGCAACGTTTATGGAAGGGACCTGAGCCGGGCCTCACTAGGGTCAACCGCGCTTGATTGTGCCACAATTCAGCTGGGTCAACACGGCTAATTCAGGTCCCTGCAGTTGCGGCGCGGCTCATTTCCCGATAGCGATGGACTCGGGGTAGTCGACACCGTTGAAACGGAAACTTTGGCTGGATAGCTCGCTAAGGCGCTACAGCGCGTTTTGCGTCTTGTAGCGTGGGTGAGGTCCACTTATTCCCGAGGCCTTGCGTGCCGCTCGACATTCAAGGCATCGGCCCGGCTTGTTCATATGGCCCTTTTTCGCGAATTCTTGCTGTTCGAATACGGTAAACGCGAAGGTGGAGTTGCAGTCACCGCAACTCAGACTTTGTTCGTTATACATGGTTTCTTCCACGTTCCCTAGCGTGCCTCAATACACCCTTATTAACCGGCCGGAACCTCTTCGTTAGCAACGAGCGCACCGTCGAGCGTCTCGCCCGCGGCGACGTGATAGTCTCTGCCGACGATCGTGTCCCGAAGATGCGCGCCGCTTCCGACGACGGCGCCTTCCCATAAGATACTACGCTCGATGCGAGCGCCTTCACCAATGCAAACGCCGTCGCCCAGCACGCTCGGACCCGCGATCCTCGCGCCGTCGCCGATGCGCGCACGCGCGCCGACCCACACCGGGCCCTCGATGCGCACGCTTTCGCCCAAAGTGGCCGTCGGGTCGACGCCGCTAGCGCGCGTCGCCGGAATCGTAAACGCGCCGCTGACGACGTCCGAGCTCGCGCGCCGGTACTCCGACGGCGTTCCGATGTCGCTCCAATACGCGCCTCGTGCATCGAAGCCGTAGAACGATTCGCTTGCAGACTGCAGCGCCGGGAACACTTGCTTGCCGAAATCGAAGAACGTGCGCGCCGGGATGTGCGAAAAGATCTCCGGCGAGAACGCGTAGATGCCGGTATTCGCAAGCCGGCTGCGTTCGGTGCCCTTTGCGGGCTTCTCTTGAAAGCCGACGATCTTGCCGCGATCGTCGAGCACCACCACGCCGTATTGGTCGACCTCTTCGCACTCGACGAGTCCGATCGTTGCGACGGCGTTACGGTCGCGATGAAACGCCAGCAGTTTGTCGAGCGGCAAATCGGTGAGATCGTCGCATCCGCACACCACGAAGGTCTCGCCGGAAAAAAACGATTCGAGTCTTTTCACCGCGCCCGCGCTGCCGAGCAGTTCCGGCTCGTACGAGTACTCGAGCCGCACGCCGAAACGCGAGCCGTCGCCGAGGCGCTCGACGATCGCGTCGGCGAGATAGTGCAGGTTAATCGCGATGTCATCGAAGCCGTAGGCCTTCAAATAATTAATCACGTGTTCGGCGTTCGGCACGCCCGCCACCGGCACGAGCGGTTTGGGAACCTGCTTGGTGAGCGGATAGAGCCGGGTGGAAAGGCCGCCCGCCAAAATCATCGCCTTCACGGATTCACCGAACCCCTTTTGGAACGCAAGCCGAACCCTTCGAGCATTGCGAGCCACACAAACGCAGGTAACGCAAGTTGCCGGCGCCAGCGATGCGGCTCTTTGCCCAAACGATAGAGCCATTCCAGCCCGTAGCGCCGCATCAGCCGCGGCGCCCGCACGACGCGCCCCGCCAAAACGTCGAACGAACCGCCAACGCCGATTCCGGCGCCGCATCCCGTGTCACGCAAGTGCTCGGCCAGCCAGAACTCTTGTCGTGGCGAACCGATGCCCGCGAAAAGCAGCTTCGCGCCGCTTTCGCGGATTGCGGAAACGACTTCGGCCGACTCCGCGTCGCTGAAATACCCGTTGCGCGTGCCCGCCACCACGAGACCCGGAAAGCGGACTTCGAGAATCGCTGCGGCATCGGCGGCGACGCCTTCGGCCCCGCCGAGAAAGAATGCCGGAACGCCGCGCGCTGCTGCCAGGCCGCACAACCGGTCGATGAGTTCCACTCCGGTGACGCGTTCGTGCAGCGCCGCACCGCGACGTCGCGCGACCGTCAGCACGCCGACCGTGTCGCAAAGCGACAGCGCGCTCGCGTTGACGACCTCGCGGAAGCGCTCGTCCTTCTGCGCCGCCACGACCATCTCGGTGCCGAGCGTCACGACTTGCGCACCGTCGCCGTGCATCGCGAGCTCGAGAATTCGCTCGGCCGCGTCGTCCGCGTCGATGGCGTCGACCCGGCAGCCGAGAATCTGCACGGAATCCTTCACGTGCGCCTAATCTCCCGGCAACAGCGGACGCAACCGTTCCGCCAGCGCTGCGGGCATCGCGTCGAGCGGCAGGCGGCACGAGCCGGCATGAAAGCCGATGTGATTCATCGCCCACTTGATCGGAATCGGACTCGTCGTTGCAAACAGCGCGTCGATCAGCGGCAAAAACCGCAGATGAATTTCGGCCGCCTCACCCACGCGTCCGGCTCGATACGCATCGAGCATGTGGCGGTACTCGCGCGACACGATGTGCGTCGCCACGCCGACGACGCCGTCGGCGCCGATCGCCAAGCACGGGAGAAATAGATGATCGTCGCCGGCCCATACTTTGAAACCCGGCGCCCGCCGCTCGAGAATCGTGCCGATTTGCTTCAAATCGCCGCTCGATTCTTTGACGCCGGTCACGTTGGCATGCCGTGCGGCCAGCTCGAGCAGCGTTTCGGGCAGCATGTTCGTACCGGTCCGACCCGGGATGTTGTAGACGATCACCGGCAGCGGCGTCGCTTCGGCAATCGCACCGAAGTGTTCGAGCATCCCGCTTTGCGTCGGCTTGATGTAAGGGGGAACGACCGCAAGAATCGCATCGGCGCCCGCCGCCTGCGCGTCGGCCGTGAGCGCCACCGATTCGCGCGTCGAACTCGTCCCGGCATTGGCAATCACCGCCGCGCGATCGCCGACCGCATCTTTCACGGCTTTCCACAGCGCGATGCGCTCGCTGCGATCGAGCGTCTGCCCCTCGCCGGTCGATCCGGCCACGACGAAACCGTCCGTATCGCGGTCGACCAGCCAGCGTGCGAGACGGCCCGACTCGGCGTATCGAGCGCGCCGCGGGAATCGAACGGCGTGATCATCGCCGTGATGATCGCGGCCTGTATCATTATGCGATCCTCGCGTCGAGATGGAACTGGTCGTGCACCGCCCGTTCGGCGCGCGCAACGTCGTCCGACGGGACCAGCAGCGAAATCGTGACGTTGCTGTCGGTGCAGTGAATGATTTCGACGTTTTCGCGCGAGAGCGCCGCGACGACTTCACGCACGACGCCGGGCGTGTCGCGCATCCCGCTGCCGACGACCGAGACCTTCGAGCAGCCTTCGCGCACGCGCACCGCGAGGTTCAAATCGCCGAGCAGCGCGCGCAGGTCGTTTCCGCGGTCGCCTTCCACGACGAACGCGACTCCGGCTTGATTGATCGTCACCTGATCGATCGAAATCCCAGCCTCCGCCAGCCGCGCAAACATCTCCAGCTCCGTCTGCATGCGCCGTTGCGGCGATTCGATGTCGCCGCGAATGACGCGCACCCACGTCATTCGCCCGGTCGACGTGACGCCGGTGACCGGACGATGATGATCGACGCTTTCGTCGACGATCGTCCCGGGATCGCTGCGCAGCCCTTTGATCGCATAGCGCATGCCGGTACGCCCCGCGTACTCGGCCGCCTTGTGATGCATCACCTTGGCGCCCTGCTCTGCGAGTTCGGTCATTTCTTCGAGCGATGCGCGCTCGATCGTGCGCGCGCCGGGAATGCGCCGCGGATCGGCCGTCATCGCGCCGCTGACGTCGGTGTAGATGTCGACGCGTTCGGCCTGCAGCGCGTGACCGATCGCAATCGCCGACAGATCGGTGCCGCCGCGGCCCGAGCGTCGTAATGGCGCCGCTTTCACTGCGCCCCTGGAATCCTGCGACACCGGTACGACGCCGCGATCGAGCAACTCCGCAACGCCGCGTGGCTCGACGCGCACGATCGTCGCGTCGCCGAAGCGCTCGTCGGTAACGATGCCGGCCTGCGCGCCGGTCAGTGCGACCGCCGGAATGCCGCGTGCGCTCGCTTCGTCGGCAAATACGGCCGCCGCAATCAACTCGCCGGCGGCGAGCAGCACGTCGGCGTTGCGCGAGCCGCTGCGCCCGTCGAGCAGTGCCAGCAGCGAATCGGTCGCGTACGGAGCCGGCGGACGTCCCATCGCCGATACGACGGCAACCGTCGCAAAGCCGGCCGCTTGCGCGTCCGCGACGCGCGCGATACGCAATCTCGCGCTGCTCGCGCGTCCCAACCGATGTTCCGCCGAATTTCAACACGGCGATGCGCCGGTCGCGTTCACGCCCCGACGAAACCTCGTGCCAGCAAGAGCTTCGAGAATCTGAACCGCGTTGGTGGCCGCCCCCTTACGCAGTTGATCGCCCGTGCACCACAACGCGAACTCGTTGCCCGTCGCCGATTCGGAACGCAGGCGCGCGACGTGCACGCGGTCGTCGCCTTCCACGTCGCGCGGCGTCACGATGCCGTCGCCGTGAAACACCACGCCGGCCGCACGCCGCAGTTCGTCTGCCAGTGTAGCGGCGTCCGTCGCGCGTTCCGTCTCCACGAACACCGCTTCAGAATGCGCGTGGCGCACCGGCACGCGCACCGTAATGGCGCTGACGAGCAACTCGGGCAGCCCGAGCATCTTGCGCGTTTCGGCGCAAATCTTCCGCTCTT
Source organism: Vulcanimicrobiota bacterium (assembly GCA_963812155.1). GTDB lineage: Bacteria > Vulcanimicrobiota > Vulcanimicrobiia > Vulcanimicrobiales > Vulcanimicrobiaceae > Tumulicola. The sequence continues at coordinate 1,102,456 of CAWETW010000003.1, read as the reverse complement.
CGCCGGTGAATCCGCCGGAATCCAACGGGCCGACCTGCGGCATGACGTTGCGCGCGATCGGACGCGGAAACGCGCGAGGCTCGGGCTCGTTCTCGCCAAGCACCGCGGCGCGTTCTCCCGCCTGCAGTTCGTCGAGACCGGCTCGGCCTGCGCCGCTTGCCGCCTGATACGTCGCGACGCGCACGGCATGCAATCCCGCCGCGTCGCGAATCGGAGCGCAGCGCCGTGCAGAGAATGATTGCGGTGCAGTTCGCAACCGGAAAGAGCCGATCTTCGGCCTTGATCGCCTCGGCATTCACCTCGGGCACGATCAGCGGCACGCCGTCGCGCATGCGAAACGTCGAGCTGTTGTCGATGACGACGCAGCCGCGTTCGAGCAGCGGCGGCGCGTAGCGTTCGCTCGCATCTTCGCCGCCCGCAAAGAACACGACGTCGTAGTCGCGCAGCGCTTCGTCGCTCGTCGCGCGCACGTCAAGCGCGCTGCCGCGAAACGATACGGCCGCCGCGCGAGGCGCCGACGCAAACGCTCCGAGTTCGCCCACCGGAATCCGCCGCTCTTCCAGCACGCGCACGATCGTCTCGCCGACCACGCCGGTCGCGCCGACTACCGCTACGTCGATTGCCCTGCCCTCATCTCGTCGAGAATCGCGTCGAGGCCGATGCGCAATCCGCGTAAGCGCATCACCGCGCGCAGCGAAGCGAGAATCCCCGGAACGAACGACTCGCGCGAAAACGAATCGTGCCGAATAGTCAGCAGCTCGCCCGCATTGCCGAACAGCACTTCTTGATGCGCGACCAATCCCGGCAGACGCACGCTGTGAATTTCCGGCTTCGCGCCGCCCGAGCGCTCTATGCGCGCGCCGGTTTGCAGCGCGGTCCCGGACGGCTTGTCTTTCTTCTCGCTGCGATGCATTTCGACGATCTCCGCTCGCGGAAAGTATCGCGCGGCTTCTTCGGCAAACCGCATCATGAGGACTGCGCCGATCGAAAAGTTCGGCACGATCATCGCCCCGAAACTCCGCTCCTCCGCCAATCGCCCGAGCGCCTCGGTTTCGGCGGCGGTCCAGCCGCTCGCGCCGACCACCAGGCGCACGCCGCGCTCGAGCGCACCCATCGAAATCTGCACCGAGCCCGGATGCGTCGTGACGTCGAGCAGCACGTCCGGTTCGCCTTGCGCGAACAGCGCGTCAATCGCGTCGAACGTAGCGCTAGCCGCATCCGTGCGCCGCGCCAACCCGCCGGCGTACGCGAAATCGGCGGACGACGCAAGCGCTTCCACGGCGACGCGGCCCATCCGTCCCTGCACCCCCGCCACGGCGACTCGTATCATCCGCCTTGATACCAAAAGGAAGCTTCGATTTTTTTAAATTTTCGAGGGGAGCGTACTTGAGCATCAGCATCTTTTGGCCGACGTTCGGAAAGTCGATCGTCACCAGACCATCGCCGCCCGCGCCGACGACGCTCCCGATCGTGCCCTCGCCCCATTTCGGATGCCGAACGTTGTCGCCGCGCTCGAGCCCGAGATGGACGCCAGCACCGGCCGACTCGTGAATCGAGACTTCGCGCCAGCGGCCGCCTCCAGGGCGCGGCAGCGGCACGCTGTCGCTCTCGAGAAATTCGAGTTCCGGCATTTCGTCGAGGAACCGCGACTTCGGATATGCGTACGTGTTGCCGTAGAGCGCGCGCCGGATGCGAACGTGAGGAAAAGGCGATCCATCGCACGCGTCAGCCCGACGTAGGCGAGCCGCCGCTCTTCTTCGAGTTCGGTCGTATCGTTGAGCGCACGGCTGTGGGGAAAGACGCCTTCTTCCAGTCCCGTCATGAAGACGCTGGTAAACTCGAGGCCTTTGGCCGCGTGCATCGTCATCAGCGTGACGTACGAGGCGTCGTCTTCGAGCGCGTCGAGATCGCTGATCAGCGCGACGTTTGCCAAGAATCCCGACAGCGTCGGTTCCGGATCGCTCGCCTCGTACTCGCGCGCCACGCCGACGAGTTCGTGCAGATTTTCCAGGCGCGCCCGCGCGTCGTGCGTATCCTCGGCCTGCAGTTCGCGCACGTAGCCCGAGTCTTCCATGACGTCGACGAGCAGGTCGGCGACGCTCATCGTTTCGACCCGCTTGCGGAACTCCTCGATGAGGCTCGCGAAGCGCTCGAGTTCCTTCAGCTTCTTGGGAACGGCCGCGCGCAGCAGTTCGCCCGAAAACACGGCCTCGCCGACCGAGAGGTGCGCCGCGTTGGCCGCCTGCACCAGCGCGGCCAACGTCTGCTGCCCGATGCCGCGCCGCGGGACGTTGACGATGCGCTTGAACGCCAGCGCGTCCGATGGATTCACGATGTAGCGCAGGTACGCGATGACGTCCTTGATCTCGGCGCGCGCGTAAAACCCGACGCCGCCGACGACGCGATACGGAATGCCTTCGGCGAGCAGCGCCTCTTCGAAGACGCGCGACTGCGCGTTGGTGCGATAGAGCACGAGAAAATCCCGATAGGCGGCGCCGTCGCGAACCAGACTCTTGATCTTCTCGACGACGTAGCGCGCTTCGTCGCGTTCGGTCTGCGCCGAATAGACGGTGATCGGCTCGCCGTCGTCGCGCCGCGTGAAGAGCTTCTTTGCCGCACGCGTCTTGTTGTGCTCGACGAAGGCGTTGGCCGCGTCGAGGATGCGTTGCGTGCTGCGATAGTTCTCCTCCAGCGTGAAGATCTGCGCGCCGGGAAAGTCTTCTTCGAAGCGCAGGATCATGCGATAGTCGCTGCCGCGCCAGGAGTAGATCGACTGGTCGTCGTCGCCGACCACGGTGATATTGCCATGACGCGCCGCCAGCAGCGCGACCAGCCGGTACTGCGCGGGATTGACGTCTTGGTACTCGTCGACGAGCACGTACTCGAACTTGCCCTGATATTTGGCTCGCGTCGTCTCGTCGCGCTCGAGCAGATCGATCGTGCGGACGATGAGGTCGTCGAAGTCGAGCGAATTCGACTCCGCCAAGCGCCGCTGATACTCGGAGTAGACGTTGGCGATGCGCTCGGCGACGAACGACGTCGCGCGTTCCGCAAACGCGTCGGGCCAAATCAGCGCGTTCTTCGCTTTGCTGATCTCGGCCAGACACGCACCCGGCGCGAGCTGCCGTTCGTCGTAATCGAGATCGTCGAGAATTTCCTTGACGAGCTGCCGCTGATCGGTGTCGTCGATAATGGCGAATCTGGAGCCGATGCCGATACGGCTGCCGTCGCGGCGCAAGATGCGCACGCACATTGAGTGGAACGTCCCGACCCACACGTCGCGCGCCGCCGTGCCGACCATCTCGTGCAGGCGCGACTTCATTTCGCCGGCGGCTTTGTTCGTGAACGTCACCGCCAAAATGCGATCCGGATCGACGCGCATTTCGCCCAGCAAATAGGCGATGCGATGTGTGAGCACGCGCGTCTTGCCGCTGCCGGCTCCGGCAAAAATCAACACCGGGCCATCGGTTTTCCGAACGGCCGCGGCTTGCACGTCGTTGAGGATTTCGGTCTCGAGGAGCATCACCTCGGATTCGCCGCACGCGGCAAGCGGGCCTGTGAGTACTACCCCGACCGGATCGACATAGAACGGAGCGGCGCGAGGCGCACGTTCGATGCGGAGCGCGCGCGCAGGGAGCCCACGGCGTAGGCGGCGGCGAGCAGGGCGAGCGTGGACTCGGCGCCCATGTTGCGATTTACGCCGTCTTCCTCGAGACCGTCGTAGCATCCGCCGCCGTGCGCCATCGTCTCCGCGCGCGAATTTTTCCCGTAAAACCAGGCCAATCCGAGTTCGGCATTCGCGAAATGCGCCGGATCGCCGGTCGCATCGAGTGCCGCGAGCTCGGCATCCACGAGTGCGGCCGCCTCGAGCGGCTGCTGCGCGTAGACGGCGCGCGCACCACCGCGAGGATACCAGCCGTTGTTGCCGATCGGCACGAACATTCCAGAATCGAGCGTAACGCCTTCATAGAAATTCAGCGTTTCCAGGCCGATTTCGCCGAATTGCGCCTCGGCGAGGGCGGCGGCGGAGCGAATCATCGCCTCGGGCAACCGCGCGTTGTCGTAGGTCATGACGGGCGCGAACCATTTCCAATCGTCGCGGCGTTCGCGCTCGTACGATGTCACGAGCGCCCCGGCCAAATACCGCGCGGCGGCCGCGTAGCGCGGCTCCTTACGGACCGCGAGCGCGTGCGACAACCCGATCAGCGTATACGCGCGCGGATGCACGAAATCGTAGTCGTCGATCGCGCCCAGTCCGCGCTCGAAGAGCGTCGTGCACAACCGGCGCCACGAATGCGCGGGGGCGTAGCGCATGCCGTAGCCGAGCGCCCACATCGCGCGGCCGCAGCTGTCCTGCGTTCCGACCTCGTCGAGCCACGCACGCTCGTAATTCATGAAGTTGTGAAACCGGCCGTCCTCGAGCTGCGCGGATTCGAGAAACGAAAGGTAGGTCGACGCTAATCGCGCGGCGAGTTCGTCGCGCGGAGCCGACTGCAGTCGCGCCAGCACCACCATAAAGGCGCGCGCGACGTCGTCGGTGCAGTATCCGGTCGCGCGGTTCGGAACCGACTCGGTGGCGTGCTGGATGACGCCGGTGTCGTCGGACAGTACGGCGAGATGCTCGAGTCCGGGAACCAGCGCGTTGCGATGTCTCACGCCGACGTCACCAATTCCAGCGAGTCGGGCGGCGCGACTTCGAGAAAGAGGTTGCCGTACTCGACGGCAACGTGCGGCCACGTCATCTGCCGGCCGAAACGGTACGCGCGCCGCTCGGTCGCGCGTCGTAAGTCCGGATGGTCGAGCAGCAGGTTGAGCTGGCGCACGATCGACGCCGAGTCGCGGAAGTCGCAGAGGAACCCGCGATTGTGGGCCAAGAGTTCCTGTGCGTAGAGATACGGTGTCGAGACGATGGCTTTGCCGCATCCCACGGCATACGCCAGCGTGCCGCTGACGATCTGATCGGGGTTCAGATATGGCGTTAGATAGATGTCGATGGCGCCCAGATAGCCGACCAGTTCGTCGAACTGTAGATACTTGTCGACGAGCTGCACGTTGTATTGAAGGCCGTATTCGCGTACCTTCTCCTGCAGCGATTCGCGATACGATTCGCCTTCTTGGCGCCGCACGACGGGATGCGTGGCGCCGAGAATGAGGTAGAGCGCTTCAGGATGGCGTTTCACGACCTCGCGCATCGCTTCGATCGCGTACTCCAGGCCTTTGCCGCGGCTGATCAAGCCGAAGGTCGAGATGACGGCGCGCTGGCCGATGCCGAACGACGCTTTCGCGGCGTCGGTGCTCTGAAACGGCACGTCCGGCACGCCGTGATGGATGACACGCAGGGTTGTCGGATCGATGCCGTAGACGCTCTCCAGCAGCGTGCGGCCCGTTTCGGAAAGCGCGACCACGCGTGCGGCGCTGTCGCAGAGTTCGCGCGTAACCCGCAGCATCGTTTCGTCGGGATTCGGCAGCACGGTGTGCAGCGTCACGACGACCGGCTTCTTCACGGCGCGCATCAAATCGACGAGCCACTCGCCGCGTTCGCCGCCGAAGAGCCCATATTCGTGCTGGACGTTGACGAGATCGGCGGGATGACGGTTGACGGCGTCGGCGACGATGCCGTAACTAAAGCGGTCTTGCTCGCTTAAACGTGCGACGACTTCGGGACCGTAACGGCGCGTTTCGGCACCAGGCTCGTCGATTGCGACGACCTGACTCGTAACGCCGAACGCCCGATTGTACGAATCGACGACGTCTTTGTTAAAGGTCGCGATCCCGCACTCACGCGGAGGATACGACCCTAAGAATAACGCGCGCGGCGGCAACATAACGGTAAGGAACCCTCCACTTGCTGTGGACCTAAACGTACCCGGCGACCGTATCGCAATAAACCTGTATCAGCAGTTGAAGGACGCTCCTTCTTGCGCGCGCCCGAATGCACCGGTCCACCGTGTCACCCAGGGCGCAGCGCCGCCTTAGCGATGCATAGTTGAAGGGCTGCCTGCCTGCTTGGACACCTTGCCGGGAAGAATGGTTGCCGCCCAGGGCCTCTACTGAGCGAGCGGAGCGAGTCGAAGTGCCGTTCCTCGGGCCGCTCCCTTAACGGCCGCTACCTTACCGGACCGACTCGGCTCCCAGGCTCGAGTATTTGCCCCGGTTCGATCCTGACGTCGTGCCCGATAACGCTTCCTTTACCGACTTTCGCTTCCGGGCCGATCGTCACACCGCTGGCGACGATCGCTTCTTCAATCCGTGCGCCGGCGCCGACGCTGACGCGATCCCAGAGCACCGACTCCCGGACGACCGCGCGCGCTCCTAACGTGCAGCCGCGTCCGAGCACGACGTTGGGGCCAATCGTTGCGGTCGCATCGACGACGACGTCGTCGGCTGCGTGTACCGGAGGGACGACGCCCGGATGCCCGCGCAGCGCTTCGCATCCTGCGCCGGTCAGGCCCGGCTCGAGTTTCAGCGGCATCGTGCCGACGAGAATGTCGCGGTGCGCGGCGAGATACTGCTCCGGCCGGCCGACGTCGATCCAATAATCGTTGGTCGTGTACGCGTAAAGCCGTTTGCCGGCTGCAATGAGTTCGGGGAACGTCTCGCGCTCGATCGAGACGTTACGACCGGGCGGAATCATTGCGAGAATTTCGGGTTCCAGCAGATATGTGCCGGCATTGATTTCGTTCGTCGGTGCTTCTTCGCGCGGCGGCTTCTCGACGAACGCGCTGACCAACCCGCTGCCGTCGTGCACGACGCATCCGAAAGCCGACGGGTCTTCGACCGGGATCAGATGCAGCGTTCCAACGCCTCCGTTGCGCACGTGATCCGCCACCATCGCACCCAAATCGAGACTCGTTAGCACGTCGCCGTTCAACACGAAAAATCGGCCGCGTATGTGCTGCTCCACGTTCTTGAGCGCGCCCGCCGTGCCCAGCGGAGACTCCTCAATCACGTACGTAATCTTCATGCCGAGCCGCGACCCGTCACCGAAGTAATCGACGATCGCCTGCGGCATATAGCCGGCCGCAAGAATCACGTCGCGGATGCCGGCTTCGTACAGACGCTCCATCGTGCGGGCCAGAAAGGGCGTGTTGACGATCGGCACCATCGGTTTCGGCGTGCCGTACGTCAGCGGCCGCAACCGAGTCCCCTCTCCTCCAACCAAAACGATCGCCTGCATGCCCGCGTCTTTTCGTCAAAAACGAGCGAGGTCATTCTCAGCGCGGCGCTCCGTGTTTTTTACGAGCGCAGCAACTCCAGTATCTTTCCGAGTGCAGCTCACTCCGCGTTATCTGAGTGCAGCAACTCAGCATGATTCTCTGCGAACCAACACAGTGTCATTCTGAGCGAAGCGTGCGAAGCACGCGCAGTCGAAGAACGTGCGGAAATTATTTTGCGTAAAACAAAAATATGTACGCCATACTGGTGGCACTCGCATTCACTATAATCGCATGCATGAAACGCATCTATGACTGGCAGGAGATTCAGCGACACTACGACGCCGGAAGCGGGTTTAGAAAATGCCAACAGACATTTGGCGTCACGCACTACTCTTGGACGAAAGCAATCGAGAGAGGCGCACTAAAAGTACGATCGACTCGATTCCGTTGGCCGAGGAAACACGACTGGTTGTCGATCCAAGCGTACTACGACGAAGGTCACTCCATTCGCGCATGTTGTCGCGAGTTCGGTTTTAGTATTGCAGCGTGGAAGAAAGCGCAAGATCGAGGTGAGGTCAAGGCACGTGCACTCGGGATGTCGATCGACCGCTTACTCAGTAGCGCCAAACGCGGCCGCGGCCATGTGAAAGGTCGGCTAATTAGAGCGGGGCTCTTGACCAATCGTTGCGAGGAATGCGGAATCACGGAATGGCTCGGGAAGCGCCTGACGATGCAACTCGACCATGTCAACGGCGTTAAGAATGACAACCGCTTGGTCAACCTCCGGATGTTGTGCCCGAACTGTCATAGCCAGACCGACACCTACAGTGGAAAGAACCTGCGCCTCAGACGCTTGCAAGAGAACGGCCGAGCGTTGTAGTATACTGGTCGACCGTTCCCGGGTAGTTCAGTTGGCAGAACGGCAGACTCTGAATTTGCATGTCGGTGGTTCGAGTCCATCCCCGGGAGCCACGGCCCTATCGTCTAGAGGCCAAGGACGCCGCCCTCTCACGGCGGTAACGCGGGTTCGAATCCCGCTGGGGCTACCATACTGTGCCTGTATTTACAGGCTTTTTTGATCGCAACTGCGTGTTTGGCCCACATTTGGCCCACGCGCTGCGCGAAAGTGTCTTGTAACGGCACCTCCTATGATGCGCTTTGGCGCGCCCGAGCGCGGTCGAAGACATCGTCGATGCGATCGGCCGCGTCTCGCTGAAGGTCACCTAGCACTTCCGTGTACAGGTCACCAGTGGTTTTGACGCTCGTGTGCCCGAGTTGCTCGCTCACAACCTGTAGCCGGCACCCCCGCCCGTAACGCGATCGACGCGAAACTGTGGCGCAAACCATGGAATGTAACTTTCGGTAATCCCGAGGTCTTTACGCGCCAATCAAACTCGGCCGAGAAGCGGTCCGGATTCCATGGTCGCGTGGGCGTCCACCCCGAGTGGCTCGGGCTCAGGGAAAACGAGGTCGTCCTCCGAGGCGACGCCCCCGACGGCGAGGCGAAGCTGCCCGAGAGTTGCGCGATGCGCGCGCAAAGCCGACACCGCCTGCGTCGGGAGTGCGATAGCGCGCCGCGACTTGTCCGTTTTCGGTTCCTTGAAACGAGGCACAAGAGCCCCCGTTTCGTCCTTGTCGAGTAGTTCTCCGATTGTGTGAGACTTGGAGGCTTGCTGCACTAGAGTCGCGGTTCGAATGCCAGCGAGGCCGGTGCGCTCAAGACCTGAGAGATTGTCCGCAGTACCCCCTTCTTGGTGCCCGGAGCCTAGATCGTAACGGTGCTGTTCCTCCAGTTCGCAACATAGAGATTGCCGAGAATCATCGAACCGTAGTACAAGCGGAAGGCTCACGCCTTGCGATATCGTCCGCAGCAAAGACATGCTGCCCGGCGCGTAGACCGTCACTGTGTCGGAGCCCGAACTAAGGCAGCTACCACAGTTTGCGACATAGAGATTCCCAGAGTCGTCAAATGCCAGTGCCTCCGGCACATCGACACCCTGGGAAATCGTCCGGGGCATCGACGCGCTGCCTGGAGCGTACACTGTCACTGTATTATTGTTTGCAACATACAAGTTGCCGATTCGGTCAAACGCGAGCGCAATCGGAGAACTCACGCTCTGGGCATAGTTCGTAGCACCGACGTGCTGCCCGGTGCGTAGACGGTCACGGTGGAGCCTTCGTAGTTGGCGACATAGAGATTCCCGGAGTCATCAACGCTAGTATCCGAGATTTTCCGCAGAACGGATTTGCCGTGCGGGGCGTAGACGCACACGCTAGAGTTCCGCTGTATTTGCGACATAGAGATTACCGGAGTCGTCAAACGCCACGTTATTCGGATGGTGCATGTCCTGGGAGATCGTCCGCCGCACCGACGTTCTGCCTTTGGCGTAGATCGTCACGGTATTACCCTGAAAGTTTGCGACATAGAGACTTTTCCCCGAACCGGCCGGGTGCGACGCTGAGCCTGCGGCGAAGGATCGTGGCACGGCGATCGGCGGAGCAAGCGGCGTAGGCCCCGATGAGAGACGCTACCGCCGACGCACGAACCAGAGCGCCGCGCTCAGGCCTTCTCCAACGAGGGTCGTGTTGACGATGCATATCACGGCCTCAACGCTAACGGCTGATTCGTTTCTGCCGCGCGAGATCGTTCGAACCAGTTTCCTGGTTCCCGCCGCATAGACCAACACGTTCTCGCCGTTAGCCACGTAGAGTTTACCCGAGCCGTCAAAGGCCAGCGCATTCGGCGCTTCTACTCCCTGCGAGATCGTCCGCCGCACCTTGGTCTTTCCCGGGGCGTAGGCCGTCACCGTCGGAGGGCAAGGGCCCGATCACAGCCTAGCTTGCGACAAAGAGGCTGCCCGAGGCGAAGAACCCGAGCGCCGACGGCCGGTTCACGCCCTGGGAGATCGTCCGCAGTACTTTGGTTTTTCCCGGAGCGTAGCCCGTCACCGTGTTACTGCCGGAGTTTGCGATGTAGAGAGTACCGGAGCGAACAAATCCCAGCCCGACCGGCTTGTTCAGGCCATCTGAGATCGTCCGCAGCACCGATGTGCTTCCCGGGAGCATAGACCGTAACCGTGCCGTCGATACCGCCCAGTGCGTTTAGGACGTAGAGATTACCGGAGGCGTCAAAGGCCAGCGCGGTTGGATCGTCTATACCTTGGGAAATCGTCTTTAACACGGAGGTGCTGCCCGGGGCGTACGCCGTCACCGTGTTATTGCCCGAGTTTGCGACGTTGAGTTTGCCCGAGTTGTCAAACGCCAGCGCGGTCGGAGAGTCTATGCCGTAGGAAATCGTGCGTAACACCGACGTGCTACCCGGTGCGTAGACGGTGACGCTGCTATGGTAGCTGTTTGCAACGTAGAGATTGCCGGAGCCGTCAAATGCCAGCGCGACCGGCACCGTCACTCCTTGGGAGATCACCCGCAGCACCGACCGTCGACCCGGGGCGTAGACGGTAACGTCGAAGGCGGGAGGGTTTGCGACGTACAGGTCGGGACCCGCGGTTGCTCGACGCGACGCCGAGCCTACTGCGGTTTCCGATACAGCAATCGGTGGAGCAATCGATGTAGGACCTGAGGAGAGACTCTCACTGCCGCCGCACGCAGCCAAAAGCGCCGCGCTAAGACACGCTCCCACCATGCTGCCTAGCCGTTTCATGCGGTACCCTCCAAACCAAAGACATGCCGAGGGCTTAGACAACCCCTCAGAACTTGAATCGTTCGACGCCCGATGGTTTTCGTCAGCTTTGTGACGCGTATCGGGGTCGTCGGCTTGCGTTCAGCTTGCCGAGGCATCTAAGCATTCCCAGTGGTGTCCGGCATCAAGTGGTCACCAGGTGGTTGTTCGAGGGGAGATGGAGCGGTCGTCGATGCGGCAAACCAACGACGCCCACAAGCGATCCGCAGAATCCAAGAAAGCCTCAAAACGCGCTTGATTACTCGGACAGAGAGTTACGAGGTCCTACCATTGCAGTGCTCGAAATAGCGCTGTAGGACTAGGTGGCACAGTCTTCATTGGCTCACTTCTTGCCTTTGGGGCCGCGGGTCCATCTGCTTAGAGACTGTTCCCCGCGACAACGCTACTAGCATGGAGGGTCTTGTCCAATGGAATCATACTTTATCCGCGCAGCAAACAAAACGATGCTGCTCTCCATCGCGTTTTCGTTAAGCGCGTGTGGTGGCGCCTCCCCGACGCTCAGTCCCGGAGTTCAGCCCCTCTTTTCCGTCGCTCGTACACAGTTCGTACCCGCGTCGTCGCCTGTGCCTTACCTCGGCCTGTATCTATGTCGCAAGCGCGTTCGCTTTGGTCGAAAAAGCTAGAGTCTAGTATCTTTGCCGCGAACGCCAACTGGCAAGGTAGCGCCTCTCGGCATGATCAGCGGCAGTAAAACGCTGCTTTGCCGGTCCCTTGGCGGGTCGCGGTGGATGCAAACCACAAAGTCTACGTTTCGAACTATTATTACTCAAGGCTACGCCAAAGGCAAGTGTGACGATTTATGCCGCAGGCGCGAATGGCAATGCCAAGCCAATCCAGACCATTACTGGCTCGAACACGGGGATCGACTACCCGGAGAAGCTCACTGTAGACGGGAGCGGTAACATCTACTTAGCGAACACGGCTGGCGTCTACAGAAGGTCGAGCGTGACCGCTCGCCCGACCGTGACCGTGTACGCAGCGGGCGCGAATGGCAATGCAAGGCCGATCCAGACTATAACCGGCTCGAACACGGGGCTAGTGGTTCCTATCGGTATTGCCGTAGATGCCGATAACAACATTTATGTTTCGAATGTCCCTATTCTAGACCCATACATCCCCTCCCCGATCGACGCCGTTATAGTCTACGCTGCGGGTGCAAACGGTAATGCCACACCCATCCAAAGGATTAGTGGTTCGAACACCGGACTGAACGATCCACAGGGCGTCGCTTTGGACGGTAGCAAGAACATATACGTCTCAAACACTTACGCCGCATCCAATGATTTTGCCGGTAGCATAACCGTTTATGCTGCGGGCGCAAACGGCAACGTGGCGCCGATCCGGACCATTGTCGGTGAAAGAACAAAGCTGCGTGAACCGCTCGATATCGCTTTGGACACGAGTGGCAATATGTATGTTGTCAACAATGGAAGGAACGGAGCTTTCATAACCGTCTACGCCGCGGGGGCCAATGGCAACGTCAAGCCCATTCAGACTATCAAAGGCAGTTTGACGAAGCTGAATAGCATCTACGCCTGGGCCATTGCCGTCCGGTAGCTTCACTTGGTAGTCCGCGCCTCGAAGGTGAGGGAAGAGCCTCGTCGATCCGACGGGGCTTTTCTTTTGGCATCAGTGCGATTCGATTTCCAGGCTGAATCGATGGGATGGGAAGCGGTCATCGATGGATTGCCGGAGAGCGATGCAAATGCGGGGTAGCTTCGCATCCGCGCCGATTTGCGTCCGATTCCTCTGCAACCCATCCCCTCGGCCGCTAACGCTGCGTGAACCTGTGTATGATGCCGATTGCGGGCGATTGGGGCCCATCGGTTTCGTCGTCAACTTAATGCCGACTCGCGCAAAGAAAGAGCCGCTCACGTGTTGCGAAAGGCTCGATGCGTTAAAGCGCCTGCGAATCAGAATCCCGACAACGAGAAGACCGTGCCACCGTTGGCTTCGCCACCGCCCCCGGTCGTGCTGTAGAGCGTGCCTCCAACGTTGGCCAAGCTCGCCGCTGGACCCAACCCATCAGGTTTGCCTGCGAATCGGTAAAGCACCGTTTCCGTACCTGAGGTCGTGATTTTGAAGACCGTGCCGGCACCGATCGCGGCGCCGCCAAAAAAGGTTGTGCCGTACAACGTGCCACGCACGTTGGTTAGGCTGGCGCGAGGTTGGGCGCCGTCGGTCCCGCCTTTGAAGCTGTAGAGCACGGTTTCCGTTCCCGCAGTCGTGATTTTGAAAACGGTGCCGTGGCTGTAGGCACCCGCGCTAGAGGTCGTGCCGTACAGCACACCGCCTACGCGAGTCAGATCGGCCAGTGGTTCTGCACCATCGCTACCGCCTGCGAAGTGGTAGAGTAGCGTCTCGGCGCCGGAAGTCGTAATCTTAAAGACCGTGCCATAATAGTTTCTTCTATTACAGCCGCTGGTCGTGCCATACAGAACGCCGCTCACATTGGTTAGTCCGGCATTGGGGCAGCCGTCCTTGCCTCCGGAGGCAAAGCTGAAGAGCAGATTATACGCACCGGATTCGGTGATCGCAAAGACCGTACCGTGGCCGTTTGCGCCGCCGCGCTGGGTGGTGCCATAGAGCGTGCCATCCACGTTGATCAGACTGGCATCTGGGTTTGCGCCGTCGCTGCCAGTGAAGCTGTGTAGCTGACTATACGCGCCGGATTTCGTGATACTAAAGATCGTGCCGTCGCCGCTTGTACCTCCGACGGTCGTCGTGCCGTAAAGCGTGCCTTTCAAATAGGTTAGACCGGCTTGCGGGTATTCGCCGTCGGGTCCGTCCTTCAGGGGGCCGGCGAAGCTGTAGAGTTGTCTATACGTCCCGCCGGTCGTAATACTAAAGACCGTGCCAAAGGGGAGGGAGCCGTGGCCACGATCACCACCGTACAAGGTCGTGCCGTAGAGCGTGCCGTTCACGTTAGTCAGTCCGGCCTCCGGATCAAGGCCGTCCTGGCAGGACGGTGCGGTAGAGCAGAAGCTGTAGAGCACGGCTTCCGTCAAAAGCGGCTTCGGGCGCGAGAACCTAAGTAGCGATGGATTTGTTGGCGTGATATTTGATTGAGTCGTGCCGGAACACCCCATCAACGCCATGATGGTGAAGGCAGTAACCGCTGCGCCCAGTCTTGATTGCATGTTCACTCCGTTAATGTCGAAGCCAAAGTAGTTGGCGACGTAGAGATTACCCAAGGCGTCGAACACGATTGAACCCGGGATAAAAGATCCCTTGCGTGATCGTACGGAGTAGAGAGGTCGAACCGGCAGCGTAAACCGTCACGCTGCCATTCTCTTTTTGGCCACCAAATTGGTTCGACACGTACAGGTTGCCGGAACTATCGTGTTCGTGGCCGTGGCTGTCCGAGTATCTATCCCGGGTGCGGTGCTAGTTGACGGCAGTCCGATTGCGCTGTCTTGTTGGTTGCTAGCGCAGGCGTATAACAAAAGCGTCGCGGCACTTGAGACCGCGGTAGTATGAAAAGCGGTTCTCAGTCCCACGAGATCGGTCCCTCATCTCTCAGAGGTGTCGAGTAGCGGCTTGGGCAGCTCGTACAGACCGAGCGGCTAATGATGGCGCATTCGTGCTCGCGCGAGCGCTCCCTAGGCGGCAAATCAGTCGGGGAGGCTGACACTCTTCGAATCCCGCTGAGGCTAAATCGATCCGCGCTTAAATCGGCGCGGATTTTCACTATTGGTGATCGCGCATTGGTCAGAGTACGAGCTAAATCGTTATTGCGCGATATTTGACTCCTGCGCAGATAAGGCCATCCACGTGCCGTTGCGCTTGACGTAGACGTCCGTGTATCGCTCGCGCGCGAGCGTCTTCCCCGACTGCATGAGCGTGTTCAAGCCGTGAACCACGCCTGCGTCGCCGGCAAAGTCGACCGTCTGCTCGGAGGGATTCATCGTAAACGACTCCTTTTTCATCCTGGGCAATCGGGAGTCCCGCGTGCCACGCGGCCCTCTGTCGGCGCTAGACGCGCTCGATAGTGGCTCTCGTGACATATTGATCGGCTACCGAATAGTACAGGTAAATGGCTCCGTCGATCTCGATGCTTGACGCCGCGAAGGCGATATCCGAATCGTCGGCGTGGAGTCTGAGGTGCGGCAAAAGGAGAGGAGCCATCGAACGAGCCACGACCCGGGTGTAATAAGCATCGAATGCAACCCAGCCGACGCGCCACTGCGCGTTCGGGGTTGCACCATTGTAAAACATTACCGGAAAATCGGGATTCGAATCGAGAATCGGGCCGGTGCTGAGATGCCACGAGTCCCAGGCACCAGGTCGAGCTTCGAAGAGCGGTGCGACTACTTCCCACTTTCCGGCGACGCTTGACGATCGAGCGAGCCCGATCTTCGACTTGTTTTCATCGGCGTATTCAAAAAAGAGCCGCCACGTGCCGTCGGGAGCCTGCACGATCGTAGCCTCCTTCGGATTGGCGGTACGCTGGGATGACGCGAGGGCGATGCCCCTCTTGCGTAAACGGAGCATGTCCGGTCCCGTCGCAAGCAGCAACTCGCCGCGCTTCAGATGCTCGTTCCAACCGGTGTAATAAACATAGTACTCGCTGTCGACGCGCGCGACGGTTGGATCCTCGCAGCCTCCGCTATCGTAAGAACCTGCAATGTCGGGGCCTGGGGCGATGACCGGCGCTTCACCGAGATGGAATCGTAAGCCGTCCGTAGACCGGCCGTGATGGATGCGCGCAACCTTTTCCGACGGGTTATCCGAGCGGTTTACGACGCGCACGAGCAACTCGAATCCGCCCTTCTCCTGCCACACGCAAGGACTCAGCTTATACATTGCGGCGAGCTCATCGGAACTCGAAAAGGTTACCTCATCGAGTCGCACCATGCGAAAGTCGTGCATTCTTACGAAGCCGCGGGCGTAACGGCGGGCATTTGACCGAGTCGACTGCTCCAATCTATGCGTGTGATTTGGCCGACTAGAAACGTCCACGAGATGCCGCTTCCTAGCGCCAGCGCGGCCGCTATTGCAAACGGAACGTGGAAACTGCCGGTTCGATCCACGAGAATGCCGGTGAGCGAGGGTGCGATGATGCCGGCGATATTCGCCACGGTATTTTGCACGCCGACCCATCTGCCGGTTGCTACGGGGCCGGCCATTGTCTGCGCGACGACGAACGTGTTGATCCCCAAAAAGCCGGTGCCGATTCCAGCAAACATGAGCCATACGGCCGACGCGTCGTTGCCGGAGTAGCCGACTCCGATCATCGAAACCGCGGCGATCGCAGCACCGGCCCCGCATGTCGCTTTGCGCACCAGCGTCGCCGACAGCCCGCTACGAATGAATCGATCCCCGATGGTACCGCAGGCCAACATGCCCGCGCCCATCAGTAGAAACGCAGCGCCGCCAATGCTGGCCATTTGGGAGAGCGACCAGTGACGTTCGTGTACGAGGTAATATGGTATCCACGTTAGGAGAAAGTAAAGTAGAAAATTGGAGCAGAAGTGCGCGAGCGAGGCACCCCACAAAGACGGCTCTCGCAGGATGAGCGACATCGGCGGTCCGTCGCCGGCGCTCGTGTCGGCGGTGTGCTCCACGTGACGGTGCGAGATCGCCATCCACGCGATGACCCAGAGCAAACTAATTAGTCCAAATCCCACAAAAAATGGACGCCAACCCCATGCCGCGATGAGCATGCCGCCGAAAAAGATGCCGAATGCCGGGCCGAATGCGAGTCCCGACTGTACGATGCCGTTTGCCAAGCCACGCTGCGCCTCCGTAACGTTTTCACAGAGAATTCTCGACATCGACGGAAACGAAACCGATTCGCCAATGCCGAGCAACAGCCGGCATGCGAAAAGCATGGCAAAACCGCCGGCAAAGCCGCTCAAAATCGTCGCGAGCGACCAGAGCAAAAAACCCGCGACGAGTACGCGGCTCGCGGTAAATTTGTCGACGAGCCATCCCACGACCGGTTGCATCGGCATATACGTGATGAAAAACGCCGTCAAGAGGAACCCCAGCTGCGTCGCCGTGAGGTGCAACTCGTGCTTGACGAGGGTCGCTGCGGTGGAGAGATTGCCGCGATCGATGTAGTTGATAAAAACCGAGATTCCTATCAGAACGACCATGATCGTCGTGCGGCGTGACACTAAATCGACTCACACCAGAAGTGAATGCTGGGGTGTCTTCTACTCATGCCGCGACGTTCCATCGATGCCGGGTAAGCCGTTCGGCGCCGCGCAATCGCGTCCTCGGAAGGCCGCGCTACTGCGGCGGCTGCGGATAGCCTTGCTGCGGTGGATAGCCTTGCTGCGGTGGATAGCCTTGCTGCGGTGGATAGCCTTGCTGCGGTGGATAGCCTTGCTGCGGCGGATAGCCTTGCTGCGGCGGATAGCCTTGCTGCGACGGATAGCCCTGCGATAACTTAGGCAGCGGCGTGCCCTGCGCTTCGTCGGGGCTGAACCGAGCGAATGTCGCAGGATCGCTTTTGAAGAGATTTTCGAGATCCGAAACGCGATGATCGTCGCGCGGGTGATCCGAAAGCATTTCCAGCGATCCGCCGCCCCGTTTCGAAGTGAACCGCTGGAACAGCCAGACCATTCCATACGGATTGAACCCGGCTTGCGCGCAGGTGTACGCACCCGCCCGATCGGCATTGGATTCAACTGCGCGTGAGAACGTCATCGCCTGTGCACCCGCGCCTAACCCTACGGCCATTTGCCCCAGCATGTTGTAGCCCACGAGCATTCCCAACACGCCGGCAGCCATCTGTAGGCCTTGACCTTTGTGCGCGTTGTTATACACGTCGTGATGGATATTGTGGGAAACTTCGTGACAAAGGACACCTGCCAACTCGTCTTGGTTCTTGGCAAACGTCATCATAGCGGTCGTCACGTAAACATTGCCGCCGGGGACCGCGAACGCATTTGGCGACTGGCCGTTTACGAGAATGAAATGAAACGGCGCAAAGTATTGCGGACCAGCCACGGCAGCGATTCGCATCGCGATGGGATTGAGCACGTCGTAGTAAGGCGATGCCTGAACGATGCGCCCACTTTGTGACATCTGCACAAACTGTTGACTGCCCGTTTGCATCTCCCATTGCTCTTCCTGCGAGGCGGCCCGCCCTGGGGCGCCGTTGAGCGCAAAAAATGCCGCGGTCGCCAAAGCCGCGAGGGCCCGCCCCCAGGGATCGGTCGTCATAGGTCTATTCTAAGCGAAACAACCGCCGCCCGGCAGACTGCCGGCCGCTCGATGCCTAAAAATCAATGAGAAAAAGGCCTAAGGATTACGCCTCGGCGTTTGACCACAGGCCGGCGGCCCCACGTTTCGCTTCATCAGTTAACGTACTGTGTGGCGCTTAGGTGGGTTGCAATGGCGACAACAGAATGGGCCAAGTGGCTCGGCGATGGCCATTCGGATGACGGTCCACTGCGCCATCGTGGAGTTGTGTTCGTCTTCCGTTCCGCCACCCCCAGGAAACTCCCGCGCATTCGTGTGCCGTCCGCCGAGCGACCTGCGCGCATTTTCGTCGAGCACGGGGGCGTCGCAGGGTTGCCGCGAATCCATAGTTACGAACTACGTTTTCGGAGAGGCTCCTATGCGATTGACGAATCGTTAGGGTGCATTGAATGAATAGCATACGCGGATGGCTCATTGGTGCCGCGGTCGTCGCTGGCGCCGTATTGATCTGGGACGTGCTCTCGGGGGCACTCTCGTCGTTGCTCCTGATGTTTACGGCCGTGCTTTTCGCTGCGGGTCTTCGGCCGATCGTCGACCGAATGGCGAAGCGAATGCCGTACGGCGTTGCGGTCGGTCTAGCGTTCGTCGCCGTCATCGCGGTAATCGTCGTAATTGGAACCGTGCTCATCCAGCCGTTAGGAGCGGAGCTCGTCAAGTTGGTCCAGTCATTGCCGGGCTATGCGAATGCGCTCCAAACTCAACTCGCGGTCGTACAGCGTCATTTCGAAAACGACCAGATGGCGCGCCAGATCGCCGGTGCCTTAGCCGGCAGTGCCGGCAATGCGGCCAGCGCCATCGGCCTTCGCCTCCTCAACGGGACGGCATTCGCCGCCACGGCAATCGGCAACGGCGTCCTCATTCTTTTGCTCGCCATCGGCTGGATGCTCTCGAGCGATGAGCTCGCGCGATTCGTATTGAGCCTGATGCCTCCGGGGGCGCGTTCGCAGTGGCGCGACGCTCTTGACGACATCGGGAAGCGGCTGAGTGCTTACGTGGGGGGCGTCGTCATCAACGGCTCGATCGTCGGCGTCGTTATGGGCATTTCGCTGGCCTTCCTCGGCGTTCCATATTACTTACTCTTGGGATTCATCGCCGCAATCTTTCAGGCGATTCCGATGCTGGGCGCCGTGATCTCTGGGCCAATCATTCTCCTGGTTGTATTGGCGACGAGCGGCTGGTCGAAGATGCTCATCGCGCTAGCGATCTTCACCGTCGTTCAGGTGATTGACCAAAACGTTGTTTCGCCGATTGTCTTCGGCCAACGGGTTCAGCTCAGCTTCCTGCTGATCATTCTGGCGACGGTCGTGGGCGGAACCTTGCTCGGTATTGGTGGCGCCTTCCTCGCCGTCCCGGCTGCGGCCGTGTTGCAAGTGCTCGTAACGCGCATTGTCGCTCCCGCCATTCGCACAGCCAACGAGCAGAAGTGAACGCAAGCACGAGCGAACCTCACCGCAATGACAGGGCCACTTTAGAACGCGCGATTCCAGCCTGAGGTGCGTCGATCGACGTTCGGTCAGCGTTGAGTCGTTCATACGGCGGCAGCCATGCTGTAAATACTTTCGGAGGCCTATTGTGTGCTAGGCTAGTTCTTTCACAGCTCGCGGCTGCCGATGCGGCCGCTCTCTCGTTGAGGACAAACTTTTTATGAAAGTCTCGAGATCAACCTGGGGTGCGCTGGGCGTCGCGGTTGCTGCGGCGTTGCTCGCCGGGTGCGGAAACGGCGCATCACGAGCAGGCCTCGGCTCGTCGCTGCCGGCGATGCAAAGCACAAGCCAGTTCACCTTCGGGCGACCGCAGTCCGTGCATTCCGACCACAGCCGTTCGCGAATGGCTCCCGACGCACAGGCGCAAAATCTCCTTTACGTCTCCGACGTCGGAACGAACGACGTCTACGCCTACTCTTACCCGAAGCTGAGGTTAAAGGGAACGCTTACGGGGTTCGCCACGCCTTCCGGTGAGTGCGTCGACAGCGCAGGAAACGTTTTCATTACAAATTTTGGAACCCAGCAGATCTTCGAGTACGCGCACGGCGGCACGAACCCAATCGCAACGCTGAGCGATTCGGGCTACTACCCTTCCGGTTGTTCCGTCGATCCGACGACCGGAAACCTGGCCGTCACGAACTACAGCAACAGCGACACTACTCCGGGCAACGTTGCGATCTACACCGGCGCCCAGGGCACCCCGGCGGCGTACTACACGGACGCTATCATGTACGAGATGTTCCTTTGCAGCTACGACCCCAAGGGCAACCTCTTCGTCGATGGCGTGCAGTTCGGCAACGACGCGTTCGTACTCGCCGAGCTCCCTCACAGCGCCGCGTCGCTCGAGGACCTGTTTCTAAACCAATCCATCGGCGGCGTCAGCGGCATTCAGTGGGATGGTACGCACCTGACGATCGGTGACTCTTCGGTGGGCACGATCTACCACTTCAAAGTAAAGGGCGTCTACGCGACCCAAGTCGGCTCGACTCCGCTCGGCCCGACGCCTGTTCTCGATCAGTTCGCGATTCAAGGGAGTAAGGTTGTCGCATCGTACGGCGGTGGTGCCGGCCTCTGGGATTACCCGTCCGGCGGTTCGCCGATCAAGATCGTCGAGAACGGAAGCTTCCAGGAGCCATTTGGTTCGACGATCAGCAACAAGAGATAGCTGAAGCGAATCGACGACGCGAGGTTCCGGGCCGGAAGTAGAAGCGTAGCAAGAGTGGAAGTGTGCGCAACGATGCGGGATACGGATGCGTCACGGCCACCCTTTACGCTGAAGGGAATCGAGCACGTGCTGCTCTTGGTACGCGGCATGGACGAGACGCTTGAATTCTATGAAGGGGTGCTCGGCGCGCGATTGGAGACGAGGCTGCCCGCGTACGGGATGGCCGAGTTGCGCGCGGGCGCCTCGCACATCGATGTCGTCGATATCGCAGTGCCGGAAGGCGCGTGGGCGCGACCCACAGTTGCCGGCGGCCGCAACGTCGACCACTTCGCCCTCCGGTTAGACGCGAGCGACGAAGGAGCGTTGCGCCGTCATCTCGTCGAGCACGTCATCGAGGTCGTCGAAGAGCGAGTCAACGACGATCCACAGGGCAAAACGCTCTCGCTCTACGTGCGCGATCCTTCAGGCAACACCGTCGAGTTAATGTGCGCATCGTCGTGAACGTTTCGCGGGACTTATGGCCCAAAGGCCGGCGACCCCGGATTGTTCACGCCCTGGGAGATCGTCCGCAGCACCGCAGACCGCCCCTTGGCATAGACGGTCACGTCGTTAGCGGCGCTGTTTGTGACAAAGAGCGCGCCGGAGTTGCTAAACGTCAGTCCAACAGGATTGCTGATGCCCTGAGAGATGGTACGCAGTACCGACGTACTGCCTGGAGCGTAGACCGTCACGGTATTTGCTAGATCGTTCGCCACGAAGAGTTTACCCGACGCGTTAATCGCCAGCGCAGTTGGCCGGTTCATGCCTTCGGAGATGGTACGCAGCACTGAAGTGCTGCCGGGGGCGTAGACCGTCACCGTGCCGTTCCCCGACCCTCCACAGTTCGCACCGCAGTTGGCCACATAGAGATTATTGTTGCCGTCAAACGCCAGGGCGGTCGGAACGGACACGCCCTGCGAGATCGTCCGCAACAACGTTGTGCTGCCTCGGCGGTACACGGTTACGGTGTGACTGTTAACGTTGGCAACGAAGAGATTGCCCGACGCAGCAATCGCCAGATGTTGCGGGCTGTCTATACCCTGAGAGATGGTCCGTAACGGCGATCGGCCGCCGGGACCGTACACCGTGACGGTATTCGCATTCCCGTTTGCGACGTAGAGATTGCCGGAGTTTCCGACCGCCAATGCATCCGGATAATCCAATCCGGAAATCGTCCGCAGCAGCGATGTGCTGCCTGAGGCGTACACCGTCACCGTATTTGCTTGATCGTTTGCCACGAAGAGCTCGCCGGAGCGACCGAACGCCAGTGCAATCGGGCCGTCTATCCCCTGAGAGATCGTCCGCAGCAGGGTCGTGCTTCCTCGCCGGTAGACGGTCACCGTATTATTGCCGGTGTTTGCGACGTACAGGTTCGGGCCCGCGGTTCCGGCAAGCGTCGTTTCGCGCTCGTCCACATCGCCGGCGCTCAAAGCCGAAGAAAAAGCGTTTCGCGTCATGGGCTGTGCGGGAGCCAGTTGCGATCCCCCGCTCGCACAGCCGATCAGCAGCGTACAGGATATGAAAAACGCGAGGGCATTAGACGCGAAACGCGGTGAAGCTGAATGCATGTGCCGCCAGTCCTTTCTCTTAGTCCGCACTGCGACGCCGGTTACTCCGCTTGATTGACGACGTTGATGGTGCCGCTACGATCGATCGTGATGCCGTACGGGCGCAAACGCGTCGCGCTGCCGGCGATGGAATAGAGAGGAGCAGTGTTGCCGTCGGCATCCTTCGCAAAAACTCGGATCGCGCCGGGGCCGCCGCTCCCTCCGTGGTCGGAGACGAAGATCGACCCACGCGCGTCGACTGCGACACCGCTCGCAGTTTCCAGCTTTGCAGCCGAACCGGCAATGATGCGCGCGGGTGCAACGTTGCCGTGAACTCCGGGCGCAAAGACGAGCACGCCTTCGACGCCGTTGTCGTCGGAATTCACGACGTACACGGTCCCACCTCGATCGACCGTGATCGCGAAGGCCGCCGTCAGTCGCGTCCGGTTACCGCGAATTATGCGAACCGGTGCAACGTCGCCGCCCGCGCCGGGCGCGAACGTCGTGACACTTCGGCCAGCGAGATTGGTGACGTAGACATTTTGATGCGCGTCAAGGGCAATGCTTGTCGGCCCATCCAGATGCGTGAGCGATCCCCTTAACGTACGAATCGGCGCGGCGTTTCCGCCGGCCGCCGAAGCGTAAACCGTGACGGTGTTGCCCGACCGGTTCGCGACGTAGACGTTGCCTCGCGCATCGAGCGCGAGACCCGTCGGAAGGTCGAGACCCGTTCGGACGCCGGCGATTGTCCGGAGCGGCGCCGCATTACCGCGCGCGCTGCTGCCGTAGACGGTGACGCTATTGTCGGCGCGGTTGGCGACGTACCGGTTTCCGTGCGCGTCAATCGCGACGGCGCTGGGGAAGTGCAACCCGGTGCGAGCACCCACGATGATGCGTGCCGGAGCGGCGTCGCCCATCGCGGCATTCCCATAGACCGTCACGCTGGTTGCCGGCGACGGCTCGGGCGCGGCACTCACCGAGCCGGCACCGGCACATCCCGCCGCCAGCCCAAGCGCAGCGGACGCTGCAAGCGCTTGCAACGATCGCATTACGCCGTACGCGTGTCGCGGATATCGCACGTTGAACAACTCGAACATTCCGCTACGGTGTAAAGCCAAATACGGTTCCGGCGCCAGCGGTGCCACCCGCATAGCTTGTCCCGTACAACGTGCCGTTGACGTCGAGCATGGTGGCATACGACGTTCCGGCGTCGGGCGCCGCACCAAAGTCGTGGAGCTTGGCGTAAGCGCCTCCGGGAACAATGCTGAACATCGTTCCGTTACCGCTAGCACCCTGTTGTTGCGTCACACCGTAGAGCGTTCCGTTGAGGTTCGTGAGTCCCGCATACGGATCTGCTCCGTCGGCTCCGCCGAGAAAGCGGTAGAGCACCTTCTCCTTACCGTTTGCAATCGTAATTTTGAAAATCGTACCAAAGCTTTTCCCGCCGAATGCCGTCGTGTCGTAGAGCGCCTTGCCGATTTTCACGCAGCAGGCGTAGGGCATCGCGCCGTCGTGCCCTCCGGCAAAGCTGTATACCACGTGCACCGACCCGCCCGGGGTATACCTGTAAATCGTTCCCATGTCGTTTGCGCCGCCGGCGATCGTTGCACCGTACAGGACGCCGCCTACGTTGGTGAATCCGGCGTACGAATGTGCTCCGTCGCTCGGAAAACCGGTGAAGTCGTGAAGCGAATTGTACGTGCCTGACGTCGTGATGCTGTAGATCGTGCCATTGCCTTGCGGACCGCCGTGATCGGTCGTGCCGTACAGCGTCCCGTTGATATTCGTCAACGGAGCGTACGGCGTCACGCCGTCGGCCCCGTTACCCAGAAAACGGTAGAGCACGTTTTCCGCGCCGCCCGTGGTGATGGAATAGACCGTCCCATTGTTGTTGGAGCCGCCGAACGCGGTGGTGCCGTACAACTTGCTGCCGACTTTTACCAACGCGCCGTACGGAGTCGCACCGTCGGTACCGCCGGCGAAACTATAGAGCACGTGCTCCACCCCATTGGTCGAAACGGTGAAGACCGTGCCGAGATTGTTCGCACCACCGCCCGTGGTCGTGCCGTAAAACGTGCCGTTCACGTTGATGACCGATCCCCACGGCTCCAAACCATCCGGGGCGTTCGCGAAGCTGTAGAGCACCGACTCCGAGAAAGGACGAGCGCTGCGGAACTGCTCAGCTCCCGGCTGAGCGTGCGACGACGAGATCGCCGCGTATCCGCTTGGCGCTGGGAGATCCGATTGTGGTGACCCGGAGCAGCCCGCAAAAACTGAAGCCGCGAAAAGCGCGATAACGGTCGCGCCGACGTGTGCCCTCATCTATTCCTCCAACGCGTACGTTTGCCGCAGAACCTGTTGCAACGGCGAGCGGCCCTCCAGCTCCACCAAGCGAGCCCTAGTCCCCTACGATAGCACTGCAATGACGTTCCGGCAATCGACAGCTTGGGGCCGCCGCGAGATCCGACGTCTGCGGTGGCCCGAGACCGCCGCTCGTCCCACCCGCTACCGTGCCGTCGTGCCGACCCCGTCGACGAGAATGCGCACGATGTTTGCTACGATCGGCGTGGCGGGAGCGTTGGGGGATTGATGCCGCCAATTCATTGCGGCGCCGACCAGCGCCGACGCCACGAGCATCGCCGTGCAATGCCCGAAACGCGCAGAAAGAAACTCCGTTAACTCCGCTTCGAGGCTGCGCTGCATCTGCGGCTCGAAATCGCGATCGACTCGGCACCGCCGGTGCAAACCGACGAACCCGAACGTGTTCTCACCGGTCTTGCGCAACAGCGCGCCGACTTGCGAAGCGTTCAGTGGATCGCCGTCGGCGAGATGCGCGGCAAAATCCTCACGAATCATCGCGTCGAGCAGCGCGAATTTATCGGTAAAGTGCGCGTAAAAGGTCGCGCGATTCACGGTCGCGCGTTCGGCGATATCGAGCACGCTGATCGATTCGAAATTCTTCTCCGCCAGCAACGAGGCTAGCGCATCGCGAATGAGCTTGCGCGTACGCGCGACCCGCGGATCGACGCGTCGCGGGCGCTCGGCCGGTGCGTTAACCGCCACTTTCGCACAACCGTCGCCTAAGCAACACTTCCGCCTTTTTGCCGGTTGACGCTCGAACTCGGTGGGTAGATACTCGACACGAGGCTAGTATACGACACCTGTCGCCTAACCGCAACCGCAATCCTCGCAACGAAGGAGAAAACCGTGCCCACCCAACTCCAAGAACGCACCGTCTACACCCTCGACCCGGCCCACACGACCGTCGAGTTCATCGTTCGCCACCTCATGATCACTAAGGTTCGGGGCCGCTTCACGACCTTCACGGGGCAAGTCGAGCTGACGCCCGGCAGCGACCTGCCGGCCGCGATAACCGCCACAATCGACGCCACTTCGATCGACACGCGCGAAGAGCAGCGCGACGCGCACCTACGGTCAGCCGATTTCTTCGACGTTGATAACTTTCCGCAGCTTACGTTCGAGAGCACGCGAATCGAGGGAACTCCGCAAGAGATGACGATCGACGGCAAGCTCACGATTCGCGGCGTCACGCGCGACGTGCGGCTCAGCGGCAGTTTCGAAGGTCGTGCAGCGGACCCGTGGGGAGGCATCCGCGTCGGCTATGCCGCGCACGGCACGATCAACCGCAAAGACTTCGGCCTTGCCTGGAACGCTGCGCTCGAAACCGGCGGCGTGGTCGTCGGCGACGAGGTCCGCATCGAACTCAACGTGGAGGCCGTGCAGGCTCAGAAGGCCGCGCCCCCATCCGAGTAGCTACGGCGACGCACCCAGTTCGTGGAGCCGCCGCTCGAGTTCGTGAATCCGCGCCCGCGAACGTTCCGCGTCGATGTGATCGAAGGCGGCGGCCGCGCTGACCGCGATGGATTCGAGTAAGATGCGTTCGTCGGGGTTGAGTGCCAACCCACTCGAACGCACGCCGTAAAAAACAAAGCCGAACACCGTCGCGCGCATTACCAAGGGAACGACCAGCGACGGTGCCTTCGCGCCGCCGGGAAGAATCGTTTCGGCGCGCGGCCTGCCGTCGAGTACCACCGGTCCCAGCTCGGCGCGCAGTTCGACGATGAGCGGATCCTCGGGATCGATGCGCTCGGTCTCCTCGCGCGTCCAGCCACGCGCTGCGGTACGTTCGAACTCGCCGCCTTCACGGCGCGCGAGAAAGAGCGCGGCGGAGGTGAGGTCGAGCACGCGCACCGGCTCTTCGACGAGAAACTCGATGAGCGTCTTCTCCGACGACGTCGTTGCGAGCGCCCGCGCTGCGCGTCGCAACGCGTCGTCGGCGCGCTTCTGCTCGCGAAAGAAAACCGAGTTCAGCCATCCCTCGATCCGTCCGTGCAGTGCGTTGAGCGTAAGCCCGATCGCCAATGCTGCAAACAAGCTCAGATAGATCGCCGGACGCGTCGTTTCGAAAATCTTCTCGGCCCACCACTCGAGCGCGCCGAAACAGAGCAGCAACACCGCGGTAACGCCGCCGTAGATCGCGGCGCGTCCGATCGCAAAGCGAAAATCGACGACGCGCTCCGATAAAAATCCGTAGACCACGAAGACCGACCCAGCAAGCCCGAACCACGGAGCCAGCACGTCCGTCCAGTGCTGCACGTACAGCAGCGTCGTCGAGCTGTTGCCGATCAGCGTCGCAAAAGCGTTGGTGATCGCCCAAGTGAGGTCCAGAATCGGCGAAAGCGCGATGCCCGCAACGACCCACGTGACGCGCCGGCGGTCGAGCAGCGTCGCGCCCGACGCAATGTACGCCAAGCCGGCGATGACTACCGATAGCAGCGCGATATCGGAAAGACTCATGAAGAGCTGCGCCGGGCCTGGAAAACCGTAGCGTTGGTAGACGATCCAGACCAGCGGATCGACCCATGCGACGAACGCGACGAGCGATAGCGCAACCGCACTGTAAAAGAACCACGGCCACCGCCGGCTCGGCCGCCCGTAGAGCCGCTGCGCGAACACCAGAATCATGATTTGCGTCAGCGGATAGAGCACTTGGATGACCAGGTCGCTCGCCAGGCTGATCGGCCAGTTGGCGAGATCGAGCGCGGTCTGGTTTACCTTCACGAGCATCAGCATCGTGTAAAGATAAAAAGCGAGCGTGATCGTGCGCGGTTGAATCAAGAAGAGCGCACTCGCGAGTGCGAGCGATACGAAGAAGCACAGCGGCGTGCCGACGTCGCGCGCAATAACGGCACGCGGCGAATGATCGACCGCGCTGGCAGTGACGTGCGTGGTGAAGCGACGCTCGCCGCGCGACGCCTGAAGCGCGATCGTTTCCTGGGCCGGCGCTCCGCGCAAGAGCGAGAACCGTTGGGGCTGCGTCAGCGCCTCTAGATCGACGCGATCGCCGGTCCGCAAAGCCTCGCCGCCCGCCGGCGCCGACTCCACTTCCACCCGGTTGTCGTTGTGTTCGAAGACGATCGGGAAGTAGCCGATATGCGTCGCATTGTCTTCGACCACGACGAAGACGAGCACCATGACGATCGTGCCGATAGCCACGACCGCAAGCGAGAGCCGTTCGCAGACGAAGCGAATGAACTCCCGTAACGGCGAGCCGCGCCTGTGCACGCGTCCGGCTTCGACGGCTGGGTTGCGGCTCCGCTGCGGGATTCGTACCATTATTTTCCTAGCTATTGACAGTGGGATTCACCCTGTTATACTACCTGACATGAAAGACCAGCGAGCGCCCGTCCTGACGTCGGGCGACGCCCATAATGAAGCCATGTCGCTCCCGATGGAGCGGGTCGTCGAGTCCTTGGTCGAACTCCTCGGCGCGCCCACCGTGGCGGCTCTCGGCGGAGTGCAAGAAACGCGTGCCGTGCAGCAATGGATTGCGGGAACGCGCCAGCCCCAACGCCCCAACGTCCTGCGCTTTGCCCTTCAGATGGCGCTGATGATTTCGACGGTCGCCTCGCGCGAACTCGCTCGGGCGTGGTTCCACGGATCCAATCCGCAGTTGCACGACTTGACGCCGCTCACCGTCCTGCGCGATCAGCCGCTCGAGCCGGCCCAAGTTTCCCTCATGATCGCGGCGCGCTCCTTCGCGTCCCGCAATGGTGCGTAACCGCCTTGTTCCTCGGTCCGAATCACATACCGAACGTGCTTCGCTTCGCGCCTGATGTGCGTCGACAAATTTATGAAACCCGGGGATTTATTCATAACAGTCACATCTTGTTTGCCGTTCGTCCGCACCGTAGACTATTCATAACGGGATCGTCGCTCGGGGGGTTTTGAGATGCAACAGCAGATAGGTCACTCCACCAACGGACACGCCGGGATGGCTCCGCAAGTGACATCCAGCGACGGCCGCACCGTCGTCATGACGCTCATCGGCGAGTTCGACATCAGTACTCGGGATCGCCTGAGTGCCGGGTTGGAACGGCTCAACGACGTAAGCAACGTCATCCTCGACCTTACCGAGGTTCGCTATCTCGACTCGACCGCCATCGGCGAGTTTATCCGCTTGCATAAGGTGCGCAAAGCCAAAGGCCTGCAACGCGAAACGATCGTGATCCCCAACGACGCGCTTCGCCGCATCTTCGATATCCTGCGCTTGGCCGAGGTCTTCACCCTTACCGATCGGCTGGAAGACGCCGTTCCCGACGACAACCGACTTGTCGACTTAGACTTTCTCGCCGAAGTCCCGCGCGTTTAGCCGCTCGACCTAATCTTCCGTCTTATTCCGCCAGGACTCGCGGACCTCGACGTGAGACACTCCCGGCCATGAAGGGCCAACGCATCGTATCGCTTCTGCCGGCGGCCACGGAAATGGTCTACGCGCTGGGCATCGGCGACCGGCTCGCCGGCGTGACGCACGAATGCGATTTCCCGAACGACGCGAGAAGCAAACCGGTTGTATCGCGCCCGTCCGTGAACCTCGCCGGCATGACGATCGCGGAGATCGACGCCATCATCTCGGCTCGCATTGCGCTCGGCGAGAGCATCTACGAAATCGACGAACTGCTGCTGCACGAGCTCGAACCCGATCTCATCGTCACGCAAGACTTGTGCCGAGTCTGCGCTCCGTCGGGCAACGAACTCGGCCGCGCCCTCCAATCGCTCAAGGCGACCCCTGCAGTGCTGTTCATGAGCCCGCACTCGATGGCCGGCGTGCAGCGCAACGTCATCGAACTCTCGGCCGCGACCGGACAAGAAGCGGCAGGCGACGCACTCGTAGCGGCCGCCGAATCCCGCTTGGAAAAGGTCCGCACCGCGTTGCGCGACGCGAAGGAACGGCCGCGCGTCTTCTGCGCCGAATGGGTCGATCCGATCTTCTCTTGCGGCCATTGGCTGCCCGAAATGGTCCACATCGCCGGCGGGTTCGACGGGCTTGGACATCCCGGTGAAGATTCGCGACGCGTAAGCTGGAGCGACGTAGTAGCGTGGGCACCCGAAATACTCATCGTCACGCCGTGTGGTTTCCACCTGAGCGGGGCGGTGGAACAAGCTCGGGTTTTGCAATCGCTGCCTCAGTGGGATGAGTTGCCTGCGGTGAAAAGCGGACGCGTCTACGCAGTTGACGCAGACGCGTATTTCGCCAGGCCAGGACCCCGTATCGTCGACGGCACGGAACTCCTCGCGCACCTCATTCATCCGGACGTCGTGTCATGGTCCGGAGTCTCCGACGCTTACCGCCGCATCGCCTAGACGAAGGACGACGGGCGAAGGACGCGCATGAGCGGCGCGTCTAATCCAGCAGCATGAAGGACGATATCGAACAACGCCTCGCCGGCTTGCGTGACGGCATTACCGGCGCCGACGCAACCGGCATGGTTGCCGACGAAGAAGCCATCACCGCAGCCGAAACGCTTCTGCCGCTTGCGCCCGACCCGATGCCGCGTGAAGAAATGCATGCGGCCTTACCCGGCGAGCATCCGGCACACACAACCATCGATCGGCTGCACGCCGAAGTGGGAAGCACGGAACCGAACCGCAACGCGATCGAAGGCCACGTAAAGGAATTGCGCGCGCTTCCGGAACTCGAAGCGATCGTCGCCAACTGGTGGGAGAGTCCGGCGATGCAGCGATTCGCGTGGAATCTCAGCCAAATCGGGCTCTAGCAGCAGTCGAAGGACGCCGCCTTGGCGCGTTGCATTTCCTGATTACGATGCGAGCTGGAGTCTTCATTTTCGCCGTCGCGAGCGTTGCTGCAGGAGTCGTCAACTTGATTTGGCACGACTTCGCGCTCGGATGGCAACCGATCACGGCTTTCGGCGACCATGTGCCGGGGCGGGAACTTCTCGCGATCGTCACGGCCGTTTGGCTCATCGCCGCGGGCACGGCGCTACTCTCGCGTCGCACCGCCGCTGCCGGCGGCGCAGCGCTCGCGGTGGTTTACGCCGTCTTCGGCATCTTCTGGTTACCGCGTTTGTACTGGGTCACGCGGCTCTACGGATTTAGCCCCGCACACATCATCGGCGTGCTCGACGGCGCCGCTCAGCAAGCGATTCTCGTCTCAGCCGGCATACTCGTTTGGGCGTATTTTTCAGGGGACTCGTCGGGCAAGGCACGCGCCGTGCACCTCGCCTGGTGGGCGTTCGGCCTCAGTTGCATCGTCTTCGGACTCGGCCACTACTTCGGCGTTGCAGCCGTGTCGGCGCTCGTTCCGAAGTGGCTTGCGCCGGGTGGTGCATTTTGGGCGCTCTTCACCGGCACCGCGTTCATGCTTGCCGGAATCGCAATACTCACCGGCATCCTCGATCTTCTCGCAGCGCGCCTATTGACTGCGATGCTTCTCGTCTTCAGCGCGCTCGTATGCCTACCGTGGATTTTCCAAGATCCGCGCGGACACGAAGCGTGGGGCGGCAACGCCTATAATCTCGCGGCTGCTGCCTCAGCGTGGGTCGTCGCCGGCTGGTTGGCACGGCAGGACTCGGTCCACGGCCGATAGCACGGGCCCCTCAAGTCCGGGGAGAGTCATGAGACGACGCATCTTAGCCTATGCGCTGGCCGCTCTGTTGACGACATTTAGTTTGCATCCCACCGCTCCGCGTCGACCGGCATGAATAACATGTTGATGCGGTAGCCGCTCACCCGGCGACTTACGCCGAGCAGCCGGTACTCATAGAACAACGGAATCATCGGAACGTCCTGGTGAATCAGCAGCTGCATCGCGTCGAAATCGCGGTTGCGACGCTTCGCGCTGGGCGTGGTCGCCTGATCGTCGAACAGCGCCTCGAAGCGCGGCGAGCAGTAGAACGAATGGTTTTCGTCGCCGGGCGTCGCCTGCACGCATCGCAGGTTCAACGACTGCTCCGGGTCGCTGCCGCCGACCCACGATTCGCTCAGCAGCGTCGCCTTCCCGTTGCGGAGCAATCCGCCCGGCGAAAACCAAATTCGAGCGGGATCGGTTTTGATCGAGGCGCGCATTCCGATCGCGGCCATCTGCGACTGCACCATCGTGGCGATGCGGACGCTGATTGGATTTTCGGAGTCCGCGCCGATCAGCGCGGTAAGCGGCACGCCGTCGCGCTGCCGAACGCCGTCGCGGACGAGCCAGCCGCCCCCGTCGAGCTCCCGCTTCGCCGCGGCGAGATCGTGCCGGTACGGCCGCACGGCGATGCTCTTCCACGTCACGATCGGCGGCGCTAGAAACGACGTTGCGCTCGGATATTCGTGCAACCATGCATTTGCCAGCGCCCTGTAGTCGAGGGCGTACGCAATGGCCCGGCGCACGTGAACGTCGTTGGTCGGCGCGGCCTTGAACTGCGTGTAGAGCAGGTTGGTCGCATTCTCGGCAACACGCATGACGCGAACGCCCGGCAGGCGTGCGGCCTGCTCGACGTTCTCGGGGGTCAGCGTGCCGACGTCGGCGGCGCCCGACCGCAGGGTGACGAAGTTCGAGTCGAGGTTCGGGACGATCTGCATCACGATCGCGCTCAGTTTCGGTCTCGGCCGGTAGTACGGATTGGGCTCGAACAGGATGCGGTCGCCCCGGCGCCATTCCTTCACCCGAAACGGGCCCGTTCCGAACGGCGCATCCTCCCATCGCGTGCCCACGATTTTCGTGTCCGCAAACGCGTGTTCCGGAAAAATGCCGAATGCGTAGTCGGCCTGCGCGAAGAGCACGCGCACCGCCGCGTTCCACGGCGCGCGCAGCCGCACGACGACCGTGTACCGGTCCGGCGTTCGCAGCGAAAGAATGCGGCGATACGGCTCGATCGACGTCGTCCGATTGCGCGGATCGAAGATTGCGCGATACGTGAATGCGACGTCTGCCGACGTCAGTTCGATGCCGTCGGCGAACCGCACGCCGCGGCGCAAGTGATAGACGATTCGCATTCCATTGCGGGAAACATCGCCGTTTTGACGCGACGGCACTCGCGTCACTAAAATCGGCACCTCACGATTCTCGGCCGAGAGTCCGACGAGCGTCTGGCAGAACAGCGTCGCCGTCGCAATGATCTCTTGGTCGACCGCGATCAGCGACACGAGCGACGCCGGGTCGCCGGCGTACGCAATGCGCAACACGTGCGCCGGCGCGTAGGCGCCGCGCGAACATCCGCATAACGCGCAAAGGGCTAACGCTATTAACGCGAAGCGCCTAGTGTTGAATCGACGCATTGTATCCGGCCAATGCGATTTGAACGCCGATGCACAGTAAGACGAAGGCGGAGAGGCGGAGCAGCACGTTCACGCCGCTCGCTCCGAGCTTCTTCAAGATATGCTCCGCCTGGCTGTAGCAGAGATAGATCACCGCGGACAACACGAGCAGCCCGACGATCGCGCCCGCGTCGTCCCATATCGAGATGCTGCTGCCGAACAGCATAGTGCTGCCGAGCGTCACCATGACGGCGATCGACCCAGGCCCGATCGTCAGCGGTAACGTGAGCGGATAGAACGCGCCGCTGAGAATTGCTTCGGCCGACGCCGCCGGCGCGCGGTGCGTGGGATCCTCTTGGCCTTGGTTCAGGAGCCTCCAGCCGGCCCATGCGAGAAGCAGACCGCCCCCGAGCCGCACGGCGGCGAGGCTCAGGCCGAAAAAGGTGAGCAGCAACGGACCCGCGACGAACGACGCCGCAGTCAGAAAGAACGCATTGATCGCGACGCGCCGTGCCAGCCGCGCGACGGTGCCTTCGTCGAGCTCCTCGGTGTAGCTCATGAAAATTGCCGACATTCCCAACGGATTGACGATCGGAAACAGGGCGAGCGACACAAACAAAAAGCCGTGAATGAACGGCCATGCGGCAACGTTACGCAGCGAGTCCACGGCCGGTAGGTTTGACGCCGAGCGGCTCGAAACTCTTTGGCAGGGTGTGGCGATCGCGAAAAATTTCCGGAATGCGGACCGTTTGGCGGCAGCCCTCGAATCGAGCGGGACGCCGAAGCGGTTCGCTTTTCCAATTTCCCGCCGTCGCAGGTCCCCCGCCCATACCGTTCACTCGAATGAGGGGGACTTCTGCAAATGCCTTTTTACTCGCGCTTCGTAAGCGTCGAATTTCCCGCAGCCCTGTTCAGTGCGTGTGCGCTTGCAGCAACGCTGCCGGCCTGTTCGGCGAACTTCGCAACGGGCGTCGCGAATGATCCCGTCACTGCCTCAGAGCCGCAGCGCTCGCCGCTCGGGACGAGCTCGGGCCTGTTCAAAAATCCCGCGCTGGTCGCGTTCGATAACTCCACCGGAACGCTGGAATACTGGACGATTCAGCAGGGTGGCAGCCATAAACCGGTCGCCATCACGTCCTCGCTCAGGATAGACAGCGCTGCAGGCATGGCCGCCGATGGGACGTTCGTAACCATCGCGGGCTCATCGCCGAGCGTAATGTTGACGTACGACCTGCGTAGCAAGGTGCAGCTGACTTATCCGGATCCCAGCGGACCGCCCCTCGATATCGCCCTCGCCAAGGGTGACACCGCATACGTAATTAATGACGAAAACGTCGTCGGGTATCCGCTCGACCGTTCGGCGGGCCGCCCGTTCTCTTGCCCAAGCATCAGCGAAGCCGTTTCAGTCGCAGTCGACGACCAGGGCGACATCTTCGTCAACGGCTACGGCTCGAGCTTCGCGGGCGTCATTGAGTTTCCGACGAGTTCCTGGACGTGCACGCCGCTCAACCTCAAGCCCGAACAAGGCATCCTCGGCGGCATCGGCATCGATCCGGCTACCGACGATCTCATCGTCATCGATAATCCGAACTCGTGCGACGGCAGCGGCGACGGCCGCATGACGATCTACGCGCCGCCGTACTCTCCGAAGACGGCAACGCAAGTGGATCTCAACACGTCGTACTGTGCCGGCACTTTCCGTCTCGACGCCGCTTCGCAAAACATGTTCCTCATGGATGCGAACGGCAGCGGAGCTCAGATCGACGAACTCACGTATCCCGGTGGGAAAAGCGAGGGAGTTTATAGCGGAGGAACGCCGGGCGCGTTCATCACCTTGCCGAACTCGTTGCCGAACTAACCCCTCGTGTCACTCTAGGCGAAGGGCGCGCAGCCGAAGGACAGAAGCACGAGCGGTGCGCAACGCGTTTGTCATCGCGGCCATGCTCGGGCTCACCGCCTGCTCGTTGTCGAGCCGTGCGCCGTCGTCGCAGTCGTACGTGCCCGTCGCAGCTTACAACCAGCTGCTCGCAACGGACAATGCGATCGGGTCGGGAAAAATCAAGCACGTCGTCATCGTCATTCAGGAAAATCGCAGCTTCGATAACTTGTTTCAAGGCTATCCCGGCGCAGACACGGTTGCGCAGGGCGAGGATTCGAAGCACCGTTGGATACCGCTGAAGCCCGTCAGCCTCAAAGCGGTCTATCAAATCGATCACTCGTCGAATGCGATGTTCGAAGACTGCGACGGAACGGGCCATCTTCCGGGAACGCAGTGTCGTATGGACGGGTTCGACCGGGAGAGCGTCGAGGGCGGACCGGTCCGGCTCTCTCAGTACGTCTACGTTCCTCACGACGAAACGAAACCGTACTTCGCAATGGCGCACGAGTGGGTGCTCTCGGACCGGACGTTCGCATCGCAGCTCGACGAAAGCTTCGTCGCGCATCAATATCTCATCGCAGCGCAAGCGCACGATGCCGTCAACACCCCCGACGGACCTTGGGGCTGCGTCGACGACAAGCATGTCGTCGTCGCAACGATCAAACCCGATCGCACCTACGGCGGCTTCGAGCGGCCCTGCTTCAACTACAAAACCCTCGGCGACGAACTCGACGCGGCGGGTCTACCCTGGCGCTTCTACACCAGCTTAGCCGTCAGCCCGACCGGCGGCACCGCCGGCTTGTGGTCCGCGTATCGCGCCGTCCGCCACATTCGCCGCGGGTCCGACTGGAAGAAAGACGTCATTACGCCGCAGAGTTCATTCCTTAGCGACGTCAAGAACGGGACGCTGTCGGCCGTCACATGGATCACGCCGCTGTGCGACGATTCCGATCACGTCGCGTGCGGCGGCGGATACGGTCCCTCCTGGGTCGCCTCGATCGTCAATACGATCGGAAAGAGCGTGTTCTGGAAATCCACCGCCATCTTCGTGCTGTGGGACGATTGGGGCGGCCTCTACGACCACGTTCCACCGATTCATCGCAATTACGACGGGACCGGATTCCGCGTGCCCTTGCTCGTGATTTCACCGTTTGCGAAAAAGGGCTACGTCTCGCACGTCGCCTACGAAACCACGAGCGTGCTCACGTTCGCCGAAGACGTCTTCGGTTTGGGGCGACTCGCCGCAGCCGACGCGCGGGCGGCATCGCCGGCCGCAGACTGCTTCGACTTCGCACAACCGCCGCGCACGTTCGTGCCGATCAAGGCGCCGAAGGCGCCGCCTTTCTTCCTCCACCAACGCAACGACTTCCGTCCCCCAGACTACGAATGAGTTACGGCCCGAACGCGAGCGCGCTTGGGGCGTTAATGCCTTCCGAAATAGTCCGTTGGAGCGTCTCTCCGCCGGCATAGACCGTAACGGTGCTTGTGCTGTTGTTTGCGACGAAAAGACTTCCGAGACCATCCACTTGCAGCGCAACGGGATGATGCACGGCCATTGAGATCGTTCGTAAAACGGCGTTACTCCCCGGAGCGAATACGGTAATCTGACCGACTGGATGTCCGTACTTGCCGCCATTGTCCGCAACGTACAAGTTGCCGGAGCCGTCGAATGCGAGGGCGTCGGGATGATGGACGAGATTGATCGTCCGCAGTAACTCTTTAGTTGGCGAATAAACGGTGACCCAGTTCTCGTAACAGCAAGGTGGGCTGTCATTAGCAACGTAGAGATTTCCCGAAGCATCATACAACAGCGCGACCGGGGCACTGCCCTGGGGCAGTGTGCGTTTTGGCTCTCCGTTGCCGGGCTTATATACCGTTACCGTTCCGCCGCTGTAGCCCGCCCCGTACACATTGCCGACGTCGAGGCTTCCCCCGTTGCCGGTTGCAAGCGCATCGGGCACGTTTATGCCTTGATCGATGGTGCGAAGAACGGATTTCCCGCCCGGGGCGTACACGGTTACCGTATTGGCCGCGCCGTTTGCGACGTAAAGATTACCCGTACCATCGAACGCGAGGGCGCGCGGGCCGTCAACGCCTTCGGAAATCGACCTCAAAACGGAGCCGCTGCCGGGAGCGTATACCGTTACCGTGCCGGCACCGGCGTTCGCTACGTAGAGATTGTTCGCGCTGTCGAACGCAAGTGCGTCGGGGGCATTTACCCCCTTGGAAATGGTACGCGTGACCGAATTGGCCCCAGCGGCGTAGACCGTGACCGTATTGGCCCCAGTGTTCGCCACGTAGAGGCTGCCTTTCTTTGCGGCGCGCGAAGCGGCCCCGGCGGCTGCTCCTGCCGCGGCTATCCGTGGCAGCGTCGCTGTATTCGCCGCCGGTTGAACGGCAGCGCCGCAAGCGCTCAAGACGACGCCGCTAACGTAAGCAATAATAAGGCCGCGCAACCGCATCACACGTTTCCTCCACACCCGGCTGTTCTTACTAAGGTTTTGCGACTCGTGGAGTTTTCGCCTTCAGGCATCGTGACTTCGGCGTCCGCCTAGGGGCCGTCGGGCGGATAGTTCGAAGGCGGCTCGTGCTGGAAGTGCGCGAGCGGTTCGTCCGACGGGATCGGCGCGAACGGACGCGGCTTCATCGTAAAATCGAAGACGTCGCCGATGCTCGTCGCGCGACGGTCGTCGGCCTGCATCGGCTGCAGACCCCAGTTGTCTTCGATGAAGCGCAGAATGCTGCCGAACTCATACTGGGTATGCGAAATGTGTCCTGAATGCACGTACGGCGAGATCACGAGCAAGGGAACGCGAAAGCCGAGTTCGCCGTAGCCGTATTGTTTTGGCGGTACGTGATCGTAGTGGCCGCCCCAGTCGTCCCACACGACGACGATCGCAGTCGAATCCCAAAACCGGCTTTCGCCAATCGTATTCACGACCGAGGCCACCCACGACGGTCCGTGATCCTTGCCGTTGTATTCGTGGTCGGAATCGGGAACCGAGGGCGTCACCCACGTCACGGCCGCCAGCTTGCCATGCGGGACGTCGTGCAGCACGTTCGTCGACGGCGTCGAGATGTCGGAGTTCCAGTCCGGTCCGTACCGTATCGACTTGATGGCATCGTACGCGTTCCACATATAGCCGGCGCCTCCGGGCTGCAGTAATCCCGAGTAATACCGCCAGTTGATGTGGTGGGCGTCGAGCTCATCGGCGAGCGACTCATAGGTAAGGCACGGAAACGGGCCTCGTTTGTTCTCGTACGCATTGTCTTTCGTAATGAGCGACGTCACCGTCCCGTGCGGAGCATCGCATCCCCACGCGTGGCTGCCCGGTTGCGGCGTATACGGCCAGTTCACCAGCGCATCGTCTGCATCGATGCGTTCGCCACCGGCGACGAGTTCTTGGTGTGCCGTGAAACTGCCGCTGCCTTCACCTTGAAACATCTCGTCGCCGAGCACGAAGCGACTCGCCAACGTCCAGTAGGGTGCGATGACTTTCGGATCCACGTACGTGTACGGCTGCGTGCCCGCGTGCCCGGGGCCGCCCCACTTGTCGAGATCGAAGCCGTCCATCTTTCCGCCGTCGTACGCGGTGTCGAACGACGCCCAGCCGTTATCGAGCGTCGGTCCCTCGAGCGGAATCTTCTTCAGCTTGACGGTCTTGCCGTTGTGCATCTTGCCGGTCGTCGCACCATCGGCGCCGGGATAGGTCGAAAAGAAATTGTCGAACGTGCGATTTTCTTGCACGATCAAGACGACGTGCCGGATGTAATGCGAACTGGCGGCCGGCGCGATCTCGACCGTCGCCGGCGTAAACCCGGATGCGTGCGGCACGCCGCTCGAAGCACAGGCAGTCGGCCCCACGCATGCAGCGAGCGCGAGAACGGCGCAGGCACGCTGGACGTGCATCATCGCGACTCCGGCTTCGTGCCGCCGCGTTCGAACCCTCGAAAGCGCGTACGGGGGAACCGCTCCCGCGCACCGGGTATCTGGTGCCGGTGAAGATCCCCGGCCTACATCTTCTTTGCTTTGTTGCGCTGCTCGCCGGGGCGGCTTGCGGGCGACCTCCGCAAGCGTCCGGCGATTTTCGCTTCACGCCGGGACGGATGAGCGCAACTTCCGGCCCTCGTATGCAGCGGCAGATTAAACACGTCGTCATCATCGTGCAAGAGAACCGCAGTTTCGACAATCTCTTCGCAACGTTTCCCGGCGCCGATGGTGCGACGAGCGGGCTCACTCACACTGGCGAAACCGTCGAGTTGAAGAAGGCGCGGCTCGAGGATCAAAACGACATTACCCACCAATGGCAGACGTTCGTAAAAGAGTACGACGGCGGCAAGATGGACGGTTTCGATCTCATTCATTTCGGCAGCGGCGGCGGTCCGCCGGCCGGTCTCTTTCCCTATCAGTACGTCGACCCCGCGAAAATCCAGCCATACTGGACGCTCGCGCAGCAGTACGTGCTCGCCGACCACATGTTCGAGCGGCAGAGCAGCGGCAGTTTCCTGGGACATCAAGACTTAATCGCGGCCGGTACGCCGATCGGTCCCGGCGCGAGTCTCGTCGACACGCCGAACAACATGCCGTGGGGATGCGACGCACCCAGCGGTACGAAGACGTCGCTCATCACGAAAAACCAGTACATGCACGATCAGGGTCCGTTTCCGTGTCTCGACTACGGCACCATCGCAGACGAACTCGACGCGAAAGGGTTGTCGTGGCGCTACTACACGCCACGGTTCTCATTCAGAAACGGCGGATGGCTGTGGAGCGCGTTCGATGCGATTCGGGCCGTCCGGTACGGTCCTGACTGGCACGCCAATGTGGTTACGCCGCAATCCAAAATCTTCACCGACGCCGACGCCGGAACGCTGCCGGCCGTGGCGTGGGTGATTCCCGATAAACATGACTCCGATCATCCCGGCTCCGGAGCGCACTACGGTCCCTCGTGGGTTGCGCGCGTCGTCGACGCCATCGGCGAGGGTCCGGATTGGAATTCGACGGCGATCGTCGTGATTTGGGATGACTGGGGTGGTTTTTACGACCACGAGCCGCCGCCGCAACTCGACTACCAAGGGCTTGGCTTCCGGGTTCCAATGCTCGTCGTATCGCCCTACGTACCGCAGGGCTATATTTCGCACACGCAGTACGAGTTCGCAAGCATTTTGCGCTTTATCGAGGACAACTGGGGACTGGCGCAAATGGGGCGCAGCGACGCGCGCGCTGCATCGATTGGCGATGTGTTCGATTTCAGTCAGCCGCCGCGCGCGTTCGTTCCGATCCCTGCGGAGTTCTCGCGTTCGTTTCTGGTGCATAAGCCGCCGTCGTTGGAACCCGTCGACACAGAATAGGAGCAGTTCATGATCGCCCGACGTGCAGTCATCGCCGCGCTCGCGCTTACGCCCGGCCTCGCGGCGTGCGCCGGCGGATCCGGGGCGCCGCCGTCTATTCCGGC
The DNA here is from genome assembly GCA_963812155.1 of Vulcanimicrobiota bacterium. Taxonomy (GTDB): domain Bacteria; phylum Vulcanimicrobiota; class Vulcanimicrobiia; order Vulcanimicrobiales; family Vulcanimicrobiaceae; genus Tumulicola. Next base: position 1,062,254 of record CAWETW010000003.1, on the reverse strand, counting down.
GGCTGCCGGCACGCGAGCGGGCGCCGTTCGTCCTGCGACGACCCCCATCCAGCACGTCGTCATCATGATTCAAGAGAACCGCAGCTTCGACAACTTCTTCGCGACGTTTCCGGGGGCCAACGGCACGACGACGGGCTACTATTTGAAGAAAGTCGGCGCCAAATACGTTCGCACGCAAACGCCGCTCACGCAGACCACGCTCGCCGGCCTCGATATCAATCACGGCTATCAGCCCTACATCGGCGCCTACGACAATGGCGGCATGGACGGTTTTAACCTCGAGGGCATCAACGGCAACAACCCCGCGGGCCTCTATCCCTATCAGTACGTGGATCCGTCGCAGATTCAACAGTACTGGACGCTGGCTCAAGAGTACGCCCTCGCCGACAACATGTTCCAAACCCAAGGCAGCGGGAGCTTTACCGCCCATCAAGATCTGATTGCCGGCACGACGCACCAGGTGTACAACAACCACATCGGCAGCCTCATCGACTATCCCTCGAGTAACAACTGGGGCTGCAACGCAAAAACCGGCACGGTGACGCCGATGTTGACCAAAACCGGCCAATATCTGCAAGATGGCGGTCCCTTTCCGTGCTTGACCTACTCGACGGGCACGATGCGCGATCTCCTCGACGCCAAGCACGTTTCGTGGAAATACTACGCGCCGCCGCATAAGCCCAATACCGTCGGCGTGCTGTGGAATGCCTTTGCCGCCATCGACGCGGTCTACAACGGCCCCGAGTGGGCGACGAACATTTCGATGCCCGAAACGAACATCTTGAACGACGTCACGAATTCACAACTGCCGGCGGTCTCCTGGGTGATTCCCGATCAAGTCGATTCCGACCACGCGCACACGAAGACCGGCAAATACACCGGCCCTGCGTGGGTCGCATCGGTCGTCAATGCGATCGGCACGAGCAGTTACTGGAACTCCACCGTTATCGTCGTCGTCTGGGACGACTGGGGCGGCTGGTACGATCACGTTCCGCCGGCATTTTTCGACAACGCGGGCGGCCTCGGCTTCCGCGTGCCGATGCTCGTCATCTCACCGTACGTTGCGCCCGGCACGATCTCGCACACGCAATACGAGTTCGGCAGCATCCTGAAGTTCGTCGAGGGGACATTCCATCTCGGCTCGCTCGGAACGACCGACGTGCGCGCCAAATCGATCGGCGACATCTTCCACTTCAACCAAAGAGCGCGCCACTTCAAAGTGATTCCGTCGCAAGAAGGGCGCGATTACTTTCTGCACCGCCCGCCGTCCTACGGCCCCGTCGACACCGAATAAGCGCTGCTAGTTCTTGTTTGCGCTCACCGCCGAACCGATTGGCTGCACGAACGGCGCTGGATATTCCAATACCGGTGCGCCTCCGGCCGAGAACGGGAACCTCGCCGCCGTCAGGGCAACCGCATCCCCACCCACGATGCCAGACCCTTTGATGGCGGCCTGAGCGATGTCGCAGAAATCCGACGTTTGGCCGCACTCCAATACGGTCTGACCGACGACGTTGCCGTTGTCGTCAATCCAGTAGAACGTCGGCGCGCTGAACGTGTCCTGGTCGCCGAGCACTATCGTCTTGGTCTGCGCCGACCACTGAAGCGTTCCCGGGAAGCCTATGGTCGCACCGTGGATGCCGATGACCTTGAACGTCCCGTCGAAAAACGTGTCCAACGCGAAGATTCCTGACGAGTCCGCGCCGTCGAGCCATAGTACGCCGGTCTTGCCTTCGTAGGCGACGGCGTACACGCGCGACATGTTCGGCGGAACGTAGGTGCGCTGCAATACGCCGTTTTTGAAGATCGAGAAGCTGCCGGGCCCTCCGCTCGTATCGATGATGTTCGACACCGCAAGGTCGCCGCTCGACCTATCGTACGAGCAGTCGACGGGAAACTCTCCCGGATCTTGGAAGGTCGCGAGGTAGGTGCCGCTATGGTTGAATTCGTCGATCGTCGACGTGCCCGTGTTCGCGAAGTACACGTTGCCGTTGTCGTCGGAGCATCCGCCCTGCACTTCGTCGAAGCCTTCCGGCGGTGCCGCGACTTGCCCGAGCGCAACGCCCGTCACGTAGTCGAACATATAAATCGCGCCGGTGAAACTCGAGCCGCCGAAGGCGTCGCCGAGAAAGAGCGTCTTTTGAAGCGCACAGCAGTTCGGCTTTACGAGGTGCTCGTCACGGATTTTCCGGCTCAGATTCGGCTTGACGCTCATGGGCACCACCAGCGTTTCGGAAGCCTCGACCTTGTGGCTTCGGCCCATCGTCGAGCGCTGTGGTCCAGCCACCGAGTCGCCGGAAGGCGCTATCTGCGAGCCGCCGTTGCTCGAACAACCCGATAGAAGCGCTACGACGGCGCAGGCACAGCAGAAGTATCTCATCATCTCCCAATCGTGCCGGATTTTGGCTAGAGGAAAACACCGACACCCATACAGTTAACCAGTACAATTAGAAGGCAACCGGCTAAGCGCGCCGTAGGTTCGACGGTATTGCCAATTCCGTAACGGAGGCGCCGGTGCAGCAGCAGGAGGCTTTCAGTTTCGGGACGCTGCTCAAGCGGTTACGGGTAGGTGCCGGGTTATCTCAAGAGCAGCTCGCGGAACGGGCTCGAATTAGCGCTCAGGCCGTGGGCGCCTACGAGCGCGGCATCCGCCGGGCACCCCATCGCGATACCCTGGCGTTATTGATTGAAGCGCTGGACGTACGAGGCGAAGCCTGTGACGAACTCACCGCTGCGGCGGAGCACGCCCGTGGGCGCCGTCCCGGCGCTGCAGCGCGGGGCGCGGGCGGGGATGAAGCGCGGACGAATCTGCCGCCGCTGCTTTCCGATCTCGTCGGGCGGGAAGACGAAGTGGCGCGGATTACCAGCCTGCTTGCGACCCATCGGTTGGTCACGATTGTGGGCGCCGGCGGCGTAGGCAAGACGCGCGCGTCCCTACAGGTCGGGGAAGACCTGCTGAACCAATTTCCCGACGGCGTTTGGTTCGTCGAGTTGGCACCGCTAACGAATGCCGAACTCATCGCCACCACGGTGGCCGCGGCGATGGGCGTGCAGCTCATCGGCCAGGCCGATCCGTTGGCGCAACTCGGACGAGCGTTGAAGCGCTTGCAAGCCCTCTTGATTTTCGACAACTGCGAGCACGTCATCGCCGGCGTCGCTACGGTTGCCGCGCGATTGCTTCGGGAGTGTCCGCAACTCGCGATCCTCGCTTCTTCGCGACAACCCCTCGAGATTCAAGGGGAAGCGACGTTTCGAATGCCTTCCCTCGCTCCCGAGGCAGCGGTAACGCTCTTTGCCGAGCGGGCGGCCGCAATCGACGACGCCTTTGCGTTGACGCCGGAAAACCACGACGTCATCGCCGATATCTGCCGCCGCGTCGACGGCATACCTCTCGCGATCGAACTCGCTGCCGCGCGCGTAAAGATTTTCACTCCGCAGCAGCTCGCTCGACGGCTTGACGAGCGCTTTCATCTGCTGGCGGGCGGCCGGCGCGACGTGCTTGCCCGCCAGCAAACCTTGTTGGCAGCGATCGACTGGAGCTATCAGTTACTCGAAGAGCGCGAGCGGACGCTGCTTCGGCGCGTGGCCGTGTTTGCCAGTAGTTTCACCTTCGAGGGTGCGATTGCCGTCGGCAAGGATGCAAGCATCCAGGAGTTCGAGATCGTCGATACGCTGCAGTCGCTCGTAAATAAATCTTTGGTCGTACGAGAAGCGCGTGACGGCGAGCAACGCTTCCGTCTTTTGGAATCCACGCGCGCATACGCCAAACGGTTATCGGAACCGGCCGAACGGGATGTAATATCGCGATGCCATCTTCGGTACTTCCAAAGCATCTTCGGATCGGTTCCGGCCGAGGCGCCGTCGACCGTAAACACCACCCGCCGGGACGCCGTCTTCGCGGCGGAACTTGAAGAGGTGCGCGCCGCGCTCGACTGGGCCATCGAGCACGACGTCTGCGAAGGCGCCCGGCTGCTGGCCGCCGTCGGCGTCAGCTGGAGACGGGCGGGGCTTCACGACGAGGGACTGCGGCGCGCGCAAGGCTATGCGTCGCTGCTGCCAGGCACGGAACACGAGCTCGCGGCGAACCTCTGGTCGACGATCGCCTACACGTCCTGCAACACCGACCCCGATCTCTGTATGACCTCCGCAGAGCGCGCTCTCGAGGAGGCGCGCGCATCCGGCGATGGGGTAGCCTTGAGCGTCGCGCTGACGGCTTACGCGCACGCTCTCATACGGCGCGGCAGGGTTGCCGAAGCATTGGATGCGCTCGATGCGCACGACCAATACGCCGGCCCCACCCATCGGTCGCGCTTTCTGAGGGCAACCGCGTGGGCGTTGAGCGGCGACTACGACTCGGCCACGATGTTTTTCAGCGACTTACGCGCTCTGCTTCTCGCGGCCGGGGACGTCACCGAGGCGGCCGTGTGCGCCCAAAACCAGGCGGAGAACGAGCATTGGCGCGGCAACACCGGCGAAGCCGTAAGTCTCGTTAGCCAAGCGATAGACGAGTTTCATGCGACCGACGATCGCGTCAGCGTGATACTGTGCCTCTCCAATCTTTGCGGGTATCTCGTCGCATCCGGACGGCTCGGTGAAGCGAAGGAAGCCGCCCGGCAGGTTTTGCTCGAAGGCCATCGTCTGTATCCCGACATTTATTCCATGACGAACGCACTGGAGCACCTCGCGCTCGTCTTCGCCCTCGAATCCGACTATGAAGTTGCGGCCACGCTGGCCGGCTACGCCGAGGCCGCGCACGAGCGAGAGGGCTACATGCGCGAACACACCGAGAGCACCACGCGAACGCGCCTTGAAGCGTCGCTTCGAGCAAACGTTCCAGATGCGCAACTGTCGGCCTTGACCGCAACCGGTGCATCGCTGAGCGCCGACGACGCCGTCAATCTCGCATTGCTCGGCTCCGCCGGCGAAGCGTCCCTCGATTTCGCCTAGCCGCCACGTCCTTTTGTCTTTATTCGCCCCAAATCTAGGAAGGTCGGCCCGAAGTTTACTACGGTAATCGAGGGCCGACCTGACGACGAGTTGGGCCGAATAAAGACAAAAGGAACGGGCTCGCCTAAGCGAGCCCGTTTTTCCGATTGATTCCCGATACGTTGGTAGGTTAGGCTAGTCGCCGCCGCCCTTGTTCGGGCTGACTGTGGCACCGATCGGCTGCACGTAAGCAGCCGGGTAGTTAAGCGTCGGCGCGCCGCCGGCCGGATAGGCGAAACGGTTGGCGCTGAGCAGAACTGCATCCGCTCCGACGATTCCCGGTCCCTTGATCGCCGCTTGGACGATGTCGCAGAAATCCGAGGACTGCGTGCATTCCGTTACCGTCGAGCCTTGAACGTTACCCGAGGCATCGACCTGGTAGAAGGTCGGGGCCGAGAACGTGTCTTGGTCGCCAACGTTCATCCACTTGTTCATCGCCGAGTACGCAACCGTGCCCGGGAAGCCGACGCTGGCGCCGTGGACGCCGACGTTCGTGAACGAGCCGCCGCTAAACGAGTCGTACTGGAAGAAGCCCGACGAATCGGAGCCCGAGATGTACAGCACGCCCGTCTTGCCCATGTATCCACCGAAGTATACGCGGGACATGTTGGACGGGAAGTACGTGTTGCCGCCGATCGCGGACGCTGCCGGGGCCGCCGCTCGTGTCGATGATGTTCATGATCGCGAGGTTTCCGGCTGGACTTGTCAAACGCACAGCCGACCGGGAACTGGCCCGGATCCGGAGAGGAGGAGACGAACGAACCGCTGTGGGTGTATTCGTCGACCGTCGACATGCCCGTGTTTGCGAAGTAGACGTTGCCGCTGGTGTCGGAGCAGGCGCCCTGGACTTCACTGAAGCCTTCCGGCGGAGCCGCGACTTGACCGAGCGAAGCGCCCGAGTTGTAGTCGAACATGTACACGGCGCCCGTGAAGCTCGATCCGCCGAATGCGTCGGTCACGAACAGCGTCTTTTGCAGCGCGCAGCAGTTGGGCTTAACGAGGTGCTCGTTCTGAATCTTGTGCGAGAGGTTCGCTTTCACGCTACGCGGGACAACGAGCGTCTCGGAAAGGTTCACTTTGTGATTGGCGCCCATCGTGCGATGCGCGGACGGCGCCATAGAATTCGAGGGGGTCAGGCCCGTCCCGCCATTGCCCGTACAGCCGGCGAGGAGAGCAACGGCCGCCGATACGCCGATGACGTACTTGGCCGAGTTGGAAATCTTCATTGATGAATTTCCCTTTTCTTTCATGAAAGTGTGAAAGTCAGTTGCATTCGATCGGGAATCGGATGATGACCCTGGTCCACACCTGGGGGATACCTACAATGCGCTCCGAGGCAAGCGTTACCTGCAGGCTCGCCCCCCCATCTTTGTAAAGCTAATGTAAAGACCGCGGAACGGTCTCGTCCGGGATTCGAGGCGCCGCTCGTCGTAGGTTTCCCGGCCCCATAATTCGCACTCGAGGAGTCGCCTTTGCGTCACTACCGGCAGGCCGGCCGAGGGTTCGTCGTTGCCGCCTTCACGCTCTGCGCTTGCAGCGGGCCGGGCGGCCCGCCGCCCGCCGCACTTCCGCCGGCGAGCGCGGTTGCGGCGGTGCGCGCATCGAGCGGAAGCGGGAAGATCGACCACGTGGTCATCATCATTCAAGAGAATCGCAGCCTCGACAATCTCTTCCAAGGGTATCCAGGCGCCGACACGCAGTCGTACGGGTTCACCAGCACCGGCGCCAAGGTCTCGCTCGCGCCGACCGATCTTTCCATTCCCTGGGACGTCTATCATACGTTTGCGTCCTACATCTCGGCGTGCGACGGTACGGGATCGATACCCGGCACGAAGTGCCGGATGAACGGCTTCGATAAGGAACTCGTCACCTGCGGGCACGGGCCGCCGCCATGCCCCAGCAAGACGCCTCAGTACGGTTACGTCCCCGAGAGTGAGGTCAAGCCGTATTTTTCGATGGCGCAGCAATACGTGCTCGGCGACAAGATGTTCGCGTCCAATCTCGACGGCAGCAGTTTCATCTCGCACCAGTACATCATTGCCGGTCAAGCCAGCTCGGCGGTCGACTTTCCCGTAACGGTGTGGGGCTGCGACGGCGGCTCGAGGGATACGATCGGCACGCTCACGCAGCAGCGCACCTTCGGGCCGCAAATCGTCGCCTGCTTCAACAATCAAACGCTGGGCGACGAACTCGACACTGCCGGCGTCTCATGGAAATACTACACTGCCGGCATCGACGGTGACGGCGATTTATGGAACGCCTATCAAGCGATCCGTCACATCCGCTACGGGCCCGATTGGAAGAACGACGTGCTCGACCCCGCCAAGCGCTTCTTCACCGCGGTGCGTGAAGGCAAACTGCCCGCGGTGAGTTGGGTTACGCCGACCTGTGAAAACTCCGATCACGCCGGCTGCAATACCGGGCACGGTCCGAGCTGGGTCGCGTCGCTGGTGAACGCCGTCGGAAAGTCCAAGTATTGGGATTCCACCGCGATCTTTGTTTTCTGGGACGACTACGGCGGGTGGTACGATCACGTGGCACCGGCATACGTCGACTACGACGGCCTCGGCATCCGCGTGCCGCTGCTCGTCATCTCGCCGTACGCAAAACGAGGCTACGTTTCGCACGTGCACTACGAGCACGGCAGCATTTTGAAGTTCGTCGAGGATTTGTTCGGTCTTCCCCGGCTCTCGGCCAGCGATAAACGCGCCAACTCCCCGGCCGCCGACTGCTTCGACTTCTCACAGCAGCCGCGCGCCTTCGTTCCGATCCAATCCCCGCTGAACGCAACCTACTTCGAGCGAGAGTCGGACGATCCGCGCCCGCCCGACAACGACTGATCGTGAGGAACCGTACGATGCGACGCTTCGCCATCATCGCTTCGATCGTCTTCGCCGGCGCGTTATGCGTTTCGCTCGCCGGATGCGGCGGTGGTCCGCGAGGCGGCATCATGCCCGCACCAGGCGACATGCAGGCCTTCACCGGTCGCACCGGGGCCGGCAAAATCTCTCACGTCGTCGTCATCGTGCAGGAGAACCGAAGCTTCGACAATCTCTTTCAAGGCTTCCCCGGCGCCGACTTCCAGCCGTACGGCTACACCAGCACCGGCCAGAAAATTACGCTGCAGCCGATCGACCTCGGCATTAAGTGGGACGTCGACCATCGCTCGGCCGCATACTACGAAGCCTGTGACGGGAGCGGAAAGCTTCCGGGCACGCATTGTAAGATGGACGGCTTCGACAAAGAAATCGTCACCTGCGGCATCAATCCCAATCCGCCGTGCCCGAATCAGCATCCGCAATACAGTTACGTCAAGCCGAGCGAAACGAAACCGTACGTCTCGATGGCGACGCAATACGTCCTCGGGGACCGCACCTTCACGTCAAACTTCGACGCCAGCAGCTACGTCTCGCATCAGTACTTTATTGCGGCTCAGGCGGCGGCAACGATCGATTACCCCTCGCTAGGCGTCTGGGGCTGCGACGGCGGGCAAACCGACACGATCTGGACGATTACGCAGCAGCGGGCGCTCAACGAAAAAGTTCCGGTTTGCTTCGACTACCAGACGCTGGGAGACGAGCTCGACACCGCGCACGTTTCGTGGCGTTACTACACGTCGAAAGTCGACTACGCGTTGGGCGGGATTTGGAATGCGTATCAAGCCATCAATCACATTCGCTACGGATCGGATTGGAAGACCGACGTCATCACGCCGCAGACGCGCTTCTTCAAGGACGTCACCGCCGGCAAGCTGCCCGCGGTCAGTTGGGTCACGCCGACTTGCGCAAACTCCGACCACGGTCAGTGCGACACCAATCACGGACCCTATTGGGTCGCGTCGCTCGTCAACGCGATCGGGAAGTCGAAATATTGGGACTCAACCGCGATCTTCGTGATGTGGGACGATTACGGCGGATGGTACGACCACGTGCCCCCGCCGATGGTCGATTACGACGGGCTCGGCATTCGGGTTCCGCTGCTCGTAATTTCGCCATACGCAAAGAAAGGCTACGTCTCGCACGTCCAGTACGAGCACGGCAGCATCCTCAAGTTCATCGAAGATCTCTTCGGTCTCTCGCGCCTCTCGGTCAGCGACAAGCGCGCCAACTCCCCGGCCGGCGATTGCTTCGACTTCTCGCAGCAGCCGCGCCCCTTCACCGCCATTCCCACGCACATGAACGCCATCGACTTCGAACGTGAGCCGCCCGATTCTCGGCCCATCGACGACCAGTAGCATCGCGGCGGCGGCGCTGCTCTTCATGGCAGGTTGTGCCGGCGGCGCGGGCGGCGGGTCCGCCCGCGCGATGCTCCCGCCTGCGAATCGTCATGCCGGCAGCGGAAAGATCGCGCACGTCGTGATCGTCATTCAGGAGAACCGGACCTTCGACGACTTGTTTCAAGGCTATCCCGGAGCCGACACGCAGTCGTACGGCTACACCAGTGAGGGAACGAAGGTTTCGCTCGCGCCGATCGGCCTCGAGGCGCCGTGGGACATCGAACACGACGCGCAGGGATTCTTCGCGGCGTGCAACGGAACCGGCAAACTTCCGGGCACGCACTGCAAGATGAACGGCTTCGATAAAGAGGCGGTTACCTGCGGACGCCCCATCGGCGGTCCCCGCTGTCCCAACGCGGATCCGCAATACGGCTACGTGCCGTCCGCCGAGACGAAACCGTACGTCGCGATGGCTCAACAATACGTATTGGCCGATCGCATGTTCACGTCGAATCTCGACGCCAGCAGTTTTGTGTCGCATCAATACGCCATCGCCGCGCAGGCCGAGCGTTCGGTCGACTTTCCTTCCATCAATGTGTGGGGGTGCGACGGGGGAGCCAAAGATACGATCGCGACGCTGACCAACCGGCGCACGTACGGCACCCCCATCCAGGCGTGCTTCGACGGAAAGACGCTGGGCGACGAACTCGACGATGCCGGCGTCTCGTGGCGTTACTACACGTCGAAGATCGAGACCGGCGATGCGGGAAACTGGAGCGCGTACCAGGCGATCCGGCACATTCGTTACGGTGCCGACTGGAAAGACGACGTCGTTACGCCGCAGACTCGCTTCTTCAAAGACGTCAGCGCGCAAAAACTTCCCGCCGTCTCCTGGATCACGCCGACCTGTGCGAACTCCGACCATGCTGCCTGCAACTCCAACCACGGCCCGCACTGGGTGGCCTCGATCGTCAATGCGATCGGAAAGTCGCCGTATTGGGATTCGACCGCCGTCTTCGTGTTTTGGGACGACGGCGGCGGTTGGTACGATCACGTCCCGCCGCCGATGGTCGATTACGACGGCCTCGGCGCGCGCGTCCCCCTGCTCGTCATCTCCGCATACGCAAAGCAAGGCTACGTCTCGCACGTTCGATACGAGCACGGCAGCATTTTGAAGTTCGTCGAAGACCAGTTCGGCCTCGCTCGCTTGGCGGCATCCGACTCGCGCGCGAGCTCTCCGCAGAGCGACTGTTTCGACTTTTCGAAACCGCCGCGCCCCTTCGTAACGATTCCCAGCCGTCTGCACGCCGCCGATTTCGCGCGCGAACGGCTCGACCCGAGACCGCCCGATAATGAATAAGTTCCGTGCAGCGGCGCTTCTCGTGCTCGCTGCGTGTTCTGCGCCGTCGAGCGCAATCGCGCCGAGCGTAACGACGCATGCAGTCTCTCCCGATAGGCCGCCGGGCATCGATAAGATCGATCACGTCGTGATTATCATCCAGGAAAACCGCAGCTTCGATAATTTGTTCCAAGGTTTTCCGGGCGCCGACACGCAGTCGTACGGATACACCAGCACGGGCCAAAAGCTCGACCTCAAGCCCTTCGGTCTCGAAACGCCATGGGACATCGACCACGATTCGGCGAGCTACTTCGCAGCCTGCGACGGGCAAGGCAATCTGCCCGGCACGAAATGCAAGATGGACGGTTTCGACAAGGAGGCGACGAGTTGCGGGCTTGGCGGCGGCCCTCTGAAATGCCCCAAGCCGGATTCGCAATACGGCTACGTTCCCGCCACGGAAACCAAGCCGTACGTCGCGATGGCGTCGCAGTACGTGCTCGCCGACCGGATGTTCGCATCGAACTTCGACGCAAGCTCGTTCGTGTCGCATCAGTACATCATTGCGGGCCAAGCGAGTTCATCGGTAGACTTTCCGTCGAGCGTGTGGGGATGCGGGGGGGGAGGCGGCGACGTCATTCCGACCATCACGCAGCAGCGAGCGCTCGGGCCGAATATTTCCCCCTGTTTCGACAATCAGACGCTCGGCGACGAACTCGACGCCGCCGGCATCTCGTGGCGCTACTACACCTCGAGCGTGAGCAACCCGTCGAGCGGCATCTGGAACGCATTCCAGGCCATCGATCACATCCGCAACGGCCCCGACTGGAAAACCAACGTCGCCACGCCGCAGACCCGCTTCTTCAAAGACGTTGCAAATGGCAAGTTGCCGGCGGTGACTTGGGTCACTCCTACGTGCGCGAACTCCGACCACGCGACCTGCGATTCTAACCACGGTCCCCATTGGGTCGCATCGCTCGTTAACGCAATCGGCAAGTCACCGTATTGGAAGTCTACGGCCATTTTCGTTTTTTGGGATGACTACGGTGGCTGGTACGATCACGTTCCGCCGCCGCTGAAAGATTACGACGGGTTAGGAATTCGCGTTCCCCTCATCGTAATTTCGCCGTACGCCAAGAAGGGGTACGTTTCGCACGTGCAATACGAGCACGGAAGCATGCTCAAGTTCATCGAGCAACGATTTAATCTGACGGCCTTGGCCGCCACCGACCGGCGCGCAAACTCGCCCGCCGGCGACTGCTTCAACTTTTCGCAGACACCGCGCTCGTTCTCTCCGATTCCGACGAACATGCGTGCCGCCGATTTCATCAACGAACGCGTCGATCTGCGAGGACCCGACGACCAGTGAAACGCGTCGCACTTCTTGCAGCGATCGTCGCGCTTTCCGTTTCCGGTTGCGGCGGTACGAGCGCCGGCACGTCTTTTGCGCCCGCCTCGGTAGCCGGTCCAGACGCTTCAAGACGATGCGAGCAGCCTGCACATCAAGCACATCGTGCTGATCGTCCAGGAGAACCGCAGCTTCGACAACCTGTTCGCGACGTTTCCCGGAGCCGACGGCGCCACCAGCGGTAAGAAGCACGACGGTACGTCGCAGCCCTTGAAGATGAAGGCCCTCGCGGGCGCGCTCGACATCAATCACGATTGGAAGACCTACTACGCCGAATACAACCACGCCAAGATGAACGGTTTCGACCTCTGCAAGATCGACGGCAGCACGCCGTGCGGCACGTACGCGTATCAATACGTGAACCCGGCCCAGATTCAGCCGTATTGGACGATGGCGCAGCGGTACGCGCTCGCCGATCACATGTTCCAGACGCAGGGCAGCGGCAGTTTCACCGCCCATCAGGATCTGATCGCCGGCACGACCGCGATCAACTCCACGCAAAGCGTCATCGACTATCCATCGGAGTGGAAGAGCTGGGGCTGCGACGCTCCGAAGTCGCCGCCGACGACCACATCGGTGATGGATTACCACAAGGATTATCTGCAAGGGCAGGGCCCGTTTCCGTGCCTCGCCTATCCGACCGGTACGCTCGCCGATCTCCTCGACAAAAAGCTCGTCACGTGGAAATACTACGCGCCTCTGTATAAGTACGACACGGCGGGAGCACTGTGGAATGCCTTTGCCGCGATCGACGCGGTGCGTCACGGTCCCGATTGGGGCAACATCTCCACGCCCGAAACGAACATCTTCAACGACATCTCCGGCGGCACGCTGCCGGCGCTGTCGTGGGTTATCCCCGAACAGCCCAACTCCGACCATCCGAACGGCTCGAGGGCGCCCGACAACGGCCCGGCCTGGGCCGCCTCGATCGTCAACGCCGTCGGCCAGTCCACATACTGGAAATCGACCGCGATCTTCATTCTGTGGGACGATTGGGGCGGTTTCTACGATCACGAAGTGCCGCCGCCACTCGACAAGACCGCCGACGGGACGGTTTACGGGCTCGGATTCCGCGTGCCCGTCATCATCGTGTCGCCGTTCGTGCCGGCCGGCGAAATCTCGCATACGCAATACGAGTTCGGCAGCATCCTCAAATTCATCGAGGGAACCTTCAAGCTCGGAAACATGGGCACCACCGACGTCCGCGCCGCCTCGATCGGCAACGTTTTCAACTTCAAGCAGAGGCCGCGCTCGTTCGCCACGATTCCGTCGGACAAGTCGAAGAAGTATTTCTTGGCGCAGCCGCCTTCGTTTTTACCCGTCGACCGCGAGTAGCGATTTTCCCGCGCCCATCAAGACCCAGGTTTTTCCGGCGTCGAGCGAATACTCGGCGCGCCACGCGTATGCCCGCGGAGACTCCCACACGTTGGTCGTGCGCGTCAGCACGTGTTTTGCAGCGTCGTCGAACGAACCATCGTAGGTAATCGACGTGGCGTTGACGCTCATACCGGTGCTGCCCATGCGATTGATGCCGACGTTGTAAAACTTATACGCGCTCGTTGCGTCGTCGTAGGTGTAGATCGCGACGCCGTGGTCGGGCTTTTCGTTTATCAACACCGTCTGCTGGCAGAGCAAAAAGTACCGGTCGCGCGACCAGGCGCAGGTCGTCGTGCCCGTGGCCGTGCCGGCTTTGCTATACGCGCTGTCGACGAACGTTCCGGAACTCTGCCACGTTCCCGCGAGTTTGTCGAGCAGATCCAGCGCCCCCGGCCTCGCTCCCGCTCCCACCGAAACGCACAGCAACGCAACCATCAGTGTCACCCTGAGCGCAGCGTGCGTAGCACGCGTAGTCGAAGGGCTGAGCGAAGCATCGCGAAGCGATGCAACTGTGTCATCCTGAGCGGAGGCGCGAAGCGCCGCAGTCGAAGGACGAACGACGGTCATTTTTTGGCCTGGTGCAGCACGATTTGATTTCCGTCGGGATCGCGCAGTATCGAGATATAGCAAATCTGCGTTTCAAAAGGCTCAGTCGTCTCGAGCCCGCGCTCCGCAAGGTCGGCGCGCGCCGCGCTCATGTCGCTCACCTCGATCGCAAGCGACTGAGCGGTACCCGGCTTACCGGTTTGTTCGAAGTTGCCGATGCCGAACGGAACCCCGCCGACGTCGAACTCGACCCAGAAATCGCTGGACAATCCCGATGGCTCGAACCCCAGCACGCCGCGGTAGAACTCCGTGGCGCGCGCCATGTCGGTGACGGGATACATCACGAATGCGACCCGTTCGGCCTTCATCTTTCCTCCTCCAAAGGTCTGCCCGCAAACCGGGCAGAAGCGGCGGACTACGCTGTTACGAGGTGTCCGCATTATGATCACCGGAATCTTCGCGTCCCAGCGGACCCTGCGCCTTACAGCGTTAGGGGCCGCTCTTGCCGTGAGCGCTTGTTCGCCCGGCTCACTTTCCGCTCCCACGCCTCCGGGCGCGGCCGCGGCCTATGCTCCAGCCGGGACGATGCATCCGCACGACGTCACGCGCGGCATCGGCAGCGGATTCATCTCGCCGCGCGGCGTCGCCGTCGACGCGACGGGGAACGTCTACGTCGCCGACGCCGGCAACAATGCCGTGAAGAAAATCGCGCCGTCCGGCCGCACGTCGTCGATCGGTTCCGGCTTCAGCGCTCCCGACGGCGTTGCGCTTGACGCAACCGGAAACGTGTTCGTGGCCGATACCGGCAACGATGCCGTCAAGAAGATCGCCCGCATCGGCGGCAAGATCACGACGATCGGCTCGGGATTCAAAGCGCCCGCCGGCGTCGCCGTCGGAACCGACGGTACGGTTTACGTCGCAGATACCGGCAACAACGCGATTAAGAAAGTGACGACCGACGGCACCATCACGCAAATCGGAAAGAACTTCAGCGCGCCGCAAGGCGTCGCGGTGGGAACGCTCGGCTTCGTGATCATCGCCGACACGGGCAACAACCGCGTCGTCAAACGTTCGCCGAAGGGCCAGGTCACGCAGGTCGGTAGCGGTTTCAGCGCGCCCGATGCGGTCGCTCGCGATGCAACGGGCAACATCTTCGTGGCGGATACGAATCACAACGTCCTCGACGAGGTCTCGGGCAGCACGACCGTCGTCGTCGGCTCCGGCTTCGGACGGCCGGGCGGCGTCGCCGTAGATGCCACCGGAAACGTATACGTCGGCGACATGCGCAACAACGCGGTGAAGGTCGTCGCGCGAACGGGAATGCTCAAAGTCATCGGTACCGGTTTCAATATTCCGCGCAGCGTTGCCGTCGATCCCAACGGCAACGTCTTCGTCACCGACACGAATAACGGAACTATCGTGGAGATCCTCACCGACGGAACCACGAAACAAATTGCCAGCGAGCTCAAGACGCCGTTCGGTATCGCGGTCGACGCCAAGGACGACGTCTTCGTCGGCTGCGTCGAGATGCGCGTCGCACCGGTTCGCATGTATCCGCCCAAGGGTCAGTACGTGAAGCTCGGAAAGGGCTTCTACTTGCCCGAAGGCGTCGCGCTGGACGCGGCCGGAAACGTCTACGTTGCCGACACCGGCAATAACGTCGCAAAGAAAATCGCCCACGGACAGATCACGCGGGTCGGCGGAGTCTTCGATTCCGACGGCGGCATCGCGGTCGACGCAGCGAAGAACGTCTACATCTCCAACACGATGGCCAATCAAGTCGTCAAGGTCACGCCCAGCGGCACGACGACAACGATCGGCTCGGGCTTTAACCATCCCAACGGTCTGGCGGTCGACGCACAGGGCGATCTCTTCATCGCCGACACCTCGAACAACGCGGTGAAAGAAGTCCAACCGGACGGGACGATCCTCGCGATCGGTTCGGGCTTCAGCGGTCCTTACGGCGTCGCAGTCGACGCACATGGAAACGTCTTCGTCGCCGACTCGTACAACAATCGTATCGTCCGCTTCACGCCCTAGAACGGGTTACAATCTGAAGTTGAGGTCGAACGTCAGCTGGAAGGGCTGCTTGACGGCCGTATAGCCGACTTCGTTTTGGTTCGACCACGGACCGTACGGGAATTTCAGCTGCGTCGGCGGGTTCGCTATGAAGTTTCCCGCCGGCGCTAAAATGTTCGACGGCAGATTCGAGTACATGCAGATGTTCGGATCGTCCCACGCGTAGCCGCGCTGGAAGCACTGGTTGTAGAGGTTCGACGCGGTCATCGTCAGGGTGGCGCGCGAGTTGATTTCGTAACTCGCCTGGAGATTGAGCGTGAGTTGCCAGGGCTGCTGCAGCGCCCCCAGCGTGTCGAACTGATGCGTATAGGGATCCGGAAGGAAGATCACGCCCGGCGCGATCGTCGTGCCGGCCGCATTCTGATAAGAGCCGCTGCAGCTCGCGCCGGGCGCAACCGGATTGAGCGCCGGGTTGCGGGTGCACGATTGCGGCACGTATCCGCCCCAGGAGAGCGGCGAGCCGTAGAACGACCCCGATGAATACGTGAGGTTCGGCGTCACCGTGAAGCGGTTGTGCTTGTAGTTGACCAGCAGCGTCGCGACGTTGGGCACCGCAAAGCCGTTGGCGGAACTGAACGCAGTCGGAATGACGTCGTAGGTGGTGTACCAGCCGTTGCGGTCGATCAGCGGTTCGATCGTGCCGTTATAGTAAGGGTTCGAAACGTGCACGCCGCCGGAATTGTTGAACGCCGACTGCGAGTTGCCGGCGTAGAGTCCGCCGCCGCAGATCGTCGACTTCTCCGCCGATCCGGCGCAGCCGCGCGTGTACGAGTTATATTGCTCGATGGCCGCGTTGAGGCTGTCGAGCACCGAAACGCCGTTGGCGATCGGCGCGTACTTGATGCGGCTGTCGGTGTACGTGTACGACAGCGAGAACGAGAGCCCGTTCCTCGAGAAATCGCCGCCTTGCAGCGACAACTCGACGCCGCTGGACTCCTGTTTGCCGACGTTGACGCCCGACACGATGCCGGTCGCCGGGTCGATCGCGAAATACTGGACCTGATTGCTCGTCGCGCGGTAGAACGGCGAAAGTTTGAACGACAGATTCGTGCCGTGGAAATGGTGCTCCCAGGAGACGTCGTAGTTCCACGACGAGTCCGGCAAGTTCTCGTGATACGGCGTCGTGTATCCGAGTTTGTAGAATCCCGACAGTTGATCGGGCAGGTCTTGCTGACGGTCGTTGATTTCCTGCGACGACGTTGCCGCGGCGCGAACGTAGCGGCCCGCCGAGGCGCGCAGCACGTTGTCCGGATTGAGCGTGTACGTACCCGCCAGACGCGGCGAGAACGTCCAATACGAGGTACTCGCCGGCACGGTGTTTGCTAGCCCCACGCCGGGAACCGTCATCGGTTTGAAGCCGGCCGGACATGGGGTAAACGAACTGCCGTTCCACCGCGAGACCGGATCCTGCGCCGGGGCGCCGCAATTCTCATTGTTGAACGCGTTGAACCAGAAAGCGCGCGCCGGAAATCCGGATACGGTGTCGTCGAACTTGTAGACGAAGTTGTCGACGCGCGCACCGAGATTGATCAGCAGCCGGTCGTTGGGCGTCCACACGTCGGTGACCGCGAGCGATCCGAAGATCGGGCGCACGTCGTCGAACTGCGCGGCGTCGCCGTTCTCCGTCATGATCCAGTGCGCGCCGGCTTTGGCCGCCGGCGAACCGGCCGGCGCCGTATTCGGCGTCAAGCAAATGTACGGAGAGTTTTGCGGGTGAGGGCATCCCGGCTGCGTTTGGTAGAATAGGCCGCCTTGGCTCCCGGCGGCGAAGCAGCTCCACTGCGCGCCCGTCCGGAAGTTATAACAATCGCCGTTGTTGCCGACGTAACTCGAGAGCACCGTGCCGAGACCCGTCGCCCCGCGAGAATTCGGGCCGCCGCTGGCAAACTCCGCATCGTACGTCGCAAGCGTCTGCGTGTTGTATGAAAGGCTCGACGTCAGCAGATTCTTCGAGCCGAGTTGATTGGAGTAGATCGCGACGGCCCCGTAGATCCACGCCAGCACGTCGTATTCGGCCGGATCGGCAGCGAAGTCCAACTGCGCGCCGTTGGGTCCGTTGATGAGCCAATCGGAGAACTCGCTGTAACCGAGAACGCGCAGGTACGAGTGATTGTCGAAGTTGCGCTGGTATTGCACCTTCTCCACCGAGAATCCGACGTTATTACCGTCGCGCTGATCGAGCCCTACCAGCGACGGATTCGTAGTCGTTCCGTTCACCGTGGAGTTGTTGTAGACGCGGTCGGTCGGGCTATACGGAAAACGCCCGGTGTAAAGTCGCGCCGGGTTCGGCGCTTTCGCAAGCGCGCCGCCGTAGTACGTCGAGTCGAGATAGGGAATGCCGCCCGGATAGACGCCTCCGGCATTGGTATCGTTGTACGACGAATAGAACTGCGTCTCGATGTTGCCTGTGACGTACAGCAGCTGCACGTCGTCTTTGCCTCCATCGTTGTGATGCGGAATGCCGAAGTGGAAATTCATCACGGTTTCGCGATCGAAGCCGGCGGCTTGAAAGTACGACGCACCCGGCGAATAGAGCGCGCCGTAGTTCGGATCTCCAACGCACGAGTTCGGACCGTGCTTGAGCGTGCAGCTGCCATCGGGCACGAAATAGACGGCGTTGTTCGTTGCGACCGACAGCGGATAGAAGTATTGCGGATCGCTGACGCCGTTGAACTGATCGACGTAGCGATACGTTTGGTTGGCTCCGGCGAGGCCGACGTAGTAGGAGAAAAGCCGGTCGGGCGTCGCGCCGCCGGTTTCCGCCGAAATGAAATGGTAGAACTGGGGTGCGCCGATCGCGCCGTCGACCGTTGCGTAACCCGGGCTCGTTCCGCTCTTGATGACCTGATTGATGTAACCGGCGAGGCCCGACGAGTTCGACGTCGCGGGCGTGCCGCCGGTGTAAATTTGGACTTCCTGCTGGCCGAGCGCCGAGAGCGTGACGATCGGCGCGAAATCGGATTGCCGGACGACCGGCACGCCGTCGAACTCGTAGGCGACCTGGTCGTAGTCGCCGCCGCGGACGTAGACGCTTTGGTACCACCCCTGCTGCCCCGACGGTACTGCGACGCCCGGTACGCTGGCGATGGCGCCGTAAGCCTGGTTGAGCGACCCCGATCCGGCAACGGACTGCGCCGCCTTCTGCCCGGCCGCGTTCACCGAATACACGTCGCTGGTCGTGCCGGGGTGCAGCAGGCTCCCGGCGCCCCGCGCCGCCACGCGTCCGATCGTCTTGAGCGCGGGCGAGAGCACGATGACGAAGGTGCTGGCCTGATCCGCAAACACGCTCGCACCCGGCTGCGATGCCGGCGAATAGCCCGCCTTCTCCACCCGCAGTGTGTACGTATCGGGATTGAGAGCCAGAAACGAGAACGCGCCCGAGCCGTCGGTGGTCGTCGTCGCCGTCTGCGAGGGCGACACCGCCGTCACCGTGGCACCCGGCACCGGAGCATTCGTCGAAGGCTCCACAACGCGGCCTCGCAGCGTCCCCGTGGTCGAGGCCCACGCACGCGGCGCGCTCGCGAACACGAACGCGGCAACGAGCAAAACGGTCGCGGTCAATCGCATCATCGTGCCAATTCTATCCTTTCGGCGGCACCGAATCCATGTTACCTAGCGACAAAACGACCGCCTTTTTCTGTAGCCGCCATGAAAAGCGCAACGCTCGCCGGCGTTGCGATCAATCCGCCGGAGAGTCCGCAGGGGCGATCCTTACGGACTCGGCGACTCGGCCGGAGTCGATCGGCACTCCTGCGCGATCGGCACGATAATCGCCGACGCTTCGCTCTCCAGTTGAACGTCCGACGTCTGGCCGTTCTCGAGTTCGCGCATGAATGCCGCGGCCGGCGCTGTGCCTGAGACGCCGGCATCGCCGTTGGGACCGCCGCTCGAACCGCCGCTGGTGAGCGGCGCAATGGTTGCCGCCGCTTTGGGAACGGCGCTGACTCCTGCGTCGGTAATCGGTGCCGGGCTCGCAGCCGCCACCGAACTCTGATTCGGTTTGTTCACCGTCGGATTGAAGCCGGCGTAGTCGTGGCGCATCTCGCTCATCTCGTCGGTTTCTACGGTTCCGTCGATGAGGTTCAACTGCGCTTTCTGACGATCTTCGACGGCCTGCAGCGCCGCCTTCATCCGGTCGGCGGCCCGCTCGTCGCCGGTGGACGGATTTTTCGGAAAGCGGGCGGGATCGTCGAGCACTTGATCGATCGCGTAGAGATTGTGCACCATCGCCGACGCGACGTTTTTGAGCGCCAGCCGGTCGATGCCAAGTGCGCCCGAGCCTTGCGCTTGGTCCCACGCCATCTTGGCGAACTCGCGCCGCCCCGATTCGATCACATCGTCGTTTTTCATCAGGCCGACCAGCGCGATCTGCACGTTTCGGCCGACCGTGGTGCACAGTGGACGTGACTTTACCTCGATGATCTGCTTGAGCGGCGACGGCTGCGGCGAGGGCGCCGCAAGCGGCTCTTGCGCGAGCAGCACGGCGAGGAACATCGCGACGATTACCACGGTGCGTCCCTCACAAGCGAGCGATCTTCGCGAAAGCATCCGCGAACGCCGGCGGCGTGAGATTCGTCTGCTTGGCGAGCCGCTCCAACGTTTCGCCCTCGAGATCGCCGGGCTCCAAACGCACCATGTTGTCGCGCGCCACGCGATAGGCTTCGGTCGTCACGTCGACCAAACGCGTCCGAATTCTGCCGGTCTCGGGATCGAGCAGTTCGTCGAGACGCACCGGCACTACGCGCCCGCCGCTCAGCGCGATCAACGCCCCGCTGCCGCCTTCGACCAAGTAGCGGACCGCGCCGTAGCCGAGCGTGCGCGTGTAGTCCAGATCGAACGGCACCGGCCGCGCGCAACGCAGTTCGTAGCCGATGTCTTTGGCAAGGACGGTCGAGCGAAGTCCCAGCTCCGTCAAACGCTTGCGCACGCCGTCGCGCAGCACCGTGCCGATCGGCACGTCCGCTAGGCGCACGTGCCCGAATGCATCGCGTTCCGCGACGCCGAGTGCATCGCCCAACGCCTCGACCGATACGCGTTCGGCAATGCCTTCGGCGACGACGGCGACGCCGTGGCTGCGCCCGAGCGCCCGCTGTTTGACGATTGCGCCGGTAATCGTGTCGATGACGGCGCTCAACGAGGATTGCGCCGGGAACTCCTCGGGGATCACCGCCAGCGTCGCGCCCGCCGCCTTGCACATTCCCAGCGCCAGCGCCCCCGACTTGCGCCCCATGCTGACCACCACGTACCAGCGCGTCGTCGTGCGCGCGTCTTCGATGAGACTCTCGATGATCTGCGCGCCGACCGAGCGCGCCGTTTCGAAACCAAAGGTCGGCGCGTTATCGGGTAGCGGCAAGTCGTTGTCGATCGTCTTCGGCACGGTAGCGACGCCGATGCGATCGCCGGTGCGCTCCGCAATCTTTGCCGCGCCGAACGTCGTGTCGTCGCCTCCGATGCACAGCAAATAGCGAATCCCCAGCCGCAGGAGGCCGGCGACGCATCGCTCCAGCGTCTCGTCGTTTTCTGCCGGGTTCGTCCGCGAGGTGCGAAGGATCGAGCCGCCGCCGTTGGCGACGTGCGACATCTCGTCGATCGTAAGCTCCACCGTGGCGGGCACCTTGCCTGACGCGAGATCGCGATAACCGTCGTAGATTCCGAGCACGCGATGCCCGCACGCAATCGCTTCGCTGGTCGCCGAGGCGATGACGCCGTTGATGCCGGGCGCCGGTCCGCCGCCGACCAAAATGCCGACGGTCATCGCATCACCATGCGGAGAATCGTCGTCAAGCTCTCGAGATTCGGTATGACGCGCGTCGCGATCGACGGGTCCTCACCGGTGCGGTCGCGATCGACCCAGATGCGAGGAATCCCGACCGCGCGCGCCGGCGCGATGTCGTGGAACCAACTGCAGGCCACGTGCACCCAAGCCACGTCGCCGATCGTCTCCCGGAATCGATGGAAATGCCCGAGCGCGGGTTTATAACTGCGCACGTCTTGCGCGGTGACGACGCGATCGATCGTCACGCCGAGCGACGGCGCGGTCAGCGCGAACAGATCCACGTCGCAGTTCGTGAGCACGGCCAAATGCCAGCCTTCGTCGTGAAGCTGCTGCAACGCGGGCGGCGCGTCCCCGAACACCGGAAGAGATTCCCAGTTGTCGGCGATGGCCGTCGCCGAGAGATGCGGCTCATCGGCGACATCGTCCATCGCGCGCTCGAGCGCGAGCCGCGTCACCTCGCGATACGCTCGGTACTCGCCGGCTTCGACCTCCGGTTCCCAGCGATGAAACGCCGCCTCGATTTCCGTCGCACGGCGCGCCCCCGCGCGTTCGAGAATGCGCCGAAATCCCGTGTGCCAATCGACCAGCGTTCCGAAGCAATCGAACGAAACCCACCGCTCCCTCATCGCCCCCACTCTTCTTCACTAACCTCGCCTCACCCTGAGCATCCAACCCGGTGTCACGCTAGCGAAGGCATCCAACCAGGTGTCACGCTGAGCGAAGCGATCCTGAGCGAGCGTAGCGAGTCGAAGGGGAGCGGCGTCGAAGCGCCGCCCGGAGGACAAATATTCAGGTATGATTTCATAGATCGATGCAGTAGAACATTTCCGGATCGCCCGGGTCGAGATCGAGTTCGCCACAGGCGCGGTAGCCCCGGCGTTCGTAGAACCGTTGCATTCCGACGTTGCTGCGGTTCGTCGACGCGTAGAGCCGGCTGCCGCTGCAATCGCGCTCGGCTTTGGAAAACAAGAGACTGCCGATACCCTTACCCCGCTCGTGCGGCTGCACGGCGATGAGCCAAATCATCGGCTTTGAAAACAACTCGCGATTCCAGGCGTTGAAACCGGCGATCCGCTCTCCCTCGCACGCCACGTCGACGGCACGGCGCGACAGCATGTGCATCAGAAAGTCACCCTTTTCCCACGGCGTCGTATCGGAGATAGCCACAATCGCCGGATAATCTGCTTGCGTTGCCGAGCGGATCGTAATCCCTAACCGCTTACTCAAGACGACGCTCTCGTAGCGCGCGTGCGCCCATTGATGTCTCCCGACGACGCGAAATCCTCTTCGATGGTAGAAACGAACGAGACGTCGAGCGGGCGCGGCGGTATCGCAGGCAAACTCCAGGTTTCCATCGGCCAACGCTCGCTCTTCTGCAACGTTCATCAGCAGCGCACCGATGCCGCAGCCCTGCAGCGCCGGATCGACGGCGAACTGTGCGAAATAACCAACCTCTTCCCGCGCGTACCACTCTGGCGCCGCCTCGGCACGCGTGCCATTGTAGTAACAAATCGTCCCGGCCAACTTCTCGCCCGCGTGCGCCACCCAGCATGCCGAGGCGGCCTCGACGCGCTTGGCCGTGACTGCAACGTCCTGCGTGGCGGCGACGTAGTTCAAACCGGCGTCCGCCAAGCTCGTATAGGCGGCGTTGAGCAGTTTCGTAAGATCTCGGAACGAGTCTCGCTCCGGCCTGAAACGCGAAACCCGAATGTCGCCCAAAGAAAGCACCCTCGGGGGTTCGACGGTCGCCGGATGCCGGCCCGGCGGCGTCACGAAGTGCGCCTGCTAGTCGATCGCGTACAACGTGCCGTCGGTACTGCCGATGTAGAGTACGCCGCCGGCAATCGCCGGCGACCCCACGATCGAACCGAGCGTGAAAATCTTCGCCAAACCCGCACTGATGCCGTCGATCGTATTACTCGAATAGAACGTGTTGAGATCGAGGTTGCCCTTTTTATCGAGATGCGCTGCCCGATTCTTTCTCGCGCCGTCGGTTTGGAACGTCGCCGCGACCCTCCCGTCGCGCGCATCGACGGCGTAGAGCGTACCGTCGAACGTACCGTAGTAGGCGACGCCGCCGGCGAGCGACGGTGAGGAAAATGAAAACGAGGCGTAGGCATCGTGGAACAGCGTTTTGCCCGTTATCGCATCGACGGCGAAGAACACGCGCTCGTCGGAGGTCGTGAAGTAAACCGCGCCATGGTAAACCGCAGGCGTCCCGATGACCCAACTCCCCTTTTCGTCGTGCTTCCAGCGCAGCGTGCCGTCGCGCGCATCCAAGGCGTACAAATGACTGTCGCGGCATCCGAAATAGACAATCCCGTTCGCCACCGAAGCCGAACTCTGAATGCCGATTTGGTTATGAATCTTTCGATCGTCGCCGGTCAGGAATTTCCAGCGAAGTTTTCCGGTCGCCGCATCGAGCGCGTAGAAGTTCCGGTCCCAGCTTCCGATATAGACGATGCCGTTCGCAACGGCCGGCGACGAGTGGACGACGTCGCCCGTCGCAAAGCGCCAGCGCTCGGTGCCGGTGCGCGCGTCCAGTGCGTAGACGTTGTGGTCGCCGCTGCCGATGTAGACCGTTCCATCCGCGATCGCCGGCGACGAAACGAACATGTCGAAGGGATCGGCCATCATTTGGTTGGCCGGCTTGATTCCGTGTATCCCGGGCGCTGCAAAGCGCCGCTCGCCGCCGGTCTTGAACCGCCAGCGCGGCGTCCCAGTTCTCGCGTCCACGGCATAGACGTAGCCGTCGGCGCTCGCAAAGTAAACCGCGCCGCCGGAGAGCGCCGGCGAAGACGTTACCGCGCCACCGGTTGCAAACCGCCACAGCCGCGTGCCGTTACTCCGGCGCACTGCGTACAAGTTGCCGTCGTTGCTGCCGGCGTACACGGCGCCGTCGGAAACAACGGACGACGAAACGATCGCGCCGCCCGCGTGAAAACGCCACCGTACCGATTTTAGCGAGGGCGCCGCCGACGCGTAGACGCCAGAGTGCGCTGCATCCACGCGAAACATCGCCGCCGGCTCCGCGCCCGAAGGTGCAATTCCCGCGGACGCCGCCCAGACAGCGGCGCATGCGGCGAACCGGATTCGAACGCTCGGTATCATCGGCGTCATCCTAACACTGCCGTCTGCCCCGCGCTCTAAAAGAGATATCAAAAGCCCTAAATATTTGATAATCTAGGGTCATGCACCGCATCGCCGGCCGGCTACTCGCAACCGGAATCGCGATACTGCTCTCGTGCTTCGTTCCCGCGAATCGCGCGGCAGGAGCCGAGATTTCCGAGGCGATCCATCAGGCGTACCTGCAAGGCGCTAAGACGATCGTCTGGTCTGCGGATCCGGCGCGAATCCCGTTGACGGGAACCGACTGGTTTGGACACTACCGGTCGCCCTACGTAACGGTATTCGTTAACGGCCGCGGTCCGTTTACGTTCCTTTTCGACACGGGTGCGAGTGTAACGATTTTCAGCACGAAAGTCGTCCGCGCAGCGGGAGTGCAGATCGTCAGTCAAGTGGCGGGCCATCATGCCATCGTCCGTGCAGACGAGGTCCGAGTCGCGGGAATATCGATGCGCGACTACTACGCCGCAATCGGAGACGGAGACGACGTCGACGGCATTCTCGGATTCAATGCCTTCGGCACGTCGTATCTCGATTTCGACTTTTCGACGTCAACGTTGATCGTAAGCAAAAGCGCCGTGCCGCTGCCCAACGCCTTTTGGCTGCCGTACACGTTGATTGCCCGCATTCCGAACGTGGACCTGAGGATCGGCTCGCTAACGTTGCCGACGCTGGTCGATACCGGCGACGACGCCTACGCGTGGGAAGCGACCGCCGCCAACGTCAAAGACCTGACGTTCGCGCACGCACCCGTACCAGCAGCCACGGTCGTCAACGGCGAAACCGGCGTCACGCAAACTAACATCACGACGGTAAACGGCGTTCTCAACCTCGGTCCGATGCTTTCACGACAGCCGGCTATCGGCATCAACGACTCGCTGCCCGTTCCCGACATCGGAATGCCGGTCATCGATCAATTCAACGTCGAGTTCGATCGCGCCGATCGACGAGTCGCGTTTCAGCCTCGGTTTCAAGGAAACCAATTTCAGGTTCCCGGCACTGCTCACGCCCGGATTCTCCGTAACGTTTGGTGACGAACGCCTCGTTCGATTCGTAACACCGGATATGCAGCCGGCACGACTTGGCATGCGTTCTGGCGACGTTATCGCTACCATCAACGGCCGTCCGGCGTCCGAAATGAATTACCGCACCTGGGACGCGCTACTCGAAGCGCGCCGTCCTATCGCGATAACGTGGACCGGCGCCGGCGCAACGAAGTCCGCGACGTTCCCAGTCATCGAACTCAGATAGAAGCTAGGACGTTCGGCCCCAGGCTTGGGCGTCGATCTTCCACTCCGACCCGTGCTTGGAAAACGTGTACGCGAGAGTCCCGGTTCGAGCGGTGGTCTGGCCGCCTATCGTTACGGTGAGCGTTCCGTCGATCACGGCGTAAGCATAGGAGCCCTCTACGTTCCAGAAGCCCATTTTGTAGGATATGTGCTCGTACGTCACGCCAAGGCCCTGACGCCATTTCTCTACGTCGGCAAGCCAGTTGGCCGGAGCATTGGGGTTCAGCCAGCGATAGGGTGCTATGCCGTCAATGATAACGGCTGTATCGCTAAAGACTTGGTGGAACATCTCGGAGTTCTGGCTGTTGAAGCCGCTAATGTGGTGGTCGATCAGGCTCTGAATTTCAGGTGGGGGGCTCGGGGGCACGGTTGGCCTCTTTCTGGCGAGCGAATCTATCCTTTCGCCCACTGCAGTGACCCTCTTTATGGGCAACATCCTGAGTTCTTGCGCAAGCGTGGGTTTGCGGGCGAACGCCCGGCAAGTGAGGAGGTCTTAGGAGAAGGCTCGACCCAAGGTTAGGCGTACCTAAATGCCTTTCTGCCGGCTCTGCAAGCCATTGGCTGCTCGCGTTGTCTCCTCGCCGTCTTTGTCCGCGGCAGCCTTCGCGCCGGTCCCCGCGCGGGCCGACGCCGACGAGGTTCCGAGCGCCAACTCCACGACGCTCGGTTTGCAACCGATCCGCGGCCCGATTCCCGTAGCGACGCCGGCTCCCGGCGAATCGCGCACGTCCCGGCGCCCGGACGGCGCCTACCAAGCGATCCCACAAGTCCAAGGCCGCACGAAAACGTTCCACATCGTCGAGCGCGCCGCGCCCTGGACGCTCAAGCCGGGATTGACGGTAATGGCCAACACCTACAACGGGGTCGTTCCCGGGCCGGCCATCGTTGTGAACCAAGGCGATACGGTCGTCATTGACTACGCCAACGACGACGTCACGCCCGACACGGTGCATCTGCACGGCATCCACGACATTCCCGTTTCTATGGACGGCGTCGCTGGAATTTCGCAGCAGCTCGTGCCGCACGGCGGACACTTCGTCTACCGCTTCGTCGCCGACACGCCTGGCACGTTCATCTATCACTCGCACGATCAGGAAGCGATGCTCAACTCCGGGCTCTACGGCGCGATCGTCGTCAAGCCGTCGCATCCGCTCCCTTACGAACGCAATCTCGGCGGCGACTTCCTCGAGATACTTTCCTCCTGGCAGATTCAAAGCGCGGCCGAAGATGAGTTCACGCTCAACGGCAAAGAGTATCCGCTCGCGCAAACGCTCGACGTAAAAGCGGGCGAACGTTTTCGCATACGCTGGGTCAATATCTCGGCCGAAAACTTTCACACGATGCATACGCACGGCCACTATCAGCAAATCGTCGCGCGTGACGCGCAGCCGGTGAGCGCTCCCGAACTAGAAGATACCGTGATGCTCGCGCCTGGACAGCGCATCGACGTCGTCGTGAAAGCCGATGCAAAACCCGGGACGTGGCTGCTGCATTGCCACGTCCTCGATCACGTCGAAGACGGGCGAGGCATGCCCGATGGTTTAGTTACCGCGATTCACTACGCCGGTACGCCGAACACGATCGCCAGCATGTACGACGCAATGATGCCCGCCATGAACGCTTCGGCGCCCAAACCGCTGAGCTTCGGGATGACGATCGTTCTCGGCGCCATCGCCGGCTTTACGATCTTCCTCGGTCTCCCGATCGCGCGTGCACGGCGGGTATCGATGCAGACGATTGCGTTGCTCAACGCGCTCGCCATCGGCATTCTGCTCTACCTCGTCGTAGAAATTGCACAGAACGCCATCGCACCCATCGTGCAAAACGTCAACGCCTGGCACGCAGGCACGCAGCCGTTCCCGTTCACGACCGTCGCAGTCTTCATCATCGGCCTGTTGGTCGGGCTGGTCGGACTGGGAAGTGTCGCCACGCACCTCACGCGCAACGCCGCCCAGCATGCCGAGAATCCGCTGTTGCTGTCGACGATCGTCGCGATCGGTATCGGCGCGCATAACTTCGGCGAAGGTTTGGCAATCGGCGCGTCGGCCGCGGCCGGTTCGACGGCCATCGCCGTCGCGCTCATCGTCGGCTTCGCGCTGCACAATGCGACCGAAGGCTTCGGGATCGCCGCGCCGCTCGTCGGCCGCTTCGTGCCGACCTGGTTTCAAATCGGCGTCGCAGGCCTGATTGCCGGCGGTCCAACCTTCTTGGGCACGGTGGTCGGTTATCAGTTCTACTCGCCCGTGCTTTCGGTGCTGTTTCTGGCAACTGCCGTCGGCGCGCTCGTCTTCGTCATCGGCGAGCTCTGGTCGCTGCTGCGCCGTTCCGGCCTCACCGCGCTGGTCACCACGACAATCACTGCCGGCTTCCTGATCGCGCTGGCAACCGAACTTCTGATCGACGTCTCCGGCGGCTGACTGTTCACACCAAGCTCCGCTTTTTCAAGGAGCCGGACGGGCAGCCCAGAATCGGGCAGTTCCGGAGGTAGACCTGGAGGAACGGGCGAGGGTTGAAACCGGGGCGGTCCGAGCGCTGCGGGCGGCGTTTCTTCACGAGCGAGTTTTACTCGTGGAAGCCGGTCCCGGTTGGGGCAAAACAACCGCCGTGCGCGCGGCGTTTCCAAACGCGCATTATATTGAGGTTCCGGCGGGTTCGCGCCCGGGATCGTTTCATCGTGCGCTTTTGCACGCGCTTGGCTTGAGCGCCGAGGACGCCGGCAGCATCGTCGCGCGTTTAGCCGGCGACGCCGACGGTGCGATTCGATCCATTCTTTCCGCCGTGCCGCCGCGCTGTTCGTTGCTCGTCGACGACGTGCAGCGTCTCGATCCCGAAGGCTTGCGTTTAGTCGAAGCACTGGTCGACGCGGAAGACCCGCATCTCGTGCTCATCGGGCGTTCCATGGCTTCCTTTTCGGTCGGCTCGTGGATGGCGCGGGGATTGATCGGCATGCCGTTCGGTCCCGATACGCTGGCGTTTCGCACCGAACAGGTGCTCGAGGTGCTCGGCGACGCACCCGACGCGCGGACGCTGGCGACGACGATCGTCTCCGCTTACGGCGGATGGCCGATCGCGGCGACGCTCGGGGCGTCGTTGCTGCGGCGCGGCTGCACGCCGGAACAGGTTCTCGCGCAACTCGGCGACGGCGTCGCGTCGGTGGCCGCCTCGACCCTGGCCGAAATGGCGCCCCCCGAACGGATTGCCTTAATCGCGGCGGCCATCGCCGGCACACACGGAATTCGCCCGTCGGCCGAACAGTTGCGCGTCGCGCGCCGCTTGGGTTTCCCCGAATCGGAGTCGGGATTGCACGAGGTGGTCGTCGCGGCAGTGCACAAGGCCGCCGATCCCGCCGAACGCGCGGCCGTTGCCGAGGCGATGACGCTCGACCACGCCGATCCTTCGGCGGTCTTCGGGCTGCTGGCGGCCGAAGCGCCGCACGTTTTGGCCGAACGCGGCTGGAGCCTCCTCGCGCCGCTCTTCGAGCGCTTCGACCGCGGTGCACTCGAGCGGCTTGCGGCCCACCCGGAAATTCCCGCGCCGGCGCGCACCGCCGCGCGCTGCTTCTTGCTCACCTTCGCCTCGCAGTTCGAGGAGGCGGCGATCGTCGCCGAAGGCGTTCTGAGCGAAGCCTCCCGCCGCGCGCCCGCGGCCGCCGTCCGCCTCGCGCGTTCGATGGCACACACCGCGCGTGGCCCGAATGCGGTTGAGGCGCTCTTGTCTATGACGCCCGAGGATGCCGATACGATCGTCCTGCGCGCCTGTCTGCTCGGACACATTACGGCCGATCGAGGCCACCTCACCGCCGCGGCGGATGCCGCATCGCGCAGCGGCGAACCGCGGCTCGTCGCTCGCGCAGCCATCTACGGCGCGCTCCATGCGGCGCGCAACAATGCCCTCGACGAAGCCGAGGGCCTCGCGTCCCGCGGCGAAGACGCGGCCCGAGCCGGCGGCTCGGTGCTGCTGGAAGTGCGCGCCTTGAAAATCCGTTACGCGATTGCGACGCTGCGCGCGAACGTGGATCTCGCGGCCGTCCATTCCGGCCGGCTCATCGCGCTCCAAGAACTCGTGGGTGACCCGACCGAGCGCGCCTCGGACCTCGTCGCCGCCTTTGAAATCGAAGTCCTGGCGGGCCGGGCCGCGCGCGCTGCAGCCTACGATGAAGCCATCCGGCGCATCGGCCCCGACTGGCTCGGCATGGAGACCTACGCCGTCTGCCGGTCGATCGTCGACGGCTGGAACGGACAACTGCTGCCGGCAGTCGACCGGCTCGCCGCCTTCGCCTGCGCCGCCCCGCCACAGATGCAGCGCTTGCCTCTGGGCTTAGGCGCGTTCCTCGCATGCGCCGCGGGCGCGTCCGAACGGGGCTCGGAGTTGCTCCGCCAGTTTTCGCTCGCGGCCCCGGCCGCGCCCGACCCCTTCGCGATCGCCCACGCCGAGATGGCCTCGTCGTTCGCCGCCATGGCCGAGGTGCTGCTGCGCCGGCCCGCGTCGGCCTCGGCCCGGCTCCAGTGCGAAGCCTCGACGGCCATTGGTGAAGTCTTCGTTGGGGCCGCGCGGCGCTTTGCCGCGCAGCACGACATCGCAAGCTACGCCGACGCCATGCGTTCGTCGGGCTTTGCCGGCATCGCGATGATGGCCGACGCCTGCGGCCTCGATCGCCAGCGCTCGACCCTCTCGCGCGCCGAGCTCTCGGTACTTTCCTATCTGGCTTCCGGCATGGACGCGCCGCGCATCGCCTCGCTGACCGGGCGTTCGGTCCATACCATCAAAAATCAACGCCGGTCCATCATCGGCAAACTCGGCGCGGGCAACACCCTCGAAGCGGTCGCCATCGCGCGTCGCCTCGGCCTCCTCTAAATAATCCTCAGACAAAGCGTGCCTCCCCGCGAGCGCGCACCTATCCGTGCCACCTAGATCGCAGCTTGCGCAGCAGCGAAGTCATAGAGAGCGACGATAGCATCGAAGTGTCATGCGCGCGAATCCGGCACCCGGTAGAATCAACGCACTTGCCTCACTAAGGAGAACCCTCCCCCATGCTTTTGGCCGTACTCCACCAGTTGATTGTGTTCGCGCACCACGTGCTGCCCAACATCGTTCCGCCGTACCTGCCAAACCCGTAGTCTGGCATGAAGCGCTATCCCGGAGAGCACTCCGCCTACTCTGAGCTGCTCTCGATCGTTGCCAACGAAGTGACGCTCGAGGATCGCTGGGCGATCGTCGATTGGGTGCGGCGCGAGATGCACGCCGCCACGCCCGACGAGATCGAAGCTCTCGTCGATCGCGCAAGCGTTGAAATATCCACGCAAATTCCGGCACAGCGCCGCCGCACGACGCTCGCTCGTCTTGATGCGCTGCGCGAGCGTGTCCGCGAAGTTGCGTGGGAACAAGCCTCCGTCCGAGGCACGAAGCCCGAGGACTTGGTCGATGCGATGCATGAGATGATTCGAGCCGTCGATCCGACGCTCTCCACTCATCTCTCGGGTGTGGGCACCCTTGCCGGTAGCATCGCCAAGTCCCTCGGGCTCGACGGAGATCGCGTCCACGACGTCGTCGTCGCCGGACGCCTATTAGACGTCGGAAAGATCGCCACGCAGGGGACGCACACGGACGGCCACGCCGCTGCCGGTGAAAACATGCTGCGCGCGATTCCCGCACTCCAGCGTTATGCACCTTGGATTCGCGCCCATCACGAACGTCTCGACGGATCCGGTTATCCCGATCGACTGCGCGGCCCGGACATTCCGCTGGAAGTGCGCATCCTTTCCGTCGCTGACGTCTTCACGACGATGGCATCCGCAAGCGGGACGCTGGCCGTTCACGACGCGCTCGTCCATCTCGACGACCACGCCGGAAAACTCTACGATTCGGACGTCGTCGCTGCGCTCGACCGCTTGATGGGCACGCGCCGGTTGCGCATCGTCCGCTCGACTGCTGCATAACTCGTGATCGACTACAAGGCGATCGCCGCTTCGATCGCCGACGGACTCAACGGAATCGCTCGGGCAACCCGGGCTATTCCGGCCACTGCGACTCCCGAAGTCGAACGCTGGTCGCGCGAGATGCGCGAAGCGTCGAAGCACGTTCTCATGGCGTTCGGCATCGCTCCCGACCAACTCGACAAGCCCGCCATTCCATGCGGCGGCGGCTGGTACGTGGAGTGGAGCGGCGGCGATGACGGCGCGTGGCGCGCCGTTCAAAAATAGCCGCCGCGCTCGCTACTTCGTTTTTAGGCCCACGTGGGCGATCGTAATCATCGTCTTACCGTGGCTGACCACGATCGCCACCGAATCCTGACCCTTGGCCGGATCGGTGATGACGAAGACGGCGTCCGGGTGAGGCTGCGTCACGTGCATGCGCTCTGAATCCGGCGGCATTTTCTGCTGGTACCACTGATAGACCTTATCGAACGAATCCGGCGTTTCGAGGACGCGCCCCATTGCGTTGGTCGTCATCATGTTCGACGCGTCGCTTTGGCTGCGCACCGTCGCGCCCGGATAGTCCGGAATCGGGCCGGATGCCGCGGCAGCGGCCGGTTCGGCGCTGGCCTCGGAACTCATCGCGCCGGCATCCGAGCTCGGCGCTGCGGTTGCTTCCCCGCTCGCCGCGGCGGTCGCTTCCGCGCTCGTCGAGTTTGACTGGTCGGAACTC
Source organism: Vulcanimicrobiota bacterium (assembly GCA_963812155.1). Classification (GTDB taxonomy): domain Bacteria; phylum Vulcanimicrobiota; class Vulcanimicrobiia; order Vulcanimicrobiales; family Vulcanimicrobiaceae; genus Tumulicola. Next base: position 1,029,470 of record CAWETW010000003.1, on the reverse strand, counting down.
GACGACGACTTGCCGGTGCAAGCCGCGAATGCGAATGCGATCGCTACGATTGCCAGCGCCGAGGTGAGATAACGCATTGACTTTCTCCTTACGTACGGAAACCACTAGATTTTAGCGTTCCTTTGGTGCAATAACCACGGTCGTTTTTCCTGCGTTTTCGAGGGAACGCCCCAAAACACGCAAAAACGTGTGTCGTCCCCACGCGTGTCATCCTGAGCGGAGGCGCGCAGCGCCGCAGTCGAAGGACTGGAGGAAACTACGTGAATCGCTTTCGGACTTTCATCGCCCTCGCAATCATCGCTGCGGGCGGCTGCAGTTCGAATCTCAATACGTCGACGGCTCCCCTGCCAACGGGATCGGCCGGCCCTACGCCGACGCCTCCGCCCGTCTCGAAGATCCAGCACGTCATCGTGATGCTGCAAGAGAACCGCAGCTTCAACAACATCTTCATGAGTTTTCCGGGCGCCGATACCAGCACGACGGGCTTGTGCATCCCGTACACGCCGCCGAAACATAAGGAGATCTGCCCCGGTCCGTCGCCCACGCCGGTGCCGCTGCAGCAGATCACGCTGGAGACCTGCAAGTGTTTGGGCGGAACCGACATCGCCCACGATCACGCCGCGTTCGAAGCCGAATACGACGGCGGAAAGATGGATGGGTTCGACACCATCTCATTTGGAACCGCGGGCGGCAACGGTCCGGCGCTGTTTTATCCCTACGCGTTCGTCGAGCGCAGCGAGGTGCAGCCGTATTGGGACATGGCGTCGCGCTACGCGGTGGGCGATCACATGTTCTCGACCGCGACGACCGACAGTTTCGTCGCGCACCAGCAGATAATCGCCGGCACGACCGCACTGAACTCCAACGAGTCGCTGGTGGATACGCCGTCGTCGATCCCGTGGGGCTGCGACAACGAAGACAAGCGCACCACCACGGGATTGATCTACAGCAACGGCAAGGTCGACGACAACGCCGGCCCGTTTCCGTGCCTGACGCAGTATAAGACCATGGCCGACGTGCTCGACGCCGCCAAAGTCTCCTGGCGATTCTACGTCGCCGGATTCCTCGACGACTTTTCGGGCGGAGTCTGGAACGGCTTCGACGCGATCAAGGGCGTGCGATACGGTTCGGATTGGAAAAACGTCAGCACTCCCAACACCAAGATCTTCAAAGACATCAAAGCCGGGACGCTCCCGCAAGTCTCGTGGGTGATTCCGTACCTGCCCGACTCCGACCATCCCGCAAGCGGCAACAACAAGGGCCCCTCGTGGGTGTCGTCGGTGGTTAACGCCGTCGGACAGAGCCCCTATTGGAACAGCACGGTCATCGTCGTGCTCTGGGACGACTGGGGCGGCTTCTACGACAACGTGCCGCCGCCGCAACTCGATTACACGAGCCTCGGCATGCGCGTGCCGCTGCTCGTGATCTCGCCCTACGCCAAGCGCCACTACGTCTCCAAAACGCAGTACGAGTTCGGCAGCGTGCTCAAGTTTATCGAACAAAACTTCAGCACCGGATCGCTCGGAGCGACCGACGTCCGCGCAAACTCGATCGGCGACATCTTAGACTTCAAGCAATCGCCGGGAAAGTTCACGCCATTCCGCGCGCCGTTTGGCCAGGCGTATTTCCTGCGCCGCCCCGGTTTCACGCGATCACAAGAAATCATCCAAAAAGACGGCGGGCCGCCCGACTAGCCGTGTGATCCTGACCGTGTCATCCGAGCACTTCGACTCGCTTCGCTCGCTCAGCACAGGCTCCGCGTGCGCAGCACGCGCAGTCGAAGGACCGCCGGCGGACAGCGAGCAACGTCACGTTGAGTGACTAGTACGCTCGCGAAATACCGCTATGGAGAACTGACGTGGCCTGAAGTGAAACAGGCCGCGCAGCAAGGGCGGGTGGCGATCGTCCCGATCGCGACGCTCGAAGACCACGGCCGCCATCTGCCGATCGACACCGATTTGCGCCTGTGCACTGCGGTCTGCGAAGAGGCCGCCGCGCGCGCCGGCGACCGCGTCGTGCTAGTGCCGGCGATCAACCACGGCTATAGCCCACATCACCTCGATTTCCCGGGAGCGATTACGATCGGCGCCCACACGCTCATCGACTACGGCGTCGACGTCTGCCGCAGTCTCGCGCATCACGGTTTCCGCAAAATCCTGATCGTCAACGGGCACGGCAGCAACACGCCGTTTATCGACATCATCGCGCGCCTGGCCGTCGTCGAGACCGGCGTGCTCGCCGCCGCCGTGAATTACTGGGCGGCCCCCGGCGTGCGAGAGGTGGCCGAATCGTTGCGCGAATCGGACAGAATCGGCGGAATGAATCACGCCTGCGAGTTCGAGACGTCGCTCTATCTCGCGCTAGCACCGGAGTTAGTCGACATGTCCCAGGCCGTGCGCGAACTCTCCCATCGCCCGTCGAAAAACTACTGGGGCGATTTGATCGGCGGCGACGGACCGCTCGTGATGATGGAGCATTGGAGCGCGATCAGCGACACCGGCGTGATGGGCGATCCGACCAAGGCGACGCCCGAAAAAGGTCGCGCGCTCTTCGACGCCGCGGCCGCCGGCATCGTCGAACTCGTCGACGAAATGCGCGCGCGAGCCCCGGCGCAGCGCAAGGACCATCATTGAAAGACGCGCCGCGCGGATTGCCGCGTCGCTCGTCCTCGCCGCCCTCGCCGCAACCGCGTGCACGCGCACCGGCGACCGCCACGCCGGCCAAGGCAATGCGTGGACGGTTCCCGGCGTTTTGCGCATCGCGTCGCGTCAGGACCCTTCGAACCTCAACATCCTGCTCGGAACCGAGACCATCGACACCGATCTCTCGATGTTCTGGGCTGCCTATCTCTTCCACGTCAGCGACAAAAACGTGCTCGTCCCGGAGTTGGCGATGCGCGAGCCGACGCTGCGCAACGGCGATATCTCGAAAGACGGTTTGGCGATCAGGTATCGCTTGCGCCGCGGCGTCACGTGGCAAGACGGCGTGCCGTTCACCGCCGGCGATCTCGTCTACACGTGGCATCAAATGCTCAATCCGCGCAACGCGGTCGTCAGCCGCCAAGGCTACGATCTGATCTCGAGCATCGACCAGCTCGACGCCTATACGGTCGTCGTGCATCTCAAACGCCGTTACGCGCCGTTCGTGGCAGGCTTTTTCACGATGGCCAACCATCCCGACTGCATTCTCCCGAAACATTTGCTCTCGCGCTATCCCGACCTCAATCGCGTTGCCTATAACGAACGGCCGGTAGGGACCGGGCCCTTCCGCATCGAGCGCTACGAACGCGGCTCCGAAATCGTCTTCACGGCGAACGATCGGTATTGGCGCGGGCCGCCCGGCCTGCGCCGCATCGAGTGGCACATCGTTGCCAACGACAACACGATGCTCGCCATGTTGCAATCCCACGCGATCGACTTTTTCTATCGCGCGCCCGAAACGATGGTGCAAAGCCTGCGCGGCATTCCTGGAACTCGCGTCGTGCTCTCGCCGTTCACGCGTTACGCGGACATCGGATTCAACGCGTCGGTTCCCGCGCTGAGCGACGTGCGGGTGCGCCGCGCGCTGGCGTACGCAACCGATCGCAAAGCGCTCGTGGATAAGGTGACGCACGGCGTGACGATTCTCGGCGAAACCGATCAGCCGCCGTTTTCCTGGGCGTACGATCCGCACGCACGTCACTATCCCTACGACCTCGCGGCGGCCGCGCGGCTGCTCGCCGCCGCCGGTTGGCGCATGCAGTCCGACGGCATCCGTTACCGAAACGGCCGCCCGCTCGCGCTCACGCTGGCCAGCTTCACGGGGTCGCAAACGGCCGCCGCCGCCGAAGAACTCATCCAGGCGCAATGGCGTCAGGCCGGCGTCGACGTAAGCATCAAGAACTATCCGTCAGGCCAGCTCTACGCGACGCAGTCGGCCGGCGGCATCGAGCAGTCCGGAAAGTTCGACGTCATCTTCGAAAATTGGGCGAACGGCTTCGACCCCGACGACTCCATCCTCATTGCGTGCAAAATGGCGCCGCCGAACGGCTGGAACGTCTACCACTTTTGCAGTCCCGCGCTCGACGCCGCCGAGAACGAGGCCCTCACCCAGTACGATCCGCCCGTGCGCCGCGCAGCCTATTACCGCATTCAAGAGATCGCCGCGGAAGGCTTACCGTTCTTCGTTCTCTGGTATCAGCAGGAACTCGACGTCGTCAACACCGATTTGCAGAACTATCGCCCGGCTCACGCGGTCACGCCCTTTTGGAACGCGTGGGAATGGCGCATCTAGCGCTACTCGAGGAGAACCGGCATGCAGCAACGCCGATCGATGACCGGCCCCATCGTCGTCATCGCCGTGGTCGTTATCATCGCGCTTTTCGCCGGCGCGACGTATAACTCGCTCGTCACGCTGAGCCAAGCCGTCGACGCGCAATGGGGCCAGGTGCAGAACGTCTATCAGCGGCGCGCCGATCTCATTCCGAACCTCGTCGCGACCGTCAAAGGAGCGGCCAACTTCGAATCGAGCACGTACGAAAACGTCGCGAAGGCGCGCGCCAGCGTCGGCCAGATTTCTCCCCAGGTCGTCGCCAACGCGGTCAATAACCCGCAAGACTTCGCGCGTTACGCGCAGGCGCAAGACCAGCTCGGGTCGGCGCTGTCGCGCCTGCTTGCGGTGTCCGAGAACTATCCGCAACTCAAAGCGACCGAAAATTTCCAAACGCTGCAAGCGCAGCTCGAGGGCACGGAAAATCGCATCGCCTACGAACGGAAAAAATACAACGACGATGCGCGCGCTTTCAACACCAAACGCGACACGTTTCCGGCCGTCATGTTCGCCGGCATGTTCGGGAGCCGCTTTAACGAAAAGCCCTACTTCCAAGCGCAAGCCGGCGCGCAGACGCCCCCAACGGTGAACTTCCAGCAGTGAACGCCGCCGATCGCGCCGACATCGCCCGCGCCATCGCGAGTGCCGAAGACGGTACGACGGGGCGCATCGCGGTTCGCGTCATCCCCGACAAAACGGTCGACGCCTTCGAGCGCGCCGTGCATGAGTTCGCCCGCACCGGTCTGCACCGCCACGATGCCGGCAACGCGGCACTGGTCCTCGTCGCGCCCGGCGCGCGCAAGTTTGCCGTGATCGGCGATCGTGCGCTGCACCAACGCGTCGGCGACGAGTTTTGGAATGCGGTCGTGGCCGAGAGCCGGCAATATTTCGTCCGCGGAGAGACCCGCGACGGCGTGCTGCATGCCGTCGGCCGCATCGGCGAGGCGCTCCACGCCCACTTCCCCTCGACCGGCGGGGAATCGTCATGATCCGCATCTGTTTTGCGGCGCTGCTTGCGCTGGCGGTCGCCCTTCCCCTCGGCGTTGCGGCAGCCGATTTCGCCCCGCCGCCGACCCCCAACCATTACGTCACCGACGGTTCCGGGGCGCTTTCGAGTGCGGCGCGCACGTCGCTCGAAAACGAACTGCGCGCGTACGAAACGGCGACCGGACACCAAGTGATCGTGTGGATCGGCAAGACCACCGGCGACGTCCCCCTGGAGACGTGGACGACGCAGACCGCCGATCGCTGGAAAATCGGACGCCGCGGTCACGACGACGGCGCGATCCTTTTTCTGTTCATGGACGACCACAAAGTTCGCATCGAAGTCGGCTACGGGTTGGAGGGCGCGCTGACCGACGCGCAGGCGCACGGCATCATCGACAACGATATCGTACCGCGCATGCGCAGCGGCAATACCGACGATGCCGTTTCGAGCGGCGTAGCCGCTATGCTGACGACAATCTCTCCCTCCTACAAGAACGTGACGCCGCCGCCCGCAGCGCCGGCGGAGCATGGCACGACGATCGGCGGCCCTGCGGCAGTCGTGTTGATGGTCGTCTTCGGATTGTTCTTCGCGTTCGTACTGTTCATGATCGTCATGCAAATCGTCGGTATGTTTCGCTACGGCTATCTGGTGATGCGCGAGGGCTCGAAACGCGCGAGCGCCGACATGCGCCGCTGGTGGTTCTGGGGCGGCGCCGGTTTTCTCGGCGGTTCGTCGTCGTCGTTCGGCGGCGGCGGCGGCGGCTTCAGCGGCGGATTCTCCGCCGGCGGCGGAGGATTCGGCGGCGGCGGGGCTTCGGGCGGCTGGTAGGGTATATTCCTCGCTATGAAGCGTTCCATGTTGTTTGCGATGGCTGCCGTTACGCTGGCACTCGCACTCGCCGGCCGCGCGCCGGCGCCGGCCGAGACCGTCGTCTACGTTTATGCCGCCCTTCCGGGCCCCGTCGAAAACTGCACGTGGTTTAACGACAATCTCAACGACCATTCCGAAAGCTCGATGATTCGTCTTACCGATCTGCTGTACAATCGCGCCGCCCTGCCTCCGGGCGCGACGGTCAACGTTACGCAAAATGCGACGACGGGCCTCGGCAATCAGGAAGCGGGCTTCACGCTCCACGGCCGCATGCTGTGCGCGGGCGCGGCCGCCTTCCATCCGGAAATCGTCGAAGCCACTCCAACACCGCCCTGACTCACTCGCCGCGGGTGAACCACGTGCCGCCCGGCACGTACACGCCCGAACCCTCGCCCCACACGACGTAATTAATCCCCGCCGAATCGACCGCTAAACCCAAGTAGTCGCCGAACGGCCAATCGTAGCCGTTGCGATTTTTGTATTTCGCTCCCGAGCCGCGATCTGAGAGACGCTGGTCGGCGCTCCAGTTCGCGCCGCCGTCGGTGCTGCGGGAATACCACGTGTTCCACGCGTACGCACCGTTGCGATTGTCTTGCCATACCAACCGAAAATCGCCGGCCGACGGACCCGCCGCAAGCGCCGGACTCGTGGAGTTACCCGCCGTCGCCATCGCCACCGGAGCGCTCCAGTGCGTTCCGTCGTTCGAGTGGCGAACGTAGAGCGAGTTCGGGCCTTGCCGCAGTTTGTTCGCGGCGTACGCGAACACGAGCGCACCGCTCGAATCCGACGCGACCGCGGCTTCGCCCGTATAGAAATCCGGATAGCAGAATTTCGTTTTGCACGGCTCTCCTTCGTGCGTGCGCCCGAGTTCGATTGTGCGCCACGTCACGCCACCATCCGGCGACGTAACGACCGCGATGTATCCGGCACCGGTTTGATTCTTCCCGGCCTCGCCGTCCACCGCAAACCATACCGAGCCGTTGGGCGTGACGGTGCCGCTAAGGGAGTAGTACCAGAGCTTGCGCGTCGTCGCACGCACGGCGGTTTGCCACGTCGCGCCGCCGTCGTGCGAGGCTGCGACGAGAAGACGGAAACGGTCGTTGAAGGCGACGTACACGTCTTTGGAGTTAGGCGAAACCACCAGCGTCGGCTTGTCGCTGTAGGAGCGAACGCCGTCGAGCCGCACCGGAGCGCTGAACGTCTTACCGTGATCGTGCGACTGCGCGAAGACGACCCCGGGGTTGAACATGTCGAGGCAAACCACGTCGACGGTGCCGTCGGGCGCCACGGCAACCTGCGGGTCGTACTGCCAGTTCGGATTCAGGCCGCGGCGGCAGACCTCGCGCGACCGGTTCCAGGTTGCGCCGCCGTCCGGCGACGCTCGGAACAGCAGGTAGTTGGGCCGTTGCGGCGTCGTCATTTGATACACCCAGCTCGACGACGGATCCGCAGCGACGGTCGGCTCCCAATCGTTGCGGCTCAACGGTCCCCAACGCTGCTCGCTCTCGAACCCGGCCGCGTGCGTGGCGCCATTCCGCGGAACGCCGTTCGCGAGATTCCCCTGCTGCGGCAGGGTCGGGCCGGAAGCGTTCCTGGTTACGCACGACGCAGCGGCCGCGACGAACAGCGCCACCGCAATCCACCGAAGAGCCTTCACGCGTAGAGACTTAGACCCGGCGAAAGAATGTCATCCTGCAGCGAGCGACGCACCGCTACACCAAACCCGACGATAATCCGGTCAACCCCGCGCGCAACATTTCGTCGTCGCCGACTTTGAAGCCGTAATGCGCGACCATCGCCGAATGGTAGAGGGCGCGATAACGAGCCGTCATCCACGTGCGCTCGCCGATATACCCGTACGCCGCTCGCGAACGCATCCCGCGCGAAGGCGGAAACGACTCGAACGCGACCGCCATATCGACGGCCGGATGGCCGCGGTGCACGTCGCCCCAATCGATCACTCCGCTGGTGCGCTCGACTCGCCTGCCGACGAGCACGTGGCGGCCGTAGAGATCGCCGTGCACACGGCACGAGCGGCGTCCGGCGTCCGCTCCGGAGGCGCCGTCTCCTCGAAAACCCGCTCGAACCGCGTCGACGTCCTCGACGGCGCCCGCTTCTTCGAGCTCTCGCAGGCGCTGCATCGCCTTCGGCATACAGCGCGCGTGATCGAGCCGTCCGATGCGATCGTTGTCGAGCCTCGGTACGGTATCCGAATCGATCGCGTGAAGCGCGCGCAAAAAGTTGCCGACGTCGCGTGCGATGCTCGCCTCGGCGCCGTCACCGGAGACGCAGCCGCGACAGCGCCTCGCCGGGGATAAGTTCGTAGCCGGCAAACGGCCATGCGATACTCATCGCTCGGCTCGCCGGTAAAGCGCGGCACCGGAATCGGGCAGCGGCAGCTTCGGCGCGATCGCCGGCAGCACGCGAAGTTCCGTCGCCATCAACTCTGCGGATACGGAGCGCCGTGGAAAGCGGAAGACGACCGTTCGCCGACGAGGTAGGCGACGTTGTCCCAGCCTTCGCCGAACGCGCGCACCGGCAGCGCCGCCAATTCCGGGAACTGCGTGGCGATAAGCCGCCCCGCTAACGGCATCTCGACGCGAAACTCCGCCTCCCACGGCGCCCCCGTCATGTGCCGTTACGCCTCAATCTGTGTCACCCTGAGCAAAGCGCCCGGAGGGCGCGACGTCGAAGGGCGCACGCGAAACGCCAAGCTGATGCGCGCCCCGACGGCCGCCGCGACCTTCGGAACGCCGTGATCGTAATACCTCTGCGTTTCGTAACTCATGACGAGCAAGCTGCCGTGCTCCAAATCCACGTCGAGGACGCGCCGCGGACGCGTCTTGCTGCGGATCGTCATGCGCCGCGTCGCTCCCAGCGAGAGCAGTGCAATCGGATAGCCTTCGACGATTTCGTATAAATGGTCGTTATGCGGTGCGACGCTATCGTGCCCGTCGCGGTAGAGGTTCAATCCCGCATTGGTGAACGCAACGCCGGTCACCGCAACGACGCGTGCGGCAGCCTCCGCGAGCTCGTCCGGCACGTCCTGCGCATCGAGCCTATATCCGGACGTCAAGCGCGGGACGTCAACTTCCCGGTCGTACATGACGCGACGTTGCGCGTTCCACGAAACGCTTTCACGCAAATGCTCGAACCAGCGCGAAGCCGTCGCCGGATCGACGCACGCCGGCTGATACCATATCGAGCCGCTCGCGTCGTCAACCAGCATGCGGCGCCCGTCGCCGAAAAATCCAAGCTGCGCTCCCATACGTCAGCCCTCAGCGTTACCCTGAGCGAAGCCGAGCGGCGGCGCAGGGCGAAGGACGTCTTAGGGGTACAATCCCCGCAGCTTCGTCGCCTCGGCAACGCGATCGACCGCCACGGCATACGCACCTTTGCGCATCGACACGCCGTGGCGCTTGGCTTGTTCGTGCGCCTCGCGGAACGCGCGCGTAATGATGCGCTTGAGGCGCTCGTTGATTTCGTCTTCTTCCCAGAAGTTCGCCTGAAGATCCTGAACCCACTCGAAGTACGACACGGTGACGCCTCCCGCGTTTGCGAGAATGTCGGGAAGCACCACGACACCGCGTTCGAACAGAATATCGTCCGCTTCGGGCAGCGTCGGCCCGTTGGCCGCTTCGGCCACGATCCGCGCCTTGATGCGGGGCGCGTTCTCGGCCGTGATGACCTTTTCGAGCGCCGCGGGCACGAGCACGTCGCAGTCGTATTCGAGCACCTCGCGATTGTCGATGCGCTCGCCGCCGGTGAATCCGACGATCGACCCCGTCTCGAACTTATGTGCCGTGACTTTGCGAATGTCGAGGCCCTTAGGGTTCGCGACGCCGCCTTGTGAATCCGAAACCGCGACGACGCTATAGCCGCGCTCGTCCATCAACTGCGCCGCGTACATGCCGGCATTTCCGAAGCCTTGAATCGCCACGCGCGCGCCCTCGATCGGCTTTCCGATCACCGCCATTGCCTCGTCGGTGCAGTACAGGCACCCGCGCGCCGTCGCCTTGTCGCGCCCGAGCGACCCGCCGATTGAAATCGGTTTGCCGGTAACGACGCCGGGAATCGAAAAACCCGCCTGCATCGAGTACGTATCCATGATCCACGCCATGATCTGCGGGGTGGTGTAGACGTCGGGCGCCGGAATGTCTTTCTCCGGGCCGATGATCAGCGCGATCTCGCTCGTGAACCGGCGCGTGAGGTTCTCCAGCTCTTGCGTCGACATGTTCTTGGGATCGCAGATCACGCCGCCTTTGGCCCCGCCGAACGGAATGTTGACCAGCGCGCACTTCCACGTCATCCACATCGCGAGCGCCTTGATTTCGTCCAACGTCACGTCCGGATGAAACCGAATGCCGCCCTTGCCCGGCCCGCGCGCCATATTGTGCTGCACGCGATAGCCGGTGAACATACGGAAACTTCCGTTGTCCATGCGCGCCGGCACCGACACCTCGAGCACGCGCTTGGGCTGGCGCAAATAGCCGTGAATGGATTCGTTTAGCCCGATGAGCTTTGCAACCTCGTCGAGTTGCTGCTTGGCCATTTCCCAGACGTTGTCGACCGCTTGGACCGCGGAGGTGTCCTGTGCCATTCCGGCTCCCTTCAGTTGCGTTGCGTTACGGATTGCTTTGAAACGCATAGCGCGCGGCCCTCTCGGGCCGCGCGCTCGCGTTATCCGGCGCGCTTCGCCGTTCTAGTACTTTGTGGTGCCGTAGATGCTCCGCCGGAGCGCAGGCAAGTGCGGGTTCTTCCACTTGCTGCCGTCGACGAAGGTGATCTTCAGCGGCACGCACTCGACCATCGAGGTGCTGAGGGGAAAGACGTTCGGGCTCAAACCGAACTGGTGCTTGATCTCGGCACCGGGCGAGAACGTGCCGACGTCGCGAACCTCAGCGACCATGTTGCCGTGAGCGATCAGCCCGAACTCGATATCCTTCATCACGACGTTCGTGACGTTCGTATAATCGATACTGAGCGTCGGATTGCCCTGGACCGGATACGAGTAGTAGTTGTAGCCGTACACGCTCGGCCAGCCCCAAGTAGGGCCGCCCGGCCAGTATCCCGGCGCGTACCCGCCGGACATGTACGTGTTGCGTTGCGGATTGCAGGTGCCGATCCTTACCGGATGCGGCGTCGTAATGTGATGGGGAGCCGCGTTCGTGACCGAAACGGTCGATCCCGACGAGGTTTGCGCGACCGCCGCCATGGGGAGTCCCGCCGCCAAACCCAGCGCGAGCAGCCGCGACGCTGAACGAAACAGTTTCATCGTTGCGTAGTTCCTTTGTGTGAAAAAAGCTAGCGGCTGGCTTCTCCACCAAGGGCCGCGCCCCTAGCCGAGCAAGCGGATTCCGAGCATTCCAAGCGCCCGCCGCTCAGACTTTTTCGGCATCAAAGGCCCTCGAAGGAGGCGGCCCTGGTTCGTCCGGGTATTCTCTAGGACGGGAGGCTCACACATGAACGATCGCCACGAATCCGTCTCGCGCGCCGATTTCGTCAAGGCCGCCGTCATCCTACCCGCTCTCGCGGGCGTCATTTACGCCGCCGCAAGCGCTCCCGCGCGTGCGGCCAAAGGCTCGAAAACGCAATTCAAATACCAAGACAAACCAAACGGAAGCAAAAAGTGCTCCGGCTGTACGTTCTACGTTCCCGGCAAGACGGCGACCGCCGACGGCGGTTGCAAAATCGTCGAAGGCTCCATCAGTCCCAACGGTTACTGCATCGCTTACTCGGCGAAATAGGTTACCTCATCGTCTGAACTGCGTAGCGCCGCTACGCGATTTCAAACAAGGCGGCGGCGCCCATGCCGCCGCCGACGCACATCGTCACGACGACGTACCTAACGCCGCGGCGCTTGCCTTCGATCAGCGCGTGCATGGTCATGCGCGTTCCGCTCATTCCGTACGGATGCCCGATCGAGATGGCTCCGCCGTCGACGTTGAAGCGATCGTTCGGAATGCCGAGCGCGTCGCGACAGTAGACCGTCTGCACGGCGAACGCTTCGTTCAACTCCCATAGTCCGACGTCGTCCATCGTCACGCCGTGCTGCGCGAGCAGCTTCGGAACTGCATATACCGGGCCGATGCCCATCTCGCCCGGATCGCATCCGGCGACCGCAAAACCGCGAAACGTTCCGAGCGGCGTAAGCCCGCGCTCGCGCGCAAGCGTCGCCTCCATCACCACCACCGCCGCCGCACCGTCCGAGAGTTGCGAACTGTTGCCGGCGGTAACCGTCGTATCTTTGATTCCCGGAACCGCACCCGGCAGCTTTTGCAGCGCCTCGAGCGTCGTCTCCGGACGATTTCCTTCGTCTTTCTCGAGGACGACGTGCTCTTCGCTCACCGCACCGGTCTCTTTCTGCTGCACGTACTTCCACGACGGCAGCGTCACGATTTCCGCATCGAACCGCCCGGCAGTCTGCGCGGCGCCGTGCGCTGCTGGCTCTGCAGCGCGTACTCGTCTTGGCGCTCCCGCGAGACGTCGTACTTCTTGGCGACGTTGTCGGCCGTGTACAGCATCGGCATGTAGACGTCGGGCGTATGGCGCAGCAGCCACTCCTCGGTGTAGAACTTCATGTTGAGGTGGCTCTGCACCATGCTGACCGACTCGACGCCGCCGGCCACGACGATCCCCGCGCCGTCGGCCATCACGCGCATCGCGGCCGATGCAATCGCGTCGAGTCCCGACGCGCAGTAGCGGCTCACGGTCTGCCCCGCAACGCTCACCGGACACCCCGCGCGCAGCGCGGCCGTGCGCCCGATGTTGTTGCCGGTCGCGCCTTCGGGGAGACCGGTACCGATGACGACGTCGTCGACGTCCGCGGGATCGACTGCCGCACGCTCCATCGCGTGCTTCACGACGTGTCCCGCCATGGTTGCTCCGGGCGTCTGATTGAACGCGCCGCGAAACGCGCGCCCGATCGGCGTACGCGCCGCCGAGACGATCACCGCTTCACGCATGAGCGAACTCTCGCGGCGGTACGTGTTGCGCGAACGTGCCGCCCGATTCTGCAATCGACGTCAACAGCGGCGCCGGCGTCCACTGCGGCCCGAACTCCTCGCAAAACTGCTTGACGCGCTCGTAGACCGTATCGACGCCCACCTCGTCGGCGTACCACATCGGACCGCCGCGATGCGGCGGAAACCCGTAGCCGTACACGTAGACGATGTCGATGTCGCCGGGACGCAATGCGACGCCGTCGTCGAGCAGATGCGAACCGCGATTCACGAGCGCGTACAACAACCGGTCGCGAATGTCGTCGTCGCCGGCCGGCCGCGGCGCGACGCCGGCGCCCCGGGCTTCCTCGGCAAAGAGCGCTTCGATTTCCGGATCGGGAATCGGCTCGCGGCCCTTGCCGACCGCCTTGTCGTACTTGAAGTATCCCGCCATCGTCTTCTGGCCCAACCGCTTCATCTCGACGAGCCGCTCGATGACGCGCGTGCGGCTCGCACCATCCCGACCGCGCGATTTTGCAATATGCCACGCAACGTCGATGCCGGAAAGATCCGACATCGCAAACGGCCCCATCGGGAATCCGAACGCCTTCATCACGGCGTCCACGCGCGACGGCGGAACGCCTTCCTCGGCGAGCGCGATCGCTTCGCGCGCGTAATCGAAGATCATCCGGTTGCCGATGAAGCCGAAGGCATTAGCCGAAAGCACGGACGTCTTGCGCAACGTCTTGCCGATTGCAAATGCCGTGGCAATCGTTTCCGCCGACGTTTTTGCGCCGCGCACGATCTCCAGCAGCGGCATGATGTTCGCCGGAACGAAGAAATGCAGGCCGACGAAACGCTCGGGGCGTGAGGTGACCGCCGCCATCGCATCCACGTCCAGCGTCGAGGTATTCGTCGCGAGGATCGCTTGCGGTTTGGCGATTGCGTCGAGGCGCTCGAACACGTCTTTCTTCACGTCGAGATCCTCGAAGACGGCCTCGACTACGACGTCCGCGTCGCCGAGATCCGCAACGTCGTCCGAAAAGACGATCGACTGTCCGCGCTGCCACGCCTCTTCCTGTGTGAGCCGCCCTTTCTGCACTTGATACATGAACATGCCCATGACGGTCTGGCGCGCGTTGTCGACCGCGTCGTCGTTGGAATCGACGACCGTCACCGGAATGCCGGCTTGCGCGAACGCAATCGCGATGCCGCTGCCCATCGTGCCGGCGCCGACGACGCCCGCTTTCGCAACCGGCATCGGCTCTGCGGGCGGTAGACCGGGAATCTTGTCGAGCTCGCGCTGCGCGAAGAATAGGTGCCGCAACGCAAACGACGGCGCCGAACGCACCAGTTCGTCGAAGAGCCGCGCCTCGCGCGCGAGCCCGAACGAAAACGGCAGCTCGACCGATGCCGCAACCGCGTCTATCAGCTTGTGCGCCGCGAAACCGCCGTTGCTTTCGGGCGGCACCATCTTATGCGCTTGAGAAACCACGAACGGACCGGCTTGCGCCGGAATATCTTTGCCGATAATCGCGTCCCGAGCGGAGAGGCGCCGGCGCTCGGTTGCCCCTTCCACCCAGGCACGCGCGACGCCCACGGCGTCGCCGGCGACCACGTCGTCGAGAATGCCGAGCGCCTTGGCGTCTTCGGCCGAGTGATTTTTGCCTTTGAGCATGAACTCGAGCGCGGCTTGCGCACCGATCGCGCGCGGCAGGCGCTGGGTGCCGCCGGCTCCCGGCAGCAGGCCGAGTTTGATCTCCGGCAGGCCCACTTTCGAGCGCGTCGTGGCGACGCGATAGTCGCAGGCGAGCGCGAGTTCCAGACCGCCGCCGAGCGCATTGCCGTCGATCGCGGCGGCGTAGAGTTTGCGTCCGCGCTCGATCGCCGCGATCACGTCGCGAATGGTCTTCGCACCGGCAGGCATTTCGGTGTTGAAGTCGTTGACGTCGGCGCCGCCGCTGAAGAGACCGTTAGCGCCCGCGAACACGACGCCTTTCACGCCGTCGTCGGCTTCGGCGCTCTCGATTTCCGCGAGCAAACGCTTCGAATACGCGAACGACAGCGCGTTGACCGGCTTATTGTCGAGGGTAATCACCTGCACGCCGGCCATATTACACCGGAACGGCGGTTTTACGATCGAGCTCGAGCTGCGCCTCGGTCACGCTCATCACGTCGGCCGAACCCTCTTTGATCTGGTGCGCGATCCAGAGGTGCTGCGACAGCACGTGACTGGCGTAAAACTTCGCCGTCGCCAGTTTCGCGCGGTAGAACTCGGCGTCGGCGTCGCCCGATGCAATCCGCGCCGCGGCGACGAGTGCCGCGCGCGCCATCTGCCAGCCGCCCGCCACGACGCCCCAGAGTTTCAGGTAGGGAACGCTGCACGCGAACGCCTTGTGCAAGTCGGACATCGCGTTCATGCCGATCCACTGCGATACTCCGCTCAGCGTCGTCAATGCCTCGCTCAATGCCGAGCCGATCGCCTTCACGTCGGCGTTTTCGCTTTCGGTGCACTCTTTGGCGACGCGCTCCATCTTTTTCCCGATGGACGTCGCGGTCGCGCCCATATCGCGAATGAGTTTGCGTCCGATTAAGTCGAGCGCCTGAATGCCGGTCGTGCCTTCGTAGATCGTCACGATGCGGACGTCGCGATACTGCTGCGCGATGCCCGTCTCTTCGATGTATCCCATGCCGCCGAAGACCTGCAGCGCCGTCGAGCAGAGATCGACCGCGCTTTCGGTGCACCAGCCCTTCACGACCGGGATCATGAACTCGACGAAGGCGCGATGTTCCTTGCGCACTTTTTCATCGGGATGCCGCTGCGACAAATCGAGCGACGCAGCGGTGACGTACGCGAGAGCGCGCATCGCTTCGATCGTCGCCTTCTGCCACATCAGCATGCGGCGTACGTCGGGATGCTTGACGATCGTTTCCGGCGCGCGCGAACCCGGTTTGACGTCGCGGCCCTGCACGCGTTCCTTGGCGTACTCGAGCGCGCTTTGGTAGGCGCGATCGGCCAGCGCGAGGCCTTGAACGCCCACCGAAAACCGCGCCGCGTTCATCATCACGAACATGTACTCTAGGCCGCGGTTGGCCTCACCGACGAGATAACCGACGGCACCTTTGCCGCCTTCGCCGATGCTCATCGTGCAAGTCGGGTTGCCGTTAATGCCGAGCTTGTGCTCGATGCCGGCGCAGACCATCTCGTTGGCCTCGCCGAGCGAGCCGTCGTCGTTGACGACGAACTTCGGCACGATGAAGAGCGAAATGCCTTTCGTCCCCTCCGGCGCGTCCGGCAACCGCGCGAGAACGAGGTGAATGATGTTCTCCGCCATGTCGTGCTCGCCGAACGTGATGAAAATCTTTTGACCGGTCAGCCGGTAGTGGTCGCCGTCGGGCACGGCCTTGGTGCGCACCTGCGCGAGATCCGAACCGGCCTGCGGCTCGGTGAGACACATCGTGCCCGTCCACTTTCCGGAAACGAGGTTAGGAATGAATCGCTTCTTCTGCTCTTGCGATCCCTTGAGTTCGATCGCTTCGATTGCGCCCTGATTGAGCAGCGGTCCATTCGCAAAGCCGATGTTGGCCGCGTTCCACATCTCGAGCGTGGGTCCGAGCAAGACTTGCGGCAACCCCTGGCCGCCGTACTCCTCGGGAACCGGCAAACCGATCCAGCCTGCGTCGGCGAACTTCTTGTACGCTTCTTTGAAGCCGGTCGGCGTCGTCACCTTACCGTCGGCGAAGGTGCAGCCTTCCGTATCGGCAATGCGATTGAGCGGATCGAGGACGCCTGCAGCAAACGCCGCCGCTTCTTCGAGAATCGAATCGAGAACGTCGAGCGTTTCTTCGCAACCGGGAAGTTTTGCAATCTCTTCGATATCGGCGAGTTCGCGCAAAACGAACTGCATGTCGCGCACCGGCGCTCGATACGTACTCATGTCCGCCCCTTCCGGGAACCCGCCTCCATGTCATGCATCCGCAGCGCGCACGACGACGACCGGCAAGTGCGTCGACCGGACCAACTTGCCGACGACGCTGCCCATGACCAACCTTGCCAACCGGTTTCTTCCATGAAACCCTGCGACGAGAATGTCGACCGCGTTTTCGGCCGCACATCTCAGCAACGCCTCGACCACCTCGCCGTGCAGCAGATGGCGCTCGGCCGGCACGGCCGCCTCCGCGAGAATCTGACCCGCCAGCTCGAGTGCGGTTGAGGCCTCCTCGCTTAGCAGATCCGGCGCCGCGGGCGGCTGCTTGGCAAACACGCCCGGCACGCCCGCGTAATCGACCACCGCGGCCACGTGCAGCCGCGCCTCCCCGCCTAACGATGCCGTCAACTCAACGGCGGTACGCACGGCCGCCATGGACGCTTCCGATCCGTCGGTGGCTACCAGCACGCTGCGAATCATTGCCGCTTCCTTCGACCCTGCGACCCGCGTCCCGTTTCGACGTCGCTTTTTACTCGCTCAGCACGAAGCGCGATCGCATCGATGTTTCTGCCGCGAGGGACTGCACGTGCGCTCGGCCGCCAACTTCTAAGTCGACTAGTAGTAAACGGTGCCCGCCCAGACATCGGTGTAACTGTTACGCGCAGCACTAAACGTCACTGTTCCGCTGCCTGTGGCGTTCGAAAACGCGCCCGCTCCGCCGGTAACCTTAAAGTGAACCGTTGGACAAACTGGTGTACAGGCACCCGAGTGCAACTTCATTCAATTCTGTCTTTCGAACCTGCGCTGGCAAGGGTCGCTTGTCCCGTGGATCCGTTGCAATGGTTCAACCCGGGGTGGGTCACCAAATGCCCGTCCTCGGTGCTCGAGCCAAGAAACGAAGCCGTACCCGTACCCATGAATTTGAAAAGACCCTTGACCCTGATGGGACCAACCGCTGTGCAGGCAGTGTCACCGTAATTGCCCGAATAGCTCGCACTGAAAGCACCGCCCTGTGTCGCTGCCTTCGCGTTCGAGCGCGCAGCTTGTTGTGGGATTGCGCTTGAAGCAAAGCTAAGTGAACTCCCGGCGCTGCCGCCGCCGCACGCGACTAAGAGCGCAGCACTAAGACAGGCGCCGACAGTATTGCGTAGTTGTTTCACGTTTCGTCCTTTCGTTTCTCTCGAGCAATCCTTCGACTCTAGAATGTGTACCGGCTCAGTTTAGGTCACCCGCGATCTTCACGGCACCTCCGGTGCACCGGGGCGTTGCGCGGGCGATACAGATACAAATGCCAAACGCCGTTGCTATCAAAGTACATTCCGACACCGTCGCCGTTATCAGCGGCCACGTCATTCAACTGGCTTCCGTAACCTTGGCCCGGTACGTACTTAGCGTGCGGATCGTCGAATTCCGTGTACTTGCCATTGCAAAGCAGGGCGCCATAGTTGATGCCGTCACTCGTTATATAGTTCATGACAAGGCCGCCATATGGATTGAAGTCAAAGGCGTACGTGCCCTGCTCGCCGCCACCGTATCCGGCCTTGCGATGATCCGGCAGCGTCACGTACTTCCCAGCATGAAACAGGAAGCCGTGCGCAACGTTGTTCGCATCGTAAAACGTGCCGCTGATCACACCATGCGAATTCATGTCCCCTGCCTCGGTACCTAAATCGTTTCCTACTCCGCCGTATGGATCGTCGATGGTCGTGTAATGGTGGCCTCGCTTCACGAACCCGTGCAGTTCGTTATTCGCGTCACTGTAATTCCCGATGACGTCGCCGGCCGAATCGATGCGCACCGGCGTGGTGGTCCCACCCACAGCGTTCGGTTCGTCGAAGGTTCTATACACACCACCGTGGAGCAGGAACGCGTGCTCGGTGTTGGTGCTATCGAAGTACCCTCCCACGATGTCGCCCCATTGGTTAATGCCGAGAGGTGCCGTACCTTGGCCAGGTCCGCTTCCGGCGTCAGGATCGTGCAGCTCGATATAGCTTCCATTCTTGAGCCGGAGATAGCCGGCGTATCGGATCGCGTGTTTGCTGCCGAGGCCGAATCCAACAATGTCGCCGCGTTGGTCGATAGAGGAGGCCCAGTTGCCGTTTGCGTTGTTTGGAAAGTCGATATTCGTAAACGTTCCGTCGGGCCGCGTGCCGCCTGCGGGACTCATCCCGTCGCTCGCAACCAATCGAATCGAACCCTGATTTCTCGTCGAATCTGAAAGGCAGGAGGGCAGGAACAGCGCGGCAGCATGCGCAGCGCGTGAAGTGCAGGGAGATTTCATCGAAGGGGTGGATTGCGTTGGAGTGACGTTCGTCGTGCTGCTACAGCCATTGAGTACGAGAACAGTCGCGCGCATGCTCAATGCGTAGAGAGCAACGTTTGAGTTTTGCATGCGTTCCAGCTTTCAGTTCTCCGAATCGCCTTTACGACTTCGGGAGCTTCATGCGCACTGCGACGCATCTCGTCGAAGTAAGCAGTGCCATCGCAGCCTAAGCAAAACGATCGCAGGACCGGCACAAAGGAGCGCGATCCACGACGCGAACGGCCGAAGCCGCGACACGCCCGTGGCAACTCCTCAGGAACTACCGTGCGCCTTCTTGTCAGCTTTGTCAAGACCTTGAGGAAGCGTTAGAACTTAAGTGCTACTCCGACACCTTCAACGTCGTTCCCGCGCTGCGGCCGAATTGTTCCGGAGCGTCGGTCAGGTACGCTCGAGCGCCCGGCCAGCCGAACGTGCCCGGCGTGACGCTGCGCGCGAGATAGTGCACTTCGTAGACGCCGGCATCGAGATGTTGCGCGTACGCAACGACTCGATCCCGGTAGATTTGCTGCGCGTCGATTTGCCAGCTGTCGCTTTGCGGCACGATCGCCTGCAGTGACGTCTGGAACGTCGTATCGACCGCTTCGAAACCGGCCGGCAACGGATCGTCGATGACGAGCCGGTCGACCGGATGATCGACGATGACGCGCACGCCGACGTCGAACACCTTGCCGGCCGCGAGCGTCACCGGCTGCAGCGGCGCGAGATCCATCGTCGCGAGCGGCGACGCCGCGGCACCCGGCGCCGTGACGCTGCGCACCACGCGGAATGCTGCCAGTTCGCCCGGCGCATCGTTGGGCACCGGATAGGTGTACAGCACGACGTAATGGACCGTCCCGCCCGACGCGCGCACGCGCAAGCTGCCGCCCTTCAGCGCCGAAGCGGCAAGCGTCACCGTTCGCGACGATGCCGTCGCATCGAACTGCGCGCTCGCAACCTTCGCGCCGCCCGCCGTCACCTCGGCCGTCGCCGGGCCGAGACGCTCGGTACGCGCGTATGCCGACAGCGCGCCCAACGCCGAAGCCGTGTCCGCACTCGTCGGCCAGCCGCATTTGCACTGCTGCGCCGCGAGTGCACGCACCGCGCCGTCGGTCTGTTCCACCGGAGCGTGGCGCTCCAGCAGCAGTTGCAGCATTTGCGCCTGCGCCTCGACCACCGAACCGAGCCATCCCCAGCGCGACGACACGTTCGCCGCGGCATACCGTCCCGTGACGTACAGCGTTTGCACCAAGCGATCGGCCATCGCGGCGCCTTTGCCTTGCCATCCCGGCGTTTGCAGCAGGTATCGTGCGAGCCGAATCTGCGTCGCCGCATCGAAGGAGCCCGCTTGCGACGCGACGTCCGATAGAAAATCCGTGCGCCGGTCGCCGGCCTGCGCGAGCGCCCACAACGCCTCGAAGCGCAGCTGCGCTTTACACAGGGCGCCGGTACACCACGTAAAGCGTCCCGGATTCGCCAGCGCGCCGGCCGTAAACGCACGCGCGCGATCGATCGCGCTTGGCGCTACCGGAATACCGCGCGAGCGCGCAAACACCAGCGCATCGAGCGCGTACGTGCTGACGAACGGGTCGCTCTCACGGGAGCCTTGCGTTTCGCCGAAGCCGCCGTCGCCGCGTTGGTATCCCAGCAGACGCGCAACCGACGCGTTCGCGTCGGCGTTCGGGTCGAACGGCAACGACAGGCGGTACGGCCCGCGCAACGCCCGCAGCGCCGCCCCGGCAATCAGCCGCGAGGCCGATTCGTCCGCGAGCGGCAGCGGATCGCGCGCAAACATCGTTTCGGAAGGTACGGCGAACTGCGGGACCACCGAGTTCGCCAGCGTCAGCGTGACCCAACCGCCGCGGTCGAGCGCGATCGGCACGTTCGCGGGCCCCGACGGGGTTGCGGCGCCGCTTTCCACCACCGAATCGGTACTGGACGTATTGCTCACGGTAAACGGAACCGTGAACGCATCGCGCTGAGAACCGAGCGCACCCGCCGCCGAAAACGTTGTCGGAGCCGGCGTGCCGGCCAACACCGGAAAGCGGAACGCCTGCATCCCTGCCGCTGCGGTTTCGTTCGACGACGCAGAGCGCGGGTCGCCGCTCGCGAACGTCAGCCCGCCGCCGAGCTTCAACACGAGCGCCAGCGCGCCGCCGGCGCCGGTTTGATTCGAGATCGAAACGCCGGCATCGAACGAATCTCCGGTGCGCGCGAACTGCGGCAGCAACGGATTTGCGATCAGCGGCTGCGTTGCAATGAAGGTCGCGTCGCCGGTCGCAAAGTGTGCGTCGTCGTCCCCCACCGCAACGGCCATTACGCGCCACGTCGTGAGATCGTCGGGCATGGTAAACGACGCGCTCGTGCGGCCCGACGCGTCGGTTTTCAACACGCCGTAATAGGCCGTCGGCAGGAACGCCGTTCGAACCCGCGTTCCGGCCGCGCCCGCCAGGAAACCGCCGCCGTATCCAAACCCCTTTTCCGAGGGCGGAGTCTGCGTCTTGAGCACCGCGCCTTCGCGATTATCTCCGAGCATCAGCGAAATCGGCTGCGCCGCAAAGACGGTCGTCACCAAATCCGGCAAACGGTACCCCGAGAGCTGCAGGATCGCATCGTTGACGACCATCGCGACGATTTCGCCCGCAACCGGTCCGCCGTTCTTTCTCGCTAGCGTGAAGTCGACACGTTGCGGCCGGCCTGGCGCGACCGTGGCCGATTGCGGCGAGATGCGCAGCGTCAAATACCGCTGCGCGACGTCAACGTCGAACGGCGCCATCCCGGCACGCGAGAGCGTATCGAGCGACCCCGGCCTGAGCGAGCCCAATGCCGGGCCGCGCCGCACTACCACGGCGAGGACCGCCGCATTCGGCAGCATCTCCGGCGAAATCTTAAAGGGTACGCGGGTCGAACCAACTGCGCCGCGTACGATGGTGTGGTAGAGCGTGTCGCCGCGGACGACTTCGAAGTAGACGTCGGCCTTCGAAAACGGTGACGCGATCAGTGCGTTGGCCGTATCGCCGACCGCGTACGACTTTTTGTCGAGCTCGACCGCGACCGCATTCGGATCGGACTGCCCCCAATCGGCTTCGCCCGCGCCGTAGGCGAACACTTGAATGTCGGTCGCTCCGGCGTCGGTCTTCGCATCGCTAAAGTTCGCGCGCACGCGATACGGCCCCGAAGCGCGCGGCGTCAGCTTTACGTCGGCCGCCTTTTCGCCGGGCGCGGCATCGGCGCTGTCGACCGTCTCGTATTTGATCGCCTGCTGTGCGCTTTCGCCGCCCTCGATTTGCTCCGTCGCTGACGTAAACGTCATCTTCTGCAGCTCGAGGTGGATGCTGCGTCCGGCAATGGCGCGACCCGATGCATCGGTGACGATGGCGCGAATCACCATCGGCGTGCCGCTCGAGCCGACGTAGTCCGACGATAAGCCGATCGCCGCTCCCGCCGGCAGCGCGAGAAACGTCTTCGAATCGGCTACCGATAGATGCGATACGTCGGTCGCGTCCATGTCGACCGTATACGTCATCGGAAACGGAAGGTCGGACGGCACCGAAACGTCGAGGCTCGTCTTGCCTTGCGCGTCGAGTGCAAGGTCGCGCTGCAGCACGTCGGTATCGAACGACGGCGTTTCCTCGGGCCAGAACCACTGCCGTCCGAACCAGAAATCGTCCCAACCCTTCGGGGCGACGGTGGCCGCTTCGCGCGTCACGTACGCGCGCACGCTGCCGCCTTGCAGCGGCGCGCCGAACAGGTATGCGGCCTCGGCGCTCGCCGTCACACTGCCCCCCGCGGGCGCGGCGGTCGCGCTCACGGCGACGCTCAGTTTGAAGTTCGGCGGCTTGAACTCGGCGACGCGCAAAGAGCCCGTGACGTCGTTTCCGTTGGAGCCCTTAGCGTCGATCGTGTAGTATCCCAGCGCCTGCTGCTTCGAGAACGCGATCGGCAGCGTGAAAATGCCGTAGCCGTCGGTCTTGACGCTGCCCAGCGACGTCGTCGCGTTGGTCGGGTCGGAAAGCGTCACGCGATAGAGCGCGTTGCGATCCGCGACGACGCGCGTGCCGCTGACGTAGTACGCAACGCCTGTGAGCTTCCCGGTTTCGCCCGGCTGATACATTTGCCGGTCGCTGAAAATCGTGCCGCGCGAGAGCGGCGCGCCGCTCTGCCAGCCGGGCACGACCGAAAAACGATAGACGTCGCTGGTTCCGTACACCGTCAGCGTCGCCGTATCGACGCCTTCGGTGGCCACGACGCCGAGCGTCGGGGCTTCGGTCGCGGAGTTGCCGGCCGAACACCGCTCGACGTCCACGCCGCCGAGCGCGGCCTGTCCGTTGCCGTCGGTCGTCGCTTGCGCGCAGGTAATCGGCGAGCCTTTTGACGAGCCTCCCACGTTGCGATAGATGCTGACGCGCACGCCCGCCGCGGGCGCGCCGTCGCTCAAATGCTGCACCAGGACCGCTGCCCGCGAGGGAAAGAAGCGCGCGAACACGCCGAGATTCGTGAGCTGCGCGATGCCCGTCAAACTCGGCGCTTGATTCTCCGCATCCAGTGCGGTACGGAATCCGTACGCGAGCGTCCCGAACGGGCCTCCGAGCTGCGCTTGCAGCGGCACGCGGACGACGCTCTGCGCGTTGCGCTTGACATCGTTCAACGTCCGGAACGGCCACGTCGCGTATGAAGGCAGCGAAGTCAGCGGATCGCTGCTGCCTAACAGTTTTTCCGGCGTGACGGGAGCGTAGGCGCTTTGATAGCGATCTCCGGGAAGATTCGTTGCGTAGAAATTCAGCGCGACGGCGGTACCTGACGGGATCACGCTCGTGCCCGACGGCGCCCACGCACCCGGCGCGAAATCGCCCGTGCGCACCGTTATTTTTTGCGGCGCGGCGAGCGTTTGGCCGAAGACGTCCTTCACGCTCGGCGCCACCGTCACCGCATAGGTTGCGTTCGGATCGAGCGCGTACGGATCGATCGCAATCGAGGTCGCGTCGTCGGAGAGCTGCACGAGGTTCGTCACCGCAGCCGGTGCCGGCGAAACGCTGACGGCACCCGCAATCGACGCGGGATCGAGCGGATTACTGAAAGCAATCGCCGGGTCGCCGCCGGCGAAGCGTCCGTAGGCGTCCGCGCCGGGCGTCGGCGTCGCGATCACCGTCAACTCGCCGTACGTGCGGAATCCGCCCGAAAACGCGCGGCGCGTCGGCACGTTGCCGAAGGCCGGCGCCACGCCCGGCGCGATCTCCAACGCGTAGGTCCGCCCGCGAGTCAGCGCGTGCTGCGGCGAAATCTTATAGGTCCAATCGCTCAACGATGGGTCGAACGCTTCCTCGGCGCCGCTTCCGGGCAACGGCGTCGGCGTCGCCTCGAGTGCGACGGTCACGGGAACGCGTTCGTCGCCGCTAGTCATCGCGGCGTGCGCCGCCAGCGACGCCGGGTCGATGGCGGCGTTGGCGACGACCGGAATTTTTGGATCGAGTCCCGCTGGAGCGGGCGTGGATTCGTCGTCGGATGCGGTGAGTTTCGGCAAACCGTGCAGTTCGAGCGGCGCCGTTTCAAACGTCCACGCCAAGTCGTTCGGCAGCGCGTCGCCGTCGAGGTTCCGTAATCCGGCGGTCAGGGTGACGCGCACGCGGGTGCCGATCGGCAAGGCCTGCCCGGCGACGAATCCGATCATGCGCGGCGTGAGGACGCTGAAGCGGCCTTTCAGGGCCGGCTCGATGCGCACGTGATCGAGCACGTCGCGCGGCCCGTCGCCGGAGAGCGCCTCGATCTTCGTCACCGGCTTGGCGAAAATGATGCGGATCTGCGCCAGCGACTGCACGCTCCCGCCGGAGGGCGAGACGGAGGCGATCCACGGCGGCAGGGCCGGTTTCGGAAGCGCCGCGACTGCGGCCGGTTTCGCCGGCGGCGCCGGTTGCGTCGAGCACGCCGCAGCGACGCATGCAGCCAGCGTAGCGAGCGGAAGACGCAGCGATAGACGCAACGGACGTCCTTTCAGGAGCAGCAAGCGTGCGGCTCGGCGTCGTACATTCAAAGTAGATTCATGAAAGTCTTTGCGCTCGCGCTCCTCGCGCTGCTTCCGGTCGGCGCAATGGCGGCAACATACGCCTTCGGCATCGACGTCGCGGCGCTTCCGTCACGGCACGAGGCCGTGACGTTCACCGATCGCACCGGCCTCCCGCTCGGAACCGTCCTCGCGTCCGACTCGAGGCACGCCCTCGCCGTTCCGCTCGATCGCATTTCGCCGGACTTTTTGCACGCC
The DNA here is from genome assembly GCA_963812155.1 of Vulcanimicrobiota bacterium. GTDB lineage: Bacteria > Vulcanimicrobiota > Vulcanimicrobiia > Vulcanimicrobiales > Vulcanimicrobiaceae > Tumulicola. Next base: position 1,003,879 of record CAWETW010000003.1, on the reverse strand, counting down.
GTCGTCGCAGCCGAAGATGCGCGCTTCTACCGTCACGGCGCGGTCGACCTCGCGGCGCTCGCGCGCGCGCTGCGCGACTTTGTGGTCTACGGTGAGGCGCGCAGCGGCGGTTCGACCATCGACATGCAGCTGGCGCGATTGCTCCATCCCACGCCGAGCAGCATCCGCGGCAAGCTCGTGCAGATCGCCGGCGCCGAACGCATCGCGATTCGCTCGAGTAAATCGGCGATTCTCGAAGCGTACGTCAACCGCGTGCCGATGGGCGGTAATCTCTACGGCGTCGAGGCTGCGGCGCGAACCTACTTCGGCGAACCGGCCGCGGATCTCGATTTAGCGCAGGCTTCGCTGCTGGCGGCGATTCCCAACGACCCGGCGCGTCTGGGGCCGCAACGCGACTGGAACGCCTTGCGCTCGCGCCAGCGGTACGTGCTGGCGCGAATGGCGGCGCTCGGCGAGATCACCCGCGATCGAGCGGCGAGCGCGTACGCCGAAACGCTGCACGTCCGCAGCGCCGACGAAGGCATCACCGACGCTCCGCACGCACTCTTCGCCCTCTATCCCCAAGCGATCGGCGGTCGCGTTCGCACGACCATCGATCGATCGCTGCAGCGCTTCGTCCAAGCACAAACGGTGGACGTCATCGACTCGCTGCAAACCGAGCACGTCGTGGATGCGGCCGCGCTGGTCGTCGACAACCGCACCGGAGCGGTATTGGCCTACGTGGGATCGCCCGACTATTTCTCCGACGGCGCACTCGGCCGCAACGACGGCGTCACGGCGCTGCGCCAGCCGGGATCCTCGTTAAAACCGTTCATGTACGAACTGGCGCTCGAAAAGCGAACGATTCTTCCGACCGCGATTCTTCCGGACGTGCCGTCCGCATACGCGATTTCGGGCGGCAGGCTCTATCAGCCGAACGACTACAGCGGCCGTTTCAGCGGCCCGGTGCGCGTGCGCTATGCGCTCGCAAACTCGCTCAACGCGCCCGCGGTGCACGTGCTGTCGTCGCTCGGCGTCGGCGAGTTTCTGCAGCGTTTGCACCAACTCGGCTTCACGCACCTTACCAAGCCGCCGTCGTACTACGGGTTGGGGCTGACGCTCGGCGGCGGCGAGGTCAGCCTCTGGGAACTTGCAGGCGCCTACACGACGCTGGCGCGCGGCGGCCTTTCGATTCCGCTCCACCTGTTGAGCGCGCAACCTCCGGTTCCCAATCGCGTCGGCGATCCCCCGACCTGGGCTCTCGTCACCGACATGCTCGCCGATCCGCACGCGCGCGCCCAATCCTTCGGCTTGCATTCCGTTCTCGAAATGCCGTTTCCGGCCGCCGTGAAGACCGGTACGTCGTCGGACTTTCGCGACACGTGGACGGTCGGATTTACTCGCGACTACACCGTCGCCGTGTGGGTCGGCAACTTCGACGGCTCGCCGATGCGCGGCGTATCGGGCGTCACCGGCGCCGGCCCGCTGTGGAATCGCATCATGCTCCATCTGCACGAACGCTACGATCCGGCGCCGTTCGATCCGCCACTGGGATTCGTGCGGGTCGCCGTCTGCGCGACGACGGGCCACGCGCCTGCGCCTCGTTGTCCGGCGGTCGTGCAAGAATGGGTGCGGCCCGAAGACGTCGCCGCCGTCCGGCGCCCGGCACCCGCGCTCTCGCACGAGTACGATCCGTGGCTCTCGCTGCAGCCAGCCGACGGCGTTTCTTCATTGCGCATCGTCTCGCCGCGCGACGGCGACGTGTTCGTTGCCAATCCGACTGCGTCGGCGTTACAGGCGCGCGAACAGCAAATCGCGTTGCGCGCCGCCGGTGCAAACGCTCGTCTTGCCTGGACCGCAAACGGTAACGCCGTCCCGCTCGATGCGAGCGGCACGGCGTTTTGGCCGGTTCGAACCGGTACGTGGACGTTTGAAGCGTTCGACGGCCGCGCGCGCGACCGCGTGACGATTCGCGTCGTGCCGGCGCGCTCCGGCGCCCGGGCAGGTTTTACTTGGTTAGCACCTGGACGGCGTTGGTGTTGCCGTTATTGAAGTAGATCACGGTGGTTGAGTCGGACGAACCGCTCGACGCGATGCCGAACAGCGCGCCCCCGTTGCCCTTGTTGACGTTCTTATAGGCGAGCACCGTACCGTCGGTCGCGATCTCGACGAGCAGGTTCTTACCCTTTTCGTTGCCGGTATTGCCGATCACGAGGTTACCGTTGGCGAAGCAGTGTCGAACTGATCGGCGCGCTGAGCGGCGCTCCGTGGTAGATCACCTTTGCGTCTTTGGCCTTCGGTCCGGTGAACGTCGTGCCGTTTGAACCGACGACGACTTCGTTTGCGACGTTGAAGTCGTTGTACGCATGCGAGAACGCGACGACAGTGTCGTTGACGCCGTCAATCACGTACAGCGTATCCGTCTTCTCGTTGTATTGAAGTCCGGACGGACCGAGAATGTGTCCCGGTTTGCCCTTGTTGACGGCAAATCCTGAGATCACCGGCGTGTAGGTCGGCTTGCCGCCGGTCCCGAGGTTGATGCGAACGATCTTACCGGTCGAGGCATCCGAAACCCAGAGACCGTCTCCCGGCGGATATCCCGTCTGCGACGGAACGTAGGCGCTTCCCCACGGTTCGACGAGTTGCGAGCCCTTCAGCGTCTGTTTGATCTTTCCGTTGGAGTCGTCGCCGACGGCATCCTTCGCGCCCTCGTCCGTCGAGTATACAGCGTCGAACGGACTGAGCACCAGCGACGCGCAGCCGAGCAGCGAAGAACTTTGAGTGAGCTGCGTCGGCGACGAACCCGGCACCGACGACATGTACTCCATCGTCGTGCCTTTGCCGGGCGTGCCCGAACTATCGTTGAAGTTGCAGACGACGAGGTCGCCCGGCTGCAAAAGGCTCTTGCCGAACGGCTTTTTCTTCACGTACGCCAAGCCGTACGGTCTTTTGTCGCCGTTGAGCGGATCGACCGTCGAAGCGACGGTCGTTTCAGTGTTGAGCATCTTCAAAATTGACGTGTGATCTGCCGCAGGCTGCACGTCATCGGAAACTCCGGCCGGCATTTGATCGGAAGCACCCACCGCCATGCCCGAGCCGGTTGGCGCCGAGGGTACCGATTGATTGGTTCCAGCGGCATTGCAAGCGCTAAAAACGAGCACCAATGCAGCCGCGTATATCGATTGTATGCGCATGCGGCCGTGCTTCGCGCACGCGATGGTCGAACCTGCTCGATAAATCGATAACGATAAATGTCGCTTCAATGTTAATCAAAATCATTATCCTATGTCATAGAAAAGCACCGGTGCAATCGCACCGGTGCTTGTTCTGTCGTACGAGTTGATGCTTACGGCATCAGTGCTTGTACGTTGGTTTGATTGTCGTCGTTGAAGTATATGATCGTATCTGACGACGACGTGCCGGTTGCGACGATGCCGAACAGCGCGCCCGCCGGGCCTGTGTCGACGTTGGTCGTGTCGACGACTGCTCCGGCCGGCGTGATTTCGATCAGCAGGTTCGTTCCATCGGGATCGAGCGTATTGCCGACAACGAGATTTCCGTTCGGTAACAGCGCGGTGCTGATGGGCCCGTTGAGCGGCGCGCCGGCGTACACGATGCGCGCGTTGTCCGCGTTGGGACCACTGAATTGCATGCCGTTACTCATCGCCGTGATGCCGCCTTTAGGAGCGGTCGAAACGTGCGCGATCGCGACGATCGTATTGTTCTTGCCGTCGGCAAAATAGAGGGTGTCGATCGTCGGGTCGTACGCGAGACCCGACGGTGCGAGCGCAGTACCCGGTACGCCGCGATTGCGCGGGAAGTTGCTCGCGATGACGTCGTAGGTGAATCCGGAACCGAGATTGATGCGTACGATCGTTCCGGTTCGCGCGTTGCTTTCGTAGAAGGCCGGCGGTCCGCTCGGCGGCTGCGCGAAGACTTGTCCCCACGGCTGGCTAAACGGCTTTCCCGTGATGTTCAACAGCAGTTTTCCGGTTGGGCTGAAAATCGGATTGTTGTTGGCAGTCATGTCCGCAGCCCAGATATCGTCGGACGGACCGAGCGCGAGCGCGTCGCATCCGAGCGAGCTGGCATTCTGCGTCAAGTGAATCGGAGTCGAGCCCGGCTGCGGATGCAGGGCGACGATCGACTTTCCGCTGCCTTGCTGGTTGTATTTCGAATTGAAGTTGCAGATGACGAGATCGCCGGCGGTCAGTTTACCGTTGGTCGACGGCGCTATCGTCAAACCGTAGGGATTCTGCGAGCCGTTGACCGGATCGAGGGTCGAGCCGATGACGACTTGACTCGTCAGATGTTTCATAATCGACGCCGACGACATCGACGTGTGTCCGGGATTGGCGCGGCCTTGCGGAATTGCGCCCGGCCCACCGGCAGCGTTCATTCCGCCGTCGTGCGCGGAGCATCCCGCGATAACCAAAGCAGCGGCTGCCGCCGTCACGCCTAAGCGCGCCCATCCCGCGGTTCGTGGATAGAGCATCGAAGCACCTCAACATTTCCAAAGAGAGCAGGTGGCCACGACACTAGTCGAGCCGGGTGAAGAAACTCTGAAAACGCCCACGTCACGCCGGCGTAATGCGGAAGCGCGACGCTGGCCGGATGCACGACGACGCCGTATCGGCCGCCCGCCATCTCTTTCACGCTGGGCACGAGCGGCCGGCCGAACCGGCGATCCTCCAAACGCTCGTGCGCTTTGGACTCGGGCCGCTTGCTTATGCGCGCGACGCCGGCATTGCCGTCTTGCCCATGCGTCCCGGCGAGCTCTACCGCGAGGCGTCCGCGACGCTGGCGCGACTCGGCATCGACGTCGACGCGTGGCCTGCGCCGCCCGCCGGCCTGTTCGTCGTGGAAGAACGTTCGCTGTATTTGCGGTCGCGAAGCCCGATGACGGTCGCGCACGAATTCGGACACGCCCTCGACTGCGCGTTAGGCGGAGGCGTTTATCGCTCCGGCGTCGATCCGCGCGTGCGCGCCCTCTTCACCGGCGCACGCGCTTTCGTGACGCCGTATGCCGCGACCGGTATCGACGAGTATTTTGCCGAGTCGGTGCGTGCGTACGTCGGCATCAACGATCCCGCCTCGCCCTGGCCGCGCGCGACGCGCGAGCGCCTGCGCCGCATCGATCCCCGCATGCACGACTACGTCGACGGGATCTTTCGCACGGAGTTTTCGCTCGCCGCCTAATCACGCCCCAACGGCGTGCGAGCACCTCAGCGGCCGCTCTGCGGAGCCTTGACGGCGCGCACTTGCGCCTCGCTCACCGGCGGGGCGCCGTTGCGCCACGCGAACCGGATATAGGTTACGACGTCGGCGATCTCGGCATCGCCGAGCAGGCCGTTCCACGCCGGCATTTCGCCTCCGAGTCCCCACGCCGGACGCTGTCCCCGCAGCCCGAACTTCACCGCGACGATCGGACGGCGCGGGTCGCCCGTTACGGCGCGATTTCCGGCCAGCGCCGGAAATGCGCCGGGAACGCCTCGACCGTCGGCTTGATGGCAACTCGAGCAGTTCGTCAGGTAGATGCGCCCGCCGTCGCTCGACGAGCCCGGATTGCCGGCTTGCTCGCGCGACGCTTGCGCGGACGCGCCTTCGCGCGCGCATCCCGCCAGCGTGCACGCCGCCAGCAGCAATGCCGCAGCCCTGCGCTTCACGACTGCGTTTGCACCGGGCGCGCGCTCATCGCCCACGCCAGTGCGACCAGAAGAAAGTTCGAGACCAGCGAGCTGCCGCCGTACGAAATGAACGGCAGCGTGATGCCGGTGAGCGGAAACAAGCCGACGACGCCGCCGACGATGATGAAGACTTGCACGCCGAGCGTCGTGCCGAGCCCGACCGCGAGCAATTTTGCGTAAAGATCGGGTTGTTCCAGGCCCGCCGCGAGAATGCGCCGGACGAGACCGATGAAAATCGCGAGCACGATCGCGGCGCCAAGCAGTCCGAACTCTTCGGAAATCGCCGCGTAGACGTAATCCGTGGCGACGTCGGGGATGAAGGTCGGATGTCCCAACCGGAACCCCGTTCCGAACAAACCGCCCGCAGCTAACGCATAGTACGCCTGCGACGACTGATAGCCCGCGCCGAGCGGATCGGCAAATGGATTGCGCCATATCGCGATGCGCGCGTGCACGTAGGCGAAACGCCGCGACGCCCAGTAGGCGCCCGCAGCAAAAATCGCCGCCCCGAGCGCGACGATGTCGACGCGCCGCGTGGCGACGAAGAGCAGCGCGGCGAACGTCGCCAGCAGCAGCGTGGCCATGCCTAAGTCGTGCTGCACGACGAGGATCGCGATGGACGCGCCCCACCCGATGAACAGCGGTCCTAAGTACTTGACGTTGGCCTGCAGCGACCATGGCCGCGCGTTGGCAATCACGTCGGACATCTCGGCCAGATACGCCGCTAAGAACAGCACGATGAAGAGTTTGATGAACTCGATCGGCTCGTACTGCACCGCGCCGATGCGGATCCACAGCCGCGCGCCGTTGATTTCTTCGCCGAATACCAGCAGCAGCACGAATAGGACGAGCGAGGCAATCACCCACAGGTACTTGTACGCGGCAAAGCGCCGAAAGTGGGTGAACGCCGGTCCGGCGGCGATGGCGAGCATGAGCGAAAACAACAGCCAATACTGCTGTTTCTGCGCCAGCGCCGGAGAGAGCCGCGCCACGACCGCCAAGCCGAATGCCGAAAGCACGACGGCCAGTGCGGGCAGCATGTCGTCGCGAACGCCTCCACGCGGCTGCAGGCCGACCCAGCACAACGCGAGTGCGGCCAGCAGTGCGAGCAGCCATGCCGGACCGACGGTGTGCCGCGGGGCGTACGAGAGAATCAACGCGCCGGCGGCGAGCGCTCCGAGCATCGGCGCGAACCGCCGGACGAGGACGGCGATCAGCGCGCCAATACCAATGCGAGCACGAGCAGCACGGCGACAGCCGCGCGCACGAGGACCGGTCCTATCGCAAACGCTTTGCGGCGCGAATCGTTAGCCGCGCCGTCGTCGGCGGCGTCGTCGCGTTCGAACCGCGCCACCAGCACCTGCTCGGCTGGATCCGCCGATTCGACGTGCGCGGCGAGTGAGCGGCGGTCGACCGAGCCGGCAAGACGCCGGCTCGTCAGAATCACGACGTCGCCCGCATCGAGCAGCACGCTCGAAACGGCGACGTCGAGCCCCGTGCTCGTTCCGAGCGCTCGCGCCAGCACCGGCATCCCCGCATCTTCGAACGTATCGTCGCCGGAGAGCGCAATCACGTCGGCGCCGTGCGCCAAGTACGCCGCAGTTCCCCCGCAATGCATCACGTAGGCGTGCCCTCGCACGATGAGCACCGCCGTCAGCGAACAGGCGGCCGTGACGTAATCGTCGTGACCCGGCGTGCGCGCGTGGATTTCGGCGTTGGCGCGAGCGAGTGCCGCCAGCACCGCGGTCGCCGCAGCCGGCGGACGATCGACGGCGCGCCGGAACCGCTCGCGGCGGAGCCGGCGCTCGCATTCGGCTCGCAGCTGCGCGAGCAGCGCGCGCTCGGTCGGGACGCCGTCGACCGAACCGAAGCCGCGCGTCACCGCGAGCAGCCACGTTCGCGGCCCCAACTGAATCGTCAAGCACGAGGCGCGGTCACCCCGAATGGCTACGTTCAACGCTCGACCCTCACGTCCACGGTCGTATCGATTGTACCAGCAAGCGCGTCGCTCCAACATCTACCGCGTCGCCGTCGCGCACCTCGATCGCCTCGCCGACGCGCCGCCCGTTCAGGAACGTCCCGTTGCGGCTGTGTAAATCTTCAACGTACACGACGCCGTTTTGGCTTTCGAAGCGAGCGTGCCTCCGGCTCACCTCCGGGTCGCGCAGCACCAGGTCGAGTTCGCGCCCCCGGCCCACCTCGAACGGCGGACGCCCTTCGTAGTCGCGGCGCCGGTCGAACTCGACGACCTCCAGCGCCACCCGCATCGGCTGCATACGACCGATTTCGGCGGCCGCTCGCACGCGAGGCCGCGCGGCGACGATCGCCACGAGCAGCAGCGCCGCCGTGATTTCGAGCGTGCCGACGCGCATCTGGGCTTGAAACGTCACGTGGATGCCTCGAAAAGCATCTGCGTATTTCCGAAACGCAGCTCGTCGCCGTCGCGCAGGCGCGCCGCCTGCACGCGAGCGCCGTTGACGAACGTACCATTGGTCGACCCCAAATCGCGGACGGTCGGCTCCGCGCCCTCAGTCTCGATGACCGCGTGTGCGCGGGAAACGCTCGGATCGTTGAGCGTCACGTCGCATTCGAGTCCGCGCCCGATGCGCGCCGTGCTTTCCACCGGATAGACCGCGAAATCCGAGACGCCCTTGACCACCCGCAACGCAAAGCGGCGGGCGCGGTCGGTCGCGACCTCCACCGCCCCCGCCGGGACGTCGTCGCGCGCCAGCATCGTGACGCCTGCGTCCCCGTCGGTGAAAACGATGCCGACGCGCGTCGCAAGCTCTTCGAGCAGGCTGCGCCATTCGCGCTCCAAGTACGTGCGATGCGGCTGCAAGCGTTCGAAATCGGCGGCATTGACGTATGCGACGTATCGCCCCGGCGCGGAGATCTTCCCGTCCTCGGTGCGCGTCTGTGCTTCCATCGTCGAAACGAGTTTCCGCGCGATCTGCGCGGGTTCTAAGTCGCTAGGAAAGGTCTTCGCGAAACTGCGCTCGATGAACGCGGCGCAGGCGCGTTCGATGCGCTCGAAGATGCTCATCGCCGTACCAGACGCGCGACGTAGAAGCCGTCGCGGCCGCCGATACCGGGCGGAATCAGCACGTCGCCCGCAGGCGTCGCGAACGCCTCGAACGGCGCGGGCAGCGACGCGCGCTCGAAATCGCCGCGTTCGATGAGCGGCTCGACGACCTCGTTCGTCTCGCGCGGGTCGGTCGAACAGACCGCGTACGCAAGCGTGCCGCCGCCGCGTACGCAGCGAGCGGTCCGGTCGAGCAGGGCGCGCTGCATCGCCGACAGGCGTTCGCCGTCCGACGAGAGCTTCTTCCAGCGGGCTTCGGGATGGCGCCCGGCGACGCCGATGCCCGAACACGGAGCGTCGAGCAGCGCACGATCGAACGCTGATTCGGCCAAGGGCACGTCGGTTGCATCACCGGCGACCATCTCGAGGTCGACGCCCGCCTCTGCCGCGCGCTGCGCCAAGACTTCGGCTTTGCGCGGGTCGCGCTCGACGCAGACGAGGCGTCCCGTACCGGCCAAACGCATTCCGGCCTGAAGCGCTTTGCTGCCGCGCCCGCTGCAGACGTCGAGCACGGCGTCGCCGTACTGCGGATCGAGCAATGCGACGACGGCCGCCGAACTTTCGGACTGCGTCCACCAAGCTCCGCCGGCGTCGCGCTCGAGCGCCCGCAACGCCCCCGCACCGGCATCGACGAGCAGCGACTCTGCGACGAGCGTCGACGGCACCGACGCGATTCCGGCTGCGCTCAGGTCGGCGGCGACGCTGTCGCGATCGTTCTTCAATGCGTTTGCCGTGATCGCCGCGCGCGCGGGTTCCTCGACGCCCGCGCATACGGCTTCGACGCGCTCGCCGAAGACGGCACGCCACTGCCGCACCAGCCAGGTCGGCAGCGAATAACGCGTCGCGAGATACTCGTCCTCGTCGTCGAACGATTCGCGTTGCGGGCCGGACGTCGGATCGCGCAAATACGACCGCAGCACCGCGTTGACCAGATTACCCAGGCCGCGATGGCCGTGGCGTTTGGCCAAGTTGACCCATTCGAACACGGTGGCGTGCGCGTCCGCGCGCGTGTACGCAATTTCGTACGCCGCCAGTCGTAAAATCTCGCGAATCGCCGGCGGAAGCGTGGCGGCTCTTTCTCCTAGAAACGGCTCCAGCCGCCAGTCGAGCGCGCGCCGCATCTTGATCGCGCCGTACGCGAGTTCGGTTGCGAAGGCGCGGTCGCGCGCTTGCGCGTTGGCTCCGCGCGCGCGGTAGTCGAGCGACTCCTGGGCACCGCGCGCGCGAACGCGCGAGCCCGGATCGGGAAACACGTCTCGAACGACCGCGAGTGCGATTTCGCGCGCGTTCACGGCTTATCGCGTCCCCGCGCGTACGCCGCGCCGCTCATGCGTCCGCGATTCGGCGCGATCAGTTCGTCGATCTCCACGCGGCCGTTCTCGCCGACGTGCGCGCGCAGGATCTTCACCGTCTCGCCATCGAGCGTGGCGCGCGCCGCGGGCTGCGGCGAATACGCGCGGACGTGATCGACGATGCGCTGCGCCGGCCACGACCAGTCGAGCGTGAGGTCGTCTTTGCGAATCGGCGCCGTGACGCTCGCGGCGCCTTCTTGGGCGCGTCGCGACAACGGACCCTCTGCCGCCGCATCGAGCGCGCGCCCGAGCATCTCCGCACCGATGCGGGCCAGACGGTCGTGCAGCTCGCCATACGTTTCTTCGGCCGCAATGGCGACGCGCTCTTGAAGCACGATATCGCCGGTATCCATGCCGGCGTCCATCAACATCAGGCTGACGCCGGTTTCTCGCTCGCCGTCGCGCAATGCGGTTTGAATCGGCGTCGCACCGCGATATTTCGGCAGCAGCGACGGATGGACGTTGAGCGAACCGAGTCGCGGAACCGCGAGCAGCGAGGACGGCAAAATACGGCCGTAGGATGCGAGCGCAAAAAGGTCCACGGCGCCGTCGATCTCTTGCGCGAACGCTTTCAGCTGCAGCGGCTGGAACACGCGCAACCCCAGTTCCAGCGCCGCCGCTTTGACGGGCGACGCTGTCAGCTTATGGCCGCGGCCGCTCGGACGGTCGGGTTGCGTGACGACGCCGGCAAGACGCGTCTTTTCGGCGACGACGCGCAAACTCGGCACGGCAAAATCGCTCGTCCCGAAAAACACCGTCCGCAAACGATCGGGGACTGCTAGGCCTCCGCGCCGACGGCGTCGCCCGAGTGGGGAACGCCGCCCTCCGCAGCTTCTTCCTCTTCTTCGGTGACGGCGGGCCGCACGTCGCGCGCGCGGTCGATATAGAGCTCGCCGTTGAGATGGCCGATTTCGTGCTGCAGACACTGCGCGAAGATGCCTTCGCCTTCCAGGCGAATCTTATTACCGTCGCGATCCAGCCCGCTCACCGCAACGCGCTTGAACCGCACGATCTCGCCCACCATGCCCGGAACCGAAAGGCAGCCTTCGGTCAGTTCGACTTCTTCTTCGGCCGACTCAAACTTTGGATTGATCACTACCGCGGGCGGATGTTCGTCCTCGCGCACGTCGATCACGAAGACGCGTTTGGAAACGTTGACTTGCGGCGCCGCCAACCCCACGCCGGGCGCCGCGTACATCGTTTCGAACATGTCGTCGATCAACTGTTGAAAGAGCGGCTCGCCGATCTCCTTGAGATCGACCTTCTTCGCCACCTTCCGGAGCACCGAATGCCCGTCGGTAACGATCTCCCGCACGTACGCCATCCCCGGCAATACGCGCCCCAACCCCGAATCATCCTTTCCGATGGGCGCGGAAATGCGAGCGTCCCAAGGGTGGTATGTCGTTCGCCCGTAACTCGCGATCGCGAGCGAGCCCTACTGTCCGGTCGTAAACGAACTCACGATGACGTTCGGCGTGCATCCCGTGCCACCGTCGTTCCAGTAGAGTTGAACCGTTTGCAGGGGACCGATCGGATAGAGGAACTGGGCGACGTAGATGGTCGAGCCCGGCTGCGGCGAGGTGTGCGGATTCGGAATCGACTGGTTCGTGGTTGCAAACGTGGACGTATAAGGCAGCGAACCGCTTTGCACGACGGGCAGGAAGTTATACGAATTCCCGACGACGAGGGGCGGCTTGGCCGCGACATACACGGCGTTGGCGTTGCCCGGAGGCACGCGTGGCGCGTTGTTGCGCGGATACAGCACCTGGAACCCGTTCGGCGGACCGCCGCAGTTGGTTCCGAAGCCGTTGTTGTTGTTATTGCTGCCGCTGGAGTTGCAACCGGCAACGAGAGCGGCCGCCAGCACGCTGGCGAAGATGAGGCCGATTGACTTCTTCATGCCGTAAAATCCTCTTGGGTCTGCTCTGTCCCCTTCTGAGCAGATGTGAAAGCCATTAGGAACGCTCTACAGGATATACCCAGAAAGATCGGCGTTCTCAACGATGTCTTCGAGCCGTTCGCGGACGTAGGCGGCGTCAATGACGCACGGTGCCGGCTTCCTCGGGCGCCGCAAAGCTGACGTCTTCGAGAAGCCGCTCGAGCACGGTGTGCAGACGGCGCGCGCCGATGTTTTCTCCGGTTTCGTTCACTCGCATCGCGAAGGTCGCGATCTGGTCGATGGCGTCGGGACGGAAATCGAGCGTGACGTTCTCGGTCGCGAGCAGTCGCCTTGTACTGCTCGATCAGCGCGTTCTTCGGCTGCGTGAGAATCGTTTTGAAATCGTCGGCGGTGAGCGAATCCAGCTCGACGCGAATCGGAAAGCGGCCTTGCAGTTCGGGGATCAGGTCGGACGGCTTGCTGATGTGAAACGCGCCGGCCGCGATGAACAGCACGTGGTCGGTCTTGATCGTGCCGTACTTCGTGTTGACGGTCGAGCCTTCGACGATCGGCAGAATGTCGCGCTGCACGCCTTCGCGCGAAACGTCCGGGCCGCCGCGCGAGCCTTCGCGCCCGGCGACCTTGTCGATCTCGTCGATGAAGATGATGCCGTCTTCGCCGGCGCGGCGCAGCGCTTCGCGCTTGACCGCATCCATGTCGATGAGTTTTTGCGCTTCTTCTTGCGCGAAGATGCGCCGCGCGTCGGCGACCGTCACGCGTTTCTTGCTGCGTTCGTTTGGGAAGAATGCCGCCGAGCATCTCGCCGATGTCGGCGCCCCCGCCTTGATCCATGCCGCCGATCATGCCGATCGGCAGGCTCGGCGTTTCTTCGACTTCGATTTCGATCAAGCGCACGTCGTAGAAGCCGCGCTCGATTTCGGCGCGCGTCTGTTCGCGCACGTTGCGGCTGTCGGGCGGTGCGCCGCCGGCGGCGGCTGCGGCGCCGGGGCCGGCTGCTGCGGGTTGGAAGTTGTTCGCCGAAGATCGAGCCGAGCGTCGCGGTAACGGATTGCCGCCGGCTTGCGCTGGCGGTGGGCGCGTCTCCGGATGGAGCACGTCGATGATGCGCTCGACGGCGTGATGCTCGGCGGCTTCGCGCACTTCGGCGCGGCGCTCGTCGCTCACCATGCGAATCGCGGCTTCGACCAAATCGCGCACCATCGACTCGACGTCGCGGCCGACGTAGCCGACCTCGGTGTACTTCGTCGCTTCGACTTTCACGAACGGCGCGCCGACGAGCCGGCCAAGCGGCGCGCGATCTCGGTCTTGCCGACGCCGGTCGGACCGATCATCAGGATGTTCTTCGGCGTGATCTCGTCGCGCAGGTCTTCGCGCAGCGCGTGTCGCGCCGGTAGCGATTGCGCAGCGCGATCGCGACGGCGCGTTTCGCCTTGCCTTGGCCGACGATGTACTTGTCGAGTTCCGCGACGATCTGGCGCGGCGTCAGCGTGCCTGGATCGAGCGTTCCCGCCGGTAGCGTCGTAGCCGTCAAATCAACCTCGATCGTTTCGACGATGATGTCGTCGTTGGTGTAGATGCAGATCTCGCCAGCGATCTCCGAGCGCCTTGCGCGCGATCTCCTCGGCGGCCAGCGTGGTGTTGCGCAGCAGCGCCGCCGCGGCCGCTTGCGCGTAGGGGCCGCCGCTGCCGATCGCGGCGATGCCTTCGTCGGGTTCGATCACGTCGCCGGTACCGGAGAGCACGAACAGATGTTCCGGGCGTTCCGACGATCAGCAGCGCCTCGAGGCGGCGCAGCGCGCGGTCTTGCCGCCAATCCTTGGCCAGCTCGACGGCGGCGCGCGTGCAGATCCTTGTACTCGCCGATACTTGTTCTCGAACTTCTCGAGCAGCGTGATGCCGTCGGCGGCCGATCCCGCGAAGCCGGCCAGCACCTTGCCGCCCGCGATCTTGCGCACTTTGCGCGCGCCGTGCTTCACGATCGTCTTGTCGAGCGTCACCTGGCCGTCGCCGGCGATCGCGAGCTTGCCGTCGCGACGCACCGCGAAAATCGTCGTCGATCGAATTCTCATCGTACGGTGATTACCCCCGCGGCGCGAGCGGGGTTTCACGCGCCATCGCATCGACCGCCGCCAGCGCGCGCGCCGCCAGCGCGCGCCGCCGCGCCCTTTTGTCGCTGGACCTCGTTCGCCGGCGGCGGGAACGACGCCCACGTGACGTTGGCCGGTTGGAAGTCGGGTGTGGCCGTGTTCTGCAGATGCGCGACGACGGCGCCGAACGCGGTCTCGCGCGGAAACTCGATCGCGGATAGCCCAGAATCGCGCGCGCCGCGTGCGTTCCGGCCATCGCGCCGCAAGCGGCCGCTTCGACGTAGCCCTCGGCGCCGGTGATCTGTCCCGCGAAGTAGAGTCCGTCGCGTCGCGCAGCTGAGCTTCGCGTCGAGCAGACGCGGTGAATCGATGAACGTGTTGCGGTGCATCACGCCCAGACGCAGCCACTCGGCGTTGGCAAGCCCGGGAGTTTTCCGAACGCTTCCTTTTGCGCGGGCCACGTCAGGCGCGTTTGGAAGCCGACGAGGTTGAACGCGGTGCCCTCCGACGTTTTCCTTGCGCAGCTGCACGACGGCGTACGGCGTCGTGCCGGTGCGCGGATCGCGCAATCCGACCGGTTTCAGCGGACCGAAGCGCAGCGTATCGTCGCCGCGATCGGCCATCTCTTCGATCGGCAGGCAGCCTTCGAAGTACCTTGCGCGTCGCCGTCCTCGAAATCTTTCGGCTCGTGGCGTCGGCAGCGTCCGCAGATCGGCGACGAGCTGCAGGTACTGCTCGCTTGTCGAGCGGAATGTTGAGGTAGTCGTCGCCGTCGCCTTTATCGTAGCGCGACTTGCGGTACATCGGCGTCTCGTCGATCGAGTCGGTCGCGACGATCGGCGACGCAGCATCGAAGTAGTGCAGCCGCGCGCCGAGGCCGGCCCGTTGCCTCTCGCAGCAGCGCGTCGATCGTCGTCGAGCAGCGCTGCGACGGCAACGGTCCGCACGCGACGATGACCGGACCGATCGCGCGGAATCGCGCGGACTTCGTCACGCACGATGCGAAGCGCGGGTGGTGCGATAGCGCGATTCGACGGCAGCGGCAGAACCGCTCGCGGTCGACGGCCAGCGCGCCGCCGGCCGGCACCGCGGCTTCGCGCGCCGACGTGACGATGAGCGAATCGAGCCGCGCGAGCTCTTCTTTGAGCAGCCCGACCGCGTTCTCGAGCGCGGCGCCGCGCAGCGAGTTGCTGCAGACGAGTTCGGCCAGCATCGCCCGTCTGGTGCGCCGGACCGCGTGCGATGCGGCCGCATCTCGTACAAATCGACGTCGACGCCGCGGCGCGCGGCTTGCCATGCCGCCTCGCATCCCGCGAGGCCGCCGCCGATGACGGTCAGCCGCGTCAGACTGCGCTCAAGGTCGCAGATTCGGCCGGTCCGCGCCACGCCGCGAGTGCCGACAACGTCGTGCGTCTTGATCGGCGGCGCACTCGAAGTGCACGGTCGCCGCCGCGGCGCGTCTTCGCAACGACGTAGACGCCGCAGACCGGGCACGGTTCGGGGACGACGCGATCCCACGAGACGAAGTCGCACTTCGGATAGTTGGCGCAGCCGAAGAACGTGCGTCCCTTGCGCGAGCGTGCGCTCGACGATCATGCCGCCGTCCTTGGGACACTTCGCGCCGGTGTCTTTGACGATCGGTTTGGTCGTCTTGCACTCCGGATAGCCGGTGCACGAAATGAACTTTCCGAAGCGGCCCGTTTTGATGACCATCGGTCGCCCGCAGTTCGGACAGATCTCGTCGGTCGGCTCGTCGCGCAGTTCCAGCTGCGGCAGCTTCTTCTTCGCGGCCTCGAGTTCGCCGGCAAACGGTCCGTAGAAACCGCGCAGCACTGCGACCCAGTCCCCGTTGCCCCGGCCACCTTGTCGAGATCGCCTTCCATGCTCGCGGTGAAATCCAGACTCGACGATCTTCGGGAAGTGCTCCACCAGCAGATCGTTGACCGCAATCCCGATCTCGGTCGGCATGAAGCGGCGCTCTTGCTGCGTCACGTAGCCGCGCGCTTGAATCGTCTCGACGATCGTCGAGTAGGTCGACGGCCGGCCGATGCCGTTCTCCTCGAGCGCTTTCACCAGCGACGCTTCGGTGTAGCGCGGCGGCGGCTCGGTGAAGTGCTGCTTCGGATCGATCTTGCGGCAGTCGAGCGGGTCGGCGTCGTGCAGTTCCGGCAGCACGATGCGTTTGCCGCTCTCCTTTTCGTCGTCGCGGCTTTCCTCATAGACGCGCGTGAAGCCGGCGAAGTGCATCGCCGAGCCGGTCGCGCGGAACGTGTAGTTGCCGGCGGAGACGTCGACCGTCGTTTGGTCGAAGACCGCGGCCGACATCTGCGATGCCACGAAGCGTTCCCAGATCATGGTGTACAGCCGCAGCTCGTCGCGTTTGAGGTCGCCGGCGACGCGTTGCGGCGTGTTGAACACGGAGGTCGGGCGGATCGCTTCGTGCGCGTCTTGCGCGCCCTCGCGGACCTTGTAGACGCGGCCGCCGTGGAAGTCTTCGCCGTAGGTCGCTCGACGTACTCGCGCGCCGTTTCCCGGGCCGGATCGCTGATGCGCGTCGAGTCGGTGCGCATGTAGGTGATGAGACCGAGCGTGCCCTCGGCGCCGCCGAGATCGACGCCTTCGTACAGCGCCTGCGCGAGCTGCATCGTCTTGCGGACGCGCAACTTGCAGCTTGCGCGACGCCTCTTGCTGGAGCGTCGAGGTCGTGAACGGGGCCGGCGCGTTGCGCCGCACCTCGCGCTTGCGCACCGACGACACGCGAAGGCCACGCCGTCGAGTTCGCGTAGAATCTCGCTGGCCCGCGCTTGCGAGGCGACCTCGGCCTTCTCGCCGCGATCGGCGACGAGTTCGGCCGGAAAGGGCTGCCGGGGGCGCGCGCGGTCGCGAGCGACGCGGTGATCGATCCAGTATTCGCGCGGGACGAACGCGCTGATCTCGCGTTCGCGATCGACGATCAGTTTGACCGCCACCGACTGCACGCGTCCGGCCGAGAGGCCGCCGCGGACTTTCGCCCAGAGCAGCGGCGAGATCTTGTAACCGACCAGCCGGTCGAGAATCCGGCGCGCCTGCTGCGCGTTCACGCGATCCATGTCGATCGGATGCGGGTCGCGCAGCGCTGCGAGCGCCGCGTCTTTGGTGATCTCGTGGAGCTCGATGCGCTTCGGTTTCGGGAGCTTCAGCAACTCCGCGAGATGCCACGCAATCGCTTCGCCTTCGCGATCCGGGTCGGTCGCCAGATAGACGTCGCTCGCCCCTTTGACCGCGCTCTTGAGCTCTTTGATGACGTCGCCCTTACCTTTGATCGTAAGGTATTTCGGCGTGAAATCGTGCTCGACGTCGACGCCGAGAGTGCTCTTGGGCAGATCGCGCACGTGCCCGACCGACGCGGACACTGCGTAGCGCGGCGGCAGAAACTTCTTGATCGTTCGCGCCTTGGTCGGCGACTCGACGATGATCAGGGCCTTTTTCACGGGCCCTAGTATACTCTCGCTGGTCAAGCCCCGGCAAACGTCTCGCGCTCGCGCGCGTGACGCGCGTGGGCAGCGCGCGCGAATTTGCACGATTCGACGAAATCCACTATGATGCGCTCAAAGCGCCAACGAGCGCTATCCGACTTACGGCTTGTCGTCCCCCGGGGGACGAGGAGGAATGAATGGACTCGGATATGATGGACAACGGCGGAATGGGCGGGGAAGGTCTCCGCAAAGCCGTCCGTAGACGCGCCGTGCGCAAGGCCATCGTCAGGAAGGCCGTGCGCAAGAAAGTGGCTCGCAAGATCGTTCGTAAGAAAGTCGCCCGCAAAGTCGTACGCAGGAAAGTCGCCCGCAAAGTCGTGCGCCGGAAAGTCGCCCGCAAGGCCGTACGCAGAAAAGTCGCCCGAAGGAAAGTCGCGCGGAAAGTCGTCCGCAGAAAAGCCCGCAAGAAGGCGGTTCGCAAGGTCGTCCGCAGAAAGGTCGCCCGCAAAGCCGTCCGCAAGAAAGCCGTCCGCAAAGTCGTGCGTCGCAAGAGACGCGGACGCAAGAAAAAGGGCTAACGCCCGGATTCAACGCAGAACGAGCGGTTGCCGAAAGGCAGCCGCTCTTCGTTTATTTTGATTGCTGCGGTTTACGCGACGACGATCGGTCCGCCGGCCAGATTCGGCGCCTGGCCGCCGTGTTCTTCGACCCAGTGGCACGCGGCGAAATGACCGCTCGCGTAGTCCTTGAACGGCGGCTCTTCCATCGTGCAGCGCTCGAACGCGATCGGGCAGCGCGTGTGAAAGCGGCAGCCCGACGGCGGATTGACCGGCGACGGAATGTCGCCGGTGAGCACGATGCGTTTGCGCGCGCTTCTCCAGCGCGGGATCGGGGATCGGAATCGCCGAGAGCAGCGCCTGCGTGTAGGGGTGCAGCGGGTTCGCATGTACAGCGCGTCGCGGTCGGCCGATCTCGACGATCTTGCCGACGTACATGACGGCGACGCGGGTCGAGATGTGCCGCACGACCGAGAGGTCGTGCGCGATGAAGAGGTAGGTCAGGCCGAGCTGCTGCTGCAGGTCTTCGAGCAGGTTGATGACCTGCGCCTGAATCGAGACGTCGAGCGCCGAGACCGGCTCGTCGCAGACGATGAACTTCGGATCGACGGCGAGCGCGCGCGCGATTCCGACGCGCTGGCGCTGCCCGCCCGAGAACTCGTGCGGATACCGGTTGGCGTGGTAGGGCTGCAGGCCGACGCGCTTGAGCAGATCCTGGACGCGCTCGTCGACCGCCTTGCCGCTGCGCGAACCCGTGGATGCGCAGCGGTTCGCCGATGATGTCGCCGACGGTCATCCGCGGATTCAGCGATGCGAACGGATCCTGGAAGATGATCTGCATCTTCCGCCGCAGCTGGCGCAGGTCGTGCCTGCTTGAGCGCGACGACGGACTGGCCGTCGAAATGATCTCGCCGCTCGGTGACGGGCAAGAGACGCAGCAACAGCCGGCCGATCGTCGTTTTGCCGGAGCCCGACTCGCCGACGAGACCGAGCGTCTCGCCTTGCGGAGATCGAGAAGCTGACGCCGTCGACGGCCTTGACGTCGCCGACGTGGCGCGGACATCAGGCCGGCGTGAATCGGAAAGTACTTGTAGAGGTCGTTGACGTCGACGAGCAGCCCGCTCACAAGGGAGCCTCTGAGCTTACCACCGGCATCGTCGGCGACCTCGATCGGCCGTTCGTCCTTCGCGCGTTCGTCGTAGAGGAAGCACCGCGCGACGTGCCCGTCGCCGAAATCGTAGAGCGGCACGGGCTCGTCGCAGATCGGCATGCGGTAGGCGCAGCGCGGCGCGAACGCGCAGCCCGGCGGCAGGTTCAGCAGGTTCGGCGGCTGTCCGTCGATCGGCACGAGACGGCGGTGTTCGCTGTCGTCGAGCCGCGGCAGCGACGAGAGCAATCCTTGCGTGTAGGGCATCCGCGGCTGGCCGAAGATCTGATCGGCCGTGCCGTACTCGACCATGTTGCCGCCGTACATCACGAGCACGTTCTGGCAGACTTCCGCGACGACGCCGAGGTCGTGCGTGATCAGGATGATCGCCGCGCCGGTCTCGCGCTGCAGTCTCGTTCATCAGCTCGAGAATCTTGCGCTTGAATCGTGACGTCGAGCGCGGTGGTCGGCTCGTCGGCGATCAGCAGTTGCGGGATTGCACGAGAGCGCCATCGCGATCATCACGCGCTGGCGCATGCCGCCCGAAAACTGGTGCGGATAGTCGTTGAGCCGGCCCTCGGGTGCGGGAATGCGCACCTTGCGCAGCATCTCGATCGCCCGCTCGCGAGAGTCGCGCTTGTCGAGCCCGAGATGCAGGCGTACCGCTTCGGCGATCTGCTCGCCGATCGTCAGCACCGGATTGAGCGACGTCATCGGATCCTGGAAGATCATCGCGATCTTGTGACCGCGAATCTTGCGCATCTCGGCTTCGCTGGTTTCGGCAAGTCTTTGCCCTCGAAGAGCATTGCGTCGGCGGTGACGGCGGCGTTCTTTGCCAGCAGCCGCATGATCGACAGAGCGGTAACCGATTTACCGGACCCGGATTCGCCGACGATGCCGAGCGTCTCGCCGGCCTCGAGCGAAAACGAGAGACCGTTGACCGCCGTGACCGGACCGTCTTCGGTGCGAAACGTTGTCCGGAGGTTCTTCACCTCGAGCAGCGGCACGGAAGCCTTCGCGTCCCTTTAGATTCCGGTCAGCGACAGCACGAATGCGGCGACGACGAAAACGACGGCCACACCGCCGGTCATGCGTTTGAGCTGTTCTTCGGCGCCGAGGCGGCCGCGATACGCCGACTCGACGCGGCCGCCGATCGAGCCGGTGAGGCCTTCTTGTTTGGTCGTTTGAATCGCGAGCAAGAAAATCAGCGCGAGTGCGGCGATGACGAAAATTCCGGCGAGGCCATGGGTCAGCCACGGCAGGTGCTGCGCAACCCACGTCTCCGGCGCGGGCAAAGACGGCGTCGAAACCGGCGGCACGAAAGGCACCGCTTTCGCAGGCGCGGCGTGAGCCGTCGCCTTGACGCCGTTGGAAATAACCGACGTGGAAATGGGCGCGGGCAGCGAGTAGCCGGGGGTCGCGGCAAGCAGAAGCAAGCTCAAATGAATCAATCTCTCCTATCTATAGGGGCCGGCTATCACTACGACCGGCAACCCGGCGCGGCCTGCCCGCAGGAGTCGGCGCGCCTGCGACGTGAGTAGCCGCTGTGGTCGAGCCCGGTCGGTCCGTCGTCCCGATCAAGAATCGTCAAGTCTGGCGCGACTTGGCACGCATTCTCTCGACGATTTTCAATCCGTTTCTCACGGCGCTCGCGCTCTTCGTGATCCTCGCCGAGATCACCGCAAAAAGCACCCTCGACTTCTGGCGCTTGCTTTTCCTCTCGACGTTCTTCACATCGCTCGGCCCGATGCTGTACGTGTTCTGGCTCTACTCTACGGACCGCATCTCGGACTTGGACATGTCGGTGCGCAGCGAGCGCGAGGTCGTTTTCAGTACCTTCGTGGTCTTTTATCTTTTCGGCGCCGCAGCGTTGTGGCTGATCGGCGCGCCGCGGTTGATGATCGCCGCAATGCTCGGTTACGTCGCGTCGACGCTGATCGTCGGCTACATCACGCGCTACTGGAAGATCAGCACCCACGCGCTGGGGATCACGGCGCCGCTGGTGGCGCTGACGCTGCTCTACGGCCGCGGTCCGCTTCCGTTTCTCGTCCTGATTCCGATGGTCTGCTGGGCGCGCGTTTACTTGAAAGCCCACACGGTCGCGCAAGTCGTGGCGGGCGCCGCTTTGGCGACGGTTACGACGATGCTCTTCTTCTCGCTCTTCCACGTAGCGCGTCTATGAGCGAACGGGCGCCGCCGTCCCGGCGAGCGGCTCGACCGGCGGGGCGGCCTCACCGGTAATCAGGGCCACCGCCGCCGCAAACGCAACCGGATCGCCCGACGTCACGTAGCGCATGGCGCCGCCTTCGAGCGGCACTTCCCGAGCGTCGAGCAATGCGGCCGCGCGCTCGGCCTGCATGACCGCCGGATCGACGAGTGCGACGCGATCGCCGAGCGCGGCGGCAAAATGCGTGCCCAGCACCGGGTAGTGCGTGCAGCCGTAGATGACTGCGTCGAGGTCGCCGGGCAGTTCGCGGCAGACCCTTTCGACCGCCGTGCGCGCTCGCGCGCTGCGTACGTCGCCCGACTCGACCAGCGGCACCAGCGCCGGGGCGGCGACCTCCCACACTTCCGCACCCGGAATTGCAGAACGCAGCGTTCGCCCGTACGAACCGGCGCTCACCGTCGCAGCCGTCGCAACGACGCCCAGACGCCGGTATCCGGCCCGTTGCGCCGCCGTCGCAGCCGAATCGATCAAATCGAGCACCGGCGCGCGCGTCGACGGCCAGCCGTAACGCTCCGCAATCGCGCACGACGTGTTGCACGCCATGACGATTGCATCGGCGCCGTAATCGTCGAGCCGCGCCAGATTCGCCGCGAGCAGTCCGTGCAATTCCTCCGGCTCTCGATCGCCGTACGGCACGTTCGCTTGATCGGCAAAGAACACGATGTCGGCCTCCGGCATCCGCTCCCGAAGACGCCGAATCACGGTCAGGCCGCCCAATCCAGAATCGAATAGCCCGATCACGCTACTGTGCAGGCTGATTCGATGCGGGGTATTGCGCCGCGTACCGGTCGATGCCGTCGGCGATCGACTGCGCGACTCGCTGGCGCCACGCGGACGAATTGAGGAGCGCGAAATCGTTCGGATTTGAGATAAAGGCGGTTTCGATCAGCACGGCCGGCATCAGCGAGTGGAGCGTGACGTAGAGGTGGGCGCGGACGATTCCGTCGTCCTTCGTGCCGTCCGACGACAGGTCGCGCTCGATCGCCTGGGCCAGCGCGAGATCGCCCGGCTTGGAAATATAGTAGGTCGTTCCGTACGGCCCCGAGTTGATGTATGCGTTGGCGTGAATGCTGACGAACATCCGCGCTCCCGCGTGATTGGCGACGTCGACGCGAGCCTGCAGCTCGTCGTGCGCGCTGTCGTTGGGCTGATAGACGTCAACGTCGGTGTCGTGCGTCATGCGCACTTGCCATCCCCGGGCGACGAGGATGTCGCGCAGCCGCTTCGACATGTCGAGCGCGAGGCCGGCTTCGTCGACGCCGTGGCGCGACGAGCCGCGGTCGCTCCCGCCGTGTCCCGGATCGATGACGATGAGCCGCGGATTCGCCGCCACGTACGACGAGCGCGACCCGAACTTCCACCCGTTTCCGGCGTCGTTCCACGACGATGCCGATTCGCTGCCCGGGGCCGGCGTCACCGGCGCCGTTTGTTCGCTCGATGCGACCGTCGTGCCGACGCTGCCGCTGCCGGCGCGCGGCGCATCGGCGACGTCGTTCGAGCCGATATCGACACTCAATCCGGTCGTCGCGGGCGATACCGCCAGCGCTTTGGGACCCGTCAGCGACAGCGCAATGCGCACGGTCGTTGGATCGATTTGCCGCACGCGCAACGCGCCCAGCGGATCCGGCTCGGTTTGATCGATCGGGGCCGTTTGCAGTTGCGCGTTCTTGACGTCCACCCAGAAGCGGTTGTCGGGATCGCGCAGTCGGTGCCACTCGAATGCGGCGTTCCCACTGACCGCGATCGTCACCGCGTAGCCGTCGGACGACGGCGCAACCGTCACGCTCGTCACGGCCGCGGCGCCGGAAGCCGGCGCGCCGGACGCGTTTACGCTAGGCGTTTGGGGTTGTTCGCCGTTCGCCGCGGCCCCCGGCGGCGGCGTTTGTCCGAACGGCACTTGCGACGTCCATCCGGCCGGCCCGAACGAAACGACGAGGTCTCGGCCGTCGTCGCTGCGCGGCACGTCGTGCGACGCGCCCGGTAGCAGCTGGACGTTGACGACGGTCTTCGGATCGCGCGCGGGCCCGCTTTGTGAAACCGCAATCGATCGAATGCCGCCGGCATTGACGTTGCGCGTACCGGTCAACGCGGTCCCGAGGCCGTCGAACTCGTAAATGACCGCGCCGGGCGCATCTTGCACGATGCGCGGCCGCAACGGGATGCCGCCGCGCACGACGATATCGGCGCGGTTGCCCCACGAACGGACGTCGAGCGATGCGAGCTGCGGCTGCAAGATCCACGTTGCGCCGTCCGGACGAATCGCCAAATCGAGCGAACGCAGCAGTTCGTTGAACGGAAGATAGGCTTCGTTGCCCGAAACGAACGGCGCAATCGAGGCCTGCAGCACGACCGGTCCAACGTCGTAGCGGCGATCGCCCACCGCGAAACTCACGACCGCCGGAGCGGCCGTCGTCATCAGGACGTAACGTTCTCCGGGACGCCACGTGATCGCGGCGCCGGTCGCGTGCAGCAGCGCGCGCAAACCCGGGTCGTTGACGCCGACGGCGGTCGTCGCGCCCGTACCCGACACGTGCGTGAAGACGATCGGCTGCTGCAGATAGAGGGCCTTGATCGGAGCGTCGGCGGCGGCGGGCAGCGCGAACGCCGCGACCAGCCCCGAACACAGGAGCGCCCTAAAAATCGGAGCGGTGGAGCGGCTCGTCCAGCTCAAGATGTCCTCCCGGGAGCGTCGGCAGCGCGGCGCCGCCGATCGTAATCTTCACCGCGGCGATTGCGGGGACGGCGGTGACGGTGTACACGAGCGCTTTGAACATTCCGTTTTCGCCGAACGTCCCGCCGGGTTGCCGTTCGACGTCCTTCGACAAGTCGATCGTCGCCGTCGAACCGGAAACGCTTGCATCTTGCACGCGCGTTCCCGGAGGAAAGCGAATCGCTTGCACGTCGCTCGGAGGTCCGGCGACCGCCTGCACGGCCGCATAGAGCACGGCATTTCGCAAATGCTCGGCCGCACTCTCGCCCGGCTCGCGCGGACGTAAAGAGACGCTCTGGGTTCCGAGCGTCGTTCCGTCGAGTTTCGTGTAGTAAACGGTCAGCGAGCCGCCGAGTTCCGGCGGCTTGTGCGAGAGATACAACCACGCGCCGGCGGCGACGATTGCCAGCAGTACGACCAGAGCGAGGGTGCGGGTACCTCTCAAGTTCTCGTTCCCTTCTGCGGCGACCGCGTCGCTCCATTCACACCATATACGTTTTGGGCGGCGTCTTCATGTGCAGGATCTCGCGGTCGAGCGAAAAGTCCGCGATCGCCGGCGGAACCGAAACGCCGGGCGCGAGATCGCTGAGAATGCGCCCGATCACGGATGCGAACTTGAACGCATGACCGGCGCCGACGGCGACGCACACGTTGGAGTGCCCGGGCAACCGGTCGATGACGAAGTCTCGATCCGGTGTGAGCGTGTAGAGACACGTCTTGACCACCTTGCGCGGCCCGAGCGCAGCCGGCAGCCGGTACGCCAAGAACTCGGTGACGCGCCGCGTGATTTCAGCGTCTTCGTCGAAATCGCGCGTATCCGGATCGACGGCGCGGCCTCCGGCATCCTGCGTGATTTTCACGGCATCGGCTTCGCCGAAAACCGGAAAACCGTAAAACGAAGGATCGTCCATCCAGATCCACACGGGAAAACGTCCGAACGCAAACCGTTCGAGATCGCGCGCGGCGAAATACATCGCCTGCTCCTTCGTCACTTCGAGCGGAATGCGAATGCCGAAGAACTCCAAGATGCGCGCGGTCCACGGTCCGGCGGCCACGACCAAGCGGCCCGCGGTGTAGCGCCGGCCGGCGGCTTCGATACGAATCTCGCCGCCGTCCGCGCCGAGCAACGTCGCCTCCGCACGTTCGAGCAGCGTCGCTCCGAAGGTCCGCGCCATCCGTTGATGCGCCGCAGTTGCGCGCTCGGCCGCGACGATGCCGCCATCTTCCTGAAACAGGCCGCGCACGCCGTCCTCGACTTCGAACGCCGGCCAGCGCCGTCGAATCTCCCCGGCATCCAGCCATTCGAACGGAACGCCGCACGCGGCCATCGCATCGGCGTAGCCTTCCAGCGGAATCGCGCCGCCGGCGGGTCCCGCGTCGAGCCCCCCCGTGCGAAAAACGAGGCGCTCGTTGGCATCGCGCTCGAGCGCGTCCCACGCGCGATACGCTTCTTTGGCGAGGCGCACGTACGCCGGCGTGACGTACGATAGCCGAATGATGCGCGAATGGTCGTGCGACTCTCCGCGCGCGTGGCCAAGTTGGAACTGCTCGATTCCGAGCACCCGCGCTCCGCTCTTGGCGAGCCAGTATGCCGCACCGCTCCCGATGCCGCCCAAACCCAGTACGATCGCATCGTACTCAGTCATCATCCTTGGTGTCACCCTGAGCGAAGGCGCGAAGCGCCGCAGTCGAAGGGGCGCGCAATCGCTCGGCAACGTAGCGCCGGATGTCGAGGCTTGCGTCTTCCATCGGCGCATAGTAGCCGTAACGAAACGCGCGCGAATGCATTCCCGCCTGAACGCTTTGGCAGATCGTCCAATCCTGCGTGTTGACGAGATCCCAAAACTCGACCGCATCGGACGGATCGAATGCCGCGCGCGCGATTTCTTCGGGGTGAAAAAGGAAGTCGCAGACGATCGTCGTCCGTTCCGCACCCTCCGGCCATAACGTGAACGCGGCGACGTGATCGGCGGAAAGGCTGAGCATGAGATTCGGATAGACGAGTTCGCCCTTGTGACGAACGCGTTCGTCGGCGTCCAGTCCGCAGAACGGCAAGCGATCGCACGTTCCGCTCGCCGTGAACGTCCAGGCACCGTCGCGGTGCGGAATGCCCCGTTCCCAATCGAGTTGGCTTCCCCCGCGATGCTTGAACGCCGGCACCACGCGGCAGAGTTCCGGATGCACGCCGGCGCAGTGGTAGCACTCGTTGTAATTCTCGAGCAGCACCTTCCAGTTGGCGGCGACCTCGTAACGCAGCGATCGCGCAACGCGCAACTCTTCGAGCGGATAGCGCGCGAGGCGCTGCGCAATCGCGCCGAGTTGCGCGCTCAGCGTGAACCCCTCACGCCGAGCGCGTTCGGACCCGAGATGGACGAAGACGAAACCGCCCCAGCACTCCACGCCTACCGGGTGCAGACGACGGGCGTCCGGCGGTACGTCGCGCTCGTCCACGAACGGCGTCGCGACGACGTCGCCTTCGAGCGAATACGCCCACCCATGGTAGGGACAGCGAATCGCGCCGCGCAACACGCCGTCGCCGCAGAGTAAACGGCTGCCGCGGTGACGGCAGAGATTGAGGTGGGCGTAGAGACCGTCCGCGCCGCGGACGATGATGACGCTTTCGCCGGCAACGTCGACCACCCGGTACGCGCCGCTATGCTCGAGTCCCTCGGTTCGTCCGGCGCAGAACCACTGATCCCAGAAAATCGCACGTTGTTCGCGCTCGAAAAACGTCGCGTCGAGGTAAGCGTCGCGCGGCAGCGAGACCTCGAGCGGGCCCGTCGCAGTGGCGGTGGTATTCGGTTCTCGTTCGGCCAACTAGGGACGCTCCCGAAGGCTTTGACGGTCTATCGCCAAGAACGCCAAATAAATCGCTGTTAGCTGCGGGATTCTGTCAAACGCCGGGGAACCCTCGGGCAAATCTCGCTTCGCCAGGAAGAGCCGCGCGATGACCGTTTTCAGCAAGCCCGTCGTCACGCCGGGAGCGAGGACGCTTCCGGCTTTCCGCTATCTCTCCGAGGAGAACTTCGCCCGCGAACGCGAGCTGATTTTTGCGCGCGATTGGATTGGCGTGGGCCGCGCCGATTGGATCGCGACGGCCGGCGAATACTTTTTGAGCGACGTCGCCGGCGAAAGCCTCATCGTCACGCGCGATCGCGCCGGCGTCATTCACGCCTTCCATAACGTCTGCCGCCATCGCGGCACGCGACTGTGTCTCGAACGTACCGGACGGTTTCAAGGTTCGATTCAATGTCCGTATCACGCCTGGACCTACGGACTCGACGGCGCGCTCAACGTCGCGCGTAACATGGCCGACGTGCCGGGTTTCGAGCGTACCGATTATCCGCTTCACGAAGCGCGCGTCACGGTGTGGGAAGGCTTCATCTTCGTGAACCTCACGCCGGATCCCGAACCGTTCGAACGCGCGCTGGCATCGCTGAAAGGGCGATTCACGCGATGGGATCTCGAGCGGCTGCGCACCGGACGCACCGTGGAATACGATATCGCCTGCAATTGGAAGCTCGTTTTTCAGAACTACTCCGAGTGCTATCACTGCCCGCTCGTCCATCCGCAACTCGATAAACTCTCGCCTTCGGAGTCCGGTCGGAACGATCTCACCGAAGGCCCGGTGCTCGGCGGCTACTCCGAGCTGCGCTCGCACGTCGGCAGCCTCACCATCACGGGCCAAACCGACCGGCCTCCGCTCGGAACCGTTTCGGGCGACGATCTCGACCGCATCTACTACTACACGATCTTTCCGTCGATGCTGCTGAGCCTCCACGCCGATTACGTCATGGTGCACTACGTCACGCCGGTCGCCATCGATCGCACGCGCATTGCCTGCACCTGGCTCTTCGAACCGCAAACGATGGAGGTGCCGCACTTCGATCCGAGCGACGCAGTCGATTTCTGGGATGTCACCAATCGCCAGGATTGGCGGGTGAGCGAATTCACGCAACTTGGATTGCGCTCGCGCGCCTACTCGCCGGGGCCGTACTCGAACGCCGAAGGATTGTTGGGGTCCTTCGACCGCCACTACCTGCACGCAATGCAAGGTCCGCAGTCTACGTAGTTTGTGTGCGCCTCTTCTCTTTTGTTTGCGCGCTGTTCGTGGCATGTGCGACCTCACCAGCACAAGGCAGCGACGCGATTGGGCTCGATTGGCGCAACATCGGTCCGGCACTCGCCGGCGGGCGCACCTCCGGTGTAGCCGGTACCGACGCGAATCCTTCCCTGTACTATTTCGGTGCAGCAGGCGGCGGCGTTTTCAAGACGACCGACGGCGGATTGACGTGGCGCGACGTGTGGTCGCGCGACGCGGTCGGCGCGATCGGCGCAATCGCCATCGCTCCCTCGAACCAAGAGGTCGTATGGGCCGGAACCGGCGAGCCGAATCCTCGCAACGACGCGTCCTACGGCGACGGCATCTGGCTTACGCGTGACGGCGGCGTGCATTGGAGCCGGCGCGGATTGAACGATTCCTATGCCGTCTCCGCGCTGCTGATCAACCCGCACGATCCCGGTGCGGTCATCGCCGGAGCGCTCGGCAATCCATTCAAAGACTCCGGCGACCGCGGGGTCTACCGCACGACCGATTTCGGACGAACGTGGCGGCGCACGCTTTACGCGGGGCCGCGCAGCGGCGTCTCCGACCTCGCCTGGAACGCCCACGATCCGCGCGTCGTCTATGCCGGCGTCTGGCAGTTCCGGCGCAAACCGTGGACCTTCACCAGCGGAGGATCCGACGACGGCATTTACAAGTCGACCGACGGCGGCACGACCTGGCATCGCCTGCGCGGCAACGGCCTGCCTTCGGGTGAAATGGGACGCATCGGCATCGCCGTGGCCCCGAGCGATCCGCGGCGGGTCTACGCGCTGATTCAATCGCGCGAAGGATTGCTCTGGCGATCCGAAGATGCCGGCGCGCATTGGCGGATGATGTCGCGCGACACGATCATCGATCAACGCCCATTTTATTTCAGCCGTCTTGCGGTCGATCCGCGCGATCCCAATCGCGTCTTCTTCGCTTCGGAAGATTTGCTCGTTACGCACGACGGCGGCAAGACGTTCGACGATATCTCGACCGCCGTCCACCAAGACCATCACGGCTTTTGGATCTCGCGCGACGGGCGGCGCATCATCGAAGCCGACGACGGCGGCGCGCCGATCTCGATCGACGGCGGCGCGACCTGGGACTGGCGCTTCAACGTGGATATCGCGCAGATCTATCACGTGGGCTTCGACGACCAGAATCCCTATCACGTCTGCGCGGCGATGCAGGACGACGACTCCTACTGCGCGCCGAATCTCTCGCTCAGCCCGCTCGGCTTGACGGAACGGGACTGGCGGGACGTCGCCAACGATGCCGACGGCGTGGCCGTCTGGCCTGAGCCCGGCGATCCGCAATCGGTCTGGAACGTCGGCATCAACGAACTCAACGGACAGCTGGGCATCTTCGACCTCGCGTCGCGCCAGAACTACGACATCTCGCCCTACGTGCGCGACACCAACGGACGTCCGCTGGCGGGTTTGCCGTATCGCTTCAACTGGGAATCGCCGCTGGCGTTCTCGCGGCTCGAGCCTGGGGTCGCGTTCTTCGGCGGGAACGTGCTCTTCGAAACGCGCGACCGCGGGCGTACGTGGACTGCGATGAGTCCGGATCTCACGCGCAACGATCCGAGCAAACAGCAAGTTGCGGGCGGCTCGATCAACACCGACGTTTCGGGCGCGGAGTTCTACGACACGCTGCTCGACATCGCGCCGTCGCCGATCGATGCAAGGACGATTTGGGTGGGCAGTGACGACGGCTTGATTTGGCGCACCATCGACGGCGGAGCGCACTGGCGCAACGTTACGCCGTCGTTCGTCCCGGAATGGGGGCGCGTCGAGACCGTCGAGCCGTCGCGTGTCTCGATCGACCGCGCGTACGCAGTCGTCAATCGCCAAACGATGGGCGATCGCACGCCCTACGTGCTCGCAACCGATGACGGGGGCACGTCGTGGCGTTCGGTCGTCGCGGGCCTGCCGCCCGACCAGCCCGCGCACGTTCTTCGCGAAGATCCCCGCAACGCCGACGTGCTGTACGCGGGCTTGGAGCAGGGCGCGTTCGTGACGTTCGACCGCGGCGCGGCCTGGCGCAGTCTCCGTTTGAACATGCCGCCGACCGCGGTCCGCGATCTGCGCGTGCAGCCCGAGGCCGTCGATCTCATCGCCGGCACGCACGGACGCGGAATCTACATCCTCGACGATCTCACGCCGCTGGAAGGGTTTACCGCCGCGCGCGACGCCGGCGTTCCGGCGCTCTTCGCGCCGCGTCCGGCGTACGCGTGGTATATCTGGTGGTCCGGCCAATACGGAACGCACGACGACGAATGCTGCGTGCCGGCGGGCGTCTTCAGCGGAAGCGATCCCGACTACGGCGCGCTGCTGTCGTACTATTTGCCGCGCGAGACGCCCGGCGTCACGATCGACCTGCTCGACGTTTCCGGCGCGGTCGTGCGGCATCTCGATGCACCCGGAGACGCCGGCATCGATCGCGCGTCCTGGGATTTGCTCGCCGAACCCATCGTGCCGTGGAACGCCGCGCGCGATTGGAACAAGGCCTGGAGCGCGCCGCAGGTCGTACCCGGCACCTATACGGTACGGCTTCGCATCGGCGACCGCGCGTCCGAACGAACGCTTGAAGTTCGCCCCGATCCGCGCGCGCACTGGACGCAAGCCCAGTACGTTGCGCGCTACGATTTCATCGCGGCGCTCGATCGCGAACTCTCGCAGGTCGATACCGCGCTCAACCGGCTCGACGCGCTGCGTGGACGCGTGCACGCGTCGCAGCGGCACGCGTTCGACGCCGTCTACGCACAGTTGACGTCGGGTATCGTGAACTCCGAAGACGACCAGTGGAAACCGGACGCGCTGCGCGAGCGCTTGACGATTCTCTTGGGCGTCGTGAACCTCTCACAAGGGCCTCCGCTTCCGCCGCATCTTCGCGAAGCCGCCGAGATCGGCGACCAGTTCAACCGCGCCATGTCCGCTTACCATACCTTCATCGAGGCTTACCAAACATGAGCATTCATCGCCGCATCGTCGCCGCTCTCGCCGCGTTCGCGTGTGCGGGCGCCGTCATCGTCCCTTCGCTTGCGCCGGCCGGCACGACCGGCGGCCTCGGCGGCACGGTGACCGAAGCCGGAACGTCGGCGCCGCTCGCCGGCGTACGCGTCACGGTCGCCAGTCCGTCGCAGAGCGCGAGCACGCTCACCGACGCCGGCGGCCACTTTCATTTTGTCTCGCTCGCTCCCGACGAGTATACGGCGTCGCTCGAAAAGTCGGGCTACGACCCGGTGTCGTACCCGGGCATCGCGGTGCTCGCCGACGCGCAGCAGACGCTGGCGTTTGCCATGCACAAAGCGCTCAAGACGATCGCGCAAGTCTCGTCGCGCTCGGCGTCGAGTTTGGTGCGCCCCGGCACGACCGCCGACATCTATTCGATCAACGCGGCGCAGCAGGCGCGGCTCTCGGCGCTCGGCGGCGGCGGCAGTCTCAACAGCGCCTACTCGGCCATCGCGAGCGTACCGGGCGCGTACGTGCCGCCGAATCAAGCCGGATACTTGCAGGCGGTGCACGTTCGCGGCGGCGACTCCTACGAAGTCGGCTACGAGTTCGACGGCATTCCGATCAATCGCGCCTTCGACAACTACCCGTCAGGATCGATTTCGTCGCTCGGCCAGCTCGAGTTGCAAGTCTACACCGGTGCGACGCCCGCCGGCGCCGAAGCGCAAGGTCTCGCCGGCTTCATCAACCAGGTCATCAAAACCGGCACGTTCCCCGGCTACGCGCAAGCAGATCTCGCGGCGGGTTCGCCGACCTTCTACCACAGCCTCAGCGTGGAGACCGGCGGCGCGACGCCCGACCGGCTCTTCTCCTATTACGTCGGGTTCAACGGCTACAATCAAGATCACGTCTTCGTCGATCAGTTCGGGGGCGCGGCCTACACCAACGAGTTCGGCCAGCAGGTGGCGCAATGTCCGGGCAAGACATCGATCCAAGCGCTGCCGTCGTGCTTCACCAACGGAAAGCCGAACGTGGGGCCGCTCGGAACGACCGGCTGGGTGCTCGGGCCGATCGGATTCGGGACGCTCAATCCCGTCAACATCGCCGACCGCACCTTCGTCGCGAACTTCCACATCGCGATCCCGCACAAACACGACTCGCTGCGCGACGACGTGCAGCTGCTCTACGACAACGACGAGATTTTCACGACCTTTAACAGTTCGGTGACCGACGAAGGCTTGCAAAACTGGATCTCATCGACCGGATCGTTTCCACCCTACTATCTCGACACGTATCAGTACAAGGGTCCCACGGGCACGCTGCTCCCGGCCAACTACCAGTCGCTGATCTCTCCCTACCTCTATCCGTCGTCGCCGTCCCATCCATTCCAAGGCTCGATCCCCGATCCGAATTTTCAGCGCGACCGCGGTTACAACGGCCAGGCGATCGTCAAGCTGCAATACCAGAAAAACTTCAGTTCCAGCGCGTACCTGCGGCTCTACGGTTACACCTACTACTCCGACTGGATCGAAAACGGCCCGATGATGTCGCTGCAGTCGTACGCGTACTACGACAGCGGCGACTACGAAATCAACAACCACACGCGCGGCATCAGCGCCTCGTTCACCGATCAGATCAACTCGCAAAACCTGCTGCAGGCCGAAGGAAGCTACACCACGGCAACCGGCGCCCGGATTTACAACGAGCAGATGTTCGCATTCGGCCGCTTCTACGGCAACGAGTTCGCGCAGCTCGTCAACCCGAACGACATCTACGGCGGCACCTGCTATCGCATCAAGCGGGGCGGCAACGGCACGTTTGCGACCACCTGCTACGACGGCGGCGGGAGCGGCGTCTCGTTCGGCGCCAACCGGCTGCCCTCGTATCTCGGCCTCAACGGCAGCGGCCAGCCCAACGTCAGCGGTTTACGCTGCGGCAACGGTCCGTGCGCGTACTACGTCGCCGAAAACGGCGACTACGGCCTCAACAATACGGTCACGCCGCACTTCGCCGGCTACTCGATCACCGACGAGTGGCGCCCGAACGACAAGCTTACCGTCAACGCCGGCGTACGCGTCGACAACTACAGTTTCGTCGGTTCGAATACCGACACGGGCGCCGCCCGGAACTTCTGGTTCGATGCGTTCAACCAAGACACGTGCTTCGATACGCAGACGCTGACCCTCGTCGACCGGACCGCGCTTCTCCCGCGCGGCGACTGGAGCACGAACTCGCAGCTGCCGTGTCCGAAGCTCGGCAAGCAGTACGTCAACGCGCATCTCGACAACACGCCCGCGGCCTTCGACTATAACATCGTGCAGCCGCGCATCGGCGCGACGTACACCGTCAACCCCGACACGGTTTTGCGCGCCAGTTACGGAAAATACAACGAACAGCCGAGTTCGGCGTACGAGCAGTATAACGGGCTCGAAGCAAATCTCCCCGACACGCTCACCGAGTTCTACGCGCTCGGTTTCAACTCGCCGGGCCACGCGGTGGCACCCTCGATTTCGTTCAACAGCGACTTCTCGATCGAGCACCACTTCAAGGGCACCGACATGTCGTTCAAGCTGTCGCCCTTCCTGCGCCAAACGCAGGCCGAAGTCTCGAACTTCTACATCAACTATACGACCGGCATCACCTCCGGCTTGAACGCCGGCTACCAGACGTCTCGCGGCTTCGAGTTCCAGTTCAACAAAGGCGACTTCAACCGCAACGGCATCTCCGGGCAGCTCTCGTTTGCGTACACGTATGCGACCTTCAAATACGGCACGCTGCAGAACGGAACGACGCTGCTCACGCCGATCAATACCGGCATCGCGCAGTACAACGCCTATACTAAGGCCTGCGCTCCCGGCGGGTCGCAATACGGAAAGAAGCAGTTCGGTCAACTCGTCTGCGGTTACACGACGCAAGGCCCGAACTCGTATGCGGCTCCCTGTTACGTTCCGGTGAGCGGCGCGCCGGATCCGTCGTGCGCCAAAGGCGACATCGCCAATCCCTACTGGAACTCACCGGTCTTCTCGCTCTACGATCCGTCGGCGGCGTACCTTCCCTACTCGGTCTTTCCGGGACCGGTCGGCTCCGGCGTCAA
Organism: Vulcanimicrobiota bacterium; assembly: GCA_963812155.1. Classification (GTDB taxonomy): domain Bacteria; phylum Vulcanimicrobiota; class Vulcanimicrobiia; order Vulcanimicrobiales; family Vulcanimicrobiaceae; genus Tumulicola. Next base: position 969,555 of record CAWETW010000003.1, on the reverse strand, counting down.
CGCCTACAACTACCCATACGTCGCGACCCTTATCCTCAACTACAAGCACGACAAGTTTGCCATCACCCCGTCGTTTCAGTTTTCGGCGGGCAACCGCTACGGCGCCCCGCTGACGACGCCCGGCATCGATCCGGCCGCAGCCGGCTGCACCGCATTGCCGGGCTCGACCGGAGGCGATCCGCGCTATCCGTATGGCTCGTCCGGCGGTCTGCCCTACAACGCGCACGACTGTTCGTCGGCGGCGCTTTCGGTTCCCGATCCGTACACCGGCCAGTTCGATGCGCTCGGCGCTTTCCGGGAACCGGCGCAACTCCTCGGGCATCTTCAAATGACCTACGACGCGACGCCGCGCATCCGGCTGACGGTGACGCTCGCGAATCTGCTGCAGACCTGCTTCGGGGGACAAACGACCGGCTTCACCTACCTGCAAGGCAACAACGTCTGCCTCTACACCAACCTGGTCGGCGGTCCCAGCACGCCTCCGGTCGGAAACGCCTACAATCCGCACGACAACGTGCAGACGTTCCTGCGCTATCCCTACGAACCGTACTTCGGAACGTACAACGACCTTTCCAGCTCCCTCATGCAACCGTTCAACGCATACTTCAGCGTACAGGTGAAACTATGACCTACGATGCGATCATCGTTGGTGGCGGACATAACGGGCTCGTGACGGCCTGCTATCTCGCGCGTGCCAAATGGAAGGTGCTCGTGCTGGAACGGCGCTACGTCGTCGGCGGCGCCTGCGTCTCCGAAGAGACGTGGCCGGGCTACAAAGTCTCGACGGCCGCCTACGTCAACAGTCTGTTCCGGCCCGAGATCATCGCCGATTTGCGCCTGCGCGACTACGGATTCGAGCCGATCGAACGCAATCCGGCGTCGTTCTCGCCCTTCCTCGACGGCCGCTATCTCATTCTCGGCACCGGCACGCACCAAGACGTCGAAGAGATCGCCAAGTTCAGTAAGCGAGATGCGGAGCGCTATCCGCAGTACGAAGCGATGCTGGAGCGCGTTGCATCGGTCGTCGAGCCGACGCTCACCCAAGTGCCGCCGAACTTGCTGCGGCCGTCGATTCCTCAACTGCTCCAGATGGGCAAGATGGGCAGAGCATTGCAGAAGCTCGGCCCCGCAATGGGTGAGGCGATCGAAGTGCTCACCGGCGCCGCGCGTCCGATTCTCGATCGCTGGTTCGAGTCGGAAGAGTTGAAGGGCACAATCGCCACCGATGCGATCATCGGCGCGTTCATGGCGCCGTCGATGCCCGGCACGGCGTACGTGTTGTTCCACCACGTCATGGGCGAGACGAACGGGAAGCGCGGCGTTTGGAGCTACGTCAAAGGCGGCATGGGCGGCTTGACGCAGGCGCTCGCACGCGCCGCAACCGACCTCGGCGCCGAAATCCGCACGGAATCCGAGGTCGCGCGCATTCTCACGAAAAACGGCGCAGTCACCGGGGTTGTTCTGACCAACGGCGACGAGTTTTCCGCCAAGCGCGTTGCGTCGGGGGTGGATTGCCGGCTCACGTTTCAGAACATGCTCGATCCTTCGACGCTCCCGCCGGCGTTTAACGATGCCGTCGAGCGCATTTCGTATAGCAGCGCCTCGTGCAAGATCAACGTCGCGCTGGAGCGGCTGCCGAGTTTTACTGCGCTGCCCGGTCACGAACCCGGACCCCAGCACTTCGGGACCGTGCATCTCTGCCCGGATCAGGACTTCATCGAACGCGCCTACGACGACGCAAAGTACGGGAACATTTCACGGCAGCCGGTCGTCGAATGCACGATGCCGTCATCGCTCGACCCGACCGTCGCGCCGCCCGGCAAGCATCTCATGTCGATGTTTACGCAGTATGCGCCATACGCGCCCAACGGCGGCTGGACGGATGCGTTGCGCAACGAATACGCCGACCGCTGCTTCGACATCGTAGAGCAATATGCGCCCGGTTTCAAAGCGTCCGTCATCGATCGCCAAATTCTGACGCCGCTCGATCTGGAGGAAACGTTCGGACTCACCGGCGGCAGCATCTTCCAGGGCGCGATGCCGCTGCACCAACTCTTTATGTTCCGCCCGGTACCGGGATTCGCGAGCTACGCAACGCCGGTGAAAGGTTTGTTTATGTGCGGCGCCGCGGCGCATCCCGGCGGCGGCGTCATGGGCGCCTCCGGATGGAACGCCGCCCGCGTCATGCTCGGCAACTAGCCGGGTCATCCCGAACGCAGACCCTTTGTGTCACGCCGAGCGGAGCGCCCCTGAGGGAGCGAAGCGAGTCGAAGGCACGCAAAGTCGAAGGACGAGCGGGTATATCGTCACGGTGATTCGCATCGGAACGAGCGGCTGGGTATACGGCGACTGGCGCGGGCGATTTTATCCCGCGGGCGTAGCGCAGCGCCGTTGGCTCGAATTCTATGCCGAACGATTCGACACCGTGGAATTGAATGCCACCACCTATCGCCTCCCAACGCCCGCTCAAGCTACGGCGTTGTGCGCTAACGTTCCGTCGAATTTTACACGGCATTGGGTTCCCAATGGCAACCGTAGACGTGGAAACCCTGGCCGAGATCGAACCCGGTATGGACGTCGGGACCGTCGCACTGCGGATGCTTGGGGTGCCCCAATGAAGCGTGGCGATGTCTTTTTTGCGAGGCCCCTTGCCATGCATCGGTTTGTCCCCTTGTCTTGGCCGCGATTAACCAGCCGAGAGCGTAAAACTACGCGGCAGGACGCACTGTCCAGGGGACTACGGGATGAAGTGAGTGAGCACGTAGAGTAGGCCGCTGCCGATCCCAGAGAATATATCCGAGTGTCGAACGCCCTGGGGCACGTAGACGACGTCACCCTTCTCCAGCGCGACGTCCGCGCTCGGGTCGGCGCCCTTGAGGACGAGGTAGAGGTTGACCTCTGTGGTCGTTTGTTTGCCGTCTGGTCCCATGCGAATCAGGTGAATGTGGTTGAGGTCGGCCTGGGCGTTTTGGCTGTTTCCGGCTTTGGCGATCACCATCGAAAGACGGTCGCCTTCGTTCACTTGAACGTCGCCCGGATGATCGACGGCGCCCGCAACGCTGACGGTAAAGCGTATCGGACCGGGCACGTATACGACCGAACCCTCCGCAAGCGGTATGTCGAGCGAGGTATCGCCGCGTTGAAGAAGACTCTGGAGAGAAACGAGCGTCACCTTACCCGTCGCATCGGCAACGCGCGCTTCCGGAAAGGCACCGTTGCTATCGGCGATGCCGCCGGCCGCCGCGATTGCATCGGTGAGCTTTGCTTCCGAGCGAAGCTGATACTTGCCCGGCGATTTCACTTCGCCGAGAACGAGCACGTTGGGCTGGCCGAGTTGGGCGATCGAAATAGTAATGACGGGATGACGCACGTAGCGGGCCAGCCGCTCCGCGAGCAGTGTCGCTGCCGCGGTCGGAGTTTTTCCAGCGACCGCGAGGCGTCCCACCAGCGGAAACTCGATCGTTCCGTCTGAAAGCACCATGACGTTTTGCGTAAGGGATTGATCCCCGAAAACGAGGACGCCAAGCTGATCGCCGGGGTGAATGACCGTTTGAGAGGCAACTGCGGCAGCGGCGCCGCCGGCAAACGCCGCCTGCGCGCCGATAGCGCACAGCAGCGAAAAGGTAGCGATGGCGAGAGCTCGGCCCATGGTTCGATGGTAACGCGACGCCGCGCCAACCAGAAGTCCCGGCAGGCGCAGCACCTCTGGTCCGGGAGTCCTTCGGGCTAGGGGGCGAAAGGGCAGGCGAAGCCTGCTTAGACCGCCTCGCGGTGAACGGCGGCAATGAGCGCGGCTCGGGAGTGAACTCCAAACGCAGCCCGAACGCGGGCGGCGTGGTTTTTGGCCGTCTCGGGAGAGATGCCCAGGGTTTGAGCCACCTGCTTGTCGGTGAGACCTTCGCAGATGAGCCCGAACACCCGCCGCTGCGCCGGAGTGAGCGAGGCAATGCGCTCGTCTTCGGCAACCGATGCGGTCTTGCGAATTTGATCCGCGACCGAGCTCTCCGGAAACGCCTCGACCGCGTCGCGAGCGCGCAGCATCCAAGAAGAATCGTCGGTAATCGCATGGAGCCGCAGGGCCGCGGCGGCCGCCCGCCATGCGTAGTGAATCGATTGGAACGTCGAATAAGCGCTAATCAAGAGATCGATCGCGGAATTTTGATCGCCGGAGACGGCGAGAATAGTACCGCGCGCGTACTCTTCCATCGCACGGAGCCGGCAATCGCGCGAAAGTGCGAAGCGTGACGACAGCCGCATCGGGATCCCATCGTAGATTGCGAGCAGCGCCTTTCCAGTCTCCACGTCTTGGTCGGAAAGGAGTTCGATCAGGTTCAGCAGTGCCACGCGCTCTTCGCCCATCGTTGACCAATCGGTTTCGCGCGCGCAGGCCACGGCGTGGCGCAGGAGCGCATCGGCGCTCGAATTCTCGCCGGCCATTCTCGCAAGATAGGCTTGGTCTGCGTAGGAGGCGGTGATCCACATTACCGAGGGCGCGATATCGCGAGCGAAATATGCATAGTGAAAGGCGCGTTCGTGTTCGCCGCGCAGTGCGTGTGCCCACGCGAGGCCGCGGAACGTTAGAAACCGTTCCACTTCGAGATCGTGCGTCCAGGGGATCGATTCGGCCATCTTTATCGCAAAATCGAGCGTTCGCTTCGCGGAAATTTCGCGTACCAAGTGGATCATGGATCGCGTCGCATTGGCCAGCAGGCTGATGTCCTGCGCTTCGGGGACGCCGGCGACGTGTGTGGCCGCCTCTTCGAGAAGCTGCAGTTGTTCGAGGTATTCACCCCGCAACGATGCGACCCAGGAGAGCGAGAACAGCCAGTGACCGTAAAGGTGCGGCGCCGAACTTACGTCGACGTCGCGCAGCGCGGCTTCCATCGAGTCCGGTGAGCCTTGGACCCAGGAAGTAAGCATGCGCGCGTGGGCGATCTCGTACTGCGTGTCCAGGCCATAGGCGTAAGTCCCGATGCCGAGCAGCGTCCGGGCCGCGAGATTCACCGATCCGAGAAAGGCGTGGCACGATGCCTCTAAGGCTCGGAAAAAGGCTTCTTCCTCGAGCGTCGTCGTGCGCGTGTCGGCGATCGCTTCAAGTGCCTCGCGATGCCGGTCCAGACGCATCAGCGCGCGAACAAGTAGGACTCGGTCGTGCGTAGACGTAGCCCGAGCGGTAGCGCGAACGCATGCGGACAGCTCACCCGTACTGAATAACTCGCGTGGTCCCAAGTGGCAAACTGCTCCTGACCACGATGCATAACGGCGCCGCGGATCGCACTCGAAGTTAAGGTGCGCTAGTTACACCCGAGAAGCGGGGGTCCTTTTCAGAGCAACGTAAAGACCCAGCGACATCGTCGCGCTAATGCAGATGCCTTGACGCTCCCGGTCCAACGGGCGCCGTCGCGTGGGCGATTGGTCCGCCCGGCGTATCGAGCGGGCCTCCCGGCGTATCGGCCGGGTGCATGTTTGTAAATAATAGGATAACCGCGAATAAAAACGCCACCGAACTCACCTTTCCCGCAACTAAAAGGACCTGGTACCTATTGACCAGGCGAAACCAGCTTACTCCTAATAGCGCGAATATTCTAGCGCTAAGGGCCTATTTTTTTAGGGGGCGGTGGTCCGTGCGCCTCCCGATCGCCTCGATCAGGCGAACTCGGGTCCCATAGAACTGCCGGTCGGCGCCGATCCGATAACGCTGGGCGACGAACTCCTCGAGCCGGTTACAGCCGAACCGTACGTTTGCGGAGGCGCATTCGCCGGACGTCACGAGCCAGAGCCGGCTTGCCCTCGGCACCGTCGATTGAAGTTCCGCCTCATTCTCGACCACAAACCGACTAACGTCGTACCGGCGAAAATCCACGCCGTGAGGTATCGGGACGATCCGGTTGGCCCCTTTGTAATAGTAGGCAAGCGGCAGGGCGTTCTCGGCTTCGAAGACGGCGATGGGTTCGCCGTTTCGTTCGTGAGTTTGGAGATACTCGGCGACGCGCGCCCAGTCGCCGGGCTTGGCAAGGTGCCGATAGGTTTCCACGAGCGTCACCAGCGATAGGACCATGACCAAAGCCGAACACACCAACACGGCGCGCCGTCCGTTCGCGAAGCGCACGGTCGCAAGAACGGCAAAGATCGAAAGCGTGGCGGGCACGTAGAGCGAGGCGGCGTGGCGATCCAAGACGTGTACGCCCGACAGATACGTACCGACGGCGAAAAACGCAAAGGCAAACGCCGTCATGGCGACGATTGGGTTCCTTCCGATCGCTTTCAACGACGGTCGCGCAAAGGCCGCTGCCAGAATCGCAACGACTACCAACACTACGTAGGCATTCTTCGCATGCAAGATCGGCAGCGGCAGCACGTACCGCAACACGATGCCGGTGAGGGTGATACACGTCTGAGCGATCGACGGCGGCGCGAAGATGCCTTTAAAATTCTGCACCTGGCCCGGAACGATCGCGAGCATCGGCACGAACGCGAGCGCGGCCGCCGCCCCCGCTAGCGCGTACCTCAGTATCGCGCGCCGGTTGTAAAACAAGAGCGTTGCGCCCTGTGCTGCAACGATAAACGCCAGATAATACTGCGTATAGAGGGCGCCGGCGACGCACACGGCGTAGGCAATCGCGGCCCCCTTACCGGGATGTTCCTCCATGAAGGCATCGAAAAACGTCCGCAGCAGCAGTGCCGAGATCAACACGACCAACGCGTAGACGCGTAGTTCGACCGCCGCCCAAACGACGAAAGGGTTGCAGGCGACGACTGCGGCGACAAGGACGCCGTCCACCTGAGGGACGTACCTGCGCGCGAGTCCCGGAAGAAGCAAGACCGTCCCCGCGATGCAAAGCACCGAAAAAAGGCGCAAGAGAAAGATCCCGTCGCCGGCGTGCCGCCATATCGACATGACCACGAAATACAGGGGAGCGTTTTGCTCGAAACCTATGGCTTGCGCAAACGCGTAGCCGATACCGCGGCTCGTCGTTTCCAGCGTATACGCTTCGTCTTGCCAGATGTTCAGTACGCCCGCAAGCGGAACCGTGATGACGAGGTTCAACCCAAGCACCATCCAGGCGATCGAAAGGCGATTCGTTTTCACTGCGGGTATTCGGCTTGCTGAAGTCACCGGGCCGATTATACTCTCGGAACCGCCTTCGGCCAACGTGAAACCGAACCATGATTCACCGACCGAAGGTCCCGGTCGGAAATGTGAGCCGTTCGACTACAAGATGGTCCCGCGGCCTCTCGCCGGCGATGCCGAGCGGCCGTTATGATGAACGTCGTGGGAAAATCGTACGGAAACGCCGCCTTTGCGGCGGTCTCACTTTTGCTGACGCTCGCGGCGTTCGCGCTAGGCGCGCGAGGCGACGTGCAGCACCAAAGCTTCAAGGCCTTCTACTGCGCCGGCGTCGCCGTCCGGGAACGTCACGATCCTTATCGCGTCGAACCGTTGCGATCGTGCGAACGCGGCCTGGAACGCGATGCGATGCCGGCAGGCTACGTGGAACCCGCGCCCTTACCGGGTTACGTCCTGCTACCGTTCGCAATTCTTTCAAAGCTCCCGCCCAAGCTAGCTGCGGAAATCTTTTGCATTTCCCTCGCCCTGGCGGCCATCGTAAGCGCCCGCTTTTTGGCCGCGCCCACGAACGCTTCCGCCACCGGCATCCTCCTTGCTTTTGCGCCGCTCACGCTGCTCAACGTCGCTTACGGAGAGACCGCGCCATTTGCAATGCTGGCGATCTGCGCGGCAGCATATTTCTTGACCAAGCATCGATGGATTGCCGCCGGGTGTGCAGCGTCGTTGGCCGTCTTGCAACCCAACGTCGGCGTTCCGGCGGTCGTCGCAATGTTCTTGTTCGTACACAGGTCGCGTGCTGCGGTTATCGTTTCCGTAGCGGCGTTGGCCCTTTTGAGTCTCGCCGCTCTCGGCGTGGCGGAAAACAAAGAATACTTCGCGCAGGTGCTTCCGTCGATGGCGTACGCCGAACTCGTTGCGTCGGATCAATACAGTCTGAGCCGGCTACTTTTCGTTGCCGGCGTATCGCCGCCGCTCGCACTGCTGCTGGGAAAGATTTGGTTTGCCTGTGCGGCCGTTTTCGGAGTTGTCCTAGCCGGCGTGCTTTCGGCTCGCAACCGCCAAGATATCCTCGTGCCGTTGCTGCCCCCAGCCGCCGTTCTATTCTTTGGCGTCTACCTGCACGACATTCAGATTCTCATCGCTCTGCCGGCCGCCGTAGCGATTGCGTCGCGAGTGCCGGCACGGATGTTTCGTGCTATCGGTACGGCTGCTTTGGGACTTCTGATTGCCGTATGGACTCAGAAGATCTCGCGCACCACCATCGCGCTTGATTTCGCGGGCGTTTTCGGAGGACTCGTTGCGGTACTCGGCGGCAGCTTAGGGCGACGCCTTACAGTGGCCTCGATCGGCGCGGCTGCGACGACGTTGTGCGTCGTGCTCCTCGTGCACGTCCAACCCGGCCCGACAGCCGGAGAAATCGTGACGCACGCTTTTAGTGCAGCGCCCGACGAGCTTTCGCCGGTTGCGTGGGCGAGATATCTTCGCGCGACAGCTGCTTTAACCCGGCCCACCTTTGCTCCCCAACTGGCGGCGTGGCTAGGCCTCTTAGGGCTGCTCGTGACGGCCGTGGCGGCGGCTCTTCGTCCTTCGCGGACGCGCGCTTCGCTGCCGGCGCAAGATCAGGCGAGGCCGATCCTGATCGCGTGAACGGCCGCTTGCGAACGCGCGGTGCAATGAATCTTCGAAAAGATATGGCTTACGTGGTTCTTGATCGTCTTCTCCGATAGAACCAGACGCCGGCCGATGTCTCGATTCGATAAGCCCTGGGCAATCAGACGAATGATTTCGCGCTCGCGCGGAGACAATTCATTCGTCGAGCGGTTGGACGGACCGCGGCGCCGCAGAAGCGATGCAGCGACTCGCGGATCGACGTAGCTGGCGCCCTCGCCGATCGTCTTTATGGCGGTGACGAGCTCTTGAAGCGATGAGTCCTTTACGATGTAGGCGTCGGCACCCGCGCTCAAACAATGCTGCATGAGTTCGCCCTGGGTATGGGCCGATAGCGCGCAAATGCGGGCCCCAGGGGCCCGAGCCTTATAGTGCTCGACCACGTCATCGATTTCTTCGGTGTCGATATCGATAACGACGATGTCTACATCTTTGGGAACGTCCGAATCACGACCGCTCGCGATACCCACGACTTTGATATCCGGGTCGGCCGACAGCACCGCAGCCACGGCCTTGGCGAAAAGCAGTTGCTTCTCGATAACGAGCACGCGAAGCGGTAAGGTTGATACAGCGGTTGATACAGCGGTTGATACAGACATTCTGTTGAGAAACTCCATCTGAGAGAAACCACCCGGCTGCTAAGCAGTGTAGACGCCGCGATAGGCTTGTCGTGCGGGTCTCCAACTAGTCTGACACTATTGCCGGCTGCGCCACAACCCGGGTTTCCCGTGAGTCTTTTGGTCCCGTAGTCCTGGGTCTTCGCATGGCTTACGCGGCGTTTGCAGTAAGGCAGGCGTCGCGCACCTAGTCAAAACTTGTCATCTGCGCCGGCGGCGCTAACGCTCTAGCCGACCGGTTCGGGCCCTGCGGGCGTCGTGGCGATTTTATAGCGCCACGCAACCCGTACGCGCGACCTGGCGGGGCGTCCGTTCCGTGGTGCGCTAGCGTTGCGCTCCGCAACGTCCGGCCAACCCAGCAGCATCGCAGCCATTTCAATTCGATTGCGCGCGTTGGTTTTCGATATCATGCGGGCAATGTGGTCGTTCACGGTCGATTCGGCCAAATTGAGGGTCGCGGCGATCTCGGCGATGGAGTTGCCGTCGAGCAACGCGTGCAGTACTTCGCGTTCGCGAGACGAGATGCGGAACGTCGCTGCGGCACGCTCGATCGCGTGCGTAGGGACGCATTGTTCCGCGAACACGCCGATGTAGACGTCGGGCCCGATCGCAGACATAGGTACGACTTTCAGCATGAGATCGGGAAGCGGATAGGCGACTCCGGTCGCGCAAGCCCCGATGCTCAGGAAATTCCAGGATGCCGTAAGGCGGCGCACTGCACGCTCGACGACGGTAGGCAGTCGATGGTCGCGCGGTTCGATCAGGTCGGCAAAGTCGCACGATAGAGGTTCGCGGGTATGCCACGCGCGCTCCACGCGGAATTCCGGATCCAACAGGTAGAACCCGTGAAAGCCGTTTCGCGCGAGCGGCCGCGGCCGTTCGCCGTTGTGACTCGGCGCGTCGGTAATTAGGAGTGCGATCTCGTGCGTAAGCCGCTGAAGTTCGTCGGCGAGTTCGGCGGGAGCCGGCTCGGGAGGTAAAGACAGTTGCACGATCCACGCAAAAGAGCGGCCGGTGCCTGCAGACGTCGCAACGCCGATCACCCACGGCTCGTTTTCGCCCGGCACTACGCCGGCTTGCAGCACGACCGGCCCCTGAGTGACCGGAAAAGGCACCTTGCAGAGGAGCGAGAGAGCCAAGCGCCCGCCAATTCCCGATTGCGAAACGTCGTAATCGACGAGGTCGCCGTCGACGTCGAACAGACCGAGGGCCCAGCCCTTGCCGTTTACGAGCCCAATCAAACGCCGAAGAAGCGTCTCGATGCGCTTTTTTCGCGATCGATGGAGCCCTTCGAAACCCGTTACCGCGACCGGAGAAACTCCGACCGTCCTTGCAGCCATCTACAACGCCCCCTGAGTGCCGAGGTACATCGCGGGTCCCACACCAAACGACGCATCATTCTAACGCACGGTTGGTTGTGGGGCAAACCAAGGGGCGGAGCGACCCATCCCTATCCCACTTTCGTCGTAATACCACTATTGTAGGAAACGGTTGCAACCTTACCATTTGTTCCGTGCGTGTCCCCGGCGCGCCCGACCATCTCGATCAGAGGACGCACGTCGAAGCCGCTCGCCAGCGCCTCGATCGATTCCATGACGACGCGTCGCTTGGTTTCGGGATTCATACTCATCGCTGGGAAGAAAGCCAGTTCCCGGCACTCGTCGCCCGATAGAAAGTCGAGCGGATGCAAGAGTATCGATGGTTCCGTGCGCGTAAGCTTGCACCATTGGAGGGCCGCTCGAAAATACGCCAGAGCTGCCGCAGGCGAAATCGTCGAAGCGTACAGGACGTAGCTAACGTGAATCGGGACGCGGAGAAACGGAAACGTCGTGACCGGAATCTCGGTGATCGATCCGTTTTGCAGCTCGATCGTGTGCCGGCGGTTCGGCCGAAACCCGTCCGCGAAACCGCCGAAGAGATCTTCTCGCTCGCGCCGATCGGATTCGCTGAGCTTCGCACTGCGGAAGTAGTACGCGCGCGCGATCGGTCCGATGAAAGTCGGGAGCGACGACGCATCGTAAAGATAGCCTCGTCGCACGAGCGTCTGCAGAATCGAATTGGACCGGGTAAAGCCGGGTCCGCGAAAACCTCGCGGCCGCTGCCCGGTCGCCTTTTCGATACATTCCTCGGCGCACGCAAGCTCGCTTTCTATCGCGTTTTCGCTGCGTTGGTGCATCCACGGCTCGTGATGGTGCGAGTGGTTGCCGATCTCGTGCCCGCGGCGAGCGATCTCGGCGAATACGTCGGCGTGCTCGGGCAATGCGGCGTCTTGTCCGACGAGGAAGAACGTTATTTTTAAACCCAGGCGATCCAAAGCGTCGAGCACTCGCGGAACCAGCAGGTTGAGGTACGACGGAAACGATTGCCAAGCCGCGTCGCCGTGAGTTTTCATGTACGACCACTGGTTGTCGAGGTCGAGCGATAGGGAGGCTCTCATGCGACCGCTACGGGCGAGCCGGACGGTCGCGCAGGCGCGAGAAGTGACGGCACCAAGCCGTGAGCGAGTTTTACGGTCTCATTAACATTGAGCGTCCCGTTGACGATGTGAGCGCTGTTCGCCATGAATAACCCTTCGACGGTCGTCTTGATTGGAGGCAGGCGTTCCGAATAGCCCAAGGTCGGAATGGGGAAAACGAAAGGTACTCGAGAGACTCGAAATGCGCGAACGGAGCTGCGCGCAAACGCCGGGTGCATTCGCTCCAAGGCGGCCAGAAACGTGCTCTCGATTTCGTCGTCGGTCATGCAGAACGCCGGATCGTCCGACGACACGTATTTCGGCAAATAGATCAGCGATTTGCCCGCGAACTCACTGCTGTCCACCAATGCGCTCATTTCGATGACCGCCGTAAACGGAACGGTAGCATCGGCGATGTTTGTGATGTAGTACGGCGTGAGCGCCGCATCGGTCAACAGCGAAGCGCAGATAATGCCTTGGTATTCGACGCCCTCGCAAAGCGCACGCTCGCGAGCCGTCAGGCCCGGACACAACCGCGCGGCCAGCGGCGCCGCCAACGTAACGACGACACGGTCGAAACGAATCGAATCGCCGGCGGAAATCACGGCGACGCCGTCCGGAGCGGCTTCGATTCGCTCGATCCGGTACGACGTCCGAATCTCGACGTTACGTGCGGCGAGTCTCTCTTCGAATCGGCGCAGCGTCCGGGCGTATCCGTTTCGGACGTAACCGAACATTTCGCGCTTGGGTCCGCTTCCGCGGGCCGCAAACATGCGAGCGATGATGGCCCAGATGAACGCTGCCGACGCGCGCGTCGCATGCGGTCCCAGTTTCGCGCGTAGCAGCGGCAGCCAAATGCGCTCGACGGTCGTACGCCCGCAATGCCGCGTGAGCCACTCGACCGCCGTCAATCGCTCGAGGGGGCGCCAGTCCTTGATTCGCGATGCCTTGAGGATCGTCGCGGCGAGTCGAAATTTTTGCAGCGGGGACAAAGGCGGAAATCGTGCGTAATCGGCGGCCCCGGAGAACGGGTGCATCTTTCCATCGACGAAAAAGCCCGTTCCGGTCTTGACCCATTGCAGATCCGGCTCCAGATCGAGCTCTTGCAAGAGCTCTCGCAACACGAGATCGCTTTGCAGCGTCACGTGGTAGTGCCGGTCCCAAACGACGTTGCCCAGTTGCCACGGGCCGGCGAGGCCGCCGCAACGGGGCGCTCCTTCGAGTATCGTTACGTCGTGACCGGCTTTCGAAAGATCCCACGCGAGGGTCATCCCGAGTAAACCGCCGCCGACGATTCCAAACCGCATTAGATCAGCGCCGTTTCGGTGACTTTCGTCCCTTCGAGCACGTATTCGGCAAGGCACGTGTGGCATCGTAGTTCCCGGCGCCCTTCCGCGGTCGTAAGGCGCATCAGCGTGCGCCCGCATGTGCATGCGAATCCTACGGGCTTCGCCGGGTTGCCGGCGACGATGCAAAAATCCGGAACGTCGCGCGTTACGACGGAGCCCATGCCTATCATCGCAAAGCGCCCGATTCTCAGGCCGGGCCCGATCGTCGCCTGCGCGCCGATCGTAGCACCTTCGCATACGAGCGTCTTCAACGTCTTCTCATCGGGATCCGAAGACAACAAGCGATCGAACCGAGGGTCCGTCGCTCGCGGGCAGCGGTCGTTGGTAAATACGACCCCCGCAGCGATCATGACGCCTCGTTCGATAGTGACGGCGGTACAGACGTACACGAAGGCGTTTATTTTTACCAGATCGCCGATTTCGACGCCGTAGGCGATGTAGGACTTCTCACCAATGATGCAGTCGGCGCCGATGCGCGTGGAGTGGCGGATGTGAACGTTGTCCCAAACAGCCGTGTTCCGTCCGATGATGACGCCCGCCTCGACGTTCGCAGTGGGGTGGACGGTCATATTTTACGACGCCGCAGCCTCGCGCGTGAGCCGCAGCGGCGCGATCTCGAGATCTTCGATGTGCGAACCGATGCGCTCCCAGCGCGTCCGTTCCAGGGCCGCGTACGCGGCCTGAATCACCTTAACGGAGGCCAGTCCGTCCTCGGCCGTTACCAGGAGGCGGTCGGTGCCGTCGATCGCGTCGCAAAAATTGTTGAGTTGATCGCGAAACGCCTGGATTTTGTCGTAACCGCTCCCGAAAACGTGCCAGTCGCTCTCTCCGCGCCGGCGGAATCGCGACTCCCTCCATCCGACCAGAATCGTGCCCAGGCGTCCGTACAGCCTCAAGAAGGTCTCGAGTTCCTTATCGATGCTCCACGAGAGATCCGAGGTCCCTACGACGCCGTCGTCGTTATGGACGAAAAGCCGCACGGTGTCTTCGACGGGCAAACCCTGCATGCGGCGTCCTTCGACGACCTGAATGTCGCACAGATTACCCAGGAAATACCGGAGCACGTCGACGGCGTGCGTGCCGTTATCGATGAGCACCCCTCCGCCGCTCACTGCGGCGTTTGAGTTCCACCGATTGCGCATATCGACGTGCGACGTGAAGGCGTTCTCCGCAAAAACCAACTCCCCGATGGCGCCCGACGCCAGCAGCTCTCGCGCCTTACGCACGTCGGCCGCGTACCGAAACTTCGAAGCCATCGTGAGAATGGCGCGGCTCCGGTGCGCCGTCGCCACCATGCGTTGGGCAGCGGTGACGCTCACCGCGAGCGGTTTCTCGCACAATACGTGTTTGCCGTTGGAAAGCAGCTCGCAGGTGATGCTTTCGTGCGACACCGGCGGCGTGCATACGACCGCTGCATCGAATTCCGCGCCGGCGAGCAAGTGCCGGGTCGTGGGATAGGCCGAGCAGCCTACGCGTCGCGCGTACTCCTTGGCGGCCGTCGTTTCCACGTCGCAGACCGCAACGATGGCGGCGTTGTCCATGGACGCGAAGGCGGTTTCGTAGGCACGCGCGATTGCGCCGGCACCGACGATTGCGAAACGTTTCTTCTTCAAGAGGCTACCTCACAGGTGAGATCGGCGGCGGCCGACGAGATTGCGCCGGCGATGTATCGCACGTCGTCTTCGTTGTAAAGGTCGTTCCAGGGAACGACGAGGATGCGCTCGAGTGCGGCCAGCGTCCCTGGATAACTTGCCGGATCGTAATCGAGCGCTTCGGGGCGCGCGAGGTTAAACGGGTATCCGCTGCTGCCGAAGGTCTTACGGCGCGCAAAGACCTCGCACATGAATGCCGGTTTCTGAATGTAACGCGGCGCAGAGGCGATACCGCGTTCCTTCAGGTATCTTGCCATCTCGAGTACCGCGTCTTTCGGCAGCGAGGCGTCCGTCCTAATGCAGTACTTCCAGTAGCTGTGCTGCGCGCCCCGCGAAATCGTCGGGGTCGCGATGCCGCGCACGTCCCCAAGCATTTCGGTCAGCGTTCCGGCGAGCATCCGGCGCCGCGCTACGACGGCCGGAAGCTTATCGAGCTGCGCGCACGCGACGCTTCCGCACAGCTCCGACATGCGATAGTTCAAGGCAAGGAAGTAATGATCGGGATGCTGATCGCCGTAGCCCCACGCCTTGTTGATGAAAAGGAACATCCGCCTGGCGAGCTGGGGATCGTCGGTGACGACCAGGCCGCCCTCACCCGTGGTGATGTGTTTGCCCTGCTGGAGGCTAAAGCAGCCGATGCTGCCGATCGTTCCGACGAACCGTCCGTTATAGCTCGAGAGAAATGCTTGAGCGCAGTCCTCGATTATCGGGATGCCGGCGTCTTTGGCGAGCGCGACGATCTGCGGCATTTCGCAAGGGTTCCCAAACAAATGGGTGACCACGATGGCCTTGGTTCGATCGCTCATACGAGCCGAAATCGTCGCGGCGGTTACGTTGCACGTCCGCGGATCTACGTCGGCGAATACCGGAATCGCACCCTGGTAGAGAATCGGCGAAAGCGCGCCCATGTCGGTAATCGGCGTCGTAATCACTTCGTCTCCGGGTTCGAGATCGAGCGCCGCTATCGCGCAATGGATGGCGGCAGTCCCGGACGAGCACGCGTACGCGTATTTTGCGCCCATCATGGATGCAAACCGCGACTCTAGCTGTGAAACGAACTGGCCCTTCGTGCTGGTCAGGGTACCGCTTCGCAGAGCGGCGGTGACTGCGGCGATTTCTTCGTCGCCCAGAGTCCGTCCCGACGCGTCCTGATCGGACGGGAGAGCTCTATGCGGTGTGGGTTGGAACGTTAAGGCCATTATTGTTCTTTACTCCATTCGATCGGTAGCGGCGTCTTTGGTTAAGTTTTTGACGGATGAACGCGGTGATTTGACCGGTGAAGAGCGCGAGGCTCGTGTATTGGACGACGATCGTTGCGGTCGTGCCGATTGCCAGGGTGGCGCGGCTTACGCGAAAAGCCAGCAACAGGGCAACGACCAGCGGCAGCAATCCCGGAAATAGTCCGGGCAGCGCAAACCAGAGCGCCGGACGGTAGCGGCACCCTAGAAGCACCGTTGCGGCTATCTGCGACGCGATCCGGGCGACGTTGATGCGCCGGCCGCCGTTGCGTCGCGCATCGCTCCACTCAAGGGTTGCGGGAACTTCGACGACTCGCATGTTCTGCCGCAGCGCGCACAACAGCATCTCGACGATGGCGACCATCCGGTCGCCGCGAAAGTCCAAACGGCGCATCGCGGCCACGCGGTAGGCGCGTACCATGCACGTCAAGGTTGCGTAGCGTCCGTTCGTCGCGAGCGACAGAAAACGGTTTGCTTCGCGGCTCAACACACGGCGCAGCCCCGGAACGTTGAGCACGCTTCCGCCGAGGGCATAAGGCGATGCCAGCGCGATGTCGGCGCGCTCGATTGCCAAAGCCTCGATCAGCTTCATGGCGGTCGCCGGCGAATAACTCAGATCGGCGTCCAACACGACGGCGAAGTCGGTGCGAACGTTTTCGAAGGCGGTGCGCAGTGCGGCGCCGAGACCCCGGTTTACCGAGTGCCTGAGAACGCGAGCACGCAGGCACCGGCGCGCGAATGCCTCGGCCACCGAGTAGGTGTTATCGTTGCTACCGTCGTCTACGATGAGGTATGAGAACTCGTACGTCCCGCCGTGCGACGCGAAATACGTCGCGATCGCCGTCAGCGCGTCGGCGAGGCCGGGACCTTCGTTGTAGGCGGGTATGACGACCGTTACCCGGTTCACGCCGATCCCGCCATCAGCGCGCCCATGCGCACGAAATAGTCGTCGTAATCGCTGATGATCACCACGTCCTTGTTCACGACGACGCCGAGGACGTTATCGATACCGAAGAGCTTCAGCTGATCGACGGCCTTGCGCGCATCGCTCTCGTCGGTCGCGTTGGCGGCGACGACCAGGAGCGACCCGTCGGTGTGCGCGGCGACCATCAGGCCGTCGGATACGGCCGAGAGAGCCGGCGTATCGACGATCACGGTTTCGTAGGCCATCCGCGCTTTTACGAGCAGTGCTTCGAATTGGGAGTTGAGCAGCCGCACCGGTGCGAGCGAATCCGAACCGCTCGTGAGGATGTCGAGGCCCGGCGCGAGATGCTGGACCGCTTCCTGCATCGACATAGTGCCGTCCAGCACGTTGCTCAAGCCGGCGGTGTTGGGGCAGTTGGCCTTTTCGTGCAGCGTCGGCTGGCGGAGGTCTGCGTCGATCAACAAAACGCCCGGGCTAAGCGTCGATAGACTCTTGGCGAGGTTGAGCGCGATGGTAGACTTGCCTTCGCCGCGACGGGCGCTCAGAACCGCGAGACTTCTCAAACGGCGCCTGTTCGAATGGCGCAGCGTCACGCAGAGACGCAGGAACGCTTCGATGGTCACCGCCTGTGCCGACGCCAACATACGAGGATTC
This sequence comes from Vulcanimicrobiota bacterium, assembly GCA_963812155.1. Classification (GTDB taxonomy): domain Bacteria; phylum Vulcanimicrobiota; class Vulcanimicrobiia; order Vulcanimicrobiales; family Vulcanimicrobiaceae; genus Tumulicola. The sequence goes on along the minus strand of CAWETW010000003.1, from coordinate 951,928 downwards.
TTGACGTCGAGCTCGGGAATCCGCGCGACGACCGGCAGCCCGAGGAGACCGGCGACGTTGGCCCCGGCAGCCCGGCGTTCGATCACGTCGAGAACGTAGACGACCGCCAGTCCGAGAAGGAGGCCGACCGCGAGCGCGATCGCTAGGTTCATTGACAAGCTCGGACGCTTTATGGCCGCGTCGGCACTCGCGGGCTGAACGATGACGATGTCGCTAATCGCCGTCGAGCCGGCAACCAGCGCGTCGCTATACTTTTGTTCGAGCGCGTTGTAGACGTTTGCGTCGCGCTTGGCTTGTTCTTGTATGGCGGCAAACAGCACGGCTTGTTGCGGAAGCGACTTGACGTCGGCGTGATAAGCGCGCCGCTGCGTTCGTAGCGACCGCACTTGCGCCTGATCGCCTTGAATGCGAGCTCTATAGGTCGCCGCTTGTTGCTGCAGGGATTGATAAAGCGGATTAGGCGCCACCGTCGTTTCGCTTATGACGGCCGAAGGTTGAGCCGCGATTTGCGCGATGAGCGCCGCGCGCTGCTGCTGAAGAGATATGACGGTCGGGTGCGCCGGCGTATACTTTTGCCGCGCCGTCGCGAGCTGGGTCTCGACGTCGGCGAGTTTCGACCGCAAGTCGGAAGAAACGGGGTTGCGCTGCACCTGCTCTGCGCTGTCGACGGTACTGGAGAGCGCGCCCATTTGGCTCGACGCGCTGTTGAGAAGCGCCTTCGCCTCACTCGCGTCTACGGTCAACTGGTCGATGCGCTGATCCACGGTGGCGACGCGCGATACCACGTCTTGCTCGTGGGACGTCGCATCCATATAACCGTGGGCCGATTGAAACTCCGCGAGTTGTGTGGCGCTGGCCCGCATGCGGTTACGGGCGGTCGGCAGCTCCTTAGACAAATACCCGATCGCCGAAACCGCTTCGGAACGCACGAAATCGCGTTCCTCGTCGACGAAGGCGCTGGAGAACGCATTGGCGATCTGCGCCGACTCGTCGGGCCTCTTGCCGCTGACGTTGAGATTGAGGAGCGAGGTATTGGCGATCGGCCGTACGCTTACGCTGCCTAGCAGCTCTTTCGGGGTCATCGACAGGTTGAGTTGCTTGATGACGGTCGACGCAATGTCGCGCTGCTGCGCCAGCGCAGCGAAGGTTTCGGCCGACTGGACCCCACTCTGCAGCACGAGGGCGTTCAAGACCGGAAGGGCCGTGCTGTTATCGGAGTTCGCAACGTTCGTATCGGACCGGCCCGCCAACATTCGCACCGTCGTCGTGTACGATTTCGGCATTAGAATGGTGACGATCGCAACGAGTGCGACGAATCCACCCGCAACCGCGGCAAACACGCGCCAACGTTTTACAATGGCGGAATACAGGCGTTCAACGTCGCGTCTGTCGTCTACCCGGTTCGGTTGCGCTTCGTACTGCGTCAACGAGGCCGGGCCTCCGAACGGCGCTATATTTGGCATCGTGCTGAAAATAGTACGCTGCGAAGAGGTCGCTCCGTAAGGACGACACTGCTCAAAGGTTGGGACCTTCGATGGAGGGACTTGTGTCCTTTTCTCCGTGAGTCACGCCGCGTAGTGCTAACGGCACTCCGAGCGCGGCTTCCCGGCGCGTATCATTTGAACATTCATGGCTACCCGCATAGTCGAACGCCCGGCTCCCCAACTAAAATCGATTACACGGGGCACTCCTCGCGCATTCCCAGCGAGGTGGGTCGCGATCTTAGTGATCAGCGACGTTACGCTGTTCGTCGTCGCTTCGTGTCTCGGGGCTCTCATCGGATTCCATCACTGGCAATCGCCGAGGATCGTCGGACATCTTCTCATCGCCGAGATCTGCTACGTCGCGCTTTGGGTGATCGTTTTCGACCGTTTGGGCTTGTATCGGCGGACGTACGCCTTATCGATGAAGGACGAGCTTTACTATACGACCGCGGCGTTGATGCTCGGAACGATCCCGCAACTCGTGCTCTTCACGATCTATCCGGGGATTTCGACCTCACGCATTGCACTGATCTTCGCTTTGGCATTTTCGATCGTACTGGTCGGCTCGTCCCGTGCGATGCTCCACCACATTCGCCACGCCGAATGGTTCAAGGGCCGCCGTAGGGTTAGCCTGATCGGAACGTCCGACAATATCGACCGGGTACTCGAAAGCTTAGAGCTGCCCGACGGTGCGGAAACCCAACTTATCGTCGTCGACGACATCGCCGAAGCTATCGGCCAGATCGACCTCAGTCGCGATCCGGAACTCCGGAGCATCGAATGGTTCAACCACGCGCGTAGATGGGGCTGCGACGCGCTCATCCTCACCGAGATGATTCCGTCGCACCTGCTCGCGCACGTTCTCGAGGTCGCCGCGTCTGAACGAATTCGTCTAGCCTTCGCGCCGCCCACGGTCATCCGCTACTGCTACGATCTCAGCCTTCAGACTGACGGACGACAAGTGCTCATCGTTCCGGCTCGCCTGCGCGCGTGCTCGCCTCGCGCCCAGCTGGTTAAGCGCCTGATGGACGTCGCGTTTGGAAGCCTCGCCCTGATGCTCTTCTCGCCGGTCATGCTCGCGGCGGCAGTGGCCATCGTCATCGATTCCGGCTGGCCGATCTTGTATTCGCAAGAGCGAGCCGGCATGGGCGGCAAAGCCTTTCGAATTCTGAAGTTTCGCTCTATGCGACAAGACGCCGAGAGCACGATCGGCGCCGTGTGGGCCACCGGCAACGATCCGCGAAAAACCCGCATCGGCGCCTTTTTGCGGCGTTTCAGCATCGACGAACTCCCGCAACTGTTCAACGTGTTACGCGGCGACATGTCGCTGGTCGGTCCCCGGCCCGAGCGGCCCATCTTCGTCGATCTATTTCGGACGACGCTGCCGCGTTACGATCAGCGTCACCTGGTACGTCCGGGAATCACGGGCTGGTCGCACGTCCACATGAAACGCAACGTGGACATGTCGGCGGCCGGCGAACGCCTCGCCTACGATCTCCAATACCTCGAAAACTGGTCGCCCTATCTCGACGTCGCGGTGTTGTTCCAAACCCTTTGCGAATTTCTCTTCCACCGAGCCGCATGACCGCGGCGGTACGCGTCCTCCACATTCTACCGTCGATCCGCGGATACGGCGCCGAGCGGCTCATCGTCGATCTTCTCGGACACCTGTCGTCGCCGGACATCGATGCCGCCCTTCTCACGATCTACGAGCCGCCGGCGGATTTGCGGCAAAAGCTGCCTTTTCGATTGATACACGCCGGCCGCAGAGATCGCCGCGACCGAGCATTCATCTGGCAAATGGCGCGCCAAATACGACGCTTCAAACCGGATATCGTTCACACTCACACCCACGTAGGCAAGTACTGGGGACGTTTTGCGGCCTTACTCGCCGGCGCGCGATGCATCGTTCACACCGAGCACAATCCCTGTGACGTTCGCCGTACGCGGCTCGAACGAGCGGCGGATTGGCTCCTCCATCGGATGACCGCGCGCGTCGTAACATTTTTTAGCGATCAGGTTGCAGCGCTAAGCCGCCAGGAGCACCTGCCGCCCGGCAAGATGCTTGCAATTCAAAATGGCGTAACTCTAGTCGACGGTCACGAAGACCGGGCTCTCGCTCGCGAGCGGCTGATGGTCGGCGACGACGAGTTCGCGATCGTGCTCGTCGGTCGAATGGAATATCAAAAAAATCACGCGTTAGCGCTGCGCGCTTTTTCCGCGCTCGGTACCGCGACGCGCGAGCGATCGGTCTTGCTGTTCGTGGGCGCGGGCGAGAACGAATCCATGCTGCGCGATTTTGCAAAAGCCTTGGGAATTGCAAGGCGCGTTTGCTTTCTCGGCTACCGGACCGACGTCGCGTCGATCTTGCCCGGAGCGGACGTGCTCCTGATGAGTTCGTGGTTCGAAGGCATGCCGCTGGCATTGATCGAGGCCATGCTTGCCAAGGTGCCGATCGTCACGACACCGTGGCTGGGCGCCTCCGATATGCTCGCCGGCGGACGCTTCGGTCTCATCGCGGACGGCTTCGAGCCGGAACACCTCGCCGCCCAGATCGAACGTGCCCACAAAAATCCGGACCTGCGCCGCGCCCTTGCCGACCGCGCCGAGCGGCACGCACGCGAGGCGTACGATATCAAGCGCACTGCCGACGCGCACCGAACGATGTACCTGCGTTTGTGTGGTTCCAACTCGTGAGCGGTCGCGCTAAACGCTTGATCGTCGTCACCTCGCGCTTTCCGTTCGGACCTCAGGAAGCGTACTTGACGTCAGAACTTGACGAGCTCGTGCGGTATTTCGATCGCGTCGTAGTGATGCCGGTTCGGCCGCCTCGGCAGCCGGCCCGGCATCGCGTTCCCGAAGGCGTCGAAGTTCTTGCATGGCCGCTCGTGAACGCGAGCTTACTGCGGCGCGCCGCACGAACCGTGGTCGAGCGGCCGGCCGCCACGATTGGGGCGCTCGGACAGTTGATGGCTTCGCGCGATCCCGGCTTCGCAAAGAACGCTACGGTCCTCGTGAAGGCTCTGGCGCTGGCGCACTGGGCGAGAGAACATCGCTTCGACCATATCCATGCGTATTGGATGTCGACTCCGTCTACGGTCGCGATGGTGGCGGCGCTCGCAAGCGACGCGCTTTGGAGCGCGACGGCGCACCGATGGGATATTTACGAACGTAACGCGTTCGACGTAAAACAGCGAACCGTTTCGTTCGTGCGAGCGATATCGGATCGCGGAGAACGCGATCTGCGCGCTAGGATGCCGGCCCTGAACGGACGCATCCGCCGCGTACGCCTCGGGACCGTCGTGCCCGATCGTGCGACGCCGCTGCGTCCCAACGATGCCGAGTTCCGCATCGTTTGTCCGGCGGCGTTCGTCCCCGTGAAAGGTCATAAGGTGCTCCTCGCCGCGCTAGCGATACTGCGCCGTTCCAACGTCCCTATTCGCTGCACCCTGTACGGCGCCGGACCGATGCAGTCCGAACTCGAGGCCGAGGTTGATTTTCTGCAACTTCGAAACGCCGTGCGCTTCGGAGGGTTCATCGCCCGAGACGCGCTGCACAATGCGTATCGGCTCGGGTGGTTCTCGGCCGTCGTGCTGGCGAGCCGTTCGGCGGGCGAGAAGATGATGGAGGGCGTGCCCTCGGCGCTACTCGAGGCGATGGCGCTGGGCGTGCCGGTGGTCGCAACCGATTCGGGCAGCGTCGGCGAGTTGCTCGACGACCGCTGCGGATTGCTCGTAAAGCCGGACGATCCGGACGCGTTGGCCGCAGCGCTCTTAGATGTCTACATCAATCCGGACGCGGCCCGCGATCGGGCGGGACGCGCCTACGATCTCGTGTCGGCGCGCCACGACGTGCGCACTCAAATGCGCGAGCTCGCATCAGCTTTCCAACGAAAGGATCAAGAGTGAACGTAGCGGTTATCGGCCTCGGTTATATCGGACTGCCGACGGCGGCGCTTTTTGCGCGCAGCGGCCACCGAGTCTACGGATACGATGCCAATCCAAAGCTGCGGCGCAGTTTGCAGCGCCGCGAAATTGCTACGAACGAAAGCGCCGTGCGCCAAGCAGTGCTCGAAGCCCTCTCCAGCGGCAACCTGCATGTCGTCGATCGGGTCCCCACCGCACGCGCGTTTATTCTGTGCTTGCCCACTCCGACGCACGAGGGAAAACCGGACCTTCGCTATGTGGAGGCGGCGGCCGACGCAGTCGCCGCGGTGGCCGAACCCCAGTCGCTGCTGGTGCTGGAATCGACGGTTCCCCCCGGCGCCACCGAGCGGATTTTCGAGCGAGCCTTGCACCAAGCCGGTAAATCGATCGACGACTATCACGTGGCGCATTGTCCCGAACGCGTCATCCCGGGCGCAATTATCGAAGAGTTGCGTAGCAACGCGCGGGTGGTCGGCGGTCGCACCCAGCGCGACGGTGAAATCGTCCGCGATCTCTACGCGTCGTTCTGCGAAGGTCCGATCGCCCTGGCGTCAACGTCCGGCGCAGAGTTCGTCAAGATCGTGGAAAACACGTTTCGCGACGTCAACATCGCATTTGCGAACGAGCTTTCGATTATCGCCGAAGAACTCGGCGTCGACGTTTGGGAAACGATCGAGCTCGCGAACAAGCATCCGCGGGTCGACATCTTGAGCCCGGGCCCGGGCGTCGGAGGACACTGCATTCCGGTCGATCCGCAATTCCTCTCAAATGCCAGCCCGTTCGTTACCGAACTCATCCAGTCTGCCCGGCGCGTCAACGATCGCATGCCGTACCACATCGTGCACAGGATCGCTGAAATGGTGGGCCCCGCGCGGGGCCGCAAGATCGCGCTGCTCGGCGCAGCCTACAAGGCCGACGTCGACGACGCGCGTGAAAGCCCGACCGCTCGCATCGCCGATTTGCTGCGCGAACGCGGTTATGCGACCGCCGTCTACGACCCGCTCGTCACGCGCTTCGTCGAGCCTTTGTCTGAATCGCTCGCGCTCGCTGCGGCCGACGCGGATGCCTTGGTTTTGATCACGCCGCACGCGGCATTCCAAAGCATCCGTCCGGCGGAGATGGCGTCGCTGATGCGGACCGCGCGGCTGATCGATACGCGAAACTTTTTTGCCGTCGAAGAGTGGCAGCGCTGTGGATTCGAATGCTATCTATTGGGACGCCAGTTCGTCCCGCTCGCGCGCCAGGCCGTGGCGTGAGCGTGCTGCGCCGAGTGGCGCTGGGCTTTCCGCTAACGTGGTCGCATCGTCGCGCGTACGGCTTGGAATCCTTGAGCGATCCCGGCGGATCCCCGTATTTCATCGAGTGGGATCCGGGGAATGGCGCGTACGGAGAAGACTGGACGAACGCACCTCGCGATTCGCGCGGCGTGCTGCTGAGCGGACACGAACGGTACTATCACGCCATCCGCATCGCTCAGTTTGCATTGCACCGTTTCGGCGTCTGGCACCGTACCGGCGATGTCGTCGCGCGTAAAGACTTTCTCGCGCAGGCCGCGTGGCTTCGAGATTGCCAACAGAACGACGGTATCCCCGGGACGTACCGTTTTGCTTTTCCGTGGCACAAGTACGGCGCCGGAGTGGGATGGTCTTCGGCGATGGCACAAGGGGAAGCGATCTCGGTGCTGTTGCGGGCGCATGGAATGCAAAAGGACGCCGGTTTCGACGCTGCCGCGCTTCGGGCTGCCCAACCGTTTCGAGCCGACATCGACGGCGGGGGCGTCGTCTGGAAAAGCGGCGAGAACGTCTTCTTCGAAGAGGTCGCAAACCGGCACGCGCCCCACATTCTCAATGGATGTGTCTACGCGCTGTGGGAATTTGGGAGCTATGGCAACTCACCGGCGAGGCCTGGCTCGGTGAAGTCTCCGAACGGTGCGTCCAAACGCTTCGGCGATGGTTACCGCGGTTCGATACGGGCTGGTGGACGCTGTATAGTCTCTTGCATAGCTCGACGCGCCGGCCGCACATCGCAACCCTGAAGTATCACGAATTCCACATCGCGCAGATGCGCGTTCTTTCCAAAATGTTCGATGAGCCCTCGTTTGGTGATGCGGCTGCGCGCTGGACCGCCTACACCGAAACCAGTGCGAGCCGCAGAAGGCTCTTGGGCGAGACGCTCGGCAGCCTTCCCGAACGGTTCTTCAAACTCGACACGGTATCGGGAGGAGCTACTACGTGAAGGTCGCGCTGATTACCCACTTCTTTCCCCCGGAGCCTGGGGCCGGATCGCTGCGTGTCGGAACGCTTGCGAAAGCCCTGGCAAATGCGGGGCACGACGTGACGGTCGTCACCACCTATCCGTCATTTCCTCGCGGCCGATTTGCCGAGCGGCGGCGACCCGTCCTACGCGTCGACCAGGGCGACGGGTTTCGTATCGTCCGCCTCTTTTCGATCTTGATTCCGGGCATGCCCGGCGGCCGGTTTCTGCATTGGCTCACGACCGCGCTTTCGGAGTCGTTATACATGATCGGAACACGCGAGCGTTATGACGTCGTGATCGTCAGCTCGCCGCCGATTACGGTGACCGTACCCGGTTTGGTCGGGGCGGCGCGGCACGGCGCGCGGTTCGTCGTCGACGTTCGCGACGTATTCCCCGACATCGCGATTGCGATGGGCGTTTGGAAGTCCGACGGCTTCTTCGCCCGGACGCTCGAACGATTCGTTCGCTTCTTATACAGTCGCGCCGATCTGGTCTCGGTGGTGACGCCGACGGCACTGTCTCAAGTCGCGCGACGCGGCGTCGAGTCGTCCCGGCTCGTTCTCGCGCGCAATGCAGCGGAAAGATTCCCCGACGTGCAGGTTCTCCCAGCGCGCGAGGACGGGTTCACCGCCGTGTACGCCGGAAATCTCGGCCTCACCACCGACATCGACGTCCTGGCCGATGCGGCCAAGCTGGTCGCAAGAGACGACATCAGTATTGAAATCGTGGGCGATGGAGCCCAGCGAACGCGCCTCGACGAACGCGTGCGCACCGAAGGAATACGGAATCTCCATCTCATCGGAAGTTTGTCCCGCGCCGGCGCCATGGCGAAGGTGGCGAACGCGGACGTTTCGATCATTCCACTGCGCAAGGGGATCGAGGAAAGCATCCCTACCAAGCTGTACGACGCATTGTCGGTGGGTTGCCCGGTCATCGTGGCGGCCGGCGGAGAGGCCCAATCGGAAGGCGCTTCGCTCGGTGCAATATGTACCCCGGCCGGAGACGCACGGGCGTTAGCCGAGGCGCTGCGTCAGATCTCGCTGCTCGATAAGGTCGCGCTGCGCGAACTCGGCGACAAGGGCAAGGAGCTCGTCCTGAGCCGAGCAGACAGGTCGGATATCATGGCGGATCTGGCCGGCCGCATCGCGGCGCTCTGCTGAGCAACCGCGGCGCTTCGCAGCAGCGCTACCATCGCAAAGACGAGCCATGCGTACTTGTACTGGAAGAGGTCGATCGTCATCGAGACGACCAGGATCGCCACGAGGACCGCTTCCATCACGATCCGGTAGTCGTAAAACTCGCTGCTCGAATCGACGTCGCGCAGAGAGCGAAACTGCGCGACGAAAAAGCCCGCGATCAGCACGACGCCGACGATCCCCAACTCGACGAGATAGTGCAGCACGAGGTTATGGGCGGGGCCGTCCCAGCCATAAGGATACGGCTGGCGGACGCCCAAATAATAGATATCGAAGGCCTCCGTAAAGTTGCCGATGCCGTAACCCTGCAGAAAACGGTGTTTTGCGGCCTCGATGGCGACGGCCCAAATCGACGTTCGCCCGGAGCCGCCGGTTTGCAGCGCGGTTGAAAAGCGCAAGAATACCGAGGTCTGGACCGTGGCGATCACGACGAGAACGACCGTCATTACCGCCGCCAGCCGAAACCGGTAGCGCGACCGCCAAAGATAGTAAACGGCGATGACGCCGATGGCCGTCAGGCCTTCACGCGATCCGCTCAACAGAATGGCGACGATCAGCAAAGCAAGGGCCGCGACGCTCAGCATCATGGGGAAGAATCGCCTGGCTCGCAATGCCCACATCGCGACGATCGCGACCGGGAACAACAACGCGTCCGAAAAGTGGTTCGGGTCGATGTGATAGTCACCGACCTGGATGACGAGCCGTCGCATCGTGAGGGCTTGCTGGGCAAAAGACGGGTCGTGATAGAAGAGTTGCGCGCCGTAAGCCGCCGCGCACACGCCGCCGATAACGATTAGAAACAGCAGCATTCGAAACTGCGCCCGTGAAATCGGAACCATAGTGAGCACCGCATAGAGCAGCATCAGTCCGACGTACGTCGGAATCATTTGCAACGCGGCCTTCTGGTCGACGGCCCACAGGCAGCTGGCGAGCATCCAAACGACGAGTGCGCACAACACTTGCAAGGGCTTACTCGCCAGGCTGAAATGCCGCCGGCGCACGACCCAAAACAACAAAAATGCGCCCGCAATCACACCGAGGAGCTTCGTCAGGGTACCGAACGAGCCGGTGTTCAGCACGTTGTCGAACGGTACGAGCAAGACGAACAGGCCGAACAACGAATCGAGCGGCCACCGCAGCGCCGCATAGAGCCCCGCCGTTCCTAAGACCGCCGCGAAGACGAGCGTCCCAGCCCCCGCATTTCCGACGAGCAGAAGGAGGGCCGCCGCGCCCATGAGCGCGATAGCTGCGAGCGCGGCTCGTGGCTCGATTTGCGTCGTCGTTAGTGTGGGCATCCGGTCCTTCGAATATACGGTGCGTGTGCCGCCGCGTCGAGAAGCGAAAGTCCCAAAGACAGGGGCAAAGGATAGATTGCCTGGCCCACCGTGCGCTTTAGACTACCTAAGTGCCTCACCACTTTTGGTCGTGGCAGCTGTTGCTCGCCATCGTTCTCAATTGCGCCGTCCAGGCGCTGGCGATCGCGGCATACGCGGCGCGTCTTGCAGGCGCGCGCTCCGGTAGAGTGGCCACCGCCATTTCGCTCTTCAATATCTTTGCGACCAGCAGCCGCTTCGCGCAGATGTTCTACACGCCGATGCTCGGTGCTCTCTCGGACCGCGCGGTTTCGGCGACGCTCGGCGTCTATCAATGGCAGCTACGCTCGATCATTATTTCGGGGACCGTCGGAGCCGTTATCGGTACGCTGGCGATACCGACGTTTGTGATGTTTTATCTGCGCGCGATTCGATCGCTCGAGCGCAATGGCAGCATTCCCAAAGCCGCGCTTGCGATGTTTCGACCGGCCACGATTGCCGCCGTGATCGGAGAAGTGAAGTTCGGCGTCGCAACGCGGTGGCGCGATCTTCCGTTCGGTCGCGTTCCCAAAGACGTCCTCCTTCTGAACGTGATCGTTACGGCGATATACGGTGCGGGCATCGCGGCCGCCGCTTACGCCAGCGTTCTCAACCCGCATGCGGCTCGAACCGCCGTTCTTTCCAGCGGCCTCGTCAACGGCTTCGCCACCATCGCGTACAACATCATCGTCGATCCGGCCTCGGCGCTGATTACCGACCGCGCGGTTCGCGGAGAGCGCTCGCTGGACGACGTAAAAGCGCTCGTCACCGGACTCTCGATGACGGCGGTCATCGGCATGGTTCTCTCTCAACTCGTCCTCGTGCCGGCCGCGATGTTGATCGAATTCGGCGCCACGCTCATCAGCGGCCGCTAGGGAAGCTCCGTTAACGGCTATCGGCCAGGTACGCGCTCGATCGTTCCGAGAGAAAGTACGTCAAAGTCCGTTATGTGGATCGAGCCAAGCGCCGCCAGGTCCGCTTCGTTCCAATGGTTCGACCCGTCAAACGCCAGTGCGTCGTACAACTCGTTCGTCCGTGCAGTATCCGCCAAGTAGACACCGTAGGTCTTCATGGCTCGAGCGATGGCCGCACTTTGCGGGCCAAAACGTGATGTATCGAACGACGGCCGCAGCCTGAGACGAGCGCCGTAAGGCAGTTGATACCGGCCGCTTCCCTTGAACGGTAAACCGTCGGTATCGCTGGCCGGTCGAACGAAACTCCATTGGGCGACGGTGCCCGCCGGAGCGGCCCAGTTTAGCGCATGACCGATCGAGCCGCGTGCGACTTCTTCCCAGCGAACGATGCCCGCATACAGCGAAAGCCCGGATGCCATTGCCGAGGGTGTGCCCGGCGCCAGAGGAACGAAGGGATGCCGCAAATTCCAGTGCGCTCCGCTGTACGCCGAGAGGACGCCGCCGGAAAACGTCGTCTGGTAGGTCTCGTACAATTTCGCATGCTTGCGTCTGAACCACCATCGCGTGCGCGTCGCTCAGCGGCTCCACATAAAAATCCGGGCGCCACGGATACGGCACCGGGAACTGATGATACGGTACCTTTTGACGAACCGGGTACGCCGGCGTTGCGTCGTCGGCGAGGTTGACGCGCTCGGCGGGATCGGCGGCCATCCAGAATCCGCCTCGATCGCCCGCCTCGACGATCGATTTTACGTAGCGCGCGCTATCGGGGTCGACGGGAGCGTTGAGAACCGAACTCGAGTAGAAGCCGCCCGCTCCAAACAAACCGCACGCAGTCAGCGCCGTCGCCAGAACCGTCGAACTTCCTAACGCCACGCGGACTCCACTTCTCCGCCAACCTCGTCGTATGCTTCTAGGCGGTTGCCTTAGGGAGCGTTTTGAATCGGCGGAAGATTGATCACGTCGAAATCCCCGACGTGAATTTGCCCTAGCGCCGAAAGATCGCTCGAATTCCAGGGATCGCTCCCATCGCTCGCGTTGGCAAAATAGAGGCCGTTCGCACTCGAGCCCGTGTCCGACAAATAAATTCCGTATGTTTTCAGCGCGTTAGCGACCATCGTCGCCTGAGGTCCCCAACCGGCCGTACTAAATGAGGCTTTCAGACGCAACCGTGCTCCGTAAGGCAATTGGTACTGGCTGCGTCCGTCGAACTGCAAGTGGTCCGTGTCGCTCGCCGGCGTAACGAACGCGCTCTCCGCGACCGTATGCGCGATCGCCGACCAATCGAGCGCGTGATCGATCGAGCCCGACTCGTAGTCTTCCCACTTTACCATCCCTGCAAAAAGCGACAGACCCGACGCCATAGCCGACGGATTGCCGGGAGGTAGCGGGACGAACCGAGTCGTCATGTCCCAATTCGCGCCGCTGTACGCGCTCAACGTCCCTTTGCTGTACGTCGTCGAGTACGATTCGTAGAGATGACAACTGTCGGTCTGGACGACTATCGCGTGGGCGTCGCCGAGCGGCTCGATATAGAATCCGGACTGCCACGGGTACGGAACGGGAAATTGATGCCACTGGACTTTTTGGTGCACGGTGACCAACGGCGTTCGATCGTCGGCTAGATTGACTTGCTCGACCCCGGTCGACGCATAAAAGCCTTCGGTGTCGCCCGCCTGGATAACCGAATTGATGTACTTATTGCTGTCCGGATCGACGTCCGCATTCGTCACTATACGATTGTACGTGCCTTGGAAGACCGGACAACCGTAAAATGAAGAGTGCATCGGGCGCGGGCCGCTCGGATTGGCCGGCAGTATCCGGCCGTTCGATTCGGATGGCGTACCGCCCGAACAGGCGGCGAGAAGGGCCGCGGTCGCCAGCCCAAAGAGGCGAATCCGAAATACGCGCACACCCACGTTTGCCTCGATGCCGCATCCCGACGGCAGCTAGGGTGCTTGGTTGCAATCCAAGTCCAGGCAAGGTTTCCGCGTCATCCGGTCAGACTCATGGGCCAAAGTTCCCAGGCTATGGGACTTTCGACCTATGAGGTGCGTGAATTACTTAATGACTGCTTGGCAGCGTCCCCTCGGGCCGGCGACCGCCGGCCCACGCCGCCACCGCGACCGCGACTACCGCAATAATCGCCACGATGTTGGTCGTCAGCGTGAAGCGATCGTTCATCGTCATCGAGGCCATCGGCGTCCCGCCGAAGACGTTGCCGAGCAGATACTCCATGACGGCGCCGGCGAACATCGCGCCGCCCGCAAAGAGCGCGACGAACGTCCATGCGACACGCGGCGGGAACGTCTTGTGGTAGATCGCTATAAGGGGCGGCACCAGCAGATCGCCGTAGATGAAGCTCGTATTGGCGCCCAGCGGAATGCCCGCGTTCGCCAGGTAGCGCGCGATCGGAACGTTGCCCATCGAACAAACGAACGTAACGACGGCGATGAGTAAACCCAAGGCGAGGAGCAGCACGTAGCCGGCGTACGGAATCGCTCCGACCGCGTGAAGTGCGCTTGCGAGCCAGCCCGGCGGAATGAGTGCCGATGCAAAACCCGCGATCAGGTAGCCGACGATCAGTTCGGTCCTCAGCATCTTGACGTCCGCGAGCGCGGTTCGGGCGATGCCGGGCCACGTTCCGGCGCGCGCGAGCGCGCTCCAGCCGCGCACCGTTGTCGAGGATTCGTGGTGGTGGCAGTGGGCTTCGTCCTCGGCTGCCGCCTCGGCGGTCGCCGCGTTCCGCAACCGCTCGAGTTCGTCGCGACCGAAGATCCACGAAAATCCGATCGACACGACCGCGATGATCAACGCTCCGCCGAAGAACTCCGCGAAGGCGAACCGCCATCCGAGTAACGACCAGAAAAGGACGAGGATCGCGACGTTCATGTTCGTCGAGGCGATGAGAAACGAAAAGATCGAGCGCAGATCGGCGCCCTGCCGGTAAAACCCGCGCATTGCCGCCGCGGCTCCATAGGAACACGACGACGCGATGATGCCGAAACCCGCGCCGTAGAGAACCCCTTTGAGATTCGGCCCTAAATACCGATCCATCGCTTCGGGGGTCAGCGCGACCTGCACGACGGCCGAGATGAGAAACCCGAAGATGAGTCCGAAGAGACTATCCCAGAAAAAGCTCGCCGCTTGCAGTAGGCCCGCTTCGAGTGCGCCGATCACCGTCATGCCGCCGCGTCAGCCTCCCACCGAAACCGGCGCGTGCCCGAAGAGCGGCGGGATGAAGTGCCCCGCCAAATACGAGATCGCAAAGATGCAGCATCCGAATGCAACGATCTCCGCACCTTTGACGAACGGGTTCTTCTCGCTCAACGTCCCAGCATAGAATCCGACGGCGAAGAGTCCGACGATGGCAAAAGCAAGCGCCACGGCAATTGCGACGTGCATCGAAAGCGGCAGAAGAAAGGCGGCGACCGGAACGAGGGCTCCAATCGCATACGAAATGCCCATCGCGAACGGCCCGCGCAGCCCGGAGTCTTCGGCGACGCGCGGGTCGATGCCGAACTCGTCGCGTACCATTTCGTAGAGGTAGATGTCCGGGTGCTGCGTCAAGCGCTTCACGATCATCTGCGCCTCGTCCGCACTGAAGCCTTTGACTTTATAATAGGCGACCTGTTCCGCGAACTCGGCCTGCGGATCGGCCGCCATCTCCCGCTTCTCCATGTCGATGGTGGCCGAGACGACCTCGCGCTCCGCTTTGCGTCCGAGATATTCGCCGACGCCCATCGAAAGCGCACCGGCCAGAAGCGCGAGCGATCCGCTGATGATTACCGCCGAGCGTTCGCCCTCGGCGGCACCGACGCCGGTGATGATGCCCAGCGTCGTGAGAATTCCGTCCTGCACGCCGAAAACGACTTCACGAATGCTGCGCTGTTTCTCGAGCGTGCGCCGCTGCGGCGTATCCGGAATTCGCGGCTTAATCGCCTGCCAGCCCGGTACGTCGGCGACGACGTCTTCGACCGGCGGCGTAACGCGCGAGGGATTCAACGGGTCGGGCATGGTAGTTGCTTGACGGAAGACGAGCGCGACTCCTACGGCGCGCCCTTTCGCACGAGGCCGTTCGATTGGTTCCTACGCGAGTCACGCGGATGAAACGCCGCATCCTCAAGCACCTTGCAGCGCTTGCCGCTGCGACGATTGCCTTTGCCTGCACGGCCGGTGCGACGCACGCGCAGACGGAAACCTACTTCGACGCGCACAATCACTTCACGGGGATCTTGCCGTACTACGCCTATGCGGATTTGCCCGCGTTCATCGCTCGCATGTCCCAATCGTCCACAGCGGTCGGGTACGACGACCGGCTGGCGCTCTACAAGTACATCGCCGGCGTGTGGTATCCGCAGCATCGCAGCGAGTTGGGCAACCGTCTTTTTTCGCCCGCCGACGGGCAGCGCTACTCGCTCGGAGCGCGCGCCGCTCTCGTCGTCTATCGCGATGAGGTAGTCGGCAGCGTCATCGCACTCGACGGAGCGCTCGAACGCATCCTCACCGCCACACCCTGGACCGAGTTCGACAGCGCCTACGCGTTTCGCGGCGGCCCGGCGTACGACTATTTGAAGGAGCGCTTCTATTCCGGCAACGACGACGAACTCGAGACCGATCTCTGCCACGCCACAATCCTGGATCTCGCTGCCACGAACATCGACGTTTCGGAGCAGTCGCTTCCGTTCATCGGCGGATGGGGGTTCGCGGACGGCCGCTCCACGAAGTTGAACACGATCCTGTGTGCGATGAACGCCGGGAGCGATCCGCACGTCGCTGCCGGACTGCGCGCGATGGGAAAATCGATGCCGGTCGTGACCTTCGTTCTGATGACGCACACGTCGCAGCTCGCGACGCTTCCGGGCGGATCAGAGTATAGCGAGTGGTCGAAAACCGGCGCGTGCGCGCCCGTCCCCCTTCCGGCAGCGCTGCAAACGTCACCGTCTACAATCTACCATGCACTGCTCGGACTAGACGACAACGGGAACAGCGTCGTCGATGCCGATCGCCGGCAAGCCTTCTTCCAAAGCGTCGCCGGCATCGACACCGCCGGGCCGGAAACGACCTGTTTCACGCCCGACGGCATGGCGTATTACGAGCAGCTCGTGCAAGCGGTCTACGATGCGGCGAAAGTGCGACGCTCGGAGGGTTGGCACGGTAAACTGCTCGTGCACACCCACGTCGGGGAAGGCGGAACGATCAACTACGCGCCGGCGCCCCCGGTTCAGCCGTGGAGCTTCGGCAACGCATTCTCCTCGCTGCCGGCGACGCTCACGAATTCCGGCCAGGCGGCGACCAACATCTCAACGCTCCTCACCGCGATTGCAGCCTTCGAACGCAATCATCCCGATGCCGCGAACTATGTCGTCTTTCGCCTCGCACACGACACGTGGGCGAACGACGCGCAGGCCGTCGCCATGCATGACGAGGGCGTCGAAGCCGATGTGAGTCTCGAGAGCAACGTGGCCACCGGCGCCTACCCGATCTCGCGCATGCCGCTCGGCCAGGCCGCCGTGATGAGTGTCATTTCGCCGCTGCTGCGCACCGAGGGAACGAACTTCGAACTCAACGACCTTCTGCGCATGCTGGTTTCGAATCCCAACGACGATTTGAGCGTCGGGCCGATTCTCGGAAATGCGACGCTGAAGTTCCTGCTCGAGCGGCGCGTGCGCTGCTTGTTGGGAACCGACGCCGCCGGCGTCGAGCACTCCGACATCGTCAAGGAGTACGAATACGCCGGTTCGCTGATCGCGTATTGGAATCGCTCGGATCCGACGTTCCGCTCTCTAGCCGCGAACGTGACGCAGCGCACGCTGTTCGACGACGCGCGCTGGCATCTTAACGACATGTCGACCGACACGGCGCCGGCGTACTAACCGGCGCCGTGCTGACGCTACATTGGACTAAGCGCGAGCGTCTCCGTGTTGAGCTGGTAGCTCCCGGCGGAAACGTTGTTGTTCGGATTCGCACAGATGACGCTGTTTGACGGCCCGTACACGACGACTAAGCCGGACCCTCCGCACTCTACCTGCACGAGCTGATAGCTTGAAAGGAACGTCGAGCCCGGAGTGTTGGGCTCAACGTGATATGAGTTGTACGTTGTGCCGTTCGAAACGATCGATCCGTAGATCGCAGCCGAAGTTGCTCCGATCGCGAGCGCACCCCAGAATCCGCCGCCCCAGTACGCTCCCGCCGGGGCCCACACGGCGCCATGGTTCCATCCCCAGGCTCCGCCGCCGCCATACACGGGGTTAGCGACGACGTTGCGGTTTACGGTGTTTCCGCTGACGTTGACGTTGTTGCGATTACCGGTGTTGACGTTCGTGCGGTTGCCGTTGTTGTTCCCGTTGTTGCGATTCCCGCCGCTATTGTTATTGTTGCGGTTGCCGCCGTTATTGTTGCCGCGGTTACCGTTGCCGTTGTTGTTGCCACGGTTACCGTTGCCGTTGTTGTTGCCGCGGTTACCGTTGACGTTGTTGTTGCCACGGTTACCGTTATTCGCGTTGCCGTTGTTCGGCCGCTGAACGTTGCTGTTACCGGGTCGCTGCGCCGGCTGCGCGGGACGCTGCGAAGCCTGCGGAGGACGCGAACGAACGTCGTTGCTCATGTTGAATCCACCGCCGCCGCCGGCGGACCGCTGCGGGGCCGACCGCGCGGCCGGAGCCGATCGCCCGCCGCCGCCACCGCCGCCGCCGCGTCCGCCGCCGCCACCACCGCCACCGCCTCGCCCTCCACCCCCGCCGCGTCCGGCGGAGGCGGAGATCGGCGCCAAAAGCATTACGAGAGCGAGAAGAGCCGCTACATGTTTCATTTCTTCACCTTGTCGATCGTACCGCTCAGGGTCACATAGGTCCCGCGCTTTGTCTTTATCGCCATCATGATGCTGTGCGCGGCCATCTGCATGGTGGAGAGCGAAAGCTGATGCATTTCGTCGGTCAAGTTTGCGTACACCGTACCGCGGACGATATTGATCGGATTCACCGATCCGCCCTGGACGAGCGTCGCACCGGTCGGCAGGCAGACGTAGATGTCACCTTGGTACGCGCAAGCGGCACGATAAATCATCAGCGTGCCCTTTCCGTCCGCCGTCGTCATCGCCAGCGTATTGTGAACGATTTGAATCTTGACGTCTTGATAGACGTTCACCGTTCCGTCGGCCTGTTGAATGCGCGCCGTACCTTCGGCGCGCGCGGCAAGCGTCGACGAGAACGTGAAGAGGGCGACGGCTGTAAGCGCCGTCACCGAAAAGCGTAAAAGGCGAACCTTCATCGCTGGCTCCTTCTGCCGCCACGCGGCGGCAACCCTGAAGATGACCGTTCGCTCGAGCGCACACCCCCTCCCCTCCAGCCTTCGTTCGGTGGCGCGCCCACGGGGAGAAGGGCGGAAGATTCGGAAACCGGGGCCGCATGGGAAAGGCCTCGCTCGACGTCGTCGGCATCGGGAACGCCATCGTCGACGTCATCGCCTCGGAAAGCGACGAGTTTCTGATCGCGCACGGCATGCATAAGGGCGCGATGGCACTGATCGACGAGGAGCGCGCTGAGGCGATCTACGCCGGTATGAACGCCGCCGTCATCAGTTCGGGCGGATCGGCAGCCAATACGATCGCAGGCATTGCTTCCTTTGGCGGGCGAACGGGCTTCATTGGCAAAGTCCGCGATGATGCGCTAGGGACGGCGTTCCGTCACGACATCACGGCAGCCGGCGCGCGCTTCACGACGCCGCCGGCGTCGAGCGGGCCGGCGACCGCGCGCTGTCTCGTCCTGGTGACGCCCGACTCTCAGCGGACGATGAACACATTTCTCGGCGCCTCGGCACAGCTCGCCGCCGAAGACGTCGACGCCGATCTCGTCAGCGCGGCAGAGATCACGTACTTAGAAGGATACCTCTACGATGCAGCGTCGGCCAAGCGCGCGTTTCACGTCGCTGCCGGCCTCGCCCACGCCGCGCGCCGCCGGATCGCGCTGAGTCTTTCCGACCCGTTCTGCGTCAACCGCCATCGCGAAGCGTTCCTGACGCTCGTCGAGCGCCACGTCGACGTCCTCTTCGCCAATTTCGCGGAGGCGTCGGCATTGCTGCAAACCGACGATCTCGACGACGTCGTTACGGGCTTGCGGGCACTCACCAACCTTGCCGCGCTGACGCTCGGCGCCGACGGCTCACTCGTGATCGCCCGCGACGACGTGATCGAAACTCGCGCCGTGCGTGTCGGTCCGGTCGTCGACACGACCGGCGCCGGCGATCTTTACGCCGCGGGCTTCCTCTATGGGCTCACACACGGTGCGGGATTGCGTGAGTGCGGGCAGCTCGGAAGTCTCGCCGCCGCCGAAGCCATCAGCCACTTCGGCGCGCGTCCGCAGACCCGTCTGAAAGAGCTCGCGGCAGCGGACGCCTCGTCGCTGCGTCCTTAGGAACCGGCGAGAATCTTCGGCGGCACGAGCCACAGCAATTCGCCGTGGCAACCTTCCACGTCGGCGAACTCCAGACACGCAAGGCCGCCCTTCTTTAGCACGACGCGGCTCCCGCCCGACGCGGCGCCGATCGTCATGCTCATTCCCGGTTCGTGCCCTACCAACATGACGGCGTCGCAGCTCCGGCGTTCGGCAAGAATCTCGCCAAGCGCGCGGATGTCGAAGCCGATGCCGAGGCGCGGATCGGTCTGCACGGGCATCCCGAGTTGCGCCGCAACGATTTCTGCCGTCTGCTGAGCGCGCAGCAGTGGACTGCTCACGATTGCGTCGAGTTTCAGGGACAGCGCGGCAATGGATTTCGCCTCGCGCGCCATGCGATCTTTACCCTCGCGCGTCAGCGGCCGGTCGGCATCCCGGCCTTCCCATCGCGCGGGGTCGGCCGCTAACCCGTGCCGTAGGAAGTAGCATTTCATCGCGGCGCAGTTCGCTGCGTGTAGCGAAAACGCTCCCATCGCATGCGATGGGCAGGGGCGGTTTCGCACCGCCCGCAAAGGCTGCGGCGTGAGTAAGGGGCGCATGGAGGCGTTCAGCGACGGCGTCATCGCCGTGATCATCACGATCATGGTGCTGGAGATGAAGGCTCCGCATGGAAGCGATCTCGCCGCGCTGCGCGCCACGCTGCCCGTCTTCCTCGTTTACGTGTTGAGCTTCGTGTATCTCGGCATTTACTGGAACAACCACCATCACATGCTCTACGCGGCCGAGCGCGTCGACGGCCGGGTGCTGTGGTCGAATCTGCATCTGCTCTTCTGGCTTTCGCTGATTCCGTTTACGACCGCCTGGATGGGCGAGAATCACTTTGCCGCAATTCCTACCGCGGTCTACGGCTGCGTCCTGATTTTCGCAGCAATCGCCTACTCGATACTGCAGGGGGCGCTCATCGCCGCCAACGGCTCGGAATCACTCCTGGCGCAAGCCGTCGGGAGCGACCTCAAAGGCCGGATCTCGCTGCTGCTCTACGCCGTCGCCATCGCGCTCGCGTTCGTCAATCACTGGATTTCCGACGCGCTCTACGTCGCGGTCGCCGCGCTTTGGCTTATTCCCGACCGGCGCATCGAACGCCGCATCTCCAAGAAGTGACCGGCGCGATCGTCGCTACGACACCAGCCGCGATCCCGCAATCTTCATGTCCGTCGTGAATGCGACGTCCCACTCGTGCACGGCGCCGCCAGCGAAAACGAGCGAATAGCGGTAGATCGTTCCACCTTGCCCGGCGGTCGTTCCCACGAACGTAAAAGATTGCAGCGTGCCGAACAAGGCAATGCCCTGTTTTACCTGGCCCAACAGCGACCGGCGTCAGTGCGGTTGAAAACTCCGGCGTGAGTTTACTGCGATCGATCGTGCCCGATGCCAGGCCGTCCCAGAACGCGCGCGCGAGCGCATCCGCAGCGGCGTTATCGTTCGGCGCGGCGGACGGCGTAGCGGAGGGCGCGGCCGGCGCCGGCGGCGGAGAGCCGATTCCGTACGCCGCGGCGATTTGGCGCGTCATCCGCTCCGGCAGACCTTCCGCGCCGAATCCGTTGGTGAGCACGGCAATCGCCAGCGCGTCGTCGGGGAACACGGCATTGAAGCAGTAGCCGCCGGCGCCCGGCGCCAGCCCGTTGTGCCACAGTTCGCGATGACCCCCGAGATGTGTCAACGACCATCCCATTGCGTACCGGCCGTCACCTTGGCCGGTCGGAACGCCGTCGCGCCAGACGTCGTCGAGGTACGATTTCGACAGCAGCGTGCCGGCCAGCAGCGCTTCGTCCCAGAGCGCGAGGTCGTGCGCCGTCGATACCGCTCCGCCGGCGCCGCTGAAAAGATCGAGACTAACCAGCGGCTCCTCCACGACGCCGTTCCGGTAACCCGTCGCAACCGAGCTCGAAATTTGCGCGGCATATCCGTAACCGCTTTGCTGCATGCGCAGCGGTGTGAAGATGCGCCGTTGGAGCAGTTCACCGAAGGGCAGAGCTCCGGCGCTTTCGGCGACGGCTGCCAGCGCTGCGTAGTTCGCGTTGCTGTACTCCCATTGCGTGCCCGGCGCGAAGTCGGGTTTATCGGTTGCTAGCGTCGCGATAATCGACGAAGTCGCCACCGGACCGCGCATCGGCCAATCGTGCTCGCGCGTATCGGGGTAGTTGTGCAGTCCGCTGTTTTGCAGCAGCAGCATCCGTACGGTGATGGCTTGTGCGTTCGGAAGCGATGGTACGAATGTCGCGAGCCGGTCGTCGAGCGACAGCTTGCCGTCGCGGGCAAGCAGTTCGATAGCCGCAGCAGTGAGTTGCTTGGTCAACGAGCCGATCGCAAAGCGCGTCCTTGCCGTTACCGCGGCATTCGTGGCGGTGTCGGAGGACCCGAATCCGCCTTCAAACGCGATGGTTCCGTGACGCACGACCGATAGCGCGAGGCCCGGCGTCGCTCGGGTGGAAATCGCCTCGTTGCCCGCGCGAACGAAGAACGCGTCATCGGGATCCGCGGCCATTGCAGCGCGCGCCATCGCAGCCAATGCGAGTAAGAGCCATACAAGCAGGCCGCGCATTAGTCGGGCCGCTCCGGATCGGCCGAGCCCGCCTTCTGCAGACCGAGATCGATGGCGATGCGAGCGGCCAGCGCGGACTGCTGCGCGAACGTCGCGAGCGCAGGCGTGGCATAGGTCAACGCCAAGCGCTTCCGGCCGGACGGCTCGTCGACGGCGAAAACCCGAACGAGCTTGGTGTTCCCTTGGTCGCGTACGATGATCAGCAAGAGCCGGTTCGCCGCCAATCCGGAGGCGAAATCGCGCAGCGCCATGAGCCGCAATCCCTTGCTGCGCACGATCTCCGGCCACGCGACGACGCGCGTCCCGCGCTGATTTGCAAGCTCGGCATCGAGATTCTCGGCCAGCGCCACGTCGACGGTTTCGAGCGTGCCGTCGTTCGGCTCGATCCAGGTCGTCGGAATCGGCGCGACGACGACGTCCGGCGGCTTGCGACTCGCGACAAAAGCGGCGATAACCACGGCCGCCGCAGCGGCGATCGCGATCAACCAACGCTGTGACCTGCGAGCGGCCGTTCCCACAGACGGTTCGGCAATGCGAATCAGCGGCACGTATCCGCCCTTCGGGTATTCGATTCGCATCGTCTCGCTGCGCCCCGGTCCGCCGTAGTATTCGGCCAGCCGCGAACGCAGACGCCGCGCCTCTACGCGCACGATTGGATCGACGCGAGGATCGTAGCCGTCGCCGCGATCGAAGACTTCCCGGCCCACGACGTACTCCTTCACTTCGTGGGTGCGGCCGGTCAGCGTACATTCTACGGTGAAGCGCAGGAAACGGCAGAGCCGCTCGGCGGCCGCGAAGAGTTCGCTCGACGTGATCCGCTCGACGTGAGCGCGGATGGCGGCGTCTGCCGGCTCTTCCATGCGGCGATTTTACCGTAAGTTACGCCGGCAAACGCCGGCCGTTACTCGTTTTACGCGCTCCATCGTGCCAGGATTATAGCAGAAAGGAGACGGCACATGCGTCTCACACGCCTCATCGCTACGTTCGGTTTCCTGAGCGCGCTCGCCGCGTCGCCGGCTTGGGCCGGACCGCCGCTCATCTGCCATACCATTCCGATCGGTTCTCAGGCGTCGCTGCCCTGGGCCGCCACGCAAAGCTGGAACGGTGTCCTCGCGTCATACGACGTGGCGCAACTTCAGCGCGACACACTCGCGCTGCTCGCACCCAGCGCTCCGCTCGACGTGCGCATGGAAACGCTGCGTCGCGCCGCCATTTATTCGGCACGCGGGTCCGCCCTCGCAGATTCCTTGACGATCGCGCTGATGGCTCGCGTCGTAAACGCTCAAGCTGCCGGCACGGAAAGTCCAGCGGCTTGGTTCGACGCCGGCTACTTCGCCGAAACGCTGCGTCAGGCGGCGGGTATCTACCCGCTGTTGCACGGCAGCGAACGCGACCAATGGATGATTCGTAGCGCGGTGCAGCAAATCGATGGCCTTGCGTGGATGCGCATGGCGGTTCGCAGCGGTGGTGGCGAACGCATGAATTCTGCGGTAACTATGGTGGAACGCGCCGCCGGCGGTCGCTAACGCATTACTTTTGCAAGACGACCGTGTTCTCGAACGACAACTCGGCTTTCATTTCGGGCGAGAATGCGCCGTCGAACGTTTGAATCGTCTCCCACGCCCATCCGGGAAGCGCGCTCGAATCCCCATTGATTCCGAGCCGCAGCAACTGCACGACGTAGTTGTGCATGAAGTGTCCGTCGCGGGCGTGGGGAACGATGCGCAGCGACGAGAAGTTCGTTGCGGCCGCCGCCTCTTCCATGTAGCTCCGCGTGAAGAGCCACTTGTCGTCCATGTAACGGAACATCTCGTGCGATTTGTCCGCTCCGGTGCGGGCCTCGATGTCGACGATCATCGCTTTAAGGAAATCCGCGACCTTTTGATCGAGCGGCTGCTGCTCGCGAGCCGCTCGCTCGAGGATGAGCGTAAACGCAATTCGGACCAGCGCCATGCCTTCAAAGGGTTCGAAAAATATTGCGATGCCTCCGGGACGCAATGCGCGGGAGGCGGTCGTCAACGTGCGGATCGGATCCAGGACGTGGTGCAGAATCGCCGCTCCGACCACGACGTCGAATCGTTCGGCTTGAAAGTAGTCGTTCATTGCGTCGGCGCAAAAGCACGCGACCCGGTCCTCGAGATTCTCGCTCCGTAGATATGCTCGAAGCAGTCGTAGCAAGTCGGGTGAGAGATCCGACGCCACGACGCGGCAGCCGGGGAACAACTGCAGGCACGGCACGACCGAGTTCGCACCCGAGCCGCAGCCGATGTCGAGAATCGTCGCCGCCGAACCGGGCGAGTACCGGACGCTTCGAAAAGCCTCTTCGAACAGGTGCTTGAAATGGGCGGTGTTGCTGTACGTCTCGTCGTACTTTTCGGCATTCGCGAGAAACTGATCGGTGATGCCGACGCGTTCGGCATTTGCGTCGTTCTCCGGAGCAAATATGCCGTCCAGGCGCAGATCGGACGAACCTAGGTCGACGATGCCGCACGTCAGGAACTCGCGCAGCCAAGGAACGCTCCCTACGTTGCTCGAGAGTGTCGCCACGCTTTCAGCATAGCAACTCCGAACCCGGCGCCGCCAATGCCCGCAACTCCAAGCTCTTCGTCGAGCGTCCTGGTGGCCTGTGAAGAGTCCGCTTCGCCACCCGCCGTATCTCGTCTATCTCGGCGCGCGCTTCTTCTCCGAATTTTCGTATCAAGTAGCGGCCGTCGCGATCGGCTGGCACATCTACGCGCTCACGCACAGCGCTTTCGATTTGGGCATGGCGGGCTTGGTGCAGTTTCTTCCTACGGCATTGCTCGTCTTCCTCACGGGCTCGGCCGCAGACCGGTTCAGCCGGCGGCGCGTGATGCAAGCGTGCCAGATCGCTCAAGGCGTCGTCGCGGCATTTCTGGTGTGGGGAAGTTTAGAACACCGCTTGACCGTGCCGGCAATGTTTGCGGCCGTCGCCGTCCTCGGCGTCGCGGACGCGTTCGAAAGCCCGGCCACGTCCGCCATGCTCGCCGCCGTAACGGAGCGCGATACCCTCCAGCGCGGCGCCGCGCTCGCGTCGGGCGGTTTGCAGTTTGCGACGATTGCGGGACCCGCGGCCGGCGGACTGCTTTACGCCTTGTCGCCGACGATGCCGTTCGCGCTCATGTTTGGCTTCTGGGCGATCGCGGCGATCCTCAGCGGTTCGATCGCCGGAACGAGGCGCGTCATCGAAGCTTCGCGCGAATCGCGTACTGTCCACGAGCTCTGGGCCGGCGTGGCGTTTATTCGCAGCCAGCCCGCGATCTTGGGCGCAATCTCGCTCGATCTCTTTGCGGTCCTCTTCGGCGGCGCGACCGCACTGTTGCCCATCTACGCGCGCGACATCCTTCACGTCGGCTCCTTCGGATTAGGCATCTTGCGCGCCGCACCGGCCGCCGGCGCTCTGCTCATGACGGTCGTCTTGGCGCGCCGTTCGATCTCCCGGCGTGCCGGTCCGCGCATGTTCGGTGCCGTGATCGTCTTCGGCGTTGCGACGATTGCGTTCGCGCTTTCGCGTTCGTTTTGGATCTCGCTCGCCGCCCTGGCCGTCTTGGGCGCGGCCGACACGATCAGCGTGGTCATTCGCTCGGCACTCGTTGCGCTGCGTACCCCCGATGCAATGCGCGGCCGCGTCGGCGCCGTCAACTTTCTCTTCATCAACGCATCGAACCAACTCGGCGCTTTCGAAAGCGGAACCGTCGCGGCGCTGCTCGGCGCCGTCCCCTCCGCCCTACTCGGCGGCATAGCCAGCGTCGCCATTGCCTTGCTCTGGATGCGGTTCTTTCCATCGCTGCGCGTCATGGAAAAGCTCGAGTAAGAGCATCAGAGCGCACCGAGGCGGATCGACTCCGGCGCGTTGGCGTTTACGAAAGGCGACTGCTGAAGTACTAGCCCGGGCCGGCGGCGCCGCAGCCGTAATCCAACGTCGTGCTGCAGAGCACGAGGTTGAGGATTGTATCCGCACCCTGCGCCTTCACGACGATGTCGCGGCGTTGCGGCGGCACGTCGTCGGAACTTGCCAATAACGTATGGCGGCCAGGCGATAGTCCGGTCAGGCGGTAAGCACCGTGCGCGTCGGTGTTCGCGTGGTGCGACCCGATCGCTATCGTCACGTGGGGCAGGGGCTGTCCTGTCGTCGCGTCCGTAACGCGACCTGCCAGGACCGCGAGCACAAGAGCGGCGGTGACCAACGGCGAACGCTTCATGCGCGCTTCTCGTTCGTCATTGCGCGATTGCCTCCATCTCATCGGAAGGACGCAAAATGCTTGGAGTACGTTGGCTAACGGCGCTATTCGCGGCGTTGTTCGTGTCCCTGGCAGCGTGCTCGTCGGGCAACGTGCCTTTCACTCCAAAAGATGAAGCCGCACGTGGAGCGCCGGAGACTGCATCCGCCGGTATGGCGACGGAAACCGTTCTCCATAGCTTCAGCGGTGCCGACGGCGCCGGTCCGGTCAGTAACATGCTCTCGGGCAAAGCCGGCGCGATCTACGGCACGACGCTCTTCGGCGGCAAGGGCGCGGGATGCGTCTTTAAACTTACCCCCGCATCCTCGGGCTACGCCGAAACCATCGTCTACGACTTCAACGGCGGCCTCGACGGCATATCGCCCTGGGGAATCGTCGCCGGCGCAAAGGGCGTCATCTACGGCATCACGTTTCTTGGAGGCAGTTCAGGCAACGGCGGCAACGGCTGGGGAACCGTGTACGAGTTGACGCCGGGCGCATCGGGCGACACCGAGCGCGTGCTTTATCGTTTCAAAGGAAGCCCTGACGGCTGGGAGCCGATTGGTCCGCCCGTCGTTGCCGGCGACGGCTCGATTTTCGGTGTCACGTCCTTTGGCGGTGCGCGCAACGCCGGCACGATTTTTCGACTGACTCCGCGCGGCTCGGGTTACAAGGAAAGCATCGTTTACAGCTTTCCCGGCGGTTCCGGCGGCAATTTGCCCCAAGCCGGATTGACGATCGACAAGCACGGCAACATCTACGGAACGACGATGTACGGAGGCGGCACCCAAGGCTACTGCGGCAGCGCCGGCGGCTGCGGGACGGTCTTCGAACTCACGCCCGCCGGGTCGGGCTACTCCGAACGCGTCATCCACGCGTTTACCGGTTCCGACGGTAACCTTCCGTTCGGAACGCTCACCGTCAACGAACGAACCGGCGTAGTGTTCGGAACGACGTTTTGGGGCGGTGCTTTTACCGACGGCACGGTATTCAAACTGTCGCCGCACGGTGCGTCGTACTCAGAATCGGTGCTGTACAGTTTCAATGGGAAAAACGACGGATTCTTGCCGGAAGGAACGCTGTTGCTACAGCGCGGCGGCACGCTCTACGGAACCGCGGCTCTCGGCGGAGGAGGCTGTAACGGCATCGGCTGCGGGACGGTCTTTTCTCTCGTGCCGTCAGGATCGCACTATGAGTTTGGGGTCCTACTCGCCTTCAAAAGACCGGTGAACGGCGCCGAACCGCAGCAGACCAATCTTCTTATGGATTCCGGCGGCGCGCTGTACGGAACGACTCGCTCCGGCGGCGCTGGTACGCAATGCTCCGACGGCGGACCCGGCGGAGCCAGCGGCTGCGGAACGGTTTTCAGACTGACTCCCTAAAAGTATGAGTGGTATGTTTCGCTTGGATGCCGTGTCCTCGCGCATAGGCACCGTCGCTCAGGCGACGCTCCTGCTTCTTGCGAGCGCCGGAGCCGCTCCGCCCAATCCGCCAAACGACGGGATTCACAAGATCGAGCACGTCGTCATCATCATGCAAGAGAATCGCTCGTTCGACAGCTATTTCGGGACGTATCCCGGTGCCGACGGCATCGCGATGCGTGACGGCGTTCCGACGGTGTGCGTTCCGAACGGACGCGGCTCTTGTATTCGCCCGTACCACGAGACCGCCGACGAAAATTTGGGAGGGCCGCACGGCGCCAAGGCCGCCGACGCAGACATCGACGGGGGCAAGATGGATGGTTTCGTTCGGATCATGCAGGGCGCCAAAGGTACCGGCGGGTGCCCGACCGACATTCCGACGTGCGTCGTACGCGGGCGCGAAACGACCGTCATGGGGTATCACACGCAGCGCGAGCTTCCCGATTATTGGGCGTACGCCCAAAACTTCGTTTTGCAGGATCGGATGTTTTCACCGGTGGCGTCGTGGAGTTTACCCGCACATCAGTACATGGTGTCTGAATGGGCGGCCCAATGTAAAACGGCCGGCGATCCGATGAGTTGCGCGTCCGACCGCAAGGATAACGACGACGACGAACTCCCACGCGATTTGCTCGATCGAAAGGATCGAATCCCCGGCAGACCCTCCTATGCGTGGACGGATCTGACCTATCTCTTACACGCGCATCACGTTTCGTGGGCCTACTACGTAATGGACGGATTCGAACCGGACTGCGACGGCGATCAGCAAAGTTGCCGGCTCAAGCCGCAAACCGCGCGGACGCCCGGCATTTGGAATCCTTTGCCGAACTTCACGGACGTAAAAGCCGACGGCGAGCTCGGCAACGTCAAAGACACGTCGTTCTTCTTCAGCGACGTCGCAAATGGAACGTTGCCGTCGGTCGTATGGCTCACGCCGTCTAACCGCTACAGCGAGCACCCTCCTGGGTTACTCAGCACGGGGCAGGCGTACGTCGCGGGTATCGTCAATGCAATTGCTCGCAGCAAGTATTGGAATTCGACCGCGATCTTCCTCAGCTGGGACGATTGGGGCGGGTTTTACGATCACGTCGCTCCGCCGAAAGTCAACGCCTTGGGATACGGGTTGCGCGTGCCAGGTCTGGTTATCAGTGCGTATGCGCGCAGGGCGTACGTCGATCATCAAACCCTCAGTCACGACGCCTACGTCAAGTTCATCGAGGACGATTTCCTCGACAGCCTGCGCATCGATCCGCAAACCGACGGGCGCCCCGATTCGCGTCCCGGCGTGCCCGAAAACTTCAGACTGTTAGGCGATTTGCGCAACGACTTCGACTTCGCGCAACCGCCTCGTCCGCCGTTGATTCTGCCCGATGGTTTCGAGGGGCCGTACAAGCCCGGGTATACGGGAGCACCATAATGGCCCGAAGGAACGATCCCGTTGCGAAGGTCGAGCGGGGACTCCGCTTCGATTTCGTCATCGCCCTGTGTGCGCTGCTGATTTCCACGTTGGCTGCCGGCGCATCGTGGTGGCAGGCACGCGTGCTCCAGACGCAGACAAAGGTTTTGCAGGACCAACTTGGCGCGCAGGTGTGGCCATACGTTTCGTTGAGTGAGGGTTTCCGCAACGACCGCGTCGAGATTCATCTTTCCAACGACGGTCTTGGTCCGGCGATCCTCGGAAGTGCCAAAGCCACCGTGGACGGCGTCCCGAAGTCGAACTTCATCGACATCCTTCATGCCATCCTGGGACCGAATATCGTCGCACGATCCGGCAAAGGGGAGCGCCTCGGGTTGACCATCGACAGCGCCCAGCCCGGCTCGGTGATTCGGCCCGGGGATACGAGCCTGGCCTTTTCGTTTACCGGCAAGCGCTACGCCACCGCGCTGCTCAATGGGCTCGGCCGCTTCAACATGGTGACTTGCTATTGTGCGATTCTTCCGGGCAAATGCTGGATTACGAACTCGGCCGCCGCAGGTGCGCCAAAGCCGGCGCCGGCATGCCCGCCCATCGCCGGCGATTTACTTCACGCCCCGGCGCTCCAGGAAGTTCTAACGAATAACTTCTGAAATCTCTCACATTCGCTCGGGAGGCAAAACAAAAGCCCGGTAACGATACGTCACCGGGCTTCGCAAAATCTGGTGGAGCTGTCGGGGTGCTGCCCCCCGAGTCCAGAAAGCCTAACCGGCGCGTTCTCCAGGCTCAGCTTCGAATTTAGCTTGATCGCGCGGACGCCTCAAAGCGGGGCTTACCGTGCGCTGCAGATCCTTCATCTCGTACGCGCGTCAGATCGGGCGCGCGTACCAGCCCGAGTTTGCGGCCGGAGTGCGGAGCGGTTCGGGCCGACTCTCCGCGTCCGGTGACTAGCCTAGATTAGGCAGCCAGTGCGTATTCGTTGTTGGCAGTTATTGCCGTTGCGATCGTTTTAGGAGAGCTCGCAACTCCGCCTGCTGACACCGATCGCGGATCCCCCTGTCGAAACTACTTCAGCCCCACGACCAGACGCATACTATAACACAAACGCCGGCCTGGAGGTTCCCCCCGGCCGGCGCTTGCATCGAAGGGACCGTTTATACGGCGGTGGCCTGCCCCTCGGGGTTCCAAGCCATCGTCACCAGCGTGCCGATGATCATGAGCACGATGGCGCCGATTAGGGTCGGCAGCCAACCGCCCTTGAGGTTCGGCGTTATCCAGACTGCCAGTCCGAGTAGAATCCAGTCGACGACGACCAGGAAGAGGCCGTGCGTCAGCCATGTAATCGGGGCGCTGATCAAGCGCAGGATCGGCCCAATCAGCATGTTCACGATGCCGAAGATGATGGCGAGCAGTACCACCGTTCCCACGCCGAAGGCGCCGAAACCCGTCATCCCCGCACTGTTATGAAATCCGGGAACCAGTGAAATCACCAGCCATAACACGATGGCATTGACGATGAAGCGGATCAAAAGATGCATCTCTTTATTCTCCTAACGCGGCTTTGACGCGCGACGCCAGCGCCGGCGTCATCCCCTTGACGGCAACGATCTCGTCGAGACTCGCTCGTTTGATCGCCGCCACTGACCCGAAGGTCGCTAACATCCGCTTCTTGCGAACCGGCCCTATACCTTCGAGCGCATCGAGCGCCGAGCGCGTCATGCCCTTCGAGCGGCGCTTTCGGTGGTACGTCACGGCGAAACGGTGAGCTTCGTCGCGAATGCGCATCACCAAATGCAGCCCCGCCGACCCTGCCGGCAGTACGATCGGCTCGGACTGCTCGGGCAGGTAGAGCCACTCGTGCTCTTTGGCAAGCCCCGCAACCGACAGCCCCGTCATGTCGAGTTCTTCCATAACCTCGCTGACGGCGCTGAGTTGGCCCTTACCGCCGTCGATCAACAGCAGGTCGGGCTTCTTGTTGAACCGCTCTTTGCGCGCCAATTCCCGCTCGAGGGGCGCATCTTCGTCGGTGACGCGTCGCAGGTAACGCAGCCGGCGCCGCAGCGTTTCCTGCATCATCGCGAAGTCGTTCGGTCCGCGGTCGTACTGGATCTTGAAATGCCGGTAGTCGCTCTTCTTCGGCCTCCCTTCCACGAAGACGACCATCGACGCGACCGGATTCGTTCCGCCGATGTTCGAGACGTCGTAGCATTCGATGCGATGCGGCGGCTCGGGCAATTCCAGCGCGTCGGCCAGTTCGGCGAGCGAACGCGCCTGCGCCGTCTCCTGCACTTCCTGATGCGCGAGAAATGCCTTGAGGTTCTGCTCCGCATTTTCGCGCACCAAACGCAAGTATTCGGCGCGCGCGCCACGTTGCGGCTGGAGCACGCGCACCCGCTGGCCCTTGAGCGTCGAAAGCCACGCTTCGATCGTCGCGCGCTCGTCCGGCAACTCGGCGACGAGCATCTCCTTGGGCACCGCGTTCGCGGCAACCGGCGTCGTGCGGGCGCGCGCCTTCACCGGCACCGGCACTTGGTTATCGCGCGCAATTCGCACGGTCGAGAGCCGAACGTTCTCGGGTGCGCTCGCGGTGCGTGCGGTGTAGAACTGTTTAAAAAACTCCGCCATGAGCGTCGCGTCGGGCTGATCGTGCACGCCGTCGAGAATAAAGTGTTCCTGGCCGATGAGCTTGCCGCCGCGCACGAGAAACACTTGAACGCAGGCCTGTCCGCGCGCGCGCGCGATTGCGATCAGGTCCATGTCGACGCGCGACCGCCAGACGACCTTCTGACCTTCGGTGACGCGCCGCACGTGGACGATGCGATCGCGCAGTCGCGCTGCGGATTCGAAGTTATAGTTGTCGGCGGCATCGCTCATCTCGTGCTGCAGCCGCGCCAATAGCGAGTCTTGTTTGCCCTCGAGGAAAAGCACGACCTCGCCGATCATCGCGTCGTATTCGTCTTCAGTTTGAAAGCCGACGCAAGGCGCGAGGCAGCGTTTGATGTGAAACTGCAGGCACGGACGCTTCCGGCGGCCGTCGATCGGCTCGCGGCACGTGCGCAGCGGAAAGACGAGGCGAATGAGGTCGATCAGTTCGCGCAGGCCGTGCGCGTTCGTGTAGGGTCCGAAGTAGCGGGCGCCGTCGTCTTTGACCATGCGGGTGAACACGACGCGCGGAAACGGCTCGTTCGTCACCTTGAGATACGGATAACGCTTGTCGTCGCGCAGCCGAACGTTGAACGGCGGCTGGTGGCGTTTGATGAGGTTCGCTTCGAGAATCAGCGCCTCGACTTCGTTCGTCACCACGATCGTGCGCACGTCGGCGACGCGTTCCACCATCGCGGCGGTCCGAATGTGGTGATCGGCGCTTTCCTGAAAGTAGGAGCGCACGCGATTGCGCAGTGAGACGGCTTTCCCGATGTAGAGAATATCGCCGTCGCGGCCCATCATCAGATAGACGCCGGGAGCGTCGGGAATCTGCGCCAGCGTCTGCTCGAGCGGCGTCATCTATGTGCGAGCCCCGTGCGGCTACTCGCCCTCGGCGGAAACGTCGTTGCGACGCCGCACCCACGCCACCACTACGAACGCCACCACGATCACCACGGCGATCGCTCCTACCACGACGCCGCTGCGATGGAGCAACGGCAAAATGGCGTCGAGATGGCCGCCGAATTCGTAGCCGAGCACGATCATCGCCCCACAGAAGATCGTCGAACCGAGCAGCGTCCACAGGTAGAAGTGCGCGAGGTTCATCTCCGCGATGCCGGCCGGGAAGCCGGCGATGCCGCGGACGACCGGCAGAAAACGGCAGATGAAAATGGCAAACGTTCCGTACCGCTCGAAAAATCCGTGAATGCGCGTGAGATGCTGCTGATGCAGCCCGACGTACTTCCCGAAGCGCTCGATCGCGGGCACTCCTCCGAATCGTCCGATCGCATAGGCGATCGACTCGCCGGCCAGCTCGCCGGCTACGGCGATAGCAATCGTCAGCCAGAGCGCGTAGAGATGGCCGGTTGCCGTCAGCCCTCCGGCAACCGGGAGCACGATCTCGCTGCCGATCGGCGCGCCGATGTTGCCCAGCGCCAGCGCGACGAACAGTCCGGCGTAGCCATACTGATCGACGAGCGAAACGACGAAATGCTGAAGTGCTTCCACGAAAGTACTCTACTCCGCGGCTGACGCGGCGTTTCGCGGCGATGCCCGCCGGAGTATCTCGGCAGCGAGACTGCCTCCTTCAGCGCGCAGCGCTTCGAAGAGATCGAGCGGCGCAATGTCGCGCTGCTCCGCCCGGCTCTCGGCCAGGGCGACGATCTTGCGCACGCGCGGCGTCACCAGGATGCCTTCCCATTGACGCTCCTCGCCGCTGCCGAGCGTGCGGCGCACTTCGGCGTGGGCCTCGCGCACGTCGATGCCGCTCGCTTGCAGCCGGGTCAGGATGTCGGGATCGCGCTCCTCGAGCAATGCAACCAGCAGATGCTCGGCACCGATGTAGTATTGGCTGTGATTGCGGCACTCTTGCTCCGCCAGACGAAGCACGCGCCGCGATGCCGGACTGAATTTCGAGAACAAGCCTGCTCCGAGATTCCTTTGGGGGAAGGAAAGTCGGGGAATTTCGGGGCGACTGGATTTGAACCAGCGACCTCTACGTCCCGAACGTAGCGCTCTACCAAGCTGAGCCACGCCCCGATGAAAAACTCTCGATTATTCGCAAGCCCACCCAGCCCTCCTTCCCAAGATGGGGCCTCACGGAACGACCCAAGGGGAAATACCGTTTCCCTGGGAAAGGGCTTGGACGTTCATGAGATACCTCATCGTTGGGTGCGGGCGCGTCGGCTCCGCACTGGCGAAATACCTCGACGCTGACGGTCACGAAGTCATCGTCATCGACGAAAACGCAGCCGCATTCAAGCGTCTCGGACAGAAATTCAAAGGCCACGTCGTGGTCGGCACCGGAATCGATTTCGACGTGCTCAAGCGAGCCGGCGCGACGACCGCCGACGGCTTCGTCGCCGTCACCAACGGCGATAACCGAAACATCATGGCGGCGCTCATCGCTCAGCGCATGTTTAAAATCAAACGCGTCGTCGCGCGCATTTACGATCCGCCGCGCGGACAGATGTATCAAGAACTCGGCGTGGAGACCGTCTGTCCTACGACCGTCGGCGCGAAGCTGATTCGCGACGTACTTCTCGAGGCGCCGTGGAACTCGCTGCGATCGTTCGATCTCGGCAAACTGACGTCGATCTCCGCAGTTGTCGCCTCGGCCGACGCCGGCAGGACGATCGCCGACCTCGAACGGTCCGGTGGCGTGCGCGTCGCGGCCGTCCGCCGTGCCGCGGGCGGCGTGATGGTGGCTTCGGACGATCTCGTGCTCGAAGAAGGCGACGAAATCAACGCCATCGTCGCGCCTGAAGCGATCAGCGAGTTCGCGCAGCGATTCACGAGCGCGAAGCCGATGGCCCGGATGACGGCGTAGGGAACCTCTGATGTTCATTCTCATCGTCGGCGGCGGTAAAGTCGGCTCGTATCTCACGCGCGCGCTCGTCAATCAGGGCAACGAAGTCGTGGTCGTCGAGAAAGACGCACGCAAAGCCAAGGCGCTCGAGCGTCTGATCGACCGTCAAGCGACGGTCGTCGGTGACGGCTGCGACCCGGCCGTGCTCGAGAGCGCCGGCATTGCGCGCGCCGACGTCGTGGTGGCCGACACGGGCGACGACGAAGACAATCTCGTCGTCGTGTTGCTCTCGAAAAAGAAATCGAAGGCGCGCTGCATTGCGCGCGTCAATAATCCGGCGAATAAACTCGTCTTCGACTCGCTTGGGCTCGAGGATCCGGTGACCGTGATCTCCTCGACCGAACTCATTCTCGACGTTCTCAACGAACACGTCAACGCCGCGAAATACCGCTCGATGCTCGAGACGATGCATCTTTTCGGGAAAGGCAAGATGCAACTCGTAAAGGTGGCCATTCCCGACGAATCTCCCGTTGCCGGAAAGACCCTCGGCGAAGTCAATCTCCCGCACAACTCCGTGGTCGTGGCGATCGATCATCCCAACGACGACCTCGAAATTCCCACCGGAGAAACGACGCTGCAGCCCCGGCGACTCGATGATCGTCATCGTGAAGAACGGCGCGGGCGAACGCATCCGCGCCATGCTCGGCACGCCTCTCTCAGGCTAAATATACCCTCTCCGCAGCGCCGTAACGGCGGCGTGCGTGCGATCGGAAGCCGACAACTTCACCAGAATGTCGCGAATGTGTCCCTTGACCGTGCCTAGGCCGATGTAGAGTTGCTCGGCGATCTCCGCATTCGCGCGTCCGTCGGCGATGAGCCGCAAAATCTCGGTCTCCCGAACGCTGAGTGGTGAGCCGTGAAGATCGTCCTTTCGCGGCGAAAACTGCGACAGCACGACGTGCGCGATCTGGGGATCGAAAAACGCACCCCCATCGGCCGCAATGCGCACCGCATCGGCGACGCGCTGCGGATCGGAGTTCTTCAAGCAATAGGCGTCGGCGCCCGCCGCCAGTGCCGCCAGCACTTCTTCTTCAAGGTCGATCATCGTGACGATGACGACGCGCGTCGCCGGCAATTCCGCGCGCACGCGTTGTGTGAGCGCAATCCCGTCTATGCCCGGCAGCCCGATGTCGATCACGGCGACGTCCGGGCGCTCGCGAAGTAGGAGGTCGAGGCCGGCGACGCCGTCGGCGGCCTCTCCAACGACGTCGCACGAAGACTCCAGAGTAGTGCGCAATCCCGCGCGCGTGAGTGCGTGGTCTTCAACGATGGCCACCCGCGGCTTCGGCGTACGCTGCATCATGCGGCGGGCAGCCTCACCGTAAACGTGCTTCCGCGTGGATCGCGTGGTTCGAACATAACGGTCCCGCCGTGCTTTTCGACGATGCGCCGGACGATATAGAGTCCCAGTCCACTGCCGCCGCTGGAGCGCGCTCTGCCGAACCGCGTGAACAGCGACGGCCGCAGTTCGGCAGGCACGCCATATCCGTCGTCGTCGATCGCGATCTTCACCTCGCCCTCGGAGCGCTCACCGCGAACGCTAATCGTTCCGCCTTCCGGAGTCGCCGCGATCGCATTCGCAATCAGGTTCATGAAGGCGCGCCGCAGCTCGTACGGATCGCCGAGGATCGGAAGGTCGCGGTCGGCGGCATCGCTCGTCAGGTGCACCTTCCGGCTCTCGGCTACCGGTCGTAACTCCTCGACCACGCTCGCGATGAGCGGCGCAGCCGAGATCGATTCGTGAAGGGTCGATTCTTCACCGGCTTCGTAGCGGGCGATCAGCAGCAACGACTCGACCATGCGGCGCTGATCCTCGTTCGCGGCGAGCGTCGCGCGCAGAATTTCCGCATACCGCGGCGGAAGTTCTCCATAGGCCCCCGCCATGGCTTGTTTCATCGTGACGTCGGCGGCCGCCAACGGCGTTCGCAGATCGTGTGCCAGTGCGTATACGAGATCGCGAATCACTTCGGTACGGCGCGCGAGTTCGTCCTTTTGACGCGCGATTTCGTCGTTTCGTTCGCCGAGCTGTGCGAACAGGCGAGCTTGCTCCAGTGCGATGCCGGCCTGCTCGGCAAACGCTTGCATCGCCGTCACGGCGTCGCCCGCAAACCGGCTCTCCCCTTTCGCCAGTTCGACCAGCACGTCGTCGGAGGCCGCACCCGCAGCGCGTACGCGCGACGCCAATACTTCGCGCGCACCCAGTGCTTCGATCGTCATGCGCCCCAGGGCGTCGTTTGAGGAAACTCGCGTAACCCCGGGACTTTCGCGCGCACGTTGAGCCAGCGATGCGAGTTCCGTCGACAACGTGCGGCGCTCGAAGGTGATCTCCGCATCGCCGCCGGTGAGCTCGATGATCAGCGGCAACGAGAAGGCCGAATCGCGCTCGATCAGCATTGCCGCCGAGGCGCCGAGCAGCCTCAGCGACTCACGAAGAATCGCGCGCTGAACGAGTTCGACGTTAAGGGTCTCCCGCACGCGGCCCGTCGCTTCGCGCAGCGCTCGTTCGATTTGTATTTGACGCATTCGGCCGGCAGACTCGCCGGCTTCGCGAGCAAACTCTTGCGTCTTGATGCTCATATATCCCACGAGCACGAATGACGCGGCCAGCAGCAGGCGATCGGCGATGGCGACGACGTCCCAATGACGGCCGGCCTGCACTCCGTTTACGTAGCCGGCAATCGCATTTGCGATCTCGGCTGCTACGACGAGCTGCGCGGTGAGCCGCCGCTGCAATGCAAGGCTGCTGAGCGCGATCGGGCCGTTCAGTAAGATCGCTGCAACGAAGAGTTGCGGCGTGAACAAATCGACGAGCCACGCCGCAATCAGCAATGCATAGCACAGGATGGCCATTCGCCACGCCTTCTCGACGGCGGCGGGGGTGCCTTGCATGCCGTGCAGAACCGGCAACGCAATGGAAAGGAGCGCGCGCGCCGAGGAAATCCTTCGGGAACTCGGGCATCACGCGCGCTTGGTCGTCTACGTCGCGAGTGCACCCGGTGCCGGCAAGACCCGTCGCCTGCTCGAAGACGGCCGTCGCCTCCAAGCTGCCGGCAAAAGCGTCGCCATCGGCTGGGTCGAGACGAAAGGAAGGCCCGATCTCGAAATCGCGGCCGCCGCGATCCCTCGCGTTACGCCGCGTCGTGTCGTCGTCGGCAGCAGCGTTTTCGACGACTTCGACTATGACGCCGCCGTCCGGTTGCACCCCGACGTGCTGCTGCTCGACGAACTCGCCCACGATAACCTCGAAGGCGCCGTACATGCCAAGCGCTGGCAAGATGCGCTGGCGTTGCGCGAATCCGGCATTAGCGTCGTCGGCACGTTCAACATCGCCCATCTCGAAACGGTTGCCCCCACGGCCGAAGCGCTCGTCGGATATCCCGTGCGCGAGATCATCCCGCTTTCGTTTTTGCAGAGTGCCGATGAGGTCATCGCGCTCGACGTGTCGGCGCGCCTGCTGCGTAGCCGCGTGCAGGCTGGAAAGATCGTCAACGAACAAGACATCGATCGCGCGCTCAACGGAGCATTCAAGGAGCAGACGCTCTACATGCTGCGCGAACTGCTGCTGCGCACGCTCGACACGTTGACGCTTCCGGCGATCAAAGCCGCGCGCAGTTCGACGGCAACGGCGTTCGTCTACCCAAACGTAGACCCCGCGCCATTTCTCAAGCGCACCGCGGCAATCGCCGGCGCCCTCGATTTGGGACTCGAGGTCGTGCCCACGGCCGGAACCGATGCTGCCCCCCTCGAGCCCATCGTTCGCGAGCTCGGTGGAGAAATTTTCCGTGACCGAGTCGAGCCCGCGCAGGTCGCACGCGGCCGCCTTCGGCCGGCATTAATTGCCATTCCGAACGGCAAGGAAGCCACGAAGCTCGCAAACTCCGCACTCGCCTGCGATCTGTTCGTCGTCGGAACCGGACAGACGTTCCTGGTTGAAAATCCGGCGCGCTCGCCGTACTCCTCCACTACGGGCGATCGATTGCGCATGGGCTATGGCAAACTCACGGTCTATTTAGGTGCGGCCGCCGGCGCCGGCAAGACCTACGCCATGCTCGACCGCGCCCACCAAATGCAGGCCGAAGGCGTAGACGTCGTCGCCGGTTTCGTCGAAACGCACGGCCGCAAAGAAACCGCCGCGCTGCTCGACGGTCTCACGGTACTCGCGCCGAAGACGACCGTCGTCAACGCAACGACGTACCGGGAATTCGATCGCGACGCATTGATTGCGCGTCATCCGCGGGTCGCGCTCGTTGACGAACTCGCCCATACCAACGCGCCCGGCTCCGTCGCGCCGAAGCGTTTTCACGACGTGCTTGCCGTCTTGCGGGCAGGCATTGACGTCGTCACGACGCTCAATATCCAGCATCTCGAGGGCCTTGGCGATACCGTCCGGCGTCTTACCGGTACGATCGTTCGCGAAACGCTTCCCGACGGAATCCTTTCGCTCGCCGA
This sequence comes from Vulcanimicrobiota bacterium, assembly GCA_963812155.1. Classification (GTDB taxonomy): domain Bacteria; phylum Vulcanimicrobiota; class Vulcanimicrobiia; order Vulcanimicrobiales; family Vulcanimicrobiaceae; genus Tumulicola. The sequence goes on along the minus strand of CAWETW010000003.1, from coordinate 912,774 downwards.
CGACGTGGTTCTGATCGACGTGACGCCCGACACGTTGCGCCAGCGCCTACGCGATGGGAAGATCTATCCTCTCGATCGCGTCGACACGGCGCTCACGAACTTTTTCAAAACGGAAAATCTCATCGCGCTACGCGAACTGGCCATTCGGGAAGCGCTGCGAGCCCGGTTCCGCGAGCAAATTCCGTCGCCGTTCGAACGCCTTCTGCTCAGCGTTGCGCCGCGCATCGAAGAGCTGCCCACGATCGCCCGTGCCGGCCGCATTGCCGCTCGTCTCGCGATCGATTTTGCGATCGCCCACGTCACGAGCCCCAAACGTACCCTCGATCCGGCGGTCGTCGAGCGGCTGCGCGCCGAGGCGCGCAAGACGAACGTCGAATGGATTGAGGCCACGGCACCGGATGTCCCGAAACGCCTGATCGAAATCGCGCGACAACGCCCGGAGACGACGATCGCGCTTGCCGGCGCGCACGCACACCGCGATGGCTTACGAAATCGTCGTTCGCCCGGCGCCTTACTCGATGCCGGCGCACGCGAGCTCCTCGTTCTCACGCCGCCTCAAACCAGCGACGAACCGACTCCGTCATCCTGAGGGGAGCACTTCGACTCGCTTCGCTCGCTCAGCACAGGCTCCGCGGCGTAGTCGAAGGGCGAAGGCGCGTTCACTCGGGCTTCACGCCGTCGAGCGCGAGATTGAGTTCGAGTACGTTGACGTGCGGCTCGCCGAGGAACCCGAACTGCCGTCCCTGCACGTGCGACGCGATCAGCGACCGCACCGAATCGAGCGAACGGTGGCGCGCCTTAGCGACGCGCGGCGCCTCCCAATACGCAGCCTCAGGCGTGATGTCGGGATCGATGCCGCTCGCGCTCGACGTCACGAGATCGATCGGCGGCGCTCCGTTTGCGTCCGGATTGTCTTTTCGAGCTGTGCGATCGTCGCTTTCGTCGCCTTCAACAGTTTCGCCGACGTTGGCCCGAGGTTCGTGCCGCCGGTCGACGTGGGGTCGTAGCCCTTTCCGGCTGCCGACGGGCGCCCCTGAAAGTACTGCGGCTTCGTCCAGAGTTGGCCGATGATCCACGATCCGACGACTTTCCCGTTCACGACCACGAGCGAGCCGTTCGCCTGTTTCGGGAAGAGCACTTGCGCGATTCCCGTCATGGCCAGCGGATAGATCAATCCGAGCAAGACGATGCTCACGATCGTCATCCGCAGCGAAGTGCCGAAATATCGTAACATGAGAACCTCTACGTCAAATGAAGGGCAGTAAGGATCATGTCGATGAGCTTTGATGCCGACGAACGGGATGATGATGCCGCCGACGCCGTAGAGCATGACGTTCTCGAAGAGCACCGCATTGGCGCCTTTCGGCACGTACTTCACGCCGCGCAATGCGAGCGGAATCAGCGCGATGATGATCAGCGCGTTGAAGATGACGGCCGAGAGAATCGCGCTTTGCGGCGTCGCGAGACGCATGACGTTGAGCAGCTCCATCGGCTTGTACGCAATCGCGAACATCGCCGGCAGAATCGCAAAATACTTCGCCACGTCGTTGGCGATCGAGAACGTCGTGAGGGCGCCGCGCGTCATGAGCAGCTGCTTGCCGATCTCGACGATCTCGATCAGTTTGGTGGGATCGGAGTCGAGATCGACCATGTTGCCGGCTTCTTTTGCCGCCTGCGTGCCCGAGTTCATCGCGACGCCGACGTCGGCTTGCGCCAACGCCGGAGCGTCGTTCGTACCGTCGCCGGTCATGGCGACGAGACGGCCCGAGGTCTGCTCGCGCTTGATCAGATCCATCTTCGTCTCGGGCGTCGCCTCGGCGAGGAAGTCGTCGACGCCGGCTTCCTTGGCGATCGTCGCCGCCGTGAGCGGATTGTCGCCGGTAATCATCACGGTGCGAATTCCCATCGCGCGCAGACGGTCGAACCGCTCGCGCATGTTCGGCTTGAGAATGTCCTTGAGGTAGATCACGCCGAGGACGAGCGTGTTGCGCGCCAGCAGCAACGGCGTGCCGCCGCTGCGCGCGATGCGCTCGACGTGCGGCGACAGCTCGGCCGATGGATTCCCGCCCGGTTCGCGCACCCACGCGAGGACGGAGTCCGGCGCGCCTTTGCGGATCTTCGTGCCGTCGGCCATGTCCACGCCGCTCATGCGCGTGTACGCGCTGAACGGCACGAACGTCGCGCCCTCGGGACTTCGCCGTCGCGCGAGCCCTGCTCTGCTGCGCCAGCGCGACGATCGAACGTCCTTCCGGCGTTTCGTCGGCAAGCGACGAGAGATACGCGATGCGGGCGGCATCTTTCGGGTCGATGCCCTGCAGCGCAGATGATTTCGACGGCCTGGCGATTGCCGAGCGTGATCGTGCCGGTCTTGTCGAGCAGCAGCGTATCGACGTCGCCGGCGGCTTCGACCGCGCGGCCGCTCATCGCCAAGACGTTGCGCTGCATGACGCGGTCCATGCCGGCGATGCCGATCGCCGACAGCAATCCGCCGATCGTCGTCGGGATGAGACATACGAGCAAGCGCGATCAGCACGGTCACGCTCTGCGTCGTGCCCGCATAGATCGAGAACGGCAGCGAGCGTCGCAACCGCGATCACGAAGATGATCGTGAGGCCCGCGAGCAGGATCGACAGCGCGATCTCGTTGGGCGTCTTCTGCCGCTGCGCGCCCTCGACGAGCGAGATCATGCGATCGAGAAAACTTTCGCCGGGATTGGCCGTGACGCGCACGACGATGCGATCGGAGAGCACGCGCGTGCCGCCGGTGACCGCGCTGCGATCGCCGCCGGATTCGCGGATGACCGGCGCGGATTCGCCGGTGATCGCCGATTCGTCGACCGTAGCCGCACCTTCGAGCACCTCGCCGTCGGCGGCGATGATCTCGTCGGCCGTCGACGACGAAGCGGTCGCCCTTGCGCAAGCTCGTGCTCGGAACGATCTCTTCGACGTTTCCGTCGGTGAGCAACGCGCCGTCGTATCGGACTTGGTGCGCCGCAGATAATCGGCTTGCGCCTTGCCGCGGCCTTCGGCGACCGCTTCGGCGAAGTTGGCGAAGAGCACCGTGAACCACAGCCAAGCGGAGATCGCAAAATCGAAGCCGGCGCTGCCGTTGTGCTGGATGAGGTCGCGGACGAAAAAGAAGGTCGTAACGAGCGCGCCGACTTCCACGACGAACATGACCGGATTGCGCACCTGCCATCGCGGGTCGAGTTTCTTGAACGAATCTCCGATGCGCGCGAACGACGATCGCGCGATCGAAGAGCGAACGGGCCTTCGGGCGGCGCTCCAGACGGCGTGCGGATAACACTAGAACGTCTTTCCTTGATAGACGAGGAGGTGTTCGACGATCGGCCCGAGCGCGTCGGCCGGGAGAAACGTCAGCGCGCCGACGATGACGATCACGCCGATCAGCAGCGCGACGAAGATCGGCGAGTGGGTCGTGAACGTGCCGCGCCCTCGGGAACGGCTTTCTTTCCGGCAAGCGCTCCCGCGAGTGCGAGCGCCGGGATCGCGACGGTAAAGCGTCCGAACATCATGTTGATGCCGGTGACGATGTTGTAGAACAGATTCGATCCGAGGCCGGCGAAGGCCGAACCGTTGTTGGCGTTCGTCGAGGTGAACGCGTAGAGGATTTCCGAGAATCCGTGCGGTCCGGCGTTGTTCAGCGTTGCCAGCCCGGCCGGCACGATCGCCGCCACCGCCGTCGGAACCAAAACCAAGACGGGCGTGACGAGCACGGCTAGGATCGCGAACTGCACCTCGCGGCGCTCGATCTTCTTTCCGAGAAACTCCGGCGTGCGGCCGACCATCAGGCCGGCGATGAACACCGTGAGCACGACGAAGACGATCATGCCGTACAGGCCGCTGCCGACGCCGCCGAAGATGATCTCGCCGAGCTGCATGTTCACCAGCGGTACGAGACCGCCGAGCGGCATGAACGAATCGTGCATGGAGTTGACCGCACCGCACGACGTATCGGTCGTCACCGTCGCAAACAAGGCCGACGCCGCAGCGCCGAAGCGGCACTCCTTGCCTTCCATGTTGGCGCCCGCGACGCCGAGCTGATGCACCAGCGGATTGCCCGCCGCTTCGGCCCAATACGCGGTCGTGAAACCGACGAAGAAGATGATCGACATCGCGGTGAAGATCGCCCAGCCCTGCCGCGTGTCCTTGACCATCCGGCCGTACGTATACGTCAAACCCGCGCCGAGCGAAAAGATCAGCACCATTTCGACGAGATTGGTCAGCGGATTGGGATTCTCGTTCGGCGACGCGGAGTTCGCGTTGACGAAGCCGCCGCCGTTCGTGCCGAGCTCCTTGATGACTTCTTGCGATGCCATCGGGCCGCCGGTAATCGATTGCGCAAACCCTTCGATCGACTTGACGTCCTGATACGCGTGGAAGTTCTGCGGAACGCCCTGCGCCACCAAGAAGAGACCGATGACGATCGAGATCGGCAACAAAACGTAGAGCGAGCAGCGCGTGAGATCGACCCAAAAGTTTCCGAGCGTCTTCGCCGTCGTTCGCACGACGCCGCGGATGACGGCGACCGCGATGGCGATGCCGACGGCCGCGGAGACGAAGTTATGCCACGCCAATCCCGCCATCTGCGAGAGATAACTCATCGTGCTCTCGCCGGAGTAGAACTGCCAGTTCGTGTTGGTGAGGAAGCTGACCGCGGTGTTCCAGGCGAGGTCGGGAGCCATGTTGTCGAAATGCTGCGGATTGAACGGCAGCCACTTTTGCGTGCGCAAAAGAACGTAGAGATAGATGAGGCCGATGACTGAGAACGCGAGCATCGACAGCGCGTAGGCGTACCACGGCATCTCCTCGTCTTCGCGAACACCGCCGAGGCGATAGACGATTTTCTCGATCGGCCGCAATACGGGAGACAGCCACGTGCGCTCGCCGGCGAACACGCGCGCCATGTAGAGGCCGATCGGCTTGGTCAGTGCCAGCACGATGAGAAAGAAGACGATGGCTTGCAGCCAGCCGATTGCGGTCATCTAGAATTTTTCCGGCCGAAGCATGGCGAATGCGAGATACGCCAGGCCCGCGACCGTGAGCATGAGGCCGAGCGCGTTATCGAAGGACACGGGCTCACACTTTCTCGCAACCCAGAACGTAGAGGTCGAGGATCACGAAGCACACGATCGAGAGCACGATGACGCCGATCTCAAGCATGGCGCCTACCACGCATACGGGCGGTTCGCCGCGGTCACGCGATAGCCGCCGAACGGATCATCCGAACGGACGATTGACAGCGCGTTCTGCGCGCGATAGGATACGCTGCCGATGACCGTCCTCGGACGTTTTCCGATGACCACCGCCTAACGTCTGGCCCGTCGCTTTCCTCTAGCGGCCTTCTCGCGGTTGCCGCGCGGCGCACGATCCACGCTCGGCCCTCGCCCACGCCGCCGACCACCGCGAGCCCGACGCCTTCGGCGCCGTCCGATCCCTGCGGGTCGCTGCTTTCGATCGTCAATCGTCCGACGTTCGGCACCGGCGTCTGCACCGTTCGGACCGGACACGTCGTCCTCGAAAACGGCTACACCAATCTCGTCACAACCGGCGCCGGCGGTGGAAACACGGCAACGTATCCGCAATCGCTCATTCGCATCGGCACCGCCGATCCTCACCTCGACGTCGAGGTCGGACCGATTAGCGAGAACCATTCCTCCGTCGGCGGAACCACCGTCGGCGGCATGAGCGATCTCGCAATCGGAGCCAAGTACGAACTCGGCTACACATCTAATGCCGATTGGGGCGTTAACGCCGCCATCACGATTCCGACCGGTGCAACCGCGTTCAGCGCCGGCAACGCGCAGTACACCGGCAATTTCAACTGGGCCTACACCGTAAACTCCGAGTTCGGCCTCTCGGGCACGCTCGGCTTCAACGCGTTCAGCGCCTTTGTCTCGCCCGGCGTGCCGCAGTCGTACTTCGCGTTCACGCCGACGATTGAGTTAAGCGCCGCGTTGCCGGGCGGTCCGTCTCAGATCAGCGCCGAGTACGCCTATTTTTCGAAGGCAGGGCCGACGCTCGGCGGCAAATCGTTCGCCGATTTCATCTATCAGCGCGACTTGGGACAGCACGTGCAGTTCGACGTCGAGTACGGCTTCTCGCCGACGCTCATCAACGGCCAAACGCAACATTACGTCGGCGCCGGGCCTCTCCTTTATGAACTAGTCGATACCGGCGGGCAGTGGAAGCACCGCCGCGCCGCATTTTATTGGTTTTCTTTGATCAACTCTTGAATGTCGATGCCGCGCTTGACCGGGTAGAGCAGGCTCCATACCACCTTCAGATTCGTCTGAGGATTGGTAATCGGTCGCGTCACGTACGTATAGTAGAATACGCTCAGCTGCATTAGCTGATCGCCGGCTTTAAACGTCCGGGCGAGGCCGCCGCCCAACGGAACCGCCCATTTATTCTGCGCGGCGACCCAGTTCGCCGTGATGATCGGTGCGGTGGAAATGGCCCAGCCGCCCTTCAAGTTATAGTTGAAAAACGGCTGAAACAGTGCGCTGCTGATGCTCGGACGATTTGCTTGGCCTGCAAACGACCAGAGCTGCGTGACGAGCATACCGGTGACGATGTTCCCCGGCATGATCAAGCCGGCAGCCGCGGGCCCCACCGCCCATTTCCCCGCCCCGAGCGATCCCGGCGATGCCGACGGAAACTGGAAGATCGGTCCCGCTCCCCAAATCAGCCCTCCGGGTTTGGTCTTCGGCGCAAAATAGAGTTGCTCTTGGATATCGCCGATGCCGAAGGTCCACGGGCAGCCGGCGGTCGCACAGACCTGCGGCGGCGCGAACGAAGGATTGTCGATCAGCGGAATAATCGTCCGCGCAACCAGGTTCATGTTCTTGCTCAGCATGAACGGCACGACGGGTTGGACGTTAAGGTTATATTGGTACCTCGTGTAGGGACCGACGCCATAGTTAAAGTTATTCTGGAATGGCACTATCGCGATGTTCCCAACCGGGTTCTGCGAGATTTTGATGATCGCTTGCTGGAGTTTCGCCTGCTGTTCGGGTGTCAGTTTGCTCGTATCGACTTCCCTTGAGGCTGCCGCCGGTCCGGGTGACGGCTGCGGCGCAGGCGCGGCCTGGGTCGGCGACGGTTCCGGTTGCGGGACCTGCGCGACCACCTCGGCCGGCAAGAACGCAATCAGTGCCGACAAAAGAGCTCTTTCTATCACTTCCTGCAGACCTCACTTGGCTGGGTTATAGTCGGAGTAGCACAGGAAGGAAGGGTAGCCGTCGATGCGCTTTTTACCTCTTCCCACTTTGCGCTCGGGAGCGCCGTCGTCGCGGTGGCCGGCTGCTCGGGTGAAAACGTCACGCCCTTCCGGGGCGTTTCCCTCGCTCAAACCGACAGCCTGCCCTACCAGTTCGCGTTCAACCACGACGGGGCTCTCGCCGTCGGGGTACGCAACCGGCGTCGCCCTTCTTCCGGCCGTTCCCCTCTAGGGACGGATGCGTTCGACTTATTCTTCGCCAAGACGTCGCCACGACGTTTCAGCGCGGCCAAGTTCGTGCATCATGGATGTTCCCAGCGAGGATGGTGACAAATGCCGAGAATTTTGATACAAACGACCATTCCGTTCGTCGCGGACGACTGGAATGTTTCGCGCTTTTCCCTTTTACGCGAAACACTCATCGCAGACGATCATGAGGTAGTTGCGCGAAACGAAGAGCTGGATGCAGACGGCAACGACCGTTTGGTCATGCGACTGCCTGACTCCGACTTCGATCAGCTATGGTTGATGGCCGTCGACACCGGCGGCGGCCTTACTCAAGCAGAAGGCGATGCCATCATTGAGTTCCGCAAGCGGGGCGGAGGCGTTTTGACGGCGCGCGACCACCAGGATCTTGGACTGTGTCTCTGCCACCTTGGCTCGCTCGGCCAGTTTAACTATTTCCACACGTACAACCTCGAGCCGGGCCGCACCGAGAACGACGACCAGGATAATCCGAACATTTCCTACCCCAACTACCACTCCGGTGCTAACGGTAATTATCAGAAAATTGCGGCTCTAGGCCCGGTACACCCGCTCCTGAAAAGCGCGAAAGCCAATGGTAGCGCGATCGAGTATTTTCCCGCGCACCCGCACGAGGGGGCGGTTGGTGTTCCCGAAGATACTGTCTTTGCTCGCGTCGTTGCGACGGGCACGAGCACGGTGACCGGCCGGCCCTTCAATCTCGCCGTTGCGGTCGAAGGCGAACCGTTCGATGGCGGCGTCATGGGACGTGCGGTCGCGGTTTCGACCTTCCATCACTTTGCCGATCTCAACTGGGACACCGAGCGCGGTGCACCGAGTTTTGTTACCGACCAACCTGGCGACGAAATAAAGCGCGACCCGGCCCGGTTCGAGATATTTAAAGACTACGTCCGGAACATCGCGCGCTGGCTGGGCGTTCGTGGAGATAGCCGCCGACGTGTCGATGAAGTCCGAGATCTTACTCATTGACGGTCTCGATGCGCCGCACGACGCGCGACACCGTCAAGCCGCCGGCCAACAGCGTTGCGAGCACCACCGCAAACGTGGCATCGACGATCGCCTGACGGTAGGGAATCGACGCCGGCAATGCCAGCGCAAGTGCCAACGAAAGCGCCCCGCGTATGCCGGCGACGCGCACCACGCCGATCCACGCACGCGGATAGCCTGCAGGAAGGAGCAGTCCGGCAACGACGACGCGCGACAAGGCGATCGCGATCAACGTCGCGACGATGAATGCCGGCTCACGCGTAACCGACTCCATTTTCAGCGCCGCGCCGACCATGAAAAAGACGAGGACGTTGGCGACGATGGCCGCCAAGTCCCAGAACCGGTTGACGTCGTCGGCGATGCTCAGGGTGATCCAGCGACGCTCGTAATAGCGTAGAGCGATGCCGCCGGCGATCGTCGCAAAGATTCCCGAAAACGCGAATGCATCGGCGATGAAATAGGCGCCGTACGCGACGACTACCGTCGCGCCGATCTGCAAGGTTACGTCGTTCGTGCGACGGAGCACGCGCGCCACGACGTAGGCCAGCGCGATGCCGACGGCTATCCCGGCGACCGCTCCCGTCGCCGTCTGCAGCACGATTCGCGCCGTTCCCAACGTGCCGAGCGCTCCTCCCACGAGCGTGCCGAGAACGATCCGGTAGAGCGCAACCGCGACCGCGTCGTTAAAGAGCGACTCGCACTCGACGATCGTTGCGAGCGTTCGAGGCACCCGCATCCGGCGAAAAACGGCTACGACCGCAATCGGGTCGGTTGCCGAAAGAATCGCTCCGGCCAGAAACGCGGGACCGAACGGCACGCGCACGATCGAGAGTGCTCCGGCGACGATCGCAGCCGTCAGCAGCACGCCGGGCCCCGCCAGCGTCGCGATCGCCGGCCATTGCCGGCGTATCGCGCGAAAGCTGAGGTTCCAGGAAGCCTCGAAGAGCAACGGTGGGAGAAAGATATAGAGCGTGGCGTGCCCGAGCGCGTACGTGAAGCGACCCGGCTGCAGCATCCCGAATGCGACGCCGGCTCCCACGATTGCCAGGATATGCCACAACTTCATATTCGAAAAGTCCGATTACGTCCAGCGGATCAATGCGTGTGCGTAAAGTTTCCCACCGCGGTCAACCGCGCAATCGCCTCCAGCGCGCGGCGCATACCGTGCGGCCGCCGCGGACGGCCTGCGGCGGCGAAGTACCATTCCGGATCGATGTTGAGCGTGCGCGTCTGTACCATCGCGACCGGAACGTCGCGCAAGAACGCTTCGGCAGCCGCCATTTCTTCTTCGTCATCGGTGACGCCCGGATGCGTGAGAAGATTGAGGCTCGCGCGCAATCCTCGCCGCACCGCCAGACGGATCGATTCGAGCACGTCGTCGAGCGCGTAGCCGATGGGCCGGTAGTATGCCGCGTAAACGCGCGGCCGGAACGAGTTTAAACTGACGCGGACGGCATCGAGCCCCGCGTCGATGCAGCGTTCGAGCGCGTCCGGCATGCTGCCGTTGGTATTGAGATTGATGGTGCCGTTGCTGCGGTGTTCGCGAATCAGGCGGATCGCCGCGGCGATCGTCGTGGAGCGCAGCAGCGGCTCCCCCTCGCACCCTTGCCCGAACGAGACGATGCCGTCGGGAACGCGCTCGAGATGCTGGACGGCGACGGAGGCGATTTCCTCGGCGCTCGCGTCGTACCCGATCCGTACCTGCGGCGACGGCACCGTCGCCGGCGGCTCGAGTTGCGAGATGCATCCCAGACAGCGTGCGTTACATTTCGGCGAGACCGGCAGCGCCGCCTCACCGCGCTGCAAGAAGACGTTCTGCGCCGTGAAACAGCCGTAGTCGCGCGAGCAAAGCGCGACTTGTCGCAGAACGCGGTTCTCCGGATCGCTCTCGAGACGCTGCTCGATCAGCGATTCGAGTTCTCCCGCTGCAAACGCGCGCGGCTTCCAATCGTCGCTTTCGTCGGTTTTCGCCGCCGCTACGTGCAGCCGGTCGTTGACGAAACACGCAAACGCGTATCCGAAAAGCGGCAAGTCGGGCGCGCCGCGTTCCTTCGCATAGGCCGGAACGAGCAGCCGCGTGTATCCCGCCGGCAGCACCGCCGCGAGCGCGTATCCTTCGCGCGCCGGTCCGATCGTCGTCAGCGGGTGGCGGCCGGGTAAAAGCATCTCGACCGTGCCCGCCGGTGCCGCAATGAGTTCCGCGGCCTCCGGTTCGCGCACAATGCCGCCGTCGGCGAGCGGCGTTGATGCGGCGTCGTCGTAGATGCGTCCCCGAGCGTCGCAGTACGCCAGCGCGATCATAACGACTTACGAAAAGCGAACTGCGCTTTGATTTTCTCGTACCCGTGGAGTTGGTAGAAGCCGTGTGCGCGTTCGCGCAGGACGTTCGACTGAACCCGCATCGCCCCGCATCCGAGTTCGCGCGCCCAGGCTTCGGCGACCTCGAGCAGTTGCCCGCCGATTCCTCGGCCGCGCGAATCTTGGTCGACGACGAAACCTTCGATCCACGCCTGGCGTCCTTCCACGAAGCCTTCTTCGACGCAGACCGCCGCCCAACCGAGTGTGCCGGACTCGTCCTCGGCCACGAAAACGGCGCGGTCGTCACCGCGCCGCTCGATGCGACGCGCCAGTTCGCTTGCCGCGGCGTCGTAGCCGAGTTGCCGCATGAGGTCGCCGATACGCTCGGCGTCCTCCGTCCGCGCGCGCCGCATCCTCATACCGTTACGGCTGTGTCGAACACGCGAACGGCAGGTCCGACGAGCACCGCTTCGCGGCCGTCCCACTCGACGACCAGCGTTCCGCCGGGAACGTGCACGAACACCGGCGACGATGCCGCGCCGCGCTCGATCGCCGCGAACGCGGCGGCGACCGCACCGGTGCCGCACGCCTGTGTCGCGCCCGCGCCGCGCTCCCAATGTCTCACGCGCATGCGATGCTCGTCTTCGACGATCGCCGCGTGTACGTTGACACCGTCCGGCCAGCGAGGATCGTTCTGAAGCTGCGGCCCCAGCGACTCGACGCCGACGTCCTCGCCCGCGCCGAACACGACGACGTGCGGATTCCCAACGTCGACGATTGCCGCGTCGGAAAGTCCCTCAACGAAGCGCGCAATGAGGCGCGGAACGGGCATGGTTACCCGGACGAGGTAGGCGGGATCTCGTGCGACGATTTCCGTTCGCACCGTGCCGCCGGGAGTCTGAAAAACGACGCGATCGCCCTCGCCGGCTTCGTCGAGCCAGCGAGCGGCGCAGCGCACGCCGTTACCGCACATTTCGGCTTCGCTGCCGTCTGCGTTAACGGTACGCATGGCGAGTCCGCCCGCGGAAGAGGATTCGATGACGATCACTCCGTCGGCGCCGATCCCGTCGCGACGATCGCACGCGAATTTCCGCGAACTCGGAAAGGCCGCCGAGCGACTGAGTGCGACCGTCAACGACGACAAAATCGTTGCGCGCGCCGTGCATCTTCGTCAGCGCGATGCGCGAACTCACTCGGGGCGCGCGTCTTCCTCCCGCGCCGTCCACCGTAACGCTCGATCCCGGCGAGATCGTCGAAATCGCGTGTTTGTAGACGAGGTGCGTCTTTCGTTCGTATTCGAGCAGCACCGTGAACGGGTCGAAGCCTTTGACGACGCCGCGCAACTGAAACCCGTTTACCAAATACACCGTCACGGCGGAGCCATGGCGCTTGCACTCGGCGAGAAACGTGTCTTGCAGGGTCGCAGACATGAGCGCCGCTTCTAAGACCAGCTCAACTTCTCCCGTACCAGCCGTTCCACGGCACTGGGTTCCACCCATAACGCGTCGCGTTCCTTACAAAACCATGCGCGCTGGCGCCGCGCGTACCGCCTGGTCGCGCGTTCGAGCGAGGCGCGCAGTTCGTCGCGCGTGCACCACCCTCGCAGATAGCCGAGAGCCTGCGGGTAGCCCACCGCGGTCGCGGCGGCTGCCCGCGCGCCGATCCGCTCCGCCTCCTCGAGCAGCCCGGTTTGCAGCATGCGCTCGCAGCGCGCCGCGATGCGCCTGTCAATCTCCGCAACCGGAACGTCGAGGAACAGCGTGGTCCATTCGATTCCTGCGCTGGCCAGCGTACGCAGCGGCGCGCGTTCGACGCTCGCGCGCGATAGCGCCACTTCCAACGCACGCACGACGCGATACGTGTCGCGGACGTCTAACGTCGTCGCGCGTGCCGGATCGCGCAGCGTTAGCCACGCGTGCAAGAACTCCGGCGGGTGTTGCCGCGCTTCCGCAGCGAGCCGCGCCCGCAGCGTTTCGTCGAACTGCGCGGCGAGCGCCACGTTGCCGGTCAGCGCGCGCACGTAAAATCCCGTTCCACCGGCGACGATCGCGCGCTTGCCGCGCGCGTGAATGTCGTCGACGGCCGCCATCGCATCCCGAACGTAGCGGGCGGCGGAATAGCGTTCGTACGGGTCGAGAAACCCGATGCAGTGGTGGGGCACGGCCCGGAGTTGCGCGGCCACAGGCGTTGCGGTGCCGATCGGCATCCCCCGATAAATCTGCCGCGAATCGGCGCCGACGATCTCGGCATCGAAGGTGCGCGCCAACTCGATAGCGAGTTCGGTCTTTCCGGAAGCCGTCGCGCCGGCAAGAACGAGAACGCCGCGCCGGCCGTCAGGCACGCTTGAACATGCGCGCGACCTCGTCCGGCCCGATCCGCACCATCGTCGGCCGTCCGTGAGGGCAATGCATCGGGTTGCGGCAGCGCTGCAGCCGCTCGATGAGCGTCGTCATCTCGTCGGGTTCGAGGCGCTCCCCGGCCACGACCACCGAATGGCACGCCAACGACGCCCACACGCGTTCGCGCACGCTGCGCCGTCCCGGTTCGCCCGTCACGTCATCGAGAAATCCGTCTACGTCGAACGGCCGCGCGCCGTAGCCCGCCGGTGTCGCCAGTACGCGGAAACTGCGCTCGCCGAAGGCTTCCACCTCCAACCCGCCTTCGCGCAACGCTTCGAGGCTCTGCTCCAGCGCCGCGCTGCGTTCGGCATCGAGTTCGATGGCGTGCGGCACGAGTAACGGTTCGTTCGGCGCCCCTTCGTGCGCCGCCGCAACGATGCTTTCGTACGCGATGCGCTCGTGCGCGGCGTGCTGATCGACGAGCAGCAGCGCGTCGCCGTCGGCGGCAAGGATGTAGCGTGCGATGGAGTTGTTCGAGAACGCGCATGCGCGGCGCCGCATCCGTGCCGCCGAATTCCGCTTGGAACAGCTCCGGAGCGCCCGTGAAGCCGCCGCCGGCCGGCGAAAATGCCGGCATGCCGGCGAGCGCGCCGCCGGCATTTGCGCGAAAACGCTCCGCCGCATGCGCCTGCAGCGTCGCCGTCATCGCACGTCGCACCGCGTCGAAGACTTGACTGCCGAAGCGCAACCGGACGTCGCTCTTGGCAGGGTGGACGTTGGCGTCGACGTGGTCCGGCGGCAAGTCCAAAAAGACGGCTCCGTACGGATAGCGGCCCGTCATCGTAAATGTCGCGTACGCCGCACTCCACGCCGCACTCATCACGGCGCTGCGGAGCAAACGCCCGTTGACGAAGAGCAGTCTGCATCCGCCGGTCGGGGCGATCCGAGCCCGGCGCGCTGATGAATCCCCGCAGCGATCCCGTGAGCGACCGCGCGCCCGATGCGTCGATGGGGATCAGCGCACGCGCCGCTTCGCGCCCGAAGACCATCGCCAAACGTTCGCGGACGTCGCTTGTCGCGGGCATCGTCCACACGTCTTTGCCGTCGTGGCGCAGGACGAACGTGACGTTGGAATACGCGAGCGCGAAGCTCGCCAGCCACGACGAAATGCGCCCGAACTCGGCGCCGGCGGAACGCAGATACTCTCTGCGCACGGGCACGTTTTCGAAGAGCCGTTCGGCGCGAACGCGCGTGCCCGGCGGCGCGGCTGCAGGCTCGGGTTCGCCGATTGTTTCGGCGTGTGCGCGCACGTGCCATCCGGCGTCGCTGCGCGGCTCCCGCGAAACGATATCGAGTTGCGCGACGGCCGCGATCGAGGCCAAGCCTTCGCCGCGGAACCCGAGGGTTGCAATCGCATCCAGATCCGAGGCCGCCGTCAGTTTGCTGGTGGCATGGCGCCGCGCCGCTAAGGCGAGGTCCGCCGCCGCAATTCCACCACCGTCGTCAACGACTTCGACGAGCCGCACGCCTCCCAGCTCGATCGAAACGGCGATCCGCCGTGCGCCGGCGTCGATGGCGTTTTCGACCAGTTCTTTCACCACCGATGCCGGACGCTCGATCACTTCGCCGGCAGCGATTTGCCCGATCGTCACCGCGTCGAGAATGCGAACGCTCATGTTAGTGCGTGTCTCCTACACTAGCGCAAAAACGAGAGCTGGCGTTCGCCGGCGTCACGCTTGGAAATCGGTTTACGCAGCGGCACGCGTTCTTCGACATCGCTCTGACCGGAGAGCGCGTCGGCGATTTCTTTCGCGCGATCCACCACCGCCAGGGGTAACCCGGCCATCCGCGCGACCTCGATGCCGAACGAGCGCGACGAACTGCCCGGCTGCACGCGGTGAGAAAAGACGGGCGCGCCTCCGCGCGCGGTGTTCTCGACCGCGGTGATATGGTAGTTCGAAACGAGACGCCAATGTTCGGCAAGCGCGCACAACTCGTGAAAATGCGTCGCAAAGAGCACCATCGGAGCTTGCTTTTCCAACCCTAAAAGAAACTCGCAAATGGCCTGCGCGATCGACAAGCCGTCGAGTGTCCCGGTGCCGCGCCCGACTTCGTCGATCAGCAGCAGCGAGCGCTGGGTGCTGCGGCGCAAGATGTTTGCGGCTTCGGCCATCTCCAAGTAGAAGGTCGACTGCCCCGATGCAAGATCGTCGCCCGCGCCGATACGCGTGAAGATGCGGTCGACGAGGCCGAGCGTCATCGACTTTGCCGGAACGAAGGAACCGATCTGCGCGGTCACCGTCAGCAGACCGATCTGCCGCAGATACGTCGATTTTCCGCCCATGTTCGGACCGGTCAACAGAATAAAACGGTGGCCGTCGGCGCGGAGCGCCACGTCGTTGGGAACGAAGCGCGCGGGTTCGAGCGCCTCCATCACCGGGTGGCGACCTTCTTCCACGAAAATCGCGCTTTCGTCGACGAACGCCGGACGCACGTATCCGCGTTCGGCAGCGCACAACGCAAGCGACGCCAACACGTCGATTTCGGCGATCGCTCGTGCCGCCTCGAGCAGATCGTCGGCGCGTGCGCCGATGCGGTCGAGCAGCTCGTCGAAAAGCCGCTGCTCGAGGCGCTGCTGGCGCGACTGAGCCGTCGCAATTGCCAACTCCAGTTCCTTGAGTTCCGGCGTGACGTAACGCTCGCCGGTCGTCAGCGTCTGCTTGCGCACGTAGTCGGGGGGCACGCTGCCGGCGTGGGCTTTGCTCACTTCGATCGCATAGCCGAATGCGCTCGCGTACTTGATGCGTAAGCCTTTGATTCCGGTGCGCTCGCGTTCGCGTTCCTCCAGTTCGGAGAGTTTCGACCGGGCGTCGGTTCGAAGCGACACGCATTCGGCGAGTTCCTCGTCGGCCTCCGGACGGATCGCGCCGCCGTCACCGAGTTGCGCGGGCGGCTCGTCGACGAGCGTGCGCCGCAGATCCTCGAGGACGCTTTCGAAGTCGGCGATTCGTTCGGTTGCCTCACGCAGACGAGCCGGCGCGATTGTGGGCAGCGGCTGCAGCGCTTCCAGCGTCCGGCGGAGCGAGGCTGCATCGCGCGGCGTCGCGCGTCGGAAACGCACGCGCTGCGCAATGCGTTCGAGATCGAAACAGCCTTTGAGTAGGTCGCGTAACGCATCCCGGCGCGCGTGCTCCTGCATCAACGCGTCGACGCACTCCTGGCGTGCCGTCAACTCGTCGCGATCCAGCAGCGGCGCGACGATCCAGCGGGCGAGCATGCGCGAACCCATCGACGTTGCGCAGCGATCGAGCGTTGCGAGCAGCGTCGCGCGCGGATTCTGCCCTTCCGCGCGAATCAGCTCGAGATGCTTGCGCGTCGCCGCGTCGAGCGACATGAACGCTTGGCGCCGGTAGAGATTGGGCCGGCCGAGCGCACCGGCTCCATTGGCGTGCGAACCGCCTGCGACGCCCGTCCGTTTGACGAAGGCCGCGAGCGCGTCGAGCGCGCGATGAACCGCCAGCGATTCGTCGTGCGAGAACCCCTCGAGCAATCCGCGCCGGCGCTCTTCCACGGCGCCGAGCGGCGGCGACGTCAACCGCGCTCCGAGGGCCTCTACGGCCGGCGCGATCATTGCCCGCACGTCGGCAGGGACGTCCGCAACGATTTCCGCCGGCCCGATTCGTCCCAACTCCGCAACCAGTTCTTCGTAGGCGTTTTCTCCGGAAAGCGCCGTCGTAGCGCAGAAGCCGGTTGAAACGTCGGCGTGCGCGAGCGCCAGCGTGCCTTCCACGGCGGCAACGGCCGCCAGGTAGTTGTTCTCGCGACCCTCGAGCATGTTTTCTTCGATGAGAGTCCCGGGCGTCACCAAGCGCACGACGTCGCGCCGAACGAGTTTATTTGGTTGCGGAACCTCCAGTTGCTCCGCGAGCGCGACGATGAAACGCTGCGCCACCAAGCGCGCCAAGTACTGAGCGAGCGCGTGATGCGGAACTCCAGCCATCGCGACGCGTTGTCCGCCGCCGGCCTCTTTGCTCGTCAAGGCGATCTGCAGCGCGCGCGCCACGATCTCCGCATCTTCGCCGTATGCCTCGTAAAAATCGCCGACGCGCGAGAGCAATATCGCCTCGGGGTGCTTATGCTTCATCCCGAAATACTGCTCGAGCATCGGCGAATACTTCACGCCGCTCGTCAAAGCGCTGGACTCACGAGGTCTTAGGTTCCGAGCGCGTTGGCAATAGCCTTGACGTAGGTGCCTTTCGCGTAGCCGGTGCCGTTCGGCGGCGCTTGTGGATTGTCGAGGTCGACGTCCCAGATCATGACGCCGGCGAAACCGTTGGATCTCACCCACGTGCCGTAATCCGCGCAGTTTTGCGGGGTGAGAAACGCACCGTCGTCGGCCTTACCGATCATCAGGCCCATCACGACCTTGCTCGCCGGAAACTTCTTCCCTCCGCCGGTCGGGACGTTTGCAAACTCTTCCACGATATCGAGGTAGCAGTCGTCGTGCGCGCCCGGCCGGTACGTGCAGGCGGGATGCGTCGACGGCTTCCATCCGTACTGATCGTAGTCCATCACGTTGACGTAGTCGATTGCGCTGCCGGCATCTTTGAGAATTAGCCGGTCTTCGCCGGCGTAGTTCGGAAGGTCGACGTGCGGATCGGCGCCCGCCGAATCGGCGTCGAAACTAATGACCGCGGACGGGAACGCCGCGCGCGTCGCCTTCAGCACGTTGATGAGTTGGCGCCGTCCGTTGCTGCGCGTTTGCATGACCTCGTCGTCGAAATCGAAGCCGTCGTAGACTCCCGGATGCTTCTGCAGATACTCTTTGAGATTCGTCACGAACGCCTGAGGGTCGGTGATGTCGAAGGTCGAGGTCGCGCCGCCGAACGAGAGCAGCACCTTGCCGCCGCGCGCGTGCACCCTGCGCGCACCCGGCGCGAGAGGGTAGGTATTTTGCGGATCGGAGATTTGGTTGCCGTCGGCGATGCTGAACGCGACGTCGACCGTCGTAACGCCCGCCGGAACGCTCCCCAACCGCGAGTACGCGTCTCGACGGTTTGTATCCGACCACGATTCCCAGAATCCGACGAACTGCGGCGTTGCGGAGTGCGGCCGCGTCCCGGCAAACGGCGCCGTCTGCACCGGCACGGCCTGCGAGCCGCCGCAGGCCGTCAACGATCCGAGCAGCGCGGCGGCCACATCAGCGCCGAGACGCCCGTATCAAAGGAGGCTCACCGAACGCCGCTCGACCGCGGTGCCGGAGCCGGCATAGCGTGCCGCGCGCCGCTCGATCGTTCCGGTGCAGCCCCATACGTGTGCGGTTTCGACGGCAACGTCGATCCAGGGTTCGTTTGCGTACAGCGTTTCGTCGTAGTCCTCCGGCATCGGCGCGATGATCGTCACGTTGTCGAGCGTCTTGGCGGCGAGCCTGCTCTCGTCTTTCTTCGACGGTCCGGTTACCAGCGCGCGCACGACGGAACCGATCTTTCCGTCGTGATACGCGCGCGTGATCGCGTTCTGCGCGTCGAGCAGCCGCGCGAAGCGCGCCGCCGCAATCTCGCGCGGCACCTGTTCCCAGTGCGCTGCCGGCGTGCCGCGGCGAATCGAATACATGAACGTGAAGGCGTTGGCGAAAACGCCGCTTCGCACGTACGCGAGCGTGTGCTCGAAATCGTCGTCGCTCTCGCCCGGGAAGCCCACGATGAGATCGGTCGTGATCGCCCATCCCGGCAGGTAGCGGCGCACGAGTTCGACCTTTTCGTGGAACAGCGCGGCGGTATACTTGCGATTCATGCGGCGCAGCACCGCGTCGCTGGCCGACTGCATCGGCATGTGCAGGCGCGGGTTCAGCTGCGGCACCGCCGCCAGATCGGCGATCGTCTTCTCGCTGAAGTCTTTGGGATGCGGCGAGATGAAGCTCAGCCGCTCCAAACCGGGCAGGCGTCCGACCGCGCGGCAGAGATCGCCGAAGTCTTCGCCGGAAGCCGGATCCTTCCACGCGTTCACGGTTTGCCCGACGAGCATCACCTCGCGCGCGCCGGCGGCAACCTTTGCTGCGACGTCCCGGACGATGGCTTCGAGCGGACGGTGGTCGAACCGGCCGCGCACCTGCGGGACGATGCAGAACGTGCAGTAATACGAGCAGCCGCGCTGCACGTTGACGAAGGCGCGTAGCGGAGAAAAGGCGTCGACGACGCCGTCGGCCGTCCCTCCGAAGGGCTCGAGCAGCGCGCGGTCGTCCGCAAAATCGACGCGGCCGGCGAAATCGGGCTGCCACGCGCTAAGCTGGTCGCCGAGTTGGGCGAGTTCGCGCGTTCCGAAAACGGCGTCGACGTGCGGCGCAAGCGTACGCATGCGCGTGCGGTCTTGCTCGGCGAGGCAACCCATGACGACTAAACGCGTCGCCGGCACGGCGTCTTTGAGCGCCTTGAAGTGATTCATCCGGCCGTACGCGCGGCGCTCGGCGTTGTCGCGGACCGTGCACGTGTTGATGATGACGACGTTGGCTTCTTCGGCTTTCACCGCGATGCCGTAGCCTGCGGCAGTCGCCCGGTCGGCGACGTACTGCGAGTCGGCCTCGTTCATTTGGCAGCCGAAGGTTTCGATGTAGATGCGGGGCATGCGGGGGCGGGACTTCTCGGAGCGTGCCGCCGCCTCCGGCCGGGTGCCGCGACCGCCGAGTTCGAACAGAGGCGGTCGTGCAAACGATCGAGCACTCCACCGGCGGCGAAGGAATGCTGCGCCCGGCGACCGTCGCGGTCGTCGGCCGCCCTAACGTCGGCAAGAGCGCGCTCTTCAACCGGTTGATCGGCCGGCGGCTGGCCATCGTCGAGGACACGCCGGGCGTCACCCGCGACCGGCTCTATGCGCTCTGCGAGTGGCGCGGGCGCATTTTCAGCATCGTCGACACGGCCGGCATCGACCCCGATGCCGCCGGTTCGGACACCGGCTTTGCCGAGACGACGCGGCGCCAGGCCGAGGCGGCCGCGCCGAGGCCGACGTCGTGCTCTTCGTCGTCGACGCGCAGACCGGATTGCATCCGCTCGACGAAGACGTCGGCGCCATTCTGCGGCGCAAACGCAGGCCCGATGGTGCTCGTCGCCAACAAAGCCGAATCGCCGTCCGCGGCGTCGGCCGTTCACGCCGAGTTTGCCCGACTCGGCTTCGGCGAACCGATCGCGGTCTCGGCGATCCACGGCGAGGGCACCGGCGACCTGCTCGATCGGGTCGTCGAGCTGCTGCCCCCGTCCGCACCGGATGCGCCCGATGGAAGGCGAACTCGCGCTTGCGATCATCGGCCGTCCGAACGTCGGCAAGAGTTCGCTGCTCAACGCGCTGCTCGGCGAAGAACGCGCGATCGTTTCGGAAGTTCCGGGCACGACGCGCGACGCGATCGACACGCTGCTCGTGCGCGGGAACAGCACGCTGCGTCTGATCGACACCGCCGGCGTGCACAAGAAGCCCGAAGCGCACGGCGCGATCGAATACTATGCAGCGCTACGCTCGCTCAAAGCGATCGCGCGCTGCGACATCGCGCTGCTGGTCTTCGACTCGATGATGGGCGTGACGACGCAGGACCGGCGCCTCGCCGGCATCGCGATCGAAGAACGCAAAGGCTTGATCATCGTCGGCAACAAGTGGGACCTCGTGCGCGAGCAGGGCGAATTCAGTCAAGGCGAACTCGCGAACGTCATTCGCGACCTCATGCCGTTCGCGCGCTTCGCGCCGATGACGTTCCTTTCGGCGAAGACGCAGCGCCGCTTGGGCAGTTTGATGCCGCTGGTCGACCGCGTCGCCGACAATCTCGACCGGCGCATTCCGACGGCGCCGCTCAACGCCGCCCTGCGCGACGCGGTGCTGGCGCATCCCGCGCCCGCCGCCGGCGGAAGGCTCTTCAAGGTCTACTACGTGGCGCAGCCCGCCACGCATCCGCCGCTTTTCGTCTTCCCCTGCAACGACCCGGATCTGCTGCAGTCGCACTACCGCCGCTTTCTCGAAAACGTCATTCGGCAGCACTTCGATTTCGAAGGCGTTCCGCTGACGCTCGAGTTTCGGCCGCGGCGCGAAACCGCCGAAACGTGACCGGCATCGTCGTCGCGGTACTCGTCGCGTTCGTCGTCGGATCGATTCCGTTCGGCTATCTGATCGGGCGCGGATTCTACCGCACCGACATCCGCGCCGAGGGTTCGGGCAACATCGGTGCGATGAACGCGCTGCGCACGCTGGGCAAGGCCGGCGGCGCGGCGGTGCTGCTGCTCGACGCGCTCAAGGGTTTCGCTCCGGTGTTCGTTGCATCGCTGCTACTTCCACGGTTCGGGCGTTGCCGAGGCGGTCGTCGCCGCTGCGGCCGTGCTCGGACACTGTTTCTCGCCGTGGCTGCGCTGGCGCGGCGGCAAAGGCGTCGCGACGTCGTTCGGTGCGATCTTCGCGATGAGTTGGGCGGCCGGCTTGGTCGCGGTCGGCGGCTGGATCGCCGGCGCGTTGCTCACGCAGTATTCCTCGGTCGGGTCGATGCTCGGCAGCGTCGCTCGCGGCCGTCGCGCTGTGGTTCTTTACCGGCTCGCGCCGCGGAAACGAGTCTACGCTGCGCTCGCCGCGCTGTTTATCGCTTACATGCATCGTGAGAACATCGCGCGCCTGCGCGCCGGCACCGAAAACCCGATCCGCTTCTTCAAGCGCCGATAGGGCTTCCGCCCGCCGAGCCCGTATGGCGCCGGGTCATGATTTCGTCGAACGACCTCCGTAACGGCGTCACCATCGTCGTGGACGGCCACCTCTGGACCGTCATCGAGTTCCTCCACGTCAAGCCCGGCAAGGGTTCGGCGTTCGTGCGCACGCGCCTGAAGAACGTCAAGACCGGCACGACGCTCGAACGTACGTTTCGCGCCGGCGAAAAGCTCGAGCGCGCGACCGTCGACAACCGCCAGATGCAGATGCTCTACAACGACGCCGACGGCTTCCACTTCATGGATCAAGAGACGTTCGAGAACGTCACCCTCCAGCGCGACCTCATCGGCGACCCGGCCGACTTCCTCAAAGACGGCATGGTCGTCGACGTGCAGTTCCACGACGGTCCGCCGATCGGCGTCGATCTGCCGGCGCACGTCGAGTTGAAGATCGTCGAAACCGATCCCGGCTTCAAAGGCGACACGGCGACCAACACGACCAAACCGGCGAAGCTCGAAACCGGCGCGACGGTGCAAGTGCCGCTCTTCGTCGAATCCGGAAACGTCATCCGCATCGACACGCGCGACCGCCGTTACATCGGCCGCTCGGGCTAAGGGACTCCCGGCGATGCCGGCGCGTCGGCGGGTGCTGATCATCGCCCTGCTGCTGGGCGCTGCCGCGGCGCAATCGGCGGCCGCGATTCTCATCGCGCTTCCGCTGACGATTCTGCCGTTCGTCAACCGCATCGCCGATCTTGCGATTGCACGTCGCGGCGATCGATGCGGGCCTCAGCTCGGATTCGGCCGTCCGCGATACGACGCCGAACCGAATCCTCAGCCTCGGCATCGTTACGATCGACGATGCGACGCTGCGCAAAACCGGATTTCCGATTCCCGCGCGCGTCTACGCGACGCTGCTCAACCATCTCAAAGCCGCCGGCGCGAAAGCCGTCGTCTTCGACATCGAATTTCTCGAACCGAGTAAACGATCCCGCACAAGATCGCGCGTTCGCAGCCGCATTGCGGCAGATGCCGTCGGTCCTCGCCTATCCGCTTAACACGACGACCGCCGGCCAAATCGGCGAACAACGCCCGATCCCCGAGCTTGCAAAGCGCTGCGGCGTCGATCGGTTTCAACGCCATCGACACGCCCGGCGGCTATCTCATCGGCCAGCCGATGGAAATCGACACGTCGGCCGGCGGCACGCACGCCAACGAACGCCTTTACTCGCTTGCCGCCGCCGGCGTGGCGACCCTCGAAGGGCGTCCGCTCGACGCCGCAACGATTCCAACCGACGATGCGGGCCGCATGCTTCTGCTGCCGCCCCAGATTGCCGCGCACCAAGATCTCGACACCGGCGACGCAAGTGCTTACGCAAACGTTCGCAGGACGCGGCACCGATTGCGCTCGGCGACGCGTTCGCCGAATCGCCGGCGGATCTGCGGCCCTTTGCCGACGGCGCGCTGATCTTCGTCGGCGCGACCGCGCAAGGTCTCGGCGACTTTGCGACCACGGCGGGACGCGGGCGCATTCCGGGACTTTTCGTCAACGCACGGTTCGCCGATCAGTTGATGCGCGGTTTGCTACGTGCGGCCGGCTCCGGCTGCGCTCAACCTGACGCTCGCGCTCCTGCTGCCGCTGCTGGTCGCACTGCTCTTCACGCTCATGCGCACGACGCCCGCGATCGCACTTTCGGTTGGCGCCGCCCTGCGTCTATGCGTACGTCGATCTCAGGATTTTCGTCGTCAATCTCTATTGGCTCGATCTGATTCACGTCGAGCTCGCGATGCTGCTGGCGACGACCTTCGTCGCAGCGTATCGTCTGGTCGGCGAAGGCTCCGCGCGGCGCATGGTGACGAACCTTTTCGGCATGCACGTCAGCCCAGCGATCGTCACCGAAATTCTGAAACAGGACGATCCCCGCGAAGCGCTCGCGCTCCACGGCAAGCGCGTGAAAGCGACGATCTTCTACAGCGACATTCGCGGGTTTACCGCGATGTGCGAGACGATGACCCCCGAAGAGATCTACGAGCAGCTCAACGAGTACTTCGAAGAGATGTGCGCGATCGTCTTCGAACACGGCGGCTACGTCGACAAGTTCATCGGCGACTGCGTCATGGCGGTGTTCTCGGCGCCGTACCAGACGCCGGACGACGCGCGCAACGCCGTCATCGCCGCGGTCGAGCAGCAGGCGAGAATCGCGCAGTTGTGTGCGCGCTGGCGCAGCGAAGGGAAGCGCGAGTTCACCGTCGGCATGGGCATCAACACCGGCGACGTCGTCATGGGCAATCTCGGCGCGAGTTCGCGCATGAACTACACCGTGATCGGCGATAACGTCAACGTCGCCGCGCGCCTCTACAACGTGGCCAAGGCCGGTGAGATCGTCATCAGCGAGAGCACCTACGCCGAGTGTCGCGACGCGGTCGAGGTCGAAGAGCTCGAACCGGTGGTGGTCAAGGGCAAAAGCCTGCCGATCGCGATCTACAACGTTACGGCGTTAAAGCCGCGTGAATCGGGCCCGTGCGAAGCCGCGCTCTTGCTGTTTGCGCTCGCGTTCTTCGCCAGCGTCTTCGGCGCGATGGTCGGGCTCGGCGGCGGCTTTATTCTCGTGCCCGCATTGCGCCTGTTCTTCGGACTCGCTCCGGCCGAAGCCGCCGGCACGTCGCTCGTGCTGATCGTCGCCAGCAGCGCGAGCGGCGCCGTCGCCTACCTCTTGCAGCGCCGCGTGCATTTGAAGATCGGCCTGCTGCTCGCGGCCGGCGGACTGCCGGGCGGCGTCATCGGCGCGATGCTCTCGCTGCACATCGCGCCGCGGCTCTTCGACTGGATCCTTGCGGTGCTGCTGTTTTCCGTCGCCGTCGACATGGCGTGGAACGCGCGAAAAGCGCATGCGCGGCCGTCCCGAACACCAGCACGTGCACGAAATCAAAGGCATGTCGTATCGCGCGGCGTTGCTGCTGGGCTTTCTCATCGGCATCTTCTCGAGTCTGTTCGGATCTGGGCGGCGGAGTGATACTCGTGCCGACGCTGCTCTACTTCTCCGAACTGCCGATTCATGCGGTCAGCGCGACGTCGCAGTTCGGCATTCTGTTGACGTCGCCGGTCGGATTGGTCGTTCACGCTCTGCAGCGCGACGTCGATCTGCACGACGTCGTGCCGCTGGTCGCCGGCGGACTGCTCGGCGGCCCGATCGGCGCGCGCTTTTCCAAGAGCATGAAATCGCCGCACCTGCTTCTCGTCGTCGCGTTCGGACTCGTTATCGTCGCCGGATCGCTCGTCTGGCGTCACCTATGACGCCGGCCCGCGCCCGGCGCAGACGGCCGAGCATCTTCGCGTCGCGCGCGTTCCGGCAGTACTTCGTCGGTCAGTCGCTGAGCCTGCTCGGCGACGGGTTGCGCACGCTCGCGATGCCGCTGCTGGCCTACCACCTGACGCACTCGGCTCTCTCGACCGGCGGCGCGTTCATCTGCGAGATCGTGCCGTTCTCGCTCTTTTCGCTCGTCGGCGGTTCGCTGGCCGACCGGCTCGACCGCCGCCGTCTCATGATCGGCTGCGATGCCATTCGCTTTCTCGTGATGGCCTTCTTCGCGGTGGCGTACTGGCAGCATTTCCTGACGCTGCCGATGATCTACGGCGGCCTGATCGTCATCTCGACCTGCGCGGCGGCGTTCCTGGGCGCACAGTCGTCGAGCATTCCGTACTTGCTGGGCAAAGAACGCTCGACCGAAGCGATTGCGCTGCTGATCGCGTCGGAGAATGCGTCGAATCTCGTGACGCCGGTCATCGGTGGCGCGATCTTCGCCTTCTTCGGCCCGCTGCCGGCGCTGATGCTCAACGCGCTGACCTACCTCGGGTCGCAGATGTCGCTGTTGCGCATTCGTTCGCTCGGTCCCGACACCGTCCAAGGCGTTCCCAAGCCGCGCCACCTCGCCGACGACATCGCGCTCGGGTTTCGCCAGCTCTGGGGCGACGCCGCGATGCGCGCGCAAGCGCTCGCCGCATTTGCGTTTAATTTCTTCGGCTTCGGCTGCTACGCGATTCTCATTCCGTTTCTCAAGAAAGGTTTCGGTGCGACCGATCAGATCGTCGGTATCTTCTTTGGAATCTCGGCAGCGGGCGCCGTGATCGGGGCGTGGTTCGCGTCGCGGTATTCTACGCGCTGGCCCTTCGGACGTGCGCTGACCACCGCATACGTGCTCGACGGATTGGCATTTCTGCCGGTCGTGCTCGTGCGCAACGTGTGGCTGGTGGCCGTGTTTTGGGCGCTCTCCAACACGCTCGCGAACTTCGAAGTCGCGCAAGTCATCGGTTTTCGCATGCGGGTGACGCCCGAGGAAATGATCGGCCGCGTGATGGGGGCGGTGCGCGTATTCGTGCTGTCGAGCATCGCACCGGGCGTCCTGCTCTTCGGATGGGTCGCCGATAAGCACAGCCCGCACGACGCCATGTGGATCGCCTGCATCGGTTATCTCGTCATCGCCTTTGCAGCATTGGTCACCCCCGCAATTCGCAACGAAACCCGCTAATGCTGGCCGCACTGCTCGTCACCGTCCAAATGCTGGCGCTTCCACTACACGCGACGATCGAGCCGCTCGGCTCGCGCGCGTTGATGACCGTGTCGCACGCCGGCGTCGTCGCCGCGACCGTGACGTTCGCCGGTTTTCGCACGCGACCGGTGATGTGGACCTCCGGCGGCAGCCGCGTCATCGGCGTGACGGGATGGATCGCGGGCTTTGACCGCGATGGTGCGCTCTTCATCAACTCGGATCGCCCCGTGCGTTTTAGCGGAGCGCGTCCGCGGCCGGTCGACCT
Source organism: Vulcanimicrobiota bacterium (assembly GCA_963812155.1). GTDB lineage: Bacteria > Vulcanimicrobiota > Vulcanimicrobiia > Vulcanimicrobiales > Vulcanimicrobiaceae > Tumulicola. Next base: position 886,165 of record CAWETW010000003.1, on the reverse strand, counting down.
CGGAACGTGTGAAGCGTTTCCCCACGACTCCGCGGGTCCGCTTCTCGCCGGACAACTCGACGACGGCGCGCTGATTGCGACGATGCGCTCTCCCGCGCTCGTCGACCTCGACGACACGAGCGGACAGAACGCGCCGGTCGTGCTCTACCTGCGCAGCGGCCTCTGCTTGAACGAGGGCAACGGCATCGCGACGGCAACGAAAGGTACGTACGCGGCCGGATACATGGCGACGATCGACAACGTTCCGTCGCCCTCGAACGTCGTGTCGAGCAACGAACGCTTTACGGCCCTGCGCTGGCACGTGCGCGTGCGCGAACCGCTCGGCAGCGGCGTGCCGCTCGCGATCAATGCAAGCGGCGTAGCCGCGGGCGCGGACGTTCCGCCGGCGCAGGGCGCCGCCTTTGCCGTGACGCCGCATGCACGAATATGGACCGGTTCGGGCACGCCGATCGAGCCCGTCTCCGGCAATAGACTCAGCGTCGCGTACGCGATCGACGACCGTGGCCGCGTTGCCGGTATGCTGGAAGATGCAGGACGCCACTACGCCTTCGTCTGGCACAACGGCACGCTCGTCCGACTCGACGACGTTGCCGGCAAACCGGGCTGGCGCTTCGAATGCGCGTACGCATTCACGCCCAGTGGCGGCATCGTCGGCGTCGGCACCTACAACGGCCGCGCCGAAGCGTTCGAACTCGACGGACTATGAGGCCCGTGCACTACTTCGGGTACGTCATGTCCTTGGGAACGACGATGCGGTCGAAATCCTCTTCGCTGACGTGGCCCAGTTCGAGCGCCGCTTCTTTGAGCGTCTTCTCGTGATGGTGCGCGTGCTTGGCGATTTCGGCAGCCTTGTCGTAACCGATGTGCGGCGCGAGCGCGGTGACGGTCATCAGGGAGCGGTCGAGATAGCGTTTTATCTGCTCCTCGTTGGCCTGCAGCCCTTCGATCGCGTGTTCGCGGAACATCGTGCAGGCGTCGCGCAGCAGCGTTGCCGAGTGCAGAAAATTGTAGATCATCACCGGATTAAACACGTTCAGCTCGAAGTTCCCTTGCGACGCGCCGAGCGAAATGGCGAGGTCGTTGCCGTAGACCTGTACGCAGACCATCGTCATTGCTTCGGATTGCGTCGGATTCACCTTGCCCGGCATAATCGAACTGCCCGGCTCGTTTTCCGGCAAAATGAGTTCGCCGATCCCAGCGCGCGGACCCGAAGACAGCCAGCGCACGTCGTTGGCGATCTTCATCAGCGCCGCCGCCAGCATTTTGAGTGCGCCGGATGCAAAGACGAAGTCGTCGTGCGATGCGAGTGCGGTGAACTTGTTCGGATGCGAGCGGAACGGCAGCCCGGTGAGTTCCGCAATCCGCTTAGCGGTGCGCTCGCCAAACTCAGGATGCGCGTTGAGCCCCGTTCCGACCGCCGTGCCGCCGATCGCCAAATCGTAGAGATGGTTCAATGCCTCGCGGCAGGCAGTCATCGCGCGGTCCAGCTGTGTAACGTAGCCCGAAAACTCTTGCCCCAGCGTGAGCGGCGTCGCGTCCTGCAAGTGCGTCCGCCCGACCTTGACGATATGCGACCACTGCTTCGCCTTGACCGCTAGCGCGTCGCGCAACGCCTCGACCGCCGGCAGCATCTCCGACATCGCCTGCGCCGCGGCCACGTGCATTGCCGTCGGGAACGTGTCGTTGGACGACTGCGACATGTTGACGTGATCGTTGGGGTGCACGGGTTTTTTCGGAACCCATCCGGCCGCCGGCAAGCTCGATCGCGCGGTTCGAAATGACTTCGTTGACGTTCATGTTCGTCTGCGTGCCGGAACCCGTCTGCCACACGCGCAGCGGAAAGTGCGCGTCGAGCTTTCCCTCGACGATCTCGTCGGCCGCCCGCACGATCAAATCGGCGCGTTCGCCGTCGAGTTTGCCCAGATCGCGATTGACCAGCGCCGCCGCCTTCTTCAGCGTCGCCATCGCACGAATGACGGGCTTCGGCATCACGTCGCGCGGCCAGGTGCCGTCGCCGATATCGAAGTGCACGAGCGAGCGCGCCGATTGCGCGCCGTAGTACTTGTCGGCAGGAACGTCGATGCTGCCCATCGAGTCGCTCTCCGCGCGGGTCGCGCCGGACCCAATGATTGCGTTTGCGGTCGTCATGCGTCCATCTTCGCTCGCGACCGCAATACTCTGCCTCGACCTTGGTCGGAATCCGGCTCCGGTTCGCGAGGTTTTCCGGCGGCGGCGGGCGCATCCAGCCTTATGCTCTCGATTCGCCGCGCGGGCGCCGCCGACGTGGACGCCATTGCGCCGCTTTTCGATGCGTACCGCGAATTCTTCACGAAAAAGCCCGACCTCGCCGTCTCACGCGGTTTTCTCGCCAAGCGACTCGAGCGCGACGAATCGGTCGTCTTCGCAGCCTTCGACGACGGCGTCGCTGCCGGATTCCTCCAGCTCTATCCGCTTTTTTCGTCGTGGTACGCAAGGCGGCAATGGTTCTTGAGCGATCTCTACGTCGGAACGGCGCTACGTGCGCGCGGCATCGGCAGGCGCTTGGTCGAAGCCGCAATTGCGTACGCCGACAGCACGAAGGCGCGCGCCATTCTGGTCGAACTGCCGTTCTCCGAACCGCATCTGACGCGCTTCTATTCGCAGCTGGGATTCGAACGCGACGCCGTCTTCGAACTCTACCGGCGGCCCATGTCGTGAACGGCCGCACACCCGCGCTGGCCTTCGCCGCCGTGGCGGCGGTCGCGCTCGCCGGGTGCGCAGCGCCCGGCGGTGACGCGCAAACGCCGTTTGCTTCCGCGCGAGCCGTTCGGCCCGCAACCTGCAATGGCACCGTCAAGTGCATCAAACACGTCGTCGTGATCGTCCAGGAGAATCGCAGCCTCGACAACATCTTCGGCGATCCGAACGGGCACCTCATGGGTCTCAGGCGGCATACCAGCGGAATTGCGAACTGTCCGAGCATTCTCGAAAAACCGCACATCGTGCTCCAACCCATCAAGTTGGAGTACCCGCACGACATCAACCACAGTTGGGGATCCTCGCTCAAATCGTTCGACGGCGGAACGATGGACGGCTTTTGCTACGACGCGTTTTACTACGACCCGCCGACGCTTCCGTACGCGTACGTTCCCGACACTCCGGATGAGGCGGGCCCCTACTGGGAGATGGCGCAGCAGTACGTCGTCGCCGACGAGATGTTTCCGACCGAGTTCGGAGCCAGCTTCACCGGGCATCTTACGCTCATTGCCGGCAACGACGACCTCGTGCCCGGCAACAACGCGCTCGTCGATCTGCCCTCGAACGAACCGTGGGGCTGCGACGCGCCGCCGAGCACCGTCAGTCCGTACATCCACTACAACGGCGTGAACCGGCTGTACGAATCCGCCGGTCCGTTTCCGTGCTTGACGGAGTTCAAGACGATGGCGGACACGCTCGATGCGGCCGGCGTTTCCTGGAAATATTACGCTCCGTGCGTGACGCCGGTCGGGAAGTGCGATCCGGGCGGACCACTGTGGTCGGCCTTCGATGCCATCGAGAACGTCCGCCACGGTGCGGACTGGTCGAAAGTCGTCTCCCCGCCGTCGACCATTCTCAAAGACGCGCGCTGCGCTTCGCACACCTGCACGTTTCCGAACGTGGCGTGGGTGGTCCCGGACGTCCGTAATTCGGATCACGCCGAAACGCGCCCGGACAACAGCAATAAAGGCCCCTCGTGGGTGGCAAGCGTCGTGAACGCGATCCATCACAACTCGGCGCTCTGGCAGAGCACCGCAATCGTCGTCGTATGGGACGACTATGGCGGATGGTCCGACTTAGCCGTGCCGCCGCAGTCGCCGAGATTCGGCGGAACGTTCGTGCAAGGCGACTTTCGCGGGTTGGGTATTCGCGTGCCTTGCCTTATCATCTCTCCGTTCACCTACGGCCTCAAGTCGCACGTCGTCCACACCCAGTACGAGTTCGGCAGCATCCTGAAGTTCATCGAGGAAACGTTCGATTTGCCGGTGCTCGGGACGCTGCAAGACGGTTACACCGACGGGCGCGCCACCAGCCTTTCGAACGCCTTCGACTTCTCGCTCGATCCGCGCCGCGGCGCCGACATCACGGCGCCCTACGGCCCCGATACGTTCCTCAACCAAACGCCTTCCGCGATCCCCCCCGACAACGAGTAGGCCGTGCCGCCGTTGTATATTCAGACTCAGGGCCCAAACGCTAGTGCGGACGGAGCAGAAACTCCCTGGGAGATCGTGCGCAACAGGCTCTTACCGCCGGGGGAGTAGACCGTTACGGTGTTGCCGTCGATGTTTGCAACGTAAAGATTGCCGGAGGAGTCGAGCGCAAGCGCGTACGGATAGTTCACGCCTTGTGAGATTTTCCGAAGGACCTTGCTGCTGCCCGGGGCGTAGACGGTGACGTCGTTAGCGCCAAAATTTCCGACGTAAAGATTGCCTTTCCCGTCAAACGCCAAAGCCTGCGGGCTGTTTATACCTTGTGAAATCGTCCGAAGCACGGAGGTGCTGCCGGGTGCATAGACTGTCACGGTGTTGTTGTACTGGCCCGTAACGTACAGATTGCCGGAACCGTCAAACGCCAAAGTCCACGGATCGCTGATACCCTTGGAAATCGTTCGCAGCACCGACGTGCTGCCGGGGGCGTAAACGGTTACCTTCTGAACCCTATAATTTGCGACGTACAGATTACCGGACCCGTCAAAGGCTAGCGCCACCGGGCCGAACGTATTTGAAATCGTTCGCAGCACGGATGTACCGTCCGGAGCATAGACTGTTACCGTGTTGGCGTTTTGATTGCCGACATAGAGGTTGCCGGAGCCGTCAAACACCAGTGGCCACGGGTCGCTCACGCCCTGTCTGATCGTTCTGAGCAATATCGCTTTTCCTCGCGCATACACTCTTACGCTGCCGGCCATCTTGGAGCCGAAAATGTTCCCAACGTAAAGATTGCCGGAACTGTCGAACGCCAAACGGTATGGTGAGTTCATGCGGTAGGCGATCGTGCGAAGCGGTGACGAGCTGCCCGAGGCATAGATCGTCACGGTGGAGTCTCCACCATTTACGACATACAGATTGGCGCCCGCGGCTGCTGGGAGCGGCGCCTGCCTTACGACTTCGGATCGTGATCCTGCGATCGCAGACACCAACGAGGTTGGCGTTGATGGGGAAAGGCGGTTACTACTGCCACCGCACGCGACCAAGAACGCCGCGGTAAGGCACGCTCCTACGACGCTGCTCAGACGTTTCATAGGGATACCTCCGAAACCAAGGATTCGCCGAGGCCCTAGAAGGGCCCGTCGACCGCGCTTCCTGCTCCCGAAGCTTCTCCTTTGCTCGGTCGTACAGCAAGCGTCCGGTTTGCCCGCGCCCGCAGTCTATCGGCCGCGTTCGGCCGCCTTCATACCCAACACCGTATCGCCGAGGTGGCGCATCTCGACGATTTCGTAGATCGCGAGCGGATAGCGCGGATCGAAGCGGCGCTTATTGCAGTGTGGACAGCTGGCCGGCTTGGCCGGCTTGCGTTTACGCAGCACCTCGAACGCGCAATGGTCGCAGCGCAGCAGGTAGCGGCGATTCGACTCGCGCAGCGGCCGCACGTTGCCCAGCTCGTGGTAGATCGACGACATACCGCACTCGCGCAGCTTCTTCTTGAAGCGCGGTCCGTGCCCCATGTCCCCAAAGCGCGCAAAGCACCACGCGTGAATCATCTCGTGAAGGAGCGTCTCGACGAGCGCTTCGGGGTATTTCCGGAAATGTTTCGGCGAGAGCTCGATCGTCATCGGACGATCGCCGTAGCTGATGCGCCCGGCCGAATTCGAAAACCGTTCGTTGTAGCGGATGCGGCAATCCGGAACCTCGCCGTTGAAATGCTCGTAGTTCAATCGAGCGAAGAGGAGCTGCACGTCGGATTCGGAGGGAATATTGGTCATCGTCATCGGTCGCAAGGGGCGCATTCGCCGCACGTCCAACCCGCTCTTTCGTGCGCTCGACGCCTTCGCGCGGCTTGCCGCCGCACATCGCCGTTCCGGTCTTTGCCGCAATCGCGCTCGTCTTCTTGGCGACGATGGCCTATTTGCTGATCGAGGGCTTCGGCGTTACGGGAACGGTTTTCGGTAAGGCCGCGAACCCGAATGCCGCTGCCGCGGGACAGAGGTCGCAAGGTTCCCAACAGAGCGTCGAAGGCGGGCCGCCGCCCGCGGTCGCCGAACAGTTGCGCGCGCTCCGCAACCGCATCGCAACCCATCCGAAGGACGACGTCGCGATCACGCAACTCGGCGACATGTATCTCGCAGCCGGCCGCTTCGCCGATGCGATTCCGCTGTATCTCCGCGCGCTGCGCGTGAACGCGCACAACGTCGCAGCCGCTGCGGGGCTCTCCGAAGCGCGCGACTCGCTCCAGCAGTCCCAACGATGAAACTCTACATCTCGTGCGATATGGAAGGCACGGCCGGCGTATGCGCGTGGCGGCAATGCGATCCTTCCGATACGTCCGAGTATCCCGTTTACCGCCGCTATATGACGCAGGAAGTGAGCGCCGCAATCGACGGGGCGCGCTCCGCCGGCGCGACCGCCGTTCTCGTCAACGACTCGCACTGGGACATGCGCAATCTCGTCTGGGAGGAGCTGCCGAGCGACGAGGACCTGCGCGTGATCACCGGCACGCGCAAGCCGTGGTCGATGGGACAAGGCCTCGACGGCAGTTTCGCAGGCGCGTTCTTCACCGGATACCACGGCCGGGCCGGCGAGGCCGCGACGCTCTCGCATACGTACAGTCCCGAGACGATCTATGACGTGCGCGTCAACGGCACGCCGTGCAGCGAGGCATTGTTGACGGCCGCCCTGGCGGGCGCGTACGGTGTGCCGCTGCTGCTCGTTACCGGCGATCGGCAAACGGTCGACGCCGTGACCGCCGTCATGCCCTGGTGCGTCGGCGTCGCGGTCAAGGATGCGGTCGGATATTCCGCGGTCAACTCGCTGACGCCCCGTGCCGCGCGCGACGCGATTCGCGAGGGCGCGCGCCACGCCATGGGCCGCGTTGCCGATGCGAAGCCGTTCGTCTTCGAGCCGCCTTTCGAACTCCTCATCGAAACGGTCAACGTGGAGAATGCAGATTTCATCGAATTGATGCCCGGCTTCGCGAGGGCCGGCGCCCGCGCCGTGCGATTTGCGGCTGCGAATTATCCGGCACTGATGAACGCGTTCGTCGTGGCAACGCGCCTCGGCAGCGCGGCCAACGCCTCGTGAAACTCTACGTCTCCTGCGACATGGAAGGCGTCGCCGGGGTCACGTCGTGGCAGCAGGTCGACGCCCGAACGCCGCATCCCGAGTACTCGACGTACCGCGCCTACTACACGCGCGAAGTTGCCGCCGCCATCGAAGGCGCTCGGCTCGCCGGCGCGGGCGAGGTGCTGGTCAACGATTCCCACGGACCGATGCGCAATCTGCTCTTCGACGAGTTGCCGGCCGACGTTCGCGTGCTCTTCGGAAACCGCAAGCCGTTTTCGATGGTGCAGGATGCCGACGCGACGTTCGGCGGCGCGTTCTTCGTCGGTTACCACGGCGGAGCCGGCGATGCCGACGCGGTGCTGTGCCATACCTATACGCCGTCGGTCGTCTACGACGTGCGCGTGAACGGCGTCCGCTGCAGCGAAGCGATCTTCAACGCCGGCCTGCTCGGGCATTTCGGCATCCCGCTGCTGTTGATCACCGGCGACCGCACGACCGTCGACGGCGTTCGTGCGCTGCTGCCGTGGGTGAATGGCGTCGTCGTGAAGGAATCGATCGGGAATTTTGCCGCCGCCTCGATGACGCCCGCCGCGGCCTGCGCCGCGATTCGAGAGGGCGCGCGCGCCGCCGTCGCCTCCGCGCCGGCAGCCGAACCGTACCGCTTCGAATCGCCGATCGAACTCGCGGTCGATCTCGTAAAGACCGAACAGGCCGATCTGGTCGCGACGATTCCCGGATTCGCACGCACCGGCGGCCGCAGCGTGCGCTTCACGCACGACGACTTTCCGACGATCTTCAAGGCGTTCGTTGCGACCTGGCGCCTCGGCGGGCAAGCGTGACGCGCTGGTTTTCGGCGCTGGCGGCGATCGCACTGTGTGCTGCGTCGCCGGTTCCCCATGCGGCACTCCCGCGAGGATTCGTCTATCTTTCCGACGTCGCGCCCTCGATCGCGCAAGACATCCGCTATGCCGGTCCCCACAATCTCGTCGGACGTGCCCTGCCGGGATATCTCGCGCCGGTGTGCATTCTCACGCAGCGAGCCGCGCTCGCACTCGCGAAGGCGCAAGAGGAACTCACGCAAGCCGGTCTCTCGCTGCGCGTCTACGACTGCTATCAGCCGCAACGCGCCGCGAACGCGGTGCTCGTCTGGAGCAAGAATGCGCCGGACGAGCGCATGAAAGCCGAGTACTATCCTCGCGTCGCAAAATCGCAGCTCTTTGCGCAGGGCTACCTTTCCGCGTCGTCGCCGCAGGCCCGCGGCAGCGGCGTTGCGGTCACGCTGGAGCGCGTCGGCATGCCGTCACCGATTCCATGGCGGCCCGGGGTGCACTCGTGTATCGCGCCGTTCGTTCAGCGCTATCACGACGGTTCGATCGACATGGGAACGAACTTCGACTGCATGGATCCGCTCTCGCGCGTGTCGCAATCGGCCGGCTCGGTTGCCGACTCGCACCGGTCGATGCTGGCCGTGCTCATGGAAAAATACGGGTTCAAGCCCTCGGGCGATCTCTGGTGGAACTTCGTCCTCGCCGCGGAGCCCTTCCCGAATACCCGCTTCGACTTTCCGGTTACGGCGAAATAGCGACGGCCGGTTGCGCCGCGCCGAGCGCGAGCGCGATCGCCACGACGTCCTCTTCGTCGAGCGAGAGGCCGCGCATCGCCTGCTCGTAGAGTTCGATCGCTTCGGCGCTCTTGCTCGACGCGGCCCGCTCCTCGCGCAGTCGCTTGATCTCGTCGGTCACGCGGTGGGCCAACTCGCTCGTCGGTACGACCCCGCCCCGCTCCAGCCGCGAACGCCGCTTGCGCAGCGTTTCCTCGACGAGGGCGACGCCCGAATGTTTCCCGAAGATGAAGCTCGTCTCCGCGCCGACGACGTCCGCCGGCACGGCTTCGTACATGCGGTGATCGATGAGCAGCGCGTGCGTGTGAATCCCCGACTCGTGCGCGAAGACCTTCGATCCGACGATCGGCTCGTGCTGCTGCATCGGAATCCCGCTCATTCGCTCCATGAAGCGCGCCAACTCGCGCAATTTGTCGATACTTGAAACCTGGAATCTCGATGCCGTAAAGAACGCGCATCGCGACCACGTATTCGTGGAGCTTGACGTTGCCGGCGCGCTCCCCATAGCCGTTGGCCGTCACTGAAATCACTTGGAATCCGCACGACGTTGCCGTAATCGCGTTGATCGTACCGAGCCCGTAGTCGTTGTGCAGGTGCGCCACGATCGGCAACCCGTCCGGCAGTCCCGCAACGATGCGCGAACAATACCAGCGCGTCGCTTCCGGCGTCAACGTCCCCACGGTATCCGGCCACGCCGGACGCTCCGCGCCCGCTTCCAAACCGGCCTTGAAGTATCGAATGAAGTAGTCGACGTCGCCGCGGCTGCCGTCCTCCCCACCGAATTCGATGCGCTCCACGCCGCACGCGCGGGCGTGGGCGATGGCATCGCACTGCAGCCGGATGTTGGCGTCCCGATAGAACTCGAGCGGAAGGTCCAGCCACTCTCGTTCGTCGCGCCCCTCGAAGCGCAGCAGCGTCTTGCCGATCTTATATTTCAGGTGCAGATCGCTGCCGGAGGTAAAGATGAAAAACGTCACTTCCGACGGCTCGATGCCGGCGTCGCGTAACGTCTTGACGGTGACGTCGATGTCGTTGCGGTTGCTGCGGCACATCACCACGATCTCCACGTCGCCGAGCTCGCCGCGCCGTTTCGCTCCCATCACGAGTTGCAGCGTGCGCCGGTCGCCTTCGGATGCGGCCGGAAATCCGACGCTCATCACGTGCACGCCGATGTCGGCGAGCGCGCGCGCGATCTCGAGTTTCTGCGGCGGCGTATAGCACACGCCGGGCATCTGCTCGCCGTCGCGCAGCGTTTCGTCGTAAATACGAATCTGCGACGGATCCGGGAAGGCGACGCCACGCGTAAATTCCTTCGGGTCGCGGATCAAGCGTTCGATCGGTTCGCGCATTTCCATGATGCGGGACTTCTACGGCGCCGAGGCCGCTACTGCACGCTCACCGAACCTTCGGCGGCTCACTTCGCTTTTCAGACGGCACCGTATCGCCGACGCGCAACTCCGCGATGTCGCGCGGAAAGAGCAGTTCGAGCGTCCAGTCGAACGCGACGCGCAGGCGGCGGTCGATCCCCGGAAGACGCGCCAAATAGTACGTCCGCCAGAGAAACCACGCGAGAAAGCCCGTTAGCACGCGGCTTCCGGGCAGTTCCGCGACCGCGCGGCGCCCGCCGAGCGCGGCCATCATGCCGAGCGTGCGATAGCGGAAGGGCCGCGTCGGACGGCCGTGCAGCACGTTCACGATATTGTCGGCGAGATGCGGACCTTCGCGGATTGCGTGCTGCGCCGTCATCGGATAGTCGCCGCCTTCGCCGTCGGGAATTGCGGCGCAGTCCCCGAGCGCCCACACGCCCGTTCGCCTCGCCGACGCGCATGTCGGGCCCGGTAATCACGGCGCCGCGCTTGGTCTTCGGTAACGGCAACGCGGCGATTGCGGGCGACGGCGATACGCCGGCGCTCCAAATTACCGTCTCGCTCTCGATCCGACGTCCACTTTGCAGCGTAAGACCCTCTGCGTCAACCTCGGTAACGCCGTCGCCGGTAAGGACTTCGATGCCGCGTCGCTCCAGGATGCGTCGCGAATACTCGCCCATCTTCGGCGGCAAGCCGGCGAGCAGCGTTGGGCCGCCTTCGACAAGCACCATGTGCAGTTCGTCGAGCCGCAGTCGCCGGTAGAAACCCACCGCGCTGCGGAAGAGTTCGTAAATCTCGCCGGCGGTTTCGACGCCGGTGAATCCTCCGCCGACGACGGCGACGGTCAGCAACCGCCGTCTGCGCGCTGCGTCGGAAATCGTGTCGGCCAGTTCGAGCAGCCAGACGAGATGGTTGCGCAGTGCGTCGGCATCGGCGAGCGTCTTGAGCGTCCACGAGTGTTCTGCGACCCCCGGCAAACCGAACGTGGACGTCTGCGATCCGAGCGCCAATACGAGCTGGTCGTAGGCGATCGTGCGCGTCAACCCGGTGAGCACGTGCCGGTACTCGACCGTTCGGCGTTCGACGTCAATCGTGCCGACTTCGGAGAGGATGAAGTTCGTGCGCCGCAGTTGCGCGCGTATCGGCGTGACGATGTGGCGAACTTCCAGTTCGCCGGACGTCACTTCGGGCAGCATCGGCGTGAAGAGCGTGTAGTTGTCGCGCGAAAGCAGCACGACGTCGGCTTCGTCCGGCGATAAGCGCCGCTCGAGTCTCCGGGCAACGGCGGTTCCCGCGAATCCGCCGCCTACGATTACAATTACAGGCACGGCCGACCGGCGGCCTTGAAGAGGACGCCGTGCAATACCTGCCTCCGCCGCAACCGGGCGAACCCGAACCCAAAGCCGCGCATCGCAAACCTTCCGGCGTCATCGGCACTGCGGGGGCGGCGGTCCTGGCATTTCTCTTGAAATTCAAGCTCGTACTGCTGTTCGGCCTCAAACTGCTGGCGCCGGGCTGGACGTTTCTGCTCTCGCTGTGGATCTACGTGGCGTTTTTCGGCTGGCGGTTGGCGGTCGTCGTGATGCTCGTGCTGCTCGCGCACGAACTCGGACATTACGCCGCCTTTCGAGCGTACGGTCTGCCGGTGCGCCTTCCCGCATTCATTCCGCTCTTCGGCGCGTTCACTGCCGGCGCACCGCCGGAGAACTTGGAGCACGACGCCAACATCGCACTGGCCGGGCCGGTCACCGGCATGGGACTCGCCGCAGTCTGTATGGCCATCGGCATGGCGACCGCCGATCGATTCTGGTTTGCGTGCGCAGATCTGTCGGCATTCTTGAATCTTTTCAACCTCCTGCCGATGCCGCCGTTCGACGGAGGACGCATCATCGGCGCGGTCTGGCCGCCGCTCTGGATCGCCGGCCTGCTCGCATTCGTCGGCTTTGCCGCTTATTTTCACATTCCGATACTGTTCGTGGTCATCGTCGGTTTGCTTGGGCTGCCGTCAATGCTCGCAGCGTGGCGCGGACACGTCGATCCGCGAGCGGCCACGATGACGTTGGCTGCGCGTTTGCGGGTCAGCGCGTGGTATCTCGCGACGTTGCTCGGGCTGCTCTTCGTCTTGGCGCGCTCGCACGGCGCCGCGTCGCCCGGCACCGGCGCCCCCGCTTGGTGACCGGATCGCGGTGGCTGCTGCCGCTAGCGTTCGCGCTGGCCGCGACGGCCATTCTCTCGTTCCGCCCGGTCGCAACGCCGGGCCCGTTTCTGCGCGATTTCGAAGCTTACTGGAGCGCGGGATCGGCGTGGAACGCCGGCGGAAATCCGTACGGCCGCGCGATTTGGAATGCGGAACGCAGCGTCCCCGGCGTCGACGCTTCGCGCGACGAAATACTTCCCTTCGTCGCACCGCCGCCGACGATCGCGCTGTGGAGTCTTCTCGCGCGCCTTCCTTATCCGGTCGCGGCCGGACTCTGGAGCGCGTTGCTCGTCATCGCAGCCCTTGCGCTCGTCATCGTCGTCGTGCGCGCGTCGGCGGCGCCGAGCACGTACGCATTGCTCTGCGCGTGCGTACTGACGGTTGGCTTCGGACCGCTGACGAGCGACCTCGCACTCGGCCAAGTAGCATTGCTTGCATTTCTCGCCGCGACGCTGGCCTCGCTGCCGCTCCCATTGTTCGGGCGAACTGCCGCATCGTTCGTCGCGTTCGCGCAACCCAACGTCGCCTTTGGGCTCGTCGCGCTGCTCGGACGAAATCGCGCAACCATCGCGATCGCCGTGGGTGCGCTCGCAGCGTACGCGTTCGGCGCATTGTTTTTCGGCCTGCGGTGGCCCATCGACTATGCAATGCAACTGGCGGCGCACGCGGAGGCCGAGCGCTTCGGCGCGATTCAACTGACGCCGGCCGCGATCGCATACGGCGCCGGATTCTCACTCGCTGCTGCCGCCGCAATCGCCGTCGCGTGCGCGGCGGCGGCAGCGCTCGCGGCCATCGTGCTGTGGCGCCGCATCCGCGATCCGTTCGCGCGCTTCGCCGCAATCGCCGCGCTGGCACCCTTCGTCACGACGTTCTTTCACGAACACGATCTCGTCGTCGCCTACGCCGCGGCCGGCTGGTGTGCGTTTCGGACGCGAGGCCCCGTGCGTTCCCTCGCGCTGGCGGCGACGCTGCTCGCAGCCATCGATTGGCTGGGGCTCGCGCAGCGGCCAACCGGCATCGCTCAGAGCGCCCTGCTCGCCGCTGCCGCCGCGTGCGCATTCGCTGCACTCGGCGACGCGAGCGGTGCGTTTCTCCGTCGCGAATTGCTTGGCGCGCTTGCCGCAACCACTGCCGTTGCGTTCGTCTTCGCCATCGCGGCGTGGCTCGGTGCGTCGCATCCGGCGCCCGTTTGGCCCGACGCGCTTGGCGCGTTCCACGCACCCTCGACTGCGCCGATCGCCGGCGTTTGGGCGGCCGAACAGCAACGCACCGGATTACTCGCGGTCGAGCCGGTGTGGGCCTTTCTCCGAGCGCTACCGCTCCTCGGATGCGCTCTCCTAAGCGCTGTCATCCTGAGCGCTGCTTATGCGAATCCACCGCGCGATCGCGACGACCGACCAGATCGCTTCGACAATGCCGAACGGCCACGCACCCTGGAGAAAGCCGTAGACCGAGCCTAAAACGCAGGCAGCGGCGAACGCGAGGATAAACGACGGACTTCGCTTTTCAAACGCGTACGTGATCAGCATCGCCGTTACGGCGAACAAACCGAATGTCGTCAGCGGCGTCATACGTGCGCTGCTCCGCTCGGGACGGCGTGGTTAGATGTCGGTGTTTAAGAAATTGTCGAACGGCGTCCACGCATTCGGCGTGAAGTTCGTAAGATTGGGGCTATGCGTGAATCCGACTTGCGGAACGCTGAGAACGATGGTCGGAACGTTGGCGGCGATGAGCTGCAGCTCGCTTTTGAGCAGGGTGCGCTGCCGCGCCGGGTCGTAGGTCGCCTTCACTTGCTCGAGCATTGCATCGAGCTCTTTATTGCAGAAGTGCGTGACGTTTTGCCCGTTGGGCGGGATTTGATTGCACTCCCAATTGTTCGAAATGTCGGCCACGGGCAGCGCCTGCCACGAGAAGTACGTCATGTCCCACTTCCCGCCATAGACGATGCCGTTCTGCTGATAGGGAGCGAAGAACATCGCGGGCGCGAACTTGCGCGTTTGGATGTCGATCCCCACCGTGCGCAGCGCCTGACGAACGAACTCGACGAGGTCGTCTGCGCTTGCCGAGCCGGTATAGTATGGGAACTGCAGCGACAGCCGCTGGCCGTTCTTGACGCGGATGCCGTCCGGCCCCACCTTCCAGCCGGCTTGGTCGAGCAGTTGCTTGGCCTTCGCCGGATCGTACGGCGTGAGCGGGATCGCGTTGGGAGGGGGCGCGAGCGGATTGACCGTCGGCATGACGCTCTCTTGAACGACCGCATGGCCGTGCGAGATCTTGCGCGCGAGTTCCGGGCGGTCGATCGCATAGAGGATGGCTTTGCGCACGCGAAGATCGCTGACGAGCGGGCGCGCCACGTTGAAATCGAGATGCGCGTAGTAGGGGCTCGACACGATATCCGTCTTCGTGTTTGCCAGCGCGAGCATCCGATCGATGTACCCTGACGGTACGACCGGCCACAACTGAACTTCGCCGGTTTGCATCAGCGTCGCGAGCGTATCGAACGACGGAATGATACGGTAGGTAATTTTTTTGATCTTCGGCTGACCGCGGAAGTAGTACGGATTCGCCTCCAACAGGATATTGTCGCCGCGATGCCAGGCGACGACGCGAAACGGCCCGATCCCGACCGGCTTCGAGTTATACGGAACCTGATTGATGTTGGGATATTTTTCAAGAAGGTGCTTCGGCAGCAGGTCCGGGTTCGCACCCGCACTGCCGAAAAACGTTGGAATGAACGGCGAGTAGGGACGGCTCATATGATAGACGACGGTGTATTTGTCGGGCTCGTCGACTTTCTGAATGAGGTTCCAGCCGTCGCGACCGACCTCGTTGTTGGCCGGATTCAGCACGACCTTCGTCGAGAACGCGACGTCGTCCGCGTCGAACGGCGCCCCGTCAGACCAGCGCACGCCCTTGCGGAGATGCCACGTAATCGTTTTGCCGTCCGCCGAAATCCCGCCGTTCGTAAGGCTCGGCACTTCGGTCGCCAGTTCCGGGTACGGCCGGTTCTGCACGTCGTATTTCACGAGGTACGCTTCCGTTAATTGCGAGATGTAACTGAGCGTCAATTCGGTGAACAAATGAGGGTTGAGAGAAACGAGGTCGCCGCTGCCGTCGGCCATGACGAGCGCGTGCGTAGGGGATGCTGCCGTTTCGCCCGCCTTGGAGCACGAGCAAAGGAACGCGGCGGTGACGATGGCGGCGAGCGCACGAAACGGCGCGCGGCTACGGCGATGCATTAAAGAGCTCCTCATTTAAGCACACCCGTCAGATCGAATAGTTCCAGGGATCCCAAAATGCCGATATCACCGGCGACGGGTCGAATCCTTTCAAGTCGGTATTATAGACGTAGGGCACGCGAGCGAAGCTGATGATGATCGTCGGCACGTCAACCGACAGTTGCTGCTGCACGATGAGGTAGTCGCGCTTGCGGCGAGCCTGGTCGATCGTCTTCAGTGCGTCGTCCATGGCGGCGGTTGCCTTGGCGTTCTCCCACATCATCGCGTTCTGGCCTTTCGGCGCCAGGTTGTGGCCGGAGTAGATAGCATTGTCGTCGGGATCCGCGGCGCCGATCCAACTGAAGAGTGCCACGTCGTAGTGACCGCCTTGTAAAATGCCGGCACTGGAGTTCTCGAAGAACTGGCTCGACGGATAGTTCTTCACGTCGGCCTGCACGCCGATGTCGTGCCACGCGCTCTGCAAGAACGTCTGCAGTGCCTTGCCGGCGTTCGATTCGGTCTGCGTGCTCAGCGTAAACTCCAAGCGTTGGCCGTTTTTCACGCGAACTCCGTCCGGACCGACCTTCCAGCCATCGGCCTCGAGCAGTGCCTTCGCCTTGGCCGGATCGTAAGGATAGTGCGTGATGTCGCTGCTGAACGCCCACGAAAGCGCGGGGCTCTGGTCGGTCTCGGCGGCAAGACCCGAACCGTGCTGAATCTTCTCGATAATCTCTTTACGGTCGGTGGCATAGGCGAGCGCCCGGCGGACGTTGATGTCGCTGACGATTGGGTGGCGCAGATTGAAGTCGGCGTGCGACCAAAGGTACGAGTCGACGCGAATCGCCGTGAGACCGCTTTTGGGGTCGGCGGCTAACGCGGCATAGTCGGGCCACTTCAAGCCCGAGCCGATCGCCAGCATGTCGAGTTCGTGAGATTGAAGTTCCGCGAGAACCGTGTTTTCGTCGGCGATGATCTTGTAAATCACCGTGTTGAGCTTGGGTTTGCCCAGGTAGAAGTCCGGATTGGCTTCCATGC
This sequence comes from Vulcanimicrobiota bacterium, assembly GCA_963812155.1. Classification (GTDB taxonomy): domain Bacteria; phylum Vulcanimicrobiota; class Vulcanimicrobiia; order Vulcanimicrobiales; family Vulcanimicrobiaceae; genus Tumulicola. Next base: position 869,492 of record CAWETW010000003.1, on the reverse strand, counting down.
GAACTTCCTGTCCGCGTTGCCATGAAACAACCTTGAACGGACCGCTGCCGACAGGCATCGAGTTGTAAGGCGCGCTGTTGAACGAGCCCTTGTCGTCGTTATACTTTGCCAGCAAGTGCTCGGGCAGAATCGGCGAGTTGCCGTTGACGCTCCACAGCTGCTGGAGGAACGGCGCGTAGAGGCGCTTCATGTGAATGACGGCAACGTACGGGTCGGAACAGTCGATGCTGTCGATGTCTTTGTATCCGTCGGTGGTGATGACGTTGTTGTGCGTATTCATCACGACTTGCCAGGTAAAGCGTAGGTCGCGACAGGTGAGTTGCACGCCGTCTTGCCACTTGATGTTGTGCCGCAGCTTGTACTTCAGCGTAAGCCCGTCTTTGCTCACGTCGCCGTTGGCAATCGTCGGAACTTCGCTCAACGCATCCGGATACGGACGTGCGTGAGCGTCGTAGCGGATCGTCCAGGAGTAGATGAACATCGCGAGGTCGAGAGTCGGCGCCGCCGAGTCGAGCGACGGATTGAGGTTTTTGGGATCCGTGAACTCCGAGAAACGGAGCACGCCCGGCTGGGTCCACGAATGGCGTTCGCCGGCCGAACCGCCGGCCGTCCCGGCTTTCGTGCAGCCGCTCAGAACGAGCACCGCTCCTAAGACCGCCGGGGCAGCGGCGGCGAACGCTCTTTTCACACTAGGCTCCTTCCTCGCCGGATTCGGCGAGCATCGCTTCGGGCTCGACGCCGTGACTTCGGCAAAAATCGCGATACGCGTCGGGCGCGATTTCCGAGGGCTTGATTTCGCTGCGGCCGCCCCAAAACACATTGGTATACGAACCGTCTATGCCGGCTTCGTGCAAGTGGGCATCGATGGCGGCCTTGTGCGCGAGCACGACGGGTTTCTCGGTGCCGTGCACCACCGCCATGACGTTCACCCCGTGAAACTCCGGTCCGCCTTCGCGCCAATAGGCATGCGTGACGACGTAGTGCCGAGCGACCTCGCATCCGGCCTCGATCTCGCGTCCCGGCGGGACCGCCCAGTGGAAGAGCGCGTTGTAGCGCGTAACGCGTTCGTCATTGGCGGTGGCCTTGACGTGCTCGAGAAAGGTCGAAAAGCGCCCGATCACGCCGCGCCGGTTGAGATCCGACGCGATCGCAACGAACTCGTCGAGTCCCATTCCGGCTTCGGCGGCGCGCGCGCGCCACAGATCGCGCACGATCTCTTCCGCCGCGAATTCGCGTTTGAGTGAGGTGAGCGCGCGCCATTGGGGTTGCGAGAGTTCGACGAATTCGGTGTGCTGCGGCTTGCCGGGGGAATCGGCCCGCGCGCCCGGTTCCAGCCCGCGCCGGCGCACGTGACCCACGCCGAGAGTGAACAGCATCTTGGCGGGCATCAAGCGAAAACGTTCTGCGCCGACGATGCCGCGCAGCAGTTCGGCGTGTTTGCGCAGCGAGTATCCTTGCGGCACCTTTACCGTCGTCCATAAACGGTAGGTGCTTCCCGGAGACGCCGCGTCGGTCGAACGGATGACGACGTGCCCCGAGAAGGGATCGTCGCGAAACATGTACTCGAACGCGGCGTCGAGACGGTCTTCGCTCAGTTGCCACGCGCACAGCGCTCCGCGTGCGAGATTCGTCGACATCACGGTCTGCCGTACCCTGCGAATCGTACCGGCGCGCTGCATCGCAACCACGCGCTCGATAACCGTCTCGGCCGGAATCCCGCTGCGCGCGGCGATTTCGCCGAAGGGGTCGGTTTGAAATCCCGTCAAGCGGTCTTCCGAGATCGCCAGGATCGCCGAGTTTACGGGATCGGATACCGCGGCCGGTACGCCCGGCGCTTGCGAAGCCATTACGCCGTTATGATTTAGCGGCGGCGTCCGGGCGACCTGGGCGGCCGGCTACAACTGCAAATCGCTCAAGCCGGTTGCGTAGAGATAGTTCTCCTCGGCGTTTTGGACCGAATAGAGCGCCGTAATTTGCGCCGCCTGCGCGGTCGCAAGGTTCGCTTCGGCGGTCACGACGTTGATGATCGTGGTGGCGCCGACTTTATATTGCGCTTGCGTCGCGTCGAGCGATACTTTTGCCGCCGTTAATTCGGAGTTGGCTTGCACGAGTGCGGCGCGCGCGGAGATGAAGTTGGCCAGCGCAGACCGGACGTCGGACTCAACTTGCAGGTGGCTTTGATTGAGCGCAGCGACGGCCTGATCCAGCGTCGCCGCCGCGACCGCGACGTTGTAGTTGGTTACGCCTTGATCGTAGATCGGAATTGCGAGGTTCAGCCCGATGGCCTTCTGGTTGGAGAAACTGTTGGTGATTGCGCCGAAATCGCGGCTCACCTCGTCGCTGGCAGCGGCCGTCAAAATCGGAAACCGCGCGAGCTTGGCGTAGCGCAGGCCTTCCTTATCGGATTCGACGGTATAGCCGGCGGCAAGGTAGTCCGGACGCAGCGCAAAGGCGCGCTTAAGCGACTGCTCGTAGGTCGGATTCGCCAGCGGCGCTTGCTGCCGCAACGCCTTGGGCACGACCTCGGCGTCCGCGTCTAAGCCCATCGTCGTCGCGAACGACGCCTGCGCGGCGATTGCCTGGCCTTGCGCCGTCACCAGATTCCCGCGCGCCTGCGCGGTCTGGAACTGCGCGCCGGCCAAGTCCGAGCGTGCGGCGGCACCGTTACGAATCTGCGCGACGACCGACTGTTCGTTGACTTCGAACTCCCGGACGAGCTGTGCGTCGGCAGTTACGGTCGCGTTGGTTTGGAGCACGTTGTAGTACGTGGTGGCGACGTTGAGCGCGAGCGTCTGCAAATCGCGCAAGAGCGTTTCGCGACCCGCGTAGTCGGCCGATTTTGCCGAATGAATCGCCGCGATCGTACGGCCGCCGTCGAAAATCAACTGTTGAACCGTGATCGCCGCGGTCTCAGTCGACGTCGAGCCGTTTCCCGAAATGCCGGCACCGATCGGTGTCGCCGAAGGAATCGTTACGTTGTTGTTTAGCGTAACGTTTCCGTTTTGATACCCTTTGCCGATCGTTCCGTTGGCGCTCACGGCGGGGTAGAGAGCCTGTTTCTCTGAGGTGTACTTGGCATGGATGGCGGCCCACTGCGCGTTCTGCGAGGCAAAGACCGGGGAGAGGGCGACGGCGATCTTTGTGGCTTGCTCGATGGAAATGCTGGTGGGGACCCCGTTTTTCGGATGGAGATTGGCGACGTCGGGCGCCGGCGTGCCGTACGCGGGATACGGCAGCGGCGTGGTGCCCGACGTCGGCATCGGCTGCGGCGTCGGCAAGATGATCTTCGAACCGGGCGTGCTCTGCGCGACGCCCGCGACAGGGAGAGCCAGTGCCGCGCAAAGCGCTGCGGCAACGAGCGGCAAGAAAACGGACTTCATCAGTGCGACGCTTTTCCTGCGGGGGTCGAACTGGGTCCGGGCGTGCCGTTGACCGCAACGACGCTGCCGTCTTTGAGCGCATCGGGACGCGTCGTGATGACCTGCGTTCCAGGCTGCACCTTGGGACTGACCACTTGCGCCAGCGTATCGGTCTCGACACCCACCTTCACCGGAACCGCCTGTGCCTTACCGCCGTTGACGACGTAGACCACCGAACCGCTTTCCGTATCCGCGACGGCGCTGCGCGGCACGACGATCGCGTTGCTCGCCTGCTGCTTCGGCAGCGTCGCGCTAATCAGCATGCCGCCGCGCAACACGTCGCCGGGATTATTCATCTGCATCCGCGCGAGGTACGAAAGCGTTCCCGACGTCGGCACGGCGTTCACCGTTTGAATGCGTCCGTCGAACTCTCGATTCGCCAGCGACGACGAACGGAATCTCACGAGCGTTCCGGGACGAACGTACGCGAGATCTTCATCCGGGACGTTGATGTTGATCCAGACGATGTCGATGCGCGAGATCGTGAGCACGGGTTGGTTCGGGCTCGCGTACGCGCCCGGATCGAGCAAGCGGTTCGAAATGACGCCGTCGAACGGCGCAAACACGCGCGTCTGCGAGAGCTGCGTGCTGAGCACGTTGGCCTGGGCCGCCGCCGCTTGCGCGCCGGCGAGCTGCGCCTTGACGTTCTGCGCGCTGACGACGTTGTTGCGCAAACCGACCACGGAGTTGTTGTAGGTGGCCTGCGCCGAGACGTACGAGGCTTGCGCCTGTTGCAGCGCCGTCTGTGAAACGTAGCCTTGTCTGAATAACTGCTTGTCTTGCTCGTACACGAGCTTGGCGTTGTCGAGGTTCGCCTTGGCCGACTGTACCGCCGCGTTATTCGTCTGCACTTGCACGGGCAACCCGACGACCGCGCCTTGCGCCGCCGCGGATTGCTGCGATGCCTGGGCCTGCGCCTGAGAGAGTTGCGCCGACAGCGTGGACGGGTCGATCTCGGCGAGCAGTTCGCCTTTACGCGCGACGTCGCCGATGTTCACGTTCACGTGGATGACGGTACCGCTCTGCTGGAAGGCAAGCGTCGATTGCTCCTTCGGCGCGATCTGCCCATCGAGCGTGAGATAGGTCGCGATATTCTGGCGCACTGCCGGCGCCGCATCAACGCTGAGCGGCGGCGGTCCTTTCGGGGCGCCGCCTCCGCAAGCGCTCAGTGCCAGCGCTGCCGTCAGCGCGACGAACGTGGCCCTTAGCGCCGCCGAAGGGCGATGATCCTGCATGTCACTCCTATTGTCGGTTGTGCCGGTTTCACCGGAATATACGGCGCCGGCTGGGATTTGATTCATAGCGCGGCGTTCGAACCCTTGGCCAAGGAATGAGGTCTCCGTCTGAGGGGCGTACTTCCCCCGGGCATGAGCGCGAAACTCGACATCGGTCGCTCGTATAGCCTCCAGAGCCGCGTCGAAGAGTGGATGACCGCAGAGAAGGCTGGGAACCGGGGCGTCGACGTTCTCTCCACTTCCATGCTGGTCCAACTCGTCGAAAGCGCGGCCGTTCACTGTGTCGATCCGGTCCTGGAAAACGATCAGGTCACGCTCGGCACCCATATAGACCTCGCCCATCACAAACCGGTTCCGGTGGGATTCATCGTTCGGACCGAAGTCGAGGTGGTCATGATCGACGGCCCGCGCATCAGCTTCGCGGTCCAGGTCTTCGACGAACGCGAGGCCGTTGCCGAAGGGACCCACGAGCGCTACGTGATGGGCCGGGCTAAGTTCCTCGCAAAGCTTGAAGAAAAGCTGACGTAACGGTAGGGTAGGGAGACCGCCGCCTCTCGCCTCCCCGGCCTCGCTGCAGGGGGGGCAAACGGTTGTTCCCGAAGGGAGGAGGCAGGACTGTCCCGGAGCGCCCTGATGGGCGTGGCCGGGGCGGGAGAGGTCTTTTTTAACTAGCTAGCTAGGAGGACACATTGAAGCGACTGAGCACCGGAGCTCTGGCCCTGCTAATCGCAGCCGGCCTAGGGCTCAACGCGGTCGCAGCCCAGTCCCAAGCGTCGCATGGCAACATTGGAAGCAACGCGATCGCGCAGGACCAAGGCTCGACCATGGGTACTCCGCCGGCGAACTTCGGTTCGCCGCCGTCGGGTCAGATCCCGATTCTCTACAATGACCACCACGTCTACACCAAGCCCGACGTCCTGAAGCAGGCTCGCGTTCTCGCCGCGCTCGTACGCGGCGGCACGCTCCTGATTCCACTCCGCTCGATGTTCGAGCAAATGGGCGCTACCGTGTCTTACGACGCGGGAAGCAAGACAGTGACGGTCAGTAAACCCGGGGCCGAGGTCAAGGTGACCGTCGGCAAACCCGAGGTGGTCATCAACGGCGAATCACGTCCGCTGGACGTGCCGCCGATCATGTATCAGGGCAACGTGCTCGTACCGGTCCGCGTCATTTCGGAAGGTATGGGCGCGTACGTGCTGTGGGTCGCCGACCGGCATCTCGTCGTCGTGCGGTACATTCCGCCGACGCCGCCGCCTTCGGCTGCGCCGCCGCCGCCGCCGCCGCCGACTCCGACTCCAACGCCGATGGCGACTCCGTATCACGACCTTTATATCGCGGGTGACTACATCATTTCGCCAAAGGTCTACAACGAGTTCAGCCCCGGCACATCTGCGTGCAACACGTGCAACGGCTTCTCGTACCGTCTACACGGTGCGGGCGAGTTCGATCTGTTCAACTTCCCGTGGATGGTCGAAGGCGACTACCGGCAGTACAACTACTCGCATCCTAGTGGTCTCGTCACCGCGATCGGCGGACAGTTCCAGACGTTCGTTCCCGCGTTCAACATGCGCGATTACGATCTCGATGCACGCGTAGGATTCCGCGTCCTGCAACCGCGCATCTACATCGGCGTCGGCTACTTGTGGCGCTCGAACAACGCCGGCTATCCTTCGCTGAACAACGTCGGCGCGGGTATCGAAAAGCTGCCCGACCTCAACCACCCGTTCTCGTTCTACGGGAGCGCATACTACTATTGGAACGTGAAGGGCGACTGCGGCACGAACAACTGCCCCAGTGGTCCGTTCACGTTGTCGTACGACGTTCTGAAGTATGACATCGGCGTGAACTACTCGTTCCAAGGGATCCCGCTCTTCATCGAAGGCGGCTTCCTCGGAGACTACGGCTGGGGTCAAATGAACGCACCCTCGAACTTCGCCGAAAGCGGACCGTACATCGGTCTCGGTATTAAGTTCTAGGCATCGCGTCCAACCAAAGGAAAAGGCTCCGGGATATTCCCGGAGCCTTTCTCATTGGAAGCCTTGTACTTTGTGGGGACGCGCTCGGCGATGGGCGCGACGAAGGCTGAGCGCTCGGCGATGCGGGCGGGGAAGGCTGGTAACTCGGCGATGCGCGCGACGAAGGCTGATAACTCGGCGATGCGCTCGGTTCCGGAGAAGCGACCGGTGAGGGCTGCACGCACGGCGGCGTGATGAGGTCGATCGCCGGTTGTCCCGGTGACGGCGAGGGCGACGGCGTGGCACTCGGCGTCTTCTCCGGCTTGACGCCTTTCGGCAGCGGCGTCGGGCAGAGTTGCGCCAGCGCGAACCAGTGCTCGGTGTACCCGTTTGCGATCGACGCCTTGGTGTTCTTGCCGAAGTACGTACTCGGGTATTTCGTGATGAGAATCTGCATGTAGTGCCATGCAAGATCTTGACCCGGCTGCGTGTACACCTTGCGGAAAACCTGAATGCCCAAGAAGTACGAGCGCGGCAATTGCGGATCGTTCGGATATTTCGCGGCCCAGCGCTGCAGCGCTTCGTCGGCGAACATCAGCTTCTTGATAAGGTTCGGATCGACCGTATATGCGCCGGCGCTGATCGCGCCGTCCTTGAACGTGTTGTCGATCCCGAGATAACTGATTTTCAAACGTCCGAAATATTCGTCGCCGGGCGCCGAAGCATTGAACTCCTGGCATTGCACGTGGGCCCATTTACTCTTGGTCGCTCCGCACGGATCGTTCTTGGACGGCGAAGCGGAGGGCGAGGCTTTCGGCGATGCGGTTGCGGCGGACGACGCCTCCGCGGGGTTCGGCGCCGTATCGCACACGACGATTCCAATCGCGATCGTCATTGCGGTCAGCGACGCGAGTAGCATGCGTCTCATGGGCGATAAACGTTTCCCGCCGTCGGCACGTCGGCCTCCCGGGCTGCGCACAGGGTCGCGCGAGGCGACGGCGCGAAACTGCGGCGGAATGAGCCGGACGATCCGCGTCGCGGCGGTGCAGCTCCAAGCGCACGATGCCGACGATTTCGCGCACGCGGTGGGCGAGATTGCGGCGACTGCACGCTCGGCGGCAAGCGACGCCGACCTCGTCGTTCTTCCCGAAGCGACCTTTCCCGGTTACGTACTGGGCGACGCTCGCGTCGACCACGCAGCAATCGGGGGCGCGCTCGACTTACTCCGCGACGTTGCGCGCGACACGCGTGCCGTCGTCGTTGCAGGCGCCGCCTTACGCGACGCGCGCGGTTTGCGCAACGCCGCGGTGGTCATCGACGGCGACGGCTCGATCGCCGGCAGCGCAGACAAGATTTTCCTGTGGCATTTCGACCGGCTCTGGTTCGCCCCGGGCGAGCGCATTGCGCCGGTGGCGACCTCGATCGGTTCGCTGGGAGTCCTCGTGTGCGCCGACGGCCGCATCCCGACGATCGCGCGCGAGTTGGTCGACGGCGGGGCTGAATTGCTCGTGATGCCGACCGCATGGGTCACGAGCGGCCGCAATCCGCAATCGCTCGAAAACGTACAAGCCGATCTGCTGGCACGCGTTCGCGCGCGCGAGAACGCCGTTCCATTCGTCGCCGCCAACAAATGCGGCGTCGAACGCGGCATGGTGGCGTATTGCGGCAAGAGCCAGATCGTCGATGCCGCCGGCAACGTGCTGGCGATTGCGTCGCAAGGAACGCCCGCCATCGTCACGGCGACCGTAGCGATCGAACCGCATAGCGGGGCTCGGGATGACGCACGCCCGGTGCCGAACGTTTCCTCTTCGCGCACCCGGCCGATGCGCGTCGTCATCGGCGGCGGTGCGCTTCCCTCCGACATCGAGCGAAGGCTCGAACTGCTCGGGGGAGACTGCGCCCTCGCACCCGAGGGTGCCGCCGGTGCGTCACTCGACGGCGAGCTCCCGTGCGCGCGGGTCGACGACGGCGTCATGCTCGATCCGGGCGCACTCGTCGCATACCGTCGGGCAGGATACGTGTGGGCGGCGTGGACGGCGCACGGACCGCCCGAATGGATCGAACCGCTGGCGCGCGCGCGTGCGCTGGAACTGCGAATGTACGTCGTCGTTTTCGACGCAGCAGCCCGGCGCGCGTACGCCGTCGACCCCGACGGTGCCGTGATTGCCGGCACGTTCGGCGACTACCGGCTCGCGAGTTTTGCGCTCGATCCGCGCAGGACGGCGGAAACGACCGTCGCACCCGGAACTGACGTCGCCGACGCGCTCGAACGCGTCGCTGCCATCGTGCAACGAACCGCCTCTAGAAAGGGTCGCGCCGAACCGTGAGCGAGAACGTCCACAAAACCTTGAGCGAAGCGGGCGAGATACGCCGAGGCAGGCGCGACCGCCTGACCTCCGTGGTCATCGCCGTCGCCGCCGTTCTCGCTGCGCTCGGGACGCTGCTCGCGCACCATCGGTCGATTTCGGCACTCACCACGAAGAATCAGGCGATCCTCGCTCAGACAAAAGCCTCCGACGCGTACGGAAAATACGAAGCCAAGCAAGTCCGGTATCAAATCGCCCAGACGCTCATCGATTCCGGAATTTTGAAGACCGCCAAAGGGCGTAAGGCCGTGCAAGACCTCGCCGATCGCGAAAACGGAGCGTCGCAGTCGTTACTCGTGCGGGCGCAATGGCTCGAAGCCGACTCCGAACGGGACGATCTTCACTCCGACGAGGTTCTGAAGTCGTACGAAGTGCTGCAGCTCGGAACGACCTTCTTCGATATCTCGGTCGTACTCGTGTCGATCTCGACGCTCGTGCGCACGCGCGCACTCCTTGGCATCGGCAGCGCGTTGAGCATCGTCGGCCTCGTCCTGCTGTTGGTCGGATACTTTCGCGCGTAAGAGCGTCGTGTATCGCAGCCGGCAGCCGGAACGCATCCGGCGCGCACTCGCCTGCGCGCTCACGCTCGCCGTCGCGCCGATGTTGTGCGCGAGCGTTGCGCGCGCGCCCAGCGGTTACCGCGCGACGGGTACGATTGCGATCTCGCGCTGGCCGTACTTTCCCGGCAGCACCTTCGCCGTGCGTGTCGACGGTTTTTCGGCGCCGTACCACGTCGCGCTGCTCGGCGAAGGCACTTTTCGCCACGACGGAACCTACGAAATCGCGGCCGATGCATCGCCCGCCGACACGCTTCTCGTCGCCGGCAATCGGAGCGGGCTCGCCGCGCGCGCCCTTCGCATCACCGCGCCGCCGTCGCCTCGTCAGGCGTTGCTCGCCGTCGCGAGTTACGACGACGGCATCGTCTTTCACGACGCTCGCACCTTTTCGGTTCTCGGCATTCTGGCAACCGGCGGCGCTGCCAGCGACGACGCCTTCGACGCGACCGGACGCCTTGCGGCGACCGACACGCAGGGCAACGCCGTGACGTTTGCGGCGCTTGCGCCGTGGCGCGTTTCGCGCTTCGGCAGCGTGCCGTTCGGCGATGAAATCGCGGTCGACGACCCGGCTCGCGCTATTTTCATCACCAATCGCGACGTCAAAGGCGACGGCGCGCTGACCCGCGTCGCGAGCGACGGCAGCATCGTGACCGTCGTCACCGGACGCACGGCCGAAGGATTGGCCGTCGACGTACGCCGGCAGCTCGTCTACGTCGCCAACGTCAACGACGGGACGGTGGCCGTTGTCGACGCGCGTTCGATGCGCGTTCTGCGCCGCTTTGCCGCCGTGCCGCGCGTTTTCTCGCTCGCGCTTTCTGCAGACGGGCGGCGCCTGTACGCGATTTCCAATCAAAGCGCCGCCTCGCCGTTCGCGCAGCCCGGAGCGGCCGTGGCCTTCGATCTTCGCCGTTCGCCGCCGCGCGTCGTCGCGCGCAGCCGCGACCTGACGTTCCCGATCGGCGAAGCGCTCGACGCGCGCGATAACACGCTGTTCGTCACCGACGAGGAGTTGGACGCCGTCGACGTTCTCGACGCGCGAACGCTGCTGCCCAAACGTCCGCCGCTGGCGACGTGCCGCACGCCGTGGAAGCCGACCCTCGATTCGGCCGGACGGTTGTTCGTGCCGTGCGCGCGCGCCGACCGGATCGATGCCTTCGATTCGCGGACTTTGCGTCGCTTGCCGCACGCACCGTTTGCAACGGGCAGTTATCCGCTTGCCGTTGCGGTATGGCCGGGGAGGCGCGCGTCGAACGCACCGCATCGCCCATGAAAATCGTTTCGATCGCCGTCGCGGCGCTGGTATGTTGCGGCGCGGCGGCCCGAGCCGCCGTCCTGCCGGCAACGCTCGCGCCCGCTCCGCCCTTTCCGCAAATTCTTCAGCAGGCGCCCACGATCGAAGAGATCGCGCCGGGAGTCACGTTTGGCGAGTACCCGATGACGACGACGGCCGGCCCGGTGGTCGTGCGGATCGTCGCGGTCGACACGCACCGCAGCGACGTGAAGGTCGGCGAAGTCCTCGCGCACGATACGCTCGAGTCGCACGGCGAAACGGTCGGCTCGATGGCGAAGCGCACCGGCGCGGTTGCCGGAATCAACGGCGACTATTACGACATCGGCGCGACCAATCGGCCCACCAACATCGTGATTCGCAACGGCACGCTGCTCCAGATGCCCCGCAACCGCTACGCTCTCGCGCTGACGCGCGACGGCGCCGCCCACGTCGCCGAATTCTCGTTCATGGGACAAGTGCAGGTCGGCGATCGCACCGTGTCGCTCGATGCGATCGACCGCCGGCCGGCCGACGCCGGTACGACGCTGCTGACGCCGGAATACGGCGGCGTTCCGCCACTCGACAACGTGACGCTGGCATCGCTGCAGCTGCTCGGCGGCACGCCGCCGCTAGCCCGCTACCGTGTTACCGGAATTGCCGACAACCTTTCGGCTCAACCGCCGGGATACTATCTCGCCATCGGTCCCGGTGCGCTCTCGACGGCCGGCGTGCCTAATCCGGGCGACGTGGTGTCGGCAGGCGGAGATCTGTCGCCGCTCGGACTCGATACGATCGCCACGGCAATCGGCGGCGGACCGCTGATACTCCACGGCGGCTCCTGGATCGACGATCCCGACGGACCCAACGGCGGTGAGTACGACAAGCGCATTCCATGCACCGGCGCCGCAATTGCAACCGACGGGCGTCTCTTCCTCATCGAGGTCGACGGCCGCCAACCTTCGGTGAGCGTCGGTTTGACGCGACGCGAGTTCGCGTCGCTCATGCGCGCGCTCGGTGCGAGCGAAGGGCTTGCATTCGACGGCGGCGGCTCTTCCACGATGTCGGTTCGCCGTCTCGGCGATGCCGTTTCGGAGATCGTCAACAGCCCGTCCGACCGCATCGAACGCCCGGTCGGCAACGGTCTCTTCGTTTACAGCACGGCGCCGGTCGGACCGGCGGTGCGTCTCGTCGCGCAGCCGGGCATCGTGCGCGCCGTGACCGGCGCCGCGGTTCCACTACGCATCGCGGCCGTCGACGCCGCCAATCACGTGGCGGCGACCGGTGCGGTTTCTGAGAATGTCGAGCCGCCCTCGCTCGGCCAAGTCCGCAACGGTATCTTCTACGCGCGGCAAGCCGGATCGGGACGCATCGCGCTGCATGGCGGCCCGCTCAAAGGTGCCATCGAACTCAACGTGCTCGCCGCTCCGGCCCGCCTCTCCATCGAACCACCGGGCGCCAACGTCGACAACCGCGGAACGCTGCAGCTCTTCGCGCACGCCGCCGACGCGCGCGGCTACCCGGTGGCATTGCCGAAGACGCTGCGGTGGAGCACCTCGAGCGGTTCGATTGCACGCGACGGCCTCTTCCACGCCGCGACGCGTAACGCACGCATTACCGTACGCGTCGCGAACGCCGCAGTGCAATCGCTCGTGACGGTCGGATCGCACGAAGTGGCGCTGCCTTTTGCCGAGCGCGCGCGTTTTACGTCGATCCCGCACGGCGGCGGGGGACACGTTGCGCGCGATTCGCAATGCGGCTCGTGCGTCACGCTGGCATACGCCTTCGCCGGCAACGAACGCGCCGCATATGCGGTATCGGATCTGGCGCTTCCGCCGGGAACGATCGGCATTTCGTTCGACGTGCTCGACGACGGCAGCGCGTCGCGATTGCGCGCCGCGGTGCGCAATGCCATCAACGAAGATACGCTGCTGACGGCGGCCGTTCTGGATGCGCCCGGCTGGCGTCACGTCACCGTGCGCTTTCCGCCCGGCACGCAAGCCGCGCGTCTGCGCGCGCTATACGTGCTCCCTCCGCGCGGAATGCAGGTGTCGAACGGACAAATTCAACTTCGAAACGTCCGCGCCGTCGTCGCGGGGAATTGAGAGCACAATGGAATCGAACGGACCTTTCGACCACGCGGCGGCACGCGCACTCGACACCGCGGTCGCGCAGGGCGCGCAGTATGCCGACGTTCGTTTCGAGGTCGCGCGCGCCGAACGCATCGAAGTGCGCAACGGCGTCGTCGCCGCGCTCGCCGACTCCACGAGCGACGGATTCGGCATTCGCGCGCTCGTCGACGGTGCCTGGGGATTCGCCGCGTGCCGGGAAGCCGGCGACGACGAGTCTCGATGCCACCGCCGCTCGTGCCGTATCGCTCGCGCGGGCGGGCGCTGCCGTCGGGCGCCGGCGTATCGGAAGGCGCACCGCAGCACGCCTACGTCGACCGCTTCGTCACGCCGGTGCAGCGCGATCCCGCAGACGTGCCGCTCGGCGACCGCGTCGCGCTGCTGCTCGAGGCCGAACGCAGGCTGCACGCCTCCCCCGACATCGCCGTCGGACGCGCGTGGATCGACTCTGTGGCGCACCGATAAGTATTTCTACAGCACGATCGGGTCGCGCATCGTGCAACGGATTCTGCAAACCGGCGCGGGCCTCGAAGCGATGGCCGTCGGCGAACGGCGACGTGCAGACGCGTTCGTATCCGGGCGACGTCGGCCTCTACCAATCGCGGCGGCTGGGAGATCGTCGAAGCGGCGGCGCTGCTCGACGGCGCGCCGCGTATCGGCGAAGAGGCGCTCGCAGCTGCTGCGCGCGCCGCAGTGCCCGAGCGGCACCTTCGACGTCATCCTCGGCGGCTCGCAGATGTCGCTGCAGATCCACGAATCGTGCGGTCATCCGGCCGAACTCGATCGCGTGATGGGCTGGGAAGCCAACTTCTCCGGGACGATCGTTTCTCGAAATCGAGCAGCTCGAACAAGCTGCAATACGGATCCGGCGCCGTCACGATCGTCATCGACAACACGCTCGCCGGCGGCATGGCGACCTGCGGCTACGACGACGAAGGCACGCAGCTGCGGCCGTTCCGACATCGTGCGCGACGGCGTGCTCGCCGGATACGAAATGAGCAACGACACCGCCCGCGCGATCGGACGCGAGAGCAACGCCTGCGTGCGCGCGCAGAGCTGGGAGTTCGTGCCGATGATCCGAATGTGCAACCTGAGTCTGCTTGCCGGGCAACGTTCCGTTCGAAGATCTCTTCGACGACGTCCGCGACGGCATCTACATGGAGAGCAACCGTTCGTGGTCGATCGACGACCGGCGGCTGAACTTTCAGTTCGGCTGCGAAATCGCGTGGGAAGTGAAGAACGGCAAGCGCGGACGCATGCTCAAGAACCCGACCTACGCCGGCATGACGCCGCGTTTTGGAACTCGTGCGATGCGGTTGCCGACGAAGCCTCGTGGTTTGCATGGGGAACGCCGAACTGCGGGAAGGGCGAGCCGATGCAAACCGGACGAACGACGCAAGCGTCGGCGCCGGCGCGCTTTCGCAACGTCAGCGTCGGAGTCGGCTACGATGGATAACGCCGTTCTTACGGCCGCCGATCGCGAACGCGTCGCGCGGCGTGCGCTCGAGTTGTCGCAGTGCGGATCAAACCGAAGTCCTCGTCTCGACGGTCGACAACGCGCTGACGCGTTTCACGCACGAAACCTCGAATCAAAACGTCGCATCTTCCGACGCGGGAATCTCCGTGCGCGCGATCGTCGACGGTCGAACGGGCGTCGCACAAACCAACCGCTCGAGGACGACGCGCTCGCTCGGCGTCGTCACGCGTGCCGCTGCGCTCGCCGGCTTCGCGCCGCGAGATCCGCTGCAGCGGAACGCTTCCTTCAGGCGTGCCTGCGCCGGCGCCCGACGCAGCCTTCGACGAAGCCACCGCGCGTGCCGGAGCCGGCTTGCGCGCGACGATGTGCGAAGCGATCTTTCGCGAAGCCGAACGTACGGGGTATTGGTCGGCCGGGTTCGCGGCGACGTCGTCGTCGGCATTACCGTCGCCAATACGTCGGGCGCACTCGCCTCGTTCGACGGAACCGACGCATCGGTGAACGTGAAGATGAGCGCGCGCCGACTCGACCGGATTCGGAGAAGCCTACGCGACGCCGTCGGCGGCGAAGTATCGACGCATCCGGCGTCGCCCGCGTTGCGGCGGACAAGGCGCGCGCGAGCGCCGCGACCGATCGCGGTCGATCCGGGCGAATGGACCGTGATCCTCGAGCCGGCCGCCTTCGGCGAAATGCTCGTCTACCTGTCCGACCACTTTTCGGCGCAGTCGTACGACGACGGATCGTCGTTCTGCAGCGACGGACTCGATCGTCCATACTTTTCGGAGAACGTTACCGTCTCACGACGACTACGCGCATCCGCTTGCGCCCGGAATGCCGTTCGACTTCGAAGGCTGCCCGACGCAGCGTCTGACGCTCGTCGAAAACGGCGTCGTGCGCTACGATCGTCACCGACAGTTACTACGCGCGAAAACTCGACCGTCCGAACACCGGCCACGCGCTTCCGGCGCCCAACTCGTACGGTCCGCCAGCCCCGCAACCTCGCCGTCGCCGGTGGTTCAAAGCCGCTCGAGCAACTCATCGCCGAAACGACGCGCGGGCTGCTCGTCACCCGGCTGTGGTACGTGCGGCCCGTCGATCGCAAGCGCGCGATCGTGACCGGAATGACGCGTGACGGCACGTTCCTGGTCGAAAACGGACGCATCACGGACGGCGTGCGCAACCTGCGCTTCAATACGAGTATCCTCGACGCGCTGCGCGCGTGCGAATTCTCACGCGAACAGCAACGCACCGGAAGCTACCACTATTCGTTGGTCGCGCCGGCCGCGAAGGTTGCCGGCTTCTGCTTCACATCGACGACCGACTTCTGATGTTCGGTGCGCCGCCGTCGTGAACCGGGGACCCTCTCCGGCGCGCGGCCAGCAGCAAGCCTCCGACCACGAGCGCGACGCTCGCGATCGCTGCCGGAAGCGGCGGAATCGGGACGATGTCGATTGCCGGATAGTCGAACACGAAGGCTCGTAAGAGCAGGCCGTCGATGGCGATCGTCGCGCCGCTGCGCACCGCGTCGACGCCGTGCGGCAGCGGGCGATCGCTTTCGTCGTCGACCGCGAAGAGCACCGCCGCGCCCGCGCCGCCTTCGAGACCGCGCATCAGCGCGGCTTGTTGCGGTGTAAAAAGCACCGCGCGCACGAGCCGGTGCGCTGCCGGCACGGCGAACGAATCGAACGGCACGTCGAAACCGGCGATCGTCTGGTGCTGCTGCATCAGAAGTACCGGAGAAAGAAAGGCCGCGCCCGAGGGTTGCGTTACGGTCAAACGTGCGCCACGCAAGTCGCGCGCGTCGACGAAAACGACCGTGCGAGGGCGTGGACGCAGCGCGAACGCCCCCGCAAAGCGCCCCGATCCGCCGATTGCCAGCGGCGCTCGTCCCTTGCGATCGAGCAGCACGACGGCGGTGGCGGATAACTGCGACGTCGCATCGGCCGGCGGAAAAACGAGCGACGCTTCGAGATCGTCCACGCGAACGCGTTGGCCGGGCGCGCCGACGATCGTCCGGTTATCGGGCGCGAGCAAACCGCTTGCGGCCGTAGCGAGGGCCGCGACGAGCGCGCCTAGCGCGACGGCAAGGATCGCGCCGCTCGCAACGTAGCCGCGTGCGCCGGCCAGGGCCGAGCGCGCGAGCGCTATCGCGATCGCGCCCAGCGCGACGAGCGCGACGTTGAACCATCCGCGGTGATAGACGCCGTATCCGGGCGCGGCAATTTCGACGATCGCCACGGCTACGAGTGCGATTGCGACGGCGGCGAACGCGCTCAATGCGGCGCCGTCGAACCGGCAACCGCGGCGCGCAACTGCTCGTAGGTGAGCGCTCCGTCGTAACCGCGTACGACGATCCCGTCACGTCCCACGACGACCGTCGTCGGCAACCCCAGCGCCGTAAAGGCCCGTCCGTATTGCTGCCGGTCGTCCATCCAAATCGGATACCGAATCTGCAGCGATCGCGCAAACTCGCGCGCAGTCTCCGCCGATTCGCCTTGATTGACGCCGACTACGACCAGGCCGCGCCCCGCTTCTTCTCCGGCAAGCCGCTGCAGTTCCGGCATTTCGGCGCGACAGGGCGGGCACCACGTCGCCCACAGATTCAATACGACCACGCGGCCGCGATAACGCGCGAGCGATACCGTTGCGCCTGAATCGGATTGCAGTTGAAAAACCGGTGCCGGCTCCCCGGCGAATCCGGCCGGCCCGGCTGCGTGGCTTGACGGCGAAAGAAAGAACGGCGCGACGATTGCGACGGCCGCAATTGCGCCGGCCAGCGATGCCGCGATCCAGAGAACGCGCCGGTTCATCGCGTTACCAATCGCCCATGCGGGTCTCGTCAACCTCTCCCTCCAAGACAATCGTTCCGTTCGGCACCACCGCGGCGTAGATCGGAGTTCCGCGAAACCGCACTTCCCCGCGGCGCGCGGCGTCGTCGAAGCGTTCGAACAACGCGCAGTATCGGTCGAGCACTTGCGGACTGCAGCGCGCAACGCTCGGCGCGACGTTGTACGTCTGCACGAATCGGTCGAATGCGCGCTCGAACTCGTCGGCCGCAAAACGTGTGTCGAGTCGAACTTCGCGCCGCACGCGTTCCAGGGGGTATGCCTCCTCCGGCGGACGAACGGCGAGGGCGTGCCGGCCCGGATACTCGATGGGAAAGCGCTCGCCGCCGACCTTCGCACCGAACTTCTCGCGCGTACGTTTGCGCTGCGCGAGGCCGGGATTCATCCTAAACTGGCAATCGTTTTCGTCGGCGAAAACGAATCGAGTCTCGCGTACGTGCGCAATCTGGCGAAAACGGGCGAGCGATGCGGCGTCGAGGTTTCGGTCGAACGCCTTCCCGAAGACGCCTCGCCCGGCGACGTTCGAAGCGCGCTCGAACGTCTCGCGCACGATCCGGCGGTCCACGGCGTGCTCCTTCAGCAGCCGCTGCCGGCGCACTTACCCATCCGGCGCATTGCCGATGCGATTCCGGCAAATAAAGACGTCGACGGATCGCATCCGATGAATCAAGGCCACCTCGCCTTCGGCAGCGGCACGGACTTCGTTCCGGCAACGCCCGCGGCGGTGATGCTTTTGCTCGAACGCAGCCCGCATTGGCCGCTGCGCGGAAAGCGTGCGATCGTGGTCGGACGGTCGATCGTCGTCGGCGCCCCGGTTGCGTTGCTGATGCTCGCGCAGGACGCCACCGTCACGGTTTTGCACAAAGAATCGGGAGCGTTGCGACCGTTCCTACAGGACGCCGACGTCGTCGTCGTTGCGACCGGCGTGCCGGGTCTGGTTCGCGGCGAGCATCTCAAACCCGGCGCGACGGTCGTCGACGTCGGCACGACGATCGTCGACGGGAAACTGCGCGGCGACGTGGATTTCGAGAGCGCGTCGGCGGTTGCGGGAGCAATCACGCCGGTGCCCGGCGGGGTCGGTCCCGTGACGAACATCGCGTTGCTCCGCAACGTCGTTAAAAGCGCCGAACGCATGAACGGCCTCGATATCTAAGGAATAATGCGAACGATGACGCCGGCAAGCGAAGCGATCGCGGCCTACCTAGAGGCGGTGCATCCTCAGCCCAATCCGTTGCTGCTCGAGTTGGAACGGCAGGCCCTTAACGACGGCGTGCCCATCCCCGCGCGCGAAACCGGCCGGCTGCTTTCGACGGTGGTCCACGCGATGCAGGCGAGCCGGATCCTCGAGATCGGCACGGCATACGGATATGCAACGCTCTGGATGGCGCTCGCGCAGCCGCGGCTCGGCCGAATTTGGACGATCGAGGCCGATGCCGCGCAGACCGCCGTCGCACTTTCCTACTTCAAAGCAGCCGGCGAAGACGATTACATCGAAATCTGTAATACGCCGCCCTTGGAGCTGCTCGAAAACTTTCCGCACCGCAATCTCGACATCGTTTTCATCCGCGCCGGCTCCTTCGATTACCGCGCTTACCTCGACTGCGTCGTTCCGATGTTGAAACTTTCCGGGCTCGTCATCGTCGACGGTTGCCTCGCCGATGGCATGGACGATTTCAATCGCTGCTTTCTCGGCCATCCGCAACTCGATGCGACGATTTTGCCGCTCGGGGGCGGAACGGGCATTGGGGCGCGCCGGCAATGACCTCGCCAAACGAGTTCAAGCACGCGATGCGCCACCTCCCCACCGGCGTCACGATCGTCACGAGCCTCAAAGACGGCGAACCGCGCGGCTTGACGCTGAGTTCGTTCGCAAGCGTCTCGCTCGACCCGCCCGCATTGCTCGTCTGTGTGAATCGCGACGCGCGCAGTTATCTTTACATTTCCAGCTCGCGCATCTTTTGCGTGAACGTCTTGGCGGGGGAGCAACGTCACCTTGCCGAGCGCTTCGCCGGCAAAGTGCGCGAGCGGCAATTCGACGAGATCGAATACGGCACCGACGTAACCGGAGCCCCGGTCCTCGCCGGTGCGATCGCGCACTTCGATTGCGAGGTAGCCGGCGAACACCACGTCGGGTCGCACTCGATCTTCGTTGGGAACGTCGTGTCGTGCGAGGCTCGTACCGGATCTCCGTTGGGATACTTCAACGGCGGATACCACGACTTCGGCATTCGCGTGGACTAAACGGCGACGTGATTCTCGAAACGTTTGCCGTCGGTCCGCTGGCGTGCAACTGCACGATCGTCGGGGATGAACGCAGCGGAGAGGCGATCGTCGTCGACGGCGGTGACGGCGTCGACGAGGTCGTCGCGCGTCTTGCGCGCCTGGAACTGCGCGCCACGCATCTCGTTCACACGCACGCGCACATCGATCACATCGCCGATCTCGGCCGCTTGCGCGAGGTCACCGGCGCCAAAGGCTTCCTGCACGCCGCCGACCTTCCGCTCTACCAGTCGTTGCCGGTGCAGGCGGGTTGGCTCGGGCTCCCGCACGCTCCGCCGGTCGTGGCGCTCGACGGCGAACTGCGCGACGGCGAAATCTTCGCTGCCGGAAACGCGCGTCTACGGGTGCTGCACACGCCGGGACACACGCCGGGCAGCGTCTGTTTCGAAGTATCCGGCGAACCCGGAAGCGATGCAACGCTGCTGACCGGCGACACGCTCTTTGCAGGGTCCATCGGCCGTTGGGACTTAGGCGGCACGTCAATGGAGGATATCGTCGCCTCCATTGCCGCCAAGCTGATGCCGTACGCCGACGTGACGCCGGTGATTCCGGGGCACGGACCGTTCACGACCGTCGGACTCGAACGCCGCTCGAATCCCTATTTGCGATGAGCGCCACCCGGCGGCTGTTCGCCGGAATCGCGTTGCGCGAGCCCGAGCGGCGCGCCTGCGCCGCGGTCGCCGCCGAACTTCAGCGTTGCGGATTCGCGGCGAACTACGAGGACGAGCGTAAGTTCCATCTCACGCTCGCATTTTTGGGAAACGTACCGGAAGCGCACTGCGCGCAGATGGTCGAAGCCCTGGGCAACGCCGTCGCCGGACTAGCGCCGTTCGAGATCGTCCTCGATAAAACCGGCGCGTTTCCGCACGAACGCAAGCCCCGCGTCGTTTACGCCGGCGCGCGCGATCAAGGCGCGGCGTTTCGATCGCTGGCGCGCGCCGTTCGCGCTGCCTATACGGATCGCGGCTTCGTCTTCGACGCGGACCCGCTGGCACACGTCACGCTTGCGCGCCTCAAGAATCCGAACCGCCCGCTGCCGATGCTCGAGTTCGCGCCGATACCGATTCGCGTGGACGGCGTGCGGCTCTTCGAATCGCTCTTCGACAAAGCGGCCAACACGTCGCGCTACGAAACGCTGTCGACCGCGCGGCTAGTGCAGCTTGATGAGTAGTTTTCCGTCGCCGTTGGCAGCAGCCGGCGCCGGCTCGGCCGCAACGGGCTTGGACGGCAGCGCGGGCATCGCGCCGAAATCCGGGATGGTTCCCTTCTCAACGCGCCCGCGATAATCGTCGATCGCCACGCGCAACGCCTCGAGCGCGCGCTCGGGGTAATCTTTTTTCTTCTCGGGATAGCCGCCGAGTTGGGCTTCGACGTCGGCCGGCGCGATGGCCGCGGCGGCATCGACCGTCTTTCCCTTTGCAAGGTCGACGACCAGACTGCACGTCGCCGTGCCGAAGCCGCATCCGGTCGTGAAGTACGAAATATCCTCGATCACCGCACCCGGGCCGACCCTTAGGAAGAAGTTATACATGTCGCCGCACGAGTCGCTGAAGTACTCGCCGCTTGCGGTCGGGTTCTCCATCGTGCGAAAACCGGTGCGTTCTTCGACGAGACGTTGAAACTTCGGAAAATCCATCGCTGCTTTCTCTAACGTAGTGTTACGGCACGGTCGTTGCGGCCGGCTTGGACTTGATTTCGAAACGGCACTCCTTGCCGCCCTCCGCGAGCGACTCCGTCTGCGTGTGTTCCCCGCCGATCGTTTCTTCGATCACGTGATGGATCACGTGACACATTTCGGGATGTTCCTTGGCGACGCTGGTGTACGGACAGTTGTGCTCGTGCAAGGCGAAACCGCCGTCGATCAAACTATAGTCGGCAACGACGCCGCTCTCGCGCAGGATCTCGGTAAGCTGCTCGACCCTTTTTTCGGGCGTCTCGGCGGTGACGCGCCGCCGCGCCCGGTCGACGGCCCGTTTCGACAAACCGTCGAAGATTTGATTGACCCCCGGCGTGCCGAACTGCTCGCGCACCTCGCGCAGGACGGCCGACAACATCTTGTCGTGCGCTTGCGGAAAGAGCTTGTCGGCTTCTCCGGTCAACGAGAACTCGAGCGTTGGTTTGGTCGGGCCCCGGCGCACCGAATTTTCGGCCACCAGTCCATCGCGCTCGAGCACGACCAACTGCTGCCGGACGGCGTTGGGAGAGAGCCCGAAAAGGCGTGCCAAGTCGGCTGCCGAGGCCGAGCCCCGGCGGCGCAGTTCGGTCACGATTTTTCCTCGGGTCGAGGCAAAGAAGCGGTCGGCGTGCATCACTGGCTTCCGATATCCTACCACGGTCGCTGCCAGATAGTAAAGTTTCTCCTTGACTTTCTGGGAGAGCCTCGGCTACGATTACATGCGAGTCTTCAGCGTCTGCGGAGACCGACCACCATTGACGGGAGAAACATTCGCGTGACCGAGCCGGGCTTGCGTATCGTCGACCTGCACTGCAGCGTCGCCGGGAACGAAATTCTCAAAGGCATCGACCTCACGGTCGAGCCCGGTCGCGTGCACGCTTTGATGGGACCCAACGGCAGCGGCAAATCGACGCTCGCGTTTGCCCTCACCGGACACCCGCAGTACGACGTGACGAAGGGCGCCGTCAAACTCGACGGCGCGGATCTGCTCGCGCTGGCGCCCGACAAGCGCGCGCGGGCCGGTCTCTTTCTTTCGTTTCAATATCCGGCCGCGATCCCGGGGATCAAGGTGGCGAACTTTCTTCACGCGGCGCGGCAAGCGGTTCGGCCCGGCGATCTCGCGCCTGCCAAGTTTCGCGCACTGTTATTGGAAAAGATGGACGCGCTCGGCATCGACCCGTCGTTCATGGGCCGCTATCTCAACGACGGCTTCTCCGGTGGCGAAAAGAAACGGCTCGAGATGCTTCAGCTGGCCATGCTCTCGCCGAAGTATGCCATCCTCGACGAAACCGACTCCGGACTCGACGTCGACGCGCTGCAGGACGTTTGCGACTCGCTCAACGGGCTGCGCGCGAGCGAAGACGGCAAATCGATCGGATTGCTGATCATCACCCACTACCCCCGCATCCTCCAGTACGTCACGCCCGACGTCGTGCACGTCATGATCGACGGACGCATCGTAAAGACCGGCGGTCACGATCTTGCCGATCGCATCGAACGTGAAGGCTACGATACGATTCGCGAGGAGATTGCGGCCATTGCTTAGCGCCGTCCGCGCCGTCGCTCCCGAAGAACGAGCGCTTCGCGACCGGCTCGACGCGTTCGGCGACGTTCCTCTCGCTCGCGGCGCGCGCGCGGCCGCGCTCGAACGGTTTATTTCGACGCGCAGCGGGCGCGAACGCCCGGGCCGATACTGGAGAATCGACCTCGAGTCGCTCGCGCCTGCCGCAGAAACGATCGCGCCGGAGTATGGCAGCGTTCGCATCGAGCATCGTCCGCCGCGCGTCCTCGTCTGCGATCTCGCCACAGCAGCCGCCGAGCATCCCGAACTGCTCGCACGCGCACTCGGCGTAACCGGCGTAGCCGCGACCAAGTTCGGTGCGCTCGCGAGCGCCTTCGCGCGGCTCGGCGTTTTCGTTTACGTTCCTGCGGACTGCGCGAACGCGGAGCCGGTGCAGATCGCGTACGATGCCGAGGCCGGAACGAGCATCTTTCCGTACACCGTCGTTCTTGCCGAGCGCGGCGCGAGTGCCACGATCGTCGAGCGTTGCGACGGTTCGGACGAAGCCTTCGTTTGCGGCGCGGCGGAGATCGTCACCGAAGCCGGCGCCCAGATCGTGTACGCGAGCTGCCAGCAGCTCGCACCGTCGACACGCGCGGTCTTCACGCGCGCGGCGAAACCGGGCCGCGACGCCGCGGTGTCGTGGCATTGCGCTGAGTTGGGGGCCGGCCTTGTCGTCGCCGACCTTTCGGTCGCAATCGAAAATCCCGGCGTGAGGGCGGAAGTCACCGCGTTGTTTTTTCCGAATCACACGCAGCACGTCGACGTCGTGAGCACGGTCCATCACGCGGCCGGCGACTCCACGTCCGAAACGATCGTGAAATCCGCAGCCGTCGACTCCGGGCAAGCCCGCTATCTCGGTAACATTCGCATCGCTCCCGGCGCGCAAGGGAGCGACGCCAGCTTGCGCGACGACGCGCTTCTGCTTTCCGAAAAAGCCCACGTCGATTCCGTTCCCGCGCTCGAGATCGGTGCGAACGAGGTCAAGGCGTTTCATGGAGCTACCGTTGGTGCGCTCGACGCCGAGCAGATCTTTTACATGGGCACGCGCGGCATCGAACGCGCCGCCGCCGAACGAATGATTGCGCTCGGCTTTTTCGAACCGGCGATCGCACGGTTTCCGACCGAAGCGCTGCGCGAAAGCATCCGCGTCGCGCTGGCGGCCAAACTGTCGTGACGCAGGCCCTCAACGCCCTCGAATTCGACGCCAAGGCCGCCGGGATCGTGGCCGACTTTCCGATTCTCGCGCGGCCGACGTCGCGCGGCAAACGTCTGGTCTATCTCGATTCGGCGGCTACGTCGCAGAAGCCCCGAGCCGTGATCGCTGCGCTGGTGGACTACTACGAACGCTACAACGCGAACATCCATCGCGGCGTCTACGAGATCGCCGAACGCGCGACCGCGGAGTACGAAGCCGCTCGCGTGAAGGTGGCGCGCTTCGTCAACGCCGGCACGTCCGAGATCGTTTGGGTGCGCAACACGACCGAAGCGATCAATCTGGTCGCGTATTCGTGGGGGTCAGAGCACGTGCGCGAGGGCGACGCGATTTTAACGACCGAGCTCGAGCACCATTCCGATCTGGTTCCGTGGCAGGCTCTGGCGAAGCGCACGGGAGCGCGCTTGCGCTTCATTCCGGCCGATTCGCGCGGTATGCTGATCCTCGACGATCTCGACGCGCTGCTCGACGGCTGCAAGATCGTCGCGATCGGTCACGTGAGCAACACGCTCGGCACGATCGCCCCCCTGCGCGAGGTCATCGCGCGGGCACATGCCGCCGGTGCGGTGGTGCTGGTCGACGGCGCGCAAGCCGCGCCGCATTTCCGCGTCGACGTGAAGGCGCTCGACGCCGACTTCTATGCGTTCAGCGGCCACAAAATGCTCGGCCCGACCGGTATCGGCGCCCTATACGGCAAGCACGACATTTTAGAGGCGATGCCGCCGTTCGACTACGGCGGCGATATGATCGCGCGCGTCGCCTACTCCGGGGCCACGTTCGCGCCCGCGCCGCGCAAGTTCGAAGCGGGCACCGGCAACATCGCCGACGCCATCGCGTTCGGCGTCGCCGTGGAGTATCTCGAGAGCGCCGGCATGGATTGGATTCGCGAACACGAGCGCGCGCTGACCGGCTATGCGCTCGAGCGGTTGGCGGAGTTCGAGCCGCGCGGTTTGTCCGTCTACGGCCCGCGCGATCCCGATCTCATTTCCGGCGTCATTTCGTTCAACTTCGCCGACGTGCACGCGCACGATCTCGCGTCGATCCTCGACACCGAAGGCATCTGCATCCGCGCCGGCCATCACTGCACGATGCCGCTCATGGATAAGATGGGATGGTCGGCCACCGCGCGCGCGTCGTTCTACTTGTACAACACGTACGCCGACGTCGATGCTCTCGCAGCCGGGCTCGAAAAGGCCGCGCAGATCTTTAAGCTATAGAGCGTGCCGGGCATGGACGACTTTTATCGCGATTATATTCTCGACCACTATCGCAATCCGCGGAACTTCGGGCATCTCGAGCAACCCGACGTAGAGGCCGACGATTTGAATCCGTTGTGCGGCGATACGATCCACATGGAACTCAAGCTCGACGGCAACCGGCGCGTGGAAGACGTTCGCTTCTCCGGCAAAGGCTGCGCGATCAGTCAGGCATCGGCGTCCATGTTGACCGAGACGATCAAAGGCATGCCGTTGGAAGACGTCGCCAAACTCTCCAAGGAAACCGTGCTCGAAAACGTCGGTATCGGTATCAGCCCGACGCGAATGAAGTGCGCGATGCTCGGTCTGCGCGTGCTCAAGAGCGCCGCGATCGGGCGGCTCGCCGCCTGGCCCGACGAGGAATAGACGACGGCGCCGGCCGACGTCCTCGAGGCCGCTGCTCGGCTCGCCGGCGCAATAGCGCTCGCACTCGGCGGCATGGTCGCCGTCAAGGCGCCGTTCTCGACGGGGCTTCTTCGTTGGATCGCCGCCGGGGCGATCGCATTGCCGTTCTTTGCGGCCTCGCTCTGGATCGTCGTCACCTCCATTCCCTATCCGAAAGATCCCGGCATGCCGACCTTTTCGATCGTCGCCAGCGCCGTTTTGGTGAGCGCGCTCGCCATCGAGGAGCTGATCGGCCCCGACCTTCGCCGTTTTCTCGGTAACCGGTGAAAGGGGGGGCTCGCCGGGTAGAAAAACCCGACCCCGTGCAGCATCACCGGATCACGCCACAACAATGGGAGGCCCTAGCCGAAGAGCCCGAGTTTCGCGCGCTCGTCGCGGCGCGCCGGCGGTTCGTCGCGCCGGCAACCATATTCTTTATCGCGTTTTACTTGGCGTTGCCGTTGTCCGTCGGGTTCGCGCCGGCCGTCATGAGCCGCGCCGTCCTCGGCCCGCTGACGCTCGCCTATTGCTTTGCGCTAGCGCAGTTCGTCATGGCGTGGACCTTACTGGCCCTCTACCTCCGGCGCGCGCGCGCCTTCGATTTGGCGGCAGCGCGCATCCGCCATCACGAAATGCGGGAAGTCAAACAATGAACGCGCAGCCGTCGCTGGTCATCTTCGCCGTTTTCGTCGGCATCACGCTCGTCGTGACCTACGCTGCCGCCGGACAGAGTACGACCAGCCGCGGGTTTTATACGGCCGACCGCCGCATCACCGCCGCCCAAAACGGCTGGGCGATCGCGGGCGACTACCTCTCGGCCGCATCGTTCTTGGGCATCACCGGGCTGGTCGCGTTCTACGGTTTCGACGGTTTCATGTACTCGGTCGGATGGCTCGTCGCATACCTCGCGGTGCTGTTTCTCGTCGCCGAGCCGCTGCGCAATACGGGCAAGTACACGATGGCCGACACCATATCGTTCCGGTTGCGCGGACGCGGCGTGCGCGCGATCGCCGCGCTGTCGACCTTGGCCGTTACGCTCTTCTACATGATCGCGCAGATGGTCGGCAGCGGTTTGGTCGTCAACTTGCTGCTTCCGCAGTTCTCCGATTTCGTCGCGATCGCCGTCGTCGGCGTCCTCATGCTCGTCTACGTGCTTTTCGGCGGAATGCTCGCGACTACATGGGTGCAGATCATCAAAGCATCGCTCTTGCTCGCGACCGCGGTCGCGCTTTCGCTGCTCGTGATGGGCTATTTTCATTTTTCGCTCGGGGCTTTTTTGCACGCAGCCGCCTCCGTGCGCGTCTCCGGCAACGAAACGAACCTGCTGCAGCCGGGGCTGCTGTACCACGGCCCGCTCGGTGCCTGGAACCTCATTTCGCTCGGGCTCGCGCTCGTGTTGGGCACCGCCGGCCTGCCGCACATTCTCATGCGCTTCTTCACGGTGCCGTCGGCGCGCGCGGCACGCGTTTCCACGGCCTGGGCGATGGTGCTCGTCGGAATCTTCTACCTCACGACGTCGTTCATGGGATTGGGTGCGGCGACGATCGTCGGGCAAGAGCACATCGGCAAACGGTTGTACGCGGGCGAAGCGATCGCATACATCGCGCACCATCCCGAACGAAAGCAAGCGCTGGATTCTCAACTCACGCGTAATGGGTTCGTGGTGCCTTCGCCCAACACCAATCTCGCGGCACCCTTGCTCGCCGGACATCTCGGAGGGCCGCTGCTGGCGGCTTTCGTGGCCGCCGTGGCATTTGCAACCATACTCGCGGTCGTCGCCGGTCTCACCATTACCGCTTCGTCGGCATTCGCACACGACATTTGGTTTAGCTTGGTGCGCAACGGCATGGGTGACGAACGCGAACAGCTCTTCGTCGCGCGCGCCGCTGCGGTCGTCGTCGGCGCCATCGCGATCGTCCTTTCCGTCCTGATGCGCGGCTACAACGTCGCATTCTTGGTCGGATTGGCATTCGCCGTCGCGGCAAGCGCAAACGTGCCGGTGCTGTTGCTCGCGCTCTCGTGGCGGCGCTTTTCGCGCGGCGGCGCAATCGTGGGCATGCTCAGCGGGCTGATCTCCTCGCTCGCACTCATCGCGCTCAGCCCCATTGCCTTGGGTTCGCACGCGATTTTTCCGCTCGACAATCCCGGGCTGGTCTCGATTCCAATCGGCTTTGCCGGTGCGATTATCGGTACGCTGCTCGTGCGCGATTCGTCGTCGGAAGAGATGTTTGACGAATTCCAAGTGCGCGCCACTACCGGGCTCGGCGCAGAAGTGTGATTACATCCGGATCGAGTAGTGGTCGACGATCTGCAGGCCGCCGCTTCCGGGCTCGAGCGTGAAGGTCACGTAATACTCGCCCGTTGATGCCCGCACGTCGGCCGTGACGCGATATTGCGAACGCGTCGTTTGAACCGAGTGGACCGACACGATGCGCGACTCCGGGCTCATGAAGGTTTCACCGGGGAGGCCGCTCGCCAGATACGACGTTGCGGTTGCGCGGTCGCCGCGCGCGAGCGCGCCTAGATACGATCGAACGATGCCGGCCGCTTCGTTCGTGCCCGGCGCCACGTAGTTCGGTGCGGGCGTCACCGCCGCCGCGCGTCCCGAGGCAGGCGTTGCGACCGTTGCGGTTTTCACCGGCGCCGGCGTTTTTGGCGCCGGCGACTTAACGGCAACGCGCGTCGCAGCCGGCGACGGAGTCGGCGATGCTTTTCGCGACGCTGACGGACTCGGGGACGGGGACGGCGTGGGCGATGCTTTCGCGGACGCCGACGGCGTGGGCGATGCTTTCGCGGATGCGGACGGCGTGGGTGATGCTTTCGCGGATGCCGGCGGGGTCGGTGACGGCGACGCGCTGCGCAGCGTAATGCCTAATTTCCGCGGTGTGGCAAGCGCCGGCCGCATAGCGAGCGGTGTCGGCGACGCGGTTGCGATGGCGACCGTGCTGCCGTTCGTGCCCCCCGAACCGCCGAAGAAATGCGCGAGCACGCCGCCCAGCAGCAATCCGGCGAAGATCACGATGACGATGAGGGGGAAGAGCGGCAACCCGCCGCCGGTGTCGTCGTCGCTGCGGCGGCGCCGCGGCGAATCGCTCACGTGGCCGCGGACAAGCGCTCGGCAATCGCTCCGTACAGGACCTGCGGCAGCGTTGCGACGAGATCCGGCCGCTGCTCGACGAACAGGGTGGTCGCTTCCTTCAAGAGTCCCGGGTTGCTGCGAGCGTACTCGAGCAACGCGCCGACGGCGCCGTCGTCACGGCGCGAAACGCTTTCGAGCGTCGTCCCCGCGCCTTCGACGGCGTCTTCAGAGGATTCGCCCCGTTCGCGGAACGCGTCGAACATCGCTTCGACGAAGGCGCTGAAGGCATCGGCCGGCAATGCCCCGAGATCGCGCGAGTACACGGCGGCGAGCTCGGTCTCGTCCATCTTGGCGACGACCTTCTCGACCGTGCCTACCAGCACGTCGGCCGGCACATTCCCAAAAAGGGACACGTCGCATACGGTTATCCCAATCGGCAGGCAGCTCCTCGAAGCAGCAGAAAATGTCCCTCGTGATTCGCGTTCGGGTTCCGCTCGATCTCCACGCCGTCGCGGCCGACGCCTGCGGCGCCTTCGCGCTCGCAACGCCGTTGCGCGTGCGCGAACTGATCGCATTGGCGGTACGCGAAGTTATCGGTGTGCGTGCTCCGCACGAAAAGTGTTTACGCAGCATTCGCCGCACGCTCGCAGGTTTGGCTGCGGGCGATTTCACCGTCGACATCGACGGGCGGCGTTTTGCCGACGCCGATGCGGTGGTCGTATGCGGCGGCACCGCCAACGTCCGTTTCTACATCGGCCGGCGGCGGCACGCCGGAACGCTTCGCTAAGCCGGAGCGGTATGCGGGTGTTTTCGAGAGCGATCGCGGGCCTTCTGGCCGCCGCGCTGGCGGCGGCGGCGTTGCCCGCGCGCGCCGATCAGCAATACGACGTGCGTGGCGAAGACGTGTACCACGTCGGCACGGCCGGCGTCGTGTCGCGCGTCGAGTACGTCGGCGCACAACGCTTGACCGTCGACCGGCTCGACGGCCACCTGCGCTACGACGCCCAAGCGCACTACGCGCGCAGCGATGCAGACGGCAGCTCGCACGGCGACGCACGTTTCGTGCAAGAGTTGCGGTCCGACGGATCGTTCGTCGACGATCTCGACGACGATCCCGACTTTCTCACGATCCTCAACCAGCCGTTCGCGGTGCAGCTCGACGGCGCGACGATTCGCGATTTGCGGAATCTGCACGGCCAGGTCCCGTTCTCGGCAACGTCGCCCCTGGGAGGCCAATCGGTGTTGCGCGGATATCTGCGCCCGGCGACCGGCGGCGCCGTCGACGGCCGCACGGCCGTGGCCGTACGCTTCGAAGCCGAGGGTCCGATGACGGCGCCGATGCCGGCGCGCGCCGACGCGACGATGTCCGGACACATGCGGATGGACGGCACGGCCTACTATTCGATGGGCGACGCCGTCCTGCTCGCGCTCGACGCGACGCTTACGATCGTCGCGCAGCTCCACGACGGAAAAGAAACCCTCCCCGTGCGCATCGTTTATCGCCGTTACATCCGCGCGACCGGACGGCCGGGCACGCCCATGCCGCCGCGACCGAGCCCGCCGACCCCGAAAGGGCCTAAAACGCTTCCACCAACTCCACGTGCAGCGGGTGGCGGAACGGCGTTTCGCTTAGCTCGGTAAGCGGCGTAAACGCGAGGTGATTCTGATGGCAGTCGACGAGCATTTCGATGCCGCGCTTGACGCAGCCGGTTTCTTCGACGTATTTGGCGAGCTTTTTGCGAAAGTAGGCGCGAGGATCGCGCAGCACTTTCGCATAGTACGGATCGTCGGTTAGCCCATCGTTGAAGCCGCCGCCGTCAGGCACCAGCCACACGAACCATGGGTCCTCGTTCTGACGGTACCCGATGAGAACGAGGGGTATGGCGCGCGCGGAGTCGAGATTGGGGAGAAAACTGCACATCGTATAGGCGTCGAACGAGATTTCCGTCGGTTCGATCGGCAGTCCCATGAACGGTCCTCCTCTAGGAGTCTGCCTCAGGAGTCGGGCCCCTCCACCCCGGCCTCGCCCCCGCGCACGATGTTTTACGCTGCTCAGGATTTTTCCGTCCTCGCGTGAAACCTGGCGGCAGGCGGCAGTGGTCCGAGTCACTGTATGAGTGCACTTGCGGCACCGCTGCTACGGGGAGTTCACGTGCCATCAGCGGTTCCGAAAGGAAAGGCCGCAACCGTCCGGCTGCCGACGGGCTCCGCTTCGGGCGTCGACGGGTTCGAAGGAATCGTCGACGACTATCAGCGGCGCCTGTACGGTTTCGCGCTGCGCATGACCGGCAACCGCGAAGATGCCGAGGAGATCGTCCAAGACGCGTTCGTGCGCGCGTATCGCGCGCTCGGAAAGATGTCGCAGGAGCAACGCGACGAGCTGCGCCTTCAGCCGTGGCTCTATACGATCACCTTGAACGTCACGCGCAACCGGTTACGCAGCAAGCGGCCGGCGAGCGTCGCGCTCGACGCGCTGGCCGATCCCGACGCGTTGCTGCGCGAATCCAACGAAGCGCCGCCGCAGCCCGAAGCGATCGTGGAACGCAACGCCGAGGTCGCGCTGGTCGAACAGGCGCTCATGCAGCTGCCCATGCACCTGCGCGCGGCCGCCACGCTACGCTTCATCGAAGGGCGAAGCCACCCGGAGATCGCCGAGATTCTCCATCAGCCGATCGGGACCGTCAAGTCTCACGTGCATCGCGCCGTGCGGATTCTTCGGCGCATTCTCGGTCCCCAAATCGGACGATTCACCAACGAAGGAGGGCCCGTGCATGCGCTGTCGTGACGTCGAAGCCATGTGGGACGAAATTCGTGACGCCACGACGGCGTCGCTCAAAGAAACCGTGCACACCCATTTGCGCGCGTGTCCGTCCTGTCAAGGACTCTATCACGAGTTCGAAGGCGTCGCGTACTGCCTCTCCTCGTTGCCGCGTCCGGAGCCGTCGTGCGATCTCGCCAAGAAGGTCGTCGAGCATCTCGCATCCCTGCGCATGCGCCAGCGGACGCCCGTCCTCTTATGCGCCGCGGAAACGCCGATCGGCCGGGTCTACGTCGGATTCAAAGAACACCGGATCGCATATATCGGCATCGATACGGGCGAGTCGCTCGAAACGGTGCGCGAGCGGGTCGAGCGGCGCTTGCGGCGTCCGGTCGTCCGGCGGCGAAACACCCGCTTGGCTGCGAGACACGCTCGAGCGGTTCTTCCGCACGTGGACCGTCGAGGACGCGATGGTCGACATCAGCGATCTCACGCCGTTCGAGCAAGCCGCCTTGCGCGCGACCGCGCAGATTCCGCCGGGCGAGGTGCGTTCCTACGCCTGGGTGGCCGCGCAGATCGGGCATCCACGCGCCGCCCGCGCCGTCGGAAGGGTCATGGCGCGCAATCCGCTTCCGCTGCTCTTTCCGTGCCATCGCGTCGTCGACTCGAGCGGCGCGCTGCACAACTACTTCTACGGTCTCGACATGAAGGCGCGCTTACTCAAAATGGAAGGCTACAGAGGGTAACGTCCCCCGGATGCGCCAACCTTAGCGGCGTGGCGATCCTCATGCATTCCTGCGCGACGTACAAAGGCGGGTGTCCCTGAGCGACCCGCGCGTTTCGGCCATCCCCGACGTTCACGGCCACGCGAAAGGGGAGCACCGGCCGTTTGCCGAGGAACGTCCGCTCGCGTATTCTGCGCGGATGCTTTTTCTATGGTTCTACCACGCGTGCCGGCGCAGCTCGCCACGCTTTTTGATGGTCGCCGACCACATCAACTATCTCACGTTTGAAGATCCGGGCGCCGTCAACACCCTGCGGCGGGCGCTCAAACTCGCTCACGCGGGCGACGTGTTCGGCGCCGCCGAAACGGCCGGCGTCGACGGCGCACACGCCTCGGCCGTCTCCGAAGCATTGCGCCACGGCATGCGCTTCTCGATAGGAGCCGAGGTCGACAACGATCCGCGCGCGCGTCCCGACGCCCAAAACATCGTCGAAGCGATGCGGCCCGACGGCCTGATCCGCTCGGTGAACTTCGTAACCATCGATCATCCCGAGAAGGGCGCGGACTGGGCGTGGGCGTTCGACAACGCCGAGTTCGCGCATCTTCACGAAACGATCGAGCCCGACAAACTCTGGGAACTCTACATGGCCAAGTTGCTCGACGACTTGGAGAAGCTTCCGGCCCACATCGTCGGCCACTTCTACGCGCCGGTCCATCTCGGGCGCTGGCCTGGGCAGAAGCGCCTCGAAGAGCACGAAGACCGCCTGCTCGCGCTCTGTCACGCGCGCGGTCTCGCCGTCGAAATCAACACGCGCTTTCTCTATCGCGAAAACTCGGCCGAAGCGAAAAAGAAGTACCTCGACGCGAACGCCCGGCTGGCGCGCAAAGCCAAGGCGCTCGGCGTCGGCATCGCGGTCGGCTCCGACGCGCACAGTCCGAAGGATCAAGGCAACGCGTTCGACCTCATCTTGAAGCTCCTCGACGACGCGAAGATCAACGAAATCGTCTTTCCGGTCGGCGGGAGGTTGGCGCGGGTCGCACTGCGCGCCACGCGCGAGCATCTGGAAGCGCAGGAACGCACGCGCGAGACGTTCGTGCCGGGCAGCAGCATCACCGGATTGAGCCGCGCCGAACTCGGGCTTCCCGAGCAGCCGGACAAGCCCGCGCCGACCCGCCGTGAAAGCGCGCGTGCCGCGCGCGAGGCCGCCGCCGCAAAACGCACCGGCGGACCGGCGCGATCCGGAAAACGCGCCGACGCGGCTCCCGCAAAGACGGGATCGCGGCGTTCGACGGAATCGTCCACCTCATCCAGCAAAGCCAAAGCCGCGCGCGCCGCGGCGCCGGCCGAGGCGAAGAAAAAGCCGGCAAAGGCGCCCGCGAAGCCGGCGAAGCCCGCACCCAAGAGCGCGAAGGCCGATGCCAAGCCTCGGCGGCCGGTCAAAGCCGCGCCCGCGCCGGTCCGCGCGAAAGCCAAGAAAGCAACGCCCGCCCGGCCGGCACCTAAGAAACAGACGCGTGCAAAGCCGGCCGCGAAAAAAGTCGCAGCGCCGAAGCGCGCGCCGGCGAAGCCCGCTGCGAAAAAGCGCCCGGCCAAGCCGGCGCCCAAAAAGAGCGCAAAAATCGTGAAGGCCGCACGCAAGCCTTCGGCGAGAAAGAAACCTACCCCGAAGCGCCGATAGGAGCTCGCTCCTAGGCGACGCCCGTTTTCACAAAGGAGAACGAGATGGCGGATATCGCCCGCTTACGTAATATTGCCTTCGTCGGTCCCCATCACGCGGGCAAGACCACGCTGGTAGAGGCGGTGCTCGCGCAGATGGGCGCGATCGGACGGCGCGGCTCGGTCGCGGACGGCACGACCGTGACCGATCACGAGCCCGAAGACGTCGCGCACGTGCAATCGACGACCGTGGGTTTCGCGCACGCATCTTCCGACGATGTCGATTTCACGATCGTTGACTGTCCGGGTTTCATCGATTTTTTCGGCGAGACGAAAGCGGCGCTCTGCGGCGTCGACGCCGCCGTCATCGTGGTCGAAGCCGATCCCGGGCGGATCGTGCAAACGCAGGCCGTCGTCGACTATCTCGAGGCCGGCCGAATGCCGCACTTGTTCGTCGTCAATAAGATGGATCGGCCGGGGGCCGATTTCGCCGGGACGCTTGCCGCCTTGCAAAGCGCCTACGGACGCCACGTCGTCGCCGAACAGTTGCCGATCGGAAGTGCCGAACAGTTCCGCGGCTACGTCGATTTGGCCGAAATGCAAGCCCGTCGCTTCGACGGCGACGGCGAATCGGCCGATGCGATTCCTTCCGAACTCGAGGATGCGGCGCGCACGGCGCGCGGCGAACTGCTCGAAGCGATGGCCGACTTCGACGACCACCTCATGGAGGAGTTGCTCGAAGGCGTCGAGCCGCCGCTCGACGAGGTCGAGCGAGATTTGTGCACTGAGTGCGCGCACGATCAGATCGTGCCGGTGCTGGTCGCGTCGGGCGTCTCCGGGGCCGGCGTCGCGGCATTGGTGCGCGCGTTGCGGAGGTGGTTCCCGTCGCCGGCCGATGCACCCAAAACCGATGCCGAAGGGCGCGAAATCGCGCCCGATCCCAACGGTCCCGCGATCGCGCAGATCGTCAAGACGACGATCCATCCGCAAAGCGGTAAGCTTTCGATCGCGCGTATTCTCTCGGGCACGGTCAAATCCGACGCAACGCTCGGCAACGCTACGCGCGAAGGTGAACGCGTCCGGCTGGGCGGCCTTTACCGATTGCAAGGCAAGAAACAGGAAGCCATCGCGGAAGCGGGGCCCGGTTCGCTCGTCGCGTTCGCGCGCCTGGAATCGGTCGCTACCGGCGATACGCTGACGTCGAACGGACACAAGGTGCTGCTGTCGCGCATTCCGGTCGACGAGCCGGTCTTCGCCGTTGCCGTCAAACCGAAGGAGCGAATCGACGAAGCCAAGATTTCGCAGATGCTCGCACGGATCGTCGACGAAGACCCTGCCTTGCGCCTGCAGCGCGCCGACGTTACGCACGAACTGCTGTTGCTCGGAAGCGGCGAACAGCACGTGTCGATCGCGGTCGAGCGGCTCTCGCGCAAATACAAAGTCGAAGTCGAAACCGCGCCGCCGACGATTCCGTACTTGCAGACGATTACGGCGAGCACCGAAATTCACTCGCGGTATAAACACCAAACCGGCGGCCATGGCCAGTTCGGCGACGTGTGGCTGCGTTTGGAACCGCGCGAACGCGGCGCCGGCGTGACCTTCGAAGACAAGATCGTCGGAGGCGTCGTACCCCGGCAATTTATTCCGGCGGTGGAAAAAGGCGTGCGCGAAGCGCTCGCCCACGGGCCAAACGGCCACCCCATTACCGATCTGCACGTGACGCTCTTCGACGGTCAATACCACGATGTGGACTCGAGCGAACAATCGTTCAAGACCGCGGCCGGCATGGGTGTGCGCGAGGCCCTTCCAAAGTGCCAACCGGTCGTGCTCGAGCCAATCGTCGCCGTGCGAGTCGAAGTTCCGACCGCATACACGTCGACGGCGATCGCACAGCTCACGGGAAAGCGCGGACAGATTCTCGGCATGAATCCGGCCGATCGACCGGGCTTCGACATCGTCGAAGCCTTCGTGCCGCAGGTCGAACTCTCGCGCTACATCACCGAGCTGCGCACGGCCACGCAGGGACTTGGAACCTATTCGTGGCGCCACGATCGTTACGATCCGGTTCCCGGTAATCGCGTCGCACCCAAAGCGGCGGTATAGCGCGTCATGCGCGCGCTCGCACGCTGCCTCGCCGCCGTTACGGCGATTGCCGCGCTGGCCGCAGGCGCCGGCTGCAGCAAGGTCTCGACGGGGACGGCCGGCGGGCGCCATTCCTGGACCCAGGCCGGCGTGCTGCGCGTCGCCATTCAGAACGACGTCAAGAATCTCAATCCGCTGTTGAACTCGAACACGACCGACGGGTTCATCGACTATCTGATGTTCGAGCCGCTACTCGCCGCCGACGACAAGGGCAACCCGGTGCCGGTTCTGGCCACCCAAGTGCCGGCGCGCGAAAACGGCGGAATATCCCGCGACGGCTTGACGATCACGTATCGCCTTCGCAAAGACGCGAAATGGACCGACGGCGTTCCCGTTACCTCCAAGGACGTCAAATGGTCGTGGCAAGCGATCATGAATCCCAACAACAACATCGTTTCGCGCCACGGCTACGATTACATCAAGTCGATCGATACGCCCAACGACACGACGGTGATCGTCCATCTCAAAACCAAGTTCGCACCCTTCGTGAACTCGTTCTTCGCGATGAGCGATCAGCCGTTTCCGGTCGCGCCCGAGCACGTGCTCGCGAAGTACGCGAACCTCAATCAGATTCCGTTCAATAACGCGCCGACCGTCAGTGACGGGCCCTTCAAATTCGTGCAGTGGTCGCGCGGCGATCACGTGACTGTCGCTCGCAACGACGGCTTCTTCTTGAGCAAACCTCTGCTCGATCGCGTCGTCATCAAAATCGTGCCCGACGAGAACACATCGGTGAATCAACTCAAGACGCACGCGATCGATTACATCTTTCAAGCGTCGGCCAATACGTACCCGGCGCTTGTGGGTGCGCCCGACGTCAATCTCGTCTACGTGAACGTCAACGGCTACGAGTCGGTGCAGCTCAACCTTTCGCGCCCCCTCCTCGGCGACCGCACGGTGCGCGAGGCGATCGCCTATTCGCTCGACAAACCGCAGTTGGTCTCGACGTTGACGCACGGCATCATGAAACAGGCGACGGAAGACATTCCCGACTGGATGTGGGCGTTCAACCCTACGGTGCACTCGTATCCGCACGATCCGACGAAAGCCCGCGAACTGCTGCGCGCCGACGGCTGGGCTCCCGGCTCCGACGGCGTCATGCAAAAGAACGGTCAGCCGCTCGACCTGCTCTTAGTCACGAACACGACCAACGCGACGCGCCGAGAGGCCAGCCTACAGCTGCAGGCGATGCTCGCTCAGTCCGGCATCCACGTCGAAATCAAGGCGTTTCCGGGCGACGAACTGTTCGCGCCGGCGGGCATGGGCGGCATCCTGCAACTCGGGAAGTTCGACTTGTCGCTAGCGGGATGGTACGCGGGCATCGATCCCGACAACAGTTCGCAGTATCTGTGCCAAAACGTCCCGCCGGGAGGATACAACTACTCACGATACTGCAATCCCGACATGCAGGCGGCGCAAAACGCGGCACTGACGCAGTACGACCGGCCCGCACGCACCGCAGCGTACTTCAAAATTCAGGAGCTGCTGGCGCGCGACAACCCGCAGATCTTCTTCTGGTGGACGCGTCAAATGGAGCCCATCAGCGTCGACTTCAAAGGCTTTGACCCGAACCCGGTGCTCGAATCGTGGAACGCGTGGCAGTGGAGCATCTAAGGAATCCATGTTGAGGCCGGATCGCCCGCTGCCGGAACTCGTTTGGCTCAGGAAGATCATCGTCGAACGCGCGTTGATGCGCGGCGACTACGTACTGTCGGGCGGGGTGCGCAGCGATTACTACATCGATAAGTTCTCGCTCTTCGCCGATCCGAACGTGCTGCGGCGCATCGCGCGGCTCTTTACGCCGGTCATCGCCGAGCTCAATCCCGACATCATCGGCGGCACCGAACTGGGCGGCGTCGTCATCGCGACGGCCGTCTCGCAACTCGCCGGCATCCCAATGATTGCCGTGCGCAAGCAGCCCAAACGCTACGGCGCCTACGTCAACGAGTACGTCGAGGGACCCTACGCCGCCGGACAGCACGTGCTTTTGCTCGAGGACGTCGTCACCAACGGCCGCCAAATGCTCGAGGCCGTCGACCGTCTCGAAAAACTAGGCCTTCGCACGACGCCGTTTGCCGTCATCAGCCGCGGCCTTGCGCCGATTCCGTCGCTGCTGCACTTCTCGCTTCCCCGCAGCGACCCCAAAACGGAAAACTGATTTCCCTTTCGGGCAGCTGGGTCGCCGGACGGACCAGAAGCGTGAGTGCGAGGCCGCTAGTCTATGAACGAGTGCGCCGGACAATCTCGCCGCTGGTCTAGGGTGCACCCATCACGAGTGAGAGATTGGAGAATCGAACATGAGAACCTCTCGCCTGCGTGGCGCGTTTGCGCAACGCTTGCGTCGCCTTTGGCGATGGCGGGGTGTAACGGCGATACCTCGTCACCGCTTGCTCCCTCAGTCAGACAATTGCCGGCATCGGCGATCGTCAAGCCCGCGTCACGGCTAAAGTCTGGATACCACCCAGCACTCTGCAGCTCTCGGATCCGGTAACCGACTACATCAATGGTCTAATCCTCGTCTATCACTATCCGTCACTGAATCCGGCCGGAGTGATTGAAGACCTCGCACCGTACGGATTGTGCGTCGACGGCGCAAATGGCGACATCTACGCCGTTGAGCGTGCCGACGGCTTTAACAGCGTCGTCGGTTATCATCACGGCGCTACAACTCCGTTTACGTCGCTGAGCCTCGGCTCAACGGCTCCGATGCTCGTGCGCGGTCGATCCGACCACGGGCAATCTCGCGGTGACGACCGGCCTCAATGTCGCGATCTTCCTTAACGATACCGCCGGCAGCCCGAATTTCGTTGCCGCGAACGTGTTCGATCGGCGCGGACAACATGTGGGTCGCGGTTACGATCCGAGCGGAAACTTTTGGCTCGATGGTTCCTTTTCGGGTTACGCAGAGATCAGCCACACGAACCGCTCGGGCCTATGGTGCCGGTCACGCTCCAGGCGACGATTGTCGTCCCCGCGGCATCGCCCATCGGACGGGCATAACAACCTGATCATCGGCGACGGGTTGGCGCCGCCAAAATCTTGCAGGTAAAACCGAACGGTCACACCTTGGCACGGCTCGCTTCCGGAGCAGTGGAGGTTCCGTTCCACGACGTGTTGGGACAAAAGGTGGTGGTGACAAACCGTAACTTGCCTACGATCGATCTCTACAACTACTCCACCGGCGCGCTCCTCAACTCTGTCACGCTGCCGTCGGGTTACGAACTCATAGGCATCGGCATTAGCCAGTAGCGTTGGTCCGGCGAGGCCAACGCTCGCTCCAGAATCCGCTCTATCGCGACCGGCTTCGACAGCAAGAACTACAACCCGTAAGCGCATTTGCTCTGAATCGGGCAACGAGCTCGCCACGGCGGGCTCTTTTTTTCGTTTTACTGAGGTGGCGGGGGGGCCCGACCTCCGTCGCCTCGCCGGTGAGAGCACGACTTGTCCAAGTCAGTTGTCCAAGTGTCCGTTCCGGATACTGTTCGGTAGGCCCATCATCGATACGTGAGCGGGGACACTGGGCCGTGTGCGTCTCGGGTCTTCCGCCCCGAAGGGAGCTCTCATGAAACAGTCCGCGTATCGTGTGGTCCCAACTGGACCCGTACGTGGCTTGGCGTCGTTGCGCTTAAACGGAGGAAGTATGCACTCACGAATAGGCGCAGCGGTTGTCGCTTTAGCCGTCGTTATTTTTGCCGGCTGTTCCGGTCAGCCGCAATCGAGTATCACTCCGCAGGTGCAAGCCAGTAGTGGCAGGCACAGTCCGGTGTGCCCGTGCCTACGTCGCCAATTTTAACGACGGAATAACCGTCTATGAGGCGGCCGCTACCGGGAACGCGAAACCGGTACAACACGTCACCGGCTCAGGAGTCAATGGCCCCGACGCTGTTGCGGTAGATGCCA
Source organism: Vulcanimicrobiota bacterium (assembly GCA_963812155.1). Classification (GTDB taxonomy): domain Bacteria; phylum Vulcanimicrobiota; class Vulcanimicrobiia; order Vulcanimicrobiales; family Vulcanimicrobiaceae; genus Tumulicola. Next base: position 829,609 of record CAWETW010000003.1, on the reverse strand, counting down.
GCGGTAACATGTACGTATCGAACTACAACGGCAACAGCGTGACGGTCTTTGCGGCGGGTGCGACGGGTGCCGCCACACCGGTGCGGACGATCACCGGCCCGGACACTGGATTGAACATCCCGGCTGGCGTCGCCTGGACCCATTGAATGGGGACCTTTACGTCACGAACAGAGGCGACAACAGCGTGACAATCTACGCCCCGGGAGCGAACGGCGATGCCGCGCCGATCGGGACCATTGCAGGCTCGAACACTGGGCTCGACGTTCCTTCCGGACTGGTTTTCGACACGAGCGGAAACATCTATGTTCCAAACCTCAACAACAGCTCGATAACCGTGTACGCCGCGGGTAGCGTAGGCAACGTCGCACCCATGCATACCATCATCGGCACCCGCACCCAGTTGGGAGAGCCCTATCAAGTCGCCCTAGACTCCAGCCTCAATATCTACGTGAACAACTACAGCAGTAGTGCCTACAGTGTCACGGTTTATGCTGCCGGGGCGACGGGGAACGTCAGGCCGATTCGAAGGATCAAGGGCGGCGCTACGAAACTCGACCCATATGGCGTTGCCCTGGACGGCAGCGACAACCTGTACGTCTCGAACCTCGACAATGCGACATTTACGCGACGCCGGCGCAAACGGAACGCCGTCAACGAGATAAAGGGACGAAAAACCGGTCTCACAGCCCGGTGGAATCGCAATTCGGCATGATTCTTACCTTGTCGCCCTTTAGCGCTCGGAAATTGCGCGGCAAGTACTCACGTGCAAACGCCGCTGAAATCGCAGCTCAACCCGCAGTCACGCCGCGGTTCAAGAAGGGAGCACCTTGACCCGAGCACGCGTATTCGAGGAGTGCCTGCAGTTGTGAGTGTGAGCGTAGTCGGGGTCCCCGCCTCCGTCGCCTCGCCGGTGAGAGCACGACTTGTCCAAGTCAGTTGTCCAAGTGTCCGTCCCGGATACTGTTCGCTAGGCCCATCATGGGATACGTGAGCGGGGACACTGGGCCGTGTACGCCTCGGGTCTTCCGCCCCGAAGGGAGCTCTCATGAAACAGTTCGCGTATCGTGTGGTCCCAACTGGACCCGTACGTGGCTTGGCGTCGTTGCGCTTAAGCGGAAAAAATATGCACTCTCGAATAGGTGCAGCGGTTGTCGCCTCAACCCTCGTTATTCTCGCCGGTTGTTCCGGCACGTCCCAATCGAATCCCTCCGGCAGGTGCGTCCGTGACCAACCAGTGACGGCACCGTCTCTGCCATACGCGATCAATGCGACCAACGTGGGCTAACGCAAGTATCCGGTTCGCCGTTTGCGACGGGTAGCGGCACCCCTTAAGCGTTACAGTCGATCCTAAGGGCAAGTTTGTTTACGTTGCAAACTTCGGTCAAGGACTATCCGCCTACACAATAAACCAGTCCAGCGGCGCGCTAACGCCGATAGCCGGCTCGCCCTTTGCGGCGGGCAACAGGCCGACCGGGGTGGCAGTCGATCCTAACGGTAAGTTCCTCTATGTGACCGACTGGAACGGTCCTACCGTGTCGGCCTTTCACATCAATCAAAGCACCGGTAAGCCGACGGAGATATCTGGATCGCCGTTTGCAGCGGGCGGCAATCCCGATAACGTGGCAGTCGCTCCGGGGGGCAAATTTCTCTACGTGACCGATAATAGCCCTGGCAGCGTGTATGCGTATACCATCGATGTTACCAGCGGCGCGCTGACGCAGACATCCGGGTCGCCGTTTGCTGCGGGCACCAATCCCGTCGGGGTGACAGTCACTCGTGGGGGCAAGTTCGTCTATGTAACCAACCAAGGCTCCAACAATATTTCCGCGTACAGCGTCGACCCAAGCAGCGGCGTGCTGACACCGACATCTGGGTCGCCGTTTGCGACCGGTAGTGGCCCCTATAGCCTGGCGACATGCCCAGTCAGCGCTGGCATATGTAAGCCGCCGCACGTATCGTTCTAGGTCAGTTCCTCCGGCGGAGCGGATTAACACTAAGACGTTGTTACGTCGAATCTCCTACCCTCGAGACACTCGTAAGGCGATAAGCCCCGCGCATAGCACTACGTCGAGCCGCTCGCAAACCGCGGGCGGCTCGCTTCTTGGCAACGACTCGACGTTGTTGCTTTACGCGATTAAACCCTTACGCGAGGATAAACTCCATACCGTCGTCGACGGCAACCACGTCGCCGGCAAACTCGGCGCGTGCCGCTTCGACGAGTGCGGCGGCGTCGGCATCCGCGTGGTAGTGCGTTAGCGCAAGCGAACGCGCGTTGGCGCGTCGCGCCATGTCACCGGCTTCACGCGCCGAGCAATGGCCGCGCGGTTCGGGTTCGGAGCCGAGCGCCAACGTCGCCTCGCACAGAAACAAGGACGCATCGCGCGCGTGTTCGACCACCGCGTCGCACGGCGCGGTGTCGCCCGAATATGCGAACGACGCACCGCCGGCTTCGACACGAATCGCATACGCCTCGACGTAATGGAGCGCCGGCGCAAACGACACGGCGAGATCGCCGATGCGTAGGAGTGCATCCGGCTCGTATTCGGCGACGTCGAAAACGCTCTCGAAAAACTCGACCCCCTCGCCGTCGAACGCCGCCGCGATCGGTTGCAGTTTCCGGATTCCGCCGGGAGGCAGCCACACCGGCATCCGGCTTGCGCGTCGTAGCGGACCGTACGTGAGCCCGTACCGCAGCGGTACGAGGTCGAGGAAATGGTCGGCGTGCATGTGCGAGACGACGAGCCCGTCGAGGGCGTGATACTCGATCGCCAACTGAAGGTTGCCGATGGCGCCGCTGCCGGCGTCGAACAGCACCGATGTGGACGGCGTCTGCACGAGATAGGCGCTGCAGGCACGGCCCGGGCGCTGCACCGACGCGCTCGACCCGATGGCGACGACCCGCAGACGCGATTGCGCCGTTAGAGCGATGAAAGCACCTCGTCGGCGTGTTCGTCGACGTTGACCTTCGGCCAGACCTTGACGATCTTGCCCGAGTCGTCGATCAGGAACGTCGAGCGCGCGATCCCCTTCTGCTTCTTCCCGTACATCGTCTTTTCGACGATCACACCGAACGCGTCGCACAGTTTCGAATCGGTATCGGCCAGCAGCATGAACGGAATCGAATACTTCTGTTTGAACTTGCGGTGCGATTCGGGGTTGTCCCGGCTGACGCCGACGATCCGCGCCTGCTTCTTCTGAAACTGCGGATAGAGGTCGCGGAACTGCGATGCTTCGCTGGTGCAGCCCGGGGTGTCGTCTTTCGGATAAAAATACAGTACGAGGGGGCCGCCGAGCAGATCGCTGGTCGAAACGTCGTTCCCCACGTCGTCGCGCAGCCGGATTTCCGGCAGCCGGTCGCCTACACCGAGCACTCTACATCCTCCGCGATTGCTGTTAGTGCGAAAACTGATCCAGCGGCACCATAAACAGTAGCCGGTCGCCGCTGCGGACCTCGCCCTCGAAGTTGTGTATCGGTATTGCTTCTCCCCTGCCGGCCGCGCTCTCGCGCCACACGTACAGCGGGATCCAGCGCACGCGATACCCCGGCCGCTCCGGCGGAGCGGGAGGCGGCGCGTTCTCGGGACCCTGCACGCGTTCGGCGAGTTGGAACGATTGCGATTGTCCCGTATCGGCGTACAAATCGAAGCGCCCGCGGGTGCTCTCGAAGCGCGCCAGTCCGGCGATCGTCGCGGCGGTGAGTTCCGTCGTGGAAAACGACGAGATGCCGAAGTGCCGTTTGATCGATTGGCCGAAGCGCAAGTCGTCGATTCGCAGCACGACGTGCAGCGGCACCTGCGAGTTCGCCCGCGCGTACGAGCGCGCTCCGAGCGCCGTTTCAAGGTTTGCCGTGTCGCTGTTGGTGACTCCGACGAGACTCTTGGCGCGTTCGGGCGAACAAAAGGCGATCGTCTCGTCGTTGGTAGCGTCGCCGGTCAGCAGATCGATCTTCCGATCGCGAGCCAGCTCCACGAGCAGGCTATCCGGCGCCTTCTCCACGACGACGACGCGTTCGCCCAGTTGCCGCAGGTAATCGATGACGAGGCTTCCGACGTTTCCCGCCCCGCAGACGATGACGTGCCCGGTGCGATGAATGCGCCGAAGTCCTTGCGTGCGCCGGATCGCCGCCGCGTATAACCCCGACGTCAGCGACGCCGTGAAGATCGCCACCAGCACGATTCCGACCAGCGTGGCGACCACCTCGCCGATCATCTCCCACAGTTGCCACGGCGTCAGCGCCGGCGCGCCCCCGCAGTCGGCGCACAGCAGCGTGTTGGGCGATCCTTCCATGGTCGTCACGACGTAGTACATGGCCGAGGCGATATTCCAGTGCGTCACCGTTGCGAAGAACGCGACGAAAAGGACGTAGGCGATCGCCCCGATCAGCGCCGCCGTGCGAAGAACCGGTTCCGTTCGGCGAACGCTCGACCAGGCGTCGCGCCACTGCGCGTTGACGCCCTCCCAGCGGCTGGCGCGCAACACCGGCTCGCCGGTAACGGCATCGCGCAACGAAGAGACCGGTCCGAACGCGACGACGCGGTCGTCCTCCGACAACGCGTCGCCGGCCGCCGGGCCGTCGGATTGCGATTCGCTTCCGGTACAGAGATACGGCGGCCGCCCGTTGACCGAAACGATGCGCACTCCGCGCCGGCGCTCGGCCTCCTCGACGCTGAGGCCGGCGATGCCGAAAAATTCCGCGCTGCGTTCGGAAAATCCGAAGAGCGGAGAATCTTCTCCCGTCTCCGACTCCGACGACGAGCGCCGGCGAGCGATGCGTTCGTCCGCCGTTTCGAGCGTAGGAAAGCGCAGTGCGTAGAAACACGACGGATCGACCGCCGACGCCGCATACGTCGCCGCCGCGTGCGCGGCCGGCGAAATCGCGGTGCAGTTGTAGCGCAATCCTTCTTGGATTTTGTGGCCGAGGACCGGATTGAACTGTCGCAGCGTAATCCGGACGTGTTCGTTGATATCGCGCGCGAGCAACGCGACGCGGAGATTGAGCCGGTCGTCTTGCGAGACGGCGACGAGACAATAGTTTTTCGTGCCGCTTTCGCTCGATGGATGGAGCCCGGCCCGCTGCAACGCCGCCGGATCGACCGGATCGTCGTTGAGGAACGTGAAGGCCGGCCCGAACTGCTGTGCGAGCACGCCGGCCTCTTGATTCAAGAGTCGCGCGGCGCGCTCGTCGGCGTGCTTCCAAACGAGCACGACGGCGTGACCCGCCGTTTTGAGGATCTCCTTGCAAATTTCGTACGCGAGGTAGTCGCCACCGACGACGATAATGAGCGTCTCGGACCCCATGACGCCCTCTTCGCCGCTCGACCCTCGCCCCATTGCACCGCCGCATCCGCTGGCATCGCTGCTCGCCGAACGGCTGCGCGCGCACCCCGCTACGCGCGTCCTCGATTTTTGCAGCGGAAGCGGCCGCAACGCCGCCGCGTTGCGCGCGGCAGGATTCGACGTCGTCGAAATTTCCGATGCCGATGCCGATTCCGCCGAAGCGTTATCGCCGGCCATCGGCACGTTCGCGGCAGCCGTCAGCACGCACGGTCTGCTCCACGGAACGGTCGCGGCGATTACCGCGCGAATCTCGCGAATCGGCGACCGGCTGGCGCCCGATGGTCTGCTCCACGCCACGTTCGGTTCGGTTCGAGACGCCCGCTTTGGAACCGGACGCCGGATCGCAGCCGCGACCTTCGCCCCGCTCGACGGCGACGAGCGCGGCGTCGCTCACTCGTACTTCACGCGGACCGAACTCGAGTCGCTGCTACAGCCCCGCTACGACGTCGAGGCGCTCGATCAAAACGGCGTCGACTCGGTTGCCGGATCGTGGGCCCATCGCCGGCGCGCGCTCGCCGATGCCGTGCATTGGTTCGTCATCGCCCGCCGCCTGTAGCGTGCTAGTAGCGGGCGATGCTGCGATCGACGCGGCTCGCGTACGCGTCGATCCCGCCACCAAGATTGTAGACGTCCGGAAAACCATTGGCGGCGAGGAAGGCGGCAACGTGAGCGCTGCGTTCGCCTAAGTGGCAGAGCACGACGACCGGCATCTGGTCGGGAATCTCGCCAAGGCGCTCCGGAATTTCGTTCATCGGAATTCTGATGGATGGATGCAGGGCGGCGAGCTCGCACTCGCCGGGAGTTCGCACGTCGAGAAGCGCATACTCGCGGCCCTCGTCACGCCACGCGCGCAACTCCTCCGGCGTCAGCGTGCCAAAGCCGGTCACGAGCCGATCAGATCTTCTACCGGGCTCGATGCGTTCGCATAGAGCCGCTTCTGCATCCGTCCCGCCAGATACGCCCGGCGTCCGGCGAGCACCGCGAACTTCATCGCTTCGGCCATCAGCACCGGATCGCGCGCCGCGGCGATGCCCGTATTCATCAAAAGGCCGTCCACGCCGAGCTCCATGGCAATCGCGGCGTCCGATGCGATGCCGACGCCGGCATCGACGATCACCGGGACGGTCGCGCGCTCTTTGATGATAGCGATCGAATAGCGGTTGCAAATGCCCAGACCGCTGCCAATGGGCGCCGCCAATGGCATCACCGCCGCGCAACCCAGCGCTTCGAGCTGCTTGCACGCAATCGGATCGTCGCCGACGTAGGGCAGCACGGTGAATCCGTCGGCTACCAGCTCTTCCGCAGCAGCCAGGGTTTCGCGTGCGTCCGGATGCAGCGTCTGTGCGTCGCCGATCACCTCGAGTTTTATCAGGTCGGTTTCCAGCAGTTCGCGCGCCAGCCGCGCCGTAAGCACGGCATCCTTGGCCGTATAGCAGCCGGCGGTGTTCGGAAGAATGAGGAAGCGCTCTCGATCGATGTAGTCGAGCATCGTCTTGCCGGTTGGATCGTCGAGATTGATGCGGCGGATGGCGACCGTCACCATCTGCGCCCCGCTCGCGGCGTGCGCGGCGCGCATGATCTCCATGGACGGGTATTTGCCGGTTCCCACGATCAGACGCGACGCGAGCTCGTAGCGGCCGATGCGAAGCGTATCTCCTGCGTTAACCACCCGCGACCGCCTTGATGATCTCGACGCGATCGCCGTCGCCGATGCGCACCGCATCGTACTGGCTGCGCCGGACGACGCAATCGTTGTGCGCGACCGCAACGCCGGTGCGTGCCGTACCCAACATCTCGAGCAGCATAGCGACCGTCAGTCCGTCGGGAAGGTCGCGCGCTTCGCCGTTGATCGTCGCTTTCATCGAATGGATGCCTTCATCGTGGTGCGTTACGCCTTCGCGCTAGGCAGCGCCGATTCCACGTCGCGCGGCGTGCCCTTTCCGCGACCGAGCGAAAACGCATCGAGTTGGCAGTCCTCGAGCCCGCCGACGGCGTCGCACACCAAACGGGCGGTCGCCGGTGCGAGCAAAATCCCGTTACGATAGTGGCCGGCCGCAACGAAGAGTCCCGCAAGCGCCGTAGCGCCGATAAACGGGCGTCCGTCGGCAGTTCCCGGACGCAATCCCGCCCACGTTTCGACGATGCTAAAGCCCGCCAGCGCAGGTGCGGCATTCAACGCCGCATCGAGGATCGTCCGCATTCCCGCCGCGGTCACGCGTTCGTCGAATCCGGCACGCTCGTCGGTGGCACCCACGAGCAGGCGTCCGTCCTCGCGCGGCACGACGTAGGCTCCCGGCAGCCACGTTGCGCTCCGCACGAAGCGCGCCGGCACCTGCAGCGCGAGCATTTGGCCTTTGCGCGGTTCGATGGCCGGCAACACCTCCGCGGGCAGACCGTGCAGTTGCCCGGCCCAGGCGCCCGCCGCGTTGACGACCGCGCCCGCCGGCGTGAAGCCGACGTCGGTACGCATGCCGAGCACGCGCCGCGCGTCGCACTCGACTGCGACCGTACCGACTGTATCGACGGCCACTCCGCGTTCGCGGCAGGCGGCGATCAGCGCACGGCCGAGCCGGCGGTTGTCGACGTGTCCTTCGCCGCTCACGAGCAACGCGCCGGAAACGTGCCCGCCGAGCCACGGTTCTCGCGAGAGCGTCTGCGTTCGGTCGAGCCGCTCGCACGCGACGCCCCGTGCGCGAAGTTCGGCAGCGCGGCGCTCCAACGCAGCGGCTTGTTCGGCGCCGAACGCGGCGTGCACGATGCCGTCGAGGCGCAGGTGCGGGTCGACGCCGCTCGCCGCACGCACGCGTTCGACGAACGACGGATATTCGCGCAACGACGCCGCGCAAAGGCCGAGCAGCGTTTCGTCGCGGGCGCTCTCCGTGTACGGAGCGAGCATCCCGGCCCCGGCCCAGGATGCGGCGCGGGCCGGTGCGGCGCGATCGTAGACGCGCACGACCGCGCCGCGTTCCGCCAGTTCGAACGCAATCGACAGGCCGATGAGGCCGGCGCCGGCAATCGCGACGTCGGGCAGCAAAGAATTACGAATCACATTCCGGTGTAGACGGGACCCTCACCGCCCTGCGGCGGCACCCACGTGATGATTTGATACGGATCGATGATATCGCAGGTCTTACAGTGCACGCAGTTCGTAAAGTTGATCTGCAAACGTCCCTCGACCGTGCCGTCGTTCTTTTCGAACAGCGGCTCGTACACGGCGGCCGGACAAAAATATTGGCACGGGTTGCCGTATTCGACGGTGCAGCGATCGCGGCAAATCGTCGTGTCCGAAACGATGAGATGGCTCGGCTGATTCTCTTCGTGCATCGTACCGCTGTTGTACACGTCGGTCAGTTTGTCGAACGTGAGCACGTTGTCGATTTGCGCGCGCGGCGTTTCCTTGGGACGATAGCCCGCCTTGACCATGACCTCGTAACCGGGCTCGCCCGGAAGCTTGTCCGAAACGCCGAATCCCCGGCCGCCCGTGAACGTGGCAAGGCCGGCGTTGATCATCCCCGGCCATAGTCCGTTTTTGAAGCCCTGGTGGAAGTTGCGCGACGAGCGCATCTCCCCGAACGCCCACGATTCCTTGAAACGCCGCTCGAACGCCGAGAGCGTCTGCGCGTCGAATGCGCCGGCTTGCAGCGCATCCCAAATCGTCTCGGCGGCCATCATTCCCGACTTCATTCCGAGGTGAATGCCCTTGAGGCGCATGCCGTTGAGGAAGCCGCCCGAATCTCCGACGAGCAACAATCCGTCGGCGTAGAGCCGCGGCATCGCGAATAATCCGCCTTCGGGAATCGCCTTTGCACCGTAACGGACGAGCGTAGCGCCCTCGAGCATTTTCGCGATCGCCGGATGCTGCTTCATGCGCTGCAGTTCGTTGTGCGGATCGGTCGTCGGATTCTTGTAGTCGAGTCCGGTGACGTGTCCGATATCGAGGACGTTGCCGGCCATGCCGTAGATGAAGCCGCCGCCGAACGTTTCGGGAGGCAACGGATAGCCGAGCGTGTGTACGACCGCGCCCGCTTTGAAACGGTCGTCGGGAAGCTGCCACAACTCTTTGACGCCGGCCGCGTAGACCTGCGGCTCTCGGCCTTCGTCGAGCCGAAGTCGCGCGATCGCCTGCTTGGCCAGCGTACCGCGCGGGCCTTCGCCGAGCACGACGACTTTCGCAAGAATATCCGCACCCGGTTCGTAGTTCGATTTCGGTTTGCCGTCGTGATCGAGTCCCTTGTCGCCGGTGCGCACGCCTACGACGCGGTCGCCGTCCCACAAGAGTTCCTGTCCGGGAAACGCGGGAAAAACTTGCGCGCCGGATTCTTCGGCCTTCTCACCGAGCCACTTCGTGATTTTTTGCAACGACGCAACGTATTTGCCGTGGTTGCGCAGCGGTGGCGGCGTGACCGGCGCCTTGATGCGGCCGCCGCGCGTAAGAAACCATAATTCATCGGTCGTCACGGGCGATTCGACCGGCGCGCCGTCGCGCCAATCCGGCAGCAACTCGTCAAGCGCGCGCGGATCCATCACGGCGCCCGAGATCCCGTGATTGCCTACTTCGCCACCCTTTTCGATGACGAGAATTTCGAGCTCACGACCGCTTGCCTTCGCCAATTGGCCCAGACGTAACGCTCCGGCGAGGCTCGCCGGGCCGGCGCCCACGAACAGCACGTCGACTTCGAGTTGATCGCGTTCAGCCATCGTCGCCCCTCATTCTTCGCGACGCAATCCCTGTCATTCTACAAGCGCGGCTCTCGTGTCATCCCGAGCGGAGTGCCGTGTCTTCTGTAATAGCGGAGAATGCCGGTACGCGCTGAAATACGCTTATGAGCGACGTGGCAGAAAATGAGCGGCAATACGGATCGTAAGATAACGTTGCGGAAGGTATCACGCGGCGATGCCGATCGAGCCGATCGCGAAGGGTGGCGCGAAATGACGTCGGCCCAAAAATTTGCGATGCTGTGGGAGCTCACTCTCGTTTGGATGGACGCGCATGGAATCCCTGAGGACCAGCGGCGACTTCAAAGAACTGTTGTCGCTCTTCAACGAAGAGCGCGTTAGATACCTCATCGTCGGCGCGTTCGCATTGGCATATTTCGGCCGGCCACGCTACACGAAGGATCTCGACATTTGGGTGGATCCGGCCGGTGACAATCCGGCGCGCGTCTTCCGGGCTTTAGCGACGTTCGGCGCACCGCTCGGAAACGTCAGCGTCGAAGACTTCGGCGATGAAGACACGGTTTTTCAAATCGGCGTCGAGCCATTGAGAATCGACATCCTCGCGGGAATATCGGGCGTCGCATTCGGCGGTGCCTGGTCGCGCAGAGTACACGCCGAATACGCAGGCGTCGCCGTGAACATCATCTCGCGCGACGACTACGTCGCAAACAAGACCGCAAGCGGTAGGCCTCACGATTTGCGCGACATCGAAACCCTGCTCGAAGACGGCGGGCCATAGCCACTACAAGCGGCCGTGGAACGTCGCAACGGCTGCCCGGATCGCGACTGCGTGCATCGCGATTCGCGTATCCCACGATGCGCGCGCCGGCGTTTCGAACGTGAGCGCGTGGCGCGCGGCGTTACGCACCATCGCAAGCGAAAACGACAGGCCGCCCAGCATGGCGGCTTCGGTTCTGTGATCGGCGATGATGCGGCCGCGCTCGCGCGTGCAATACGTATCGTCGAGCGGACCCGCGGTTTCGAACGTAGCCTCGAGCGGGTCAACTGGAAGGCCTGCAGCGTCGAGTGCCGCAATCGCCGCAAGCCCGACGTCGCCCCCGCCGTACTCGTAGCAATAGAATCCCTCGGCATCCTCGTCTTCGTGCAGATCGAGCGAAAGCACGAACTTGCGATCGCGATTCGCGGTGACGATCGCACGCGCTTCGGGCGATTGACCGCCGCGGCCGAACGTACGGTTGACGTCGGCGCCGCCGGCGCTCTCGCGCGTCCCGGCATCGAACCCCGTAGGATTCGTGCACGGCCACAGCCGGTATGCAAACGCCGGGTCCAGACGTTGCGACTCGACGATTTCCAGCAGCGCCCACGGCCCGGCGGGTTCGTCACCATGCACTCCCGCAGCAATGGTGACCGCGTGTTTGTCGTAATCGCCCAGCTCGGCGCAGAGGAGCGTACGCGGCGCACCGACGCAGGCAACTTCGCGCACGCGCACTCCCGTGCGACCGCGTAGACCCTTCCATCGTTCTTCCAGTTCGCGGTAGGTGCCGTTCATCGTGGTAACGCATCGTTCGGCGCATGAAGGTCCAAATCGGCGTCATGGGCTCGGCGGGCGGCAGAATTACCGAACCGGAACTCGCGCTCGCTCGCCGCGTCGGCCGGCGGATCGCCGAGCGCGGCTGCACCATCGTCACGGGCGCGTGCCCGGGCCTGCCGCACGCAGCGGTTCTCGGTGCGACGGAGGCCGGCGGCCCCAGCCTCGGCATCTCGCCGGCGCTTTCGCGCGAAGAGCACGTCAACGTGTACGGGTCGCCGCTCCAGCCCTACACCACGATGGTCTTCACCGGATCGGGCTTGATGGGTCGCGAAACGCACAACATTCACAGTTCCGATTTCGTCGTTTTCGTCGGCGGACGCAGCGGTACGCTCGGCGAGTTCTGCATCGCGTACGATGAAGGGAAACTGATCGGCGTGCTCACGCACTCCGGCGGCATTAGCGATCAGTTCGTTCCGATCGCGAAGCTCGTCAAGAAAGACACCGGCTCGATTCTCATCACCGGCGACCGACCCGAAGACCTCGTCGATCGCTGCTTCGACGTCTACGTCGACGGCGCCATACCCAGTGCAATCGCCTTCAATCGCCACGCCGGCTACGAGTTGCGCCGGCCGGCCGTCACGCAGGAGACGCGCTCGTGATCGCGTCGCGCAATGCCGAGCTGACCTTCGTCGGCGCCGCCGGCACGGTCACCGGCAGCAAACACCTCTTGACCCTCGGCGGACGCCGTATCTTCGTCGATTGCGGCCTGTTTCAAGGCGTCGTCGACGTGCGCGCGCTCAACGACGTGCCGCTGCCGGTTCCGGCAGCCGAGATCGATGCGGTCGTCATCACCCACGGACATCTCGATCACGTCGGATACCTCCCCAAGCTCGTGCACGACGGCTTCAACGGTCCGGTGTACTCGACGCCGCCGACGAAAGCTTTGATGCGCATCGTACTCGACGACGCGGCCGGCCTGCAGCGCGAGCTCCATCGCCGCGGCTTCCACCACGAGCGTCCACACGCGCCGCCGCCGTACTACGACGAATCCGACGTCGCCGCGGCAATGCGTCTCGTTCGCGCCGTGCCGCTGGGAACGGCCTTCGATGTCGCCGGCGTCGCTCGCGCGACCTACCACAACGCCGGGCACATCATCGGATCGGCCTTCGTCGCGCTGGAGTTCGGCGGACGGCGCATCGTCTTCTCCGGCGATCTCGGGAGGTACGACCGGCCGATGCTCTACGATCCCGAAGCGATCGGAGCTGCCGACGTTTTGGTGAGCGAATCGACCTACGGCGACCGCATCCATCCGCCCGAGCCGCTCGAGGCGCTGCATGCCGCGCTGCTGGCCGCAATCGAACGCGGAGGTCCGATCGTCATCCCCGCCTTTGCCGTCGAACGCTCGCAAGATCTTTTGCTCGCGATCGCGCAACTGCAGGCGGACGACGACCGAATTGCAGCCCTCCCCGTCCATCTCGACAGTCCGATGGCGGCCAAGGTCGACGCACTCTTCGAAGCATATCCGAGCGCGCACAAACCAATCCCGCGCGACTCCGCGGGCACGCCGTTCGGCGTACGCAACTTTACCGTGCACGTAACGACCGAAGAATCGAAAGCGCTCAACGCGCTCGAAGGACCCGGCGTCATCATTTCCGCTTCCGGGATGGCCTCGGGCGGACGCATCCTGCATCACCTGCACAACCACCTCGCGGATCCGTCCGCGACGATCGTCTTCCCCGGATATCAAGGTGCCGGAACGCTCGGATTTCTGCTGACGCACGACGCGCACAGCGTGCGCATCTTCGGCGACACGCTTCCGGTCCGCGCAAAGATCGTCCACCTTTCGGGTTTCTCCGCGCACGCCGATCAAAACGACCTCAAGCGCTGGTTCGGCACGTGTTCGTCGCGTCCGCAGCTCTACGCGGTGCACGGTGAAGTCGAGTCGGCAACGGCGGTTGCGACGCTCGCATCTTCGGCCTTCGGATGGCCCGCGCAGGTCGCGCGTCGCGGCGTCACCGTGGACGTTTAGGGAGCGTCCGAATGCAGCGCAGCTTCGCCAGCGACAACAACGCACCGATCGCGCCGGAGATCCTGCAGGCGATCGTTGCGGCGAACGAAGGCGACGCGGTCGGCTACGGCGACGACGAGTGGACGGAACGGGCGAAAGCGCGCTTCCGCGAGATCTTCGGCGACGGCGTGGACGTGCACGTGACGTTCAACGGCACCGGCGCCAACGTGGCGGCGCTTTCGTCGCTGCTGCGTCCGTGGGAATCGGTGCTTTGTCCGGCCTCCGCACATCTGCAGACCGACGAATGCGGCGCGCTCGAGCGCTTCAGCGGATCGAAAGTGGTTCCGATCGCCACGCCCGACGGCAAACTCCGCCCGGCCGACGTCGAACCGTATTTGCTCGCCGGTCACGGCGTGCACTTCCCGCAGCCCAAAGCCATTTCGATTTCGCAAGCAACCGAGTACGGCGACCTCTACGAGGTGCGCGAAATTGCCGAGCTCTGCGCTTTCGCACACGAGCGCGGCCTGATCGTCCACGTCGACGGTGCGCGCATCGCCAACGCGGCGGCCGCGCTCGGCGTCTCGCTGCGCGCGCTGACGGCCGACGCCGGCGTCGACGTCTTGAGTTTCGGCGGCACGAAGAACGGCTTGATGCTGGGAGAGGCCATCTGTTTCTTCACGCAATCGCCCGGCGGCGCCGCACCCTACGTCGTGAAGCAGGCGATGCAGCTCGCGTCCAAGGTGCGCTATCTCGGCGCGCAGTTCGAACGGCTATTGACCGGCGATCTTTGGCTGCGTTACGCATCGCACGCCAACGCGATGGCGGCGCGCCTCGCCGATCGGGTGCGACGCATCGAGGGCGTGCGGATTACACGTCCCGTTCGCTGCAACGCCATCTTTGCAACGCTGGCGGAAGATGCGATCGAGCGCCTGCAGCGTGAGTTCTTCTTCTACGTCTTCGATCCGCGTTTGCCCGAGGTGCGTTGGATGACGCACTGGGCGACCGCGCCCGCCGACGTGGATCGCTTCGCCGATGCCCTCGAACGCTGTATTGCGATTGCCTAGCGAGAGGACGGAACGGCAAGCGGCTTGAGGCCCGCGGCTTTCAAGTCGGCGTTCCAGCCCGGAAGCTTGCCGAGCCAGGCATCGTACGCGATCGTTCGTTGCGCGTAGGTGCGCTCGAGGCGCCCGTAGAGTTGCAGGCTGGCTTGTGCGAGCGGTTCGGAGCCCATCAGTTGCATCACGTCTTCACGCAACTCGCCTTGCTTTTGAATCGAATCTTCGAAGTTCTGCGGTGACGACGTGAGCGAGTCGATCAGGGCGACGGTGTCGTCGATCATGGCCTGCACCTTCGGGCCGGCCGCCGCGCCGGCGCTCTTGAGCGACGCTTTCTCGTCGGACAGCTGCTTCTTGGCGGTCGCAAGCGCATTCAGCGTTACGTCGATGCGCCCCAGCAGTCCGTAGACGCGCTTTTGCTGAGCGAACTGCAGCTCGTACTCGCGCTGGCGTCGTCGACGACGCCGGATCGGCAACGAGGTCGATCGGGAAACGGTACGTCTTGCCGGCAAGGTGGAACGCCAGTGCGTACCGGCCGGGCGGAAGCTGCGGACCCGTATCGGGACCCCGGAAGAAAAACGGCGCGCTTTCGTACCGGGCGGGCCCGTCGATCGTGAAGTCGTAGAGGAACTCGTTCTTTCCCTCGGCGTTGCTCAGCCAATACGACGTCGACTCGTTGCCCGTAAAGACGTCGTGCTCTCCTTCGATGTGGCGGACGCGATCGCCGCGCGCGTCGTAGACGTCGATCGACGGACGATGCGGCGCGCGTTGGGGCAGCCAATAGTACACCTTTGCAACCGGCCCGCCGCCGCTGAGAAGTCCGCCGCCCGGCTGGCTCGCAACGAAATCGGTGTAGTTCCCCTCATCGTCGCGAAACAGGTTCAGCGCGATCGCCGGCCGCGGCCCGATCACGAGATCGGCCGACGGCTTGCCGCAGCCTGCCGTCTGCGCGACGCGCACGTCGTCCATCACCCAAATGGACCGCCCGTGCGTCGCAATGACCAGATCGTCGAAGTGCGGCTGCAACCGAATGTCGCGCACTTCGACGGCAGGCAAGTTGTTCGAAAAAGATTGCCACGTTGCGCCCGAATCGCACGTCACGTAGATACCGCGATTGGTTCCGGCGTAGGCCATGCGCGGATTCCGGATGTCGGCGCGAACCGCCCTCGCGTACTCTCCGGCCGGGATGCCGCCGGTGACACGTTGCCAGTGCGCACCGTAATCGCGCGTCAGGAAGATGTACGCTGCCGAATCGCCGGCACCGTGCCGGTCCGCCGAAAGGTACGCCATACCGTCAACCAACGTCGACGGAGAAACGCTTTCGACGGCACTGTCCGGCGGCAGCGCCGCCGGCGTGACGTTGCGCCAGTGCTTGCCGCCGTCGAGCGTAAGATAGACGAGTCCGTCGTCGGAGCCCGTCCAAATCTCACCGTTGCGCTTGGGCGACGTCGCGATGTCGAGCAGCGTCGCGTAATTCTCTGCGCCCGATTCGTCTTGCGTCACCGTATTCTTCGAAACTTGCTGCTTCGTCTTGTCGTCGCGGGTGAGGTCGGGACTGATCGCGGTCCAGTGCCGGCCGCGGTCGCGCGTCGCAAAAACCACATTGGCGCCGATGAAGGCGAGGTGCGGATCGTAGGCGGCAAAAGCGATCGGCGACTCCCAGTTGAAGCGGTAACGCGACGTCGCCAGCACGAAATCTTCTCGCGCGGTTCCGCGATACGGGCGAACGTTGACCGTGTCGTGCGAAACGCGATCGTAGATGACGACTTCGCCGTTTTCCGAATCCGCCCAAATCAGGCGCGGGTTCGTGGGATCGGGCACGGCCCACTCGCCGTCGCCTTCGACGACTTTGAACCAGTCACGGTTGGTGATGCCGTCACTGCTTCCGCTAAAGGCGGGGCCGCAGTACGCGTTGTTGTCCTGCAGGCCTCCGCAGACGAGATACGGGATGTCGTTGGAGAGGCCGACGCGATAGATTTGCCCGACCGGGACGTTGCGCGAGTTGGCCCAGGTGGCGCCGCGGTTGGTCGAGACGGCGATGCCGCCGTCGCCGGCCAGCGCCATCCGCTCGCCGTTCGACGAAATCCAGAGTTCGTGCAAATCGGAGTGGACGCCGAACGCCGACAGATTGAATTTCGAACCGCCGTCGTACGACGTCGCCAGGAGCATGCTCACACCGTAGACGTTGTTCGGATCGGTCGGCGACACGCCGACGTGTGAGAAATAAAACGGCCGCTGATTCGCCAGCGTGTCCTTGCTGGCGAGCGCCCAATGCGCGCCGCCGTCGTCGGACCGCCAGAGCACGCCGTCGCGCGATTCAACGAGCGCGTACACCCGGCTCGGAAGCGATGGTGCAAATGCCACGCCGATGCGTCCGATCGGCGGCGCGGGAAACCCGTTTCCGGTAACTTGCTGCCAGGTTCTTCCGCCGTCGGCCGATCGAAAGAGGCCGTCGTCATCCGTGCCGCCGCTCAAAAGTTGCCACGGCCTTCGCAGGACGTGCCACATTCCGGCGAAGACGACGTTGGGATCGCGCGGATCGAGCGCCATGTCGCTCACACCCGACTGCTCCGAACGGTAGAGCGTCTTCGCGAACGTCGCGCCGCCGTCGAAGGTGACGTAGACGCCGCGGTTTGCACTCGGGCCGAAAACATCGCCCAACACGCCGACCAGCACGTGCTTGGGATCTTTCGGATCGACGAGAATGCGCGAGATGCCGCCGCTGCCGGAAAAGTTGAGGCGCGTCCACCGGCGGCCGCCGTCGATCGAATGATAGAGGCCGCCTTCGGGAATGACGTCGTTGCGCGGATTCGTCTCGCCGCCGCCGGCCCACACCGAACGGTCGTTGCCGGTTTCGATTGCAATCGCACCCACCGACGCCAAACCGATCGCGTCGGAGACGTTCTGCCACGACGCGCCGCCGTCGGTGGTCTTCCAAATGCCGCCGCCCGCGGTTCCGGCGTAATACAGCAGCGGGTCTGCGTTGCTTCCGGTTACGGCCGTCGCGCGGCCCTCCGGAAGCGCGGGTCCCAGAATTCGCCAGCGCATCTGGGCGATCGGCCGTTCGTCGGCCGCGCAAACGAGCGGCGCCAGCATGGCCGCCAGCGCCGCGCAGATCGTTGCGACGCGACGGCCGCCGCTCACCGGATGGTTATCCTCCCTGGTCTTGGACGACGTTGCCGTCGACCTTCACCTGCACTTGCAGGTCTTTGCTGTTCGCCGCGAGCCACTTGCCGCCGACGTTCTTCCACGTGTCTTGCGACTTCTCGGTTACCACGAGCTCGTGCTTTCCGTCGGGCGCCTGAATGTCGCCTTCGAGATGGAAATCGGCCACGGCGACGATGGTGTTCGGGTCGGAAAGCGTGTACGACTCAACTTTGTCGTCGCACGCCGTTGCGTGCAGCATCTTCATCTGCTGTTTGCCCTGACCGACGACCTGGTCGCGCGTGACTTGCTTGCCCGAAGGGTCGATTGCGACGAAGTCGGGAGCCAGAACCGCAAAGGCCGCATCCAAGTTCGCGTCGCTCGGATCGAACGCCGCGGTGCAGCGCAGTGCATAATTGGCGTTGAGTGCCTTCTGCGTCGCGTCGTCGACGTCGGCCGCCCGGCCGATGCCCGTCGCCGCGATTGCCGCGCAAGCGAACGCCGCCCCAATCTTCAGGCGCATATATTACTCCATTCTCGAAGAGTTCGGAAGCCTTCCCTTCAGCACCGCACGTTCGCGCGCCTCTCCATGCGGCTAGGCGGTCCAGTCGAGCATCGGCGTCCACTCGGGTTTCGGAAAGCGATGCTTGCTCTTGATCGCCTCGACGTACTTGCGCTTTCCCGCACGGTTGCCTTTTCCGAGCATCAGACCGCCGACGAGACGATCTTCCCAAAAGAACAGCGCGCGATACCACTTTTTCTCGCGATCGACCTTACGCACCATCTCGAGATCGGAACGCAGTTCCGGACCCATGCCGAATTGCGTGATCGTTTGCCCTTTGAACAACAGCGACGAATACTCCGGCACGTCGTGATAGCGTTCGCTGCCGCCGATCATGTTGATGGCCGCAACCTTACCGTGCGCTCCCGCGTTGTTCCAGGTTCCCATGCGGTAGCGCATTTCGAGGATCGGATCGTAGAAATCGGCCACGTCGCCGGCCGCGAAGATGCCGGAGATATTCGTTTCGAGGCGGTCGTCGCAGAGAATGCCGTTCCTGCTCGTTTCGATTCCGGACCCCGCACACAGCTCGGTGTTCATCGTGAGCCCGAAACCGTAGGCGTAGCACTGGGCGTCGATTTCAAGTCCGCCGGTCGTGCGGACTTTCGTGATTTCGCCATTGGAACGGACGAACTCGCCGACTTCCTGGCCGTAGTGCATTTGCACTCCGTCGGCCGTCGCCGCATCGTGCAGCAGCTCGCCGGCGATCTCGTCGATCACGCGATGCAGCGCGCGCGGTCCACGCACGAGCCAGTGCGTTTCGATTCCACGAGAAGAGAACGCTTCGGCAAGTTCGTAGGCAATGAACGAACCCCCGACGGCGACGGCCGCGCGGCTGCGGTCGATCTGCTCGGATATCGCGCGCGTGTCGTCGAGATATTGGAAGGGATAGAGATTGTGCGCGCCTTCCGATCCCGGTTTACCGGTGGGGTTCGGGCGGCCGCCCGTCGCCAGCAGCAACGCGTCGAACGGAACAGTTTTGCCGCCGGCCTCGACGATCCGCTCCTGCGGGACGATTCGTTCGACGCGCGTGCGCAACCGGAGATCGATGCGGTGTTCGTCGTGCCATGCCTGGTTGCGGATCATCACCTTGGCTTCCGGAATTTGCTTGCGCAGCATCGGCGGAAGCGAAATTCGATTGTACAGCGTGTACGGCTCGTCGCCGAAGAGCACGATCTCGCACGCCGGGTCGTGCTTGCGCAACTGTTCCGCCGCCGTGGTGCCGGCAAACCCATTGCCGACGATGACGTACCTGCGCTCACCCATGCAGCGCAATTCCCGTCATCATCGAAAACCCGACTTCCAGTGCGCGCTCGTCGATGTCGTAGCGCGCGCTATGCTGCGGCTCGACGCCCTTATGCGGCCCGCGCACGCCCACGACGAAGTACGCTCCCGGCCGTTCCTCCTGCATGTAAGCCATGTCTTCCGCCCACATCGCGATGTCGTGCGGGTCGACGACGTTGGCGCTGCCCACGACCGACGGCGCGACGGCGCGGACCACGTCGTTCGCGCGCGGGTCGTTCACGGTCGGCGGATAGCCCCACGCATACTCCAGCGCGTACTGCAGACGCATCGCCTCGCAAAGCCCGCGTAGCTGGCGTTCGATGCGCTCGGGCATCGAGCGGCGCACCTCGTCGTCGAGCGTACGCACGGTGCCGTGCAGTTCGGCACGATCCGGAATGACGTTGAAGGTCGTTCCGGCGTGCAGCGAACCGACGGTGACGACGACCGGATCCTTCGGCGCGAATTCGCGGCTCGCCAGCGTTTGCAGCATGGTTACCAGTTGCGCCGCGCCGACGATCGGATCGATTGCCGTTTGCGGCATCGCGCCGTGTCCGCCGCGCCCGGTGAGCGCGATCGTGAAGCGATCCGAGGACGCAAAGAACGGACCGTCGCGAATGCCGATGCGGCCGACCTCGAGTCCGCTATACAAATGAAGCGCGAACGTGCGGTCCACGTGCGGGTTCTCCAATGCGCCGTCCTCGATCATGAGCCGGTTTCCGGCCGCGCCTTCCTCGCCCGGTTGGAAGCAGAAGACGAGCGTTCCGGGGACGTCGGCGCGGCGCCGGCTCAAATGCCGAGCCGCCGCCAGCAGAATCGCCACGTGCCCGTCGTGACCGCAGGCGTGCATCACGCCGTCGCGCGTCGAGCGATACGCTTCGTCGCTCTCCTCCCGGACGGGTAACGCGTCCATGTCGGCGCGCAGCAGCGTCACCGGCCCCGGTTTGCCGCCGCGGAGCGTCGCCAGTATACCCGTCTTTCCGATACCGGTGCGCACCTCGTCAAACTCGCACCCTTTCAGTTCGCGCGCGACGAAAGCGGCTGTTTCGAACTCTTCCATCGACAGTTCCGGATGCGCGTGAAGGTGGCGCCGGTATGCGACGAGTTCGCCGGCCGGTATGGCTTGGGTGGCCCGGGATCCCATGAGTCCGGCTCATACAACCCGGCGCCAAGCGGTTCCCGCGCTTGGGGTGAGTGCCGTGCCGCAGGATTTGCCCCTCGGGGGGTGCGAGTACGCAAGTCCTGTGAGCACGCAAAACGACGCGCCGTCCGCTGACGGGACCGCACCGGCCTTCGACCGGCACGGCCTCACCGGCGAACAACTCGTCGCGATGTTCCGGACCATGGTCGTGCAGCGGACGCTGGAAAACCGCGGCTTCCAACTCAACCGTCAGGGAAAAATTCCGTTCGCTTCGGCAAGCGAAGGCCATGAAGCCGTGCAGGCCGGCGCGGCGATGGCCTTCGAGCGCGGTAAGGACATCCTCGTACCGTACTATCGCGATCTCGGCCTCGACCTCGGCATCGGTCTGACGCCGTACGAAGTGCTGCTTTCGCTTTTTGCGCGCGACGACGACCATTCGTCCGGCCGGCAGTTTCCGCATCACTACGCCAGCCGCCGCTTGGGTCTGCAAACGATCAGTTCGGTGATCGCCGCGCAGTTGCCGCACGCGGTCGGAGCCGCGTACGCGCTCAAGTACCGCAAGGAAACCGGGCGCGCGGTGCTGGTGACGTTCGGCGACGGTGCAACCAGCGAGGGCGAGTGGCACGAGTCGCTCAACTTCGCGGCAGTGCATGCGTTACCGATCGTTTTTCTCTGCGAGAACAACGAGTGGGCGATTTCGACCCCGCTCTCCAAGCAGACGGCGCAGCCGGATCTCCACAAACGCGCCGCCGGCTACGGCATGCCCGGCGTGGTGGTCGACGGGATGGATCCGCTCGCATGCTACGTCGCGGTAAAGGAGGCGCTCGAGCGTGCGCGTACGGACGGCGGACCAACGCTCGTCGAGGCCAAGTGCTACCGCTTTCTTTCGCACACCACCGACGACGACGACCGCACCTACCGCTCGCGCGAGGAGGTCGCACGGCGACGGCTCGACGACCCGGTGCCGTGCTTCGAGGCTCGGCTGATCGCGGCCGGCGTCCTTTCGAGCGAAGCGGCGGAGGCCTTGAAGCGTTCCGTCCTCGAGGAGGCGAACGAAGCCACCGACCGGGCGGAGGCGATGGCATACCCCTCTCCGCAGGATCTCTACGGAAACGTCTATGCCGACGGCTGGCAGCCATGGCGATGACGATTTGCACTTCGAGCGCCACGACGAGAGGTTGAAATGGCGAAGGCTGATACGAAGTCGAGCACGTTCGAGCGCCACGGGTTGAGCGACGAACAGTTGCGGGGCATCTTTCGCAACATGTTGCTCCAGCGACAGCTCGACAACCGCGGCTTCCAGCTCAACCGTCAAGGAAAGGTTCCGTTCGCGCTTGGGAGCGAGGGGCACGAAGCGCTGCAGGCCGGCGCGGCGATGGCGTTCCAGCGCGGCACCGACATCCTCGCACCGTATTATCGCGACCTCGGGCTCGCCTTGGGGATCGGGCTCACGCCGTACGAAATCTTGCTCTCGCTTTTCGCGCGCGCGGCCGATCACAACGGCGGCCGCCAGTTCCCCAACCACTATTCTTCCAAAGCCGCCGGCCTGATGTCGTTCTCATCGATTCTCGCCGCGCACATGCCGCATGCGGTCGGCGCCGCATTTGCGCTGAAGTATCGCGGCGAGACCGGCCGCGCCGTGCTCGCCACGTGCGGCGACGGTACGACCAGCGAAGGCGAGTGGCACGAATCGATGAACTTCGCCGCGATCCACAAGCTGCCGTTCGTGATGCTCGTCGAGAACAACGAATGGGCAATTTCGACGCCGCTTTCCAAGCAGATGGCGCAGCCCGAGATCTGGAAGCGCGCCGAGGGTTACGGCATGCCCGGCCGTCGCTTCAACGGCTTCGATCCGATCGACACGTACGCAGCGGTGAAAGAAGCGCTCGATCGCGCGCGTTCCGGCGGCGGCCCGTCGATCGTCGAAGGCACCTGCTATCGCTACTTGGCGCACTCGACCGACGACAACGACATGACGTATCGCAGTCGCGAGGAAGTGCTCGAGCACCGCAAGCTCGATCCCGTGCCGCGCTTCGAGAGCGTGCTGCTCGAAAACGGCGTCATGACCGAAGCGGAAGTCGCGGCGCTGCGCGCCGACGTGCTGCGCGAGACGAACGAAGCCACCGACGCGGCCGAGGCCATGCCGTATCCGGAACCAGGCGAACTTTACACGCACGTCTACGAAGGAGCGTGGCAACCGTGGCAGTGACCGGCACCGCGACCTCGACCGTCATGAACAACGTCGAGGCCGTTCGCGCGACCCTCTACGAGGCGATGAAGAGCGACGACCGCACCGTCATCATCGGTGAGGACGTCGGACCGCGCGGTAACGTGTTCCTCATCACGAAGGATTTCATCGACGAGTTCGGACCGGAGCGCGTGATCGATACGCCGATTGCGGAGGCGTCGATCGTCGGCATCGCCGTCGGCATGGCCATGGAAGGGCTGCGGCCGATCGCGGAGATTCAGTTCGCCGACTTCATCTACCCGGCGTTCAATCAGATCGTCGGCGAGGCCGCCAAGACGCGCTACCGCTCCAACGGCGAGTACACGTGTCCGCTCGTCATCCGCACGCCCTACGGCGGCGGCGTGCGCGGCGCGCTCTCGCACTCGGTTTCCATCGAAGCGCTCTTCTATCACGTGCCGGGGCTGAAGATCGTCGCGCCTTCGTTTCCGGCCGACGTAAAGGGCTTGCTCAACGCCGCGATCGACGATCCGGATCCGGTGCTCTTTCTCGAGCACAAGAAGACCTATCGCCTGATCAAAGGCGAAGTGCCCGACGGTCACTACGTCATTCCGATCGGTAAGGCGAACGTGCTCAAAGAGGGCACGCAGCTGACGGTCGTTTCGTACGGCCTGTACGTGCATTGGGCTCTCGACGCGGCGCGTCAGCTCGAATCCGAAGGTCTATCGGTGGAAGTCATCGATCTCCGTTCGATTCGTCCGATGGACAAGACGGCGATTCTCGACAGCGTCGAAAAAACGCGCAAACTGCTCGTCATCCACGAGGACAATAAGTTCGGCGGTATCGGCGCGGAAATCAGTGCGATGGTCGCCGAGGAGGCGCTCTTCCATCTCGACGCGCCGATTCGCCGCCACTGCGCGCCCGACGTTCCCGCGATGGGCTACGCGCTGCCGCTCGAGGAAGCATACATGTCGTCGCCGGCCGAGATGGCCGAAGCGATGCGCGAAATGGTGAGATTTTAAGTAATGGCAACAACGATAACGATGCCGCAGCTGGGCGAAACCGTCACCGAAGGGACGGTCGCTGCGTGGCTCAAGAACATTGGGGACACCGTCGAAAAGTACGAGGCGTTCGTCGAGGTGTCGACCGATAAAGTCAACGCAGAAGTGCCCTCGCCCGTCAGCGGTACGATTCGCGAAGTCCTGGTCAAGGAAGGTGAAACGGTTGCGACTGGAACGCCGATTGCCGTCATCGACGAGGTCGGCGCCGCACCCGCCCAATCGCCCTCACCGCCGGCGCAACCGGCGCATGCCGCACCACTCGTCGCGGCGCCGGCCCCGCCGTCGCAGTCTGCCTCGAGCAACGGCAGCAGCGCCGGTGCGCCTTCAGCCGACGCCGAGGCGGCATTGCGCGGCGCATCCCCCGCGGTGCGGCGTCTCGCGCGCGAACACGCCGTCGACATTGGTTCACTCAAAGGCACCGGCGCGAACGGGCGCGTCACCGCGCAGGACGTGCTTGCCGCACGCGGCCGCGCATCGGTGCCTGCGGCCGCCGCCGCGACCGCGGCCGCTCCTGCAGCAGCGCCGGCAGCACCCACCGCCACGCGCGCGCCCAGCTACGGTCAACCGGTCCCCGGGATGACGATTCCGCTCACGCAAGCGCGCCGGATCATCGCCGAACGGATGGTTGAAAGCAAGCACGCGGCGCCGCACGCGTGGTCGATGGTGCAGATCGACGTCACCAACGTGTGGAAATGGCGCACGCGCGAGAAAGACCGGTTCGAACGCGATAGCGGTTACAAACTCACGCTGCTGCCATTCTTCATTCGCGCGGTCGTTGAAGCGCTGGGCGCATTCCCGCTAATGAACGGAAAGTTCACGGCCGAAGGCATCCACGTGAACAAGGACGTCAACATCGGCGTCGCCATCGGCTTGCCGGCAAATCTGGTCGTTCCCGTCATCAAGAACGCCGATCAGCTTTCGATTCGCGGCTTGGCGGTCGCTGCCGGGGAACTGATCGACCGCGCTCGCCGGAACAAACTCGGCGTCGACGATCTCGCCGGCGGCACGTTCACCGTGAACAACAACGGGGCCAACGGTTCCTGGGCTTCGGCTCCGATCATCAATGCCGGTCAAGCCGGCATCGTTACGATGGAGGCGGTCGTCAGGCAGCCGGTCGTGCGGGACGACGATGCAATCGCGATCCGTTCCATCATGAATTGCTGTCTCTCGCTCGATCACCGCGTCGTCGACGGCTACGTCGCCAGCGGCTTCCTGGCCGATCTCAAACGCCGCCTCGAAGCTATGGGCCCCGAAGGCTCTATATAAGGCTCCTTGGTGTCATAGCGGAGCATCCTCTGCGTGTCATCCTGAGCGGAGCATCGCGAAGCGATGCGCAGTCGAAGGACGAAGGACCATATTGCAAATACGAAAACACTTTACGTTTGAATCGGCGCACGCGCTGCCGTTTCACTCCGGAAAGTGCGCGCGCCCGCACGGTCACTCGTACCGGCTGGAAGTGGCGGTCCGCGGGCCGCTTCAGGCCGACGGCCCCGCACGCGGCATGATCGTGGACTTCGACGAAATCGAGCGCACGGTGCGCGCCGTCGCGATCGACTTTCTCGACCATTGCAGTCTCAACGACTACATCGAAAATCCCACGGCCGAACGCATCCTCATCTGGCTGTGGGAGCGCCTCGCGCCGGTCGTCGAGGGACTCGACGAACTGGTGCTGTGGGAAACCTCGACGTCGTGCGCGCTCTTACGCGCCTCGGACTTTCACGGTGCTGGCGCTGGCTGAAGTCTTTTACAGCATTCAAGGCGAGGGAACGTGGACGGGGATACCCGCCGTCTTCGTGCGGCTGGCCGGATGCAATCTCGCCTGCGATTTCTGCGATACGGACTATTCGGCCAAGGCATACGCGACGGTCGGTGAGGTCGTGCACATGGTACGCACCGCAGGCGGCGATTGTCCGGCGGTCGTCCTCACCGGCGGCGAACCGCTCGCGCAGAGCGATGCGCTCGACCTCATCGAAGCGTTGCGCCGCGACGGGCGCCGCGTGCATATCGAGTCGAACGGTACGATTTACGCGCCGCTTCCCGACGACGTCTGGCTCTGCGTCTCGCCCAAGGAGCGCGTCGATTCGCGCATGGCCGCCCGCGCCGACGAAGCCAAGCTCATCGTCGACCGCCGCGTTCCCGAAGAACACTTGCCGCAGTTTGCTGATAAGCCGATGATTCTGCTGCAGCCCGAAGGCAACCGCCCGCGCAACGTCGAGGTGGCGCTCGATTACGTGAAAGCGCACCCGCACCGGTTTCGCCTCTCGCTGCAGACGCACAAATTCATCGGCGCACCGTGATTCTATTCGCCTGCGCCGTCGCGCGCGAACTCGGCTCGTGGGCGCAGCGCGCGGACGTCGAGACACTCGTGATGGGCGTCGGCCCCGTCGAAGCGGCGGCCGCGGTCTCGGGCGCGCTCGCGCGCCGGCGCTACGCACTGGTCGTCAACGCAGGCCTTGCCGGCGCCTTCGACGGCGCGGCGCGCATCGGCGACGGCGTCGTGGTCGCCGACGACGATTTCGAGCTGGGTCTGGAAGACGGACGGCCCATCGCACTTCCCGACGGCGAACGGGTCGTCGCCACCGCCGCCTCCGATCCCGAAATCGTCCGTGGCCTGAGCGCGCGCGGGTTTGCAGCCCTGCGCGGAATTACGGTCGCACGCGTCACGTCGAGCGAAGACACCGCGCGGCGACTGGCAGCCCGTGGCGCGCAGATCGAATCGATGGAAGGATTCGCGGTGCTCCGCGCTTGCCGGCGAGCCGGAGTTCCCGCCGTCGAACTGCGCGGCATCTCCAATCGCGTCGGCGCGCGAGAACGTTCCGGCTGGGATTTCGCAAGCGGTGTCGCAGGATTGACGCGCGTCGTCGAGGCGCTCTTCGCCGTCGTCGACACATCGACCGGGGCACCCGCGTGAGCGCACTCACCCTCGCCTACTCGCCGTGTCCGAACGACACCTACGTCTTCGCCGCGCTGACCAACAACCTGCTCGACGGCGCGCCGCCGGTAGACGTACACCTTGCCGACATCGACGAACTCAACGAAGCCGCCGCGCACGGCCGTTTCGAACTGATCAAGGTGTCGTACGGGGCGATTCCCTATCTCGCGGACCGCTATCGCATCCTGCGCGCGGGCGGCGCGATCGGACGCGGGTGCGGCCCGCTGCTCGTCGCGCGGCCCGAGGCGGCCCCGCCGCTTTTTGCCGATTTCGCACGGCGCTCGATCGCGATTCCGGGTGAGCGCACGACGGCATTTCTCCTGCTCCAACTGGCGCTCGGCCGCCGTCCGCGAACGCAGGTCGTGCGTTTCGACGAAATCGTTTCCGCGGTGTGCGCCGGACGCGCCGACGGCGGCCTCATCATCCACGAGTCGCGCTTCACCTACCGCGAAGCGGGGCTCATTTCGATCGCCGATTTAGGCGAATGGTGGGAAAATATGACGAAGCTGCCGATTCCGCTGGGCGCGATTCTGGTGCGCAACGACGTCGCGGACGACGTCGCTCGCACGGTTGACGAGGCGATTCGCCGAAGCCTTGCGTTCGCGCGCGCTAACGAGTCCGCGGTGATGCCGTACGTGCGCGAGCACGCATTCGAAATGAGCGACGAGGTGATGCGGCGGCACATCGCGCTCTACGTCAACGAGTTCACCGAAGACGTGGGCGACGCCGGAATCGCCGCCGTGCACGCGCTCTTCGTGCGCGCTCGCGACGCCGGCATCATCGGCCGCGCGATCGAACCGCACTTCGTATGAACCGCGCCGGCTTTTTCGTTAGGTCTGGCGCTGCCACGGCCGGTGTCATCATAAGCGGAGTCCCGCAACTGTGTCACCCTGAGCGCAGCGCCCAGCACGAGCGTAACGAGTCGCAAGGCGCGGAGTCGAAGGGCGAAGGAGGCCTCGAACTCGGCGACGACGTGTTTTTGCGTGAAACGTGGCGCGAACTCGGCACGCGCGGCGTCGGCCTGATCACGAATCAAAGCGGCGTGACGTCGAGCGGAGAACCGTTTGCCGATGCGCTGAGCCGTCTGGACACCGTGCGCGTCCGCGCGCTGTTCGCGCCCGAGCACGGCTTGCGCGGAGACCGTCCCGCCGGAGCCTCGGTCGCGTCGTACGTGGACGCGCCTACAGGGCTGCCGGTTTACAGTCTCTACGGCGCGACGCGCCATCCGTCGGCTGCAATGCTGCACGGCATCGACGTGCTGCTCTTCGATATCCAAGACGTCGGCTCGCGCGCGTACACGTATATTTCGACCATGGCGTACGCGATGCAAACGGCAAAAGCGTACGGCAAGCAATTCTGGGTGCTCGACCGGCCCAATCCCGTCGGCGGCGACGCCGTCGAGGGACCGGTGCTCGAGCCTGCCTACGAATCGTTCATCGGTCTCTATCCGATCGCGATGCGGCACGGAATGACGGTCGGCGAACTCGCGCGCCTCTTCAACGATCGCTTCGGCATCGGCGCCGACTTGCGCGTGATTCCGATGAACGGCTGGCGCCGGTCGACGATCTGGCCCGACACCGGCTTGACGTGGGTCCGCACGTCTCCGAACGTGCCGACGTGGCAAACGACGTTCGTGTTGCTGTGCACGGGGCTGATCGACAATGCCGGCATCAACAACGGCGTCGGTACGCCTTCGCCCTTCTTCTACGCCGGCGGCTACGGCATCGACGGACAGAGCCTGGCCGCGTCGCTGAACGCGCGACGATTGCCGGGCGTACAATTCGTTCCGGCGACGTGGGTTCCGAGCGCGGGATTTTGGAAAGGCCGGCAACTCTCCGGCGTTCGTCTCGACGTCGAACCGCGGCATTTTGCACCAGTCCGCACCGCCGTCGAAATCCTCGTCGCGGTCCGCACGCTGGATCCGCGCCGAATCGACGTCAAAGCCGCAGCGCTCGATCGCGACTGGGGCACGGACTCGCTGCGCCGCGGATTGCTCGACGGCTCCTCCGCCGGCGCGATCGTCTCGGGCTGGAGCAAGGCGGTTGCCGATTTCCGCAACCTTCGCGCGAAGTATCTGCTCTATCGCTAGCGCGTCTCGAACGCCCGTCGCAGTTGCATTCGCGGGAAGGCGGCATGCGGCGCGGCGAAGCCATGGAAGGTGCTGCAAGAGCGGTTGATCGATGCGCTCGGTCGCGACGCGGTGAAGACCGAGCCCGAAGACTTGACCGTGTACGCATTCGACGCATACAGCGACGGCGCGCTTCCGTCTGCGGTGGTGCTTCCGTCGAACGTACGCGAGGTCAGCGCGGCCGTGAAGATCGCGAGGGATTGCGGCATTCCGATCGTCCCGCGCGGCGCGGGCACGGGACTGTGCGGAGGCGCGGTGCCGGTCGACGGCGGCCTCGTCATCTCGTTCGCGCGCATGAACCGGATTCTCGAACTCGATCTGCGCAATCGCCGCGCGCGCGTCCAGCCCGGCGTCATCAATCTCGACGTGTCGCGAGCCGCCCAGAGCGGGGGACTCTTTTTCGCGCCCGATCCGTCATCGCAAAAGATCTCGACGATCGGCGGCAACGTCGCAACCAACGCCGGTGGACCGCACTGCCTTTCGTACGGCACGACGGTGAATCACGTTCTCGGCCTCGAAGTGGTCGACGAGCGCGGCGAGGTCTTCACGACGAGCGTCGACGACTGCGGATACGATTTGACGGCGGCGATCGTCGGAAGCGAAGGAACGCTCGGCATCGTCACCTCGGTCTGGCTGCGTCTGCTGCAACTCCCCGAAGCGGTGCGCGTTTGGGTTGCCGCATTCGGCGACATCGATTCGGCATCGGAAGCCGTCTCCGCCATCGTCGGCGCCGGCATCGTGCCGACCGCGCTCGAAATGATGGACGCCGTGATCGTCCGCGCGGTCGAAGCGGCGTTTCACGCGGGATATCCGACCGACGCGGGCGCCGTGCTGCTGATCGAAAACGCCGGCTTCGCCGAAGACGTGAGCGAGTGCGACGCGAAAATCGCCGCGATCGTAAAAAGTCACGGCGCCTTGGCCTTCCGCAGTGCGGCGACGGCCGCGGAACGCGACGCACTATGGGCCGGGCGCAAGGGTGCGGCCGGCGCGACCGGCCGAATCGCGCCCAACTACTACACGCAAGACGTCTGCGTTCCGCGCAGCAAACTTCCGCAGGCGCTGCGCGCGGTCGAAGCTGCGGCGGCCGCGCCGGCATCACCGTCGGCAACGTCTTTCACGCCGGCGACGGCAACCTGCATCCGCTGATGATGTACGACAAACGCGATCGCAAACAAGTGGCGGCAGTGATCGAAAGCGGCAATGAGATTCTTCAAGCCGCCATCGATCTCGGCGGAACGATCAGCGGCGAGCACGGCATCGGATTCGAAAAGCGCGAGGCGATGACGCGCGTCTATTCGACCGACGACTTGGCGACGATGGCGCGCGTGCGCGACGTCTTCGATCCGTCGCGCGCGCTTAATCCGGAGAAGATTTTTCCGCGCGGCGCGAGTTGCCCGGAAGTCACGCCGCCCGTGCAGCCGCCGGCGTGAGTGCGGGGCTGCGAGCGGCGCCCGGCAGCGCCGCCGAACTCAGCGAACTCGTCGCGAGTGCGATGCACAGGGACGGGCGATACACGTCGTCGGCGGAGACACGCTGGCGGGAATGGGTTTTCCGCCCGAACGTGCCGACGTAACGCTCGAAACGACGGGACTTACCGGAGCCGTCGAATACGAGCCCGCCGACTTGACGCTCGCCGCCCGCTGCGGTACCGCGATTCAAACGTTGACGGCGCTGCTCGCGACGCAAAAGCAGTTCATCCCCTTCGACGCCCCGTGCCCGCAATACGCAACCCTTGGAGGAACGCTCGCAGCGGGCTGGATCGGTCCGCGCCGTCACCTCTACGGCCGGCCGCGCGACTACGTCATCGGAACGACGGCGGTGCTCGCCGACGGTACGATTGCGCGCGCGGGCGGCATGGTCGTGAAAAACGTTGCCGGCTACGACATGAGCCGGCTCTACGTCGGATCGTTCGGCACGCTCGCCATCCTGGTGCAGGCCAACCTCAAGACGTTCGCGGCGCCCGGCCGCGCGCGCACGTTCTTGGCCGCACTGCCCGAACGGACGCGCGGGCGCGCGTTCGCGCACCTGCGGCGCTGAAAATTCGCCCCGCCGCGGCGCTCTGGATCGACGGCTTTCATCAAGCGATCGACGGCGAAGACCGTGACGACGGACGGCTGCTGATCCTGCTCGAGGGAAGCGACGCGCTGCTCGAGCGTGCGACGCGCGATCTTCGCGCCGCGCTCGGCGGTGCCGGCGTTCCGGAAACGCGCGTCCTCGACGCGGGCGCGCGCGAATCGTTTGAGCGCGCCGTCGACGCCTACGTCGCGGCGCTGGGAGAACGTTCGGTAACCTATCGCATTTTCGGCTTCGCCGAGCAGGCCGCGGCGACCGCCGACGCGGTCGCGGAAATCGCCCGCGGTTTCGATCTACGCTGCGAACGCATCGTCGACGTCATGAACGGCGACGTCGTCGCGCGCGTCAGCGATCTCGACATGCGCGCGCTCGGCGCAAAGATCGAACGCTTCGACGACCTGCTGCACGAGGCGCACCCCGGCGCGCAGGTCCTCGCAAGCGAACATCCGCACCGCGCCTATTTGCGCGTTTGGGGCGCCGCCCCGGCGTCCATCGAACGCATGCGCGCGCTGAAACTGCGCTTCGATCCGAACCGCACGCTCAATCCCGGCCGGTTCGTCGCCGGAATTTAGCGCGCAGCCGAATGCACGATGAAATCGCTTGGGCCGTCCGCCACGTGCTCGCGAGCCCGGCGCGTCTGCGCTTTCTTTTCGGCGACGCCGGCGCGATACCGATTCCGTTGCTGCGCTTTCTCCGCCGCGTCGTGCCGCACGCATCGGTCGAGCTCGACGGCATAACGGCGCTCGCGGAATCGATTCCCGACGAGCGCTTGCGCGCCGAAGCGCTCGCCAGCGTTCGTGCCAAAGCCTACCACGTCGCCGGCGGGTGCATTCTCGCGACGTTTCTGCCTCCCGAAACCGCGCGCTCCTACGTCGAGGTCGTCGCGCCGCTGGAATCGATTTACGACTACCTCGATAACCTTTGCGACCGTCATCCCGACGTGCCGGTCGAAGCGTATCCGGTGCTGCACCAGGCGATCGCCGACGCGCTCGATCCAACCGCCGTGCAACACGACTACTACGCGCTCGGACCTTCGGGCGACGACGGCGGGTACTTGGCGCGGCTAGTCACACGCACGCAGCGGTCGCTGGCGCGCATCCATGCGGGCGATGCGTTACGCGACGCTTTCTCCGAGTCGGCGCTTCTCTACGGCGAGATGCAGACGTTCAAGCACTTTGGGGCGGCCGATCGGGAGGGCGCCTGCATCGCATGGTTCGAGCGCCGGCGGGATCGCCGATTCGACGGACTGCAATGGTACGAGTTCGCATGCGCGGCCGGATCGCAGTTTCAGGTATATGCGCCGCTCTACGCCCACCTCGCCGGACGTGAAGGCAGCGTTGCCGACACCTACGCCGCGTACTTTCCGGCCGTCGCCGCGCTCCACGTGCTGCTCGATTCGTTCATCGATCAAGCCGAAGACCGAGATCACGGCGAACTGAACTTCGCATCGCTTTATCCCAGCCCCGAACGGCTGCGGATCCGCGTCGGCGAAATGGCCGCCGAATCGATGCGGCGCTTCGCGATATTGCCGGACCCGCAGCACCATCGCTTCGTCTTGCGCGTAATGGCACTCTTTTACCTCACGCATCCGAAGGTCTACGCCCAAGGCCTCCAGCGCCAAGCCGAATCGCTGCTCTCGGCCTTCTAGTGTCGTAGCCGGCGTCACCCGGCCGCACCCGTGCCGACGAGGGCGCTACGTGCCGCCGCTAGAAGGCGCGCAGATGCAAGTTTATGCGCAACGGCGCGAGCGCGCGCTCGCCGCGTTCGACGGCGGCGTCGCCGTCATTCCTTCGGCGAAAACGATCCTGCGTAACGGCGACTCCTCGTTCCCGTTCCGGCAAGACTCCGACTTCTACTACCTGACCGGATTTGCGGAGCCCGACGCGATGCTCGTGCTCGCTCCCGCACGCGACGGCGAACGCTGCATACTCTTCTTGCGCAAGCGCGACCGCGCGCGCGAGATCTGGGACGGTGCTCGCCTCGGCGAGGAACGGGCCGTGGAAATGCTCGGCGT
The DNA here is from genome assembly GCA_963812155.1 of Vulcanimicrobiota bacterium. Lineage (GTDB taxonomy): Bacteria > Vulcanimicrobiota > Vulcanimicrobiia > Vulcanimicrobiales > Vulcanimicrobiaceae > Tumulicola. Next base: position 796,483 of record CAWETW010000003.1, on the reverse strand, counting down.
CGACGCAGCGTACCCCATCGACGAACTCGCGCAGCGGTTGCCGCAACTGCTCACCGGTGCCGCGACGCTGCACTATGCCTTCGGAAGCGACGCGCACGCGGACTACGCCGTGCGTCAAGCGCTCGACGAAGCGCGTACGCTCGCGCACAGGAAGGGGCACGCGCCGCAGACCATCGCCGAACCGTCGCTCGTGCTTGGCGAAATGCGACTCATCAAGACCGCCGAGGAAATCGCGATTCTTCGCCGCGCCGCCGCGATTACGCGCAGCGGACATCTCGCAGCGATGCGCCACACGCAGCCCGGCGCATTCGAATACGAAATTCAGTCCGTTCTCGAAGGCGAGTACCGGCGTGCGGGCGCGCAAGGCGTCGCCTATACGTCGATCGTCGCGGCCGGCGACAATGCGACGACGCTGCATTACGACGCCAACCGCGACCGCCTCGAAGCGGGCGCCCTTCTGCTGATCGACTCCGGATGCGAACTCGATTGCTATGCAAGCGACGTCACGCGCACGTGGCCGGTAAGCGGGCGCTTTACCTCCGAGCAGCGCGCGATCTACGACATCGTGCTTGCGGCGGTCGAGTCCGCGCTCGACCGGGTCCGCCCCGGCGTCCCCCGCAACGAGTTTCACGACGCCGCCGTTCGAACCGTGACCGAGGGACTTGTAGACGTCGGCTTGCTCCGCGGTTCGGTCGACGAAAATATCGAAACTGAGAAGTACAAAGATTACTTCATGCACGGCACGGGGCATTGGCTCGGGCTCGACGTGCACGATGCCGGAGCCTATCGAGACGGCGACGACAAGCCCGTCGCGTTTCGCTCCGGCATGGTCACGACCGTCGAGCCCGGCATTTACGTGCGCCGCGATCTCGATTGCGACGAACGCTTCAAGGGCATCGGCGTTCGCATCGAAGACGACGTGCTCGTCACGACCGACGGAAACGAAAATCTCACGGCGGCCATTCCGAAGAGCATCGTTGACATCGAAGCAATCGTCGGTTCGGGAGTACCACAAGCCGCCGCCGTTTCGTGAACGTTTGCATTCTGGGCGCCTCCGGGTTCGTCGGGCGTCACCTCGAGTCGCGGCTCCAGGCGCGCGGCGATACCGTCACCGCCGCGTCACTGCGCGACCCGGTTGCGGCCGCCGCCGTTGCCGCCGAATGCGACGCGATCGTCAATCTGGCCGGCGAGCCGGTCGCACAGCGCTGGAGCGACGCTTCCAAACGTGCGATGCTCTACAGCCGCACCGATCTGCCGCGGCGTTTTCTCGACGCGCTGTCGCGCGTCGAGCCGCGCGCTCCGAAGACCTACGTTTCGGCATCGGCGATCGGCTACTACGGCCCGAGCGAAACGGAAACGTTCGTCGAGGAGAATCCGCCCGGCGCGGACTTTTTAGCGCAGGTCTGCGATGCCTGGGAACGTCAAGCCGCAAGCGCGCGCGATCTCGGCATGCGCGCCGCAATGGTGCGAACGGGCCTCGCGCTGGGCAACGACGGCGGCGCGCTCGCAAAAATACTGCCGCCGTTCCGGCTCGGCCTCGGTGGAATCGTCGGGACCGGACGTCAATGGTACTCCTGGATCCACGTCGACGATCTCAGCGGAATCTACCTCGCCGTGCTCGACGGAGGCGATGGTCCGTATAATGCAGTCGCACCCAATCCGGTGACCAACGCCGAGTTCACCCAGGCGCTCGGCGCTGTACTGCACCGTCCAACGTCGTTACCCGCGCCGGTCTTCGCCCTGAAACTCGTTCTCGGCGAGGGCGCTTCGGTCGTCACGACGGGGCAGCGCGTTTTGCCCGAGCGCATCGTCGCCGAGCGCGGATTCGCATTTGCCTACCCACACCTCGACGCCGCTCTCGAGAATATCCTAAACGGAGGCTGAGACGGCGAACTCCATCGCCTCGAGGTGCTTCTCGGCGTCCATCGCGGCGCGGCAGCCGGCCGCTGCGGCGGTGACGGCCTGCTTGTAGCGCACGTCGTTGACGTCGCCCGCGACGAAGACGCCTTCGACGTTCGTGCAAACGCCATCGGGCGAAATGATGTAACCGGCGGAGTCGAGATCCAGTTGCCCGTCGAAAATCGCGGTATTGGGCGTATGGCCGATCGCGATGAACAGCGCGTCGGCATCGAAATCGAAAGCGTTATCGTCGATGAGGTTGCGGACGCGAAGCCCGCGCACGTGCGTCTCGCCGAGTACTTCTTCGACGACCGTATGCCACATGAAATCGATCTTCTCGTGCGCGTGTGCCCGGTCGGCCATAATTTTGCTGGCGCGCAGCGAGCCGCGGCGATGCATCACCGTGACGCGCCTTCCGAAGCGCGTGAGAAAGAGCGCCTCTTCCATCGCCGAGTCGCCGCCTCCGACCACGACGATGTGCTTGTCGCGAAAGAAGGCGCCGTCGCAGGTCGCGCAGGTCGAAACGCCGCGCCCGCGCAAGCGCGCTTCGCCCGGGATCTCGAGCCAGCGCGCGCTCGCGCCGGTCGCAACGATTACCGTCTTCGTTTCGTACTCGGCGTCCGCGCTGCGCACGACCAGCGGCGTCTTGGAGAAATCGACCGCCGTCGCATCGATGTTTTCGATGCGCGCGCCGAAGCGTTCGGCTTGCTGACGGAAGCGTTCCATCAGATCCGGTCCCAGAATGCCCTCGGGGAAGCCGGGATAGTTTTCAACCTCGGTCGTCAGCATGAGCTGCCCGCCGTAGAGGCCGCCCGCTAAGACCAGCGGCGAAAGGTTGGCCCGCGCCGCATAGACGGCGGCGGTAAGTCCGGCCGGCCCGGACCCGATGATGACGACGCGTTCCATGCTCCTGCCTTCGACCGGACCGCTGCGCGCTCCGGTTGCAAGAACCTCACGGCCGCAACGTCGAAGCGGCCGCGTATGGAAACCCAACCGATACCGTTGGAAGACACCTTCGGCGACGTGCTTCGCAAGGCAATGCTCGGCAACGGCGTCGACGCGGCGCGGCTCGCGGCCGCTACGGGCATCGATGCGCGGACGCTCGCGCAGTGGACCAAGGACGAGGGTACGGCCGCCGAAGCGCAGGCGCGCGCGATCGCTCCGATCCTCAAGCTCGACCCCGGAAAGTTCGCCGACTCGGCGCTCTCGCGATGGACGCCGCCGGCGATCTCGCTACCCGACGTGCGCCACCATCCCCAAAAGCCGCACCCGAGCAACGGATATGTGTTCTTTCTCGAGGGCGGAAGGCGCGCTGCGCTCGTCGATCCCGCCGGCATTCCCGGGAACCTCTTCCGCATACTGCGCGACGGCGACTACCATCTCGAGTATATCCTCATCACGCACAAACATCTCGATCATTGCGACGCGACCGGCGCCGTCGCCGCAGCCTTCCCGCAGGCGAAGATCGTCATGCACGCCCTCGATTCCCACGCCATCGGTTCGCTCGCCGCAAAGGCCCTGCCGGTGAAAGACGGCGACGATTTACCCTTCGGAGACGAGGTGCGCATTCGCATGCTGCATACGCCGGGGCACACCGACGGATCATCGTCCTTCGTCTTCAAATCCACGGTTTTCACCGGCGACACGCTGTTCGCGGCTAGCGTCGGCGGCGCGGTCGGCGACGTCAGCACGTACGCGGACATTCTCAACAGCGTTCGCAGCAAACTCTTCACGCTGCCCGGCGAGACCGTCGTAATGCCCGGGCACGGGCCGCCGACGACGATTGCGCTCGAAAAAGCGCACAACCCCTTCTTTTAAGGCGGCAGCGAAACGGCGGCGCCGTCGCCGCTGGTAATGCGTCCGCCAGTACGTGCGGGCGCACTCGTCTCTTCTCGAATCAATTCGAACTGGAAGACCGCTTCGCCCTTCGCCGGAAGCGTGACGTCGACGCGCATGGGCGAGCAGTACCTCGCGGTGCAGAACGCCGCGAGCCATCCCGGCGCGAGCCCGTCCGCTCGCAGCGTGAGTTTTGCATGGGGCGCGCCGTAGACGTGCAGACGATACTTCACCGCCGTAGCGGTCGCGGTGGCAACGTTGCCGCCCGTCCATGCCTCCAGCCTCAAGCGGGTCGACACGGCCATCGTCGCCGCCAGCGTCAGCGCGGCGATCACTCGCGCGTCCTCACGTGCGCAACTTATATCCCGATGCGACCATCCGCAGCACGACGGCCAGGGCGAGCACGGCCAGTGCGACGATCGCCGCCACCGAGAGTTCCGGGACGAGGTAGCTTTCGCCGGTGTAACTGCGGCGAAACGCGTCGATCGTGTAAAAAATCGGATTGAAGAGTTCGAACGTGCGCAGGTTTGGCGGCAGCATCGTCGCCGACGTGAAGACGCCGCCGACCAACGTGAGCGGCGTAATGACGAACGTCGTGAGAATCGCGATATGATCGAACTTCTCCGCGAACAGTCCGAAGATAAGGCCGAGCGCCGAAAAGAGCATCGGACACGATGCAAATCACGGCGAGAAAGAGCGTCCAGTCCTGGGGCACGGCCCGCACCAGCACCACACCGAGGAGCGTGATCAAGCCCGCAATCAGCAGCGAGCGCGCGAGACTGCCGAGCATGTAGCCGGCGACGATTTCCAAGGCCGACATCGGCGCGATCAGCATCTCCTGAATCGAGTTCATGAAGCGCGCCTTGGAAGATCGAACTCGAACACTCGCCGTACGACGAGTCGATGACCTGCAGCATGATGAGCCCGGGAATCAGGAACTGCGCGTAGCTGACGCCCTGCACGGTTTGAATCCGGCTGCCGAGCGCAAACCCGAAGACGAACACGTAGAGCAGCGTCGTGATCACCGGCGGCCAGATCACCTGGTTGATGATCTTCAGGCGGTCATCTCGCGCTTGATCAGCGTCCGCGTCAGCGTGATGAGCGCGATCCGAGTTCAACTGCGGGTCAACTCCAGAAAGACGTCTTGCAGCGACGCACCCGTCGGCGACGAGCTCGTGCGTCGGCTTCTCGGCGACGATGCGGCCCGCGCGAATGATCGCGATCCGTTTGCAGAGTTCTTCGGCTTCTTCCAAATAGTGCGTCGTCAGAAAGATCGTCAGCCCGTCGGCGTTGAGCTCGCGCAGCAGGTCCCACAGTTCGAGCCGCAACTCGACGTCGACGCCGGCGGTCGGCTCGTCGAGAATCAGCAGCTTCGGCTCGATGGATCAGCGCGCGCGCCAGCGTCAAGCGCCGCTTCTGCCGCCGGAGAGCCGCGTGTATTCGACCTTGGCCTTCGAGGTAAGCCCGAATCGCTCGAGCAGCATGTCGGCGCGATCGTTGACGTCCGGACCGCGCAGTCCGAAATAGCCGGCCGCGTAAGATGAGCACGTCGCGAATCGAGAGATAACGGTCGAAGTTGTACTCCTGCGGCGACAGGCCGACGAAGCGGCGCGCCTCGCGCCACTGCGTCTCGTTGTCGTGTCCGAGAATCGGATATCGTGCCGGCGCTTCTGCGCGCGAGACCGACGATCGCATTGATCGTCGTCGTCTTGCCGGCGCCGTTGGGCCCGAGAAATCCAAAGAACTCGCCCGCTTCGACGCGCAGCGAGATGTCGTCGACGGCCGTGAAGTCGCCGTAGCGCTTGACCAAGCCGCGAACGTCGATGGCCGGTGCGCCCGCGACCGGTGCCGCATCTGCGATTAGGGAATGTGCGACTTTAACCGTTTGTACCGATGATGCCGCAGCGTAGCGATGAGTTCGTCGCTACCCGGAATCCCGCAATCGGCGAGTTGGGTTGCAACTTTCTTCACGTCGAAAGGAACGCGGCGGTGCTTGACCTGCCAGCCGCCGTCGCGCTCGGTAAAAATCGCGTAGCAGGCGCGCGGATCGCCGTCCTTCGGGAGGCCGGCCGAGGCGACGTTGACCAGCAGCTTGCCTCGCCACATGCGCACGTAGGGAAGGTGCAGGTGGCCGAACGCGATCGCCGTCGCGCGATTCGTCGCCGATCAGCCGCTCGAGCGTCGCTTCGTCGGCATCCGGCCAGAGGTGTTCGTCGTCCGTTCTAGGATTCGCATGCACGATGAGCAGCTGATTGTCGTCGTCACCGACGCGCAGCGCAAACGGCAGCTCGCCGAGCCAGTTGACCCATTTCTCGCCGAGGTCCTGGCGCGTCCATGCGAGTTGCGCCTCCTCGATCGGTTCGAACGTTTCGTTCGACGGATCGGCGAGATAGCGGTCGGTATTTCCGCGAATGCACGAGACTTTCAGTTGCTCGAGGCGCTGCAGCACCTTTTTCGGCTTCGGCCCGTCGAGGCAAAGATCGCCGGCGGCCACGATGACGTCTGCGCCGCCCTGCGAATCCAGGTCGGCCAAACACGCGTCGAGACCGATCAGATTGCCGTGGATGTCGGAAAGGACGGCGAGCCGCATCGCGCGGTTGGCCGCTCCCTCAATCGCGTTTGAGGGCAAGGACCAACATCGATGGCGTAATGCCGATTTTGTAGAAATCGTAGAGATCGATCGCGTCGACTACGATGCCCGCCCGGCGCATCGCCCGCAGCGCGGTTCGGAATCGAATGTCCGCGATCACGTGGCCGTCGTCAAGGCAGAGCACGCCGGCGGCCAGTTCTTCACCAAGCTCCAGCACGATCGTTTTAAAGCCTGCGAACGGCGCCGGATCGACTTTGCCGGCGGCGAGCACGATCGTATCGCTCGAAACCGCGCCCGCGACCGCGCGCAACGAAGGCACGTCGGGTGCCAAAGCAACCTCTGCGACGGCGTAGCCGTGCGCGCGGGCGATTTGTGCGAATCCGCTGCGTCCGAGCTCGTTGCCGCGCGTGCCGGCGCCCAATGAATGCGGTTTTACCGGCCAGCAGCACGTCGGTTCCGTCGAGCAGCCCCGGCGCGACGATATGTCCGGCGATCGGCACGTCGAGCCGCGCGAACTCGGCTTCGATGCGATCCGCTTCGGCGCGCCGTCCCATCGCCGACGGACGCATGACGGTTGCACCGTCCTCAAAGACCACGGCGCGGTCCGCTGCGGATGTTTCGTACGGATCGTTCCCGTGCGGATCGAGAACGATGGTCTCGACGCCGTAATAGCGCAGCGTTTTTTGCAAGACGGCATGCTGTTCTACGGCCCGCGCGAAGACGGTGCCGGGCTCGGCGGCCAACGGGCGCGCGCGTTCGATGCTCGCGTTGGGCGCTACCAGCAGCGCCGTACGCAATCGTCCGGTGGGCGAACCGACCAGCCGCGGTCCGAAATGCACGCTACCGTGTGCCATCTATACGTGACTCCATTCCGGGAGAGGTACGCGGCGGCCCTTCAGACGCGCCGGCGGTCTGCCGAGTGTTCCTACCGAATCGCACGGTACGGTTGCGGATCCGGCGCATCTGTGAAGAAGTCGGCCATGTCGGTGGCGAGCAAGTCGTTCAAGCCCAGTGGAGGCAAGCCGAAAATTTCCTCTTCGGTCTTCACGACGCTGGGAACGGAAAGGTGGGCGTGCCCGACGTACCCTTTTCGCGCGATCGGCGAAACGACGACGCAGTAGCTGCGCATCGCGTTGACGTGGTCGACCCCGGCCACGCTTTCGGGAACGATGAAAATCGCCGTCGAGCTCCAGTTCGATGCGCTCGAAAGGTATTCGACGATCGTTCCGAGCGCGCGATCGGCATCGGCGGCTGCACCCGCAACGTTCGGAGCCGGCAGCCACACGTACGTGTAACTCGGCATCTGCCCCTCGCCGGCGTAGCGCTGCATGTCGCGCACGAACTCTTGTGCGCGGTGCGCCGCATCGCCGGTATAGTTCGGATCGGCGTTGCCGCCGAGCGCTGCCAGGGCGGGAACGTCCATATGATAGAGTCCGCCCGCATAACCCGACATCTGCAACAAGCCGCCGTAGTCGCGAAACGAAAGCCCGGCACGAGCGAACGCGTTGAAGAGATAGCCTGCACGCGCGTAGTCTTCGGGGTCGCTGCCCTCGCCATCGAAGGGCGCGCGCAACGCGCGCAGCGGCGCGGTGAGTTGGGTGTAGAGCGACGCGTCGCCGCCGATTGCGAAGAGGCGTGCGATGGCGGCGTCGGGATCCGCGGCGTAGAAGTTGTCGGCCAGCGCGTAGGTGCGCGCCAATGCGTGGAGATTCGGCGTCACGTTCTCCGGATATTGCGCGTACGCCGGATTGCCGTTGCCGATCGCGCTTCCGGTCGAGTCCCGAAGGTCGCCTAGCATCGCATCGTACGTCTGCGTCCCGATCGCGACGTAGACGACGCGATCGATTGCCGTACTGCGTTTCCCCGACCGCAGCGGCGGCACGACCGCGTTGAACTTCGCCACCGATGCCGTGCGATTGTAACGCAGGGTGTTCATCGTCGCTTTCACCAGCGACGTGTGCTTGAGGTCGATGCGCGTCAAAACGCCCCAACCGTCGACGCCCTTTGCGCCGGTGACGTAGAGAAAGCGGCCGTTCGGCGAAAGCGCCATCGCCGTGGGATACCATCCCGTCGGGATCAGTCCGTACCGGTAGCGCGACGGCGCGCGCGCATCGAGCACCGCAACGGCATTGAGTCCGGCCAATGCGACGTAGAGTCGCTTCTGATCCGAGCTCAGCACGACGGCGCTGGGTTGCGCGCCGTAGGGCGCGTCCGGAAAGAGACGCAGATCCAGGCCGCGCACCACGCGCGGCGTTCCGGCGAGTGATACGACCGCAATGCGATCGACGTTCGCGAGCGCTACGTACGCCAGCGTTCCGTCGCGGCGAATCGCAATCGCGCCGGGATCGGCGCCGCCGACGTTCTTATTGCCGTCGGGAGCCGGATCCATCGGCACGGTCATGGGATCGGCCGCCGAGCCGGACGCATCGAAAACGAAGAGCGAGGACGCCTTGAACGGGTCGAAGGCCGGCGGTACGAACCGCGGCTGCGGCACCGGCGGGTCGATCGCCGCGTACGTCGAGAGGCCGCCGGCGCTCACGGCAACCCGGCCCCCGCCGGCGGCCACGTCGAGCGGAAAATCGCCGGCCGGCACCGTGCGCCGCACCGAACGCGATGCAACGTCGATTTGCGACACGTCGTTGCCGAAACTGTCGGCTACGTAGGCCGTGCGGCCGCCTCCCGCGATTGCGATGCCTGCCGGGAAGGCGTGCCGCGACGACGCGGCCAGCGAGATGGGGTTCGCCTCGGGTTGCAGCGTGCCGCTCGCATCGAGATCGAAGACGCGCACGGCGCCGTGCGCGACGTCGGACGCCAGCACGATCGTTCGCGATGGATCGGCCGGGTCGCGCGTCACCGCCACGCTCCTGAAAAATGCCGACGACGGATCGTGATATACGCTTACGAGATTCATGGTTTGGGTGTTGACGACCGCGAGCGAATAGCCCGGAACCGGCCCAGCCGCAGCGTTTGCCGCAGCCGGAGCCGCACTCACGCCCCCCCCGTTGCTGACGACCGCAAATCGGCCGTCCGGCGTCAGCGCGACGCCAAGCGGATTCGTTCCAACGAAAATGCTGCGGCCGGCCGGCGAGGCGATGCGTCCGTTGGGAAGAATCGCCGTGGCGGGCGCGATCGCATCCGCGCCGGCGGGACGATTTCCGGCCGGAGCGGAGTAGACGATGAGCGGTGCCGGACGCGGCGCGGCGCCGAGCGTCGCTGCGGCCAGTGCCGCCGCGGCTAAAGAAACGAACTTCACGGGAGATACGGGCTTACGGATGCGACCCGGAGGGACCCTGCTGAAAGACGCGGCTCGGACGGCTCGAATGGTTCGGCCGTGACCGCTGAACCGCGCATCCTCTCCGTCGCCACGGCCGTTCCGCCGTACCGGCTCGATCAAGGCGACGTCGCGCGCCGGGTCAGCCTGGCGCTCGGCCCGCGTTCGCCCGAGATCGTGCGACTTTTGCCCACGTTCGGAAACGCCGGCATCGGACGGCGCTATTCGTGCGTGCCGATCGAGTGGTACGAACGCCCGCACGATTGGCCGGAACGAAACGGAATTTATTTGGAAAGCGCGCTTGCATTGCTCGAACGAGCGACCCGCACGGCGCTCGAGCGGGCCGGGCGGGATCCAGAAGAAATCGGCGCGATCGTCGCGGTGTCGACGACCGGCATCGCTACTCCGAGCCTCGATGCGCTGCTGATGGAACGCATGGGATTGCGCCGAACCGTGCGCAGGCTTCCGATCTTCGGGCTCGGATGCGCCGGCGGCACGATCGGATTGGCTCGCGCCGCGAGCATGGCCGCGGCGATGCCGCAAGAACTGGTGCTCTTTCTCGTCGTCGAACTCTGCGCGCTTTCGTTCCGCCGCGACGACTTCACCAAGAGCAACATCGTCGCGACCGCGCTCTTCGGGGACGGCGCCGCCGCCGCGCTGCTGGCCTGCGGACGCGAAGGCACCGCGGTGGTCGACGGCGGCGAGTACACCTGGCCCGACAGTCTCGACGTCATGGGCTGGGACGTCACCGGCGAGGGGCTCAAGGCCATCTTCTCGCGCGACATTCCGAATCTCGTGACGAAACATCTGCACGACGTGACGGTCGCCTTTCTCGAGCACCACGGGCTCACGCTGCGCGACATCGATCGTTTCGTCTGCCATCCGGGCGGCGCCAAAGTCGTCGACGCGCTCGAGACGGCGTTCGAACTCGCGCCCGGAACGCTTACCGATGCGCGCGAAGTGCTCTACGAGTTCGGCAACATGTCGGCCGCGACGGTCATGTTCGTTTTGGAGCGCGCGTTCGCAAAAGACGCGCCCCCGTGGAAGCGCGCCTTGCTTACGGCGCTCGGTCCGGGTTTCACCGCGGGTTTCACGTTACTCGAACGATGAGCGTTCTGTGGATCGTGCTGCTGCTCGTGGCCGTGCAGCGCAGCCTCGAACTCGTCTACGCGCGCCGCAACGAGCGCCGGCTGCTGGCGAGCGGCGGCGTGGAGGCCGGCGCTTCGCACTATCCGCTGATCGTCGCCTTGCACGCGGCGTGGCTGGTCGCGATGGCCGTGACGATTCCGCCGCAGACGCCGCCGAATTGGTGGCTCCTGGGTGTCTTCATTCTGCTTCAGGCGGCGCGCGTGTGGGTCATTGCGTCGCTCGGACCCTACTGGACGACGCGCGTCGTCACCGTTGCGGGTACGACCCTGGTGCGCCGCGGACCATACCGCTTTCTGCGCCATCCCAACTATGCGATCGTCGCCACCGAAATCGCGGTGCTGCCGCTGGCTTTCGGCGCGGTCGCAATCGCCGTTGCGTTCACGCTGCTCAACGCCGCGCTGCTGACGTGGCGCATCCGCGTCGAGGACGGCGCGCTCGGCCGCTGAAGGCCGTTTGAAGGCGCCGGCTACTGCTTGTCGAGCCGGTAGCCGATGCCGCGCACGCTGGCGATTTGCAGTGGTGCGTGTACGCGCGTCAGTTTCTTTCGAAGCGCCGCAATATGCACGTCGACGACGCGCGTCGGAACGCCCGACGTGTCGTTCCAGACCGATTCCAAGATTTGCGCGCGCGTGACGAGCCGCCCTTCAGCCTCCGCCAAAAACCACATCAAGCGAAACTCGAGCGCCGTCAGCGGAACGCGGCTGCCGTTGCTCGAGAGCGTGAGAAAATCGCGGTCCAGATGCGAATTCCCGACATCGAGGCGGTTAGCCGGCGAGACGCGCCGCATCAATTTTTCACGGCGGCGCAACAGCGAACCGACGCGCGCCACCAATTCGTTGCCCGAAAACGGACGCGTGATGCAATCGTCGGCCCCGCGTTCGAGCGCGCGCAGCACGTCTTGACGTCGCGATCGCGCGCTGACCAGCAAAACGAACGAAGCGGTTGCGCCCGCAAGTGCGCTGCAGGCGTCTTCGCCGGCGGCGTCCGTGAGCAGGCCGTCCAGCACGACGACGTCCGGTTGGCTGCGAACGCTCAACTCCAAGCCTTCCGCGATGCCGCGCGCCGTCAGCACCGCGTATCCGGCCGCTTCGAGCACTTTGCGCTCCAAGCGACCGGCAGCGGCATTGCTTTCGATAACGAGAACGCGTGCCTGTGACATCGCGCCGGCAACAGGGCGTTACACCCCTGCCGTGAGGTCCTCTCCCTCGTTCTTCACGAGCGTGCGGCGCGCAACGCCGTCCTCGAGCGCCGCGGCGGCGACCGCTTTTGCGACCGCATCGACGACGCGCGGGTCGAACACGCTCGGAATGATGTACTCCGGACTGCGCTCGTCCTCCGTAACGATGTCGGCGATCGCATAGGCGGCGGCGAGTTTCATCCGCTCGGTGATGCGCCGCGCGCGCACGTCGAGCGCGCCGCGGAAGATGCCCGGGAAACGACAGCAGATTGTTCACCTGGTTGGGAAAATCGGAGCGTCCGGTCGCGATGACGGCTGCGACCGGCGCGGCGACGTCGGGCATGATCTCGGGCGTCGGGTTGGCCATCGCGAAGACGATCGGATCGCGCGCCATCCGGGCCACGTGCTCGGGTTGCAAGATTCCCGGCGCGGAAACGCCGATGAACACGTCGGTGCCCACCAGCACGTCGGCCAGCGATCCCGCGCCGGTTCTCGCGATTGCAATGTTCGGCCAGCCAGCGCCACTGCGGATTTTCGTAGCGGTCGTCGCGGTTGAGCGCGCCGCTGCGGTCGACCGGAATGACGTCGCGCACGCCGGCGCCGAGCAGCATCTTGATCGTCGCCGTGCCGGCCGCTCCGCTGCCCGAGACCACGATCCGTAAGTCCTCGAGACGTTTGCCGACGACGCGGGCTGCATTGATGAGCGCCGCCAGGATGACGACGGCCGTTCCGTGCTGGTCGTCGTGCATCACCGGAATGTCGAGCGCTTCGATCAGCCGCTCTTCGACTTCGAAGCAGCGCGGCGCGCTGATGTCTTCGAGATTGATGCCGCCGAAGACCGGCGCGATGCGCACGACCGTCTCGACGATTTCGTCGACGTCTTTGGTGTCGAGGCAGATCGGAAACGCATCGATGTCGGCAAACTGGCGGAAGAGCATCACTTTGCCTTCCATCACCGGCAGCGCGCCGAGCGGACCGATGTCGCCGAAACCCAGCACCGCCGTACCGTCGGTTACGACGGCGACCATATTGCGCTTGATCGTCAACTGAAACGCTTTGCTCGGATCCGCTGCAATCGCCATCGAGACGCGCGCGACGCCGGGCGTGTAGACGGTCGAGAGATCCTGACGATTCTTCACCGGAATCTTCGACTCGACGCGAATCTTGCCGCCGATGTGCGCGAGGAACGTCGAGTCCGATGCGAAGATGATACGCGATCCGTCGATCGCTTCGACGGCCGCGCGCACGTCGCTCGCGACGCCGTCGGACGCGACGTTGATCGTGACGTCGCGGATCATGCGCGCCCGGCTGACCGAATGCATGTCGACCGCCGCAATCGTTCCGCCGGCATCGCCGATCGCGTTGGTCAGCACGCCGAACGCGCCGGGTTCGTTCGGCATCTCGATGCGCATGATGACCGTGAAACTGATCGCCGGTAAAGCCATGGTTCTCCCCGTCTACACTCCGCTAATCGTCATCTCCGCCACCCGAAACGACGGCGACACGACCGAGCCGTCGAACACGAGGTCGTTTGCGACCGCATCGATGCCGGCCAGCATGTCGGCGTACGCACCCGCGATGGTGAATTCGTCGATCGGGTAAGCGAGTTCGCCGTCTCGGATGAAAAAGCCGCGTGCCCCGCGAGAATACGTGCCCGATGCATGTTCGTGCGCGAAGCCGATCGTATCGAGCACGAGGACTCCGCGCGGGGTCGCCGCCACCAATTCCTCGAGACTGCCCTCGCCGGGCTCTAAAAAGAAACTATTGGCACCGATTCCGCCGCCGTTGGAGTTTCCCGTGCTCGCGGCCCCGAGTTTTCGCGCGTAATACGTGTCGTAGAGGAATGTGAGCAGGCGGCCCTTTTCGAACACGCGAGTGCGCCTCGTCGCCACTCCTTCTCCGTCGAACGGCGAACTGCCGAGTTTTCCGTCGAGGCGTCCGTCGTCGACGACGTTGAGGTAATCGCTGCCGACGCGTTCGCCGGCCTTGCCGACCAGCCACGAATTTCCCGTCGCAACGTTTGCCGCCGACGTCGCCGCGAAGAGATCGTCGAGGATGCCCGCGGCGACGTCGCGTTCGAAGATCACGGGCACGCGCATCGTCGCAGGTTTGCGTGCGCCGAAGAGTTCGACCGCGCGCCTGCCCGCCTTGTGCGTCACCGCATCGGTGCTTTCCAGATCCCCGAAGCGGCGCGCCGCCGTGCCGTAATGCGCGGTGCGCTTGATCTCCGCGTCGATTGCGACCGGCGCAGTCGAGCGGCCCGCGCGCGTCGCTGCGTACGCTGCGGCAAATCCGGCAGAGTTCGCGATTGCAGTAATCGCCGTCGAGTCGCTGTAATGCGATCCGCTCGAGTTGACGATCCGCCGATCGTACGCGCGGACGGCGCGCTCGAGCGCGAGCGCCTCCTCGACTTTCTCGGCGGGCTCGCGTTGCTCGACCCGCGGGTCGCACAGGTTCAGCGGCGGCGTGGCCGATGCGAACTCGTCGGGGAGACCCGCAAACGGATCCGGCGCGACGCACGCCGCCCCCGCGATGGTACGCGCGACCGCCGCGCGTAAGCCGTCGTCCGTGAGATCGGTGGTCGTCAGCGATGCCTTGCGACCGCCCAAGAATACGCGCACGTGCAGCGACTTCGCGGTCGTTTGTTCGAGCTTGGCGACGACGGTGTCGCGCGCTTCGGCGTGAAACCGCCGCGCGACCGTCACCGTCGCTTCGGCCGCTTCCGCGCCGGCAGTGCGCGCCAGCGCGATCGCGCTTTGGGCGATTTCGAGCGCCGCCTCCTCACGCATTGTAGTGTCCCGTCGACCTAGAGTGTCCCGCCGACGGTGATCGACGAAATCTTCACGGTCGGCATGCCGACGCCGACCGGCACGTACTGTCCGCCCTTGCCGCACGTGTAGTGGCGCCGCGCGAGTCGGCTGTCGTTCGCCACGGCCGTGACCTTCGTCATCGCATCCGGGCCGTTGCCGACGATCGTCGCGTTCTTCACCGGCGCGGTCACCTTGCCGTTTTCGATGAGGTAGCCTTCGCCGATCATGAAGACGAAATCGCCCTTGCTGATTTCGACTTGACCGCCTGCGAACGATTTCGCATAAATGCCGCGCGGCGTCGACGCGACGATCTCCTCGACGGTCGATTCGCCGCCGGGCATGTACGTGTTGCACATGCGCGGCTGCGGCAAGAACCGGAACGATTGCCGGCGCCCGCTGCCGGTCGACGCCACGCCCATCAGCCGCGCGTTGAGCAAGTCCTGCATGTAGCCGCGCAGCACGCCCTTCTCGACGAGTACCTTGTGCTGGCCGGCGACGCCCTCGTCGTCGACGTTGATCGTGCCGCGTTCTTCGGGCAAATCGCCGTCGTCGAAAATCGTGACGAGTTCGCTGGCCACGCGCTCGCCGACGCGTCCGGCGTACAGCGACGTGCCGCGCCGGTTGAAATCGCTCTCCAGGCCGTGACCGACGGCTTCGTGCAGCAGCACGCCGCCGCCGCCCGCGCCGACGACCATTGCCATCTCGCCGGCCGGCGCCGGAATCGCCGTGGCGTTGACGATCGCGATGCGCGCGGCGTCGCGGGCGAGTTCCTCGGGTGCATGGGTTTCGAAATATGCCAGCGACGTGCGCCCGCCGTCCCCGGCGTAACCGGAACCGCGTTCGCTGGCGGCCGAGGCAACGGCTTGAACGCCCAGCGTCACCATCGGTCGGCGGTCGTGAACGAATCGCCCGTCGCTATTCGCGATCCAGACTTCCTGCAGCTCGTCGGCCACGTGCGCGTTCACCGCCACGACGCGCGAGTCGAACGCGCGCGCTGCGACGTCGGCACGCGCGAGCAGGCCGGCGCAATCGGAGACGAGGGCGTTGGCACGATCGCCATCGTACAGTGCCGCGACCGCTTCGCGATGCAATGCGGCCGCCGTAACGCGGCTCCCGCCGTTGCGCGCAATCAAGGACGCCGCATCGGCGGCCTGCAGCAGCGCCTCGGCGCTCAGATCGTCGGAGTACGCGTAACCGGCCGATTCGCCGGCGAGCACGCGAATCCCGACGCCGATCACGACGCCGCACGACGCCTCGTGAATGCGCCCATCCTGCAGCCGCAGCGATTGCGACGTGCGCCGCTCGCAAAAGACGTCGGCGAAATCACCGCCGCGGCGCAGCGCGCGCGCGATGACGCGCGACAGGTCCGACTCGTCGACCATGGTTTAGTGGTCCACTAGAGTGCGGCCAGCCGGTTGACGGCGCGCACGATTGCGGCATCGGGATCGCCCGGCGATCCGTTCACCATGAACGCAAAGACGACGCGGCCGTGATGCAGCGTATTGACGTATCCGGCCAGCGCCGATACGCCGCTGATGTGTCCGCTCTTTGCGCGAACGCGTCCGAGCGCCGTCGTGAAGTCGTAGTCCTGGAGCGTTCCTTGCTTGCCGCCTTGGGGCAACAGCAGGTAGAGCGACGCATCGCCGCCGCGCAGTTGTGCGTCGGCGAGAATGCGTGCGAGCGTGATCGCGGCGATGCGGTCGTCGCTCGACAGTCCGCTGCCGTCGTGGAGCCGCAAACCCGGATCCGGAATTCCGCGCTCGCTCAAGAACCGCCGCTCCGTCGCGAGCCCGCCCGCGTCGTCGGCAATCTCGCCCGTTTCGCCGCCCAGCGTGCGCAGGAGCTGTTCGGCGTAGTGATTGTCGGAATAATACAGCATGTGCGCTTCCAGCGCGCGCAGCGGTGCGGAGCGATGTTCCCAGAACACGACCGAATCCAGCGGCGACGCCGCGACGATGGGCGGTCGCGAGGTTGCAATTCCGCGCTGCGCGAGCATGCGTGCGAGCATCGCCGACGCGTAGTGCGGCACGTCGCTCACCGGCGTCCAAAAACGTTGTTCCACGCCGCCGACGTTTTTCTGCGATTCGACCGTATCGCCGTCGATCGACAGCGCGTTCGTCGGCGCGGCGTAGTCTTGGCCCGCGTCACCGGGATCCCAGTGCGGATTCAACTCCGGCCCGTGCATCGCCGTCGGATCCACCGCGGCGCCGCCGGAAATGCGCCGCAGGCCGCCGCGCGCCAGCATGCCGACGCCGCCGCGCACGTCGTCGCCGCGCAACGACGGATCGCCCGATCCCGCCAGCCAGAGGTTCCCGTCGAGCGACCCGTCGGACGCAATCGCGCGAGGTGCGGCGAGAATCGTGTGATAGCGGAAATTGCTGCCCGAGCACGCCGAGCGCGGTCGCTGCCACGACGAGTTTCGCCGCGCTCGCGGGAACGACCGCATGCGCGGCGCGGTCGTCGTACAGTGCGTTGCCGTTTGCGTCGAGCACCGCCATGCTCCATCGCTGGGCGCCGTCGAGCGCGGGCCCAAATGCATCGCGCACCGATTGGCGCAGGCGCTCGATCTCCGGGCGGCTCCACGGCGGCGCGGGTGGAAGCGGACGAGATGCTCCGTCGAACGCATCTTCGACGGCGCGCCGCGGCACTTGCGCCCCCGTGTGCAGTGCGACGGCTTGCACGGCGCGCGACGAATGCGCGCGGCTCAATCCCCAGCCCGAGAGCGCCCCCGCAATGCAAAGCAAGACGACCGCAGCAAAGCGGCGTCTAAGCCCGCGCGAGCGCCGCGATCTTCGCCTGGAGTTTCCGCTGATCTTCACGGAGTTCGTCGAGGTCGCTGCGCATGCCCGCGACTTGCGCCGGAACTTTGGCGGCTTCCCGCACGCGGATCGCCGCTTCGCGGGCGGTACGCCGCGTGCGACCGTCCCAGGCCGAATGGGACAAGCGGTCGAGTGCGGGCAGCAGCCGCGCGTCGCCGAGCGACTCGGCCGCGCGTAGTGCCCCGAGCTGCACGTGGAAATCCTCGTCGTCGAGCAAGTCTTCGAGCTCGGAAATCGCGCGCGTGCGTTCGCCTTCAATCAGTTGCGCGATACGGCCGATCGCTGCGGCAGCCGTTCGCCGAAGGTTTTCGTCGCGCGGGGCGCGGGCGACGCCGGCGACCAGCGGCAGCGCGCGCGGGTCGGCGAGTTCGGCGAGTCCGCGGGCGGCGCCCGACTCCACCGTGGCGTTCCAGCTCTTCGATTGAAGTGCCGCTGCGAGCACGTCGAATGCCCGCGCGTCGCGCGTTTTTCCCAGCGCTTCGAGCGCGGCCGCGCGCACGAAATACGACGCATCGCCATGCGCGAGCGGCAGGAGCGCGTCGGCCGCTTCTACGCTGCGGAAGTTTCCGAGCGCGGCCGCAGCAGCGCGACGCACTTTCGGATGCGCGTGCGACAGCGCTCCGGCAAGGATTTCGCGAGCCCACGGCGCGCGCGTCGCGCCGAGCGCCGCGCTCGTTTCGGCCAGCACGCCCCAAAACGGTTCGCCGCCGAACGCATCGCGCAAGGCGTCGACCGCCGCATGCGATCCGTCGCGCGCCAGTTCGGATGCCGCGCGAATCCGCGCGATCGGATTCGGATCGCTGCGCAGCACGGTGCCCGAAGCGCCGGCGCCGAGTTTGTAGGTCACCCGCGCCAGCACGAACGCTCCGGGGTCGAAGCGCACCAACTTCGGCTCGGCTTCGAGCGGCACCGAAATCGTTTCGCGCGCGTTGGCAATCGTCGCACGAATGCGGCGTTCGCCCGGCAACGCAGCCGAACCGGCATCGACGGCGGCGCTCGCCGGCGGATCCGCGACGAAGCCGGCCGTCACCTCGAAGCGGTGTGCCGGATGCGTTGCATCGATCGACTGCTTTTGATCGACGGTCAACGTCGCGACCTTATCCTTTTCGTCCCACGCCAGCGACACGTCGATCTCAGGATGCCCGCCGGCGTAGATCCACTGGTCGAAGAACGCGCGCAGGTTGCGTCCGGTCGCATCTTCGACGGCGCGCACCAAATCGATCGTTTCGACGTTGCGGCGCGCGTTGCGCTCGGTGTAGTGGCGGATCGACCGCCAGAACCGCTCCTCGCCCAGTTCGCCGCGCAGCATATGGAGTACGGCCGCGCCCTTTTCGTAGAGGTGCCGGTCGAAGATTTCGATCGGATCGCGAAACGTGTTGCAGACGATCGGCCGCCGGTAACGGTCGGCATCTTCTTCCAGATAGTCGTTCACCCACCCGAACGCGTCGTAGAGATATTCGTCGTACCCGAGATCCGCCTCGCGCCATACGCCTTCGAAAAAGGTTGCAAAGCCTTCGTTGAGCCACGCATGGGCCCAATCGCGGCAGGTAAGCAGGTCGCCGAACCACTGGTGCGCCAGTTCGTGCGCCACGAGCGGATCGCTCGAGAAATCCATATGCGCCGTCGCGTCGTGCAGCGTGCGATCGGTCTGTGTGGTTGCGGCCGTATTCTCCATTCCGCCGAAGATGAAATCCGATACGGCGATTTGGGAATATCGCGCGTACGGATACGGCACGCCCGTGCGCTGCTCGAACAGCGCGATCATGCGCGGCGTGTTGCCGAAGGCACGCTCGCCGTCGTCTTCCCGTCCCGGCAGCACGTAGTAAAACACCGGCACGTTGCGGCTTCCGGCCGTACCCTGCGCGACCTCTGCAAACGGTCCCGCGACCATCGTCACGAGATAGGTGCTGTGCGGAACGTCTTGCCGGTAACGAAAAATGGTGGTATCGCCTTCGTCTTTGCGTTCCACGAGGGCGCCGTTCGAAAGCGCGAAGGAGCCGCGCGGCACGCGAATCGTCGCCGACGTCGTCTGCTTCTCGTGCGGATAGTCCAAACACGGAAACCAGTAGCGCGCGTTTTCGTCTTGACTCTGGGTCCAGACGTGGGCGACCTTCTCGGGGCGATCCGCCGGCGGATTCACGAAGAAGAGGCCCTGGCGCGGTTTCGTGCAGCGGTAGGCGACTGCAAAGGTTGCGCGATCGTTGGGTTCGAGACGCGGATCGAACCTCACGTCGAGCTTGCCGTCGCGGCGTTCGAACGCCTGCGGGCGTCCATCTCGTTCGACGCTGCGAATCTCGAGATCGACGGCGTCGAGCGAGAGCCGTTCGACCGGTTCGTCGAGCGCGCGGACGGTCGTCGTGCAGATGCCGTCGAGCGTTTCGGCGGCGATGTCGGGGGTGAGATCGAGATCGATGTGTTCGACGGCAACCACTTTGTCGGGTCCGTACTGCGGGCTGGAACCCGGCAAAGCAAAGCGGCGATGGTCGTTCGCCCCGTCGAACAAGCTCATGGCGCCCGTTCGTTTCGCTCGTCGGCCTGCGTCAACCCTCCGCTAACGTCGATGACGCTGCCGGTCACGAAATCGCGCTCGGCCGCGACCAGAAACCGTACCGCATCCGCAACGTCTTCAAAGCTGCCCGCACGCCCGCGCGGATTGCCGGCCGGGCGTTCGAGCGCCTCGGCACGCGACAGCGACTTTTGCCGAATGTCGCCCGGGGAGACGACGTTGACCGTGATTCCATGACGGGCTTCTTCGAGTGCCAGGCATCGCGCGAACGCCACCAGCGCGCTCTTGGCCGCCTGGTAGAACGCAAAACCGCGATGCGGCTGCGTGATCGCCGAACCGACGGTTCCGAAGAATACGATGCGGCCGAAGCGCCGCTCGCGCATCCCGGCGGCGACGGCGCGCGCCGCAAGCACCGCACTGCGCAGATTTCCGTCGAGCATCTCGCGATACTCGTCCATCGACGAGCGTTCGAAGCGTTTGACGACCATCGGTCCGACGCCGTGGACCAACGTGTCGAACGGGCCGCGATCGCGCACGAACGCTTCGAGCGCCGCCGAAATTTCTTCTTCCGCATCGAGGAAATCGATCCGCGTCGCGAACGCGCTCGCACCGGCCGCTTCGATCGACGCGAGCGTGCGATCCGGCGGCGTCGTACGATACGTGATCGCGACGCAGTCGAAGCCGTCGGCCGGCAACGCTGCGGCGACACCGGCCATCAAGCCTGCAGCACCCCCGGTGACCAACGCCCGGCGCTTCACTCGGCGAGCGCCTCGGGGATGCGGCCGGCCATTGCGAGCCCCCGGGGCCTAGGCGATCGTCGGCGCCGGCTGCGACATCTCGGCTTCGATCGCGTGTTTGTCGGCGACCCGTTCCGAGAACCCGATCCATGAGTTGTAGATCATCGGGACGAGAAAGAGCGTGAGAATCAGCGAGCTCGCGAGGCCGCCGATGATCACGGTGCCCATCGCCTGCCGCCATTCACCGCCTTCGGCGAATCCCAGCGACAGCGGCAGCATGCCGAAGATCATCGCGCACGTCGTCATGAGAATCGGACGGAACCGAGTTCCCGCCGCCTGCAGCACGGCATCCCGTACGCGCATGCCGCGGCGACAGAGCGTGTTCGAGTAGTCCACGAGCAGAATGCCGTTTTTGGAGACCAATCCGAACAACATGACGATGCCGATCATCGAGATGATGTTGAGCGACTGGCCCGCATTCGGCTCGATGCGATGCATCAGCGAAAGTCCGACCAGCGCACCGATGATCGCCAACGGAACCGAGAACATGACGATGAGCGGCTCGACGATCGAACCGTACAGAATCACCATCAACATGTACACTAGAATGAACGACGTCGCGAGGGCGATGCCCATGTTGCTCATCGTCTCTTTCAAATACTGCGTGTCGCCCTGCGCGGTGAGGCCGACGCCTTCGGGCAGGAATCCGGGCGCGTGCAGCTTTTTCTCGAGCGGACCCGTGACGCCGCCGAGCGAGTACCCCGGCAGCACGCCGCCGTAGACGTTGACCACGCGCTGACGGTTGAGCCGCTGAATCTGCACCGGCGCCTTCGTCCAGACGAAATCCGCGACGTCGGAAAGCGGAACGATCGTTCCGTCTTGCGCGCGCACGCGCACCGCCTTGAGATCGTCGACCGTCGAACGATACGACGCCGGAAACTGCACGCGGACGTCGACCAAGCCGTTGTCGGTTCGCACTTTCGTCGCGACCGCGCCGTCGACGGCGAAGCGCGCCACGGCGGCCGCATCGGCGGGTGCGACGCCCAAGACTTCCGACTTTTGCGCGTCGACGTTGACGTTTAGACGAGGCGAAGCCATTTCGTTGCTGGTCTGCACGTTAACGCTGCCCGGCGTATCGCGCAAGAACTGCGCGACCTTCTCGGCGGCGGGGCCGATTGCGTCTTCGGGGCCGGAGAGCGCGTAGAAGATCGGCGTGCCGGAGCCGCTGCCGCTCTCGCCGGCGACTTGGAATTCTCCACCCGGAACCAAGTAGTTGAACTTACGAATCTTTGCGATGATTTTGTAGGTGTCTTTGGTTCGGTCGGGCGTCGTCTGTGCGTTCAGGCGAGCGTAGTTCGAACCAATTGCCGTGCCCCAGCCTTCGGGCTTGCGACCCACCGTCGAACTCACCGATTGAATGCCGTCGACTTTCAAAATCGCCAGCTCCAACTGGCTCACGAACTTCTCGGTCACGAGCAGCGGCGTTCCCGGCGGATACGTCACGGTCATCGAAATCGAGCCGTCTTGCACTGCCGGAACGAAATCGAAATCGATGCCGCCGAGCGCCGGCAGTACGATCGCCAGCGCGACCGGGAATGCGAAGGTCACGACTGTGAGTTTGCGGTCGCGTCCGGTTGCGTAAAACCATTGGCCGACGAGTCGCAGCGAGTTTCTGCAAAGGTCGCCGATAGCCGCGCGGGTGCGTTGGATCGGCGACTGCGTGCGCGGGAGGCGCGTGCGTCGCAGTTCGAGCCGTTCGCGCGGCACGCGTGCGCGCACGAGCATGCCGATGCCGTGCCAAATGCCGGTGAGGATCAGTATCAACGCGTCGACGATCACCGTCGCCATGCCGGCGCCGGCGACGAGCGTCATCGCGTTGATGACGAGCACCGCGCAGACGAAGACCACGAAGAGCCCGTGATCGAGCGCGAAACCCAGCGCGCGCGTTTTGTACCACTCGAGGATGCGGTCGTAGTTTTGAACGAAAGCGTTGAGCAGCAGCACGGCGACGACCATGACCGGAATGACGAGATTTAGCTCTTTGGGCAGACCGATCACGCGCCAGGGGATGAAGTAGGCGACCACGGCGCCGGCCAGCATCGCGCCCATGATCTTCCACGAGCGTAGCGCATCGAGCCACTTCGGGCGGCCCGGCGAACGTTCGCGAACGCTCCATCGCGCCGCCAGCAGCGGCGTGAGCGTGAACGAGACGAAGAGCGAGAATAGCGTCGCGATGACGATGACGGCACCGAATTCTTTGAGGTACATCCCAACCAAGCCGGGCATGAACGCAATCGGCAGGAAGACGACGACGTCGACCATCGTGATGGCGACCGCCGCGCCGCCGATTTCACTGCGCCCGTTGATTGCCGCGTCGATCGGCCCTTCTCCCAAATCGCGATGGCGCGTGATGTTCTCGAGGACGACGATTGAGTCGTCGACCAAGATTCCGATGATGAGCGAGAGTCCCATCAGCGACATCGTGTCGAGATGGAATCCGAACGCGTTCATCAAGACGAACGTCGACAGGATCGAGGTCGGAATCGAAACCATCACGACGACCGCGTTACGCCATAGATGCAGGAAGAGCATCATGACGATCATCGTCAGGATGACGCCTTCGAAGAGCGACTGCCAGACGCCGTTGAGCGACCGTTGCGTGTAATCGGCCGGCGCGTCGATTTCGCTGAAGCTCAGCTCGGGGAACTGCGCCTCGATCTGCTTGATCTGCTGGCGCGCGGTCTCCGTCGCTTTGATTTCGTCGGAGTTGATGTCTCGGTCGATCTCAACGTAGAGGCGCGGCAGTCCGTTGTAGTGCGAAATCGACGTCGGCTCGACGTGACTGTCGTAGGCTTTCGCCACGTCGCCGACCTTGAGCGCACGCATCGACATTCCCGGAACGGGCAGCGGAATGTTGAGCAGGTCTTGGGCCGAGTTGATCTCGGCGTGGACCGAGACGCTGGTTTCTTGTGTCGGCTGCCGCAGGACGCCGCCGGGCAAGTTCGCGTTGTTGGCGGCGACCGCGCTGAAGACTTCGCGCAGCGTTGCCCCGCTGCCGAGCAGTTGCGGCGGAATCGGTTCGACGTGGAACTCGCGGGCCGACGCGCCGTAGACGTCGACCGTCTGAACGTTCGGAATTGCCTTGAGCAGCGGCTGGATGCGGTTCGTCACGAGATCTGCCAGAGCCGTCGGCGACATCGACTTCGAGCTGACGGCGACGTCGAGCAACGGCTCGGACGCGCCGTTCTTAAAGACCTGCGGCGGGTCGAGATCGGTGGGCAAGTAGACGCGCGCCGTGTCGACGGCGCTCTGCACGTTGATCGCCGCGAGATTGAGATCCGTCCCGAGCTTGAACTGCACGCCGACCGAGGCCGCGCCTTCCTGCGCGGTCGCCGTCAGCTGGTCGAGGTTGTCGACGTCGGCCAGTTGATCTTCGATCGGCTTGACGATCAGGCGTTCCATCTCTTGCGGAGAGGCGCCGGGATAGTTCGCAAAGATGACGACGATCGGGAAGGCCGTGCCCGGCGGATCGTTGCTGCGCCCGAGTTTCTCAAAGGCGACGATCCCGAAAAACGCCAGCGCGACGAAGACCATCGCGGTGACTACCGGGCGGGAAATGGCAAAGCGCGTCAGCCACACGTTGTAGATAACCTCGTCAACGGCACCATATCTGACTAGCCATACGGGCCGGAGGGTGCCACTGTTTCAACCCCGCCCAACCGCCTATGCGGACCGGGCTACATGCGCAAGACAGGACTTGAACCTGCACGAGATTGCTTTTCCCCAGCCGCTGACGCGGCCGGGGACCCCTCCCGTTTGAAGACCGCTCCGCTTGCGCTCCGCTGCGGGAGCAATCTCGTGCTCGCCGACCCTACATGCGCAAGACAGGACTTGAACCTGCACGAGATTGCTCCCGCTAGCCCCTCAAGCTAGTGCGTCTACCAATTCCGCCACTTGCGCAGCCGCGGGCCGGGCCCGTTCGGGACCCTAAGGAGTCTATCGTCTAGCGCATATTGGGGTCAAGCGCGTCGCGCAGACCATCCCCGATGTAGTTGATGGCGAGGACGGTCGCCAGGATGCACAGGCCTGGGAAGAACGCCGCCCACCAGGCGGTCTGCAGGCTCGACCGGGCGTCCGACAGCATGCTGCCCCACGACGCCGTCGGCGGCTGAATGCCGAAGCCCAGAAACGACAGCGTCGACTCGAGCACGATGACGCCGGCGACGTCCAGCGTCGCCTGGACGACGATCGGAGCGGTCGCGTTGGGCAGCACGTGCCGAAAGATGATGCGAACGTCGCTATTGCCGACAGCGCGCGCCGCCTCGACGAACTCCCGCTCGCGCAGGCTGAGGAACGACGCGCGCACGAGACGAGCGGCGCTCATCCATGAGAACCCGCCGATGATAAGGACGATCACCCCGAAATTCAGCGCCGCCTTCGTGGAACCGGCGGCGACGACGGCCGTCAGGACGAGCAACAGCGGCAGCACCGGAGTCGAAAGAAAGACGTCGGTAACCCGCATGATGATCCAATCGATCCAGCCGCCGTAGTAGCCGGAGATGCTGCCCAACGTGGTTCCGATAACCATCTCCACGAGCACCGCGAAGAGGCCGACCATCATAGAAATTCGGGCGCCGAAGAGCAATCGCGAGAGCAGGTCGCGTCCGGCTTCGTCGGTACCCAGTGGATGGCCCCAGCACTGCGCGCCGTTCAGAAAGCACGGCGGGAGCGGCGTTCCGTTCCAGTGCGGCTGAACGTTCGTACCGTTGTCGATGAGGTTGGGATCGAACGGAGCCAGTTGCTTGGCGAAGATCGCCGCCGATACCATCACGATCAGCACGGCCAGCCCGGCGACGGCGAGCTTGTGCCGGCGCAAGCGCGACCAAAACCTCACCTTTGTAAGGTGCGGATCCTCGTCGGAAGTCACGGGCTGAGTTGAACGCGCGGCGGCCATCTATGCGCCTGCCCGACACGGTCGCTCGGCTTGTCGCCGGTGACGGACTCGCTCGAACGCTCAGCAGTCGAGCGTCTAGCGCATATTCGGGTCGAGCGCATCGCGCAGGCCGTCCCCAATATAGTTGATCGCGAGGACGGTCGCCAGGATACAGAGGCCCGGGAAGACGGCCGCCCACCAGGCGGTCTGGAGATTCGACTGGGAGTTCGAAAGCATGTTGCCCCACGACGCGGTCGGCGGCTGAATTCCGAACCCCAGAAACGAGAGCGTCGACTCCAGCACGATGACGCCGGCAACGTCGAGCGTCGCCTGAACGACGATCGGGGCGACCGCGTTGGGCAGCAAATGCCGAAAGATAATCCGTCCGTCCCGGTTGCCCACGGCTCTCGCGGCCTCGGCGAACTCCCGCTCGCGCAGGCTGAGGAACGACGCACGCACGAGACGAGCAACGCTCATCCACGAGAGCGCGCCGATGATCAGGACGATTACGCTGAAGTTCAGCGCGGCCTTCGAAGAACTTGCCGCCACGATCGCGGTGAGCACCAGCAGCAGCGGCAGCAGCGGAATCGAAAGAAAGACGTCGGTAACCCGCATGATGAGCCAGTCGACCCAGCCGCCGTAATAGCCTGAGATTGCTCCCAGCGTGGTTCCGATGATCACCTCCATCAGCACCGCGAAGAGGCCGACCATGAGCGAGATTCGCGCGCCGAAGAGCAAGCGCGAGAGCAGGTCGCGGCCGACTTCGTCGGTGCCGAGCGGATGGCCCCAGCACTGCGCCGCGTTTTGAAAACACGGAGGGAGCGGCGTCCCGTTCCAGTGCGGCTGCGCGGTCGTACCGTTGTCGATGAGATTCGGATCGAACGGAGCCAACTGCTTGGCGAAGATCGCCGCCGACACCATCACGACCAGCACGACCAGACCGGCGATCGCGAGTTTGTGCCGGCGCAGACGCGTCCAGAACGTGACCTTCGTAACGTGAAGGTCGTCGTCGACGGCGGCGGGCTGAATCGGAATCGTGGCGGCCATGCAGCGTTTATCCTAGGGTTCAGTCGTACTTCACGCGCGGATCGAGCCACGCGTAAACGACGTCGGCGAGCAAGTTGCAGAACACGACCAGCACCGCGACCATGAGCAGATAGCCCATCAGCAGCGACATGTCGCTCTGGTTCAACGCGTTGATGAAGAGCCGCCCCGTTCCCGGCCATGCGAAGATCGTTTCGGTGATGATCGCCCCGGCGAGAACTCCGGGCAGCGACAGCGCGAGAATCGTCACGACCGGAATGAGCGCGTTCTTCAAGCCGTGCTTGAAGAGGATGGTGCGGAAATTCAAGCCCTTCGCGGCCGCCGTGCGAATGTAGTCGGTTCCGAGCACCTCGAGCAGCGAGGAACGCATGAAGCGGCTGTACAGCGCCAGCGAGAGCAGCGACAAAACGATCGTCGGTAAGATCAAGTGCGCGATGCGATCCCCCAGATCGAACGTATCGCTCGCCGAGATGCCGGCCGACGGCAGTTGAATCTGATAACCGAAGGGCAGCGGAATGCCGTGAACGGCAAACGCCAGCTGCATCATCAGTGCAAACCAGAACACCGGCATCGATTGCCCGAAGAACGCCAGCGTCGTGATGAAGTAGTCGACGAGCGAGTACCGCCACACCGCCGAGATGATGCCGGCTGCGACGCCGATGAACACCGAAAGGATGAACGACGTCAACATCAGCTCCAGCGTCGCCGGTATGCGCTCGACGATGGCTTGAAAGACCGGCTCGGAGTTGCTCGTCGAATAGCCCATGTCGCCGGTGAGGACGTGTCCGAGCCACTTCAGATACTGCAGCGGAACGGGTTGGTCCATGCCGAGGTTGTGTTTCAAGCGCGCGATGTCGGCCGGCGTGATGTGCGGATTGCTGAGATAGGGCGCGAGAGGACCGCCCGGCATGTTGTAGAGGATCGCGTAGAGGATGACCGAGATCAGCAGCAGCAGCGGAATCGACTGCAGAATCCTTCGGACGACGTACGTAAACAGCTAACGCATCCTCCCTAGCCTATGTCATCCCGCGCGGAGCCACCGTTCGCGCCTGCCTGCGCGATGCCATCCTTCATGCTGCGGCGCGGGCGCGCAAGCCGAGAATCTCACGCGCTTGGTCCGGCGTTGCGACGGGGCGGCCGGCCTCGCGGGCGATTCGCGTTACCCGGGCCACCAGCTCCTCGTTGCGCGCGAGCTTGCCTTTGCTGTAATACAGGTTGTCCTCGAGACCGACGCGGACGTGGCCGCCCATCGCGATCGCCGCCATCGCCATCGGGAGCTGACCGCGGCCGATGCCTGCAACCGACCACGTGCATCCGTCCGGAACGCCGGCGACGAGGTCGCACAGGTTGGCAACGGTGGCCTCGAGCGCTCCGGGAACGCCGAGCACGAAATCGACGTGCTGCGGAAAGGTGAGCAGCCCTTCGCGCGCGAGGCGGCGCGCGTTGGCGAGATGGCCTTTGTCGAAGATTTCGAGTTCCGGCCGCACGCCGAACTCATTCATCTTCGCCAAGATGCCGCGCATAATAGGGAAGCTGTTTTCGAAGACGTCGTCGCCGAAATTGACGGTGCCGCACGTCAGCGTCGCCATTTCGGGACGCAACTCCAGCACGCTGGCGCGCTCGTCCGGCGTCATGCCGATCGCGCCGCCGGTGGAGAACTGGACGATGAGATTACTCTGCGCCCGAATCTCTTCGTAGGCTGCGCGAAATCGGTCGATGCCGTGCGTATTCGTGCCGTCGTCGTTGCGGCAATGCACGTGGAGGATCGATCCGCCGGCTTCTTCGACGGCGCGTGCCGTTTCGCCGAGCCGCTGCGGGGTGTGCGGCAAATGGGGCGTTTGGTCGAGCGTAACCTCGGCTCCGACCGGCGCGCAGGTAACGATCAGCGGCTCCATCGGCGCACGCTTCGCTCGCGGCGAGCCGCGTTACTCTACGGGGCGCGTTCCGACCCGAGAAGGCGCCGCGCGTCGGCCACGATTTCAGCGTCGAGCCCCAGCAAGGACGCCAAAGCCAGCGCATCCGCCGTCGCCGCGTCGTCGGTTCGCACTTCGCCGATCGTGTAGTCCATCGACGCCGCCAGCCGCGCCAGCGCCTGATGCAGGTCCCCTTCCGCGGGCGGCTGCGGAATGCCGCGCAGCCCTCGCACCGCGAAATGGCGCGCCCCGGCGGCGGAGGCGACGCCCGACAAATGCGTTGCCGCCAGCGCGCACGCGCCGCGATCGCGCAAGCGCCGCAACAGCGCGACGAGCAGAGCTTTCCCCTCGACGGGCGTCGTCGTGCGCGCGAATTCGTCCGCGAGCACGAGGACGCGTTCCGAACCGCGCGCGAGAACGTCGCGCAGCCGCACCACCTCGCGTGCAAACGTGGAGAGTAGTCCGCCCGGCCGATCGTCGCGCGTGCCGACGCCGAGCCACGCGATGTCGTCGAAGAGTCCGCTTTTTGCGCGCAGCGCCGGTACCGGCAGACCGAACGCCGCGCAGAGCGCGACGAATCCGCACGTTCGCAGGCAAACGCTTTTGCCACCCATGTTCGGGCCGGTGAGTACGGCGACGCCCCGCAACTCGACGTCGATCGGCGTAAAGACCCGGCCTTCCGCGCCGAGGTCCGCCGCCAGCGGCAGAAAACGCCCGCCTTCGAACGCGAGCGACGCTTCCGGCACGATCCGCGCGACGGTGCATTCGTGAATGCGCGTGAATCGCGCCGCCGCGACCATTACGTCAACGTCGCCGAGCATTTCGGCCGCAGCACGCAATGGCGCCGCCGAAGCGCCAACGACGCCCGAAAGCCGCGCGCGCGTTTCTTCTTCGATCGCAGCGACCGCGGCGGCAGCTTCGTCGCGGCGCTCCAGCGCCGCGAGCGACGCGTCGTCGAGTTCGACCGCGCACAAGAAGTACGTCGGCGCTTCACGCAGCACGCGCACGCCGGACGGAAGCTCACCGGCAAGATCCGCTCGCATCACGATAAACTCGTCGCCTGCGACGTCTTCCCGTCCGAGCGCTCCGGCCACCGCGACGAGCGCGCGGCCGCGCACGGCGTCGAACTGCGCTTGCGCGCTCTGCAGCTGCGCGCGTGCCGGTGCCAGCCGCGCGTCGAGCGCATCGGCGAGATAAAAACTCGAAACCCGAACGCGGCCGGGCTCGAGCGCCTCGCTGACCGCGCGTACGCCCGCGTTACACGCCGGCATCGCGTCGGCGGCGCCGCCGAGCAGCCGATCGATGCTCGATGCGCCGTCGCAGAATCGTTGCAACTCGAAAAGTGCCGCATCGTCGAGGATGTCGCCCATGGCCGCGCGCGCGAACGTCGCGATCGCATCCGGCAATCTGGCGAGGAGCGCGCGAAGCGCCTCGAGCCGTTCGAGTTCGAGCGCCGCGGCATAGGCCGCGACGCGTGTGGCGCGGCGCTGCGCGGCCTCTTCCTCGCCCGGCGCAAACGGACGCAACTCCGAGAAACGGCGCAGGCCGTATTCGCTCGCAGGCATCAGGGCGCGGCTCAGCCACTCTGCATCGAGCGCAAGCGCGGCGGCGGCGTCGAGCAGCGGCGACGGCTTCACGCGGCGCGTTCGCCGGCGTAGACGTCGAACGTCGGCAATCCGGTGGCCGACGCGACCGCGCGCGCGAAGGCACGCGGTTCGAAACTGCGCTCGCGTCCGATTGACGCAACCGTCGCCGCGACGACGTGCAGCGGACGCAAGCACCGAATCTGCAACCGCGCAAAGGCGTGCACGGCGGCCCGTCCCGTTAACGCGATCTGCGTCGGATCGCCGACGACGACTTGACGCGACTCGCGCGCCTCGACGAGTTCCGCCGCGCGCGCCGGCGTGAGCGCGCCGTCGATTTCAAGTGCAGCGCGTGCCGGGTCGGAGGCCGGGACCGTCAATCGTTGCACCAACGCGCGGATCGCGTCGACCGCTTCGTCCGGCGTGCTTCCCGCCGACGCACCCGCGGCGACGACGATTCCTCCCGGCATGCCCGCGAGCGCGGCCACTCGGTCGATCGCGCCGTCGACGACGACCGTTTCGCAGTGCGATTGCAGCACCGCGACCGCTTCGCGCACGCCCGACGCACTCGGCGGACCGACGAGTTCGTAGTGAGCGCCGGACACGACTCGCGCATAGACCAGCGTTCCGGTCGCCGTTTGCAGCGACGAATCTTCCACGTATTCCACCGCGGGCGACGACGGCAGCACGTCGCGCGCCGTGGCGAAGAACGTGCCGGGGTGCAAGAACAGCCGCGGTTTGGGCGCGCCGTCCGCGACGTCGATGGCTTCTCCGTCGCGCCCCACCGACGCGATGCCGATGCGGCGTCCGCGTGCGACCGCGGCTTGGTAGATTGCCCGC
Source organism: Vulcanimicrobiota bacterium (assembly GCA_963812155.1). GTDB lineage: Bacteria > Vulcanimicrobiota > Vulcanimicrobiia > Vulcanimicrobiales > Vulcanimicrobiaceae > Tumulicola. Next base: position 765,376 of record CAWETW010000003.1, on the reverse strand, counting down.
GCGGTCACCGTCTTTCCGACGTTCTTTCCGGTGCCGACGACGAAAAGCGTTCCGGCGCCCGCAGTGCCGGCGAGATCGAAGATCGCGCTGCCGGCATTCATGGCGCGACGCTTCGGTTAGCCAACGTGGAAGATCTTCAGGGCGATGAATACGATGCCGGTCAGCGCGAGCAGCAGGCCGCCGAGGAACGCGGCGTAGCGCTCCGCGTAGCCGCCCAAGCGTCCGCCTAGCGCGAGCCCCGCCGCGGTCGAAGCGACCGAGAACACGGCAATCACCACCAGCGAGATCGGCAGCGGAACGCCGATGTAGAGGATCGAGAAACCGATGCCGAGCGAGTCGAGACTGATCGAAAGCGACGCGAGCGCCAATCCCCATCCCTTGGAAAGATCGAGCTTTTGCGACCCCGTGCGTTTGCTCCGGCTTTCGTACATCATGTACGTGCCGAGTGCGAACAGGGCGACGAAACCAATGTAAGCGGCTGCCGGACCGATGAGGCGTCCGGCGGCGAGACCGAGCCCCGCGCCCGCAACGTTCATGAAGACTTCCGCGCAGGCGAAAGCGATGCCGATGCGCCACTTCATCCCGGGAGGGACCCCGCGAATGCCGACCCCGACACTCACGGCGAAAACGTCGAGTGACAAACTCAGCGCGATGACGAAGACCTTGAACAGGCTCGCTGCCACGGGTTTTCGATGATGCCGCGTCCGCTTCCGAGCCCCCTCTTTCCGCTGGCGGCCGCAATCTTGGTCGTCGCCGCACTCGGGCCCGTCGCCGTGGTTCTCCTAACCGTTCCGCCGCACGAGGCTATGGCGGCGCTCGCCGTCGACGGCCGCTCGGCGCTGCGCGTTTCGCTGATCGCCTCGCTCGGTGCGACGCTTGCCGCGACGCTGCTGGGCGTGCCCGCCGGTTACGCGCTCGCACGCGCCCCTTCGCGGGTGCGAGCGCCCGCGATCTTCGCGCTCGCGCTGCCGCTGGCGTTTCCGCCGGTCGCCTCCGGCCTGATGCTGCTCTACGTTTTCGGCATTCACGCGCCGCTCGGCGGCTGGCTTGCAGGCCACGGCATTTCGGTCGTCGATTCGCTGCTCGGCGTCGCCGTTGCCGAGTTCTTCGTCTCGGGATCGTTCGTTGCCATTGCTGCGACGGCCGCGTTCGCCGGGATCGATCCCGTCTACGAAGACGCGGCCCGCACGCTGGGCGCGGGGGAGTGGCGCATCTTCGCGCGCGTCGCCTTACCCGGCGCGGCTGCCGGCGTCGGCGCGGGCGTCGCGTTCGCCTGGCTGCGCGCCATCGGCGAGTACGGCGCCACGAGCATCGTCGCGTACCATCCGAGTTCGCTTCCGGTCGCTTTGTACGTCACGCTTTCGGCCTCGGGCGTGCGCGAAGCGCTGGCGCTTTCCTACGGCTTCATCGTGCTGGCGGCGGCGGCACTGGCCGGCGCGTGGATTCTTCGCCGCGGCGTCGTACTGTAGGGCACCCACCTACGAGGTTGACGCATGGCGGTTCTCGATCGCTTGTTCGCTCCGGACTCCGGTTTCCAAAAAAACTTCTTCTTTCTCGCCAAGCGCTTCGTGCCCGGCGAGACGATCGACGCCGCGATCGAGACCGTCCGGGAACTCAACGCGCGCGGCATGTCCGCGACGCTCGACTATCTCGGCGAAGACGTGCTCGAGCGCAAAGCCGCCGTCGAAACCGCCGACACGTACGTGCGGATCCTCGACGCTCTTTCACGCAGCGGCGTGGATTCGAACGTCTCGGTGAAGCTCACGGCGATGGGCTTGCTCGTCGGCGAAGACTTTGCCCTAGAGAATTTGCTGCGCGTCGTGCAGCGCGCTCGCGCGAACGCCGATCCCTTCGTCCGCATCGATATGGAGGGCTCGGCCGTAACCGAGGCGACGCTGCGAGTCTTCGAACGCGCTTTCGCGCGCGAACAGAACGTCGGCATCGTGCTGCAGGCGTACTTGAAGCGCACCGCCGGCGACGTCCGGCGCGCGATCGAACTGCGCGCGCGCGTGCGGCTTTGCAAGGGAGCCTATAAGGAACCGCCGGAAATCGCCTATCGGAGCATGCCGGAGATTCGTGAAAACTTCATCCGGCTTGCGCGCGAACTCCTCATGCGCGGAACCTATCCCGGTATCGCCACGCACGATCGCCGGTTGATCGCGCGCGTCAAGGAGTTCGTCGCCGCAGAAGGCATCGCACCCGAACGCTTCGAGTTTCAAATGCTGTACGGATGCCGTCCGAACGTTCAGCGGCAGCTCGTCGCGGAGGGCTACCGCCTGCGCGTGTACGTGCCGTTTGGAACGCATTGGGCGGGTTACTTCTACCGTCGCGTCCTCGAGCGTCGCGAGAACGCATTGTTCGCGCTCTCCTCGATGTTTTCGAAGTAGCCGGCACGTGCGCGCGGTCGTGCAGCGCGTTTCGCGCGCGTGCGTACGCGTCGGCGACCGCATTGCCGGCGACATCGGAAGCGGCCTGCTGGTGCTCGCAAGCATCGGCGTCGACGACGGCGTCTCCGATGCCGCATGGCTCGCGGAAAAGATCTGCGGACTGCGCATCTTTGCCGACGGCGAAGGATTGATGAATCGTTGCGTGACCGACGTTGCCGGTGCGGTTTTGCTCGTCTCGCAGTTCACGCTCCACGGCGACGCGCGCAAGGGCCGGCGTCCGTCGTTCGCGCGCGCGATGAAGGGAGAACTCGCGCGCACGCTCTTCGATCGCGTCGGTCGTGAGATCGCGGCGCGCGGCGTGCGCGTCGCCTACGGTGAGTTTGGCGCCGACATGGACGTCGAACTCGTCAACGCCGGGCCCGTGACGCTGCTGCTCGACTCAAAACGTGAATTTTAGATGAATCGGTCACGACTTAAGTCATCAATCCGCTCAAGTTTATGGGCGCAAACGTCGCCGGTACCAACTTTCGAGCCCGCGCTTGCGTTCTAGGAGAGTGAAAGGTACCGCCGTCCGCCAGGGACGGCACGAACCAACAAGGTGAAAGAACGCAACATGTCAGGGACCCTCGAACCATCCAAACGCTCCGGCGGAATGTCCGTCCGCGAAGCGGGTCAAAAAGGCGGCGAGGCCGTCAAGAAGCGTTACGGTCCTGAGTTTTACGAACAGATCGGCCGTAAGGGCGGGCTGGCGACCAAAGAGGCGCACGGCCACGAGTTTTACGAGCAAATCGGCAAGAAAGGTGGAAAGAAGGGCGGCGAAGCGACACGCGATCGCTACGGACCCAACTTCTACGAACGCATCGGACAAAAAGGTGGCCAACGAGTTAAGCAGCTCATCGAAGAAGGAAAACGCGCCTCGGCCGAAGCCCGCGAGCGGCGCGCCAGCTAAGCGCTCCACGCGCGCGCCGGCCGCGGCCGGCGGCGCATTCGCGGCGCTCGTTTTGCTCGGCGCGGGTTCGGTCGCGGCCTATCCGGTAACGCCCACGCCCGCGCCAACGGCATCGACGACGCCAAGCCCGGCGCCGGCGGGAAATACGCTGCCGTTCGATTCAAATCTGACCCTGGTGCTCGACGGTGCGCTGTCTTCCAGTTCATCGCACGCCGGTCAAATCGTGCCGGCGCATCTCAGGGATGCGCTCTCGGTCGGCGGCCATATCGTGGCTCCCGCGGGAACGGCCGTTCAAATCCGCATCGTCGACTCGTCGGCGGCCGACATCGGCGACGTCTATGGTTTCATCGACGTCTTCTTCGAGCCGATGACGCTTCCGGACGGGCGAACGTTGCCGTTGCGCGCTCCCGTCGGACGCCTCGAACCGCACATTTCTGCCGGTCACGAGTCGACGGTCGAGTGGGAGGACACGATCGAAGATCAGGTGATCCCCTACCACTTCCTCTACCACATCTTCCGCTCTGGGAAGAATTTCGTGCTCAAGGCGGGCTCCGAACTGCCGGCACGCACCGAAGCCACGCTGACCGTGCTTGCAAACGGAACCGTTGCGATCCAAACGCCGCATCCGCCCACGCAAGATCTGCTGATGCCCAAAGCGACGTTTCCGACGCAGCCGCCGGCGACGCCGTTCGGTCCGGCGGGGGGAAGCAAGAGCAGGAAAACGCCCCCTCCGTTGACGACACCAACGCCGACACCTTGGCCGACGCCGGAGCCTCCTACGCCGACGCCGGCGGCTTCTGCTTCTCCGTAAGAAAGGGCTCCCGCGTGACCATTCGCACATGGGCCGTCGCCGCGGCGCTGTTTTGCACCGCCGGCACCGCCATCGCCGCTACTCCTGCACCGAAAGCGTCGCTTTCGCCGATGCCGCAAGGCACCGAAACGGCATTCATCGTCTCGATCCAAAAAGATCTCAACTCGCGATTCGCAACGCCGCAAGCCGCCGAACAGGCCGGCTACTTCCGGTACGGCAACGAAGATTCGACCGGAGCGATCAGCTACGCGAACCTCAAGTGGAACAGCGGATCGCCGCAAGAACCAAGCCAGCTGTGGTACGACGTGCACGGAAATCTCCTCGGCGCCGACTTCTCGGTGCCGCAGAGCCAGTCGGCCGAGCCGCCTAAACTGTGGGGCGTCAAGTACCAGCGCTGGATTTCGTTTCGCGAACACGTGCACTATATTCTCGCCGGCCCCAACGGCACCGAGACCTACGGCGGGCTGAGCGCGAAGAAGTTTACCGCAGCCGGCGGCAGCGTCGACGATCCGCAAGCCGAGACGCTCGTAAAAATGGGCATCGCGAAAAACGTCGCCGACGTCAAGCGCGTCTTTTTATTCCCGTCGCTTTGGGATCTCATCGTGTGGGTCAAGCCCAATCCCAACGGCGCCTTCGCCGATAAAAACCCGCTCGTCGTCCCGTCGGCCAACGCCGAAAAAGACGATATGTAGCACGCTTTAGCGCGCGCTACTTCGTGCAGCGGGTCTGCGCGATGTCGTAGGCGATGTCGACGGCTTTGTCTTCAGCGCTGTCGATGCTGGTCCGCTGCTTGTCGAAGTGCAGGTACACTTTGATGTTTTTCTCGTCGGCGGGCATCGCTTGTTCTTGCAAAGTCCAGCCGTTGAGCGGATGCGGATGGGCGGTAACGTCGTACTGCAGCATCGACTGAGCGAGGCTCGTAAGGTCGGTCGAGAGTTGGAACTGATGCCGGTACGCGTCCTGGAGTTGTGAGGCCGCGTCGCGCAGCTGCTTGGAGGCCGCAGCATCCTGCGATTGCGAGGCCGCCTGATTCAGTTGGTCGATCTGTTCACGAATCGGATAGAGCGACTTCACCAGGGAATCCGACTCCTTGACGATCTTCGTGCGAAGGTCCAGAAAACGGTTGGCGTAGTCGGGATAGTTGAACATCGCGTTCATGTCGTCGAGCTGGACGCTGACGCTGTTGAAGACGCGATCGTTGCCCAGCATCGGCACTAGCGCGCCGTTGAAATGCTGCGCGAGCGCGTTGCAGTACGGCGACGAAATGACCGTGACGATCGTTTTGAGATCGCGCGGCGAGGATGAGGGGGCGGGCGAGGGCGAGGGCGCCGTCACCGGCAGAGCCAGCGCGACGGCCAGCCAGGCTGCAAAAAGCATCATCTGATAAACGTCCTGGCGCGGCGCGCCGTTACGCTTGGGCCGCTACTCGTTGCTCCAATAGTCTTTAAGCGCTTTGCCGCGTGACGGGTGGCGCAGCTTCCGTAAGGCTTTGGCCTCGATTTGCCGGATCCGCTCGCGCGTCACGCCGAACTCCTGGCCGACCTCCTCGAGCGTCCGCTGATGCCCGTCTTCCAGGCCGAAACGCAGCACGAGCACCTTGCGCTCGCGCTCGGTCAGGTTTTGCAGAACGTCCTGCATTTTCTCTTTGAGCAGCATTACGGAGGCCGCCTCTGCGGGAGCGACCGCCTCCTGGTCTTCGATGAAATCGCCGAGGTGCGAGTCTTCCTCTTCGCCTATGGGCGTCTCCAGCGAGATCGGCTCCTGCGAAATCTTCATGACCTCGCGCACTTTTTCGGGAGTGAGCCCCATCGCTTCGGCGATCTCGTCGACCGAAGGCTCGCGGCCCAGTTCCTGCAGTAGCTGGCGCGAGACTTTGATCAAGCGATTGATCGTCTCGACCATATGCACGGGTATCCGGATCGTGCGGGCTTGATCGGCGAGTGCGCGTGTAATCGCTTGGCGGATCCACCACGTCGCATAGGTGGAAAACTTGTAGCCCTTGCGATAGTCGAATTTTTCGACCGCGCGGATCAATCCGAGATTGCCCTCCTGAATGAGATCCAAGAACAGCATGCCGCGCCCGACGTATTTCTTGGCGATCGAAACGACGAGACGGAGATTGGCTTCGGTGAGCTGGCGTTTGGCCTCTTCGCCCGAATCCGTCAGCGCCAAGTCCGCAACGCCGTCGCGGCGCGATTCCAACTCGCCGGCTTCGATGCGCATCGCCAGCGATTTCTCTTGCTCCATCGATAGCAGCGGAACCCGGCCGATCTCCTTGAGATACATGCGAACGGGATCGTCGAGCGAAAGCCCGTCGGGAATCGGCTCTTCGGGCTCTTCCTCGCCCTCGGCTTCGGGCTTCTCGTCTTTTTGATCGTCGGCGATCTCGATGCCGGCGGCCGTAATCTCTTCGAAAAACTCGTCGAGTTGCTCGGGCGTCACCTCTTCGAGCGCGTCGAACGCTGCGTTGATTTCTTCATAGGTGAGCGAGCCCTGGCTTTTGCCGCGCGCCAGCAGCTTCTTTTTGAGTTCGTCGAGAGTCGCCGGAGGCGCGTCGGCCACGGCGGCGCCGCCCTTTTTGCGAGCCACTTTGTTTTTCACCCCCTTTCGTTCCAAATCGTCGCTCATTTTCCCAAAACCGTTGCTTTCGCCCCTCACCGCTTTAATCTCGCTACCAGAGCGTCGAACTCGTCGCGAACTTGCGAAGAGACCGGACGGCCGGCGCTCAGTTCCTCGTCGATCGACCGCGAGAGTTCGCGGTACCGCTGCAGCGCCTCGTCCTGCTGCAAGCGTTCGACGACCCGCTCGAGATGCGCGCGCCGTTCCTCGGAACCGCTGTAACGTACCGCCGAACTTCGATCGCGCGCTCCCAGTGCCGCCAGGGCGTCGAGGCTTGCCTGGTCTTCGCCAAACAATCCGAAAACGTCGCCGGTGCTCGTTACGGTTCCACCGGCGCCTACGATGCGTTCGTAGATTCGCCGGTAGAGATCGTTGCGAAATCGTTCCGCGGAGATGCGCTCGCCGAATTCCTCGGCCAGGGCCGGTTCCTCGAGTAGAATGCCCACGACCTCGCGTTCGAAAGAGAGCGGTTCCATCGACGCACGCACGTGGCGGCTGTCGAGGCGACGATCCTCCGAACGTGGTGCGAAGTTCGCGCTGTTTGCGAGGAACCGGCTATTCCGAAGGTCGTCGGCGCTCACCTGCAGCCTGCCTGCAACGTAAACGCGCCAGCGATCCCATTCCTCGCGGGGCACCATTTCCCGTATCAGCGCCTCCGCCTTCGGCGCCAGCGCGGCCGGGGATTCGAACCCGGCTCGAAAGCGCTCGATTTCGGCATCGATACGGAAAGCAATAGCGGGCTTTGCGTCGTCGAGCAGTTTTCGGAACGCCTCTGCGCCCGACCGGCGTACGAAGCCGTCGGGGTCGTCGCCCGGAGGAAGCATCACGATGCGGACGGCGGAGCCCGCATGCTCGATGCTCTTAGACGCGATGTCGACCGCTTTGGTTGCAGCCGCACTGCCGGCGGCGTCGCCGTCGAAACACAAGAACACGTAATCGGCGTACTTCCGAAGCTCGGTCGCCTGCTCCGGCGTAAACGCCGTACCGAGCGCCGCCACGGTATTTTTGAAGCCGGCCTGGTGGAGCGCGATGCAATCCAGGTAGCCCTCGACCACGATGAGCGTGCGGTCGGCCTGCGCGGCACGGCGCGCGACGTTGAGGGCGTAGAGATGCCGTCCCTTGACGTACACCGGCGTGGTCGTCGTGTTGAGATATTTCGGCTCGCCATCGCCGAGCGCCCGGCCGCCGAACGCGATGACTTCGCCGGTCGTGGAGTACGTCGGGACCATCAGGCGATCGCGATAGAAATCGTAGTAACCGCGCTGCCCGGGTTTCAGTAGTCCGGCCGAAGCGGCAACGCTCAAGCCCACGCCTGCACGCTCGAGCTCGTCGACGAGCCCGCTCCAGGAATCCGGGGCGTAGCCAAGTGCAAACGCTGCCGCGGTTTCGTCGGCGAGGCCGCGCTGCGCGCAATACGCGCGTGCACGGCGTCCTGCGTCGCTGCCGAGCATTCGTGCGAAGTATGCCGCCGCAATGCGGTTGGCTTCGTAGATTGCTTCCCGTTCGGTACGCGCGCGCGCGGCGCCCGGATTCTCCGGCTCCAGTTCGACGCCGGCTTTTGCGGCGAGCGTTCGGACGGCGTCGGCGAACGGCACGTTCTCGATCCGCTGCACGAAGGCAATCGCGTCGCCGCCGGCGCCGCATCCGAAGCACTTGAAGAAACCGCGATCGGGATGGACGTGAAACGAAGGCGTCTTCTCGCCGTGAAACGGACACAGGCCGACCAGATCGTTGCCGCGTTTTTTCAACGGCACGTACTCGCCGATCACGCGCGCAATGTCGAGGCGAGCGTGAATCTCGGCGATCGCCGTCCGATCGAATCTCACTCGCGCAACCTTCTACACCGCCGCGCGTTTTCGTGCCGGCGCACCGGCGCGAGGAGCGCCGCCCTCGTGCCGGAAACAGCCCCGCGGTGAAGCGTATCTTCGATCCGGTCCATCACTTCATCGGACTTTCGGATACGGAGGCGCGCCTGCTCGACCTTCCGGTCATGCAGCGCCTGCGCCGTCTGCGCCAGCTCGGCCTGGCCTACCTCGCGTTTCCGTCGGCGGAGCATTCGCGCTTCAGCCATGCGCTGGGAGCGCTCGCGATGGGCACGCGCGCCTTCGACGAGTTGGTCCGCCAAGGCCCAGAGTTTTTCGCGGATGCGGCCGACGTCGACCGGCAGCGGCGACTGGTGCGAGCCGCGCTGCTGCTGCACGATGTCGGGCATGGACCGTTCAGCCACGCCTGCGAGGCGGTGCTGGGCGTTCGTCACGAGGAACGCACGGGCGAACTGCTCGCGCTTCCCGACGTTCGCGCGGCACTTGAAGCGCTCGAAGTCGATCCGCTCGAAGTGCTCGGACTCATCCTCGGCGAGCCCGAGAGCCGGTACCCGGCGCTGCGGGAACTGGTGAGCGGCCCGAATCTGGACGCCGATCGGATGGATTATCTCCAACGCGACGCCTACTTTACCGGAATCGCGACGGGCCGGTACGATGCCGAACAACTCGTCGCGTCGCTGCGGCTCTACCAACGCGACGGACGCGTCGTCATGGGCATCGACGCGCGCGGCGTCGTCGCGCTCGAGTCGTTCGTGATGGCGCGCTACATGATGTTCGCGTCCGTCTACTTCCATCACACGACGCGGATTTTCGAACGCGTGCTGCAAGACGTGCTGCGCGAGCTCTGGCCGGATCCTCGCGCTCTCGATCCGATTCGCGAGTTCGCGCGCTGGGACGACTTCCGCGTGCTCAACGAACTCGCCGACCATCAAAGCGACGCAGCGCGCGCCTTGCGCGAACGAATCGTCGTGTACGCGCTCGCCGTCGAGTTCAACGCCGAGCGCGATTTGCGCAAGTACGAGGCGTGCGAACGCGCGCTCTCCGAAGCCTTCGGCTCGCAAAACGTGTGGGCCGACGAGCAGTCGCAGGTGCTGCACCGTCTTCCGCTCGGAGTCGGGCACGAACACACCGTCTGGGTGGGCACCGGCAACGCACTTGCCGACGCGCGCGAAGTCTCAGATCTCATCGCGAAACTCACGGGAAAGGCGTATTGGCGCAAGTTGTTCGTGAGGCGTCAAAACGTCGACGTCGCCGAAGCCCGCCGCCTCTGTGCCGCAATCGTTGGGCGCTAATCCAGGGCGCCGATCGCGGCTTGGGCAGCCGCCAAACGAGCGATCGGAACGCGATACGGCGAGCACGAAACGTAGTCGAGCCCGAGCTGTTCGCAGAAAGCGATGCTGCTCGGTTCGCCTCCGTGTTCGCCGCAGATGCCGATTTTGATCGTGTCGCGCACGCCGCGACCGCGCTCGACCGCATCCCGCATGAGGGTGCCGACGCCGCGGCGGTCGAGCACTTGGAACGGATCCACCTTGAGAATGCGCTTCTCGAGATAGGTCGGAATGAACGAGGCCTCCGCGTCGTCGCGACTATAGCCATAGGTCGTTTGGGTCAAGTCGTTGGTGCCGAACGAAAAGAAATCGGCGTACAGCGCCAGTTCGTCGGCGACGATGCAGGCTCGCGGAAGTTCGATCATCGTGCCGATGTGATAGTCGAGTTCGACGCCGCGCTCCGCAAGCACGGCGTCGGCGACCGCCTTGGCCGCTGCGCGCGTGATCTGCATCTCCTCTTTCGTGCCGACGCCGGGAATCATCACTTCGGGCCGCGCGTCGACGCCGCGTCCCTTCAGGTCGCACGCCGCCTCGAAAATCGCGCGCACCTGCATCGCATAGATCTCGGGATAGAGAATGCCCAAGCGGCAGACCCGCAACCCCAGCATCGGGTTTTGTTCGCGCAGCTGCAGCACGCGCTGAAGGATCGCGTCCTTAATTTTGTAGTCGGGTGAGTCGCTGCCGCGTTGGATGCGCAGTTCGGTCACCTCGACGAGCAGATCGTCGAGCGACGGTAAGAATTCGTGCAGCGGCGGGTCCAGAAGACGTATCGTGACGGGGCGGCCCTGCATCGCTTCGAGAATTCCCGCGAAGTCGTCGCGCTGGAAGGGAAGCAGTTTGCGCAGGGCTTCTTCGCGTGCCTCGGGTTCGTGCGCGAGGATCATGCGCTGCACGGTCGGCAAGCGGTCCTGCTGCATGAACATATGCTCGGTGCGGCACAGGCCGATGCCCTGCGCTCCGAGTTGCCGCGCGCGGGCCGCGTCCTCGGGAGTGTCGGCGTTCGCCCATACTTCCATGCGGCGTAGCTCGTCTGCCCACGAAAGCAAGGTCGCCAGCCAATCGGGCAGCGTCGAGGGCGCCGGAATAAGCGTAAGCGCGCCGAGCGCGACGTTCCCCGTGGTGCCGTCGACCGTTATCCAATCGCCCTCGTGCAGCGGTTGGCCGGCAATCGTCGCCATTTTCGTGCGCCGCTCGATGTTGAGCGCCTCACAGCCGGCGACGCACGGTTTGCCCATGCCGCGCGCGACGACGGCGGCATGCGAGGTCGCGCCGCCTTTGGCCGTGAGCACGCCCTCGGCGGCGATCATGCCGTGCACGTCGTCGGGCGTCGTCTCCACGCGCACGAGCACCGTCTTTTTTCCCTCGCGATGCCATGCTACCGCGTCGTCGGCACTGAAGACGACTTGCCCGCACGCGGCCCCCGGCGACGCGTTCAACCCTTTGGCCGCAATCTCGATCTTCTGGTGCGGGTCGATGCGAGCGTGGAAGAGTTGATCGAGCGACTGCGCGTTGACCATCGCGACCGCGCGACGCGTATCGATAAGCCCTTCGTTGACGAGGTCGAGAGCGATCTTTACGGCCGCTTCCGCGCTGCGCTTCCCGTTACGCGTCTGCAGCATGAACAGTTTTCCGCGCTCGACCGTGAACTCGAGGTCTTGCATGTCACGATAATGCCGCTCCAGACGGCTTGCGATCTCTTGAAACTGCGCGAACACTTTGGGCTGCGTCTGCTCTAAATTCGCGATCTTTTCGGGCGTGCGGATGCCCGCGACCACGTCTTCGCCCTGCGCGTTGCGCAAGTACTCCCCGAAGAGCACCGCTTCGCCCGTGTTGGGATCGCGCGTGAAGGCCACGCCGGTGCCCGAATCGTCGCCGAGGTTGCCGAATACCATCTCCATTACGGTCACGGCCGTGCCCCAATCGTCGGGAATACGATTGAATCGCCGGTAATCGACGGCGCGCTTGCTGTGCCACGAGTCGAAGACCGCGGCAATCGCTAAGTCGAGCTGTTCGCGGACGTCTTGCGGAAATTCGCGACCCGCCGTCTCCAGTACGATCCGTTTGAACTGCTCCACGAGTTTCTTCCACGACTCCGCATCGACTTGCGGATCGTTTTTTACGCCGAGCGACGCTTTGAGATCCTCGAGGCGTTCCTCGAAGTGATCCTTACCCACGCCGAGCACGACGCTGGAGAACATCGTGATGAAACGGCGATACGCGTCCCATGCAAACCGCGGATTATTGGTGAGGGCGGCCAGCGTCTCGACGGTTCGGTCGTTCAATCCGAGGTTGAGGATGGTGTCCATCATACCCGGCATCGAAACGCGCGCGCCGCTGCGAACCGAAACGAGCAGCGGATGTTCGACCGACCCGAATCCCTTGCCGGTACGCTTTTCGAGTTCGCGCATGGCGAAATCGATCTGTTCGGAGAGCCCTTCCGGATAACGGCGCCCGCAGTCGTAAAACGCCAAGCAGGCCTCGGTGCTGATCGTGAAGCCCGATGGAACCGGCAGCCCCGCCGACGTCATCTCGGCAAGCCCCGCACCCTTACCGCCGAGAAGATTTTTCATCGACGCTTTGCCCTCGTCGAAGAAAAAAACGAATTTAGCGGCGGCGGTGGGGGTCGTCATGCGTTGCTCTCCAGTCGCTCCTTGAGGTGCGCGCCTAGGCGATCGCCCGCAACGCGCTCTTGCAGCATCGAATCGCGCGACCGCACGGTGACGCTGCCGTCGGCCAGGGTTTCGTAGTCGATGGTCACGCAGTACGGCGTGCCGATTTCGTCCTGCCGCCGGTAGAGCTGTCCGATGTTGCCCTCATCGTACTGCGTGCGCCACTGCGGACGCAGGCGAGTCTCGATGGCGCGGGCTCGTTCGACCAACTCCGGCTTGTTGCGCGCCAGTGAAAATACCGCGACTTGGACCGGAGCGATGAATGGATGGAACCGAAGCACGGTGCGCTCCGTCTCCTTTCCATTCGGGTCGACGCTGGTCTCGCGTTCGTACGCGTCCACCAGAAACGTCAGCGTAGTGCGGTCCATGCCGGCCGAACTCTCGATTAAGAGCGGCGTGTAATGCGTCTTCGAGGCTTCGTCGAAGAAGCGCAGATCTTTCCCCGACAACGTCATGTGCGCGTCGAGATCGTACGTACCGCGGTGGGCGATCGATTCGAGTTCGCCCCATCCCCACGGGAACAGGTACTCGACGTCCACGCCGGCCTTGGCGTAATGCGGCCGCTCCTGCGGCGTCAGTTCGTAAAAACGCAACCGTTCCGGCTTGATGCCGTAACCGGCGTACCACGTCTTTCGGCGCTCGACCCATTCGTGGAAGACCGCGACGTCTTTCCCGTCGTCCGGAACGAAATATTCCAACTCGGCCTGTTCGAACTCGCGCACGCGATAGATGAAGTTTCCCGGCGTGATCTCGTTGCGAAACGACTTTCCGATTTGCGCGATGCCGAAGGGCGGCTTACGGCGGGCCGATTGATAGACGTTTTTGAAGTTGACGAAGATCCCCTGAGCGGTCTCGGGCCGCAAGTACGCCTCCGACGACGTGTCGTCCATCGGGCCTACCGAGGTCTTCATCATGAGATTGAAGGCGCGCGGTTCGGTGAACGAATTCTTGCTTCCGCAGTCGGGGCACGAGGCCGCATCCTTCAAGTGATCGAGGCGAAAGCGGTGTTTGCACACTTTGCAGTCGACCAGCACGTCGTGAAAAGCGTCGACGTGTCCCGACGCCTTCCACGCGAGCGGATGCATGATGATGGAAGAGTCGAACGCAACGACGTCGTCGCGCAGTTCGACGGTATCGCGCCACCAGGCGTTCTTGACGTTGCGTTTGAGGATCGCACCGAGCGGACCGTAGTCCCAGAATCCGTTGATGCCGCCGTAAATCTCGCTCGATTGGAAGACGAAGCCGCGGCGCTTGGCAAGCGCCGTAATCTCGTCCATCGTTACGCGCCGTTGCGAATCCGATGCCGTCTGCATTCCGGCGTGGTTTTCTCACCGGCAGCGAGCGATACCCGCCGCTTTCTGCCGGCGCACCGACGGAAGCCGCGTCATCCGAGATACTGCGCGGCAAGCCGCGCCGGTGCGCGCGTCAGCCACGCCTCGACGACGGCGTCCTTGAGGTCCTTCGGCGCGATCGCCTTCAGCCGGACGAGCACCGCTGGATATCCATTGAAGTGCGGCGTCGTGAAATAGACCGCCGGATCGCTCGCGAGCATCATCTCCTTCATTTCGAGGTCCGCCGTCCGCAATCCGAGAATCGGGCCGGCCGGCGCATCGTCGCCGAGCGCCAGCAAATCCGAACGGCGCAACGGCCGCTCCCATGCGAACAGCTTCTTCTTGACGGCCCAGCGGCGCAGGCCGTCGGTGGAGCGTTCTTCGATCGTCTCCGGCAACGCCAGCGCATACCGGCTAACGTCGCGCCACGTTGCCACGCGCTGAATCCCTACGCCTTCGATTGCAGCGGCGACGGATGGTGCGGCTCGTACAGGCCGATGCTTTCGCCGGCCGCCAACTCGACCGACGTGACGAGTCCCCAACCGCGGTCTCGAACCGGCGAGCACGCGACGCCCTTTTCCTTGAACGACGCAATCGTTGCGTATACGTCGTCGCACATCAAATACAGTTCGTGGCCAGGCTCTCCGTCCGTCGGATGCACGGCGAGTTCGGCCGGCGGCGCAGCAAAAATCGGCCATCCCTCGCCCGCTTCGACCGACTCTAATCCGAGCACGTCGGAGAGGAACTCTTGCACCTTCTCCGCGTGCGCGCTGTAAATAAGGGCGTGCATTCCGGTAATCATCTCGTCACCTCCCCACCGGCTGCGCGGGTGCGCCCTTCGCCTGCGTTGCGGCGCGGAGTTGGCCGCAAGCGGCAGCGATGTCGCGCCCCATGTTGCGGCGGACCGTCGTCGGGACGCCGGCCGCGTCGAGAATGCCCGCAAACTTCCAAATGCGAGCGTCGGTCGTTCCGGCGAACGGACCGTCCGGCGTCGCGTTATACGGAATGAGGTTGACGTGATACAGATGCCCGCGCATCAGCGCCGCAAGTTCGCGCGCGCAGCCATCGTCGTCGTTGACGCCGGCCAGCATCACGTATTCGAAGAATACTTTTCGCCGCGTCTTCGCGACGTAGCGCTCGCACGCGGCCATCAGCGACGCGACGTCGAACCGGCGGTTGACGGGCATGATTTTTGAACGCAACGCGTCATTTGGTGCGTGCAGCGATATCGCGAGATTCACTTGCAGGCGTTCGTCCGAAAAGCGATCGATCTTGTCGACCAGTCCGACGGTCGAAATCGTCAGGTGGCGGTGCCCCAATCCGAAGCCGTTGGGATCGTTGAGCAGCGCGACGGCATCCATCACGTTGCCGTAGTTGTGAAAGGGCTCGCCCATGCCCATGAACACGACGTTGGTGATCCGCTTTCCGCGACCGTTCAGTTCGCGTGCAAAGAACAGCGCCTGGTCGAAGATTTCGACGGCATCCAAATTTCGTCCGAAGCCGGCTTGTCCGGTCGAACAGAACGCGCACGCAAAGGCGCAGCCGGCTTGCGAGGAGATGCACACAGTCGTGCGATCGCCCGAGTGCTCCATCAGCACCGCTTCGACGTCGCTGCCGTCCCGCAAACGGAAGAGCGCCTTGGTTGTTTGCCCGTCTCGCGACCTCTGAACGACCGACGATTCCAGCGTCGAGAAGGTCGCCCCGCTGGCGCCGAGCGCGCTCCGCATCTCCTTCGGTAACGTCGTCACCGCGTCGACCGACGGAAGCAATTCCTTGGCGGCGGCGCGGTAGATCTGGCGCGACCGGTATGGTTTCAATCCGAAGTGTTCGGCGAACGCGCGCGCATCCGGGAAACCCGCGCGCACGGCCAGACTCTCGACCCACACTGCCATCGGATCGCGGGTCACGAGATTCCCCCAAAAAGGCCGGCCTGCTGCGGTTCGGCCGTCTCCGCTGAAGATGGCATTTCCGGTTCGACCGGCTCGTCGAGTTTCGCGCGGACTTGTTTGAGATCGTTCCATACCAGACGCTTCACGGCTTCGATCTCGCCGCCCGTTTGACGGAGAACGTACGCCGGATGAAAGGTCACCATCAGCGGAATTCCGAGAGGTCCGGCATACCAGCGTCCGCGCATCTTGGTGATCTGAAAGTCACGGCCGAGAAACGACTTCGCCGACGGGGCGCCCAACGCCAACAGAACGCGGGGCGCGATAATCGCGATTTGCTCGTCGAGAAACGGGCGGCAGTTGGCCATCTCGTCCAGTTCGGGTGCTCGATTGCGCGGCCCGTTAGGTCCCGCGAAAGTCGGGCGGCATTTGACGGTGTTGCAGATATACACGTCCTCGCGCGCGAGACCGATTGCCCCGAGCATGCGGTCGAGCAACTGGCCCGCGCGTCCGACGAACGGACGGCCCAACTCGTCTTCGGTTTCACCGGGCCCCTCGCCGACGACCATCAGCGCCGCACAGGGATCGCCTTCGCCGTACACGTTGTTGCGCCGTTCGTACCCGATCGCGCAACGCCGGCACGCGGCAGCGTTGGCGGCGCCGCGCTGGAGCAGCCGCTCGCGTCGCGCGCGCTCTTCGAGCGTCACGCCGCCGGTCCGAGTTTGTCGACCAGGACGGCTCGACCGAACGCAAGCACCGTGCACGACCCATCGTCGCCTTCCGAAACGTAGAACTGCAGGCCGACGACCGCGTTTGCGCCGAGTGCGGCGGCGTTACGCCTCAGAGCGTCGAGGGCCTCGCTGCGCAAGTGCTCGGCGTCTCCGAGAAACTCTCCCGCCGAAAGGCCGATGAGCATTCCCAGACTGCGAAAGGTCGAACGAAGCCGGTTGCGGGCGCGCGAAGCGCTGCCCGAAACCCGCCCGTACGATCGGACCGTGGGAAATCCGTCGACCGCGTCGAGCGTCACGAGATCGTCGCGAGCGATCATCGGCGGCAGGCCGCCGCCTCCCGGCGGTCGGAGAGAAACGGCATGCCGCAGAGTTCACCGTCGGCGCTGCTCATCCGCCTCGACGCGGTCGGCGATGCGCTCGCGACCGTGCCGCTCGTCGCCGCGCTGCACGCAAAGCGGATTCCCGTAGACGTCGTGCTGCGGCGGGAAAACGCCGGCGTCTTCTCGTCGCGCGCCGTGCGCTCGGTCGTCGTTGCCGAATTCGAACTGCGTTCGAGCGCGCGGTCGAACGTCGACGCGATCGAGCGCGCCGGCGAAGGTCTCGCAATCCGCGAATACACGCACGCACTCGTCGCCACCGAGGATCCAAGCGGCTATCGTCTGGCATTGGCAAGCCGCGCACCGGTTCGCATCGGCTTCTCTAACGCATGGGGAAAACCGGCAAAGACGATGTGGACGCGCCGCTTCCTTACACAGCGCGTGTATCGAAGTGCCGGCTTGGACAGGCAGGCCCCGCACGAATGCCGCGTTATCTTCGAACTCGGAAGAACGCTGCTCGGAGAATCCGCCGAACCTTCGCGCGATCCAAACGTGCTGCGTCCGTTCGTCGTCGATCGCGATATAGCGCCCGACGATCGCATCGCCGTGCAAATCACCGACAAGTGGCAGCGCTTGGGAATTCCGTTCGGCGACGTGATCGATCTCTTGCGCCGCCTGCAATCGTTTGGAGCGCTCCGGCTGCTCGCGTCCGCGACCGAGCGGGAATACGCCGGACGCATTGCTGCAGCGATGGGGATTTCGGTCGAATGCTTCGCAGAAATTGCTCCGTGGAAAGAAGCCATCGCGGCAACGCGCGCGCTCGTCACGCCGGACAGCGGCGCCCTGCACGTCGCGGGCATGACCGGCACGCCGGTCGTCGGCGTCTATCCGCCGTCGCGCGGCTACGCCCTACAGGTCGCGCGCTGGGCGCCGTGGGCCGCGCCGAATCGGACCGTGCGCGCCGAGCCGAATTGGCCCGCACGCGCGGCCGACGCTTTGGCCCAGTTGCTTTAGCGGCAGGCGGTAACGCGGCGGAAGATCGCGATGTCGCCGACGCGCACGACGGCCACGTATTTTCCGGATGCCACCAAGGCGGCGAGCGCGTTGCCGTATTCCTGTAAACGCGGCGAGTCCGAATACGCGCGGTCGACTAAGACCAGGCACGCGTGCGTCTCGACGTTCGGGTCCTCGGGCAAGAGCCGGGCAAAGGGATTGGTGAGGCCGAGGTGCGTGTACGCTTCCTCTTGCGTGGCGACGCTCGCGTCGCGCGGAAGATCGTGAAGCGCGGCATCCAGCTCGAGATCGCGCGGCTGCACCGCGCGCAAGTTTGCGCCCGGATGCAACGGATTCGCAACGGCGAGTTCGAGGACGCAGAGCGCCAGCGACCAATAGAGGGCCGCCCGCGCGCGGCCGCGCGCGCCTAAGGCGGAGATTCCGGCAGCATAGGCCACCAACAGATACCCGGCCCACGCTCCGGCATAGTGCGTTCCCAATGTGAACGTCGTGTCCATGCGCGAGCCGAGAACTTCGAGCAACGGTGGAACCGCGAGCAGTGCAACGCGCGTTCGCAACGGCACGAACGCCAGCGGCGCTAGAATCAACAGAAGGAATCCGATGCGCTCGAGCGCGCCGTGCGCCGCAAGGTCGCGCGCGTCGGCGACGGTCCACGCGTAGAAACGGGCCGGCTGCCAATACGGATTGGCTTCGGCGTTGGGTTGAATCAGCGCGAAGAACGCCACGGCAACGCCAATCGAAACGGCCGCGACGCCGGCCGCGAATAGCGCGCGCCGGCGATCGCTCCGATACGCAAGAGCCCCGCACGCACCCGCAAAGGCCAAGAACAGCGCCTGATCCTCTTTCACCGCCAACGCGACGGCGGCGAAGAATGCCGACCATCCGAGCCGGCCGGCATCGAACGCGTACAGCGTCCACGCGACCGCAGCCGGCGCAAACCCGTTCTCGTGCACGTCCCCGAATATCAGTCCGCCCAGCGGCGGATAGAGAAAAACCACGAGCGCACACAGGCGCGCCGTCGCGATGCCGGCGCGCGGGCGGACGATGGCGTAGATCGGCGGCGCGCACAGAGCGCCCGCCGCCGCCTGCAGCGCAACCAGCGTCAGCGGCGACGGCACGATAGCCACCGCCGCGCCGAGCGCGTAGAGAATCGGCGAAAAGTGAAACGCCCAGTGGCTGCCCTCGAGCGGATTACAGAAGCATCCGAACGCGCTTGCGACCGTTTGTTGAAAGATGCCGAAATCGACCAGGTTGCGATGGGCCGCGTATTTGATGGCGCCGAGCCAGGTGAAGAGCACCGCGTAGGCCGCGCAACCGCACCACAGCCAGCGGTCGCGCATTATCGAGCGATGCGCCGTTGCTGCAGGAAGGGCCACACGAACGCATCGATCCCGCCGTCAAGCACGTTTTGCACGTCGCCGACCGAAACGTCGGTGCGATGATCCTTGACCATTTGATAGGGCTGGAGCACGTACGATCGGATTTGCGATCCCCATTCGTTGGCTTGCCGCTCGCCGCGCAGGTCTTCGAGGCGCGTTTCGCGTTCCTCGATGGCGCGTTGCGCGAGTTTTGCTTGCAAAATGCCCAACGCGACATCGCGGTTTTGCGCCTGCGAACGCTCCTGCTGCGAGGCGACGACGATCCCCGTCGGAATGTGGATCAGGCGCACGGCCGATTCAGTTTTGTTGACGTACTGTCCGCCGGCTCCGCCGGACTTGAACGTTTCGATGCGCAGATCGTCGGCCTTGATCTCGATCTCGCGTTCGTCACCGGCTTCAATCTCGGGAATCACGTCGACTGCCGCAAACGACGTATGGCGCCGGTGCGCCGCATCGAACGGCGAAAGGCGCACGAGCCGGTGAACGCCGCGCTCGCCTTGCAGCAAACCGTACGCGTTGCGCCCGCGCACGATAAACGTCACAGATTTCAGACCCGCCTCCTCGGCCGGCGATTCCTCGACCACGTGCGCGGAAAACTTCTTGGCTTCGGCCCAGCGCAAATACATGCGGGCGAGCATCTGCGCCCAGTCGGCCGCGTCGACGCCGCCGGCTCCTGCGAAGATGCTGACGATCGCATTGTGCGCGTCGAACTCGCCGGTGAAGTTGGCCGCCATTTCCAACTGATCGAGTGCCGCTTGCGCCGTCTCGATGCTGCCGCCCACCTCCGCGCCGGCAGATGGGTCGTCACCGAAGAGATCGAGTAGCTCGCGAGCGTCGCGCAACGCGCGCTCGACGTCCGCGACGCTAGCGGCGGCCGCCTGCTCGTCGGAAAGTTCTTTCATCACGCGCTGCGCCGGCTCCGGATCGCTCCAGAACCCTTCGGAGCGCGAACGCTCCTCGAGCTCGGCTATCCGGCGAATCTTGCCTGCGTAGTCAAAGACGCTCCTTGAGCACGGTGAGGCGCTCGTCGAGTCGCGCGATGGTCGTCAGCTGCGTGTCGCTCATGGCGGAAACGCGCTTCTGAAGAGCCGCAGTTTGCCCCTTGTCGCAACGCGTCGCCGTCGTGAACGTCGGTCAACCACTACGACGGAGGTTCATCGCGATGTCCATACAGCCGCTCGACGGGCAACTCGGCCCCAGTCCACTTTCGGCCTTCGCCGGCATCGGCGATTCCAGTGGATCGCTCTCGCAGGCCGGCGCACGCGGGACGCTATCCGGCGACGCCATTTCGCGCATGGTGCCGCCGTGGCTCGCTAGCACGGTGTCCAATCCCGCGCAGACCGCACTGTTCGGTCCGCTGCCCGGCTTGCTGCAACAACTCGTGCAGATGTTGCAGCAGCTGATGGGCGGCTCGTACGGTCAAGGCTGCAATCCGTATGGAGGCGGCGGTTACTGTCCGCCCTACGGCGGCAGCGGTTCGCCCACGCCCTACGGCAACGAGAGTTTCTTCCAAAATGCCGATGGCGCCAGCGAAGGCGACCCGCATCTGTCCTTTAACGGACAGAAATGGAACAGCATGACGTCGCATCCGGATTTACTGAATTCGAACTCGTTTCAAGGGGGCTTTCGGATTTCGACGCAAGTTACGTCGCCGAATGCGCGGGGCGTCACGAAAAATCAATCCGCCACAGTCTCGCTCGACAACGGACAGACGACGATCTCGATGAACAACCAGGGTCAAGCATCGATCGACGAGTACGGTCGCAATGTCGCGATCTCCGCGGGACAAACCGTTCGGCTCGGCAACGGTACGAGCGTCACGGAAAGTCAAGACGGCTCGCTCGTCGTAGATGCGCGCAACGGTTACGGCGGCCGCATCGAAACGACGCTCGCGGCGCAAGGACAGGGCGTCAACGTCGACGTGACGGCGCACGACGTCGACCTCGGCGGGGCGCTCGTGCGCGGTCCCCAAGGGTCGGGCGAAATCGGACCGTCGCCGGGACCGATTCCGGTCGATCCCTGGCCGGGTCCGACGCCGGGTCCGGTCGCCACCCCCGACTACGGAGCGCTCGGGACGCTTCAAACGCCCTATGCGTACGATTTCGCCGGCGTCTAGCTACCTGCAAGCGCAACACGAGCAGCAAAGCCCGCCCTTGGCGGGTTTTCGCTTTCCGCGGGAGTATGTAAGTTCGCTTATGCCGCGCGACTTACGCGTACACTCGGTGCCGACGTGGAGCGAAAATCTTCGGACGGGCGTCGAGGTCGTCGCGATCGTGGCGGCCGGGATCTGGGCGCTCTACACTTTCGTCTACGAACAACGCATCAAGCCGCTCGGCGAAGCACCGTCGTTCTCCGTTCCGACGACGGTCGACCAAAGCCCGACGGTGCACGGCGTCACCTTTCTCACGATTCACAAACGCGTCGAGAATACGGGGAACGTCGCGATCGATCTCGCGGCCGAAGCGCTGAGCGTTTACGGCGAGCGCGTCGAGAGCTCGGCGCGGCAAGCGCGTGTAGAGACCCCGACTCGCGTGGTATTCACCGCCGACGTCCCGCGGCGTCCCGTGAAGCTGCTCTACTCGACGGCAAAGTTGCGCGCGAGTGCCGTCGGCGGGAGCAACACCGACTTCGTCGTTCCGCCGCACAGCGCCGGCGATGAGGATTTTCTCGTCGCCCTCCCCGCCGGCACGTACCCGGTGGTGCTCGTCGCGCGCAAAGACTACGTCGTCAAGACGAACATCCCGGCAAAGTTACCGATTCGAATCGTGCGCGGCAGACTCGGCGGATACGACCTGCAATCGACCGTCCTACAAGGCGAATACGACTCGCAGTACGAGTTTCCGATCCGGCCCTAGACCGAGAGAGAAAAATGGGCGCGGCACGGTCGGGGAAACGACCGTCTCTTACGCCGTTAGCCTTCCCGGGGTTCTGCGATGCCGCCGATGGCGTTGACGATCCAGGAAATGATGCCGAGCCAAATTGCGCCCCAGAAGGCTGCCCAGAAGCCTTCGACGTGAAAACCCGGAACGATCGCGCCGACGAGCCACAGCAACAGCGCGTTGACGACGAACAGGAAGAGCCCCAGCGTCACGACGATAAGTGGAACTGAAAGCAGCATCAAAATCGGTCGCACGATCGCGTTGACGATACCGAAGACGAGCGCCGCGATGACGAGCGTGCCGATGTTGTGCGCGCTCACGCCGATGTGGAAGAACGGCGCGATAAAGTACACGAGAATCGCGAGCGATATGGCGTTGAGGATCCAACTCAGAAGAAGCCGCACGACGCACGGGATTCGCTGCGCGGGCGCTTCGACCTCGCGAAGCGGGCATAGCGCCCCCGCCGCGCGAAAGGGCCGCCTCATAGGCGACGATTCCCTTCGTAAATAATTCTGGAGGAGCACAGAATGAGCGTCTTGCGCGTCGATCACCGTTTGCCGAGCATCTGCGCCGCGGTCGCACTCCTGAGCGGCTGTGCGTCGCATGGCGGAGCGTCAGGACCCGGAGGCCTGGTCCCGGCGACGCAGTCCGTGCGGGCCGCAAGCGGCAACGAGCACGTCCTCTACAGTTTCACCGGAGGCACCGACGGCGGCAACGCGGCCAGCGAGCTGACCTTTGACCGCACGGGCGATCTCTACGGCACGACGGTGGTCGGCGGCGGCGCGAACTGCGGCACCGTTTTCGAACTGGCGCCCGGTTCGGGCTCGACGTGGAAAGAAACCGTCGCGTACAGCTTCAGTTGCTACGGTGACGGAAAAAATCCGCACGGCGGCGTGACGTTCCAGCGAGGCACGTTCGTGGGGACGACGGTGGCCGGCGGCACCGGCGGCTACTGCACCGGCGACGGCTGCGGAGTAGCCTTTGCGTTGACGCCGGCGCGTCTCAACGTGCTGTACAGTTTTACCGGCGGCAACGACGGATTCGGGCCCGGCGGCGGTCTAACGCCCGATTCCGCCGGTCACCTCTACGGCACGGCTCCTGACGGCGGCGCATTCTCGGAAGGCGTCGTCTACAAGCTGGCGCGCAACGGCACGCGCTGGCACCAACGTGTGATCCACGCATTCACCGGCGGAAGCGACGGCGCCATCGGCTCGCTCGGCCGGCTGTTGTACGAGTCGCCCGCATTCTTCGGCGTCACCGAGCTCGGCGGAAAGCGCGGGAACGGAACCGTCTTTAGAATCCAACCGTCGGGCGGACAATGGAAGCTTACGACGCTCTACTCGTTCAAAGGCACTCCCGACGCCGGATCTCCCTACGGGGGCCTGGTCGCCGATTCGTCAGGTAATCTCTACGGCACGACGTATTACGGCGGCGCAAACGGGTTCGGCGCGATCTTCAAACTCGTGCGCAATCCAAACGGCAGCTACCGCGAACGCGTACTGCATAGCTTTAAAGGAGGTGCCGACGGAAGTTACTCGACCAGCACGCTGGCCTTCGGAAACTCCACCACGCTCTTCGGAACGACGTCATCGGGCGGAGGAAGTTGCGACTGCGGCACGATTTTCAAAGTCGACGCAAAAACGGGCGCCGAAGCGGTCTTACACTCGTTCGGCGGCGCCGGCGACGGTGCGTATCCCTATTACGGCATGATGGTCGACTCGAGCGGCAACTTTTACGGCACGACGGTCGCTGGAGGGACCCAAAATCAAGGGACCGTTTTCGAGTTCACCCCGTAAAGGAGCACGCGCAGCGATGGGCGACGACAATTCCGTGCAGATCGCGAACCTTTTGCATCAAGCCGGCGAAGTGCACCATCAAGTCTTCGCCGACACCGACGGCAGCGACGACGATTGGGCAACGTTCTACTCGGACTGGCTGCTCGCCCATTCGGATCTTGCGAGTTTGCTCGGTCGTCGCCCGGTTCGCAGTCATCTCACGCGGGATTTAGTCGAACTGGACGCGGAGTATTCGTCGAAATCGCCCGCGGATCCGTGGCCGGCATGGTACGCGCAGCGCCTCATTGGAAAGTACGGGTGACCGGCGCGCGGGCTTTTTAACTTCCGAGAATATTGATCGCCCTGGCACCGACGGCGATGACGGTTATCAGCGCAACGATACCCTGCGCGATCATCAGCATTTTTGCTCGCGGCGTCAGCGGCAGCACGTCGGTCGGAGTGAAGGCAGCCGACGTGTTGAACGCAAGCGCGAGATAATCGGCGAATACGGGATGCCAATCTGCCGGGACGCCGTCTTCGGGATCGCCTCGGGGAAACGTGAAGTCCGCCCTTCCCCGCCAGCCCGTGGGGCGTTTGCTGGGGCCGCCCCGATCGAGGTGCCAGTAGAACAGCGCGAAAATCAAGACGTTCGTCGTCCATATCCAAATCGACGTCGTGAGGAGCGTTAAACCGGTCAAATGTGGGTGGGCCGTGGCCATGTCGCGCAAGAGCAGCGCGAGGAGCACGAATTCGAGCGCTATCGCCAACGGCAGGACGACGGCGGCACAATAGCGTTCCCAACGCATCCACGCCGCATTGTCGCGCGCGTACTGCGCGCCGAGCATCGGAATCGCTAGCGCGCCCGCAGCGACGAACATCACGAACCGCGGCATGATCTGATAGCGCCCCGGCAGGAACGCTAGAATGAACGGCACTGCGAAAATCGCGATGGCCGCGTAGAGCCTCGATTCGCGACGTTCGCCGAAAGCGGCGGCAGGGTCGCGCATGTTGCCCCCTTCATCGTCGCGGCAACGGCTTCTTTCCGCCTTCGCCGCAGGCGGCCGGTGCCTCTCTGCCAAAAGCGCGCGCCGTGCCGATTCCGGTCCTCGAAACGCCGCGGCTGCGTTTACGCGGCCATCGCAGCGCCGATCTGCCCGCGTGCGCGGCCATGTGGTCCGACCCGAACATCACGAAATTCATCACCGGGCGGACGTCGACCGAACAGCAAACCTGGATCCGTCTGCTGTCGTATGTCGGGCATTGGGCGCTTGCGGGCTTCGGCTATTGGGCGATTGAAGAAAAAAGCTCGAACGGCTTCGTCGGCGAGGCGGGTCTCGCCGACTTCAAGCGCGACGTTCCCGCCTCGGCAGGCGACGTTCCCGAACTCGGATTCGCCCTCGTGTCGCGAGTTCACGGAAAAGGCTACGCCACGGAATGCGTGCGCGCGGTGTTGAGCTGGGCCGACGCCAACCTGCGTTCCGCGCGCACGGTCGCTCTTGCGAGCCCCCAGAATCCCGCCTCGTTGCGCGTTCTTGCAAAGTGTGGATACCAAGCCTTCGATCGAGGCGCCTACAACGATCAGCCGGTCATTTTCTTCGCCCGCGATGCCGGTTCGCCGCTACCCTTCTGACGAAGCCGAAACCTTACAGGCGTCTGACGCGCCAAATTTGCTCGGCCGGCCAGGCAGAGGCCCAGTCGAAGCTCGCGAACTGGTTATACGTCGTGGTGGCGCCGGGCGGCGGCCGAAGTTCAATCAACGATTCGATGAAGAATCCGCTCTTTCGGAAGAGCGCGATCCATTCGCCGTAAGGAAGCGAAAAACACACGCCCGACCCGTCGTCGGCGCGCTTCCGTTCGAAATAGTTCGATGCAAGCGTGGTTCCGACGGCATCTTTTGCGTCGTCCCAGCAGATGAAATGAATCGGCGTCTCGGCTGAAAAAGCCAGCAGACCGCCCGAGCGTAGAAGTCGAGCCGCTTCGGGGACCGTCCGCAGCGGGTCGGCAAACGACATTGCGCCGTGATCGCAAAACACGATGTCGAACGAGTCGTCTGGAAGCGGTACGTTCTCGGCCGAACCGTGAACCAGTGGAAACTCGACTCCCGCTTCACGCTGATTCTTTCGCGCGTATTCCAATTGGCGTTCGGAGTTGTCGAGACCGACGCAGTTCGCTCCGCGCTTCGTCAACGCGATAGACCACTGCGCTCCCCCGCATCCCAGTTCGAGAATCTCTTTCTCCCAAACGTCTCCGAGCACGCGCAGTTCGTCCTCCGCAATCGACCACACGCCCCAGGCCAGCGGACTCTTGGCCAGTTGCATACCATGCGCCGATTGGTATTCGTCGCTCGTCAGATCCCAATGCGCGCGGTTCAAAGCGCTGTCCCGGCTCTCCATGCACTCCCTCTTGAGAATCCGTCCGTTGGGAGCCGCGCGTTCGCTACGCCGCCGGGTTCAGCCTAGTGGCACTGGCGCATGCCGCCGTGCCCGCCGTGATGTTCCTGTTCCAGCATCGACAGCTGCTGGGGGGTCAACACGCCGCGCACTTCGTCGTGCAGTTGCCGCATTGCCGTGGGGTCCAGCGGACTGCCGGCCGGATGCATGCGCGAGAATCCCTCGATGAGCGATTGAATGCGCTGCTGCTGGCCGGGCATGAGGCCGAGCGGCGAAAAACGCCGCATGTAACGCTCGTCGAGCATTTGCGCGGAGGGGGTAACCCGCGGCGGGCACCCTTGCTGGTAACCTTGCGGCGGTGCTTGGATTGGTTGGCCCTGCATCGGCTGTCCCGGAATCGGTTGCGGCACCGGCTGTACTTGGGCGTAACTCGGACCTGTTGCGGCGAACGCCAAAACGACGAAGGCGATCGCGGAAATCGTGCGATTGATCATGACTGCGCGCTTCGCGCTCGGAAGGCGCGATGCTGCAACGTCCGATGAAAGCGCGATTAAAAAGCGCCGTTAATAGTCGTCGTGAAGCTCGTAGAGGTAGTCGTTGCCGCCCGAGGCGACGCCGGCGTAAATGCGGGCCCGTTTTGCGTCGGCCGCCAGCGACACGACCGAGTCGCTCGCCTGCATCGAGATCGTCTTAACCAGCGCGCCGGTCGTTGCATCGCGCACTTCGATAAAGTTCTCTCCTCCCGCCAAATACACGTGATTGCGCTCCTGGTTTACTGCGACCACAGCGGCGGCGTACGAGAGCGGCACGTTTTGAACGACTTTGTCGTTACGCCCGTCGACGATGTTGAGCGCGTCGGATTGCGCGATGGCGTAGACGAGATTCGTCCGCGCGTCGACCGCATACGCGACACCGAACGAGGTGCGCTTCTTAGCAAAATGCACGGGGTCGATCGCATAGTTCCCGGACGTATTGTTGACGTAAAACTTCCCGGTGGCCCGATTGACGACCGTCCATCCCATGACTCCGCCCGTACGAATCGGGCCCGCGACGACGGCATGCGTATCCGCGTTCACCGCCCACACGGGATCGCTTCCGCTGCCGCACTGCGCGGAAATCCACACCTGGCGCCGCGTCGTATCCACCCAACTGTCGGTGGGGCAGGCGCCGAGGCTCACCTTAGCGATGACCGAATCGGTCCGGCCCGAATACACCTCCGCGTTTCCGGCATAGAGTCCGGCAAACCAAACGTCGCGCGTCTTAGCGTCGACGTTATGTGCGCCGCCGAACTTCGGAACGAGCTTGATGACGGTGAGCGTGGGACCATCCACGATGGTCGTGTTACTTCCCGCCGGATCGCCCGTCCGGCTGACGTAAATGCGGTTCAATAACTGATCCACCGCTAAGGTGCAGCACGAATTTGCGGGGATGAAGAGCGTATGCATTCCCCAGGGTGCCGCCGGCCGAGCGGGGAGCATTGAGACGGCACGGCCCGGACTGAGGGACGTCGTCCCGCCTCCAGCGCACGCCGGCAATGCTACGACGAAGAACAAAAACGAAACGACTGAAGAGCCTCGCATAAGAACCTCCTGCAAGCCGATGCGCTCGGTAAAACGAACGCCGCCGTGACGAGGTTCACTGCACGCCGAACGGCTACCCGCCGAAGGAACAAGCGAGCCATACGGCCGCGCCGCCAAGCGGGTGGCTGCTCGTTTTTCACGAAAACCGTTTTATGTACGAAGCCGGTAACCCCGCGTTAGATAGTTCGACGAAGCTCGCGTTCGATCGTACGTGGCTAGCCGAAGAACGAACGATGCTCGCCTGGGTGAGAACGGCGACGTCGCTGATCTCCTTCGGCTTTGCGATTTACAGCTTCTTCGTCATTCCCACCGGCGCGGGGCATCAGTTGGCGGCGAGACGCTTTGGACCGCATGTATTCGCGCTCATGCTGATGGTGGTGGGTTTGATCACGCTGCTGGGCTCGGTAGTCCAGCGCCGCCAGGCTTTGAAAATGATGCGCCTTCAGTATCCCGGTTTGTCGCGTTTTTCGATGGCCGAAGTGATCGCCGCCCTAATAGGATGCCTCGGCCTCTTCGGACTCGTCGTACTTCTGGTCCGCCTTTGAACGCTTAGCCTTTCGGAAATTGGCGTAGACCGACGACCGATCCGTTGGGCTCTCGCACGGAGGCAACCAGCAGCCCGTTGGCCACGTCCGTGACCTCTTGCACGATCGCGCCGCCTGCATCCACGAGCGTTTTGACGCTTGCCGCAATATCGTCCACCGTCCAATAGGCAAGCCCGTTGGGTTCGATCGTACCTGCGTTCGGCACGAGCCCGATTTCCATATCGCCGCTCTTGTAGCCGACGTAGTAAGGAGTATCCGCGTAGGGGTCGGCGCCGACGAGCGCCCGAAAGAACTGCTTGGCCTTCGCCATATCGGCGGCCGGGTAGACGATGAGAGAAACGTCGCTCAAGATTGTGAACTCCTTTCGTCTTTATGACGGGTCGAGCGGGGTAAAACGTGACGGAGACGCGAGAGGAAGTTTGCTTGGAAGATGCGGACCGGCTGGCGCGGCATTTTGAGACCTCCCGGCCGCGCTTGCGGCGCATCGCAATGCGTATCCTGGGATCGACTGTAGAATCCGACGACGCATTGCAAGAGAGTTGGCTGCGCATCCACCGAGCCGACGCTGCGAGCGTCATCAACCTCGACGCGTGGCTCACGACCGTCGTCGCGCGCGTCTGCCTCGATGCGCTCGAACGCCGCAAGAGCCGGCGCGAAGAGCTGACGCCCGAAGATCCTCGTCTCGACGTTGCGGCAACCGCGCCCGGCGAACATCCCGAGGAGGAGGCGATGCTCGCCGATTCGATCGGCACGGCGTTGTCGATTCTGCTCGACGCGCTGGCGCCGGGCGAGCGCGTCGCATTCGTGCTGCACGACACCTTCGACGTGCCTTTCGACGATATCGCCGCGATCCTCGGGAAAACGACGGAAGCGGCGCGCCAGCTCGCAAGCCGCGCGCGGCGGCGCGTACGCGGCGCGTCCGCCGGCCGCGATGCTGCGGCGCAGCGGCACGACGAACTCGTGCGCGCGTTTCTTCAAGCATCGCGTTCAGGCAATATCCGGGCGCTGCTCGCGCTGCTCGATCCGGCGGCAACGCTTCGCGCCGACGCCGCGGTCATGGCGATGGGCGGCGCGGACTACTGGCAAAACGATCGCCTTGCGGACGGCATCCAAGGTGCGGATGCGGTGGCGCGCACCTTCTCCGGACGGGCGCGTGCCGCCCAACCGGCATCGATCGACGGCTCGCCCGGAGCGGTGTGGCTGCACGAGGGCGAATTGCGCGTCGCGTTTGCGTTCACCATAGCGGAAGACCGCATCGCGGCAATCAACTTCATTGCCGATCGCGCCACCCTGGCGAAAGCCATCATCGAACATCCTCGGAAGGACGGCGGGTTTGAAACAGACGAAGAACCTTAGCGCCTCAGCGCAAGTCGATAACCTCATTCAGGAAACGGCCGACTGGCGCGGCGACGTGCTCGAAAAAATTCGAAAACTGATCCTGGGCGTCGATCCGGAGATCGTCGAGGAGTGGAAGTGGATGGGCACGCCGACCTACTCGAAGAACGGCATCATCTTCGTTATGAATCCGCATAAGGGCAAAGTGAAGGTCACCTTCGATCGCGGCGCGGCACTCGAGGATCCGGCGAAGTTATTCAACGCCGGCCTCGAGGGCAATCAGCGACGCGCGATCGATATCTTCGAAGGCGACAAGTTAGACGAGCGCGCTCTGAAGGCGCTCATTAAGGAAGCCGTCGCGCACAACACGCTCAGGGTGAAAACATCGGCGGCGAAGAGCAGTTCGAAGTCTCGAACCCGTCGCGGTCAGTAAGCGTCAGCCCTCCTCAAGGGCCGCCAAGGCGGTGCTTCTTCCGTTCGGCAGTTTATGGACGTTTTAAAGCGGGTAGGGACGCCCCGGAGGATTTCCTTTGAACCGTGCGGCCGAGAACCGCGATCAAGAGCGGCTTGCCCTTCTCGTACGTGCGGGTGAGATTTTTCACCAATCCCTCGACGTCACGGAAACCCTCAACAACGTCGCGCGCTCCGCAGTGGAGTCGTTCGCCGATCTCTGCCTGTTCGATTTAATCGACGAGCGATCCGATCGTCTCTTCGTCACGGCATCGGCACACCGCGACCGCAGCAAAGAAAAAGCGCTGGCGAGCGTCACGACGATTCTGTATGTCGAGGAGTTCGGCATACATCCCGTCGTGCAGGTGACGCGCACCGGCGAGCCCTTCTTCTTACCCCATATCGACGACGAGGTCATCACGCGGCATGCGGCCTCCCGTCAGCACGAGCAGTACATGCGCCAGTTCGGTTACCGATCGAAGATCGTCGTGCCGGTCGTCGCTCAGAATCACATTTTTGGCGCCTTGACGTTCGTACGAACCGGAATGTGTGAAGAGTTCGACCGGAGCGACCTGCTTTTTGCGATCGAGATCGGGCGCCGCGCCGGGTCTGCGGTTGCCAACGCAAAGCAGTTTCATCGCGAGCAATACGTTGCAGAAACGCTGCAGCGTGCGTTCTTGCCTCGCCGCTTTCCGTCGCGCGTGGACTTGGAGGTGACCGCCCATTACCGGCCCGGCTCGACCGAATCCGACATCGGCGGCGACTGGTATGACGCCTTCGAGAACGAACGAGGCGAGATCGTCGTTGCCGTCGGCGACGTTACCGGCAAGGGCGTCGAAGCCGCGCGCCTCATGGTCCTGATGCGTCAGGCGATTCGCGTGGCGGCCTTGGACGCACGCGAACCGGAGAAGGTTGCCGACGCCTGCAATCGTCTGCTGCTCCACGAAGGCAGCGAGCGCCTCGCGAGTGCGTTCATCGGCTTCCTCGATCAAGACGGGCACACGCTGCGCTACGTCTCGGCCGGACACGCGCCGCCGTTCTTGCGCCTCCCCAACGGAGACGTGCAGGCCCTGCGATCGCCTTCGGCACCGTTAGGCGCCTTTGCCGGCATGACGTTCCAGCAGCACGTCATTCAATGCCCGAAACGCAGCATGCTCGCTCTTTACACCGACGGCATCATCGAAATCGATCGCGATGCCATCGCCGGTGAGGAAATGTTGCGTCGAGTTCTGTCGTCCGAGGCGGTGCTGCATTCGGCCAACGCCGCCGAGTTTATCGAGCGCTCGATCGTGAAGCACGCTCCCCGCGACGATATCGCGATCATGGTGTTGAACTTTGCGAAGGACGATATGCGCTGGCAGTTCGAAGCCGGCGATGCGCGGGCAGCCTACGTTTCGCGCGACGATTTCTTCCAAAGCTTACGCACGCACTGCTCGCCCAGCGATGCCGACATGTCGGCATGCGGAACGATTCTCGCAGAACTCATCGGCAACGCCGTACGACACGCGCCGGGACCGTTGAGCGTGTCGCTCGAGTTTCGTAAACGCGAGGCGATCCTGCACGTCATCGATCAAGGGCGCGGCTTCAATCTCGAACCGGCTCTGCCGGAGAACCTGTGGGCCGAGTCCGGGCGAGGGCTGTTCCTCGTGTCGAAGCTGGCGCGCCGCGTCGAAGTCGAGCGCGTTCCGGGCTCCGGCAGCCACGTGGTCGTCACGCTCCCCGTGTAGGCGAGCTACGGTCCGTCGGCTTCGACGTTGAGCGAAAGGTCGACGTCGTTGCCGACGATGAGCGGTCCGTAACTCATGCCCCATTGCGTCCGGTCGATGGTCGCCGTCGCCGCGTAGGCGACGACGTGTTTGCCGCGAGGCGACGTGCCGGATCCGACGACGCGCGTTTGCAACAGGATCGGATGCGTTTGTCCGTGCATCGTGAGGTTGCCGGCGATCGTAAAGTTCTTGGGATCCGTGCCCTCGACTTTGGTACTCTCGAACGAAATCTTCGGTGTCGACGAGACGTTGAAGTAATGGTCGGATTTGAGGTCGCGGTCGCGGCTATCGTTGTGCGTGTCGATCCGCGATGCGTCGAGCTCCGCCGATGCGCTCACGGGAATCTCCGAGCCGGCATTCATTTGCAGCGATGCTTTGACGACCGGGATCGTTCCGATCACCGGCACGATGCCGAAATGCTTTGCCGTAAACTGAGCGGTGGAGTGAACGGGATCGACCGACCACGTCTCCGCAGCAACGACGGGCGCCGACGCAAGCGCCAGGAACGCTATGAGGCACGTGAGTTTCCGCATGCCAGCCGCTTCGCAACCGAAGCGGTCTCAGCCTTTTCACGCCATAGCCATCCGACGCCGCGATTAACCCGTAAGAGCAAAAATGCAAAGCGACGGGCCGGCGCGTGCGTGCCGGCCCGCCGGATTGGCCTATGGCATCCGGAAATGCTACGATGGCGCGATGAAAGTTTCGAAATGGGCGTGGGTCGCCGCCTGTATAGCGATATCCACGCTGCCGGCCTTCGCTGCAACTCAAGTTGTGTCGGTTCTGTATGCCGGCTCGCTGGTTACGCCGATGGAGGGCCCGGTAAAAGCAGCTCTCGCGCAGCGGGGCATCGACTTTCAAGGGCAAGGCGGCGGAAGCAAGATGCTCGCAAATCTCATCGCCGCAGATGCAAAACGCCCGGACGTCTTTATCAGCGTCGATCCGAAGATCGTGTTGAGCTTAGGCTCCAAAGTCGCCGATGCCGAGACGTTTGCATCGACCAGCCTCGGAATCGGGTGGTCCAATAACTCGAAACACGCCGCATTGTTCGAAAGCGTCGCGGCGGGCAAGACGACGGTCGTTGCGGCGCTTTCCACTCCGGGCGTAGCGATCGGCCGTACCGACCCGAGGCTCGATCCCAAAGGCGTCTATACCGTGGAAGCAATGACGCTGCTGGCCGGAGCCGACGGCGAGAAACGCATCCTCGGCGATCCGGAAAACAACGCGCAGATCTTTCCCGAAGAAGACTTGTTGGCGCGCATCGATGCCGGGGAGGCCGACATCGGCTTCTTCTACAAGAGCGAAGCCGTCGCGCGAGGGCTACGATTCGTTCCGTTGCCGGGCAAGGCGGCAATGAGCGACCACATTACCTACACGATTGCCGAACTGCGCGACGCTCCGCATCCCGACGCGGGAAAGGCGTTCGAGCATTTCCTGGTAGACGGTGAAGGCAAAGCCATCCTAGAGAAGGCCGGCGTGGAATACTTTACGAAACCGATCGTGCTCGTAAAGCCGCTCTAAGCGTTGCCTCCGACTTAAACGGTACGGCGCATCGCCACGGCAGTGGGAAGTCGAACGCGATCGGCGAGCTTCAGGAACGCCAGTAGTCGAACGTTCCACCAGGTGAGATCTATTTCGAACCAGCGCAATCCGTGTCGTGCGGAGTACGGAAACGCATGATGGTTGTTGTGCCATCCTTCGCCCCACGCGAGCAATGCGACCCACCAGCAGTTGGTTGAGAGGTCGCTCGTGCGATACGTTCGGTAGCCCAGCGAGTGTGCGGCGCTATTGACTAACCACGTCGCGTGGTAGCTTATCACGAGGCGCACGAAGATTCCCCATATCACCCAGGTCCATCCGCCAAGCGCGAAGAGCAGCCCGGCCAGAAGCAGCTGCATCGGCGCGTGGATGTGCTGCAGCACGCGGTAAAATCTCTCCCTTTGAAGATCGGGCGCAAAGTGAGCCAGCTCTTCAGTGGTCGGCATTGCCTCGTTGGTCTCGATAAGCCAACGAAAGTGCGCCCACCGGAAACTTATATTACGCCCGTGCGGGTCGCCCGCAGCGTCAGAATGTGCGTGATGCTTGCGGTGGGTGGCTACCCAGCGAATCGGATCGCCTTGCAGCGCCAGCGCACCGAGAATCGCAAGCGCGTATTCCAAGGGTTTGCGCATCCGCAGGCCGCGGTGCGTCAAGGTTCGGTGGTAACAAAGCGTAACGCCTAGCGCGCCGGTCAAATACAGAACAACGGCCGCAACGATCGGGCCGCTCCAATTAAACGTCGCCGGTATGAAAGCGGCTAATGCGCCTACGTGAATCGCGACTAACCCTAAGCGGTTGCCTGATACTCGAAAACGCTCGTTCATTAAGTTAGTCATTTTTGGCCGATCGGTATTCACATTAAGCGGTAATTCATATTAACAGATCTCTTGTAAACCTTGAGACAGCAAAAAGTCCTGTTTGGTTTCTTCGGATAAAGCCCTCTATCAAGGACCGCCGTTAAGAACGGGAGGCGATAGGCTCCAGGGTAAGCGGGCGCAAAGCTGTCCCCGTGCGGCGGTCGGCGTTGCATTATCTAGAATCGTTCGCGCCTGAGAGCGTCGAAAGAAGCGTCCAGCTTGTTAGAAAGACAGGACGCTTCTCGACTTCGTGTGGAGGCTCTTAGAGTCTCGCTACCCTCTTAGTCTTCGGGTCGGGTCGACCGTTGGCTGAAGAAATAGCGAGGGCCGTACTTCGTCCGGATACGTTTGAACCTTGCATGCTGATGCGAAAAGTCAAACAGGTCGGTAAGGTTGTTGGCGCGAGCGTCCGTCGTATCGAGCGAAGGCAAACCGAAAGTATCTTCGATGAACTTTAGGATGCTTCCAAACTCGTACTGCACGTGCGACACATATTGGCTCTTGGCATACGGCGAGACGACGACGAGCGGAACGCGAAAACTCAGCTCGTACGAATTATAGACGGTTGGAGTGACGTGATCGTACCAGCCGCCCCAATCATCCCACGTGATGAAGATTGCCGTATTGTTCCAGTACTGGCTGTCACCGATGGCATTCACGACCGAACCGACCCATGAAGGGCCCGACCCGTCGGTCGTTAGGGGATGGTCCGACGCGTTGCTCGAGGGCGTAACCCAGGTCACGTCCGCCAGTTGGCCGTTTCCAATATCGGTGAGCACTTGGGACGACGGCGAGATCACGTTTGCGGCCATCTCCGCCGGGTTCGACCATATCGAGTAAATGGCGTCTACGGCGTTCCAAATTCCCGACCCGGACGAGTTCTGATAGTACCTCCACGTTACGCCGGCATCGTCCAACTCATTCATAATGGATTGCCGCTTGAAGCATGGGAACGTTCCCCGATCTTTTGGCTCGCCGCCTCCCGGAGTAATGATCTTGACGGTCGTTCCTGA
Source organism: Vulcanimicrobiota bacterium (assembly GCA_963812155.1). Lineage (GTDB taxonomy): Bacteria > Vulcanimicrobiota > Vulcanimicrobiia > Vulcanimicrobiales > Vulcanimicrobiaceae > Tumulicola. The sequence goes on along the minus strand of CAWETW010000003.1, from coordinate 730,006 downwards.
AGGAGAATCGCAACCGCCAAAGCCGCCGGGGTCGGTGTTGCTTGCCGCCTTGTCCTTATCGCCGTCACACTTACCGCCGAAGTGCCGCTAATCAAGTACTGATGGGCTGGGAAGCTTGGGCCTTGATTGGTTTGGAAAACGTTATCTGCGAACGCATAGGTTTCGGCGAGGGTGTAGTACGGCTCGACGTCACTTTCGGGCACGTAGGAAAACGCCGGATCTTGCGGACAAGAACCCTTACATTGCTCCTGATCGAACCCGTTCATTGCCCCGTCGGCGTACTCCGTAACCCAATTGGGGTGACCGTGTCCCAAATCGAAGGGCGCCGCTAGCGACTGAGGTTCCAGTTGGATGTGACGGTTGCCGTGCGACGCAAAGCCATACGACTGCGTGTTCGCGCCGGGCAGGAGCTGGAAGAGATTGTCGACGCTGCGGTTTTCCTGCACGATGATGACGATATGCTGTATCGGCGACTGAGCGTGGCCGCGCATTCGGGCCGCCCGAGACAATGTGTTAACCCGTTGCGGGCCATAGCCGCCGGGAGCGCCGCCTAATGATGTTTGACTGCAGCTGCAAAGACCAAACCCAAAAAGTAAAACGAAAGCCCACACCCGCATGATGAACCTCCCGCTACATCATCTTACCTCAAACGTCGCAGTGATGAAAGTAGTTCATAACAAGGAATATTATTAGCAAGCGTTAGCTCGCTTGCTTCGCTCGCCGGCCTCCTAACTAAAAGAAGCCGGACGAGATTTCCGCCATCGTTCGAACTCGTAATCGCGCCGGTGGGCCGCAGCCTCCACCTGCGAGGTGGCCCCTTGTGCGTGGTTGCAGGGCGAGCGGCCTTTACGTACGCTTCCCCATGAACTCCTGTAAGTTCAGGGGCTGTGCTGTTGCAGTCTCAAGGAAGAAATTATGAAGATCCATCGACTTGCAGTTTGGGCCCTATCGGCGGCCTTGGCGTTCCTGGCAACGCCCACAATCAGCTCCGCGTCGCCTTCGAGCGATGCGATTAACACCGTGAAGCTCGCGATCGACGCGATGAACAAAGGGAACATGAACGCGTTTGTGGCGTTGTGCGCATCTCCGGCTTTCGTCATCGACACCTTCGATCCGTACCTTACCGGTGGGGCTTCGGGTTGCACCGACTGGTGGAACACGCGGGACGCCTACGACAAGACGGCTAAAATCACCGACGCAACCGGCGGTATAGGAATGCCGTGGCACGTGTTCGTCACCGGGGATAACGCGTACATCAGTGCCCCATTCGACTACCACTTCAATCAAAAAGGCGCGACGATGAGGGAGACCGGCTCGGCCCTTACCGTGACGCTCAAGAAGACGGCGAATGGCTGGCGCATAACGTCCTGGGCGCATACCAAGCACCTGGGAGGCTAGACCACATCGCGCTGCGGGCGTAAGCGGCCTCGGCTCGACTTGCGCCTGCGCAGCATCCCGGCTACCGTATGAGTCGCGTCGTCGTTGAGACGGAACGTTTGTTGGTTCGCACGTGGAACGACGACGATGCCGTGCTCGTCGCGCCCATTTACGCCAAGCCGGATGTGATGGAGTTTATCCCGGGCGGCGTATGGAGCGCCGATCGAACGGCCCGAGCGGTAGCGCGCATGCGCGAACTGCATAACGAGCAGGGATATGGTTTCTATCCCGTGGTCGTCAAGAGTCTCGGAACGATCGTCGGGCATTGCGGACTCGGCCACCTCGAACAAACGCCGGAAATCGAAGTAGCCTACATCCTCGACTCCTCGTACTGGGGACGAGGCTATGCTTCTGAAGCGGTAAAGGCAATCATCGCCCATGCGTTTTCGCGACTGAACATCGCGCGAATCGTGGCCGTAGCATTTCCCGAAAACCTTCGCTCCTTACGGGTCATGCGCGCGGTCGGCATGTCGCCCGTCGGGCTCGCACGCCACTTTGGCTCGACGCTCGTCAAGTACGAAACAATGTCTAACGCTTTACGGTGATCGTAACGGTAGACGTGACCGAAGGGTTCTGGCTGTCCGTAGCTATCAACGTACAGGAATATGCGCCTGGAGTACGCGTTAGAAAGCCGAATTTAATGAATTTGAGATTCTCAATCTTTATTTTGCCGAACTTCAATTCCTGAATAATCACGGTATTGTTGCAGTTATTGCCTAACGCAACAGTCATTGTCTTGGTGTAGTACAACTTACTCGTTCGTTCTGCGCCATTCGCAACAAGCGTCACACCAGGCGGGTTCCACAGCAGCGTCGTGCTTCCACTGTTCGGGCCTTGCGTCGCGCCGGCGTACTGCGAAGAAGGCCGTTGCGCGCTGGGTAGATCGCCGGCGCAGCCGGTCAGATACGCGATTGCAACGAGTGTTGCGAGTGCTCTAGGTAAGGTCATTTGCCTGCTCCCTCTAGAGTATCAGTCAGCTACGAGGCGATTTGGCCATCCAGCGCGCGGTCCCTTGCGAAGCGCAGATCCACTACCCCGCACCACCTAGCGGCGCCGCGCTGCACGATTCGCGACACCAAGCGAGAATCGTTTCCCGTATATCGTCGCGGATGGTGCGCGTAGCGGCGAGCCTTTCTTCCCACGTGCCAGCAAGCGCCGCCGGGTCCGCAAAACTCCAATGCAAACGCCAGGCGTGCCCCGGAAATACCGGGCACCGGTCGGCGCTCGTTCTATCGCACACCGTTACGACGAACGAAAAGTGCTCGCCCGATTTGAAAAGATCGAACACGCTCTTCGTCTCTTTATGCGAGATGTCTATGTCGATCTCGCGCATCGCTTCAACGGCGAGGGGATTTAGCGAGCCAGGCTCGAGCCCGGCACTCTGAGCCGAGAAGTCTTCAGGGCACATTTCATTCAGAAATGCTTCAGCCATCTGACTTCGAGCGCTGTTTTGAACGCAAACAAAAAGTACGTTGCGCTTCACTTCGATCTCTCTAAAGCAATCCAGCCAACAACGAGCGTGGCAGCCATCGCTCCAAGAAGTTCTGCGACAACGAACGCTGGGGCATTCTCAGGCCGAATACCTGCGAAGGTGTCGGAGAGAGATCGCGCCAGGGTCACGGCCGGGTTAGCAAATGAGGTGGACGATGTAAACCAATAGGCGGCCACGATATAGGCAGCAACCGCGAGCGCCGTAAGGTTTGACCTAGAACGCACGCAACCCCAGATCACGACGAGGAGACCGAAGGTGGCGATGAACTCCCCGAGCCACAGATGCGGGCCGGTGCGTGCGTGATGGGAGACAAAAAAGAACGGAAGGCCAAACATCGCATTTGCCAGAGCAACTCCCGCGAGCGCACCAAAGATCTGTGCGAGCCAATACGCCGGAAGTTCGCGCCATGGGAGTCCACCCTGCATCGCGTCGGCCAGCGATACCGCCGGATTGAGATGTGCACCAGAAATCGGCGCGAGAGCCGCGATAAGGCACATGAGTACGGCACCCGTCGCGATCGTGTTCGCCAAAAGGGCGACGGCTTGATTTCCTCCGCTGAGGCGCTCAGCCATAATGCCCGATCCTACGACACCCGCTAACAAAAATGCCGTCCCGAGAGCCTCGGTCATGCCGCGTTTAAAGAGCGTCACGAAGCACTTCTCAGTGCCGGCGGCACTAGGCGGTGCAGCAGACGCCGCTTTCGTCGAGCGAATCCGTGCAACAGCTGGAGCCGGCAGCGCCGCGCTGCTCCGTATCCTCGTGGACGGTATAAATCTCCCAACGACGCCCCATCGGATCCGTAGCCCATACCTTTGTTTGGTTGGCGTAGCAGCACGTTTCTTCACGCTCGATCGCCGAAACGAGGCCGGCCCGTTGAAGGCGTGTGATAGCGCGCTCGACATCGTCGACGGACTCCACGAACACGCCGTAATGATCGCCCGACGCCTGCGGTGTAGAACTCGACGCTTCCAGCGTTAGTTCGAGGCCGGGCTCCTCAGTGATAAACAGGGCGTAGTCCGAGAGCACTTTGCTCGGTTTTTCGCCGAAGAGCGCCGAGTAGAAGTCGACGCTTTCAGCGAGTTTCGATGTGACGAAGCTTAAGTGAGTTTTCATACGTAGGCCTTCTTCCGAAAGACACCTTCTAATGCTCTATCGAGACGCTCCGGCGCATCCGGCTCCAACTGATAGTACACCCAGGTCCCTCGACGTTCGCACGTGACCAGACCGGCCTCGCGCAAGATACGGAGGTGGTGCGAGACCGTGGGCTGGTTCAGCGGGAGGGCGTCCGTAAAGTCACAGACGCATACTTCACGATCGCTCGCCGCCAGAGTAGCGAGCATGGTCAGGCGATAAGGATCGGCAATCGCCTTGAGCAGCCCGGCGACGGGCTCGAAGTCCCGCTTGACGATTCGTGCCGTGGGACAACAGCGTTGTATTGACACCCATCGATACTAGGCCATTGTATCGAAGATTGTCAATGCTTAATCTGGTTCTTGCTATCGCCTTCTTCGGGGGCCACGCCTCGCGAGCCCAGCGGCGGCTGAGGGCGCCGGCAAAACAGAGGCTCTGTTGCTATGCTGTGGAATCAGCGTATCCAACCTTTCGCGAGGAGGCTTTTATGTCAATTACAGAGTCGAGAAGGCTCGCCCTCATCGCTACGTTTTCGATACTAACGGCGTGCAGCGGCCAACTCCCACAGAGTTCGGTCTCGTCGCCAACTACAGCGGGGCCACTCCTGGGTTTCGGTTCTGCGGCCGACCGGGCGCAACGCCCTGCTGCTGCGCGCGGGCCCAACATTTACGTTGCAAACTGCGGCAGGGAGTGCGGCGGTTCGAACAACGGCAGCGTGACCGTTTACGCCACGCACGGCACCTCACTTCTGCGGACGATCTCCGAGGGTGTGAAAGATCCGGTGGCGCTCGCGGTCGACCACGCCGGTAATCTGTACGTCGCAAACCGACGCGCGAGCAATACGGTAACGGTCTACGCCGCGGGAACGACCAAACTTCTCTACACGATTTCCCAAGGCTTGGACCATCCGGACGCGCTGGCGTTTGACGCTGGCGGCAACCTCTACGTCGCAAACTACACGACGAACTTTGGAGACGGCTATGTGACCGTCTACGCCCCTGGCAGCACCTCGGTCATGTACACAATTCCCCAGGGCGCAAAGAAACAACCCACAGCGCTTGTATTTGACGGTTCCGGTAATCTCTACGTCGCGGACAACGTCCTGGGTAGGCGTCCAAGCCGCGTGAGAGTCTTCGCGCCGGCCAGCACGTCGGCACTATATACCATCAAAGACGGCGTCTTCAACCCTAAGGGACTGGCTTTCGACGGTTCCGGCAATCTCTACGTCGTGAACGCGTTCGTCGGAGGCAGCAACGGTACGGTGACCGTCTATGCCCCGGGCAGTACCTCGGTCTTGCGGACGATCGCCAATGGTTTTTACTACCCGATTGCGCTCGTATTCGGCGGCTCCGGAAACTTATTCGTCGCCAACCTCTTAGGTAATAACGTCACCGTCTACGCACCGGGCAGCGGCAACGTGCTGCGTACGGTTTCCCAGGGCGTTGACCGGCCGAATGCGCTCGCCTTTGGCGGCAACAGCGAACTCTTTGTTGCAAATTCGAATAACACGGTGACGGTGTACGGCACGGGCGGTACCAAGCTGCTACGAACGATAACGCAGGGACTGAACGTGCCGGATGCGCTGGTGTTTGGGCCGTGAACCGCAGCAGTTCCCGCGCGCCACTGCGGAAGGCTCCGATGAAGGGCTCAGTGACCCATGCGTGCCTAGCGGCTGCCGTGGTGCTGTCATGCTGCAGTGGGCCTGCGCCACCGATCGTCGCATCCGGGGTGTTCCAGCAACGGCCTGCAGAGCCGGCGCTTCGACGCGGCTACTCCTGGATGGCGACGGAAGCGAAGAGCGAGGATTTGTTGTACGTTTCGAACACGCTGTTCAACGAAGTCTGGGTTTTCTCGTATCCCGGAGGTCACCGGGTCGGAACTCTTACCGGATTTGCTCTTCCGGTGGGCATCTGCGTGAACCAGCATACCGGCGATATTTTTGTGACGGACTTGCTTGCCAATCGTATCCAAGCGTACGCGCACGGCGGCACAAGCCCGATTCGCACGTTGCCGGACTCAAAGAATCCGCAGGGCTGCTCGGTGGATCCTTCGACCGGGAATCTCGCCGTTGCCGACTATACAAGTCAGGCGCCGGGCAAAGTCGCCGTATTCCGTAACGCGAAAAGCGGGCCAACGCGCTATGCCGATCCGAACTTCGATTCCTTCTCGAGTTGTGGCTATGACGGCGACGGCAACTTGTTTGCCGACGGGCTAAATGGAAGTCAGTCGGGTTTGGCCGAGCTTGCCAAGGGTACCGGAAAATTCAAAGACATTGCTCTCGATAAGAGCATTGATGGCATCGGTGACATTCGATGGGATGGGAAATATCTCGCGGTTATGGCGGACTCTGGGAACTGGATCTACCGATTGGCGATCTCAGGTTCGAGTGCGAAAATCGTCGGCCGCACCAGCATCGACACTGCCCGACATGATGACGACTTTTGGATTGAGGCCAATCGAGTCGTCGTAACTCACTACCCTCCTCGTTCGAAATATCCAACGGTGGGATTCTGGCATTATCCAGCCGGTGGTCAGCCCGCGAAGGTGTTAAGCGAGCTGCCTGGCGTTCAAGACATCGGCGTCAGCCCCGCACCACAGTAGGCAGTGCGAGCTTCGAGCCGAGCATTTTCGCGAATTCCAGGGAAGCATTTAATATCGCTTTCCCCTCTCTGCCGTTACCCACGCTCGAAAGTGCGAAGCCTGGAAATGCAAAACGGCCTCGCAACTGCGAAGCCGAGTGCAGGATACCGAGCGGTTTTTGGCTCGCGCGCAGCGTTTAAGCGACCTGAATGGACGCAGGAAACGGTTTACTCCGCGCCCGAGCACGCTGCAAGCGCCATAGCGATGCAGACGGCTCCAATGTTGTAGGGTGGTTTCATTGATTCTCCTTAAGTGATGTTGGATACGTAGATTTCGATAAATATAAGTTGGTGTTATAAGAAAAGTGTTAACGCGCGACTTGCCCTAGAACTTTTTTTAGTTCGCGTTCCAGATTACGCCGTTTGCAAATCTCACGATCGTCGCTGTGCATGACGTAGCATCAGTGCTTGATAGTTCGAGCACGTGATTGATCACGACGCCTGGGCTAAACGTTCCAACGTCACTAACCTGCGTGCCATCATTGAGAGTAAATAGTACGCGAGAGATTGGCTCAGATGTCGCATCGGAAAAGCGCACATGAAGGGTAAACTCACCGACCGTTGTCGGACCGTTATCATTCTGAAAGGTGTTGGGCGTTGATACTGTGCACGTTGCGAGTCGTACCGGAGGCGTCGACGAAAGCCCGACCAGCGAGCTAAGCATGAGAGGGACGAGCATGTTGTAGATCCTTTATCTGTTGTAGGGCTTACGTGTTGGATTGGAGCGAGCGGTCAGAGATCGCAGCGACGTTGCGGACGATTTCTACGCTTCGATAGCCGAGGACGCTCAGTAAGCGACTGTCAGGGACTTTTAATGGACCGGGCTTGTCCGCAGTGCCGGGTGCGGGCTGCGGATATGCGGTCGATGCAGCGGTGGCAAACCGGATGTTTCCGTCGGTGTGCTGGACGACTTGATGGATGTGACCGTTCAGCACGGTGACCGCGTCGAAGCGGCGCAGTGCCGCTAGAACGGTTGAGCCGTCCTCGGTCGTCCAGCCCCACGGCGGAAAGAGCGCGTAGAGTGGAACGTGAGCAAAGACGACGATCGGTGTCGAGCTTTTTTGCGCGGCGAGATCCTTCTTTACAAAACTGAGTTGCTCGGTACCGAGCTTCCCATCGATTTCGAAGTTGAAGACGTTGACAAGCGACAGGAAGTGCACTCCGCCTTGGTCCCACGAAAACCATCCGTTCGGTGCGTCGCCCCGCCGAAACGCTTCAAAGAACGCTTGCGGCGTTCCGATGACGTCGTGTTCTCCGGGTATCACGATCAGCGGAGCCTTTAACGTGCTAAGCATTTGCTTCGCCGTATCGAACTGCGCCGGCTTTGAGAGATGGGTCACGTCGCCCGTGTGGACGACGAAGGATGGTTGGACCGGCAACGCATTAATCGCATCGATGGTTTTTTGGAGCGTCCCCGCAACGTCCGGGTTTTCAGGTCGCGCGAATCCGATATGGCTGTCGCTAATTTGGACGAACGAAAGGCCCCCTTCGGCAGCTTGGGCGCGTTGGGCCGTGAATAAGCCCGTGCCCGATAGCGACCACGCGATACCGCCGGCCCCGGTCCAGCCCACGTGCTTGAGAAAGTCGTCGCGTTTCATGTGTTGCTCCTTACTTTGCCGGCGCAGCCGGCAGAACGATAACCGTTGCCTTCATGTATGGATGCAGCTCGCAGAAGTAGTGGTATGTCCCGGCTTTTGTGAAGACGTGCTGCCACGTGCCGTTAGTATCGAGGCCTTCGGAATCGAATGATTTGTCGCTCGCCGTCACCGTATGCGCTTCGTCGTCGTCGTTGATGAACGTGACACGACCGCCCACGTGGACGGTAAGAGCCGGCGGATTATATTTGAAATCTTTGATGTGGACCGTTGCGACTGCGGGCAGGAGGGGGGCGGCGTTTGCCGCGGATGTCAAGGCGATGACCAGCAAGATGGTCTGCAGGCCGCTAAAGAGTGGTTTCATGTGAATGCATATGCCGCCGCCGCAGTACGCGGATGAGTCGGCTCATCCGAGACCGCCTTCGGCGGCATATCAAGGGCGTGAAACGAACGAGGCCGTATCTCAGTCGGGTAGATGGACGACCTCGTTGATGACTTCGTCGCGCGTAGGCCCTCGGGGCTTGAGAAGGCGTACGAGCTTTGGTCGCGCATGTTTGTCAGCGTCGCACGTCACGCCCTCTCGGATAATGCGCGCGCGGAGGACTGCGTTCACGATGCCCTCATCCGCGTATGGCGCGCCCCCAACCGCTTCGAAGGTAACCGCGAGATGCTCAAAGCGTATTTGATTGCGTCGGTGCGCAACGAATCGCTCGCGATGCTTCGCAGTCAAGGCCGGCGTGACGCGCGAGAGCAGAAGACGGCTCGTCTGTCTTCAGTGACGACGGTCGATCCGCCGAGCGCGGACCCGGTCGAGACGCAACGCCTGCAGGGGGCTCTTGCGCGACTTCCGGAGGAACAACGCACGGCGCTCGCGCTCGCGTACTATAGGAACAAGACGCACGTCGAGATTGCAGCCGAATTGGGTGTTCCACTCGGTACGATCAAGAGCCGTATTTCTATGGCAATGCGTAAATTGCAGGCCGAACTAGCGAGTGCCGGAGGGAACCGTACGTGACCGAGCATCTCGGCGAAGACGCGGAGCTGTATCCGCTTGGGATCCTCGATGACGATGCGGTTCGCAAGGTCGAGCACCATATCAGGTTTTGCTCACCCTGTGCCAACCGAGTCGCACAAGCGCAAATCGCCGCGGCTTCGCTCGCTGCGGCATTACCGGCCGCCGCGCCGTCGCCGGCGTTGAAAAGGCGGCTGCAAGAATCGATACGGCCGCGCGCCCGTACAGGCATACCCCATGCGAATTTCTTTCGCTTTGCCGTTGCGGCAGTGATCGCCCTAACCCTTATCGGGCTGGGGTGGCAGACGCTTCTGCTGCGTGGAAGACTCGCAACTGAAGACGTCGCGCTCGTAACGATGGTCCACAGTCATTTCAACCACGTTTCGATGACGCCTGAGTCGGCGTATCCTGTGGCAGCAAAGATTCTCTACGCGCGAGACGGCTCGTGGATATACATCATCGCCGATAAGCCCCGCGGACCACTGCACGCGATCGCAGAGATGGCCACGGGCACAATGGATCTCGGCGTTTTGGCGAGCGCTGGAGAGACCGCAACGCTCCTGATTCATCCCCACGAGCGCATCAGGTCAATCATATTGCGACGCGCCGGCACCAGCGTCGCGTCCGCTACGCTTGCTTATTAGATGCCCCCCTACCTTAGCGATTTGTAGTCAGTTTTATTTGATCGCCATCACCTGTTGCACCGTCACTCCCGGCGCGCGATTGCCCCATGAAGACCGAATAAACGTTGCGACGGCCGCGATATCGCTGGCTGCGAGTTGCCCTCGCCAGGACGGCATAAGACTTCGACCTTGTACGATCGTCGTCAGCATGACGCTTGCATTGTCGATGTTCACGTGAGGATTTCCGGCGAGCGCGGGGCCGATTCCACCGTTTCCGGTGGCTCCGTGGCAAGCCGCGCAATTCTTTGCGTAAACGGAAGCTCCGACTTGAGCGGAAACTGGCGCGCCGGCGGCAGCGACTTGGTCTTCAGTTACGGGTGACGCACTGTTGCCCCAAGCAGACCGGACGTAGGTTGCGACCGAAGCAATGTCGGCGTTCGTCAGCTGTCCTTTCCAGGTTGGCATTGTGCTATTGTACATTTTGCCGTTGACGGCCAGTGGACCACTGCGACCGTTGACGATCACCGCGATCATCACACTCGGATCGGTGGAAGTAATCACCGAGTTTCCAGCGAGCGGTGGAAAAGTGTCGGTGCCTAGGCCCGTCACTTGATGACATGTCGCGCAATGTGTGGCAAAGAGCGCCTCGCCGCTCATCGCTACCGGTGCCCGCGCGGCTGCAACTTGGTCGGCAGAAACCGCCGGCGCACTGTTGTTCCAGGCCGAACGTACGTACGTCAGCACTGCCGCGATATCCGCATCGGACAACTCGCGCCACGACGGCATGTTGCCGCCGTATTGCGCACCATTAACCGTAATGGGTCCCGTGCGCCCGTTCAATACGACCTGAATGACGCCGGCACTATCGACCGCGTTGACGGCGGGGTTGTTAGCTAACGGAGGATAGGGTCCGCCACCCTGACCGTTTGCGCCGTGGCAAGCAGCGCAATTGAGCGCGAAAACCGCCTTACCGTCGATGGCCTGGGCGCCCATGACCTTGCCGTTAAAATGCACGAGCGTGATCGTGACGGCGACAAATCCTGCGAGGTAGGCGAGCCTAACGGTGTTGCTCAAAGCACGACCTCCGTCTGGCGAGGCATCTGCCCGCTCTTACGGAGGACGGCTTCGACGATTCACATCACCACCCTGTCTGCGAGAGCGGCGGCCACAGTGGACCCGTCGGAAGCGCGAACCAGATCAACCCGTTCCACGTTGGCTTTTGCCCAACCCCAAGCGCTTCTTCGGCGTAGATCGTAATGAAGCGTGTGATGTGATAGGAAGCATCGATATTGCCGATCTGCGTGTGATTGCCCAATCCGTCGTTCGTGAGCTGCTCGCCAACCGCGAGCAACGCCCGCTTGCCGATGTTATCATACAGCTCGTAGGATACGCCATTGCTGCCGGACGACGGCAAGCCCATACCGGGATTGCTGTCGTGATTCATCTGATACACCGCTAGGAAACCGGGAACGCTATTGACGGGATCGCGCTGCGCGTAGAATCCATTGCTGTAGTATTGGTCGAATCCGCCTTCGCTGAGCGGCCACGATCCGCGCGCGCCGTAATAGCCAAACTCCAGAGGATTGCCGCGGTTCGCGAACGCGACTTTGTATTGGAGCGTCTTGTCCTGCGTCCAGTCGTAATTGTTGAAGCCGTTCAAGTCGGCACCCGACGTCACGTAGGCAATCTCTGCATCGAGCGAACCGGGCATATAGGCAAACTTGTATCCCCACCGGTTCGCATCTAATTCGTATGCGTGTTCGCCGACGGTGATCTCTGCCTGGGAGTTGGAAGTAAGACCTGAAACGTCGAACCACTGGCTGAACTCTGACGGAGCCGGTACTTCAAGTTTTCCCGCAAAGATGTGCCCGGCTCCATTGAAGAAATTATTATAGGCGACCCACGCTGTATCGAGACCGCCGGCCTGGCTCGATTGCCAAATCCACTGCTGGACGTGATACGTCCATTCACTGTTGGGCGTTCCGAACGCGCCGTCGGCGTGCAACCCCAGACTGCCGATGTCCCAGGATGCAGCGTTTGGCGCTTGCTGAGAGTAGCTCACCGGGTAATCGACCCAAATAGGCGACTCACGCTCCAACACGTGAGGATTCAATCCCGAATATCCCGTACGCTGGACATACCGACCATATGCATTGAGCGCTGGAATTTGGACGTGACATTCCGAACAAGCTACGCCATAGGCTTGCGCAAAATTGGGCATCGCCTGTGCGGGTCGGCTCGTGGCGAGCACGACTGCCATAACGACAACGGCGATTGCGCTAAAAATGCCTAAACTGGTAGTGACGAGCATCTCGAACGTGGATCTGATTGGCATCGCCACTCTCCCCGAGAACGTTGCGGAATCCCGCTCGCCCTCGTTTGTGGAAGCAATTCCTACGTCCATTGCCTCTGTCCTCCCAAAGAGAAGCCGGCTTGGCGATCACGGCGGTAGCATGCCACCGCGGCCAACGCCCTTAAGGCAACACATTCACCGTCAGCGTCATATCGGCATGTCCTGCGCCGCACATAATCGCGCAGTGCAGGACGTACTTGCCGGCTTTCTTCGGCGTTACGGTCACCGTCGTGAACTGCCCGGGAGTGATGGCCGTTTGCGGGATACCGAGGTCGTCGGATTTGAGCCCGTGCACGCCCTCGCTCGACGTAAGCCGAATACTCGTGGTTTCCCCGGCGTGAAGATCTATCGTCGAGGGGGTGAACTTCCAGTTCGAAGCTACAACGTCGACGCTGGGGTGCGCGCCCGCAGGCACGCCGCCCACGAGCGGGATGATCGCCGCTAGAGTTATGAGGCCAAAAAACCTGCTACGCAACATGTTCTGATACTCTCCTTACAACAACGAGTATACCGCGACCCTAGAACTCAGACGCCAACTTAAGTTAGGTTCTCGCGACGAAAGAGAGGCTTCTGCCAAACGGGTCCATGCCAGCCAATGCCGCGGATGCGAGACACGAGTCTCCGCGCGAACCGCACCGCGCCAGTGAGAATGCGAAGATGTTAATTGCTTTTCTTCAATTCGTCGCGCGGGCTTGTATTTCGGATCCTGGCGGGACGTGCGGATTCGGTTTCGCAATCCCGCATAAATCCCGGCGCGGTGGCTGAGAGCCGATTCTCGCGCTTCCTTTGCAGCGCTTTGCGAGAACAATCCGATCAGCCCAGGGCGACTAAAGAATATGGTTGAACGTGAGGGTGGCCTCGCGCGACTAGGAAAATAATCCACCTATGACGCGAATAGCACGAACGGCACGAATCCACGAGCCTCAGAGTGACGTGATCGCTCGCCTCCAAGAGTTCTTTTCGCAACGGCCAAAGCTCCAGGTGAGGGCTTTGGGTTCCTCAACGGCGGGCGTCGAGGTTCGATACTCACTCCTTTACGACTGGACGAGGGTCCTTCCGCCTCGTGTCGGTGTGGCGTTTGCGTGGCGACCGGCTTGGCGCGGTTTTCCGTTGTTTGGCGCGACGCTTACGGTTCGCCCGGCCGGCGAAGAAACGGAGCTCGTACTCGAAGGCTCGTACGAGCCGCCTGGTGGTGTCGTGGGGCGCGTCTTCGATCGCGCTGTAGGCCAAAAGCTAGCGGCACGCACAATGGACTCGTTGCTCGATCAGCTAGTGCATAGCAGCTAGAGGAAGCGACTGCGTAATGCGAGTTACTTGAATCGCAGCAAATACGATATTTTGTCGCGCGAGAGCTAAGGTTCGCTTGGAGTTTTAGGGAAGTGTGAAGACCGCCCTCCTATGCCCGCTACTCTGCGGTGCGGGATAGATACCGTATTACGCGTCAAGCGTAGTTTGCATCAAAGCGGCGCTGGACCGAAGAATGCCATAGGCGAGAACCAACAGTTTCGGATGACAGCGCCGATGATCAGGCGTTATGCTTCGTGCCATCCGATCCGTGGTCGCGTTGCTGTGCGGCAAGCCAATCGTGGACGGCTGACACCATTTCGCGATCTGCACTACTGAAGGTGATCGCCGCGCCTGTTGGCGTTTCAAAATAGCGAACCGATACCCGCGCCGCGCCAGACTCCAACTTGGCTAGACCCGGCATCATCTTACCGTGAATGTACGCGGGGTCCGAATAATCGCCGCGAGCAAACTTCGCGGCTTCTGCGAGCAAATGCGAACGTACAAGTGCGATCTGCGTTGGCTCCATGTTGTTAACCATAACTTCGACGACGCCGCCATTGGAGCTTGGTAGAAACATATGCTTAGCGGTACTCATGTCGAAGGGCATGATCTGCGCGCCGTGGATCATAACGGCATTCTGATTCGCCGACGGCGTGTCGGCATAGGCTGGGCTGGTCAAGGCCGCAAACGCCGCGATAGATAGCAGTTCAATTCTCATTTAAAACCTCAGTCAGAATGGATAGGGACTCAAGGACGGACGCCCGCTGGTGCTCTGGTATCGCCGCAAAGACTTTTGAGAACCTCGCAACGCGCGATGCGGCCAGGCTCCGGGCTACTCTGGAACCAAGTGGCGTCAAACGCAGTCGTAAGATGCGCGAGTCATCCTTATCACGTGCGCGTTCAAGCCAACCCCGACTCTCTAGGATTGCTGCGATTCGGCTGACTGTGCTCTTCTCTAGGCGAAGCCGCGCCGCCAGGCCATTCTGTGATATCCGTGGCTCTCGTGACAGTTCAAGAACGGCCTGCGCTTCTGCGACGGCAATTGGCTGGCCACACGGTGTTTGGTCAGGTCTGTGCAGCCCGAGGCTGCGTATGAGCGAAACAATTTCTTCCTGAAAGGAAAGGGGCTTGACTTCTTTACGATTAGTTCGACTTCGCAACAGTTCGATAGTACAACTGTTTAGGCTGAGCGTCAAGCAACCGATCCCGCTCAGCAGACGGCCTGGCGGGCCTCACAGCGCGGCAGCCTAGCTCGCGCCCAGCGCCGCGCAGCCGGCCGCCGATCTGCTAGGCTGCAAAGCTGCCGCGATCCGAGCGGCAGTGCGCTAAACAACGCGCGCTAAGCTGCGAGGCTGCTGCGAGCTAGGCTCCTGTGCTGCGAGGCGCTCGCAGGTGTGACGGCGGCGCGATCGGTGGCGTGGCTGCGGGGTGGCTAGGGGGCTGGTAATCGGTTCCAAAGGTGCGGCCAGCGTGACCGAGCGGCTCCACTCCAAGTGTCTGAACCGTCCGCGAACTTTACCGAACCAGCGTGCAAAATCGGCGCGGCAGCTGGCGGTACAGAAGTTGCAAAATGGAATCCCGGCCCATCCTGAGCAGCGCAAGCACGGAGCCAGTGCCAGACGCGAGTCCTAGGTAATTCGCGACTTGGCTCGAAGGCGCTGGACGGATGCTCGCTTGCCTTGGAGCCAGATTGGGCGAGTAAGCCCTTTTGCCCGAGCTACTTCAAAAGGGGCGAATCATGCTTAAGCTATCAGCCACAGCCGTATGCGCGGCGCACTTACTGGCAGTCAATGAACGCTCCAGTCCACATGCGTCAAGGTTTTTGACCCCCAAGAACCATCGCACGAGGGAGAACTGAATGCGAATCATAATCGCGGACCCATGGCAAGCTCTTGCGGGAGCAGCGACTGTGTTCGCTCTTTCGGCCTGCGGCGGCGCTTCGACGGCGGGCGGGTCGGCGACAGCAAATATTCCGCAAACACCGACTCTGCAAACCCGGGTCGGGGACGGGCGTGAGGCACAGAACGCCTCTTCGTCGTCACTGCACAAGCGCCCCATCGTAGTGAGACCTGGGCAGTCGATACAAGCAGCGGTCGACTTCGCGAGGCCGGGCGATACCATCATAGTAGAGCCCGGGACATATCGTGAAGCGGGCAGTCCTTGTCCGTTTAATACGAGTCAAACCTGCGCGGTGAGTGTAAGCAAGGACGCTATTTCCCTCTTGGCTCGCCGCGGGACTCAGCCAGTCGTCCTCGATAACCCAACGGGACTGACGAATGGCATCGGAGTTGGGAAAACCTATCAGTGCGAGCATGGCGCAGACTATCACACTAAGGGTAGCCGAGTCATTGGATTCGTCATCAAAGGGTTCAAAGGCTCCGGAATCGTGTTGAGCTGCGTCGACGATTGGGAACTCGCATACAATACGACGCAGAACAACGAGCTGTACGGCCTGTATCCCGTCTTCTCCGGAAAGGGCCGCGCACACGACAATATTGCGTCGGGGGCGACGGACACCGGGATCTATGTTGGTTTGTCGCATGACGTGCGTGCGGACCACAATCTTGCGTATGATAACGTGTCCGGCCTGGAGCTTGAAAACACGATCAACTCGCAGCTCGACCATAATACCGCCTTTCACAACACGGCTGGAATCCTAGAGTTCATCATTCCCGGCGACCCGCTGCTGAGAAGCCGCAACAATGTCGTCAGCGACAACCTCGTGCGCGACAATAATCGGCCCAACAAATGCTCGGTGCCGAACGATCCCGTCTGTCTGGTGCCGCCGGGAGTCGGAATTGCAGTCGCGGGCGGGAGCGATAACCTGACGACTGGCAATCGCGTAACCGGCAATACGACCTACGGTATTGCCGTTACCGACGTTTGTACGGCGTTCCAGATTCCGCAGAGCCAGTGCGGCAGTCTCGGATTCAATCCGCTTCCGCACCACAATCGCACCGAGCGAAATACGGCGCTTTACAACGGCATCGACTTAGCATGGTCCGCGAACGGACGCGGTAACTGCTGGCTGAAGAACCGCGCCAAGACGACATCCCCTTCAATGCTGCCGCAGTGTCCGACCTTCGCTTCGATCTTCCCATAGCGTCCTGTCGACCGTCGTGCGGCCGGGCGTGATCAGCGCCAATAATCGGTTCAACGCCGCTAAAGGACCCAATCCTCTTATGGAGACCATCGTTAGCATCGATCCATTCGGGAAAGTGCGAAATCGGAATGCGATTGCATCATTACCACGTGCATCATGTCCAGTAATTATGAGGAAAGGTTCGGCCCCTAGGGCGCGTTGCATTCTTCGCTGACGCGACGAAACGTGAGCCGAGCGTGTTTGTTACCCGATTGTGCGCTCGCGCGGCATCACGGCGTCACTTTGAAAATGGTACCACACCCAGTGTAACCGTAGGGGGCTGTGCACGCACCCTCGCCACCCCACTCAGTGCTGCCGTAAAGTACACCGCTCACTTCGGTCAAACTCGCTCCGGGGTGAGCACCATCTGTCCCGCCTTTGAACCTGTAGAGAACGGTTTCCACGCCGGAAGTAGTGATGAGGATGTAGCACTTGCTGCCACCTCCGGCGTAGGTGGTGCCGTAGAGCGTACCATCGACATTCAGCAACGCTGCTTGAGGGAAACTGCCGTCGCCCGATCCTGTGCCGAAACTATACATTACTTTGAACATGCCGCTTGTCGTAATGCTAAATACCGTGCCGCAAAAATCGTCGCCGCCGCAGTCGTTCGCGCCACCTGTAGCAGTCGTACCGTAGAGCGTGCCTTTGACGTTGGTCAGGCCCGCTTTGGGTATGGAGCCGCCGGTTTGCGGAAAGGAGTAGTTATAGTCAAAACTGTGCAGCACTTTTTCGGTGCCATCCGGCGCGATGCTGAAAACCGTACCGCCGTAATTTGCGCCTCCCTGAGCTGTCGTTCCATAGAGCGAGCCATTGACGTTGAGAAGTCTCGCCGAAGGATCAAAGCGTTCTTTGAACGGCGCTAGTTGTGAGGATCCTCGGGCGTCCCCAAGCGCAGAGATCACAAAGGCTACGGAACTGTCGCTCGCGGCCTGCTCGCGGATTCGCGCCGGAACAACCGTCCCGCATCCGAGGCGTTGGGATACATTTTTCGCATTTATCAGAGAACGGGAGTTGCTCTGCTAACGTTTTGTAAACGTCTACCAGGAAATGACGATCTACTTGGGCCGGTACCGCCGCCGCCTAAAATATTACTGACGTAAGTCACGCTCGGTTCGGCAAATCCCGAGCCACCGCCGCCACCTCCAGCTGCCCTCTTACCGTTGAGAGGACCCCTTAACCGGGCACGGAGCTTCGGGTGCTACACTTCGAAGAGTGAATTAAGAATGCCAAAGGTTCTGACTCTCCTGCGATTCGGCGGTGCACTGCTGTTCGCGATCGCCGTCACTACGACAGCGGGATTGGCTGATTATCCGCCTCCCGGTGGGCACAGCGCGGTACCCAAGTATTGGCCAACGGCGCAGCGATGGGCGACTAACTACACGCCACATGGTTATGGCGACATCCTCGATATCACGCCAGATGGTCACGGAGGGGTCTGGTTCGCTCAAAGGCAGACGGTTGAGCATATCAACGCGAATGGCATGATGCGCTCCTTTTCAATTCCGGAACAGGCCGGGGAGATCCGGTTGATTACGCGCGATCAGCGCGGGCGAGTTTGGTTCTCCTTGGGACAAAGCGGACGCATTGGTACTATCAGCGACGAGGGCAAGATGCGCACTGAGGTTCTCATTCAGCGCGCAGAGTCTCCAGACATCGGCGACCTGGCATTCGACGCTCGCGGAAACCTATGGTTCATCGACGATGGGCGCTCGTCGCTCGGCGTGCGCACTCCGGCGGGAACTGTGATCGAACGCCGCCGATTTGACTTCGATACGAGCACCCCTGCGCACCTCACGCTCTGCGGCGACACCATGTACTTTTTCGTTGACATCATTCCGAATAGTTACGGAGGTACAGGCAACGCCCGTTACGGGCTCAGCGGACTCTACGCTGTGACGATGCCAAACTTGCGTGTATCTCTTATTAGTAAATTCTCTATATTCGCTCAAACGGATTCTACGGTGGTAACTTGCGACCGTTCGAACCGACTGTGGTACGCATTATCAGGCGGCGGCTGGAAGCTGGGGGAACTCAGAGATGTCGGTTACATGGATGGCCGACGGCAGTTCCACGACATGCCGTTCACGGTCGCTGTAGACGCAGCAGGCTCGGCCCCGGATGGCTCCGTGTGGCTTTGCGGATTCGGATCGTACAATTCGCTTCCGAAGGCACGTCCCCGTCGTCTCAGGTGCGAGCAGTACCTAGGGCACGTGCGCGTCACGTCAATCGTGATGCCTTTCAGTGCTTTCATATCCCAGTCGGTCGGGATCGACGCCGCGGAAACCTTGTGGTTCGGTCTAAGCTGGCCGTTTTCTATCCTACAAGTCAGCCGCTAAACTTGTCTAGGACAGGCCACCCCGCAGCCACGCCACCGATCGCGGCGCCATTGCAGACGCGAGCGCCTCGCCTCCGAACATGGCCCTGCACACCTCGATGCATCGGCACGACCATGCATCGGACGGCATAGCGAAAAACCCTTATACCATATATCGTTTTCGACACTTCGCGAGTTTTGCAAACGCAATTGCAAACTTTGCACGAGCCGCGCGCGAGGCCGGCCGATCGCGCGATATGCGGAAAAACCCTTATTCTATAAGGGTTTTCGCCCCGAGCCCGGATCGCGGCGCTTGTCGTGTGGGGGCCCGCAATTGACCCCTTAACCTCTATGCCCACTATGCTGCGGTGCCGTGGCATTTTTTATACTTCTTACCGCTGCCGCAGGGGCACATTTCGTTGCGTCCGACTTTGGGTGCGTCGCGTTGAACGGGCTTCGCACCCGATTCATCATCTTTATTCGTGTGCAACTGCTGCGTACGCCGATCCGTACCCGGCATCGGCCCGAGAAGCTGCTCGACTTCCTGTGGACCGAGCCGCCCCTGCGTTTGCGCCGGCTGCGGAATCAGTTCGCCCGACGGGATCTGCTGGAACTGCGGTCCCGTTTGGTATGGCACGAGTTCGGATGGCGGCGGACCTTGCTCGATCACGACGCGGAACACGCCCTTGATCGCCTCATCCGCAATGTTGTTCTTCAGCGATTCGAAAATTTCGAAGGCTTCTTTTTCATATTCGACGCGCGGATCTTTCTGCCCGTAACCGCGTAAGCCGATGCCCGTTTTCAGATGGTCCATCACGTACAAGTGATCGACCCACTGGCGGTCGATGATCGGCAGCAGCAAATAGCGCTGCTCGACCATCCGCAGTATGTCGGGCGTAACCTCCGCCTCCTTCGCCTCGTACGCCGCCCTGGCTTTGGCCTGGAGGACGCGCCGAATCTCCTCGCGATCCTTCTGCTCCAGATCCGTTGCCGACATATCTCGTTTGATCGGAAAAATTAGGTCGAGCTGCTCGAGCATCTCGGCGGGATCCCACTCGCTCGGGTGCACGTTCTCGGGCGCATTTTGCTCGACCGCCTCGTCGACTTTTGCCGCGAGCGTCTGCAGCATGAACGTCCGCGAGTCGAACTTGCCTTCCAAAATTGCGCGCCGGTCGCCGTAAATCACCGTACGCTGCTTGTTCATCACGTCGTCGTACTCGAGTACGTGCTTGCGAATCTCGTAGTTGTGATTTTCGACCTTACTCTGCGCGCGCTCGATCGACTTCGTGACCAAACCGGATTCGATTGGCTGTTCGTCGGTGAACCCGACCCGGTCCATGATCGACGTCATGCGCTCGCCGCCGAACAGGCGCATGACCTCATCTTCCAGCGAGATGTAGAACCGCGACGATCCGGGGTCTCCTTGGCGGCCCGAGCGTCCACGTAACTGGTTGTCGATCCGCCGCGATTCGTGGCGTTCCGTTCCAATAATGTGCAAGCCGCCGTTGCCCGGCACGGTCGCGCCGAGTTTGATGTCGGTGCCGCGGCCCGCCATGTTGGTGGCGATCGTCACCTGGCTTTCTTGCCCGGCGTCTTTGATGATCTCGGCTTCTTGCTCGTGGTATTTCGCGTTGAGCACGTTGCACTCGACGCCTTGCCGGCGCAACATCGCCGCCAGCAGCTCGCTCTTTTCGATCGAGCGCGTGCCGACCAGCACCGGACGCCCCTTATGATGTTCGGCGATGATCTCGTTGACGACGGCGTCGAACTTTGCTTTTTCCGACTTGTAGACGATGTCGGAGCTATCTTTGCGAATCATCGGCATGTTCGTGGGCACGACGACAACGTCCAATCCGTAAATGTCGCGGAACTCGCGCTCCTCCGTCTTTGCCGTGCCCGTCATACCGGCCAGGTGTTCGTAGAGGCGGAAAAGGTTCTGGAAGGTGATCGTCGCCAGCGTCTGATCCTCGCCGCGAACTTTGATGCCTTCCTTCGCCTCGATCGCCTGATGAATGCCGTCGGAGTAGCGCCGGCCGTACATCAAGCGGCCGGTGAACTCGTCGACGATGATCACTTCACCGTCCTTGACGATATACTGCTGGTCGCGATGGAACAGGTTCCACGCCTTCAGTGCGGCGTTGAGTTGATGCGCCAGTTCGATGTTGCGCTGGTCGTACAGATTGGTGACGCCGAGCATTTTCTCGACCTTGGCGACGCCGGCTTCCATAATCGGCACGGCGTGCGCCTTCTGATCGACGGTATAATCTTCGTCCTTCTTCAGCCGCGGCAAGATCTGCGCGAACTTGTCGTACAGCTCGCCCGACTCTTGCGACGGCCCGCTGATAATCAGCGGCGTTCGCGCTTCGTCGACCAAAATCGAGTCGACCTCGTCGACCAGCGCAAAGTACAGCTCGCGCTGCACGAGGTCTTCCACTTGCCACGCCATGTTGTCGCGCAGATAGTCGAAGCCGACTTCGTTGTTCGTGACGTAGGTGACGTCGCAGTTGTAGGCGGCGCGGCGCTGCGCGGAGTCGAGACCGTGTTGAATCACACCGATGGTCAGCCCCAACGATTCGTAGAGCGGTCCCATCCATTCGGCATCGCGCCGCGCGAGGTAGTCGTTCACGGTGACGACCGTCACGCCGCGTCCTTCGAGTGCACGCGCGTAGACGGGCAGCGTCGCAACGAGCGTCTTGCCTTCGCCGGTCTTCATCTCGGCAATGCGCCCCTCGTAGAGCACCTGTCCGCCCATGATCTGAACGTCGAAGTGGCGCATGCCGAGCGTACGCTTGCCGGCCTCACGCACGACGGCAAACACCTCGGGCAACATCGCGTCGAGATCTTCATCGGCCGCGAGGCGATCGCGAAACTCTTGTGTTTTGGCGCGCAGCTGCTCGTCGGAGAGCGCGGCCATGTTCGACTCGAACGTGTTGACGGCCGTGGCGGTTCGCCGCAGCCGCGCTACTTCACGTTCGTTTCCGTCGAAAATTGCTTTGATAAACGACATTGGGTTCCCTAACGGGGTTTAAGGCGACGCACTCGTCGACGGCGCCGGCCCTGGAACCAGGCCGAGTCCAGTCAGCGCGCCCGGAGACGTATACGTCGCAAACGGCGCAACGTTGCCGCTCGCGTCGATCTTAAACACCAAAATCGTCCTGGAGTCGGCCACGTAAATCAATCCCGTGCTCGAATCAACCTTCACATCGGTCGGCGTCGTCAGCAACGTGTTGGGACCCTGAATCTTGCGAATCGGTTTCACGTTGAGGATCGTCCCGGGGTTCTTCGCCGACGGCTTCGCGAAGACCAATACGGCAGCCGAATGGGGTTTGCCCAGCTGGCCTTGCTCGGCGACGTAGATGTTGCCGTTACTGTCGACATCGACGCCCGCCGGCGTCACGACGCCCGTGTTCGGACCAATGATCGTGAACCTCGGGCGGATATTCACCGGCGTGGGAGTCGGCGACGGGGTTGGCGACGACGACGGCGAGCCGGTCGGAGTCGGGGTGGGCTTGGGCGTCGGCGTCGGCGAGCCGCTCGGCGTCGGCGAGGGTGTCGGCAGAATGAACTCCGCGACCGAACGCCCTTGAAGGTTGGTCACGTAAATATTATTCTCGCTGTCGAGCGCGACGCCGCCGGGCACGCGCAGCCCCGGCTTCGGACCGGCGATCTCTTGAAACGGCGACGTGCTTCCCGCTGAAAAGAGCAAGATTTGACTGGGATACGTAGCCGTCGGAATGACGTCGGCGATGATCATCAACGCGGCGTTCTTCGACGCCGCTTTGGATGAAATCGCGATTCCGCGCAACCGCCCGGCGAGTGCGACCGACTGCAACGGAAGGACGCTGCCCGTCGCCAGCGCCTCGAATTCAATGAGGAGCGCCTGGTTCGTCGACGAATTGAAGTTCGTGACCCAGAGGTTGTGCGCCGTATCGAACGCGAGATATTGCGGTCCGTTGAGCGTGGTGCTCGAACCGCCGATCTCGAACGCGGGTCCCGTTCCGCTCTTCTGACCTTTATTGTAAATGCCGATCGCGTTTTGATTGCTGTTGGCCGCATAGAGCGTCATCGCCGGAAAGTTCGGTCCGACGTTGACGATGGCGCTGCCATACGAACTGCACGCGGCAATCGCGATCGCCGCGGCCAGCACGATGAAACCTATGGTCAGCCTGGGAAGCATTTTCTCTCCTTGGATATGCGCACGACCGGAACCGGTCCCAGGTTCCCCTAGTGCGCTAAGTTTCCTGGATGATGGCCCCATATCAGCCAGCCGGCTGCCGCCAGGGCGACGACGACCACCAGGACCGCGATAAATGTCGTGATGCGCCGGCGCACGTAGGCGGGACGGCTGGTTTCGACGTCGATGATCTGACGCGGGATGGCGCTATACCGATCGGCGCAGCGGGTGGTTGAGTTCGGTCGTGCTGACGCGGCGCAACAGCTCGCTCACCGTCACGAAGCGGTAGCCCGCGCGCTCGAAGCGTTCGATCACCCTGGGCATGGCTTCGATCGTCGCAAGTTTTCCGCTGTGCAGCAGCACGATTTCCGGTGCGGTGGCGTGCACGAGCATATGACGTTCGATTTGATCCGCCGTCACACTGCGCCAGTCGCCGCTATCGTCGGTCCACAGCACGACCGAGTACCCTAAGTCCTGCGCGATCTGCAGCGTGCGCTCGGTGTAGCGCCCGTGCGGCGGACGCATCAGCGTGCGCACGCCCGGATCGTGCGTAAGGGTCCACAACGCGTCGCGGCCCTGCAGAATCTCGGCGCGCACGGTCGCGTCCGCCTCTTTGTCGAGATCCGGGTGCGTGTAGGTGTGGTCGGCGATTTCGTTGCCGTCGGATTCGATGCGTCGCGTAATTTCCGGCCACTGCTGCGCGTCGCGGCCGATGAGAAAGAACGTCGCCGGCACGCCTTCGTCGCGCAAGACGTCGAGCAGCATCGGCGTGAATACCGGGTACGGGCCGTCGTCGAAGGTCAGCGCAATCAATTTCGGGCCGTTTAGAGCGGTCTTCGGTCGGCAGTTCCTGCATCACCCGGTACGCGCGCGACGGAAGATCGCCGGAAAACTCGAGATGCACGTTCATGCGCGGCGTGACCAGTGCGGGCGCGATGCTGCTTCGATGTTCGAACTCGTGCCATCCGCCAACCAGCAGTCCGGCCGCCAACACCAGTGCGGTCGCGGTCTTCACGTTACCCCTCGCATTCCCGAGCACGCCACCGTCAACGTCCCGGCGGCGCCGCGGCTTGCGCCGGCGGTGCTTTGGCGAGATCGGTCCCGACGATTACCGTAACGTCGCTCGTCGTCGGGCTCGATTGCGGATCGGGCGATCCGGCCGGTGGTGACGGGTCGGGTACGACGGCGGTCTTCTGCATCGCGCGCGGAAGCGCTGCCCGCACGCGCGCACCCGCAAACGCAATCGTTGAGTGCTCGTGAATTTCGCTGGATGCGTAGTCCTCGCGCGGTGCGTTGCTCACGTCGCCGATCGTGAAACCTGCCCGCCGCAGCGAAGCGGCTACGCGTTGGGCCGCGCCGCTGATGCCGCTGCCGTTTTGCACGTCGACGCGCAGCGTTGCCGGCGCGATCGCCGCAAGTGCCAGCGCATCGGGCGAGGGCTCGGGAGCCGGCGGCGCGAGCAGCATCGTACTCACCAGCCGCGTCCGCGCCTCGACGTCGGGAACCAGCGAATCGCCGTACGACGGAAGATTGATGTCGCTCGTGTAGGGCACCTGGTTGTTGACGATCGCATTGTCCGGCATGCCTTCGAAGCCGGCCGCGAGCGCCAGCAATTCCTGATCGCTGAAATCGGTCTGCACGTACTTCCGGAAAACGCTCAGGAGACTCCCGAGGTGCATGAAGGTGTTGATCTTGTCGCTGCGCAGTTTGGTCGCCATAGCGTGCAGCACTTGCTGCTGGCGCATGATGCGGCACGGATCGCTGCACCAATCGTGGCGAAAGCGCATGTACGCGACCGCCTGCTCGCCGTTGAGATGCTGCGGGCCCTCTTTAAGATGAATGTGCAGGTGCCCCCACGAGTCGTCGTAGGCGAGTTCCTCGCCGGTGCAGCCCGTTTTGTACTTCAGGCAATCCGCAGACTTGACGACGACCTCGACGCCGCCGATGGCGTTGACGAATGCTTTGGTCGCGTCGATGCGCAGGATGACGTATCGGTCGAATCCCGGAATGCCGAGAAATTGGGCGATGACGCTTTTCGCTTCTTTGACCCCGCCGTCGGATTGAGCCTGGTTGATCTTCGCCTGCGAGCCGTTGGGCATCGTGGCGATCATGTCGCGCGGAATCGACAGTTGATAGATACGCTTGTTCGCAAAGTCCAGGTTCACGGCCCAGATGACGTCGCTGCGCGAGTTGGTGGAGAACTCTTCGTCTTTGTTGGTGTAATCGTAATCGAGGCCTTCGACCAGCACAAGAATGTTCGATCGCCCGAAAACCTGCTGCGGGCTGGGAATGAACATCTGCGTGATCGCAACGACCGGATTGCGGTGTTCGAAAAATCCGTATGCGGCCAGGGCCGAACCAACGCCTAACGCCAGCAGGCCAATCACCAGCGCTACGAGCCGCCAGGTGCCCGTCGCGCGACGCGTACGCTCGTCTTGTGGCGCGAGATGCTTACCCAACGCTCACCGGTTCCCGCGACGCCGCGCGGCCGAAGAAATCGAACGCGTCGTGACCCTCGAGCGCGACGTCGACGAAGTCGCCGGCGCGAACTGCTCCGGATGGATCGCCGAAGTAAACGCCACCGTCCACGCCCGGTGCCTCTCCCTGCGTCCGGCCGAACCACGCGCGCGTGACGCCGAGCCGTTCGCGCGCAGGCGTCGAGCGGCGCACCGCACGGTGCTCTTCGGCTAGGACCCGGACGCTGCTGCCGAGCCGTCGCGAGCGGGCGCGATCGGAAGCCGCGCGCTGCGCCTCACGCAGACGAATGAGGCGGCGCCGCCGTTCTCGCTCACCGGCGCGCGCGGGAAGGGCTGCTGCCGGCGTCCCTTCCTCGGCGCTGTACTCGAAGAATCCCGCGCGATCGAGTTCGGCTCGCCCGATCCAGTCTTCCAAATACGCGACGTGCTCTTCCGTCTCGCCCGGAAAACCGACGATGAACGTCGAGCGCATCGTGATGCCGGGAACGCGCTCGCGAAAGTCCGCCAAAATCTCGAGATAGCGCTCGCCGTTGGCCGGCCGGCGCATCGCGCGCAGCACGTCCGGATGGGCGTGCTGCAGCGGCATGTCCATGTACTTACAGACCTTCGGCAGATCGGCGATTGCGGTCACGAGTTCTCGATCGACGGTCGCCGGATACAGATAGAGCAGGCGAATCCACTCGATGCCGTCGACCTCGTGCAGCCGCTCCAGCAGCGTCGCCAATCCGCCGCGGCGCACGCCGCGATCCCGTCCCCACATCGACGTGTCTTGCCCGATGAGAATCAGCTCTTTGGCGCCGCCGGACGCGAGCGCGCGCGCTTCCTTGACGATCGACTCCTCGCTCCGGCTGCGAAACGCGCCGCGTAACGACGGAATGATGCAGAACGTGCACGGATGGTCGCAGCCTTCGGCAATCTTTGAGATACGCGGTCGCGCGCGGCGTCGTTACCAAACGCGGCAGAAAGTCGTGCTCGGGTTCGGCCGCGAAGTCCAAGCGCACCGGCCGCGCTCCGGCCTCGATCTCGTCGAGCAGTTCGGCAATGCTCGCATACGCACCGGTACCGACGATGCCGTCGATTTCCGGAATGAGGGCCTGCAGTTGCTCGCCGTACCGCTGTGCCAGGCAGCCGGCAACGATCAGGCGTTGACCGGCGCGTTTGACTGCGGCGTGCTCGAGAATCGTCTGCGTCGATTCGGCTTTGGCCGGATCGATGAACGCGCACGTGTTGATCACGACCGCGTCGGCCCGGCGCGCGTCGCCTTCGAGCCGCCACCCGGCGCCGCCCAGTTTGGCGAGCATCACTTCGGTGTCGACGAGATTCTTGGCACAGCCCAAACTCACGAACGCAACGGATTTCATTTGCGAGCGAGCTTACCGGTAGTTGACGAACTGCAGCGGAAGGTCGAACTCGAGCGCGCGCAGGGCGGCGATGACTTTCTGCAGATCGTCCTTGTTCTTGCCGGTGACGCGAATCTGCTCGTCTTGATACTGCGCGTTGACTTTCAACTTCAGCGACTTGATTTTCTCGACGAGCGTCTTGCTCTTGTCCTTGGGGATCCCGGCACGCAGCGTGATGATCTGCCGGACCGTGCTGCCGGCCGCCGGTTCGACTTCTCCGAACTCGAAGGCCTTGACGTCGACGCCGCGTTTGATCGCCTTGCTTTGCAGCACGTCGATGACGTTACGCATCTTCAATTCGTCGTCGGAGACGAGTCGTAATCTTCTTCTCGTCGGCTTCGATGCTCGTCTTGCTGTGCTTGAAATCGAAACGGTTCTCAATCTCCTTACGCGCTTGATTGAGCGCGTTGTCCAGCTCTTGCCGGTCGATGCGCGACACGATGTCGAACGATGCGTCGGTGGCCAGCCTTACTCCTATAAGCGTGAAAGCGCGTTCGGCGACGTCGCCCGATCTTGCCGAGTTTGCCGACGTCCTTGCCGTCGACGAAAATCTCGACGCCGCCGGCGTTGCCGACGCGCACCAGCGCGCTCTTTCCATGGAACGTCTTGCTGGTGCCGGCCGGAAACGTACCCTCAATGCTAACATTGCCGTCAACGGTGACCCTGAGCCACGACGGGGCCGACAGCACCAGGGCAAGCGTCGCAGGGCCGGCGCCCGCCGGGCCAGGCGGCGTCTGAGTCGCAGCCGGGGAAGCGCTTGCCGGCGACGCCCGCGGCCGGGGACCGCGTTCGGCTCCGGCGATTCGAGCGGTGCGGGTGAGGCGCTCGGCGGCCGCGACCGGCGACTTCCCGATGCATCGTGAGGGCGTTGTAGGCGACGAATGCCACGAGCAGCACGGCGACGATGCCGGCGATCCAGATGCAGCAGCGACCCGGGTTGCGAAGAGCGCTCGGCGCGCGCCGGCCGCTGCGCCGCCGTTTCGCCGGCGGCGTGCGCCTGTGGCTGCGACCTCGTCGTTGAATGCGGTGACGACCTCTTCAGGGTCGAGTCCCAAAAAGCGGGCGTACGTGCGCAAAAAGCCGCGGACGTAAACGGCGCGCGCCGATCGCCTTCCAGTTCTCCTCCTCGATGGCGGCGCAGGTAGACCGACCGGATTCGGACCTGGTCGGAGACAGTCCGAGAGGGAGAGCCGCGCGCTTCCCGCGCGGCACGAAACCGGTCGCCCAGGGAACCTCCTGGCATTTGAGGGCTTTTGTTAGCCCCGACCTTTTGTTATCCTGTCCGCGTCAGTGTAATGAAAGAACGCGTTATTGCAGCCATGAGCGGCGGCGTCGACTCCGCCGTAGCCGCCGGACTCCTAGTCGAAGCGGGCTACGACGTCGTCGGCGTGACGATGAAGATGTACGCGCCGTCGAAACACGCCTATGCCAAGAGTTGCTGCGGCATCGACGACTTCGACGACGCCCGGCGCAGCGCCGCATTGCTTGGCATTCCGCACTACGTCCTCGATTTCGAAGAGACGTTTCGGCGCGACGTCATCGAACGATTCGCACGACGAATACTCGAGCGGCCGCACGCCCAATCCGTGCGTCTCCTGCAACAACTTCGTCAAGCTCGGTACGCTGGCCGCGTTACGCGGAGCGTCTGGACGCGCGATTCGTCGCGACCGGCCACTACGCGCGCCTGGAGCACCGGGCCGACGGTCCGCACCTCTTTCGCAACGCCGCACGCCAAGGATCAAGCCTACGCGCTCGCGCAACTTGCGCCGGCGCAGCTCGACCAACTGCTGCTGCCGCTCGGCGAACTCGACAAGGTAGCGACGCGCGCGCACGCGCTTCGCCTCGGGTTGCCGGTTCACGACAAAGCCGAGTCGCAGGACATTTGCTTCGTCGAGGGCGGCGACTACCGCGACGTGCTCGAACGCATGCTGCCCGGCATCAACCGGCCCGGTGAGGTCGTTGCCGGCGGCGGCGAGTCCGTCGGCACGCACGGCGGCATCGCGCGCTATACCATCGGCCAGCGAGCCGGCGTGCCCGCGCACGAGGACGGGCCGCGCTACGTCACGCGGATCGATGCCGCCACGAACACCGTCGTCGTCGGACGCGAAGACGAACTCTTCTCCTCGACGCTGCTCGCCGGCGAGCGCAATCTCATTCGTCCCGAGCGGTTCGCCGGCGGCGATACCGAGGTTCTGGCGATGGTGCGCTACCGGGCGACGCCGGCACGCGCCGTCGCAACGGTTGCCGGGGACGATGCACTGACGCTCCGGTTCGAACGGCCTCAGCGCGCGATTGCGCCGGGCCAACTCGTTGCGCTGCTCGATCTCGACGGCAGCGAAGTGCTCGGCGCCGCCACGATCATCAGCCTCCTTCTAAAGGGCTACGCGGTAGCCAACGCGAGGTCGTTGCGCAAATTCCAATACGTGTCGCGAATCACCGGCGTGAAGCCGGCGGTGA
The DNA here is from genome assembly GCA_963812155.1 of Vulcanimicrobiota bacterium. Lineage (GTDB taxonomy): Bacteria > Vulcanimicrobiota > Vulcanimicrobiia > Vulcanimicrobiales > Vulcanimicrobiaceae > Tumulicola. The sequence continues at coordinate 700,473 of CAWETW010000003.1, read as the reverse complement.
GGATGGCGTTTTCGAGGTCGCGCCGCGTCGCCTCGTTGGTGCTGCCGGCATCGTGCACGACGCGCTCTTCGATGATCGTGCCGCCCATGTCGTCGCATCCGTAGAAGAGCGCGAGTTGACCGAGCTTGAGGCCGGGCGTCAGCCACGATGCCTGTAAGTGCGGAAAGTTATCGAGGTAGAGGCGCGACACCGCCAGCACCCGCAGATACTCCAAGCCCATCGCCTCGCGCCCGCGAAGCGGTGTCTTGAACGGCACGTAGTACCACGGAATAAAGGCGGTGAAGCCGCCGGTTTCGTCTTGGAGTTCGCGCAGGACGTGCATGTGTTCGACCCGTTCGGAAGGCGTTTCGATCGAACCGAACATCATCGTTGCGGTCGTCGGCATTCCCAGCAGTTGCGCCTCGCGCATGACGCCGAGCCACTCCTCCGGCTTGACCTTGCGCGCCGAGATGCGCTTGCGCACGCGCTCGACGAGAATCTCCGCACCCGCACCGGGAAGCGATTTCATTCCGGCGGCTTGCAGGCGCCCCAGCACGTCCCGGATCGACAGTTCCTCGACGTGGGCGAGTCCGACGACCTCGGAGACCGAGAGGGAGTGCACGTCGACGTCCGGATACTCGCGGCAGACGCGCTCGAAGAGCCGCTCGAACCACTCGAGCCGCAACTCGGGATTGACGCCGCCCTGAATCATGATCTGCGTGGCGCCTTGTCCGGCGGCGTACTTCACGCGTTCCAGCACGGCGTCGTGCGACATCGTGTAGCCTTCTTTGTGCTGTTCGGGCCGGAAAAAGGCGCAGAACGTGCAGTGCACGTTGCAGACGTTCGTATAGTTGATCGTCGTGTCGACGACGTACGTAACGACGCTGGGCGAATGCATCTGCAAGCGGCGCGCGTGCGCGGCGGCGCCGAGTTCGTGGATGTCCGCCTCTTCGTAGAGACGAACGCCTTCGTCGAAGGTCAACCGGCCGCCGCCGGCGGCGCGGTCGAGGAGATTAGCGAGCGACGGCATCGAGCGCCTCCGGTGCGCACGGTGGAACCGCATCGATCGCGCCGATCGCGCGCAGTTCGCGGCAGTAGGCGTCCAGCCCGCGCTGCGCGGCGGCATCGAACGTGAAGTTGAGTGTTCCATAGTACGTTTCGTAGAAGCCCGGCGCGCGCGGAATCGTACGCTGCGCCAGCGCGACCACGCGCTCGAAGTTCGCGCGCGACCAGGCTCGCGCATCGGCCAGCGCGCGCATGCAGCGCTGCACCCCCTCGGGATCGCGCTCGTAGGCGTCGCGCCGCGCGGCCCACACGGCAAACACCATATCCTCGCCGGTCCAGTCGTGCCAGAGTTTGCCGAGATCGTACACGTGCGCCGCCGGCAACGCGTCGACGGCGTCGATCGCGGCGTCGCCGATCAGCAGCACCGGCGCGCCGGCCCGCGCGCGCTCGAGCGGCCGCGGCTCAACCCGGTAGTTCGGCGTGACGCCGTACCGGCGTTCCAGAATGACGCGCAAGAGATGGCGCCCCGTCGCCGATGCATCGGTCACGTACACGGTTTCACCGCCGAGCAGCGACGGCGGAACGGCTGAAACAAGCACGACCGACATCACGTCGGCGCGTGCGCCGACGCATAGACCCGGCAGGAGCACCAAGTCACCTGCGTGTTTGGCCCATTCGAATGCGCTGATCGGGCTGACGTCGAGTTCTGCGCCCAGTAGCATCGCATTCAGACGCGCGGGAACGGCTGCGTGAAGCGAGCCCGGATGTGCGATCGCGCCTTCGTCGACCGCCGCGTAGATGGGAAGTACGTTCGTGTACTCGATCCGGCCGCAGCGCAGCATCGTCGAAATTCCTAGGCTTCGATCAGTTCGCGCGACGGCGGCGTCCAGTCCCACGCAAACTCAACGTAGGTCGAGTTGCGGCGCACGGGCACGTAGCCCGCGCCCTCGATCAGGCGGCGAAACTCGCGATCGTCGACGTATTGCCCCGATTGCGTTCCCGCCGAATGGTAGATCATCTCTTCGTCGGTCGATCCGTGCGTGCCGTCCATGTCGTCGGCACCGAACTGCAGCGCCACTTGACAGACCTTCAAGCCTTGAATCATCCAGTACGCTTTGACGTGGTCGAAGTTGTGCAGCATCAGCCGTGCGACCGCGAACGTGCGCACGTCGTCGAGACCGCCCGTCCAGCCGCAATACGAGAGTTCGTTGCCGTCGGGATGGAACGCCAGCGGAATGAACGCGTTAAATCCCGGCGAGCGATCCTGCGATTCGCGCAGCCGGATCAAGTGATCGACGCGATCGGCAATACTTTCGATGTGTCCGTACAGCATCGTGGCGTTGCTGGCGACGCCCTGGCGATGCAGTTCTTCGTGGATGGCTACCCAGTTCGCGCTCGAGACCTTGTTCGGGCAAATCTTCGCGCGCGTTTCTTCGGCAAAAATCTCGGCAGCGCCGCCGTTGACGTTATCGAGACCGGCGTCGCGAAGTGCGGTCACGATCTCCGGAAACGACAGCCGGTGGCGTTTGGCCATGTACTCGATCTCCGCCGCCGTGAAAAGCGACAGCTGCACGTGCGGCAGCACTTCCTTGAAGCGGCGCATCAGCGGCAGCCAGTAGTCGAGAGAAAGCTGACGAGGATCGTGTCCCCCGACGATGTGGATTTGGTTGAAATTCGTCCCGGTCTCGACCGCTTTGGCGAAGACTTGATCGGCCGTCATGCGGAAAACGCGCTGCGGCTCCTTGAACTCGTCGGCTGCGAACGAGCAGAACGTGCAGCCCGCAAAGCAGACGTTGGTGGAGTTGATGTAGCGGTTGAGTACGTAAAACACCTTGCGGCCGCTCTTGCGTTCCTTGACGCGGCGCGCCATATGCCCCAAACCGTGCAGGTCGCGCGACGCATACAGCGCCAGGCCGTCCTCAAACGAAAGCGGAATCTCCGCCTCGACCTTGCGGTCGATTTCGGCCAGCGCGGGGTCGGCATATCGCATTGCCCACATTCTACGTGCGCGCCTCGGCCGATGCAAAGACCTTTACCGGCAGGACCGCGATGCCGGCGGCGACCAGCGCCGCAGCCAGCAGCGCGCCGCCGACGAGGTCGGTCAGATAGTGCGCGCCGAGCGCTAGGCGCGCCCAACAAATCGCGATCGCAAGAAGGAGCAGGCATGCGGCCGCGACCGTGCGTGCGCGACGCGGCAAATCCGACGTGTAGAGCATCGCGGCCCAGAGTGCGTAGAAACCCGTGGCGATGGCTGCGTGCGAGGAAGGATACGAAAACGCGCCCTCGTGCTTGACCAGCCAGTCGAGACGGCGCGGCCGCATGAAATAGTGCTGGGCGAGATCCGCGCCGCGCCAGCAGAGCAGCAACATCACGATGCTGAAAAGAATGCGCGTCCGCCACGCCGGTACGCGCCACGCGATCGCGAGCAGCGCCACCGCCAGCGGCGCCAGCACGTACGGATAGCACGTCCACGTCAGCCACCATGCAACCAGCGCGCCCTGACCGAGGAGCGTTCGTTCCATCGCCACGAACGACGCCGGCTCGCCCGAACGCGTCACGTCGAGGCCGAGGGTGACGAACAACGACGCCGCGACCGCAGCGGAAAGCGCGTACGCGATTCTCACGAGCCGCTCGCAAACAAATCTTGCTGACCGCCATCGCCCTTACCGAGGCGCGGGGCCATCATCTCCAGTTCCGGCAAGCCTACGACGATTTTCCGCGGCTTGGTTCCCTCGTGCGGACCGACGACCTTGAACTCCTCGAGCTGCTTCATCAGACGCACGGCACGCGGATGTCCGATCGAAAACTGCGATTGCAGCTGCGCGGTCGACGCGTAGTTCGTTTCGATGATGAACTTCGCCGCGTCGTAACAGAGCGGATCGACCACCTTCGAACTTTCGTCATCGCTGACCGGCACGACCTCGACGTCGAGCAGATTAGCCGGACGCCCCTGCCGCGCCCAAAATTCGACCAGCCGCCCCACTTCCGATGCCGTGATGAGCGCGCCTTGCGCGCGCACCGGCTTGGGTGCGTCGATGGGAAGATACAGCATGTCGCCGCGGCCCAGCAGCCGTTCGGCGCCGTTCATATCCAGCACGACGCGCGAATCGGTTTGGGAACTCACCGCAAAAGCGATGCGCGACGGAATGTTCGCCTTGATCAAACCCGTGATGACGTCCACCGACGGACGCTGCGTCGCCACCACCAGATGGATGCCGGTAGCGCGGGCCAACTGCGCCAATCGCATGATCGTCGACTCGACCTTCGCCGGCGCAACCAGCATGAGATCGGCCAGCTCGTCGATGACGATCACGACGTACGGCAGCCGTTCGTCGGGATACTTCGAGTTGTACTCCTCGATCTTGCGAACGCCGGCTTTGGCAAAGCGCTCGTAACGCGAGTCCATCTCCTTGGTCATCTCGAAGAGCGCCCCGGCGGCGAGGCGAGGATCGGTGATCACCTCTTTGATGAGGTGCGGAATGCCGTTGAAGACGGTCAACTCGACGCGCTTAGGATCGATCATCAGCATCTGCACTTGATCCGGCGTCGCGGTGACGAGGAGCGAAGCAATAATCGTGTTGAGGCACACCGATTTTCCGGCACCGGTTGCGCCGGCGACGAGCAAGTGCGGCATGTTGCAGAGGTCGCCGAACACCGGCCGGCCGGTGATGTCTTTGCCGAGCGCCATCCACAGCGGCGGAATTTGTCCGCGGTTGGGAATTGCGTCGAGGATCTCGCGCACCGCCACGACGGAGACCGTTTGGTTTGGGATCTCGATGCCGACCGCGGACTTTCCGGGAATCGGCGCCTCGATGCGGACGCTGGTCGCGGCCAGCGCCAGCGCAAGGTCGTCGGCCAGCGAAGCGATGCGCGAAATCTTCACGCCGCGTTCCGGGCGCAGCTCGTAGCGCGTGATCGAAGGACCGCGCTCGATGTGCACGACCTTCGCGCCTACGCCGAAGCTCGCAAGCGTATCCTCGAGCAGATGCGCTCGATTCGACTCGTCCACCACCTTGGCGGGCGGCGGATCGAATATGGACAGGTCGGGCAAGCGATATGGGCGCCCGGCCGAAGCCGGATCGGCCCCTGCTCCCTCTTGCCGGTCCGGCGGCGCGCTTTCGAACGGATACGGCGGAGGAACGGCGGGCGGCCGCTTTGCCGGAACTGCCGGCGACAGGTCGAGCGGCGCGGGGGCGTGTTCGATCTCCACCTCTACCACGGGCGTTTCTTCATATGAAGGCGCGGCGGGGGCGTCGGGAAGGGCGAAGGCTTCGCGCAACGAGCCGTGGCCTTCCGGCAGGCTCACCCGCATCGGCGGCAGCGACGGCATCCGCACGCCGCGCAAAAAGACGATCGCTTTACCGATGAGCTGCTTCAGGCTCGCATTGGTGAGCCACAGCGCGAGCGAGAGCGCGGCCAAGACCAGGACGATCCATCCGCCGACCACGCCGAGCAGCGAGCGCAACGCCCACCAGGTGCTCTCGCCGACGGAGCCGCCGCGTCCGGCCGCCGCAAACCCTGCGTCGAAAATCAGGAAATACGCGAGCGCGGTGCTTCCCAGCCCAACGATCATGCGCGGCACGTTGACTTCCAAGAAGACGATTGCACCGAGCAGGGCCACCATCACCGGGAAAAGCGGCGCGGCGCCTCCAAAGAGTTGGCGCAGCAATGCGGCCGTGACGACGCCGACGCTGCCGGTGTGATGCGGGAGCGCAAGCGCGATGCCGCACCACAGGGCGAGTGCCAATGCGGCGATTCCAACGATCTCGAGGTTGATCTTATTCCTCGCCGCAGCCCTCCGGCGCGTGCGTGCCATGGACTTCACCGATTCGTTATTCTGCGAGGAACTTCATTTGAGTACGCCCACGGTCGCCGTTCTCGAAGGGGATCAAACCGGACAGGAGTTGTTGCTCGAAGCGCTGCGCGTTCTCGACCGATCGGTCGTCGACGTGGAACTCGAGTTCCAGCGTTACGACCTTTCGTTGGAGCGCAGACGCGAAACCGAAAACGCCGTGGTCCTCGAAGCGGCCGACGCCGTCGTGAAATACGGGCTCGGGCTGAAGGCTGCAACGATTACGCCCGAAGCGAAAGAGGACGTCGGGTCGCCCAACCGGATTCTGCGCGAACGTATCGGCGCGAAGGTCATCGTGCGAACCGGTCGCAGGCTGCCGCGGATTCGGCCGGTCGGCGGCATCCACGCGCCGATCTCCGTGGTCCGCATGGCCGTGGGCGACGCCTACGGCGCAAAGGAATGGCGCGAGGGTGAAGGCACCGCCGAAGTTGCTCACCGCACCGAAACGATTTCGCGCGGCGTCTGCCGCGACGTCGCCGAGTATGCCTTCGCGCACGCGAAACGCGTAGCCGGCGTCGTTTTCGGCGGCCCCAAGTTCACGGTGAGCCCCGTGTACGAAGGAATGCTCAAAGAAGAAATGGATGCCGCGGCGGCGCGCCATCCGGACGTGCCGTACGATCCGCAACTGATCGACGCGACCTACGCGCTGCTGCTCTCGACGTCGGGCGACCATCCGCTGGTGATTCCGGCGCTCAATCGCGACGGCGATTGCCTCTCCGACATGGTCATGCAGCTGTTCGGATCGATTGCCGGCGCCGAGTCCCTCATTCTGGGATTCGACCAATCGTTCGCGCCCAGCGTCGTGCTCGCAGAAGCGCCGCACGGCACCGCACCGCGCCTCTTCGGAAAAAACGTCGCCAACCCGCTGGCAATGATTCTCGCGTCGGCCGCGTTGCTGTCGTACGTCGACGATCGCCGCGCCGCCAATGCGTCGCGCGCCATCTACGAATCGGCGCTCGAAGCGCTCCACGCCGGCATCGCCACCGCCGACTTAGGCGGCCACGCGAGCACGACCGAGTTCACCGACGCCGTCATCGAAAGCGTGCGCCGCAAACTCGACGTTTGGTCAACGTTATGATGACGTGGAAGCGTTAGACTTCCATCACGACCGGAATCACCATCGGGCGTCGCTTCGTGCGTGCGTAAATCGCTTTGGCGAGGCCGCTGCGGATGTGTTCCTTGACCGTGCTGACGTCGCGGACGCCTTCGACCGAGACGTGTTCGATCATGGCGAGCGTTTCGGCACGCAGCTCGTCGAGCACGCCGCCGGCTTCGGGTAGGTAGAACACGCCCTTCGATATGAGATCTGGTCCGGCGGTAACGCGCGCTTCTTCGCTGTCGATCGCGACGACCACGACCATGATGCCGTCGTTCGAAAGCGCTTTGCGGTCTCGCAGCACCGCTTCGCCGACGTCGCCGACCCCCGAGCCGTCAACGAAGACGTGGCCGCCGTACGTCTTGCCGATCTTGTCGCAAAACTCCGGCGTGAACTGCAGCACGTCGCCGTTGTCCAAGACGAAGACGTTGCCGCCGTCGACGCCCGTTTGCACCGCCAAGCGCCCGTGCTGCATGAGCATCCGGTACTCGCCGTGGATCGGCACGAAAAACTCGGGACGAATGAGGTTGAGCATCAGCAACAGCTCTTCTTGCGAGCCGTGTCCCGAGACGTGCGACCGGCCGTCGGTACCGTGGACGACGGTCGCGCCGAGCTTCGCGAGGTTGTTGACCGTCTTGTAGACGCTCTTCTCGTTGCCCGGGATCGGCGTCGCGCTAATAACGATGGTGTCGCCCGGAACGATGCTCAACTTCGGATGGTCGCGCACCGACATGCGCGCGAGGCCGCTCATCGGCTCGCCTTGCGACCCCGTCGTCACGACGACGACGCGCTCGGCGGGCAGCGCGTCGATCTCCTCGATCTTCACGACGGTAGCCGGCGGTATCCGCAGATGTCCGAGTTCGCTCGCGAAATGCACGACGTTTTGCATCGAACGGCCCAAGAATGCGACCTTGCGCCCGAAGCGTACGGCGTGGTCGACCGCCTGTTGAATGCGCGGAACGTTCGAGGCGAACGACGCGATCAGAATCCGGCCCTTGGCGCGCGAGAAAATGGCCGTGAACGCTTCGCCCACGATACGCTCGGAGAGCGTGTGGCCCGGCCGCTCGGCGTTGGTAGAATCCGAGAGCATGCACAGCACGCCCTCGTCGCCGATGCGCGCGAGTGAAGCGAAGTCGGCCGGCTTGCCGTCGATCGGCGTCTGATCGAATTTGAAGTCGCCGGTGTGGAAGATCGTGCCGACCGGCGTTCGCAGTGCCAGTGCACAGGCACCCGCCACCGAATGATTGATGTGCACGAACTCGATTTCGATCGAGCCGTGCCGGACGCGGTCGCCCGGCCGGACTTGGATGAGTTCCATCTCGCCGAGCTTGTGCTCGCGCGACTTGGCCTTAATCAGCGCCAGCGAGAGCGGCGTTCCCACGATCGGCGTGCCGGGAAACTCGCGCAGGAAGTAAGGAATCCCGCCGATGTGGTCCTCGTGGCCGTGCGTCACGAGCACCGCGCGCAGTTTGGCGGCACGTTCGCGGACGTACGTAAAATCGTTGATGACGACGTCCACGCCGTACATCTCGTCGTCTGGAAACATCAGGCCGCAGTCGACGACCACCAGGTCGTCGTTGGTCTCGACGAGCGTCATGTTTCGGCCGATTTCACCGCAGCCGCCGAGCGGAATTACGCGCGTGTACGGCGTCGCCGGCGGGGCGGGTACGACCAATGTGTCTGAGGTCAAGGCTGCTCTTTCTCCGCGCCGCGACGGCGTGAAGTGGGTTCGGCGATGTTGTTCATGCGTTGCGTTTGGCTGCTCTTCGTCTTCGTCTTCACCGCCGCTGCGCCGCAGCCCCTTGGAAAGGCGTCCCCTTCACCGCACCCGCCGGCGACGCTACGCCCGGACGCCCTGCTCTCCCGCCGCGCACTGCGGCACGCGCGCCTGCTCATCGAAATGCGCATGCTCGAACTGCGCGACGAACGTCTCGAATGCATCCGCCGCGCAATTCTACACCGGCTGCCGCCGGAGTTGCGCCCGGCGAGCGCGAACGAGCGCCATGACCCGCCGCCTTCTGAAAGCGAGGATTGCGCATGGAAGTCGAAGCCCCCGGAAAGGCCCGAGCGAACGGACTGAAGACCGTCCTCGACGTCATCATTGCTCCCAGGGAAGCCTTCGAGCAATTGCGCGCGGCGCCGACGTGGGGTTGGGCGCTTCTTATTCTGCTGGTGCTGTATGCGCTTGCGAGCTGGCTCATTACCCCCGGAGTCGTGCACGCAACGCAGTCCGACTGGCCTCGAACGGTGGCGTCGAACCCGAGTTTGGCACAGATGACGCCCGACCAGCAGCAACACGCGTTGACGTTCACGCTGAGGATCGTCTCGCTGATCTGGCTCTTCTCTCCGGTCGTCGCGATGATCGCCGTCGTCGTGCTGGCGATCGTCATGCTGATCTTCAAGGCGTTGGGACGGGGAAGCGCATCGTTTGCAACGATCTGGGCCGCCGCGGTCAACATTCAGGTGCCGATACTCGCAATTAACGGGTTGGTCACTGCGGCCATCGTCATGCTGCGCGGCGCCGACACGTTCAATTCGTCGGCGGACATTCAAACGGCAATGCCCTCGTTGGCCTTACTCGTCGACCCGGCTTCGCTGAAACTGCACGCATTTGCGTCGGCGTTCAACCCGTTTACCCTGTGGGGCATCGGGCTGGTGGTCGGCGCGATGACGATTTCGGCGCGCGTGAGCCGCGGGTGGGCGTGGGCAACGGCCATCGTTTGGATTCTCGCCGCCGCCTGCTTCATCGCGCTCGCCGCTCGTTAGATTCACGACGCCGCACTCAATGTTTCGCTGGATCTTTACCGGCGCGCTCTTCTCGGTCGTCGCAGGCTTCGCCGTGCCGGCGGCGGCGGTCGAGAATCGCACGCCTTCGCCAATGACGCTGCCGGATGCAGTCGCTTATGCGCTGCAGCACAATCCAACCGTTGCGGCGCAACGCGCGTCGCTTACCAACGCACAGCACAATCTCGCGCTCCAACGCGGCGTCGCGTGGCCGACCGTCAACGGCACCTTGCAGAGTTTTCTCTCGAAGAGCGCCAACTATCAAGGAAGTTTTGCCGCGCTCGGCGTCGCGCAGCAGAGCTCGGTCAGCCAAAACACCGCGCAGGTCGGCATCTCGAACTGGAACCTCACGACCGGCGGATTCTCGTTCCTCGCTCTGGCGGCATCGCGCGCCGAGGCAGAGCAGGCCGCCAACACGTTAGCAAACACCGAAGACCAAATCGCGACGACCGTCACGAACTCGTTCTATTCGATCGTGCAGCGCCAAGCCGCCGTTGGCGTCGACGTGGTGACGCTCAAGTATCAAAACGACCTGGTCAGCGTCGCGCAAATCAAAGAACGCGCCGGCGTCGCTGCGGGCGTCGACGTGCTTCAGGCCAAGACGTCGGCGGCGAAGAGTCAATCGTTGCTCGTCGCCGATCGCGCGTCGGTCCAGGATGCGAGCGAATCGCTCGCGCAGCAAATCGGGGCGCCGGTTCAAACGCCGTTTGCGACGCCGACCGCCGTGCCGCAGCCGCCGATGCCCAACGGCAGCGTCGATACGCTGGTCAACATCGCGCAGACGAGCCGGCCCGACGTCCGCGCGGCGCGTGAGGCGGTGCTCGCGGCGCGCGCCACGCGCAAAGCTTGGAACGTCGAGCTCTATCCGCAGATTCAGATCTCGGGGCTGCTGGGCAACCAATACTCGCCGACGAGTTCGGTTCTCGAGCAGCAGCAGATCGACCAAGGGTGCCTTCTGAACCACATCTTCCCGTGCCCGAGCGTAGCGCGCGGCTCGTTCGGATTCTGGGCGCTGCAAGCCGTCTCGACGTTCAGCTTGCCGCTGGTCGATTACAACGCGCGCCACAGCGAGCGAGTGAACGACGACGCGCAACTCGCATCGGCCGAGAGCACGCTGAATTCGGCCCAGCTGCAGAGCGAACTCGACGTCCGGGAGAGTTATCGCGCGGCCAAGACGGCGCAGGCGCAGGTCGATTGGGCGACTCAGGAGGCCACGTTACGGCGTCGAATCGGCACGCATCGCCCAACTGCAATATAAGGCGGGCGTCAAAACGATCTACGACGTCCTCCAGGCGCAGCAGGCAGCGACGTCGGCGGTCAACGATGCCGTCGCGGCACGCGTAAGCTACGTCGATGCGGTCGTTAAACTGCGCGTCTCGATCGGAACCTACGACGCGACCAGCGCCGTGGCCGACTTAAGGTAAAAAATGAACAGAACGAGGAACCTCATCATTCTCGCCGTCGGGTTGATCGTCATCCTCGCGATCGCGATTCTCGCTTCGCGGCGAGGCGGCGGCAACGTGCTGGCGGTCAAGATGCAGCGCATCGTTCCCACCACCTTCACCGTGAAACTCCCCGAAAACGGCGTCGTGATGCGTCCGCTCGCAGCGACGATCCCGACGCTCATCGCGGGCAACATCGGACAAATTTACGTCAAGGCGGGCGACCGCGTCGCGGCCGGAGAGTTGCTGGCAACGATAAACAATCCGTCGCTGGGCTACACTGCCGCGGGTTCTGAGGCCGATTACAGCTCGGCCTCTGCCAACGTCACGGCGGCGCGCGTGCAGGAACAGAATGCACGCGTCGGCTATCAGGCGGCCGTCGCCACCAACAAGTCGGCGCTCGACGAGGCGCGGCGCGTCTACGACGCCGACCGCATGCTCTATCAGAACAAGGCGATTCCGCGCAATCAGGTCGATCAGGACCAATCCAAACTCGAACAGGCGCAAGTCGCCTACGATCAGGCGCTCGAACAGTCCAAACTCGGCGCCATCTCGGGCTACAACGGCAGCAGCGTCCAATACGCGCAGGCGGCCGAACGCAAATCGCAGATCGTCAACGCGCAAAACCAGCAGCAGGTGGCGTTCACGCACATCGTCGCGCCGTTCGAGGGGACGATTCAAACGGTTTCGACTGAGGCCGGCGATGCGTTACGCAGCCTGCAGGGCGGCGACGCGGTTACCGAGGGACAAGCCTTGTTCACGATCGCCGGCGGGGGCGGCTACATCGTGAAAGCCGAGGTCGACGAACAAGACGTCATCAACGTGCGCATCGGCCAACAGGTCAACGTCAGCGGCCAGGATTTTCCGGGCAAAGTCATTCGCGGCCACGTCGCGCACATCGCGCCGGTCGCCGTGAAATCGAGCGATCCGTCGAGCACGGCAAAACAAGTGCTCACGACCATCGCGCTCGATTCGTCGCCGAGTTTTCTCAAAGACGGGATGACTGCCGACGTCGACATCCTGACGACCTACATTCCCAACGCCGTCGTCGTGCCCAACGACGCCGTGACCAAGGATCGTGGTAAATCGTTCGTCTTCGTCGTGACCAACGGCGTCGTGCGCAAGCGGCCGGTGAGCGTCGGAAAAGTCGCCGATACGCAAACCTGGATACGCTCGGGCCTTGCCCCCGGCGAAACGATCGTCGCCGGCAAAGTTCCGGGACTGACCGACGGGCGGCACGTGAAGCCGATGCCGTCGGCGTCGCCGGCAAGCGTGTGACCTACCTTCTCTCGTATCTCGAAGAAGCGGTCGCGGCGCTGTGGCGCAACCGCGTGCGGTCGGTGTTGACGATGCTCGGCATGATCATCGGCAGCGCGTCGATCATTGCGGTCTTCGGCATCAGCCGCGCTGCGACCAGCGGCATCACCTCGACCTTCGCTTCGTTCGGCCAACTGCCGGTGTTCGTCGGACCCGACCCGTCGCAAGACGATCCGACGCGTGCGGCGATCCACTACCGCGACGTTGCGGCCGTGAGCGAAGGTCTCGGCGACACCGCCGCAGCCGTGTACCCCAACTGGCAACGGACGTATCGCGTCGATAACGGCACCGTGCACGACTACGAAAACGTGGTCATCGACGGCGGCTATCACACCGATACCCTGATACTGTCCGAAGGCCGGAAGATCGACCAAGCCGACGTCGATTCGGCCGCGCGCAACTGCGTCTTGACGTCCGATTTGGCGCAGAAATACTTCGGGAACGCGCCGGCGGTCGGAAACTATCTTCGCGTGAACGGCCTGCGCTGCGAAATCGTCGGGGTCTACGCCAACATCAAGGGTTCGTTCATGAACGCGCTAGCCGGCAGCGGCATCGTCTTTCCCTACACGACCTTCTACGACGACTTCTCGCCCGGCGACGTCGATTCGCTGCTGGTGTATCCGGCGGAATCGGCGCAGGCCGACGCGGTCGGCAAGGCGACGATGAAGATCCTCAAACACGTGCACGGCAATCGCGCCCAGTACATCATGCAAAACGGCGCCGGTTTCGTGACCGCTTTCGACAGCTCGCTCAACGTCGTCGCCGCCGGTCTCTCGGCAATCGGCGGCGTTGCGCTCGTCGTTGCCGGCATCGGCATCATGAACATCATGCTCGTATCGGTGACCGAGCGCACGCGCGAGATCGGCATTCGCAAAGCGATCGGCGCCAACCGGTCGAACATCATCCTGCAGTTCTTGATGGAAGCGATCGTGCTATCGCTGATCGGCGGCGGCATCGGCATGGGGTTGGGTCTGATCGCCACCATCGGTGCGGCTTCGGTGCTGAGCAAACAGCTCGGCGAACTGCTCATTCCCTACCTGCTCATCGTCAGCATCGCGGTGAGTTTCTCGATTGCCGTCGGCATGATATTCGGTACCTATCCGGCGATTCGAGCGGCGAATCTCGATCCGATCGAGGCGCTCCGGTCGTGATGTATTTCGAAGAGGCCATCGCGGTTTTGCTCGGCAACAAGCTGCGCTCGCTGCTGACGATTACCGGGCTCATCATCGGCGTGGCCGCCGTCATCGCCATTCAGGTGCTCGGCGGCAGCATGGCCGCCGCGCTGGACGGGCTCCTCGGCGGCATGTCGGACAACTCGTTCATCATCTTTCCGAATCCGCAGCAGCGCGACGTCACCGCCGCCACGATCAAACTCACCGACCTGCAGACGATGCGCGACGACATTCCGGGCGTCGTCGACGCCGTGCCCGTCGCCGGAATCAACGATCTGGTGCGCAACGGACATCACGAGGGCCGCTATCGCATCTCGCCGGAGAGCGCGATTCCGTTCAACACGCTGCCGGTTCTCTACGGCCGGCACATCGATCAAGGCGACATCGACGCGGCGTGCCAACGTGACCGTGCTGCAGCACGACGCGTACGTGCGCCTCTTCCCAGGCGGCGGCGACCCCACCGGGCAGAGCGTGTATGCAGGCCCGAATCGCTTCTTGGTCGTCGGCGTGCTGCAAGCGCCGAAGCAAGGTTTTCTCAACGTCAATTTTGCCGGCGAAGTCGCCATTCCGTGGACGACCTACGTGAGCCGCTATCTGCGCGGCAGCTCGCTCTTCGCCGCCCGTTTCGTCGTGAAAGATCCCTCGACGATCGCCAACGTCGAAACGGCCGTGATCAAAGAGCTGCGCAGCATGCGCAACAAGCCGGATTTACAGTACCAAAGCTTCGATAAATCTCAGCTCACCAGTGGAATCAACGGCATTTTCAGCGCGATGACGCTCGTCGTGGCACTCATCGGCGCGGTCTCGCTGCTCGTGGCCGGCATCGGCATCATGAACATCATGCTCGTTTCGGTCGCCGAACGCACGCGCGAGATCGGCGTGCGCAAGGCGATCGGGGCGCGGCGCTCGCAAGTGCTGGCGCAATTCTTCATCGAGGCCGCGTTGCTATGCGGCGCCGGATGCGGGATCGGCTGGGCGATCGGAATATCGCTGGGCGCCGTCGTCAACCGGTTCGCGATCGTGAAGTTGGCCGGCACCGTGCCGTCGCTGCCCGTAATCGAAACGATCGCCATCGCCGGCATCTTCGCGGCCGTGGTGACGCTCGCGTTCGGAACCTATCCGGCGTTCCGTGCGGCCAGCCTCGATCCGATCGAGGCGCTTCGCTATGAATGACGCGCCGCGCGCGATCGAACTGCGCGACATCCGCAAAACCTACGAAAACGGAGCGCTCAAGGTTCCCGTGCTGCACGGCCTGACGTTTACGATCGATCGCGGCGAATACGTCGCCATCATGGGACCGTCGGGCTCGGGCAAGTCGACGCTGATGAACATCATCGGCTGCCTCGATCGTCCCAGCAGCGGCACGTACGTGCTCGACGGCGTCGACGTTTCGGAACTCGACGACAACGCGCTCGCCGAACTGCGGCTGCGTAAACTTGGCTTCGTCTTTCAAGGATTCAATTTGCTGGCGCGCACCGACGCGCTGAAAAACGTCGCGTTGCCGCTCTTCTACGCCGGAATTCCGGCGCGGCGCCGGATGCAACGCGCCCAGCAAGCCCTCGAGGAGGTCGGCATCGGCGACCGCGGCCATCACCAGCCCAGCCAACTCTCAGGCGGGCAGCAGCAGCGCGTCGCCATCGCGCGAGCGCTGATCAACGATCCGGCCGTGCTTTTGGCCGACGAACCGACCGGAAACCTCGACTCGCGTACGAGCGACGACATCATGGCGCTCTTCGAACGCCTTCATGCGGGGGGCCGAACGATCGTCATGGTGACCCACGATCCGAACGTCGCCAAGAACGCGGAACGCGTCGTCCAACTCCTCGACGGACTGGTCGTTTCCGACACCCGCCGGGAGCCGGCCGGGCACGATCTGTGACTTTTCGGCGTTTCCGTGGTACGAAGGTGCAGAATCACTCAAACGTCAGCAGCATAACGGTTTTGGAGAATGGTGAATAAACGCTTCCTCCCCACCCTCATCGTCGGTTTGGTCGGAGCCGTCGTCGGCAGCTTCGTCATGATGCTCTACGCCGGCTCGCACTTCGGCGGCGCCGCCGGGCCCAACCGCACCCCGCCCGCCGTCGCGGCGGTTCCGCTCAACGGCGTAAGCGACCAAGATCGCATCGTCAGCGCGGTCAAACGAACCAAATCGTCGGTCGTCGCGATCGTCGAAGACATCAACGGCCAGCAGTACGTGCCGGTCGATCCCTTCTTCCAGCAGTTCTTCGGCCAGCAAGGCCCGGGCGTCGCCCAGCCGTATCACGGACAGGCCTCCGGTTCCGGGTTCGTGATCGACGATCAAGGCGACATCGTGACCAACGCGCACGTCGTGCAGCCGCAGCAAGGCGCACAAATTACCAAGATGACGGTCGTCTTTGCCAACGGCGATCACGTGCCGGCCCACGTCGTGGGCGCCAACGTCGGCTCCGACACCGCGATCATCAAAGTCGACCACTACAACAAGCTGCCTCCGCCGCTCGAACTCGCCGACTCGACCAAACTCGAAGCGGGGCAGTGGGCGATTGCCATCGGCGAGCCGCTCGAACTTCAGCAGACGGTCACCGTCGGCGTCGTTTCCGCTTTCAATCGCTCCGAGCCGATTCCGACCGAAAACGGCGGGGTGATCGATTTCAAAGGCCTGCTTCAAACGTCGGCACCGATCAATCCCGGTAACTCGGGCGGTCCGCTGATCGACATCGACGGCCAGGTCATCGGCATCAACCAGTCGACCGTGAAGTCGGCCTACGCGCAAGGCATTGGGTTTGCGATTCCCTCGAACACGGTCCGCACCGTCGTCGCCGATCTGCTCAAGCACCCCGGCATCCACCAGGGGACCGACACGGGTTTCCTCGGGATCTACATGGCCGACCTCAACAACGGCGTTCGCAACCAAATCGGCTACACGGGCCAAAACGGCGTCGCCGTGGCGCAGGTGTTCTCCGGCTCACCCGCCGACCAAGCGGGCATCCAGCCGGGCAGCGTGATCCTCCAAGTCGACGGGAAGTCCTACGACAACAGCAAGGACCTCAAGCAGTACATCGCATCCAAGAAACCCGGCGACACGATTCATCTGGAAGTCTGGTCGCAGGGGGTCAAAAAGCTGGCCTCCATCAAACTCGGCGAAACGCCCGCCGCCCAACCCATCGGCCAGCTTCAGCAGCAGCAGCAACAACAGCAAGACCCCAGCAACAACCCCAACACCACAGGCAACCCTGGAGGCTCACGAACCAACTCATCCGGAGTCCAGTCTGCGAGCCTCACGGTGCAACGCGAGGCTGGCCCGGAGGCCAAACGAGGAGCATCCTGCAACCCGGTGCGTGAGCGCCGGGTTGTATCTTACCGGAACATTTTAACGCCTATCGTGTATGATGGGCGATACCATCAGGTCCGGGCATTCGTAAGCGGCAAGGCGCCCCGGAGACCGCGCCAACGAACCTCAACGGCGCGCGGCTCACCGGCCAAGCTGGTCCAGTCGTCCGGATACTTCAGATTTCGAGGTAGAATTTAATGGCAAAAGTGGTCGGCATCGACCTCGGCACGACCAACTCGGTCGTCGCCGTTATGGAAGGCCCCGCGCCGGTCGTCATACCCAACGCCGAGGGCTCGCGCACGACGCCTTCGGTGGTTGCGTTCACGAAAACCGGCGAACGATTAGTCGGGCAACTGGCAAAGCGCCAGGCGATAACCAATCCCGATCGGACGATCAGTTCGATCAAGCGCCACATGGGCGAAAGCGGATACGTCGTAAAGATCGACGGCAAGGATTACACGCCGCAAGAGATTTCCGCGATGATCCTGCAAAAGCTCGTGAACGACGCGAGCAATTACTTGGGCGAACGCGTGACCAAAGCGGTCATTACCGTGCCTGCGTATTTCAACGACGCGCAGCGTCAAGCAACCAAAGACGCCGGCAAGATCGCCGGACTCGACGTGCTGCGCATCATCAACGAACCGACGGCGGCAGCGCTCGCCTACGGTCTCGACAAGAAGGGCAACGAGACGATCCTCGTGTGGGATCTCGGCGGCGGCACGTTCGACGTGTCGATTCTGGAAGTCGGCGACGGCGTCTTCGAAGTGAAGTCGACCAACGGTGACACCCGTTTGGGCGGCGACGACTACGACGCGCGCGTCGTCAACTGGCTGGTCGAGCAGTTCCGGCGCGATCAAGGTATCGACCTCAGCAAAGACAAGCAGGCCATGCAGCGCCTCACCGAGGCGAGCGAAAAAGCGAAGATCGAACTATCCTCGGTCGTTCAGACGAACATCAACTTGCCGTTCATCACGGCCGATCAAGAAGGTCCCAAGCATCTCGACTACACGCTGACGCGTGCCAAGTTCGAAGAGTTGACGTCGGATCTCACCGATCGCTGCGTCGGCCCGTTCAAGAACGCGATCGGCGACGCCAAACTCGACGTGTCGAAGATCGACGAGATCATCATGGTCGGCGGCGCGACGCGCATGCCGGTCATCCAGGAACTCGTGCGCAAGCTCACCGGCAAGGAACCAAACCTCACCGTCAATCCCGACGAAGTGGTGGCCGTCGGCGCCGCGATTCAGGCCGGCGTCCTCGCCGGTGAAGTGCGCGACGTCGTCTTACTCGACGTCACGCCCCTTTCGCTCGGTCTGGAAACGCTCGGCGGCGTACTGACGAAACTGATCGACCGCAACACGACGATTCCGACGAAAAAGTCGCAGATATTCACCACGGCTGAAGACGGTCAAACGTCGGTAGACATTCACGTCCTCCAAGGCGAACGGCCGATGGCGCAAGACAATAAGACGCTCGGGCGTTTCCGGCTCGAGGGAATTCCGCCGGCGCCGCGCGGCGTTCCGCAGATCGAAGTGGCGTTCAACATCGATGCGAACGGCATCGTGAACGTCAGCGCTAAAGATCTCGGAACCGGCAAGGAGCAGGCGATCACGATCAGCGCGACGTCGAACCTCAGCAAAGAGGAAGTCGACCGGATGGTTGCGGACGCCGAACTTCAGGCCGCAACCGACAAAGCGAAGGTCGAGGAAGCGGAGGTCCGCAACAGCGCGTCGAGCCTGATCTACTCGACGGAGAAATCGCTCAAGGAGGTCGGCGATAAACTCGACGTGGGCGCCCGCGGCGAGGTCGAATCGGCGCTCACCGAACTCAAGCAGCTCAGCGAAAACGGCACGATCGCCGAAATCAAACCCGCGATCGAGAGACTGCAGCAAGCCAGCTACAAGATGGCCGAACTGCTCTACAAGGCGTCGACACCGCAAGGCGACGGCGCACCGCAGGGCGAGCCGGCCGGCGCGGGCGGCGAAAACGGCGCCTCGGCGGGATCTGCACCCTCCGAAGACGTCATCGACGCGGAGTTCAAAGAGTCGAAGTAGAGCGCACGCCGCTCGTTTCACGCGCTCCCGGCCCGGGCACACGTCCGGCGCCGGGACGCGCGATTCCATACGTGTAGGAACAAATGTTTGACGATCAATCGGTGCTGAAAACCGAAGCCGGCGAAGCCGTCATCGAGGAATCCGCGCCCGAGAGCGAATCGCTCGAGGCGCAACTCGCGGCCGCGAACGCATTAGCCGACGAAAACTACAACAAGTTCTTGCTGGCTACCGCCGACTTCGACAACTACAAGAAGCGCATGCGGCGCGATATCGAGTCGATGGTAACGGCACGACGGCGAGTCTTACTCGAACGCTTTCTGCCGGTCTTCGACAATCTCGAACGCGCACTGCGCTACGAAGAGCCGGGCGGCGAGAAGCTGCGCGGCGGTCTCGAACAAACGTTGAAGGGCTTCGAGGCCGTGCTCGCCGGCGAGGGCGTCAAGGCGATCGACGTGCTCGACAAACCGTTCGATCCTCGCGTCGCCGAAGCGATCGGAACCGATGCGCGCGAAGGCGTCGCCGACGATACGGTCGTCGAGGTGGCCGAAAAAGGCTACACGCTCGGCGACGAACTGCTGCGCCCTGCCAAGGTCATCGTCGCCAAAAACGCCGGATGAATTTCAGAGATTACTACGCGATTCTCGGCGTCCCGAAAAATGCGGCGCAGAAAGACGTTAAATCGGCGTATCGCAAGCTTGCCCGCAAATGGCATCCCGACGCCAATCCGCAGAACGTCAAAGAAGCCGAGGAGAAGTTCAAAGAAATCTCCGAGGCCTACGAAGTGCTCGGCGACGCCGAGAAACGCAAGAAATACGATCTGCTCGGGCCGGATTGGCAGCAGGCCGCGCGCCAAGCCGAACAGCAGCGGCGCTACCGGAGCAGCGCGGGCGGCGAGGACTTCGACTTCGAAAACTTCGGCGGAGGCGGCGCCGCCGGTCCGAGCGGATTTTCGGATTTCTTCGACATGTTCTTTACGGGCGTCGGACGGCGCCAGGCCGGCGGAGCCGCGAGCTTTTCGCACCGCGGACAAGACTTGGAAACGACGATCGAACTGGGTCTGCGCGATCTCTACGACGGCGGCACGAAATCGATCTCGCTGCAAATCGAAGACGTCTGCCCTCGCTGCCACGGCACCGGCACCGAAGCCGGACGTCTCTGCCTGCAATGCCACGGCACCGGCCGAGTCTTGGGCGTCAAGAAGTTCGACGTCACGATCCCCAAAGGCATCGGTGAAGGGCAGCGCATTCGTCTCGCCGGTCAAGGCGGCGCCGGCGTCAACGGCGGTCCCAACGGCGATCTCTACCTCATCGTAAAGTCGCCCGAGGACGAGACGTACCGCCGAAAAGGCGACGATCTCTACGTCGACCTGCCGGTCAGCATCTACGATTTGCTGCTCGGCGGCGAGGTGAAGGTGCCGACGCTCGGCGGTCAGGTGGCGATGACGATCCCCGAAGGTACGCAGAACAATCGTCTGCTGCGCCTTTCGGGAAAGGGCATGCCGCGCGTGAAAGGCGGCGGCAGCGGGGATCAGTACGTCAGACTGGTCGGCCGGCTTCCGCAGAATCTCAGCGACAAAGAGAAAAAACTTTTCAAGGAACTCGCATCCCTCCGCGACGGCACGATGTCATAAGCCACGCATCACCGCCCGTGTCATCCCGAGCGGAGGCGCCCTAAAGAAAGGAACTCCATGATTAAAGAAATTGCGTTTACCGCGTACCCCTCAAAAGACGTCGCCACGATGCGCAAGTGGTACGAGGATAAGCTCGGACTCAAGTTCGACGGTCCGTACGAAGAGGACGGCATCGAAAAGTACAATCAAAGCAACATCAACGGCGGCTATTTCAGCATCATGACGCATGAGTGGATGCAGCGCGATCCCGGTAGCGCGTCGGGCGTCGTCTTCGAGGTCGACGATATCGACAAAACGGTCGCCGATCTGCGCGCCAATGGCGTCGATGCCGAGGACCCCTACGCAACCCCGGTTTGCAAGATCGCATCCTTCAACGACCTCGAGGGCAACAAGGTCTCGCTCCATCAAATCACCGTCCCGCACTAGGGGCGGCTGCCGAGTAGTAGCGCCATGATGAGCGGGCACGGGCTGATGTGGTCCGCCATGTACCGGCCCGACAAACCCGAGATCCGGCGCCGCGTCGACTGGAAACGGATGGGGCGCCTGTTCGCGCCCTACTGGATCCAGCAGACGATGGTGCTCGCGTGCATCGTCGTTGCATCGGTGCTGGGCCTCGCCCCTGGTTTCATGACGGCGCGCATCATCGACGTCGCGATACCGCGGCGCAACCTTACCGAACTCGGCATCGACGTCGGCGTCATTTTGGCGTCCGCGTTGCTTGCCGCACTGCTGGGCGTCGTTCAGGGATTTCTGAACTCGTTCGTCGGCGAGGGCATCATGCGCGATATTCGCACGGAGCTGGTCGCGCATCTCCACCGCATGCCTCTCTCCTTCTTTACCGGTACCAAAACCGGCGAAATCATGAACCGCGTCAGCAACGACGTCGACAACGTCGACAATGTCGTCACGGGTACGCTGACGTCGATCGTCACCAACGTCGTCCTCATCTTGTCGACGCTGGCGGCCATGTTCGTCTGGAACTGGCGGCTGGCGCTGATCTCGATCGCGATCGTTCCGCTGATGGTCATTCCGCTCGGGCCGGTCGGCCGCCGCATGTACGACGTGCGCAAAAAGACGCGCGTGAAGCGCGACCAGATCGAGTCGATCACGCAAGAGACGCTGTCCATCAGCGGCATCACGCTGATCAAATCGTTCGCGCGGGAGGCGTACGAACGGGCCCGGTTCTACGAGGTCGGCACTCGACTGATGCAGCTCGAGATCGATCTCGCGATGGTCGGGCGCTGGTTCCTCGCGTCGGTCACGGCGATGGTGATCGTCGGGCCGGCGCTGGTATGGTTCGGCGGCGGCTGGTACGCCATCGCGGGCAGCTTGCAAGTCGGCGTTATCGTGGCCTTCGTCTCGTTCATTCAAGGGCGTTTGTACGGTCCGGCGGCGGCGCTTGCCGGAATTCAGGTGCAAATCGTCAGCGCGCTCGCGGTCTTCGAACGGATTTTCGACTATCTCGACATGAAGCCTGAGGAATACGAACCCAAGGGCGCCGTTTCGCTCGCCGCGGTGCGCGGCGAGATTACCTTCGAGGACGTCACCTTCTCCTACGACGCGCCGTCGCGAACGGTTCTCGAGAACGTCTCGTTCCACGTCAACGCCGGGGATGCGGTTGCATTCGTCGGTCCGTCGGGCGCGGGCAAGACGACGATCACTCAGCTCGTTCCGCGCTTTTACGATCCGCAGAGCGGCCGGGTGCTCGTCGACGGGCACGACGTGCGTACGATCGATCTCGAGTCGCTGCGGCGCAACGTGGGCATCGTCACGCAGGAGACCTATCTTTTTCACGACACGGTCGCGAACAATCTGCGCTACGGGAAACCCGGGGCGACCGACACCGAAATCGCCGTCGCTGCGCGCGCGGCCAACATCCACGATTTCATCATCTCACTTCGCGACGGATACGAAACCGTCGTCGGCGAGCGCGGGCACAAGCTCTCCGGCGGCGAGCGCCAGCGTCTAGCGATCGCGCGCGTGCTGCTAAAAGATCCGCGCATTCTCATCTTAGACGAAGCGACCAGTTCGCTCGATTCGGAAAATGAGGCGGCCATTCAAGCCGCGCTCGTCACGGCGATGCGCGGACGCACGAGTCTCGTCATTGCGCACCGTCTCTCCACGATTCTCGCGGCCGACAAGATCTTCGTCGTCGACGGCGGCCGCATCGTCGAAACCGGACGCCACGCCGAGCTGCTGGCGCGCGGCGGCTTGTACGCGCGACTGTACCGCACGCAGTTCCGCGACCTCGCGGTCTCATCCTGAGCCGCGGCACCCATACAAAGGACCCGTAGCGGCAAACGTGCGGGTCGGCCGCCCAAACGTCGGTGTACGCCGGGTCGGCCCAAGAGAGACCATGGGAGCAGCAAGCGCCCTTGCGCTTGCTGCTTTGAGAGGACCGCCGCGCATGGTACCGATTGTGGATCTCTTTGTAAGGCCCGCACGCCTTTACGCCGCCGCCCCGCCGCCGCGACGGCGCTCACGCTCGCCGGCTGCAGTTACGCGGGGTCAACCGGCCGGCCCAGTTTCGGAGCACTGCAGCCGGAGGCCGCGTCACCGCTCGTGCGCGCCGCGGTTTCTACGCGCTGCAAACCCGTCGATGCGGACTTCGACGAACTCGTCGCGTGCGATCGCGCCGACGGCAGCCTCGGCTCGTTCGCGAACGGCGGGATCGGCTGGCGCGTGCGCTATTTCGTTCGCTTCTGGCAAATGCCGTGCAACGAAGCGCCGACCGTGCAGGAGGCATACGTCTTTCACATGGTGACCGCCGACTTGTACGCCGATCCCGACTTAGACGATGCGCAGCGGCTCGCCATCCGTGCCGCGATGTTCCAAGGGGGCGTCCACTGTGAATGAAGACCGCGCTTACGGTGTAAGCGCGGTCGCGGGCGTCGGCTTCAGTGTGAATCCAAGGAAGCGCTGATTTATTTCAAATCTAGGAAACGAGGGCCGAAGTTTACTGTGGTAAATGAGGCCCGAGTTGACGACGAGTTGGGATAAATCAGAGCTTCCTTAACGGTGGTAGTAGTTGGCGTACTGAATGCCTTGACGAACCTGCTGGATCGCTTGGTTGGTGGAGTTGAGCGCTGCGTCGCGATGGCCACCCTTGTCGGCATTCGCGTGCGATAGTTCGTATTGCGCCGTCTGCAGCGCCGAGAGCGCGTTCTGCATGTGCGGCTGCGTGACGGCGAGCGCGGTGCCCATCAGCGCGCCGCCGGCGATGAGACCGAAAGCGAAGATCAGCGGGGCCAGCCCGAGCTTGGAAATGAGTCGTGTCATGCAAGTTTCCTCCGGATTGCGAAGTGACGAGATTCGTTGGTACCGTCTTAACGCGGTACGAGCGCCTTCCGTTCGTCGCCGCACCGTGAATCCCGGCGGTTCTAAGTACCCTCTAACGTATGTTTTATGCGCTGCCGGGAACGTCCATGACGATCGGATCGACGGGCACGTGAAGTTCCGGTTCGGTTGCTTGCCGAATTTCTTCCAGGGAAACCCCCGGCGCCAACTCACGAAGCACGAGACCGTCGGGCGTGATATCCATCGCTCCCATATCGGTGATGATGCGATGCACGACGTTTTTCCCCGTGAGCGGCAGCGTGCAACGGCGAACGATTTTATGGGCGCCTCCCTTGGCGACGTGCTCCATCATTACGATGACGCGCTTGGCGCCGTGCACGAGATCCATTGCGCCGCCCATGCCCTTGACCATTTTGCCGGGAATCATCCAGTTTGCGAGGTCGCCGGTTTCGGAGACCTGCATCGCGCCCAGCACTGCGAGATCGATGTGTCCGCCGCGAATCATGCCGAACGACAGCGCCGAATCGAAGAACGACGCGCCCGGCAACACCGTAACCGTCTCCTTGCCTGCATTGATCAGGTCGGCTTCTTCCTCGCCTTCGAACGGATACGGGCCCATGCCGAGAATGCCGTTCTCGCTCTGCAGCGTCACGGTGACGCCGGGCGGCACGTAGTTCGGGATCAACGTGGGCAATCCGATGCCGAGATTGACGTATTGACCGTCGCGCAGTTCCTGGGCCACGCGCGCCGCAAGTTGCGTTCGAGTAAGAGCCATTGCGATTACCCCGCTCGCTTGCGCGTCGTGACGCGCTCGATGCGTTTGCCCTGCGATCCCACGCGGACGATGCGTTGAACGAAGATGCCCGGCAGATGCACGTTGTCGGGAGCGATGTCGCCGGGTTCGACCAGTTCCTCGACCTCGGCGATGGTCGCGCGGCCCGCCATAGCGCACAGCGGATTGAAGTTGCGCGTCGCCTTGTGGAAGATGAGGTTTCCGTCGCGATCGCCGACCGACGCGCGCACCAGCGCAAAATCGCAGACGATGCCCTCTTCGAGCACGTACTCGCGGCCTCCGAAGACGCGGGTCTCCTTCTTCGGCGAAGCGATCGCGACGCTGCCGTCGGCATTGTAGCGCCACGGCAGGCCGCCGTCCGCGACCATCGTGCCGTCGCCGGCCGACGTGTAAAACGCCGGAATGCCGCAGCCGCCCGCGCGGAGGCGCTCGGCCAGCGTGCCTTGCGGGCAGAGTTCGACCTCGAGTTCGCCCGAAAGATATTGCCGTTCGAACTCGCGGTTCTCTCCGACGTAGGAGCCGGTGGTCCGGCGGATTCGCTTGTGGTCGAGCAAGACTCCAAGCCCCCATCCGTCGACGCCGCAGTTGTTCGAGACGGTGACGAGGCCGCCGGCTCCCTGTTCGAGCAGCGCCTCGATCAAGTTGTGCGGGATGCCGCTCAGGCCGAAGCCGCCGACCGCCAGCGAGGCCCCGTTAGGAATGTCGGCGACCGCATCGGCGCACGATGCGAAGACTTTCTCCATGATCCGCCAGTATGCGGGGAGTCGCTCCGTCGTCCTGCCAAAGAATCGCCGGGCCGCAACGCGAAGTCGCGCTCGTCAGGAGAGTACGCATGACGACGACCGCACCGCTAACCGACACCCATACCGGCGACGAAGAGGAGCTGATGCTCTCGGTCGTCCGCGAACTCGTTGCGGAGCGCGTCGCGCCCCGCGCCGCCGCGATCGACGAAAACGGCGAGTTTCCATGGGACGTCAAGGAACTTTTCGCGCAGAACGATCTGCTCGGCGTACCGATTCCCGCCGAGTACGGCGGCCTCGGCGGCACTTTCCTCACGTACGTGAAAGTCGTCGAAGAGGTCGCCAAAGCGTGTGCGTCGAGTTCGCTGATCGTCGCCGTGCAAGAGCTCGGCATGCTGCCGATCATGATCGCCGGCAGCGAAGAACAGAAACAGCGCTTTCTCCCAAAAATCGCTTCCGGGGAGCATCTCGTCGCTTACGCGCTCACCGAAGTCTCCAGCGGTTCCGATGCCCTCGGCTCGATGCGTACGCGCGCGGTGCGCGACGGCGACGACTATCTGCTCAACGGTCAGAAGATTTGGATTACCAACGGCAGCGTCGCCGACGTCGTCTGCGTCTTCGCGGTCACCGATCCCGATGCGGGATCGCGCGGCGTCAGCGCGTTCGTGGTCGAAAAAAGTGCGCCCGGATTCGCCGTCGGCAAACTCGAGAAAAAAATGGGTATCCGCGGCTCACCCACAGTCGAACTCGTGTTCAACGACTGTCGCGTGCCGGCGGCCAACCGTCTGGGCGAGGAAGGCGAGGGATTCAAAATTGCGATGCGCGTGCTCGACAAGTCCCGGCCCGGCATCGCGGCGCAGGCGCTCGGCATTGCCGCCGGCGCCCTCGAGTACGCCACCAACTATGCCAAGGAGCGGTTCGCATTCGGCAAGCCGATCGGCCAGCATCAGGGCATTGGGTTCATGCTCGCCGACATGAAGACGGAAGTCGAAGCAGCTCGGCTGCTTCTTTACGAAGCGGCCCGGCGTTGCGATGCGGGCGGTCCCGACGTCACGCTATGGGCGGCGATGGCGAAACTCAAATGCGGCGACGTCGCGATGTCGGTCACCACCGATGCCGTGCAAATTCTCGGCGGATTCGGCTATTCGGTCGAGTATCCGGTGGAGCGCATGATGCGCGACGCGAAGATCACGCAAATCTACGAAGGCACGCAACAGATTCAGCGCCTTGTCATATCCCGCAACCTCGTCGGCAAAGGCAAGTAAGAAAGGCCTGATTTCTCCCAACTCGTCGTCAGCTCGGGTCTTATTTGCCATAGCAAACTTCAACCCTCGCTTCCTCGATTTGGAATAAATCGGACCTTTCTTAAGGATCCTCTTCGTCCTTTAGTGAGCCTTTGCCCGGAACGAACGGCGGCGCGCTGATGACCACGAACGGCCGCGGGGATTGCGTAAAATCGAACGCATCGGACAGATCGTTGGCGCGCACGTCGGTCGACTTGAGAGATCCCTTTGGGATTGCGAACGTCTCCTCGGCAAACGCGAGCAGACTGCCGAACTCGTACTGCACGTGTGAAACGTATCCGCCGCCGCTGGGTGAGTTCATCTTCGCGTAGGGCGAAATGACCACCAGCGGAACTCGGAATCCGAGTTCGTAGGTATTGAACAGCACCGGCTGCACGTGATCGTACCACCCGCCCCAATCGTCCCATGTAATGAGAATTGCGGTCGAGTTCCAGTACTGGCTCTGTCCGACCGCGTTGACGACTGCCGCTACCCATGACGGCCCCGCGATGCTCTTGTTGCCGGCGTGGTCGGAATGATAACCGTCAGCCGGCATCAGCCACGACATTCCCGGCAACTTTCCGCTGGCAATATCGGTGAGGATCGTCTGCGGCGGCGTCACGACGAAGCGATAGTCGGGGCCGTAGCGGATGTGATGGATCGCATCCGGTCCGTGCCAAAGTCCCGCTCCCATTCCGTTTTGGTAATACTTCCACGAGATGCCGCGATTGTCGAGCAAATCGGAGAGCGTTTGATGCTCGAAGCACGGGAACGGCGACGGGCCCGGCGAGCCGGTGACGGGATCGATCGTGTCGACCACGGCCTGCACCGGCGCGTCGCATCCGGCGGGCGTTTTTCGACCCGTTTTGCTGTTGTACGGATCGCTCGAAACGTCGTCCATCGTCTCCGGCTCGGCATACGCGTCGCCGCCGATGATATATTGGTGCGCGGGAAAACTGCCGGCTTCGTTCGACTGAAACATGTTGTCGGCGAACACGTACTGCGTCGCCATATCGAGATACGGCTGCACTTCGGACTGCGGCGCGTAGCCGTACGGTCGCAGATGGTACTTCACCGGAAGGTAGCTGTCGAACCCGTCCATCTTGCACGTGTTGGTCGGCTGCAGGTCGCAATCGTCGAGAAAATTCGGATGGCTGTGACCCAAGTCGTAGGGAGCCGCCAGTGAGATCGGTTTGAGCGGTACGGGATCTCCAAGCGAATCCACCGCCGTCGTTGCAATGTTCGCACCATACGGCAGCATGCCCTGAAAGAGATAATCGGGCGTCCGGTTTTCTTGAAAGACGATGATGACGTGCTGAATCGGCGTCGGAAAGCGCCCACCGTGCCGCAACGCGAGCGAGCGCTCCCTGCCGTAGGGTACCGTTGCACCTTGTTGCGGCCCGGCGCACGCCGCAATGACTAATGCGAGCGCAAAACACAACGACGCGGCGTATTTCATGAGACGAAGGAACCTCCGGAGCGCCGACATTTCGCTCATCACCGGGCCTCGTCCCGCATCGTGGAGAAAGGCAGAAACGCAATGCCCGACCCGATGGACCCGGACTTTACGGGGGAAAATCCAATCGTCGCCGCGGCGACGCGCATCCGCGCCAAGCGCGAACTCGCGCGTGCCGCCGACGCCGCCGACGAGTCGCCGGTGCGGCGCCGTGCCGAAGACGCCGAGGAGTCGCTGCGTCTCTTTGCCGAGAACGCGGCGGCGGGATGCAAGCGCCTCAATTCGATTCTAGGTGACCGCAGCGGCGTGACGTTGATTCGCCTCGAACGGCCGCTGCGCGTGCGCCTGCGCTTTCGCGGACGGCGCGTCTCGCTCGAGCTCGACGACGTGCATCAAACCGTTCGCGTAAGCGGCATGGACCTCGACGGCGAATACCAATTCGATCCCGCTTCTGCGATCCCGGCGCTCATCAATCTTTCAAAAATCTCGACCGAATCGGGCTACGGCGAACGCCTTACCGCTTCTTCTTTGTTGAAGTCGCTCGCGTCGGACGCCGAGCTTCCGCGACCCGCCCACTTGAACGAGCCCGGACCGCTACGATTTTAGCCAGTATCGCCGGCGTCGGGCAACGCTGCGCGAGCGGGCAGCGGCCACATAGCGGCGTCGGCGCCTTGCAGATGGCGCGGCCGTGCAGAATCAGCCAATGCGTGGCGGCGCCCCACTTCGGCGCGGGAACGAGCGCGGTGAGGTCGTCCTCGACCTGACGCGGGGTCGTACCGGTCGTGAAACCGAGGCGATGGGAAACGCGAAAGACGTGGGTGTCGACCGCCAGCGCCTCTTGCGCGAACGCATTTGCCATCACGACGCTGGCCGTCTTGCGGCCGACGCCGGCCAGCGACTCCAGTTCCTCCCGCTCCCGGGGTACGCTTCCGCCGAAACGCTCTTCGATATCGCGTGCGCAAGCGATGACGTTGCGCGCCTTCATTCGGAAAAATCCGCACGACTTGACGATCTTCTCGACGTCCGGCTGTTGCGCGCGCGCCAAGGCCGCGGCGGTCGGATACTTAGCAAACAGCGCCGGCGTGGTGAGATTCACGCGCGCATCGGTGCACTGCGCCGACAGAATGACCGCGACGAGCAACTCGAAATCGTTGCGATGATCGAGCGCGGTCTGCGGATTGGGATACGAGCGTTCGAGAATCGCTAATTGTGCGAGGGCGACGCTGCGGGAAACCCTTCGCTTGGGAAACGGAATCGGAGGCACGATCACGCCTTACGCGGTCGCTTACAGGTCCCCTTGGCCCGGTGCGGAACTCGACGGGCGATGCCTGCCGAACTCGCGCGCGTTCTCGCGGACGTCATGGGTGACGGCGAATTCTCACGCGAAATGACGCGCTTTGCGACAGCATTCGCCGCATACCGCGAACGGCTGCCGGTCGTCCCGCACGCGTACAGCCGGACACGGCTGGCAATCGCTCCCGAGTACGAGATCGTCGCGATGAATTGGGCGCCGCTCTCGGTAAGTCCGATTCACGACCACGGCGCATCGCGCTGTTGGGTGCTGATGCTGGAGGGCGCGCTCGACGTGCAAAACTACGCCTGCGATGCAGGCGAAATCGACACGGACGTGGTGCGGCTGCGCGAACGCGAGCGAATCGATCTGCGTGCCGGCGACCTCGACCATCGCCTGGCGCCCACCGAACTGCATCTCGTCCGCAACCCCAGCGCAACCGACAGTGCCTTCTCGCTGCAACTCTACGCGCGACCGCTGGGAACGTACAGCGTGGTCGACGCGCGCTCGTTCCGGCGGCGTCTCGTCATTCCCGTGTTGGAGCTCGACCTCTCCAACGAACCGGCGAAGTCGCCGGGCTAATCCTGCAGCGCAACCATCTCGCCGTCGGCTCTCACGAGACCGTCGCGTTCGAGCGCGCCGACGAGCGCCGCCACCTCGCTCGCGTCGCGGCCGGGAAGAACCGGCGCGAGGCAGCGATGGAGATCGAGCAGCGAAATGCGCTCCCCGGGCGGCAGCTCGCGCAAGCGGTCGACGATGCGGCCGCGCGCGAAGCGGGACGTCCGTTCGAAGCGTTCGGGCACGCGTGACGGTGCGCGCGGCTGCGCACGCCTTCGGCGTTCCAACTCGGCAGCGTCGACCGGCGCCGCAGCGCAGTAACGTCGCAGCGGACATCGAGCGCATCGCGGCGCGCGAGCGGTGCAGATCGTCGCGCCTAAATCCATGAGGCTCGAACTCCAATCGTGCGCCTTTCCGGGCGGCACCAGATCGCGCGCGAGATCGGCGAGTTCGCGCGCCGTCGCGCGCGCCGGGAATTCGACGCCGTAAAACAGCCGGTGCAGGATGCGCCGTACGTTCGTATCGACCGGTGCGTCGGCGGCGTCGAATGCGAATGCGCGGATCGCCGCTGCCGTATATGCGCCGATTCCCGGCATCGCTGCAAGCAAGGCGATGTCGCTCGGCATCTCGCCGTCGTAGCGCGCGACGACCGCTTGGGCGACGCCCTGCAGCCGAACCGCGCGAGCGTTGTAACCGAGGCCTTTCCACGCGCGCACCACCTCGGACACCGGCGCCGCCGCCAGCGTCGCGAAATCCGGAAATCGCCGTACGAACGCTTCGAAATGCGCAACGACGCGATCGACTTGCGTCTGCTGCAGCATGAATTCGCTGACGAGCGTGCGGTACGGGCTGCGCGCGGCGCGCCAAGGAAGCGTCGCCCGACCATGCCGCGCGTACCACGCCAGCAACGATCGCCGGATCGCGCGAAACGGCATCGGGCTCACGGGCGCAGTGACGCGGCGGCCTCGCCGATGCGGCGAATGCCTTCGGCGATATCGCGGCGCTTGACGGCGGTCAGCGCCAAACGGAAGTTATGGTCGCCGCCCGAGTTCGCGAAGAACGCTTCGCCGAATAGAAACGAGGCGCCGAGCCGTTCGGCGGCATCGAGCAATGCGCGCGCGCGTACTTCACGCGGCGTCGTGGCCCACGCGTAGAAGCCGCCGGCCGGCCGGCTCACCTTGAGCGACGCCGGCCAGTAGCGAGCGATCGCGTCGTCGGCAAGCTTGCGGCGCAGCAGCAGTTCCTCTTGCAGCTGGGCGACGTGCGCGTCGTAAGCGCTCTCTAAGTAATCCGTCACCGCCGCTTGCACGTAGAGACTGGTTGCCATGTCGTACGCTTGTTTGCGCAGGAGCAGCCGTTCGAGAATCGTGCGCGGCGCCGCCAGCCATCCGACGCGCAGCGACGGTGCGATCGTTTTCGAAAACGTCGAGAGATACACGACGTGGTCGGGCGCGAGCGCGACGAGCGGCGGACCGGCGCCCGCCAGCGGCCCGTACGGGTCGTCTTCGACGATCGGGACGCCGGCGCGGCGCGCGATCGTCGTGAGGCGCTCGCGGCGATCGGCGTTCATGCTCGCGTTGGTCGGATTGTGCAGCGACGGCATCGTGTAGATGAAACGTGGGCGGCGCGTACGCAGCACGGCCTCGACGTGATCGACGCGCATGCCCTCGTCGTCGACCGGCACCGCGATCGCGCGCAATCCGTTGATTTGAAAGACTTGCAGCGCTCCCGGATACGAGGGCGATTCGACGACGATCTCGTCGCCCGGCTCGGCCAGACTCTGCGCGACGATGGCGATGCCCTGCGTCGAGCCGGTAAGCACGATGACGTTGTTGGGCGCCACCGTAGTTGCCCCGCGGGCGTTCATGCGCGCGGCAATGGCGGTGCGCAACGGCTCGTAGCCTTCCGAATCGCCGTACGACAGAATGAAGCGCGGATCGGTGGCGACGCGGCCGAACGACTTCGCCAGCGCGCCCAATGGCGACGGCTCGTCGGGCGCGACGCCCTGCACGAACGAGATGCGGCCGCTCTGCGGCTTGGCCGCGAGTTCGCCCAGTATGTTCGGGAACTCGCCGACGCGCCACGGCGGGAGCGTTACCCACCACGGAACGCCCGCCGCGCGTTCCGGCTGGCCGGCGCGCAACTGCGGCACGACCCGCGACCCGGCGCCGACGCGCTGTTCGATGAGGCCGTCCGCGACGAGCTCGCGGTATGCGTGCACGACCGTGCTGCGGTTCACTTCCAGACGTTGCGCCAGGCTGCGTTCGGGAGGAAGACGGGTCGATTCGGGGAGCGTCCCGGTGAGAATCGCTTCCCGCACACCCTCGTAAATTTGACGGTATAGCGGAACGATCGACGCGCGGTCGAGCTCCGGTAAGACGTTGTGCCATCCAACGGCCGTCATGGGGCAGTCCAATTTCGAAACGTTCGAGGCCCGGACCCCTGAGGGAGTCGAAGGGTCGCAGTCCGCAGCACATCGCCACGAACAGGAGCACGAGCTTGGCAGAACATCAGGTTGACGCGGTCGTCATCGGCGCCGGGCCGGGGGGTTATCACGCCGCCATTCGCCTCGGTCAGCTTGGCAAGAAAGTTCTCTGCGTCGACCGCGACGAGGTCGGCGGCGTCTGTCTCAACTGGGGGTGCATTCCCACCAAAGCGCTGCTGCACGTCGGCGAAGTGATCCGTCACATCGAGGACGCGGCTGCGATCGGCTTAAAGGTTCCCAAAGCCGACGTCGATCGCGAAGGCGTCGCGAAGTTCAAGACCGACGTGGTCAACGCCAACGTCGGCGGCGTGAAGACGCTCTTCAAAGCCAACGGCGTAGAGTTTCTCTACGGCGAAGCGTCGTTCACGAGTCCCACCGAAGTGCTCGTCAAAAAAAGAGACGGCGGCACCGACACGATCAAGGCCGCCAACATCGTCATCGCAACCGGTTCTGCGCCGGTGGACGTCAAGGCGTGGCCGCACGACGGCGAAACGATCGTGAACTCCGACGACGCGGTCAACATCGGACGCATTCCCAAGAAGCTGCTCGTGATCGGCGGCGGCGTGATCGGTTTGGAGTTCGCCACCGTGTTTGCGCGCATGGGCGCCGGCGTGCTGGTGGTCGAGATGATGCCGCAAATTCTTACCGGCACCGACGCCGAAATCGGCAAGACGCTCGGGCGCATTCTGAAAAAGCAGGGCGTCGAAATAATGCTCGACACGAAAGTCGGCACCCTCGAAAAGCAGGGGTCGACGGTGCGTGCGACCCTCAACGGCGCCGGGACCGGCGGCAAAGACGAGACGCGCGAGTTCGACATGGTGCTCGTCGCAGTCGGCCGGCGGCCGGTGACCGACAACCTCAATTTACAAGGAGCGAATCTCGCGGCCGACGACAAGGGTTTCATCGTTGTAGATCAGCAAATGCGCACGAAAACGCCCAACGTCTTTGCCATCGGCGACGTCACCGGCCAACCGCTCCTCGCGCACCGCGCGATGAAGCAGGGCGTCGTCGCTGCCGAGGTGATTGCCGGCGACAAGTCGGCGGCGTTCGATCCGGTCGCAGTGCCGAACTGCGTCTACACCGATCCGGAAGTCGCGACGGTCGGCCTCTCCGAGGAAGAAGCGAAGGCCAAAGGCTTCGAAGTGCGCATCGGCAAGTTTCCGCTTGCCGCGAGCGGCCGCGCGCGCACGATGAACCAGAGCGACGGCCTGCTCAAACTGGTCGGCGATGCAAAAAGCGATTTGCTGCTCGGCATGCACATCGTTGCCCCGCAAGCCGAATCGCTCATCGGCGAAGGCGTCATCGCGCTCGAGATGGGCGCGACGCTCGAAGACATCGGGCTCTCGATACATCCGCATCCGACGCTCACCGAATCGATCATGGATGCCGCCGAGGCGGCTCACGGCAAAGCGATTCACATCGTCAATCCAAAGCCGAAGGCGACCGCCGCAGCGAAATGATCGTAACCGCGGCGGCCGCGACTCCACTCCACGCCCGGCTGCTCGATATGGGAACGCGCCCGTATCGCGACGTTTGGGATTTGCAGCACCGCTTACACGACGCCGTGCGTGACGGACGCGAACCCGACACCTGGATCGTCGTCGAGCATCCGCCGGTGATAACGCTGGGGCGCCGTGCCAAACGCGAAAATGTGTTGCTTTCCGACGACGTCCTCGCCGAGCGCGGCATCGACGTCGTGGCCGTCGAGCGCGGGGGCGACGTGACGTATCACGGTCCGGGCCAGCTGGTCGTCTACCCGATTCGCCGGCTCGCGCGCTTTCGCGAGGTCGTTCCGCTCGTGCGCGATCTCGAAGGCGCCGTCATGTCGGCCTGCGCGCGGTTCGGCGTCGCAGCCGAGCGCTGGAGCGAGCACGCCGGCGTATGGGTCGGTTTCAATCAACTCTGCGCGATAGGGCTCGCCGTGCGCGCGATGGTGACGCTCCACGGTATCGCGCTGAACGTTTCCACGCGACTCGACTACGACCGGCTGATCTCACCGTGCGGATTACCCGGCCGCGGCATCACCTCGCTTTCGAAAGAGTGTGGTCGGCCGATCGCGGTCGACGAGGCGAAGCGCGTGCTGCTCGATGAGCTGGCGAAGGCGTTCGAGATACAATGGCAATCGACGTCGATTTAACGCGGCCGCCGGCTCCGCCGCTGCACGTCCGCAAACCGCCGTGGCTGCGCGTGTCGCTGCCCTCCGGCGACGAGTACGAGCGCGTGAAGGAGCGTGTCAACGCGCTGGCACTCCACACCGTGTGCAAGGAAGCGGCGTGTCCGAATCTCGCCGAGTGCTGGGGCGCCGGGACGGCGACCATCATGATTCTCGGCGACGTGTGCACGCGCGGGTGCCGGTTCTGTAACGTGAAGACCGGCAATCCTCGCGGCGAAATCGACTGGCTCGAACCGGTCCGCGTCGCCGAAGCCGTCCGCGATCTCGGCTGGAAATACTTGGTGCTCACGGCCGTGGACCGCGACGATCTCCTCGACGGCGGAGCGCTGATCTTCGCGAACACCGTGCGCGAGATTCACGCCCGCGTTCCGAATTCGCGCGTCGAAGTGCTCAGCGGCGACTATCGCGGAGACCTGACGGCGCTCGACATCGTGATGGACGCCGGGCCGGACGTCTTCGCGCACAATCTCGAAACGGTCGCGCGCCTCACGCCCTCGGTGCGCGACAAGCGCGCGAAGTACGCTCAGTCGCTTCGGGTGCTGGAGCACGCAAAAAACCGCGCTCCGGAACGTTACACCAAGACGTCGCTGATGCTGGGATTGGGTGAAGCCGACGGCGAGATCGAGCAAGCGATGGACGACGCGCGCTCCGCCGGCGTCGACATCTTTACGATGGGGCAATATCTGCAGCCGAGCAAGAAGCATCTTCCGGTGGTCGAGTTCATCGCGCCGGAGCGGTTCGAGTATCTCGGAAACGCCGCGAAGGCCAGGGGCTTCCATCAGGTCGTATCCAGCCCTCTGTCGCGCAGTTCGTACCACGCCGAACAAGCCTTCCCGGGTTAAGGTCGTCCATCTCGCCGGCTCGTCGTCGGCCCCGGCCTCGAGTCACCCTGAGCTAAGCGCCCGCAGGCGCGCGCCCATATTTGTGTCACCCTGAGCGGAGCTGCGTAGCCATGTCATCCTGAGCGGAGCTCGCGAAGCGCTGTCATCCTGAGCGGAGGCGCGTAGCGCCGCAGTCGAAGGGCGAAGGGCGAAGGGCGCAACTCGGAGTACGGCTTGCGAGTTTTGGGGAAAACGTGACCAAGGCATTCCTGGGCCGGCCCGTCCTGGCCATCGTCTGCTCCCTGATCGTGCTCATCGGCGGCGGTGTGGTGATACCGACGTTGCCGATCGCGCAGTATCCGCAAATTGCGCCGCCGGTGGTGAGCGTTTCGGCCATCTACGTCGGAGCGAGTCCGCAGGCGGTGGAGGCTCAGGTCACGACGCCCCTCGAGCAAGCCGTCAACACGGTGCAGGGGCTGCGTTACATCAGTTCCACCAGCGCGCAGGGCATCTCGACGATTACGCTGACGTTCAACCTCGGCGTCGATCTCGACATCGCTGCGGCCGACGTGCAAAACGCAACGCAAACCGCGCTCGGCACGCTGCCGGCCAGCGTCCAGCAACTCGGCGTCACCGTTTCGAAGAACGCCGGCACGTTCGTGATGGGCATTGCGCTCACGTCGGACAGCAAGCAATACGACACGCTCGAACTCAGCAACTACGCGCAGTTGAACATCGTTAATAATCTCTCGCGCGTGTCCGGCGTCTCGGGCATCCGCATCTTCGGCCAGCGCCAGTACGCGATGCGCGTTTGGCTCAATCCGCGGCTGCTGGCCTCCCAAGGGCTCGACGTGGGAGACGTCGTGAGTTCGCTGCAGGAACAGAACGTTGCGATCGGCGTCGGCAGCCTCGGCTCGCCCCCCGCGCCTAAGGGACAGCCCTACACGTACACGGTCAACGCCGTCACGCAACTCTCCGATCCCACGCAGTTCGCGAACATCATCCTGCGCTCGAACTCCAACGGCGGCTTCACGCGGCTCGGCGACGTGGCGAGGGTGGAACTCGGCGCGCAAGATTACTCGTCGGCACTCCGCTTCGACGGTCAATCGCGCGTCGTCGGCTTAGGCGTGCAGCAATATTCCACCGCCAACGCGCTCGACGTTTCGCGCGCGGTCACCGCGCAAATGGACCAGCTGTCCAAGTCGTTCCCGCCGGGCGTCCACTACACGGTCGCGTTCAACACCACGACCTTCGTGCGGGAATCCATCAAAGAGGTGCTGCTGACGCTGCTGCTCTCGATCGTGCTGGTCGTGCTGGTCATCTACGTCTTCTTGCAGAACCCGCGCTCGACGCTGATCCCGGCGGCCACGATCCCGGTTTCGCTGGTCGGCACGTTCTTCGTCATGAAGATCGTCGGCTTTTCGATCAATACGATTACGCTCTTCGGGCTCACGTTGGCGACCGGGCTGGTCGTCGACGATGCGATCGTCGTCATCGAAAACATCGCGCGCCATATCGAAATGAACAAAGGCAAAAAGAACGCGATCGTCAGCGCTGCCGAGGCCATGGCGGAAATTCAGAGCGCCGTCGTCGCGTCCTCGCTGGTGCTGCTCGCGGTGTTCATTCCGGTCGGCTTCTTCCCGGGCACGACCGGTCAGCTCTACAAGCAGTTCGCGCTGACGATCGCGGCCGCCATCTCGATCTCGCTGTTCCAAGCGCTGACGCTTGCGCCGGTGCTGTCGGCGCGTTTTCTCAGCGGTGAAACCGAATCGACCTTCATCTTCTTCCGTTGGTTCAATCGCGGCTTCAAGGGATTTCGCGAGTGGTACGCCCGCCAGTTGCCCAAGGCGTTCCGGTATCGTTGGTGGGTCGCCGGCGCTTTCGGACTGGCGCTGGCGATGACCGGCTTCCTCTTCGTGTCGACGCCGCAGGCATTCATCCCCGAAGAGGATCAGGGCTACTTCATCATGCTGGTGCAGACGCCGGAAGGGACGTCGCTGCAGGGCGAACAGCGGATCTCAAAACAGGCGGAAAAGATCGTCATCGCGCAGCCCGAAGTCGCGCATCTCTTCGACGTCGGCGGATTCAGCTTCAGCGGCGCGGCGCCCAACCGAGGACTTATGTTCGCGCTGCTCAAGCCGTGGGGAGAACGCGAATGCTCGCCGCTGAACGCGCTCTTGCTTAAGCCTTGCCCGCACAGCATCACGTCGCTGCTTGCGCGGCTCAACGGCGCGTTCTACATGCAGATTCCGCAAGCACAAATCTTTGCGTTCAATCCCCCCGCGATCAACGGCGTCGGCACCGTCGGCGGTTTTCAGTTCGAACTGGAAGATCGCGGCAACATCGGGCTGGATAAATTGATGGGACTGACGTACGCAATGATGGGTGCGGCCGCGAAAGATCCCCGGTTGAACGGCGTCTTCACGCAGTACCGCATCAACTCGCCGCAGCTTCAAGTCAACGTCGACCGCAATAAAGCCAAAGCGATCGGCATCTCGCTGAGCGACATCTTCCAGACGATGGAGGTGGAACTCGGATCGCTCTTCGTCAATAACTTTACGTATCTCAATCGTTCTTGGCAGGTCGACGTACAGGCCGATGCCCCGTTCCGCAATAGCATCGCGTCACTGCAGCAGATTTACGTTCACAACGGTTCGGGCGCCCCGAACATTCCCACGGGAACCAACCCGCTGGCGACGCCGCCGCCCGGTTCGGCGACCACGCAGACCACCGCCACGGGTGTCGTGATGACGCCCCTCAACGCGCTCATGAACGTCAAGATGCAGTTAGGGCCGCCCGTCATAACGCATTACAAT
Source organism: Vulcanimicrobiota bacterium (assembly GCA_963812155.1). Taxonomy (GTDB): domain Bacteria; phylum Vulcanimicrobiota; class Vulcanimicrobiia; order Vulcanimicrobiales; family Vulcanimicrobiaceae; genus Tumulicola. The sequence continues at coordinate 662,119 of CAWETW010000003.1, read as the reverse complement.
CTTTACCGCAATATCGAGCTGCAGGGCAACTCGGCCCCGGGCCATAGTTCGGGAGAGGCGATCACCGCGATGCAGCAGCTCGCGCAGAAAATACTGCCCGCCGGCGTCAGTTACGAGTGGACCGGGCTGCAGCTCGACCAAATCGCCGCAGGGCCGCTCGCCGTGCTCATCTTTGCGCTGGGCCTCGTCTTCGTCTTTCTCGTGCTTTCGGCGCAATACGAGAGTTTCATCGATCCGCTGATCGTGCTGCTGGCAGTGCCGGCCGCGCTCTTCGGCGCACTGGCATTCATCAACATCCGCCACTTCCCGATCCCCTTTCTCTTCGATCCCTCGATTTCGCAAGATGCGTACGCGCAGGTCGGCTACGTCATGCTTATCGGCCTAGCGAGCAAGAGCGCTATTCTGATCGTGGAGTTTGCCAATCAGCAACTGAAGCAAGGTGCAAACGTGGTGCAGGCGGCGTTACGCGCGGCTCTCACGCGGCTCCGTCCGATTCTGATGACGTCGATCGCGTTCGTCATTGCCGTAACGCCGCTCGTATTTGCAAGCGGCGCCGGCAACGCCGCGCGCCATTCGCTGGGCACCGTCGTGTTCGGCGGAATGCTCCTCTCGACGTTCTTGAATCTCGCCATCACGCCGGTGCTCTACGTCATCATTAAGTCGCTGGAACTGCGCGGCGGGCGTGCGGAACGCAACGGCGCGCCTCGCCGAGACGGCGCAATCGCCGAAGGGCAAGCTCCCATTACGCCCACAGCGCATTAATTGCGACTTTAGTTCGCATTTTTGCGGCGCGAGGGTTTTCGGCTCGCCGAGGCGCAACGTCCGCAGCATGTTGAAACTGCGCTTTTGCGTTTTTGCTGCGGTCGTTGCAGTTGCGGCGTCGTGTCTGCCGGTCGCACCGGCACGTGCCGACGGCATCGAAAACGTCTACGAGCAATCCGTCGTGCCGGGTGCGAACGATGCGATCAAGAGCGCGATCGACGCCGAACGCAAGAAGCAGGAAGCCGCGCGCCGGCAAGCGGCCGCAGCCACGCCTGCACCGTCCGTGCTTCCGAATGGAACGGTCGCACAAGTTCCACCCGTTAGTCAGCAGCGTATCGCTCCGGTCATCGGCTTTCCGACCGGCATCGGGTACAGCGCAGACGTGTCGACGGCCTATCCGTACGGCAACATCGGCAGCTTGGGAAAACAGGGCTGGCTGATGGGCGGCGTAGATGCCTCAGTTTCGTACGCGTGGCAGCCGTCGACCCGCATCGTCGCCAGCATGTTTCAGTTGCAGCACTGGCCGTACGGCTTCAACAGCGGCCTGGCACCGATCTACGTGCAAGGCTTTAAGAACCCCGTCGGGTGCGCCGACTTGGGCGGCAGCGACGTGTGCGGTCCGGGAACCGGGCAAAATATCAACGTGAGAACGAAAGACACGTTCGGCATCTTTCTTCTCGAGCAGCTCTTTCTCATCAAGGGGATGCCCGGCGGACACGAGCTTCCAATCGTCGTCGCGCCGGCGTACGTCACGCGCGGCGGCCAGATCGGCGAATCGGTCAACAACAACGACATCGTGCCGTTTGCCTACAAGCCGCCCGACGGACCGTACTTCAGCGACGTGCCGACGCGCACGGCGCAGTTCAAGGCCGTCGCCGTAACGCTGCCGTTCCTCAAGACGCCGAAGATGTTCGGAACCTTCACGATCGCGGCGCAGTGGCTGGTGCATACGGCGGGCGTCAATAGTACGAATCACATACAGACGCCCCAGACGCTCTATCTGGAGTATACACCCTTTCCGGATACGAAATTCTGGGTCGAGCCGCAGAGCGCGCGCGACTACCTGCCGACGGATCCCTATCCCGAGCATCTCATCGCGTATTTCTTGGGCGTGTCGCAGCGATTTGCGAAATACGGTTTCGTCCAGTTGGTGCTCAATAGCGGCAACCCGACCAATCTCGGACCCGATAACGTCACCGCGATTAAATGCCTGACGGTCTCACCGCAAAACTGCGGGCCGGTCGTCGGCGGTCTGAAGGCGACGCAACTCCAACTCCAGATCGGCATCGGATCGCCGAACTTCTTCCCACTTTAAACCGGAGCCATCGGTAATGAATCTCATAACGTTGCGAAAAGCGCTCGCAGTTGCGAGCTTGACGGCGATGACCGCATGCGGCGGAGGCGGCAGCTCGGGCGGCGCCGTTCCAGCCGGCAACGGCGGCAACCCCGGCGGACAGCCGCTGCTCTCGCGCATCGTCGGCGTCGGCGATAGTTTGACGGCCGGCTACCAAGCCGGCGGCATGCTCGGCGCTACCGGCGTGCCCGACCCGCTCTTTCCCGGACTCACGGTGCCGCCGACGCAAGAGCAAGGCTGGTGGGCCGACGTCGACGAGCAGGCGTCGGGACTTCCGCTCTCGCAAGCGATTGCAAACGAGTTCGATCCGAACGTCAGTCCGCTTCCATTGATCGCCGGTCCCGGCATCAACAATGAACTCGTTCCAGCCCTCGGCCTGCCGTTCGAGCCGGAGAAACAGGGCAACGCGTGCGCCGACGACGGCGGCTTCAACGCGGCCGGCTATCTCTTAACGGGCAGCAAACGCGTGCGCATGAATCCGTTCTCGACGACGATTCGCAATGTCGCGGTGCCCGGCATCACGCTGCACGAAGCCAACATGATCTCGCAGCCCCAATCGAATACGTGCAAGGCGCTTCCGGGAATCCGCGGGCTGTTACAGCAAGTCGTCGACGGCGAGAGCAGCACGTACTGGCCGGTGCTGCGCAACTGGTCGTTCATGAACTCGAAGCTCACAATGGTCAACGCCGGGGCGCAGTTGAAACCGACGCTCGCGCTCGTATGGCTCGGCGCCAACGACGTATTGAAGTTCATGGGCTCGGGCGGCCTCTTCCTCGGCGGCGACTCCACGCCGGGTCAAGCCGCGGCGGACCTGCGGCAAGCCATCGGGACGCTCAAACACGCCGGCGCCCACGTCGTCGCGGCGAATCTTCCGAACATCCTCGAGACGCCGTATTTCATGCGCGTCACGATTCCGTCACGCTCGATCTGCGCGCGGAATATTCAGACGTACGTCGCGTGCGTCTTCCAAACGGTTCTGCAGATTTCCCCGGCCGTGGCCGCCGGCCTGACTGCCAAGATTGCGCTGCAGTACCACCTCGCTACGCCGAGCGGTTGCGAACCCACCTCGCTCGACGAACCGTGCGGATATCTGACGCTCCAGGGAACGTTTGCGATCATCCAGTACTACCACGACCACGGAAAGCTGCCGGATCTGGACAACGGTAAACCGGGCAGCGGGCTGGGAATGTTCTACATCACGCCCGCATTCGCGGCGAAGGTGCAGGCACTCAACACGGCCGTTAACGACGGCATCGCGACGGCCGCCCAAAATACGTCGACCCCGCTGGTAGACGTGGCGTCGATCTTCTCCGGTATTGCCAGCGGCGACCCGTCGAATCCGTACTTCCGCATGGCGATCGGCATCAGCCGCCCGAATCAATGCTGCACGCTGGGCTTCGAAGGCGGCCTCGTGAGCTTCGACGGCTTGCATCCGTCGAACACCGGCTACGCACTGCTCGCCTATGCATTCATCGCAACGATCAACGGCGCGTACGGCGCGCGTATTCCGCAAATCGACGTGAAGGCTGCGTACGCAGGAAAACGCTGCAACAATACGAGCTACTGTTATCCGGATCCGTACGCCCCGCCCTGTGCGCAGAACCCCGCCCTGTGCGGACCGTCGTCGAGCGGCATCATCGACCGTCGCCGCCCGACGCAAAACTAAAATGAGGCGCTAGGCGTAGATGCCGCGCATCCGCAAAGCCTTCACGACGCGGTCGATCGCGAGCGTGTAGGCGGCGGTGCGCAGGGTGGCGCCGCGCGCGTTGCTGATGGCGCGCACTTCGTGCAGATTCGCGAGAAGAAACTCCTCGAGCCGCTGGTTGACCTCGGATTCCTTCCAAAAGTATCCCATGCGGTCTTGCACCCACTCGAAGTACGAGACGGTGACGCCGCCCGCGTTGGCCATGATGTCGGGAATCACGACGATGCCCTTCTCTTTGAAGATGCGGTCGGCTTCGGGCGTCGTCGGCCCGTTCGCACCCTCGACGATGAGCTTAGCCTGAACTTTGGCGGCGGTCTCCGCGTTGAAGACCTTTTCGAGTGCGGCCGGCACGAGCACGTCGCACTCGCGAGCCGAGCAACTCGGCGTTGGTAATTCTGTCGCCGCCTTTGAAACCTTCGAGCGTGCCGTGCTGCGCCACGTGGGCCATCGCGCCGCTGACGTAGATGCCTTCGGGGTTATAGTACGCGCCGGTGACGTCGGAGATGCCGACGACGCGGCAGCCGCGTTCCTCGAAAAGCTTCGCCGCGTAGCGGCCCACGTTGCCGAAGCCTTGAATCGCGACGGTGGCATTTTCGGGATGGATGCCATCTCGCTCATTTCGATCGAGCGCGCAGATCGTCACGCCGCGCCCGGTGGCTTCGACGCGACCGCGCGAGCCGCCGATTTCGAGCGGCTTGCCGGTGACGACGCCCGGCTGATTTTGGCGCACGTGCATCGAGTACGTGTCCATGAACCACGCCATGATTTGCGGCGTCGTGTTGACGTCGGGCGCGGGCACGTCTTTGTCGGGGCCGACGACTTCGACCAGTTCGGCCGCGTAGCGGCGCGTGATGCGTTCGATTTCGTTCATCGAGAGCGAACTTGGATCGCAGGTGACGCCGCCTTTGCCGCCGCCGAACGGCAGATCGACCACCGCGCACTTCCACGTCATCCAGAACGCCAGCGCGGTGACTTCGTCGAGCGTCACGCCCGGATGGTACCGAATGCCGCCTTTGGCCGGCCCGCGCGCAAAGCTGAACTGCACCCGGTAGCCGGTGTAGACTTCGAACTCACCCGAGTCGCGCTGAAAGGGAATCGCAAAGATGATCTGGCGTGCGGGGCTGGTGAGGATACGCCGCATTCCGGCGTCGAGCTCGAGCAAATCGGCTGCTTCTTTGAAATATGCGATCGCATCGCCGAAAACCGAAACTTCACGCGCAGGGGTGGTCAATACCGCCATACAGGTAGATGCCTCCGCGGCATGACTTGCGCCCGGGCTTCCCCGACCCCTCCGCATCGGGTCGCTGAGTGAAAAGTCGTAGTGCCGCTATTAGACATTGAAGCGGAAGTTGACGACGTCTCCCTCGTGCATGACGTACTCGCGTCCTTCGCTGCGCATCAGTCCGGCGGCTCGCAGCGCCTCCATCGTTCGGTGCGCGACGTAATCGTCGTACGACACGATCTCCGCGCGAATGAAGCCGCGCTCGATGTCGCCGTGAATGCGTCCGGCTGCTTCGGGCGCCTTGGTGCCGCGGGGGATCGTCCAGGCGCGCACTTCCTTTTCGCCCGCCGTGAGAAACGTCATCAGGCCGAGCGCGTCGTAGGCGGCGACGGCCAGTTCGTCGAGACCGCTGCGCACGAGCCCCAGTTCGCCGCGAAAATCGCGCGCCTCGTCGTCCGAGAGGCCGGCGAGTTCGGCCTCGACCTTTCCCGAAAGCACCACCAGGCGGCCGTCCTCTGCCGCAGCGATCTCGCGAAGCACTTCGACCATCGGCCCCGGATTGCCGATTTGCGATTCGGCGATGTTGGCAACGTAGAGGAGCGGGCGCGCGGTGAGCAATGACGCGGCGGCCGCCGATTCGGCTTGCGGAGATCCGTGCGGAAACGCGCGCGCGGGTCTGCCCTCTTCCAACGCCGCCGCAACCGCGCGCGCCGCCTCGAGGCGGCCTCGAAGTTTGGCGTCGGTGCGAACTTCACGCTCCAGTTTGGGAATGTGGCGACGCATCGTCTCGAGGTCCGCAAGTGCCAGCTCGATCCCGACGATTTCGACGTCGCGGCGCGGATCCGGGTGGCCTTCGACGTGCGTAACGTCGGGATCTTCGAAGCAGCGCACCACCATCGCCACCGCATCCGTTTCGCGGATGTGGCTGAGAAACGCGTTGCCGAGTCCTTGGCCGGTGCTCGCTCCGCGAACCAATCCCGCGATGTCGACGAACCGCACGGTTGCCGGAACGATGCGACGTGCGTTGACGAGCTTTGCAGAACGCGCAGCCGTTCGTCGGGAACTGCGACTTCGCCGACATTCGGTTCGATCGTCGCGAACGGATAGTTCGCCGCGAGCGCTTGCGCCGAGCGCGTCAGCGCGTTAAAAATTGTCGACTTGCCGACGTTGGGCAAGCCCACGATTCCGCACGAGAGGGCCATGATGAACCGCCCTCCGTTCGGCTGCTCGCGCCGCTCGCCCTACCCGCCCCGGGGCCGCCGCTACGCTTGGAGGCGACCACCCGGGACGCGTCGGATACGTCGTCCATGCGCCAGATGAAGGTCGACAAACTCGGCATCGACCTTTTGACCCACGATCCGGTCGTCATCCTCAAGGACATGGACGGATCGCATTACCTACCGATCCTGATCGGGCCGTTCGAAGCAACCGCGATCGCGCTCGCGCTCGAAGGCGCTCCGGTGCCGCGGCCGCTCTCGCACGACCTCATGCGCAGCATCCTCGAAACCCTCAACGCCAACCTCGAGCAGGTCGTCATTCACGACATCAAGGACTCGACGTTCTTCGCGAAGCTCGTCGTGCGCACCAACGGCGATCTCCAGGAGATCGACGCGCGGCCGTCCGACGGCATCGCGCTCGCGCTGCGCGTTCAGGCGCCGATCTTCGTCTCCGACAAGATCGTCCTCGAGGAATCGACCGCCGAAAAGAAGCCCGTCAACGACAACGAGATGGCGCGCTTCAAGAAGTTCCTCGACGACCTCAAACCCTCGGACTTCAACCGCTGACGCCACCCGTGAGACGTTGGATCGCGCGGCTCGGTGCCGGCGTCATTCCGGTCGCAATCCTGACGCTGAGCGCGTGCGCCGGCGCATTCGCTCCCGCCTCTGCGCCGGCGGTGACCGCACGCGCCGGCGATCTCGACCAACCCTACCGCAAGACGCCGATCCGCCATGTGATCGTCGTCGTGCAGGAGAACCGCAGCTTCGACAATCTGTTCGCCGGTTATCCCGGGGCCGATTCGACGATGACCGGCAAGATGCACGACGGCAAGACCACAAAACTCAGAGCGACCACGTTTGCGAAGGTCGTCATCACGCACTCTTACGCAAACGCGCGCACCGACATCAACGGCGGCGCGATGAACGGATTCGACGAAGTGCCGCCGGCGCCGCCGTTTACGAAATACGAACCGTACAAGTACGTGCGGCGGTCGCTCGTCAAGCCGTACTGGGATCTGGCGAATCAGTACGTGCTCGCCGATCACATGTTTCCGACCGAGTTGGGGCCGAGCTTTACCGCGCATCTCAACTTGATTGCCGGCACGACGACGGTGGCAGCCGGCAAGTCGGTCGTCGACCTGCCCTACTACGACGGCAGAACGGCGAACGGCAGCTGCGACGATCCGCCCGGAACGGTCACGAACCTGATCACGAGCTCCGGCGAATACTTGGAGCACGAAGGCCCGTTCCCGTGCTTCTCCTTCCACACCCTGGCCGGCCCGTTGGATGACGCCGGGGTATCCTGGAAGTACTACAACGATCCGCAAGGCGGTCTCTCGCTGTGGAACGCCTTCGATGCGATCAAAGACGTTCGCTACGGAAAAGATTGGTCGAACGTCGTCAAGACGCCGAAGCAAATCCTCAAGGACGCCGCATCCGGAAATCTTGCCGGCGTTTCGTGGGTGATTCCGACGATGGCGAACTCCGATCATCCCGAAGCTGGGTCGAAAACCGGGCCCTCGTGGGTGGCGTCGGTCGTCAATGCGATCGGCACGGGCCCCGATTGGAATACTTCGGCGATCGTCGTCGTATGGGACGATTGGGGCGGCTGGTACGATAACGTCGCGCCCCCGCAGCTCGACTATCGCGGATTGGGTATACGCGTTCCGTGTCTCATCGTATCGCCGTACGCCAAGAAAGGCTACGTCGAGCACCAGCAGTACGAATTTGGAAGCATTCTGAAAACGATCGAACAGATCTTCGGAGTGGGAACCACCGGCACAACCGATCGCCGCGCCGCCTCGATGTTGGATGCGTTCGATTTCAAACAATCGCCGCGGCCCTTCAAACAGATTCAGGCCGACTATCCCGAGAGCTACTTCCTCAACGAAACGCCCTCGAATCTCATCCTCGACGACTAACCTTACGCACGTGTCATCCTGAGCGCAGCGAAGCGCAGTCGAAGGACGATTTCAAATGTCCCACTGCCAAGCGTTCCACCACGGCGTCGACGTTGGATTGACGCGGTAGTTTTGGAGATCGACGGAGCGGACGATCAGCCGCCGAGCTTCGTAGACGGGAACGTAGGGAACCTCCGACCACATCAGTCGGCTCGCGCGCCGGTATACCGGCGCGCGGCGCGCCGGATCGTCGGTTTGCAACCCGGCGCGCTCCAGCACGTCGAGGCGCGGGTCGCAAAAACGGAAGATGTTTTGTCCTTGCGGGTACCAACGGTCGCAGGCGGTGTAATTATAGACGTCGGGATCCCAGTTGAGGGTGCTGCTATAGAGCGCGATGTCGTAGTTGCCGCTATAGATCGGGCCGTTCGGTGCGGCGAATATCGTACGATACGGGTACGTTTTGATCGTCAGCGCAATCCCCGACGAGCGTAACGCCGACTGGACGAGCAGCGCGACGCGTTCGCCGTTGCTCCAGCCGGCGATGGTTGCGAGCGTAAACTCCAAGCGCACACCCCCGCGCGCGCGTACGCCGTCGGGCCCCGCAATCCAGCCGGCGCGTTGCAGTTCGTCACCCGCAGTCGCCGGGTCCGTGCCCCGCGGCGGCAACGGCTCGTAGCCGATTGCGGTCGGCGGCAAGCTGTTGCGCGCCGGCTCGTACAAACCGCGCGTCACGTCGCGGAGAATCGCCGCGTAGGGAACCGCCATCGCAATTGCACGCCGCACGGCGACGTCGTGCAAACCGGGCTTGCGCGCGTTGAGAACGAGCGAGGTTTGCGAGTTCCACGGCGCAGTGCCGGCGTACAGGCCAGGTGTCGAACGGTACTGATCGACGAGCGACGTTTGCGGCGCGACCACTAAGTCGATTTGGTGTTCTTGGAGCATCACGGCGATCGTCTGGTCGCTCGGAATGACGCGGAAATCGATCCTCGCGAGCGCCGGCCGTCCTTTGAAATAGCGATCGAAGCGCTTCAGGACGATGCGGTCGCCGCGCGCCCACGACACGAATGCAAAGGGACCCGTTCCAACCGGATGCGACGCGAGCGAGCCCGCATTGAAGCCGCCGCCGGCCGAGAGCAGGTGCGCCGGAAGAACGGGCTTCGCGCCTTCCTGCAGCGGTGCGAAGAAACGCGACACGAAGGGCGGATAGCGCTCGCGCAAACGGACCACGACGGTGTAGCGATCGGGTGCGCCGATGGAAGCCACGCGATCGTAGCCTTCGTGTTCGAAGGTATTGTTGGCGGGATTCATGACGGCGCGCCACGATGCGACGACGTCGCGCGCGCCGAACGCGACGCCGTCGTGCCAGACGACGTCGCGTCGCAGATGGTAGACGTACGTTCGTCCGTCGCGGGAGATGCCGCCGTTGGCGAGCGACGGAACGTCGGCCGCGAGATCGCCGGTCAGCTTGCCGCGATCGTCGGCGACGACTAAATACGAATAAACCAGCGACGACAGATCGTACGATACGTCCATCTCCGACAGGTACGGGTTGAGGTGGTCGGGGTCGGAAATGTCGGCGATGCGAAGCACGTGCGGCAGCGTCCATGGGTGTCGCGCGCCCGCTGCGGAAGGTGCCGGGGTTTTGGCGCACCCGGCGAAAGCGGCCACTGCAAACGCGAAAACAAGTGCACGGCGCATCGACGCGCACACCTTCGAGGGGACGCGCCTCTCACCTCGAAGACGCCGCCCATGGCTCGCGCGTTGATTGCCGACATCGGCGTGTTCGGAGGTTCCGGATTCTATTCGCTGATGGACGATGCGAGCGAAGCGTGGATTGAAACGCCCTACGGCCCGCCGAGCGACCGCGTCTCCATCGGCGAAATTGCGGGCAAGCGCGTCGCATTTTTGCCGCGTCACGCCAACGATCACCGAGTTCCGCCGCAAGCGATCAACTATCGCGCCAACGTCTTTGCGATGAAATCGCTGGGCGTGCGGTGGATCATCGGCCCGACCGCCGCCGGTTCGCTTGCAAAGGCGGTCACGCCGGGATCGATGGTCGTCTGCGACCAGGTCGTCGACTTCACGCGGGGACGCCCCAGCACGTATTTCGAAGGACCGCTGGTCACCCACGTCAGCTTTGCCGATCCATACTGCCCGACGCTGCGCCCTATCGCCGTCGATGCGTTGCGGTCGATCGGCGTCGAAACGCACGATCGCGGCACGATCGTCGTCATTTCCGGCCCGCGTTTCTCGACGCGAGCCGAATCGAAGTTCTACCAGAATCAGGGCTGGGAAGTCATCAACATGACGCAGTATCCCGAGTGTTATCTCGCGCGCGAACTCGAGATGTGCTACGTAAACATCTCGCTCGTCACCGACTACGACGTCGGGCTCGAAGGCATTCCGCCGGTGACCGTCGAGGCCGTGGTCGGAGTTTTCAAGCGTAACAACGAGCGCGTACGCACGGCGATCGGCAAAATGATCGAGCGCATCGACGTGGATGCCGATTGCTCGTGCAAGCACGCGCTCGAGGGAGCCCGCCTGTAGATGACGCGAGTTCTCGACCTTTCCATGTACGCGCGCGCCGTGCCGCTCCTGCTGCGCCATCCTTCGATTCTCGCGGTGCCGCTGCTGGCCGCCGTGGTGGACGTGCTGGTCGACCAAGTGACGCCCTGGCTCACCAACGCGCTCGGCGGCGCCGGAGCCGGCATCTTCGTCATGCTGATTCAGCTCGTGTACCTGTGGGCGTTCGGCGTGGCGATCGTGCAGGCTAGCAACATCTGGCGAAGCCGGCGCGGCTCGTTCGACGAAGCGTGGGACGAAGCGCGCGCGAAGTTCGGCGGGATCGCGCTGGCAGCCGTCGGATTTCAGTTCATCTTTTGGGCGGCGTCGTACATCGGCTCGTTTCTCGGCGCCTACGTGGGGCTCGGGCTCGGCGCCGTCGCCGCATTTTTCCTCATTTACACGATGCCGGCGGCGGCGATCGGCGGCATGCCGGGCTCGCTGGCGCTTTCGGCCTCGATACGAGGCGTGCGTGCCAACGTGGCGGCCTCGATCGTGCTCGCCGTCGTCTTCTTCGCGATCTGGTACGTGCTCGTGCCGATCGGTTTACCCTACTTGCTGACGCGTCTCACTCCGCTCGAATGGCAACTCGTAATGGCGGCCGCGCGAGCACTCGCGCTCGCCTACCTCGCTTTTCCGTTTGCGAAGCAGTACGACGACGTCGCCTTTACGCGCTTTTGGTGAAGGCGCCGGCGCGCGTCAGCGCCATGCGCACCATGTCCGCGACGAGCCCCGGCGAAACGTTCGTGCGCGCGAGCGACGCCGCTTCGTCGAGTTTTGCCAGGACCTCGACGGAGTTCGCGGCGTTGAGTGCCGGCAGAGCCCGCAGTTGCTTCGCATAGTCGCTGCAGAGCAGGGCGCTGCGGGGCGCCGCCGACGCGGCCACCCAGTCGCGCGCCAGCATCTTCACCGTCTGCAGGCCGTCGAGAAGCGTTTCGCGCGTCGCCCACGCACGATCCGGCGATCCGCCCGCGGCACTCTCGAAGAACCAGCGCGCCGCCTGGGCGCGCAAAGACTCTTCTTCACCTTCGAGCGTTGCCAGCGCGCGGCTGACGCTGCCGCCGCCGAGCGATGCGCCGAGTTCGGCATCCGCAGCGGATACGCCGCGCTCCCGCAACACGTTGCGCACGTCGTCCTTGGAAAGCAGCGTAAAGCGCAGGTCGATCAAACGCGACCGAATCGTTGCGATCAGCCGGCCCGGCGCCGGGGTCGTGAGCAGCAGAATCACGCCGCGCGGCGGCTCCTCCAGAAATTTCAGTAAAGCGTTCGCCGCTTCGTTGCTCGCGAAGCTCACGTCACCAAGCAGCAGCACGCGCATGCCGCCGACGTAGGATCGCATCGAGAGCAAGCGCACGATGTCGCGAGAACCCATCTCCTCGGTTTCGTAAAATCCGATCGCGGTGCCGGCGTCGCCGATTTTCAACGCTCCCTCGTGTTCGAGAAAATCGGGATGGCGTGCGTTCTCGCCGGCTGCAAACATGACGCAGGACGAACACGTGCCGTCGTATCCTAAGACGCCGTCTTTGGGCGATTGACACAGCAGCGACTGGGCAAGCCGTCGCGCGAACGTCTTCTTTCCGACGCCGGCCGGCCCGCTGAAGAGGTACGCGTGCGCCAGCGAGTCGCGCGAGAGCGCGTTGAAATACCGCTTCGGCCCTTCGGCCCCCACGACGTCGAAGCGCAGGGTCGAACTATCGGGCGAGGACTCGGGACGGCTCATGACGCGCCTTTCGAGGAAAACCCCGCGCCGACCTCACCGCCGGCAGTACGTCGAAGGTCGCGCGTTGCCAGGACGGTGCTCTTCATCAACGAAGCCCTCACCGCACGTTGGAGGTTCGTTGCATGGCTCGCTATACGGTGCTCGTCATCGCCTTTTCACTCGCGGGTTGCGCCTCGCACTTCGGCGGACCGGGCACCGCCTACGGTGCCGTCATTGCCGGCGTTTCGGTAAAGCAAAAGTAGCCACCCCATCCGCAAACGAATCGCGATCTCGCAGTCCCGGTGGGGCCGCGAGCCGTTGAATCCAACGTTTCCGAGTCCGGGTGCATCCTTACAGGCATGAATGCCGCGCTCGACTTGGTCGACGAAGCCCGCCACGGCGGCTCTTCCCTGGAGCGTCTCATCGCCGAGGTATGGCCGCAAGCCTACAGGCTTGCATTCGCAGTCTTGCACGACCGCGGGTTGGCCGAAGACGCCGCACAAGAAGCCTGCGCGTCGATTGCCCGAGGGCTGCCGGCGTTAAGAGCTGCGGCAACGTTCCGCTCCTGGAGTTATAGGATCGTCGTGAACCAGGCGCTGAGCACGGCGCGCAGACGGCCGTCCTTTCAACCGCTCGAATCGGCGGCCAATTCCGGCACCGCGTTCGATCCCAGCGGAGACTTAGACGTGCGCGCTGCCCTGCAAAACTGACCCCACGGCAGAGGGCGATCGTGGTGCTGCACTATTATGCAGGCTTTCGCTCCAGCGAGATTGCCGAAGCCGTCGGCATTCCAGCCGCGACCGTTCGTTTCCATCTCATGACCGCACGCCGTGCGCTGCAACGCATCCTGACTCGGCCGCAGCAGCACGACGTTTCTCAGGAGGCTTTGCCCGATGCTCGCTGATGCCGAAATCCGCCGGGAGTTACACGCGATGTTCGATGCGATCGACGTTCCGCCGTTCCGATACGATGCGATTTATCGAAAGATGGGCGACGTCCGGCTTCCGCTTGTGTTTCCGTGGCACCGCGCCGCGCTTGCGGCTGCGGCTGCTCTCGCGATCGCCATGCTGGCGTTTCCGACGGCAACGCTGGCTTTGGTCGAATCGGTCGTCGTCAAGGGCGAACAAGCGCTGTATCGTGCGATCGGCTGGACGCCGCCACCTCGCCCGCCCAGCGCATTGTATTCGGCCGTACGCGCGCAAGACGCCACGGTGAAAGCGGCGCAAAAGCAGGTGCGCTTTACGATCCTTCCGCCGGTGGACGTTCCGCTCGATGCCACTCTGACGGCGGTTCGGCTGACGACGGTGCTGCTGTATTCAAACGTCACGCACAAATGGAGCAAGGATGCGCCGGCGGTGTGGTTTCTGTACCGGCGCTCCAACGGCCAAACGTTCGAGCTTACGGCCGACGTCTACGATCCGCGTACCGGTCCACCGGGACGCTACTGTTCGAGGGCATCGATTTGCCCGGTGGCCGCACGAAGTTGATCAAGCACGACCACTTCGAGTGGCGCAACGGCGATCAAGTCATGTCGGCCACAGCCGGCGAGGGGATAACCGCAGCGGAGATCGTTGCAATACGTACGGCGATGCATGGTATCCCGCTTCCGTCCGTGCTTCCAGGCCGGCGCGATGGGGCGACGATCGTCAGGCAATATCGTCTTCCGTAATCCACGCGCACGCTTCTATTTCAAAGCCGCGGCTAGCGCATTGAGCGCCTGGCGCAGAACCTCCGATGCTTCGAGCGTTCCGTCGAGCAGGTAGCCGCCGGCGCGCTTCGATAGCTCCACGTACCCGCGCCGGACGTGCTCGTGGAAGCCGTCGTCTTCTGATTCCATGCGGTCCGCCGCGACGCCGCGCAGCCGCATGCGCTCGCGCGAGACGCTCACCGGAACGTCGACGATCAAGGTGACGTCCGGCATTAGTCCGCCGGTTGCGGCGTCGCACAGCGCGCGCAGAACGCCGAGGTCGAGGCCGCGCCCGTATCCCTGGTACGCGAGCGTCGAATCTACGTAGCGATCGCAAAGCACCGTGCGTCCCGCTTCGAGCGCAGGACGAATCGCCGCGGTGACGTGCTGCGCCCGCGCCGCATTCATCAGCAGCGCCTCGGCCATCGGCGTCACCGCGGTCGAACGGTCGAGCGCGATGGCGCGCACGGCTTCGCCGAGCGGCGTGCCGCCGGGTTCGCGTGTGACGAGGAGCTCGCGGCCTTCTGAACGCAGCCGTTGCGCGAGCGCGGCGAGCAGCGTGCTTTTTCCGCTGCACTCGATACCCTCGACGGCGACGAAGAGCGCCCGCGGAGACGCCGGCGCGCTCACTCCGCCGTTTTGAAGATGCGCACGCGCCGGTTCGGCTCGAGGCCGGTGCTGCGCGACTGCAGGCGATACCGTTCGGCGAGCTGGTGCTGCATGCGCCGCACGTACGACGTCTGCGGCGAGAGTTCGATCGATTGGCTCGTCAACAGCACCTGGTAGATCGCCTCCTCGGCCTCGCGCAGCGCGATCTCTTCGTGATCGATGGAACCCAGGTTGAAGACGTCGCGCAGTGCCGTTTGAATCTGCGTCGTCGTATTGGTCTTGATCGAATAGATCGGCACGTTGTCGGAGGCGATTTGCTTCAACTTGGGCTGTTGCTTGCGTTCGAGCGTCTTGAGCGTCAGCACGACGTCGGCATCGTCGAACGTCCGGGCGATCGTCGCGTTGACGCGCAGGTTGTGAATCGCGCGCTCGATCTTGTTGCGCGAGACGCCGTACGGAAAGATCGAAAGCGCGCGCTCGCGCTCTTCGTCCTGCACCCGGATCGTACTCCGCCGCGAGTTGCGGCATCGACTCCGTGTCGGCTTCCTGGACGACCGTCACTTCGCCGCTGGGCTGGCGCTGGCGAATCTCCGGCTGCGGCTGATATCCGCGCAGCAGCGCGTCGATCACCTCGCCGACGCTTTTGTGGATCGCCAGGCGGTCGCGGTCGTGAATCTCGACCACGACGTCGAACGTCGGCGGAGCCTTGCGTTCGAGCACGGTCTTGCGCGTGCCGCGCCGGCGCGCTTCTTCGTCGGAGAGCGTCACCGCGCTGATGCCGCCGACCAAGTCGGAGAGCGTCGGGTTCATGAGCAGATTTTCGAGCGTCTGTCCGTGCGCCGTGCCGATCAGCGTCACGCCGCGCTCGGCGATCGTGCGCGCGGCGCCGGCCTCGGCCTCGGTGCCGATCTCGTCGATGACGATCACTTCGGGCATGTGATTCTCGACGGCTTCGATCATCACGGCGTGCTGCAGGGCGGGGTCGGTAACCTGCATGCGGCGCGCGAGGCCGATGCCGGGATGCGGAATGTCGCTGTCGCCGGCGATTTCGTTCGACGTATCGACGATGACGACGCGCTTGCGGTCTTCGGAAAGCATGCGCGCGCACTCGCGCAGCATCGTCGTCTTTCCGACGCCGGGACGGCCGAGCAGGCAGATCGATTGCCCGCTGCGCAGGACGTCGAGCAGAATGTCGATCGTTCCGTACACGGCGCGGCCGACGCGGCACGTGAGCCCGACGATCTTTCCGGTGCGATTGCGAATCGCGCTGATGCGGTGCAGCGTCTGCTCGATGCCGGCGCGGTTGTCCGCTCCGAACGGAGAGATGCGCGAGCAGACGTGCGCGATGTCTTCGTGCGAAACCGGCGTGTCGGTGAGATACGTAAAGTCGTGTTCGAAACGCGCTTCGGGCGGACGCCCGAGATCGAGCACGACTTCGATGATGTCTTCGATGTTGCCGAGACGTACGAGCGCCTGCCGGATCGCGAGGGGGAAGATGTCGAGAAGTTGGGAGAGCTCCCAACTCGGGGAAACGGATGGGACTCGAACGGCCAATACTGACCCTGCCTTCCCTCCGGGACCGCCGTGCGGCTCCGCGTAATTATCGTTCTGCGTTATCCGGTTCGCGGGCGACTCCTTCCCATCGTTTCGGCCCGTCACTCCTTGACGACGCGCACGACCTTGAGCTCGTCGTCGTACGGGCCCTGAATGCGCACGCCCGCCTTAATCTCCAAGCGCAAATAGGCGATCAAGTCGGCCGTAATCTCCTCGCCCGGCGCGATCACCGGAATCCCCGGCGGGTACGGCGAGATGGTTTCCGCGCAGATGCGCCCTTTCGACTCTTTGAACGGCACGAACTCGGCGTCGGCAAGGAATGCGTCGCGAGGCGACATGCGCATCGGCGGAATCTTCGGCAGCTGGTAACTTCCACGATTCGAGCCGCCGCTCGAGAATTCCCGAGGGCGCGTACATGTCGACCGGCCGGTCGTCGCGCGCCATCTCTTCGAATGCAGTCGCGAGCCGGTCCGCCGCCTCGGGCGTCGTGCCGATCGTGAACAGCGCGACGACGTTGAAGAGGTCGGCGAGTTCGACTTGGATGTTGTAGCGGTGCCGCAGAATCTCCGACGCCTCGTAACCCGTATATCCGAATCCCTTGACCGTTACGGCGATCTTCGTCGGATCGAGGTCGAAGACGCCGTTTTTTCCGCGCGCGTCGTCGCCGAGACAGTAGAGGCCGTCGATGCGATTGATGCGCCGGCGCGTCTCCTGTGCGAGTTCGATCGTTCGCGAGAGCAGTGCGCGCGCCCTCGGTCGCCATCTGCTTGCGCGCGACGTCGAGCGACGCGACCATCGGCAGATTCGGAGACGTCGACAGAAACATCTTGAGCACGGCTTTGAGCCGGTCGAGCCGCACGCGATCGCCCTTTTGGTGCAGCATCGCGCACTGCGAAAATGCCGACAGCATCTTGTGCGTCGAGTTGATGCAGAGATCGGCTCCGGCTTGGGTGGCCGAGAGCGGCAGCGCCGGGTGAAAGTGGAAGTGCGGCCCCCACGCTTCGTCGACCAGCAGCAGTTTGCCGGCGCCGTGCGCGATGCGTTCGATCGCCGCCAGATCGGCGGCGACGCCGTAGTACGTCGGCGAAACGAGATACACCGCCGTCGACCTCGGGATGCTCGGCGAGCGTGCGCGCGACCGTCTCCGGGGTGACGCAGTGGTCCATGTGCAGCTCTTCGTCGACTTCCGGCTGCATGTACACCGGCAGCGCGCCGCTCATCACCAGGCCGCCCAGCATCGACTTGTGCGAGTTGCGCGGCACCGCGATCTCGTCGCCCGGATTGGCCGCCGCCATCATCATGCATCTGATTGCCGCTGGTCGAACCGTTGATGAGGAAGAACGTGTTGTCGGCGCCCCACGCTTCCGCCGCCAGCTCTTGCGCTTCTTTGATCGCCTCGAGCGGCTGCAGCAAATCGTCGATGCCCGGCATCGGCGTCAGGTCGATCGCGCAGATATTATCGCCGACGAATTCGCGAAACGCCAAATCCATGCCGTTGCCCTGCACGTGCCCGGGCGTGTGAAACGGCAACACGCCCGAGTCGACATAGTCCAGCAGCGCCTGAAAGTACGGCGTCTTCGTTTGATCCATCGGTGCTAAGTTATGGAAATGCAGGGTCGAGCGGCGGCAGCGAACGCATTACGCCTCCACGCGTTCGTCGATCGAGACGTTGTAGAGGAATAGGAACTTGCCCCATTCGTCGGGGAGCGTGTTGCGCTTGATCTGAATCCACGGAATGTACTTGGGCTGTCGCGGCTTGCGCTGCAGCGACATGTTCGCTTCTTCCGGCGTGCGGTTGTTCTTGCGATTGTTGCAGCGCATGCACGCGCAGACCAGGTTCTCCCAGGTCGACGGGCCGCCGCGGCTCTTCGGGGTGATGTGGTCGACCGTCATCAGCTGCTCGCCGTGCGTGCCGCAGTACTGGCACGTATGATCGTCGCGAATCAGCACGTTCTTCTTCGTCAGCGCGACCTTCTGCATCGGACGGCGGATATAGTACAGCATCCGGATGATCGACGGCATGCGCATCTCGTAGGTCGTCGACGCGAGAATGCGGTCGCGCCCGTGCAGCAGCTCCGCTTTGCCGGCAAAAATCAGCTTGACGGCGCGCTGAAAGCTCGTGACGTTCAGCGCTTCGTAGGTAAAGTTCAAAACGAGGACGTCGCTCACGGCCGATCTCGGCAAAGCCGCGGCGTAGCAAGCGAGGCATTTTAGGTGCCTCGCTTTCGAACGAACGTCATTCGGGTTTCGGTCAGCATCTGCGTCATTGCTAACCGTTCGTCCGGTCGCAAGCGTTCTTTGACCCGTTCGAAAGCGGCGCTGGCGACGTCGATTGCGACCTCCGCGGCGTCGTGGTCGGGCTCTTGGCCGTCGCTTTCGGTCAGGTAGGCGTGCGCCGCGAGCGCGAGCGTTGCAATCACTTCGGTGAGCAGCGGCTCGACCGGAGGAATCTGTCCTTGAAAGCCCCCGTGCTCTTCCTCGGGCGTGGTCGTCATACTGCCGAAGAGTTACGCTGCGGTCGGCGCCTTCCCTACGTCGAGCGGTTGCCGGAGCATCTCCAGAAAGTACTCGTGAACGCGCAGGTCGCGCCCAGCTCCGGATGGAACGACGTGCCGAGCACGTTACCCTGACGCACCATGACGCCGTGGCCGTCGCGCTCGGCAAGCACGTCGACCTGCGGGCCCGCGCGCTCGATCCACGGCGCGCGAATGAAAATCGCGCGGAACGGCTGCGCGCCGAGGACGGGAATCGCGAGGTCGACTTCCGCCGATTCGTTCTGCCGTCCGAAGGCGTTGCGGCGTACCGTTACGTCGATGAGGTCGAGGGTCGGCTGCTCGAGGCCGGCGACGTCGCGCGCCGCCACGATCATGCCCATGCACGTGCCCCAGAACGGCATGCCGGCGCGAACGCGATCGACGAGCGGCCGCTCCAAGTCGAAGCGCGCGAGCAGTTTCATCACCGTCGTCGACTCGCCGCCCGGAACGACCAGCGCATCGACTCGATCCAGGTCCGCGACCGTCTTTACGGCGAGCGGTGCGGCGCCGGCGCGTTCCAGCGCCGCGGTGTGTTCGGCCACGTCGCCTTGCAGCGCGAGAACGCCGACGACCGGACCACGGGGTGAAGCTCCTTAGTTTCCGCGCGTCGCGAGCAACTGGGTCTGGTCGAGCGTCCGCACGTCGAGGCCGGCCATCGCTTCGGACTCACCGAGCGAACGACACGCTTCCATGACGACGTCGGGATCGTCGAAGTGCGTCGTCGCGTCGACGATCGCTTTGGCGAACTTGCGCGGATCCGTCGATTTGAAGATGCCGCTGCCGACGAAGATGCCTTCGGCGCCGAGTTGCATCATCAGCGCTGCATCGGCCGGCGTCGAAACGCCGCCCGCGCAGAAGAGCACGACCGGCAGCTTTCCTTCCTTGGCAACCATTGCACGAGTTCGAGCGGCGCGCCGAGGTCGCGGGCGCGCGCAACCAGTTCTTCTTTCGGCGCACGCGCCAGCTCGCGGATCCCGTCGGTGATCGCGCGCATGTGGCGCACCGCTTCGACGATGTTTCCGCTGCCGGCTTCGCCCTTGCTGCGAATCATCGCCGCGCCTTCGGCGATGCGGCGCAGCGCCTCGCCGAGATCGCGCGCACCGCAGACGAACGGCGTCGTAAACCGGTGCTTGTCGACGTGATACTTGTCGTCGGCCGGCGTCAGCACTTCGGACTCGTCGATGTAGTCGACGCCGAGTTGCTGGAGGACTTGCGCCTCGGCGAAGTGGCCGATGCGCACCTTGGCCATCACCGGAATCGTGACCGCGTCCATAATGCCCGCGAATCAGCTCGAGATTGCTCATGCGCGCGACGCCGCCAGCGGCGCGGATGTCGGCCGGAATGCGTTCCAGCGCCATCACGGCGACGGCGCCGGCCTCCTGGGCGACGACGGCGTGTTCGGGGGTGACGACGTCCATGATGACGCCGCCCTTGAGCATCTGCGCGAGCCCGCGCTTGACGGTGGGCGTTCCGGCTTGTTCCATGGCTTCTATCGTATCAAGAGTTTCCAAACGGCGGCTGCGGTTGCGCCGAGGGCGGCGGAGCTGGGGCTTCCTTCGGCGGACGGAACCTCGGACGGCAGCGGCGTGGCGGTGGGCATGGGCTCCTGGCGCCAAATCGGGATGTTCGGATTCGGCGTCGGCGTGAGGGGAACGTACGGCGTCGGCGTCACCTTCGGGGTCGGATGGGCGTCGGCAACGGCTGCGGCGGCACCCGAGGATCGGGAAAGCGCGGATCGGCGGCGCTCGACAACGTCTTCGAACGCTTCCAATCCGGGCCGAAGGGAGCCTGGGACTCCGTCGCGGCAGGGGAGGGCGCAACCGCGGTCACCGACTGGAGGCCTTGCTGGGTGGCCTCGCCGAGAACCCGGTCGCCCATGCGCTCGCCCACGGCGATCGCGACCAGCAACACGAGCGTGCCGGCGGCGAGGACGATGGTCGCGAAGCGATTCGACGGATCGAACATGGCGATGAGGCTCTTTTCGGGCTATGCCCGCGCGGCTGCTGCGACGACGTCGAGCTTTGCCGGCGCGCGCCTTGCGGTCGCTGGGCGTGCCGACCAGATGCACCTCCCGCAGTTCGCCCGGCATCATGTCGATGCGCGCCGTATTGCCGCGAAACTCGATGAGCACGTCGCGCGCCGCGCCAAGTCGTTGCAGAGAAAAATGCGCACGGCGCCGCGTTCGTCCTCGAAAGCGATCGCACCCACTTCGACCGGCGACGTCGTCACTTCGTCGCTCACGTCGCGGCCGGCAAAGATGCACGTAAACGGCTCCTCGGCCGAAAGCTCGGGCATGTCGCCGTAGATGACGTTGTTGCGCAAGTCGATGACATAGGTTCGCCGCTTGCCGCCCCAATGCACGCGCGCGGCGGCGATCCATTCCCATCCCTTCGGACGCAGCGGCGCTAAGTGCGGGCGTCCGCTCGTGCGATAGCCGTCGAGTCCGCCGACCGTCTCGGCGACCGCCCAGAGAAACTTCGCGCCCGTCCACGGCGAGAGATACATGCCACGATTGGTGAGCGAGCCGCCGTCGAACCATTCGGCGAACTCGCCCGGCACGGTGTTGCGCGGGCTGCCGCCTTCCATCGCCGCGTAGGTCGCCGAAAGAAAATGCACCGCCGCATCGGTCATGCCGTTGCGCGCCAGCGCGACGACGTACCACAGCGTCAAATCCGGCCAGATGCCGCCGAGCAATCCGAATCCGTACGACGGAAAATACCAGGCGTCCGCGGTCGATATCGTGCGCAGTCCGACCGGCGTCACGAAATCCGCCTCGTTCAGCCTGCGCAGAATCGCACTGCGCTCCGCAGGGCCTGCCACGTCGAACAGCACCGGGAAGATTTCGTCGGCCGTAAAGTTGTCTTGATAGTTGCGGTCCTGATCGTAGTTCAGCACGAACGCACCGGTATCGTCGTTGTAGAGATACTCCATCATCGCCGCGCGCATGCTTTGCGCCTCCGCGCTGTATTTCTCCCAACTTGCATTATCGCCGGCGACCGCACACAGCATCGCGGCGGCTTCGAGCGCGTAGACGCTCTCGGCGTTGATCTCGGTCACGGCTCCGTCGAGCGTGTAATACGGAATGATGTTGCGCCACGACGAGATCCCGTACATATCGACGCCCTTAGCCTTGCAGAAGACCAGTCCCCGGTCGTCGCGCTGGGTGAGCAAATAGTCGGCTAGTCCGCGCACCAGCGCGATTCTTTCGCGCACCCACCCGTCGTCGAGCGTCGCGTTGTAGTGGTGCAGCATCGCGATGAGGTGCAGCGGCGTGTCGTCGTTGATGTTGAGATCGTAGGCGGTCTTGTAACCGCTCACGCCGCGCACGTATTCGACCATCAATCCGCTCGGCTCGACTGTGCGGTTGAACACTTCGAGCGCGTTGCGGCTGAACTCCGGCCAGAAGTAATCGAAGCCGTGTACGAACCACGACGTATCGCGTGAAACCAGAATGTCGGAGGGCGGCGAGTTCGTCGATCCCCATCCGTGCGGATACTCTTTGACGACGCGCAGCATGTTGGCTTTCGCCCAGGCGACGCCGCGGCTGATCTCCGGCGACGGCGTCATGAAACGCGCGTCGGCCAGACGTTCCGCGAAGTAGCGCTGCGTGTCGTGCAGCGCGCGCGGGTCGTTGAGGAGCGCTTCGAGCACCGGACGGCTTTTGGCGTTCCCGTCCTTGTCGTAGACCACCGCGAAGCGCACCGACTCGCGGGCTCCCGGTGCGACGCGATGACGTATTCGAACGCGCCGAAAATGCGGCGGCCGGCCAGTTCGGCCGAATCGGGCCGTCGTCACGCCCGGTTTTCTCACGCAGCAACGTCGAGCGCCGCATCGCTTCGAGCAGCGCCTGCTCGCGCAGCGAGATCGCGATGGCGACCGGCTGGCGCGAACCGCCCCACCAGCGCTCGCCGCCGGTTTCGACGTTCTTCGAACAGATGAAGCGGCCGTCGGTCCAAGCGCGGACCTCGTGTTCCGGCTCGCCGTAGAACCGCTGCCCGACGAGCATCGCCCAAGGAAAGAGCGCGACGTCGATCGGGTCGCGGCCGGGATTGTAAAGCGTGACGTCGACCACGAACGCAACCGCGCGCTCGATCTCGGGGCCGTGCGGCACGTAGAACGACTCGGAGACGTGCACGCGATTGCGCAGCGTGAACTCCGAAATCTGCGCGTACGGCAGGAACGTCAGCTCGCGCTCGATCTGGTGAGGAAAGAGCGTGTAACTCGTTTCGGCATTCTCGCGCAAACGGTACGCGATGTGATGCATGCCGAAGATGATTTGATCGGTGTCGGCGTCCCAGAGTCCGCGAACGCCGCCCTTGGCGGTCGACTGTGCGAAGCTTTTGAAGTTTCCCAACAGCAAGCCGTACGGCGTCTGCGACTCGTGCAGGACGTAAGCGCAAAACTCGTTTCGCTGTGCGTCGTAACTGTGCGACATCTCGACGCCGCTCTGTTGCGGCACGCGACGCGCAGGCCCCTCCGCCCAGGCGCCCGCCGCCGGCTTCGCCAAACCCGTCCGCATGGCGGCCCTATACCGCGCTCCGGCGAAGATCAACCTTACGCTCGAAGTGCTCGCGCGCCGCGCGGATGGGCTGCACGGCATTCGCAGCGTGATGGTTCCGCTCGAATTGTCCGACGAATTGATCGTCGAATCGAGCGAACGCTTCACGTTCGTCTGCGATCGGACCGAACTGGAGGGCGACGAGAATCTGGCCGTTCGCGCGCTGGGTGCGCTCGGTACGCTGCCGGCCTACCGCGTCGAACTGCGCAAGCACGTGCCCGTGCAAGCCGGGCTCGGAGGCGGCTCGAGCGATGCGGCGGCGGTGCTGGGCGCCGCCATGCGCGGCGCATTCGGGACGCCTCCGCCCGCCGATTGGCCGCAGGTCGCGCGCGCCTTGGGTTCCGACGTGCCGTTTTTTCTGGCCGGCACCGGCGCGCTCGTCGAGGGGACGGGCGAACGGGTTACGCCGTTAGGGGCAATGCCTCGCTGGCATGTGGTGGTCGTGAAGCCGCCGGTGGGCGTTTCGACGGCGGACGCGTACGCGCTCGTCGATCGAACCGAGCGGCCGATGCGTTCGCGCGCCCTATCGGTCTCGCTGGCCGCCGCGACCGCACTGCAGCGCGGCGATTTTCAAGCGGTGCAGTCACTGCTGCACAACGATTTCCAGTCCGCGATCGCCGCCGAATCGCCGCCCGTGGCGACCGCACTCGATGCGCTTGCGGCGGCCGGCGCCGTGCACCCCTTGCTGGCCGGATCCGGCTCGTGCGTCTTCGCACTCGCGCAGGACGCGCAGGCTGCCGCCGAAATCGCCCAACGGCTGTCGCTGCCGCCGGAATACGCGCGCTGGACGACGGCGTTCGCGCAGTCGCCGGAATGGCGCGCGTGAACGCACCGCTGTGTGCGGTCGTGCTCGCCGGCGGACCGGCCGACGACGTCGCAGCGCTGCAGCCCGGCGCACCCAACAAAGCGTTCGTTGAAATCGCCGGCATCGCGCTGGTCGGTCGCGTGCTCGCCGCGCTGCGCGCATCGGCGTCGATCGGACGCATCGTCGTCGTCGCGCCGCCGTCCACCCGCTCGCATCCGGCGCTTGCGGCGGCCGACGACCTGCGCCCCGACGGCGTGCGGATCGGTGAGAGTTTGCGCAGCGGGCTGTCGGATCTTCCGCCTGATCTCGCCGTGCTCGTAGTCGCTTCCGACCTGCCGGTGCTCGACGCGGTTTCGGTGGACGATTTCGCACGCGGCGTACGCGAGCTGGACGCCGACGTCGTCTACGGCTGCGTCGAGCGGCGCACGCACCTCGCACGGTATCCGAACGTGCCGCATACCTGGGCGCGCTTACGCGACGGGACCTTCTGCGGCGGAGGTCTCGCCGCCATCAAACCGCGAGCGCTGCCGCTGCTCGAACGGTTCATCGAGCGCTTGGGGGCCGCGCGCAAGCATCCCCTCCGGCTCGCCTCGCTCTTCGGCTGGAACGTGCTCGCGCGTTACGCGGCCGGAACGCTGAGCATCGCGCAGGCCGAGGGGCGCGCCAGCCGCATTCTCGGTGCGCCGGTGCGCGCGCTCGTCTCGCCGTTTGCGCAGACCGCCGTCAACGTCGACCGCGCCGGCGACGTCGCGCTCGCGAACGAACTCGTGCGCGCCGGATGAGCGCGCTGCTCGACCTGCTCGACGGCGCGCTTCACGATCGCGCCGCCGCATTGGCGCTCGACGAAGTCACCTATCGCGAACTGCACGACGGGGCGCGCCGCGTTGCCGGCCGCTTCGTCGAAGCCGGGGTGCGTGCCGGCGATCGCGTCGCGATCTACAGTGAGAACCGGCACGCCTTCGCGTACGCGTATCTCGCCGCGCTACGGTTGGGCGCGATTGCGGTTCCGCTGAACGTGCTTTACCGCGCCGGCGATCTCGGACACGTGCTGCGCGACGCCCGTCCCAGGCTGGTCGTCCGTTCCGCAACCGTGGCGCAGTTCGTCGAAGCCGCCGATTTCGAAGGCGCGATCTGCGACGCGGGGCAGGTCGAAACGTGGGCGCGAGACGCCGGTCTGCCGATGCTCGAAGCTCCCGCGCGACCTGCGCGCGACGACGTTGCGCTGATCGTCTATACCAGCGGCACGACCGGACGCGCGAAGGGTGCGATGCTTTCGCACGAAAACGTCGCCGCCATTGCGGCGCAGTTGGCGAGCGCGTGGCGCTGGGAAGCGCGCGATACGCTGTTGCTGACGCTGCCGCTCTTTCACATTCACGGATTGATCGCCGGGCTCACGTCGTCGCTGTGCGCCGGCAGCCGCGTCGTGCTGCGCGAGCGCTTCGACGCGCACGACGTCTTCCAACGACTAGCGCACGGCGACGTGACGATGTTCTTCGGCGTTCCCACGATGTACGTTCGGCTGCTCGAAGCCGCCGCCGAAACGCCGCCGCCGCCGTTGCGCCTCTACGTCTGCGGATCGGCCGCGCTTTCGGCCGACGTGCACCGTGCCTTCGAGCGCCGTTTCGGTGCGTCGATTCTCGAACGTTACGGCGCGACCGAGTTCGGATTTGCGTTGGGAAACCGCTATGCCGGACCGCGCGTTCCCGGGAGCGTCGGCACGACCTTTCCCGGCATCCGCGTGCGCGTCGCCGCGCCCGGAACCGCTACGCCGCTGGCGCCCCGGCGAAATCGGCGAACTGCTCGTGGCCGGTCCGAACGTGTTTTGCGGATACTGGGAACAGCCCGGCGCAACCCGCGATGCGTTCGTGAGCGACGCTTCCGGCGAGCGCTGGTATCGCAGCGGCGATCTCGCGCTGTACGACGCGACGAACGGCGTTTATTGCATCGCCGGACGGATCAAAGAGTTGATCGTTTCCGGCGGCTTCAACGTCTACCCGCGCGAGGTGGAGGACGCGATCGAAGCGCTGCCCGGCGTGCGGGCCTGCGCGATCGTCGGCAAGCCGGATCCCGTGCGCGGCGAACTGCCGATCGCGTTCGTCGAAACGGCGGAAACGCTCGATGCCGGGGCGATCGAGGCCGCGCTGCGCGAACGTCTTGCCAGTTTTAAAGTGCCGAAAGACATTCGCTTCGTCGACGCGTTGCCGCGCAACGCCATGGGCAAAATCGACAAACCCGCGCTGCGCGGACGTATCGGGTCAGCGTGAAGCGGGGCGCTCGGCGGGAAGCCCGTATGCGCAGGCGGCGTTTGCCCCGCAGGTCGCGTAGACGACGCCATTGACGATTGCAGGCGGCGACTGCCGGCCTCCCGGCGTGCCGAAGGCGCGCAGCAGCTTTCCGGTTCTCGCGTTGAAGGCGCAAACTCCGGAGCGGCATCCGACGTAGACGACGCCGTTTGCAACCGATGGCGGGGACTGCGTGATCGCCGCGCCGCCGCTTCCGGGATCCGTGGCATAGATCAATGCACCGGTCGTTGCCTTGAGCGCGTACAGGTTTCCGTCGAACCCGATGCCCGCGACGTAGACGATTCCGTCCGCAATTGCGGGTGGATCGTTCGTGCCCGAATAGGTGCCGCCCGGCGTGGCGTGCCAAATCTGCGAAGCGTTGGATGCGTTGAACGCGAAAACCCCGTGGCTGTAGGTGTTCACGTAGACGACGTTTTTGTACACCGCGACCGAGTTGTAGTCGTCGTCGGTCGGCAAGCACCAATCTTCGCCTTTGTTGGAGAGATTGACCGAACAGACGCTGCGGCTGAATTGTTCTCCGGCATAGGCGGCACCGTTTGCAATCGCCGGTGCCGCGGGGCTGGGGCCGCCGCCGTTGCTGCCTGGATACGCGTACTGCCAAAGGGGCTTTCCGGTATCGCCGTTGACCACTTGCAGCACGGTTTTGCCGCCGGCACTTTGATAGTACGGAACGAGCAGCGTCGCTCCCAAGACGACCGGTGCGCCCGCGAGGCCGGCCGCCGGCGTACACTCACAGTCGCGAAAGTAGCTCCATGCGAGCCTTCCGTTCGAAATGCGTAATGCGCACATGCCGTTGTGCTGCGGCTTTCCGCCCGCGAGGCACGCGACGAAGACGCGCTCGCCGGACACGATCGGAGCGTCTTGCGTCTGTCCGTCGGTGAACGTTTGAAACTTCCACATCTGCGCTCCGGTTCGCGCGTTGACGGCATAGAGAAAACCGTCGGCCGAACTCACGAACGCCGTCGCACCCTGGACGACGATCGGCGCGGAGATCGTGCCGCGGGTCGGAAACGACCATAGTTGCCTCAGCTTATCGAGGTTGCCGGCACCGAGCGTCGTTTCGAGCGCGTTGTGCGCGGCGTGCGTCTCACCCATGCCGGGTTGCGGCCAGGCGGCCGAAAGCGCCGCACCGCCTCGGTGACCGCAGCACGCGAGCAGCGCGCTCGCGACGTACGCAGTGAACACAAGCGCCTCCTATGGCGCCGGCATCGTCGCATTGACGTTGCGGCCGCCGATGGTTCCCGCAATCGTCGCGACGGTGCCGCTGCCGGTCGTCGTCCACGCTGCATCGATCGTTCCAGTCGCCGCACCCTGCAGCGTCAGATGCGCGGACGCGCGCGCGGAGCGCGCTCCCGATTGCGCCGTGCCCGAAACGAAAAGATCCCGCGTCCACGCAACTCCGGAAAGAGCGGCGCTCGTGACGCTGCGCGCGGTGGCCGCCGAGAAGGTGCCGCCGCGCAATCCGGTTCCCGACGAGAGCGTGAACTCGTAGGCGCGCGCGAGAACGTCGGCGGCGGCCAGCGTTGACGCCGCGGCGGCGCGCAGGTCTGCGGGTGTGCCCCGATTGCCTGAGGCCGGCGCCGCCGGTATCACCTCATCGAGCGAACGCGCGAACGACGGAACGAGGTGCATCGCGGGAACGTGGGAGGCACAGCCGTCGTCGATGCGTTCCGACTCGGTGAAGCGCTGCACGATGACCGACGCGCAACCTTTGTAGTCGTCGAGCGCACTGACGTGCACCGTGTTGGCGACGATGACGTGACGCGCGTGCGGAAAGAGCCGCGTGGCCGCATCCCCTTCTTGCGGCGTCGTAATCGTGTCGAGATCGCCGGTGAGCACCAGGACGGGAACGTCCGGAAAGCGCGTTCCGGGCGGAACGGGCTGACCCGAAGGATGCAACCGCGACGGAACCGGCCATGGGAGGCAGAGCGGCACGTACGCATAGTCGGGCGGCATGCCCAAGAATTCGGCGATCGAGAACGGAGCGTAGAGGTCCGGCCTTTCGGCTTGCTTGCGCGCGAGCGTCTCTTGCCAGCGCCGCACGCGTTGCGCAGGTTCGAGCCGCATGTCGTAGGCTTGCGGATTGTCCGAGCAGCTCGCCGCCGCAAACAGGCCTTGGCTGTAGCGCTTGGCCGCGCTGCCCGCTCCCTCGTCGTAGGCGTACGCCTCCCGCACCAATCGCCGTAACGGAACGAGATCGCTGCCGTCGCGCATCGCGCGCGCCGCAGCGTCGAGATCGCGATACGCGAGCGGGTCGAGACCGGCCGAGTCCATCACGAACGAGAGATCCGACGCCGTGATGCCCGGCGCGTCCCCCCGGCGCAGCGCCGCGATCAGATGCTCGATGCGCTCCGGAGACGATCCCGGCAGTTTCGAGCACACGTCGGAACGCCGGCAGACCAGATCGAAGGCATCGCGCATCTGCCGGCCCGAACTCGGATACCACGGGCTGCCGCCGGTTACGGGATACGCGCCGTCGAGGACGATGGAACGCACCGCATGCGGATGGCGCCCGGCGAACGCCTGCACGAAAAACGTGCCGTAGGAATCGCCGTAGAAATCCACGCGCGCAACGTGCAGCGCGGCGAGAACCGCCGCCATGTCGTCGGCCGCGATGCCCGTGCCGAAAAGATCCGACTTCTTCCCCAATTGAGCGCCGCACGCGGCGACTTGATGCAGCTTCATCAGCGGCGCGCGTTGAAGCGGCGGACAGTCGATGATGGCCGACGCGCCGGTTCCGCGGTTGTCTACGACCAGCAGATCGCGGGTCGCGAGCAGCGGCGCATACAGGCCGCGATACAGCGCGCGCGAACCGATCGACGGATATCCGGGGCCGCCCTCGACCGCGACGATCGTGCCGGCCGCGCGCCGGCGAGCGTCGGAATGCGGAAGCCACGCGAACGCGACGTCGATCGTTCCCGGCACCTGGCCGGCCGGATCGAGCGGGCGGCGTAACGTTCCGCAATAGTACTCGCGTTCGGGAAAGCACGGTTTGAGGTGCAGGGTGCCGGCCATTCGCCCGGCAGCGGCGCTCGGGGCGCCGCGAGTCGCTTGCATGGGAACCAGGCTGGTATTCGAGCACGCCGCCAGCGCGACGGCGGATCCCAGCGCCGCAGCGAGCCTAGCGGGCGTCACGTAGCACTGTCGACTCGCCAGCGCTTGAAGAGTTCGTTGGCGATGCCGAACTGATCGAGCGCCTTTCCCACGGTGTGCGCGACGATGTCGTCCACGCTTTGCGGGTTGGCGTACATCGCCGGAATCGGCGGCAAGATCACGGCTCCGGTTTCGGCGAGTTGCGCGAGCGTACGCAAGTGTCCGAGATGCAGCGGCGACTCGCGGACGACCAGCACCAGCCGGCGTCTCTCCTTCAGACAGACGTCGGCCGCGCGCACGAGCAGGTTCGTGTTGAACGAGTAGGCGATCGCACTGGCGCTCTTCATCGAACAGGGAATGACGAGCATGCCGTCGGTGAGAAACGAGCCGCTCGAAATCGCTGCGGCCAAGTCGTCGTCGCGATGAACGACGTCGGCCAGCGCCTCGAAGTCGTCGGCCGTCATCTCGGTCTCCAGCTCGAGCGTACGCCGTGCGGCGCTCGTCAGCACGAGATGCGTCTCCACGCCGCCCACCGAGCGCAGCGCCTGTAGCGTCATGTATCCATACACGCTTCCGCTCGCTCCGCTGATACCCACGACGATTCGGCGCATCGAGCGACCGTTACACGCCGCGTGCAGGGGCGCCTGGCGGAGTCTCTTAACGGAATCACGGTGCTCGCGGATTCCACGGCCCTTCGCGCCTTCGCCGAGAGCGCCGTGCGCTGGTGCCGAACCGGCGCGTCGCCGGCGCTGGTCGCGATGCTGCGCTCGCCGTGCTCGGGAGTTCCGCACGACGTCGCGGCCGCATACGCGACGCTTGCGACGCGCACCGGCTCGCTGCTGGCAGCAATCGACGCCCAGCGCCTGGGCATCACGCCGAGCGAGCGCGAGGCGACGCTGACGTTTGCGACCCGAGCGCGGCGCGTTGCGGGCCTTGCCGATCTCGACGACGCATCGCTGCGCGCCAGCGTCGCCGAAACGTTCGAGCTCGAGCGTCCGGTCCGCGCGCAAGCAGAACCCGACGCCGGCGGCGAGATCGAACTAGCAGACGCCGTCGAGCGGGAATCGGCGTCGGGCGTGAGCGCGCGCCAAACGCACTTCAGTGCGTCTGCGCTCAACGCATACGCCGAATGCCCGCGAAAATGGTTCTACCGCTACGCGTGCGCCGCGATCGAAGATCCGGGATCGTCGGCCGCGGCCTATGGAACGGCATTCCATCTCGCGCTCGAAGATTTTCACGGCGAGTTTCCGCGTCCGCGCGAAAGCGACGAGCAAGCGATGCGCCGGCGCGTTGCCGAGTGCGTGCGCTGGGCGTTCGAACGTACGCGCGAGGGCTTCGAAACCGCGGTGGAGTTCGAACTCCAACGGCGGCGAGCGCTCCGAACGGCGCAGCGATACGTCGATTGGCTGCTCGTGCAAGCGCGCGAAGCGCCGTTCGAAGTCGTCGGTCGCGAGGTCGCCGTCAATCTGGATCTCGACGGGTATCCCTTCGTCGGGTACATCGACCGGCTCGACCGCGACGAGCGTTCGGGCGGGACGGGCGTCGTCGACTACAAGACCGGAAGTATCGCACTGAGCGCCGCGGAGTATCGCGACAAGGTCCGGCGCTTCCGCGATTTCCAGCTTCCTTTCTATTACTGGGCCCGCACCGCCGAAGGCGATCGGGTGACTCGGCTCGCGCTGCTCCCGCTCAAGGATGCGCTGCGCGACGTGCGTCCGATCGTGCTCGAGGTCGTCCCGGGACCGGTGACGGAGACCCGCGCCGCCGACGCGCCGTCGGGCAGGATCTCGGTCACCGATTTGGAGCGCGCACGCACGCGCATGATTGAGATCGGGGCGGAACTCTCTTCCGGCTCCCTGCACGATTTTTCGGTCGCCGCCGATCCGGCCGCCTGCGAGTATTGCGCCTATGCAACCGCATGCGCGCATCGCCCGCCCTCCGCGCCCGAACGTTTCGCACGGTGATCGCTTCGAGCGCGCTCGCCGGCGAGCAGTGCCGCGCCGTCGAAGCTCCGCTCGACATTTGCGTGACGATCTCCGGCGCGCCGGGAACGGGTAAGAGCGTCGCGCTCGCGGCGCGCCGGGACCGCATGCGAGCGCTGCATCCCGCCGCCGAGCCGTTGTCGTTTCCGCAAACGCACGGTTTCGGCTCGTTTGCCGCCGGCATTCTGGCCGATGCCGGCGCGCCCGTCACCCTCGTCGACGACGTCGAAGCCGAAGCCATCTTTGCGAGTGCGTGCGCGCCGCTCTTCGCGCTGGAATGGGACGAGCTCGCCGCCGAACAACTCGATCCGGAGGTTCCCGGGCTGCGTTCGCCGAGCCGTTTTCTTTCGTCGGCATTTCGCCTCATCCGGCGGTTGCGCGACGCACTGGTAGAACCGCAGGAATTTCTCGCGCGCTCACTCTCCGGCGCGACCGAGTTTTACGGCCGGCCGCCGAATTTCGCCGATCCCGCACTGCTCGCCGGCGTCAAGGGCGCATACCACGACTCGCTCGACGTCACGCCGGCCGAACTGCGCCGCCAGTACCGGCGGGAAGTCGACCTCGCGAAGATTCTCGCCAAACTCTACACGCGCTATTGCGACCTCATCGCCGCCGGCCGGCGGCTCACGGCACGCGATGCGGTTGCGCTGGCGGTGGCAACGTTGCGCAGCGACACCGCTCGCTGCGAGCGGTTGCGGGCGAGGCACGCTTTCGCGTTAGTGGACGACGCGGCCGAGGCAACGCCGGGCGAGTTGCAATTGCTGCGCGAAATTTTCGGCGCGCGCCTCGCCGGTGTGACCCTGTGCGGCGCTACGAGCGTCGAAGGCGCCGCGCACTTCGCGTTCGAGCAGCAGCACCGCTCGCCGGTCGCGATCGAAATCGCCTGCCGGCGGCTGATCGGCGTTCGAACGGTGCCTGCGGAGAACGTCGAGCCGCGTCTTTTTCTGCATCGCGCGGCCTCGCGAGCCGCGGAGGCGTCGTTTGTTGCGCGGCACGTGCGCGAGTGGCTTGACGAGGGAACGCCGCCCGAACGCGTCGCCGTCCTCTTGCGCTCGATCCGCCACGCCGAAATCTACGAATCTGCGCTGCTCGACCGCGGCGTGAACGTCGTCACGGGGGGCGACGCGAACGTTTTCGCCGACCGCCGTGCGCTGGATGCGATCGCGCTGTTGTGGAACGTGGTCGATCCCTTTCGTCACGATTGGATGCTGCGCACGCTGGGCAATCCGGCGTTGGCCCTCTCCGACGCCTCGCTAGCCTTACTCTGCACCGAACCGCCGCATCCGCAGACGCCGCTCTTCGTCTTCGACGACGATCCCGCGCCGACAACTCGTGCGACGCGCTGGGATCCAAAGCGCGACTTGCGGCTCGGATGGAACGTCGTTCGCGCAGAGCAGGACGCGCAGCTGACGCCGGAGGCACGCGCGCGGCTTGGGCGCTTCAGGTCGCTGCGCGAGGGTTGGTTAATCGCGCTGCGCGATCTGCCGTTCGAACGCTTTGCACGGGTCGTCTGGCGAGAGGGGCTCGCGCGCGACGGCGTGGCCGGCTCCGCGCGAGCGGCGGCGCAGCAACTGGTGCTCCAGCGGCTGATCGCGCGTCTGAGTTCCTTTTCGCGCGAAAGCGGCGGCGCGACGACGGAGGAAATTTTGGAGTACGCGCAGCGCCGCATGACGAGCGATCTCGAGGCCTGCGAAGACGACGGCGGCGCGCACGGCGTGCGACTGCTGAGCGTCGACGCCGCGCGCGGTCGCGAATTCGATCGCGTTGCGGTGGCCGACGTGCGCGCCGGCGCCTTTCCGCGGTGGTACTCGCCCGACGCGTTTCTCTACAGTCCGCGGCTCGGCATGATTCCCAAGGAAAATGCGGGCGACGCCCGCGCATCGCGCACGGCAAAGTTCAGTTACTACATTCATCGGAATAAGACGAACGAACGCTACAACCAGCGCGAGCGAGAACTCTTCGCCTACGCCTTGCGGCGCGCACGCGTTTGCGCGCTCGTCACGGCTTCGCAGAAGCCGACCAAGGGCGTCGCCGCGCCGGAGTTTCTCGAAGACTTGCGCCGCGCGCAACTGCCGGGTACGCAATGGCTGGAGTAACGCTGCGCCGGCTCTCCATTGCCGGCTACGTGCGCGACGTGATGCCGGAAACGGCGTCGTTATGGACGGGCCGGCGCGACTTCGACACCTACGTCGGCCAACTGCTCGCAATTGCCGAGAGCCCCTACGGCAAACGCCATTATCGAACGTTTGGCCTTTTCGACGGCGAGCGGATGGTGGCGTCGTTCAAGCGCTACGGCCGGGCTGCGCGAGCCGGCTCGGTGCAGCTGCGCACGTTCGGCATCGGCGCCGTCTTCACGCCGGAGCGCTATCGCGGGCGCGGCTACGCGAGCGTGATGCTGGCGGCGGCGCTCGACGCCGGCCGCTCCGATGGATACGATGCCGCGTTTCTTTTCTCCGACATCGCGCCGCAGTTCTACGCGGACTTGGGGTTCGTCGCGCTGCCGTCGCGCCAGATCGTCCTGCGCGCCGACGCACTTCCCGCACAGCGGCTCCGGCCCGATGCGTTACGCGAGCGCGATTGGCCCGGCGTGCGCCGGTGTTACGAGTTCGGCGAGGGGCTGCGTTCGTCGAGCTTCGTGCGCACCACGGCGACGTGGGCGTACGTACGCTTACGCCTGCGGGAAGAGGCGCTCACCGACGGCTTGCGTCAAACCGATCTCGTGCTGCGGCGCGGCCGCAGCGTGTCTGCCTACGTATTGGGCGCGCGCGTACCCGAGCGTGACGTCTACGTCGTCGACGAGTTCGGGTGCGCCGGTCAGGAGTACGCGGCGACGATACCCGCGCTGCTGCGCGCGGCCGCGGGCGATTTGCGGCGCATCGCGGGTTGGCTTCCGCCGGCAGGCGCGCGCGAATGGCTGCCGGCAGGCACCGTTCGCAAACGGCGAACCGCTGCATTTATGGCGGCGCCGCTTACCGCCGGCGGGAAACGCCTCGTCGCGGCGCTTGCCGATTCGGGCCGCGCCGACCCGTGCTGGCACGCCGACCACGTGTGAGCCGTCTCACTTCGGCGCGTGTGTCGCAAACAAACCGATTTGCAGCGGCGCACCCTCGACGATGGATGCGACGCGCGTTCCGAGCAGCCGCACCGGCGCCCCTTCCAGCCGCGCCCGCCGTAAACACAGGACTGCCGCGCGGAAGATCGCGCGGGCCGCACGCGTCGGTTCGGCCAGGTGCGTCTGTCTGCCGAGCAGCGTGAAGTCGGCAAGCTTCACCTTGATGCCGATCGTGTGCGCTCCGGCGTTGTCGCGCTCGAGTTTCTCGGCTAATTCCTGGGATTGACCGCGCAAAATCGCGACGAGTTCGCGCTCGTCGCGCACGTCGTACTCGAAGGTTTCCTCGGTTGAGATGGATTTCGTCTCGCGCGCCGGCTCGACGCGGCGCGGGTCGAGACCGCGCGCCAAGTCCCCAACCCGATCGCCCCACGAACCGAAGAGTTCGCGCAAATGTGCGTCGTCGAGCCGCGCGAGATCGCCGATCGTCTCAATTCCGAACGCACTCAAACGCCGTTGCGTTTTCGGACCGATGCCCCACAACCGTCCGGCCGGCAGGGGTGCCAAAAACTCGGTTTCCTCTCCCGGCGCGATCGCCAGCAAACCGTCCGGCTTGCAGGCATCCGACGCGATCTTCGCCACCATTTTTCCGGCCGCAACGCCGGCGCTGACCGTGAGCCCGGTCGCCGACGCGACGTCGCACCGAATCGCCACGGCAAGTTCTCGCGCGTCGTCGAATCCGGCGCCGTCACCAACGTCGACGAACGCCTCGTCGAGCGAAAGACCTTCGACGGCGTGGCCGCGCGCGCCGAACACTTCAAAGATCTCGCGCGACACGGTGCGGTACTT
The DNA here is from genome assembly GCA_963812155.1 of Vulcanimicrobiota bacterium. GTDB lineage: Bacteria > Vulcanimicrobiota > Vulcanimicrobiia > Vulcanimicrobiales > Vulcanimicrobiaceae > Tumulicola. The sequence goes on along the minus strand of CAWETW010000003.1, from coordinate 626,674 downwards.
CGCCATCTCGGGCGCGACGACGACCAGCTGCGGGCACGCCGCGCGCGCCTTGTAGAGCGGCATCGCGGAGCGCACGCCGAACGGCCGCGCTTCGTACGAGGCGGTGAGCACGACGGCACGCCGGCTGCTGCCGGCGATCGCCACGGGCTTTCCGCGCAGGCTCGGGTCGTCGCGTACCGCGACGCTCGCATAAAAAGCGTCTACGTCGAAGTGCGCGACGAAGCGCGTCAAGCGACGTCGTGCCGTTCGCGCGTGCGTCGGCGCTGGGCTTTCTCGCGATTGCCGCAAACCGCCATGCTGCACCACGCGCGCGAGCCGTTCTTCGAGCGGTCGTAGTACGCGAAGCGGCACGACTCCTTACGGCACGCGCGCATGCGCTGCCACGTCCCCGCCGAGATCGCGTCGTAGACGACGGCCAGCAACATCGCGATCGCCCGGTCGACTCCGGCGCCGGCCGGTTCGAGGGAGGGAATGTGGGGCGGCCGCAGCGCGAGCGAAAATCGAGCGCTTGAGAAGTAGGGTCGCATCGTCTCCCAAGCGATCGCCTGCTCGCCGGCAGCGTTGTTCGCCGCCAACAGCCGGCGCAGGGCCTCGCGAAAACCATGCAACCGTTCGAGTTCGCGCCGGTTCGAGGGAGGCGGCAGGCCATGACCGCGGCACCATTCCGCCGCTCCCTCGACCGTACCGAGCGCGTCCGGGCCCGCCGGGTAGTCCAAGGTATTGACAAAGAGCCGCACGAGATCGAGCGCTCCGGGAGCTCTGTCGGCGTCGGCGTCCATCACGGCTACTGTAGCACCATCAAAAGTTGTTGACAAGTTACCATAACCACTGTACGATAGTAACAGGTTACCATCCGTCATCGAAGAGGAAAATATGTTCCGGGATCCCATTCGCACCACGCCGCTCGTCGCGGACATCACCGACGTCACGCTGCGACTGAAGGTTCAGCGGGCCGACGCCGCGTTGTTTGCAGCGTCCGACATGCGGCTGCCCCATCTGCGGGTGATGTAGCGCCGGCGCTTAGCGCGCGCCGGCTGCGATCGCGCGAATCGTCTGCATGTTGCGCAGATCGTCGGCGTCGTCGCCGGGCGTCTCGAGAATCGCGGTTTTTCCGTGCAGTTCCGGACGCGACAGCAGCGCGCGAAAGCCTTCGAACCCGACGTTTCCTTCACCGATGTGCCAGTGACGGTCGCGGCTTCCGCCCAGCGGCACCTCCGTGTCGTTGAAATGAAACATCAGCAGACGGTCGACGCCGATATGCCGGTCGGCCGACTCGAGGAATCGATCGACGCCCGCCGCCGAGTTGATTTCGTAGCCCGCCGCCCACGCGTGCGCGGTGTCCAAGCAGACGCCGAGCTGCGGATGATCGACGGCGTTGACGAACGCTCCGAGCTCCTCGAGCGTTCCGCCGGCGAGATTGCCCGCACCCGCCGAAATTCTCCAACACTAAAAAAACGCCGGGCGCTACGTCCGCAAGCGCCTCTTCGAGCGCGCGGCAAATCGCCACGAACCCTTCGTCTCGCTCGCGCGTTCCGTACGAACCCAAGTGCGTGTTCACCAATTGCATTCCGCCGCGCGCCGCCGCGGCCAAATCGCCGCGCAGCAAACGCAACGACCCGGCATAGATCTTCGGATCGTCGCTGGCCAGGTTGATGAGATAGGGCGTGTGGATGGCGCACGGATCGATACCCGCGTCGCGCCGCATCTCCGCGAACGCATCGAGTGCCGTGCCGTCGATCGCACTCGGACGGTAACTGCGAGGATTGCTGGAAAACACTTGCAGCGCGTTGCAGCCGGTTGCCTTCGCGTGCGCGACCGCTTTCCCGTAGCCGCCGCCGACGCGCACGTGCAGCCCGATTCGCATCATCGTTTTAGGGAAACTCTGAAGAAGTCGCTGTACCGATCGCAACGAGCATTTTCGGCGTAACTCTAGGCGCAGCCGAGGAAGCATACTCGTGGAGTCTGTGACCGAGGCTGCAACAACGAGATAAGCCGAAAATGCCGTTGCCCAAAGGGTTTGACCGCAAAGGCAGCATCTGCTTCGTCGCCGGCTCGGTCACAGACCACCCTGGGTATGCTCCCTCGCCGTCTTCTAGCATGTACCGCCTTTGCGGCTCAAACGATCGGTGCATGGACTTCTTCAGAGGTTCCCAGCAGCGTGAGTTCGAGCGGCTGCCCCGCTTCCAGTTCGACCTCGGGAAGATCGTCGAGCGACCGCAGACCGAACGACTCCAGAAAGAACGGCGTCGTCCGATATTGCATCGGCCGTCCGACCACGTCTTTGCGGCCGGCTTCGCCGATCAGCCCGCGGTCGAGCAGCGTGCTGACGACGCTATCCGAGTTCACGCCGCGAACCGCTTCGATTTCGCTCTTGGTGACCGGCTGCATGTGCGCGACGATCGCAAGGGCTTCCAGCGCGGGCATCGAGAGCGTGGTTTTCGGCGGCAGCACGTAGGCTTCTACGGCATCGCGCGCGAGCGGCGACGTCGCGAAGCGGTACCCGCCGCCCGCCTCTCGCACGACGATGCCGCGCTCGGCGTAGTCGGCGGTCACGCGGGCCAGCGTCGCGGCGACTTCTACCTCGCTCGCGCGCGTTAATTTCGCCATCTGCTTGATCGAAAGCGGCTCGCCCGCAACGAAGAGCAGCGCTTCGATCGGACGCGTCAATCGCAGCACCGCCTCCTCCACCGCGGCGGCTGCGGCTTCGTTTTCGGCGATGGCGTCTTCGCTCACGCGCCGGCGGCCTGTTGACGCACCATCGGCAGAATGCGAATGTCGTCGAAGAGTTCCGGCTGTTCCAACGCGACGCGATGGCGGCGTACCAGCTCCAGCAGCGCGAGGAACGTCACGATCACGACTTCGCGCGTCATCCCCAGTTCGTGACAGAGCGCCGAAAACGTCACCTCACCGGCCTCCTTCAGCCGGCGTACGATGTAATCCATGGACGCGATCAGCGAAACGCGCTCCCGCACGATCGAGCGCTTCTCGGGCCGCGCCTGCGCGAGCATCGAAACGAACGCGTGCTTGAGTTTCTCCGGATCGATATGGTAGCGCTGAACGACCTGGCTAGCCGGATCGCCCGCCTCGCGATAAAAATAGCCCGACGCTTCGAGAGCGAACGCGCGCAAGCGCTCCCCCAACTCTCGATACTTCGAGTATGCGATCAGGCGCCGGCGCAACCGCTCCTCGACTTCTTCGGGCGTCTCGGCCTCGTCGCCGGCGAACTCTTGCGGAATCGGCGGCAGAAGCGCGCGCGATTTCAGAAACACGAGCGTTGCCGCAATCACCAAATACTCGGCTGCGACTTCGACATCGAGTTCCTGCATCGCGCGCACGTACGCAAGGTACTGCTCGGCCACGATGGCCAGCGGCACGGTGGCGACGTCGAGCTGGCGTTCTTTGATCAGGCTGAGCAGAAGATCGAGCGGTCCGTCGAAGACGTCGAGCCGCACGCGGCATGCTTGGTCGGACGTCGCCTCGGCGAGATCGTTCAAGACGATTGCAGGGACGTCCGCGCGACCAGCGGCACCTCACCGACCAGCGGCACGTCACCGAACGCGGCGGGATTGGCGGCGAGAAACTCGAGCGCCAGATCGACCAAACGCTTCTCGTTGACGTATTTCAGCGTCTTGCGGGCCGCAAGCATGTCGAACCAGCGCGCGTCGTCGACCTCATGGTCGTGCTGCGCCGGATCGCCCGAGAGATAACGCATGAGGTAGAAGGTCACCGCCTTGCGGTGCTTGGTCTTCCCGACGTAAAACCAGTACGAAATCTCGTTGAGGCGCGTGACGATCTCGCCCCAGCAGCCCGTCTCCTCACGTACTTCGCGCAACGCTGCTTGCTCGTTCGATTCGCGCGCTTCGACGTGTCCTTTGGGCAACGTCCAAATACGCGGCGGCGTGCCGCGCCCGATCAACAACGCCTCGTACGTCGCGCCGGTCGGGCGCAATAGTAACCCACCGGCCGATACTTCGTACTTGATCCGCATGTCGCTCGAAACGCCTCGTTGGGGACGGGGAAGGGGGCCTGTTCGCAGCCCCCTCATTAGCTCCATTATAGCCCCCGCGCCCAAGAAGAGCCTGCCGGGTCTCACGGCCATTTTAGGCCCGGGCGACCGCCCAGCGCTCGCTTGCTATTGCGTCGAGCGCACGCCGTGCAACGCTCTCGGCCGCGGTGCGCAACTCGGGGACGGCGGTCGATTCGAAACGCGAACCCCTCGCGAGGGGACCGACGACCCACATGGTTTTGGGCTCGGAGCGGCCGGCGGTGACGACGGCATCGTCGGGATCGACGCGAATGCCTAAGCCGAGCGGGTCGGGGAGCGCAAGCCCGTCGCGGACCAGTCCGGCAATGAGCGGATCCCCGAAAATTCGCCTGCGACGACCGGTCCCGGTGCAGTTGAGAATCCACTCGGGGCGCAGCCGCAGCACGCTGCCGTCTCGCGCCTCGACGAATACCGTGCTCGAGCGAAATCCGGCGACCCGGCCGGCGTGCACGACGAGACGGCCGCTTCGGAGATAGCGGCGACGGGTCGCATCAACCTCCAAAGGTACGCGGTGGCGATGGCGTTCCCAAGCCGCGCGCAGATGCCGGTCGAACCGGCATTGTTCGACCGCGCTCAACCGTCTCCAGATCGTCTCGGCTTCCGGTCTGATGGCATCCACGACCGCGCGCCAGTCGTAGCCCCGCCGCCCGGCCTCCGCGATTTGGCGCCGAAAGCTGCGGACCAGCGAACGGGCGTCGCCGGCATCGAGCACCGGCACGACCTCGTACCGTTCGAGCCGTTCGGCATGGGTTTCGGGAAAGCGAGCGTGCCGCGACACGATGTGTATCATGCCGCGATGACCGCCGCTGTCCATTGCGACGAGCGCGTCGATCGCCGTCAAGCCGCTGCCGATGACCAGCACGTCGCCTCGCACGCGGGAATAGTCGAAACGCCATGGATCGCCGACGTAGCGTCCGTATCCGGTCAGTTCGGCCGGCAGAAAATCGTCGTTCGGAAGCGCGTTGCCGGTCGCCAATACGACCGCGCGCGCTGAAAAACGCGCTCCGCAAGCCGTGGTAACGACGTAAAGATCGCCGTCCCGCGCGACCGACACGACGAGATCGCGCACGGTCGTGAAGGTCGGCAGTGCGAATGCGTTTCGCGCAATTTCGGCGACGTAGTCGCCGAAGCGGCGACGCGAAAGAAACGCGTCCGGCGAAGCGTTTGAGCCGAGCCAGCGCACGAAATGGTCCGGCGCGCCGGGATATGCGGACATCGCCGACGCACGCGTGTTCAACAAGTGCTGCGGATGCGGCGTGCCGTAAGCGGCGCCTCGCCCGATCTCGTCTTCGCCCGCCTCGAACAGGCGGACGCCGACGTTGGAACCGCCGTTGCGCGCGAGATGCGCGGCGACCATCGCACCGCTGAAGCCGCCTCCCACGATGGCGACGTCGCATCGAATCACCGCGACACACCTCCGGCGAGCGTCGCGGAGATGTCCGCATCGTATCGCGCGCGCACGGCGCGACGGCGCTGCGCGTCGTAGTCGTAGATGCCGAACTCCAAGAGCGGGTGTGCGTACACGTGCAGCGTCAGGGCGGGCGACGTCGCCGCCACGCGATGAATGTCGAAACGCCCGGCTCGCACGTCGAGATCTCCACGCCCTAGTGTGAGAGAACCGCGCCGTTCGAGCGCCGCGTGCGTCGCCTCGTCCCCTCCGCCGACACGCGCGTAATCCTTCACACGCACCGTTCCGTCGAGGACGACGAACCAGCAGCGCTGGCCGCCGTGGTCGTGGATCTCCGAGGCCGCTCCCGGCGACCAATTCAAGAGAAGCACCTCGAAGCGGTCGTCGCCGTAAGCGCGCGTCCGGGTGTACGAGTGAAGGCGCGCGGGGAGCGCCGGCGGGACGCCCCCGCGCGCGCCGCGCCGAGCAAAGCCACCATCTCCTCGTCCCCCCGCGCGAGCGGCGGAACCCGGCGCAACTCGGATATGATCTCGTGAAGCAAGCGTACCACCAAAAAGTAACTTGAGTTACTTTTTGGTTAGAGGCTGGGGACCGGACTCCTCCGGCGCTTATTGCCGAACGCGCAAGACCTGCGAAGCGGGCACTCCGCGCACTTAGGGCTCGTTCGCTTACAGAGCGTCCGGCCGTGCTGGCGGAAGCGTTGGAACGCCTCGCGCGCGCCGTCGGCCGTGCGAACGCCGTCCTCGATCAGTGATTCGATTGCGCTCCGGTACGAGCGCGCGTATGACGAGGACGCTGGGAATCCGCGCAAGCGTTCGATGACGCGGACGCCGTTTGAATCCAACGCGGGCGCGTCGCTCAGTCCGGAGAGCAACATGATTTTATCGGCACCTGGGTCGCCGATGCCGGGAAAGCGTTTGAGCAGCGCGCGCGCACGCTTGGGCGCGAGATCCTGCAACGCCGCGCGCAAATCTCCAGCAGCCTCGTCAACCACGATCTGCGCGCAGCGCAGCACCTTTTCCGCGCGTCGCCGAGGCAGCATTCCGCCACCGGCGATCAGGTACTCGATCGCGCTCGCTCCCGCCTCGAGCAGCGCTTGTGGTTCGATGCCGATTCCGCACCGGAGCGCTTCGAACGCGACGCGCCGGTGCGCGTCGTCGACGAGATACGCAACGTTTTCCCACACGACCAATCCAAAGGGGTCGCGCGGCTCACCGCTCGCGCGAAGCGGCCCGTAAAATTTCGCGAGTGACTTTAGTTCGGTGAGGGTTTCCACCGCAGGTCCGGCTGCCGCGCCGCCCGCGTTTCGTCGACGCGTCCCACGACGGTCGTGACCGGCGCCGCCAACAGCGATTCGGGGTCCGATTTGGCGGTCGCCACGATCTGGCGTAACGCCTCGACGAACGCGTCGAGCGTCTCCTTCGACTCAGTTTCCGTCGGCTCGATCATGAGGCACTCGGGAACGATGAGCGGGAAATACATCGTCGGCGCCATGAAGCCGCGGTCGAGCAGCGCTTTGGCAATGTCGAGCGCGCGAACGCCGGTTTCGCGTTTTAAGCCTTGCGCCGAGACGACGAACTCGTGACGGCAGAGTTCGGGATACGGCGTTTCCAAGAACTCGGCGATTTTTACGCGCAGGTAGTTGGCGTTGAGAACGGCCAGCTGCGAAACGCGCCGTAAGCCCTCTTCACCGTTAGCATAGAGGTAGGCGAGCGCGCGCACCGCGTGCGCGAAGTTCGACCAAAAGGACCGCATCGGTCCGATCGATTTCGGACGGTCGAACTCGAGACGATACGACAGCCGGTCGCTGGGCGACCAGCCGCCGCCGTCGGATTTCGGCTCGGCTACGACGACGGGCACCGGTAAGTATTCGACCAGATGCGCCGCGACGCCGAGAGGCCCGTGGCCCGCACCCCCGCCCCCGTGCGGAATAGTAAACGTCTTGTGCGTGTTGAGATGCATGAGATCGAAGCCCATGTCGCCCGGACGCGTGTTGCCCATCAGCGCGTTGGCGTTGGCGCCGTCGTAATACATGAGGCCGCCGGCGGCGTGCACCGCCGCCGTGATGCCGGCGATTTGGTCTTCGAACAATCCGAGCGTATTCGGATTGGTCATCATGCAGACGGCCGTATCCGGGCCGATCGCTTTGCGCAATTCCTCGAGGCTCACGCGGCCCCGCTCGTCGCTGGGCAGCGAGATGACCTTGAATCCGCACATCGCCGCGGACGCCGGATTCGTCCCATGTGCGGTGTCGGGAACGATCACTTTGTCTCGCGCGGTTTCGCCGCGGTCGCGGAAGTAGCGCTTGGCGATCAGCAGTGCGCCGAGTTCGGCGTGCGCGCCGGCTGAAGGGTTGAGCGAGAATGCGGCCATGCCGAACAGCGAACTCAAGGACCGCTCGAGCTCGTACATCACCTGCAGGGCGCCTTGCGCCAGCTCGTCGGGAACGTACGGATGCAAATCTGCAAACCCGGGCTTCGACGCCATCGCGTCGTTGACGCGCGGATTATATTTCATCGTGCACGATCCGAGCGGATAGAATCCGAGATCGATGCCGAACGTGCGTTGCGATAGCCGCGTATAGTGGCGAACCACGTCGAGTTCGCTGTTGTCGGGCAGCGGCAGTTCGTCGCGCAAATCGGCCGCGGGCACGAACAAATCGAGCGGTTTGCCCGAGTCCAAGTAGCGGTTGGCGCGGCCGTCTTGACCGAGATCGAAGATCGTCGGCGTGAACGTGCGGTCAGACTCGAGCGACATCGCACACCTCGCGCAACGCATCGGACAGGGCCGAGATGTCGGCGCCGGTCGTGAGTTCGGTCGCCGTCATCAGGACGCATGTCGCGAGTTCGGGATAGTAGCGCCCCAAATCCAATCCGCCCAGAATTCCGCGGTCCCGCAACGCCGCCAGCACGTCGCCGGCCGGCCGGTGGACGTCGGCAACGAACTCGTTGAAGAACGGCGCGACGAACTTCAAGTCGATGCCTTCGATGCTCGAGACGGCGGTGGCGAGTTCGCGCGAACGTTCGACGTTCAGCGCCGCCGCGTCGCGCAACCCGGTTTTGCCCATGAGTGCGAGATAGATCGTGGCGATCAGCGCACAATGCGCCTGATTGGTACAAATGTTCGAGGTGGCGCGTTCGCGGCGGATGTGCTGCTCGCGCGCCTGCAGCGTGAGCACGTAAGCCGTGCGGCCGGCGTTGTCGACGCTCTTGCCCACGAGGCGTCCGGGGATGCGCCGCATGTGCTCCTGGGTCGCTGCAATGAACCCGGCGTACGGGCCGCCGTATGCGACGGGGACGCCGAAACTCTGCGCTTCGCCGGCCACGATCTGCGCGCCCCACGATGCCGGTGTCGCCAGCGCCGCCATCGAGAGCGCCTCGGCGACGACCGCGATCGCGATGGTCTCGCCGTCGCGCAACGCATCGGACGCGGACGCCGGCAGCGTGTCGACGTTCCCGAAGAAGTTCGGCGACTGCAGCACGACGGCAGCGTACTCTTTTCCGGCCGCGGCTTCGACAGCCGCAGCGGTGTCGGTAACGCCCTCGCCGGTGTACGCAATCTCGTCGATTGCGACGTCGAGCCCGTCGCAATACGTTTTCAGAACCGCGCGGTAATTGGGATGCACAGCGCGCGACACGAGAATCTTGTGCCGGCCGGTCGCGTTGAGCGCCATGATTGCCGCTTCAGCCAAGGCGGTGGCCCCGTCGTACACCGAGGCGTTTGCAACGTCCATGCCGGTGAGCAAACAGATATACGTCTGCCACTCGTAGATTGCCTGAAGGTACCCTTGCGAGACTTCCGCCTGGTACGGCGTATAGGCGGTGAGGAATTCGCCGCGCATTGCCAGCGCCGCGATCGCCGGCGGCGCGTAGTGGCGATATGCGCCCGCCCCTAAGAACGAGCGGTAGTGCGCGCCGGAATTTTTCTTGGCAAGTTCGTCGAAGCGGCGCACGATGCCGAGTTCCGGAAGCGCCGGCACGACGTCGAGTTCGGCCCGCAGCGCCAGCTCGTCGGGAACCGGCAACAGGGCGTCGAGCGATGCCACGCCGACCGCGTCGAGCATCTGCGCGACGTCGCGCGCGGTATGGGGTGCGTACACGCTAAAGAACCTCTACGACGAAGCCGCGAGCGCCGCATACTCGGCCGCACCGAGCAGGTTCGCGGTTTCGCCCGCATCGGAGAGGCGCACTTTGAACAGCCAGCCGTCGTCGTAAGGCGCTTTGTTCACCGCCGCCGGATCGCTCTCGAGCGCGGCGTTAACTTCGACGACTTCACCGGAGATCGGCGAGTACAGATCGGAAACGGCCTTCACCGACTCGATGACGCCGGCGTTTCCGAACTGCGCGACCGAACTGCCGATTTTGGGCAGTTCGACGTAAACGATATCGCCCAGCGAATCCTGCGCGTAATCCGTAACGCCGATCGTCGCGACGTCGCCGTCGATCTTCAGCCATTCGTGTTCTTTGCTGTAGAGCAGGTTCTCGGGCTGGGCCATCTTTTCTCCGTTGAGGGTCAGGTGTTGCGTTTGTAAAAAGGGAGCGAAACGACGCGTGCCGCGTGGCGGGCACCGCGAATCTCGACCTCGACCGCCGTACCGGGGGTTGCGGCTTGCGGAACCAGCAGCGCGGTCGCGATGTTCTTATTTCCGGCCGACGGCGCGAACGAACCGCTGCGAACCTCGCCGGCTCTGCGCCCTTCGTGCCACACTGCGTAGCCTTCGCGCGCCGGAGCGCGCCCTTCCATCACCAACCCGGCAATGCGAGAATAGTCGCCGCGAGCCGCCTGCTCGCCGAGCGCTTCGCGGCCGATGAAGCGCGGCTTGGTCATCTTGAGCGCCCACGACTGTCCGGCTTGCACGGGCGTAATCTCCTCGGTCAGCTCGTGACCGTATAACGGCATGCCGGCTTCCAAGCGCAGCACGTCGCGCGCGCCCAAACCGCACGGTTGCAGCCCTTCACCGGCGTGACGGTCAAGCAGCGCGTTCCAAATCGCGGGCGCGCTGTCGTTGTCGATGAAGAGTTCGTAGCCGTCTTCGCCGGTATAGCCGGTGCGCGCGATCACCGCCGGCACTCCGTCGACTTCGGCCTCGATGCAGAAGTAATACTTCATCGCGCTCACGTCGGCGTTCACGTGCGGTTGCAGCATCGCGGCCGACTTCGGACCCTGGATGGCGATCAGCGCGCGTTCCCCGTGATGATTCGCCAGCGCGACGCCGCCCGCCGGAAGATGCGCGTTGAGATGCGACCACATCTTGTCCGCATTGGAAGCGTTGACGACCAGCAGCCAGCGCCCGTTCAGCCGGTAGAAGATCGTGTCGTCGTGCGTTCCGCCCTGCTCGTTGCAAAAGATATTGTAGCGGGCTTGCATCGGCTTCATGGTGGCGACCGCGTTGATGGCCAGCGTGTCTGCCCAGTCGGCGACGCCGTCGCCGGCGAGCACGAACTGTCCCATGTGCGAAAGATCGAAGAGTCCGGCGCGGTGACGAACCGCGTCGTGCTCTTGCAGAATGCCTGCGTACTGCACCGGCATCTCGAAACCGGCAAACGGCACGAGCCGGCCGCCCAAGCGGGCGTGCTCGCCGTAGAGCGCCGTACGGCGCAAGGTTTCCACGCTCACGTCGCCGGAGCACCTCCGCGCGCCGGTTTCTCGTGCGGATAACTGTTGAGGAAATTCAACGTGGCGTGCGCGACGATCTTTTCGCCGCTGCGCACGTAGACTTCACCGTAGACGACGCGCCGCCCGGCCTTGAGCACGCGTGCTTCGGCGATCAGATCGTGCGGCGGCTTTGCGGGGCTGAGAAAGTTGCACTGCAGCGCGACCGTCGTCGTGTCTTGTTCGCGTCCGAAGATCGACGCGAGCGCCACGTAGAACACCGTATCGCACAGGCTGACGATGGCGCCGCCGTGCACCGCGCCGGTCGAGTTCGTGATTTCTTGTCGGAACGGCATGCGCATGACCGCTTTTCCGCGCTCGACGCTCTCGAGCTGCAGGTCCAGCAGCAGGACGAAGTTTCCCCGCTCCTTCTCCCACGCGCGCGGGGCGTGACCGTAATCGATCGTCATCTCGTGGCGGGATTCAGGAAAGGGTGGCCTCTATCCCCGTCGCGGCGCGGCGGCTTTCATCGCGTCGTACGCCCGGCGAAAATCGAGCGTGCCGCCGTGCAGCCACTGCGCGCCGTCGACCGAAAGCGTCGCTCCGCTGATCCACCGCGCTTCCTCCGAACAGAGCCAGAGCACGGCTCGAGCGACGTCACCGGGCTCGCCGAGCCGCCCCAGCGGCACGCTCGCTCGAACGCGCTCTTCCACGTCGGCCACGCTCCAGAGATTGGCGTCGGTGCCTTCGGTGTGAATCGGGCCGGGTGCGACCGCATTCGCGCGGATACCGAAACGCCCCCATTCCGCCGCGAGCGTGCGGGTCATCGCGAGCACCCCGGCTTTTGCGCTGGCGGAATGGACGGCGCCGGGTTCGCCGCTCCAGGCATAGGCCGCCACGATGTTGACGATCGCACCCTCGGCCGCACGCAACGCCTCGAACGCAAAACGCGTGCAGAAAAACGTGCCGAGCAGCACGATGTCGACGACGCTCTTGAAGCCGTTGGGCGAGAGTTCTTCGGACGGACAGACGAAGTTGCCGGCGGCATTGTTGATCAGCACGTCGATGCGTCCCGTGCGCGCGGCGGCTTCGCGCATCGCCACTTCCATGCGCGCGGCGTCGCGCACGTCGCCCGGCAATCCCAACGCGGTGCCGCCGGCCGCCTCGATGGCGGCAACGGTCTCCGCGAGCTTCTCGCTGCGGCGTCCGATCACCGCGACGAAGGCGCCGTCGGCCGCAAACGCCTCGGCCATCGCGCGTCCCAAACCGGTGCCGCCACCGGTCACGACGACGGTCTTGCCGGCATAGCGCGGCGTCACGGAAAGACGTCGCCCGGCGCGGCGAGCGCGCGGCGCAGATAGAGCGGCAGCGAAAATAGCCTGCGGTGCGTGACCGCGTCGTAGAAGAAACTCTCGCCGCGCAGCGTCGCGCAATAGGCTTCGATGGCGGCCGGATCGAGCGCCGCGACGTCGACGGCATCGCTGCACGCGAGAAAGGCCCAATCGGTATCGAACGCCGGCACGTGCGTGACGAACGATGCGACGTGCGCGTAGCGGCGGCGCAGCGTGCGCGCCATCTTGCAATGCAGCGCCGCGTTGTGCGCGGCTCCGGTACTGGCTTGCAATACGTAGATGCCGCCCGCGGCGAGCCGCGAGTGAATCAGCGCGAAAACCGCCTCGTTGAACAGCGGATTGCTCGGTGAATCTTCGAGCGGTTCGGTGAGATCCGACACGATGACGCCGTAGCGCTCGTCGTCGTCGCGCATGAACGCGAGCGCATCCCCCACCACGACGCGCGCGCGAGGATCGTCGAACGCGCCGTCGGACCATTCAGGCAGATGGCGCTTCGCGACATCCACGACGGTGCCGTCGATGTCGACCATCGTGCAGCGCGAGACGCCCGGGCAGCGCAGCGCTTCGCGCAGCGTCGCGCCCTCGCCGCCGCCCAGCACGAGCACGTTGCTGCGGTCGCTTGCGGCCGCCAGCGCCGGATGCACCAGCGCTTCGTGATAGATGCGCTCGTCGGTCTGCGCGCTCTGCGTGTCGCCGTCGAGCACGAGCATTTTACCGAAAACCGGCGACCGCACGACCGCGATCTGCTGAAACTCCGAGCGGCCCGAAAACAACACGCCGTCGATTGCGTGATGGTGCTCTTCTCCCGGCGAAAACTCTTCGACGTACCACTGCCAACGTTCGGTCTTCGGCATGCCGGGCGCTTTGACGAAATAAAAAAGAACCCCGCCATTCACGGCGAGGCCCTTAGGCAGTGACGCTGCTTAAAGGGTCGATGATTCGTTCGGATCGCGAAGCCAAGGGCCGAAGTTTACTACGGTAAATGAGGCCCTTGGCGACAAAGATCCGGGCGAATCAGTGGCCCTTTAACTTATTCACACACACCCGCTACGATGAACTGGCCGACGGGATACACGAGTTGACCGGGATTCGGCTGCGCGTTGATCGTCAGCGTGGTGCCGTGCGGCTGTCCGCCGAGCGTCGTATTCGGAGCCCATCCGCCTGCGGTATGCGGGCCGGCCGCGGTAAGAATCGCCGGGAAGCAGAGGCGCTTGCCGGGGAATCCGTTGGTGTCGGTAATGTAGAACTTCGGCGTGTCCTTCGGTTTGAGCGTGTGCGTGCCTTGGTTGATCAACTCGGCATACACGAACGGCTTTCCGGGACAGGGCTCAGCCTTGCCTTGCGAGTTGACGCAATCGTTGCCGTGGCCATAGAGCGGGAACGCTTTGCCTTTGACCGTGCCGGTAATGTCGCCGGCGCCGGTGGCGTCGCCCATGATCGCCGGTACCGATTTGATGCCTTTAGGCGGGTTCTCCATCGCACTGAAGGTCGTCGTAATTTTTATGCCTTTGTAGGCGCCGAATTTACCCAGTTCGACGGACGTGTTGCCGAGAAGATTCAACGTGAACTTCACGCAGTTGCCGTGGAAGTAGTACATTCCGGTAATGTCGCACGGATGACTTTTTGCATCTTCGACGAGCGACGAAACGCCGTCGCCGATCGTCGCGGAACTGCCGGAAGCGAAGCTCTGCGACGGAACGACGCCGTGCCCGCCGCATGCCGCCAGCATCGTTGCAGCCGCGACTGCTGCAAAGCCGGAGCCAATGATTGATAAACGCATCGGGATTGTTTTACACCTCACAGGGAATGCGGAAACCGCACCATCTCGTTAGACGCATAACGCATGATGCCTGCCCGATACACACGCGTAAAACGTAACAGTTATCAAGGTTTGCAACGCAAGTAAACGCGTTTGCAAACCTAGGTTATCGGGGCGCCGGAAAATGTTGCGCGCGGTCTACGCCGACAGAACTCGCAGATCGTGGTCGCGGCTCATGACGTGCGTGAACTCGCCGTCGCTCTTTTCGATGCCGCGTTTGAATTCGGTCGTGAGGATGCTCTTCGCGTTCAAAACGGAAGCGGCGTGTTCGCAAGCGAGCCAGGGATCGGTATGGTCGCCGCACGTGTAGAAATCCATCGCCGCGTAGCCCTTTTCGGGCCAGGTATGGATCGAGAGATGCGATTCCGCCAGGATCACGGTACCCGAGACCCCCTGCGGTTCGAAGCGGTGAAAAGCGCTCTCCATGACGGTCGCGTGGGCCGCCCGCGCGGCCGCTACCATCATGGCGTGGATCCCGTCGACGTCGGCGAGCGTTTCCGGGTCGCAGCCCGATAGCTCGCACACGATGTGCTTGCCGAGTGCCTTCAACGAACCAGGTCTCCTTGACCCTCGGGGGAGTCCCACCTCCGGACTTCGTCGGCTGGCGCCTGCGGTGCAGTTCACGTCCCCGACCTATCGACGAGCTCTTGCCGGCGCTTTTGAGCGGTGCACGGGCGACTCGCCGCGATGGCGCGTACGGGCGCGCCTCCCTGTAACCGTGGACCGCTTTTCGCGGTACGGCGCCCATCATAACCCCTGCCACCCCCCCTGTAAAGAGCAGATTTTGAACTTCCTACTTAATTATCTTGACTATGTCGGCAGCGGGAAGTACGCTCAGAGGGACATGGCGATGAAACTCGACACACCCGTCTCCTCCCCAAACCTGGTCGAGGACTACCGGCACGGCTTCCACGATGCGGAAAACTACGTCTTTAAATCCGACAAAGGCCTGACCCGGGAGATCGTCGAGCGCATCAGCGCGATGAAGGACGAGCCCGAGTGGATGCGCGACTTCCGTTTGAAAGCGTACGGGATCTTTCTCGAAAAGCCGATGCCCACGTGGGGCGACACCGCGCGCCTCAGCGAGATCGATTTCGCCGACATCCATTATTTCGTGCGGTCGACCGACCGCTCGGAGCGCTCGTGGGACGACGTTCCCGAGGATATCAAGCGCACGTTCGACCGGCTCGGAATCCCCGAGGCCGAGCGCAAGTTTTTGTCCGGGGTTTCCGCGCAGTACGAGTCCGAGGTCGTCTACCATAACACCAGCGAGGCTCTCGACAAGCAGGGCGTGCTGTTCTGCGACATGGACACCGCGGTGAAGACCTATCCCGACATCGTGCGCAAATACTTAGCGACCGTCATTCCTTCGGGAGACAACAAGTTTTCGGCACTCAACTCCGCCGTATGGTCGGGCGGCTCGTTCATCTACGTTCCGCCGGGCGTGGAAGTGGCGATGCCGCTGCAAGCCTATTTCCGCATCAACGCCGAGAACATGGGCCAGTTCGAACGCACCCTCATCATCGCCGACGAAGGCGCCAAGATTCACTACATCGAGGGCTGCACCGCGCCGAAGTTCTCGACGTCGTCGCTGCACTCGGCAGTGGTTGAGTTGATCGCGCTCGAAGGCGCGTCGATTCGTTACACGACGATCCAGAACTGGTATCGCAACATTTTCAATCTCGTCACGAAGCGCGCGATCGCGCACAAGAACGCGACGGTGGAATGGGTCGACGGCAACATCGGCTCGCGCCTCACGATGAAGTACCCGTCGATCTACCTCATGGGCGAAGGCGCGCGCGGCGAGATTCTCTCGATGGCGTTTGCCGGCGAAGGCCAGCACCAAGACGCCGGAGCCAAGGTCATCCACGCCGCGCCGAACACGACCTCGGTCGTGACGAACAAGAGCGTGAGCGCGCACGGCGGCAAGACCACCTACCGCGGGCTGGTCGAGGTTTTTCCGGGTGCCGTCGGGGCGAAAACCCGCGTGCGCTGCGACGCCCTGATCATGGATCGAGAGTCGTCGAGCGACACCAAGCCGACGATGAAGATTCACGAGCAGCGCTCCACCGTCGAACACGAAGCCAGCGTGAGCAAAATCGGTGAGGACCAGCTCTTCTATGCGATGAGCCGCGGCCTCTCCGAAGCCGACGCGACGGCGATGATCGTCAACGGCTTCTTCGACTTCTTCGTCAAGGAACTGCCGATGGAGTATGCGGTCGAGTTGAACCGGCTCGTCAAGATGGAAATGGAAGGCGCCGTCGGGTAACGCCCCGAACGCGCGCCCGTGGTCTCTTTTCTCCGATTCGTCCTGGGCCAGACGTTCGTCATTCTGTTCGCGATCGCGCTGGTGACGGCGTGGTTGAAGATCCGGCGGATTCAACGCGAGCGCAGACCCTATAACGGCGCGTACATCCTCTGGGGTGAAGTGCTCTTCTACGCGATCGGCATCTGGTTCGTGTATGCGGGCATCCTGCACGCGTATTTTCAATCGATCGCCGCACCCGATATCGGCTGGCAGCCGAGTCCCTTCGAGTACGAACTGGGATGGATGGAGATTCCGCTTGGGTTCGTTGCGATGATGTCGCTCTGGCGCGGCTTTGAATTCCGGCTCGCGTCGACCCTGGTGATCGCGACGTTCGCGCTCGCCTGTGCGGCGCAGCACGTACACCAAATGATCTGTTGCGGCAACTACGCGCCGAGCAATACCGGCCTGGTGCTCTGGTTCGCGGATATCTTTCTTCCACTATTGCTGCTGATCTTGGCGTTCTTGTCGCGCGACGACTCCTCACGCGAGCTGCGGCGTGGCTAAGCACCTCGTCGCCAAAGTTTCCGACATCGCTGCGGAGACGACGCTGCGCGTCGTCGTAAACGGTAACGAGTTGCTGCTGTGCAACGCCGGCGGGAATCTGTACGCGATCGAAGACGTGTGCACGCACGACGGCGGACCGCTCGATCAAGGGCAACTCGAAGGCGAGACCGTCACCTGCCCGCGCCACGGCGCGACCTTCGACGTGCGGACCGGCGACGCACTGACGCTGCCCGCAGTCGTCCCCCTGCTGACCTATCCGGTGAGCATCGAAGGCGACGACGTCTTCGTCGACGTGTAAGCGAGAGGCGCGGTGCGAAGTTTTTGGCGTTTCGCCGGCGCCGTCGCGCTGATTGCGGTCGCCGTCTGCGCGGCATTTGCGCTCAACGTCGCCCTCGGCATGCGCGCGCATGCGCGTTACGAAGGAACGATTTCGGGCATTTCGCTGCTGCGAGCGCCGGTTTCGATTCTTCGCGACGATCGCGGCGTGCCGCACATCGAGGCCCGCAACGAACACGATCTCTTCTTCGCACAAGGCTACGTCGAAGGTTCCGACCGGCTGTTTCAAATGGACGTGCTGCGCCGCTTCATCACCGGAAATCTTGCCGAAGTCTTCGGACGGCAGGCGCTGCGCAGCGACCAGCGCGAGCGCGCGATACCGATTCACGCCATCGTCGGCGCCCAGTGGCTCCGGCTCGACGCCCGTTCGCGCGAGATTCTCGGAGCCTTCAGCGACGGCGTGAACGCCGCGATCGCGCGCGAACCGCTGCCGGTCGAGTTTCGAATTCTCGCCTATCGTCCCGCGCCGTGGTCGCCGCAAGATTCGCTCGCCGTTGCAATGGCGACCGTGCTCGACCTCACCGACGATTGGAACGACGTCGAGCCGCGCAACGCGGCCTACGTTCGGGGCGGCCTGGCGGAGTTGAACGCGCAGTTTCCGCTGAGCGACCCCTGTTACGACGCGCCCGTCGTCACCGGCCTCGCGGGCATGGCACCAGGACGTGCCTGCGCGTTGCGCCCGTCGGTGGTTCCGCATCTGACGCCGCGCACGCCGCGGGGCAGCAACGAGTGGGCCGTCGGCGCGCTTCGTTCGCTCACCGGCCGCGCGTTGCTGGCGAACGATCCGCATCTCGGCCTGAGCATTCCCGGCGCGTGGTATCTCGTCGATTTGCACGCTCCCGAAATGCACGCCGCCGGCGCCGTCTTTCCCGGCTCGCCCGGCATCGTTCTCGGTCACAACCAATTCGTCGCCTGGGGTGCGACCGACGCGACGGTCGCGTCGCTGTCGGTCTTCGCACCGCCCCCATCGCTCGATCCGCACGGCTGGCAGGACGAAACGTTCCGCGTGCGATTCGGCCGGCAAGTGACGCAGCGTTACTATCGCACGGCAACCGAATTCGGCGTAACGACGAAGAGTGGAAAATTCGTGGTCGTGCGATGGTCTGCGTACGACGATCCGGCCGCACCGCTGATGGCGTTCCTCGCGCTCGATCGCGCGCGTTCGGTCGACGAAGCGCGACGCGCGTTGGCGAGTTTCCCCGGCCCGACGCACAATTTCGCGCTCGCCGATACGACCGGACGCGCCGCCTACGTGATGGCGGGCTTGGTGCCCAACGATCCGGTCTGGGCGCGCTGGTTCCACCCCGCATCCGATCTCGCAAAGCGTTACGACAGCGTCCCGCGCGCCGAGCTTCCGCACGTCGCAGCGTCGCGCGACGCGATCGTGTGGACTGCCAACGACAAGCCCTATGCCGCGGGTTATCCGTTGCAACTGAGCCCGCAGTTTGCCGCGCCCTATCGCGCTTTCCGAATCGCGCAACTGTTGCGCGCTCGCCCGCGCTACGACGTAGCGTACTTCGCGCAAATGCAGATGGACGCGCTCTCGCTGCCCGAACGCGAACTCGCGCGCGATTTGTCTCCAGCCGTCACGCGTATGGATGCCGCTGCCGGAAGCGCGCTGGCCGGCTGGGACGGGCGCATGACCGGCGAATCGACGACGGCGACGCTTGCCGACCAGCTGCGCATGCAGTTGATCGGCAAGACCAAGCGCTTGATGCCGGTCGAACTTACGATCGGTCAACGCGCACCGCACGCGCTGCACGTGACGCTGCCGTCCGCGCTCGCGCCGTGGAGCGTCGCCGGCGCCGTCACGCCCTTGCACTCGCTCTCGTCTCTGGGGATGTCGTTCTTGGACGGAACCCGTCTGCCCGGATATGGCGATGAGTTCTCGCTGCACGTGCAGTATGCGGGATACTCGCAGAGTTTCCGCGCGGTGTGGGACGTCGGCAACTGGGAGGCCGGCGGCATCATCTTGCCGCAGGGCGAGTCCGGGCAGCCGGGGTCCGGCCACTACACCGACGAGGCGGGTGCTTGGGTCGAAGGACGCCTGTGGCCGCTTCCGTTCTCCGAAGCCGCCATACAGCGCACGGCCGTCGAGCGCGAAACCCTGACGCCCTAGCGCGGAGCGCGAAACGCTGACGACGCTAGCGCGGCGCGCTGCGTTCGTTTGACAGAGCCCGGCCGGGCTGGTATCGTACCGGGGTCATGTACGCGATCATCGAGACCGGCGGCAAGCAGTACAAAGTCGCCGAGGGCGACGTCATTCGCTGCGACCTCATCACCAGCGAACCGGGAGCGGACGTCACGTTCGACCGGGTCGTGCTGGCCGGCAGCGGCGAGAACGTGACGGTCGGGACCCCGACCGTTGGAGGCGCCAGCGTCACCGGAACGGTCCTGCGCCAAGCCAAGGACAAGAAGATTCTCGTTTTCCGCTATAAGCCGAAGAAGCGCGTGCGCAAACTCAACGGCCACCGCCAGCCGTTCGCCGAAGTCAAAATCACGAAGATTACGCTTCCGTAACTGCAGAGCGGTACGCGTGCTCGAGGTCGTTTTTCATCGGGACAGCCGTAACCGGCTGTCCTCGATTTTTGCGCGGGGACATGCCGAGTTCGCCGATGCCGACGACGTCGTCTGCGCCGCAGTTTCGGCGATCCTCCAGGCCGCCCGGCTGGGGCTCGAGGAATACGCACGCGTCGCACTCGAAACCAGGCAGCGTCGAGGCGACTTCTTCATCCGCTGGCCCGAGCAAGCCCGTGACGACGAACGCGTGCGCACGATCGCAGCGACCGCCGAACTGGCCGTCGCACAGATCGCCCAGCAGTACCCGGAGCACGTGGCATGCAACACCGGACAGGAAACCGGGTAAGTACGCAGAGCCCCCGAAGGAGGCCCGTTCATGTCTGACAACTTCCGCACGACGCCGCCGCAACAGCAATGGTCCGGGTCGAATCCGGCCGGCAACGGCTATCAAGGCGGTGCGCCCGGTCCCGGCTACGACGGCTCGGGCGACCCCGGCGCCGGCGAAATCGGCAAAGCGCTGGTCGTCGGCCTGCTCGGCGGGCTGCTCTCCGCAGCCGGCTACATGGTCTACCGGCGCCTGCCCGACGACCAAAAAGAACGCCTGCACTCGCAATTCCGCAGCGTCGTGCAGCAACGCATCAACGAGATCCGCCAGAACTTCAATATCTAGAGAAGCTCTGCCGTAGCCCGTACACGCAACGGGTACTTGCGCCGGGGTGAAGCCTTCTTTCGCCGCCGCAATTCTTTTTCTCGCGCTCGCACTTTTTTCGCCGCCGCACGCGCGTGCCGCCGATCCGGTCGCGGCGTACGCGTTCGCATTGCGTCATTTCAATCCGCGGCTCGACGCCGCAACCGCCGCCACGCTCGCTCTGGCAACGATCGTGCAAGCGGATCGCCAAGGCCTCGATGCGCGACTTCTGGTGGCCGTGATCGCCGTTGAATCGCGCTGGAATCCCGCTGCGCGTTCGCGCGCCGGTGCCGTCGGCCTCGCGCAGTTGATGCCGGGCACCGCAGCGGGTCTCGGCGTCAACCCTGCCGATCCGTTGGAGAACCTCGCGGCGTCCGCTCGTCATCTGCGCGCGCTCATCGACCGCTTCGACGAGCGCGGCCCAGCCGCGTGCTGCGTGCTCGCGCTGGCCGCGTACAACGCGGGCGCCGGCGCCGTCGAACGCTACGGCGGCGTGCCGCCCTACGCCGAGACGCGCCGGTACGTGCGCCGCGTTACGGCGCTTTGGCGTCGTCTGGCGGGGATGTAGGCGCGGGCACGGGATCCGGCGGCGGCGCCGCGGGCGCGGGATCCGGCGCCGGTGGCGGTGGCGTGGGAGGGGTATCCGCAACGTCGGCCGCGCGCTCCATCTCGGCGACGAACGAATGCGACGTGTTCTGAACCTCCCGCATGAAACGGCCCGCCTGGCGCATCATCTTCGGCAGCCGGTCGGGGCCGAAGAGGAGCAGCGCGAGCACGGAAACGACCAAAATGTCGGGGACTGAAAACACGGCTCTCAAGAGTCCGTTTCGGCTTGCCATTTGGCCTGCCGCGGCAGGTCTCGCCTGCCAAAGCGTGCAAGCAACCGTGTCCGCTCGTGAAAATCATCTATACCCGCGGCAATCGCACCGAGACGCTGGCAACGCTGGCGACGCTGCGAAAGATTCTCAACCGGTTCGTAGCGCACCATGTGTTCTACGAAGTTTCGAGCCGCAACAAGCGCGGTCAGGAGTTCTTTTCGGCGAAGAACGTTTTCCTGGTCGGGTCCATCGAAGTAACCAACTACGAACATTTGCGCATCTTGATTTTCGATGCGCGCCATCAAGCCCACTCGGTCGAAATCGTCAACCCGCAAACGATGCGCATCTACGACGAGACGTCAGGGCGCGCCTTTGCGGTGTCGTTCGTCTGCGACGACGAAAAGGGCGTCGAAACTCGGTGCTACATTCGCGACGAAGGTGAAGACGAAGAGCGTATTCGCGATCGAACCGCACTGGAAAGCATCACGCTTCCCGAACTCTTCGAATACCTCGACGAAATCACGACCGTCGACGCCCGAACGCGTCGCTGAGCCGCGTTTTCTCCAATCGCTGCGCCGCGCGCAAGGCGCGCACGCCTTCGTCGAACCGGCCGGCGCGTTTGTATGCCGTTCCAAGATTGAGATGCGCGATCGCGTATTGCGGATCGGCCGCAATCGCCTCCTCGTAACGCGCGATCGCCGCGTCGAGCGCTCCCTCTTCCAATAACACGTTCCCGAGATTGGTCAGTGCCGGCGCGTAACGCGGAACGCAGGCCAGCGCTGCGGTGAAATCGTCGCGGGCCGCCTGCACCTGCCCGAGCCCGGCGCGCGCCACGCCGCGCTTGTTCAGCGCAAACGCGCGATCGGCCGGCGCCTCGCACGCCGCCAGCAGGCCGTTCAGTTCGCGCTCGGCGCGCTCGAAGTCGCGCCGCTCGAGCGCCTCGAGCGCCGCGGCGTAACGATCGGGATCTCGCGCGGAAGCGAATCGGGGGCCCAGCCGGAACATTCTTCTCATGTTCACGATCGACGTCGTTTCGCTCTTTCCGGAGGTGTTCGCACCGTTCGTCGGCCTCTCGATCGTGGGCCGGGCGGTCGAGGCCGGACGCGTGCGCGTCCGCTACCATCACCTGCTCGACGAGTTGGAAGCCGGCGAGCGCGCCGACGCGGCCCCGTTTGGGGGAGGCGCCGGAATGGTCTTGCGCCTCGAGCCGATCGCGCGCTGCCTGGACCGGCTGCTCGCCGAGGCACCCGAAACGGCCGAGCGGCGCGCCATCGTCGTCCCCAGCCCGAGCGGCCGGCCGTTGCGCCAAAGCGACGCGCAGCGGTTCGCGAGCCTGGAGCGGCTCATCATCGTATGCGGTCACTACGAGGGTATCGACGATCGCCTCGCGGCCCTGTATCCCATCGAGGAATACTCGCTCGGCGACTTCGTCCTCACGGGCGGCGAGATTCCCGCGCTGGCGATCCTCGACGCGACCGTGCGGCTGCTGGCCGGGCGCGTTGCGGCAGGAGTCGCTCGCCTCGGAGTCATTCTCCGGCGCGGAAGGCCTGCTCGATTACCCCAGCTTTACACGGCCGCCGGTGTTTCGCGGCGTCGGGGTTCCCGAAGTGCTCCTCTCCGGCGACCACGCCAAAATCGCGGAGTGGCGGCGGGAAGAATCCCGCCGGCGCACGGTCGCGCGGCGTCCCGACCTTGTCGGGGAAGATGCGCCGTGATACTATACCGCGTGGTTTGTTTTCACCGCCGGCTTCGCCCGGCTTCGCTTTTTATCTGAAGAAGTACGAGCATGAACGCCATTGATGCCCTGAACGCCGACCAAGTCAAAGACGGGGTCCCCGCATTTCGTCCGGGGGATACGATTAAAGTCTATTCCAAAGTCGTCGAGGGCGGCAAGGAACGCACGCAGATGTTCGAGGGCGTCGTCATGGTGCGCAAAGGCGGCGGAGCACGCGCCTCGATCACGGTGCGCCGCGTCGCGCACGGCGTCGGCGTCGAGAAGACGTTTCTCGTTCACAGCCCACGCGTCGAGAAAATCGAAGTCGGCAAGCGCGGCGTCGTCCGGCGCAGCCGGCTCTACTATCTCAGCGAGAAGATCGGCAAAGCCGCGCGCATCAAAGAAAAGAAGCTCGTCAAGTAACGCCGCTGCAGCTTCTAGGACTTCTCTGCGCTTTCGCCATCGCCCGACTCGCTCTCTCGACCAAGCCGTTTACGTCGGTCAACCGGCCGTCGCCCGCAGTGGCGGCGGTTCGCGAGTATCTCGACGCGCTGCTGGTCGCCGGCCTCGCCGCACTCTTCCTCCTCACCTTCGTTCTTCGCACGTTTTACATTCCGTCGGTTTCAATGGTGCCGACCTTAAAGGTCGGCGACGTCTTGATCGCGGACGAAATCGCCTATCGCTTTCACGCACCACAGGACGGCGACGTTGCGATCTTCACGCCGCCGGTGCCGTCGAACGGCGATGAGTTCGTGAAGCGCGTGATCGGAACGCCCGGCGAGACCATGCGCATCGCCGACGGCGTCGTGTATCGCAACGGCATCGCGTTGCGCGAACCGTACGAAAACCAGCCGCCGCGCTACGACCTGCGCATCGAGCGCTACGGCATCTACGTCGACGGGGTCGCGCTGGATCCGCATAACGCCAACGTCCCCCCG
This sequence comes from Vulcanimicrobiota bacterium, assembly GCA_963812155.1. GTDB lineage: Bacteria > Vulcanimicrobiota > Vulcanimicrobiia > Vulcanimicrobiales > Vulcanimicrobiaceae > Tumulicola. Next base: position 602,632 of record CAWETW010000003.1, on the reverse strand, counting down.
CGGTCGCAATGGCGGGCGCCCAATCGAATTCCCGACGGTTACTATTTGATGCTCGGCGATAATCGCAACTACTCCGACGACTCGCACGTCTGGGGCTTCGCGCAATCGAACGGCACGTTTTCCACAGGGCCCCTGGCCGGCCGTCGCGCCGGCTTCGCCGGCCGCGTTTTTGCGATTTTCTGGCCGTTGAGCCGCCTGCAGGTGGTGCGGTGACGCCTCAAGAGCTGCTCGCCATCGTGGCGGTCATTGCCGTGACGCGCGTCGTGCTCTCGCTGCGTCCGGTCGTTGCCGGGTCGAACGGCCGCAGCACCGCCCTGGCACGCGAGTTTCTCGATCCCTTCATCATTGCCGGCTTGGCGGCATGGGTGCTGATCACGTTCGTCGCCCGGACCTACTACATTCCGTCGGGATCGATGCTCCCGACGCTGCAGATACACGACGTGTTGCTGGTTGACAAGTTCGAATACCGGTTTCATCCGCCCCATCGCAGCGACATCGTCGTTTTTCCGCCGCCGGTTCCGACGCCCGACGACTTCATCAAACGGGTCGTCGGACTTCCGGGCGATCGCTTGAGCGTCGCCGGAGGCCGAGTCTACGTCAACGGTACGGCACTCTCGGAACCCTACGTCGCAGAGCGCCCCGACTACGCGCTGCAAATCCGCGATTACGGCATCTACGTGCGCGAGGGCGCAGGCTGGGAAAAGCTCGACTCGAGCACCGCGAACGTTCCGCCCCGCTCGATGTGGACGGCACCGGATCGTATTCCGCCGCACTGCTACGTGATGTTCGGAGATAACCGCAACGACTCTGAAGACTCGCACGTGTGGGGATTCGCGCAGGATGCCGGCCGTTTCGCCAGCGGCGCGCGTGCGGGCGAAGCCGCCGGTTTCACCGGCCGCGCGTTCGTCATCTTCTGGCCGCCGTCGCAGGCCCGCACCCTCTAACGCCGCGAACGTAGCGGTTCGTGGCCCGATCGCTGCCGTGGCGCTCGTTCGCGAATCTGGCATTGCAGCTGGCGATTCTCACGCTTTTAATTGCGGCATTCTTCGTGCGCATGCCGCAAGTCTCGGGACTTTCGATGGCGCCGCACATTGCCTCCGGCGAATACGTAGTGATCAACACGTTTGCATATCGCCTCGCGCCGCCGAAACGCGGCGATATCGTGGCGTTTCGCAGCGACGACGCTCGAGCGATTTTCATCAAACGCGTGGTCGGGCTCCCGGGCGAGCGCGTGCGCATCGATCGCGGCGCCGTATCGATCGACGGCCGGCCGCTGAGCGAACCGTACGTGCGCTTCGCCGACGACCGCAGTTTTGCCGAAATCGTCGTGCCGGCACGTGCGGTCTACGTGCTCGGCGACAATCGCGCCGACAGCGAAGACTCGCGCTTTTTCGGAACCGTGACGGATGACCGTCTCATCGGACGCGCCCTGGCCGGCGTCTGGCCGCCTGCGGCCGTGGGCACTCTGTAGGAATTCGTGGTGACCGCCGGACTCGAGCGCGTCGTTCAATGGTATCCCGGCCACATGGCACGCGCCATGCGGCGTCTTGGCGAGTACGTGAAGCTCGTCGACATCGTCGTCGAGGTCGCTGACGCGCGAGTTCCGCGCAGCGGGCGCAACCCGGCACTCGACGCGTTGGCTGGAAAGCGCGCCCGCGTACTCGTGTTGACGCGCGAAGATCTGGCCGATCCCGCGACGACCAAAGCCTGGATTCGCGCGTTTGCGCAAGGCGGTCTCGAAGCACTGGGCGCCGATGCCCGTTCCCAGCAAAGCGTCGCACGCATCGCCGCCGCGATCGCGCGGTCGGCAGAAAAGCGCACGGGTTCGGCGCGCGCGCTGGTCGTCGGTCTTCCCAACTCCGGAAAATCGTCGATCGTCAACGGCTTGCTGCGCCGGGCCGCCGCCAAAACCGAAAATCGCGCCGGCGTCACGCGGCAACTGCAGTGGTTTCGCATGGCACCGGGCGTCGAGTTGATGGACACCCCCGGCATCCTCGTGCCGAAAATCGCCGGCAAAGAGGCGCAGTGGATGCTCGCGATTTGCGGCGCGTTGCCGCACGAGCGCTACGACCCGGAGGAGGTGGTGGACGCGTTTCATGGCTGGCTGCTCGAGCACCGGCCGCGTACGCGCGTCCCGGATCTCGCCGCGTTTGCCGGCGCCCGCGGATTCATGCGCCGCGGCGGCGAGATCGACTATCACAATGCGGCCCGTTCGTACATCAGCGCGTTCGACGACGGCACGTTCGGACGGATTTCTTTCGAATCGCCCGGGCATGACGCCTAAGCAGCGTAAGGCCAAGAACGCCTACGAGCGCGAACGGCGCAGGCTGCACCGCCTGCACCGCTTCGAAAGCGCGGCGCGCGATCGCGGCTTTACGCTCGTCGGCGGCGTCGACGAAGTGGGGCGCGGTCCATTGGCAGGTCCCGTCGTAGCTGCATGCGTGGTTGCCGGCGAGCCGCTCTTCATCCGCGGCCTCAACGATTCGAAGCTCGTGCGTCCCGAGCAGCGCCTCGAAATCGCCGAAACGATCAAAGCGCGTGCGTCGGCATGGGCCGTCGGCGTCGCAAGCGTCGCCGAAATCGACCGCCTCAACATCTATTGGGCGAGCGTGCTTGCAATGGAGCGCGCGATCGCGTCGCTTTCGGCACATCCCGAATACTTGATTACCGACGCGGTCCGGATTCGCTCGTTTGCCGGGCCGCAAGAACCGTTGATTCGCGGAGACGCGCGCTGCGCCGTTGTCGCCGCCGCGTCGATCGTTGCGAAAGTGTATCGCGATGCGCTGCTGGTCGAGCTCGACCGTGAAGATCCGCGTTACGGTTTTGCGCTGCACAAGGGATACGCAACGCCCGCGCACATCGACGCCCTGAGCCGCTTCGGGCCGTGCGTGCATCATCGCGCCAACTGGGCGCGGGTACGCGACGCACAAATTGCGTTTGAGTTCGATGCCGGATTCGGCTAACGTCCCGAAGGGCCGCGACGGCGAAGAGCGCGCCGCCGCATTCCTTCAGGCCTGCGGATACCGCATCGTCGCGCGCAACGTGCGCGTGCCCGGCGGCGAAATCGACGCCGTCTGTCTCGACGGCACGACCCTGGTGATCGTGGAGGTCAAGCGGCGCGACTCGCTGCGGTTCGGATCGGCACTCTCGGCCGTCAACGCCCGCAAACGCGCCGCACTTCGCCGGGCCGCCGCAGACTACGCGCAGGTCGTCGCGCCCGCGGCCAAAATACGCTTCGACGTGGTTGCGGTCAACGGCGAGCGTCTACGACTCCACCGGAACGCGTTTTAGGATCTTCGGAGGCGCATGCCGGCTGCGAGCAAACCCCAACTGCGCCGTGCGGTCACGCCCTGGGGCTCCTTTTCATGGGGCTACTCGGACGTCGGTGCCGATATCTTCGTCGGGCTGGGCCTGGTTTTGGCGGCCGCGGCCGGCGCGTCGAACGTCGCGTTTCTCTTTGCGGGCATCGTCTACGTCTGCATCGGCCTCGCGTACACCGAACTGGCGGCAGCGTATCCGGTCGCGGGAGGCGGTCAATACTTCGTCCTGCGCGGCCTGGGCGACATCTTCGGTTTCATTGCGGGCTGGACCGTGCTGCTCGATTTCACGATCGACATCACGCTCTTCGCCTGGACGTGCGTCGACTATTCGAGTCAGCTGCTTCCGGTGCTCACCGGCTCGACCCATCCTTGGGTGCACTTTCTCGTTACCCTGACGCTCATCGTAGGATTGGTCGCGCTCAACGTCGTCGGCGTGCGCGAAAGCACGGCGTTCAACGGCTTCGTTTCGGGACTCGACGTCGTCAGCGAAACGAGCATACTCTGCTTCGGTTTTCTGTTCGCGTTCCGGCCGCAGCTGCTGGTGCACAACATGCAGTTCCATTGGCCGTCACCCTACCAGTTGATGCTGGGAACGTCGTTGGCGATCATCTCGTTCGTCGGCCTCGAATCCATATCGCAGGCGGCCCAGGAAACCCAGCGCCCGGCCTCGGTCATTCCGCGCACCTCGATCGCGCTGATTCTCACGATTCTCATCTTCGCACTGTCGTACTCGAATCTCGCGCTCGGTTTCCAGCCCTGGCATCAGCAGATGCTCAACGGCCATCCGGTCCAGTTCTGGCAAATCTTTCCGAACAACGGCGATAACCAGGGCAAGGCGGTCGCGCTTCTGGCGAGCCAAATTCCGTACTTTGGAGCGATAGCGGCGTTTTACGTGCCGGTGCTGGGGGCCGTGCTGCTGCTGATATCGTCGAACTCCGGCGTCTTCGGCAGCTCGCGCATCGCCTACGCGATGAGCAGTTCCAATCTCTTGCCGTCGATCTTCCAGCGCGTTCACCCGCGTTATCGCACGCCGATGATTTCGATCATGACCTTCGGCGGCATCGCGATCCTCGAACTGATCTTCGCAGCCTTTCCGTCGCTTTTTCCGGGCGCGAACGACGTGTACGGACGCTTTTTCCGGCACGAAACCGGGCTCGACTTTCTTGCCGACCTCTACGCGTTCGGCGCTGCCACGAGCTATTCGTTCGTGTTCCTGGCGCTGATCGCGCTGCGGCTCTACGACCCGCTCAGCCCGCGCAAGTTTAAGATTCCGCTCAACGTGCCGGTGCGCGTCAACGGAGAGCAGGCGGAATTCCCCATCGTCGCCGTGCTGGGATTCATCGGCATCGTCTCGATTCTGATCTTCACGCTCTTCACGCACCCGATCGGCCGGATTGCCGGCCCGACCTGGCTCGTCGTCGGCATCGTCGCGTATTTCGTCTATCGCAGCCATCGAGGTCTGCCGCTGTTCGGCTCGCAGAAACGCGAATGGCGCAAACTGCAAGTCGAAATCCTTCGCAACGCCGGCGAACTCGAACTCATGGACGAGTACATCGCCAACGTCAAGGCGAGTAACGAACGGCGCGCTCGGGCCGGAGGCGCCGGGTGATTGCGGTTCGCGGCGTCCTGGCCGTTGCGATGACGGTCGTCGGGGCGATCGTCGTCGTGCGCGTCGCGGCGTTGGGCTTTCACGCCGAGAGTCTGCCGGGATTCGTCTTAGGCCTAGCAATGATCGCGCTCGGCGTTCACCGGCTCAGCTTGATCGCGCGCACGCGTCGCGGGCCCGCGCAGTGATGGCGATCACGCCGGTGACGCTTACCCTCGCTCCGGCCGGCATTCTCGCCGCCGTGTTCATCGCGCTGGGCGTGGTTTGGATTCTGTCGTGGATGCTGCACGTCCCGAAGTCCTCGGTTCAGAAACTTGCGGCCGAAACGCGAGCCGAGCTCAAACGCATGGTCGGGAGCATCATCGTCGTGTTTTCTCCCGAAATCAACTCGCGCCACATGATGGCGCTCGCCGTGAAGCTCGCGCGCGGCGAGCGCTCGGAACTGCTGGCGATCTACGTCATCGAGGTGCCGCTGACGCTGCCGCCCGACGCCGAAATGCCCGACGAAGAGCGCGCCGCGCTCGACGCGCTCGGCGCGGCCGAAACGATCGCCAATAGTAGCAACGTCACCCTCCACACCGAGATTGAGAAGGTGCGATCGACCAAAGAAGCGGTGCTCAGCATCGCTAAGCGCGAAAAAGCCGATCTCATTATTCTCGGCTCCTATCTCGAAGGAAAATATAGCGGCGCCCGACTCGGGGGAACCGTTCAAGACATCGCCGCCGAGGCAAAATGCGACGTGCTCATCGGCGTCGAAGGGAAACACGGTACGCTTCTCGGCGAAGAGCCGATCTAGACGGAGGTTTCATGCAGGCTGGGCGAGTTCTTTTCACGTTTGCGGCTACGAGCGCGGTCATTTTTGCGCTCGCACTGCGAGCCGGCGTACCCGCGCGCGCCGAGAATACCGCCCCGGCGATTACCGCCTTCGAGCAGGCGTTCGCCGCGGTCAACGACTACGAGTGCATACAGCACGTGCACGAGGCGAAGGGAACATCCTCGCAGGACCGCGTCTATCAAGTGTGGTTTATGAAGCCGCATTTTGCCAAGACGCTGATCGTGTCCGGCGACGGCAAGGGCTCCGGCGGCGTGTGGGCCGGCGGCGATCAGGTGAGCGGCCATCAAGGCGGTATTCTCTCGGGCATTCACCTGAAGGTGAGCGTGCACGATCCGCGGGCGGTCTCGCTGCGCGGCGTAACGATTCCCGAAGGCTTGATTCAGAACGTCGTGCATCGCTACGCGACGACGGCCGGCACGCTTTCGCAGGCGGCCGGCGGAAAAATCGGCGGCGTCGCGACCGATCGCCTCGACCTGAAGGTTGCCGACCCGGCGGCCAACGACGGCATCAGCGAAGAAATCATGTACCTGTCGCAAACCACGCACTGGCCGATTCGGCAAATCCTCTACGCCGGCTCGCAGATCGTGCTCGACCAGAGCATCACCGAACTAAAAACGAATACTGGCCTCACCCAAAACGACTTCCCGTTTTAGGAAGTATTGGTGTCACGCTGAGCGCAGCGTGCGCAGCTGCGCAGCACGTGGAAGTCGAAGTGCCGCCGGCTACTTCGATAGATAGCGTTTGCGGAGTTCGTCGAGGACGACGGCGAGAAGAATGACGGCGCCGAGCACGACCTTCTGCAAGTACGAATCGACGTTGAGTAGATTCATCGCGTTGTAGAGCACCCCGATGAGCAGTGCGCCGAAGAACGTGCCGACGATGCTGCCGCGTCCTCCGGTGAGGCTCGTGCCGCCCACGACGACGGCGGCGATCGACTCCAGGAGTTCGTCGCCGGTGCCGGTTTGCGGCGAACCCGACGAGAAGAGCGCCATGTAGAGAAAGCCGACGATGGCGGCGCAGACGCCGCTGATGACGTAGACGAGCGTCTTCACGCGTACGACGTTGATGCCGGCAAGCCGCGCCGCTTCTTCGTTGCCGCCGATCGCAAAAACGTAGCGCCCGAAGCGCGTACGCGTGAGCAGCACGGAAGCCGCAATGACGATAACGGCCATCCAGATGACGGGTACGGGAATCGCCGGCAAGTGTAACGCGCCGGTCACGCCGCCGAGGAACGAACCGATGCCGGTATGTTGAAAATCGGTGCTATGCAGCGCGACCGGGCGCCCGTGGGCGAGAATGAACGAGAGTCCGAGCGCCATTTCGAGCATCGCGAGCGTCGTAATGAACGGCGGCAGATTGAGCTTGACGACCGGCAGCGCGTTGATCCAGCCGGCCGCGCCGCCGACGGCGACGGCAACGAGCAGCGTCACGACGATCAGTGCGAAGCCGCTCAGATGCAGCGTGTTTGCGACCAGCGCCGCGACGACCCCGGTCAGTGCGACGAGCGAGCCGACCGACAAGTCGATGCCGCCCGTAATGATGACGAACGTTTGTCCGACGCCGAGCACGCAGTTGTACGTAATCTGCCGCAACACGCGAACGATGTTGGCGGGCTCGAGAAACGAGCCGTGCGAGGCAACATTGACGACGACGATCAACGCGAGGAGCCCGAGTGCCGCTGCGGCGATGCGCAGCCAATACGCGCGACCCTGCTTCACGCCGCCGCTCCCGTCGCGGCCGCGATCACGCGGTCCGGCGACGCGTCGGCGCGTGAAAATTCGGTGACGATCGTTCCGCCGCGAATCACCAGAATGCGGTGCGACAATCCCAAAACCTCGGGCAAATCGCTGGAGACCATCACGATCGCCGCTCCGCGCGCCGCCAGGTCGAGCATCAAACCGTAGATCTCCGCCTTCGCACCGACGTCGATGCCGCGCGTCGGTTCGTCGAACAGAAACACGCGCGCCTTGCCGAGCAGCCACTTTGCCAAGACGACCTTCTGCTGATTGCCGCCCGAAAGATTTCGAACGATTTGCTCGCTGCCGGGCGTGCGGATATGCAGCTCGTCGATCATCTTCTCGGCCGCGGCACGCTCGCGCTTGCGCTCGATCAAACGATCGCGCGCGACGAACTCCGCCAAATGCGCCAGCGTGATGTTTTCGCGAACGGTCATTCCGAGCACGAGCCCCTGCGCCTTACGATCCTCGGTGATGAATGCGATGCCGGCGCCGATCCCATCTTCGGGTGCTCGCACGCGTATCCGCGATCCGTCGATAAGGATTTCGCCGCTGCCGGGAACGTCGGCTCCCGCGATGGCGCGAAGAATCTCCGTGCGCCCGGCGCCGACGAGGCCCGCCAGTCCGACGATCTCTCCGGCGCGCGCAATGAACGAAACGTCGTGCACCGCGGGCTCTCGCACCAAGTCTCGCACGTCCAGAACGACCGGCGCGTTCGGCGCCACCGCCGGAAGATCGGGAAAATGCGATTCCAATCGGCGCCCGACCATCGCGCGCACGATTTCGTCGGCGGGGAACTCGGCGGCCGGACGCGTTTCGATGGCGCGGCCGTCGCGCAGCACCGTCACGCGGTCGGCGATTCGCGGGAGTTCGTCCATGCGATGCGAGATGTAGATGATGCCGGCACCAGCCGCTTTGAGCCGCGCGATGATGGCGAAAAGCCGTTCGATCTCGCGGCCGCTCAATGCCGCGGTCGGTTCGTCCATCACGATGATGCGCGCGTGCCGCGCGAGCGCTTTCGCGATTTCGACGACCTGCTGCTGACCGACCGAGAGCTGCGAAACCGGGACGTCGAGCGGCAAGTCGAGGCCGAGTTCGTCGAGCTCGCGTTCGGCTCGAGCGCGCACCGCACGCTCGTCGAGCAGCGGTCCGCGCATCGGCTCGTCGCCGAGCGCGATATTTTCAGGTGCGGTCAGCTGCGGAACGAGCGTGAACTCCTGATAGATCATGCCGATCCCGAGGAGTTCGGCAGCGTGCGGCGAGTCGATTCGCGCCGGCTTGCCGTCCACGAGAATGTCGCCCTCGTCGGCCGGCTGCGCGCCGGCCAAAATCTTCATAAGGGTCGACTTCCCGGCGCCGTTTTCGCCCACCAGCACGTGCACCTCGCCGGCATACAGCGTCAGGGAGACGTCGCTGAGCGCGCGTACGCCGGGAAAGGATTTTCCGATGCCGCGCATTTCGAGCAGCGGTGCGCCGGAGGTCAATGCGACGCTTTACGGATTCTTCGCGGCGTCGGCTTTCGTGTACGATCCGACGGCAATCTTCACGACCGGCGCGGGCGTCGTGCCGGCAAAGTAGTCGTGAATCACGTCGATCGTCGTGCCGCCGATCTTCTTGGGGGATTGAATCGCGTCGCCGTACATCGCGCCCGAAGCGATGGCGGCGCGCGCTTCCGGCGTCGCATCGTATCCGACGATTGCAACTTTTCCGTTCATGCCCGCAGCTTTCACGGCCGTCACCGCTCCCAGCGCAGAGTCGTCGTTGATACCGAAGATGCCGCCGAGATTCTTGTGCGCCTGCAAGATGTCGCCCGGTGTCGCTGCTGGCCTTCGTCCGCGTGCCGCCTGAATCCACATCGGCGACGATCGTGACGCCCGGACAGAGCTGCGCGAGTGCCTGTTTGAAGCCTTTCACGCGATCTTGCACGCTGGTTACTTCCGGCTCGTCCACGATCGCGACCGTGCCGGTCTTTCCGACCGCCTGACAGATCAGCTTTCCGGCTTGAAAACCACCCTGCACGTTGTCGCTCGCGATATGCGCGACGACCTTACCTTGGCTGCTCGTGCTGGCAATGTCGGCGGTGAAGACCGGAATCGACGCGTCGTTCGCCTCGACGATCGCACTGCCGATTGCTTGCGAATCGTATGGCGTCAAAACGATGGCGTCGACCTTTTTCGAGATGAAGTCTTCGACTTGGCTCTGCTGCTTGGCGTTATCGCGATTGGCGTCGACGACGATGAGATTGTAGCCGTATTTGGACGCCTCGGCGCGCATGCCGGCTTCCATGTCTTGGTAGAACTGCGCCTCGCGATTTTGAATCGACACGCCGATCGTCTTGGCACCTGAAGCGACCTGGCTGCCGCTCGTAGCATGCGAGCAAGCGGCGACGGCGCAGAGTGCCAGCGCCGCGGCGATACGAAAGTGGGTCAAAAGCTGCTCCCCATAGCGATTTTCAGCACGAAACGGTGGTTGGGCAACGGCCGAACGCGGGCCTTCGTTGTCCACAGCGTGCGACGTTATCTTGTGCAATCTGTGGAGAAGAGACGCCTGACGACTGCGACCAACCCCGCAATGCCCACCGCAGAAACCGCCGCCCAGACCGTTCCCGCGACGGGACGCCCGTAGACGAATTCTCCGGTTGAAAATAGCGCGCCGTAGATGGCGGTCAATCCCAATACCCAACCGAGGAGCGACTGGGCCGGCGAATCGGGCGAGGGCGGCAATCCGGCCTCGTCGCGGACGCGCGACCACCCCGGGCCGGCCGGACGCACCTTGGCGTAAAAGGCGGCCAACGCGGTCGCGGCGACCGGCGGCGTCGCATACGTCACCACCACCCACACCACCGTCGTCACCCCGACGGTCCACAGCAAAATCGTCGTACTCGCGGCGGCGTGGCCCATCTTCCCCGCGATGAAAAATCCGAGCGATATCGCGAACGATGCAAGCATCGCGCTCACCTCGCTCCAGGCGTTGATGCGCCACCAAAACCATCGCAGCAAATAGATCAAGCCCGTGCCGGCACCGATCGAGAGCAGCAGGTCGAACGCGTCCTTGGCGGTGACGAGAAATAGCGTGAACCCGACGCCCGCGGCCATCAGCAACACCGTGACGATGCGTCCCGCCAAGACCAGATCGCGTTGGCTCGCTTGCGGTCGCAAGAAGCGTTGGTAGAAGTCGTGAACGAGGTACGACGTACCCCAATTGAGATGCGTTTCGATCGTCGAGCGGTAGGCGGCGAAAAGTCCGGCGACCATGAAGCCGGCGAATCCCGCCGGCAAAAAGACGAGCATCGCCGGATACGCGACGTCGTTGCCGATCAGGTCTTTCTGCACCGATGGAAACGCCGTGGCGATGTCGTGCAGCGATGGATAGACGACCATCGACGCGAGCGCGACGACGATCCACGGCCACGGGCGCAGCGCGTAGTGCATCACTTGAAACGCAAGCGTTCCGAAGAGCGCATCCGACTCGGTGCGCGCAGCCAGCATGCGCTGCGCGACGTAACTGCCGCCTCCCGGTTCGGCGCCCGGATACCACACCGACCACCACTGCACGGTGAGCGGAATAATGAAGATCGCCAGCGCCGTCGGCCAATCGTGGAAATTCGGCAGCAGCGACAGCGGCGTGAGACCGGCATGATTGAAGTGCGCGATCAGACCGTGCAGTCCGCCGACACCGGGCGCGCGCAGTGCGAAATACGCGGCCGCGAACGACGACGTAATCGTGATGCAGAACTGAATCATGTCGGTGACCATGACGCCCCACAGTCCCGCGGTGGCCGCAAAGACGATCGGCACGACCGCCAGCACGAGCAGCGTCTCCAGCCGCGGCCAGCCGAAGAGCACGCCGGCGATCTTCACCGCCGCCAGGTTGACGCTCGCGATGATGACGCAGTTGAAAAACAGTCCGAGATAGATGGCGCGAAAGCCGCGGACGAAAGATGCCGCCCGTCCGGAGTAACGCAGTTCGTAGAATTCGAGGTCGGTGAGCACCCCGCTGCGCCGCCACAACCGCGCGTAGAAGAATACCGTCGCCATTCCGGTGAGCAGAAAGGACCACCAGACCCAGTTTTCGGCGACGCCGCCGTCGCGCACGAGATTGGTCACGAGGTTCGGCGTGTCGGTCGAAAACGTCGTGGCGACCAGCGAGATCCCGATCAGCCACCACGGCGCCTGCCGGCCGGCCGCAAAAAACTCGGTGATGTTGCGCCCCGCTCGGCGCGCCAGCACGATTGCCGGAACGAACGTCACGCCGAGCGAGAGTGCGATGATCGCCCAATCGAACGGCGTCAAATGCATGACGCGGCGCGTTACCGGCCGCCGCGGCCCTCTCCTTCTGCCCGGCCAGGCACCGCCGCGGTTTGCGAACGCGGATCGCGTAATCGCAGGCGGATGTAACTGCTCGTGAGCCAATCCACTTGCATCGGAGCGCGCGCGTCGTCGAGGCTCTCGGTTGCGACGTCGCCTCCGGTACCGTAATTGATTTCGGCAAACGGGTTCTTATTCACGTTGAGCGTCAGCAGCAGGCGGCTGCCTTTGCCGATCAACCGGCTGAAAAGATCGTCTTGATCGAACGGAACCGTGGCCTCTTTTCCGGGCGTCAAGAGCCGGCGTGCGCTCATGTCGCTGCCGTAGCTCGCGCGCTCCGTATCGTAGGTGAGTTGAAAGAGCCGTCCGTCCGGCAACATCTCGTATAGGGCGAGTCCGACGTCGAGATCGCGCGCGTTCACGCGTAGACGAACGACCCCGTCGAGACCGCTGACCTCCTCCGGGCGGGGAAATGGCGGCGTGAGAAAATTGCAGCCGTTCGAGAGGTCAGGCTCCCTATCGAGGATGGGAGACGGATAGGAATCGTTGTTCATCGTCTTCCGGTCTGCGAGGTTCACCACCTGATGCAGGGCGCCGAGGCCAGCCGGCGGCATTGGCGATAAGAGGTAGAAGCGGCGGCTTACGTGTCCGGTCGTCGGATAGAAGCGTTCCGGCGTACCCATCGCGTCGAGCGACGGGGCATGGCGCCACGCATTTGCTCCCATCACCTCGTAGTTCACGCGATTCCGAACGAGCGGCGGACGCGGCTTGCCGCGCATGACGAAATCGAACCAATCGAAGGTAAGCTTCCAGGCATCGATATGCGCTACCGGATCGATCCGGTAGCCTCGGACGACGTCGGGTTTGCGGCGGCGCTGCGATCCGAAGTGATCCCACGGCCCGGCAACCAGGTAGGTCTGCGCCGCTCGGTTGTACTTTTGGAAATCGTTGAAGTATCCGATCGCCGTGCTATCGCCGTAGTATCCGTCGATGGTAAGCACGGGAATCCTGATTCGCGCGTAGTCGCCGCGATAGGGGCTCATGCTCTGCCAATAACCGTCATAGCTCGGATGCTGCAGCCATTTGCGCAGCCACGGATTGGGCATGCCTGCAACGACGTCAACGTCCCGATACGATCGCCCGCTTTGGTACCATCGCATCGGCAACGTTCTCCACTTCGGATCGTTATACGTCGCGTCGTCGAGCGTTTTGTTGTCGGTGACGTAGTATATCCAGGCGTAGTTAGCGAGTAAGAACACGTTGTTTTGCATGGGCAAGCCGTTGCCCGGATTGTTCGGAACAATCGGCACGATCGTTTTTAGATGCGGGTTTGCGAATTTCGCCGCGGCCCACTGCGTGAAGCCGTCGTAACTGCCCCCCATCATGCCGACCTGGCCGTCGCTCCAGGGTTGCTTCGAGATCCAGTCGATTGCGCCGTTGGCATCGTGACCGTCGTGCTCGTACGGCGCGATCGTATCCGGGCTGCAGCTCTTTCCGCGAGCGTAGACCATAATGCCCGCGTATCCACGGCCGGCCGCGTATTCGAGTCGCGTGAGGTCTTGCTCGGGGCTCACGTAAATCGTGAACTCGAGTGCGGCCGGTCGCCGCGCCGCGCCCGGCGGCCGGACGACCATCGCGCACAGCGTGGCGCCGTCGTCGAGGTGAATCGTGACGTCTTTGTCGACAATATAACGCGGCGGCGTTTGCGCCGTCGCCAAGAGACAGGCGCAGACGACCGCACCGAGGACGAAGGCCCCGACGGCTTGCCTCATGGATCGTTCCTACGACGGACCACGCTACGAGACCTCAACCCGTACAGCGTGTGACGCCGTCTTTTTTGTTGCATCGCCGCTTCCGTGATGTTACCATGAACTTTCGTTCGATCGCTGTTGAGAAGCGTTGGCGGAGGGCAATAATACCCATGACTGGTCTCAAGGGAATTGATGTTTCTTACGCGCAGGGCGACATCGATTGGCATGCCGTTCGTGCCGCCGGGATCGCTTTCGCATTCATCAAGGCGACCGAGGGTGCGAGCATCCAAGACGCGCAGTTTGCGCGCAATTGGCCGGTTGCGAAATCGGTCGGCATTCACCGCGGCGCCTATCACTTTTTTCACTTTAGCGACGACCCGGTCGCGCAAGCACACTACTTTCTCGCGTCGGCCAAACCGCAGAAAGGCGACTTGCTTCCGGCGGTCGACGTCGAAACGGCCGACGGCATCTCCGACGCTTCCGAACTCGTAACCCGGCTTTCGCAATTCACGTCGACCGTCGAAAAGGCGCTGAAGGGACGGCGCATGGTCGTCTACACGAACTTGGATTTTTGGAGTTCCAACATACAAGGCAGCGACGCGTTTGCGGGCCATCCACTGTGGGTCGCAGAGTACAATCGGGATCCTTCTCCCGCATTACCGCAGGGATGGCGCGGTTGGACTATCTGGCAGCACGACAACGCCGGCACGGTCAATGGAATAACCGGCGCCGTGGATCTCGACGTCTTCAACGGCGCGACGCTGAAGACGATGCTGCAGTAGAGCAAAAGTTCTCGCTCTAGCCGACGCGAGCCGCCCGCGCAGTAGCATCGCGATATGCTCTCGCAGGCGTTCTCGGCCGCCATGCTCGGCATCGAGGGTTACGTCGTGCGGGTCGAGGCGGACAGTTCGCCGGGTACGCCCCACTTCTCAATCATCGGTCTTCCCGATCGCGCCTTGAAAGAAGCGGCCGACCGCGTGCGCTCGGCAGTCTTCAACTCCGGCTTCGGCTATCCGCCGGGAAAGTTGCTCGTCAACCTCGCCCCGGCGCACGTGCGCAAAGCCGGGCCGGCGTTCGATCTCGCGATCGCGCTGGCGCTGCTCGCAATGGACGAGCAGATCGACCGCGCCGCGCTCCGCGACTTCATCGCGCTCGGCGAACTCGCGCTCGACGGCGCGCTCCAACCGGTGAGCGGCATGCTGCCGATGGTTCTCGGCGCCCGTGCTGCCGGATATCGAAAACTCATCATTCCCGAACGCAACGCAGAGGAAGCGGCACTAGTTGACGGCGTCGAGTTATACCCGGTGGAATCGCTGCGTGCTGCCGTTGCGGTGCTCGGGGGCAACGGCACGAAATGGCGGCGGCGGACCGAGGTGCCGGCGGTCGATGCCGCAGCTGCCGATCCACACGGCGATCTCGTCGACGTGCGCGGACAAGCCGCGGCGAAGCGCGCATTGGAAATCGCGGCGGCCGGCGGCCACAATCTGCTGCTGGTCGGGCCGCCCGGCTGCGGAAAGACGATGCTGGCCCGCCGTCTGCCGTCGATTCTACCGGCAATGACGCCGAATGAAGCGCTCGACGTAACGAAAATCTATAGCGTGGCGGGATTACTCGGACCAAAAGCGGGCATCGTCCGCGCGCGTCCCTTTCGTTTTCCGCACCATACGATTTCCCAGGTCGCGCTCGTCGGCGGCGGCACGCTCGCGAAACCGGGCGAAATATCGCTCGCGCACCACGGCGTGCTCTTCCTCGACGAACTTCCCGAGTTCTCGCGCAGCGCCATAGAAGTATTGCGCCAGCCGCTCGAAGAGCATCGCGTGACGATCGCCCGCGCGGCCGGAACGTTCACGTATCCGGCGCGATTTCAGCTGGTCGCGTCGATGAATCCGTGCCCGTGCGGATATCGCGGTACGCGCGGCGCCGAATGTCGCTGCGACGACGCTGCCGTAGCGAAGTACGTGGGGAAGCTCTCCGGACCGTTGCTCGATCGCATCGATCTGCAGATAGAACTCGCTCGCGTGCCGTTCGACGACATGGTGCGCTACGAGTGCGGCGAGCGCTCGCTCCAGATCCGCGAACGCGTGCTCGCCGCACGCGAACGTCAGCAGGGTCGTTTCTCGCGAACGAACCTCTCCTGCAACGCGGAGATCCCGGGAAACGCGATGCGACGGTACTGCACGCTCGACGAAGCGCCGATGCGACTGCTCGCGCTTGCGAGCGCAAAACGGCAGTTCTCGGCGCGCGCGCTCGACCGCATCGCGCGCGTCGCTCGAACCATCGCGGACCTCGCCGATACGCCGTCGATCCAAGCCGAGCACGTTGCCGAAGCAATCCAGTATCGCAGCCTCGAGCGTCTGGGCGCCGTAGCGTAAACCTTGCATTGACTCCCTTTGCAAGGAGGGCGCCGATGTAAGGCCTTTGAGAAAGAACCGCCTCATGAAAAATACGCCTCTCGAACGCACTGTCTTCCAGTGATCGTCAGGCAAGCGGAGCGTTCTGAACTCGCGTTGCTCGAAACGATGCCGCACGCGCTGCACTACGAGCATCATCTGACCTTCATACGGCACGCCCTCGGCACCAAGGAATGTCTGATTGCCGACGTGGACGGTGCGATCGCGGGATACGCCGTGTGGGATCGCGGGTTTTACGCGCGTCCTTTTCTGTGGATGCTCGGCGTCGATCCGGCACACCAGCATCTCGGCGTCGCATCGCACCTCATCGAAAACGTCGAGCGTCTCAACCAAGGCCTCACCATCTACACGTCGACCAACGAATCGAACGCGGCGATGCAGCGTCTGCTCGCCGAGCGCGGATTCGAGCCGGTCGGCCGTCTCGATAATCTCGACCCCGGCGACCCGGAGATCTTTTACTACAAACGGTTGTAACGCGCCGTCCTTCGACTGCGCGCCGGAGCCTTGTCCTGAGCGCAGCGTGCGAAGCACGCGAAGTCGAAGGGCTCAGGATGATACAGGGTTTGAGGTAAGCTGCGGGATGGCGTCGCCGTCGAGGAAGACCGGCAGTTCGGCCGGCGAGAACTGGATGCCCGACCAAAACGCGCCGAACTCGCCGTAGCGCGCGCTGGCTTCGTCGAAGCGCATCTCGTAGACGAGTTTCTTGAAGACGAGCGGATCGTCGGCGTAGAGATCGACGCCCCATTCGAAGTCGTCGAAGCCGACGGAACCCGAAATGACCTGCGTGACGCGTCCGTGGTACGAGCGCCCGACGACGCCGTGTTCGCTCATCATCTTCGCGCGCGCGTCGAACGGCAGCATGTACCAGTTCTGGACTTCGCCGCGGCGTTTGCTCATTGGATAAAAGCACGCGTAACGGCGTTGCGGTATTTTCGCGACTAACCGGGTCGAAACGTACGGGTTCTCCGCCTGCTTGCGAACGAGTTCGTCGAACGCCGCGATCCACTCCGGCGACTGCGGCGGCAGCGCGCGCTCGTTCAACTCGGCGTGAATCTTTCCGGTCGCGTCGTACATGCCGATTTCGAGCACCGAGACGTACGATCCGAGCGGCTGCAAGAACCCGCGCAGTTCGAGTTTATCGACCAGCGTCTGCGCGTAGGCCAAGCCGTCGAACGTGCGGGCGTAGTGCGTGAGCATGAGGTCGCCCTTGTGCCCGACGATTTGCGTGAGGCCGAGGTCGCCGTCGTCGCCGTTCTTGAGGTGATCCACGAGATCGACGGCGTGGTTTGCAAACTTGTTACGCCGCTTCTCCGGCAGCGCGTCCCACGCGCGCCGGTCGAGCGCAAACATGCGGTGGAGGATCCACCAGCCTTCGACCGATTCGGGAACGTTTGGATCGCGCATGACGGTCGAAGCTACGCCTTCGCGCGCGCGAGCGTCTTCACGCGTTTCATCTCAGCGACCACTTCGGCTTCTAAACGCTCGGGATGCTCGCGATACTTCGCCCACAACGGGGGCGTGTGCGCGATGTCGTCGAGCACGCGGCAGTAGATGGCGTTGACGGGCGTCGGAAGGCCGTGTTCGTGACCGGCCGCGGCAACCGCGCCGTTGAGCACGTCCACCTCCGTTTGCGGCTCGCCGTTGCGCAGATCGATCAGCAGGGACGGCGCCTTGGTTCCGCGCGCTCCGGCGATGCTTCGCGTCAGCAGCCCGCGCGCGACCGGGCTGGGCAAGACCGCGACGTTGAAGAGCGCGCGCACGGGGTAGCGCGGCAAATCGACCGGAGCAATCTTCATCGCCTGCATCACCGCGCGCACTTCGCGAATCATGCGGATCTCGAGCGTAAAGACCTTCTCGAAATGCACCAGGCGGTTCGGCAGCACGTTCAAGATCGCGCAGCTCGCATTGGCGACGACGTTGAGCGCGAGCTTACTCCACTTGAGCGCCCGCCAATCCTCGACCACCTTCACGTTGAGTCCGGTGCCGGCAAACGTCGCGACCAGCCAGTTGTAGGCATTGGAGCCCATCGGAGCGAGCGCCAACCCGCCTTCTTTCGCAAGCCGCACGTTACCGTCGCGATCGCGCCCGACGGGCGTCGTGAGCGCCGCCGCGACGACGTTGTCGGCGCCGAATGCCGCCGCGAGCTTTTCCTCGTTGCCGACGCCGTTTTGCGGTGAGACGAAGACGCACTTTTCGGGATGCGCGATCGCGCGGCGCAGCGTTTCGATCGCCGAATCGGTATCGTACGCTTTGGTCGTCACGAGCGCGACGTCGGCGTCGTAACCTGGCTGCACGTCGGACAGCCGGCGCGGAGCGTAGGTCACTTCCAACCCGAGCGAACCCAGGAGTTCTCCGAAGTAATTGCCGACCGCACCTTTGCCGACGATGTAGATTTTCACGCGTCGGTCGAACCGAAACCGTTGGTGCCGCGTCGCGACGGCGGCAGTTCGTCGACCGGCTCGAACGCAGCGCGCGATACCGGCGCGACGACGATTTGCGCGATGCGGTCGCCGCGCCGCACGACGAACGGCTCCGACCCGAAGTTTGCCAGCAACACGCAAACCTGTCCGCGGTAATCCGCGTCAATCGTCCCCGGCGAATTCAAGCACGTCACGCCGCTGCGCATCGCCAACCCGCTGCGCGGGCGCACTTGCGCTTCGTACCCGATCGGTAACGCGATCGAGAACCCGGTCGGAACGAGCGCGCGACCGCCCGGCGGCAGCGTAACGTCGCCGGCGACGGCCGCGAAGAGATCGGCGCCCGCGGCGTGTTCGCTCATGTACGCGGGCGTGGGGAGGCCGTCGCCTTCAGGAAGACGTTTGAATGCGACGCGGACGGCGGACATCGCGGTTCACTTGGCAAGCAGCGCCGCCAACTCTTCTCGGAAACTCTCGACGTCGCGAAACGACCGGTAGACGCTCGCGAAGCGGATATAGGCCACCGGGTCGAGTTGCTTGAGCGACTCCATAAGCTTCTCGCCGACCAGCGACGACGACACTTCGCTCTCGCCGCGCGCGAAGAGTTCGCGCTCGAGGTCGGCGGCGGCCGCTTCCATCTGACTTTCGGAAATCGGCCGCTTCTCGCACGCCTTACGCAGCCCGCCGATTAACTTCTCGCGGTTGTACTGCTCGCGCCGGCCGTCTTTCTTGACGACGAAGAGACGCGGCGCTTCCATCCGCTCGTAGGTGGTAAAGCGATGCTTGCAGCGGGGATCCAAACACTCGCGCCGCCGGCGAACGACGGTCTCGTCGTCGCGCGAGTCGACGACGCGCGTTTCGCTCTTGCGGCAGGTCGGACAGGTCAGGGGCGGTCTCCCAAAGGGCGGCGGTACCCAATATGTAGTGGGTCCTGGTATTATACGTTACTATCGCTGCCTGGGAAACCAAAAAGGACCGCGTGAGCGGTCCGTCCGAACGGATCGGCCGAGGGAAACTAGCCGGCCGCGCCGATTTTGAACATTTTGGTCCCGCATACGCCACATTTACCGACGGTTGCGGGTCGGCCGTTCTTCATAGTCGTTTGAACGGCGTCTTGGATCTCTCGCTTCGCCTTGCACTTAACGCAATACGCTTCTGCTGCCACCTCGGGTACCTCCGTGCGGGCTGCCTATTCCCGTGGCCTCCCGCGATTCCCCCCGGCGGCGCGTGAAGGGAGGGCGATGGACGATCCCGTGTTCGAGCCGGCGGCGGCGATCCGTGCCGCCCGAGGCGAACGGCCCTTCGACGCGGCCGCCGCAGGCTTGTGGTGCGCGGGCAGCCTCCGCGGCCTCGCCGCACCCTGCGTCGCCGTCGTCGGCACGCGCGCCGCTACCCCGCTGGGTAAGCGTCTCGCCCGGGAGCTCGCCGCCGATCTGGGAAGGGCCGGCTGCAGCATCGTCTCGGGACTCGCCCTCGGAATCGACGCCGCCGCGCACGAAGGCGCTCTCGATGCAAGCGCCCCGACGATCGGCGTGCTCGGCGCGGGGCACCGGCAGTTTTTTCCGTCGCGCAATCGCGGCTTGGCCGAGCGAATCGTCGCGGCCGGCGGTGCGGTGCTGTCGCCGTATCCCCCCGAGCAGGAAGCGCGTCCGGGCCAGTTTCTCGCGCGCAACGGCATCGTTGCCGCCCTCGCCGACGCCGTCGTCGTGGTCGAGGCGCCGGCGCGCAGCGGCGCCCTCAACACGGCCGGCTGGGCCGCCGGACGCGTGCCGGTCCTTGCCATGCCGGGCGACGTCGACCGCCGCCACGTCCAGGGCTGCCTCGCACTGATCCGCGACGGTGCGGTGCTTGCGCGCCATGCCGGCGACGTGCTCGAGGCAATCGGGCAAATGGCCCTGCCGCTACGGCCGCCGGCGACGCCGTCGAAGCACGAGCCGGACGGTCCGGTGCTCGCAGCGCTCCGAAACGCCGCCGGAACGTTGGACGATCTCGTCGCGGCCACTCAACTTCCGCCGGCGCAGGTGCTCGCCGAACTCGCGGTGCTGGAGCTCGAAGGCGCGATCGAAACCCGAACGCCCTGCACGTTTGCCGTCGTCGAGCGTCGCGCGTGATCGTTCGGCTGATTGCAGTCGACCGGCTGCGCTCCCCGCACGTCGCCGCGCTCTGCGACGACCTCCGCAAGCGGCTGGCTCCCTATCATTCGTACGAAGAAATCGAAGTGCGCGCGGGCGACGGCAAGGATCCGCGAGCCGCGATGCGCGACGAAGCGGCGCGCATCATGCGTCACGTACGCGAAGACGATCGCATGTGGCTGCTCGAACGCGGCGGCACCGAGTTAACCAGCGAGGAACTCGCGCGCCGTCTCGACACCGTTCGAAGCACCGGAGCGCGCCGGTTGACCCTCGTGATCGCGGGCGCGCACGGCGCCGATCCGACGTTGAAGGTGCGCGCCGAGTTTCAATGGTCGCTTTCGCAGCTGACGTTCCTCCACGAGTGGGCGCGCGCGCTCGTGCTGGAACAACTCTATCGCGCGGCGAAGATCGCGCGCAATGAGCCCTATCACAAGTAATAAGGCGCTTCGCCCCAGGCTCCGTGCCCCCCACTTCGTGGGGCCCCTAGGGCGCCCCAAACTAGCGGTATCGCGCTAGCACACATGCAGCGCAACCACGCCGAGCCGCCAACAGCCGGCAGCTTTACCGATGCGCTATCGCGTGCCGCGACGGCAATGGCCGCATCGGCCACGGCGTTGTACGGCGCCGAAATCGGCGCCGATTCTATTAAATTTGAGTTACCGAGGCGAGCCGAGTTTGGAGACAGGGCGACGAATCTGGCCTTTTCGCTTGCGAAGATTGCGCGTCGCTCACCACAGCAGATTGCCACCGACCTGATAAACGATTCCATCACCCGCGAGCCGCGACTCACGGAACAATTTAGCGAGATTCGAGCAGAGGGCGGCTTCATCAATCTTCGCCTTGCCCCGGCCCTCTGGCAAAACGAACTTGCCGATATGGTTCGCAACGGTGAGCGCTTCGGCATACTCCCACGCAACGGAGAACGCGTGTCGCTCGAATTCGGAAGTGCGAATCCGACCGGGCCGCTGGTCGTCGTGCAGGGTCGCGCGCTATCGATCGGCGACGCGCTCGCCAACGCGATGCGCTTCTGCGGATACGACGTCTTCACGGAATGGATCGTCAACGACGCCGGCGCCCAGATGGAGCGCTTGGCCCGTTCACTCTACGCGCGCTATCGCCAGATCGACGACCCGGCGTTTCCGTTCCCCGACGACGGGTATCCCGGCGAATATCTGCTGCCGATCGCGCGCGCCCTGTACGACCGCGACGGTCCGCACTGGGCGAATGCGCCGGAAGCGGAATGGATCCCGCACTTCCAAACCTACGGCCGCGACGAAATCGTGCGCGAGCAGCAGCAGACTGCCGCGCGCTTCGGCGTTCACTACGATCTCTGGCAAAGCGAAAAGGAACTGCACGACACCGGAAAGATCGCCGAAGGCGTCGAGCGCGCGCGCGAGCTCGGCCTGACCTATGAAAGCGACGGAGCGCTCTTCTTCCGCACGACGCAGTTCGGCGACGATAAAGACCGCGTCGTGCTGCGTGGCGACGGCCGCCCCACGTACTACGCGCTCGACGTCACGTACCACCACCAGAAACTCCAACGCGCCGATCGCGTCGTCGATATTCTCGGGCCCGACCATCACGGCTACGTGTCGCGGCTGCAGGCGCTGGCGGCGGGCTTGGGTTTTCCGGGCAAGCTCGACGTGCTGATCTCCGGGCAAATCACGCTGATGCGCGGCGACGACCAAGTCAGCATGAGCAAACGCGCCGGGAACATCGAAACGCTCGACGGCATTCTCGACGAGGTCGGTAACGACGCCGCCCGCTTCTTCTTCGTGATGCTCGCGCCCGAGTCGCCGTTGACGTTCGACTTGGCGCTGGCGGTGGCGCGCAACGACGAGAACCCGGTTTACTACGTGCAGTACGGCCACGCGCGCATCGCTTCGGTCTTGCGCAACGCGGGCGACGCGGCCGCCGCGCCGTCCGAAGAAGCGCTGCGCACGCTCGTGCATCCGGCGGAAATCGCACTGATACGCCGCCTCGTCGAGTTTCCGCGCGTCGTCGAAAACGTCGCGAAACAGCTCGCGCCGCACCGGCTGGCACGCTACGCGCGCGACGTTGCATCCGATTTTCACGCGTTCTACACCGAGTGTAAGATTCTCACCGACGATCCGCGAACGCGTGAAGCGCGCCTGGCGCTCTGCATCGCCACGAAAAACGTGCTGGCCGCGGCGCTCGGCATTTTGGGCGTTAGCGCGCCCGATTCGATGTAAACGGGCCGTCGGGTTGATCGCCGGCTTTCTCTCGGCGCTCTGGCTGCTCGGGCTCCTCGCCGCGGCGCCTGCGTTACGACACGGCGCACGCTACGCGTTCGCCGATCGGCTGCGCGACGCGCTGATCCTCGGCGCTGCGATTCCGTTCGCGCTGGGGATCGTCGATCTGCTCTATCCAGCCGCATGTTGGATCGTACTCGCGATGTGCGTCGCGATCGCGTACCGGCGCGCGTCGCCGGCAGCCGAGGGATCCGCGCAGCGCTCGCGGCCTCCCTACGTATTGATCGCGGCGCTCGCACTGGTAGCGTGGCCGCCGTTGATGCGTCCCCTTCTCGACGGCGACACGCTGTCGTACCACCTCCCCAATGCCGCTGCGTGGGTGCACGCGCACGGATTGTGGACGACCGATCCGCGCTACTGGTGGTATCCGCCCGGCTCGGAGATTTTCGCTTCGGGACTCTTCGCGGTTTCCGGTCCGTTCGGGCTTGGATGGAGCGGCTTCGGCGCACTTGCGCTGATCGGATTTCGCGTCGCCGATTGGGCGAGCGCCGAGTTTGGTTTGCCCACGTGGCTCGCCGACGCGCTGGCGGCTGCAACCGTCACGATGACGCCGCTTGCGCTGCAAGCCGGTTCGCTGCAGAACGAC
Organism: Vulcanimicrobiota bacterium; assembly: GCA_963812155.1. Lineage (GTDB taxonomy): Bacteria > Vulcanimicrobiota > Vulcanimicrobiia > Vulcanimicrobiales > Vulcanimicrobiaceae > Tumulicola. The sequence goes on along the minus strand of CAWETW010000003.1, from coordinate 579,258 downwards.
GTGTGGCTTGCCGCCTTCTTTCTCGAATCGCTGTGGGTGCTGCAGCGCCAAACGGGCGCGGCGGCACGGACCGTTGCCTTCACCGCATTGCTGAAACCGTATGGATGGATCTTCGCCGCGGTCGCCGCGGCCGCGTCGCGCGCGCCGTTGCGCGTGTGGATCGCGGCGGCGGCGGCGATCGGGGTATGGATTGCCCACGACGCAATATTGTGGCACGCGTCGATCGTAGCGCCCGCCGGTTCGTCGACGGGTAATAAGCCCGATACGCTGATTATCGCGCACGGCATACCCGCGCTGTGGCTGCTCGCGCGCGTGGCGGCCGCCGCGTCGCCGTTTGTGTTACCGGCACTCCTGGCCGCAGTGTTCGGACCGTTGCTCGCGGGGGAGGAGCGGCGCAAACTCGGCGTCGCAGCCTTGTGCGCGTTCCTCTGGTTTCTCGTGATGCCGCTGGCCTACGCCGACCGTCATCCGCAACTCGCAACCGGCGCGTCGCTGCGCTACGCGGCGCCCGCGCTCGTCCTCGGCGCCCTGTTGCTCGCGCGCGTCGCCGCGCGCTGGCCGTACGCCGCGGTCGCCTTGCTGCTGCTCTGCACGGCGTACGGCGCGGGCCAAGTCATGGCGACCTATTGGAACGACGGCGGCACGCACGTTGCGTTCGCGATCGCCGCCATTGCGGCGGCCAACACGGCGCTCGCGAGATTGAAATTCTTACGCTGGCTGCTTCCGGCCGGATTTGCTGCCGCCGCGATCGTGGCGACGATCTTGGCGACGCGCGATCCCGTTGCATACTACGCCGAGGGCCTGCGCGTAAACGGGCGCACCACCGGCGTCTACGCTTGGATCGCGCGTTCGCGGCCGCCCGCAGTGGGCGGCTGGGGATTGCGTGCCGGCATCGTCAACGTGCTCGACCCGGCGGCACGCGCGATCGACCTTCCCGACGCCACGCCCTGCCTCACGGCAGAGCGAGAGCGCGTGCTGATGCTTGCCATCGCCGAAGACGACCGCCCCGACGCTTTCAATGCGGACCGGTTGCGCGCGGCGCGGGCGTGCCGGGGTCGCGAGCGCTACGACGACGGCATCGCGGTCGCCGTGTCGCCGTCAGGGTAACGCACGCCCCGGCGCCGAAATTTCGCCGCGTGAGTAAGCCGCCGGCGCAACTTCGCGCCGCACAGGATTTGTGGCAACAGGCACGCTGGCGAGAAGCCGAAGCCGTGCTCGACGAGCTTCCGCCGCAAGAGTTGCGCGGCGAGGCACTGCTGTTGAAGGCGCGGCTGCTCGTCGTGCGCGACCCGGCCGCGGCGGTGGCGCTCGCGGGCTCGATGCTGCACGGACGCGAACGGGCGCATTTCCGCGCCGAAGCCGAAATCATTTGGGGCAACGCGCTCAGCCGCATCGGCGAATACGAAGAAGCCGAGGAACATCTCGCGCGAGCCGCGGCCGATTGCGGCGGCGACTCGGATCTGCTCGCCAAAGTCGCGCTCTACCGCAGCGTTTCGCTCATGCTTCAGAGCCGCATCGACCGCATCGAACCGCTCCTTCCTACGATTGCGGCGGCCGCCAATCCCGACATTCGCGCGCAGGGCGCCGCCATGTCTGCCGTGCTCCTGCGGCATCGCGAATACTACCGCGCGCAGATTCCCGTGCTCGTGCAAGCCCTCGTCGAACTGCACGCGCGCGAATCGCCGAACCTGTGGGCGCTCTGCAGCATCCTCCACATGCTGGCCGAAATCGTCGTGGAGTTTTGGGAGCCGACGCTCGCAACGATGGTCGAGGAGCACTTCGAGCGCGTTCCCTGGCACGAGGGCATCGCGGTCTGGCACTTCTTCATCTGCCGCGCGTTGAGCTGGTGGCACGCGCTCGCCGGCGATTCGTTCAGCGCGTTCCGTTTTCTCAAACGCGCGGTCGAGTTTCCGGTCCGCGACGCGCTGCGCGCGCTCAATCACGCCGACCGCGCGCACCTCGCGAGGGGACTGCGCGAACGGCTGTGGGCGGAACAGGAGACGAGCCAAGCCGACGAGCTCTGCCGTCGCGTCTCGTGGGAAGCGCAGCGCGACGAACGCGACGACTCCTCGATCGTGCTGGCCAGTCTGGCCGAGCTGTACGCGCACGTCAACCCCACCAAAGCCAGCGAATACGTCGCGCGCTTTCAAATGTTCCATCAGCGATTGTCGGCCGCCAATACGCGCCGGCACGACCGCGTGGATCGCGCGCTCGTCAGCGGCACGAAGGGCGTCGTGAGCGCGGCCCAAGGAAAACTCAACGAGGCCGTTCGCGCGCTCGAAGAGTGTTACGAAATCTACGATGAAATCGGCTTCGACTGGCGCGCCGGAAAGGCCGCGCTCGAACTGGCCGGCGTCTCGGGCGATCAGCGCCATCTCGAAAACGCGCGTAAGAAACTGGCCCGTTACGAGCGCAGCTGGCTGGCGGCGGAGTACCGCGAAGCGGCCGAACGGCTCGGCTTCACCAACGTCGTTCCCGGCGTACGGCTCACGCCGGCGCAGTGGCAGGTGTTCCACCTGCTCGCCGACGGGTTTTCGCTGAGCGAGGTCGCGGCGCACCTGAACCGGAGCCTGAACACGATCCGCAACCATGCGGGCGCCGTCTACGCCGCGCTCGGGGTCCACTCGCAAAAGGAACTGCGCTCGCGGGTGCGCCCAGAGCGAGCGAAGGGAATCTCGTAGTCCGCAGAGTACTATGCGGTCCTAGTCCTTTTTTTCAAGGCTATTTCCTTTTCTGAGGAGTTTCGCTCATGAAGTTGTCGCTCGCGGCGGCCGTTGTTGCCGCTTCAATCATCGTTTCAGGCTGCTCCGGGGCCTCCGGCCTCGGCGGCGCCCAATCGGCAGCCCCCAACGGCGCGGCTCCCGCCGCCGTCCACGGTTCGTTCGGGGCGGCCCTGCGCCACGTCGCCGCTACTACGCAGCGCAGCGTGGGTCTCGACTCGAGCGCGTCCACCGCCGTTTCGCCCGACGAGACCGCGGCCGCCAACTACTGCACGAAGACCGGCGGTACGGTCTACATGCGCATTCCGGAGTACGATACCAATGGCTCCAATCCGCTGGTGCTCGCGGGTCGCCAACCCTTCTGCCAATACACCTCGGCGTCGGACGGTTCGCGCATTCACATTCTGCTGACGACGCTCTATTCGAAGAAGCCGTCGCTCGCGGCGCTGGCCTTTATCCTCAAACCGCCGACCGGCTCGTGCCAGGGTAATCCGGCATCGTGCTACTGTACGTTGCTCGGAGCCTCCGACCAGTTCGGCGGCAACAGCGGCGCCGGCGGCAGCTGGGTCAACCTCAACTCGACCGATCAAGATCTCGAAGCGTGCATCTTCCCAGACATGTCGTCAATCGATTCGTGGGGGCTCGCGTACAACGCGAACGGCATCACGCGCGGCATCGATCTCACAAAGGTGATGCGCTACAAATACCCAGGCAACTAACACGCATATGTCATCCTGAGCGAAGCGATCCTGAGCGAGCGTAGCGAGTCGAACGGGAGCGCAGTCGAAGGACGAAGTGGCAAGCGGTCCTTCGACTACGGCGTGCTTCGCACGCCTTCGCTCAGGATGACAACGCTTACGCGCTACGGTCCAATTGGGCGTGAATCCAGGGACCGATGAAGTAGCGCCACAGAATTTTTATGAGCGCTGCGACCGGTATTCCGAGAATCAAGCCGGGAATGCCGAACAGTTCGCCGCCGGCGAAGACGGCAAACATGGCGCCGATCGGTGAAACGCCGACCGATTCGCCCATGATTTTCGGCACGAGCACGTTGTCGCTGATGCGGGCCATGCCGAACATGATGACCTGCACCCAGATCACCATCCAGAAGCCTTGCGGCAAGCACATCGGAACGGCGATGATCTCGGCGGCGAGCATCCCGATGATCGGAACCGCGTAGGCGACTCCCGAGACGAGTCCCAAAATCAGCGAGAATTTGAAGCCGATCGCGGCCGACGCGATCGCGATGACGGTGCCCGTGATCGCGCAGACGATGGCCTGCCCGGAAATATAGCTGCCGAAAAGCTGCGTGACTTCGTCGGCGAGTTTACGCGCCGTCTCGCGCTTGCGCTCGGGGAACATGCCGGCGAACCACTCCGCAATCTGCGCGTCGTTGAGCAAGAAGAAAAACGAAAGAATGATCGCGGAAAATCCGATGAAGAACGCGGTCGCCGTGTTGAGCGCGATCGCGCCGAGCGAGGAAAGCACGCCGCTGATGACGCCGGCGGCTTTTCCGCTCCCGATTGCGGCAAAGTTGATGCCTTCGGCCGGCAGGCGCAACTGCGGGAAGTGCTGATTCAAGTCGCTTTCGGTCGTCGTCAGCCACGCTTGCGCGTTCGAGGCGTACCCCGGCAGATTGTTCGCAAGCAGTTGCACCTGACTGATCGTGAGCGGCACGAAGATCACCATGCCGACGGCCACGAGTAGGATGAGTGCGGCAAAGACCAGGGTAATCGCGAGCGGTTTGGGCATCCGGTGTTCGAGCCGGCGCGCGATCGGTCCGACGCCGAACGCGATGAATGCGGCGATCGTAAAGATCGCGAGCGTCCGCGGAATGTGCGCGGCGAACCAGAACGCCAGCAGGACGACGCAAATGCCCGCCACGATCCAGCCGGCGCGACGCCAGGTGTCGGCGCTCACAGTGCCTTGCACAGCAGGCGCCGCTCGGTAACGTAGCCTGCCCCTTCGTAGAGCGCGCGGGCCGCCGCGTTCTCGTCGGTGACCATGAACGCCATATACGGCAAACCACGCAGCTTCGCCTCATCTTCGGCCGCGCGCAGCAACGCGGCGCCGATTCCGCGCCGCCGCAGAGCGGGCTCGACGGCCATATAGGCGAGAAAGGCCTGCGGCATTCCGGTCACGTCGTCGGGAAGATCGTTCAGCAGCAGCGCAAAACCGGCGCGCCGGCCGTCGCACTCGGCGATGAGGACGAGGTGCGGCTGCGCCGCAACCGTCTCCAGCAACCGCTCGTAGGAAGCCGCCACGGTCTGCGGCAGCGCCGGCCGCAGCGACGAGACGCTGCTGGGTGCGCTCCGCCGTCCCAGATCTTCGACGAACGCGCGATCGGCGTCGTTCTGCGCGTGCCGGACGGCAACGCTCACGAACGCCGCGATCCGGGATCGTCGATCGGCTGCCCGGCAGCGCATTGAGGACAGTGCGCGGGATCGTGCGATTCGATCGGCAGATCGAGCAGCGCGTGCGTCGGAACGCCGAAATCGGCTTCGCCGCGCATCACGATGACGCCGACGCCGGCCACCTGCGCGCCGCGCGCGCGCACGACGTCGATCACTTCGCGGACCGAGAGTCCGGTCGTCACGACGTCTTCCACGATCAGCGCGCGATCCTCGGCCGTCAATGCGAAGTTGCGGCGCAAAACCGGCACGCCGTGCTCCTTTTCGACGAAGATCGACTTCACGCGCAGATGGCGTGCGACTTCGTAACCGAGGATGATGCCGCCGACTGCGGCGCTGACCACCACCGTCGGCCGCACGGCGCGAAATGCGTCGGCGATCGCGCGCGCCAGCGGTTCCAGTTGCGCGGGATCCTCGAGAATTCGAAACTTCTGGATGAAACGGTCGCTGTGACGTCCGGAACTCAAGCGAAAGTGTCCGTCGAGCAGGGCGCCGCGCTCGGTCAGCGTCGCCAGCACGTCGCGCGCCGTCACGCTCACCGCGCCGGCGCCTCGCGCATTTCGGCGAGAATGGCGCGCGCGGCCGCGAGCGGATCGCCGGCCTCGGTAATCGGCCGCCCGACGACGATGTAATCGGCGCCGGCGGCGACCGCCTCCGACGGCGTGACCACGCGCTTCTGATCGCCGTGCGCCGCACCCGCCGGACGAATGCCCGGCGTGAGCGTAAGGAAATCGTCGCCGAAGAAACGCTTGAGATCGCCGGCTTCGCGCGCGCTGCACACGACGCCGGCACAGCCCGCGTCGCGCGCCAACGCAGCCAGACGAATCGCGTTCTCGCCCGGCCCGCCCTGAAGGCCGAGTTCGTTGAGATCTTCGGGAGCGATGCTGGTGAGGATGGTCACCGCAAAGATCTGCGGCGCCGCGATGCCGAGCTCGAACGCGCGCTCGCTCGCCGCGTCGACCGCCGTCCGCATCATTTCAAGGCCTCCGAGGGCGTGCACGTTGACGATGTGGGCGTTGGGGCGCACGAGTTGGCGCACCGCAGCGCCCACCGTGCGGGGAATGTCGTGAAGTTTTGCATCGACGAACGTGCGCACGTCGCGCGCTTCGCAGTACGCGAAGATCCGTTCGGCGTAGCCGTAGAGCGCTTCGATGCCGATTTTGAAGATCGCATCGGTTTCGTAAAGCGCGTCGATCAGCCGTTCCGCCTCACCGGCTTCGGGTACGTCGAGCGCGACGATCAGTTGCGCTGCCACCGGGTCTCCCCTTCCACTAACCTTCATCTCCTTCATATTCGTGCGCGCTGGCAAAGCCGAGGTTGGCCTGTCCGACGATGTCGTCGATGCCGCGCAGGTTACGCCGCTGCAGATACTCGATAAGGCCTTCGACGATTCGCTCGGGGGCGCGCGGATCGGTGAAGTTTGCCGTCCCGATGCCGATCGCCGTCGCACCCGCCAAAAAGAACTCGAGTGCATCGGTGACGGTTTCGATACCGCCTTGACCGACGATCGGAATCGAGACGGCCCGTGCGACTTCGTAGACCGCCAGCACCGCGATCGGGCGAATCGCCGGCCCCGAGAGTCCGCCGGTCACGTTGCCCAGCCGCGGACGCCACGTCTCGACGTCTACGCTCATGCCGCGCACCGTGTTGACGACGGCCAGCGCGTCGGCGCCGGCGTCCTGCGCTTCGCGGGCGACCGCGGCGATGTCGGTGACGTTCGGCGAAAGCTTGACGATCAGCGTTTTGTCGGTCGTTTCGCGCGCCGCGCGCACGACGCGAGCGGTCAGGGCCGGATCGCACGCGAACGTCTCGCCTTCGCTGGCGACGTTCGGACAGGAAATATTCAATTCGATTGCGGCAATCGGTTCGCACGCCGCCAGGCGTTCGCAGACGTAGGCGTAGTCGTCGATCGAAAAGCCGGCGACGCTGCCGACCAACGGGTACGCGCGTCCGGAGAGTTTCTCCATCTCGCGCCGCACGTACCACTCGATGCCCGGATTCTGCAGGCCGATCGCGTTGAGCATTCCCGAAGGGGTGTGAACGAGGCGGGGCGTCGGATTACCCAGTCGCGGCAGACGCGTGACGCTCTTGAGCACCACGCCGCCGATTTTCGTGAGGTCGGCGAAGGCTGCGAACTCTTCCCCGGATCCGTAACATCCGCTGCCCATGAGCGTCGGGTACGCAAGCCGCAGTTTTCCGAGCGTAACTCCGAGATTCGGCCCCTCCGTCACCGCGTCACCACCGCAGCTCGTCGCTGAAGAAGACCGGGCCCTCTTTGCAAATTCGCGCGTAAACGACGTCGCTGCCGCCTTCGTCCGCGGGCGGAAATCCGGGTGCCTGCTGCGAGTCGCGCGTAACCGGAACCACGCAGCCCCAGCACCCGCCGACGCCGCACGCAAACGTTTCCTCCAGCGAGAGTTGCGCGCGCACGTTGCGCTCGCGCGCGATTCGTCCCACCGCGCGCAGCATCGGCGAGGGACCGCAGGCCAAAATCATCTCCGGCATCTCCTCGCGGCGCTCGAGGAGCTCCGTCACGTATCCGCGATGTCCCGCGCTGCCGTCGTCGGTCGCAAGCGCGAGCGAGCATCCGGCCTTCGCGAAACGCGGCGCCTCGACCAGCAGTTCGGCGGTGCGCGCCCCGTAGAGCAACTCGACGCGCGTTCCACCGCGCACCAGGGTCTCGGCCGCGAGCAGCACCGATGCGATGCCGACTCCGCCTGCAACGATCGCTGCATGCGATGGATTGGCCGATAGATCGAAGCCGTTTCCGAGCGGGCCGCTGAGCGCGAGCGACTCGCCGGGACGAAGCTCTGCGAGTTCGTGCGTTCGCTTGCCCGTTAGAAAGAATAACAGGCTCGCGCGGTCGCCGTGCGCTTCGTAAATCCCCAATGCAACCGCTGCGGCTGCGCCGCTCGGCGGTATTGCCATGACGTATTGGCCCGGACGCGCCGTCCGCACGAGATCCGGTGCCCGCAAGCCGAGCAGAATCACGCCGGGCGCAAGCTCGCGGCGATCCGCGACGCGCGTTTCGTGAACGCGAACGTCGCCGTGCGTGGCAGGCATATCGCTGGCGCATTTTCGCCCAATTTTAAAAAAACTTTCCGAAAAACCCCGAACCGCCTTGCGACGAAGGCCGTTATACTGTATAGAGCAGTAAGTAGAGGAAAGGGGGGTCCGCAGATGGCAGGTCTTATCGTGTTCAAATCGTTGGCCGACGCGCTGCGTGCCGGTTATCAGGTTTACGACCGGACTGCGGACGGCTATCTCGTCAGAACGCGCACCGCAGCAGGGTGGGCGATGGCGCTGGTCTCTTGTAAATAACCGTCTTCATTCTTTTTCCCGCAAATCGAAAAAGCCGCCGGCTTTTGCCGGCGGCTTTTTTTATCTGCCTGATTTGTGACACTGCTAGCTGGTGCGATCCGGAGGCCCTGCGGGCTTCTCGATCTCTGGGATCGAGCCGGGACGCCAACCGCCGTACGACCCGGCGGTGGGAGGCATCGGCCCGGCCGCTGAGGGCGGCGGGGAGGCCGCGCTTTGATCGGCCGGCCCGAACCGGCCGCCGTTCATCGCCGCGGCGCCCGGGCCGAACTGCGCGCCGCTCAGCACCGCGCTGATGATCTGGGCGATGCCCACGAACATCGGGATGAGTCCGCCCAACAGCCACGGTCCGTAGACGTAGCGCCCGTCGTGGAGCCCGATAAACGACAGACCGATCAGCAGCGCGAATCCGATGCAGGCGACTTGAATGCCGCGCCGCAGTTGGCATTGCGCGTGGTAGGCGGGGTCGTACGACGCATGCGGCGTCCATCCCGGCGGCGGAACGGTCGCCGATCCCGGCGTCCATCCCGGCTTCGTGCCGTACTTCATCGCGTTGCGCATCGCCCGCGGATCCGGCGGCGGGACGATACCGTGTCGGAGCATCTCCATGCGCTCTTGATGCGCGAGCACGCGAGAGATGATGCCGGCCGTAATCGGCAATCCGACGACGATGAGAAAGAACATTACTGGTACGACAGTTTCAGGCATGACGGTTACACCGCTCCATTGGTTGTGAGATGAATCGAGCCGTCTCCGCTCGATAGTTGAAGGCTTCCCGAACCGTTTCCGACGCGAACCGTGCGTTTCGCGGAATCGGAGTCGCCGTTGCCGGCGGCGTTGCCGTCGACGTCAATATGGCCGTCGCCGGTCGACGCATCGACCGTGAGATCGGCGCCCGTCGCCAACGCGACGCGAATCGAACCGTCGGCGGTGTGCAGGACGGCGTGTTGCGCGCCGCCCGCGATCGCGAGGCCGTGCGCTTCGATGCTGCCGTCGCGCGTCTGCGCGTCGAGCGACGAGGCGCTGACGTCTTCGAGCCGCAAGCGGCCGTCGGACGACTGCAAAACGAGGTTGTCGCCGCGTACGCGCGTCGCCGTGATCGAGCCGTCGTCGGACTTCGCTTGAATGGTGCCGCGCAAATCGGTGAGCGTGATGCGCCCATCCTGCGAAGCCACCGTGACGCCGCCTTCGACGCCGGCAATGCGCGCGCCGGAGCAGCGCGCGATTTCGAGCCGCGCACCGCTGGGAACGTCGACTTCAATCCGGCGTTCGGAGTTCCAGAAGTCGAAGTAGGAGGTGTGGCCGGAATCCGGCCGCGAGATGGAGATGCCGCCGGCGGTGCGCTTCACGTCGAGTTGCGCGACCGACGAGTGCGATCCGAAGAACGCACCGTGCAAGTCGGTGAGATCTTTGACGTGAACGAGTCCGTCAGTCGACGCTGCCACGTCGACGCGCGAGTCGCGATCGTCGATGGCGACGACCGGCGCGGATCCGGCGTCGAGCGGTGCGAACGTCTTCGCGGCGAAGCCGGCGGCGTGGACGTGCGCCATGTCGCGGACGGTAAAGAGCGCGATGCCCACGATTGCGATTTCGACTGCGATCAGCATCGCGACGAGCGAGGAGCGAGACATTAGATGCGCGGTCCCCAGCCGGTGAAGGTGGGTCGCAGGGACTGGGCGGAGTTCCGTTCCTGGGCCTGCACGGTCGGCAGGGCCGGGTCGGAGAGCGTGCGCTTCGGAATGATCACCATGATCGGGTCGAGCCTCCTGTTGGGTTTCTGCCCTAGTTACGCTCGGGCGGCCGACATGTTTCGAGCCCGCTGCGGGCGCTGCGAGCGAAACATCCTCAGGCGCCCACGCGTACGACGAGCGTGGTGGCGCTGGCGCAGCCCCCCCTTGCCGGCCGCATGACGGCCGGTCCGGAGGACGGTCAATTGGTGGCGATGACGCTCCGGGGACACCCGGAGGCATTCGCCTCGCTCGTGGAGCGGTACGACCGCGCGGTCTACCACTCTGGCGTATCGCACGCTTCACGACGTCGAGGACGCGCGCGACGTCACGCAGGAAGCGTTCTTCAAGGCGTTCCGGAGCCTGCGAACCTTTAAAATAGGCGCAAAGTTCAGCACCTGGATATTTGCCATCGCCTATCACGCGTGCTGCGACCGTCTGAGCCGGCGCAAACGTTATAGCAATGAGGAACTTCCCGACCGGGCCGATGCAGGGCCGGGTCCGGAACAGCAAACGATCGCCCTCGACGAAGCCCAGCGGCTGCGCGACGCGATCGAGACACTGCCCGAAAAATACCGCACCGTCGTGACCCTTTATCATTTACAGGGAAAGCAGTACGAAGAGATCGCCAAGGTTCTCAATCTGCCGATGGGTACGGTCAAAACACATTTGTTTCGCGCGAAGGAGCAGCTGCGCAGGCTTCTTGGCGGAGCGGAGGTAACGGAATCATGATGTACGACAGCGACGACGCGCTCGACCGCGCACTTTTCGCGCTCCCGTTGGAGGAGCCGCCGTCGGATTTGCGTGCTTCGATCCTCGCCTCAACCGCCTACCGCCCGGCACCTGCCTTCTCGGCGTGGGAAGCCGCCGGACTCGGCGCCGTGGTGGCGGTGACGCTCTGGCTGGTCGTGCTCATCGGAATGGGCGGCGGCGGTCTCTTCCTGCAGACGCTCGCCACCATCGTGACCTCGATCGAGTCGGCGCTCTCGAACGTTACCGTCGACGCCTGGCTGGCGACCGGTGCAATGGCGGCCTTCTGGCTCTCATTTTTCACCGGATCGCAATCCTTGCGGCCCGCGACGCGGAGGTTCGAGCGGGAGGACGGCCGATAAACCGTTCCTATGGAGAAAAGCTCGGCGCAACCGCAGGAACCCTATAGAATTCTCGTCGTCGAGGACGACGCCGCCATCAGCCGCGTTCTGCAGCTGGAACTCGAGCACGAGCGTTACGAGGTCGACGTCGCGCGCGACGGTCTCTCGGGACTCGAGAAGGCGCTCAAAGAACCCGATCTCGTCATCCTCGATCTGATGATTCCGCGCATGGACGGGCTCGAAGTCTGCCGGCGCATTCGCGCCAAGAGCAACGTTCCGATTATCATGCTCACCGCGAAAGACCGCGTGCCCGACCGCGTCGCGGGTTTGGATCTCGGTGCCGACGACTACATCACCAAACCGTTTTCCACGCCGGAACTGCTGGCGCGCGTCCGCGCCCGGCTGCGCGAGCGCTCGCCGCAATCGAACGTCATCGAGTACCGCGACGTCGTAATGGACCGCGACCGCCACGAAGTGCATCGCGCCGGCAAGCCGATCGCCCTGACCGCCAAGGAGTACGCGCTGCTGGAATATCTGCTGCTGCACCGTAACAAAGTGCATACGCGCGACGAACTCTTCAACGGCGTCTGGGGCAGCGACTTTCTCGGCGATTCGAACCTCATCGACGTCTACGTCCGCTACCTGCGCGGCAAAATCGACGACGGATTCGACGACAAGCTGATCACGACCGTGCGCGGCGTCGGGTACACGATCAAAGACTGATTGAGATCGAAGGAACCTCGTGTCGCTGAAGTGGCGCATCGCGCTCTGGTACGCGTCGCTGCTGATTCTCGTGCTCGCCGTGACCTGCGGCATCATCGTTTGGCGGTTTCAGGCCATTCTGTACGAACAGTCGAAGGCGAGCGTCGCCGCGACGATGCGTTCGATCGTGCAGGCCGCCCAGCAGAGCAATCCATTTTCGCTCGGGAGCGCGTCGGGCAGCCTGCAGTATCTCTTCAGCAGCAGCAATCTTACGAATTGGAACTCGTCGACGAGTTACGTGCAGGTCGATTCGACCGCCGGTTATCCGCTGGCGAAGACGGCCAATCTCGGCAGCTCTTCGATTCCGCCGAACACCGGACTCTCGTCGAAGCACGACGTGGAATACCGCGACGTCTCGATCGACGGCCGGCCGTTCCTCGTCGAAGATCGCTACCTCAAGCAGGGCGGCGCGACCGCGATCGTGCACGTCGCCGAACCGCTCGATGCGCTCAACCGCACGTTCGGGCAGGCGCGCGACGCGATATTCGTCATTCTTGCGGCGGCGGCGGGCGCGGTCATTCTCTTGTCGATCGTCCTGGCGGCTCAAGTCACGACGCCGATCAACCGGCTCGCCGGAGCGATGCGCGAAATCGGATCCGACCGTCTCAACCGCCGATTGCATTGGGAACGCCGCAACGACGAGATCGGAAATTTGGCGGCGAGTTTCGACGATCTGCTGCAGCGTCTCGCCGAAGCGTTCGCGCGCGAGCGGCAATTCATCTCGGATGCGTCGCACGAACTGAAAACGCCGCTGACGTCGATCAACTCCAACGCGCAGATGCTGATGCGCTGGGCCGATCGCGACCCGGAAATCCGGAGTGAAAGCCTCGAAACGATCGCACACGAGAGCGGCGCGCTCGCCGAAATGGTCAACGGCATGTTGACGCTGGCTAAAGCCGACCGCGGCGACGACATTCCGAAGGAGCCGGTGTCGCTGGCGCAAGTCGCGAGCGAGGCCGCCAAACTCGCCCAGCCGCGCGCCGAGGCCAAACGCCTGACGCTGGAATTCCGCCACGAGGGAATGCCGGCCGTCATCGGCGATCCGGCGCTGCTGCGCCAGCTCGTCTCGAATCTGGTGGACAATGCGGTGAAGTTCACCGAGCAGGGTCGCGTCGAGGTCCTCGTGGGCGGCGATCGGACGCACGCTTGGATCGAGGTGGCCGACAGCGGTCCCGGCATCCCCGAATCGGAACTGCCCCACGTCTTCGACCGCTTCTACCGAGCCGATAAAGCGCGCTCCCGGACGGTCCCGGGCACCGGCCTCGGGCTGGCGATCGTCCGCTCGATCGCTCGCGTCCACGGCGGAACCGTCACTGCCGGCCGCGCCCCCGACGGCGGGGCGCTCTTCCGAGCGACATTCCCGCGACTGGAGCTCGGGCATAGCTAGGGTTCACCGGCCCTTCATGATGGCGCCCTGGGCCGGCGTCTACAATGAAATCGTGTTTAAAAGGTGCTGGCGAGGGGCGGCGGTGCTCCTGGTCGGCTGCTCGTGCTGGTTGGGCCTGGGGGCGCGCGCAAGCGCCGCCCAGCAGATCGCCGTCGGCCCGAATCCGTGGCTCGACGTCCAGCTGCAAAGCGGCACGCTCACGGTCAACACCTGGGACCGTCCCGACGTCCAGATCCAGAGCAGCGGCCGGCTCGACGTGAAGCACGTCAACGCCTCGGTCGCCGATCCGCGAATTCCGCATCAGTACACGGCGTGGTCGCAGAGCGTCTCGACCGGCAACGGCGACGCCCGCCTGCCCGAGGAGTCGTTCGTTCTGCCGCAGCTTCAAGGGTCGTCGCACGACGCCGTCGTCGCCGACGGTGACGGCAACACGACGATCACGGTGCCGCGAGGAACCGCGCTCGTGACGGCCCGCGTCGGCACCGGCCAGCTCAACATGAACGGCTACCGCGGCGCGTTCATCACGCAGGTACGCGACGGCGGCATCGCCTTCAATCACGTGCAGGGAAGCGGATATGCCGAGGCGCTGCGCGGCCCGATTCAGGCGTCGGATTCGTCGTTCGAACGTTTGCGCGCGCGCACCGCGACCGGCAACATGTTTTTCCGCGGCTGCACGTCACATCAAATCGAAGCGACCAGCAAATACGGTTCGATCGTCTACGATAACGGCCGCTTCCAGCCGGGGCTCGCGCGCTTCGAGTCCGAGCACGGCAACGTCGCGTTGGGCGTGCGCGGCGGCGCGCAGATCGGCGCGCATAGCGGCACCGGACACGTCGTGTCGAGTTTTCACAACGGCTCCGCCGCGACGCGCAACCGCAACAGCACCCAGGAAACGGTTCGCGGGGGCGGTCCGGTGGTCACCGCCGTGAGCAAGCACGGCTCGGTCTTCCTCTATAACGGCTCGGTCGGCGCCCATCCGCGCGTGCAGGCCGAGTTACGCGGCTCTCGAGCCCTTCCCGCCGCCGCGCCGGCGCAGGTCTTCGCACCGGCCGGCGCACCGGTTCCGGCCACGCGCGCAGAGCTCCCGGCACGCAACTACGCGCCGCCGCGGAACTACTCGCGGCCGCGCGAGTACGCACCGCAGCCAGGCTACGGTCGCCACCGTTTCGCGCCGCCTTCGCAACAGCCGTACGCGCCGCCCAACTACCCGCAGGCGCGCCAAGCTCCCCCGCCGCAACAGCGCGGCGGCGCAGCGGGCGGACCTCCCGGCGGCGGCGGTGGCGGCGGCCACCACCATCACCAGCAACCTCCGCGCTAACCACGTCATCGTGCGCCACGCCGTTGGCGTTACAGTAGGAACTTCCGCAGCACCGCGACGTCGAGCTTGAACGTGTGCTGCGCGAGCACCGCTTCCTCGCGGTAGCCGCACGCTTCGAAGAATCGCTGCGCCGCGCTTTCGTGCGGGACCAGCGCGCTCATTTTGTGGCAGTTGTAATAGTTCGCGACGTCGGCCGCCGCGTCCAGCAAGCGACGGCCAATGCCGTTGCAGCGCCGTTCGGGTGCGACGACGATCCGCTCGACGTGCGCCAGCGACGCGGCGATGCGAATCGTCGCGGCGGCGACGATCGCCCCGGCATCGGTCGCGGCGAACTCTTCGACCTGCTCGTGCCAGACGACCGAGAAATCGTAGAGCGCCCGCAACGCTTCGCGCTCGAGCCTGCGGTAGAAATCCGAAACGTCGTCCGAACGAACGCGCTCGATTTCAACCGGCAACCGCCGCGACCTCGGTGTCGACGTCGAGCGTGAAACCATCGTAGGCAGCGATTGCGCGCAGGCCGAGTTTGTCTTCGAGCGACTGCGCGAGCCGGTGGGGATCGGCCTCGAGCATCTTCGTGCCGAAGTGCTGGAAGACGGCCACTTGCGGACGGACTTCGGCGACGACGCGGCACGCATCGTCCCACGCGAGATGATCGACCCTCATCGCGTCGCGGAAGCGCAGCACGTTCACGATCAGCACGTTGGGCCGCAGGCGCGCGTAGTCGGCGCCCAGCTCTTCGAAGAAACGTCCGCAGGGCAGATACGCGACTCGCAGGCCGCCGTACTCGAAATGCAGGCCGTAGGTCTGCACGGCGTGCACGTGCGCGCGCGACGTACGCAGATCGACGCCGCCGATGCGATAGGGGCCCGCGCTCGGCTCCAGCCGCTCGATGTTTTCGACGAAACGCCGGACGTACGGCAAGACGACCGGTTCGTGATCGAAGGCGTCGCCGGGCGCGAGCAGCGTACCGCGCGGACGGAATCCGCCCGAGGTCATCGCCTCGACCATCGTGTTGACGTCGCTGGAATGGTCGAGATGCTTGTGCGAAAGCACGATCGCGTCGAGTTCGCGTGGATTGCACGGCGGCACGTGGCTGAGGGCGCGGACGAGCGCACCCGGCCCCGGATCGACGTGAATCTGCGTCTCGCCGAAGCGCATCCACATGCCGCCCGACGCTCGAAACTGGCGCGCGACGACGAAGCGTGCGCCGCCGCTGCCGAGGAAGAGCACCGAGGTGGGCAGCCGGTTCAGGCGCCTTTCTTTCCGCTCGACGTCGAGCCGTTGCGGCGCTGATAGAGTGCGAAGAACGTCTCTAAGTTCGCGCGGTATTGCTCGAGCGCTTCGCTCCAGCGCCGCAGCGCGGCGGTGCCCTGCGGCGTCAACGCGTAGAGGCGGCGCGGCGGACCTTGTTCGGCGGGATTCCACCACGAGGAGATGGAGCCGTCGCGTTCGAGTTGGCGCAGCGCGCGATACACCGTTCCCGCATCGGTGATTACTTCGAACTTCTCGTTGAGGTCTTTGGTGATTTCATAGCCGTGCAGATTCTTCTCGGCAAGCATCACGAGAAGCCACGCCCTCAAGTAGTTTTTCGGCGTTCCCTTGGGTGGAAGTCCCGACTCGCCGGTTTTCCCGAACGAGACGACGCGGGGCGCGCTCGCAGCCATGCCGGGTACCTTGCACCGCCCGCAAACCTAGCCCTGTGTGGCCCCCCAATGTGTCATCCTGAGCGGAGCGCCGCAGGCGCGCAGTCGAAGGACGAAGGTCAGCTCAAAACGGCGAGCTTCGAGAACGAACCGCCGAGCACGGCCTGCGAGGGGCGGCCGAGCCAGCGCTCGAGCACGGTCGCGTAGACGCTGCGGAAGTCGGTGGTGAACGCGACGTTCCCCATGTTGGTATTGCCGAGGTCCGGCATTTTGCCGTAGATTCCGCCCTTGACGCTACCGCCGATGAGGAACAGCGGCGAGGCCTCGCCGTGATCGGTGCCGCGGGCCGCATTTTCGGCGGCGCGGCGTCCGAATTCGCTAAAGGTCATCGTCAAGACGCGCTTGTCGTTTCCGTGCGCCGCGAGATCGGTGTAGAACGCCGACAGCGCATCGGAAAGTTGCCCGAGCAGATTGTTCTGCGTGGCGACTTGACTGACGTGCGTGTCGAACGAGCCGTGCGAAACGTAGAGCACCTTGGTGCCGATGTTGCTGCCGACGATCTGCGCCGCCAGTGCAAGGCTGCGTCCGATCGGCGTGGCGGGATACGACGCCTGCGCCTTGTAGCCCGCGATGAGCTTCGGGAGTTCTTCCGACGTGCGCTGGGCGTGGTCTTCGATCTGCATGACGTGCGCCAGATACGGCGACGTGAACGGTAGACGCTTGTCGCGCGCCTGCTGCGCAAAGGCCGTCCGGGCCATCGGATCTCGATCCGCGATGAGGCCGTATTGTCCGAGGTTCGAAATGGCCGGCACGTCGGTTTTATTGGCGACCAGGACCTCCGGCAGCACTTGTGAGAGGGCGACGCCTTTGAAGAGGTCGCCGTCCGGCAAACCGGCGTCGTCGAGGTAGCGGCCGATCCAGCCGGTGTGTTCGTACTTATCCGGAACGCCGGTCTGCCAGATCTCGCTGGAACGGAAGTGCGAGTGGTCGGCATTGGGATATCCGACGCCTTGCACGACGGCGACCATCCCCTTGTCGTACATCCCTTTCAACGAGCGCATGCGCGGGTTGAATCCCAGCTGCGCGTTGATCGAGAGCACGTCGTTTTGCGCAATCGCCAACGACGGCCGCAGGCGATAGTATTGCGCGTCGCCGTGCGGCACGATGCAGTTCAGACCGTCGTTGCCGCCGTTGAGATTGACCAGCACCAGACAGCGATTGTGCGAGCCGGGCAGACCCGGCAACGGCGACTGCGCGAGCGCCTGCGCGAAGACGTGATCGCTGCTCGCAACGACCGCCAGTCCCGAAACCGTTCCGAGGAGAAAGTTGGAGCGTCTCATATTTCGTTTCTCGCGCCTTCAGCTCAACTGATACGCCGGCATGGCCATCGTGAGATAGGCCGCGCCGCTGACGCGTTCGTCGTAGTTCTCCGGCGAAAGAGCCGCCAGTGCCGACGTGCCCGCGCCTCCAAGGTAGCCGTCCAGTTTATACATCGAGGCCGGCGCCGCGTCGCCTTGCAGCACGGATCCGGAGAGGGATTCGGCGACCGCCTTCGGCTGCATCGGCATGCCGCGAAGCCACGACGACTGGCCGATGGTCTGCGAGTTGACCGCGCGTTTGAGAAAGTTTTGCCGCGCGATCATCGTGTCGCTGGTGAGCCAGTTTTCGCCGCCCGGCCAGCCCGCGACGTTGGGCGGATAGAAGAGTTCCTGTCCCATCGCGCGCAGCGAGAGGAGCACGGCGGCGTCCATCTGCGGTACGCCCAGCGCCTTGTACGTGCCGACGACGAACTCGACCGGCGATTTCACGATCGCGCGATAGGCGCGTTCCGAATAAAAGACGTTGCTGCGCAGCAGCGCCGACATCACCGGCTGGAGTTCGAAGTCGTGACGGCGCAACAGCTGCGCGACTTCGCCGACCAGTTGCGGTTCCGGATCGTTGTAGACGAACGTTCCAAGCAAGCTGGTTGCGAAAAAGCGCGCGCACTGCGGCTGTTCGAAGATGATGTTGACGATATCGTCGCCGGTGAAGTTTCCCGTGCGGCCGAGGAACGTCTTGACGCCGTCGTCGTGAAACGCCGGCATGAATTTCGCTTCCTCGGTAAAACGGCTGTAGCGCCAGCCGGTCCAGGCGCGCGCCGAGTTGCGCACGTCGTCCTCGCTGTAGTTGTCGACGCCGAGCGTAAAGAGTTCCATCAGTTCGCGCGCGTAGTTTTCGTTGGGATGCGCGGCGAGGTTGGAAGCGCCGTCGAGATAGACGAGCATCGCCGGGTCTTTGGAAACGTTGCGGGTCAGCTCGCGCAGATTTCCCAGCGCGTAACTGCGAAACAGCGCATTCTGATTGTAGACCATCGCCGCGGAGATGCCTTTGCGCAAGCCGGCGGTCGTAAAGTGGCCGTGGAAATAGAAGGCCATCTTCTCCTGCAGCGGCGCCTGCGTCGAGAGCATGCGGTTGAGCCACCACAACTGGAGCCCGCGAAACGAACGGTTGTCTTCGCGCTTGATCTTGCGATTGATCTCGCGGCGCTGATCGTCGGGCAGGTCACGCAATCCGCGCGGACCGTACTGCGAAAGTTCGCCGACCGGACTGAACGTATCGTCGGCCGGAGGCGTCTCGGCCTTAGCAGGAAAGCGCACGAGCGATTCGACTGCGGCGTTCACGCTCATACCCGCATAGCGGCGCACGTCTTCGGGAGTTCCTCCGAAGCCGGCCCGGCGCAACAGGTGCGCGGCCGAGCGCTCGTTGAGCGGCCCCGGATAGGCATCGAGCGCCGCTGCCGTCGCCAGCTGCCCTTGAGGACGACGAATACCGCCGAAATCGACGGCCGATTGTGCTGCCGCTGCCATTTCCGACAGTATACATCGCTGCGCGAGCCGCGGGCACGCATCCCGGCGATATCTAACCGGCGCTTCATGCGTGGCGCATCGGCCGCCGGCTCGCCGGAACGAGGCAGCCAAGCGACGAATGGCGCCGCCGATGGCTCTGCTGGAATCGCGACTCGACCGATCCGAAAGTTTCGAACGCAACGCGGAACGGATGCGCGGCTTGGTCGCGCAGTTGCGCGATCGTCTGGCCGCGGTTCGCGCCGGCGGCGGCGAAGAGGCGATCGCGAAACATCGCAAACGCAACAAACTGACCGCACGCGAACGCATCGAACGGCTGGTCGACGCGGGGTCGGGCTTTCTCGAATTCTCCGCACTCGCCGCCACGGACATGTATGCCGGCGATTCACCGTCGGCCGGCATGGTCACGGGCATCGGCATCGTTGAAGGGCAGCACTGCGTCGTCGTCGCCAACGATGCCACCGTCAAAGGCGGCACCTACTATCCAATGACGGTAAAGAAGCATTTGCGCGCGCAGGAAATCGCCGAGCAAAACCATCTGCCGTGCATCTATTTGGTCGATTCCGGCGGCGCGTTCTTGCCGTTGCAGGCCGACGTGTTTCCCGACCGCGAGCACTTCGGAAGAATCTTCTACAATCAAGCGCGCATGTCGGGTAAACGCATTCCGCAGATCGCCGCCGTCATGGGATCGTGCACGGCCGGCGGCGCCTACGTGCCGGCGATGAGCGACGAAACGGTGATCGTCAAAGGCAACGGAACGATTTTCCTCGGCGGGCCGCCCCTGGTCAAAGCCGCCACGGGCGAAGAGGTGAGCGCCGAAGATCTCGGCGGGGGCGACGTGCATACGCGCGTATCGGGCGTCGCCGACCACCTCGCCGACGACGACGTCCACGCGCTTGCGCTCGTGCGGGAGATCGTCGCAAATCTGCACCTCGAGTTGCCGCGCCAGTGGGACCGCTGCGGTCCGCAGCCGCCGAAATACGACGCGCGCGACATGTACGGCGTGATCCCCGCCGACAGCCGCATCGGCTACGACGTGCGCGAGGTGATCGCGCGGCTGGTCGACGCGTCGGATTTTCACGAGTTCAAGTCGCGCTACGGCACGACGCTCGTCTGCGGTTTCGCACGCATCGAGGGCCATCCGATCGGCATCCTCGCCAACAACGGGATTCTCTTCAGCGAGAGCGCGCTCAAAGGCGCGCACTTCATCGAACTCTGCACGCAGCGCGGCACGCCGCTGCTCTTCCTGCAGAATATCACCGGCTTCATGGTGGGGCGCGAGTACGAAAACCGCGGCATCGCCAAAGACGGCGCGAAGCTCGTCATGGCCGTCGCGTGCGCCGAAGTGCCGAAGTTCACGGTCGTGATCGGCGGAAGTTTCGGCGCGGGAAACTACGGCATGTGCGGACGCGCCTACTCGCCGCGCCAGTTATGGATGTGGCCCAACGCGCGCATCAGCGTGATGGGCGGCCCGCAGGCGGCCAGCGTCCTCTCGACGGTCAAAGGCTCGATGACGCCGGACGAAAAGGCCGCCTTCGAAGCGCCGATTCTGGAAAAGTACGATCGCGAAGGCAGCCCCTACTATTCGACGGCGCGCATGTGGGACGACGGCATCATCGATCCGCTCGATACGCGCCGCGTCATCGCCATCGGCCTCGATGCCGCCGCGCACGCGCCGCAGCCGCGCACGCACTTCGGCATCTTCCGCATGTAACGCCCCCTGTGTCACCCTGAGCGCAGGCCCCGGTGTCATCCTGAGCGGAGGCGCGCCAAATTGTGTGTCACCCTGAGCGAAGCCCGCGCAGCGGGCGGCGTCGAAGGACGAAGTGCCGGCAGAACTACGGCGTTATTTCGAAGACCGTACCCGTCTGGTGCGCTCCACCTTTGAGCGTGGTGCCGTAGAGTTTTCCGTTCCACGCCGTCAATTCCGAGACGCCTTCGTTACCGTCTGGGCCGTAGAACTGATGCAGGACCGAATACTCGCCTTGCGGAGTAATTTTGAAAATCACGCCCTTGTCGGAATGCCCGCCGCGTACCGTTTGCCCGTAGAGCGAGCCCTGATAAGCGACGAGGCCCGCGACGGAACCCGATCCCGTTTCGCGCTCGAAACTGTGCAGCACCGTTTCGACGCCGTCGTCGGTCGTCAGCTTGTAAATCGTTCCTTCGTGCTTTTTGCCGCCTTTATCCGTCGTTCCGTACAGGACGCCACCGAGCATCGCGAGCCTGCCGTGCGGCATTGCGCCGTCACCCGGCTTGAGGCCGAACTTGTGCAGCCAGCGCGGCCTGCCGGTGACCGATTGCTTGTAGACCAGCCCGCTTAAATCTTCGTCGGCGGGTCCGAAGAGCGTCGAGCCGTAGATCTGGCCGCCAAAAAACTGCGGACCCGCGTAGGGTTTCGCACCGGCGCCCTTTCGTCCGAACGCGTAGAGCACTTTGAGTTGTCCCGCAGTGGTGAGTGCGAAGAGCGTGCCGTCGAACTCCTTGCCGTAGTTGAGGGTCGTTCCGTACAGGACGCCGGCGTCAACGAATAATGCTGAGTGCGGATAGGCGCCCGTATAGCCGTCGAAGTTGTAAATGACGCGCTCTGTCCCGGCCGTCGTAACCTCGAAAGCGGTGCCGTACCCGGCTCCGCCCGAACCGGCGTTTTCGGTCGTGCCGTAGAGCGCGCCGTCGAGCGCAACGAGCCCCGCCCTCGGATTGCTGCCGTCGCCCTTTCCGCCGGCGAAACTGTAGACGACCTTCTCGCTGCCGTCGGGTTTGATTTCAAAGACGGTTCCCCGGCCGTGGGTGCCGCCGTATCGCGTCGTTCCGTACAAGTTGCCGTCGAGCACGACGAGCGGCCCGTGGCCGGGCTCCGAACCGTCGGGCTGACCCTTGAAGTTGTAGAGCACGTGAAAATTGCTCTGATCCGGTCTCGCTTGCATCGCTGCAACCGGTCCGCGCGGCGTTACGGCATTCGGACCTCCGCACGCGACGAGTGAAAATGCAGCCATGGTAACGATGGGCCAACGCATGGGAATGAGAATTCTCCTCTTATCGTGTCGACGTTACGGTGGAAATTTTCCGGCGTAAAACGGGAAGTACTTGGGCGTTTCCGTCCACCTGCCGTTACGGTAGCTGAGCACCGCCGCGGCCTTCGGCTTCGTCGGACAGCACATCGGCGCCGTCGAGTTGTAGTAGGGACCGCTCAGAACGATCGCGTCGCGCGCTCCAGGCGTGTTTGCGTGCGTGATCGTCGCTTTCAGCGCGCAGCCGTTGCGCACGCTGACGGCCGGGACGACGGCGCCGTTTGCGCTCGAGGTCAAGACGGTCACGATTGCGCTTCCGCAGTCCGCGGCCATTTCGTGCGACGACACGACCAGTTGCTGCACGCCGGCCTTCTCGAATTCGCCGATGCCCGCGATTTGCAGCGTCTGCACCGGAAACCACATCTTCGCGCCGCCGGACGCCTGCGTCACCTTCGAGAGCGGGCCGCCGTTCGCCGGCGACTGGTACTTCAAACGATACGCCGTGCCGTCGATCGCGTAGATCGACAAATACCACTGATAGAAGCTCGTTCCGTTACCCTGGCCGATCAGTTGCTTGCTCGCAACGGCGCGCCACTGCGAGTGCATCGCCTCGCCCGTCAGATAGACGAGCTGATTTTGCATCAACGTACCGGGGGGCGCCGGGGCGTACGTCACGTGCGCCGGCTCTTCGGCGCTAAGCGGGGCGAGAAACCCGAAACACAGCGCCGCTCCGGCGAGCGCCGGCCAGCGTTTCTTCATAAGCGAACCTCCAACGAGACGATGATCGCATATTTCCGAGCGCAACGGTAACCTCCCGCCACCGGAGCGTTACGATGCGGCGTGCGGCGAATGCAGCGCAACCAGCTGATTGTAGCGTGCGCGAGCGCGCTGCGCCTCGACGTGATCGTAGGCCCGAGCGGCCTCGCGCGCGAGTTCTTCCAGCAGTGCGACCTCTTCGGGATCGAGTTGCGCTCCGTTGGCGTGCGTACCGTAGAGCGTGAAACTGATGAGTTCGTGACGCACCGTCACCGGAACGGCCAGCGTATACATCGCAGCGTTTTGCGGATCGAGATGCGAGCGCAGATCGTCGAGCCAGATGACCGTCTCTTCGGATCGCAGCATTCGCACCAACAGATCGTTCGCGTCGAAACCGGAGGGCGCCATCGTCGTTTGGCTGGCCGTTGCAACGCCTTCGAAGCGCTCGCCGTTTTCGGATCGCCGGTAGAGCGCGGCGGCGGCGAGTTCCATTGCGTCCGCCGGAATCTGTACCAGGCCGTCGACGATCGCCGCTTCGTCGGTAGCATACGGCAGCGCTGCCGCGGCACGGCGCAGGTGCCGCTCGGCCTGCCGGCGCCCGCGAAAGAACAGCGCTTCGACGAACGACTCCACCATGCGATTGATGCGATCGAGCAAAAATCCGACGGCGATCGTCGCCAATAACTCGAACCCGAGCGCAAGCCGGCCGATCGCGACGACCCGGGAAAAGAACCAATCCAAGATCGAGATGAGCGCGATGACTCCCACCGAGAGCGTCCCGTAGACCAGCGCGCGATTCAGAACGAAGTTGACGTCGAGAACGCGCAAACGAAAGACGGCATACGCAATGCAGATGGGCATCAGCACGACGGCGAAACCCACGACCTGTCCGGCGGCGAACGGCACGCCGGGAACGTAGTAGATTGCGTACGCAACGAAGGACACGAACGTGCCCAACGCCACGAACGCGAACCGCTGCCGGTCGGCCGGTGTCGCGGTTGCGAGATTTTTCGCCAAGATCAAGCCGGCGAAAGCGAATCCCGCCAGAGGAATAATCGTGCTCGGAAAGACGTCCCACGCCGGAAGCGATCCGGCCGTTGAAAAGCCGCGCCATTCGACGACGTAGAGAACGTACGCCAGCGCAAGAAACGCCCACACGAACCGGTCGATCCGGCTTCGCCACCCCAGCGCGTCGCCGTTGGGAAATCGCAGTACGAAGGGCAGCAGCGGCAGCACGCTCCACGGGCCGAACACGGTGCTCAACAGGAAGACGAGAACCGCATACGCCCCCGGCGCGAGCACGTGCGACCAATACATGAACACCGGGCTCGTCCCGAAGTAGCCGACGGCGAAGACGTAAAACGACCACGACATGATCGACGGCCGCAGCAGCACGAGGAGGAATGCCACTACTAAGAAGACCGTCGGCGGTACGTACGCCAGCATCCCGCCGAGCCGCTGCAGCAGGCCGAAGTCCGGCTTGGCATAGGCCGTCAGCGTAATCGTATACGTCGAGCGATTTCGCTCGAACGTCAGCCGTTCGCGTTCTCCGGGATAGGGCGCGCGCACGCGCGAGCCCGTCTCGTAATTGCCTTCGTAGAGCAGCCGGTCGCCGGCGCGAACGCCTGCCCGATCGGCCGCCGATCCGGGATCGACGTGGACGACCGTCGCCGTCCGCCCCGGCAGTTCGATGCCGAACGTGCCCTCGCCCCAGTTCTCGGCGAAGTCGACGTGTCCGATCGGAACGTAATAGAGGACGACGACCACGAGCGTGATGAGGAGCAGAATTCCCAGTGACAGCCCGCGGCGCATGCCGCCTCCTTCGACCGCGCACCTACGGTGCTCCGCTCAGGGTGACGCGCTAAATCCCTGCGTACCATTCGTAGTCGCGGTCTTCCCAATAGCCGCCGCGGCCGCCGAAGATGGTTGCGAAGCTGCCGACGATTTCGATGCGACCGATCCACTTCGCGCTCTTGTAACCGAGTTGCGTCGGCATGCGCAGCCGGACAGGTGCGCCGTGCGCGGGATCGAGCGGAGCGTCGTTGAGGCGCATCGCGAGCAGCGCTTGCGGATGGCGCGCCTGATGCAGGTCGAGGCTTTCGTAGTAGAGGTTTCCGGAGCCGTCGTCGTCCATGCAGTGGAAGACGACGTAGCGCGCGTCTGGGCGCGGCTGCACGGCATCGAGCAAATCGCCGAGCCGCACGCCGCTCCACTTGCCGATCGCGCTCCAGCCTTCGACGCAGTCGTGACGCGTAATCTGCGTCTGCTGCGGCATCGCCTGCAGTTCCGCCAGCGTGAACGCGGCGCCGCTCGACCGCGCCGTCGACGAGCAGGTGAAAGCCGGCGAAGTTCGCGGCGGCAAGCTCTACGTAGCGGCTGCCGGACGGCGTCGCGAAACCGTTCACACGAAACATCCGGTCGACGTCGGCATCGCGATATTCGCGCGCCAGTCCCCGCGTGCCGATCAACGCGTGATTGACGCCTTCCGCCGACGCCAGCACGCGCTTGAAGGCGTCGCTCCCATTGAGCGCGTTGCCGATCGCGCCGCATCCCGTCATCATCAGCGATGCCGACGATGCGATGAAAATGCGTCGCTTCACGGGCCGATTCCGTCGCGTTCGCCGGCGCGATACCAGCCCGTGATCATCGAACGCATTTGGTTGACGACGCCCTGCGTCGCGACTTGGAACAGGTGGACCGCGAAGAACCCCAGCAGCGCCAGCATGCCGGCGAAGTGCCACAGCCGCGCGAACTGCCGTCCGCCGAGCAGCACGGTCAGCGGATTGGCGATCGCATCGATGCCGGGCGAGAGCGCGAGTCCGGTCAGCACGACGAACGGCGCGATGACGAACAGCACGCAGGTGTACGCGGCTTTCTGCAGCGGATTGTACGTGCCGTGCGGCGGCGGCTCTTTGCGGAGTTTGAAATAGTACGCTTGCATCGGCCAGAGTTTCGGGAGATCGCTCGGCCGCAGGATCATGTCGCGAAGATTGCCGCGAACGGACGCAACGATCAGCCACGCCAGCCAGCACAGCGCCGCGATCCACGCGAAAAAAAGATGCCAGCGGCGGCCGTCGGCTAGGTCTTGGTACCCTGGAATCGTAAGCCAGCCCGGAAACGCGCGCGGACCGCGGGATCCCATGCCGTCGTCGGTCCATCCGAGCCACCCCGTCGTGACGAACGTTCGTCCGAAAAACGTCGTCGTGCCGACGCCCTGCGCCGGCGCGTCGATCGAGAGCACGCGGCGCGCCGGATCGCTCTTGTCCGACGCATCGAGGTTCGGTGACGCGTTGAAAATCTGCAGTCCGCTCGAAACGAGCACCGCGAACGCGATCGCCCACAGCCAATGGCTGAGCCGAATCGCCAGGGCGTAGCGGTAGATCACGCGCACTGAGAGGCATCCTTCGACGTCACATCGTGGGAACGTTTCAAAGGTGCGGCCGGATGAAGCGTCCGCAGCGGGGGATGACCTGGAGTGGAGCGGCGAGAATCGCCAGGGCCATGGCCGACCCAACCGTCAACTTCGCCTTTGCCGACGGCATCGCGCGCGTCACGCTCGCCCGTCCCGAGGTGCGAAACGCCTTCAACGCCGACGTCATCGCCGAACTGCACGACGCGTTCAAACGCATCGCCGCAGCCGACGACGTGCGCGCGGTCGTGCTCGCCGGCGAGGGGAGCGTTTTCTGCGGCGGCGCCGACATCAACTGGATGCGCGAGTCGCTCGACCTGAGTTTCGAAGCGAACGCCATCGATGCGGAACGCATGAGCGACATGTTCCGCGCGATCGACAACTGTCCGCGGCCGGTCATCGCGCGCATTCAAGGTGCCGCCCTCGGCGGCGGCGCCGGATTGGCCGCCGCCTGCGACATCGCGATCGCTGCCGACGATGCGACGTTCGGCTTCACCGAAGTGAAACTCGGCATCATTCCGGCCGTCATCTCGCCGTTCGTGCTCTCGAAGATCGGCGCGTCGCACGCGCGCGCGCTCTTTCTCACCGGCGAACGTTTCGACGCCGCCCGCGCGCTGCGCATCGGCTTGGTGCACGAAACGGTAGCCGCCGGAGATCTCGACGCCGCGGTCGATCGCACGATCGGCGAGATTCGTACCGCCGGGCCGTACGCGGTCGGCGCGGCAAAACTGTTGATCCGACGCGTGCTCGGTGCGAGCTACGAAGAGTCGCGTGCGATTACGACGCGCGCGATCGCCGATCAGCGCATCAGCCCGGAAGGGCAAGAAGGCCTGCGCGCGTTTCTCGAACGGCGCAAGGCCAGCTTCCACGCATGATCCGCCGGCTGCTGATAGCCAATCGCGGAGAAATCGCGGTGCGCGTGGCGCGCGGCGCGCGCGAGGTCGGAATCGTACCGCTCGGCATCTACTCCGAAGCCGACGCGAACGCGTACCATCTGCGGTTCGTCGACGACGCGCGCTGCGTCGGGCCGGCGCCCGCGACGCAGTCGTATCTCGACGCCGACGCGATCGTCGCCGCCGGCGTAGCGATGGGTGCCGATGCGGTGCATCCCGGTTACGGCTTTCTTTCGGAGCGCCCGGCGTTCGCGCGCGCCGTTGCCGCGGCGGGAATGACGTTCGTCGGGCCGCCGCCGGATGCGATGGCCGCGATGGGCAGCAAGATCGAAGCCAAGCGCCGCGTGCGCGAGTTCGACGTGCCGACCGTCCCGGGATACGACGGCGACGATCAAAGCCCCGAAACGCTGCGCGCGCAGGCAAAACGCATCGGTTTCCCGCTGCTGATCAAGGCGAGCGCGGGCGGCGGCGGTCGCGGCATGCGCGTCGTCGCATCGGTCGCCGCGTTCGACGAAGCGCTCGACGCCGCCAAGCGCGAGGCGCTGGCCGCGTTCGGCGACGACGCGGTGCTGCTCGAACGCTATCTGCGCGATCCTCGCCACATCGAGTTTCAGATTCTGGCCGACGCGCACGGCACGACGATTCATCTCGGCGAACGCGAATGTTCGATTCAGCGGCGCCATCAAAAAATCGTCGAGGAGGCGCCGTCGGTCGCGCTGACGCCCGAACTGCGCGACGCCATGGGATCGGCTGCGGTCCGCGCGGCGCAATCGGTCGGCTACGTCAACGCCGGAACCTGCGAGTTCATGCTCGACGGCGACGGAAACTACTACTTTCTCGAGATGAACGCGCGCCTGCAAGTCGAGCACCCCGTCACCGAACTCGTCTACGGCATCGACCTCGTGCAGTGGCAGTTGCGCATCGCATCGGGCGAGCGGTTGACGATCGCGCAAGACGACGTGCGTCCGCGCGGATGGTCGATCGAGGGACGCATCTACGCCGAAGATCCGGCCAACCACATGTTGCCGTCGACCGGCACGATCGAACTCTGGTCGCCGCCGGCAGGCCCGGGCGTGCGCCTCGACTCCGGCGTGACGACCGGCAGCGAAGTGAGCCTCTATTACGACCCGATGCTTGCAAAGCTCATCGTGTACGGCACCGATCGTCCCGGCGCCATCGCGCGCTTCGAGGAAGCCCTCGAAGAGTTCGCGATCGACGGCATTCGCTCGAATCTGCCGCTCTTATTGTGGATTGCGCGCGACGAGGCGTTTGCGAAGGGCGAAACGACGACGAGTTTCTTGGCGCAACGGCTCGACGAGTCGATCTTCGCGCAGCAGGCGGCGCCGCGCGAGGCGCTGCTGCTGTGCGCGGCCGGGCTGCTGCTCGACGGCAAAGCGCCGTGGCGCATCGCCGGCGTCGGCATTCCGCTGCGGCTCGCACAGCGCGGCGGCGGCGTGACGGAGTCCCTGGCGGATGCGGGCGACCGCGCCGGAAGCTGGCGTCTCTCCGGCGAGTGCGTCGGCGAACTCGACGTCGAGCGTCACGGCGAGCGCGTCCGCGGCTCGTTTTCGGGGACGCCGCTGGCCGGCATCGTGACGCATCGCCACGGCGAAGCGATCGTTCATCTCGACGGCCGCGCGTACGCGTTTACGTTTGCACCTCCGCCCGCGGTCTCGTCCGCGAGCGGGAGCCACGGCGGCACCGGCGGCGACGGACGCGTCACCGCCCCGATGCCCGGGAAAATCGTCAAAATCGCGGTGCGTTCGGGCGAAGCCGTCGAAGAGCATGCGCTGTTGATCGTATTGGAAGCGATGAAGATGGAACACCGCATCGAGGCGCCGGCCGGCGCCTCCGTCAAAACCGTGCTCGTAAAAGAAGGCGAGATCGTCGCCGCCGGCGCGCCGCTCGTCGAACTGGGATGAGCACCTTCCAAAGAGCGTAACGCTCTTCGAAATGGGCGCGCGCGACGGGCTGCAGAACGAATCCGAGCTCGTACCGGCCGACGCCAAGGTTCGCTACATCGATCTACTTTCGGAGACGGGCCTGCGCTGGATCGAAGCGACGTCGTTCGTCAGTCCGAAAGCGATTCCGCAACTCGCCGACGCCGCGGACGTTTTCACGCGCATCCGCAAAAAGCCCGGCGTGCGCTATCCCGTGCTCGCGCCGAACCTCAAAGGCTATCAACGCGCGAAGGCCGCCGGTGCCGATGCGATCGCCGTGTTCACCGCGGCGTCGGAACCGTTCACGAAGCGCAACATCAACATGACGATCGACGAGTCGCTGGAGACGTTCCGCGACGTCGTGCGCGCCGCGAAGAGCGACGGCATGTGGGTGCGCGGGTACGTTTCGACGGCATTCGGCTCGCCGTTCGGCGACGCCGTGACGCCGCAAGCCGTCGTCGACGTCAGCGTGAAGTTGATGGAGATGGGCTGCGACTCGCTTTCGATCGGCGATACCATCGGCGTCGGCGTGCCGAGCCAAGTCGACGAGCTCGTGCCGCTGCTCGCGGATCACATTCCGCTGGAACGGATCGCGTTGCATTTCCACGACACGCGCGGCACGGCACTCGCCAACGTCTACGCGTCGTTGCAGAACGGCATCGCATCGTTCGACGCGTCGGCCGGCGGTCTCGGCGGCTGTCCCTACGCGCCCGGCGCGACCGGCAACGTCGGCACCGAAGACGTGCTCTACCTTCTCAACCAAATGGGCATCGAGACCGGCGTCGACGTCGCCAAAGTCCGCGCCGCCTCGCGCTTCATCTCCGGCATCGTCGATCACGCGCTGACGAGCAAGGCGTTTCAAGCCATGGAAGCCGCCACGTCATCCTGAAACGCGACGGCAACGCATGCTTCGCACGCTCCGTTCTTCAAATACGCATCGATGCAGCGCGTTGGCGATCTCGCAATCGCGGCGGAAGTCAAGGCTAAGCGACCTCGGCCGTTGAACGAATAGGCCCGGCATGACGATCGTTCGCGCCGGATTCCTCTACGATGGAACCCTCGAACCTCCCAAGCAGAACGTCGACGTCGTCGTCGACGACGGCCGGATCGCGGAGATTCGAGCCGCGACCGGGCCGTGCGATCTCGAAGCGGCGTGCGTGACGCCGGGTTTGGTCAACGCGCACGCGCACGTCGAAGCCAGCGGCGAGACGGATTTGATGGGCGCGTTTCAAACGACGCCCGTCAACGAACGGCTGCTCAACGCGGTCTCGAACGCGCGCAAATCGCTGCAGGCAGGCGTCACGACGATCCGCGACGTCGGCTCGTCGAACGGTTTCGCACAAAGCGTGCGCGATGCGATCGAGGCCGGCAAGATTCCGGGGCCGCGCATGCGCGCAGCCGGTGCGGTGATCTGCATGACCGGCGGACACGGCTGGCCCATCGGGCGGATGGTCGACTCGCCGTGGGAAACGCGCAAAGCCGTGCGCGAACAGATGTGGGCGGGCGCGGATTGCATCAAGTTCATCGCGACCGGCGGCGTGCTCACCAAAGGCGCCGTTCCCGGCAACGCGCAGCTGACGCCCGACGAACTGAACGCGGGCGTCGACGAAGCGCACCGTCATGGGTTGCGCGTCGCCGCACACGCGATCGGAACGACCGGCATCAAGAACGCGCTGCGCGCCGGCGTCGACTCGGTCGAGCACGCGACGCTGCTCGACGACGAAGCGATCGAACTCTTCAAGCGAAACGGCACGTTTTTGGTGCCGACGTTGAGCGCGCCGACCTGCATCCTCGCGCACCTGGAAGACGGGCAGCAGCCGAAGTACGTGCTCGACAAAGCTCGCGGCCTCAGCGAGGTGATGCTGAACAACCTGCGCGGCGCCTACGAACGCGGCGTGCGCATTGCGGGCGGATCGGATGCGGGCACGCCCTACAACTACCACGAAAACTACGCGCTCGAAGTCGAACTGATGTGGTCGATGCTCGGAATGACGCCGCAGCAAGCCCTGCACGCGGCAACGGCCGTCGCGGCCGAGTTGATCGGGTTGCACAGAGGGATGCTCGCGATTGGAGAACCTGCCGATATGCTGCTGCTCGACGGTGACGTGGGCGAAGACGTACGGACGCTTCAAAGTCCAAAACTCGTCATTAAAGGCGGAGCGCCCGTATGATCGCGGCGTCGCCTCCGGCGGCGATCGCTGCGCCGGCCGCAAACGCAGCGCCGATCGCGGGCAGTCCGATCGCGCACGTCATCGTCATCATTCAAGAGAATCGTACGACCGACAATCTGTTCGCGTCGTCGGTCTTGGCGGGCGGCAAAGGTTACCCCGGCGCCAACGTCACGCAGGTCGCGACGATCGACGGTAAGACCGTAGCGACGAAACCGGTGCCGTTCGAATATCCGGCCGATCCCCATCACACGCACGCTGCACTGGTGACGGAGTGGAACGGCGGCAAGATGGACGGCTTCGGCGAAGGGCGGATCCTATCCCGATCCTGGGTATCCGCCGGCACCGCCGAACTTTCCGCTGGCGTACGTGCCCGCGTACGAAACGACGATTTACCATCTACTCGCGCAGCGCTACGCGCTCGCCGACGATAATTTCGCGCCGCGCCTCGTGCCGACGTTTCCCGGCCACCTGTTTCTGGTCACGGCGCAGAGCCAAGCCGCCGACGATCCGAACGATCCGCTCACGTGGGGCTGCGATTCGAAACCGGGCACGACCGTTCCGATCTTCGGCGCCGGCGAAACCGAAGTAACGCCCGGCGTCTTTCCGTGCTTCGATAATCCGACGATCGCCGATCTGCTCGATCGCGCGGGCGTGTCGTGGAAATACTACACCGGCGCCTACGATACGGTCGCCGACTCGTGGGTGAACGTCTTCGACGCGATTCGCCATATCCGGTACGGCCCCGATTGGCAGAACGTCGTGACGCCGATGTCCGACGTGCTCGGCGACATCCAGCACTGCAAGCTTCCGCAAGTCGCGTACGTCACGCCGACCTGGATGGCGTCCGACCACGCCGGCTCGCTCAGCAATGCGGGGCCGGGATGGGTCGGTTCGATTTACATGGCGATCGTGCAGAGCGAGCGGTCCGCCAACACGGCGTGCCGCTACTACGGCGACACGGCGATGATCGTCACGTGGGACGACAGCGGCGGATGGTACGATCACGTGACACCGCCATCCGGCCCGAACGGAACGAGTTGGGGATTTCGCGTGCCGATTATCGTGGTCTCGCCGTGGGCGCGCTCCAACTACACGGCGGCCGATCCGCACGCGGCACCCTACGTCTCGCACACGCAACGTGAATCCACCTCGATCGTACGCTTTATCGAGCGGAATTGGGCGCTCGGAAACCTCGGTGAGCGCGACGCGGCCGGCGACGACCTCAGCGACATGTTCGACTACGCGCGCGCCCAGCCCGTGCCGTCGTTCACCTACCTCGCGTTCGAGAAACTCATCCACCGGCACGCAGTGGAATCTCGCGCGCAGCCTGCGCGACACGCACGTCGTCGACGACGATCGCTAGGAGTTGGCCCGAGTGAACGAACGGCTGCGCGGCCTGCGGCTCGCGGTCCTTGCGTCGATTTCGTGGCCGGCGCCGCCGCGAGGCTACGGCCCGTGGGAGCAAGTCGCATTCGACATCGCCGACGGCATGCGCCGGCGGGGTCTCGACGTGACGCTTTTCGCCGCCGGCGACTCGCATTTTGAAGGCAAACTCGCGTCGGTCGTGCCGGTCGGGCTGAACGAAGACCCCGCTCTCAACGGAGAGGTGTTCGGCGCGTTGCACGTCGGCGAACTCTTCCGCCGCGCCTCCGACTTCGACCTCATCCACAATAACTTCGACTGGCGTCCGCTCACCTACGCGCTCGCGACCACCGCGCCGCCGATGCTGACGACCATCCACGGATTCTCGTCGCCGCAAATTCTGGCGGCGTACTACGCGTGCGCCTGGCGCAGCTTCTTCTGCTCGATCTCCGACTCCGACCGCGATCCGGGCCTCGACTATCTCTCGACGGTGTACAACGGCGTCGACACGGGCGCGTTTACGTTCGAGGAAAAGCCCGGCGAATATCTCGTCTTCCTCGGGCGCTTCCATCCCGAGAAGGGCACGCACCTGGCCATCGAGGTTGCCAAACGTGCCGGCGTCCGTTTGAAGATCGCAGCGATCCCTCAGGACGAAGCGTATTTTCGCGAGCAAGTGGAACCGCACATCGACGGCGATCGCGTGCAGTTTCTCGGCTCGGTCGAGCGCGAAGCGCGCAACGAGTTGTTGGCCGGCGCGCTGGCACTCGTGCACATGACGACGCGCCCGGAGCGCTTTGGCATGACGCTGATCGAGGCGATGGCGTGCGGCACGCCGGTGCTCGGCGCGCGCATGGGGTCGATTCCGGAAATCGTCGCCGACGGCGTCACCGGCTTTCTCTGCGATAGCGTCGACGATGCCGTTGCGAAAGTTCCGCACCTGGCGTCGCTCGACCGGCGCGCCTGCCGCGCGCGCGTCGAAGCGGAGTTTACCGTCGAACGAATGGTCGATCGCTATCTCGACGCCTACGCCGCGGCGCTCGAGCAGCGCTTGCCGCCGCCGCCGAGTGACGGCAAACTGCGTGCGCGCGCCCACGATTGGTGGGATCGCCCGATGGGCTACACCGACATCCCGCCGAGGCCGAGTAGTTTACAGTTTCTCACGTGACGGCGCGGCGTGTGGTCGCGCAGTCGAAGCCAAAACGCGCGCTCTCGCCTTTATGCTTGAGGTTAGTCTTGGTGCTTTGGCACCAGGGTAAGTACTTTATTGATGGTTATGATCGCCGTGAGGATCGCACTTATCGCCCCGGCAATCGCAGGCACGATGGGCAATAGATAAAGAAACGTTAACGGTTGGACGACGCTTACGTATTGGTTGAAACGATACGGTTCCACGTCGGAATCGGGCGCTCCATCGAACTCGATCGTCGCGCGCATTAACTTATCGCCTTGTGTGCAATCGGACACCGTCCACGTCCAAGTAAACGCTTCAAGCGGTTGCGTCGAAGGCTGAGATGGCTGCTGTGTAGGCGAAATGTTGCAATCCGCCATCGACAACGTTGGCGTAAATTTGCCGTCGTGTTCGTTGCCAAGTCCGGTGGCATCTGGGTTGGTAGGCAGCGCAAAGTTCAACACGATATTTAGACTCTCGCCCACCCTTAGACGGGCTGGTGGCGTCGTTAGATTTACTTGGACCTTTTTGCCGTCTACGAGGAACTCATTTCCTGTTGCGCCCCGGTTAGCGCTTCGAGTGTCGTAGTTTGTCTGATTATTGCGCTGTACGAGCCATAGACCAATGGCTATTGTAGCGAAGACCACTATTCCGATTGCCAGAATCCGATTCATAGCACGCTTCGGCGGCAACGTAGTCTAGTCATAGCACCGATTCCTCACTATTCAAGACGCGCTTTTCGGTGGCTGCTGCCTGGCACGCGGGAACGCCGTCCTACGCACAGTTGCCGGCGGATCGCCGATCGGCGTTCCCTTCGCGGAAAGCGTGACTTCCTGATACGTTGCCGCGCCTTGCGCGGGTCGAAACGCAGCCGAAGCCCGGTATACGGGCTCGCCCTTTTCGTCGACGATGGATAAGAACAGGTCCACGGGAGGCGCAGCTTGATCCGCTTCGCCTTTGGCTTGTGCCGGAGAACTCAGCAAGAAATACCCGGTTGCATCGGTGTAGGCGAAGCCCGCGCCGGATTCATAGTTGTTTTGCGAATCCACCATGAATACCGTGTGTCCCGCCACCGGCTGCAGTTGATCGTCGTACACGCGGCCGTGAAACGCCCATTCTCCGGCACCGACCTGCGGCTGCGCGGTAGCAGCGCGCCGTTGGGCGACGGATACCCGCGCGCTCGCCGCCTTCGCGTCGGCGAGAACCGCCTGCGCAGCGGTCGCCTGAGCCGAACCCGCGCCGTACTGCGCCGTCGCGCTCGCCGAAGCGCGCGTGAGCCGCGCGACGCGTGCTTGCATGACGAGGCCGAGGTTCGCAACGCGGTCGGCCGCCGTCGCATCCGCAGACGTCAGCGCGGCATCGATGCCGGATTTCAGCTGACCGGGATCGGCGTCGTTCGGGCTGGTTTCCGTCGAAGTCGTCGTAGCCATCGGTACATTCCTTTATAGACGTTTTTGAAGTTCTTCGCAGAGCTGATCGGGCACCCATGACACGTTCAACGCTCCCGGAAGCATCTGCGGCAGCGCGAAGAGGCAATAGGTCGAGAGATTCTGCGACGTCAGGTTTAGCTTCCCGACGGTCAAACCGGATGCCAGCACAGAATCGACCGACTCCTGAAAGCGGTTCCCCACCACCTGAATGCTGACCGCGAGCAGGAAGGCGTCGAGGAACGCCGTCAGTTGGGCGCCGTCGAGCCAGCAGACGTTGTTAGCGAACAGCACGTCGTCGAGGCTCACGATCGCGACCGACGCGAATCCGCGTTCGCGATCCCTCTGCGCGACCAGCTGACAGACGTTTCCGGTAAACAGCACCGTTCCGTTGGAGCGCGCCAGATCCGTCGGCCCTTGCTGGGGCAGTTCGGTCGAACCGTACAGCGTCTTGTATCCGCCGGCCATGCTCGTCAGTTCGAGCGAGATGCCGAGGTTCATAATCGTCACCGCGGCAGCCGCCACGCGCTCGCGGATCACGACCCCGCCGCCGGTGCTCAAATGGTTGTTGGCGATCGCGAACGGGCCCAAGCCGAATGCCTCGAGCGCGTTGCCGAGCGCGACGCGAACGACGTTGTGTTCCACGCGCAATGCGGGCACGCCCTGAACGAGCGCCGGCGCGCTCAGCTGCATGGCATACGCGCTGCCGGCGCTCGGCGGCAACGCCAGCAGTACGACGATCCCGCCGCGCGACGAATCGTCGCCTTCGGCGTCGGGCCAGTGGCCGAACGACCAGTCGCGCGTCTCGAGAATTTCGTTGCGGCTGACGATCGACGTTTCGGCGTTGAGGGCGAAGATGCCGCAGACCTGCGGTGCTCCGGGCTGCTCGCCGAAGTCCGTAACGGCGTTATCCTCGATGACGAGGTTCTCGACGTCGGGAACGCAGATCGCGGCGTAGAGAAAGGCCGCCCTTTTGCTCGCGTACGGATCGAGCGGCAGCGTGACCGAGCGATCGATTTCGTTCCCTCGAATGGTGAGATTAATCACGCCGATCGCTTCGGCGGTCTTTTCGAGATCGAAGAACGCAACCGGGCCGATGCCGCACAATCCCACGTCGCGAATCCGGTTGCGCTCGATGTGAATGTCGGCGAGCCGGCCGCCGGCCACGTAGGAGCCGCCGTGCGGCGCTTGGCCGATGGGAATCTGCAGCGTGCGCGTCTTCGTGCACTCGCCCTGTTCCGTAAACACGACGCCCGTCACGCGCCCGGTGACGTCGCCGTTCCCGTCGACAACGTCGATACTGCCCAGCGTGATGCCGTTGCGCGCGGCGAACTCGATCTCGTTCTCGATGACGTACACGTCGACGGACGGCCCTGCGATTTGGATGCCGCCCGGCCCACGCTTTTCTACGACCGTCGCGAACACGCGCGACTCTTCTTTGACGCCGAGATCCCCGGCTACGCTGCTCGGCAGCCACATTTTTTCCGACGCCGCGCTGATCGGCCCGATCCAGTTGCGGTCGACGTGAATCTCCCTGCCGCTGACGTAGACGGCCGGCCAATCGCTCCAGACGTCCTTCATCGCGATGCGGTTGTCGTCGATCGTGAGCAGCTCGGCGCTGCGCGCGAGGATCGCCGGCAGCGTCGAAGCCGTGACCGTCAGGTCCTCGATCGTCACGTCGACGTCCGAGAATCCGAAGAGCTCCTCGCCGGAGCTGCGGTCGAGCAGAATCCCGGCCTCGTCGTCGCCGGCCTCCACGCAAAACGACGTCAGCGTCACGTGCTCGGAGTCCGTGATGGTAATCACGGCGGCGAACCCGCTCTGCGCCGGCGTCTTCTTCGACGACTCTTGCTCCCTGGGATCCTTGTGAAACGCGGTTGACGCGATGCGCGTCCCCGCTCCGCATCCGCGAATCACGAGGTCCTTTCGATTGTGCACGACCACGCGTTCGAAGTAGCGGCCTGGCAGAATGCAGACTTCGCCGCCGGTGACGGGGACGGAATCCACGGCCTTCTGGATCGAGGTAAAATCGGCGCCGCTGCCCTCCACGCCGACGGTGCAGGTGCAGCAGCCGCATGCCGCTTCTCCGGGACGGCGTGGGGAATTTTGTGCGACAGTCGGACGCGCTGCTCGAGCTGAAGTCGACGATGGAGAGCTTCGCGTAATGGTGATGCGGGCCCAACGGCGGCGCATCGGTGAGAAGATCGATCGAGCCGTCGGTACGCGCGGCGAAGCTCCAGTAGTCGCCGGCATTGAAGCCGCCGCCGCCGGAAGAGGTGCCGAACGTTACCGTAACGCCGTTCTCGAGCACGAGCGTCGTGTCGGAAAGCGGAACGGGAATGGCACCGGGCGTCGATCCGGCCGGCACGGCATCGAGATCCCACCATACCGTGCTCAAATCGCTCTCGTACACCTTGCCGGACTGATCCCAGCGCACGATGCGCGTGCATAGCGCCGCATCGGGCGTCCCGATTGGGAAACTGCTCTGTCCGGTCAACGTGATCGTCCGGCTCGCGACGTCGATCTGGTCGATCTGATTGAGCTCGCCGGAAACTCCACCGAGTACGTGCACCTCGTCGGTGATCTCGACCCAATCGCCGGGTTTGAAACCCAGCACTTGGTCGCGTCCCAAGCTCTCGACCGCGAGCACTGTCGCGGGATCGCCGAGCGTATTGGTGCCGTTCGCAATCGAAGTCACGCCGGTTTGAACCGAGCCGTTCTCGCGCGACCACTTGAACGTGGCACCCGTCGTGCCGGCCGTGTCGCTCGCGATGCCCTGGTTTTGGATCTCGACGAGATAACACTGATTCTCGGGTCCCGTATAGCCGGTGTTCGTCGCGATGCAGCATGGCCCCGACGCCGTGTTGGGCACGACGTTCGTGGTCAGCAATCCCGCCGATGGCGCCGGATACGGTATCTGCGAATCGGGCGTCGCACACGTCGCACCGTCGGCTGGCATCATCTTCACTTGCCACACCGTCTGCAGCCGGCCGCTCGTTTCGAGCCCGATCCCGGCGTCGATGAGGCGCGCGTCCTGCAGCGCGTTCACGGGGCGCGTCCACAGGTCGAGGTAAGCGAGAAACGGTCCGTCCGCGGGTGAGATCGGCGGCGCCTGCGGATAATACGGCTGCTCCGTGTAATCGACCGTGTTCGGGGTTGCGGGCGGCGGCTGCGGCGCGCACGACATCTCCGCCAGCGCCGGATCCCACGTCGCGTCGCCGGCCACGCCGTGGTTCTCCGCCAACAGACCGTCCACATACATGCGTCCCGCGCCGATGGCGACGGTGTTCGGGCCCGAAGCGATGATGCGAAACGCGTCCGGCGTCGTTGCGGGATATGCGGCGTGTCCGAGCAGGTCGAGCGTTTCGGCCTGCAGGCGGCGTGCGTACTCTGCGAGCCACTCGTTCCAGTCGGCATCGGTCTGCACGCGGCCCTGTTCCATCACGACCGCGGCGTAGTCGTTGCGGGGATCGAAAGTCAATCGGCTGATGTCGAAGCTCATGGAACGCTCCTCGAACCCAAATTAGGTCTGGTAGATCAATCCGAAATTGAGGCCAACCGGAAGATACTCGAACAACCTGATCTGCAGGTCGCTCTCGCGCTGCGGCGCCAGCAGCCAGTGATACACACCCATCTCACCGCCGTCGTCCGCACCGCGGCGGATCGCATCGTCGGTCGAAACCAAGAGCTTCGCGTACGCCGGCGCACCATAGCGCAGCGAGAAAAACAGCGGCCGCACCGACGCGAGAGCCTGTTCGACGCACTCGTAGTGCCGCGGAACGACGGCATTGACCGGCAGGAAGCTGAAGCGCACGCAGCCCTGCTGCTTGCGATCCGCAACCAGTCCGGAGGTCCAGCCGTCGCCGGTCACCGTCGACGCCCAGACGATCGAATCGGAGACGAGGCTGAGCAGCGTCGCGTGCACCTTTCCGACGATCGTGCAGCCGATCGCGGTTAATGCGCCGCCGGCCTCGCCGTCGAGAGCCGCGTACGCCGTGCTCGTGCGATCCGTCGCGTCGAGGATACAATCGGTCAGGCTCGCCGTTGCAAGGGGAGCGATGAAGATCGCGCCGAGAATCGAGCGAGCGGCGACGAGATTCGTTTGCACGGGCTCCACGATCAGCGCAGGCGCGTCGAATGCGGGCGTTCCGTTCGTTTCCACCGACCACCCCGGGACGAGCGTGCAGTCCGTCAGGGCGAACGTCTGCAGTGCGTTGGCGGAGCCGCCGGAGCGCGTCACCGGTAGATGCACGAGCGCCGCTGGAGACGGCAATCCCGGCTTCATGCCGGTGCCGCCCGCGATGCGCAACCCGTTGAAGACGACGCGGCTCCCCGCGCCTCCGGTGACGACGAACTCGCCGTCGAGCAAGAGCGTCGGCGTCGCGCCGTCGGCCGCGCGCAGTTCCAGCGTCGTTGCGTCGGGCACGTCCACGGCGAGGTCGCCGGCGACGGCGATCGATGCGCTTCCCGCAATCTCGATCGCGATGCTGCCGGCCGACGAGAGCGCGCCGGCGGCGAAGTTCAGCGCTGCTTGAAGGTCTCCGTAGCGCGGTGGGCTCTGCGTGTCGGGATACGGCAATGCGTCGCCGGCAACGAACGTATTGCCGCGCGCGTACTCGCCGCCGCCCAGGTCGGCGTTGAAGCCGTAGTAGTAGGTGACGGTAAGCTGCGGCGCAGCCGAACCGGCCGCCGCCGGCGGCAGCGCGATTCGTCCGAGCTCGGGGTCGACGGCGGCGAGATATGGACCGTTTGCCGCGGGCAGATTGCTCCAACTGCCCTCCGGACCCGAGAGATCCGCGACTTCGAGTTGGTACGGGTTCACGAGATTACCGTCGAGTACGAGCGCCAGGCTTTCGCTCGGACCGTAATACGTTGCGCCGACGCCCTTCGCGAGGTCTTCGCAGAGCACTCGGCGATGAAGGCGGTCGGGCACGTTGTTCGGGCGTGCCGTGGCTTCGATGCGTTCGCCTTGCGGCGTCGCGCGGTGAAACAGCGGAGCGTCCATGCCCAGCGGATTGAAGCGGTAGCACGCAGCTTTGCCGGGCGCGTTGGCCGCCGAAGGCGCCGGCGTGCCGTTCGTGACGCGGTACGCGCCGAGCGACCACAAGTAAATGCCGACGTTCGGAACGTTGTAGCGGCCGCGGCGCGCGGAAATCGAGCGAACGTCGACGCGGTGCGCCATGCGATCGAAGGCTCTATCCGCGTACAGGCCGTTACGCCAGCATCGCAGATCCGGTGCGTAGAAATTCTGGAGCCGCGGATGTTTGAGATACTGCGTGTCGCCGAGCAGGCGGAACATCTCGACCGCGTGCGCGCCCCATGCCGTGACGTCGCGCGCCAGCTGCTCCATCACCAGCACGGTTCCCTTACGGCGGCGAAGCGCGATCGTCTCGGCAACCTCCGCGCGCGGGTTGTCGACGGTCGGCGCGATTCCGCGAATGGATTGATAGCCGATGAGGTCGCCGATATACGGAATCACCCACGCCGCGCACGTCTCGATGAACTGATCGTCGTAGAGCTGGTCGACGTCGTAAGTGACCGCGGCGATCTGCTCGCCGATCAGCGCGAGCAACGATTGCAGCGGGCCTTGCTCCAGCGACTGCGATGCGGCGATCTGCGCGTCGCGAACGCGATAGACGGCAGGCAGCAGCTCGAACAGATCGACGCTCATGTCATCACCCCCAGCACGAGCTGTTTCGGATCGGGATCGAGCACGAAAATTTCCGCCGGCAGCGGCAACGCGCCGGGCGACGGTGCCGGCGTATACGGGCAGATCACCATCGGCAACCCCGCGCACGGCCGCGGCAGTGGCGTCGGGAGCGCCTGCGACAGCCACGCGTTGTACGCCGACACTGAGTATGCCGCACTGCCGAGGTCGCCGGCGGCACTCGTCGCGACCACGGAAACGCTTTTCACGTTAACCGCGATCACGCCGGCAACGCCGGCGACGAGCGCGGCGATCTCATCGCCGGAAACGCCCTGGCCGAAGGTGCGCGCGGCGAAACCATACGTTTGCGTCAGCAGCGTGCGGATCGACGCTTCGACGGCCGTCGCTTGGTATGCGGGATCGTACGCGACGTCGGCCTCCAGGGCGAACGTCGTCTCGAGAAACGACTGCACCCACAGCGCCACGTTCGGGTTGCCGTACGTCTGAAGCGACGTGACGAGGTTGGCGAGCGTCAAGTTACCGGCCGGCAGCGCCGCTCCGCCGGCGCCGGCGACCGTGATGAACACGCCTTTGAACGCTCCGCTTGGAATCGCGACCGCGCTGGCCTTGGCGATGCCGGCGAACGTTCCGGCGAAGTTCTGATAATCCACGATCGATACCGCGCGTCCGAGCGTCAGCACGGGCAACGGCGCGTCGCTACGGATGTCGTCGATCGTGTCGGCGTCTTGTCCGCCGGTTGCTGCCTGCGGATTCGCCACGGCGCTCACGCCGAGCGGACGATTGACCAGCGTCGTGAGCGATCCGGGTCCGACGTTTCCGGCCGCGCCGAGGCCGACCCGAAAACTCGCCCGTACGTTGCTCTGTCCGGTCGGCAGCGTCGCGCCCTCGACGCCGTCACCGAAGACGACCTGCGTGCCGCCGCCGGGAAGATTCACGGTCGTGTAGGCTTGCGCCGCGGGCGGGGCGGCGTACAGCGTTGCGAGCGGCTCCCACGTCACGCCGTTGACCGTCACGTCGAGCGTCGATAGACGTCCCGTCGGCGTAACCGCTTGAACGTAGGTGAGCGGCGACTGCTTGAGGGTGAATGTCTGGTTCGGCGTGGTCGCCGAGCCGTTTCCGAGCAGCTCGGCAACCGACGCACCGGCGGTCGCCGGGCCGACGTTTGCGTTCACCGCCGTGACGCTGCGGTCGTAACAGTTGAGCAGCGGACTCGCCAGCACGATGCGCGTGTGCGCGAACGGCTCGGTCACGAATTGCACCGAGGACACGACGGCGCACTCCTGCGTTACCGGGTCCGTGCTCGCGCTCGCCGCGAGGGTAAAATCGCTCAAGCTGCAGGCGATCGATCCGGTGCGGCCCTGCGTGTCGGCGACGCGCAACGTGATCGACTGGTCGTCGCTGCCCCAATCCGGAACCGAGCCGTCGGCATTCAAGTCGTTGGGCGGGGCGATCGCGGTCAGTATCGTGCCCGGCGCAAGCGTTACGGGTGTCGTTTCGTCGTCGGGAACGAACGAGAGGGTTGCTACGCCGGGTTTTACAATGAGCTTCTGGCTCTTGCCCACGATCGCAATCGCCGCGACGCCGGCGAGATCGTCGCGCACGACCGTGAGATCGACGCACGTTCCGTAGAGCGGGTAGTCCAACGGCTGTTCTGCCGGCGGCAGCGCCTCGCACTGCGTGAATGCGGACGCCGAACGCGTAGCATCGTAATAGGCATCGAGATCGGTAAGCAGGGCGCCCAAGGCGTCGGTCGTCACGCGGCTGATCTTTGCGCTCAACCCGTAGTCGGAACGCGTCATCGACGAGATCGCCGTCACTTGATACAAATCGATCCAGCCCGACGGCGAACGCGACGTGTCGGCGTCGGGTTTGCTCAGCGCGAGCCAGTTTCCCGGCGTAATCTTGGGGTAAGCTGCGTCGAGATCGACGAGGCCGTGCGCGCCGAGATCCTCGCCGGTCGACGTGTCGGTGCCGAACTTCCAGTCGCGTCCGCTTGCGTTCATGTATCCGGCGCCCTGCAATGCCTTGTAGGTCTTACTCGCAAGCATCAGCGGGTTGACGGCATTGTAGCCGAAGAGCGCGGCGCGCTGACGCACCGCGTAGAAAGTGGGATCAGAGCTCGAAGGAACGACGCCGGGCGCGCCCAAGCCCTCCGACCACCTGACGAGCGTTCGAGCGTTGACCGCGTCGGTCGCAACGCTCTCGACGATGCGCAGGTCCCACCGTTCGCTCGCCGGATTGCCGATGCGCTCGTCGCCGACGATCAAGATCGCGTCGCCGGGATTGAGCTGCGTCGCCGTGCCACTCAAGTATGCGAAGGTGTCGCCCGGCTGCGGCGTCCACGGTATGCCGGCCTGCACCGGCAGCGCGTTCCAGTCGGCCTTTGCCAAGATGTCCGACGACGTCTCGAACGACTGCGGCGCCGCGCCTTGCTTCGGAACGCTCTGCACCTGCGTGCCGGCCGGAATCGTGACGGCCGGCGTCGTCGGATCGGGCGGCAACCCGGTCGCGGCTCGAATCGTGAACGCCAGATAGACCGAGGCCGAGACGCCCGGCGACGGCTGGTAGCCGATGAGCTGCGAGAGCTGAACCAGCGAATACAGCTGCGTCGCGGTGCGCAGATAGCTCTCGTTGGCCAACCGCTCTTGATAGAACGTCAGAATGTCGAAGACGATCGCGCTCGCGTCGAGCAACGCGATCGTGAAATCGTCGTCGTCGCGCGTCTTGAGCGCGGCCAGCGCCGGATAGTCGGCGCTCGAAAGCCGCGCCAGCATGGACTCTCGAAATGTCGCCCACGCTCCGGTGCGATACGCGATCGCCGGCAGGCCGGGCAGATTGGTTTCGCCTTGCGGGGTCTGAACGCTGATGCCGGCGCAGCATCCGCACGTGCAGTCGGCGTTCATTTGCCGCCCACCATCGAAAGCGTCAGCTGACCGTGATTGGGAAGACTCGGATCGTTCTCCAAGCGCGCCGCTTGAAACGGTCCGAGCGGAATCTCTCCGGCCAGCAAGTACTGATCTGTCGCGACGCCCTGCGGCTGGAAAACCGTCGCGGCCACGGTCCCGACGCCGGCGACGGTTCGCGCGACGGCGTAAAGCCGACTCAGGTAGACCGTCTGCCCGAGTTCGAATGCGCCCGACGAGAACAGCGTCGCGAAGGCGGCGAGCAACGCCTGCTGCACGTCGCGCTGGAAGTAATCCGGCTCGACGCATACGGTGAGCTGGACGTCGAGCGAAACATAGTCAGGCCCCTCGAGCAACAGGTCTTGTCCCGCAAGACGATAGCCGTTCACGTATTTCGTGAGGCTCTTGCGCAACGAATCGCTGAGGTTTGCGCCGGTTCGCGGCTCGGCGGTAATGAAGACGGTATACCAGCTGCCCGTCCAGCGCAGCGCGGCGGCCGCGTCCTCGATCGCGGAACTGCCCTGTTCGGTGACCGTCGCATAGTCGTCCATCGTGACCGCGCGTTCTTGCGTGCGGAACGCCTGCGGCGCGCGGCGGCGGATTTGATCGTTGGTCTCGGGATCCACGCCGCCTGCGGCTGCGATCGGATTCGCGCACGACGCGATGCGCGGATCGCCGGCAAAATAGACGAGGCTCTCCGCGCCGA
Source organism: Vulcanimicrobiota bacterium (assembly GCA_963812155.1). GTDB lineage: Bacteria > Vulcanimicrobiota > Vulcanimicrobiia > Vulcanimicrobiales > Vulcanimicrobiaceae > Tumulicola. Next base: position 534,627 of record CAWETW010000003.1, on the reverse strand, counting down.
CGTTGCCGGCCGTGCCGTTTCCGATGCGATAGGTCGCAGTAAACGCCGTCCCCGAAGCCGGCGCCTCGCCGTTGACGCCGTCACCGAAGCGCAAGAACGCGCTGCCGTCGGACTCGATCTCGACCACGAAGTTCGTATCTGCCGGACCCGAGCCGAGCAAATCGGGGAGCGCGTTCCACGCCGCCGATTCGCCTTCGAAGAGGCTCGTCAACGCGATCGACGGGAGCGCTTCGCTTGCATCGTAGTTCGTCAGCGCGAACGCCGACAGCGCCGGGTTGGGCGTTTCTTCGAAGGTCAGCACGTCGATCAGATTGCCGGGCGCGGCGACCGCGCTCTCGATCGTCGCCAAGGATACTTTGACGAACTGCTCGACGACCACCGGCACTGCGACGCCGTTACCGGATGGCGGCCGATAGACGAGCACGAGGTTGAAGAAGTCCGGCGATTCCAGATACCCCTGCGCGAGCACGCCGAAGTTCGGCGGCCACGAAAGCGGACTCGTCGGCTGCACCGTGAGATAGGTGCTGTCGGCGAAATCCTTCAAATCGGTCGTCCCGACGTTCGCGAGCATCACCGGGGTCGCCGCACCGAGCGTCGGGTTTGTGGGCGGCGGCGTGAATCCAGACGGAACGCTGACGAAACGCGAATGCGCGTTGAGCTGCGCGACGGCGTAGTTCGCGGTCGTCGTATCGAGCGTAAGGTTCGTAAAGAGCTCGAGCACCGGCGGCGCGGAGAGACCGGCGGGCCCGCCGGGCGGATCGAAGACGACGGCGAGGTCGAAGTTGGTATGAATGCTCGCGTTCGGCGTCGCGACGATGCCGAAATACTGCGGCCACGCCGACGGCTCGGCGGCGCCGACCATGAGGCTCACGTAGCCGTTCGCGTCGGTCAGGCTCACGAAGCCGTTGGCGAGCAGCGGCACGGCAACGGACGCTCCCGGACTGCCCCGAAATCTCGAGCGCGACGGCTTGCGTCAGCGGCCCGTCGGGAATGCGCGGGCGGTAGCGCACCGGGAAGGGCACCGCCGCCGATGGATTGCAGCGGTCGCTCGTCGATGGAGCGCGACGCAGCGTCGGTTCGGGAACGTTCGGCAGCGATGTCGCGGGCATCGTCAAGCCGTGATCCGCAAGCACGACGTTGCCGCGCACGACGCTCACGGCCGTCAGCGTTTGCAGCTTCCCGGTGGAGTCGAGAAACGTCGACGAGATGCAGACGGGGAACGGCAGCGCATCCTCCACCGACCATTGAATCTCCGTCACCGGCGTGGGCTGCTGCAGCGGCGACGTGATCGGATCGCCGGAGCCGGCTTCGAAGAGCGGGTCGACCAACGGATTGCCTTGCGCGTCCGTGGTTGCGACCGACGTGAGCCGTACGGCACAGCGGTGTCGAATGTCGGCGTCGGCCGCAACGCCGGTTTGCGGTCCCATGACCTCGACGAAGATCAGGACGTCGCCGACCTGGAGGAACGGAAAGCTGCCGAGCAGCGTCGCTTCGGTTGCGCCTTTGGGCAGACAGCAACTCGCATCGCCCCACGTGTAGAACTGCAGCTGGTTGTGTGCGAGTAGCAAATTCGCATCTTGCATCGGCTCGAACACGACGCAGCCGGCGATGAGCGCCTTCTCTTCGTTGCCCGCGCCGGGGGCGAGCGACGACGGCATGCCCGAAGCGAATGTGTAAAACCGCGTGATCGTGTGATCCAAGAAGACGTCTGCGGTCACGGTGAGACACATCCAGGCGCGAGCGTTGCATCCGTCGTGCACGTGATAGTCCACGAGCAGCGCGTGCCTGCGCAGCGATATGCGGCTGCGCGCCGTCGCTACGTAGGCTTCGGTAGCGACGGCGTCCTGATGATAACTCAGCGCGTCGGCGGCGTAGGCGACGACTTCCGCGAGCATGACGCCGGTGTCGGCTTCACTCGAACCCTGCCAGCCTGGAAGCAGTTGCCCCAGGCGATCGAGCAGCACGGTCCGGAACGAGCCGTAGTCTTTCGCGAGGTAGTTGATCGGCGGCGGCGCGGGCAAATCGGGGAGACACTGCGGAACGGCCGGCGCGCAATCGAAATCCGGTCCGCACTCGACCTTGAACGAAAACGCAACCTCGGCGAGCTGCGGATCGAATTTCGTCAGCACTTCGGTGACTTCGAACGTGTCGGCCGAGGCCTGCGATGCGTCGTTGACCAGCCGCAGCGTGTACGGCGAGAAATCGCCGGCGACGCTCGTGCGGACGACGAGCGTATTCGCGGGATCGGTGAGCGTCGCGAAGTAGGCGTCTTCCGCCGCCGTTGCGTCCGGCGGCGGCTCGGAAGCCGGCGCGACCCACACGGCAACGATGTCCGTGATGCTCTCGCCTCCTTGGATGAGCACGTTGCCGGGCGCGAGAATCGAGGACACCGGCTTCAGGCAATGCACGAACAACGTCTGCTGCCGCGGACTGCCGGCCGGCGCCGCGGAATCCAGCACCTCGAGATAATCGATGCCGTTGACGTCGGGATTTCCGAGAATCGCCGCCTTGCGGTTCTCGTCGCAACACGCGTAGATCATGTCGTGCCGCCGTAGACAAAGGTCTGCACTTGCGTGACGTCCTGGCCGAGCGGCGCGTACGTTACGGAAACCGTGAGGACCGCTTCATCGGCCGAAACCACGACCGACACGACTTTGATAAACGCGCTCAGCCACTTCTGCAGCGCGCCCGCAACCGCGAACTGCGTGGCCGCCGCCATTTCGGGTCCGTTGGGCGCGAACGGAAGCGCCAAGAGTCCGCTGCCGAAATCGGGGAGATTGACACGCTCGCCGGGCGAGGTAAACAGCACTTGCTCCACAAGCTGCCGGATATAGTCCGCCTGCGGATCGAGCGTTCGCCCGCGACCGTCGAACTGATACGGAAAGTTGACGTTCACGTCGCCAGCACCAGCATTTGAGCCGAAACGGGCAGCAGCGGCGTGCCGGTCGGCGTGCAGACGGCGACGCCCGACATGATCGCGATCGGTTGACCGTGCGACAACACTTGCAGCGCGCCGACGACCCACTGTCCGTGACGCACGGGCCGTTGCCGCCCGGCGGAACGAACGCGCACCCGGCGACCGCATACGGCGCCGCGATGGTCGCAACGGGCGTTCCGGACACGAACACGGCCGTGCTCGGCACGGTGGGAATCGCCTGGCCGCCGTGCGCGCACGTGACGACCGCGCCGACGTGCAGAATCGGTGCCGGCATGACTACGGGCCCCACGACTCTGCAGCGCGGTCATGTTGATCGCGACGGTCGGGCCGATGAGCGTGATCGTCGCGCCTTGTCCGTTGCTGATGTAGATGCCGGTCTCGTTCACCACGATCATCGCGCCGCTGGCGCCCTTGAGCACGATGCCGCCCGTCGCGGGCGTCGGCACGCTGTCGCTGAGAATGAGCGAGTTCTGCCCGGTTGTCTGCAGCACGATGTTCTGGCCCGGCGGAATGGCCGGCGGCGCGGTGGCAAAGATGGGCACGTCGGCGACGAGGCCCCAAAACCCGCCGCTCCAGATCGGATAGTCGGGATTGCCTTGCTCGAACTCGATCCAGACTTGCGATCCGATGGGCGGCACGATGAAGCATCCAGCTTGAATTCCGGCGGCCGGAACGCACGGCATCGCCCAACTTCCGGGCAGTTCGCCGAATACGTCGGGAACTTGCGCGAGAACGCGCCCGATCTGCAGCGGATCGATGTTGTCGAGCACGAGGCCGCGATACTTTCCGTAGTGGCGCGTGCCGGTCGTGCCCGTGCTCGCGCCCTGCGGTTCCGCCGTAACGCTCATAGGTTCACCGTGTTGACGGTCGAGACGAGCCCGTTGCGCGTCAGCGTAAAGTTCTGCTTGTACTCGCCGCGTTTGATTTTGTGCGTCACGCGCTTCACGTAATAGAGTCCGTCGAACGCGGGCCCCGAGCCGCGGACGCCGACGAGCTTGCGCGCGCTCAGCACGTTGCCGTAACGCTCGACGTCGAGGCTGCCCTCGCACGATACGACCTCCGCGTTTTGCGCGGCGGCCGCGAGTCCGAGCATGATCGCCTGCGCTATCGGCAGCTTCGCGAGATCGTCGCGGAACGGCGAGAGATCGGGCGGCAGCAAATTCGTCGGCAGCGGCGGAATCGCGCCGAGCAGCGGATTGAGTGGCGTGATCGGCGGCATGGGGATCGGGATACTGATTCCCGTTTCTTGAATGTAGAGATAGACCAGCGGAATCTTGTTCTTCTCCTGATCGAAGCTGAAGCGCAGGCTCTCGACGTTGGTGTATGCGTCCATGTCCGAACTCAGCGCGGGCTGCACCGGGCCAACCTTGATCTGCGGGCCCCAGTACGCGAACGTCGATCCGACCGCCGGCCCCGGCTCGACGTAGAAGACGTAACCGACTTCTTCGGCCATCGAGCGCATGTATTGCAAGTCGGTTCCCTGCTGGCCGGGAATCGATTCGATCGGCAGCGGCACGTCGATCAAGACGCTCGGGATGATGAGCGGAATGACGCCGAAGAAAGCATACTTCGCAAGCAGCAGCGCGACGCGCGCTTCGCGCGGACACGCCGGGAACGGGAAGCCGCTCCACTTCGATTGATCCATGAGCGCCGTGAGGTCGCGCCCAGTGATCGTGAGCGTCGAGTTCGAGCCCTTGTCGCCGGGCGCGACCTCGTTGTTCGTGATGACGCCGTCGATGAGGACGTTGGCCACCCCGTTGACCGTCGCGATGAGGATCACGCGCATGAACAGCAGCGGGAGACCGCCGGTGAGCAGAAACAGGATCTGAAGCGGCGACTCCTTGTCGATGCTGAAGACGATTTGGAATCCGCTCGGGCCGACGTCGTCGACGGTGACCTCGACCGACGACGAGCGCGTCCATCACGGCGCGCGGCGGCGTCAGCGGAATGACCGGACCGATCATCAGCGAAAGCTGAACGCTCCCGAGCACCGCTGCCTCCCGGGATGCCTTGCGGCGCGGTGATGGCGAGCGTCCGGCCGGGCGTGTCGACGAGGTCGTGCGGTTCGCATCGCTCCGTTTGCGTCGCAGATCAGCCACGACATCAGCGGATCGCCGAGATACTTGGCCGCGATCAAGTCGAGACGATCGCCTTGTTTCACGACATACGTGTTGATCGTCGCGTAGTTGGCGGCGCCGGGCTGCGGTACGATCCTGCGCGCGAGGTAGGCGATCGCCTCGCCGTTCGGCGCAGTGTATTGCAGCACGCCGAAACCGCAGTACCGGCTGTCGGTAGGGAACGTGACCAACGGCAGCACGCCGAGCTGCGCCATCGCCATCAGCGGATACGTCACGGCAAACTCCCCAATCCCAGGACGGTGAGCGCGTTCGAGGTCGCCTGCGCGGCGAGCGACTCTTTTTTGGTCGAGATACGACATGAAGATGCGGCCGCCGGGATGCTCGAATCCGAGGTCGTCGACGCTCAACACGCGCATGCCGAGGCTGACCTTCGCGCGAATCGGATTGAGATTCGGATCGAACGCTTCTTCCGTAACGGAGAACTCCGTCAGCCGCACCGGCACGACGCGGCTGCTGCTCCACACGAACAGCGTCAGCGCCTGCTCCAGCGGAATGATTTCGAGCGTGCCGTTGCTGGCCATCGCGTCGTCCGCGAGCAGCGTCTCGACGGTCGGGTTCACGAGCATTTCGAGCTGCGCGAGTTGCGGATGCAGCCCGTACTGCACAGTCACCGGATTCTGCTCCGGAAACTCCAGCTGATCGGTCGCGTCGAGTTCGGCCTCGACCTTGATCGTTTCGATCGCCGGGCCGCGCAGCCGCAGCGCGTCGACGACGCACGCCGTCGTGGCCGCCGGGCGTAGATTGAATCTGCAGCGTGCGCGACAACGAATCGGGATTGTACTGCAGCGCGATCACGCTCTGCAGCACGGACGTGTCCGCGTCGAGCGTCACGATACCGCCTCTTACGAGCCTCGGTGAAAGCGGCGAACTCATGGCGGACCCTTCATCATCGTAAACCCGCGTTTGGGCTGCCATTCGAAGCCGATGTCGCTGAATGCCTTACGAACGGCAACGGCGTCCGGTCCTTTGTCCTCCGTGATTAACCGGCGCGTTTCTCGGTTGATCGCCTCCTTGAGCTTGGTCGGCTTCATCTTGCCCTGATTCTTGACGGAGCCCACAGCGCGATCGAACAAGCGCTTCAACTCATGAACTTCACTGAAGCGTCTCGTAATCAATGCGTGGGGATCGGTCGCGACGGACACCGCTGGAAGCTGGCCGGCGGGTGCCGCGCAGCTCTCGCGGATGGATGCCGAGACCTTGGTTGAGTTGATTGGTGTTGGGATCTAAGAGTTGTCGATTATACGCGCTGCGTGCTCGGTCTACGGCGCGCTGCGGTTTGATGCCCTCCTGCCCAACCGGTAGAACCTCGTCGATATCGAACGTGAGAGCGCGGTCTGCGACGAAATCCTTCTCACCGCGCTTTATCTGCTGCGCGCGCTTTTCGCTTATGTGCAACTCGAATTTGCCGTCTTTCTCAACGGCATCTCCGGCTATTTCCGCCGTCGCCTCACCCACAATTTCGTGAGCCTTGGCTTGCGGCTCGGCGTGCGCGTCCCCAGTGTGCTGGGCCTTCTTTTCGGCCGTATCATCCGCGGCCGGCTTGGCGTGCGTTTCTCCCGCGTGATCGCCGGCCGGCTTTGTCGGTGTTTCAATCGTATGCTCGACGGTTGGTTTTTGTTGCGTGTCGTGTGCGGCCGGTGTCCCGTGCGTTTCCAAGTGTTCGCCCTCGCCGTGAGCGCCCGGATGGGAGCTCGGCTCTCCGAACTGCGACGTGATCGCGTGAAACAGGGCGCCTCTTGCAATTCGCCGGCTAACTCTTCGATGAAGCCTTCGACCGTTATGTTCTTCTTCTCACCGCGTAACCGATCGAACAGCGCTCGGGCGGCACTTTGAAAACCGGCTATCGAGCCCTGCACGGCGGCTTCGACAGCGAGCCGCAACGCGGGTCGCGAATACGCACCTACCGCCGCGCCGGCTACCTTTTCCACCGCTGCGTCGGTCAACTTGCCGCCGAAGCCAAGCGTGACGGCCTGTATCAACGTGTCAAATGCAATCGATCCCCAGTCGACGTGGTCTTGAAGACCGTAGTGGACCGCCGACTCTTGACGCGCTACGTCGAGCGCCTCCGTCGCGGCAATGTTGCCGACGCCCAACGTCAGCGAGGCGCCTCGGGACAAGCCCTGACCCGCACCGGGCGCCATGATTGACGCGGCGTCGAGCACGGTTCCCAGAATGCTGATCAACACTTGCGTGTCGGTCGCGTCGCTGATCTTCAACATTTGTTCGGCGGTAACGCAAATCATACGGTTGTTGTCGTCGTAGACGCGAACGCGCACGACCTCGTCGGGCTCAGGGTGATCCGCCCGTAAACGTCGAGAGCGGCAAGGTTTTTACTTCTTTTCTAAACATGGGGTCGCCGTAGACGGCGTTGAGCGGCTGGCTTACGACGATCTCATTACCCACACGCCGAGCGGAGATCGGAGCCGTACTGATGCGCCACATTCCGCGCGGCATTCGGAGCGGAAAGACTTTGAGACCGGCCGGCTGGCCTCGTTCGCACTGAAGCTTGCGTTCTTCGACGCTCAGTCGCTTCGGCGGTGCTTGCGGCACGCCGAGAGCAACTTCATCCGGCGGCGGTTGCCCGTTCTGCTTTGCGAGCTCACGCGCGTACCGCACGTCTTCCTTGCGCTTTACCGCGCTATAGGTTCGCTTCCGTCGCTAAAGCGACTGCGGAATCCTTACCGACGCCCAACGCTCCTAGCGCACCCAAGTGAAGCTGGTAAATGAGCTGCGGATCTTTGAGCGTGGCGATCGTAGGTCTGCAGTTCGAATGGGCTCAGGCCGTTGGAAAGGCGCGCGGCTTCTTCCCAACGTTTATGATCGGCAGCCACAAAGGCTTTACCCAAGACGGTGTTGCTTTGCTGCTCGTCGCTCTCCGAATCGCCGGACTCGTCTCTTCGAATCGTCCGCTCCGGCAGCCGAGACTGCTGTACCACGTGGGCAAGCTCGTGCGCCAGCAGCCTGCGACCATTCTCCGATCTCGGGACGAACTTGCCGCGATCGAACACGATGTCGGATCCGACGGTATAGGCATTCGCTCCGACGCTCCGCGCCGCACGCTCTGCAGAAGAATCGTCGTGGACGCGCACGCTTGCGAAGTCGTAGTCGAAGCGCGGAATTCTAAAAACCGCCGCGTCTGCACGTCGAGAGCGATCCCCGATGAATGGAGAACGTCGCGTGCCGCAGCAGGAGCATATGCAGGAGAATGCTCGGTCTTGGGACTGCGCTGCAGGATGTCGCTCCGGCAGCCTTCGCAGGCGCCTCCGCAGGAGCACTCGCGTTGCACGGACGTCATCGCGACTCGCGACAGTGAAAACGAGGGCAATGCATTATCGCCGGCAACGGCATCCGCCATCCGATCCGCTTCTCGTTCGTACTCGCGTCCTACGCGGCCAACGCGGAGATTGTCGCGTCTGCCAACGTTTCTTGGCGACAGCGCCTCGACGTCGGTGGTGAGAACTGCGCCGCTCACGATCCGACCGTGCGCCTGAACGCCGTCGCAACTCGCGCGGCGACACCGCGCGACCCTGCGCTTTTTCGCCCGCCGGCGTCGCCCATCCGCAGCCGCAGAACCGGCGTGCGGCGTGCAGCGATGCGCAGCGTCGGATCGGCGAGCGCGCGCGACAGTTCGGCGGTAAGAGCGCTCGCAAACGCCTTTCCGTCGGCTGGATCGAAGCCGCGCAGCACGAACCGGTCGATGCGCACGTCGACGCGCCTCACGACGCCCACCCGCGAATCTCTCGCTCCGAAATTGGTCGTTCGGTCTTGACCGATTCGAGGCGCGCGGCCTGCAGGACGTCGCTCATGCTCACCGCTCGATCCGACGAGGCGGCGAGGAACGCGGCGTTGACCGCGATGTTGCGAATGTTGCCGCCGGCCACGTTGAGCGCGGCGAGGCGCCCGAGCTGCAAATCGCGCGTCGGCGTCTGCGCCGGAAACACGCGCGCCCAGATCGCCTCGCGCTGCGCCACGTCCGGGAACGGGAAGTCGACGATGAGACGCAGCCGCCGCTGAAAACCTTGATCGACGGCGCTCTTTTTGTTGGTCGTGAGAACGGAGATGCCTTGGAAGCTCTCCATGCGCTGCAAGAGATAACTCACTTCGATGTTGGCGTATCGATCGTGCGAGTCTTTGACCGCCGAGCGCTTTCCGAACAGCGCATCGGCCTCGTCGAAGAGCAGCAATACTCCGCCGCTCTCGGCGGCGTCGAATACTTGGCGGAGGTTCTTTTCCGTCTCGCCGATGTATTTACTGACGACCGACGACAGGTCGATCTTGTACAGGTCGAGATTGAGTTCGCGCGCCAGAACCTCGGCGGCGAGCGTCTTCCCCGTTCCGCTCGTTCCGCAAAAGAGCGCGCTCAATCCGAGACCGCGGCGCCCCTTCGCAGCGAAGCCCCACTCTTCGTACACTCTCATGCGATGACGCGACTGATCGCCGAAGTCTCGCAACATCCGCTTCTGCATCTCGGGGAGCACGAGGTCATCCCACGTCGCGCACGGCACGATGCGCTCCGCCAAACTCGAGAGGCGCGGTCGCGATACGCGGCGACATGCATTCCACAGCCGCGAGGTCTCCGCGGCAGACGGCGCACCGTTTGCTAGCGGTGAGGAAGCAGCGATCGACGCAATCGTTTCGCCGCTAAAGCGAAACTGCTGCGCAAGATCGTCGACGACCGCCGGCATCGTCGCAGCCTCCGCGCCCAGCGCCGCGCGCCACATTTGCTTTTGTCCGGCCGGACCGGCTTTATCGGCTTCGATTTGCGTGAAGGCGCGATGCAGCCACAGCGGATCTCTGCTCGCGACGATCAGGGGGCCGGGCAAATGCTCTGCGAGCCGGCGTGCGGCAGGCGTCGGCGCGTCGTCGGCCCATTGCAGCACGAGCAACGCCGGCGTAAGCAGCGCGTCGCGTGTCCAGAGCTGCACGAAACGGTCCATCTCCTCACCGGCGGCCGGCGTATCTTCGATGCGAAGCACGTATGAGCGGTAGCCGGCACGTTGCGCGATCGCGGCTGCGATAGTCTCGTGACCGTGGGGATCGTCGCCCCACAAATGGAGCACCGAATCGCCGGACAGCTGCCAGTGGGGATCGTCGTGCGTCGTTTCGCGAGCGGTTCGCTCGCGCAATACCGATGCGAGGCGCTCGTCGATATCGTTGACGCCGGCCAAGTAGTGCAGGATGCGCTCTTCGATCCGCAGCGGCGCCGATGTCACGCCGTGCCCCGGCTCCATGTCGACGAGCCGAAAGCGCCGTAACGGACTCGACGGCGTCGTCGCGCTCCAGTGAGCGCCGGCGAGAACGGCCATCGCGAAACCGAAACTGATCGCACTGCGCGCGGGGCGGCCGCTCAGCTCGCTACAGCGCGCCGCCAGGGCCGAATCCATCTCGATTCCAGCGCACAGCAATACGACTTGCCGTTCGAATCGGCTCAAGCCGAACACGCGCGTCAGCACGTCGATGGCAGCGGCCGGGACGATCGGCTTGGCGGAACTGCGGCTGCGCGCGGGCCGTTCTTCACCCAGCCGCGCGCGCAGCGCCTCGAACTCGCGCACGAGAAATCGCTGATTTGCATCGAGCCAACGCTGCGAACGCAAGGTACTCATATCGTAATCATCGGCCCCGTGAACGGCGGAGTTTTCGTCAGGTCGAACTGGACCTGATTCTGCACGCCGTCGACCTGCAAACGTCCCAGCACCGGCCCGCTCGGGAGCGTGGCCGGGAACTGAAAACTGAGCGATCCGACGTTACCGGTGAACGGCTGCGCGGGCGCGCTGAAACTCGCGAGTGAGAGCGAAACGTCTTGGCCTTCCCGCACGTCGGGGCTCATCGTGACGGTGACCAACCGTCCCTCGGCGTTCGACACAACCGTTGCAACCTGATCCAGCAGCGTCGGTGCGAGCGGGAAAGCCATCGGACCGACCGATTGCGTAGGCGTCGAGGACGAATCGAGGAACTGCACGGTGAGCGAATACATGCCGGCGGGATTGGCGAAGCCGGCGTTCGGAACGAACGTGAACGAGGTGGGCGTCACGCCTGTCAGCAAGATCGTGTCGACGATTTCGTAACGTGAATTAGAGAGCACGACTTGCGTCGCGCCGTTGAGGAACTCGCCTATGACGGTCACAATGTCGGTAGACTGCGCCACGATCTGCGGACGCGGCGGCTGGATATCGAGCACCGCCGCCGGTTGAATCGGCGTTACGGTAACGTTAGGAATCAGCGCGGGGAACGCCACGCTAGTCGGCAACTGCGGCTGCATCAACACGACGGTGACCTGAAACGGAAATGTCGGACGGTAGTCGGCCTTCAGCGCCGTCCACAGCCACGCCATCTCTTCTCGTCCCAGCGTTTCGGGCGTGACCTTGAGCATCTCGACTTGATCGGCAAGTCCGCACCCGCCGAGCACGTTGGTCAGCGGGTTGCTCGGATACGGCTCCGGGCTCTTCGTCAATGCGGTCAGCGCGTTGGCGATGTCGGCTCGAACGAGCACCGGGTTCTCGTGCAGCATCATCAGCGCGTAGCCCAAGAGCGCCTCCGCCTGCCAGTATTCGGAGCCGTAGACCGTCAACAGGTAGTGCAAGTTCAGCGCCAGCGGCGGACTCTGCAAGCGCGTCTGGCCGTCCCCATCCAGCGACGGCAGATCGACGTTGCGCCAGGCGGCGTTGTGCGTCACCTGATGCAGAAAGAGATTGACCTGGTTCTCCGGTCCGGTCAGGCTGCCCAAACCGCTCTGCACCTGATCGGGCGCGAGGCATGTCACGTTCACCGTGCCGAACGGAAGGCCGGCGTTGTTGTAGAGGTTGACCAGCGAGTATTGCAGCGCGTACGTTACGCCCGCAATAGCGAGCCCGTTACTCATCCGGCTCGCCCGCTTCGCCGCGCCAAATGCGCGTCGAGACTCATGTATTTCGGCGCGTCGCTTTTGGACGGCTTACGTTGCGCCGGCTCGGAAACGGCGATCACTTCGAGGCGCCCGATGTGAATCTGGACGCTTTCGGCGTCTCGTTCGTTAGCCGCGAAGCGAGCGCTCGTATCGGCGCGCTCGCTGCGCGCCGCGAGCGGCGCCGGCTCGTTCGCGCGCGCGACCGGCGCAAATGCGCGGGGCATGTCGAGCGGCGGCGCAAACTCGATCGGGTGCACGACGGGTTCGTTGCGTTCGTCCGCTGGCAATAACGCGTTGCGGCGGCCGGCATCGGCGCTCTGTGCCGAAGCGGGAATTTGGAGCGACGCCTTCCGGCGCGGTCTCGCGCGCGCGCTGCGGCTCGGCAACCGGCGGCGCACCGCGCGCGTCGCCGGTCGAGCCGGCGCGAACGGCGGCAGTCTCGACGATTTCCGCTTTCGTCGCCACCCGCGCGCGCGGCGCGGCATCGCGCGGATCGGCGGCGCGAGCGAAGGGCTGCGGTTGACGAAGTGCCTGCTGCTCTTCACCGAAAACCGGCCGCCGTTCGCGGCGCGCCGGGCTCGATTCCACGTTAGTCTCGCGGGACTCTCCCGGCACGTCTTCGCGGCCGGCATTGCCTGCTTCGAAAAACGAACCCAACAGCGGATGCATCCGCGGCGGGGCCGCCGCAGCTGCCGCGACGCGATTGAGAAATCCCGTCACGCGCTCACCAGCGACAAGTAGAATTCGCGGCGTGCCGGACTGAGCGAAAGAATCTCTGATTCGCTCCACGTGTACGCGCGCGCCAGCACGTGAACGTCGCGCAGGAGCCGCTTGGCGAGGCCTTCGATCTCCGCGCAAACGAATGCCGGCAGGTCGAGGCTCTCGTCGAACGATTCACCGCACGCCGGGCAGTCGAAGTGGAGCGCGATCTCCGCCAGCGGATCGGCGAGCGCCATCTGCCGTCCGATGTCGTCGAGGTCGTCCGAGTCGAGATGCGCGGATGAATCGCCGGCGAAGCAGCGCTGCGCGAGCCGCAGCGCCGCCGCGTCCGGATCGTCGCCGCGAATCTCCACGAGATCGCGGCTCGTCGGCAAGCGGAAGGTGCGCCGCCCGACCCACACGTCGCGTTGCGGCGACGACGCAGCGCTCAGCACGTCGCGCGAATCGAGACCGAACTCGAGAGGCTCCGAGCAGCCGCGGCAATATACCCAACCGCGCAGAACCGGGCCGAAGCCGGCTCGCCGAAGTTCGAGCAACGCGCGGTTTCGGCGCCCGATCGGCCAGTCCGCCGCGCTCTCGCCGTTCGGCTCGGGAAACGCCGCGTCAATCGCTTGCAGGGCGACGTCGAGCGGTTCGCGCGCGCGCCGCACTTCCCACAACGCGATGACGTCGGACGCGCCGAGCGGGCGCATCGGCTACGTCGCGACCGAACTGAGCGTTGGCTCGACCGGCTCGGTGACGCTCGTGTCGCGCTCCCAGCCCTCGTTCTCGAGCTTGATGTGCTCGATCGCGACGGCGTTGGCGTTGGCGTCGAGATCGCGGCATCGCCTGATACTCGGAAACCCAGCAGCGGTAGATCTTGTACGCGATCACCAGTTGCCCGGCCTCGTTGTAGAACTCGAGATAGATGTCTTTGCGGAAGTTGGCGAGCGACACTTCCGAGCCCAACGCCGAGCCGTAAGTTCCAGACCAGGCCGGCCCAATCGTGGAAAGTCAAGTCCTGGGTCAGGCCGCGCTCCAGCGTGATCGCGTCGTACTTCGTGCGGCCCGGCGACTTGTGCGACGTCGATGGATCGCCGCCGTCGCGATGCTCGACGACCTCCGTCGTGCGCTTCAACGTGCTCATCTTGCTGACCGCCGCGACGTATTTGCCGTCCCACTTTAGCCGGAACTTGAAGTTCTTGTAGGGGTCGAGGCGTTTGGGATTCGCTGGGAACATGGGCATGTTCGGATTCCTTACTTACGAGCCTTGGCCGCCGATCTGTTGAATCTGAATCACGACGAACTCGGCCGGATATTACGGCGCGAATCCGACTAAGGATGTTGACGACGCCGAGCGTCGACGCTGGCCGGCGGATTGTTCTCCGCATCGCATTTCACGAAGTAGGCCTGCTGCGGCGTCGTGCCGGGAAACGCGCCTTGCAGGAACAGACCCTGCATGAAGGCGCCGACGTTCATCCGGATCTGACCCCAGAGACGGCTCGTCGTTCGGCTCGAAGACGACCCACTGCGTGCCGTCGTAAAGGCTGGACTTCGATGTAGAGCGCGAGCCGCCGTATCGGAACGTATTTCCACTGCGATCCGGTCTGATCGTTGCCGGCCAGCGTGCGCGCGCCCCAGACCACGTCGCCGTAGAGCCTTGAAATGACGCAGGCAATTGATGGCGCCGGATTGAGATCGCCGTTCTGCGCATCGGTCAGGCTATATTGCAGGCCTTGCTCGCCGCTGAGGCTGGCGTCGATTCCCGCCGGCGCCTTCCACACGCCGCGGCTCGCATCGGTCGCTGCGTAGATGCCGGCGACGAAGCCGCACGGCGGAAACAGCGCCGGCCGATTCCCGAACAGCGGATCGGGCGCAAGCACCCACGGGAAGTAGTACGCGGAGCTCGCAGCGTCGCGCGCCGATGACGGTAGTCGGGAACGGCATTCCCGCCGGCGCGTCGAAGGATTGAAGATTCGCGTGAGTAGCGACCTGGGGGGCGTCGACGATGAGGAACGCTCGACTGTTGAAGCAATAGGTTTGAAGCCCCGTGACGGCGCTGGCGGTGTTCTCGCCCGGCACGCAGAGCAAGTTGAAGATGTCGACGCTGTTGAGCAGATCGACGCCGCCAACGTTACTAGGCGGCAGCAGAGCGGTTTCGAAGTTGCCGTCGTTCGGCACGAGCACGGTGCCGTCGAAACCGGTGGTGAGGGCGGCCCTGGTGACGGTGATGGTGGGGGAAGCGGACGGAGCGTGCAGTGTCCCCGCCTGGTCGATGAAGCTAATGTAGTTTGAGTCGTTGTCGATGACGGTGACGCAGTACTGCGGGTCGGTGCTCGTCGTCGACAGATTGACGAAACTCTCGAGCGTCTGAAAGTCTGCCGCTCGGCAGCAACATCTCGACGAGGATGCTGAACCTGGTGCCGTTGGGCGTGAGCGTGATACGCAGGTTGTTTCCCCAGTTCCCGGGATTGTTCGCGAAGAGCGTGAGCGTGTCGGCGGAACCTGTTGCCGTCGTGGCGTCGGTCGCGTCGACGAGGCGAATCACGTAGCACTGCCGGCCGCCGTTGATGAAGAAATGATTGACCGCATAACCGAGGACGCTCCGCGAGTCGAGCCCGCCGAAGAGCATCGAATACTCGGCGAAGCTCTCAACCATCGTGGCTGCCGTAATAGAGCCTTGGGGCGCCCAACCCACAAACGCGCCGATGGACGTCGCGACCCCCGTGATGCTGTGAACGCCGCTGGGAAGTTCTTCGATATAGACGCCGGGGTAGGTCAGGGATGCTGACATCCTGGGGTTCCTCCGTTAGCGATGGTGTGCGGCGAGCCCGATCTTGCGCCCGATCGCGAACAGCGAATCGTTGCTCTGGACGTAGCCCGTCGATCCGCTGCCTGCGTGCTCCACCCGCGCGCGGACGAGCGAGTCCGCCTCGCGCCACGCGGTCATGAGCAGCGTCGTGCGCTGGACGCTCAACGTAATCGCCTCGTCGAGCGGCCGTATGGAAACCGTAAGGCCACCCTTACCGTCATCCTCGATGTCGAGACTCAGCGAGAATCGCTCGCTCACCGAGCCGTTCGGTACCGCATCGGCTCAGTGTGGCATCGCGCGTTCGCGATTCGCGCTCGGTCGAATCGCCGCGCGCTCCGGATTTCTTGCGAAAGCGGCTCTCAGTTCGCTCTGAATCCACTCTGTGGATGACTCCGATTGCCTTGACGGTCCAGCGCACGGATGCTACGCTCGGCACCTAGTCTTCTTAGCAGCTAGAGCTAGGAGCGGGTGATGGCGTCCGCGAGCCTCGATTTGAGCGCCGACCGGCCGACGATCGAGTTTCGTTGCCTCGGGCTCTTCGCGTTTCGCGTTCCGAACGAAGCGTGGCAAAGAGCGCCTTCACGAGCCGCTGGTGGTCATTTTCTGCGCTATTTAGCGAACCACGTGAATGCGTCGGTCGCGTGCCAATCGCTCGCCGACGCGCTATGGCCGGACCTGGATGCCGGCGAAAGCGCGCATCGGTTACATATCGCGGCAAGCGGCGCTCGCACGGCTTTGCGGTCGATCGTTCCGGGCGTCAACCCGATCGTCTATCTCGACTCGACGTACGGCTGGAATCCGGAATTGCGGATCTTGCGCGACATTGACGTTCTCGAAGAATGCTTCGACCGAGGCACTCCGGACGCGTATTCGCACGGCGTGAAGATTTATGCCGGCGCTTTCTTAAGCGGCGATAACTCCGACTGGGTCGTTCCGTTACGCGTGCGTTTCGAGCATATGTACGCGACGATGTTAGAGTCTCTGGCCAACAATGCGCTCGAGGTATGCGACTACGCCCACGCGACGAATTTCGCGTTAGAACTCGTCGCCGTCGATCGCGCCAACGAACGAGCGACCCAGCTCACGATGATTTCCTTCGCCCGAACCGGGCGCCGCGCCCAGGCTCTCGCCGAATACGACGATTTGGAGCGTTACCTGCGCCGCTGGCTTAACGTCGAGCCGACGTTGGAGACACAAAACCTCCGCGCGAGCATCGTCAAAGGCGGCCCCTATTAGCTCCGAAGTCGTCACACTGAGCGGAACATCCTTGAGGAGTGTCATCCTGAGCGAAGCATCGCGATAGCGATGCGCAGTCGAAGGACGAGCGCCGCCGGAGAGCGCGACTACTCACACCGCTCGCTGTTCGACAAGCTCGGCGTCGCCGAAGGCTCGCGGGTCGCGCTGCTCGGCAAGCACGACGACGAATTTACCGCCGCGCTCAATTCACTGCTGGCGAAATCGCCGAGCACCCGGCTCGTCGGAGCGTACGACCTCATCTTCCTTCGCGTCGGTGCACTGCGCGATCTCGCGCGCATCGCTGCGGCGGCGAAGCACCTCGTTCCCAACGGCGGCCTCTGGATTTTCCATCCCAAAGGCCGCGGCGCGTCGCCCAGCGATTCGCAAGTGCGCGCCGCGGGACTCGCCGCCGGCCTCGTCGACAACAAGATCAGCGCCTACACCCAGACGCATACCGCGACGCGCTACGTCATTCCGCGAGATCGCCGTTAGGCTTCACAGAGCCGCATCTACGCCCCCAAACAGATGTAGGAGAAAGTGCCGGAAGCCGTTGCGTGCACGGTAATCGATCCGGCTGTGGTTTTCTCGTAACTGACGGCGATCGGCGTCGCTCCAGTCGCCGAGACGGTGCAGTTGTACGTCGTGCCGGTAAACGAAACACGGTTGGAAAACGTGCAGAGCACCGACTTCGAATAACCGCTTGCGCAGCTTCCGCTAACGAGTCTCGGATGCGAGGTCGCGGCGCCGCCCGCGAACGCCTCGGGCGCATATCCGCCCGACGCGCCGTTCGGAAGCATTCCGCCCGACGAGCTGGTGAAACCGGCGGCGACGAAGGGTTTGTTGCATCTGAGCGTGCCGGCGGCCGATACGCCGTAGTCGCACGTGACGAAATCGGCGGAGCTTCCGAGCAGAAGCTCTCCCTGCCCGGTGCCGGTGTGCGATACCAGCGATCCGGGTGTCGGCGAAGGCTCGGGGGTGCCGATTCCGGCGCCCGCGATGACCGACGAACCGGCGATGATGTTTCTGAAAACGCCGAGGTTCGCCTTACCGTCGACGGCGACGAAATACCCGCCGTTGGGGGGCAGATTGCCGTGGAACGTTACGGAAAAAACCGAACTGTCCACGTCACCCGGACAGCCGACGTCTAGCACGGCGCCGAGCGGCGTGCAATCGTCGGGGGCGCCTTGGGTGGTATACGCCGTTGGGTCGACGTCGCTGCCATATGCAAAGACGTGGTGAGATGCAACGCCCGGCGCTCCGAAGCAAATGAACTGGCACGAGTTGGTGGCCAGCATTCCCAGGCCCGGCACGTTGTGCGCCGTCACTATGTCGTTGTAGAGGAGCGCCGCACCGAAGGCACCGCCGATAGCGGCATCCGCCGACGGAAGCGGAGAAGGCCATGGCACTTGCGACGACGCGTACCAAGGAATAAACCCCGGCGTAGGTGCTGCGGTGACCTGCGCGACCGTTTGAACGGCCCGGTGCTGCGCTCCGGCACCGGCTCCCAAGCCCCGTGCGTTTACGTTGAAGAATATTACGATTGCGGTCAAACATCCGAATCCAACTGCAACACGTTCGAGTTTCGGCATTTGTAACTCCTTACGTTAGCGACGTGCGAAGCGAGCGCTTCAACTGCCCGCGTAATCGAGGCTAAGTGCCTCGTCGATGGCCTCGTGCTCGCTCATGGAGGAACCCTCGTGGATGAGTCGTTCGAAATCTGCAGCGCCGATGCGCTTCGATAAAAGCTCCGTTACGCGCGCATACTCTTCGGCGTCGTACAGGTAGCGCGGGGATCCCAGCGCCGCCAAGCGTGCTTCGAGGAATCCGAGAATTCGAGCCGTGCGCGCGAACGGCTGAGACGGTGGTGACGTATCGGCGGCAGAAAACACCGCTACTGCGACGATTCGCTGCAGCGCGCGGGCGAGCTGCCCGGTGGCGCCGCATTCGACCGCCAGCGATAGGGCTTCGCGCGCATACTCCAACGCTTCGCGGTATCGCTTTAGGCGAATGCAGCACGCCGCTGCCGTGCCGAGCGCCGAAGCAACCTGCGAGACGGCGTTGAAGGCTCGAAGCGTGGGAACGGCTTCCAGCGTGTAACCTAACGCGGCGTCGGCATTCCCGGCGTTCAACTCGACCTCCGCAAGATCGCTAAAAAACGCCATGGCTGCGCCGCGTCGCGAACCGACTTGATCGTAGATCGCAATCGCCTCTGCAACGTACTCGCGCGCTGCCGCAAAGTCGCCGCCGACGTTGCTCGCAAAACTCAGTCCTCGGAGCATGTGGCCGAGGTGCTTGCGCAGGCCGATTCTGCGCGCCAACTCGATCGCTTCGGTCAGCATTTTCTCCGACTCGGCAAGCTTGCCGAGCCATGCCAGAGCGCGGCCGGCCTGACTCAGAGCCAGCGCCGTTTTGTAATCGTCAGCTAACGCTCGGTACGTCGCCACCGCCTTAACGGCGCTGGACAGTTGCAGCTCGACCTCGCCGAGGTTACCGGCCATGGCCGCTTGCGCGAAATCGATGTCTGCCTCGACGCTCGGGTCGATTTTTCCGGTGCCTGCATCGCGCTCCAGCGCGATCCAGCGCTGACCGTCGAACGGCGCGACCAGCGCCCACACCAGCGCCAGCGCGCCGGTGAGGCGCTGCCCGAGCGCGACGTCGCCGCGCTCTACCACCAACCAATGCAATGCTGCTCGCCAGTTGTCCAACTCCGATTTTGCCGATTCGTTCCACGCGTCGTCGGCCTGCGAGTCATAGGCGGCGTTCAGGCGCTCGGCGACGTCGAGAAAAAAGACGGCGTGTCGGTGTGCGACGAGCCGATCTTCGCCCCGGTCGATCAATTTCTCACGCGCGTACGACCGGAACGAATCCAGCAGCTCGTAGCGCGGCTGCGCGCCGTTGAGATCGACCAGGAGCAGCGACTTGTCGACGAGCGAGGGCAGCACGTCGAACACGCCGTCGCTGCGGGCGTCGTCGCCCCCACACACCGGCATCACCGCATCGATCGTGCAGCCTCCCGCAAATACCGAGAGGCGTTCGAAAAACTGCCGTTCCGGCGCGGTCAACAGATCGTAACTCCATGCAATGGTCGCGCGCATCGTCTGTTGACGCGGCAGGGCGCTGCGTTCGCCTTTGGTGAGGATGTGGAACCGGTCGTCGAGCTGCACCGCGAGATCGTGCGGCGAAAAGAGATTGGAACGCGCGGCGGCCAGCTCCAGCGCGAGCGGAATGCCGTCGAGCCGACGGCATATTCCCGCAATGACCGGCACGCTTTCGTCGGTCAGCGCAAATGCGTGGTCGGCCGCGCGGGCGCGATCGGTAAAGAGTGCGACCGCGCCGTAGTCGAGGGCATCGGAGGGCGTGATCGCTCGCGCTCGATCGGCCGAGGGGACGCGCAGCGATGCTAAGCGATAGATGTGTTCGCCGGCGACTCGCAGCGGCTCGCGACTCGTGCAAAGAACTCGTACGTCGCCACAGTGGCGCAACACGGCGGCGACCACTTTCGCCGATTCTTCGAGGACGTGCTCGCAGTTGTCGAGCAGCAGAACCACCGTCTTATGCTTGAGGTAGTTCAGCAGCGCACCGAGGAGCGGGCTCTGCTGGGCCTCGCGCACGCCCAGCGCCGACGCGATCGTTTCGGTGACGAACGCTGCTTCACGCAGCGGTGCGAGGCTCACGAAACACACCGGTTGGGCGCGCGGCAGCGCGGCGCAGACGTGCAGCGCCGTTTGCGTTTTGCCCACGCCGCCGGCTCCGGTGATCGTCACCAGGCGACCGGCGCGCAGGAGATCGGCGATTTCGCGCAGTTCCGACTCGCGGCCGACGAAGGTCGTCAGCGCGAGCGGAAGGTCGGGCGTCGAGACGATCGGGCATGGGTCTTCGTCAAGCGACTGCGGCTCGGGGCGCCGCGTGGCCGGCGAGCGCGCCGCCTCCTCAAATGTTTTGCGCGCGTCGCCTTCCAGCGCGAGCGCGGCGACGAGCAGGGCGAGCGTTTCCTTTTGCGGAGTGCGCCGATGGCCGCGTTCGAGCGCGCCGATGCCGTTGGCACTCACGTGCGCGCGCGCGGCGAGCTCCTCGAGAGAAAGCCCCGCCGCGAGACGGTGACGGCGCAGGAGCGCCCCAAATGCCGGAAGAGCCGGCCCTTGACCCGCGCGTTCCACGGTAGCTTGGCATTTCGCCGAGGGCTCGTTCGCTACCCCGGCGGTCAAAACGTCGAGCGTGCTAATGCGATCGCTCGCTCGTCGCTTAGCGAGGCACCCTCGCGAAAGAGTTCGTCCACCGCCTCGTGGCCGAGGTGCGATCGCAACGCCTTGCCGGCGCGATCGATGTCGACCTGGTCGGTCGGGAATCGAAACGCGGCTCGGGCAGTCAGGAGCGCGTCCGCGTACCCCAAGAGGGTTGCCGATGCCGTCCACGCTTCGCGCGCGTCGTCATCGTTTGCGTGCGGACGCAGTGCGGCGATGGTGGCGAGGCGCTGAATGCCGTAGAGCGCGCGCACGGGCGCGTGGGGAAAGTTGCGCAGCGCGACGTCCAGGGATTCCATCGCACGCTCGTAGGCATCGTCGAAGCGATCGAGGGCAATTAAAAACGTCGCTTCGTTGGACAGGGCCTCCGGCAAAAAAGCGTGCTGCCACGCTCGCAGCGTTGCGGTTGCAGACTCGGCGCACGGAAGCGCTGCATGCACGTCGTCGAGACCGAAAAACGACGTCGCGAGCTCGGAATCGCATATTCCTAAAAGATAGCCGTCGCCGGCGATCTGCAACAGGCTGCGCGCTTCGAGGAGCGCGGCATGGGCTTCGGGGTAGATTTCTTGCGCCGAAAGTGCACCGGCAAGCCCCAGCAACGCTTCACCGAGCGCTCGAGGATCCTCGCGTTCCCGCAGGAGCGCGACGAGCCGTTCTGCCACGGAGCGTGCTTCGGGGAGGCGTCCGCGTCGCAGGTACGCCATCGTCAGCGCGTTTCCCATTCCGGTCGTTTCGCCGATTTTGCCGAGCGTCTCCGCCCAATGCTCCACGGCAGCCAGCGCTTCGTCGAACTGGTGTTGCTGCTCCAAGTACAGGCACAAAATGCGCTCGAGCCGTGCAGCGATCGTTAGGGGCGTGCCGGGCCCGGCCAACTCGAGCGCACGTCGAGTCCAACGCAACGGTTCGGTGAACTGCGTTTCCCAGACGCCCTGCATTCCCCATACGCTGCAAACGAGCCGCTGACCCAACTCGGCGTTTCGCCCGTCGCCAAGCGACCACGCAATCGCCGTGCGAAGATTCGCGCGCTCGCGATCGCGTAATGCGCGAAATTCCGGAAGTCCGTCTCGATTATTCGGTTTGTTGACTTCAACGCGCAGGCGTTCGAGCTGCACGGCCACGCCCAAACATGCCTCGGCATGCCGCTCGCGCAATGCGTTGTTCCTCGCCGCGTTCGCGGAGACGTTCGCGCGCGAACTGCCGCGTCGTTTCTAAGAGTACGTAGCGCGTCTCTCCGTCCGCCGGCCGCTCCACGGTCACCAGTGATTTGTCGGCCAACGACGCGAGCAGCCCCAGCACGCCGGCTTCTTCGACCCCGGCGTTCGAGCAGACGGTTTCGGCGAGCTCCAGCGTGCAGCCGCCGGCGAAGACCGCGAGACGCTCGAGAAGCCGTTGTTCCGGTACGCTGAGCAGTTCGTAACTCCAGTCGATAGTCGCCCGCATCGTCTGGTCGCGCGACAACGCGCTGCGGTGCCCGCGACCGAGCAGTTGCAGCCGGCCGCCGAGATTTTCGACGATGGCATCGAGCGTCAACGACTCCGACCAGGGGGCGGCCAGTTCGATCGCAAGCGGAATGCCGTCGAGGCTGCGACAGATTTGCGCAACCGTGTTCACGTTTTCGTCGCGCAAGACGAAGCGATGGTTGGCGGCGCGGGCGCGGTCGGCAAAGAGCGCGATCGACGAATACGCGAGCCCGTCGCTTGCGGTGAGGTTCCCCGCACCGGCGTGCGGCACGGGAAGTGAAGGCAGCCGGTAACAGCGTTCTCCGGCATCTCGTAACGGTTCGCGGCTCGTCGCCAAGATGCGAACCGAAGGGCAGTCGGACAAAATGGCCCTCACGATTTTTGCGGCCTCGTCGATGACGTGCTCGCAGTTATCGAAGACCAGCAACGCCTTTTTCGCCTTGAGGAACGCGCGAATCGTCTCCAGCAGCGTGCGATCGGGAGCTTCACGAATCCCCAACGACGCTGCGACGACCGCCGTAACCAGCGTCGGATCGTCGATCGTCGAGAGATCGACGAAGATGGTGGCGGTGCCGGTCGCCTCGCCGAACGCCGTCGCGGCGCGCAAGGCGGTTTGCGTCTTCCCGATGCCGGCGGCGCCCGTGAGCGTCAGGAGCCGGCGTTCCTGCAGCTCCGACGCGATCTCGCGGATCTCTGCGTCGCGGCCGATAAAGCTCGACAACGGCAGCGGCAAATTCCCTGGAGAGCTATCGAGCCACGAATCGCTCGCGATGCTGCCGCCCGGCCGCGCTGCATCTTCGAGTTCGCGGCGTTGTTCGGGGTCCAACGCGAGCGCCGAACTTAGGAGCGCGAGCGTCTCGTGCTGCGGCGTGCGGCGGTATCCGCGCTCGAGGGCGCCGATCCCGTTGGCGCTCATTTGGGCGCGTTCGGCTAGCGCCTCTTGGGAAAGCCCTGCGGCGAGCCGATAACGCCGAAGCAGCGTTCCAAAGGGCGGAGAGTCTAAAGCCCGAGCCTCTCCCTTCACTCTGTACCCCCGTATTCGCCGAAACCCGCGCGCATCCTCACGCCGGTGCGGCAATTCCACACGTTTTTTGTGTGTGTTGTGAGGGTCGTTTGTCAACGTTGTGTCGCTAATCGCCCGCCTGCTGCGACGTGCACGTTGCTCGTCAACGTTGTGCGTTATCGAGATCGTCACGCTGCATTAGATTTTCCGGTGTCATCACTTCACTTCAAGGAGAACACCGGAAATGAAACACGTAAACATTCTACTCGCGTTGTCGTTGGCGGCGTGCAGTTCGGGAGCGACGTCGTCGTATCTCCCGGGCAAAACCGCAAACGGCACTGCAGCGGCAACGTCGGACGATCGCGCCGCCACCGTTCGCGGAGTGGTCAATCGCGCCTCGACGCAGAAATACATCTACGTCGGCGATGCCAAGAACGATCAGCTCCTCGTGTATCCCCAGGGCGTTTCGAACCCATCGCCGATTCGAACGGTGCCGCTCGGCGACTCGCCTAACGGCATCGCGGTGGACGGCAGCGGCCACGTCTTCGTCGCCTTGTGGAACACGTCGACGGTCGCCGTTTTCTCTCGCGGTGCGACGTCGCTCGTGCGAACCATCAGCACCGGTATCTACAAGCCGACGGGCGTGGCAGTCGACGAAAACAACGTGCTCTACGTTGCCAGCCACTGCCAAACCGTGGGTCAACCGGCGTACGTCGCGGAATTCGAACCCGGTTCGGACACTCCGGACACAACGCAGCTCGTCGCAGCCCAAGGTGACGCGATCGACGGCGTCGCGGTGCGTAACGACGTCGCATTCTTGGACGTCGACCGCGGCGCGGGAGGCCTTGCCATCCTGTACAGCAAGGGCCAGCCGACGCAAGTGCAAATAGGCCTCGCGGTGGGTTCGGGCTTGGCGCTCGATAACGCCGGGAATCTCTACGCGGCAAACGCGGCGACGCTCAGCGAGTTCGCTCCGCCGAGCTACCAAAACGTACACGACACGTACTACGGAACCGGTGCCGGCATTCGTTACGTCGGCCGCGGCGGCGACGGCACCATCTACGCCCCTTACGGCAGTCCGAAGGGCACCACGCCGACGGTCGTCGTAACGCCCACGAACGGGCAGCCGTCGTATACGATTACGGACGGACTCAGCGCTTCGTCTCCTTCAGGCGCTGCCGCGGACTGATGGAGTCCAACGGAGCTTCCGTAACGCCGAGCGGGCGCGATCGATCGACACGTCGTCGATCGCGCCCGCAACCAGCATCGTAAAATGGCCCATCTTACGCCGCGCAACCGCGTGGCGTTTGCCATAGAGGTGCAGCACGATCGAGGGATCGCGCAGCAGCTCCGAGATGCCGTCGAGATGGTCGCCGTTGCCGTCGCCGAGAATGTTCACCATGATTGCGTTGCTGAGCAGACGCGGCGGCGAGAGCGGCAGTTCGCAGATCGCGCGCACGTGCTGCTCGTACTGCGAACACGGCGTGACGTCGATCGTATAGTGCCCGCTGTTGTGGGGACGCGGCGCGATTTCGTTAACGAGCAACTCGTCGCGTGCGGTCAGAAAAAACTCGACGCAGTAGGTTCCAACGATCCCCAAGCGCCGCCCGATCGTCACCGCCATCGCTTGCGCGCGGGCCGCGACCTCGGCGGAGACGCGTGCCGGCGCAAAACTCACCGCCAGAATCCCGCGGTCGTGTTCGTTCTCGCTCGGCGGATACGCCACGGCCTCGTCCGCGGCGTTGCGCGTCGCGATGACGCTCAACTCGCGCGTGAAATCGATGAAGCGCTCGGCAATCAACGGCACTGCCCGCGCGCTTGCACCACTGCGACTTCCGCTTCTTCCATTGAGGCGACGCGCCACTGGCCTTTCCCGTCGTAGCCGCCCCGCACGGTTTTGAGCACGGCTGGGAACCCGACGCTCTGCGCCACCGTCGCAAGATCTCCGGCGCCGTTGACCGGCGCGAACGCGGCGGTCGGAATGCCGCAATCGCGGACGAACTGCTTTTCGAGAATCCGGTCCTGCGTGACGCGCAACACGTCGCTCGACGGCGAGACGCGATGCCCGAGCCGCTCGAGATGCTCGACCGATGCGATCGCGACGTTTTCGAACTCGTAGGTGACGATGTCGCTGCGCCGCCCGAGTTCTTCGATTGCCGCCATGTCGTCGTAGGCGGCGACGAGTTGCTCGTCGGCGACCTGTCCGGTGGGCGAATCGTTCCTGCGGATCGAGCGTGATGACGTCGTAGCCCATGCGTTTGGCATCGAGCGCAAACATGCGGCCGAGTTGGCCGCCGCCGATGACGCCGATGGTTTGAACGTGCGGCGCGCTCACTCCGGGGTGCTGGCGGCTGCCGCGTCGTGCATGTTCTCGACGTACGTTGCGAGCCGCCGCCCGACCGCTGCGTCGTTGAGCGCGACGATACGGGCTGCGAATAATGCGGCGTTGACGGCGCCGCCGATCGCCATCGTCGCGACCGGCACGCCCGGCGGCATCTGTGCGATCGAGAGCAGCGAATCGATGCCGTGCAGCGCCTTGGATTGAACCGGTACGCCGATCACCGGCAGCAGCGTCTTGGCGGCCGTCATGCCGGGCAGATGCGCCGCGCCGCCGGCGGCCGCGATGATCGCCGCAATGCCGCGACTCGCTGCCGACTCGGCGTATGCGAACATCTCGTCGGGCATGCGATGCGCCGAAACGACGCGCATCTCGCACGGGATTCCGAGTTCGAGCAACGTCGTGCGCGCCGGAAGCATGCTTTCCCAGTCCGAGCGGCTGCCCATCACGATGCCGACCTTCGGTGAAGCGCTGCGCTTGGCCATCGCTTGGCGGCTTCGCGGCCCTTTCGAGGTTGTCATGCCGCAGTCGGGCGAAGAACGGCGCATGTCGCGTTTTCTCCTCGGCATCAACTACTGGCCACGGCGCAGCGCAATGTATGCGTGGGAGCGTTTCGATCTCGGCGAGATTCGAGAAGACGCCGCGCGCATCGCCGAACTCGGCCTGGACGTCGTGCGCTTCTTCCTCCTGTGGGAAGTCTTTCAGCCGTCGCGCGAACGCATGGACACCGCCACGCTCGCACGCTTCGAGCGCGTGATGACGGCATTCGGCGATTGCGGGCTGCGCGCGATGCCGACGCTGTTCTGCGGACACATGAGCGGCGTGAACTGGTTGCCGCGCTGGGTGCTCGATCCGGCCGTGCCGCACGGACGCTTCCGCACGATTTGCGACGGCAACGTCTCGCCGTACGGCGCCGGCGATCTGTATGCCGATCCGCGTCTTCTCGCGGCGCAGGTGCTGTTCGCACGCGAAGCAGCCGCGTGCGTGCGCGACCATCCCGCGCTGTTTGCATGGGATCTCGGCAACGAGTTTTCCAACGTGCGCGAGCCGGCGTCGCCGGCCGATGCGGCGGCGTGGAGCCTGCGCTTGAGCGAAACGCTGCACGAAGCGTCGAACGTGCCGGTGACCGGCGGCATGCACGGCGAGGACCTCGAACGCGACCGCGGCATTCGACCCTCGAGCATCGCGGTTCCGTGGGCGTTCGCGACGATGCACGGGTATTCGGTCTACTCCACATTCTCGCGAGGGCGCCTCGACGCCAACGTCGTGCCATTCCTTTCGCAAGTACAGGAATCGTGCAGCGGCAAGCGCGTGCTCTTCAGCGAATACGGCAATCCGACGTGCCCGCCAAGTGGTGCGGTCGCGGGAAAGCCGAGCGATTTCGAGTGCCTGAACGAACTGGAAATGGCGAAGCTACGCGTATGCCGTCACCGACCGCCTCCACGCGCGCGGCGCGCTGGGCGCGTTCTGGTGGTGTTGGGCCGACTACGATGCCGCGCTGGCGAAGCTGCCGCCGTTCGATCTCGCGCCGCACGAGTTGACCTTCGGCATCGTGCGCTCCGACGGCTCGTACAAGCCGGTCGCAGATGCGCTCGCGCGACTTGCTGCCGAGCAGCGCGACGTCGTCGAGCCGCAGCCACCCATCGTCACGGACGAAGCCGCATACTACGCGTCGCTTCCCGACGGGATCGGGCGTCTGTACGAGGAGTATTGTAACGAGTATGCCTGACGCGCGCGCGATGATCGTCACGGGTACGAGCTCCGGCATCGGCCGCGCGCTCGCGCTGCAATCGGCGCGCGCGGGTTACGCCGTGCTGCTGGTCGCGCGCCGCACCGAACGCCTCGCCGACGTCGAGCGTGAGATTCGCGCGTTCGGCGGAACGGCCGCGAGCCTCGTCGCCGACGTCTGCGCTCGCGATGCCGCGGGACGCATCGTGGACGCGGCCATGCACGCCTTTGGACGCCTCGACGTGCTCGTCAACAACGCCGGCGGCGGCGCGCACGGCGATCTGCTCGCGCAGAGCGACGCGCAAATCGAAGCGCAGTGGCAGCTGCACGTCGCTGCGCCGCTGCGGCTGTCGCGTGCCGCGCTGCCGCATCTCGAGCGAGCGCGCGGATCGCTGGTGTTTCTCGGCTCGGGCGTCGCGCGCGTGCCGCTCCCCGCATTCGGTTCGTACGCGGTCGCGAAAGCGGGCATCCGTGCTGCCGCGATTCAACTGCGCCGGGAACTGCGGTCGCGCGGGGTCGCGGTCACCTACGTCGATCCGGGCGTCGTCGCGACGGAGTTTCACGGCAGCGCCGCCATTAAACGTCCGCACGCCGTGCCGGCCGTCTCGGCCGAGCGCGTTGCGGCGGCGATTCTGCGCGGCATCGAGCGCCGCTCCGCGACCGTCAACGCGGTCGCGTGGCAGACGGCCGCCACCGTCGGCGGCGAAATGCTCGGCACGCTCGTCGATCCGGTGGTCGAACGCCTGCGTATGCGCCGCGTCGCGCACGAGCGAGCGCAGAGCCGCACCACGAGCCTGCGCCGCAGCCCGGACCACCGCCTGCGCCACCCACGCCCGCGGTATCCGTGGAAGCCGCAGCGTTCGACGATGCACTGGCGCCCGTCGCGCGCCGCATGGAGCGCGTCAAACTGCCGGCGCAGTTCTTGCGCGACGCATTGGTGCCGGGAGGAACGCTGGAGCTCCACGAACTCGCGATGCGGTGGGCCGGAATGCCCAACAAAAACGAGCGGGCCGCATTGCATGAGGCGCTAGAGGCACTCGCTGCCGCCGGCTATCTGGAATCGACAGGAGTGGAAACGTGGAGCGTCGTTCGGGCCGCAGAGTAAGCCGCATTTCGCCAATGGCGTTCCTGGCGGTGTTTGCCGCCGCGTTTGCGCTCGCGCACGCGTCGGCCGGCCCGCCGAAGCAGAACGGAACCTTCGCGCTGCTCGGCGGCACGCCGAAGGTCGTTTCGAAATTCTGGGCGACGCACGGGAACGGCCTCACCTCGCAGCTCAACGTGGCGCAATATCCCATGGGCTCGAGCACGCCGATTCTCAACTACGCCCTCGAAATGCAGCGTACGATGCACATGGTCGTGATCCGCGACGACTTCGCAACGTTCGACCACCTTCACCCAGCCTTCAATACGACCACCGGCGCTTTTCTCGAAAACTTCACCAAGGAGCCGAACCACCGCTACTACCTCTACGCCGACAGCAGGCCGCACGATCTGCCGCAGCAAGTTTTTCGCTTCACGCTCGAGAGCGACGGTCCCGTCGCAAAAGCGGCGCCGTCGCTTACGGCGTCGTCGCCGACCGCGACCACCGGCCCCTACACCGTCGTGCTCGAGCACACCACCATAGCGGCCAACACGCCGTACTCGGCCGAAATCGAGATCAACGAGAACGGGCATCCGGCGCACGATCTCGGCTCGTATCTCGGCGCCGCCTCGCACGTCGTCTTCATCAACACCGCGACGCTGCAATACGTGCACGTGCATCCGATGGCGGCCAACGCCCCAGGCGGCGGGGGTTCGCACATGAATATGACCGGCACCGGGCCGCGCCAGCATTTGGAACTGCCCGCGCTGCCGGCCGGAACGTACAAAATGTGGATGCAGTTCCGCGGCGCGAAGTACGAGATCTATACGGTCGCGTTCACGCTCGCCGTGCAGTGAGCCGGCCGGCGTACTTCACGCCGATCGCCGCAAAGAACAGCAGCGTCGCGAGCAACACGATCGTCGCGCCGCTCGAGGCGCGCAGGTAGTACGAAAGGTAGAGGCCGCCGACGGTGCTGACGGCGCCGAGCAGCGCCGCCAGGGCCATCATGGGCGCAAATCGCGACGTTAATTGGTAGGCGGCCGCCGCGGGCGTAACGAGCAGCGCCGCAACCAGCACGATGCCCACGGCCTGCAGCGCCACGACGATCGTCAGCGCCAGCATCACCAGCAGACCGTACTCGTACAGCCACGCCCGAATGCCGCTGGCTTGCGCGACGACCGGATCGAACGTCGTGTAGAGCAATCCGCGGAACAGCCACACGACCGTCGCAGCGACGACCGCACTCAGCGCAAGAATCAGCCAGAGATCCTGCGGCTGCACCGAGAGGATGTCGCCGAAGAGAAAACTCTGCAGATCGACCGCGTAGCTGCGCTGCCGGCTCATCAGGAAAACGCCGAGCGCGAACATGCCGGTGAAGAGCACGCCGATCGTCGTGTCGAGCGAGATGCGTCCGCGCCGCGAGACGAAACCGATGCCGACGGCGGTGACGACCGCGACGATCGCCGCGCCGATGTAAAAGTTGGCGCCGCGCAGATAGGCGATGACGATGCCGGCGAACGAGGCGTGCGCGATGCCGTCGCC
The DNA here is from genome assembly GCA_963812155.1 of Vulcanimicrobiota bacterium. Taxonomy (GTDB): domain Bacteria; phylum Vulcanimicrobiota; class Vulcanimicrobiia; order Vulcanimicrobiales; family Vulcanimicrobiaceae; genus Tumulicola. Next base: position 504,528 of record CAWETW010000003.1, on the reverse strand, counting down.
GATGAACGAGAGGCGGCGCAGCACGACGTAGGTGCCCATCGTCGAGCACAGGATGCCGACCGCCAGCGCCGCGACGAAGGCGCGCTGCATGAACGCGTAATGAAACGGTTGGACGAACGCGTCGAGGTTCACCGGCGTACCTCGGGATGCGTCGCGTGCGCTTCGTGCGCCTCGTGATCGGTGCGCAGGTGACCGTGCGTGTGCGTGTGCTCGCGTATCGCCGCGTAGACGCCCGAAGCGGCGACGTCGGAGGGTTTGCCGAGCGCCAGGACCCGGCGATCGAGCACGAGCAATCGGTCGAACCAATCGTCCACGCGATCGAGATCGTGCGTCGTCATCACGACCGGCATGCCGCCGGCGACCAACTCGCGGACGAGCACGCGCAGCGCTTCTTCCGTTCCGGCATCCACGCCCGTGGTCGGCTCGTCGAGCAACAGCAGCCGCGGCTCCTGCGCGATCGCACGCGCGACGAAGACGCGCTGCTGCTGTCCGCCGGACAGGTGGGCGATGTGGCGCGTTGCCAGCGGCGTCATGTTCACGGCTTCGAGCGCTTGCGCGACGACTTCACGGTCGCGCGCATCGAAGCGCCGCCAGAACGGCAGCCGCGGAAAGCGTCCCATCGCGACGACGTCGCGCACGGTTGCGGGAAACGACCAATCCACCGCTTCGATTTGCGGCACGTACGCGATCGAGCCGGGCGGCAAGTGCCGGGGTTGTGTGCCGAGCACGCAGAGTTCGCCGCTGCTCGGCGTCAACAATCCGGCCAGCGTCTTCAGCAGCGTGGATTTGCCGGAACCGTTCGGTCCGACGACGCCGAGCGCCTCACCGAAATGCACCGCCAGCGTCGCATCGTCCAACGCGGTAAAATCGTCGTACCGCACCGTGAGATTGCGCGCCGCCACGGCTTCTTCGCGCACGCCGTCACTCACGCTGCGTCACCTGAGCGCTGCGCGAACTGCCGGCATCTTCGCACAGAGTACCCACATGTCATCCTGAGCGAGCGCCCACTACCGTGTCACCGCAGCGGAGCACCCACACTCTGTGTCATCCTGAGCGGAGCCGCGAAGCGGCGCAGTCGAAGGACGAGCTCACTTCAACGCATTCACGATAATATTTGTATCGTACTCGAGCATCGAGATGTAGTCGCTCACCCGTGGGTTGGTCCCGATGGAATCGTCGTACAGATTCTCGACGATCCCGACGCCGGCGCCCTGCGCGATCGAACTCAACAGCTTCGGACTGTACTCCGGCTCGCTGAACACCGCCCGAACCCCGTGCTGCTTCGCTAAATCGACGAGCTGCGCGATCTGCTGGGGATTCGGCTCCTGCCCCGGATTGCGCTCGACGAAGCCCAGCGTCGTAATCCCGAAGCGGTCGTTGTAATACTGCCACGCGTTGTGAAAGACGATCATATAGCGCTTCTGCGCCGGAATCGTGTTGATCTGCGCCTGAACGTGCGACGTCAGCGCGTCGAGCTTCCCGTTATAGAGATTGGTATTCCGCCGGAACTCGTTCGCGTCTTTGGGATCGATTGCAATCAGCGCGTCGCGAATCTTGACGACGTACCGCTTCGCCAGCTGCGGATCCATCCACAAATGCGGATTGTCGTTGACGACCGGCATCCCGTCGGCACAGACGACGACGCGCACGTCCGGCGACGACGCATTGCTCAGCAGCCTCCCGAGCCACGTCTCCAGGCCGGCGCCGTTTTCAACGAGCAGCTGCGCCTGCGACACCGTCGCGACGTCCTGCGGCGCCGGCTGAAACGTCTCGGGCGACGCGCCGACCGGCACGATGTTCGTCACGCGGACCTTGTCGCCGCCGGCGCCGAGCACGAACGAGTTGATCGTCGAGATCGTCGTGACGACGTTGATCTTCCCGTCGGCGCCGAGCGTTACCGCGTGCTGCTTCTCGCCGCCGCACGCGCAAACGCCGATCGCGAGGATCGCGGCGGCAACCGTACGCATCGCCGCAACCGTAACGCTACGCAAACTCAAACGCATCAGCGGCACGCGCTGCACTTCCCGAAGAACTCCATCGCGTGGCCGTCGAGCTGGAAACCGTGAACCGTGCGCAACGCGTCGGCGACCGGCTCCATCGCCGCGCAATCGACGTCTTCGACGCGGCCGCAGACGCGGCAAATGGCGTGATGGTGATGGCGTTCGGGCTCGCACAGCATGTACGCCGCCTCGCCGGCCGGATCGGAACGGACGGTGACGTCGCCTTTACCTTGCAGAAAGTCGAGCGTGCGATAGACGGTCGAGAGGGAAACCCGCGCCTTGTCCCGCTCGAGTTGATGGTGAATCTCGGCCGCCGAGAGAAAGCGGCGCTCGCGACCGAGAATGCCGGCGATCAGCTCGCGCGGCCGGGTGACGTAGTCCGCTCGGATTCCCACGCCGCCACTATTTGAGAACCGTTCGCAAAATCCTCTTCCTCGCGCTCGGATTCACGGAAAATTTATGAGTTGACCGTACGCTTGAAGTCGCCAGGTCAATTTAAAGAAGAGAGGCCTCGATGCGACGTTACTTCGCGCTGTGGGCGCTTCCGTTTTTCGTCGCCGCGTGTCAAGCGAGCGGTTCGAATCCCCCGGCGAATGCGACACCTTCCAACGCCATCCCAGCCATCGGCAAAATCGCGACCTTCTCGAAGCCGAACGTGCCCGACCTCGAGGGACCGCCGCGCAAGAGTTGGATTTTTGCCTCCAACGGTTTCAAGGGAAACATCGACGTCTATAGCGAGGCGTCGCTGAAGCTGATTGCGTCGTGTCCGTGCTTCGGCGTCGGACTCGCGGTCGATCCCACGACCGGCGATCTGGCGGTCGGAACGCACGGCGGCGTCGTGACCGTATGGCACGTTTCCGGGAAAGCCATCACGCAGTTTGCGACGCTCGCGCTCTCGCAAGGCCAGTACGCCGTCGGTCTCGCCTACGATCACAAGGGCGATCTCTACGCCGGCAACGTCGGCCAGCCCGTCGTGGACTTTTACTCGGCGAGCGAGATTGCAGCGGGCGGCGGCAACCCGATACGCAGCGTCACGTTATCGAACCTGCAGGACATCTTCTATCTTGCCGCTCCCGGCGACAAACTGCTGGCCGACGGTTACGACGTACACGGTCAGGCGATTCTCGTTTCGGTGAACCTCACGGCGGGCGGCGACACCCTACTTCAGCAGCTTTCAAATTACGGATCGACGGCCGAGGGCATCGTCGTGGATACGCACGGGCATCTGATCGTCAACTCCGGCGGAAATTCCAACGCGCTTCTGCTGTTTAACAAGCCGTGGACCGGAGCGCCCGTGTCGACGTTCCCATACGGCGACGGCGGCAACTCGTACTATGCCGGCATCTCGTTGAACAAAAAGCAAGACACCATTTGGGCCGGACACTATTTTTTGATCACCATTCGTCAAGCGTCGAGCAACGTTCAAGCCAACAGCTATCCATTCGGAACCCTCGGCCCGCATTCGACCGCGGTTGCGAACGAATACTACGATAGCGTCGCCGTCGATCCGCAGGCGAAATAACGCGCCGAGCGGAAGGTTTGCAGCCCCGTTGCTGCCGTTTATTTTTGAAAGGTCAGTGCAGTGTATCTTACGCGGTTAACGTCGGTCGCGGTTTTCACCGCGATCCTATCGGCATGCTCTCCTTCTACGCAGTCGCTTCCGCCGGCCGGAAGCGCCGCGCTCCCCGGTCAGACGGCCGGCTCCATGGATTCGTGGCATCGTCTGCTCGCGCAAAACAAACTGCCGAGCGCGGGATGTTTTAAGGCGACGTATCCGTCGGCGCAATGGACGCGCATCGCGTGCTCCGTTCCTCCGCACTTGTGGTACCCCGCTCCGCCTTCGCGCCGCCGCATGATCGGGAACGAGGTCGGTGACGGCCGCGACTTTACCGCGAACACGGCGCCGCATGTCATTTCCACGTCGATCGGCGCATTTCCGAAACTGAAAGGCGTGACGAGCGTAAAGACTGTCGGCGGAGGCGTAGATGGTCTCAACAGCTACACGCTGCAGCTGAACTCGGACTTCTTTACGACAACTGCGTGCGGCAGCATTCCGCAATGCAAGGGCTGGGAACAGTTCGTCTTCGAAAATCCGCCCGGCACGGGCCAAGCGTCGCTGTTCATCCAGGATTGGCTGGTAGCGATGGGACCCGGCTTCAACGGCTGCCCGCCGGGTAAGGGATGGGAATACATCAGAGGGCTCGGATGCGTGGAGAACAGCCCGTTCTCGGTTTCCATTCCCAATGTGAGCGTCACGGATCTGGGTGAAGTGACCGAAACCGGCACGGCTGCGGCGAGCGGCGATAGCATCTTCATGTCGGTGGGCGCCACGGAGTACGGCATGCAGAACGTCCAGAGCGACGGAATCACCGATCTGTCCGCCAACTGGACGGGTTCGGAATTCAATATCATCGGTAATGCCGGCGGCAGCGAAGCGGACTTCAACGCGGGAGCGAAGGTTAGCATCAGCATTCAAGCCGACGACGGCGTGCTGACGAAACCGGCGTGCCCGGCGAACTCCGGAACGACCGGAGAATCGAACAATCTGTTCTTCGTGCATGCGCCCACCAAGCCGCCGAAGTTACAGTATCCGTCGATCGAGTTCAGCATGAGCACCAAGACCGGCGGCACGCCGACGTGCGATAGGGTCGCAGCCCTCTAGGCGCGACTTCGATCGAACGGCGGCGGCGAGGGATAGGGTGACGGCGTCGGTGTCGCGGGGGGCGGCACCGGCGTCGGACAAATCTCGACGGCCTGGCGCGCCTGATCGGCGACTTGGTCGCGCCAATAGGCTGACGTTTCGGTGTAGGCGGGCAGCGTGAGGCCGACGGCGGCCGCACGCGTCTGCACCTTAGGAATGACCTCGGTGAGCGCTTTAGGGACCGTTCCGCCGTTGTCGTTCACGGTCGCGGCGATCGCGAGCCAGGCTTGCGCGAGCATCGCCGCCGGGAGGGCCTTGGCGGCCGGCGGACACGAGGCGTTGAGCTTGGCGGCGATATCCGACTGCAGCGCGAGCGCCCAGGCGACGGTTGCGTTGAGTTCGGCGTAGAGCGGCATTTTGTCGGCGTCGGACGGGCAGACGTTGTCGAGGACGCCGTGCTCCTCGTTGAGGCTTTGGAGGATGTCCGCGATGGCGCCGAGGCGATCGTTGAGGGCGCCGGGATTGTCGCGCGGCGGGTGGGCGTCATAGCCGCGGATCTGCGTCTGGTAATCGCTGATATAGCGCGACGTACAGCGGCTGGCGGCCGCGACCGTACGCCCCGAAACGGCCCCGGAACGCTCGGCGGCCGGCGCTCCCGCCGGCCCCATCGCCACGACCATAACCACCGCCGCGCCGAATGCGGCGCCCGCCTTTCCGACCATCATAGGTTGAAGGTGCCGACCTACCCGCGTATAATCCTCCGGCGGCCCGTGGGGATGTAGCTCAGCTGGTAGAGCACTTGCTTCGCATGTAAGGGGTCCGGGGTTCGAGTCCCCGCATCTCCACCATCGGAAAACCCGCGTCGTTATTGGCTGTGCGGGTTTTCGCATTTCCGGCGCTCAAGTCGGACCGTTGGCGTTACGACAGTCTTACGACGCTCAGTGGCTCTGCGTGAATTATTTGTTTAGGATGTTGTCAAGTCGCAAACTGCGTGTCTTATTTTTGAGGGTGCGTGCTTTATTAAGCTTATCGCCTGACCCTAACGGGCTCATGATTCGCAACCGATTGGGCCGTGAAGCATTGCCGTCGGAAAGTGGCGCCTGTCGGAATCGATTCGCGCGGCACGTGCTATGCGAACCGTTTCATCGTCAGTACGCCGAACTGCTTGGTTTTGCCGAGTGATTTGCGACAGCCATCGCAGCAACAGCTGCTTTCCCAAAAAAGCCGACAGCTTTCGCCGCCGGCCTTTCCATTAAACTTCGACGAAAGGAACTGATGAAAGAGCGTTCCGATCGTCCATCTACGTCGTCGCCGGCCAGCGACGCTGCCCAACAAAGCACTGTTGGATGCGCTTTCTAACCTTCATGATCCAGTACAAAGTGTTGCCTCGCAATTCCGCGTCATGGGCGGAGTACCAAGTCGGCTGCCTCCTCGGCGTCCTTGAGAAGCGCCTTACGGGACACGCCCATCTGTGCACGCATCGTTAAACCTCGGGATAGGTCGAGAAGTTGGCTCGCGCGCGCGGCGACCGGAAAGTCAGATGGGATTTCGCCCGCGCTAATCCCGGATTGGAAACGGCGTTCTACTAGGGCCACGGCGGCAGCGGCAGCGTTCCGTAGGAACTGCCGAACTTCGGCGTCGTTGACAAGCGGCGCGACACACATGATAAGGCAGCCTGAGGCGCTTCCTCTCTCTGTCGCACTTGTGACGGCGTACCTGAGAAAGTTTGCGATCGAGTCGCGCAGAGTGGCCGGCTCGAGGAGCGCCTTCGCGGTCAGAGCGCCCTTTCTCTCGGCGTACGCATGGAGGACGCGCAAGAATATCTTCCGCTTGGACTCAAAAACGGAATACAGGCTCGGCCGCCCGACTCCCATACCTGCGACGAGATCGTCGATCGTCACGCCGTCGTAGCCCTTAGACCAAAAGATCTGGATCGCTTTTTGCAGCGCGGCGCTCTCATCGAAGTTGCGCGGTCGTCCACGCGGCCTGGCGGTATTTTGAATCATTTGGTTCGAAACTCCTTGCGCTTTTACCATCCAATCCATTATTGTACGGAAAGGTTCGAAATTGGCAAGCCGGACCCTGCGATGCGGGGCACCCCCGGTTCGACCTCCCTCTTCACCACGGAGTCAACCCATGAAACGTTTGACACATTTGATCGCTCTGGTCACCGGCACCACCTCGGGGCTAGGGCATGCAGCAGCGCACCTTCTTGCCGCTAAGGGCTACCGCGAGGTCATCATCACCGGCCGCAGTCTGGCCCGGGTACAGGAAACGGCCGCGGAGCTCACGGCTGAGACCAAGGCTCAGGTTTTTACACCGCTAGAGCTGGATCTGGACTCGCCGCTCAGCGTTCAATCGGCCTTCGCTGAACTCGTTGAGCGGGGTCTGCCGATCGATTTTCTACTGCTGAACGCCGGAATGGTCGGCGGCAAGAAGCGCGTGCTCACCGCGGAAGGCATCGAGGCCGCTCAGGCCCCACTCATCGGTCATCATCGACTGACCATCGGTCTGCTTCGCGCTAACTTGCTGAGTCCCAACGCGCGCATCGTCATCGCTGGCGCGGAACCTGCTCGGGGGGACGTGCCTATGTTCAGCTATACGGACGTGGCGAATCTTGCGGCCAAGCAGTTCCACGGCGACCGCAGCGCCGCGGTGGAAGCCCTAGTGCGGAACGGGCCGAGCGTGAAGTACGAGCCCAACCGGGCGTATGCCGACGCAAAACTCATCGTCGCTTGGTGGGCCGCGGCGCTGGCGCGCCGGCTACCCGCGGGCATGGCGGTGTACGCCGTCTCGCCGGGCAGCGCACCCGATACGAAGGCGGTGCGAAACCTCGGCCCGGTCATGAAGTCGCTGATGATTCCGTTGACAAAGCTGATTCCCGGCATGTCTCAAACGCCGGAGATCGCAGCTTATCGCTACCTGCAGGCATCAGAGTTCGGAACCGACGTCTCCGGGCAATTCTTCGCCTCGGCACCCAAGAAGCTCACCGGGCCAATTGAGGCGATGCGCCACCAGCATCTGCACGATCGCACCAACCAGGAAGCCGCGTGGAAGGCCATCGTTAAAGTCTCCGGCGCGGACTTATTGCCGGCATCCTCGAGCGCGGTGTCCTGAAGGAGGGCCCGCCGACGCGCTAGGCACCGTACGGCATGGCATTTTGAAAACACTTGCCCCTCGTGTTCGTACTTCCAAAACGCAAGGCCGCCGTTGCGCCCGTCGCCATCTCCGTCGAGCAGCTAACTCCAAACTCTACATGCGGAGAGGCGGAACGGGAACAGCGCCTCAGCCGCATGTACTGGAGAGATCGACGTCTCAACAAGACGGAACGAAACCGCGACTATGGATCCCGCCCGGGACGGTCAGACTGGAGCCGATCGAAGATGCGATCGGTAGTGTCGGCGACGCGACGAGCCGTGTGATCGAAGAGGTGCCCGTAGCGCTCGAACATCATGCGCGTGTCGGCGTGACCGAGCGCCCCCGCGATAGCCACGGGATCTTCGCCGGCCTCTATGAGCAGCGAGTTCGCGGTGTGGCGCAGACTGTGGAATGTCACGTTCGGCAGGCCTGCAAGGTTGAGGAGCGGCTTAAAAACACGCCGGATGAAATTGCTCTTGCGCAGCGGTCCGCCGTCAGGAGTCTTGAACACAAATCCGGTACGTTCGCTGGCTTCGGCTCGCAGCGCCGATAGCGCGTGAAACGCAAGCTTGGGGAGATGAATGCTGCGGCGCGACTTGGTCGTTTTCGGATCCGTGCGAACCAGCCGACCGCTGAGGTCCTCGGTCAACGTCTTTTTTATGGACAACCGGCCGGCTTCGAGATCGATATCCTCCCACCAAAGAGCGAAAATCTCGCCCTGCCGCATTCCCGTTGTAATGGCCAATGCGAGAAGCGCGCGCTCGTGGAGGTCGCGCGCTACGCTCAATAGTTGCATTGCCTGCCGTCCGTCGAGCACGGGGACTTCCGGCCGCCTGGCTTTTGGCGTCTGCACGGTTGCGCAGGGATTTCTGACAATCTGCTCCTCGCGCATCGCGAGATTGAGCGCGCTCGATAGGGTGACGAATGCGCTGCGCTGCGTAGCGGCGCCGATGTCATTTTCCTTCCAGCGCTGCACCAGCAAACGAATGTTGCCAGGCGTCAGTTCCGCCAGCAGATGCGTCCCGATGTGAGGAATGATGTGTTTGCGAATGAAATGCGCGCGCAGTCTGAAGGTGTTCGGCCGGACGTCGGACGCTTCGAGATACTTTTCAAGAAACGAAGCGAGGGTTTCGCGCGGCGCCTCGACGCGGTTTCCATGCTTGTTGCCGTACTCTCGCATGCGTGCCGCAACATCGCTGCGCGTCTTGCCGTAGAACGATTTGCGAACGGCACGTCCGTCGGCTGCCTTAAGGGACAGCTTGCCTTCAAAAAGGCCGTCCTTGCGCCGGTAGATCGTACCCTCGCCGCGGCCCCGAGTTGCCATCTACGCGGCTCGCCGTCGGCCACGATATCGCCAACGCCTCACGGAAGAGTCTATTCACGCAAAATGTCTACGGTGAAAGCACGGCGTCGCTGGTTACCGTGGCGACGGGCTAAGAATGCCCTTGTCAGAACCCAACCGTTCGGTTATAGTAATGCATGCCGTCGTTACCCGCCCGGGGCTGGCGACTTGTCGTAATTCCAGGTGACCATGAGCCAAGGCACGTCCATGCCCGCCACGGCACTGCCGGTGCGGCGGAAGCCGTGTTTCGGCTCAACACGGACGGAACAATAACGCTTCGCGAGGCCGATCGGCAACTGACGCGGGCTCAGGTTCGCGAAGCCGAGGAGCTCGTAACGGAACACATTAGAGAACTCGAGGAACTCTGGGAAACATATTGCTGATGAGGACTACAAAACGTCGCCACCTTACAAACGCGGAGATCGATGCCGCCTTTCGACGCCGTGATCGGCGCCTCGCAACGGAGCCACTTGCAATTTCCGTTCGTTACCTTCCAACGCGCAACCGCGTTATCGTGGAAATGAACAACGGAGCGTCCCTCGCCATCCCAAGGCAGCTCCTACAGGGCCTGGACGACGCCTCGCCGTCGCAGCTCCGAAATGCCTGTGTCTCCGGCCGTGGCACCGCTGTGAGTTGGCCCGATCTCGATGCGGACTTCACGATCGCATCGCTACTTCACGGCATCTACGGCGGCAGAAAGTGGATGTCCGAGCTTGCCCGCCACGCCGGCGCCGCCACGACGGAGGCTAAGGCGAGAGCCGCACGCATCAACGGTGCTAAAGGGGGGCGCCCCCGCAACGCGTCCGACCCCACCCGAGCTCGGCCGTAGGCTACGACAACCTTACGACAGTTTCGTGCGGACGCTCGGGAAAGCGCGCTTATTAGCGGACGAGTTCCAACCCCGAAAACACTGCGCAGCGAAGGGGAAATGGGCATTTTTGTGCGTACGCAGCCTTCGCTGCGATCGGCGTTTTCATTCGCATGTAAGGGGTCCGGGGTTCGAGTCCCCGCATCTCCACCAATCGAAAACGCCTTACTCTGTAAAGAGTCTTGGTGTTTTTGCATTTGGAAGATCCGTGGCGATGGCTACTTCCTTGACCACCATTTGACCACCAAACCAGAAGTGCTAAGCCAGTCCTGAACTTTTCAGCTGCCGCACGTTGCGCACCGGCCATAACGTCCCGTAGGTATCTAGCGTTATCCTCGTCGTCGGCCCCATGCGTCCCGCGACTGCATTAGGACTAATGCCACCTGCCAATAGAAAGCGGTTCGCGATGTGCCTCAAAGCATGAAAAGTAATGTCTCCGACGTTCGCCTGCTTGACTATTGGCCTGAAGACTCGACGGATGAACTTGCTTTTTCGAATTGGCTTTCCGTCATCGGTCATGAAAACGGAGCCGTGAGCTCGCCTCGCTTTTAGTCGGTCCATTGCCGCAAGTACGTCGTCGGTTAGTTCGACTCTCCTTACGCTAGATCTAGTCTTAGGTTCGGATAGCGTCAAACCATTCGGCCTTTCCGCCAAACTAAAGACGAAGCTTAAGAATTTGTTTTTAAGATTCACGTGTTCCCATTGAATTCTTGAATATCTCACCTTGGCGCATTCCAGTTGTAATCGCCAAAAGGGAACAATGCATAATATCGTGTCGAGCGCAGCGTCCAAGAATCTGAGCGCTTCGTCGGTCGTCCAAAATGATTGGTGGCCTCCGCTCAGTTCGGGACTTGGAACAACCGTGGCAGGGATTCGTTGGAATCAAGCCGGACTGAAATGCGGCCTGAAGTACAATAAAGGCGGTTTGAACGGTACGATTGCCTGTCCCATTTCTCCGAGTCTATCCACCAAGGTAACTACATGGTACGGGCTCAGATTAGCGGGGGGAATGCCGCCAAGCGTTGGGTTGATATGATTCCTAATGACAGGCTCGCGCTGCTTATACGTCGAGTACCTATTTCGAGACCTGACTTCTGCAAGCCATTGGTCTCCGATGCTTTCTTAACCGTTGCTAAGACCGCGTTACTGAAAGCGGAACAAAATATCCGGTAAGACGATTTGGGCAAAAAGCTGCTGAACTGAAGTGCAGCGGCGATCTGCTGGGGAAAGACTGGAAGTCGCTTCGCTTCGTTTTGCGACCTCTTCATAGAGCGCTCGCAGAGCGGCGACCATCTCTATCAGCTTTGACATACTAAGTACTTGGCATGAACCCGGCTCAAAATTGGTTTCCGCCGTAGGATTTGGAGCTACGATTGCATGCGTGTACGGCACCCCAGGATATTTGGTCTCAAACCACGTCCCAGCAGTGAGTAGCTGCTTTACATCATCTTTGGCCACTTTGTTTTTCTCAAACTTCCGGCTCTTGGCTTCCAACACAAATCCACGGCCTTGGGCAAGCCACAAAACATCCGGCCCAATCCTATCCGTCTTTTCAGGGCGCTGCGCCGCGAAGCCCAAGTATCTACCTGAATGAGCCAATGCCTGTTCAAACTGATTTGACGAGGCCTGGGAGTTCAGATTTGCCAAATCCTCATCGAAACTAGCCAGGACACTCAATGGCGGATCGTGCTCCTCAAGAATTGACCATACGGCTCTGCTCTGATCTGTCGGCGCAGTTAAAGGCATGTAGCGCCGGTTTTTTAGAGGGCGCGGGAAGCGATCATTAGATGCATTCGCATCGCTCTTGTAACTTTTCTGCTGTTACGTCATCGCCATCGCAGAGCGCGCAGCGAGCTGCGATTTGAAGATACCACGCTGTCAGTCGTGGATCTCCAGTTTTTGACGCAAGCTCTTCGTAGGCGCGTTGACCTTCACGAAAATGTCTTCTGCTAAGTCGACTAAAAGCTACGCGCTCCTCGAGCGCCTGGGTCGTATCGTTAGCTTCTTGCGACGCCCGTTCAAGCTCCACCGATAACCTCGACGCGTGCCCCGTAACCCCATCGCTTGTCCCTATCCAAGACAGAGTCAATAGCCGATTTCAAGCTATCAAATGATCTAATATCCGAGGCGACGCCTCTTCCGATCTCGATCTGAATTTCGCGTGGCAATAGATAAGTGACGAAGGTTAGACTTTTTCCCAATCGAGCTTTCTAGGGAACGACCCGCAAATACCACCACGCAATAATCGCTTGCACCACGTGCTCCGCGACCCATTCCTTGCTCTATCGTACGAGCTGTGGAAGCCGCAATCTCCTCTCCGCCATGCAACATCGCTGCACGGTATTGCTCATAATCGCTCGTTCCAACGGGAAGCTCCCAAAGGATTACAAGGCGACAGGCGTTCTCGGGCAAGTCGAGACCATCGTAACGGTTAAGGAACACAACTGGCCCGCGAGTTACTCCATTGTTGAGGTCTCTGATCGTGGCAATCACCTTTTCGTTGCCACTTACAATGTCCGCGAGCGGCTCCCATGTCTTGGCCTTGTCACTTGAAGGCGCGAGCACAACTACCCCGCGATCACGAACTTTTGCAACGTAGTCAGCGACAGCTTTCGTCGCCGCCTCATAGCTAAGTTCAAAGTTCGGAGTAAATGCAGGCGCCACAATAAAGCGTTCTGCGATGCCGGTCGCGCCCGGGTGCTGCTGCTGTTAAGTAGTCCGGTTCCAATTTCGACGTTTTAATTAACGTTGAGTCATCATTAACCGTGGCCGACATAAATACGCGGCGCGGACACTCGGAGTAGCTCGGCACTTCGTCAACCAACGGTAATATGGGAGTGATAGTGAACCCACGCTGAGATACAAGCGCGTGAGAAGCCGAAAGCTGATCTCGTAGGAATGGCCACTTAAAAAAAAGTTCAGCATCAATAAGTTTTCCGGAGTTGTCTTTTGCCTTTTGTGAACTTATGAGATCGCGGACCCGGTTCTCTTTCGATTTCCAAGCCCAATATGGGACCTCAAGCACTGTCGCAGTATTGTGTGACATAATGTCTTCGAAGGTGCCGAGCTTGCCTATTGCATTGAAGTTTTCGCGAAAAATGCTCGCGAGTTCACGAAACAAGTCGTTTTCTGTGTCAGCCTTGGCAGTGTACGTAAAAGCGTCTCTTAGATCTGAAAATGCGACATGTGCATCGTCTACGATTAGGCCGCCGAGATCAACGATAGGCTTCCTACCATCCGAAGTACCAAAGCGACTCTCACCGTTAAACAGGGTGTCATAGTTTGCGATCATAATCGCTTCCGCATTCTCAAACGCCGCAGGGAAATTACGAGCCGGGTAAGAGACAGCCTGAATGCTGTAAAGTGAAGCTTTGGCTAGTGTCTGATCAACTAGCTGGTTATTCGGAGCACAGGTAAAGAACGGGCTTCTGGCTCTTGACGAGCATCGATTTGGCCATAAGCAGCCCGACTAATGTTTTTCCGCCTCCCGTGTGCAGCTTTACGACCGTGTCGCGCCGTTGGTTTCTGTACCAAAGGTCGAGCACCTCAGCTTGCGATTTGTACAGGTCGTTTATGCCCGGAGGCTTTGGGGCTTCGTCAAAGAGTCTTATTGGGTCATCCGATTGCGGCACGGGAGCAACGTCAGCGAAGCCAGAAAAATTCATTAATCGATTCCAGTGGGCGAGGGGATGAGAAACGGATGTCTTTAGCATGTTCATTGCGTGTTGATCCCAATGCATCCCTCTTCAATGGGCACTGACCGTAGTTGGCCCGCATGTCAAGTGGCAACATCGCGCCGATTCGTAGCGCCGGTCTGGCGACGAAGTTGGAGACTCCGAGCGGCGTCGCCCTCCACGCGCGGGGTCATCTTCGTCTCCACCGCGGCAGAAGCAGCAATGCCGGAGGTGTCGCATCTGTGCGAAGGACGCTAACGGCAACGCTGCACCGCTCTACTCGATCGCGGGAAGCGCAACTCGGCTACGGCCGTACGGCCTCACGATTGACCGTATCGGGGAGACCGACGTCGTCAATCAGACGGTCTAATCGCACTGCTCCCGCGCCGACGATAACCTGTGTAAGTTGGATATTGTTCGGCGCGAACGCCGCTTAACCGGCGGCGATCGCGCAGTATTGCGCGCTCGGAAGTCGAACGACGTTTCGATGCGAGCAGTTGTATTTGTCGTTTTTGCAATCGTCATATCCGGATGCGCCCGGGGTTCAAGTCTTGCACCCCCGCTCTCTTTGCCGGACAAGGCGTCCGGCCTTAGCAGTAGCATCGGTTATCGCACGCTCTACAGCTTTGCCGGCTCGCCTGACGGCGCTCGTCCGACGACGGCACTCGTGTGGCTAAACGGAACGCTGTACGGAACGACGGAGGCAGGCGGACAGAACGATGACCCTTCCTGTCAAAACTGCGGCACGGTCTACTCGGTGACACCGACCGGCACCGAGACGGTGCTCTACCGGTTTTCCGGATCGCCCGACGGCGGCGCGCCGGAGGGTGACCTTGTCGCCGCACACGGCGCCGCTCTACGGCACGACGGTTTATGGTGGCACGGACCAGTGTGCGACGCGCGGATGCGGCACCGTCTACACTGTGTCGCCCGAAGGGACGGAGAAGACGCTGTACTCGTTTGCCGGCCGTAGTCCCGGTCGTACCGATGGAGCGCATCCGCGTGGCGGGCTCATTGCCACCGGAAATATTGGTTTTTATGGAACGACGTCACAGGGCGGTTCCGGTTTCGGTACCGTGTTTTCCGTGCTGAGCAGCGGAGATGAAAAGGTGATCTATCGCTTCGCTGGGCCTCCTGATGACGGCAACTCTCCGGTCGGCGACCTCGCGGAGCTCCATCGCATACTCTACGGCGTCACCGAAAAAGGTGGCGCTCATAACATGGGCACGATCTTTGAGGTAACGGTCAAAGGAAGCGAAAAGGTTCTGCGCAGCTTCGACGGTGCGGACGGTGCCGACCCGGCTGGCGGCCTTGTGGCGTTCAACGACATGTTGTACGGCGTGACCAAGGCCGGCGGTCCGCACGACCACGGCGTCGTTTTTTCGATCACGCCGGCGGGCGACTATCACATTGTCCACGCGTTTCGCGGATCGGAGAACGGCGATGGAGCCGCCCCGTTGTCGCCGCCGATCCTCGTCAACGGAACCGTGCTCTACGGAACGACACACGGCGGTGGCGGCACCGGACACGGCACGTTCTACAAAATCGACCAGCACGGCAAAGAAACCGTGCTCCACAGCTTCGGACCGCTGCCCGACGGCCAGCTGCCCGTGGCGAAGCTCCTCTTTTACGACGGCACACTCTACGGCACGACGGCGCATGGCGGCGAGAACAACGCGGGAACGGTCTTCTCGCTGACCGGGGGCCGGTAGCGTACGGCATTACCACGGTATCATCCAAAATCGTAGCCGCGGCGTTACAGCCCTAGAAGCCCCGATGCTTCCAGCACCGTAATCTTTAGGAGGTCTCTTAATGAAGAACTTAGTGGGATTGGCCCTGGTGGCCGGCCTACTGCTCGCCGGTATGCAAGCGGCGGTCGCACAGACCGGCAGCATGCAGAGCGGCAGCATGTCGTCAATGGCGATGCCGAAGTGCGCGTCCGGCGACTCGGTCGTCGGCGTCAACATGATGACGAAGATGTACATGACGCAGTCGCAGATGCAGGCCAAGTCGGCGGGAATGACGCCGAGCGAGAAGGCCGCGATGATGCAGAAGAATCACGTCAAACTCATGTGCAAGTCGCAAGCAATGTCAATGGGCGCCAAAATGGCGACGCCTCCGCCGCATTAACGGAGACACCCCGTATAAAGAAAGCGGGCGCCTTGCGGCGGCCCGTTTTTCTTTTCGGCCGTCGTACCGAAGATGCGCGCACATTCCTACGGCCTCACGCCAAGAGTTTATCCGGTGTAATCGGAAGCTCTCGAACGCGCACTCCGGTTGCGTGATAGACGGCATTGGCCACCGCGGCCGCGGCACCGGTGATGCTCACCTCGCCGATTCCCTTCACGCCTGCCGGATTGACGTGCGGATCGTCCGCCTCGATGACGATGACGTCGGGGCTCGGAATATCCGCATTGGTCGGAACGAGATACTCCGCCAAGTTCGCATTCATGATGCGCGCCGTACGTGCATCGTAACGCGTCTTTTCGAAGAGCGCCATGCTGATGCCCCACACGATCCCTCCGACGAACTGGCTGTTGGCCGTCTTCGCGTTGAGAATGCGTCCGCCGTCGAACGCGCCGACCCAGCGCGTGACGCGAACCTCGCCGAGATCGGGATCGACTTCGACCTCGGCAAACTGTGCGCCAAACGCTTGCGTCGCATAACGCTCCTCCTCTTCGTCCGGTGCGTCGGTGACCTCGAACGTCAGGCCGCCGGACGGCACTGCGCCGCCGAGTGCGTCGAGTCGCGCGCGCAACGTCTGAGCGGCTTTGACGACGACGGATCCCACGCTGCCCGACGTTTGCGAGCCCGCGGCCAGCGGCGCTTGCGGAAGGTTCGTATCGCCGAACTCGAAGCGGACGCGCTCGAACGGCACCTCGAGAATTTCGGCGGCCAGCTGCGCGTACACGGTTGGCGAACCGCACCCCTGTTCGATCGTTCCGCACGCCACGACGATCGTGCCGTCCGGGTTCGCTGCGATACGCGCGCTGGCATCGGTGCGATAAACGGAACGCGATGCCGTCGCCATGCCGAGACCGAGCAGCAGTCGTCCCCGGCGCATCGAGCGCGGCTCCGGCGTGCGGCGCCCCCACTCGAAACGCTCCGACGCGCGCCGGTAACACTCGCGCAGATGGTTACTGCTGAACGGACGTCCCGTGTCGGGATCCGTCTCCGCGTAATTCCGCACCCGCAGGTCCAGCGGATCGAGCCGCAGCTCGTACGCCAGTTCGTCCATCGCGGACTCCATCGCAAACGATCCCGTCGCTTCGCCGGGACCGCGCTGAAATGTCGGCTTGGCGATGTTCAATCGCGCCAGCTGGTGCGACATGGCGTAGTTCTCGACCGCATAGAGATCGCGGCTAAAGACGCCGCACGGTTCGACGTACTCGTCGGAGAGGCTCGTCTCGTCGAGCACGTCGTGCGTCACGCTGAGCAGTTGCCCGTCACGCTGCGCGCCAAGCGCAACGTGTTGCTGCGTCTGCGGACGATGACCGACCCACCCGAACATCTGCGGGCGCGTCACGACTAACTTGACGGGCCGGTTCACGAGCTTTGCCGCCATTGCGGCCAGCGCCACGTGCGACCACGGCCGCCCTTTCGAACCGAAGGCGCCTCCGACGTACGGCACGATGACGCGTACTAGCTCGGGCGAAATGCCGAAGATCTCCGCCATCCGGTCGCGGACGCCGAAGGCCCACTGGCTCGAATCGTGCAGCGTGAGGTGCTCGCCGTTCCACTGCGCGATGGTGTTGTGCGTCTCCATCGGATTGTGGTGTTCCGTGGGCGTGCGATAGACGTTGTCAACCCGCACCGGCGCCGCCGCGAAGGCGCGGTCCGGATCGCCGCGCTGGTGGGTGGCCGGGCGTCCGAAGATTTCTTTCGGGACGTAGCGGGTCGCAACGTCGAGATCGAGCTGCGGCGGATCGGTGCGATACTCGACGCGCACGAGCGCCGCGGCATGGGTTGCCTCCTCGAAGCTATTCGCGACGACGACCGCTACCGGTTGGCGATCGAACTCGATGCGATCGTTTTGCAACAAAAATAGGTTCGCATCGTTCTCCCCCGACTTTGCTTGATTGACGCGCGGTGCATTATGGTGCGTCACGATCTCGATCACGCCGGCCGCCGCGCGCGCCTCGCGTTCGTCGATCGCGACGATCGAACCGCCGGCAATCGTGCTCGGCACGACGACCGCATGGACGAGACCGGCAAGCGGAGTATCGGCGGTGTAGCGCGCCTCGCCCGTGACCTTGGCCGGCCCTTCGACGCGATCGTATGGAGCGCCGATCAGCGGTTGCGTCATGCGACGGCGATTTCCAGGGCGCGCACCAACGTTCGCTGTGCAAGCGCAATCTTATAGTCGTTTCCGCCACGCCCGCGCGCGCCGGCGAGCGCGGCGCCGGCCGCGCGCTCGAACGTCTCCCGCGAAGCAGCCGCGCCGCGCAACGCGTTCTCGGCCTGCATCGAGCGCCACGGTATCGTCGCGACGCCGCCCAGGGCAACGCGAGCCTCGGCGATCGTTGCGCCGCGCATGTCGAGCGCGACGGCCGCCGACGCCAGCGCGAAATCGTATTGCGCACGGTCGCGCACCTTGAGATAGGTCGATCGGGCCGCGTACGGCAGCAACGGCACGGAGACGGCGACGATCAGCTCGCCGGGTTGCAGCGCATTCTCGAGATGCGGCGTATCGCCGGGGAGGCGATAAAAGTCGTGCATCGCGATGTCGCGATCGCCGGAAAGACCGGTCACGCGGATGTTCGCGTCGAGCGCGGCGAGCGCCACCGCAAGATCGGACGGATGGGTGGCGATGCAGGAGTCGCTCGTACCCAGCACCGCTTCACGCCGATTCTCGCCGTCCATTGCGCCGCAGCCGCTGTGCGGCCGGCGTTTGTTACATGGCTCGGCAGTGTCGCGAAAATACGGGCACCGCGTGCGCTGCAGCAAGTTGCCGCCGATGGTCGCCATGTTGCGCAGTTGCGGCGACGCACTTTGCTCGAGAGCGATGGCAACCAGCGGCAGGTGTTGGCGAACGCTCGGGTGCGCCGCAACGTCGCTGAGGCGTGCGAGCGCACCGATTTCGATCGTATCGGCGGTTGCAACGATCGCGTCCAGCGGCAGCGCATTGATGTCCACGAGCAGCGGCGGCGTTTCGACGTCAATCTTCATGAGGTCGAGAATGTTCGTGCCGCCGGCGACGTAGCGCGCCGCGGGCTCGCGCGCGATTTCCGCGAGCGCGACCGAGGGACTCTGGGCTTTGGCGTATTGGAATGGGTTCACGACGCGCCCGCGACCTCGAGCACGGCGTCGACGATGTGCGGATAGCACCCGCAGCGGCAGATGTTCCCGCTCATTTCGTTGCGAATCGTATCGCGGTCGAGATGCTTGCCTTCGCTCAGTAGCGCGACGGCGGAGACGACTTGCCCGGGCGTGCAGAATCCGCATTGAAAGCCGTCGTGCGTGATGAAGGCCCGCTGCACCGGATGGAGCGTGCCGGCGGGCGCGATTCCCTCGATCGTCACGATGCGATCGTGGGCGTGCATCACCGCAAGCGTGAGGCATGAGTCGATGCGCCGGCCATTGACCATCACGGTGCACGCGCCGCAGGTCCCTTGATCGCAGCCTTTCTTCGTGCCGGTTAAGCCGATCCGGTCGCGCAGCGCGTCCAGGAGCGTCACGCGCGGCTCGACCGTCAAGGTATGGTCGGTGCCGTTGACGTTGAGGACAATGGTGTGGGCGCCGGCGGGAGCCTCGGGTTTGAGCCGCACCTCAGCCTGCGCGTTTCGGGCGAGCGCTCGAAAGCCTTCCTGCAGTTGCAGCACAAATGCGCAAAGCACGGTGCGTACGACGAACCAGCGACGGGCTCAACATACGCACCTTGTTCCCGGATCGAAAGCGCTCTACCCAACCAGCCTTAACGCGCCTCTATCCCGGACTCGACGAAGGCGGCGATCGCGTCGGGAAATCCATGCGGCAAATGCGGCCAACCCTCCGGCGACTTCGGCGGCACGTGCAGCGTATGATCGGCATCCGGGAACACCACAACGGTGACGTTCGTATTCCCGTGCTGCTTCAATATCGCAACGGTTTGCGCGATGCTGGACGTTACGGGCACGAGCGCGTCTTTGCCGCCAAACACGATCAGCACCGGTACGCGAACCCGCGACCACGCGGCACGGTTGTCGTAGTTGCCGTAGCCCGCGTACCACGCCCAAATCCAACTGTCGTCGCCGGGGATGGCCAGATCCGAGAGCCACGGCGCGTCGCCGGCTGCGCGAATGTCTGCGCGCAACCGATCGTGCGAGCTTCCCGAACGAGCGACGTCGACGAACTCGGCGTAGAGCCGTTCAGCGTCGCGAAGCTGCGCCCCCGAATAGCGCTGCGCGAGGGAGGTGTCGACCCGGTAAAGGTCCTGGAGATACTGCGGCCCCACCGGTCCGTCTGCATCGATAACGAAACTGACGAGCGGATTTCCGTCCGCGATTGCCGGAGCGATTTCGCCGCCTTGACTGTGGCCGAAGACGCCGATGCGCCGGCGATCCACGCCGGGCGTTTGCGCCAGCAGCGTGATGCCGGCCCGCGCATCGCCGGCCAGATCGGCTGCTGTCGAGGTTCGCCAACTGCCGCTCGACGAACCCACTCCGCGCTTGTCGTAGATCAGTGCGACGATGCCATGTCGAGCGGCGTAGTCGGCCAAGAACGCGGAAGCCCACCTCGATTCGTCGCCGGAACCGTGGACGAAAATCATCGCCGGATGCAGCTCCCGGCGCGCTCGGCAAAAACAGCGTTCCGGCGAGCCGCACGTTACCGTTTTGAAAGGTGACGTCGCGCTTTTCGTAGGGAGCGACGGGTGCGCCGGGTTCGCGCGCCAGTGAAAACGTTCCATTTCGCCCGTTTTCCGAAAACGTTCCGGTGATCGTATCGCCGTCCACGTGCCCGTCGAAGGCCGTCGTCGTTGCGTCGCCGACGAGGTCCCAATGAATCGCGGACCCCAGTTCGACGCGTTGCAAGGGAATGTCGATCGCCCCGAGGTCGGGTGCGGAAAACGTCGCGCGCTGCGGAGTGCCGGCGGAAAGATGGAACGACACGTTGAGGCGATCGCCGCCCCTCGACATCACGCCTTGCCAGATCCCGGTCGGATCGGTCGGCGGCGCGTTGGACGCAACCGCTAACAGCAATGCCGCAATAAAAAGCATCACGCGCCGGCCGTTCGAAAGCGGCGCCGGTATTCGGTCGGAGCGACTCCGTAGCGGCGTTCGAACGCGCGCCGGAACGTATCGTCGCCGGCGTACCCAACCGTCTGAGCAAGATCGCCCATAGCGTCGTCGCCGTTCACCAGCAGCCAGCGCGCCTCGTCCAAGCGCAGTTCCTCGACGAAGTCCGCCGGAGTCAGCGCGAACGTGGCTTTGAACTTGCGTGCGAAGTGTCTCGGGCTCAGATTCGCGCGCTCGGCCAGCATCTCGACGGTCAGATCCGTCTGGAGATTGCCGCGAATCCACTCCGCCAAATCGCCGAAGCGTGCCTTCGCCTTCGTCTGCGCGACGAGCGGCTGCGAGTATTGGAGCTGGCCGCCCGACCGCTTGAGGTAGACGACGATCTCGCGCGCAACCTCAAGTGCGAGTTCGGCGCCGAAATCCTCTTCGACGAGCGCCAGCGCGAGATCGATTCCGGCCGTCACACCGGCGGACGTGTAGAGGTTTCCGTCTTTGATGAAGATCGCGTCGGCGCTCACGCGCAGCTTCGGCCAGCGTTGCTGCACGTCGGCCGCATGGCGCCAGTGCGTCGTGACGCTCCGGCCGTCGAGTAAGCCCGAATCCGCCAGCGCGTAGATGCCGGTGCAGACCGACGCGATCCGCCGTACCTTCGGCGCTTGAGCGCGCAAAAATTTGACGATGGCCGCGCGCGTCTTGGGATGCACGCGTACTCCTTTGCCTCCCGGGATGATGATCGTATCGAACAATCTGCGGTCGGAGAGCGCCGTATCCGCATGGAAGCACACGCCCGACTCCGCGACGATGCGTCCGCGTCGCGTGCCGGCCACCACGATATCGTAGGGAGCCGGTTGGCGGCCCAGCAGCTGGTTGGCGCTGAAGAACACGTCGGCGGGACCGGCCACGTCGAGCGTTTCGACTCCGTCATACAGCAGGATGGCAATGCGTCGAACCTTCATAGACGCACTCTACCGCTGCGGCGGAATGTCCGCAATGGTGCGGAAGCGACGTTTTCGGACACGGACCCGGCGTTGTCTAGGTGAGGATATCCACGATGAAGGCAGCCATCGTCAATAGTCCAGGCGCGACTCCGGAATATGGCGATTTCACGGACCCCGCCGTCGAAGACGGCTACGAACTCGTCGATCTCGTTGCGGCAGGGCTGCACCCGATCGTGCGTTCCCTCGCGACCGGCAGTCATTACGGCAGCACCGGTTCGTGGCCGCTGATCCCCGGCGTGGATGCGGTCGCGCGTACCGCGTCCGGCGACCTCATCTATACGGGCTTCCTCAAGGCGCCTTACGGCACGTTCGCGGAGCGCATGGCCGTACCGAAAAACATGCGCGTCGGTTTGCCCGCCGGCGCCGATCCCGTGAAGATTGCGGCCGGTCTCAACCCCGGACTCTCGTCGTGGCTGCTGCTCAATGCGCGGGCAGCCGAAATGGGTGCACTCGGCACCGTGCTCGTCCTCGGTGTAACCGGAATGGCCGGCTCGATCGCCGTGCAGAATGCCGCAATGCTCGGCGCAACGCGCGTCGTCGGCGCCGGCCGCAACCCGGCCGCCTTGCAGCGAGCCGAGGAACTCGGCGCAAAGTGCGTCGCGCTCGCGGGCGATCGTGACGGCGATGCCGCCGCCCTTGCAGACGCACTCGACGGTGCCGCGCCGAGCATCGTGCTCGATTATCTCTGGGGAGCGGCGGCGGAAACGGCTTTCGCCGCGTTGGCTCGTCGCGGTTTGGGCGAGGACGCAGCCGACATCGCCTACGTGCAAATCGGCTCCGCGGCCGGCCCTGAGGCACACGTCCCCGCGTCGCTCTTGCGCAGCCGCCGAATCCGAATCTCCGGCAGCGGTGCGGGCTCGGCGTCGATTGCGGAAATCATGCGGCAGGTTCCGGTCTACATGCAACTCATCGCCGATCGTAAGATCCACGTTCCGACGAAAACGTTTGCCCTCTCCTCCATCGCGGAAGCGTGGACCGCGCACACCGCCGAACCGTGCCGCATCGTGGTGGTGCCTGCGTGACGCCTCGCCGCCGGCACGTCGAACCAGGGAACGCGACGCATAGCAGCGACTCACCTTTTCTGTGAGTGCCGTCCTTATCGTTACAGGCTTTCTGACGGCTGCCGCCGGCATCGGTCTTTTTGCGCCGCGCGCGCTCTCGAGCGTGGTGCTCGGAATGAAGACGAACGATCCGACGACGGTGCTCGTCGTCCGTCACTGGAGTCTTTTGCTGGCGGTGGTCGGCGGTTTGCTCGTCTATGCGGCGTATAACGCCGATGCGCGCGTGCCGATCATGATCGCGCCACGATCGAGAAGCTCGCATTCGCGACGCTGGTCGTCGCGAGCCCGTTGCGCAAGCGCCTCATTGCCGTAACGGCCGCCGGCGCAGACGTCGTCATGGCGCTGCTGTACGTCTATTTTCTCGTCGGACCAAATCGATTCTGAATGCGATTTCTGACGATCTCATTACTCTTCGCCGCGATGGCGTTTGGCGTGCAGGCGGCTGCGAGCGCGGCGGCACAACGCTGCGGAAACACGCCGATGTACGACGTCGCCGTTCCGGGCGCGCCGATGTCCGCGATCGCCACGCCCGACGAGCAAACGGTATTCGTCGCGCTGAACTCCACGAACCCGCGCCAGCAGAACGGCATTGCGGTGTTGCGCTGCGTGGACGGGCAATACCGGTTTGCGCGCACGATTCCGGTGGAAAACCAGCCGGCGATCATGGCGCTCACGCACGACGCCTCGACGCTCGTCGTTCCCGACGACAACTTCATCGCATTTCTCGACGTACCGCGCGCCCTCTCGGGCAACGGCGATCCGCTCGCCGGCGCAATCGAAGATATTCCGGGCGACGATGGCGGCGCCGTGTACTCCGCGGTCGACGCGAGCGACCGCTACGCGTTCGTCGCCGAAGAGTCGAGCGGAAAGCTCACGGTCGTCGATCTGCAGAAGATGCGCGCCGGTGCCGGGCACGAGGCGATCGTTTCGGAGTTCCTCATCGGGAACGCGCCGGTCGCGCTCGTTCCGTCAAAGGACGGGAAGTATCTGTTCGCCACCGTGCAAATCGCGCTCAAGCGTTACGCGTTTCCAAAGACGTGCGCGCCCGAAGGCGGCGAGGCCGGTGAAAAGGAGGCGGCGGGCGCGATCGTGACGATCGACGTTTCGAAAGCCGTGACGGATCCGCGGCACGCGATCGTTTCCTACGTTGCGGCGGGGTGCCATCCGGTGCGCGCCGCGCTCACGCCCGACGGCGCGACGTTATGGGTGACGGCTCGAGGCTCGAACGCCGCACTGGCGTTTTCGACGACTGCGCTCGTCTCGGGCGCAGCGGTGAAGCCGCTCGCCACGGTGACGGTCGGCACCGCTCCGGTTCCGGTCGGCGTGACGCCCGACGGACGCTACGTCCTCGTCGGCAACAGCAACCGGTTCGCGACCGGCACGTCCGGCGAATCAAGACGTGATCGTTATCGACGCTGCGTCCTACGCCGTCGTAGGCCGCATTCCGGTCGGCAAATTTCCACGCCAGTTTAGCTCGACGGCCAGCGGCTCGACGATGTTCCTCTGTAACTTCGGGTCGAATTCGGTCACCGTCATCGACCCCAGCGCCATCGGATCTCTGATGAAGCCCGCCTAGCCGTATTTGAACCCGGACTTGCTTTGCCCGACTTCGATGATGTAACCGTCGGGATCGCGGATGTAGCATCGAATCTCGCCGTATTTGTCGATCGGAGGCGTGAGAAACGTCGCGCCGCGGCTTTTCCACAGTTCGTAGCACGCTTGAATATCTGCGACGCGGATGTTCATGAAGCTGCTGATCTCGTCGGGGTTGGGAGGCGGGCGAAGCGTGACGGTCGGCTTGTCGGGCGTTGGGCCGCCTCCGACGTTGACGATCAGCCACGTGTTGGCGATTTTGATGTACGGCGGTGCGCCTCCATCGTCGCCCCTGCTCACGATTTCTCCGTCGAAGACTCTTTGGTAGAATTCGACGGACCGCTTCATATCGGCCACCGTGAGAAAGTGGGCGACGGTAAAACCGTCCTGCGGCGGCATCTTATAGGTCGACTGTTCGACGCGTGCTTCGTCCATTGAGCCCTCCAGCTGCGGTCGTTTTCGATTTCTTTAGTTGAGCCGGCTTTGCCAGTCGTGCGGTACGCGGCCTTTTGGTCCGGGTACGGGCTGATCTTCGGGATGCGAATGTGGCGCGGCCAGCGCCGGCCCGTCCACGAATTCTTCGGACGTGTAGTCGTAGAACCACGCTTCTCCGGGCTCGAAACTTGCAATGATCGGGTGACCCGTGGCGTTGAAATGCGCCGTCGCGTGTTGCTTCGGCGAGTTGTCGCAGCATCCGATGTGCCCGCACTGCGCGCATCTGCGCAGATGGAACCACCAGCCGTGCTCCTCCGTGCATTCCAGGCAGCCGGTGCCCGAGGGTTTGACATCTACGTCGATACCGTCCACGCGCTGCGTCATCGCGGTTCTCCTTGTTCTGGCTGCGCTCGCTACGCCGGCGCCTCGAACGTGCCGGGACTCTGCGCGGTTCCCGTAAACTCCGGACTGCGCTCTTTGGTTGCGCGTGCCAGCGCGTCGCGCACGCCTTGCGCGTCGAAGTCTTCGGCGTAGACGGGCGTTCCGGGTTGCTGCCGCCACGACTCGGCGAGCGTTCCCGTATCGACCGGGTCGAAGCCCAGATCGTCGACCAACTGCATCACGACGGCTTTCGCGCGCTGGTCGTCGCCCGCAACGGGAAGCGCGATGCGTCCCGGCGTGCCTTTCGGTTTGCCCAAGTTTCCGAGATGCTCGGCATAGATGTCGTTGAAGGCTTTGATCACCGGTCTTCCGAGCTGTTTAGAGACCCAAACGCTCTCCGGCATGCCGCCTTCGATTTCTTCGATGCGCCCGTCGCGCTGCCGCGGATAGTAGTTGCCGGTATCGATCACGACGACGCTGTCGGGGACGCCGGCAAACAAGTCGCGGGGCAGACCTTCGATCTTCTTCTCGGGAATGGTGACGACGACCACGTCGCCGCTGCGCGCGGCCTGCTCGGCCGTCACCGGCGTCGCTCCGGTCTCCGCCGCCACGTCACGCAGCGACTCGGGACCGCGCGAGTTCGCCACGACCACCTCGTGGCCGAGCTCGCTAAAACGGCGCGCGAGCGTCCCGCCGATATTCCCCGCGCCGATGATGCCGATCTTCATATCGAACCTCCAGCCCCTACGACTCTGCGCTTCCGAGCCCGGTTTCAGAACGCCTCACAGCTTTCGCGCGTTCGTAGAGATACTCGGCGTTATTCCAGACCGACGGATTGCGATGCGATTTCCGCATGAGCTCGACGACGCCTCGCACGTGCTCCCAACTCTGCAAAATGAGGATCGCTGCAAAATCGAGCAGCGCATCTCCGAGCAGTAACCGATGGCGCAGGTAGATTCCCGTTTCCTCGAGGCGCCCTAAGACGACCAACTCGGGATGACGCTCCGGGTCGACGTCCCAACCGCGCGATCGTTCCAGCTCGGCCGCATATTCCGGATCGCGCATTCGGTTGGGTAAATCGTTGATCACAAAGCGCAGCGCGCGGTTGAAATCGCGCTCGAACAAGCGGTCGACGACGCGCTGCGTGGCGTCGAACTGCGCCGCGCGGCGCGTCTCGCGCAACTGATAGACGGCGATCGCTCCCCCGACCAGCAACACGCCGGCGGAGACGATGGAACCGATCGCCGTCAAGGCATCCCATGCGATCACCGGCCGAAACTCTGCGCGCGCGTTTTAGTAGGGACTGTCCGGGCTCGTCGCGACTCCGAACGCTCCCGATAAACCGCTCGAGAAGGTCTGAATCAGCGTTCCGGACGGGTACGCCACCTCCGCAACCGACGGGCCGAACGGATCGCTCACGAACAGGTGCGTGTCCGCATGGTTCAACGCGATTTGATAGGCGAGACTGAAGCCTTTGATCTGCTTCGAAGGCTGGGTCGCTCCCGGCGGAAAGACGTCTACGCCCGGCAGGCTTTGATCGTCGAGCAGCAGATCGCCGGTGCTATCGAACGCGAGGCCGCCGGCGTTGTCGAACTTGATGTGAATGCCGAGGTTCGTTCCCTTGGTCGATCCGGGGCTGAACTTCAGCACTTCGATATCGTTGTTGCTGGAATCGTTGTACGCAACGTAGAGTTTATTGTGCGTATCGAGCGCGACGCCGGCCGGAAACGTTGCGAACGGAATCGTCGTCGTGGGGGTCGTGCTCCCATGGGCGTATTCGTACAGATGACTGTTCGAGCCGTCGCCGAAATCGGAGACGTACACGGTGCCGTCGTGTCCTTTGACGACGTACTTGGGACCGATGGTGCCGGTGAGCGTCTTCGAGTGCGTCGTCTGACCTCGCGGATACTCCGTCACCGTCCCCGCGCCGAAGTTGCAAACGTACAGCGTGCCGCTCGGATCGATATACAAGCCGTCGGGACCGGCGATCGCGTCGGTGATTTGGCCCGTGGGTTGGCCGCTGTGCTGAGAAAATATCGCGACGCGTTGATTGAGGCTGATCGGCGACGTAGAGCTGACTGCCGTGGTTGGCCTCCGGAGACAACCACCCCGCTCGCGCGCTCGACGGAGCCGTGGCCGAACCTCCGGGCAGGAACGGCATGACCGCCGCTCGAGCATCCGGCCGCTACGGCCGAGCCGGCAACGAGCGCCAACGCTTTTAAAAGACGTGCGTGCATCTTTCAACCTTTCTCGTGACTGAGCGCAAAGCCCCTAGGTTTGAAATACGCGACCGCGCCGCCTGGCGCGCCGTATGACCAAAAGCTGACCGTGGCCGAGCGCATCATCGTGGGCCTCCTACCTGGATCAGGTGGGTGGCTCTTCGGCGCGAGCGACGATCCGCGAAGCCATCTCGCTAAAGATGAGTCCGTGAAACGGAAAGACGAGATACCAGTAGATCAATCCGAACAATCCGCGAGGCTCGAAAAAGGCCGTTTGGGTGAGCCGCGTTCGCCCATCGCTCAGCCCGTCCGCGACGAACTCCAGCCACGCTCGACCTGGAAGCTTCATCTCGGCCCGCAGTCTCAGAAGGCGATCGGGTTCCAACGCGTCGACGCGCCAAAAGTCGACGGCGTCGCCAACGCGCAGATCGGTTGCGCTGCGACGGCCTCGCCGCAAACCGATCCCTCCTATCGCGCGGTCCAAGAGACCGCGGAGCTCCCATAATGCGTTACCATAGAGCCAGCCGTACGTTCCGCCGAGCTGCATGAAGACCGACGCGACCTGTCGCGGCGTCGCGCCGGTAACGCGCTCGCGGCGATCGATCAGCATGCCTTCGCTGGCGCCCGTAAACGTGGCCGGCAGCTTGCGCACGTGGAACGCATCGAACCAGGACGTTTCGGGGCCGTTGGTTCGGTATCGATCCAGCGCAGCGGCGACCGCGGTCTCGAAGTCTATCGGCACGATGTGGGGAAAATCTCGCCGCGCGGCCTGGTCGCGGACGATTACTTCGTTGTGCAGTCCCAAGATGAGCGGTTGCGCGAGCCGCGCGGGGACCGGCGTCACGAGGTGGACCCAGTACGAGGAAAGCCGCGCCGTAAAGAACGGCACGATGACGATCGTACGTCTGAGGTTGCGCAGACGCGCGTACCGCAGCATCATCTCGCGATACGTCACGACGTCCGCACCGCCGATTTCGTAGATGCGCGAATCACCGTGCGGAAGATCGAGCGCGGCGACGAGATAGCGCAAGACGTCGTTCACGGCGATCGGCTGCGACCGAGTCGTCACCCAGCGCGGTGCGATCATTACGGGCAACCGATCCGTGAGATAGCGCATCATTTCAAAAGAGACGCTCCCCGCTCCGATGATGATTGCCGCACGAAACTCGATAATCTCCACGCCGCTTTTCCGCAGCACGGCGCCCACTTCATGACGGCTGGCGAGATGCCGCGAAAGCGTGGCGTCGTCGGCTCCCAAGCCGCCCAGATAGACGATGCGCGAAACGCCGCCTTCGCGAGCGCACCTGCCGCAGAGTGCGGCCGCATCGTGGTCGCGCTCGGCAAACCGTGAGGAGTCGCCCATCGAATGCACCAAATAATAAGCGGCGTCGACGCCCCTGCAGGCCTCTCGCACGGCGTGCTCGTCGAAGATATCGCCCTCGACGATTTCGGCGCCGGGGAATCTGCCGGCGAGGCGCATGGCGTTTCGAGCGAGACACCGGACGGAGTGGCCCGCTTCGAGTAAGCGCGGTACGAGGCGCCCTCCGATATACCCGGTCGCGCCGGTTACCAGGATCCGCACTACTCGACGACTCTATCGAAGTTACGCTGTAGGGAAGTTACGCTGTAGGACGGATGCGTCTGGAGCGCGGGCATGAGACCATCGATAAGCTTTCATTGTCTCACGCTACCCTTTACCACTCGTAGACCCGAAGCATGCAATGCCCCCGCCGCTTTTGCGGCGGGGGCCGCTTCGTGCGCTGCGTCGAAGCCAAGCCGGTTGTGCATTCGGCTGATGACGTAGCGACGTGGTTAAAGCGTCCGAACTGAAGCGCGCGCCTCGCCGGCCGCGTCGCGCGGCGGTGACCGTGTTGCACGCGGCAATGGCGGGCGACGCGTTGTTTTTGTGGACGCAGCCGGTGCTGCGGCCGCCCGCATTGCGCCGCCTGCTGCGGGAGCATTTGCCGCACCTCGACGTCGGCGCGTGGAACATCGGCGATGCGGCCGCCAAGTCGGCTGCAACCGGCAGCGTCACGCGCGAAGGCATCGCCCTCGGCGCACGCGAGGCGATTGCACTGCTGCGCGCGACGGTCGGACGCGAAATGCTCGGTGCCGGCGTCGCGATTGGGCGCGATCTCGCGCACTGGTGCGACGCGCTCCGCTTGGCCGCCGAAATCGTAGCGGCGCAGCGCTTTCTGCCAAGCGTGGCCTACGACGCGACGCGCAAGCAGTATCGCGCTGTATGGGAACCGCTGCTCGGCGAGCGGGAGCGAAAACTCGCCGCCATGCTGGCGGCAGCGATGCCCGATGCCGCACCTTCGCTCGAACGATTCCTTGGCGTTGCCGTCGACGCACTCGTCCGCGACGCCACCGCCTCGACCGCGCACTCCAACGGCGCACCCGCGTCGCTGCACGATCGCTGGATTCGCGCGCTGCGCTCGCCGGACGGCGCGATTGCGGGAGAGCCGGCCGAACTGCGCGCGTTGGCGGCGCACGTTGCGGAGTGGCGCCGCCCGGTTTTGGAAGAGCACGCCGCCGAGTATCGCCTTTGCCTGCGCATCGAAGAACCGCAAAGCGACGACGAACCGTGGCGCATCGCCTATCTCTTGCAGGGCCGCAGCGACCCGTCGTTGCTGCTCGACACCAAGAGCGCCATGGCGACCGCCGCCACGCGGCGCGCGTTGCTCGCCGCGCTCGGGCGCGCGGCGCAAGTGTCGCCCGACGTCGCAGCGTCGCTGCAGGCGTCGACGGTGCCGACCCACTGCGATGTAGACCTCGCGGGCGCGTATCGTTTTCTTTCCGAAACCGCATGGCTGCTCGAACAAGCGGGCATCGGCGTGATCCTCCCGGCCTGGTGGTTGGGCAAAAATGCGAAAGCGCGCATCACGACGCGCGCGCGCGTGAAGGCCCCGGCGGTCACGGCCGGCTTGCGCGCGGATTCGCTGCTCGACGTGAACTGGAGCGTCGTGCTCGGCGACGCCGCGCTGCCGGCGCGCGAACTCGAGCGCCTGGCACGCCTCAAAGTTCCATTGGTGCGCGTACGCGGCCAATGGGTACACGTCGAGCCCAGCGACCTGCGCGCGGCGCTCGACCGTCTCAAAGCGGGTCAAACGCAGCTCTCGATGGGCGAGATCGCGCGGCTGGAACTCGACGCACACGCCGTCGTCGACGCCGGCGGCCGGGTGCGCACGCTGCTCGACCGGCTGCAAGGCGAAGAGTCCTACGCGCAACTTCCGCCGCCCAAAGGTCTGCACGCGCAACTGCGGCCCTATCAACTGCGCGGTTACAGTTGGCTGCAATTCCTCACCGCCGGCGGCTTCGGCGCATGTCTCGCCGACGACATGGGCCTCGGGAAGACGATTCAAACCCTCTGCTTGATCCTGCGCGACTGGCGCGAAAGCCCCGGCGCGCCGGTGCTGCTGGCCTGCCCCACGTCGGTGATCGAAAATTGGGTGCGCGAATCGCAACGGTTCACGCCCGAGCTGCCGGTGCACGTGCACCACGGCAGCGACCGCCTGCGCGATGCCCGCTTTGCACGCGAAGCCAAACGGCACGCACTCGTCGTCACCAGCTACGCGCTGCTGCAGCGCGATTCCGACCTGTTCGCGAAAATCCGCTGGCGCGGCGCGGTGCTCGATGAAGCGCAGAACGTCAAGAACCCGGAGAGCAAACAGGCGCGGGCGGCTCGCGCGCTCGACGCCGGCTATCGCATCGCGCTCACCGGCACGCCGGTCGAGAATCACGTCGGCGATTTGTGGTCGATCATGGAGTTTCTCAATGCCGGCTTGCTCGGATCGCAAGCGACATTCAAACGGGAGTTTCTCATACCGATTCAGGCGCTGCGCGACGCGACCGCATCCGACCGGCTCAAGCGCCTTACCGGCCCGTTCGTGCTGCGCCGCAGCAAGAGCGATCCGCGCGTCATCGCCGACCTGCCCGAAAAGAACGAGATGAAGGTCTACTGCACGCTGACGCGCGAGCAGGGCTCGCTCTACGCGGCCGTGCTGCGCGATCTCGAACCGAGCCTCGACGAATCCGAAGGAATCAGCCGGCGCGGCAAGATCCTCGCGCTGCTCTCGAAGCTCAAGCAGGTCTGCAACCATCCGGCGCAGTTTGCCAAAGATCGATCGCCGGTCGCCGGCCGCTCCGGAAAGCTGTCGCGGCTCGAAGAAATGCTCGAAGAAGTGCTCGACGTCGGCGACCGCGCGTTGATCTTCACGCAGTTCGCGGAGATGGGTGAGTTGCTCGTGCGGCGCCTGTCGGAGCGCTTCGGGCGCGAGGTGCTGTTTTTGCACGGCGGGGTTCCCAAGAAGCAGCGCGATACGATGGTCGAGCGTTTTCAAAGCGGCGACGGTCCGGCGTTGTTCGTGCTCTCGCTCAAAGCCGGCGGCAGCGGTCTCAATCTCACGCGCGCCAACCACGTGTTCCATTTCGACCGCTGGTGGAATCCGGCGGTCGAAGACCAGGCCACCGATCGCGCATTTCGCATCGGGCAAACCAAGAACGTGCAAGTCCACAAGTTTCTGTGTGCGGGGACGCTGGAAGAACGTATCGACGAACTCATCGAGCGAAAACGCGCGGTCGCAGACAACGTGATCGGCACCGGCGAGGCGTGGCTGACCGAACTTTCGGGCCGTCAGTTGCGCGAACTGGTCGCGTTGTCGCCCGAAGCGGTGGAGGCGTAGCGCGATGCCGCGATTTGAAGATCGTTTCCCGCGTTGGTCGAAGCCGCTGCCGGCGCGCGGCATTCAAGCGCAATCGAAAAAGGGCCCGTTCGGCGAACGCTGGTGGGCCAAGCGCTGGATCGCCGTGCTCGAAGGTTTCGGGTTGGGAGCGCGTTTGGCACGCGGCCGCTCGTACGCGCGGCGCGGTCAAGTCATTGAGATTACGGTCGAGCCGAGCGGCGTTCGCGCGACGGTGCAAGGCTCGCGCGAGGATCCGTATATCGTGACGATGCGGATGACGCCGCTCACGCGCGCACAGTGGCGCGTCGTGACGGAGCGGATTTCGCAAACGCCGCGCTTTTTGGCGATGTTGCTCAACGGCGAGATGCCCGACGACATCGAAACGGCATTTCGCGAGGCCGGCTGCGAGCTGTTTCCGAAGTCGATCCGCGACGTCCACACGACGTGCTCGTGTCCGGACGCGTCGAATCCGTGCAAACACGTGGCGGCGGTCTATTACCTCATCGGCGAAGAGTTCGATCGCGATCCGTTTCTGCTCTTCGCCCTGCGCGGATTACAGCGCGACGCGCTGCTCGCGGCGCTCAAGCTCGAAGCGTCCGCCGCAACCACACCGGCCGTCGCCGGCATCGAAACGGCCTCTGAATCGACGGCATCGCGGCCGCCGGTCGACGCCCCACCGGTGGACGCGTGGCCGTTGCGCCGCGCCGGCCGCTTTCCGTTTTGGAGCGGCGAACGTTCGTTGGAGGATGCGCTGTCGGCGGTCTATCGCCAAGCCGCAGAACGCGCGGCCGCATTCCTCGCGGAGACGTGGCCCGACTCCGATTGACGACGTCCTGCGCTCGGGAATTGGTGGGGTTCCCCTACTACGTCCGTGCCCGCTCCCGCCCTACGATACGGATGAGGAGGGGACTGACATGAAACAGACCTTACGGCCTTCCGTGCCGTTCGCGGCCGCAGGCTTTGCTCTGGCGACGTTGGTCGCGGGATGCACCGGGCAATCCGGCTCGGAAATTCCCAACGGGCACACGGCAGGCGGCACATCGCGCGTCGCGGCGCAGATCCCGCTCGCGAAATTCAAGAGCGTCGAGTATACGCAAGGCATCACGCCGAGCAGCAACCCGCGCGGAATCACGCCAGGGTTCGCACAGTGGCTGTGGTTTACGCAGCCCGGCTCGAACCAAATCGGTCATATCAACGCACGCGGGTTGGTAAGCGAATTCACCGCGGCGACCAACGGCGTTAACAACATCGTTACCGGTCCCGACGGCAACATTTGGTTCACGGAAAGCGGCGCCGACGCAATCGGCCGCATGACGCCCAAAGGCAAAATCAAGATCTTCCGGGTCGGCAACGAAGCCTATGGACCCTTCGACATCTGTAACGGCGCCGACGGCAATCTGTGGTTTACGTTTCGCTCGCCCAGCGCCAACGCGATCGGCCGCATCACGACGTCGGGCGCGGTCACGCTCTTCACGAACGGGCTTTCTCCGGGCGACATCGCCGTGCACGATATCACGGAGGGCTCCGACGGCAACGTCTGGTTCACCGAGGAGTTCAACAACCGTGTCGGCTCCATCACGCCGTCGGGCACGATCGCCGAATATACCAACGGCATCACCAGCAACGCCGGCCTCGTCGACATCAGCGACGGCCCCGACGGTAACGTGTGGTTCACGGAGAACGCCGTCAACAAAATCGGCCGCATCACCCCCGGCGGAACGGTGACGGAGTTCTCCGGCTTCTCGCCGCAAGCCGGCCCCGGAGCGATTACCTTGGCGGACGGCTCGCTCTGGGTAACCGAGGCCGGTTACAGCAAAGTCGCAAGCGTAAGCACCAGCGGTGCCGTTACCGAATATGCCATCCCCGTTGCGTTGGCTTCCGACATCGCGCAAGGACCCAACGGTACGTTGTGGATCACCGACTACTCGGGCAACGGCGTCGTGAAGGCCACGCCGTAACGCTGGTGCTGCGCGGTTACTCGAAACGATAGTGCGACGTCGCGACGAGTGCGGCCAGTTGCGCGCGGGAACTCAAGCCGAGTTTTGCATAGATCGAGGTAAGGTACTTTTCGACGGCCTTCTCTCCGATCGAGAGCGACGTCGCAATCGCGCGGTTCGTTTTTCCCGCCGCAACGAGCAGCGCGAGTTCGCGTTCTCGCGCCGTGAGCACGCCGAGCGCCGTCCCTTCCTCGTTCCCCGCACCGAACTCCAAGCGGCGCAGCTCCCCCGCCGCGCCGCAGCGCTCGTAGATCGCGACGGCGGAACGGCGATCGCCGGCCATCTCCAGCGACCGCGCTTCCAGCAGCGGCCATCCAATCGCCGCGAACCGTGGCGCGGCCTCGAACGCCGCGCTTGCTGCAGCCGCGACGTCGCCGCGCCACGCAGCGGCGGCCGCGTCCACGAAGGCCAGCAGCGCTTTGCCGACACGATCGCCCTCCGGCCGCGCGGCGGCTTCGAGCAACGGGCGCATCTCGCTCGCGCGTTCCGGCAGCAGCGTCGCAACGGCAAAGATCGGCAGCGTCATTCCGAACGCGGTGTTGAGCGACTGCAAGATGCGTCCGAGCAGCATGCGCCCTTCGCCCGGCCGGTTCGTCGCGGTCAATGCCATCGCGCGCGCGGCGGCGACGCGCGTCAAGGGCGCAGAGAAAGGCGCGTCACCCGCTTCTTCGAGGATGCGCTCGTCGTCGTAGCGCTCGAGCATCCGATCGTCGCCGAGTGCGATCGATAGCGGAACGGCGACCTGCATGAGCGTTGCCCGCATCATGAAACTTCGCGGCGTGGGCATGGACTCGACGATTCGTCGCGCTTCGATGAGATCGCCGGCGTAGAACGCGACTTGCGCTCGCAGCGTCTCCTGATCGTCGAAGTGCAGCGTGTGCGCCAGCTCGCCTGCGATGCGGTGGTGCGTCCGCGCGAGTTCCATTTCGCCTACGCTCAGCGCCTGTACTGCGAAGTTGGCGTGCGCGATCTGCAAGGGGCCCGGATGGCCAAGCGCCTCATAGATGGCGATGCCTTTGGCAAAGCACGCGCGAAACTGCAGCGGCTCCGCACGCAGCGCGTGGAGTTCGCTCGCACACAGGTAGTACTCTCCGGTCAGTCCGTCGTGCGGGTCGAGAGTTGCAGCATCGATTGCCTGGAGCGTATTCCAGGCCGCGTCGAGGCGCCCGTCGCGCGCCAGCATCATCGCCAGTCTCGTCCGCAGCCGTACCTGCAGAGACGCTTGGCCCTGCTCGGCGATCGGCAGCGTCGCGCGCAGCAACTCGATCGCCTCTTCGCGACGGCCTCCGTCGAACAGGTGGCCCGCCATCAACGCGCGGCTGCGGACGACCTCGCTCACATCGCCGAGTTCGAGCGTGAGGTCGACCGCGCGTTCGTACTGCGCGAGCCCGCCGTCCAAGTCGCCGGCAAAGATGAGCGCCGGGCCGCTCGAGCGTACGCGCGAGCACGCGCCGCGCGGTCGCGTGCGAAACCCTCGGCAGCGCGACGATAAAACGCCGCGGCGGCGTCGTACGCGAAGACGGTCATGGCCGCGTCCCCCGCACGTTCGTAATAGCCGGCGGCGCGCTCGCGGTCGATCGGCTTCCCAGAGATGATGACCGAGAATTTCCGGCGCATCCTGCGCCTGCGGCAAGTCTTCCAAGTGCTCGGCCATTTGGAGGTGCAGCGATCGCAACGCCTCGATCGGGATCTCGCCGTAAACGGCGTCGCGCGTGAGCGCGTGGCGAAAGCGGTACCTGCCGCTCGTCGCGTCGACCGCATCGACGAGCTGCAACTCTTGCAGCCGATCGAGCATCGGCCGTGCCGCAGCCGCCCCGCCGAAAATGTCGCACACGTGGGCGACGTTAAAGTCGCGCCCGGCGAGCGACGCATGACGCAGAAATGCGCGTTCCGCGCCGGTGCATTCCCGCAGGCGCTCCTCGACCAGCGCGTGCAGCGATATCGGCAGCGAGCGCTCACCGCCGGAACTTCCGCTACGCTTCGAATCGACCGCGCTTCGTAACAGCTCTTCGGCGAAGAGCGGATTCCCGTCGGACCGGTCGCGCACTGCGTGGAGGACCGGCGGCGCGAGCGTAACGGTTCCCCGGATCGCATGCGTCATCAAGCGCTCGAGTTCCCGATCCGAGAAGCGAGAAAGCGTAACGACCGAAACCGCCGGCTCGCGGACGAGCTGTCCGAACCACTTGAAGAGCGGATGCGCCGGCGAGAGCTCGTTATCGCGGTAGGTCGCAACGAAGAGCAGACGTTTGTTCGCCGCTCGCCGCGTGAGGACGAGCAGCGTCTGCATCAGATCGACGTCCGCCCAGTGCACGTCTTCTAGTATGGCGACGGTCGTGCGTTTCGCAGAGACGCGTTCGAACGTCTCCGCAATCATCTCGAGCCGCTCGGCCTTTGACGAGCACGCGAAATCTGACGCACCGGAGCCTGCGGTCTGGCCGAGGAGTTCGAGCAACGGGCGCAGCGGCTTCTGGGCGAACTCGCGGCACGCGCTCGATGCAACGATCGAGGTTAAGCGGGTGAGGCGCTCTTTAAACTCTTGGACGAGGCGCGATTTCCCGATGCCGGGCTCCCCGCCGACGAGCACCAGGCCGCCGTGGGCGTCGCCGGCCTGGCGGCGTCGCGATACGAGATGTTCGATTTCCTCTTCGCGGCCGACGAACTGCCGGCAAACGATACGTGTAGAAATCATGGCGAAGCTTGAATCGCAGGTATTGCGACTCTCACCCTACGGCGGATTCGGGTTCGTCCAGCTCGTTCCGTCTGCGTAGGTGACTTTGGTAACGATGCAGCTCGCCGAACTGAGTCCCAGCGGCGACACGTCGGGCGGCAGGTCGAAGACGTGGTTGATCTGCGCGCCGGCTTGGAACTTTCCGACGTCGCGGACGGTCGTTACGAGACCCGCGGCATCCACGAGCGAGAAGTCCACCTCCTTCGCGTCCTTCTGCGAGTCGTTTTTATACGCGATCCGCAACGGCGGCTTGCCGATTTGCGCGTGGCAGGTGGTGACGACGATGCCCGATCCCGCCGTCTGCGCGATGTCGGCCGACGCCGCCGCCGGCACCGCCATCGCCACGAGAAGAATCACGATCCGTCGCATTACGCCGCCCATTTCTGCGAAAACCAGTAAGACACTCCTGCGAGCTGGGACTTCGGGGAACGGGCCATCGAGGACGGTTCGCAGCATTCGCGAAAACCGAAACGATGAGTTGGATAAAGCGCAGCGTGCCGTTTGCACGCAACGTCGCGCTCGGGATGCTCGTTCTCGTGCAGGCGCAGCCGGGATATGCCGCAGCGCCCTCACCGGTACATTCCCCGGCAGCGCTTGCGGCTGCGCTCCAGCGCGACCTGAACGCCTACCTGAAGGAGCGCGGCGAAAAGGAACATCTCTCCGCCCTTTCGATGTCGGTCAGCGTCGCCAACGACGGGCCGGCGCTGAACCTTACGGCCGGCACGACGCGCTACGGAGCCGGACCACGGGTCACCCCCAGCGATCTCTTCCAAATCGGCAGCAACACCAAGGCGTTCACCGCCGTCGCGGTGCTGCAGCTCGAGGCGCAGGGACGTCTGTCAATCGACGCTCCAATCGGCAAATATCTGCCGGAATATCCCGCATACGCGAAGTTGACGTTGCGGCAGCTCTTAAGCATGACCGGCGGCATCGAATCGTACGACAACACGCCCGCGTGGGAAAAAGCGTTCGCTGCAAACCCAATGGCCGATATGTCGACCGACGGGCTGATCCGCCTGGTCTATCCGAAGTTCCTCTCCAAGCCCGGAACTAAGTACCATTATTCCAACACCGGATATCTGCTGGCCCAAGAAGTCGTCGCAGCGCGCAGCGAGGGCCACAGTTTTTCGGCGGCGATGGCGCGCCTTATCGCCGGCGCGGGCCTAAAGAACACATACTACACGTCGAACGTCTATCCGACGGGAGTTGCAAAGCGTGTGGTCGCCGGCTATTACGAGAACGACGATGCGGGCTTCGGCAAGTTCGTTGGGAAAGACGTCAGCCGCTTCAGCCTGTCGTGGGCCCAAGGTGCAGGTTCGATCGTCTCGACGCCGGCCGATCTCGTCGCATGGGCACGCGCGATGTATCAAAGCACGGCGCTATTGCCGGCAAAGCAAAAGGCCGAGTTGTTGAGTTTGAACTCCACCAAAACCGCGAAGCCCATCGGCGCGGCGACGGCCGGCGATCCCGGCGGCTTCGGGCTCGGCGTCGCGCAAAAATACATTCCCGCCTTCGGCACGTTCTGGTTCTATCAAGGGGAAACGCTCGGCTTCCGTGCGGCGCACCTCTACTTCCCCGACTCGAATCTCGTCGTCGCGATCTTTGCGAACAGCCGTCCGGTCGAGAAGAACAGTCATCTCGTGCAACTCATGGAAGCCGTCTACT
Source organism: Vulcanimicrobiota bacterium (assembly GCA_963812155.1). Taxonomy (GTDB): domain Bacteria; phylum Vulcanimicrobiota; class Vulcanimicrobiia; order Vulcanimicrobiales; family Vulcanimicrobiaceae; genus Tumulicola. The sequence goes on along the minus strand of CAWETW010000003.1, from coordinate 465,889 downwards.
CGACCATCAAATCCGGCGGCAAACTCTGAAGAAGCTGCGGTTTCGCGACCGCGCGCTGGTCCCGCTCGCCGTCGCGGCCGCCGCGGGCGGCGCCGCGCAGATCGCGGTCATGGTATTCGCTCCTCCATGGTTTCCCGCCATGGCGCGCATCGTGGCGGTCTACGATGCGGCTGCGTTAGGAATGGTGGCCTTCTATTGGTACGTCATCCTTCGCAGCGACGTCGCGGCGACGCAGGCGCGGTCTGCGAGCGAAGATCCGGGACGGAACGTGGCATTCGGCGTCGTGCTGACCGCGGTCGTGTTCGGCTTCATTTCGGCCTTCAACATCCTGCTGCCGTCGACGGGCGATCTAACGTCGTCGCAGTCCGTCTTCGTCCATTTGTTCGCGTTCGCGGCGGTCGCGCTCGGATGGCTGCTAATTCACACGTTCTTCGTGTTTCGATACGCACATCTCTACTATCAGCGGCGCGATGCCGCCGACCAGCCGGGCGCCGGACTCGTGTTTCCCGGCGCGCACGAACCGAACGATCTCGACTTCGCGTATTTCTCGTTCGTGCTCGGCATGACGTTCCAAGTTTCCGACGTGCAAATTACGAGCGCCCACATTCGCGCGTTCGCGCTCGGTCACGGACTCGTCTCCTTCGCATACAATACCGCCATCCTCGCACTCGTCGTGAACGCGGTTGCCGGGCTGATGCATTAGCGCAGGAACGGCGTGACGCAAGGCACGGGCCTGGTGAAAATATCAGGTCGATCGCGGTCAGCCCGTAAGTTTCGAAAGGTCCACTTTCTGGCCGCCGGCGATCACCAGCGCCGGCGGCCGTTCCATTAAGGCGACGTCGCGGCTCGGGTCGCCGTTGAACGCGACGACGTCGGCGCGCTTGCCCGGTGCCAGCGTGCCGCGATCGGTCACGCCGATGAGTTCGGCGGCGTTGGCCGTCGCCGACCGCATGACGTCGGTGGGGCGCATGCCCAGCCCGACCATCAGCGCGAAGTCTTTGTTGTTTTGTGCGTGCGGGAAGACGCCGGCGTCGGTGCCGTAGGCGATTTTCACGCTCGATGCAACGGCACGGTGCATGCCGGCATTGCGCAACGTCGCGGCATATTCGGCCTTCTGAATCGACGACTCGGGAATGTGGTTTGGGTTGCCGGGCTGCAGGATCGAGTCGAGCGCCCAAATCGTCGGCACCAAATGCGTGCCGCGCTGCACCATCACGTTAAGCGTCTTCTCGCTCACGCCGGTTCCGTGCTCGACCGAGTGCACGCCGCCGTTCACCGCCACCGCGATGCCTTCGTCGCCGTGCGCGTGCGCCGCGACCTTGCGATGGAACTTCGTGGATTCTTCGACGACCGCTTGGACTTCGTCGAGGTTGAACTGCGGGATGTCCCACACGTCGCCGTACGAAAGCACGCCGCCGGTCGCGAGAATTTTAATAACGTCGACGTGCAGCTTAACGTTTTGGCGGACGAGTTCGCGAAAACCGTACGGTCCGTAGCCGATCGCGCCTCCCTTGACGCTGGGGTCTTCTTCCACCCATCCCGGCACGTCGTTGGAGTCGCCGTGGCCGCCGGTGATCGAGAGGGCTTGGCCGGCGGCAAAAATCTGCGGACCGGCGATCGCACCGTTCGCAATCGCGTTGCGCACCGCGAGATCGATGCCCGCGCCGCCGCCGACGTCGCGAACCGTCGTGAAACCGTTGCGCAGCATCGCTTGCGCGTTGCGCACGCTATAGATCGTCGCCTCCGGCACGTTGTCGGCCGTGCGGTACTTCGGAAACATCAGCGTGAGGTAATGCGACGGCAACACGAAATCGGCGACGTGCGTGTGGCAGTCGATCAGCCCCGGCATGATCGTCGCATCGCCCAACTCGACGAGCGTCGCTCCGCTGGCGGCGTCGCCTTCCGACAGCGAAACGATACGGTCGCCGCTGATGACGAGCACCCCGGGCGCGTGCATGGCGTGGCCGTCGAAGAGACGCGCCGCCTTGATGACGGTGACGGTCGCGGCTTGCGCGCGCCACGGAATCAACAGTGCCGCCCCCGCGGCCGCCGCACCGGCGAGAAATGCCCGCCGGCCCAGCAAGCGCTCGGCCTCCGCAAAAACGCGCGGCGAATAGCGCGCGTGAGGACAACGGCAATCGAAGTTCATGCTGTCGAAATTTTTAGGCTCGCGTCCGGCGCTCCTCGAACCGGCGTTCAGGTTTTCTTCATCCCGGGCTCGTAACATCGCAGTATGAAACGCATCGCTCTTATCGGCGTCGCGGCTATTGCCGCAGGCTGCTCCCAATCGCCCGGCACCGTGCCCTCGGGACTGCCGGTACCGGCCGCAGCCGTAACGTCGCAAGCCGCCGCCGGACGGGCGCCCGCAGCGGCCCGCGCCGGCGTCTTCGTCACGCAGGCAAACGGTTCTTCCGACGGCGTCGTCTTCGGTTTCAAAGCGCAGAACAAGGCCAATCTCCCGCCGGTGTGTTCGATCGGAAGTCAAAATTTCGAGCAGACGCAGATCGCCGCCGACGGTGCCGGCAATCTCTATCTGCCGAACGTCGAAACGAGCGTCATCGGCGTGTACTCGCCCAACTGCGGACAGCTCGTGCGGGGCATCGCCGATCCGTACTCCGCGCCGGTTGACGTCGCGGTTCGCGCCGGCAAGATTTATGCGGCCGGCGGCACCACCGTCGCGGTCTGCACGTCGGACGGCTGCTCATCGTCGCTCACCGATCCGTCGATCCTCCAATTCGAAACGGCGGCGGTCGACTCCAAAGGCAACGTCTGGGCGTCGTACTACAGTCACACCGACGCCGTCCAGCTCGCAGTCTGGCCGCGCGGCAAGATGCCCGGGCACGTCGTGAGCGGTTATGTCAACCAAAACACGCCCGGCGATCTCATCTTCGACAAAAACGATACGCTCGTCTCGATCCAAACGCTGTTCACACACGCCTACATCTACCGCTGCAGCGCGAAGACGGCGTCCTGCTCGAACATCGCGACCTTTAACCTTCATGGCGGTTCGCTCTACGGTGCACTCAATCCGAGCAATACCAACATTCAAGTCACCGACTACAGTAAGAGTGCGGTCGACGTCTACGCGTATCCCTCGTTTGCATACGAGTACAGTTACAGCGACGGCTTTATGCCGGGCTACAGCGTTCAGGGCATCGTTCAGACGCGCTGACGTTACGAAGGCGCACGTAAACGTCACCGGCGGCGGCAGCCGCCGGCGACGCAACGGAGGGATGACGAAGAGCTAGCGCAGCGCTAGCACCACTTGCCTTCCGTCCAGTAGTATCCGTGCGCTCCGTGATGCCAGTGCCCATCGCACCATCGTCCGGCGTGACGGGCGTAGTGCCCATGCACCCAGACGTACCGGGAGCCATTCCACTTGTAGTAGCCGCCGACCCACGCGTACCCGGCTCCCGGGCTTGCCGGAATCGTTTCAACTATAGGCGCTGGGGGCGCGGCCGAGACGTAAATATACATTTGCGCCGCAGCAGGGATCGCGAGTAAGAAAAGGCCTGCGGCAAGTGCCGCGGATGTAATAGCGTTTTTCATGCCGAGAATGGTACCCGGCGGACGCTTACCCAAAACTCCGCCGGAGGCGCGGGCCTCCGTCGCGTCGCACCTCGCCGGCATGCCTGCTTATCGCCTGGCGTTCGGTGCGCCGCTGCTCGCTCTCGCGATTGCGGCTTGGGGGCTCGGCGCGGCCGCCGCCGGCGCGCAATCCGATCCCGCCAAGACCTACGGCGCCGCTTGGAATCCGCCGATCGGGCAGTGGCTGCCCGATCCCGAGACCGGCTTCGATGCGTGGTCGAAAAAACACGCGATCGTCATCCGCGGTTACGACTACTTCGTGTGCGGAAGCGGCGTGAAACCCACGCTGCCGGTGCACGACTTCAATTACGCGGGAAGCGTGTGCGCGCCGCTCAAGCACGGCACCGCATTCGTCTTCGGCACGGCCGAACCGATCAAAGGCAGCGTCGTCTACGATCGCGCGCACTCGATCGTGTTGTTCTTCAAAGGCTGCTGCGCCTGGCGCGGCTTCGCGCTCACCGCAAATGTCGCGCCGCCGCCGAAACCGGTAAGCAACGCCGACCTCAGCGGCGTCCACACGATGCGTGGCGTCGCGCTCGGGATGACGCAGAAGCAACTCGCGCACATCTACGGCGCGGCGGCGCCGCACCCCGCAAAAGGTCAACCGGGTCTCACGACGATTTCCTACACGACGTTCACGCACGGGCCCAACGACAGCCGCGGCGAGCCGTGCGGTCAAATTCAGAGCTTCACGTTCAAAGCCGATACACTCGTTTCGATCGAACTGCTCTCCGGCTGCTAACCGCCGGCTAACGCTTCGAGGTCGGCGGCATCGAGATGGAGGCGTGCCGCTTCGACGTTCTCCTTCAAATGCTCGACGCTCGACGTGCCCGGAATCGGTAGCATGACCGGCGATTTCGCCAAGAGCCACGCGATCGCCACCTGCGCGGGTCGCGCGCCGAGGCGTTCGGAGATCTGTGCGAGCGGGCCATCATGTTTGGCGAGGTCGCCCGTCGCGAGCGGAAACCAGGGAATAAACGCGATGTTTTCTTGCGTGCAATACTCGAGCACGTCTTCCTGTTCGCGGTCGCCGAGATTGTAGCGATTCTGCACCGAGACGATCGTCGCCATCTCGCGAGCCGCCTCGATCTGCGGGAGTAGAGCGTTGGACAGACCGATGTGACGGATCTTCCCTTCGCGCTGCAGCGCGCCGAGGGCTCCAACTTGATCCTCGAACGGTACCTTCGGATCGACGGCGTGAAGCTGCAGCAGATCGATCCGATCCACACGCAGACGGCGCAGACTCCCTTCGATCGCCGATCGCAAGTGGTCGGGGTGGCCGTGCTGGTCCCAGCGCCCTGGCGCCGGACGAACGAGCCCGGCTTTGGTTGCGATGACGAGATCGTCGGGATATGGATAGAGCGCCTCCGCGATCAATTCTTCCGAAGTGTGCGGCCCGTATGAATCCGCGGTGTCAATGATCGTAATGCCGAGTTCGACGGCCGTCTTCAGCACGGCAATCGCCTCGTCGTGATCGGCGGGTGCGCCCCAGATTCCCGGGCCCGTGATGCGCATCGCGCCGAAGCCGAGGCGATGCACCGGCATATCGCCGCCGATGGTGAAGGAGCCGCTCGCCGCCGCCGGACGCCGGTCCGCAGCTTGCGTGCCGGTGCTACTCATTGGAAGCGCCGTGGTGCATGTCTTCCTGGTCCTCGCGGTTGGGGGAAGCCGAATTATCCCCGTAGGTGTCGCGCGCTTCGCGCAGTGCCTCGTCGGGAGGCAACGGTGTGCGGTGCGGCCTGGGAATATCGGGCTTCAGGGTTTCGTCGAGTTCGTCGCGTTGGTCGTCCCGGCGGACGCGTTGGTCGTCGCGTTGCATGGCGTTCTCCGATCTTAGGGTCTCATCTTGGATGTGGCCCGGGGCGTCACCGTTCAAACATTATCCGGCGACGCTGGGTAAGGGACAAAGGTGATCCTTCTGGCCGTCAACGTCCGTTCGGGAGGGAGCCGATCCTCGATCGGTCCGCTCGTCGAGCGCGTTGCCGGGCACCGGGCCGGGGTCGCCGTCTTCTCTGAGTATCGCGATACGCCGGCCGGCGCCTACCTGCGCGAGCGTGCCGACGGCATCGGATTGGCGCATCAGGCGTGGACGCAAGGGCACCGCGGCAACGGCGTGCTGATCGCCGCGCGCGAAGAGTTCGACAGCATCCGCAATCCCTTCGGCCTTTCGGAGGACGAATATCCCAATGCCGTGCTGCTCGCGCGCTTTCCGGCGTTCGATCTGTTCGGCGCGTATTTGCCCGGTCAAGATCGCAAGCGGCCGCATTTGCGTTGCCTCATTGCTGCGGCGCAGCGCTACAATCAGCGCGGCGCCAACGCGATGGTCATCGGCGACCTGAACTCCGGACGCAACGAAACCGACATCGAGATCAACGTTCGCACCGGCCGTCTCGCCGACGAGTTCAGTACCGCGGATCTCTACGCCGAACTCGAGCAATACTGGGCGGAAGCGTGGCTGGCGAAGCATCCCGATACGCTCGATTACAGTTGGGTGCCGTTTCGGCTCGACCGTTCGTACGAGGGACGCAGCGGCTGGCGCATTGACAAAGCGTTCGTTTCGCCTGCGCTCTTGCCGAAGGTACGTTGCGCCGAATACGACCACGAGTTCCGCACCGAACGCCTGACCGACCACTCGGCTCTCATCGTCGACCTGAGCATCTGAGCGCGTAAGGCGGCCTCCGCGCCGGCTCCGAACGAGGGCACGCCTTTTTGCACGCGAAGATGCGAGAAGTGGCGATTCCTAGTGGTACGGTGACGTTCGTTTTCACCGATATCGAGGGCAGCACGCGCCGTTGGGAGCGCGACCGCGCGGCCATGGAGGACGCCGTACAGCGTCACGATGTGCTGCTGCGCGACGCGATCGAGCGGCACGGCGGCTACGTCTTCAAAGCCCTAGGCGATGCGTTTTGCGCGGCATTCCCGCGTCCGATGGATGCGCTGCAAGCCGCGGTCGATGCGCAACGTGCGCTGGCCGGCGAGGATTTTTCGCGCGCCGGCGGCCTCGCGGTGCGGGCGGCTATTCACACGGGGACGGCCGACGAACGCGGCGGCGACTACTTCGGACCTGCCGTCAATCGCGCCGCTCGATTGCTGGGCGCGGCGCACGGCGGCCAAACAATCTGCAGCGGCGCGACGGCGGCGGTCGTGCGCGCCGACCTTCCGTCCGACGTTACGTTGCGCGACCTCGGCGAACACGAGCTCAGAGACCTCGAGCGCAGCGAACACGTCTATCAGATCGTCGCGCCGGATTTGCGCGCCGAATTTCCGCCATTGCGCGCCGCGAGTGCAGGCGCGCACTTGCCGGCGCAGCTCACCTCGTTCGTTGGCCGAGAACGGGAGCTCGACGAAATCGCGGCGCTCGTCCGCGAGCACCGCATCGTCACGCTCGTCGGACCCGGCGGCGTGGGAAAAACCCGCACGGCGCTCCACGTCGCTGCCGACGTCGCCGACGATTTTACCGACGGCGTCCGGCTGGTCGAACTCGGCGCACTCTCCAGCGGTAGTCACGTTGCAACGACCACTGCGCACGCACTCGGCGTCGCGCTGACGGCCGGTGATAATGCGCTCGAGGACGTGACGCGCGCGCTCAAGACCAAACAGATGCCGATCGTCTTCGACAACTGCGAGCACGTGGCCAAACCCGTCGCGCGGATCGTGTCGGCGATCGCCGCCGCATGTCCGGACGTGAAGATCCTCGCTTCGAGCCGCCAGCCGCTCGACGTTACGGGCGAGCAGACCTACGTGCTTCCCTCACTCGACACCGCCGCTGCCGTCGCGCTCTTCGCCGAGCGCGCGCGCGCGGTGGACGCGAACTTCGAGATCTCCGATGAGAACGCTGCGGTCGTCGCCGACATCTGTACGCGGCTCGACGGAATCCCGCTCGCAATCGAACTGGCGGCGTCGCGCGCGGCGGTACTGAGCCCGAAGCAGATCGCGGAGAAGCTCGACGAGCGTTTCCGCCTACTCACGCAAAAGGGCGGCGACCGTCTGCCGCGACAGCAGACGCTGCGTGCCATGATCGACTGGAGCTACGAGCTGCTCGACGACGACGAACGCGCGATATTTGCGGCACTCGCGTCGTTTGCCGGCGGGTGGACGCTCGCCGCAGCCTCGGCCGTCTGCGCCGGCGACGACATCGACGAGTGGCAGGTGCTCGACAACCTCGGCGGGCTGGTGGCCAAATCGCTCGTCGTCGCCGAACCCGGCGGCGACGAGCGGCGCTACCGGATGCTCAACACGATCCACGAATACGGCCGCGAGCAGTTGGGCGCATCCGGCAAAGCCGACACGATTTCTGCCAAGCACGCCGCGTACTTTGCCGGACTCGTTCGCGAACGCGCGGAACTCGTCGATCGGCTCGAAGACGAGCGCTGGCAGCACGCGCTGGCACCGGAAATAGATAACCTCCGCGGCGCATTGGAATGGTCGGTCGTCAATCGCCGCGACCCAACGAGCGGCTTGGTTCTCCTGTCGCATTTGGAATGGCCCGAACTCGTTACCACGCCGCACGAAGCGGTTCGCTGGTACGACGCGGTGGCAGAGATCGAAGGCATCGACGCCGACGCGCTCACCCACGCACGCGTCATGCGCCACCACGTGCGGCTGGAGTGGCTGGTCGGGCGCGCGACCGCACACCGCGAACGGCGCGCCGGCGATGCGGCAGTTGCCGCACGCCGGTCCGGAGACGTCAACGAAAAGGCGCACGCGCTGGCATTGCTGGGCAGCGTCTACCGCGATGGCCGGCGTTTCGACGAAGCGGAACGCGCATTCGCCGAAGCCTACGAAGATGCCGCGACGCTGGCGCCGGTCGCGCTCAACGCACTGCTGCGCAACTGGGCCGTCGCGAGCCTGCAGCGCGGCGACGTGGAGACCGCACGCCGCCGCTTCACCGAAGTTGCGGCGCGCGAACGCGCGGGCAGCGAGGCGCATGCGAGCGCACTGCTCAACATCGGAGAACTCGAGTTTGCGATCGGCAACGTCGCGGCGGCTCGCGAGGCGGCGGCCCAAGCGCGCGCCGCCTACGAGCGCCTCAACACGGCGCCGTTGGGCCTCGCCATCTGCAATCTCGCCGCCTATGCAATGGCCGTCGACGAACTCGGCGAGGCCCGCCAGTTGCTGCGGGAAGCGCTTCGCATCATGCGGCAGACCGGTGCGCGCTGGACGCTGACCGCGCTCGAACATCACGCGCTGCTTGCCGGGCTGAGCGGAGACGTAGAACGCGCCGCGCTGCTTGCGGGCTTCACGAGCGCGCAGTATGCCGGCGACGACACGCGCCAAACCACCGAGCGAATCGGCTACGAACGCTTGATGCGTCTGCTCAACGAACGTTACAATGAAAACGAGCTCGCGGAACGGATGGCTGCCGGGAGCCGCCTTACCGAAGAGCAGGCGCTGGACTGCGCCGCCTCGATAGATTCCGTCGTACCAACCGCCCCGGCGGCGCAGGCTGCCGAGAAACGAGCGTAACTCATGGCAAGCCCACGCGAACAAGCCTCCGCCGATCTCGACGCACACGGACGTTCGATCGACGAACTGCATCACAAACTCGCGGCGCACCCCGGCGTAGACAAAGAAAAGCTGCACAAAGCGGTCCACTCCTACAAGGCCGCGCACCAGGCGTTCTGCGACGACGCCCTAGGGTGTATGAACTAGGGAGCTCTGCCTAGCGCTTTTTCCAGGGCGGTACCGACCGGCGTGCCGAGGCCCGCGCAGGGATTCCATCCCGGCGCTGCTTCGTAGCGGCCGTTGCCGCCTTGCGTGACGGGTGTAAAACACGACGCGCTTTCGGGCGCGTAAAGGAGCGGCGCAACGAAGCCGATCGGCGCGCCGATGCGCTGATTGAGCCGCGCCGCAAGCGCCGCGCAGACCGGGGCAACCGCGCTGGTGCCGCCCATCGCCAACTCCGTGCCCTGCATCACGACGTAATAACCCGGCGACTGTTGCGCGCAGACGTCGGGTAAACCGCGGCCGGCTGCAACGCCGTAGCGCGATGCGACCGCCGCGACGCCCCGCTGCCATGCCGGCGCTTCGAGGCGGGCGCTGAAACCGCCGCCCGTGTTTTCCCAGGCGCTCTCGGCATCGGCGGCGATCGACGTGGCGCCGCATGCGATCGCAAACTCGCTCGACGCCGGTGCCAAAACGTGCGCGCGTCCGCCGGCATCCACTTCCGCGCCGTTGTCGCCCGCCGCGCAGAAAACGCTCACTCCGGCGAGCGCCGCCGCCGCAAACAGATCGTCGAGAATGTCGAGCGCCACCGGCGTCCACAAACGCTCGGGCCAGCCGTAACTGACCGACACAATCGACGGCGCGTGTTCGGCGTCGAAGATCGCCGCGCGCAGCGCGTCGAGGAAGCCGCGCTCGTCGTTGGGCGCCTCGTAGACGACGATGCGCGCGCCCGGAGCGAGTGACGCGGCGATTTGCACGTCGAGCGCCGCTTCGAGATCCTGGAGCGTCGCCCGTTCGTGCCGGATCGCCGCGTCGTCGATCCGCTTGACCACGGGCGGCGCCGGGGACAGGTGCTGCGCCGCCATGCACTGCTGAAAATCCGCAACGTCGAACGTTCCGTTCAACTGCACGACGGCAATCGTCTGACCGCTGCCGTCGGCATCGGGAAACGCATAGCGTGCGGCCACGTCGCTTGCGAGCAGCGGCGTCGCGTGCCGTTGCAGCGGCGGCAGCCTGCGCGCACGCGGCCATTGGTGCAAGCCGAAGATGCCGCGCACGATGGCGGCGATATCCGGCGGCACGTACAATGCGCCGGAGCGATGGCGAAAGCGGCGCAAATCTTCGTCTTCGAAGATGGCGACGTCGGCGCCGAAAGCGTCGGCCAGCGTTTCGACCGGCGCGCTCAGCGTCAGCGAACGCCAGCGTGCGGGTCCGACGGTGATGCCGAGGCTTTCGCAGTAGCGCCCGAGCGCCTCGACGTCGGCCGGATCGGCGGCCGTCCGCTCTTCCAACGCCTTGCGATCGGCGTAGGTGCGCTGCAACGGCGGAACGCTGCCGATCGCCCGCGCCGCCGCGGCGTCGATCGTGCCGCCCTTGCGCGTGCGCAGCCAAGCCGTCAACAGCACGTCGCGTTCCGACGTAATCGGCGCGGCGTGGCGGCTGCCGGGCCACACCGAGCGGTGCGATCCGGGCAATGGAACGCGCTTCACATCGGAACTTCGATGCACAACTTGGCGTGGGCGTCGGCGGGAATTCCCAGCGTCGCCGTCACCGCGCGCGCATTTCTTTTCATCACCACGTACAAGTTACGATAGCAAGCTCGGACAAAACCTTCGTCGAGCGGCACGATTTGCGCGTCCGCGCTATAAAACGTCGTGTCGGTTCCGTGGAGTAACAAGCCCACCTGCGCGCACGCCGCCACGATCGGGGCGATGTCGAGATTTTCCATGAACCCGAAGCGCGCGGTGACGCGAACCAGACCGGTGCAAAGCCCCTCGACGTGGACGCGGTGCGACGAATTGACGTACGGGTCGGTCGTCGGAATGACGGTCAGCAAGACGATCAGTTCGTCGACGCTATGCGTTCGCGCGAGATGATGGCGCAAGACGAACGGAATGCCGTCGGGATCGGCGGTGAGGAATACGGCGGTGCCCTGCGAAGGCACGCCGATGCGATCGCCGGAGTGCTCGAGGAAATCCGTCACCGACTGCGACTGTTCGACCTGCACTTGGGCGACGCGGCGCCGTCCCGCACGCCACGCGCTTGCGATCACGAAGACGAAGGCGCTGACCAGCAGCGGGATCCAGCCGCCTTCGGCGATCTTCGGCAATCCGCCGAGGACGAAGAGCAGCTCGACGCCGAGGAACGGTGCCGTCGTCAGCAGCGCGGTCGTCAAGCTCCAGCCGAACTTCAGACGCACGACTTCGAAATAGGCGATCGAGGTGACGACCATCGTCACGGCGACGGCGAGTCCGTAGGCATTCGCGAGCCGCGTGGAACTGTGGAAGCCGATGACGAGCAGGATGCAGGCAATGGCCAGCAGCCGGTTCACGAACGGCACGTAGACTTGTCCGCGGTGCACGATCGACGTGTAGACGACGGTGACGCGCGGAATGAAGCCTAAACTGATCGCCTGTTTGGTGAGCGTGAAGACGCCCGAGATCAGCGCTTGCGACGCGATGATCGTGGCAACGGTCGCGATGATGACGACCGGGTAGAGCGCCGGCGCCGGCGTCAAACGATAAAAAGGATTGTCGAGATTGTTCACGTCCGCAAGCACGACCGCACCTTGACCGATGTAATTCAACGCAAGCGCGGGGAAGACGACCGCCGACCATGCCATTGCGATCGGCTTGCGGCCGAAATGCGACATGTCGGCGTAGAGCGCTTCGACGCCCGAGACGCACAGCACGATCGCCCCGAATATGGCGATTCCGGCCAAGCCGTGATGGGCGAAAAAGCGGACGACGTGCGAAGGATCGATAGCCCACAGCGCGGCCGGATGCTGCGCGATGCCGATCGCGCCGAGCACGGCGATCGTCGCGAACCATATCAGCATGATCGGGCCGAAGACGGCGCCGATGCGCGCGGTGCCGCGCCGCTGCAGGATGAACAGCGCCGCCAGAATGCCGACCGCGATCGGCACGACGAACGGCTTTGCGTCCGGCGTCGCCACGGAGAGGCCCTCGACCGACGACAGCACCGACACCGCCGGCGTAATGATGCCGTCGCCGAAGAGCATCCCCGCGCCGAGGATGATGAGAAACGTCAGCCACGTCGGCGACGGCAGCACGCCGCGTTTGACCGGTGGCAGGACGAACGCGAGGAGTGCCAAGATTCCGCCCTCGCCGTCGTGCGCGACGCGCATGATCATGCCGATGTAGCGAACGAAGACGATCAGGATCAGCGCCCAGAGAACCAGGCTGACGATGCCGAGCACGTTTTCGTGCGTCGGCTCGACGTGGAGCTGGGTAAAGAAGCACTGCCGGAACGCGTAGAGCGGGCTGGTGCCGATATCGCCGAACACGATGCCGAGCGCTCCCAGCGCGAGCGCGAGCCTGGCCGGCGAACGGTGCGAATCGCGCTCCAACATGCCGAACTCTATACCCGCATCGAGCCTGGACTAGGCGACTCGCAGCGCCGCTTTACGAGTTGCTGCCGGCGCCGTTGTGAACGGGCGAGAGGAACTTCAACTCGATCACGGTTCCCGCCGGAACGACGATGTCGGTTTTGAGCGTCTGCGAGAGCGCGTAGCCGCCGGCCGCGCCCATCAGCGCGCCGTGCTTCGTGTCGGTGCGCGCAGCGAGCACGTGACCCGCCATCGCACCGGTGATCATCATGCCGATGGTGCGCAGGTGGTGGGTTTGCGGCGAGAACGCTTTAAGGTTGACGAGCCGGACGTTCACGGGCTCTTTCGTGCCGTCGGGCAAGCGAATATCGTCGAAGACGATCGTCATCTTGGGGTTGCGCATCGCGCCTGCGGCCTGCAGACCCTCGAGGTGGCCGTCGACGATGGCGCCGCGCAATGCCGGGCTGCGGGTGTGCGTTTCGTCGATCGAAAACGTGTCGCCGTTCCTGCTCGTCTTCGAACCGATCGGCCGCTCCAGTCTTCCGTAGAACTTCGTACCGGTCGCAGCGATGATGGTGCCGCCCGCGGACTCGGCACTCGCACCCGCGCTGCGGGTCGTCACGTTGTGGTTCCCGCAGGCGCTCAGGAGCAGCAGCGCGGCGCAGGCTGCGAAGGCCGGGCGCGCAGTCGAAATCGTCATGGGCGCCAGCCTTTCCTCGCGGGGGCGGAATTCATCCTGACAGCGGATGTCATATATGCCGGGCTACGATGCTTCTGACACAAACACGCTTCCGATAAGGAGTTCCGACATGAGCGTTTCCTCCGAGCCGAAGACGAACGGCGCGTCCATCACCGGGATCGACATCGCCGGCTACCTCGTCAAAGATCCCGCCGCCGCGATTGCCTTCTACCGCGACGTCCTCGGCATCGTTCCCACCGAGACCGACGATGGGGCGCGCGGCGCCGAATTCACGCTCTCCGACGGCGCGACGTTCGGCGTCTGGAAGCCCGACGACGGCACTACCGGCGGCTTCGTGATGTTCTCGGTGAGCGACGTCCACGGCGCGGTGGCGAGTTATCGCAAGCGCGGGCTCGAAGTCAGCGACGTCACCGAGACGCCGGTCTGCTATATGGCCTTCACGACCGATCCCGAGGGCAACGGGATCATCCTTCACCAGCGCAAGACGGCTTAGCGCGAAACTCCGTACGCATCGTACGCCTGCCGGGCGCGCGCCGCGACCAGGTCGCGCAGCTCGGCAGGCTCCGCCACGCGGGCGCAGTCGACCCAGGCAATCGCCTGAGCGACGGCCGCGTCGTTACCCGGAAACGTCACGCGCACGACCGCCTCGCCGTCGTTGACGCTGACGATTTCGGTCGTCCAATACGACGCCGTGACGCGCTCGAGCGAATCCTCGCGTACGCGCATCGTCGCGATGCTGATTTCGGATCGCGATTCCTGCGCGAAACGGCGCGTCGATTCGCGCCAATACATTTCGAGGTCGAACGCTTGCGGCCGTTCGAAACGTTCGGGGAGCTCCTCGATGGCGCGAATGCGCTCGACGCGAAAGCTGCGCATCTCGCCGCCGGCGCGTGCGATCGCATACCACACTCCCGCCTTCGAAACCAGCCCCAACGGGTCGATCGTCCGCGACGTGATCTTGCGGTTGCGGTCTTCGTAGCGAACGCGCAGACGGCGATCGTCCCAGACCGCGCGCCGCAACGCGGTCAGCATTTCGCGCGACGGCTCTTCTTGATTCCAGCGGCGCTGGTCGAGATGAATGCGCGAGCGAGACTCCTCGGCGGCACGCCGCTGCACTTCGGCCAGGCCGCCGCGCAGCTTTTCCAGCGCGCGATCGAGGCCGTGCCCAAGGCCGAGATCGGCGAGCGGACTCGCGCCCGAGACGAACAGCGCGCGAATCTCGTCTTCGTTGAAGTGCGTGAGCGCGCGACGGTACCCGCCGGCCAAGGCGATGCCGCCGTTGCTGCCGCGTTCGGCGTACACGGGGACGCCGGCCGCGCCGAGTGCGTCGACGTCGCGGTAGATGGTGCGCTCCGAAACTTCCAGCGTTTCGGCCAGCGTACGCGCCGTGCTGCGGCGGCGCGACTGGAGCAGCAACAGGAGCGAGATGAGCCGGTCGGCCTTCACGATTCCATCCAAGCGCACATATATGACAGCCACCGTCAGGTTTCCGCTGCAGCACCCTTCGTCGCGTCGTAGGAACCGCGCGTTCGTCGCGGAATCGCTTCGCTTTTACCGTCTTTCTTGGAGGGTTGTAGGATGCGCAGCGTTGCACGCGGTCGTTTCGTACGCATTACGGCCATGGCGTGCGCCGCCTCATTGGCGGCGTGCGGCGGCCAACAGAGTTTTGGCGGCGCGACGCCGCCCGGTTCGAGCATGCAAGCCGGCGCACAGTCGCTGCGTGGGCCGCTCTCGCCGACGCGCAGCGCGCTGAAGCTGCGATCCATTATTGCGAAGTCGGGAATGGGTCCCGATCACGGCGCCGGCTATCCGGTGACGCCGTATCCGCCGGTCAAAGTCCCGGCCGAAGCGCCGTGCGTCGATCAGCTCTTCACCCCGAACACGCCGCCGCTGCAGAGCGGGCAACTTCCGGTCGGAGATTTTTCCGACTACAGCGATCATCCGTTCAACTACGCACCGCCGTCGGGCTGCCCCGGCCCCTACAACAAGATCGTCTTCAAGATGCATTTCCGGGTGACCGCGGGCGTGCAATACGATCGCACCGGCGCGGTGTGGATCGGCGGCACGAACGTCTTCTTCGGCACGACTGCCGAGCCGGGCTCGAGCTCCAGCCCGCAATGGAACGTCGAGCGCGACGTCACCGAGTACGCCCCGATCTTCGCGAACGCGTCGACCGGTCAGGCTTCGGTGTACAACATCGTCAACTCGCAATACACCGGCAAGATTTTCGGCACGGCGGAACTCGATTTCTATCCCGCCACCCTGGAGTTTCCGCCGGCACAGACCGCCGATGCCGTCTATCCGCTCTCGGCAAGCTCGACCGGCGGTTACGTCTTTCTCAACGGGCCGTCGAATCAGATGACCGGCACGTTTACCTTCCCGCAGAACGTCGAAGCGGCGTACCTCGACCTCTTTCTGCAATCGCAGTCGGGCGACGAGTTCTGGTACACGTGCTTCCCGAACGATCTCGCGCAGAAGCTCAATAACTGCGGCAGCACCGCCTTCCGCGAGGGTGAGGTGACGATCGACGGACAGCCCGCCGGCGTCGCGCCCGTCTATCCGTGGATCTACACGGGCGGCATCGACCCGTACTTGTGGGTTCCGCTGCCGGGCGCCGAGACGCTGAACTTCAAACCGTACCGCGTGAACCTCACGCCGTTCGCCGCAATGCTCGACGACGGCAACCCGCATACGGTCGCGGTCTCGGTCTTCAACGCCGACGGCTACTTCTCGGCCAACGGGGCGCTGCTGGTCTACGAGGATCACGGTTCGTCGCACGTGACCGGAGGTCTGATCCGCAACGGCACGGCACTCGATCCCGCGCAAACGGTGGTCGAGCACGTGAAGTTCACGCAGTCGGGCGACGCCCACGGCACGGTCGACGTCTCTGCGACGCACCCGGTCAGCCTCAAGGGTTACGTCATCACGTCGCAAGGCCGCGTCGAGACCGAAGTGACGCAACGCGTGGCGTTCTCCAACGCGCAAGTGATCAACGACACGGCGACGCAGTTCTTGCAGAACATCGTTCAGAACACGATCGTCGAGTCGCACACGGTCACGACGCAGCCGAGCGGCACGCATCGCTCGCACAGCCGGTGGACCTACCCGCTGACGCTCGACTACAACTACCAAGTCGTGGGATCCAGTTCGGCGACGCAGACCGTGAGCGTCGACCAAAACAAGCGCGGAGACGGCCTCGACGAAGGCATCGAACCCGTGTCGTTCATTGCACTCGACCAGGTGCGCAGCTCCGACGTCCTGACGTTCACCGCATCGGGCTACTCGCCGTCGAACGGCAAGAGCAGTCACCAGTACGCAACCCACAACTACGACGGACGCCATTGCTGGGATAAGACGGTCAAGTCACGCGATTACGTCGTGACGAACACGACGCAAGGCTGCCAATAGGAATGGTGTCATCCTGAGCGCAGCGCGTAGCGCGTATGTGTCATCCTGAGCGCAGCGCGTAGCGCGTATGTGTCATCCTGAGCGCAGCGCGTAGCGCGTATGTGTCATCCTGAGCGCAGCGCGTAGCGCGTATGTGTCATCCTGAGCGCAGCGCGTAGCGCGTAGTCGAAGGACGCATGCAAATTATCGAAGGGCGGCTCGTCCATTCGGCGAGCGACCTCAACGACTATTTGCAGTGCAGACGCCTGACCGAATTGGAGGCGCTGGTCGCGCGCGGGAAGTTGACGACACCCACCGTCGACGACCCGCGCGGCGACCTCATTCGGAAAAAAGGCATCGAACACGAGGAACGACACCTCGAACGCCTTCGCGAGGTGCACGGCAGCGAAGGCGTCGTTGCGTTCGAGCGCGCGCAGAATACCTTTGAAGCGTTGTACGACGCCGAACGCCAGACGCGCGACGCGATGGCGGCGGGCGTCCCGATTCTCTATCAAGCGACGTTTTTCGACGGCGCATTCGTCGGACACGCGGACTTTCTGCACCGCGTGGAACGGCCGTCGCAACTCGGTGCGTGGAGCTACGAGGTGCTCGACACGAAGTTGGCGCTCGCCTCGAAGCCGTACTTTCTCGTCCAGCTCTGTAACTACGGCGAACACCTCGAGCGAATCCAGGGCGTGATGCCGGCACACGGCTCGATCGTGCTCGGCGACGGCAGCGAGGAACGCTTTCGCCTGCACGACTACCTCGCGTATTACCGGCATTTGAAATCGCGCTATCTCGAGTTCGTCGAGGATCCCGTGCGGACCGAAGCGGCCGATGCGACGACCTATCCCTACCGCATCACCCACTGCACGATCTGCCGACTGGGACGACGCCTGCAAGGCCAAGCGAAGAGCCGACGATCACCTCAGCCTGGTGGCTGGGATGCGGCGCAATCAAATTGCCAAACTCGAAGCCGCCGGCATCGCGGGCGCCGCCGCACTCGCGCACGCAAACGACGGCGCGCGTCCCGAGGGCATGAGTGCGGAGACGTTCGTAAAGCTGCGCCGTCAGGCGCGCCTTCAACTGCGAGCGCGTGAGGAAGGCGGCATCCATCACGAACTGATCCAGCACGCACCGCCGATGGGTTTCTCGCTCTTGCCCGCGCCGGCGCCGGGCGACGTGTTTTTCGACATGGAGGGCGACCCGCTCTACGAACCGCGTCGCGGGCTCGAGTATCTCTTCGGCTGCTGGCTCCCCGACGACGAGCCGCGCTTCCGGGCCTTTTGGGGCTGCGATCGCGACGCCGAAAGAGCGGCGTTCGAAGCCTTCGTCGATTTCATCGTGGACGCGTCGCCGGACATATCCCGGCCTGCACGTCTATCACTACGCGTCGTACGAAAAAACGGCGCTGCGCCGCCTCGCGCAAGCGCACTGCACGCGCGAAAACGAGATTGACGTCCTTTTGCGCGGCGAGGTGTTCGTCGATCTTTTCGCCGTCGTACGCCAGACGCTGGTGGTCTCCGAGGAACGCTACGGCCTCAAGAACGTCGAGAAACTCTACCAGCAGATTCGCGAAACGGACGTCAAGAAAGGCGACGAGTCGATCGTCATGTTCGAGGAGTGGCTTCAACGTCGCGACCCGGCAATTCTCGCCGACATCGAAGCGTACAACAAAGACGATTGCGAATCGACGTATCGCCTGCGCGAGTGGCTGCTGGCGCGACGCCCTGAGGCCATCGCGGCGTTCGGCGTCGATCTGCCGCTGCGGCCGTTGAAGTCGCCCGACGAACCCTGCCACGCCGAGTACGTCGACGGCTGCAAAACGTGCGACGGCCGCCGCGCAGCCCAGCGCGAGGAAGAGCGGACGAGCGAACTCGAGCGCCTTCTGCTGCGCGACGTCCTTGCGCCGCAGTCGGAAGGCGAGTTCCGCGCGATGGCGCCGCTCAAGCGCGCGCGCTATCTGCTGGGCAATCTGCTGGCATATCACCGCCGCGAAGAAAAGCCGGCGTGGTGGCAGTATTTCGATCGCTGCGAAAACGTCGACGAACTCCAGGAATTCGATCGCGAAGCGATCGGCGGCATGCACCTCGACGAACGAATTGCGCCGCGGCCCGTGAAAAAGAGCTTCATCTATACGTACGCGTTTCCAAATCAGCATTACAAACTCGGGCCGCACGATGCGGTGTGCGACCCGCTCACGAGGAAGAGCGGCACGATCGTCTCACTGCACGACGACGGAACGGAGAACCGGCTCGAACTGAAATGGACCGGCGATCTCGACAGCGCGCGCGCGGTCACCGCGCTGATCCCGGCCGGGCCGCCCTCAACTCGCGCGCAGCGCGGCGCGCTCCGGCGCATTGCCGAATCCTTCGTCGCGGGGGCGCTGCCGGCGCAACGCCCGGCGACCTTCGATCTGCTCTGCGCGAGCGATCCGCGCGTAGGCGGCGTCGCACCCGGAGCGCCGATTCAACCTCGCCATGTCGACGCTGCGGCGGTCAGCGCGATCGTCCAATCGCTGGATTCGAGTTATCTTTTCATCCAGGGCCCTCCGGGAAGCGGGAAGACCACGACCGGGGCACACGTGATTTGCGACTTGCTCCAGCGAGGGAAGCGCGTCGGCGTCACGAGCACCGGACATAAAGCGATTCACACGCTGCTGCACCGCGTCGAGCGCGAGATGGCCGAGCGCGAACTGCGCTTCCGCGGCCTCTACAAGTACACCAAAGACAACGAAGGATCGCTGTACGTGTCGCCGCTGCCGGACGCGATGATCGGCGTCACGGCAAAGAACGAGGATTTCGACGGCTGGGACTTCGATCTCGCGGCCGGCACGTCGTGGCTCTTCGCGCGCAAAGAACTCGACGGCGCGTTCGATTACATCTTCATCGACGAAGCCGGGCAAGTCGCACTCGCCGACGCGCTGGCCGTTTCGGGCTGTGCCAAGAACGTCGTGCTGCTCGGCGATCCGGCACAACTGGCGCAGGTGAGCCAAGGCATTCAGCCGCTTGCGGCCGGCGACTCGGTGCTGCAGCATCTGCTCGGCCCGCACGAGACGGTACCCGAACGCCGCGGCGTCTTTCTCGACGTCTCGTACCGGATGCAGCCGGAGATCTGCGCCTACGTCTCCGACGCATCCTACGAAGGCCGTCTGATGCCCAAGCCGGAGGCGGAGCTGCACGCGGTCTACGTTGCCGGCGAACGGCGCGCCGGGCTCGAGTATTTTCCTATCGAGCACGACGGCAACGCCTCATCGTCGATCGAAGAGGCCGAGGCGGTCGTGCGCGAGATTTTGCGATTGCGCGGCGGTGAGGTGAGCGATTCGCAGCCCGCGACGAAGGCGGGCATGCGGCGCCCGCTCACCGATGAAGACGTCATCGTCGTCTCGCCCTACAACGCGCAGCGCCGTCTAATCCGGCGAATGCTGACGCTCGAACGGATCCTCGGTGGAGGTCGGAACGGTCGATAAGTTCCAAGGCCGCGAGGCCGCCGTGGTCTTTTACTCGATGGCGACCTCGAGCGGCGAGCAACTGCCGCGCACGATGGAGTTCCTTTTCGAACGAAACCGCTTCAACGTCGCAATCTCGCGCGCCCGAGCGTTGAGTATATTGGTTTGCAGCCCGCGCTTGCTCGACATCCCCTGCCGCACGCCCGAGCAGATGGCTCTGGCCAACTTGCTTTGCGCGTTTGCCGAGCGTGCCGAGAGAGGGGCCGCCGAACCCGCGCGCCAAGGTGAGCGCAATCGCTCAATTTGAGGGGGTCATCTTCGTTATGAAAGCACTCGCCGGTATTACGGCATCGTTTGCGCTCCTGATCGCCACGGCCGCCGCCGGCGCCGCCTCGCAGACGGTGACGCTGCAGCCGTCGTCGCTCTCGTTCAAACAGGCCATTTCCGCGTGCAGCGGTTCGTTGGGCAGCGTCACGTTTACGCTGGGTCACGCCCGCGTCGCCGCCCAGCCCGGCGTTTCCGAAGACGTCGATACGTCCACGTCAGGCGTCGATACGGTGACGTTCACCAACGACGCGACCGGAAAATCGGCCGTTGCAACGGCCAACGGACACGCGCACACGGTCAACGCGAAGAACGTCCAAGTGAAGTGGAAGAATCAACTGGCCTGCATCAGCCCCGATTGAGGAGATGTTGCGTGTAGGCATCGACGTCGGCGGCACGTTTACGGACGTCGCGGCGCTCGATTCCGAAACCGGCAACGTACTTTCGTTGAAGATCCCGAGCACGCCGCGCGAACCGGAACGCGGCGTGCTCGCTGCTTTCGACGCCGCCCTCGACGCGTGCCGGTGCGACGCCTCAGCCGTCGACTTTCTCGGCCTTTCGACCACGATTGCCACCAACGCACTGCTCGGCCAAATCGGCCTGGAGTTGCCGCGCATCGCGATGGTCACCACGCGCGGCTTTCGCGACGTCATCGAAATCGGGCGCCAAAACCGCAGCGCGATCTACGATCTTTTCGTGCGGCGGCCGGTGCCGCTGGTCGCGCGCGACGACCGTCTGACCGTGGGCGAACGGATCGGCGCCGGCGGCGAAATCGTCGAGCCGCTCGACGAAGCGTCGCTCGCCGGCGTGTGCGACGATCTCCGGGCGCGTCCCGGCGTGGCCGCGGTCGCCGTGTGTTTGCTCAACGCCTATGCGAACGGCGCGCACGAGCGGCGCGTTGCCGAAGCCGTCGCGAAGGCGCTCCCGAACGCCGCCGTCGTCGCGTCGTCAGACGTCGATCCGGAGTATCGCGAGTACGAACGCTTCTCGACCGCCGTCGTCAACGCGGCGCTCGTGCCGATCGTCGCCCGTTATCTCGACCGCGTTTCGGCGGCGTTGCACGAGCGCGGCGTACGCGTTCCGCTGTACGTCATGCACAGCGACGGCGGATTGGCGACTGCCGCCCGCGCTGCGACGCATCCCGCGGCAACCATCGAAAGCGGACCGGCCGGCGGCGCGGTCGCCGCCGCGGCGCTCGGCCGGCAAAACGGCGTGCGCCGCCTCCTTTCGTTCGACATGGGCGGCACGACGGCGAAGGCCGGCGCGATCGTCGACGGCGTCGCGCAAGTCACGTCGGAGTTCGAGGCCGCAGGACGAACGCACAGCGGCCGCGCGGTCAAAGGCAGCGGCTATCCGGTGCGCTTTCCGTTCGTCGATCTCGCAGAGGTAAGCGCGGGCGGCGGCACGATCGCGTGGGTCGACGGCGCGGGCGCGCTGCGCGTGGGACCGCTATCGGCAGGCGCCGATCCGGGGCCGGCGTGTTACGGCGAATCGGATCGCGCGACGGTCACCGACGCGAACGTCGTGCTCGGACGGCTCGAATTCCGGCGCGTTACTCGGCGGCACGTTTCCAATCGAGTCGAGTCGCTCCCACGCCGCGATCTCGGCGCTCGCCAACGCTGTAGGCCTGAGCGTCGAGCAGACCGCCGCCGGCATCGTGACGATCGTCGACGCGCAGATGGCTAAGGCGCTGCGCATCGTGACGCTCGAACGGGGACTCGATCCGCGCGCCTTCACGCTAGCAGCGTTCGGGGGAGGCGGCCCGCTGCACGCGTGCGCGCTCGCCGAGGAACTCGGCATCGCGCGCATTCTCGTTCCCGCGCGCCCCGGGGTCTTCTCGGCCCAAGGTTTGCTCGCTGCAGAGCTGCGCGAACGCTTCACCGCGCCGGTCATGCGCGTGCTCGACGACGTTGACCCCGCCGCCCTCGATCGCACGTTCGACGAATGGGAAGCGCGCGGACGCGACGCGCTGCGCGCACAAGGCGCAGATGACGGCACGATTGAGTTTCGACGGGAACTCGAAGCGCGATACGTGGGCCAAAGCTTCGAGCTGACGATTCCGTACGACGGCTCCCGAGACGGCGCCGCGCAAGCCTTCCACGCCGCGCACCGCGCGCGTTACGGATACGACGCGCCGGACGAACGCATCGAAATCGTCGGCGCCCGTCTCACCGCCACCGGCAGTTTCGCGCCGGCGACCGCTGCCGCCGTCACGCCGAGCGCCGCGCCTCCCAGTGTCACGCTGAGCGAAGCGGCCGCGGGCCGCGGCGTCGAAGCGCGAGAGGTGCCGCAGGCCGGCGAACGCCCCGTGTGGCTTGGAAATCGTTTCGCGTCGTCACCGGTGTATGCGCGCGACGCGCTTGCCGGCGGCGACATGATACGCGGTGCTGCGATCGTCGAGCAGTACGACACGACGACGTACGTCGCGCCCGGCTGGACGTTGCGCGTGCACGAAGACCTGCTGGTGCTCGACCGCGAGGCAAAAGCGTGAAACGAGTCGATCCGGTTGCAGTCGAAGTGATTGCCAACGCGCTCGTGTACGCGAGCGAAGAGATGGGCGTCGCCGTTCGCAATAGCGCATACTCGCCGAACGTCAAGGAACGCCTCGACCATTCGTGCGCGCTCTTCGACGCGCGCGGACGTTTGATCGCGCAGGCCGAGCACATTCCCGTGCATCTGGGATCGCTGCCGTGGGGGCTGACGCAGATGCTGCGCGTGATCGAGGCGGAGTGCGGCGGAATGCGCGCCGGCGACATGTGGGTCGCCAACGATCCGTACGTTACCGGCACCCACCTCAACGACGTCACCGTCGTGCGTCCCGTTTTCTTCCATGACGCGCTCGTTGGTTATGCGGCCAACAAAGCGCATCACGCCGACGTCGGCGGCAGCGCGCCGGGTTCGATGCCGGTCGCCGCGGTGGATTTGTTTGCGGAAGGTCTCGTCGTGCCGCCGATGCGGCTGGTCGAAAACGACGCGCCGGTCGCGGCGACGCTCGCGTTGTTCGCCGCCAACTCCCGGACGCCGGAGGCGCGCGGCGGAGATTTGCGCGCGCAGACGGCCGGCAACTACACGGGCGAACGCCGGCTGATCGAACTCTGCGAACGGTATGGCGCGCAATTTCTCGCGCGTGCCGTCGATCGTATTCTCGACGACAGCGAAACGCGCATGCGCAACGCGCTCGTCGAGCTCGGCGACGGACGCTTCGAAGCCGAGGATTTCCTCGAGGATGCCGGCGGCGTGCCGTCGCTGCGCATCGCGCTCGCGTTGACGTTGCGCGATGGAAGCGCAAGTTTGGACTACACCGGAACGTGCCGGCAGATCGCGGCTCCGCTCAACGCCGTCTTCGGCGTCACGCTGTCGGGCGTCCATTACGCCCTGCGGGCCGTGACCGATCCCACGATTCCGATGAACGACGGCTGCTTTCGACCGGTTGACGTGTTCGTTCCCGAGGGAACGCTGTTGAATCCGCGGCGGCCGGCGCCGGTTTCGGGCGGCAACGTCGAAACGAGCACGCGCAACGCCGAGGTCGTGCTGCAAGCGCTGGCGCGCGCCGTACCGGATCGCGTTCCGGCGTCGAGCGGCGGCACGATGAGCAACGTGATGCTCGGCGGCACGCGCGCAGACGGACGAACTTGGGCGTTCTACGAGACGATCGGCTGCGGCATGGGCGCGCGTCCGAACGACGACGGCATCGACGGCATTCAATGCCACATGACCAACACGTCGAACACGCCGATCGAAGCGATCGAACGCGACTATCCGTTACGCGTCGTGCGGTACGAATTCGCCGGCGGCACCGGCGGTGCCGGACGCTACCGCGGCGGCTGCGGTCTCGTGCGCGCGATCGAACTCGTTGACGGCACCGCGCAAGCATCGCTGCTCGCCGATCGCCATACGCTGGCGCCGGCCGGCGCGCAAGGCGGCGAACCCGGAACGTGCGGCCGCCACGCGTTGATTCGCGACGGACGCGAAACGCCGCTCGCGTGCAAAAGCGACGCTCACGCTCGAACCCGGCGACGTGCTCGTCGTGCAAACGCCCGGCGGCGGCGGCTACGGCCCGCCCCTTGTGTCATCCTAAGCGGAACTCCTCGGTGTCATCCTGAGTGGAGCTTCTCTGTGTCATCCTGAGCGAAGGCGTCCTCTGTGTCATCCTGAGCGGAGCGCCGACGGCGCGCAGTCGAAGGAGCTCGCGTCAGCGCTCGAGCGGAGAGTTGGTGCGGGCGGGCTCGGGGCGTTCGAGGCCGAAGCGCGCGGCGCACAGCACATCGACGACGCGAACCGCCGAGCGCCGCGGCGAAAAGCGGCGGCGCGCATCGGCCGAACCGAGACGCGCGTTGCGAAGCCGCAAATCGGCGTCGGCGAGAACGCGCTCGATCGCGGCGCTCGCATCGCCGCCGGCGTAGGTCGCCACATCGCGTGCGAAGATCGCGCGCAGATCGTCGTTGACGACGATCGACGGCAGTTCTGCTTGCGCAAGCAGCACGTTGCCGAATGCCGCCGGATCGGTGAGGCCGGCGTGTACGACGCCCGCCGTCGCAAAGCGCCCCGCGGCGTCGGTCGCGAGCAGCGAAACGGATTCGGCCCGACCGCCGAAATGCCGCACGAGTTCGTTCGCCGCGCCGTCGTTCGTGAGAACGAGAATACGCATCGCATCCCGCCGCGATGCAACCGCGTCGAGCGCGGCGACGAGATCGTGGCGCCGCGCGGGCGGCGCCGCATCGAATCCGGCGACGGCGATCGTTTCGGTCGCGGGATCGAAGCGCAACGGTAACGCAGCGGCGCGTTCGGCATTCGCGCAGGGAAGCCACGGAACGCACACGTTGGAGGCACCATGCGCGCGCAGCACGGCCGGCGCCGTGCCGTCGCCTTCAACGGTGACTCCCGGCGCGGCGACCCCGGAGGCAAACCACCCGAGCGACGCGCCTTCCCGGAAGCGTGCGTCGAGGCGCTGCCACGGGCGTATGCTGCCGGGCACGAGCGGATGCCCGAAGGCGCGCAGTGCGGCTTCCAGATCCTCGAGCGCCGCCATCGCCAGCGGGGACGAACCCGCGGAGCGCACCGCGATCGCGCCGACGCTGCCTCGACCGGTTCGCGGCAGCGCGGCCAGCTGCGACGCCCAGCGCGCGTAAAACTTCACCTCGTTGTCGGCTTCGCGCGCGTAGCGGCGAGCCGAGGCCGCTTCGTAGTGCGCGAAGCGCGACTCCGCGACGTAGCCGATCGCGCCGCCGCGTTCGCGCACGCGCATACAGAGATCGACGTCTTCGAATCCGTTGACGAGCGTTTCGTCGAAACCGCCCGCGTCGAGAAACGATTGCGTGCGCACCGCCATCGCCGCGCCGGACACGGCGAGCGCTTCGCGCGATTGCGCGACGCCGGGAAGAGACGGCGGAAGATTGCGGTGCGAATAGTGCCAATGTGCGTTGGGGAGCAAGACGAATCCGGCGCACTGCGTGACGCCGTCTTCGAAGAAGAGCGCGCCACCGGCGATCGCGACCTCGGGACGATCGAACGCCGCAACCAGCGGCGTCAGGGCATCGCCGATCGGATAGGCATCGTTGTTGAGAAACAGCACGACGGGTGCGGCTGCGGCGCGCGCGCCGGCGTTACACGCCCCCGCAAAGTTTTGATTGCGCTCGAGCCGATCGTAGCGCACCCAGGGGAAGGCGCGCATTCCTTCGGGCGTTTCGTCACTCGACGCGTTGTCGACGACGATCGTTTCAAATCGCGGCGCGACGTCGCGCAAAGCGTCGAGCGCGCGCAGCGATCGCGCCGTCAGCCACCAATTGTCGTAGACGGGAATGACGATGCTGAGCCGCGGATCCACTCGCTCGCTCAGCTCTCGATCTCGACTGCCTCGATGACCACGGTCGCAGGACCGGCGGGCCGTTGCACGACGACGCGGTCGCCGGCGCGGTGGCCGAGCAGCGCCGAGGCGTACGGCGACATCCAACTGATCGTTCCGTGTGCCGGATCGGCTTCGTCTTCTCCGACGATCCGCAGCCGAATCGGTGCGCCGCTGCGCTCGTCGCGGCCGACGACGGTTCGGCCGAATGCAACCGTGCCCTTATCGCCGCTGGATTTCGGGTTGAGAACTTCCGCGCTGGCGACGCGCTCGTCGTAATATTCTGCGTTGCGCTTGTCGCCGGCCGCTCGCGCTCGGTCCGCCGCAGCCCGCAGCGCCGCCAAACCGCGGCTCGTCACGTAGTTCGGTTTGTCGCTGACGGGACGCGCCGCCGGACGTTCGGGACGGTCGTCGTCGTCCTTGACGAAACCACGGCTCACGGAACGATGACCGCCGCGCCGTCGAGCGCGTCGCCGCGCACCGCGTCGAGGGCGCGCGATGCGTCGTGCAGCGAAAATGCGGTCGCTTCGGCGACGATGCGCTCCGCCGCCGCAACCGCGAGAAAGTCGCGAGCGTCGGCACGGGTCGAGTTCGTAACGCTGCGAATTTGGCGTTCGCCCCACAGCAGCGAATCGTAGTCGAACGACGGCATCGCATCGAGATGAATGGCGTTGATCGCCACCACACCGCCTTTGCGCAACGATCCGAGCGCGGAGACGACCACCTCGCCCGCCGGCGCGAACGTCACCGCGCGATCGAGCCCTACCGGCGGCTTTTCGAGCGCGTCGCCCACCCAGGTTGCGCCCAAGCGGCGCGCAAACGCGCGATGACCTTCGCCTCGCGTCGCGACGTAGGTCGCGCATCCCCACGCATGCAGCACTTGGAGCGCGAGATGCGCCGACGCACCGAATCCGAACAACCCGACGCGTTCGCCGGGCTGGACGCCCGCGACGCGCAACGCGCGAAAACCGATGATTCCGGCGCAGAGCAGCGGCGCGGCGTGGAGATCGTCGAGTTCGGAGGGCAGGGGAATCGTGAAGTCGGCGCGCGCGCTCGCGTACTGCGCGTATCCGCCGTCGCGATCGTATCCGGTAAAAACCGGGTTGTCGCAGAGGTTCTCGCGTGCGGCCTGGCATTGCTCGCACGTGCCGTCGGTGCCGCCGAGCCACGACACGCCGACGCGCCGGCCTTCTAAGGCCGCGTCGACTCCGTCGCCGGTCGCCGCAACGTCACCGACGATTTGGTGGCCGGGAATCACGCGTTCGCGATGCGGCGGCAGTTCGGCGTCGACGATATGCAAATCGGTCCGGCACACCCCGCACGCGCGCACGCGCAACAGCACCTCACCGCGACGCAGCTCCGGCATCGGGGATTCCTCGATTCGAACCGTGCCGTACGGATCGGCCGCACGGCGCACCGCTGCAATCATACGCGCTACGCCGGTTGGACGCGAATGTCTTCGAGCAGTTCGCGTTTGGTCTCGGGCACCATCGCCCGAACGAAGAGAATGGTCACGATGCAAAGCGCCGCATACACCCAGAACGTGAGCGGCCGCCCGAGCTTGTTAATCATGGTGAGGAAGAATTGCGACACTAGAAAGTTTCCTACCCAGTTCGCGAGCGTCGAAATCGACATGCCCAAGCCGCGCACCGGCAACGGGAAGATCTCCGATATGAGGAGCCAGACGATCGGCCCGAGGCTAAAGGCGAAACAACCGACGTAAACCATCATGCTCGCCAGCGCGATCGTGCCGAGCGATCCTGAGAGGTGCGGCTGCGCGAACGCGATGCCGAGGGTCGCCAGCGCAAGAAACATGCCGGCCAAGCCGATATACAGCAGCGGCTTGCGTCCGACGCGGTCGACGAAAAAGATCGCGACCAGCGTCAGCACGACGTTGACCGTGCCGACCAATGTCTGCGCGAGGATCGACGCCGCATCCGAACCGATGCCGGCCATTTGAAAAATTTGCGGACCGTAGTAGATTACCGTGTTGATGCCGGTCACTTGCTGCAAGAGGGCGAGCGTCACGCCGATGAAGAGCGCCAACCCCACCGCCGGCGCCTTGAAGGCGGCGAAACCGGCGCTCTTGACCTTCAGGCTCTCGCGAATCGACCGCTCCTCTTCGTCCGACGCGGCGCGATCGACGGCGATACGCTGGAGTTCGTCGCGTGCGCGAGAGTCGTGACCGCGCCGGAACAGGTACCGCGGGCTCTCCGGCATGAAAATCATCCCGACGATCAGGACGAGCGAAGGAACGACGGCGAAGCCGAGCATTTCGCGCCACTGGCCCCCGCGCGCGAATACGTAGTCGATGAGATACGCACCGAGGATGCCCACCGTGATCGCAAACTGATAGAGCGAGACGAGCGCGCCGCGAACGGCCGCCGGCGCGACCTCCGAAATGTAGAGCGGCGCGACGACCGAACTGAAACCGATGCCGATGCCGACGACGAAACGCCCCGCGAGCAGCGTCGTTTCGTCCGGCGTAAACGCCGACACCAGCGCGCCCACGAGGAAAATCACGCCGGCGGCAAAGAGCGTCAGACGCCGGCCGATCGCGTCGGCGACGGTGCCTGCCACCGCCGCACCCCCGATGCACCCGATCAGCACGACGCTGATCGTGAACTCTTGCAGCTTCGTGCTGAGCGAGAAGTCTTTGCTAATGAAAAGAATTGCGCCGGAGATCACCCCGGTGTCGTAACCGAAGAGCAATCCTCCCAACGCGGCGACCGAGGCGACCAAAAGGACGTAGGGCCTCATGAAGGCGCTTTTCTTACCGGCGGTCGAACGCCCTTCCGATGCAGATGGACGCTGCAATCGAGTACGCGCGCAAACACGCGCTGGAGGCGCTCGTCATAACGCGTGGCGGCGAGACGCTCGCGTGCGAATACGGCGACGCATTCGAGGCGCGAACGCCGCACGCGCTTTACAGCGGAACGAAGAGTTTTTGGGGACCGGTGGCGTTGGCGGCGCAATCCGACGGGCTGCTGGAACTCGACGAACCGGTTGCCTCAACCGTCGAATCGTGGCGCGACGATCCGTGGAAACGGCGCGTGACGCTGCGCATGCTGCTCGCGCTCACGGCCGGGTTCGGATTCGGCGGGCTCGGGCAGCGCCGTGCCGACGTACGATCGCGCGCTGGGAATGACGCTCAAGAACGAACCCGGAACGACGTTCACCTATGGCGGCATCGCGCTGCAGGTTTTCGGCGCCGTGCTCGCGCGCAAACTCGCAGCTCGCAGCCAAACGCCGCACGACTACCTGCGCGAGCGCATTCTACGGCCCGCCGGCGTCGAAGTCGCGAAGTGGCGCACCCTTTCCGACGGTACTCACCCGCTGCCGACGGGCGCGTTTCTCACCGCCGAAAACTGGCTTGCATACGGCCGCTACGTGTTGCGCGAACGCGACTCGCTCGCCGAGTGCTTCACGGGGTCGGCGGCAAACGCGCGCTACGGCCTGGGATGGTGGCTCGCGCCTCCGCGCGCGCCTTCGCGATGTCGGCATACGCGAGCGGTGCGGGCGGCCAGGCGCTCTATCTCGTGCCGTCGCTCGACGCCGTCATCGTGCGCTTCGGAAAGAGCGCTTCGTTCAAACACGAGACGTTCCTCAAACGCCTTCTGTAGCGGCATCCTCGCGACACGAACAAGACGCACGAGACGAACCGCATACGCGACGCAGGATATCGCTGCGATAACGGCCGTGACGGCGAGCCCGAGTGCCAGACTGAGGTTCGTCCATTGGCCGGCGGAGAGCAGTTGCGGATGATTCAATTGCGACGCGTCCACGACGATGCCGCTCCAGCAGGCGCTAACGATCCACAGCGCGATCGCTGCCGTCAGCGCGTCGATCCCTACCCGCAGCGCGAGGCGTAAGCGCGACCAATACGGATGCAAGGCGTTGGCGACGCCAAGCGCCACCGAGCACAGCGCGACGAACAGCACCGGCACGAACAGCCGCAGCATCGAATGCTGCACGCTCGCGGCATCGCCGGCCGGTAACATCGGAGCGCCGCTCGCCCACCACAGAACGAAGATCGTGCCGAACGCGGCTTGCGCGATCGATTCCGAACGAGGAATGAGGCTGACGTTGCCAACCCCTGGGAGCGAGCGAGGATTCCATCCGTAGCCGGCGTCGCGCTGCTGGGCGCGCTCGACCGCAGCGAAAACGACCGTCACGATGCCGATCGGAATCCAAACGTAGATCCAGAGGTTCATCGCCGACGTCGCGATCGCTTCGAGGGTGCCGGCACCCTCACCAATGCGGATCGGCCCGACGATCAGCATGAAGATGACGGCGAATACCGCGATCACGAGTTTGAGCACGAAGGTGATACGCTGGAAGGAGTGCCGGTCCGATCAGCGATTGCTGCGGCAAATACGCGCCCGCAACGGTCATCGGATGGCCGCGCTGGAGCAGCAGCGCTTCTTCTTCGGCTTCGGTGAGCGGACGCCCGAGACTGCGCTGGCGATCGTCGACTTCGCACCGCAGGTCTTCGGAGAGTTCGTCGACGATGTCGGAGCGTTGCGCTCGAGGCAGATACGTTCCGACGGCTTGGACGTAGCGATCGATGAGTTCCATTCCGATTACTCCCCGGAAACGGCGATGGGACGATGCGCGGATTCATCGAGAATTCTCTCGAGCGAGTCGTTCAGACGGCGCCATTCGTCCGTCAAACGCTCGAGGGTCTCCGCTCCGCCGGGCGACAGGCGGTAGAAGCGCTTCCGCCGCTTCTCCTCTTCGCGCCAGACGCTGGTGAGCAAACCCTGATCCTCGAGGCGCCGGAGCAGCGGGTAGAGGGTATTTTCGTCGATCTCCAGTCCCCGTTCGGCGAGCGCCCGACGCAGCACGTAACCGTACCGCTCGGTGCGCAGCTCGCCCAGGACCGCCAAGATCACCGAACCCCGCCGCAGTTCCAAGCGCAAGTTCTCGAGGGCGCCTTCGTTCATCGTTTCCTATGTGGCATATAGTGTAGTACACATAGTGTGTACCACACGGTATCGCTCTCGTCAAGTGCCCTCGCCGCCTGAGCGGATGTCGGTGTCATCCCGAGCGGAGCTCCTCGGTCATCTCGAGCGAAGGCGTGCGAAGCACGCCATCTCACTCATCCTGAGCGAAGGCGTGCGAAGCACGCCACCTCACTATGTCATCCTGAGCGAAGGCGTCCGAAGCACGCCACCTCACTATGTCATCCTGAGCGAAGGCGTGCGAAGCACGCCGCAGTCGAAGGACGGCTACGCTTTCTGTTTTTTGCGCCTGCGGCGCTCGTTGGTAACGATCTGATGAACGCCCTGCCAATCGTCATGCATGAGAGCGCGCTTCTTGGCGCGTGACCATCCCTTGAGTTGCTTCTCCCAACTGATTGCATCGAAAACGTTCCTGAAACCCGAGCAGTGTACCAACTGGACGGGACGACGCCGATGCGTGTAGGAATCGGCGTCCCAGCCCGTGTTGTGCTGCCATACGCGTCCTTCCACATTGTTCGTGACGCCGACGTAGAATGAATCGTCCGCGCAAAGCAACATGTAAACGAAGTATTTCTCCACGTCGCTTCATCTGCGCCGCGCGGAAAAACGGCAAGACGCGTTGGCTGGCGCGTCCTTCGACTGCGCGCCTACGGCGCTTCGCTCAGGATGACATGGAGCGCGCTTCGCTCAGGATGACATGGGGCGGCGCTCCGCTCGGGATGACATGGGGCGGCGCTCCGCTCGGGATGACATGGGGCGCACGCTCCGCTCGGGATGACAGTGCGCGGGTCCTTCGACTGCGCGCCTGCGGCGCTCCGCTCAGGATGACAGGGGCGCGCTCCGCTCAGGATGACAAAGCGTTAAGGTGAGACGGGGGTGGCGCCGGTGAGGGCTGCGATGCCGGCGGTGGCGAGCGCCGCCTGCAGCGGTGAGAGTCCGTTGACGTAGGCGTTGTATTTTGCGAACGCGTCGGCGTACGCAGTGTCGAAGCGCGCGGCATATTCCAAAAGCGACGCGGTCGGCGGCTGGTTTCCGCCGCGGAGAAAACCACCGCTGGGAACGTCCTCACGCAATGCGCCGGGACGCTGGATCGAATCCTCGTCGTTGTGATAGTCGGCGGTAAACATCGCGAACACGACGGCGCGCGCCGACTCCGCCGACGCGATTTGCGATACCAGCGACGCATTGCCGGCTTTCGACGCCGCCTGCGACGCGGCTGCGAGCGACTTCTTCAACGCATCGAGATTGTTGAGCACCGTGTCGATCTTGCCGTAGTCGCCGAGATACTTCTTGCTGAATGCGTAACCCGCTTCGTAGTCGGCCTGCGTCCAGCCGTCGCGCGGATCGGGCTTCACCACGACGTTCTGCGTCAGCGGCTTCCCGTCGAGCGTCATCCGGACCGTGTACGTTCCAGGTACCACGAGCGCGCCGGTCTTTGGGCCGCGATACTCTTCGCGCGCCGCACCCATCCACTGCACGGGCCCGTCTTCGTGGAAATCCCACACGTAGCGATTGACGCCGATTTTGTTCGGCACGTCGGGGACGTCTTTCTCCTTTACTTTATGCGTCCCGGTCACGCGGCGCACGACGTTGCCTTTGGCGTCGAGAATTTCGATGACGGGCGTCTTGCCTTGCGGGCGAGCCTGATAGAAATCGACGATCGCGCCGAGCGGCGGATTTTCGCCGGCGAACCGCGTGTAGAGCCCGAGATCGTTGGAGTGCTGGTGGTACTCGTACGCCGCGCGCATCGGGAACAGGGCGATGCCGGCTCCCTGCGCGCCCGGATTGCCCTGCAGCGCCGCAATCGAATCCATGATCCACAACGCCCGCCCGTGCGTCGCGACGAGCAGGTCGTTGAACTGCGGCTGCACGCGAATATCGCGCACCGAGACCGGCGGCAGATTCAACTGCAGGCTCTGCCAATGCGCGCCGGCGTCGTACGACACGTAAATGCCGCGTTCGGTGCCTGCGTATGCGAGCTGCGGCGTGACCGAATCCGGCCGCACCGTGCGCACGTACTCGTTCGGCGGCAACCCGTTCACGATCTTGGTCCAGGTTTTTCCATAATCCGTCGTTACGAACAGATATGGTGCGTAATCGCCCGAGCGATGACGGTCGACGTTGGCGTAGGCCATGCCGTCGCGCAAGCGGCGACGGCGCAACCGTCTCGACGCGCCCGTACGGCGCGACGCCGGGCGGCGTGACGTTCTGCCAGTGCGCGCCGCCGTCGCGCGTGAGTTGAACGAGTCCGTCATCGGTGCCCACCCAAATCTCGCCTTTGAGCAACGAGGAGCCTTCGATGGTGAGAATCGTGTCGGAATACTCGGCTCCGGATACGTCGTAGGCCAGCGGACCGCCGGCGGGGTGCTGGTGCTCTTTGAGATCGAGCGTGAGGTCGGGACTGATCGGCGTCCAATGTTCGCCGCGATCGCTGGTTTGAAAGACGACGTTGCCGCCATACCAGGCGACGTGGCCGTCCCACGGCGCGAACGCAATCGGCGAATCCCAGTTGAAGCGATATTTGCTCTGCGCGACGTCGAAGTCGTTCTTTGCGAAATCGTAATAGGGAAGGATGAAGCGGCTGGTCTGCGTCTTGCGATTGAAAATCGAAACGCGGCCGTCCTGAAGGTCCGTCCAAATTAGGTTCGGATCGATCGGATCCGGAACCGCCCACATGCCGTCGCCGCCGACGACGTTCATCCACGCTCCATCGGAAATACCTTCGCGGTCGAGCGAGTTCGACGGACCGCAGAACGCGCTGTTGTCCTGCAGGCCGCCGCACACCCAATACGGGTTTTCGTTCGAGGCTGCGATGTGGTAGAACTGGCCGATCGCGAGGTTTCGCGAGAACGGCCACGTCTTGCCGCCATCGGTCGTGATCGCATAGCCGCCGTCCTCGCCGACGATGATGCGCGAGGGCTCGTTCGGTGCGATCCAAATCGCATGGTAGTCGACGTGCACGTC
The DNA here is from genome assembly GCA_963812155.1 of Vulcanimicrobiota bacterium. Lineage (GTDB taxonomy): Bacteria > Vulcanimicrobiota > Vulcanimicrobiia > Vulcanimicrobiales > Vulcanimicrobiaceae > Tumulicola. The sequence goes on along the minus strand of CAWETW010000003.1, from coordinate 431,659 downwards.
TTTTGCGATCTCGGTGAATTTTTTGCCGCCGTCCTTACTCTCGGAGAGCGCTTCGGAAACGGCGTAGACGTGATCGCGATTGCGCGGATCGACGGCGATGTGTGAAAAGTAAAACGGCCGCTGATCGACGAGCGTGTCGCTCGACGTCATCTTCCAGGTTGCACCGGCATCGTCGGAGCGCCATAGAATTCCACCCTTGGCTTCGATCAGCGCGTAGACCCGATTGCCGTCGCTCGGAGCGACGGCGAGCCCGATGCGACCGGTGATGCCCGCCGGCAATCCGTTCCCGCTCAAGCGTTTCCACGTTTTACCGCCGTCGCTCGAACGGTAGAGTCCGTCGTCCGGGCCGCCGCTGCCGAACGTCCACGGCTGCCGGCGAAACTCCCAGATCCCGGCGTAGACGACATCGGGATTGCGAACGTCCATCGCCACGTCGCTCGCACCGCTGCGGGGGCCCACGTAAAGCGTTTTACGCCACGAGCGCCCGGCATCGTACGAAACGTAAACGCCGCGGTCGGGCGAATCGGCGAAAACGTCGCCGAGCGCGCCGACAACGAGGTGCGCCGGATTCTTCGGATCGATAACGATACGGGAAATATGCCGCGTACCGCGCAGACCGGCGTTGCTCCACGTTTTGCCGCCGTCGGTCGATTTATAGAGTCCGTCGCCGTAGCTCACGTCGTTGCGCGGATTGCTTTCGCCGGTGCCCGCGTAGACGACGCTTTCGTTGCGCGGGTCGATCGCGATCGCACCGATCGCCGGCGACGGTTGCTTGTCGAAGACGGGATCCCACGTCGCTCCGCCGTTCACGCTCTTCCACACGCCGCCGCCGGCCGTGCCGACGTAGTAGAGACGATCGTCTTGCGGCGTACCGGCAACGGCTGCGACGCGACCGCCGGCCACCGCCGGTCCGATCGAACGCCACGTGAGGTTACCGAACCCCGGAGAACCCTGCGGTGCAGATGCGGCTGCCGCCGGCGCAGCGCCGGCTGCCGCCAACGCCGACACCAGCACGGCGGCGCGCAGCGCGTTCATTACGGAGTCATTGTGGAAATTGCGGGTAGCGCCTTCTGCCCGCCTGCTTTCAGCGCCGCATTGGCGCCCGGAAGAACCTTGTTGACGAAGTCATTGTAACGTCCGATGCCGGCGCGATAGTCGACGTTGACGCGCGCGATGAATTCGGTCACCGCCGGCGTGATGAGACCGGTCGACGTGAAGTACGCGCCGAGTTGATCTTGCTGAAGCTTCGTCTCGTCCTCGGTGCCTTCGCCGCGCACGTTCGCCGCCAGCGAATCGTAGAGCGTCGTAAGCGCCGTCTGCGTGTCTTGCAGCTTCGTCGTCAACGCCGTCGCATTGGCCTTATTCGCCGCATCCGTGCCCGTAGTTAGCGCCTTCTTGACGTCGTCGAGATTATTGAGCATCGTATCCACCTTCGAAAGACGCGTCATCTGCCGCATCGCTTCGTCGAACGTCTGCTGATACTCGGCCTGGGTGAAACGCGAACGTAGATCGGGCCCGACGCTGAACCGCTGCACGTAGGTGTGGCCCGAGAGCGTCATGCGTACCGCGTAGTTGCCCGGCACGACACCGGGTCCGGTCCGCGGGCCTTTGAGAAACTCTTGCGTCGGAGCGTTCCAGCGCACCGGACCGTTGACGGCAAAGTCCCAGACGTAACGATTCAATCCCACTTCATTCGAAACGTACGGCACGTCTTTACCGCCGACTTTGTGCGTTCCGGATACGCTGCGAATCACGCGGCCGTTTGCATCGAGGATATCCAGCGACGGCGCGCTCTTCTGCGGCTCCTTTTGATAATACGTGATCATCACGCCGTACGGCGGATTGTCCGCCGCGAAGTTGGTGTAGGTCCCTTCGTCGTTTTCGTGCAGCGACCACTCGTAGGCTTTGCGCGGCGCAAACAGCGCGGTCCCGGTCGAAACCGCCGATTGCAGTTCTTGCACCGCGCGCACGTCGTCCATGATGTAGACGCTGCGGCCGTGCGTCGCGATGACGATGTCGTCCTCGCGCGGCTGCATGCGGATGTCGTGCACCGATACCTTGGGCAAATCGTTTTGGAACGATTGCCAGTGCGCGCCGGCATCGAATGAAATGTAGATGCCTTCTTCGTTGCCGAGATAGACGATGTTGCGATCGCGAATGTCGGGGCGGATGGACCGCGCCCACTGGTCGGCCGGCAATCCGTCGACGATTTTCGTCCAGGTCCGACCATAGTCGCGGGTGACGAACGCCCACGGAGCGCTGTCGCCCATTTCGTGATCGTCTTCGATGGCGTATGCCGTGCCGGCGACCAGCGTCGACGGCGCGACGGTCGCGAAGCGGCCGTTCTGCGGCGCGCCTGCGGGCGTCACGTTGCTCCAGTGCTTGCCGCCGTCGCGCGTCAGCTGCACCACTCCGTCGTCGGTGCCGACCCAGATCTCGCCATTCGTGCGTTGCGAGGCCTCGATATCCAGAATCGTGTCGGTATACTCGGCGCCCGACACGTCGTTATTGATGGGGCCGCCGGCGGGGTTCTGATGCGATTTGTCGTTGCGCGTGAGATCGGGGCTGATGACGGTCCACGAGCGTCCGCGGTCCGTGGTTTGAAAGACAACGTTGCCGCCGTACCACGCGATGAGCTTCCCGCTCGAGCTGCGCCACGGCGCGAACGCAAGCGGCGATTCCCAGTTGAAGCGATACTTGCTCGTGTTCAGTTCCCACGACTCTTTGCCGTTTTGCAGGTAGGGCTGTGCCGACCATCCGTCTTGCGTTACGCGATTGTAGACGCCGAGCGAACCGTCTTGCGAGTCCGACCAAATCCAGTTCGGATCGTCGGGTTCGGGAATGCCCCACGTTCCGTCGCCGCCCGCCGTGGCGATCCAATTCTTGTTCTGAATGCCGGACGGATCGAGCGAGTTCGACGGGCCGCACCAGCCGTTGTTATCTTGCAGGCCGGCGCAGACGGTATACGGATTGTCGTTGCCCAAACCGACGCGGTAGACTTGGCCGATCGGCATGTTGCCCGGGAAGAACCAGTTCTGGCCGCCGTCGACGGTGAGCACGATACCGCCGTCGTGACCGATGATCGCGCGCGTGGGATCGTTGGGCGCGATCCAAATGGCGTGAAAATCGCTGTGCACGTCATCGGCGACCGATTTGAACGTTTGACCGCCGTCGGTGCTCATCATGACTTCGAAGGAGAGCGCAAAGAGTCGGTTCGGATTCTTCGGATCCACTTCGACGTGCGAGAAGTAGAAAAAGCGCGCGTCGACGCGGGAATCGTCGCTGACCATCTTCCAGTCTGCGCCGCCGTTGTCGGAACGCCACAGCACGCCCTTCTTCGATTCGATGACCGCGTAGACGCGATTTCCGTCGCTCGGTGCGACCGCGACGCCGATGCGGCCGAGCGTCCCCTCGGGCAAACCGTGGCCGGTGAGTTTCGTCCAGGTCGCGCCGCCGTCGGTCGACTTATAGAGCCCGTCTGCGTCGCCGCCGCTGGTAAAGGTCCACGGCCGCCGCTGGAACTGCCACACGCCGGCGAAGAGCACGTTTGGATCTTGTGCGCTCATCGCGAGGTCGGCGACGCCGCTCTGCGGCCCCACGTAGAGCGTTTGCTTCCACGTCTTGCCGCCGTCGTCGGTCACGTAGATTCCGCGGTCCTGCGAGTCGGCAAAGGCGTCGCCGAGCGCGCCGACGACGACGTGATTGTGATTGCGCGGATCGACCGCGATGCGCGAGATGTAGCGCGTATTTTTTAAGCCGACGTTGGTCCAGGTGTCGCCCCCGTCGGTCGTCTTATAGAGCCCGTCGCCGACCGAAACGTCGTTGCGCGGGTTCGTCTCACCGGTTCCGACCCAGACCGTTTGGTTGTTCGTGGGATCGATCGTGACCGCGCCGATGGCTGCGGTATGCTTGTCGAAGACCGGATCCCACGTCTGTCCGCCGTTTGACGATTTCCAGACGCCGCCGCCCGCGGCGCCGATGTAATAGAGTTTCGGATCGGTTGCCGAGCCCGCGACCGCAGCGACGCGACCTCCCGTTCCGGCCGGTCCGATCTCCCGCCATTTCATATTTCCGAAGGCCGGCCCGGGCGTGGGGGTCGGAGACGGCGATACGGTCGGCGTCGTGGTCGGCGCGGCGGCCGGCTGCGGGTTCTCCGCGCTCTGCGCGCGCAGCGGAGCATGGGTCGAAACGGCCGCGGCGACGAGCGCGACCGCGATAAGAAGTAAACGGCGAATCATAATCGCCGGGTCCCATACCTGCGCGCGCTACTCCTGCGCGCAATGCCTCAAAGATGCATCAAACGTGCGAGGCGCGAGCGTGCGCGCGATGGTGCGACTCGTACTGCGGAACGTTGACGTGAACGGCCCACCACTGCGAAATCGCAATTGCGGCGCACATGACCACGAAGAATGCGACGATTCCGATCGTCCATGCGCGCCGGGCGCGCGGGGACATGTGGCGGCGGCTCATCGGGGCCGCCCTTCTCCCGCAAGCGTCCGGTCTCCGGGGAGGCGCCGCCCAGGTGCGGCTTGAACCCCCGAGGCTCATGCACAGGAGGCTAGCCTTCATCGCTGCTGTTGCAGCGTTTGGCTTCGCGCTTGCTGCCGGTTGCCGGCCCGCTCGTGCAGCGGTTCAAGCAACGGTCGCCGCGACCCCGGAAACCATCGCGGTCTACGCCACCGTCCTGCACGGAATTAACCCCAAGCTGCCTCGCTGGCAGAGCCGCGACCTCGCGCGCCGCGTTCTCGTCAACGCCGAGCGCTGGCGGCTCGACGCCAACATGCTGATCGCGGTCGTTACGGTGGAATCCCGTTGGCACACGCACGCGGTCTCACGGGCCGGGGCGATCGGGCTGGGCCAGTTGATGCCTGGGACCGCCGCGGGCCTCGGCGTCAATCCGCGCAACGCCGGTGAGAATCTCTCCGGCGCCGCCCGTTATCTCAGCGGCCTCATGCATCGCTTCGGCCCGCACTATAGTTTGGTGTTCGCCGCCTATAACGCCGGCCCGAAAGCCGTCACCCAATACGGCGGCATCCCGCCGTTCTACGAGACGGAAACTTACGTCGTGCGCGTGCTCGACGCGTGGCACCATCTTTCGAAGACGGTACGCGTTCCATCCGACGCGCTCGCACTCGCAGAAACTCCCGACGCCGCATACTGGCTCAACGCCGCCACCCGCTAACCTCACGCGCTAAGCGCGAGCGCAGTCGAAGGACGGCATCGCGTGGCCCAGCGACTTTCAACGGCACCGCCCCCGCGTTGCGCGCGGCTTGAACGTCACTTTCGCGATCGCCGACGACGAGGCACGCGGCGGGTTCTACCCCAAGCGCGCGCGCCGCGTCGAGAATGAGTTTCGGTTTCGGTTTGCGGCATTCGCACGCTTCTTCGGGCGCGTGCGGACAGACGAAGAACCCGTCGAACGGTCCCAGGAGTTCGTCGATGCGACGGTTCACCGCATCGACTTGTGCCGAGGTAATGAATCCGCGCCCCACGCCGCTTTGATTGCTGACGACCGCGACCTTCAGTCCGGCGGCACGTAAGTCGTCGAGCAGCGCGTGCATTTCCGGCAGCACCTCGACCCGTTCCGGATCGCCGTTGAACGGCACGTCGGCGACGAGCGTCTCGTCGCGGTCGAACAACACCGCCTTGATTGAAGGCGATCCGTCGCTCAAGGAGACGCGGCGGTTTCGGCGGCCACGTAGACTTCGGAGCCGAGTTCGGCGAACTCGCGCGACTTCTCCGCCATCCCGCGTTCGGCGTACTCGCGGACCTCTTGCGTGATCTTCATCGAACAGAAATGCGGCCCGCACATCGAGCAGAAGTGCGCGACTTTGGCGCCCGGAGCCGGGAGCGTTTCGTCGTGGAACTCGCGCGCCGTTTCGGGATCGAGCGAGAGATCGAACTGATCCTCCCACCGGAATTCGAAGCGCGCCTTCGAGAGCACGTCGTCCCAGTGGCGCGCGCGCGGATGGCCTTTGGCGACGTCGGCCGCGTGCGCCGCGATTTTGTACGCGATCACCCCGTCCTTCACGTCTTTCTTGTTGGGCAAGCCGAGGTGTTCTTTCGGCGTGACGTAGCACAGCATCGCGGTGCCGTACCAGCCGATCATCGCCGCGCCGATCGCGCTCGTGATGTGGTCGTAACCCGGAGCGATGTCGGTGACCAGCGGACCCAGCGTGTAAAACGGCGCCTCGGCGCACACTTCCAGCTGCTTGTCCATGTTTTCTTTGATGAGGTGCATCGGCACGTGGCCCGGCCCTTCGATCATCACCTGAACGTCGTGCTTCCAGGCGATTTGCGTGAGCTCGCCGAGCGTCTCGAGTTCGGCGAACTGCGCGGCATCGTTTGCGTCTGCGGTGCAGCCGGGGCGTAAGCCGTCGCCGAGCGAGAACGCGACGTCGTAAGACTTCATGATCTCGCAGATTTCCTCGAAGTTCGTATAGAGGAAGTTCTCGCGATGGTGCGACAGGCACCACTTCGCCAGAATCGACCCGCCGCGCGAAACGATGCCGGTGACGCGCGACGCCGTGAGCGGAACGTAACGCAGCAGCACGCCGGCGTGAATCGTGAAATAATCCACTCCCTGCTCGGCTTGTTCGATCAGCGTGTCGCGGAAGAGTTCCCACGTCAAATCTTCCGCTTTGCCGTTCACTTTCTCCAGCGCTTGGTAGATCGGCACGGTGCCGATCGGCACCGGCGAGTTCCGCAGAATCCACTCTCGCGTCTCGTGAATGTTCTTGCCGGTCGAGAGGTCCATGACCGTGTCGGCGCCCCAGCGCGTCGCCCAGGTCATCTTCTCGACCTCTTCGTCGATCGACGAGGTCACCGCGGAGTTTCCGATGTTCGCGTTGATCTTCACCAAGAAATTGCGGCCGATAATCATCGGCTCGCTTTCCGGATGGTTGACGTTCGACGGGATGATCGCGCGTCCGCGCGCCACCTCGGCGCGCACGAACTCCGGTGCAATGCCCTCCCGGATCGCGACGAACTCCATCTCGGGCGTAATCTCACCGCGCCGCGCGTAGTGCATCTGCGTTACGGCGGCGCCCGGCTTGGCGCGCCGCGCCGGCGCGCGCAGCGGAAAGCGAATCTCGTCGAGCTGCGCCATCGCTTCGCGGCCGCGACGATAGAGCGACGTCGGCTTCTCCAGCGCAACGGTGTCGTTGCGCGCGTCGATCCACGCGTCGCGCAACGGCGGCAGGCCACTCCGGATGTCGGCCGCATACTGCGGATCGGAGTACGGACCGCTCGTATCGTAGACGGCGTGCGCGGTGCCGTCGCTCAGCGCGATTTCGCGCGCGGGCACGCGAATCGAGGCATCCGAGCCTTGCACGTAGGTTTTCATGTCGTCCTCCCTTCGCCGGCATTACCCGGATCAGGTCATTGCGGTCGGCGATTTAGGCTCGCCCTCTCAGCCCGCCCAACGCGAGCTCCCGCTGCAAAGGAGATTACACGCGCGGCAGCGCCCGCCTCCGGCGTTGCGAAGAGTGCGCGCCGCCGGATGCGCCGAACGGCGCGCCATCGAGAGAACGCCGCGCCCGCTTTTCGTTCCCTACACGCTGCTTGGCGGCGCGCAGCTCGCCGTCGGGGCGGCCGCGATCTTCGCGCGCTTCGCGCTGACGGGCGCGGGCCCACTCGCCGTATCGGCGTTGCGCCTGGGGATTGCGGCGGCCGTGCTGCTCGCGGTCGCGACGGTCCGCCGCGATCGCACTGCCCCGCTGCCGCGGCAGTCGCGCGGGCTGGCGCTTGCCGGGGTCGCACTCGCCGTCCACTTTGCCGGCTGGATCGCATCGCTGCAATACACGACGGTGGCGGTCTCCACGCTGCTGGTCGCGACGGCGCCGATTTGGACGGCCGTCTACGATGCAGTGATTCGACGCCGGACGCCGTCGTTGCGCACGCTTTGCGGGTTTGCGGGCGGCGCAGCCGGTCTCGCCCTGGTGGTCGGCTTTAACGCCGCAGCGCCACCGATACCCGGACATCCGCTTTTCGGCGCCGCGCTCGCGCTCGCCGGCAGTCTCGCAATGGCAATCTACCTGCTGATTGTGCGCGACGTTCGCGGCTCGCTCGGCACGCGCACGATCGTGACGCGCACCTACGCCTGGGCGGCGATCGTGCTCGTCGCGGCCGCAGTGCTGATGCGGCAGGGGCCACCCGCGCTCGCGGATCTACCGGCCTGGGGCGGCATTCTCGGCATGGCGCTCGTCTCGCAACTGCTCGGACATACGGCGCTCAACGCCGCCCTGCGCTGGTTCTCGCCGAGCGCGGTCGCCTTCAGCACCTTGATTGAACCAGTTTCTGCAGCCGTGCTCGCCTTCTTCATCTTCGGCGAAGGCGTTGGTCCGGCCGCGATTGCCGGCGGCGTCATCCTGCTCGCTGCGATCGGCGTCGTGCTGAGCGAAGAACGTTCCGGCGTCATGCCAGACGCAACGATGTGAGGGGCGCCTACGGGCCGGCTAAAATTGCGTCGAGCGGCCGGCTCTTCCCAAAACTCTTCTCGTGCAGCCAGCTATCGTTGAAAATGCGCGACAGATGGCGTCCGCCGCCGTCGCACAGAATCGTGACGACGGTCGAGCCGCTGGGGAGGGTTCGCGCGATCGTTGCGGCGCCCACGGCATTGAGCCCGCTGGAGCCGCCCACGAATATCCCTTCGTGCTCGAGCAGCCAATGCGCCATCGCGACCGCTTGCGCGTCGCTTCCCCGTACCGCGCGGTCAATCGGCGCGCCTTTGAAATTCGCCGTCAGCCGTTTGATACCGATGCCTTCGAGATCCGAATCCCCTTCGGGCTCGAGCGAGCCCGCATTCACGTAGTTATAGAGCGCCGAGCCCATTGGATCGCATAGCACCGTCAACACGTCGGAGCTTCGGCTTTTGAGCGCGCGTGCAACGCCGGCGATCGTCCCGCCGGTGCCGGCGGCGGCAACGAATGCGTCGATTCGGCCGCCGGTTTGATCCCAAATCTCCGGTCCGGTCGTCGCCTCGTGAGCGCGCCTGTTGGCGGTGTTCTCGAACTGGTTTGCCCAAAACGCGCCAGGCAATTCGCCCGCGATGCGCCGCGCGACGTGGTAGTAATTTTCGGAATTGGTGAATGCCACCGCGGGGACGACGCGCACGTCGGAACCGTAGGCGCGCAGCAGATCGATCTTCTCTTGCGATTGATCGTCGGGAATGACGATGATACTCCGATAGCCCCGCTCGTTCGCGACGAGTGCGAGCGCGATGCCGGTGTTACCGGCCGTCCCTTCCACTATGGTACCGCCGGGCTGCAGTGCGCCGTGCGCTTCTGCCTCATCGACGATGCCGCGAGCGGCCCGATCCTTCACCGATCCGCCGGGATTGAGGAATTCCGCCTTACCGAGAACGCGCCGTCCAAGGGCCCGCGAAAGGGCGCGCAGCTCGACGAGCGGCGTATTGCCGACGGCGCCGGAGAAACCGCTGACGACCATCGCCGCCGTTACTCGGCGAAATGCTCACTTTCTCCTCGTGCGAATAGAGTGTCTCCAATGGTGAAAGCGTGAGCGACCGTCTCGTCTGGCCGGCGCTATTCTTGCTTGGCTGCTATCACGGGCTGAATCCCGGCATGGGGTGGCTGTTTGCGGTCGGACTCGGATTCCAGGAACGCAGCGCTGCCGCGGTGGTGCGCGCGATCGTACCGCTGACGCTCGGACACCTCGTGTCGGTCGCGCTGGTCGTGCTCGTTGCGACGTACGCGGCCGCGCAGTTTCCGCATCGCGCCGTGCACGTCGCCGCCGCGGGAATTTTAATCGCGTTCGGCGCTTACCGGCTGGTTCGCGCGCGGCACGTTCGTTGGGTCGGCATGCGCGTCGGATTTTGGGGGCTCGCGCTGTGGGGATTTCTGATGTCGAGCGCGCACGGTGCGGGGCTCATGCTGCTGCCTTTCGTGACGACGAGCCGCGTGAATGCGGCGAGCGCGATGACGATGCCGATGCCGTTCGCGCACGTGCCGCACGCCATGCTGGTGACCAGTTGGCTGATGATCGGGCTGCACACGCTCGGCTATGTCGCGGCGGCAACGGCGATTGCGCTGCTCGTCTACACGAAGATCGGTGTGCGGTTCTTGCGGACAGGCTGGATCAACCTCGACCTCATATGGGCCGCGGCCCTCATCCTCACGGGCGTCGTCGCGCTCATCACATAGGAGCCCTGGGTCACTCAATCGCAGTAGGCTCCATGCAGCTTTTGAAACCGGATCCGACCTTTTATGCCTCCGCGAAGGACGCCATAAATGCACCGCCCGAGACGCTGGCCTACGTCGCGCTGCTAAGCGCGACCGGCAACGGCGTCACCGACCGCATCGCCGTCATCGACACCGACGCGACGTCGCCCCGGTACGCGCAATCCATCGGCGGCGTGGCGCTGCCCACGTCGGGCGACGAGCTGCATCATTTCGGCTGGAACGCGTGCAGCGCGGCGCTCTGTCCGTTCGCACCGCATCCGCACGTCGAACGGCGCTATCTCGTCGTGCCGGGTCTGCGGTCGTCGCGCATGTACATTCTCGACACGAAAGCGGATCCGTCGCAACCGCGGATCGTGCGCGTCATCGAACCGGCAGAGATGATTTCCCGCACCGGGTACTCACGGCCGCACACCGTGCATTGCGGTCCCGACGCGATCTACGTCAGCGCGCTCGGCAACGCGGACGGCGACGGACCCGGCGGCATCTTCATGATGGACTGCGATACGTTCGACATCATCGGTCCGTGGGAAAAAGATCGCGGCTCCCAGTACTTCGCCTACGATTTTTGGTGGCACCTCAACCGCGACGTTATGATCACGAGCGAATGGGGCACGCCGAAGATGATCGAGGGCGGCATCGATCCCGAGCTGCTCCTCGCCGGAAAATACGGCCACCATCTCCATTTCTGGGACCTCAAGAGCCGCAGGCACCGGCAGAGCGTCGATCTTGGCGCCGAGCAGCAAATGGTGCTCGAACTGCGGCCGTCGCATGACCCCAACAATGAATGGGGATTCGCCGGCGTCGTCGTCTCGCTCAAGGATCTATCGAGCTCGATTTGGTTGTGGCACCGCAAGAACGGCGAGTGGACGGCGAAGAAAGTGATCGAGATTCCCGCCGAGCCCGCGACACCGGAGCAGCTGCCCGATTTGCTCAAGGGCTTCTCGGCCGTCCCGCCGCTGCTGAGCGACATCGATCTTTCCGTGGACGATCGCTATCTTTACGCGTCGTGCTGGGGAACCGGCGAAATGCGGCAATACGACGTCACCGATCCGTTCGATCCAAAATTCGTCGGCTCGGTGCGCATCGGCGGCATCGCGAAGCGCACGCCGCACCCCGCACGTCCGGACAAGGCGCTCGCCGGCGGACCGCAGATGGTCGAGATCAGCCGGGACGGACGCCGCGTGTACTTCACCAACTCGCTGTACCGCGCGTGGGACGATCAGTTCTACCCGGACGGCGTTGGAAACTGGATGGTGAAGCTCGACGTCGCCGACGATGGCAAAATCGCCTTCGACGAGAAGTTCTTCGTGGAGTTCGATCCGGCGTACCGCGCTCACCAAGTTCGCCTGCAAGGCGGCGACGCATCGTCGGATTCGTACTGCTTTTCCTAAGTTCTTTTCCGGTATCGAATGGCGCGAAGTTTCGTCAGCCGTCCGCTCAAACCGAGCGGCGAAGGTTACGTAGCCGAAACGCAAGGCAACGAGCCGCCGGTGCCGCGCGCGTTTGCGTGGGACGAGCGCGTGCTCGAAATCGCCGCCGTGCTGCGCCGTTGGAAAAGCACCAAGGACGACCGCGGCGACACCTATCTCAAGCGCCACTGGTTCGAGTTGCGAACGGTGGAGGGCGCAACGATCGAAGTGTACTACGACCGCGAGGCGCGTCGCGGCGCAACGCAGTGGTGGCTCTACACAATCGACGAGCGACCCGAGGAAGGCGGCGAGCCTTCTTCAGAGGCTCGCTAGGAGCTAGGAGCGCACCAGCTCCACGCGCCGGTTGAGCGCTTTGCCCGACGCCGCCGCGTTCGATGCAACCGGATGCGTTTCGCCATACCCGACCGCGCGCAAGCGCGCGGCTGCGATGTGGTAGCGGTGCGTTAAATCGGCGACGACCGCTGCGGCGCGCCGTTGCGAAAGGTTGAGATTATACGCGGCGCCGCCGTCCGAATCGGTGTGTCCTTCGACCAGCATGCGCCAGGATGGATACTCGCGGAGCACCTGCGCGATCTCACCGATGACGCGCTCGGATCCGGATTGAATGTGCGCGCTCGCGACGTCGAAATGAATGCCGTAGATGCGCGCGCGCTTGCTCTGCAGCAGAGCTTTCGCAATCGTCGTTTTCGTCGCGGGCGCGCGTACGGTTGCGGCGTGCTGCGCGCTTGCGGCAGCGTGCGGTGGACCGTCGGCGACGTGCGCGTTGCACGGCAAACTTTCCGACGGAGACTGCCCGTACTCGAGTTGCGAGATACGCTTGGCCTCCGGAATTTGTGAATAGAGGTCGTCTTCGTCGAAGCCGTTGTACAGCATGAGGCCTCTGCCGTAGCGCGCGTACGCGTGCACCCAACCGCCGACGTTGTAGACGTTGACCCCGTACATCAAGCCGCACCAGTGCTCGTCGTGGGTGGTCATCAAATCGGTGTCGCCGAGTTGCTGCAGTTCGTAATGCAAATACGCGGCGGTATCGATGTAGTGCGCGCGATCGCTGCGGTTGCTGCTGCCAAGCGTAGATGAGGCCACGACGTCGAGACGCTTCCCGCTGGCCGCCGCATGGCCGCCGGCCGACGTCGTAAAGGCGTACGGCATGAAGGTATAGTCGGAAGACGTGCAACGGTCGGCATCGCGAACGACCAGCACGTGCCCGTCGTGAACCCACTGCAGCAACTCGGCTATTTGCCACGGCGCGAGGTCCTTAGCCACCTGGCAACTGTCGGCGATGACCGCGACGCGGGCACTGCCGATGGCGTGCCGGTCGAGCAACGGCAACGGCGTACGCACGAACCGGTGTCCGGCCACAAACTTCGTATCCCCGGCTGGAATGTCTAAACTGGAAGACCGCGTGAAGAGCGTGACCTCCGGCCCGTTGCCGCGAACCGTGGTCGAGCATGCGGGCGCGTGCGCGACCCGATACGCGACGACGCTTCGCAGGTTCGCGCGCCCGATCAGCAGCGTTCCGCCGGCGACGACGTGCAGAGATTCGTCGCCCGACGCCGCGCCGTTTGCGCCGATCGCGCCGCGCCAGACGTTGACGTTGGTATCGCTGTTGCACGAGAACGCGGTCAGCGTTCCGTCGTGAACGAAGGTTGCGTACTGTCCCCGCTTCGCCGTGACGTTCCACGAGGGCGGAACGATGCCCGCAACGCCGTTGACGATGCGATCGGCGTTGCCGTCTTCGTCGTCGGCGGCAACCCATTGGCCGTCGAGCGGCGCCGGCGAAGGCGCACCCATCGTTCCCATCGCGTTGAGCAACACGATCGAGAAGGTTTGCGGCCCCGGCGGCACCACCGTCACGCGAACGAACCGGCCGCGTGCGTCGACGGCAACCGGCGCTGCGCTCGATGCATCGGCCGTCGTCACCTTTCCGATGTTTTGGTACGCGCGATCGTCGGCGGAAATCGCAAACGTCGCTTCGGACGCCGGATAGGTTCGCATTGCGATCGCCGTGACGTGCGCTTGCGCGGGAAGTTCGAAAACGACGTCGATCGGTTTGGTTACGCCCGTTTTTATCGTCCATCCAGAGCCGCGCACGAGCGCGTTGACGCCATAGTCCGATACGCCGGTCGTCCAGCGCCGGACGAACGTGCCGTTCGTAATCGTGAGCAGATTCGGATTCGGGGTTGCAGTTGGCGGCGGCGACGCGGTCGTTGCCGTCGTGGGCGTCGCGGCGGTCGCCGGTGCCGCCGTGGCGATATCCGTTGCGCTCGGCGCCGCAGTGACCGCCGCGAACGGGGAGCTCGACGGTGACTGCGGCGATTGCGCACGTTGCGCGTTCGAGCATCCGGCGACGGCGAGGACGGCGCACAGCGCGGCCAGCATTTTCACGGCGAACTCGCAGGAACCGTGCCGTCTTGCAACTGTTTGGCGGCTTGCCGTAACTGTGGCGGCGGACTCATCGGCGCGCACGACGGCCGCGCGCTCGCTCGATCGGTGCTTAGCAGCGACGCGGTCGTCTTCGCGACGCAGTTGGGATCGGGAACCTGATTGAGATCCCCGGATACGCTCGTATTCGTTCCGCCTCCCGACGTCGACGCGCTCGCATCGGGACCCGGTCCCGACGGCGCCGGCGATGCAGGCGTCAACGGCGGCGTACTGCCGGAACCGCCTTGCGTCGCGTCGCCGCCCGAACCGCCGTTAAGCAACCCTTGCGGCGACGCTGCCGGTGCGGGCGCGCACGGCGCGCGGTGCGTCCAGAGCGTCCAAATGACGAACCCTTCGACGACGGCGACGACGAAGAGCAGCAGCGCTAGCGTTCGCATGATGCGGTGTACCTCACGCTTGCGACTGTAACCGGGGGCTGTACCGCCGGCGTGCCTGGGTTCGCGCAAGATATCCACACCCGCCGCGGAATGGAGCGCAACCTATGACGACCCTCGCGCACGACCCGGACCCGCAAGAAACCCAAGAATGGATCGACGCGATGCGCGGCGTGCTCGCGTCCGAGGGTCCCGACCGGGCGCGCCAGCTCATCGGCCGGCTCGTCGACGAAGCGCAGCACGGGGGTGTGCCGATCTCGCTCGGGCTCGAGACGCCCTACGTCAACACGATCCCGCTCGAGCAGCAGGCCAAGATTCCGGGAGATCTCGAGGTGGAAGCGCGCATCCGCCACTACGTGCGCTGGAACGCGCTCGCGATGGTGGTGCGCGCCAACAAGGTGAGTTCCGAACTCGGCGGACACGTTGCCAGCTTCGCGTCGGCGGCGACGCTCTACGACGTTGGTTTCAACTACTTCTTTCGCGCTCCGTCCGAGACGTTCGGCGGCGACCTCGTTTACTTACAGGGCCACTCGGCACCCGGCTTTTACGCGCGCGCATTTCTCGAAGGACGCATTAGCGAAGAGCAGCTCGACCACTTCCGCCAAGAGGTCGGCGGTAAGGGACTCTCGTCGTATCCGCATCCGTGGCTGATGCCCGACTTTTGGCAATTCCCGACGGTCTCGATGGGGCTCGGGCCGATCATGTCGATCTATCAAGCGCGCTTCATGCGCTACTTGCACGACCGTGGATTGATCGACGCGCAAGATCGCAAAGTGTGGGCCTTCCACGGCGACGGCGAGATGGACGAGCCGGAGTCGCTCGGCGCGATCTCGCTCGCCGGACGGGAAAAACTCGACAATCTCGTTTGGGTGATCAACTGCAACCTGCAGCGGCTCGACGGTCCCGTGCGCGGCAACGGAAAAATTATTCAAGAGCTCGAGCGCGTCTTCAAGGGCGCGGGCTGGAACGTCATCAAGGTGATTTGGGGGCGAAGCTGGGATCCGCTGCTGCGCGCCGACGCGAGCGGCCGGCTCGTCGCGCTGATGACGGAGTGCGTCGACGGCGATTACCAAACGTTCAAATCGCGGAACGGAAAATACGTGCGCGACGAGTTTTTCGGGCGTTACCCGGAAACCGCCGAGCTCGTCGCCGACTGGACCGACGACGCGATCTGGGCGCTGCAGCGCGGCGGGCACGATCCGAGCAAGATTTACGCGGCGTACAAGCGCGCGTTCGAACATCGCGGCCAGCCTACGGTCGTCCTGGCAAAAACGATCAAGGGATACGGCATGGGCGAAGCCGGCGAAGCGCGCAACATCGCGCATCAAGCCAAGAAAATGGAAGTCGAAGCGATGCGGGCGTTCCGCGATCGCTTCAACATTCCGGTCAGCGACGCCGACATCGAGAAGATTCCGTTTTACCGCCCCGCCGAAGACAGCGCCGAAATGGCGTACCTGCGCGAACGCGTGAAGGCGCTCGGTCGCGTGCCGCAGCGCCGCCGCACGTCGGCCTCGCTGGCGGTGCCGGAACTCTCCGCGTTCGAAGCGCAGACGGCCGGCACCGGCGATCGCGAGATCTCGACGACGATGTCGTTCGTGCGCATTCTCAACACGATCGTGCGCGATCAGACGGTCGGCGCGCGCGTCGTTCCGATCGTGGCCGACGAGTCGCGTACCTTCGGCATGGAAGGCATGTTCCGGCAACTCGGCATCTACTCGTCGGTCGGCCAGCTCTACCATCCGCAAGACGCCGAACAGCTCATGTGGTATCGCGAAGACAAGCTCGGTCAGATCCTGCAAGAGGGCATCAACGAAGCCGGTGCGTTCTCGTCGTGGATCGCCGCGGGAACGTCGTATTCGAATCACGACCTGCCGATGATTCCGTTCTACATCTTCTACTCGATGTTCGGATTCCAACGCATCGGCGATCTCGCGTGGGCTGCGGGCGACAGCCGCACGCGCGGGTTTCTGCTCGGCGCGACGTCGGGGCGCACGACGCTCAACGGCGAGGGACTGCAGCACGAAGACGGCAGCAGCCAAGTCGTCGCGTCGTTCATTCCCAACTGCCGCAGCTACGATCCGACCTACGGTTACGAAGTCGCGACGATCGTGCAAGACGGCCTGCGGCGCATGCTCGCCGATCAGGAAGACGTCTACTACTACATCACGCTGCTCAACGAGAACTATCCGCATCCCGCCGATGCCCGAAGGCGCGCGCGACGGAATTCTGCGCGGCATGTATCTGCTGCGCGACGGCGGCGTAAGCGCCAAGAACGAGCCGCGCGTGCAGCTTTTCGGTTCGGGCGCAATCCTGCGCGAAGTGCTCGCGGGTGCCGAGTTGCTCGAAAACGACTGGCACGTTCGCAGCGACGTTTGGAGCGTCACCAGTTTCAACGAGTTGCAGCGCGACGGCGTGGCAACGCGCCGCTGGAACATGCTGCATCCGCAAGAGACGCCGCGCCGTTCGTTCGTCGAAGAGTCGCTGCAAGGGCGAAGCGGCCCCGGCATCGCGGCCACCGACTACATCCACACGTTCGCCGAGCAGATTCGCCCGTTCGTCGGCCGCGCGTTACGCGACGCTCGGCACCGACGGCTACGGCCGCAGCGACTACCGGCGCAAGCTGCGCGAGTTCTTCGAAGTGAATCGCCATTTCGTGGCGATTGCCGCGCTCAAGTCGCTGGCCGACGAAGGAACCGTCCCGCCGGCAACCGTGAGCAAAGCGCTGAAGAAATACGCCATCGATCCGAACAAGCCCAATCCGATCACCGTATGAGGAGCGTGCAATGAGCCGGACGATCGACGTCAGCGTTCCCGATATCGGCGATTTCAAAGACGTTCCGGTGGTTGAAGTGCTGGTCAAGCCGGGGCAAAGCGTCTCCAAAGAAGCGCCGCTCGTCGTGCTCGAGAGCGAAAAGGCGTCGATGGAAGTGCCTTCGACGGCGTCCGGGACGGTACGCGACGTGAAGGTACGAGTCGGCGACAAGGTCTCGGAAGGAACCGTGCTGCTCACGATCGCTGCGAACGGCGACGCGAGTGCCGCACGCGACGAAAAACCGGCGGCGTCGCCGGCGCCTGCACCGCCGGAATCTGCCGCGAGCGCGGGTGGCACGACGATCGATCTCGTCGTGCCCGACATCGGCGATTTCAAAGACGTGCCGGTCGTCGAAGTGCTCGTCAAGCCCGGGCAGACGATCGTCAAGGAAGCGCCGCTCGCGGTGCTCGAGAGCGAGAAGGCGTCGATGGAAGTGCCGGCGTCGGCCGCCGGGACGATCGCAGACCGTCAGCGTCAAACCCGGCGACAAAGTGTCGCACGGCAGCGTCATCGCAACGCTGCAAACCAGCGGCGGACGCTAAAGCGGAAACGGCCCCCGCTGCTTCCGCGGCGCAATCGCAGCCACAAACGAAGCCGGCGCAACCGCAACCTTCCTCAGCGGCTACGCCCTCCGCTTCGCCCGAACCGGTTGCGGCAGCCGGCGGCGTGCATGCGAGCCCGGCGATCCGGCGTTTCGCGCGCGAACTCGGCGTGAATCTCGCCGGTCTGCGCGGCAGCGGCCCGCACGGCCGGATCACGCGCGAAGACGTGCAGGGTTTCGTGAAGAGCGCGCTGCGCGCAGCGAGCCGTCGAGCGGCGGCCACGTTTGCGGGCCTTCCCGCGTGGCCGAAGGTCGACTTCGCGCAGTTCGGTGAGATCGAACGCAAGCCGCTGCCGCGCATCAAGAAGCTCTCCGGACCGAACCTGCATCGCAACTGGCTGCAGATTCCGCACATCACGAACTACGACGAAGCCGACGTCACCGATCTCGAAGCGTTCCGCAACGAAATCAACGCGGAACAAAGCAAACGCGGGCGGCGCCAAACTCACGATGCTGGCGTTCCTCATCAAGGTGTCGGTCGCCGCGCTGCAGCGCTTTCCCGAGTTCAACGCATCGCTCGACGGCGACGAACTCGTCTACAAGCGCTACTACAACATCGGCTTCGCCGCCGACACGCCGAACGGCCTGGTCGTTCCGGTTCTCAAGGGCGCCGACTCGAAGGGCTTGCTCGAAATCGCCGCCCGAGACGTCGGAACTCGCGGCAAAAGCGCGCGACGGCAAACTGGGCTTGGGCGACATGCAGGGCGGAACGTTTACGATCTCGTCGATCGGCGGCATCGGCGGCACCGCCTTCACGCAAATCGTCAACGCCCCCGAAGTCGCGATACTTGGCGCGGTGAGAACGTCGATGAAACCGGTATGGAACGGCAGCGAGTTCGTTCCGCGCCTCATGCTGCCGATCAGCGTCAGTTACGATCATCGCGTCATCGACGGCGCCGGCGCCGCGCGTTTCCTCGCCTACGTCGCCGCGCTGCTGCGCGATTTCAAACGGGTCTCGCTCTAGGCGCTCTCCTATTGCTCTTTTAGCGCCTCTTCGACCGCTCGATCTTCCGTCCAAGATCCGCCTTCGATTGCACGTTCCGCGATCTCATCATCCATCAACTCCTCGCGCAACGCCGTCACGAGCTTCGTGTAGCCCCATTGCTCCGTATGCCCGCGTGTGATACCAAACCGGTCGTATTGCTTATTCACGTAGCCTAGCACCTGAGCTGCGCGTCGTTTATCGCCGGCGAGCGATGCGAGTAGGGCAAGGTGTTGAAGGGCAGTAGCCACGGATAGATTGTCTTGTTCGGGCTGAGCCAGCTCCACCGCCGAGCGCGCCGACTCGGTTGCTCCAGCCAAATCGCCGACGGCGACGCGATAAATCGCACTGTTGGCATGCCACATGGCCGTCAGCGCTAGCGTCCTCCCCGTCGCGACGATGGCGAGTGCCTGGTTGGCATACCGCAAGGCTTGCATCGGATCGTCCGATGCAAATTCCAGTTCCGCCATGTTGCCCAATGCAATGGAACTGCCGAGTTCGTCCCCAAGCGCATTGAGCTTGGCTATTCCCTGATTGAATAGCGTGCGTCCGGTCGCAAAGTCGCCTCGGCTCATCTCGATAAGACCCATCAGGAGGAGACAGTATGCCGCGCTCGACTCGTCCCCGCACGACAACGACGCGCCGGCCGCCCGATCGATCTCCTCGCGCGCCTCATCGAAGCGCCCCATATGATACAACGACCAACCAATAAATCGGCGCGCACGAGCGGTACCTTGCAGATTACATGATGCCTCATACAGCGCTACGGCCTTCTGAGCCGCCTCGTATTTGCGCTTCCCATTGGTAAGCAGGCTCGACGCCATCCAGAGGCTCGCCACGATTGCCGGGTGATCGTCTTTGCCGACGCGCGCGAGAGCGAGTTCAATCCAGTAACGGCCTTCGACTCCCAGAGCAGCTTGCCACCAAAGCCATCCCAACGCGCCCGCAATTGCGCCGCCCACCACGGCATCGTTCTCTCGCGTTAACGTCCACTCCAACGCGGCTCTATAATTGTCAAGTTCGAGTTTGGCGGCCTTAACCCACCCGATCGTTGAGTCCGAGCCGTATTTTTCGTCGGCAATCGTGGCCTGGTTACGAAAATACTCGGCGTGACGGCGTGCCAAGCGTTCGTATTCGCCCAACGCCTTCAGTTTCTCCAGCGCGTACGCCGCTGTCGATTCGAGAAGCCGGAAGCGCTCCCGTTCGCCGGTCGTATCGGCAACGATGAGTGATTTGTCGACCAGCGATACGAGTAGCTCGAGGACGGAGGGTTCCTCGAGAGCGTCGCCTGCGCACACCGACGCAGCGGTATCGATATCGAAACCGCCGGCAAGAATGCCTAAACGAGCAAAAAATAATTGTTCTTTCGGTTCAAGCAACTCGAAGCTCCAGTCGATTAATGCCAAGAGCGTCTGTTGCCGCGGAAGCGCGAGACGGCTTCCGCTGGTGAGAAGCCCGAAGCGTTCGTTGAGCCGCTGCGCGAGGTTAGGAATCGATAGCACCGTGACGCGCGCGGCTGCGAGTTCGATCGCGAGTGGAATGCCGTCGAGCCGCCGGCAGATCTTCGAAATGATTGGTGCGCTTTCGTCATCGAGCGCAAAAGCTGCGTCGGCGGCTTTGGCGCGATCTGCGAACAGCGCTACGGCGCTGTAGCGCAGCGCGAGGTCGCTCGTCAAGCGGGATGATTCTTGGGGAACGGCGAGTGACGGTAGCCGATAAACCGTTTCTCCGCCGACGTAAAGGCGTCGACGCGACGTCGCTAAAATGCGGACGTCCTGCGCCGCCGTCAAAATTGTGTGTGCGAGCGCCGCCGCCACCTCCCAAACGTGCTCGCAGTTGTCGAAGATCAGCAACACGTTCTTGCGTCGAAGCCATTGTGCAATCGCCTCATCGACGCGACGTTCTTCCTTTTGGCTCATCCCGACGGCTTGAGCGGCGACGCTCGCGACGAGCTCCGGATCGCTTATTGTAGCGAAATCCGCAAACCATACGCCGTCAAGATATCGATCGAGAAGTTCCTCGCCGACGTGAATGGCAAGGCGCGTCTTTCCGACGCCTGCGGACCCGGTGAGCGTGACCAGGCGGTGGCTCTTCAACGAATCTTTGACGCTGGCCACGTCGTCGTCGCGGCCAAAAAAACTGGTTAGCGGCCGCGGAAGATTCGACCGTGTGGTGTCGCAGACGGATTCAGCGGCGCGCGAGCCGCCGCCGACGCGTCGCGATGCTCCCGAGCGCGCCACCGCCTCGAACTCCCGTAGCTGGTCGTCGTTCAGCGCCAATGCCTCGGACAAAAGCGCGATCGTCTCGCGTTGGGGATTTCGGCGATAGCCGCGTTCCAGCGCACCGACTCCGGTGGTACTCATCCGCGCCCGTTCCGCAAGCGCCTCCTGTGAAAGCCCCGCCCCTAAGCGAAGTCGCCGCAACAGGCGTCCAAAATCCAAAGAGATGCTGTGGCGCCCCTCGCTTTCCATAGACCCACTGTGCTTCGTCGCTGTGAGCGCCATCTCCGCGGGCAGTACTCGAGCGGCGTAGCCGTGTTGAACAACCATGTTATCCCGAGCGGAGGCATGTCATCCTGAGTGGAGTTCGCGCAGCGAGCGCGTCGAAGGAGCCCGCAGTCGAAGGACGGTTAGCTTGGCACAGCCGGCGCGCGGCGGCTGATAACGCGCGAGACGACGCCGTTGACGGCAAAGCGTGCCGCCACTATCACGACGGCCAGTATGAGGAAGAGTTCGCTCGAGTGGACTCGATACTTAAAGATGAGCGCGTAGGCGATGAAGATGAGCGATCCGAGCGAGACTAAGGCGGCGCGGCCGAACGCCCAGCGCAAATCATCCTCGGAGAGCATCCGCCATCGGACCCGCAGGCCGTACCACAGCATGACGGCAACGAGCGCATAGACCACGCTGTAACTGACGAGCCAGAGCTGCACCGCGACGGTTACGTCGTCGCCAATCGCGATCAGGTGCACGCAGATCTGCTGGAAGTACACCATCAACACCAGCGCACCCAGCATCGCGAAGTTCACGATCACCATTGCGGTATTGAGCACGAATATGCTTTTGAAGAGCCGATGGTGGATCCACCAGACGATCGCGATGAGAACGAATGAGGTAACGAAACCGTCGGTTCCGATGACGATTGACGGCAGTTGCGCGGCCGTTTTCGGCACGACCAGGTTGAGGCCCATCTCGGCGATGCAAAATCCGATGACGATGTCGGAGAACGCTTCGAGCCGATGGAGCGTACGCTCGTCGCCGTTCATTTCACGCCCGTCCTTCGACTGCGCATCGCTTCGCGATGCTCCGCTCAGGATGACACCCAAAGGTTGCTCAGGATGACACCTAAACGACGCTCACGATAATACCCAAAGCGTGCTATGACACCATGAGTTGGCGCAGGACGTACTGCAAGATGCCGCCGTGGCGGTAGTATTCGGCTTCGTCGGGCGTGTCGATGCGGACGCGAACCTTGAACTCGATCGACCTGCCGGTTGCGGCGTCGGTGGCTTTGACCGTTGCGCGCATGCGCGGCGTGATGCCGGCGGCGATCCCGGTGACGTCGAAGATTTCTTCGCCGGTGAGGCCGTACGTCGACTGATGCGTGTGCCGTCGATGTACTCGAGCGGCAGCATGCCCATGCCGATGAGATTGCTGCGGTGAATGCGCTCGAACGACTCCGCGATCACGGCCTTGATCCCGAGCAGATACGGCCCCTTGGCCGCCCAGTCGCGCGACGACCCCGAACCGTACTCCCGGCCGGCAAGCACGATCAGCGGCGTGCCCTCGTCGCGATATTTCATCGCAGCATCGAAGATCGACATCTGCTTCGCCGGTCGGCAAATGCCGCGTGACGCCGCCTTCGACGCCGGGAACGAGATGGTTGCGCAGCCGCACGTTGGCGAACGTGCCGCGCACCATCACCTCGTGATTGCCGCGCCGCGAGCCGTACGAGTTGAAATCCTTCGGCTCGATGCCGTGTTCCATCAGAGTACTTCGCCGGCGGGGCTGTTGCGCGCGATGTTGCCGGCCGGCGAGATGTGATCGGTCGTCACCGAATCGCCGAGCACGGCGAGCGCGCGCGCGCCGGCGATGTCGAGCGGCGGCACCGGCTGCGCGGGCATGCCCGTCGAAGTACGGCGGCTTCTTGACGTACTCCGACTGCGGGATCCCACGCGTAACGCTCGCTCGTCGGCACCGTGAGCTTCGCCCAGTTGTCGTCGCCGCGGAAGACGTCGGAGTAGCGCGCTTTGAACATCTCGTCGTTGACGCAGCGCGCCATCACCTCGTCGATCTCGTCGTCGCTCGGCCAGATGTCCTTGAGGTAGACCGGCTTGCCGTCGCTGCCGCGGCCGAGCGGCTCGGTGGTGAGATCGACGTCCATGCGACCGGTCAGCGCGTAGGCGACGACCAGCGGCGGCGACGCGAGATAGTTCGCGCGCACCTGCGGATGGATGCGCCCTTCGAAGTTGCGATTGCCGGAGAGCACCGCCGCGACGATCGAGGTCGCTGATCGGCGACGGTTTCCGCGACGTCGGGCGGCAGCGGTCCGGAGTTTCCGATGCACGTCGTGCAGCCGTATCCGACGAGGTTGAAGCCGAGCGCGTCGAGGTACTCTTGCAGACCCGCCTTTGCCAAGATAATCGGTCACGACTTTCGAACCCGGCGCAAGCGACGTCTTCACCCACGGCTGCGTCTTCAGTCCGCGCCGAAGCGCGTTGCGCGCGAGCAATCCGGCGCCGACGAGCACCGACGGATTCGACGTGTTCGTGCAGCTCGTGATCGCCGCAATGACGACCGCGCCGTCGCGAGACGTCGGTCGCCGTCTGCGCGATCGTCGCGGTTCCGCCGCCGCCTTCGTCCTGAAAGCGCGCGATCGCATTGTTTGCACCGCTGCGCTGCGCGATCCACTCTTCCATCGCAACGCCGAACGTGCGCTTGACGTCGGCGAGCGCGACGCGGTCCTGCGGACGGCGCGGCCCGGCGAGGCTCGGTTCGACGGTCGAGAGATCGAGGTGTAGCACCGTCGGTGAACTCAGGATCGGGCGTCGCGTCGGTGCGAAACAGCCCTTGCGCCTTCGCATACGCTTCGACGAGCGCGATGTGCGCGGGCGCCCGTCCCGTGAGGCGCAGATACTCGAGCGTGCGATCGTCGATCGGAAAGATCGCGACGGTCGAACCGAACTCCGGCGACATGTTGCCGATCGTCGTGCGATCGGCGACGGGCAGCGCGGAGAGACCGCTTGCCGAAGAACTCGACGAACTTTCCGACGACGCCCTGCGTGCGCAGCATCTCGCGTGATCGTCAGCACGAGATCGGTCGCCGTGACGCCCTCGCGCAACTCGCCGTCGAGCCGGACGCCGACGACTTCGGGAATGAGCATCGTCACCGGCTGACCGAGCATCGCGGCTTCGGCTTCGATACCGCCGACGCCCCACGCGAGCACGCCGAGCCCGTTGACCATCGTCGTGTGCGAATCGGTGCCGACCGCGGTGTCGGGATAGGCGACGCGGACGTCTCGCGACGCATCGCGTCGCCACGCCGAAGACGACGCGCGCGAGATACTCGATGTTGACCTGATGCACGATGCCGGTGTCGGGCGGAACCGCGCGGAAGCCGCGCAGCGCCGACTGTCCCCACTTCAGGAACGCATAGCGCTCGCGGTTGCGCTCGAACTCGAGATCGGCATTCTTCGCCAGCGCGGCGTCCGAGCCGAAGTAGTCGACCTGCACCGAGTGATCGATGACCAGTTCGACCGGCTGCAGCGGATTGATCGCCGTGGGATCGCCGCCCATCTCGGCCATCGCGTCGCGCATCGCCGCCAAGATCGACGACGCACGGAACGCCGGTGAAATCTTGCAGCAGCACGCGCGCGGGCCGGAACGCGATCTCCTTCTCGTGTCGAGCCGTGGGCGACCATCGCGCGAGCGCTTCGACGTCGCGCTTCGGTAACCGAACGTCCGTCTTCGAAGCGCAGCAAATTTTCGAGCAGAATCTTCAGCGAAAACGGCAGTCGCGCGAGCTTCGCGAGGCCGGCGCGTTCGAGCGCGTCGAGTCGAAAGTACGTGTAGTCGCGATCGCCGACGCGAAGCGTATCGATCGCGTTGAAGCTATTCGCGTGCGAGGTCATGGGAAAATCGTATTTTCGGGTTCCCGTCCGCGTAGCCTTCGATCGTCGAGGCCGGCCTCGCCCGAGAGCAGTCGCCACAACGGATCGGCCACGAGATCGAGACGCCACGGACGCAATGCGAGCAGTTCTTCGAAGCGTTCGCGATCGCGCGGCACTTCGCGTGCGACGCGTTCGAGCGCGGCACGCGGCACGAGCAGGTTGGGCGGTAGTCCCGTCTCGCGGGCGATCTCGCCGACAACCACGCCCAGCAGCGCTGCCAGCGTATCGCGCGACGCACCCGAGGGGCCGCTTCGGCCTTTCCGGGAGGACGCGTTCGTCGAGGGCTTCGCCGCGCGCCACGGCTTCCAGAATTGCGGGGCCCAGCTGGCGGCGCGCGCCCGCGTCGAGCCGGCGCAGCTGCGCGAGATCGTCGATGCGTTTGGGCCGCAGCGTCGCCAGGCCGCCTGACGACGTCGTCGGGCATCACGTACTTGAGCGGAATGTCGCGCTCGCGCGCGATGCGATCGCGCAGCTTCACGAGTTCGTTGAGGATGCCGAGTTCGCGCCGGTTCATTCGCATCGCGCCGGGAATTCGCAGGTACGCGCGCTGCTCGTCGTTACGGTAGCGCGCGATTTCACCCAGCTCGACGCACTCCTCGAGCGCCCACTCGTACCGCCCCATATGCTCCAACCGTTCGCGCAGCGCGTCGTACATCGGCAGCAGATGCGCGACGTCGTCGACGAGATATTCGAGTTGCTTAGGCGTGAACGGACGCGCCGACCAGTCGCTCACCGTTTGCGATTTCGCCAAACGGACGTGCTGCACGTCGCGCACCAAATCCGCGAGCGAAATCTGCATGCCGTAACCGAGAAACGCCGCCGCGACTTGCGTGTCGAAGACGTTCGCCGGCACCATCTCGAAGCGATCGGCGAAAATCTTGAGATCCGACGAGAGGGCGTGTCCGACGATCGTTTTTTCGACGAGGCGGGCGACCAGCGGACGCAGATCGGCGATCGCCAAGCGGATCGACGATAGCCGTGCCGTCGTCGAAGGCGAGCTGCACGACCATCAATCTCGGCGCGTAACTGCGTTCGGTATGAAACTCCGTGTCGAGCGCGATGCGCCGTTCGGTTTCGACGCGCGCGCAGAGTCGCTCGAACGAGCCGGCGTCGGCGACGATGAGCGGCGCGTTCACGGCGAGGGCCGCACCGCCGGCGGCGGGCTTTCGTGTACTCGGAAGCGGAAGTGCGGACAGCGGTGCGTCTGGCAGTAGTGATGGAAGCGATATTCGTAGCGCTTGGTGACGCCGTGCACGAAAACGGTGACGCGATCCCCGAAAATCGTCAACACCGTGCAGATCGGTACCGCAATCGCGCACATCGTCCAGACGTGCACCCACAACGGGACTTTGAAGGTGGCGGCGGTCGCCGTCGCTACGGTTCCACCGAACCCGGGTATGACGCGGACCGCGATCAGGAAGGCGGGCGAGCCCACCGGGAAACGCTTGACCCACGGCGGCAGGCGCTGCAGATAGTCGTTCAGATCGAGCAGCGCGGAGGCGCGCACGTTCACCCAGTAGCCGATCATCGCGGCGAGCACCAGGCCGATCGTATCCACGATGGTGCCGTGCACGGGTCCGAAGATGGCGCCGTTCATGACGGCCAGCGCATCGGTCACGGAGAACGGCGCCGAAGCCACGAGCGCGAAGACGGCTATTGCCAGCGGGTAGGCGAGCAGGCCGATGCTGCGGATCTCGTGCTCGACCTGCGGCTGATAGCGGATGACGAAGTAGGCCAGCGCAAAGGAGGCCAGCAATATCCCCAGCCCGGCGCTACGCCGAAAGAATCGAGTCAAGCGGTGCCAAAGGCTATCATGACGTTGCTGTGCGGTGTTGGTCTCTACGCCGCGCTTTTCATGCTGGCGAAGACCCGCCGCGCCGAGCGCGGCGAGCTGACGGAGGAGAGCGTCGTCCAGACGCCGCGGGCGCGGCTCTACGGAGGAGCCTCCAACGCACTGCTCGGCGCAGCCTACTACCCCGTTGTGGCGATCGCGGTGTGGCTCGTTCGAACGCCGTTGACGGCCGCGGCGCTGGGGGCCGCAATCGCGTTTGCGGCGCTCACGTCGGCCGTGCTCGCATACTCGCTCCTCTTCGTAACGAGGCGACCTTGCGCGTATTGCTGGACGGGCCACATCGTGAACTGGGCGTTGGCCGCAATTTACGGGTGGCTTTTGAGCGCGGGCGTATTGTTTTCGAGCACGTAATCCGGTAGAATCGCCTTCTCCGGGCGGAGTTGCGCATTGACCCTGCCGTCGGAGGTGGAGTAGCCGAACGCAGCGTGAGTCTGCGGCCGGCTCGAACGGCAGAAAAGAGGGTGACGCGATTGCGCCACCCTCCTGTCTTACGGCCGCTCGGCCCCCAGCCGCTGGGGCCCCCGGCCTACGGCCCTCACGCTAACGCTGCGAAGCGAATGCGCGGCGTTACACCATACGTGGCATTACATCGATTGGGGTTGGCCCATCGAGTTGAAATGATAGACCGTTGCCAGATCGTGCATGGCTTGATTGAGCACGGCGTGGTAGTCGGCATCCGCGGCGATGCCGTACTTTGCATCGATGTCCGTCATCACTTGCATGTGAATCGGATGCGAAACGGCGCGGTCGAGCATCACCTCGACGTTGTAGCCGTGCCCGGTTTGCCCGGCCGCCCAAAGCGCGCCGGCGAGCGCCTCACCGTTTTTCGGATCCGGATTCGGGGCCGAGGGCAGCGCGACGCCTTTCTCCTTAGCGATTCTCAGCGAGTCGCTCACGACGAACGGGAAGATCGTGACGAAGTTCGTGACTTTCGCGTCGCCGAATTTCTGCTTGAGCGCGGCGACTTCGGCGTCGGTCTTGTCGCCGGCGAGCACCTTCACGAGGGTGAGCGTGGCGAAGTGCTGGGGACCGCCTCCGGCGATCACCATCGAGAGCGTTACGGGAAGCGCCGGCTTTCCGGTGTAGACTCCGGGTCCCGAGAAGCGCGACGGCGAGTCGGTCACGTTCGGCATCCACATTTCCGCTGCCGCTACGGGCAGCGCCGCGGCCAAGAGCGCGGCCACGCCGAGCGTTGCCATCCAACGAGATTTCATGATTTCAGACTGAGCCTTTCTCGAATGCGAGCGAAGAAGAGCAATTCGCTGGCATAACGCGCCCAGCGGCGCCTTGGATTGCCTACCGCCCTCGCAGCTCGTCGATCATCGCGCGGTACTCGGGCCGCGACGTCGGCGCCGCCTCAAACCAGGCATCGAGTATCTCCTCGGCCATCGGCCCGGAAACCGAGCGCAGGCTCAGGCAGAGTACGTTGGCGTCGTTCCACTCGCGCGCGCCCGCCGCAGTCTGCGGATCGGCGCAAAGCGCCGCTCGGACGCCCGGCACTTTGTTGGCTGCGATGCTTACGCCGGTGCCCGTCCAGCAGCAGAGCACACCGTAATCGGCCGCACCGCGAGCCACCGCTTCGCCGACTGCGCCTCCAACCGAGGTCCATGCTTGCGCCTCGGGCGTCGCGCCGGAGACGAGCGCGCCGTACCGTTCGACGTCGTGCCCGTGCGCGCGCAGCCACGCCTCGATCGAGTGTGGAAGGCTGCCAATCATATCGCTTCCAAGCGCAATTCGCATACCGTTACCGAGTTTCCGATGGGGTCGCGGCGACGCCCACGATGACCGGCCGAGCGTCGCCGATTACTGTCGCGCCATGATCATATTGAGGACCTGATCGCGATCCAAGAGGTGGTCGGTGCTTTCGCCGCTGGTTTCGATGACCACGACCTCCACCGTCCCATTGAAAGCACTCTCGGCCGTCGGCATCTCCGGCTTCATCGGAGAGCCGCGCTTCAGGCCGACGTCCGACGTTTCGTCGCCCGAGAATATCATCGGAACGGTCTGCTCGACGCGACCGCTCCCTGCCACCTTTCCGTCGATATAGAACGTGACGGTGCCGCCCTTCGCGAGGCCGCCGCCGTCGTAGGCAAACTCCATCCGCACCTGATGCTTTCCAGCCGGAATAGTCTGCGTGGCGACGATATCGGTTCTAACCAGGCCGCAAAAGTTGTAGTAGTACGCCGGCTTTCCGCCTTCGACGTAAAACATCCAGCCGCCGGCGATGCCGCCTTGCGAGAGAATTACTCCGTGCGGCGTGGTTCCGTCCGGCACAACGATCTGCGCGGTGATGGAGTGGCTCTTGTTCTTGACGTTGACGATGCCGTTTTCATTGAGCCCACCCATGCCGTTGGCAAGCACTTGCGAAGTCCCGCGTACGAGCACCGGCCGGCCTGCAAGGTCCGAGTTGAATCGCTCGGCTCCGCGGTCGTCCATCGGCAGCACGCCGTTTCGCGTAGCCTCGATGATCCAAAGACGTTGCAGCTCGTGCAACTTGCCGGGCATTTCTTTCGAGAGGTCGCGTGCTTGCGACCAATCCTCGTTCGTGTTGTAGAGCTCCCAAACATCGTCGTCGAACGGCGGCGTCTCTCCCGTCAGGATCCAGGGCGTGCGATGCCGGGTGACCGCCGTCCAACCCTTATGATAGATTCCGCGATTGCCGAACATTTCGAAGTATTGGGTCTCGTGACGCTCCGCCGCCGCCGCGTCATCGAAGCTGTAGAGCATGCTGACGCCCTGCATGGGAGCCTGCGCGACGCTGTTGACCATGTATGGTTCCGGCAGTTGCGCGGCTTCCAGAACCGTCGGCGCGATATCGATGACGTGGTGGAATTGATGGCGTACCTCACCCTTCGCTTTGATGCCCTTCGGCCAGCGTACGATGGTGCCGTTTCGCGTACCGCCCCAGTGCGACGCGACCTGCTTGGTCCACTGGTACGGCGTGTCCATGGCGTGCGCCCAACCGACCGCGTAGTGATTGTACGACTCCGGGCCGCCCAGACGGTCCATGTGTTGCGTCATGAAGTCGACCGTTTCCAGCGCGCTCACCCCGTTGAAAGGAATGACTTCGTTGAACGTACCTTGCGGCGTACCCTCGGCGGAAGCGCCGTTATCGCCGATGATGTAGTAAATCAGGGTATCGTCAAGAGCTTCGATTTGTTCGAGCGCATCAATCAGGCGGCCGATGTGATGATCGGTGTACTCAAAAAAGCCTGCATAGACTTCCATTTGGCGCGCAAGCACCCGCCGGAGCTGCGGCGTTTGCGAATCCCACGACGGTATCTCTT
The DNA here is from genome assembly GCA_963812155.1 of Vulcanimicrobiota bacterium. Classification (GTDB taxonomy): domain Bacteria; phylum Vulcanimicrobiota; class Vulcanimicrobiia; order Vulcanimicrobiales; family Vulcanimicrobiaceae; genus Tumulicola. The sequence continues at coordinate 401,511 of CAWETW010000003.1, read as the reverse complement.
TCGGTCGCGGCGTCAGCTCGCAGTCCGCCGGAACGACGCCGAGTTTTTTCTGTCGCGCAAAGGTCTCTTCGCGGAGCTTATCCCAGCCTTCGTCGAACTTGCCTTTGTACTTGTCGGCCCACTCTTTGGGTACGTGGTGCGGTGCGTGCGTGGCTCCGGGCGCAAAGTACATGAAGAAGGGTTTGTCACCGGCGAGCAATCGCTGCTGACGCACCCACCCAATCGCTTTGTCCGTCATGTCGGCCATAAAGTGATAGCCTTCTTCCGGAGTCTTCGAGGGCTCGACGATTTTCGTGCCCTCGTGAATCGATGGATACCACTGATTGGTCTCACCCGCGACGAACCCGTAGAAGTATTCGAACCCCGAACCGGTCGGCCAGCGGTCGAACGGCCCGACGGGACTCGCTTCCCACACCGGAACCTCGTGGCACTTTCCGAACTGCGCGGTCGAATAACCGTTGAGGCGAAGGATTTCAGGGAGCGTCGCCATCGAGTTCGGCCGCACGGAACTATAGCCGGGAGCGGACGTTGCGATTTCGGTGATGCCGCCCATCCCAACCGTGTGATGGTTGCGTCCGGTCAGCAATGCGGCGCGGGTCGGCGAACATAGGGCCGTCGTGTGAAATCGCGTGTAGCGCAGCCCATCCTTCGCGACTCGCTCCGCGGTCGGCGCTTGACACGGGCCGCCGAAGACGCTCGACGCGCCGAAGCCGACGTCGTCGATCAGCACGACGAGCACGTTGGGCGCACGTTCGGGCGGCCGCAGCGGCTCAATCGGCGGAAACTTTGAATCGGGATCCTTCGCATCGTACGCGACGAAGCCGGCGTAGGGCTTGTCCGGAATCGGGAGCACGCCGCGCTGAACGCTTTTCGAGGAGCCGTCCTTGCGGTTGGAATTCGCCATCTGCGTTCCTCCAAAAATTTGCCGGCTGAAATTCGCCGTCCGGCCGCGAGGGCACGGACTACGGTGGCAGTGCGAGCGCCCCCTGCGGCGGTTCCATTGCCTTCAATAACGCGTCCTTGGTTCTTAAGACTCATTAAATACGCTGCCAAAAGGCGACGGTGCGTCCGAACGACAACTGGTATTTGCACCGTGAACGCTCCTCGATTGGCGGCGACCGTAATCCTGGCGCGACCTGCGGCGCCCGGATTCGAGGTGTACATGACGCGGCGCAGCGGACGCAGCGCATTCGCCGCCGGCGCCTTCGTTTTTCCGGGCGGCGCGCTCGATCCGCAGGACTTCTCGGCGCAGACGGCCGCGCGTACGGTCGGGCTGGAATCCGAACGCGTCGCGGCGCAGTTTCGCGCGCGCATCCCCGACGAACTCCCGAGCACGGAAGCGACCGTCGATCCCGCGAGGGCCGCCGCGCTCTTTGCCGCCGCACTGCGCGAGTTGTTCGAAGAGTCGGGCATTCTGCTCGCGCGCACGCGTTCGGGCGACGCGGTCGCCGTCGCGGAGATCCTTTCGAGCGACGTGCACGATGCGCGCTCCGCGATTGCGAGCGGAATGCTGCCGTTCGCGACGTTTCTGGAACGGCGCGACTGGTTCGCCGACGCCCGCGCGCTCACGCTCTTCTCGCACTGGATCACGCCGCCCAACGAGAACCGCCGCTTCAACACGCACTTCTTCTTTGCGCTCGCACCACCGGGCCAGGCGGGCCTAGCCGACGCAATCGAGACGCACGAAGGCGTGTGGCTCGCGCCGGCCGCGGCACTGGAGCGTTTTCGCGCCGGAACGTTTCGTCTCGTCTATCCGACGATCAAACACCTCGAGCGCCTCGCGCCGTTCGAATCGCTCGACGACGCCGTCGCGTTCGCGGCCGCGAAACCCGTGCTGACGATTCTTCCGAATACCGGGGACGACGGATTCGCGATTCCTCCAAGCGTGGAGAACGCATGGTAACGCTCGTTCGCGCTCCGAATCCGTCGCCGATGACGCTGAGCGGAACGAATTCATACGTCGTCGATTGCGGAGGCGGCAACGCGCTCGTCATCGATCCCGGGCCGCCGATTCCTGGGCACGTCGACGCAATCGTCGAGACGGCACGCGCGCGCGGCCTGACGATCGCCGCGATCGCCGTTACGCACGGGCATCCCGATCACGCACCTGCGGCGGCGCACCTAGCCGCGCGCACCGGCGCGCCCGTCTACGCCCATCCCGCCGGAAGCGTCGTGCGCGACCGGGATCTGCCGTTAGACGCGCCGCTGCACGCCGGCAGCATCGCGCTCGACGTCATGGATGCGCCCGGCCACACGTTCGATCACGTCGTCTTCCACCTGCGCGAAGAGCACGCGCTGTTCACCGGCGACGTGATCCTCGGCGAAGGAACCGTCGTGATCGCGCCGCCGCACGGCGCGATGCGCCCGTATCAGCACACGCTGCAGCGCCTGGCCCGCGAGTTCGGCGATGCGCGCACGATCTACGGCGGACACGGTCCTATCGTTGCGGACGCGCAGGGCAAGATCGCGGAATACATCGCGCACCGCGAAATGCGCGAGCGCGAGCTGCTCGGTGCACTCGCCGAGCGCGGCGCGCAAACGATTCCCGAACTCGTCGTGGGTATCTACGGAACCGCGCGCTCGGAACTCTATCCCGCCATGGCGCGACAACTGCTCGCCCACCTCATCGCACTCGAAGCCGAGGGCCGCGTCGTCGCGCGACGCCTCGAGCGGGCGATGACCGCGGCCGAATCGGAAACGCTCAATCCCGATCTCGAACGTCTCGTCGGACGCGATCAAGCCGCCGTCGTCGCGGCCGAACTCGGCGCCGCGATGGCGGTCACCGACGTTTACGCTTACCGTCTCGTATAAAGGAGTCCACGATGACGATCCGCGGGAATTAGTTTTATGGTCACTTTGGGCGGCGCGCTGCTCGCATCGTGCGCGGGCCCGAACGTTACGTCCACCTCCGTTCCAAACGGTACCGGATTTTCGGCGCTGCCGTTCGGCTGTTACGTGACGAAGATCGACCCCACGAACGTGAAGGCGACGATCACGTTCTATGGCTGGCCCGACAATAGCCCGCCGGGGGCGCGGATCGCGCATCCGGTGATTCACAAGGTTGCGTCGGGCGACGGCAGTTACTGCAACCCGACGACGTTTGCAACCGAGCGCAAGAACGACGCGCAAATTCCCTATGGCATGAAGATTTACGTGCCGTTTTTGCAGCAGTACTTCATTCGTGAAGACGACTGCGCCCATTCGGGACCGCATCGTGGACACGGTCACAACGGCTGCTCCGGCCTGTGGTTCGATCTCTGGATCGGCGGCGACAAAGCGTCGAAACCGCACGCCGTTTTCTGGTGCGAGAATCATCTGACGCCGGACGGCAAAGTAGCGGCCGTGCTGAATCCGCAAGACGGTTTGCCGGTCGAAAACGCGGGGCCGATCTACCAAGACGCGCCGCCGCCGGAAGGGACGTGTTTTGGCGTCCCGGAGAACAACGCGGTTTAGCGGGGGCCGGCTACTCCACGCGCAGCACGATCTTGCCGAACTGATTCGATTCCGCCATGCGCTCCGCTGCGGCTGCCGCTTCGTCCAGCGCAAAGACGCGGTCGATCGCCGGTACGATCGTGCTTTCTTCGAACAGTTTCAACATCGCGGTGAAGTCTTGCGGACTCCCCATTGACGTTCCAAGAATCGACACGTGCTTCCAGAACAGCGGAAAGAGTTTTACGGTCGCTTCACCGCGCGTCCCGCCGTAGAGGACGACGCGGCCGCCCGGTACGACGGCGTCGAGCGCTTTGGCAAGCGTATCGCCGCCCGACGAATCCACGACGAGATCGACCGGGCCCTCGGCGCGCGCGCGCTTGTGCCAGTCCGGCACGGTCGCATAGTTCAGCGTCACGTCGGCGCCGAGCGCCTTCGCGCGTTCGAGTTTCTCGTCGCTGCCCGACGTTACGATCGTGCGCGCTCCGGCGTGCTTGGCGAAGAGCAGCACGAACGTCTGCACGCCGCCGCCGATCCCGGGGATCAGCACCGTTTCGCCCGCGCGCAGCGCGCCGCGCGTGAAGAGCGCGCGATAGGCCGTCAATCCCGCGAGCGGAATTGCCGCCGCTTCCTGCGCGGACAAACGCGCCGGCTTCGGATACACATTTCCGGCCGGCACGGTGACGTATTGCGCGAACGTTCCGTCGCGCGGCATCCCGAGGATGCTCGAACGCTTCGCGTCCCAAACGCGCGCGTCGCTGCCCCAATCGAGCATCGGATCGATCACGACCGCATCGCCCACGCGCGCGCTGCAGGCGGCGTCGCCGCCGAGCGCTTCCAGGACGCCGGCACCGTCCGAACCAAGTGTTTTGGGCAGTGCAATGCCCGGGTAGAGTCCTTGCGTGATGAACACGTCGCGCCGGTTGAAGGCCGCGGCGCCCACGCGAACGAGCGCCTCCCCCGCAGCCGGCTGCGGCATCGGAACCTCGTCGAGACGCAGGCATTGCGGACCACCGAGCTCGTGTAATCGAACGGCGCGCATCCGGCGGCATTCTCGCAGCGTCGCGGGCCAGGCCTTCCACGCTGCCGCGCCGTAGAAGGGCCGCCCATGAAAAGACGCATGCGAACGCTCGCAGCCTTCTTTCGCGGAGCCGCGAAACTGCAAAAGACCTTTACCCTTGAAATCGGACCGTTTCCGGGCGACCGGCGTTCCCGCGATTCTGATCGGCGCGAGCGGCATCATTATCGCGACCGGGGTCACGACAGCGCTCAGCCAGAGTGCCAACCGTCTGCCCGAAACCCTCGGCGAAGCGCGCGGGTTGGCGCAAACGTTGAGCGGCGGCTCGCCGCGTCTGAAATCGTGATCGACGACGCATCGCTAGCCAACCTGATTCGCGAGCAGCTGCCCGACGCCGACGTGCGCGTCTTCGACCGGACGGGAACGATGGATCATTTTAACGTGACGGTTCGTTCGCGCGCGTTCGAGGGACAAACGCTCCTCGCGCAGCACCGCCTCGTCTACGCGGCGCTGAAACCCGCGCTCGACGACGGCCGCGTGCACGCCGTCGAACTCACCACTCTGCCTGCGGAAAGTTGACAACCACGATGCCCGAATCCCAGCAACTCAACGACGAGATTCAGCGCGAAGTCGCCGAACATACGATTCTCGTCTACGGTAAAGGAACCAAGACCGCTCCGCGTTGCGGCTTCACGCTCGAGACGATTCAATTCTTCGATCGTTTCGGCTATCCGTTCGAAGTCATCGACGTGCTCGAGAACGGGCCTAAACGCGAAGCGCTCGCCGCGATGACCGATTGGCCCACGCTGCCGAAGGTCTTCATCAAGGGAGCGTTTTACGGCGACACCGACATCCTCGGACCGATGGCGCAGAACGGCGAACTCCAGACACTGTTGAGCAGCGCCTTCGACGGTGCCGAGCCCGCGGCGAAGCAAACGATCAACCTGCATTGAGCGTCGCGCGCGACTCGGGCCCGTTCACGACGCTGATACCGGCCGAGGCGCTTCACGCGCACCTCGACGATGCGTCGTACGCGATCGTCGACTGCCGTCATGCGCTCGCCGATTTTGGTCTCGGACGCCGCCAGTACGAGGAAGCGCACGTCCCCGGTGCCTTTTTTGCCGGCGTTGAGGACGACTTAGCCGGAAGCAAGACCGGCAAGAACGGCCGTCATCCGATGCCCGACCCGGATGCGTTCGCGACGTTTCTCCGCAGCATCGGCGTCAACGCGGCGACGCAAATCGTCGCCTACGACGCGGGCGCCGACATGTTTGCGGCGCGAATGTGGTTTTTATGCCGCTGGATCGGCCACCAAGCCGTGGCCGTGCTCGATGGCGGTTTCGCCGCGTGGCAGGCGGCCGGCTATCCCGTCAGCGCCGCAACACCACGCGCGCCGCGCCAGGGCGATATCACCGCGCATCCCGATGCACGCGCGCTCGTCGACGCAGCCTACGTGCAAGCGCATCTCGGCAACGACGGCATGCAGCTGCTCGATGCGCGCGCCGAAGACCGTTTTGCCGGCCTGAACGAAACGATCGACCCTGTTGCCGGGCACATCCCCGGCGCGCGCAACCGCTGGTTCAAACGAAATTTCGCCGGCGACGGAACGTTCAAATCGCCGGCCGCACTGCGTGAGGAGTTTGCGGCGCACGGCGTCGATCCGCAACGGGTCGTGCACAACTGCGGCTCCGGGGTATCGGCGGCGGCCAACCAGCTCGCGATGGTGCATGCCGGGCTGCACGGATCGCGGGTCTACGGCGGCTCCTGGAGCGAATGGATCGCCGATCCGTCGCGACCGATCGCGACGGGACCGGAAGGCGCGGAGCGCTAGCGCGAACGCGCGGGCGGAACGGCGAAAGGTTTTGCGACCGCGCCGGCCGGCGAGGCCGCCAGCCGCTCGAGATCTTCGCTCGACGGCTGCTGCGAAAAGTCACGGCACGCGTCGACGAAACAGAAGAATCCGAACGGCGTCTCACCGCGATTGACGAACTGATGCAGTTCCAGCGCGCCGACGTAGACGACGTCGCCGGCCGATATTTCCGTCGCGACGTCGCCGACGATCGCATACCCGTCGCCGCGGCGGACGATCACGTAGTGTTCGTGCTCGTGTTTCTCCAGCCGCGAAGCGGCGCCGGGCTGCAGTTCGAAATAGCGTAACTCCATCGCAGGGCCCGGATCGCGAGCGTCGATCTTCCGTCCGCCGACGATCGTATGCCGGGAAACGCCGGTCCCACCGGGATCGTCACCGGGCCGGTAGCCTTCGATTGCGACGTCCTGCCACCCGGCGGGCGTCGCGCGGATCACGTTTCGCTGCATTGCGCCACCTACCTTAACACACGAGAGCCGCACGGCGCCACGGCGGGAGGAAGTCCCGGCGGCGGCGGTATAGCCGAACGCCCTCATGCCGCGATACTGGCTGTTCAAAACCGAGCCGCACGCATTCTCATTCGACCAGCTGCGGGCCGACAAGACGACGCCGTGGAGCGGCGTGCGCAGCTTTCAAGCGCGCAACAACATGATGGAGATGAAACTCGGCGACCTGGGGCTCTTCTATCACTCCAGCATCGCCGAGCCGGCCGCCGTGGGTATCTGCCGCGTCGTCAAAGAGGCCTATCCCGATTTCACGCAGTTCCAGCGCGGCGGTGAATACTTCGACGGGCGCGCCAAACCCGACAAGCCGATTTGGATGATGGTCGACGTCGAGTACGTCGAATCGTTCGCGCATCCGGTGACGCTCGCGCGCATGCGGGCCGAGCCGCGGCTCACCGGCATGGCGCTGCTCAAACGCGGTCAACGCTTATCGGTGCAGCCGGTGATGTCCCACGAGTGGAACGTCGTGTTGGAGCTGGCTTCTCGCCCGTTGGGTTAACCGATGGACTGCGCTTGGGTGAGAAACACGCGCTGGGCGTCGATCGGCATTTCGCCCGGAGCCGGCGTGCGCCGGCGGTAGGTGCCGTTTTCGAGCAGTTCGCGCGCCTTGACGTTATCGGCGAAGAGCACGGTGAGGATTTGCCCGTCGATCGTTTCGGCCACGATCGGATCGATCACCGGCGTGACGATTTCGACGCGTCCGTCGAGATTGCGCCCCATCCAGTCGGCGCTCGCGATGAAGACCTCGCGGTCGCCGCCGTTCTCGAACGCGTAGATGCGCGAATGTTCGAGGAAGCGTCCTACGATGCTACGGACGCTGATGCGTTCGCTCAACCCCGGCACGCCGGGCCGGAGCACGCATTGCCCGCGTACCAAGAGGTCGATCGCGACGCCGGCTTGCGAGGCGCGGTAGAGCGTGCGAATCACTTCACCGTCGCTGATGTGGTTGAGTTTGGCGCGAATGCCCGCCGGGCGGCCCGCTTTCGCGTGTTCGGTTTCGCGTTCGATCATCGAAATCAGTTCGCGCCGCAGCGTGACCGGCGCGACCCAGAGCTCTTCGTAGTCGGTGATTTTCGAGAAACCCGTCAGCGCGTTGAACAGTTGCGCGTCGTCTCCGCCGAGTTCCGGACGGCACGTGAACAGGCTGACGTCGGTGTAGAGCCGGGCGGATTTCTCGTTGTAGTTGCCCGTACCGAAGTGCATGTAGCGCCGTAAGCCGTCTTCGTCTTCGCGCACCACCAACAGCGTTTTCGCGTGCACTTTCTGATTCGCAAAGCCGTAGACGACGTGCGCGCCGGCACGCTCCAGGCGTCTGGCCCATTCGATGTTGTTCTCTTCGTCGAAGCGTGCCTTGAGTTCGATGACGACCGCAACCTGCTTTTCATTTTCGGCGGCCTCGAGGAGCGCTTGCGTGACCGGCGAGTTTTTTCCCGACGTGCGGTAGAGCGTCGCTTTGATCGCGAGCACTTTTTCGTCTTTGGCGGCCTGCTGCAAAAACTGAACGACCGGGTCGAACGACTCGTACGGATGGTGCAGCAGTATGTCGCCTTCCCGAATCGCCGCAAACATGTCGGTCACGCCGATGAGACGCTTGGGGATCGCCGGCAGGAACGGCTTGTCTCGCAACTGATCGTAGCCGGGAAGGTTGACGATTTGCCACAAGTCGCTCAGCGCCATGAGGCCGTCGACGTCGTAGCAGTCGACCGCGGTCAGTTCGAGCGCGTTGAGCAGAAAATCGCGCAAATATTCGGGCATGCCGCGTTCGATCTCCAGCCGCACCGGCTTGCCGAAGCGGCGGCGCTGGAGTTCCGACTCGATCTCGCGCAGCAGATCGTCGGCTTCGTCTTCCTGCAGATCCAAGTCGGCGTCGCGCGTGACGCGGAAGAGATACGCGTCGCGCACGCGCATGCCGGGAAAGAGTCCGTCGAGGTGATGCGCGATGAGATCTTCGAGCAGCACGAAGCGCCGTTCGCCCGGAGGCGCCGTCTCGATCGGAATGAAGCGCGGCAGCGTCGGCGGAATTTTCACGCGCGCGAAATGCAGCTCGATGCCGTCGCGCGTCGTCTCCTCGAGTTCGACGGCCAGCGAAAGCGACAGGTTCGAGATGTACGGAAACGGATGGCCGCTATCGACCGCAAGCGGCGTCAGCACGGGAAAGACGGTGTCGTCGAACGCCCGCTCGAGCGCGGCTTGGGTTTCGTCGTCGAGATCGGAGACGCGCATCAGCCGGATGCCTTCGCGTTCGAGCGCCGGCAGCAGGTCGTCGTTGAGCAAGCGCATTTGCGTGTGCAGCGACGTGCGCAACCGCTCGGAAATCGCCGAAAGGTGCTCGGCGGGCATGCGGCCGTCGTCGGAGCGGCGGACGACCTGCGCTTCGATCTGCTGCTTGATCGCCGCGACCCGGATCATGAAAAACTCGTCGAGATTCGTCTCGTAAATGGCCACGAACTTGAGGCGTTCGAGCAGCGGATTGTTCGGGTCGAGGCCTTCCTCGAGCACCCGGTCGTTGAACTCGACCCAGGAGAGTTCGCGGCTGATGTATAGCGCGGCATCGTCGATCGCGACGGCCGGAGGCGGGGGCTTGCGCAGGAGTGACGGTTCGATCATAGGTTGGAGCAACGGGTTTCGCCTCCGCGCGGCAAAACTCTGGCGACCATGATGGTAGCCGATTTGGCGACGCACGCCGGCCAGCACGCGGCGTTGGCGGCGAGCGCCCTCGCCCTCGCGCTGCTGGCCGGGATTCCGCTCGGAATCGCCGCCGCGACCATCGCTCCGCTGCGCAACCCGGCCCTGGCGCTGGCAGGGATCGGCCGCACGCTGCCGAGCCTGGCCGTCCTCACGCTGCTTCTGCCGTTTCTCGGCGTCGGCGCTGCGCCGGCCATCGTCGCGCTGGCGCTGTTGGCGACGCCGCCGGTCGTCATCGGAGTCGATCTGGGCATCCGCGGCGTTCCGGCCACCGTGCTCGACGCCGCCGCCGGCATGGGCATGAGGCCGGCCCAGACCTTCGCCCGCGTGATCGTTCCGCTCGCGCTGCCGGTGGCGTTCGCGGGCGTGCGTACGGCCGCGACCGAGACCATCGCCAGCGCAACGCTGGCCACGTTCGTCGGCGGGGGCGGCTTGGGCGACGAGATCGTTCGCGGGCTTCAGACCGGCGACGTGACCGCTGCTGCTGGCCGGCGCGCTGGCGGTCGCCGCGCTGGCGCTCGGCGTCGAACTCGTTCTCGGACGCGTCGGACGGCGCATCGAGGCCGCGGCGTGAGCGTCAGTCGCGCGCACGCGCTCGCCATGCTCGGCGGCGCCTCGCTGCTGGCGGCGTGCGGCAAGCCGCAACGACGGCGTCGTCGTCGGCTCGAAGAACTTCACCGAGAGTTTCATCATCGCGGAGATCTACGCGCAAGCGCTCGAGCGCGCGGGAATGCGCGTCCGCCGCCTTTTCAACCTCGGGTCGACGCAAATCGCGATGGCCGCGATGGAACGCGGCGACATCGACCTCTACCCGGAATACACCGGTACGGCGCTCATCGACGTGCTGCACCTTCCGCCGATGCAGGATCCGCGCGCGCTGTACGCAACCGTCGCTCGCGAGTTCCAGCGCCGCTACGCGCTGACGTGGCTGACGCCGTCCCCGATGAACGATTCGCAAGCGCTCGCGACGACGCGCGCGATCTCGCAGCGCGAAGGCATCGAAACGCTCTCGCAACTCGCGCCGGTCGCCGCGCGCCTGCGCTTGGCGACGATTCAAGAGTTCCTCAGCCGTCCCGACGGGCTGCCGGGCCTGCAGCGCGTCTACGGCGGATTTCAATTCCGCGACGTGCGCACGTACGACATCGCATTGAAATACGAAGCGTTGATCGACGGCCGCGCCGACGTGGCCAGCGCCTTCACCACCGACGGCGCGATCGCGACCAACGATCTCGTCGTCTTGCGCGACGATCGCCATCTCTGGCCGCCGTACAACGTCGCGCCGGTCGTACGCGAGGCGACGCTGCGGCGCCTGCCGCGCATCGCCGCGACGCTCGACGCGGTTTCACCGAAGATCACCGACCGCGCCGCACAACGCATGAATGCCGCCGTCGAGAGCGAGCATCGCGATCCGGCCGACGTCGCGGCGGCATTTCCTCGCGGGCGTCAAACCGTGAACGGCGCCGCGATCCGTTTTGCGAACGCGACCGTTCGTTACGCCGGCGCCGATCGCGCCGCCGTCGACGACGTATCGTTCGAGGCCGCGCCGGGCGAACTGATCGTGTTGCTCGGCCCGTCCGGCTGCGGAAAATCGACCCTGCTGCGCACCGTCAACCGGCTCGTGACGCTCGATGCGGGAAGCGTGTCGGTCGACGGTCGCGACGTCGCGTCGCGTCGATGCGGTCGAGCTGCGGCGCACCATCGGCTACGCGATTCAAGCGGTGGGATTGTTCGCGCACATGACGGTCGCGCAGAACGTTGCGGTCGTTCCGTCCCTGCTCGGATGGCCGGCATCCGACATCGCGGCTCGCGTCGACGAGCTGCTCGCGCTGGTCGGTTTGGAACCGTCGCGTTACCGCAGCCGGCATCCCCGCGAACTCTCCGGCGGCGAGGCGCAGCGCGTCGGCGTCGCGCGCGCGATTGCCGCGCGACCGCGCGTGCTGCTGATGGACGAACCGTTCGGCGCCGTCGACGCGCTGGTGCGCGCATCGCTGCAGCGCGAACTCGCGCGGATCGTGCGCGACCTCGGAACGACGACGCTGTTCGTGACGCACGACTTCGACGAGGCGCTCAAACTTGCCGACCGCATCGTCGTTATGCACGGCGGCCGGATCGAACAAGTCGCCGCACCCGGCGAGCTGCTCGACCGTCCCGCGACGCGCGTACGTGCGCGATCTCGTGCATGCCGGCGACGACGTCTACCGGCGCTACTACCTGCACGTGCGCGACTCGATCGCGCGCAGGGTAACGGCCGCATGGGGTACGCGCTCGCGCATCCGGGAAAACTCGCGTTGCTGACGGCGGCGCACCTCGAAATCGTGGCGGCGGCGCTCGCGGTGGCGCTGCTCGTTGCCGTTCCGCTGGGCGTCTACGCCGCGCGCCGCCCGCACATCTCGAGTTGGGTGCTCGGCATCCTCGGCGCGCTCTACACGATTCCAAGCCTCGCGCTGCTGGCGGTCCTCGTTCAACTTTTCGGCTTAGGTTTCGCGCCGATCTTCGTTGCGCTCGTTGCCTACGCGCAGTTCATGCTGGCGCGCAGCGTCGTCGCCGGCATCAACGGCGTCGACCGGGCGCAAGTGGATGCCGCACGCGGAATCGGCATGTCGCCGCGCCAGATTTTGTGGCGCGTTGAGTTTCCGCAGGCGCTTCCCGTCATGCTGGGCGGCGTCCGGGTGGCGGCGATCGCCGCGATCGCGATTGCGACGCTCGGCGGTTACGTCGGCGGTAGCGGACTGGGCGTGCTGGTCTTCAACGGGTTGACGTTGCATCAACCCGAGATGATCGTGGCCGGCAGTCTCGCAGCCTCGGCGCTGGCGATAGCCGTCGACGCGCTGCTGCGCCTCGCCGAGCGGCGCGCCCGTCGCGCGATGTCGTCGTGACTCACGTCGTCCTTCGACTGCGGCGCTGCGCGCCTCCGCTCAGGATGACATAAGAAAAGGGACCGGCGCAAGCCGGTCCCTTCGAGTTGATGCGAACGTTGACGCGCGTTTAGTAGGAGTGAACGCAGGACTGGGTCGCGTTGCTGAACATGGACTGCGCCGTGTAGGTCTTGGCATTGTACGGATCGTTTGCAATGTGGGTTCCCCACGCGCAGATGTCGCCGATTTCGCCATTTTGGTTGTTGTACCAGCCGCTCGGCGGGTTCGGATCGGTGACCGATTCGCCGTACTCGTGGCCTTCGACGATCGTCACGCCTTCATCGGCGCCCGTCTCGTCCGTCGGCGGGCTGATGTAGTTCGCGCCGCAGTTCGGTCCGGCGTCCGGAATGTACGGCAGGTTCGTGTACGAAACCAGCTTGCCGCCCGACGTCGTGGCGCTGTGGTAAGCGCAGTACTGCGTGCCGAAGCCCGACGAGCTGTGGTTGTGGGCGGTCACGACGACGTACGAGCCGTTCGGATCGTAGCCGAAATGATTGACGCCCTGGAGCGCCTCGGAGGCAACCTGCGCATCCGTCGGGTGCGCCGGAATCGCGTTCGTATTATCGGCCCAGAATGTCGTCTTGTTGCCCTGGTTGCGCGGGTTGGTGATGTTCGTCGTGACGCCGCTCACGATTTGATAGTACTGGGTGTAGATGTTGTCGTACGCCGTGGCGCCGATATTCTTCGCGTAGTTCTTCAGAAGCGGCTTCACTTTGTTCGGGTCGCCGTTCGCTGTGAAGCCCCAGAAGATCAGATACATCTTCGGAGCGACGAGCACGGGGCCGTTGCCGTAAGCCAGTAGGATGTTCGGCTTCGCGTCTTGGCGGGCCGAGTAGCGGGTCGCCATGTAATGGGGCACGTGATAGGTCACGCCGCCGTCGTGAACCCAGCCGCCGCTTGTAGCGGATTGCTGTTGAAGGGACATCGGCGAGCCGGAAGTGGGGGTGACGCCGGAGTTCGACGCACATCCCGCAGCTGCGAGCGCCGAAACGCACGCAGCAATACCGACGAGCCGCGAAAGCTTATCCATCGCGTTAAGACTCCTCAATATATGAGTTGGGGGTAGCAAAGCGCCTTTAGTTTGGCGCCTCCCGCCTGCGTCCCTGTCACCTCAAGCAGGCAATTCAAGCACGGTCGGCTCCTCGCTTGCATCGGGAGTCACCCGTTCGAGCTACGCCGGCTCCAGTAACTGATCGATCGTGCACTCGCGCGGCGCTTTGTCGGGACGCCAGCGCAAAAGTTTTGCTCCGTGCCGGAAGCGCCGGCCGGTGACGTGATCGAACGCCACCTCGACCACGACCGACGGGCGTACCGGAAACCATTCCGACTCGGCATCGCCTTTGCGCCAGCGGCTCGGGCCGCCCGGCGCGACCCCGGTAAATCCCGGCGGCTCGACGATCGGTTCCAGGAATTCGGCGGCGCGTTCACGCTGCTGCGCGCTCATGCTGCCGACGAAGCCGACGTGATCGAGGGCCGTGCCGTCGTAGAGTCCGAGCAGCAACGATGCCACTTTTCCGTCACTGGTGCGCCGGAATCCGCCGACGACGCAATCGGCCGTGTAACGCCGCTTGATTTTGACGACCGCGTCGCGTCCGCCGAAATCGTAGGCGAGATCGAGACGCTTCGCGATGACGCCGTCGAGGCGCGCCGCATCGCCCGCGAGCCACGCGCGCGCCAACGCCGCATCGCTCGTCGCCGGCGACACGACCAGCAGAGTTCCCTTGCGAAAATTCGTTTCGGCGAACGCTTCGAGCGCGCTCCGCCGGGCCGCGAGAGGCTGCTCGTAGAGCGCATGCTTTTCCTGGTCGACGAGAATATCGAAAACCGCGTACTTCGCCGGCGTCTCCTGCGCGAGACGCGCAACGCGGCTGGCCGCCGGATGAATGCGTTGAAGCAGTGCGTCGAAATCGAAGCCGCCACCCGATTCGATGAAGAGTTCGCCGTCGATTGCGAACCGGTGCGCACGAATCTCGAGCAGCGCCGCGACGATCTCGGGAAAGTAACGCGTGAGTGACTGCCCCGACTTCGATTCCAACTCGACGTCGTCTCCGCTGCGGAATGCGACGCAGCGGAATCCATCCCACTTCGGTTCGTAGAGCCAGGGCTCGCCGAGCGGAATCGCCGCAACCTGGCGCGACTTCATCGGCTCGATCGGCGGCCGCAACGGCAGATCGGCAAACCGCACGAGCCTCCCTACCGCGCCTTCGGCACACCGGTGAGGCGTGCGAGATCGAAGCGCCCCGTCTTGCGCAGCAGCGGCGCCCACAGATCGCCGAGCCGCTCGATGCGCTCGGGCACGTCGAGCATCGTGAAATCCTCGGGCCGGCAGCCGCCTTCGACCTCCTCCCACGAAACCGGCGCCGACACCATCGCCGCTTCGTTCGGGCGAACGGAATAGATCGATGCCAGCGTGCGCCCGAAAGCATTTTGATTGTAGTCGAGGAGCACCCGGCCGTGCGGCCGTTTCGCAACGCGATACTCCACGATGAGCAGATCGGGATGCGCCTTTGCGATGGCGTGCGAAAGCGCCTTGGCGATCTCCCACACTTCGTGCTGCGTCGGTCCGCGCCGGATCGCGACGTACACGTGCATGCCTTTGCTGCCGGTCGTCTTGACGTACGGCGTCATGCCGACCGACGTGAAGACGTCGCGCACGATGAGCGCTGCCTCGGCGACGGCTTCGAACGGCGCGTCGAACGGATCGAGATCGAGGTGCAGATAGTCCGGCCGGTTGACGTCGTCGCAGGGCGCATACCACGGGTTGAGATCGATGCACCCCAGATTCACGAGCCATAAGAGCGAGGCGAGATCGTCGATCACCGGAAAATCGATGACGTTGCCCGAGCGATGCTCGACCGCACAGGTGCGAATCCATGGCGGCCGCGGCGACGGCGCGCGTTTCATGAAGAAAAAGTCGCCGGTTGCGCCGTGCGGATACCGCTTCATCACCATCGCCTTACCGGCGACGTGCGGAATCACGGCGGGAGCGATGCGCTCGTAGTAACGCAGCAAGTCGCCCTTGTTCAGCGCGAGCGCGGGAAAGAACGTTTTGTTGAGGTTCGTCAGCGCGACCGCGCGGCCGTCGACGTCGACCGTGGCCGCGTCGGGTCCGGCCGGGACGACGCTCGCGTCTACGCGCGGACGAGCAGGTGCACGCTGAAGCGGTGCGCGCGATCGTGCCACGTGGATGCCAGCCGGAAGCCGCTCGCCGCGCCGAGTTCGGCGACGTCGCGGTCCGAGAACTTGTACGACGATTCGGTGTGAATGCGTTCGCCTTCGGCAAATGCGACGTGCATCCCGAGCGACTCGATGGCGACTTCGCATGGCCGGCGCGCCTCGAGAAACGAGTCGACGCTTCCGCGGGTCTCGTCGTAGTAGGCGACGTGCGTGAAGTCGCGCGCGTCGAAGCCGGCACCCAGCTCGTTATTCATGCGCTCGAGCAAATTCTTGTTGAACGCCGCGGTCACGCCGACCGGATCGTCGTACGCGGCCTCCAGGGTCGCGCGATCTTTCTTGAGATCGGTGCCGAGCAGCAGCCCGTCTCCCGGACGCAACGCGGCCGCCAGCAGTTTTAACAGGCGCCGCGCTTGCGCTGGTTCGTAGTTGCCGATATTCGAGCCCATGTACATTGCCAGCATCCGCCGATCGAAACGGAGCGCGCGCGACGCAAGCACGTCGAAATAATCGCCGGCGTACGCGCGCACCGAAAGTCCCTGAAACGATTCGACCAATGCGAGCGACGACGCGCTCAGCGCTTCGATCGAGATGTCGATCGGACTATAGCGCAATCGTCCCTGCACGCGCAGCGCCTCGGCGATCAGCAGGCGCGTCTTGACGGCGCTGCCGCTGCCCAGTTCGAGGAAGTCGATCGGCTCGTCGAGCACGCGCACGATCTCCCAGCCGCTCTCGCGGAGGATCTCGGTTTCGGCGTTCGAGAGGTAATATTCCGGAAGGTGCATGATCGCGTCGAAGAGTGCCGACCCGACGCGGTCGTAGAGGTACTTCGAGGGAAGGTGCTTCGACGGAGCGCTCAAGCCCGCGCGCACGTCGTCGGCAAACGATGCGACGCCGCTTCCACGCGGAACCTCGATGAGTTGGAAGCGATCGGCGACCGCGGTATCGGGACTCTGCATGGGACCTCCGTCGGCGGATTATACCACCCCAACGCCTGCGGCAATCCTTCGGTTTCAGGGCTGAGGTAAATTCACCCGCAAGCGGCTATTCCTGAACCCGTAGAGCGCGTAGACGAGGATCCCCACGACGAACCAGATCGCGTAGCGCTTCCACGTATCGAGATTGAGACCGGTGATCAGGTAGAGACACGCCCCCGTTCCGGCGACGGAAAACAACGGAAGCAGCGGCGCGCGAAACGGCCGGTGCGCGCCCGGGTTGACCAGGCGCAGCACGAGCACGCCGGCGCACACGATCGCGAACGCCGCGAGCGTTCCGACGTTGACCAGCTTCAGCAGTTCGTTCAACGGAAAGACGGCGGCGAACACCGCGACGAGGACGCCCGTGATCGCCGTCATGCGCGCCGGCGTGCGGAAGACGCGATGGACGCGCGCGACGCCGGGCGGCAGCATGCGATCCCGCGCCATGACGTAGAAGATGCGCACTTGTCCCAATAGCGACGTCAGCATGACGGTCGCATTGCCCGCGATCCCGCCGGCCGCGACGATCCAGTAGTACGCGTGATTCTTCGTCACCGCACCGAGCGCGTCGAGCATTGCCGCGCCGTCCGAAAGACGATCCCACCGCATCACGCCCACCGTGCAGATCGTCAATCCGACGTACAGAATTCCGCCGAGCGTCAGCGCGAGAATGATGCCGATCGGCACGTCGCGTTCGGGACGTTTCGACTCTTCCGACGCGACCGTCACGGTATCGAAGCCGATGTAGGCAAAAAAGACCAGCGCGGTGCTCGCGAGGATGCCGTGATAGCCGAACGGAGCCAGCGGATGCAGGTTTGCCGGCGTCACCGCGTGCGCGACGACCGCGATGAAGACGATCATCGAAACGATCTGCACCACGACCAGCGCACCGTTGACGCTTGCGGACTCACGAATGCCGATGGCGACCAGCGCCGTGACCAGCAGCGTCACCAGCGCGGCGAAGACGTCGATCTGCGGATGTGCGCCGCCGATGTTAGCGGTCTGCGCCCACGACGGAAACACGATTCCGACGTTGGCCAGCATGTGCTGAAAGTAATCGGAAAGCGAGGACGCCGTCGGCGCCAGCGAGAGGCCGTACTCGAGAATCAAGTCCCAGCCGATGACCCACGCCACGAGTTCGCCGAGTGTTGCGTACGCGTACGTATAGGCGCTTCCGGCGACGGGCACCATTGAGGCGAACTCCGCGTAGCAGAGCGCGACGCACAGGCTCACTAAACCGGAAGCGACGTACGCCAGGATGACGCCCGGACCGGCCGCGTGCGCACCCGCGCCGATGGTCGGAAAGATGCCGCCCAGCATCGTGCCCAGACCAATCGCCGTGAGCGCGGGCCACCCGAGAACCCGTCGCAGCGCCGGCCCTTCGTGCTCGGATGCCGTCCAGCCGAGCGGCTGTCTGGCGAAAAGCTGCTTGAGAACGCTCATCGGCCGGCGCGACGCCAGACGGTGCGCGCTATTTCGCGCAGAGCTCGCGCAGTGCCGCGGTGGCCTCGGCGTTCGGCACGCCGCCGATCGGATAGACGTACATCGCCATGTAGGTCGCTCCGCCGGTGTTGCTGACCATCGTCTCGACGTTGCTGCTGTCAGCTTTCGACCCTACGCCGTGCGCGCTGCCTTGCGCCTTCAGGAATTCGGCGGACTGGTTGCCGCAGATCGTGACGCGCTGCTCGGACTCTATGCGCGCGTCCTTGACATTGGCACTGCTCATGACGTCGCTCGTCGCGATTTGCTTGGGCGAGCGAAACAGCATCAGCACTTCGTCGCGGCCCCCGGGCGCTTTCCATAGCTGCATGAAGCCCATGATGCCGGGTGAGGCCTGCCAGCCCGCCGGTGCCTTGAAGGTGATGTTGTCGGCGGGACTGCTGTTGAATCCACAGCCGCTTACGGCGAGCAGCGCTGCGAAGGCGACCGTAACGGAAAAAGACCGCGACATCGAACGACCTCCTGCGGCAGACGATTTTGCGAGGAACTGCTTCCACCTCGGGGCGGACGCACCTACGAACGCTCGTACGAGACGATGCGCGCCCAGCGATCGAAAACGAGCGCGACGTAATCGCGCGTTTCCCGGTAGGGCGGCACGCCACCGTACCGTTCGACGGCCAGCGGACCGGCATTGTAGGCGGCCAGCGCAGCCGCATACGGATCGGCGTATCGCGTGCGATACGCGGTTGCATACGACCCGAGCAGCGCCGCCGCTCCGCCGATCGCCGAAAACGGATCGTACGGATCGACGCCGATGCCGGCCGCCGTCTCGGGCATGAACTGCGCGATGCCGATGGCACCGGCCGCCGAAAGCGCCTGATCGTCGTACGCCGACTCTTGCAGCAGCGTCGCCGCCAAAAACTCCGGCGGCAATGCGGCGGCGCGAGCGGCGTTCGCCGTTTCGACGGCGAGCAGGAGTGCGTACGCTTCGGCGACCCGCGGATTGGTTGCGAGGATCGCGCGAGCGATCGCCAACTCCGGCTGGCGCACCGGCGGGCCGTCGCGCAGAAGCCGGCCGCCGGCGAGCGCGCCGGAACCGCCGGGAAAGGGCCGGCTCAACGCGTCGTCGAGCGCCCTCGCCAAGCGAGGTCTGTCGTAGAAACCCGTGATCGCGCGGTGCGGCATCGAGCACCCGCACGTCCACAAAACCGCACATAGGAGCGCCCGCTTTGCAAGCGCATTGTGGGTATAACTGCGTTCTAGAGAGGTGCTTTGCATGCTCATCGTTGCGGCGGCCGTCGCCACGCTGGTCCTAGGCGACTTCGCTTCGACCTTCTTCTATCACGTGCCTCAGCATCTATGGTTCACGCTGCACCTGCGCACGCATCACGACCGCCGGCGCTCCTATTGGGATCACGCCGTGCTCTCGCGCGACCCCGGCGTATTGGCCGACGGCGCCTTGGGAGCGCTGCCCTATCTTGCCGCCGCAGCCGTTCTGTCGCGACTCTCTTGGCAAGGAGCACTAGGCGGCCTGGCGCTGGGCCAGCTCCACGTGTGGTGGCGGCACACCACCGATCTCGGTTGGACGACGCCGCCGGCGGTGCGTGCCGTGCTGCGCCCCCTGGGAGTCGTGATTCCCGAGGACCACGACGCCCATCACCGAAACCCCGATATCGAGTTTGGCGACATCTTCCGATTCTACGACGCTCCGGCACGAGCGCTGATCGCCAGGCTGGCCCCGACGAGCCGTCGGAAGCGGAATGCGGCGCTGCGCGGGAGTACGCAGACGACGCCGGCTCGAGCCTGACGGGAGAGCGAATGACCAAGCGGGCAATGTTCTTGATCTCGGATACCGGAGGCGGCCACCGCAGCGCTGCCAACGCGATTACCGCCGCCCTCGACGAGATCACGACGCCCTTCTCCTTTACGCATCGGATCGAAGACGTTGCCGCCCACTGCTCCTTCCCGCTCACCCAACTCGGGCTCGGCTATAGCATGGCGCTGCGCTACGCGCCGCCGGTCTACGGCGCGCTCTACTATGCAACCAACGGACGCCGGCGCTACAAGGCGCTGATTCGCTTCTGCGAGCCGCTCTACCGCGAGCGGCTGCGCGATCTGTTCATCAGCTATCAGCCCGACGTGATCGTCTCGGTCCACCCGCTGCTCAACCACGCAGCGCTGCGTGCGCGCGCCGACGCGCACATGCAGCACGTGCCGATCGTCACCGTCATCACCGATCTCGGCAAGGTCCACGAATCGTGGCTCGTCGCCGACGCCGACGCGGTCGTCGTGCCGGCGCGCGAGGTCTTCCAGCGCGCGCTGTCGCGCGGCGTGCCGCCCGCGAGCCTGCGCCTGCTCGGACATCCGATTCATCCGAAGTTCGACGACGTGACCGGGACGGTTGCCGAATTACGCGCCGCCCTCGGCCTGCCCGCCGACGATATGGTCGTGATGCTCATGGCCGGCGGCGAGGGCGGCGGGAAACTGCTCTCGACGACGCTCGCGCTGGCGCGCGCGCGGCTGCCGGTGCATCTCGTCGTCGTCTGCGGGCGCAACGAACATTTGCAGCAGAAGCTCGCCGAAATGTCGGCGAGTCTGCCGACGCCGATGCAAGTGCTCGGGTTCACCGACAAGATTCCCGAGTATTTTCGCGCCGTCGATCTGCTCGTCACCAAAGCGGGGCCCGGCACGCTGGCCGAAGCCAACGCCGCACAGTTGCCGGTCATCGTCTACGATTACGTGCCGGGACAGGAACGCGGTAACCTCGATTTCGTTCGTCACAACGGGCTCGGCGAGGTCGCCATCGGCGGAGCGTCGCAGGTCGTCGAAGCCGTGCGCTCGATGATTCGCATGCCCGAGCGCCTCGCCGCGATCCGCCACAATCAAGAAATCGTCGCGCCGCGCCGCAGTTCGCGCCGGATCGCCGCCCTCATCGCGCAGATTGCGAACACGGGAATGATCCCGCCGCAAGAATTCGAGCCGCTCGAGCCGCTGCGTCAAGCCGCCGGCGTCTGATCGTCACCGCGACCGGAGGCTCCGCTCTATTTATGTCGAGTCAGTGTTCCGGAACGGTGCCGGTACCCATCCAGACGGTACCGTTCGGAAGCACCTCGGGCCGGCGCGGCGACTGATTGAAATCGAAGTCGGAGCGTAAATCGCCCAGCTGCGAGGCGTTCTCGCGCACGTCCGGACGCCGGTCGGGGCGGCCGTCCGTCTTCGGATCGATGCGTTCGGCGTTCAAGAAGTCGTCTTCGATGAACTTCACGTACGCGTCGTGACTGAGCACTTGATGGTCGATGTAACCGCGGCGCGCGTAAGGACTGATGACGATACCGGGCACGCGGATGCCGTAACCGTTTTCGTCGACCTTCGGCGGCGGAACGTGATCGTAGAATCCGCCCCAGTCGTCCCACGAGAGAAAGATCGCGGTGCTGTCCCAGTCCGGACCGCGTGCAATCGCATTGACCAAGCCCGTCACGTAGGCTTGGCCGGCGCTGACCAGCCCGGGCGGATGTTCGCTGTACGCGTTCGAAGGGCAAATCCACACGACGCTCGGCAGCGTGCCGTCCTTTGCGGCGGCGTAAAATTTGCGCAGATCCTGAACGTTGCCGAGTTCGCCGTCCTCTTTAACGGTGTCGAAGCCCGGTAAGACGTTCCATATCCCCGGCGTGCGCGAATTCTGGCGTCGCGCACGGCAGCCGTCGATGCCGTTGGCGCAGTCGGGCTCGGTACCCGCCATGACGTAGTACGCCCAACTGACGTGAGCGCGATGGAGCAGATACGTGAGATCGGTCCACGCATAGTCGGGCCGCCCTTCGCCGCGGGTGCCGGTCCGGCGGCGCATGTCGCCCGGCGGATCCGGCGACTCCGGCTCGTTGACGCAGCTCATCGCGACCTGCAGTTGCGGACAACTCGCCGACCACTCCGACACCATGAACAGATGCTGCGGCAAACTCCACGACGCGATGTTTTCGAACATGCGATCCTGCAGCACGTTATCGCGCGCGTACGCCCAATAGTTCGGAAGGTCGTGGTCGTCGTGGTACCCCATCACGTCGCCTTTTCCGGCGCGCTTCACGCAACTGGGATCGTCGACGCCCCGGCACTTTCGGCCGACGCGCGTCGACGTTAGAAAGCCATCCATCTTGCCGCCGTTGATGTCGTTCTTTGCCGCGCCGAAGTTGTGCGGGCCGCCGCGATTGCGATCGAGCGTATCGCGGTAGGGCCGTACGCACGGACCGCTCGGCTGCGGTATGCAGACGGTGGGAACGCCGTCCTTCATCGGAATGCCGTCGGCGCCGGGAAACGTGCCGAAATAGGTATCGAAGGAGCGGTTTTCTTGCATGATGATCACGACGTGCCGGATCTTGTGAATGCCGCCCTCGTTCATCGCCGAGCGCGAGGCCGCCGTCGTCAGCGCGAGACACGCTCCGCCGATCAGCGCGAGCGCCGCGGCCGTTGCAATCAACACGTTTCGTTTCAGCATGCTTCCGACCGACCTCCATCGCGGTCTTTCCCGCGAGCATACAGCGTTAACCGGCGCGCGCAATGGCGGTTCGATGAGAAAGCTCCACTTAGGCGGACGCCGCATCCCCCGAGAGCCCGCCGTTCAACGCCATCACGGCAGCCCCGACTTGCCCGGCATCGTTACCGAGCGCCGCGATCCGCAACTCCGTCGTTCCTTTGGGAACCATCGTCGTCAACGCATCCACCGGCGCGCGAATCGCGTCGAGCATGAAATCTCCGGCCGACGAAACGCCGCCTCCCAGCGCGATCGTTTCGGGATTGACGAACGCGATGACGTTGGCCAAACCGAGCGCCAGGTCGGCGGTGAAGCGGTTCCACGCGGCCATTGCGTGCTTGTCGCCGGCCTGCGCCGCCTTGCGAATTTTTTTCGAGCTGAGTTTGTCGCGGGCGACGTCGAGCAGCGGACTGCGCGGAAACGACGGCGCCACCGCAAATGCGTGCCGAATCAATCCGGTTCCCGACGCCTGCGCCTCGAAGCAGCCGATCTTTCCGCAACCGCAAACGAAGCCGTCGGTCGGACGGATTTGGTGGTGCCCGATTTCGCCGGCTCCCCATTTGTAGCCGAGCATCAACCTGCCCCCGGCGACGATGCCGCCGCCGATTCCCGTGCCTAACGTCAGCAAAACGAAATCGCTCGTTCCGCGTCCGCTGCCGTAAACGTGTTCGCCGAGCGTCGCACAGCGCGCATCGTTGCCGACGAAGACCGGTACGCCGAAGCGTTTGCGCAGCGCAGCGCCGAGCGGCGCGTTCGACCATCCGAAATTGGGACTGTACAGCACGGCGCCGCTCGCGGCGTCGATGTTTCCCGGCGAACCGATGCCGATGCCGGCGACGCTCGAGCCGGCCTCCTTCAGCGCGGCCGCGATCTGCGTTCCGACCGCGTCGACGACCGGCTCGAAGGCGAGATCGTCGAGGTCCTGCTCGTGTTGAGAATGAATCGCCCCGTCGTCGGTGACGACGGCCGCGGTGACGTGCGATCCGCCGAGGTCTACGCCGATTGCCGTACGCATATCGCTTTTATGTTTGGCGCACCCACAGGCCGCACCCGCACGGCGGGGGAATCGACCGACGCATGGAGACCATCGACCTCATAGCCCTACGGAACTTTTCACGGCGCACGGGGCAGCCGACGCATCCCGAACTGCTCGACGCGCGTCCGATTCAACACGTCAATAAAATCGAGATAGACGAAGAACACGTCACCGTCGAGTTCGACGAAAAGACGACCCGCTTCTACAACGTGAACGAGATTTCGAAGCGAGAGTGGACGTATAAATACAACGACGATCCGGAGTTCGTCAAAGCCGTCGCAAAAGTCATCGATCTGGCGCGCAAGCACCTCAAAGACATGCCCGACAACGTGGCGTGCCCGCCGGGCTGCGCGGAGTGCTGTAGCGGCTACGAGCCCTTCGTCAGCCGTGCCGACGTGCAGCGTATTGCCGAGCATCTCTCGATGCCGTACGCCGACGTGATGCGCGACTACGTCGTGGAACGTGCCTCCGCCGACGGGTTCTACGTCGGCTGGCTGCGTAAGGTCGGCGACGACCTTGCCGATAAATGCATGTTTCTCAAGGGTCCGCGCAGCGGCCGCTACTACTGCGGCATTTACGAAGGGCGGCCGGGCGATTGTCGCGAGTTTACGCCGATCGGCTGCGACGACGTCGACGAAGGCCTTCCGCGTAAGACGTCGTGGAAGATCGGTTCGCCGTTCGCGCCGAAACGCCGCGGCAACCGCAACGGGAGACGAATGTAGGCGGTGGCGAGTCTGGGCGCGCGCGCGCTGCGCCTCATGGTTGCGGCCACGCGCAGAATTCCCGGGGCGCGCACCGTTGCCAGCCCGCACTTCGTGCGCCGCTACCGCCGGTTCATCGGGCGCACGGCGTTGCTTTTCGGACGCGTGCCGCGCGGAACGACGCGCGTGAGCGTTGAGGATCGCGCGGCGGGCGTGCGCGGTGAATGGCTGTTGCTCAACGCCGATCCCAACGCGGCGACCGTCGTCTACTACTTGCACGGCGGCGGATTCGTCGCCGGTTCGCCCGCGACGTACCGCACCCTCACCGGTGCTTTCTGCCGCCGTTGCGAAGCGCGCGTCTTTGCGCTCGACTACCGTCTCGCTCCCGAGCATCGCTTTCCCGCGGCGCTGCACGATGCGATTGCCGGATATCGCTGGCTGCTCGCAGCGGGCATTGCGCCGCAGTCGATCGTCATCGCCGGCGATTCGGCCGGCGGCGGCTTGGCGCTCTCGACGCTGCTCGCGCTGCGCGACGCGCACGAGCCCCCGCCGGCCGGCGCCGTGCTCATCGCGCCCTGGGTAGATCTTCCAACGGCGCTTGCGACGGCGACGCGCGGCGAAGGGCGCATCGCGCACGCGTACGTCGGCGACGGCGCCTTCGACGATCCGCTCGCATCCGGTCTCTACGCCGATTTGCACGGCCTGCCGCCGTTGATGATTCAGGCCAGTACGATCGAACGATTGTGCGACGACGCGGTGCGGCTCGATGCCAAGGCGCGCTCGGCCGGCGTGGATTCGACGTTGCGGCTCTGGGAGGGCGTTCCCCACGTGTGGCACATCTTCGCCGGACTGCCGGAATCGCGCGAAGCCTTTTCGGAGATCGCCGCGTTCGTCGGCCGCGTGACCAAGGCGTAATGCGAGCGATCGTCGCGCGGACGCTCGCGCTCGCCGTCACCGCGATTGCATGCGCGGGCGTTTCGCCGGCGCTCTACCGCGACATGCATTGGCGCTCGGTAGGACCGCTGCGCGGCGGCCGCACGACCTCGATCGCGGGCGTGGCCGGACGTCCGAATCTCTTCTATATCGGCGTCGTCAACGGCGGCGTGTGGAAGAGCGACGATGCCGGGCGAACCTGGTCGCCGATTTTCGATTCGCAGCCGACCGGATCGATCGGCGCGCTCGCGGTGGCGGCGAGCGATCCGAACGTCATCTACGCCGGCAGCGGCGAGGGATTGCAGCGCCCCGATCTCGCCATCGGCGACGGCATCTACAAGTCAACCGACGCCGGCGCGACCTGGACGCATCTCGGCTTGCGCGACGGTCAGCAGATCCCGGCGATCGCGGTCGATCCGAAGAATGCCGGCCGTTTGTTCGTTGCAGTACTCGGCCATCCGTTCGGACCGAACGATCAACGCGGGATCTATCGTTCGCTCGACGGCGGCGCGACGTTCGCGCGCGTACTTTTCAAAGACGAAAACGTGGGCGCATACGACGTCGTGCTCGATCCGCAGAACCCCGACGTCGTCTACGCGACGCTGTGGGCCGCGCGCCAAGCGCCGTGGGAGATCGGCGGCTCCTTCGAAATTCCCGGAAGCGGCATCTACAAATCCGTCGACGGCGGAACGACGTGGTCGCAGTTGACGAACGGATTGCCGCAGCGCATCGGGCGCGCAGAAATCGCGGCGGCCCCGAGCAATCCCCAAATCGTCTACGCGTATGCCGATACGCCCGATAACGGCGGGGCCGTCTATCGCAGCGACGACGCCGGCGCGCATTTCGCGAAAACCAACGGCGATGCCGCGATCGCCCAGCGCGGGGACGATCTCGTATCGATCGCCGTCGACCCGCACGACGCCAACGTCCTCTACCTCACGAACACGGCGGCGTACCGCTCGAGCGACGGCGGCAAGACGTTCGTCGCGTTCAAGGGCGCGCCGGGCGGCGACGACTATCACACGGTGTGGATCGATCCCGGGAACTCGAACGTCATCGCGCTCGCCGCCGATCAAGGCGCGACGATCTCCGTCAACCACGGACGCACCTGGAGCACCTGGTACAATCAGCCGACCGCGCAGATGTATCACGTTTCGGCCGACGACCGGTTCCCGTATCGCGTCTGCGGCGGCCAACAGGAGAGCGGGTCGGCCTGCGTGCTCAGCCGCGGCGATTGGGGCGCGATCACGCAGCGCGATTGGTTCACCGTCGGCGCGCAGGAATACGGCTACGTGATTGCGGACCCGCTGCATCCGGGCGTCTTTTTCGGTGGAAAAGTCGAACGGTTCGTCGAGCGCACCGGCCAAACGCAAGAAGTCTCGCCGATCGCGCTGCCGTCGAAACGGTATCGCGTCGTACGCACGGAGCCGCTCGCCTTCGATCACTTCGATCGCCGCCGTCTGTACTTCGGCTCCGACGTGGTGTTCGCGACCGTCGACGGCGGATCGTCTTGGCGCGCGATCAGTCCCGACCTCACTCGGCGCCATGCCGGCGTGCCGGCGGTGCTCGGCTCGTTCGAGAGCGCCGATCCGCAGCGCGGCATGCACCGCGGCGTCGTGTACGCCATCGCACCGTCGTACCGCCGTGGCGGGACGGTGTGGGCCGGCACCGACGACGGACTGGTATGGATCACGCGCGACGGCGGCGGGCATTGGCGCAACGTCTCGCCGCCGGAGCTGACGCCGTGGAGCAAGGTGGCGCAGATCGACGCGTCGCGTGAAGACGACGGCACGGCGTTCGTCGCGGTGAATCGCTTCCGCTTAAACGACTTACGGCCGTACGTCTACGTCACGCACGACAGTGGGGGGCATTGGCAAGCGGCCGTCAACGGGCTTCCGAACGAGCCGGTCAACGCCGTGCGCCAGGATCCCCAGGAACCGCGCCTGCTCTACGCAGCAACCGAAAACGGTGCGTACGTCTCTTTCGATGCAGGCGCGCATTGGCAGAGTCTGCAGCTCGACCTTCCGCATACGTCGGTGCGCGACATCATCGTGCACGGTAACGACGCGATCGTCGCGACGCACGGACGCGGTTTCTGGATACTCGACGACGTCACGCCGCTACGCGCATTAGCGCGCAACGCCGATCCGCTCGCGCGGCGCGCGTATCTCTACGCTCCGGAGACGGCGTATCGCGTGCGCCGCAGCCTGAACACCGATACGCCGCTGCCGCCCGAGGAGCCCGCGGGAGAGAATCCGCCCGACGGCGCGATTATCGACTACGCACTGGCGCGGAATGCGCGACGCGTCACGATCGTCATTGCCGATGCGAGCGGTCGCGTCGTTCGCCGCTACGCCAGCGACGATCCCGAGCCGGCGCCGATTCCGGATCTCGACAAGCCGGCGTATTGGGAGCGCCCCTTCCGGCGGCCGGCGACCGGCGAAGGCATGCACCGCTTCGTGTGGGACGTGCGCGAACGGCCGCCGCAGGCGGTGTCGCACGATTTGCCGATTTCGGCCGTCCCGCACGACACGCCGCGCGTTCCGCAGGGTCCACTGGTTTTGCCGGGACGCTACATGGTGACGCTCGATGCGGATGGATTGTCGGTCAGGCAGCCGCTGACCGTCGTGATGGATCCGCGCGTCTCGATCGCTGCGGCGCAACTGCGGCACCAATACGACGCTGCGCGCGCGCTGGCATCGATGATGGATCGCAGTCTACGCGATGCGGCAGCGGCTAAAAGCGCAGGCCGGGATGCCGACGCGCGGCTCTTCGAATCGATCAACGACGAGGCCGCAAATCTCCTCGACACCGTCGACGGAGCCGACGCTGCCCCGACCTCGCAAGCCGTAGAGGCGCTCGCGACGTTGAGCGGCCGCCTGATGGAATTGGAGGCGCACGGCGCGCCGAAACCAGGGTAGCGCCGCACTTCCCGGGTAACCAGCATGGACAAACCCAACGCTGGAAAGGAGACCTCAGCAATGAATGCCTTACGTCTCGCGCTTGCCGTCTCGATTCTCGCCGGCCTCGCGTGCGCCATCCCGGCCTCGGCCCAAATGGCCACCGGCACTGTCGTGACCGTCACGATGAACGCGCAGAACGGCTCGGGTGAGGATGGCAGCGCAACGCTGACCCAAACCAACGACGGCGTCGTCGTCGCCATTCTCCTCAAGAACGCGCCCGCCGAGGATCAGCCTGCGCACATCCATGCGGGAACCTGCGCGAAACTCAATCCTGCGCCGCAGTACCCCTTGACAAACGTCGCTAAAGGCGTCTCGAGGACGGTCCTCAAAGGCGAGTCGCTCCATCAGCTGACGTCGGGAACGTTTGCGATCAACGTTCACAAGAGTACTACGGACTTGGGAACGTACGTCTCGTGCGGCGACATCAAGACGTCGTAGGAGCATCGCATGCGTGATTCGCCGGCATCCCGCTTCGGAGAACCGTCCGAAGCGGAGCTGCCGGCGGATATCGCCGAAATCTATCGCGCGAATCGCGAGAAAATCGGTTTCGTGCCAAACGTCTTTCGCGCGTACGCGCGGCGTCCCGACCACTTCCGCGCGTTCATGGCGTACCACGACGTGCTCATGAAGGCGCCCGGGGGACTCAATCGCGCGGAGCGCGAGGCGATCGTCGTCGCCGTTTCGTCGGAGAACCGCTGTCAGTATTGCATGACGGCGCACGGCGCGGCCTTACGCATTCTCGGCAAAGACCCCGTAGCTCGCCGAGCAAATCGCCAACAACTGGCGCACCGCCGAGCTCTCGCCGCGCTGGCGCGCGATGCTCGAGTTTGCGTCGCGCGTGAACGAGCGCGGGTTCGCCGCAAGCGATGCGGAGATCGACGCGCTGCGCGCGCAGGGCTTCTCCAGCGACGACGTTTGGGACATCGCCGCAATTGCGGCGTTTTTCGGCTTCTCCAATCGCATGGCCGGCCTGATGGACATGCGTCCCAACGCCGAATTTTATTCCATGGGCCGCTAACCCGTCGCGTCAGGTGCTCAGAGCGAAAGCAACTGTGCGAAGCGGGCTGCGTCCACGTTCCCTCCGCTGACGATCGTTCCGACGCGCATGCCGCAGAGTTCGGGGATGCGCTTGTGCAGTAACGCGGCCAGGGGCGCGGCGGCGCTCGGTTCGACGACCAGCTTCATGCGCTCGAACGCAAATCGCATCGCGTCGCGCAATTCGCCGTCGCTCACCGTGACGACGCGGCACCCGTGCCGTTGCGCGATTGCAAACGTCACCATTCCGGGCGCCGTCGTTTGGAGTCCGTCGGCGATCGTGCGCGGCACCTGAATAGAGATGCGCTCGCCGGCCGCCAGCGAGCGCGCGAAATCGTCGCCTGCTTCCGGCTCGACGCCGTACACGGAGATCTTCGGATCGATTCCATGTGCGGCCAGCGCGGTGCCGCCCATCAGGCCGCCGCCGCCGACCGGTACGACGATTGCATCGAGCCTCTCCGCTTCTTCGAGGAGTTCGAGCGCGGCCGTGCCCGCACCGGCGACGATGCGCGGATCGTCGAACGGCGGCACGACCGTCGCGCCCCGTTCGCCGGCGATGCCGCGCGCGATCTCTTCACGATGCGAACGCTCGCGTTCGTAGAGCACGATCTGCGCGCCGTACGCGCGCGTGGCGGCAAGCTTTCCCGCCGGCGCATCGGAGGGCATGACGATCGTCGCGTCGACGCCGAGCATCCGGGCCGCCAATGCGACCCCTTGAGCGTGGTTGCCGCTGGAAAACGCCACGACGCCGCCGGCGCGCTCGCCGGGTGAAAGCGACGCGAGGAAATTGTACGCACCGCGAAACTTGAATGCACCCATGCGTTGGAAGTTCTCGCATTTGACGAACACCTCGGCATCGGTTAAAGCGTCGAGCGTACGCGAGCGTACGACCGGCGTACGGTACGCGACGCCGGCCAAGCGTTGCGCGGCGGCACGAACGTCAACTGCGCCGGCGCTCACGGCCGGCCGAAAGTAGGTTCGCACTCCCGGCGAGCCGAACGTAGCGGCGACAAAAAAGAGGGCATCATCATGCGCATTGCCGGCATTCTTTTCTGCATACTGCTCCTTACGGCTTGCTCCCAATCGGCGGGCACGATGACGCCGGGGCTCGGCAGCAGCGCCCCGAGCGCCATGAAAACCTTCTCCGGCGGCCAAATCTACAGAGAACTCTACGGCTTCAAGGGCGGACCAAACGACGGCAAGTGGCCGGCCGGCCGCCTCGTGGCGCTCGACGGGACGATCTACGGTGTAGACACTGAGGCCGGAGCGAACGGCAAGGGCATCGTCTATGCCGTCGACGCGTCGGGGCCGAGCACGTCGTCTACAACTTTGCCGGACACCCCGACGGTAACATTCCCGAAGACCTTACGGCCCTCAAAGGGACGCTCTACGGCACCACCTACGCCGGCGGAACGCACGGTGACGGTACCGTGTCTTTGCGTTACCACCTCGGGGTCGGAACGCGTCCTCTACAGTTTCAAAGGCGGGACGCGACGGAAGCGAGCCCACGGCGTCATCGCGGCAAACGGCCGTCTCTACGGCGCAACACCGAACGGCGGGACTTCGAACGAAGGCACGATCTTCTCGATCGATCCGGTCTCCGGATCCAAGCGCGTGCTCTATAACTTTCAAGGCGGAAGCGACGGTGCGAACCCGAGCGGAAATCTGTTCGCGAAAGGCGGCGCCTCTACGGTACGACGAGCACGGGCGGCGGCACCGCATGTTACGCCGTCGGTTGCGGCACGTTCTTTACGATGACGTTCAAAGGTCAAAAGACGACGCTCTACGACTTTCGCGGGAAAGCCCGGTGACGGCGAATATCCTCAAGGCTTCCGCTGGCGTTTGCCAACGGCGTCTTCTACGGCATCACCCCCTTCGGCGGAACGAACAACGCGGGAACCGTCTACTCCATCGACGCCGTAGGGCACGAGATCGTGTTGCATTCGTTCGCCGCAGCCCCGACGACGGAAACGATCCCACGGCGTCATCGCAGTCGGTTCGAAAGTCTACGGCACGGCAGGATTCGGTAACACGCAGAACTACGTCGGAACGTTCTTCCAAGTCAAGAAAGACGGCACGTTTTCGGTGCTGCACCAATTTGCAAACGACCGGCACGACGGCGGCGTTCCGACGGGAGGATTCGTCGAGATGAATCGGGTTCTCTACGGCGCGACGGCGCACGGCGACCCGACCGGCCGCGGTACGATCTTCACCTACGTGCCGTGACGCTCGGCGCTCGCGACAGGCACTCGCGAGGAGTGGTCGCGAACGAAGCATCATGAAGCGCGTATCCGTTTTTGTCGTCCTCGTGCTAGCCGGGATGGTCGTCGCGGCTTGCAACTCGTCGCCCGTCTCGCACGGTCTCGTCCCGAATCCATTTACGAATTCCTCCGAGCGCCGGCATGCGAGTTCGTCGCCGATTACGCACGTCGTCGTCATCATGCAAGAGAACAGGAGTTTCGATAACCTGTTCTACGGGTTTCCCGGTGCCAACACGGCGACGTCCGGCTACGGTCACGGCAAGCAGTACGTTTTGCAATCCCACTCACTTGTGAATAAACTCGATCCCAACCACGAGCACTACCAGTTCCTCGAAGACTACGACGGCGGCAACAACGACGGCTGGGACCTGATCGTCACCGGTAACAATCTGGTTGGGCAATGCAAGAAGTGGGTCTACAACTGGGTGAACGAACCGCAGTGCTGGGCGTATCGTCCATCATCGTACTCCAAACTCATCTTCAGCTACGTACAGAAATCGGACATCCAGCCGTACTGGACGATGGCGTCGCGGTACACACTCGGCGACGACAACTTTGCCTCGAACAGCGGGCCGAGTTATGGAGCGCATCTGGAGCTCGTAGCCGGGCAGATCGCCCACGCCGACGAGGTCCCATCCAATATGCCGTGGGGCTGCGACGCGCCGAAGACGACCTGGGAGTACTACCTGCAGTACGGCCAAGCGAATCCGCCGGCGTTTCCGGCGATCTTCGGGCACAGCGTCAAGGGGCCGAATCCGTGTTTCGGCTTCATCAGCATCGCGAAGAAGTTGGACGCCGCAAACGTTTCCTGGCAATGGTATAAACAGCCCACCCCGCCGCCCTCGGACTCGCGTCGCGATTCGTCGGGTTTCAATCCGTACGACTCCGATTGGTTGGATGCGTTCGATTCGATCAAGGCCGTGCGCTACGGCCCGGACGAGACGAAGGTCATCACGCCCGACACGAAAGTGCTGACCGACATCGCCAACAACGATCTCGCGCAAGTGTCTTGGGTGATGCCGCACGAGGGCGCGTCCGATCACGGCGGCGTAAAGTCTGGAGCGTGCGGGCCTGCGTGGGTGACGGCGATCGTGAACGCCATCGGCAAGAGTCCGTATTGGAACAGCACCGCAATCATCATCAGCTGGGACGAATGGGGCGGATGGTTCGATCACGTCGTGCCTCCGCAGTACCCGAATCTCAAAACAGGGGCGTACGAGGGGTTGGGCTATCGGACCCCGCTGATCATCGTCTCACCGTACGCCAAGCAGCACTACGTATCGCATGCACAGTACGAAACGGCGTCGGCACTGCGTTTCATTGAAGATATTTTTACTCCGGGGAAGACGCTCGGGCTCGACGACAAGCGTGCCGACGGCTACGGTGATGCGTTCAACTATTCGCAGCAGCCCACGAAGTTCGTGAAGATTCCGGAGCCGGCGAACTACCAAGCATGCATGTCGGTGCAAAATGCCGGACCCGAGATCGACTATTAGTACGGCAGCGACGAAATTGAGGAACGAAATCGCAGTGAGGAAATTATCCGTTATCGTCATGGCAGCGATGCTGGCCGGCTGCAACGGCTCGTTCGGTCAAACCCCGCCTGCGGCTAAAAATCAGTACCTCGTTCGCGATTCGGGCGGATCGACGCCGATCAAGCACATCATCATCGTCGTTCAGGAAAATCGGACGTTCGACAATTTGTTCCACGGCTTTCCGGGAGCCAACAGCGTTGACACGAGTAAGGGTGAGGGCGGCACGACCTACACGCTCGAACCGATCCATCTAAAATTTACGCAGTTCGATCCGAATCACGACCATTCTCAATTTCTGGAAGACTACGATCAAGGTAAAACCGATGGTTTCGATCATTACATCGTAAAGCATAAACCCGGTTGCTCCGATCCCATCAACCACCCGGCGTGCTGGGTTTTCTCCAACAATTCGGCGATCAAACAGGACATTTATTCCTACGTCTACCAGTCCGACGTTCAAGGTTACTGGACGCTCGCGCAGCAGTATGCGCTGGGTGACGATGCATTCGCATCGAACAGCGGCCCGAGTTACGTCGCCCACCAATATTTGATCGCGGGCCAATCCGGTCACGCATCCGAAGTGCCAAGCTCGCAGCCGTGGGGCTGCAACAACCAAATTCCCTCGACGTACGTCGAGGTCCTCAAATATGGGCAAGCCGACCCGCCCGTGTTCTCAAAGGCGACGGGTTACGAAGTGCCGGGACCGTTCCCGTGCTTCACTTATCCGACCATCGCGAACAATCTCGACGGTGCGGGAATTACGTGGACCTACTACGCCGAAGCAAAGAACCCCGGTGGAAATCTCAACGGCTTTGCCGCGATCCAGCAAATCTATCAGGGTCCGGACTGGAAGAACATCAAGTCGCCGGATCTGCAAATCTTTACCGACATTTCGAACGGAACGCTGTCAAACGTCTCGTGGGTCATGCCGTCGGGCCAGAACTCCGATCACGCCGGCCCCGCGTCCGGCGACAAGGGCCCATCATGGGTCGCCAGCATTGCCAATGCCGTCGGTCAAAGCAAGTATTGGAACAGTTCGGCCATCATCGTGATGTGGGACGACTGGGGCGGCTGGTTCGATCACGTGAAGCCGCCGCAATATGCCGACCCGGACACCCATGCGCGCGAAGGCTTGGGCTTCCGCGTTCCCTTGATCGTCATCTCGCCGTACGCGAAACCGGGATACATCTCTCACAGTCAGCACGAGATTGCCAGCACCTTGCACTTCATCGAGCAAACGTTCGGCTTGCCGCCGATCTGCCATCCGCATTGCAAGCCATCGACAAAATATGCCGACGAGCGTGCCGACGCGTTCGAAGACATGTTCGACTTCACGCAGAAGCCGCTGCACTACAAGAAAGTCGCCGTAAAGTACGACGCGCACTACTTTTTGACGCATCCCGACGACACGCCGGCGGATACGTACTAATCGCTACTGGCTTACCACCGTTGCGAAGGGCTCCGAAATCTCGGTCGTGAGCGTGGAAATGAGGGACCCGTCGGAAAGATCGTACACCCTGACGGCGTTTCCGGTGAAGTCCGGCACGATGACCCGGGTGGCCCGGCGCGAAAATCCGTAGGCTTGCTGCGTTCCGCCGAAGGGCAGCGTAGCGACGACCGTCGCCTTCGCGCCGGAGACGAAGACCTTATAGGCACCCGACGTTCCTTGTTCTTCAAAATCCCGATCGCCTAACAGGAGTGTCGGCTTCACCCAGTCGATTGCCGCCGGTTCGTGGAGCTTGGCACCAACGAGCGTCAGCCGCTTAAAGTCGGATCCGCCGCTCGACAGCTTGTAAAACCCCGGTGGACCTTCTTGCCGGTAGTAACAGCCCCGAAATTCGCACGGCGTTGCGTCGGCGTAGAGATTACTCTTGTCGTCGTACGCGACGAAATACACGTTCTTGAACCCGTGAAGGGTCGAATACCGCGCCGGCCTCCTCGAGCCTTTCGAAAAGACGTCAACGATGCTGTAGGCTTGGTACTTTCCATTGGGATGCGCGCTCGAAACCGCGATGTTCCCGGTCGCCGAATCGACGGCGCATGCGTAGGGATAGCCGGTCGACAGCTGGATCGTTTGGATCGGTTTCGTCCCGCCGTGCGCGTATTCGAACACCCTTCTGCCGCTCGTGTCCGGAATCCAGACGTTGCCCGTGCTGTCGGTGCACAATCCACCCGGTAACGAGAAGCCGGTCAACGTTCCGACCAGCACCAGTCCGCCGCCGTTCGCGTAGGTATATACGGTAACGTCGGACGTGCCCCAATTGGAAACGTAGAGCAGACTCGCAGCTTTCTGCGCTTGCGGCGCCATCCAGGACGCACCGCGCTTCGCCGCCGAAACCGTTGCGGGGTTCGCCGGCGTTCCAGGCGGTGCGATCGGCGATTGCACGCCCGCGCATCCGGCTACGGCAAAGACGAGCGCCAGAACGCCGAGATGGCGGCTCACGTCGCCGTGGCCGCGACCGGCGCCATTTTGAAGTTCCAGTTGACGACCTTGCCGTTTTCGTCGAGCCGCATGCGCTCGACGTAGACGCGCTTTTCGAACTTCGCCTCAAAGCAGTGCCACCCGGGCTCGCATTTGTCGGGCGTCTCTTTTATCGAGAGCAGTTTGCCTTGCGCGTTCAGTTCGTCCGACCACTCCGCGACCTTGACGCGAGGAATGTTGACGCCGGGAGCGATGTCGCCGGAAACCGGCTGCAGGTTATTGTTCATCACGGCTTTCGTGATGTCTCCGGTTTCGCGTTCGTATTTGTTTTGAAACGAGCACGCCGCGAGAACGGCGGCGGCGAGAACGGCCAACGTACGGGGGCGTATCACGGTGCGACGGTCTCCTTCAGCGTGTCGGCAGAGAAGCGAACGAACGTCAGATCGGGATTCCATTCCTTGGCGAGACGCATGCTCCACTCGCTTTCGAAGAGCGCCGCCGGACGCCCGTCCCAATCTTCCACGAGTTTGGCGTTGGAGGGAAACTGCGCGGAAAGCAAGCGGCTTCGTTCGCCTTCAACGTGCCGCGCGAGCGCGAGCGGGAGCGTCGTGAAAACGGTCTTGACGTTATACTCGCTTTCCAAGCGATATTTCGCCACCTCGAACTGGAGCTCGCCGACCACGCCGACGATCGGCTCCGTGCGCATCGATCCCAGCGGATAGAACACCTGCACCGCTCCCTCCTCGCGCAACTGCGCGATGCCTTTCGCGAACGATTTGTGACCCGAAGCATCGATACTCCGGACGCTCGCAAAATGTTCCGGGGCGAAGGCGGGAATCGGCGCGAACTCGACGGGCGCGCCGTCGTAGAGCGCGTCGCCGATGGCGAACACGCCGGGGTTGGCCAAGCCGACGACGTCGCCGGCGTAGGCCGCGTCGAGCGACTCCCGTTCGTCGGCAAACAGCCGCATCGCGCGTGACAAACGCACTTCTTTGCCCGTTCGGCCGTTACGAACCGTCATGTCGCGCTCGAACCGGCCCGAGCAGACGCGCACGAAGGCGATGCGGTCGCGATGGCGCGGGTCCATGTTGGCTTGGATCTTGAAAACGAACGCGCTGAACTCCGGATGTTCCGGCGGAATTCCGGCGCGCGCCGCCGGCGGCGGCGCCATCTCGACGAACGCATCGAGAAAGAGCTGCACGCCGAAGTTCGTCACCGCGCTTCCGAAGAAGACCGGCGTGGTCGTTCCCGCGAGCATCGCGTCGCGGTCGAACGATTCGCCGGCGCCGTCGAGCAGCTCGATTCCTTCGCGAAAGCGCGCGTACTCCGCTTCGCCGACGAGCGAACGCAAACGGTCGTCGCCCGCGACCGTCGTCGTCGCGGCGGCGCGCGTCGTTCCGTGTGCGGAACGCTCGAAGAGATGGAGTTCGCGCGTGCGCCGGTCGTAGATGCCGCGAAACTCGTCGCCGCTTCCGAGCGGCCAGTTCATCGGATACGCGCCGATTCCCAACACCGATTCGAGTTCGTCGAGCAGCTCGAGCGGGTCGCGGCTGGGCCGATCGAGCTTGTTCATGAACGTAAAGAGCGGAATGCCGCGTTCGCGGCAGATCGCGAAGAGCTTTTTCGTCTGCGGCTCCACGCCCTTGGCCGCGTCGATAAGCATGACCGCGCTGTCGGCGGCCAGCAGCGTGCGATACGTATCTTCGCCGAAGTCTTGGTGTCCGGGAGTGTCCAGCAGGTTGATCGTGTGCCCGCCGTACGGAAACTGCAGCACGGTCGAGGTGATCGAAATTCCGCGCTCGCGCTCGAGTGCCATCCAGTCGCTGGTTGCCTGACGCTGCCGCTTGCGCGCCGAGACCTGTCCCGCGACGTGAATCGCTCCGCCGTAAAGCAGCAGCTTCTCGGTTAACGTCGTCTTGCCGGCGTCCGGGTGCGAGATGATCGCGAACGTTCGGCGATGGCGGACTTCGTCGTCTATCGTCACGTTTTTCCTATGGTGTCGTTGGTTCGTACACGCGCAGTTCGTTTCCGTTCGACGCGGTGCGCAGCAGCGCAAGCACGCCCGGGCCTCGGTAAAGCCGCACGTGCGGCGGAATTCGAAAGCGATCCTCTCCTCGCCTGACGACGGCCGCGCCGCCGGCGAGTTCGATCGTGCAATCGCCGTAGCGAAGCGTCGCCGGCTGAGCGACCGGCGCCGCGCCGTCCGGGAGATGCTGCAAGACGTATGCGAGGGGACCGGTGGTTTCAGACGTTTGCACGAGACATTCGGGCAGCGCCGAGAGCGCCCAGGGCGCGTCGCCGCCCAGTCCCTTCGACGACCCCGGGCCCGGTACGTTTGAGGCTTGCGGTTTCGGACTCACGCGAACGTAAACCGAGGCGATTCTGATGCGAATCGCATCCCGATTCACCCATCCGGCGACGGCGATCGCGATCGCGAAGACGATAATCGCCGCTAAGACCAGATACCGCAGCACGCTTCGCGCTTCGCGGCGCGACGGGAATTAGCCCAGTCCCTCGACTTCCCGGATTTTGGATTGCGAGGGATGCGGTTCAAAGGCGCCCCGGAACTCCCGCATCGATTGCGCGAGCCGCTTGCAGCCGTCGGCTCCAAGCCGGTCGAGCAGGTCGGGAAAAATCGTCGTCTCTTCTTCGTCGATGTGGGCGACGATCGCGTCGCGCAGTTTTGCGACCTTCTCGTCGAAATCGGGCACGTCGTCATCTTCACGCAGCAGGTCGATCTCGAACAGCAGCACGTCGGCCTCGGCCGTCTCGCGATAGAGCCGCTCGGCACGGTCTTTACGCCCCGCGAGCACGCGCGTCGCAGGATAGATCAGGCTCTCCTCGGTCGCATTGTGAATGGCGAGCGCCGTCTTGAGCCGGTTGAGCATCGTACGGCGCAGCGTTCGATCGCCGGGCTGGACGAGCTCCGCCAACAGATTCTTGACGACTTCGTGGTCGCTGCGCAACGTGGCGAACGCATCACCGGTTGCGGAGGCGAGTTCTCCGGCGGCTGGGTTCATCGCCTACTCGGTGTACCCGGGCGCGGCGCCGCTGAATCGGCGACGGGACCCCGCTCGATATCGTCGTAAAAGTCGCCCGTGAGGACCGCCGTGAGACAAGTTTCCCCAGGGCTGCTGCCAGCCACGTGTATCGCGACGAACTAAACCAGGCGGTACGGCAGGGAGAGGCCGCGCACGCTGCCATGGAGGCGTGGTTGAGCCGCCCGGTGGACGCACCCGACGTGCCGGGCGCCGTACTCGAGGGCCACGCAAACGCCTTGCGCGCGAGCCTAGAAGTCTTGCGGCGGCTGCGCAGCGAGCACGGCATACGCGACGACATCGCCGATGCACTGGCGAGAAATGAAGAACATCATCGTTCGTTGGGTTTGAGCGTCCGCGGCGAGGTCGAACCGATAGAAGAGGACGGCGAGAAAGGCTGACCGGCCCAGGCCTCGGGTACTCGTTCACCGCGCCGTTTCGCCGGCCGCACGAAGGTCGGCGACGAGGCGTGCGAACGCGGCGCGCCGGGCGTTGCGGTCGGGCTGCCGCAGCACGCTCGCCGGATGGATCGTCACGAAAATGGTGCGGCCGTCGCTGGTCAGCGGCTTTCCACGCCGGTCGCCGATACGCACCGGACGGCCGAGCAGGCTGCGTGCGGCGGTCGCGCCCATCGCGACGATGGTGCGCGGATCCACGGCGGCAATTTCAGCATCGAGCCAGGGCCGGCAGGCGTCGATCTCGATCGCGCGAGGCTTTTGGTGGATGCGCCGTTTCCCCCGCACGACGAAGCGAAAGTGCTTGACGGCGTTGGTAACGTACACGCCGGAACGATCGATGCCGGCTTCTTCGATCGCCGATTGCAGCATCGCGCCGGCCGGTCCGACGAACGGCTCGCCTTCGATGTCTTCGCGGTCGCCCGGCTGTTCGCCGACCAGCACGATCCGCGCACCGCGCGAACCTTCGCCGAACACGGTTTGCGTCGCGTGCTCGTACAAGTCGCAGCCGCGGCAACCCGCCGCCGCGCGTTTCAAACTCCGCAGCGACGTGGTGCGCGGAAGATAGGCGGCTGCGGTTTCGTACGGCACTCGATTCGCCGTGCGCTAGAGCGCCGCTAGGCGATTGCATCCGGGGCGACCGGAAAGCGTTTGCGCCTGACTCATCGCACGTTTCTACCCAGCGCCGGGATGGGTAACGCGTAGCGGGTCCTTAGCGGCTTCGGGTTTCTCGGCAGGCAGGCATGGGAAGAACGAGTGCGCCATGAGCGCGCCCGGCACGTCGACGGAACTCACCCCGGCCGAACGCGACGCGCGCGAGGCGCGTCTACGGTACGTTTCCGACGACGGGCCGGGGATACGCCGCCTTCGCAGTCGCGGAAAGTTTCGCTACGTGTGGCCCGACGGTACGCCGGTACGCGACGCCGCAACGCGCGATCGCATCGCCAAACTCGCGATTCCCCCGGCGTACGAATCGGTCTGGATCTGTCCCCAACCCAACGGACACATCCAAGCGACGGGCCGGGACGCGCGCGGACGCAAACAATACCGCTACCACGCCCGCTGGCGCGAGACGCGCGACGCGTCGAAGTTTGCCCATTTGCTCGACTTCGCAGCCGCGCTGCCGGCGATTCGCGATTGCGTTGCCAAGGACTTAGCGCTTCCGGGCATGCCCAAGGAAAAAGTACTCGCGGCGGTCGTGACGCTGCTCGAGACGACGCTGATTCGGGTCGGCAACGAGGAGTACGCGCGCGCCAACGATTCTTACGGCCTGACGACGCTCACCAACGGTCACGTGCGCGTTCGCGGCGCCGACCTGCGATTTCAATTCAAAGGTAAGAGCGGCATCCCGCACCGGGTCGATCTCCACGACCGGCGGATCGCGCGCATCGTCGCGCAGTGTTTGGACTTGCCCGGCCAGCATCTGTTCGGCTACGTCGACGAACAAGGCGGCGTCGCGGCGATCGATTCGGCGGCCGTCAACGATTACATCCGCGCGATTTCGAATGCCGATTATTCGGCAAAGGATTTCCGCACCTGGCTTGCCACCACGACGTGCGCGCAATGGCTCGCCGGTAACCCCGCCGAGTCTCCGGCCGAGCGCAAGGGCGCCGTCGCGGAAGCCTGCCGCATCGTCGCCAAGCGCCTGCGAAACACGCCCTCGGTCTGCCGCTCGTCCTACATCCATCCTGCGCTATTCGAACGCTTCGTTCGCGACGGCCGTTTCGAACTGGCGAGCGCCGCAAGCCGCTCGAACGCGGATGAAACTGCTGTGCTCGAGGCGCTGCTTGCGGCTTCCAACGAAGCGTCGCCGGCGAAACCCGCGCGGCGCCGGCGCTCTCCGCGTGCCGCGCGTACGCGGCCGAGCTAAGCGCCCGCCGGCAGCTTCACCGTTCGAACTTCCGCTGCTTCATGAACTCGTCGGCTTCTTGCGAATCTACGCCGGGATCGCCCCGGAGATCGTGATCCGCCTCCTCGCGCACGGGCGGCGCCGGCAGGTCTTCTTCGGTGAGGTCGCTCTGAAATATTTCGCCCGCGCGGTCGCGCCGAAATCGCTTTTCCGATCGAATGGCCATAGTTGAGTGCTACCCTCGGCCCCCGAGTTCCACACGCAGCGGGCGCGGCACACGCACGGCACGCCCTAGCCGTAGGCTGGAGGCGTGAACTCGGAAAAGCGTGACGTCACGTTCCTCGTGAGAACGTGGCGCACCGAAGAGCTCGACGGCGCGCCGCACTGGCGCGGCTCCGTCCAGGAAGTCACCTCCGGCAGGCGACTCTTCTTCACCGACACGCGCGACGTCGCCGATTTCATCGCCTCATACCTCGCCTCACAGTCCCGGAAAGATTAATGGATAGGCGATGCACGTCGCCTATCCAGCGGTTGCGTATTTCCTGAGGGATCAGAAATGCGGCATTGCCGGCAGCAAGCTGATCAACGTTCCGTTGTGGTTTTGAATCACGATGGTGCCGCCCGGACACGTGTAGCGGACGCCGCCGGAAGCGGCGAGCCGCGTGCACGATTTCGGCACGTTCGATTTATACCACGCATCGACGGTCGAGACCGA
The DNA here is from genome assembly GCA_963812155.1 of Vulcanimicrobiota bacterium. Taxonomy (GTDB): domain Bacteria; phylum Vulcanimicrobiota; class Vulcanimicrobiia; order Vulcanimicrobiales; family Vulcanimicrobiaceae; genus Tumulicola. Next base: position 360,038 of record CAWETW010000003.1, on the reverse strand, counting down.
ATCGCTGGTGGTTTGCTGATACGGTACGCCTTGAGCCAACGCGCTTGCAGGAATGCCGCCCATTCCGGCCGCCACGGTGCCGTGCGAATAGAGCGGCAGCGAGCCGTCGTGATCGGCGGCGAGCGCCGGGGAAGCGATGAGAAGAGCCGCCATGGCCGCGGCGGATGCGGTGAAATGTTTTATCATGCGCAAAGCGTACCGGAGCGGCGTGCCAAAAACGTGCACGCGCTCCAGGCCGGATCGCGCTCGCTCTCGAACATGGCTGCGGTCATGCGCGCAAGCACGGCGACGGCGCTGGTTCCCGGCAAGCGCGGTCAACTCGATATCCGTTTGTTCGGGCACGCGACCATCACGCTCGACGGCGTCCCGGTAAAGTTCGCCAAACGCTCCACCACGCTGGCGATGATTGCCTACCTCGTGCTCAAGCGCGGCCATCCCGTCTCGCGCGAAGCCCTCGCCTATCTCACGTTTCCCGAGGCCGACGAGGCGACTGCGCTCGCCGAGCTTCGCCGTTATCTTTACCGGGCAAACAAATCGCTCACCTCGCCGGTTCCGTGGATTGCGGTCGACCCCGAAACGGTGCGTTGGAATGCCGAAGGCGGCGCTTTCGTGGACGTGCTCGAATTCGATCGATTGAGCGCCGACCCGCACAGTTGGGAACGGGCCGCCGAACTCTACACCGGAGACCTGCTGGCGGATCTCTACGAAGACTGGGTGCTCGCCGAACGCGAACTCTTGCGCTCCCGGTACCTGGCGTTGTTGAAGCACTTACTCGACAAGCATCGTGCCGATCGCCGGTTCGAAAACGCGATCGCCGATGCGAAGCGCATTCTTCTCGCCGATCCGTGGCGCGAAGACGCCTTACGCGAGCTCGTTGCGCTGCGCTACGAATCGGGCGACACGTCGGGAGCGCTGGCGGAGTACGAAGGCTTTGCAAAACGACTCCGCGACGAGCTCGACGTTGCACCGATGCCCGAGACGGTCGGTCTGCGGCAATCGATTCTGCGCAACGAAGCGCTTCCCGGAAGCCTGAACGTTCCGGTCGAACGTTCGTCGACCGCATCGTCGCGAGAGCGCGCGGGTTTTCCGTTCGTCGGGCGCGAGCGCGAGTTAGAGAAACTTCAAGCAGTATGGACGCGCGCGGCTCGCGGTTCCGGATCGCTGGTTTTACTTCGCGGCGAAGCGGGCGTGGGAAAGACACGCTTGGTTTCCGAGTTCGCCCGCAAAGTGCAGTCGGAAGGCGGCCGCGTTTTCACCGGAACGACCTCGATGCCCGAACTGCTGCCGTATCAAGCCATCGCCGAAGCGCTTCGTTCGGCGTTGCCTCTGCTGCTGGCGCGGCCACCCGACGCCGGACGCCGCGCGATTTTGGCGCAGCTCGTTCCCGAAATACGCGACGCGGCCGTTTCCCCAGTCGTATCCGCCGAGCGTACCGCGGATCAGGAGGCCGCGCGCGTTCACGACGCATTGCGCGATGCCGTCCATCGTCTCGCATCGCCTCGACCCCTGCTGCTCGTTCTCGAAGATCTCCATTGGGCCGGTTCGGCAACGGCCGAAGCCGTCGGCGCAATCGTCCGGGAAATCGGGGCGGCACCCGTGCTGATCGTCGGGACCTGTCGCGAAGAACAAACGCCCCCGGACCATCCCGTGCGCGCGCTGCAGCGATCGTTAGAGGTATTCGACAACGCGTCGGAGTTGGATATCGATCGCTTCGAGCCGCGCGACGTCTCGGCGCTGATCGATCGCGTCGAAGAGCTGCACGACGCCGGCGGAGATCTCGCCTCGAAGCTGTACGCACAAAGCGAGGGCAACGCGTTTTTCCTCACCGCGGCTATCGAAACCGCGATCGAGCGCGGCGTATCCGAAGCCGAGACCGTCTCGAAAAGCGTCGCCCAGCTCATCGACGGCCGCCTCGACTCGCTCAGTGCCGAGGCTCGCAATGTTGCAGAGCTTGCGGCCGTCGCCGGTTTGGGCTTCACCGTCTCTCTCCTCCGCGAAGTTTCGAACGCGCCGGCCGCCGCGGTTTCGCGCGGACTCGACGAATTGCTCGAACGGCGAATCGTCCGTGAGGCCGGCGCGCGCACGAACGTTGATTACGTTTTCAGCCACCATCTCATCGTCGACGCGATGTATCGCAAGATCGATCCGGCCTTTCGCTCGCAGCGCCACCTTCGCATCGCTCGCTATCTCGAAACGACCTATCGCAAAAGCGAATCCGGTTTGCCTCGGCAAATCGCGATGCATTTCGAGGCTGCCGGGGATGCGCGGGCTGCAGCGGCCTGGTATCTGAGTGCGGCGCGCGCGGCCACGGCGGTCTACGCCTACGCCGACGCAATCGAACTGGCCGGCCGTGCGCTCGCGCTTTCCGCGTCCGATGAAGAGCGGGCGGCAGCACTGGACATCCGCGAGAAGGCGCGCGGACGGCGCGGAGACCGCACCGGACAACGCGAGGACATCGACGCGTTGGACGCCCTTTCGGAGGGAAATCCGCGCGCGCGATTCGACGTCATCGAACGCCGCGTGATGCTGGCTCGCAGTTTGGGCGATTCCGACGAAGAAGGCCGCTACGTCGCGGCGTTGAGGGAAGCCGCCGAGGCGATCGGCACCGGCGAGGCTCGCGCGCAAGCGCTGATTTATGCATCCACGCACGCCAAACTGTGCGGCCGTTCCGCCGAGGCTCTCGATATCGCTCGCCGCGCGCTCGAATCCTATGAAGATCTTGGCGACGTGCAAGGCCAGTTCGAGGCGCTCTTTCTGCTGGTCGAAATTACGTCGCACATCGGCGAAACGCAAGCGTCTCGATCGTATATCGAGGCCATGCGCGAACGCTCGACGAGCTTGGCCAATCGCGCGGTAGAGGCTCGCGCGCTGGCGATGGTGGCGACGGCGCTCATGCTGCGCCAAGAGTATCGCGCCGCATTCGACCTCTCGCAACGCTCGCTTGAAATATCGCTGGCCACCAACGATCGCGAGGGCGAAGCCTATAGCCGCGGCCGTCTGGCTGCAACGGCCACCTGTCTGGGCGACTACGCGCTCGCGCTGCGCGAGTTCGACCGCGCCATCGACGCATACGATTCCTTCGGAAACAAACGCGGCCTCGCGCTGACGTATGCAAATCGAACCGTGCTGCAGATGAAATCCGGCCTTTTTCACGAGGCGATGGACTCCATCAAGCGCTCCAACGCGTTGCTCGACGTCGTTCACGAAAAGCGGACGACCTGCGTCAATCAAGTAAACGAGAGTTTCCTGCATCTGCAACTCGGCAATCTCGCCGCCGCGAAAGCGATGGCGCAGACGGCCTTGCAAACCGCGCGCGACATCGGGTTTCCCGGGTTCGAGGCCGCAGCGCTCTCCAATCTCGGAAACGCAGAACGTCTCCTAGGCAATGCGCGCGCCGCAATCGCGCACATGGAGGCGGGGATCGCGTTGCGACGGCCGATCCAAGAACCGCACGAGTTCGTCGACGACCTCTCCGACCTCATCCTGGCATACGTTTCCGCCGGGAGAAGCGGCGACGCGCTTGCAACGGCATCGGAGCTCGAACCGTTAAGCCGCAACAACTTCGCCGGTGCGATGTGGCCGCATTACGCGTGGTGGGCCATGGCGCAGGGTTACGCGGCCGCTGGAAAGTCAGACGAAGCGCGACAGGCGGCGCAGCGCGGGCGCGAGGAACTCGAACGCTTTGCGGCGAGCATCGAGGACGACGATCGGCGGCGGAGTTTTCTCTTACTGCCCATGAATCGAGCCGTCGCCGAAGCCGCGACTCCGCACTAAACCCGGCGCGAGACTTCCATGACTTGATCCACCTGCGTTATTTGCAGCAAGCGCTCGATTCGTTCGTCGGCAACGACCAGACGCAGCGTAGCACCCTCGGCGGCGAGCCGTTTGTACGTGCGAAAGATTTCGTTGATGACGGAAGAATCCATGAAGCGTACGCCGCACAGGTCGATCGTCGCTGCGGGGGAACCGTGCAACCGTGCGGTCAAGGTTCGCAGCGCGTCCTTCCCGGCAAAGTCCCACTCACCGGAAAGCGTGAGAACGTTCGCCCTTTCGTCGTAGGCGCCGCCGTTCAAAGATTCGGAATCCACAATATACCGTCCGTTCGTCAGAGTCGTCCAGGCGCCGCAGCGATGAACCTCGAGCGCGCCGGCGAGTTGAAACTGCCCGTCACCGATAATCGCGTGCTCGCGTTGCTCGGACCCAGCGCCTTGGCGTCGCTCAAGACGGCCGCCGACGTTCGATTCGTCGAAACCGGTTTCACGATCCACAACGCGGGCGACCCCATCGAATTTTTCTGCTTTCCGCTGACGGCCGTCGCATCCACGGTTACGTGCACGCATGCCGGAGACTCTATCGAAGCCGTGACGATTGGGAATGAAGGACTGGTTGGAATTTCGGCAATCCTCGGTGGGGAAACCGGAACGCTCCGCTCCTTCATCCAAGTTCCAGGCATCGCGTGCCTGATCGGCACCGACGAGTTCTTGAGGATCGTTCAAAGCGCGCCCCGCGTCGGCGATTTCTTGCTGCGTTATGCCAACGTTTTGATCAACGTCATCTCGCAATCGTCCGCCTGCAACCGGCTGCACAACGCCGTACAACGCTGCGCGCGATGGCTCTTGACGACCGCCGACCGCGCGCGCAGCGACGATTTCGAGCTTATCCAGGAGCTGCTCGCAGAAATGGTCGGCTCCCGCCGGCCTACCGTCTCCGAGGCCGCCTCGGCCCTGCAGCGCGCGGGATTGATCCGCTACCGGCGTGGCCGAGTGCACATCGTCGATCGCAGCGGGCTCGAAGGTGCCTCGTGCGAGTGCTACCATGCGATCTCGAAGGCGTATCAGCAACTCTATACCTCGGTGCCGCCCCTCGCATAGGGGCGGCATTCGATCCAGTATAGGAGGCCGGCGCCCCGCCGTCTGTCATCTCCCTGACACATTGTTCATACCAATAAAAGTCGCCGTTACGCCTGGAAGCCTGCGAGCGTGAGAGGGAACCAAGGCGCGCCCTCTAAGCAATTTCACATGCCGTTGAGGCGCATGTTGCGGCCTTGGACATCGTTGTGGGTCGGCGCGTTGATCCTGGTCGTGGTCGTCCAATTCGGCGCCGGCTGGGCCATCCGTAACTCGGTCGCCCGAACCTTCGACACGTCGCAAAGCATCCGCCGTGCACGCGCGCTGCTGTTCGCGACCCTGCGCGATCAGCTCGACGAGGAAACCGGCCTACGCGGCTATCTTGCGACGCGCGACCGGCTCTTTCTGGCGCCGTACCAGACCGCGCGACACGCGCTTCCCGGAAGGTTTGCCGCGTTGAACGATCTCTTGGTGCAGCTGCACTTGGCACACGCGCAGAACGCGCTCGCCGACGCGGCCAACGTGAACTCGGCCTGGGTCACGTCGGTCGCAGCCCCTTCGCTGCGCAAGCCCGAGACGAGCACCCTGACGATTCAGAAAGCCGGCAAGAGATTCGTCGACCGGTTCCGCAACGATTGGCACGTCGTCGACGCGGAGCTCGACCGGCGAAACGATCTCCTGCTCTTGGAATCCGAGCGGGAACTTGCGGAGTTCGGCGCGTTGATCGTCGTTTCGGCGCTGCTGAGTTTCGCAATCGGCTTCTTCTTTGCCGACAGCACCGCTCAAGCGTGGCGCCGGTTGGAACGGGCACGAGGGGAGCGCGAAGAAATGCAGATGCGCGAACGCGACCTGCGCGCCGCCTTCAGCGCCGAACGGCGCGTGGTCGAAACGCTGCAGCGTGCTTTCGTGCAGCGCGCTCTCCCGGCGGTGCCCTCGGTGACGTTCAGTTCGACGTACGCTTCGGCCGGAGAACAGGAGCGCGTGGGAGGCGACTGGTACGACGCGTTCGATCTCGGCGCGGGGCGCGTGCTCTTCGCCATCGGCGACGTTGCCGGGCACGGCATGTCGGCTGCGGTGACGATGAGCCGCGTGCGCAACGAAATTCTTGCAGCCGCATTAGTCGAAGCCGACGCTGCCGCAATACTGGCGCGCGTCAACCAGCGCTTGACCCGCGACGCCTCGCAGGCTCCGACCGTCACCGCACTCGTGGGCATCGCCGAGACGCACGGATGCACGTTTGCATACTCCGGCGCAGGGCATCCTCCACCGATTTTGGCCGAGCCGGGCGTGGCGCCGCGCTGCTTGGAATACGGCGGCTTGCCGCTGGGAATTTCAGCCGACGCCGGCTATCGTTTGCATCGCGTCACGACCGTTCCGGGCGCACTGCTGGTACTCTACACCGACGGCGTCACCGAACTGTCGCACGACATTCTCGCGGGCGAACGCGCGCTGCTCGACGCAATCACGAAAATACCGCCGCGCGCCGATCCGGCGAACTGGATTTACCGGAGAATCTTCCAAGACGCATCGGCCGGCGACGACGTCGCCATCCTCACGCTCTCGTTTTCCAGCGCCGACGCGCCGCCGCTCGTCGGTGCGCTTGCCGAGGTGCGCGCATCGTGAGAGAAAATCCGAACATCGCCGTCATCGCGCTGCGCGGCGAACTCGACATCGCGCGCAAAGAGGAGTTGCGCGCCGCCCTTTCCGTCGATGGAGCCGACGGCGTTCTGCTCGACATGTCCGGCGTCGACTACGCCGACTCGACGGCGCTGACCGAACTCTTGCGCTTTCGCCTGGTCGCGAAGGAACGCGATTTGCCGGTTGCGGTCGTCATCGCCACGCCGCAGCTCGACCGCATCGTGCGCTATGCGGGATTGTACGAGGTTTTCGACGTTTTCTCCAATCGCGACGATGCGCGCCGGCATCTGGAAGAGGCGGCGTGATCAGGCACGGCCGCTTCTCGCTCGAGCGCGTCGCCGACGCCGCGGCCGCGGCGCCGATGCGCCGCGCGCTTTCCGATTTCCTCGACGCGGTCGGCATTCCCGAACCGATACGCCTCGACGTCATCACGGCGGTCGGTGAGGCCCTGGCGAACGCCATCGAGCACGCGTACTGCGGCGAGCCGGCCGGTGAGGTGCGCATCGTCGCGTTCGTCGACGGCGACGACGCACTCAACGTCGAAGTCGTCGATCGCGGAACGTTCGTAAAGCCGCGGCGACGGCCGCAGCGCGGTTTCGGAATGCGCATCATGCGCGCGGTCGCCGATTCGGTCGAACTGCGGACGACGCCGGGCACGACGCTGAGCCTGCGGTTCCGTTTGAATTCCGCACGCTAGACCAGAATATTAGGTTAGGTTGTCGTCGAGCCACATGCGCGCGGCGGCGACCCTCCAGTCGCCTGCACCGTAGTAGAAATCGAAGACGCGTTCGCCGATATCGGGACGCGGATCCAATCCGGTCGGAAAGACGACGTTGTCGACGGTGCCCTCGCGTTCGAAGTCGGTCTCGGGCGTGATGATCGGCTTGGGTGAACGATAGACGATGCGGTCGGGTCGCTCGAGATCGTGCACGACGATGCCGCTGCTGTAGGTGAGGAGCGGCTTGCGCCCGTGATTCCCGATGCAATCGACGCCGTGATAGAGCGACATCCAGCCTTCGGCGATGCGTACCGGCGGCGTGCCCGCGCCGATCTTGATCGAGCCCCAGTTTGCGTCGGGCGAGAGTGCGTTGACGCTCTCGGCCACGTTGAGGAGGTTTGCACGATCCTTCAAGACGGCTTCCAGCGGAACGTACGCGATGCGAATCGATTCGCGTTCGTCGAACGGCAATCGCTCGATCATCGGTATCGCCGCGCGGCCGTCGAGCGCGGAAAGATGGAGCATCGGCCGATGGTAGAAGGCGAGACTGCGCACGCCGGCCGGCGACGTGACCGGCTCGGGGAAAAAGGCTGCGTCCTTGTCGTCGCCCGCCGGCGTTCCGGTGCCGTCGAAGCGAGCTAAGCCGAGGCGCTCCCAGTGGTACGCGTCGTCCGAAATCGCGAAGGCAACGCGCGGACCATCGGGTCCAAACGCCGTGTACGCCATCACGTATGCCTTCAGTGCCGGAATGTAGGTGACGCGCGGATCTTCGCATCCGTGTCCGCCGCGCGCGCGCTTTTCGTACGGCGCTTGCGGCTCGAGCGCGAATCCCAACTTTCGTACGCCGATGCCGTCTCGCGATGGATCGGCCTGAACGGTTCCGACGCGCGAGATGTTTCCGCGCGCGACGCAACGCGGATAGAGGAGCAACTCGTTCTGCGGTCCGCGCGCGGCCGCCGGATTGAGGATTCCGGCCGCTTCCGTGCGTTCTCCGTCGGGACTCATCACGACGCCAAGCCGCTCGACGCGCGCGCCCTTGCGTTCGTCGCTTCCCGCAGTCTGCGCGGAATCTTTGGGAACCAGCATCGGTTTCTTCAGCAGACTCCTACGGGAGATACGTGGTGGCGATCGGCTCGTCGCTCGGCGTGACCACTTCTACTCGAACGCCGCGCCGGTACACGCTGTTCGGCACGATCCATAAGGTGTACGTGCGGTAACTCGGGGAAGGTTCGCCGCCGTCGGCAGGCTCCTGCTCGAAGGCTACGACCCTCACGCGCTGGTCGTTCGCCCGAATCGACTCGATGATCTGCTTGTACCCCGTGCGGACGTGGGGACCCATCAAGAGAATGACGCCGAACTCGCCGCGAAAGTGCACCGGCGCGTGGAGGCCGAGTTTTGCGAGGTCGTCGGGGTTGCGGACGACGGCGATCTGGTTGCCGCCCGGGACGGTCGTCGTTCCGGTTGAAAGCGTCTTCACGCGGACTTCCCGGCAACCGACGAGGAGCAGGAGTGCCGCGAGCGCCCACCAGCGTTTCACGGCCCTCGCCTTCGCGCGCGCGTCGGCGCGCCCCCGTGGCGGCGATGAATAATGAGACCCAGCATCCAATGTCATTGTGACCAATGACGGCGCGCCGGTACCCTGAACTGGCATGAAAACTCTGCGCCGCCTGGCGCTGGGGACGGATCTGATCGCGCTGGGCGCGGTGGTCCTCGGAAGTTGGACGCGGATCAACGGGGCGGGCGAAACCTGTCCCGACTGGCCGCTGTGCCGCGGCAGCATCCTCCCGTCCATGAGCGACGGCACGATCTGGGAATGGTCGCATCGCCTGCTGGCACTGTTGGTCGCGCCGCTCGTCGCCGCGCTCGTGATCTGCGCGTGGCGCCGGCGCAAAGAGTCGCCGTTCATCGCTCCCACCGTCGTCGTAATCGCAGCCATCTTCGTCGCCCAAATTCTGATTGGCGCGGCGACCGTCCGATTGGCGAATACGCCGTTCTCCGTGGTGCTGCACTGGGCCACGGCAATGGCACTCGTAGCGGCCCTTTCGGCGATGGCGATTTTCGCGGCTGCCTCGGATTCCGGCGCGCCGCGGACCGCCGGAGCCAGGTACGATTTCCTCGCGCCGGCACTCGTCGCCACCGCGACGATTGCGTTCGTGACGATGTGCATCGGCGCGTATGTCAGCTCGAGCGGCGCCGGTCTCGCGTGTCTCTCGATTCCCGGCTGCGCCGGCAACGTCGTCGTCTACTCCGACGGTCAGATCGTGCAGCTGCTGCATCGCATCGCTGCCGGCGCAACGCTGGTTGCCGCCGCCGGCGCGCTCGCACTCGCTTGGGCGCAACCGGCGCCGGCGCGCGTGCGCGCGGCCGTCAGCACCGGCGTCGCTCTGGTCGGCGTGCAAGTGCTTCTCGGACTGCTCAACGTCGCGCTGCGGCTGCCGACCGAACTGCGCGAAGCGCACGCGGTGAACGCCGCGCTGACGTTCCTCGCGTTCGTCGTCGCAGCGCTCTTCGCCGTCATCGACAACGGCGCACTGCAGCGCGCTCCGAGCGCGATCGCCGATCCGTGAGCGCATTCGCGGCGCGCATCGGGGCGTACTACGAACTCTCGAAACCGCGCATCATCGTTTTGTTGCTGATCACCACGGCAGCGGCGATGGCGATGGCGGCGCGCGGCCTTCCCGCACCGGCGCTGGTCCTGTGGACGCTGCTTGGCGGAGCGCTGGCTGCCGCCTCGGCCGGCGCCTTCAACTGCGCCTACGACGCCGACATCGACGGCCTCATGGAGCGCACCCGCCGCCGCCCGATTCCGCAGGGACGCATCGGCGTTCCGGAAGCGGTCGCGTTCGCAATCGTCGCGGGCGTTGCCGGCTTTGCGGTGCTCTATCTGCTGGTCAATCCGCTGGCGGCGTGGCTCTCGCTCGCCGGAAATCTGTACTACGTCGTGATCTACACGATGTGGCTCAAACGCATCACGCCGCTCAACATCGTCATCGGCGGCGCCGCGGGCTCGGTGCCGCCGCTCGTAGGATGGGCGGCGGTCACGCACTCCATCGGCGGTCCGGCGCTGGGTCTCTTCGCGCTGATCTTTCTCTGGACGCCGCCGCACTTCTGGTCGCTCTCGCTAATGACCGAGCTCGACTACGCCAAGGCGAAGATCCCGATGTTTCCCAACGTCTACGGCGAGCAGCGCACTAAGCGCGAGATCGTCTATTACAGCATCATTCTCGTGATCGCGTCGCTGGCGCTCTATCCCCTGCACGTCATGGGCGCGTTCTACTTTGCCGCCGCCGCGGTGCTCGGCGGCGTCTTCGTCGCCGATGCGATTCGCACGTGGCGCGCGAGCGATGCGACCGTCGCGGCTCGCCGCTTGTTTCGTTTTTCGCTGATCTATCTGGCGCTCATGTGCGCGGTCATGGTCATCGACCGCATCGTCATTTCGTGAGACCGCTGCTCCTCACGCTCGGCTTAGGAGTCTTCGCCGGCGCGCTCGACTTGAGCGTGCTGGCACCGGCGCTGCCCGCCATCGGCAAGGACTTCGGCGTTGCGACCAGCGACCTCGCATGGGTTTTTACCATCTACCTCCTCGCGACCATCGTATCGATTGCGATTGCGAGCGCGCTTGCGGACCGGTACGGCCGGCGCAACGTCTACATCGGATGCATCGCGCTCTTCGCCGCCGGCAGCGTTCTCGCGATGGCCGCGCCTGCATATCCCGTCTTGCTTGCCGCGCGCGCACTCCAAGCACTGGGCGCAGGCGGTATCTTTCCGGTCGCAACCGCAGCCATCGGCGACGTCGTGCCGCAAGAGAGACGCGGTGCCGCCCTCGGACTGGTGGCGGCAACGTGGGGACTGGCGGCCGTGGCCGGCCCTGCATTCGGAGGATTGGTGACGCATTTCGTGTCGTGGCGTTGGATCTTCGCGCCGAACGTGCCGCTCGCGATCGCCGTTTTCGTGCTGGCGCGTCTGCACGTGCCGTCGACGGCACCACAGCGGCGGCGACCGCTCGACGCCGTCGGACTCGTCCTTCTAAGTACCGGTTTGCTCGCGATCATGGACGGGCTCATCGCGTCGCACGCGGCAATCGGCATTCTCGGCGTCGTCGCGCTCGTTGGGTTCGTTCTTTGGGAACGCTACGCCGCCGACGCACCGGCGGTGCCGATGAGTCTCTTTCGCGCGCCGCAACTCGCGAAAACCTACGCGCTCGAAATCGCAATCGGGATGCTGGAAGGCTCGCTCTTCTTCATTCCGACGGTGTTGATCGGCGCGCAGAATCTCTCGGCACTGGCGGCCGGCGCGATCGCGGCCCTGGGCGCCCTGACGTTCGTCGTCGTCATCCCCGGCGCCGGTCGCGCGCTCGACCGCGTCGGCAGCCGCGACGTGCTGCTCGCCGGAACCGCGTTCACGGAGATCGGCCTGGCGATTTTCGCGATCGGCTTCGGATCGCTCTGGCTCTCGCTGCTCGCCATGATTGTGGCGGGCGCCGGTTTCGGCGCGCTGCTGGGGGCGCCCACGCGATACATCGTCACCAACGAAACGCCGCAGGAACTACGCGCGACCGCGGTCGGCCTGCTGAGCCAGTGCCTCATCGTCGGCCAAATTCTGGGAAGCTCGCTTGCCGGCGGGCTCATCGGTTATGCAAGCAGCGAACGGCTCGGCTACCGGCACGCCTATTTGGCGTTCTGTGCGATTGCCTTCGTCGCCCTGGCTCTAGCCGCAAGCCTCAAGTCGCGCCGCGACGAAAGAACCCGAGCCATCGCCCAAGCGGCGTGACGACCCGCAGCCCGTGGGGGTAAAGACGTCGTTGTGAAATACCGCGAATTCGACCGCCGAGCGCACGAACTCGCGCACCGTCCGTGGACCGCACGCGAGCGGCGCGTCGTGTGGCGCGGTTTGACCGGCCGCTTCGCACTTGCAATCGAGCCGCTCCTCGGCATGCTGTTCATGGGGCTGCTGGGATGGGGCGTCATCTGGCGCGCGCAACACGTCACCAGCGACGCAACGCTTGCAAAAATCGCACCGATTTTTCTCGTCGGGGCCGTAGCCTTCGCCGGATATTTCGTCGCCGTGCTCGTCGCGCCGTTCTCCGCGTACCTGCAAACATTCAAGCCGATCTACGTCCTCGACGGTTACGTCCGCTATCGCGAGCCCGACGACCACTCGCAAGGCGATGCGTGCGGTTACGTCGCCGCGCTCTTCCCCGATCGCGCGATCGCGTGTGAATGGGAATGGCTCGGCCAAAAGCGTTTACCCAACGCGACCATTCCGTCGCTCATCGAGTTCTCGGTCTACGCCGGGATTCACCGCATCGACGGCAAAGCCACCGGCTTACTTCCCGACGAGGAAATGCCGCCGCTCGCTATCGGTATAGCGCGCGAACGCTTCCGCGACTAAGAGCCTTCGAGCAAGGAACGCGCTGGCCCGAGGGCGTCTGGACGAGGCGCGGAGGGCTGGATGCCCGGGAGCGCGGAGCCAGCGAGAAGCGTTTTCGTCATGGATGCGAAAACGCGAACGTCCCGAGGGCGGCGCGTTCCTTGCTTAGAAGGCTCGTAGTCGCGAAAAGAATTACTCGTGTAGAGTGCCGAGGTCCACGCGCATCGAGTGCGTCGCGGGCCACTCGTGGCCGTAGCCCGACAATAGACAGGTCGCCCCGCCGATGGCGAAAATCATCAACAAGCCGATGACGATGGCATAGGTGAGCGGGCGCGGAACGCCGCGGCTCTGCGGAACCCTGCTGAAATCGAGATATTCTTCATCTGGGACGATCATCGCACGCGCTCCGTAGTTTTATGCCGTTGGGAAGTTGCCGAGCACGCCCGCGCCCGCCAAAATGGCGAGGATGGCACCGATGCCGAGCAGCAGCAGCATGAGTTTGAAAACGTGGTTTTCGACACCGGGAGTCGTCCAGTCTTTGTACAGCGCGTAGATCGCGACGATTCCAACGACGATGCCTCCGGCGATGGCGCCGGTACGTTCGAGAATGACGGGATCAACGTGCATGCGGACGATTCCTCATATCAGATAGAAAATCGAGAAGAGCACGACCCAGATGACGTCGACGAAATGCCAGTAGAGCGTGCCCGCGGTAATGCCGAAGTACTTCTCTCCCGTGTAGACGCCGGCGGCCGACTGCATCAGCAGCACGGTGAGATAACAGACGCCGACGAAAACGTGGAATCCGTGCATGCCGGTCAGCGTGAAGAACGATGCGCCGAAGATGCCGCTGCCCCACCAGCTCACGTGTTCGCCGAATATTAAGTGGGTGTATTCGTAGGCCTGGCCCCCGAGGAACCCGGCGCCCAGGATAATCGTGAAGATCAGCATCCACATATACTTGATGAAGTTGCCGTGCTTCCAATTCTCGAGGGCGTAGTGCATCGTCGCGCCCGAACCGAAGAGCAGCACCGAGTTCCACGCCGCGAAGGCGACGTCGAGATGCTTGATGCCGGGCGGCGGCCACCCTTGACCGCTGTTGCGCAGGTAGAGATAAGCGAAGATGAACGACGAGAACAGCACGCAGTCGCTAATCAGGAAGAGCAGGAAGCCTTGCAGCCTCAGCTCGCGCGTTTCTGCGTAGAGCTGATCGACGGGAGGCTCTCCCACACCGGCGCGCGTGACCGATGCCACCGCCATCAGTGGGCTCCCGCCGTGACCGGCGGCGTGTCGGTCAGTTCGTCTTCCAACCCTTTATATGGAAGCGGATGCGAGAAATCGTACGGCAGCCCGTAGACGGTCGGAATGTGCTTGAAGTTGTAGTAGTGCGGCGGCGAGGGGATCATCCATTCGAGCGTCCTTCCGCCCCAGGGATTCGGTCCGGATTTCTTGCCGTTGCGAATGCTCCACAGCACGTTGGCGAAGAACACGAGGATCGCAATGCCCATCACGTACGAAGAGACCGACGCGAACCGGTTCCAAAACTCGAACTGCGGATCGTAGGTCGCAACCCAGCGCGGCATGCCTTCCACGCCCAGCCAATGCATCGGCAAGAACGTTCCGTTGAATCCGACGAAGAACAACCAGAAGTGGATCTTGCCGAACGTCTCGTTGAGCAACCGTCCCGACATCTTCGGGAACCAGTAGTACATCCCCGAAAAGATGCCCATTAAACTGCCGCCCACGAGCACGTAGTGGAAGTGCGCGACGACGAAGTACGTGCCGTGCACGTCGAGGTCGTAGGGCACCGCGGCCAAGAAGATTCCGGTGATGCCTCCGCACGTGAACAGCGCGATGAAGCCGATGGAGAACAGCATCGCCGTCGTCAGGTGAATCTTTCCGCCCCACAGGGTCGCAGTCCACGAGAAGATTTTGATGCCGGTCGGAACGCCGATGACAAACGTGATAATCATGAAGGGCAGCTGCAAGTACGGTGCGAGGCCCGACGTGAACATGTGGTGCGCCCAGACCATGAAGCCGGCCAGCGCGATCGCCGCCGACGAAAAGGCAATCAACTTGTAGCCGAAGATCGGCTTGCGCGAAAAGGTGGGCAGCACCTCGGAGACGATGCCGAACGCCGGCAAGATCATGATGTAGACGGCCGGATGCGAGTAGAACCAGAACATGTGCTGCCACAGCACCGGGCTTCCGCCTTTGGTCGGGTCGTAGAACGGCACGCCGAAGACGCGCTCCATGAACAGCGCCGCGAGGGCGGCGGCGAGCGCGGTGGTGGCGATCATCAGCAGCGGCGCGGTCGCGAACTGGCCCCAGCAAAAGAGCGGCATGCGCGTGAACGTCATGCCCGGCGCGCGCATCTTGAGCAACGTGACGACGAAGTTGATGCCGGTCAGCGTCGAACTGACGCCGACCAGGAAGATTGCGGCCGCCCACATCGACGTCCCGGCGGCGCCTTGTAACGAGACCGGCGGATATTCCGTCCAGCCGGCCGTCGGCGCGCCCATCAGGAACGATGAGAACAGCATCAAACCAGCCACCGGAAAGATCCAGAAGCTCAACATGTTCAACCACGGGAAGGCGACGTCGCGCGCGCCGATCTGCAGCGGAAAGATGAGATTGCCGAATCCGCCGGTGAGCATCGGGATCACGACCAGCCACACCATCGTGCTGCCGTGAACGCTGTAGACTTCGTTGTACGTTTCGGGGGAGACGAAACCGCCGTTGGCATTGAGCAGCTGCGTGCGGATCACTTCCGCCAGCAGTCCCGCGAGAATGAAGAACACCCACGCGGTGATCAGATACTGAATGCCGATGATCTTGTGGTCGATTGAAAAGACGTACCGGCGGACGAATCCTTGCGGTTCGGGATGGATGTGGTCGGCGATGCCTCCGCCGTGGGTCAGTTGCGCTGCTTGGGTCGACATGTATTCCTCTCGGCCACGTTGGCCGCTTACTTCAAAGTCTCCAGATAGGCGACGAGATTGGCGATGTCTTGACTCGACAATCCGTTGGTGGTGGCGTTGGGCATGGTGCCGATGCTGCCGGTATACCCGGTTTGCAGAATTTTCGCGACGTTGCCAGGCGTGGCCGGCTCGCCGTTGACGAGGTTCGGATGCGCCGGGTCGTGCAGCACGCCCTTGAGTCCCGGGCCGACGATGCGCTGATCGAACGGACCGACTGCGTGGCAAGCCGAGCACTTTTGCGCGAAGAGCGTTTGACCGGCCGGCGCCGAGCCGCCCGCCAGCGAGATCGCACCGCCCGCCGCCGGCAGCACGTTGCTGACGTGCGCGTTCTTGAGCTGCATGGCGCGATACCAGGTGTTGAACGTGCCTTTGTCTTCGACCACAAGCACTTGCTTGTTCATTTGGCTATGCAGCACGCCGCAGAACTGCGTGCAGATGATCTGATACCGCCCGGTCAGGCGCGGCGTGAAGCGGATCGACGTCACGAGTCCGGGCACGGTGTCGTTCTTGAGACGCATCGCCGGAACCCAGAACGAGTGAATCACGTCGGACGACGTCAGGTTGAGCGTCACCGGCACGTTGACCGGCAGATGCATCTCGTCGGAGATTTCACCGTTGATCTGCGGGTAGCGGAACGTGAAATCGAACTGGTGTCCGATCGCCTGCACGACGATGCCGTTTTCGGGCTCGAGCATGATCTCGTACCAGATTCGCACCGAAACGACCGAGAGCAGAATGACGAACAGCACCGGGATGATCGCCCACCAAAACTCGAGCTTTGGATTGTCGTGAATTTGGACGCCGATGGCATCCGGCGGGTCGCTCGCACGCACCCGAAACGCCAGTGCGAAATAGACGAGATACCCCAAGACGAAGATGTAGAGCGCCGTCCCCGTCGCCGCCATGAACTTGAACAGGGTATCGACCTGGCGCGCGGTGACGATCGCCGCGGGCAGGTAGCGTTCGAGCGGAAACACGTACCAGAAGACGATCCCGGCGGCGCCGAGCGCGGCCAGCAGCGCCGTAACCAGCCAGAATCCGCGGCCGAGGCGCACGGGCTGCGCTCCATTCTCAACCAATGAACGTACTCTCCATCGTCCGGGGCTAGTGTCGGGTTAGCGGTTTCGCACGGTGTCCGCAGAACCTGCAAACCGCCGTACTAGCCAGTCTACATTAGTTATCGCCGTTCCGACCACGACTGCGTCGGCACCCGCGTCGAGCGCCGCGCGTACGTGCGCCGGTTCCGTTACGCCGCCCTCGCATACGACGAAAGCATCAAGCGACGCCAACTCGCGCACCAGTGATAGCGCCGGCAGCTGCTGACCGGCCGTTTCCGGTGTGTAGCCGCACAGCGTCGTCGCGACAATCGGCGATCCGAGTGCGGCGGCGCGTCGCGCGTCGGCGGCCGTCGCGCAATCGGCCATCGGCACGCACCCTGCCGCGGCGATCGCGTCGACGATTGCGGCAATGGTCGCACCCGCCGGTCGCGGCCGCGCGGTCGCATCGAACGCCACGATCTCGGCGCCGGCTGCGACGATCGCGGCGACTTCTTCGCACGCCGGCGTGATGTACGGCTCGAAGCCCGGATATTCGCGCTTGATAAGGCCGACGATCGGAATTTCGACCCGCTTGCGGACCGCGCGCAGATGCGCCTCTCCGGCGACGCGAACCGCGACGGCGCCGCCGTCCTGCGCGGCGCGCGCGAGCGCCGCGATGACGAGTGGATCGTCGAGTGCCGAACCCTTCCAGGCTTGCACCGACACGATCAAGCCGCCGCGTAAGGCGTCGAGCACGCTCACGAGCGTACCGCGATCGCATCGAACGGCCCGAGGCCGGCCTCGCGATAGGCGATCAGCAACGCGCCGGCGCTCGGATCGTAGCGCGGCGGGACGACACGCGCGCTCGGAATCGCTTCAACGACACGCTCGGTAAAACGGCGCGCGAATCCGTCGTCGCCGAACATGCCTCCGATGCAGGCGACCGTTGCTGGCACCCCAGCCTCAGCCGCGGCCGCAACGAGCGTCGCGAGGCGCTCCGCGCCGCGCATCCCAATGGCTGCGAACCGCTCCCATCGCATCGCAACCGGTGCGAACGCCGCTATCTCCGGGCGACCGATCTCGCCCGCATATGCCGCGCGCGCCACCTCGCGTAAAGAAGGAAGGCCGAAGAAGTCGCAGGCGGCGAGCGCTTCCCGATCGGCTCGCAAGCCCTCGTCTTCCCGGCGCATGAGTTCGGACAGCGCTTCACGTGCCGTCCAGAACGCACTGCCCTCGTCGCCGAAGAGGTAGCCCCAGCCGCCCGCGCTCCACGTAACGCCGGGCGCCGACCCGTAGACGAACGAACCGGTGCCCGCGATGACGACGATTCCGGGTTCGCCGGCGAGCGCGCCGGCATGCGCGACGGGTGCATCGTGCAACAGCGTGAGGCGCTCGGCCGGCAATGCGGGCGCGTTGCCGCGAACCTCTCCCGCGTATCCGCTAACGCCGGCGACGATTGCACGATAGCGCGTCGCTTCGGGCAACCCCGCATCGCGGCGCGCTGCGTCCAGCGCGGCCGAGAGCGCGTCGCGCAACCGGTTCGACTCCGGCCCCACGCCCAACTCGTCGGCCGGACCGGCGCTGCCGCGTCCGACGATGCGTCCGTGCTCGTCTCCGATGACGGCTTCGGTCGAAGTCTGACCGCCGTCGATTCCGGCGACGTACGCGCTCATCGCGACGCTCGCAACAGGTGCGCAGCGTAGCGCCCGGCTTCGTCTTCGCGCCGCGCCGGATCTGCAACCGTGAGAATCTCTCCGATGTACTCGCGATGATGGTAGAGTTCGTGCGCGACCGCGAGCGCGACGAACTCACGCAATGCCGTTCCCGATAACCGGCCCGCGACGCGTTGGTTGATGCGGATGGACGGCCCGCGCGGGTCGTACTCGGAGCGAAGCTCGGCCGTACCCCAATCGCCTAAATCGGCGAACGAGACCGCGACGCCGTACGCGCGCGCCAGCCGCAACGCGGCGTTCATCGCGTCGCCTCGCGCCGTAAGTCAACGCCGTCGGCGACGAGCCGCGCGCGCAGTTCGCTCGCATCCACGTCGCCGGCGCGGACGTGCCGTTCGCAGGCCAGCGCCGCCGCGGTTCCGGCAGCCTGACCCAGCGTCATCACGGTCGGCGTCAATCGTGTCGACGCCAGCGCTTCGTGCGTCGTCGAGATGCAGCGTCCGGCAACGAGCAACTGCTCGCGGTTGACCGGCAGCAAACAGCGGTACGGAATCTCGTACGCGCTGCCGGGGGCCAATCGTTTCGTCGTCGTGCCCGAACCGGACGGATTGTGAATGTCGATCGGGTACGCGCTGCGCGCGACCGCATCGTCGAAATGCCGCGCCTCGAGCACGTCCGCCGCGGTCAGCGTGTAGCGGCCGACGATGCGCCGCGACTCGCGAATGCCGATTTGCGTTCCGGTCGCCGCCAACCGCGCGTGCTCGAATCCCGGAACGCGGCGGCGAAAGAACTCGAGCAACTGCATCACCTGCAGCCGGGCCTCGACTTCGGCGCGCGTGAGATCGTCGGGATCGAGCGGATCGATCTCGACGACGCGCGTCATGTTGACGGTGACTTCGTCAGGGTACGGCGAAATAAAAAACGACACGAGTTCGCGCGGCACGTTCACGATGCCGTCGCGGCGCGCGCCCTCCCACAGATCGCGCAACCCCGCCACCGCCGTCAATGCGGATGCCGTTCGTTCTTCCGGCGGCAGCGACGTGCGCATTTGATCGGGATGCGCGCGCACGTAGCCGGCGAGTGCGTCGAGATTCACGTGGCTCAAGCGAAACATCAAACTGGCGGGCTGCACGCGTCCGCGCTCGTCGCCCTGCTGCGTCGGCACGCCGGCCGAAGCCGCAACGAAAGCATCGGCGGTCGCGTCGATCGTGACCGTCGCGCGATACGGCCGCACGCCGCCGACCGTCGCGAAGGAGGCGCCGCGCACCGTATCGTCTTCGACCTGCGCATCGAGCGCGTAGGCGTGCAGCAGCAACGCGACGCCGGCCTCGCGCATCATTTCGAACAGCAGCGCTTTGTGCGCCTCGGGATCGAACGGCGTGATCGTCGCGACGTAGTCGGACGAATCGCGCAGATGTCCGGGAGACGCGCCCGAACGCATCAGCCGCTCCACGATCTCTTGGGCGATGCCGCCGACGATGCGATCCTCACCGGAGTGAAACGTCATCCACGGTCCGACCATCGAAGCCGTCGCCGTGCCCCCGAGAAACCCGTAGCGCTCGACGAGCAGCGTGCGCGCGCCGTGGCGAGCGGCCGCGATTGCAGCCGCGCAGCCGGCGTTGCCGCCGCCGGCGACCATTACGTCGTACTCGCTCATCGCGTCAGCGAATTCGCCGGACGCAGGCCCCCGCCTGGGACGACCGACCAGGGAGTCGGACGCGAAGGGTGTATTCCGGAGCGATGCTGCTGTTCCAACGAGTCAAACCGCTCTCGCGCATTTTGGCCGAGGGTAGCGACGAGAAATCCGAACACGCGCTGAGGCGCTCGCTCGGCCCCTGGGCGCTGACGGCGATGGGCATCGGCGCGATTATCGGCACCGGTATTTTCGTCTTGACCGGTGTAGCGTCGGCGACGCGTGCCGGGCCGTCCATCACGCTTTCGTTCGTCGTCGCGGGACTGGTCAGCGCATTGGCGGCGCTCTGCTATGCGGAAGTTTCCAGCAAAATTCCGATCTCCGGCAGCGCCTACACCTACACCTACGCGACGCTCGGCGAGTTCTTGGCGTGGATCATCGGCTGGGATTTGGTGCTGGAGTACGCGCTCGGCGCCGCAACCGTCAGCATCGGCTGGTCCGGGTATTTCGTGAACATCCTGCATCAAGCGTCGCTTGCGACCGGATTCGGATGGCTCAGCATTCCGCCGGAATGGGCGAACGGTCCGCACTGGGGACTCGCCGGTCAAGCCGGAGTCTCCGGCTACGCGAATCTTCCCGCTGCCGGCATCATCATCTTGATCACGTTGCTGCTCTGCCGCGGAACGCGCGAGTCGGGAGCGGTCAACGGGATCATCGTCACGATCAAACTCGCGATCGTGCTGTTCTTCATCATCGTCGGCATAGGTCACATCGACGGGGCGAACTATCACTTGCCGGCAGGCGGTCCGGCTGGGTTCGGCGGCTACTTCCCCTTCGGCTGGCAAGGCATGCTCGGCGGAGCCGCGTTCATCTTCTTTGCGTACATCGGCTTCGATGCGGTCTCGACCACCGCAGAAGAGGCGCGCAACCCCGGCCGCGATTTGCCGTTCGGCATCATCGCGAGCCTGCTGGTCTGCACGGTCCTCTACATCATCGTCGTCGCGATCCTCAACGGCATGGTCCCGTTCTACAAACTCAACGTCGCGTTTCCGGTCGCCTTTGCGATGAACTACGTGGGGCTGAGTTGGGCCGGCGTCATCATCTCTCTCGGCGCGATTGCCGGTCTTACGACGGTCTTGCTCGTGATGATGTTCGGTCAGAGCCGCGTCTTCTTCGCGATGTCGCGCGACGGCCTGATTCCGCCCTCGTTCACGCGCGTGCACAAGACGTGGAGAACGCCGATTTTCTCGACCGCCTTCTTCGGCGTCTGCATCGCCTTGATTGCGGCTTTCACGCCGATCAACATCGTGGGCTCGCTCACGAACATGGGCACCCTCGCCGCCTTCATTCTCGTATCCATCGCCGTCCCGATTCTGCGCGTGCGGCATCCGGAAACGGTCGGCAGGTTCAAGTTGCCGCTGGGTCCGTACGTGATCCCGGTGCTGTCGGCAGTTACGGCGCTCGGGTTGATCTACTATCTGCGGGTCGGCAATCCACTGGTCTGGGGCTTCTTCCCGATCGTGTGGCTCTGGTTCTTGATCTGGATGGTCGTCGGCCTCATCTTCTACTACTCGTACGGCCGGCATAAGAGCACCGTCGCACTCGAAGAAACGGAACGCCTGGCGGTGCGGCAGCCGCCGGTCAACTAGTGGCCTAGGAGCGTTGCCCAAGAATCGAGAGAACGGCGACCAGCCGTCCGCTGCTCGAAAGATCGGGGCGGAGTTCCTCGGGACGTTCGTCGTGACGCTCGCCGCCATGAGCGTCGACGTGCTGTACTACACGACGCATCAGGTCGACTACGTCTCCCGCTGGTTGGCGCGCGGTTTCGCGACGGCGGTCGTCATCTATGCGTTTTCCGAAATCTCGGGCGCGCACGTCGATCCGGCGATTACGCTCGGCTTTACGCTGCGGGGCGTCTTCTCGGCGCGCATGCTGCCGCTCTATTGGTCCGCGCAGTTTGCCGGAAGCTTCGCAGCCGCGGGACTGCTGGGCGCCTACTTTGGATCGGCGATTGCGTTCGGGGCGAGCCACCCCGGCCCGACGGTGCCGCCGCTCGTTGCCGTGGTCTGCGAGGTCGTGCTCACCGCAATCGTGATGCTCGTGATTCTCGCGACCGCCAAAGAGAAGGCGATCGTCGGAAAAGAGGCCGCGCTGGCCGTCGGTTTTGCGGTCGCGGCATGCGGCTTCTTTGCCGGGCCGATCAGCGGCGCATCGATGAATCCCGCACGATCGATCGCTCCGCAGATTCTCTGCGGACAGTTCGGACTCGTGTGGATCTATGCCGCCGGCCCGCTCGTAGGAGCGGGCTTAGCGGTCGTCATTCACTCACTTCTCTGCGGCGCTCCGAATCGTGAAGAGCGGGAAGCCGCACGGGGGAAATAGACTCGTGTCGTGTCTCTAGCGATTTCCTAGATGCGCGCGCCTCGGCCCGTGAGAAGGTTGACCACCAACAGCACGAGCGCGACCACCAAAAGGATGTGGATCAGGCCGCCACCGATGTGGAACGCCAGAAAACCGAGGAGCCACAGAACGAAGCAGATCACGATGATCGCCCAGAGAATGCCTACCATGTTGGATGCCTCCATTTAAACCAACGGAACGAGTTGGCGCTTCTTTACCCACACGGCGAACGGTCGAATCAGTCACGTTCCCTTTGCCGAAAAGTAGAACATCGCCAGCGTCGCGACACCCATCAAAGCGACCGTCGCCCAGCCCCAGACCCGGGCCAACGGCGAACTGCGCCATTCGCCCATGACGTTTGCATCCGACGCGAGCAGGACGATCACCGCAATGATGGGCACGGCCGCCACGCCATTGAGCACGGCCGACCAAAACAGCGCCTTGATCGCGTCGATGTGGACGAGATTCATCGCGATGCCGATGAGAATGCCCGCCACAATGACGCCATAAAACTCGGGCGCGCGCTGCGGCTTCTCGTTCAACCCCTCGCGGAGTTTGAACGTCTGGGCGACGACGTACGCCGACGATCCCGCAAGCACGGGCACGGCCAACACGCCGGTCCCGATCATGCCGAGGGTAAAAAGCAGCGCCGCAAACTTGCCGGCCAGCGGGCGCAGCGCCTCGGCCGCCTGTTGCGCCGTCGCGATGTCGTGCCTGCCGTGCATCCCGAGCGTCGCCGCCGTCGTGACGATGATGAAAAAGGCGACGACGTTCGAGAAAATCATGCCGGCGTTGACGTCGGCGTGCATTGCGCGCACCGCCGGTTCGTCGGTTCCCCGGCGCTGCGCCACCGACGTTTTTCCTTCGGTCTTCTCTTCTTCGACCATCAGCGACGCTTGCCAAAAGAAGAGGTAGGGCGTGATGGTCGTTCCGAGGACGCCGACCATCGTCGCGAGCGTGGCGCCGTTCAAAGTGATGTGGGGAACGGCGAAGTGCTTCAACACCTCGCCCCAGGGCGGCCGGACGACGAACGCCGTCACGACGTAGGCGAACAGCGTTAGCGTCAGCCATTTGAAGATGCGGGCGATCGTCGCATACGAGAGCCAGAGTTGCGCGGCGATCAGTAAGATCCCGAAGATGAAGACCGCGGCACCGGCCGGGATCGGCGTCACCATCGCCAGTGCCGCCGACATGCCGCCCAAGTCGGCGCCGACGTTGAACGTGTTCGCGGCGACGACGACGATCGCGAGAGCGTAGGCGACCGCAAGCGGTAACCGCTTGCGCATGACGGCGGCCAGGCCGACCCCCGACACCATTGCGATCCGGGCGCACATTCCCTGAATCACCGCCATCATCGGCGTCGAAATCAGCGTCAGCCAGAGCAGCGAAAAGCCCGTCGACGCGCCCGCCACCGAATAGGTGGAGATTCCCGACGGGTCGTCGTCGGCTGCCCCGGTGATGAGGCCGGGCCCGAGTACCTTGAAGAAACCGAAGAGCCGCGCCGCTACGCCTTTGCGTTGCGAAGCGCGGTTATCGCGAGCGCTCACGACCCTCGGCTTACCCGTGCTTCCGAAGAGCAAAACGTCGCCCGTTCGAACGTTTACCGGGGCTGGCGCCCGGGTACCGTGCACGGCAGTGAAGCAACGCATCAATCCTACGCACTTCGACAATATCCCCGCGTTCCACGATGACGAAAAGGACGTCGTAAACGCGATCGTCGAGACGCCGAGAAACCAGCGCCAGAAGTACGCGTTCGTCTCCGAGTTCGGACTTTTTCAGCAGAAACTGCTGCTGCCCGACGGCCTGCTGTGGCCCTACGACTACGGCTTTATTCCACGAACGCTCGCCGACGACGGCGACCCGCTCGACGTGCTCTTCCTGGGTTCGGAGCCGACCTTCACCGGCTGTCTCGTCCAAGCCCGCGTGCTCGGCATCGTCAACCTTAAAAAGAACGGCGTCGAAAACGATCGCATCATCGCGCGACCGATGCGCCAGGACGGGTTGACGCAATTTACCGACGGCTTCAAAGACATCGACGACGTGCCGGCCGACACCGTCAAGAGTATCTGCCGCTATCTCGTTGAGTACTCCGAGTCCGAGGGTAACAAGATCGAGTTCGAGGGTACGAAATCGCGCAAGCAAGCGATCCACGCCGTTCACGACGGCATCAAAGCTTTCGACAAGAAACACCACTAGGAGGTAACCACCGCACCATGCCCACTCGCTCCCGAAACGGCAAGACCCGAACCGCGACGACGGCGGCCCGAAAGAAAGCACCCGCGCGCAAAGCGCCCGCGCGTCAGGCGTCGAAGCGCGGATCGCAACCCACCGACGTGCTCTCCTTACTGCACCGCGACCACGAAACGGTCGGCGCGATGATCGACGAAATTCCCGATTGCGAGCCCGGCGACGAGCGGCTGCGCGAACTGGCCCGCTCGATGGCCGACGCCCTCACCGTGCACGCGAAGATCGAAGAAGATCTGTTCTATCCGGAGTTGCGCGACCGTAGCGAGGACGACGAACAGTTGACCGACGTCTTCGAAGCCTACACCGAGCACGACGTCATCAAACACTTGCTGGCGCTGCTCAAATCCGAGAAAGGCCCCGACGAAAAGTTCAAGGCCGAGCTGCAAGTGCTCGGCGAGTCGGTGAAACACCACGTCAAGGAAGAGGAGTCGACGATCTTCAAACTCGCGCGCAAGTTCATGAGCCGCGACGAACTCGAAGAGTGCGGCCAAGAGATGGCCGCTGAAAAAGAGCGCTTACAGGCCTCGCCGGCTCGGCGATAACGTAAACGTAAGGGGCCGGATCGACCGGCCCCTTACCTCTTGCTACCCCTTCTTGTCCGGAACTTTATCGCCCTCACGACGGGCCTCGCTCAGGCCGATCGCTATCGCCTGCTTCCGGCTCTTGACCTTTTTGCCGGAGCGACCCGATTTCAATTTTCCCTCTTTCATTTCGTGCATCGCCCGCTCGACCTTGCGGCCGGATTTGCGCGAATACTTCCGCGTCGATTTCTTACGTCCGTTCGACGACTTCTTGCGGCCGTTCGACGACTTCTTGCGGCCGTTCGACGTATTCTTACGGCCGTTCGACGACTTCTTCCGGCCGCCGGTCTTCTTCCGCGAGGACGACGAGGTACGAGCGGTCGTTTTCCGCCCGGCCGATTTCTTGCGTCCGGAAGATTTCTTGCGCCCCGAGGACGTTTTGCGTGCCGCCATATCTTGAGGAATCCCCCTTGTGCGAGACAGCGTTATTTCGCTGATACCGCAGTCTCACACCGGCTAAACAGGGCCGCGTTCGATGGTTACGCTGCCGTCGCGGCGGTCGTTAGAATCGCGACCCGCTCGTCCGGGTCGCAGCCCTCGAGTTCTTGCGCCGCCAACGCGATGGCTTGCTCCGCGTCGGCGAATCCGTCGAACGTGGCGATGCGCGCCCGCCGGACGAGGTGCAGCGCCGGGAGCGCCCGCCCGACGTCGCCGAAACGCGTCGCGCGCTCGACCGCGCCGCGCACGGCGCTTTCCGCATCGCCGGCCGATGTGGCGAGAATTGCGGCGTCGCGCAATGCCAACCGCACGACCCCCCGCTCGTCGACGATGCGCAGATCGGCGATCTCGCGCTCTCGACCGAACGAACGGCGAATTCGCAGCCGGCGCAGGTAGGCGGCCAACGGCGCCGTCAGTTCGACGCGCTCCAACTCCGCGGGCTCGCACTGCAGCGAGTGCGCCGCCGCCCGGCGGCGGGCGGTCTCGTCGCACGGCGTCGCATCGACGGCGTCGGCGAGCGCGGTCGCCCCGGATGCAGTGGCGCGTACCCGATTGCGCCGCGGATCGATTTCGACCGTCACCTCGACGCGGTCGATCGCGGCGCCCGCTGCGACGACGCGATCCGTCGCCTCGCGCCGCATGCGCGCGATGTCGCTGGGCGTCGGCGACGCGATCGTGCGCTCGACGACGTCGCGCACGAGCGCCAGAGCCACGCCGACCGGCGAGATCACTTCCGCGTCGCGCGCGATGCGATACGGCACGCGCATGCTCTCCGCGGTGAACGGGACGAGCGCACCCGCGCCGCCGCCTCCGCCGACGACGACGACGTGCCCTTCGCTCGAGGTCGTAGTCGGCGATGAGTTCGTCGATGATCGCGCGAAGTTTGCGCGGCTGCAATCTCGAGCACCGCGCGGGCCAGCGACTGCCGCATCGCCGCCGTTTCGTTCGCGCGAGCATTCGGAAGGCGCGCAGCGCGCTCGCACCGTTGCCGCGCGCGAAGGCGCCGTTCGGGCACGATTGCCGAGCGCGTTGGCCGCGCACGTCGTCGTCAACGCGATGCGCGTGCCGTCGCCGGCGACGAACGCGACGTAATCGGCGGGATCGTGCGGCGTCGGCGCGATCGTTTCGAGGCGTGCGTTCGCGATCGTCGCTTCATCGGTGAAGCAGGCGTACGCGCATCCGGCGATGTGCGCGCTGCGCGGTCCGACGTCGGCAATGCCCCCGTTGCCGAGGCGCACCATGCTTCCGCCGGCGATGCCGATCGTGCGGACGTCGAGCGTGTGCAGCATCGTGCGATGTCCGCCGATGCGCGCCGGCCGCATCTGCGGCCGTCCGGCGCGAATCGCCGAGCAATCCGAACTCGTTCCGCCGACTTCGACGAAGATGCCGTCGCTGACATTCTCGTACAGCAGCGCACCGGCGACACCGGCCGCCGGCCCGGACAGCAGCGTCAGAATCGGCCGCCGCTCGATCTCGCGAACGTCCATCACGCCGCCGTCGCTGCGCATGATCATCAACGGAGCGGGGATCGCGGTGCGTTCGACCGCGTCCAGCGTCATGCGCGCCGTACGCACCATCGCCGGAAGCATCGCCGCGTTGAGCGCGGCCGTTCGCGTGCGCGCGCGCAAGCCGTACGTCGAGCTGACGTCGTGGCCGCTCGTCGCGTCGACGCCGCGACTCGCGGGCATACTCGGCGGCAACGACTCCGCGCGCGGACGATCGACGCCGAACGCTTCGCTCGCGGCGATCGCGCGCGACGCCGTCTGCGATGGCGGCGTCGACCGCGCTGCGAATCGGCGTTCTCGTCGCCGGCCGCGGCGAAGCGAAACGAGGCGTCGAGTTTCGAACCCGGCGCCAGCGTCACGTCACCGAACCGCATGTGGCGCCGCGCGAGCCAGCCGTTGCGGCGCAGCAGCCCGATCACGCCGACGCGCGCGACGTCGCCTTCGAGCAGCGCGTTGGTGGCTTGCGTCGTCGAGTGCGCGATGAACGCGACGTCTTCGCTTGCGAGGCCGGCGCTCTGCGAACAACCGTTCGATACCGGCGACGATCCCGGCGGCGACGCCGTCGGCCGCGGCGTGCGTCGTCGGAACCTTGACGGCGCCTTAAGCGCGCGCGTGCCGGCATCGATCGCAACGACGTCGGTGAACGTGCCGCCGACGTCGATGCCGATGCGCAGTCCGCTCACTGCCGTTCCGTGCCCGCGTCGAGATCTGCCCCGAGAACGTAGGTCACCATCGCCAACGCGACGGCGCCGTCGCGTTCGTGACGCGCGTACGCGTCGCGCAAATCCCGTTCCAACGCTTGGTGCGCCGGTCCGTCGTGGGGAACGTACGACGAGGACGCGGCGCGCCCGAGCACGCCGTCGATCGTCAAGCTCTGCCGCGCCGGAAACTCGCATCGCCACACGCGCTCCGGGTGCGTTCGCTCGAACGCCCCAATGGCCGCCGCGCGCAACGTTTCGGTATCGTCGGTTGCGTACGGCGCACGATCTCGCCGTACGCGTTCGTAAACGGATCGCGTTCGTCGCGTTCGTATTGTACGACGGCGATGCGCCGCCGGGCGATCCGCGCGAGCTCCCGCATCGCTTCAGGCGTTGCGAACCAGTGGAAGGCTTGGCACGCGACCACGACGTCGACGCTCTTGCCGCGCCAGACCGGTCGCTCGGCGGTGCCGTCGTGCCACGTCACGCGCGGGTGCGGTGCGGCGGCTTGGCGCATTTCGGCGTTCGGCTCGATTGCGAACACCGTTGCGCCGCGATCCGCGAAGAGCCGCGCACGAAATTCCGGTGCCGGCGCCGACGTCGGCGACGACCAGCGCCGCTCGGATCGCCCAGCCCGTCGAACACGGCATCGATCGCCTCCGGCCGGATACGACGGACGATGACGCGGCATAGGCTGCGGCACGGTCGCTGAACCGTTCGGTCGAACGAAGTCCGCTCAGCCATCGG
Source organism: Vulcanimicrobiota bacterium (assembly GCA_963812155.1). Taxonomy (GTDB): domain Bacteria; phylum Vulcanimicrobiota; class Vulcanimicrobiia; order Vulcanimicrobiales; family Vulcanimicrobiaceae; genus Tumulicola. Next base: position 331,528 of record CAWETW010000003.1, on the reverse strand, counting down.
CAGCGGGAAGCGTCTTCGCCAGTTCGTCGTAGAACGCCGCGATCGTCTTGATGCCGCCGAAGAACTGCCCGAGGCTAGAACTTTTCGTTGGGCGCGTGGATGTTGATCGTCGGGAAGTCCGAGCCCGATCAGCACCTGCGGGAGACGCAAGCACGCGGTCGAACGTCGCGACCGGACCGATCGATCCGCCCGTGCCGATGAAGACCGGCGCGCTTGCCGAACCCCGCTTCCATCGCGCGCGCCGCGGCGGCAACCGCCGGATGGTCGCGCTCGACGACGATCGGCCGCACGCACCCCCGCTCGGTCACGCGCACGCGCACGCCGGCGGCGCGTTGCGTTCGACGAACTCCGTCACGATGCGCCGCACGTGCTGCGGATCTTGCTCGCCGACGAGCCGCGCCGAGAGCTTCGCCTTCGCAAACGACGGCACGATCGTCTTACTTCCGGGCCCGCTGTAGCCACCCCAGATTCCGTTGCATTCGAGCGTCGGGCGAAACCACATCCGCTCGAGCGCGAGACGACCGCGTTCGCCGGCGAGTTCGCGGCACGCCGAGCTTCGCCGCTTCGCGCGCTTCGTCGTACGCGAGCGCCGCAAGTTCGGCGGTGCGCTCGGCCTCGAGCTCGCGGACGCCGTCGTAGAATCCCGGCACGGTGACCCGTCCGTCGTCGTCTTTGAGCGATGTAACGAATCGCCGCAAGCGCCTCGATCGGATTGCGCACGACGCCGCCGAAGTACCCCGAGTGAAGCGTCGTCGCGCCGGACCGTGCGACCGTAATTTCCCAATGCACCAGGCCGCGCAGCGACGTCGTGAGCGACGGCACGTCTTCGGCATAGACGGCCGTGTCGGAAATGACCGCGACGATCGGCCGCGAAATTCGCTCGCGATAGCGCTCGACGGCCGCATCGAAGTTCGGCGAGCCGATCTCTTCCTCGCCTTCGACCACGACCTTCACGTTGATCGGCAAGCGCTCCGCGCGCGCGCATGTGCGCTTCGATCGGCGGCGAGATGCATCAGCACTTGGCCCTTGTCGTCGACCGTGCCGCGGCCGAAGATCTTTCCGTCGCGCACGCGTCGCTTCGAACGGCGGCGATCTGCCACAGCTCGAGCGGATCGACCGGCTGCACGTCGTAGTGGCCGTAGACGAGCACCGTCGGCTTCCCGGGTGCGCCGAGCCACTCGCCGTATGCGAGCGGATTGCCGCCGGTCTCGAGCACTTGCGCGCGTCGAGCCCGACGTCGCGCATGCGTTCGACAACCGGTCGCAACAGCGCGCGAACGTCACCGACGTCGTTCCGGATCGGCGGAGACCGACGGTATGGCGATCGAGCCGCTTGAGTTCGGCAAGGGCGCGCTGCTCGTCGCGCTCGCAGGATGCGACGAGCTGCGGATCGATCGAGGGTCACGACGCAGGTTGCCGCCACGAAGGGTGCTCCCAACTGCACGTCGAGCGTCTTGCCGCCGCGTTCGATTTCGAACGAGTGCGGTTTGCCGTCGTAGGCGCGCTGCTGCGTTTGATAGGTGCCGTACTCCCACCAGTATTTCCCGTCGAGCTTGTCGACGACGTCACCGGTACGTAAGCCGGCCGCGTAGGCCGGTCCGCCGGCGCGTACGTAGGCGCGCATTCGTCCGTCGACGGTTTTGAAGAGTGCGTAAGAAGTAGGTGGGCGGATCGCGCGGCGCGGCTGCGACGCCGGACGCAACAGAGATTCGCGCTGCGTACCGGCTGCGCCGTGGCCCAGGCGCGCAACCGCGCGACGCCTTCGAGCGCGAGCGCGCGCGCGTCGGACTCCGTGGGCGCCTGCGCGAACGACGCGATGGTCGTGCCATTCGTCGACGACCCAGCCGCCGCAATCTTCGAGCCGCAACCCGACGTCGAAATCCGTCCCCTCGACCAGCGAAAACGACGAGGTCGTCACGTGGAGCGACGCAGCGTAGTCTTTGTTCGCGCAATCGGTTGCGTTCGGATCGTCGCCCGTCATGAACGCGCGCCATTGCGCGCCGTCGAGCGCGCCGGCGACGGCTTCGGCCGCCGCGCGCCGAGAGTGCCGTCGCGTCGTGCGTCACGGCGATGCGTCCGCGCGCCGCGGCGGACGCGTAGAATCCGGCCGCTGCGGCCGGCGCCGCGACGTCGGCGCGCGCTTGCGGCATCGTTGCGGCAAACGCGTGCAACCCGAAGAGTGACGGCGACGCGAACGCGACGGCGAGGGTCGCCACGGTCGCCACCGCGGCTTGAAACGGCAGCGTCCGCTTGGTGATTGCGTCGATCGGCACGCCGGTGAAGTTCGCCACCCAAACGTTGGCCGTATTGGTCGGGTCGCAGACGTTCTGCACTTGGACGACCGCCATGACGCTGCGACGAGTATGACGGGCGGCACCGCGTTCGACGCAAGCAGCACCGTAAAGATCGCGATGCCGACGCCGAACGGATTGAGCGGCCCGCGATAGAGCACCAGCGGGCTCGCCAATCCGAAGACGGCGACGTAGGCAATCGGATTGCGCACCCAGCCGCCGTGTGCGAGCGGCGCCAGCGCGGCGGCGAACTGCGGCTGCTGCGTTGCAACGAGCAGCATGCCGATGCCCATGAAGAGCAGCACGGCGGGCGCCACGTCTTCGACCCCGCGCACCGCCGCCGCAATCAGCGTCTGCACCGCGTCGCGCGGGCGCGTCACCAGCACGGCGAAGATCGCCGACAGCAAGAACGCGGGCGCGGCTTCGAGATGCAACGCGTAGTACAAGACGATGGGAAGCACCGGCGCCAGCATCGCGACGGCCGGCACGCCCCGCGTTTCGCCGTCGTCGCCCGTCGCGCGCACCGCCCACGTCGCATATCCGCGTTCGCGCCGGAACGCGACGGCGGCGTAGACGACGAGTGCGACGGCGTCGACGATTGCGAGCACGATCGCGTAGCGTACGAGATGTTCCGGCGTCACGCCGAAGAACTTCGTATAGAACGTCCAGTTCGCGATGTTGAAAATAAAGCCGAGCGCAAACGCCATGAGAAAGAGCGTCGCGGCGATCGTTCTCGGTACGCCGGTCGTCATCATGATCGGAAGTACGATCGAGCCGACCATGATAATCGCCCCGAGGCCCTGCAGCGAGACGAACAGCAGCGCCACGACCGCGCACATCGCCAGCGCGAGTGCGAACGGCCGCTCCCCGCCGTATTCCGCCGCCAGGTTGACGATCGCGCGCGCGATGCCGGTGTCGAGCGTCACGCGTCCGAGCAATGCGCCGAAAACGACCGCCACGTAGACCGGCGCGAGCGCAACGGCGCCGCCCGTGACGATCGTGCCGATTCGTCCCAAGCCGACGCCCGCGGCGAGCGCCATCGCAACGGCCATCAGCGGCACCGCGAGAATTGCCGGCAGCCGGCGCGCGTACATCAACGCCGCGAAGACGGCGAAAATGACGAGAATGACGACGGCGCTCACGGCGCGATCACGGAGTCGAACGGCGGCAGCGTTTTCGAGCGGACGAATCCGTCGTAGGTTGCGCGATAAAATGCGTCGGCATCGGTAATGGCGCGTTGCGCGGCGAGATGATACCGCTCGAGGTTGGAGGCCAAATGTCCCTCACGGCTCTCGTAGCGCCATGCGGCCGCATAGAGCGGCGCCAGATCCTCATAGGCATCGCGCAATTCCCACATCCAGTAGCGGCACCAAAAGAGATCGCGCAGCGTGGTCGCGCCGGAGGCGTCGCCGGCATGCGTCTGCGCGTCGGCATACATCGCGCGCACTTCGGCGCCGATTTGGAATTTGCGTGCCAGCGCGTCGTACCGCCGCGCGGCGAGAAACATCACGCGCGCGGCATCGGCATGCAGCGGGGGACGCGCGAAATACAAATCGCCCTCGACTCCCTCGGCATCGAGCCGCACGGCGCGCAGATCGATCCGCGCCATGCGCGCGCCGGCTGCGGCGTCGAACGGTCCCGTCCAAAAAAGCGCGTCGGTACGATCGTACGGCGCTGCCTCGAGCGCGCGGAGAATCGCGCCGAGCGTCGCGACGTCGTGCGCGTAGCGCGCGTCGTCGTCACCGAAGAACGCGCTCGGGAAATCGGCCGCAAACTGCGCCGGCTGCGCGTCGCCGCTCTGCCACGACGCCGCCGCCGCAAACAGCACGGGATACCACGTCGCCTCGTAGAGCGTTTCGCCGTCGTCGTGCCAGACGGTTTGAAAACTGCCGAGGACGCGCGCGTTTTTACCGGCAGCGATAAACCCGCGCTCGTTGGCAATCGCCACGTCGATCGCCGGAAAGATTTCGTCCCAGTTGCTCGCGCCGGGAGCGACCATCTGTGCGAAGCCGCCGCCGGCGATGCGCGCGATATCGGCGGCAAACGGCGCCTGCGGCTCGTAGTGGTAGTTCACCAGCACCGCTGCGGGAGGCAGCAGCTTCATGATGCCGGGGTCCTTTTCGACCGCGTCGTCCCACAGCATGATGCGCGCGCCGGACGGCGCGATCGCGCGGTTCATCGCGGCGACGTGATCGGCAAATGCTTGCGAGAGACCGCGTTGCTTCACGTAGGCGCTCGAGCGTCCGAGTCCCAGCGTCGCCGTTTCGTCGGAGCCGATGTGAAAGAACGGCGGCCGGGGAACCGCTTGCAGTTCCTGCGTCAGAATTCGGCTGAGATACTCCGACGAGGTTGCGGAATCGGGCGAGAGGAGAAATCCGTGCGGCAGCGCCGCGGCGTCCGCATAGGTCTCCACGCGCAGCACGCCGTGCATGTGCGCGAAGGTTTGCTGTTGCGGAACGAGCGTCACGTGAAATCGCGCTGCATACGCCGCCAATGCCGCGAGTTGGGCCGGAGTGATGCCGTCGAGCGGCGCCGGCAACGGATCGGTCGGGCTGACGAAAACGTGCTCCATGTACGGCGAGTAGCCGTTCATCTTGAAGGCGGCAATCGTGCGGATGCGTTCCTCGAAGTAGCGCATCGTCGGCAGCGGCCCGCGCGAAACGTCGTCGGAAAGGATTCGCCAGCGCAGCGCCGGGCGGTCGGCGATCGCCACGCACGGCACCGCCCACGCGCCGCCCGAGCGCACCGGCAGTTGCGCGAGCGTCATCGCGCCGTAGAAGGCGCCGTCGCCGTCGCCGGCCTCGATCGTCGCGCGGCCGTCGCGGACCGTCAGCCGGTAGGCCTGCGTGCCGAGCGACGCATCGCGGCGCACGGCGATCGCGGGCCGCGCGCCGGTGCGGAGCGAGCCGATGCGCAGCGCTCTCCAGCGCTCGTCGATTTCCTGGCGCGCCGCCGGGTCGAATCCCGAAGCGACGCTGGTCAGCGCGTTCGCCGGCACCCGGCAATCCAGACGCGTCACTTCGGCGGGCCGAGGCACCAGGTGCAAGGGCAGCATCTGCGCCCCGGCCGCTGCCGGCGCCAGCGCCGCCGCGACGATGCACGCTCCGCTCAGAAGCTTCACCGTCGTGCGCGTTAGTCGCACCGGAATGGGCTTCCCGCCAGGGCTGCGGCGGCCGATCGCTTAATCGTTGTGCGATGAATCTGCGTCGTGCCCTCGCGATTGCCGGTCTTGCGGCGCTCGTCGTTGCGTCGGGCGCGCCGTCGGTGGCCGGCGACGACAAGCAGTTGCAAAGCCAAAAGGGCGACGTCTCCTATCAGGTGCCTAACGGCAAACCGGTGACGCTCGGCGTCAACGCCACGATCGGTCTCGCCGATCGCGACTTCGCCATCACCGGCGGCGGATCGCTCGCGCAGGTATCGTTGCCGGATAGTTCTCGCGTACTCGTCGGCTCCGATACGAAGGTGCAGCTCGCGTTTTTTAACCAAGCACAAATCGCGACCGCGAAGTTCGTCGTCTACCAAGGAAAAGTTCGCTTCGCCGTGCGCCATCCGCAAGGCGCCAAAGCGAACTACACATTTGCGACGCCGACCGCGAGCGTCGGCGTGCGCGGCACGCAAGGCGACATCGAATACGCCGGCGACGGCTCGATCCGCGTCAACGTCTACGAACTTTGCGATCCGCAAATGCCGGTTCAGGTGACGACCAAGAGCGGCAAAGTCTTTAGCGTCAACGCCGGGCAATCGCTCTTCGCGCACATCGTGAACGGCATCGTCCAAGCCGAGGTCCAGCAGCTGACGCAGCAACTCATCGGACAGTTTGCCGGCGATTTCGGCGTTCCGACGAGTTGGGATGCGGCTAAGGGCGAAGTCGTCGGTTACGCCGGGAGTGCCGCCAACAACGTGACCGGCGGTTACGGCGGCGAGGTGGTCAACGGCATCAGCGGTCTTTTCAAGAAGAAAGCGACGCCGAGCCCGGCGCCCACTCTCTCAACCTGCAGTTGATCGGGCGCCGCTCATAGCGGCGTCGCGGCCATCCAGCATGCGCGTCACGTCGTCGAGATACTGCGCCAGTTGCACGGCGTCGATCGACGACGCGCGATCGGCCACCTCCACGGCGGCAGCGTCGGCCGCAACGACAGCGTCGACGTCAATCGTCGATCGGTCATTCCCCTCGTAGAGTTTGTAGGCCGTTTGATTGACGAATGCGCAGCGGAACAGCAGCGCTTCGATGCGATCGCCGAGCGCCGTGTCGAGCGGCTGCAGACGCTGCTGCAGATCGGCGAGACGCTCGCCGGCGTACGAGCGCACGAACTCGTCGGACTGTTGGCGCGCAACGTCGTCGCCGTAGCCGGGAAAGCCGGCGATCGCGCTTTGCAGAAAATCCGGAAGTAGCATGCAGGTCGCTACGCCGCGTCGCGACCGTGTCCCTCGCCCGCTGCGTCAGCGTGACGCCGAAAGGGCATCGGCGATGCGCGGCAAGGCGCTCGCTGCCGGCTCGCGCAGGGCGAGATCGACGGCTTCGCTTACCGGCGTCGCCTCGGGATTGATTTCGACGACGTACGCGGCGCGGGCGTACCGCGTCGCCAGCGCCGCGGCGGGATACACGACCGCACTCGTACCCACGACCAGGATCGCATCGGCGCGAGCCGCGGCTCGTTCTGCGTGCGACCATACGTCCGCAGGCAGCGGCTCACCGAACCAGACCACGCACGGGCGCATTCGGCCGCCGCAGGCGTGATCGATTTCGTCGAGCGGCAAGCCGCCCGCGCCGAGCGTCCGGCGCGTTCCGCAACCGGAGCAGCGCGCCTCACGAAGATGTCCGTGGAGTTCTAGAACCCGGCGCGAGCCGGCACGCAGATGCAGCGAATCCACGTTCTGGGTCGCGAGCGTGAAGTCGCCGCAAAGATCCTCCAGCCGCGCCAGCGCTGTGTGCCCGGCGTTCGGCTGAGCGCTCGCATGGGTCGCAAGCCGCTGGTTGTACCACGTCCACACCAGCACCGGATCGCGCTCGAAGCCTTGCGGCGACGCAAGCTCTTCGACGCGCCGGTTCCGCCACAGGCCGCCGGCTCCGCGAAACGTCGGAAGACCGCTCTCGACCGAAATGCCCGATCCGGTGAGGACGAAGATCGAGGCAGCGGCGCGCAGGCGGGCGACGAGTTCCTCCATCGGTCGCAACTTCGCGAGACGCAGCGCGCGAATCCGCTGGGCCGCGGCGAGCGTTAGCGGAGAGAACGCCCGAGGGCAGGGCCGGGGCGAAGCGAAGGGTAGGGAGGTGACCGAAGACGCCGACGCGTTGATGGCGCGAGTGCGACGGCAAGACGCCGACGCCTTCGAAACGCTCTACGATACGTACCATCGGATCGTCTACGGGATCGCGCTGCGGGTGCTCGGCGACCGCGCTGGCGCCGAAGACGTCACGCAAACGGTCTTTCTCAAATTGTGGAACGCTCCCAATCTCTTTCACGGCGGGAATTTTGCCGCTTGGATCGCTCGCGTCACGCGCAATCGCGCGCTCGACGTCGTGCGCGGACGTAACGTGCGCGCCGAGGCCGAACTTCCCGAAGCCTTTCCCGAAAGCGAATCGATGGAGGACGCTGCCTTCGCGCGCATCGACGCCGAGCGCGTACGCAGCGCGCTGGCCGCGCTGCCGCCCGAGCAGCGCGAGCCCATCGAACTCGGATTTTTCGGCGGCGTGACCCACCAAGAAATTGCGCGGCGCTTCCAAACGCCGCTCGGCACGGTGAAGACGCGAATCCGTTCGGGTCTGCGCCGGCTGCGCGCCGTCCTCGACGATGCGGTGACGGCATGAACGAGCGCCGGGAACCGCCGCACGACATGCTCGACGACGTCGCCGTCTATGCGCTCGGCGCGCTGCCGCCGGCCGAAGCGGCCAAGGTGCGCGCCCACATCGCCGGTTGCCGCCGTTGCGCGAGCGAATACGCGAGCCTCAAAAACGCGGCCGCGCTGATCGGTGTCTCCGCCGAAACGACGGGCGACGCGGAGAACTGTCCGAGTACGCTGCTCAAACCGCGGATCATGGCGAGGGTACGCGCGTCGAAGACCGCGCCTTCAGTAACGCTGCCGGCGCCTGCGTCCCGGATGCCGGCGTGGCCGGCATACCTGGTGGCCGCGGCGTGCGTGGTCATCGCGATCGCTTCCTCGATGTGGAACGTCGCGCTCGTCAGCCAACTGCGGCAAGCGCAACAGGAGCTATCGCGCACTTCGCAACGCTCGGACACGCTCGCGCGCGCGCTCGAAGAGCAGCGGACGACCATCTCGGATCTCATGGGATCGGACGCAAAGCGCTACACTGCCAACGGCGGTGAAGTCGTCATGCGCGGCAATCGCGCCTACATCGCGATGCACGATTTACCGCAACCTCCGCGCGGCAAAGTCTACCAGGCGTGGATGCTGCCCAAAGGCGCGACGAAGATGGTGCCGTCGTCGACGTTCGTACCCGACGCGCACGGCGTCGCGATCGTGACCCTGCCGTCCGACGCGAAGGCGATATCGGCGGTCGCCGTCAGCGTCGAGCCGGACGGCGGCAGCAAGCAGCCGACGTCGAAACCGGTTCTGCTGGTCACGCTCACGTAGGCGCGATTATTCCCGATCCCGGCGTATGCCTCGAGCGCGTCACGTCCGCGAACGAAAGCGCGGTGCTCGCCTATCTCGCACGGGCTCCTTACGAGAACGTTCACCTTTCCGATCTCATTGCGCACGATCGCTCGCCCTCGACGCGCAACGGGCTTTTCACCGCGATCGACGGCGATCGCATGACGGGCGTCGCATCGTTTGGACGGCAACTCGTGCTCGCGGCAGAGCCGCAGGCGCTGAGCGCCTTCGCCGAGCTGGCGCGCCGGCGCCGCGGCGAGCGCATGATCGTCGGCCCGCGTCGCGTCGTCGCCGCTTTTTGGAATCTCGTACGCGACGGACGCCCCGCGCCACGCCTAGTGCGCGAGCGTCAGTTGGTCATGGCCGTCGACGCCGAGCGGCTGCGCCGCCCCGACGGCGCCGCGCGCGTCCGAATCGCCGAAGCGCGCGACGTTGCGGAAACCGTGAACGCATCCGCACAGATGATCCAGCACGAGCTGGAATACGATCCGCGGCGCACGTCGCCGGAATTTGCGGCCGGCGTGCGCGCGATGGTCGAACGCGAGCGATGGTGGGTCGCGCAAAGCGGCGAGCGTCTATGTTTCTTTTGCAGCGTCGGCCCGCAGTCAGACGCGACGGCGCAGCTTCAGGGAATCTGGGTGCCGCCGGAACTGCGCGGACGCGGCTACGCTACGGCGTCACTCTCGGCGATCTGCGCGCGCCTGCTCGAAGACGTGCCGACGCTGTCGCTCTACGTTAACGACTTCAACGCTCCGGCGATCGCACTCTACCGCCGCGTCGGATTCGAGCACGTCGCGGACTTTCAAACCTTACTCTTCTGACGTACCGCCGAGCGAGCGCGCCAACCGGCTCGCCATGCGCTCCGCGAGGGCGTAAATCGTCAACTGCGGATTCGTTCCGAGGCCCGTCGGGAAGACCGAGCCATCGAAGACGTAGAGATTTTCAATCTGATGATGCCGGCCGTCACCGTCGACGACTCCGGTGTCCGCGCCGGCACTCATCGCGCAGCCTCCCATGACGTGCGCGCTGACGACTCTCGTCAGCAGCGTCTCCATCGGTAACGTCAAGATTTGCATCCTCGCCTCGCTCCACGACGCATATGGCCGCGCCGACTCGTGCACCGGAAGCACGCGCTTCGCGCCGGCCGCGAACTGAATCTCCGCCATGGCCAACAAGGCGCGCCGCATGCCATCCCAGAGGTAGGTGGAAATCGGATAGTCGAGCACCGGCGATCCGTCGCCCGCGAGTTCCACGTTCCCGCCCTGGCTTTGCTCGTGGAACCCGTCGCGCAACAGCGCCAGGGTCACCTGGAGGTGCGGGAATTCCGCCATCAAATGCGCGCCCGGCGCCCCCAAGCCCGGCATCGTGACCGCAGCCAGCAGCGGCTGCACCGGAGGAACCTCGAGTTTGAAGCCCACCGGTCCTTCGAACGGATATTCGTCGAGAAAGCGATCGGAATAGACCGACTGCGGGGTTCCCGCGTAAGCGGCAACAACTTCCGGCATGAGCGCGGCCGAAAGAACGACCGGATGCAAAAACGTTCGCTTGCCGAGAACTCCGTACGGATCGGGAAGCGCGCTGCGCAGCAACAGCGCCGGCGTTCCGATTCCACCGCCGGCGGCGACGTAGACCTTCGCGCGCACGATGGCGCGATGCGGCAATCTCGTTCCGCCGGCATCGAGCGCCGCGCACTCCAAGCGTGCGATGCGGCCGTTCTCCATCGTGAACCGCTCTGCGCGAGCGCGATGCACGAGCACTGCGCCCCGGTCGAGTGCCGCAGGGATCGCCGTGACGAGCATCGATTGTTTGGCGTTGGTCGGACAACCCAAGCCGCAGTAGCCGAGATTTGCGCAACCCTTTACGTTGCGCGACATGGTGCCGCTGGCGATGTGGAGCGCCGCCGCGCCGCGCTGCAGCGCCGCATTGTTCGCGTTTGGCGCCATGTGCCACGGTGCGATCGAGAGGCGGCCTTCGGCGCGCTCGAACCACGGCGCCAGCCGTTCGGGCGTATAGCCGGCTAAGCCGTAGCGCTCGCGCCAGTAGGCCAGCGTTCGCGCCGGCGCACGAAAGCAGCTCGTCCAATTCACGACCGTCGATCCGCCCACCGCGCGGCCTTGCAGTATCGTAATCGCGCCGTCTTTGGTCTTGCGCGCGGCGGATTCTTGATAGAGCGACGGATAGGCCTCGCGCTCGAGCATGTGAAAATCGCGCGAACTCTGCAGCGGCCCTTCTTCGATCATCACGACGCGCACGCCGGCGCGCGTCAGCGTTTCGGCTGCCGTCGCACCGCCCGCACCGGTTCCGACGACGACCGCGTCGGCTTCGAGCTGCAGATCCCCGCCGAGCGCGGACGCATCGTGAACGTTCCAGCCGCGGTGAAGGCCGAGCGCAATCGGATCGGCGATCATGAAAGCGACGGCGGCCCCGGATACCCGATGGCGTTCCACGACGCCGCATTGCCGTACCACCCCGCCATCACGAGTTGATGAAGCGCCTGGTAACCGTTGCGATACAGGGCGACGCCGCTGAAACGCCAGCGCGCGAGAAATCGCGCGACGTCGCGCGAACTTGCCGCCGGCCACGAGGTCCATATGCCCGCGGCGATCGAACGGGTCGGAGCAAACTCCAGCAATCCGAAGAGTTGGTGCACTTCGGCCACGATGCGCGGCGTGAGCGCGGAAACCGCCACGTCGACGCCGCGCACCACCTGCACGAGCGCCTCGCCGTTCGCCGCGCCGCGCGGCAACGCGCCTGCGAGCATCACGGCCCCTACGGCCGCGATCAGCTCGCGATCGGCCGGCGAGAGCGCGCGGTAGCGGTAGGCATCGTCGACGAACGCGCCCGGTGCGTTCGAACGAGTGCAGGCGGCCAGCGCGAGCAGGGCGCCGCCCGCGATACCGGTTCGAATGAGCTCGCGGCGCGTCAGCGGCGGCATGAAGCGGCGTTCGTCGTGCAAAAAGCCACGCCTATGCAGCCGCAGACGGCCGGAACGGCGTCGGGAAAATGGATCGTCGCCGCGACCGTGCTCGGCTCGAGCCTGGTCTTCATCGACTCGACGATCGTCGCCGTCGCGCTTCCGGTGATTCAAACGAATTTTCGCGCGAGCGCATTTGCGGCGCAATGGGTGGTCGAAGGCTACACGCTCGTGCTCGGGGCGCTGATGCTTCTTTCCGGCGCACTCGGCGATCGCTACGGCCGCAAACGGCTGTTTATTTGGGGCGTCGTCGTTTTTGCGATCGGATCGGTGGTCTGCGGGTTGGCGCCTTCGATGCCGGCGCTCATCGCGGCGCGCGTGCTGCAAGGTGCGGGCGGCACGATGCTGGCTCCGGCAAGCCTCGCGCTCATCGGCGCGTCGTTCGAAGGCGCGGCGCGCGGGCGGGCGATCGGCATGTGGTCGGGATTAACGGCCGTGGCCGGAGCGATTGGTCCCGTTGCCGGCGGAACGATCGTCGACCATTTCGGCTGGCGCTGGGTCTTCTACGTCAACGTGCCGATTGCGATTGCGATCGTGGCGATCTCGTTGCGCCATCTGCGGGAAAGCCGCGACGAATCCGCGAGCGGAACGCTCGACCTCGCCGGATCGCTGCTCGTCACGGCCGCGCTCGGCGCAATCGTGTACGCGTTCGTCGCCAGCGGACTCGAAGGTTGGAACGCGAGCACCGGCGGCGCGCTCGGCGGCGGCGTCGTCCTGCTCGCGGCGTTCGTCTACGTCGAACGGCGCATCGCCAATCCGGTCCTTCCCTTCCATCTCTTCGCCGATCGAGCGTTCACCGGAATCAACGTGATGACGTTTCTGCTCTACGGTGCGTTAGGCGGACTCTTCTACTTCTTGCCGTTCTTGATGATCCAAGTCAACGGCTACAGTGCGACGTTCACCGGACTCGCGATGCTGCCGTTCCTGGCGTTGATCGTCGTGCTCTCGCGTTTCTCGGGCGCGCTCGTCTATCGTGTCGGGCGCCGCGACCTGCTCGTCACCGGGCCGTCACTTGCCGCGCTGGGATTTGCGGCGTTTGCATTCCTTCCCGACTTACACTACTGGCGCGGCGTGCTGCCCGCCGTCTTGCTGATCGGCTGCGGCATGGGCTTGACCGTCGCCCCCCTCGTCGCGACGCTCATCGACTCGGTGCCCGAGCATAACGTCGGGCTCGCGTCGGGAATCAACAACGCCATCTCCCGCATCGCCGGATTGTTGGCAATTGCGGTGTTGGGAGCCGTTCTAGCGGCCGCGTTCGACGCGCGTCTCGACGCACGCATGCACGCGGCAAATTTCTCAGTAGCTCAACGCTCCGACGTGGGCGCGCAACGCAGCGCAATGGCGGCCGCTCGATTCCAGGATAACCGGGAGACCATCGTCGTGCACGCCGCGTACGTCGATGGATTCCGCGTCGCCGCGTTCGCGTGCGCGCTGTTGGCCGCCGCTTCGGCGCTCACCGCGGCGATCGCCCTCGCCGGAGTTTCCGACATGAAGGGCGGCGAGCCGGCGCGCCGTTAGGATGCGCGCGTCAGCGGCCGGTAGCGAATGCGATGCGGACGCGCGGCTTCTTCGCCGAGACGCGCGCGTTTGTCGATCTCGTACTCCTGGTAGTTGCCTTCGAAAAAATGCACGCGCGAATCGCCTTCGAACGCCAGGATATGCGTCGCGATGCGGTCGAGGAACCAGCGGTCGTGGCTGACGACCAGCACCGTACCGGCAAACTCGCTCAGTGCATCTTCGAGCGCGCGCAACGTTTCGACGTCGAGATCGTTCGACGGTTCGTCGAGCAACAGCACGTTTGCGCCACTTAGCAGCGTCTTGGCGAGGTGCAGCCGCGCGCGTTCGCCGCCCGAGAGCGTTCCGACGATTTTCTGCTGATCGCCGCCTTTGAAGTTGAAGCGTCCGAGATAGGCGCGTGCCGGCATTTCGAACTTTCCGACGGCGACCGTGTCGAGACCGCCGCCGACCGCTTCGAAGACCGTCTTGTCGTTCTCGAGCGATTCGCGGCTCTGCTCGACGAAGCCGAGTTTTACGGTCGGTCCGACCGTTATGACGCCGGCATCGGGAGATTCGCGACCGGCAATCATGCGAAAGAGCGTCGACTTGCCCGCGCCGTTGGGGCCGATGATGCCGACGATCGCGCCCGCGGGAATCGCAAAGCCGACGTCGTCCATCAGCAGACGGTCGCCGAACCCTTTTGCAACGCCGTCGAACTCGATGACGCGATCGCCGAGCCGTTCGGCGACCGGGATGAAAATCTCGCGCGTCTCGTTGCGCCGCTGATATTCGTAACTCGACAGCTCTTCGAAGCGCGCGATGCGGCTCTTGTTCTTGGAATGGCGGCCCTTCGCGCCCGACCGCACCCATTCGAGTTCGCGCTTCAACGCCTTACGGCGCGCCGTTTCCGACGCTTCCTCGGCCGTCAGTCGCGCTTCTTTTTGCTCGAGCCACGAACTGTAGTTGCCCTTCCAAGGAATGCCGTGACCGCGATCGAGTTCGAGAATCCACTGCGCCGCATTGTCGAGAAAGTAGCGGTCGTGCGTGACCGCGACGACAGTACCCGGAAAGCGCAGGAGAAACTGCTCGAGCCACTCGACGCTCTCGGCATCGAGATGGTTCGTCGGTTCGTCGAGCAGCAACATGTCGGGCTTCGACAGCAGCAGCCGGCAAAGCGCCACGCGGCGCTTCTCGCCGCCCGAGAGCGTTTCGACCGTCGCATCCCACGGCGGAAGGCGCAGCGCGTCGGCGGCGATCTCGAGTTGCTGCTCGACGTCATCGCCGCCTTCGGCGAAGAGCACCGCTTCCAAGCGCGCCTGTTCGTCGGCAAGCGCTTCGAAATCGGCGTCCGCCTCACCGTACGCGGCGAAGACCTCGTCGAGACGGCGGCGCGCGGAAATGAGATGCGCCAATCCCTCTTCGACGGTTTCGCGCACGGTTATGGCGCCGTCGAGGATGGGCTCTTGCTCCAAGTAACCGATCGAAATGCCGGGCATCGCTTTGGCTTCACCGTCGATGTCGGTGTCGACGCCCGCCATGATCCGCAGCACGGTCGACTTCCCGGCCCCGTTGAGTCCCAGTATCCCGATCTTCGCTCCGGGCAAAAAGCTCAGCGAGATATCTTTAATGATCTGGCGTTTCGGCGGCACGACCTTGCCGACGCGATACATGCTATAGACGAATGACATAGAGCCGGGAGCCTTCTACGGCCCTCCGCCCGGTACCGTCGGGCATGCTCCCGATCGCTCGGTGACGGAAGCGGGCGCCCGCATGTGGAACGAAAGGGGCCATTGGGGCGCCGCAAGGGCGCACCGAAGCACTATTTTCTGAAAGGAATCCTTCGCAGCAATGAAGCTTCTCGCTCGTCTCACCCTCGCGGTCGCGTTTTGCGCGTCGGTCGTGCTGGCGTCGCATGCGCCCGCGCAAGCCTCCGCGCCAGTCCTTGTCAAGCAGTGTTTCATCATTCACCCGAAGCCGCTCAGCAAGAACGCCGGCGGAACGCAGATCGACTACATTATCTATGGTAAGAAGAATGCGAGCCAGATTACCTTCCTCGTCGGCTATCGCAACGCTGCGCAGAATTTCGTGCGCACCGTCACCGACTACGGCAGCTTTGCGCCGGGAACGGAGATCCAGCACCACTTCGATCTCTATAACGACGTAACGTACGCCGGCGCGCAAACGACACGATGCATTCCGACGAAGGTCAAGTGGGCCGACTCGTCACTATGGGTCGCCCCCAGCCACTAGAAATCGAGGAAGGCCGGATTTATCCCAACTCTTCGTCAGCTCGGGCCTCATTTGCCGTAGCAAACTTCGGCCGTCGCTTCCTCGATTTGGAATAAAATCAAGGCCTTCCTTATGTTTGAAGAGCTGCGGCGGAAACGCCGGAGCTCTTTCTTATTCCGGCTGCGCGGATTGGCGACGCCGTCCCGCGAGATAGATCGCGACGCCGGCGCCGACCATGAGCGCGGTCAGGCCAAGCACTTTCAGAACCGAAAGCATTTTGTTCGGATCGTCGTCGGACGGAAAGAGCGCGAGCACCGCAGCGGCAAGCGTCGTGAGGAATCCGATGACGGCGACCACGACGATCGTTAGCCGTCCGCCCGGTATCGCAACCGCGCCGGGGGGAGCCGGCTCTGCATCGAGCTTTATCGCGGATGCAAACAGCAGCAAAAACGGCAACATCGTGATCAGCACCGTCGAGCTGACGAGTATTTCGTACGCGCCTTTCACCGTGCTGCCGCCTTGTCCGAAAAAGATGAAGATTGCGGCGATTCCGGATTGCGTGAGCAATGCCGCGACCGGCGAACCGTAGCGTGGATGCATCCGTCCGAAGACGGGCGGTAAATAGCGGTCGATACCGGCGACGAACGGGATGCGCGCCACCGCGCCGAGCCACGCGCCGCAACTGCCCAGACAACTCACCGCCACGAGAATCGCGGCGACCGGCGTGATGACCGTCCATCCGACGCGCGCGGCAACGGCCGCAATCGCCTGCATCACGCCCGACGACGGATTGACGTCGTGCGACGGCAGAGCGGCGAGCACCGCCGCAGTTCCCAGCACGTAGATGATGGCAATCGCGGGCGCCGCCAGCGCAAGACCGTAGGGAATCGAACGGCGCGGGTTGCGGACCTCGCCGCCCATGAACGAGATCGCCTCGGGGCCCGTCCACGCAAACGCGATCACCGACCAAAAGATCACGTCCTTCAATGCGAATCCCGGATGCATCGTCGCAGGTGCAATCGGCGTCGCCGGACCGAACTTCCACCATGCGAGCAATCCAACGCCGAGCAACAGCAGCGTGACCGTCCAGCGGCTAATCGCGCCCGCGTTGTTCAACCACTTGCCGACGTCGAGGCCGAAGACGTTGAGCAGCGTCGCAATCGTCAGCCCGGCGAGCGCGACCGCGATAAAATACCAGGGCGACGTCGAGAGCGCGCCGCCGCCGTTGTTGCCCATCACGAAGAGCGCATTGCCTGCCGCAAAATAGAGCAACGCCGGAAAATAGGGAAGGTTGGACGCCCAGTACGTCCAGCCGGTGAAGAATCCCGCGAACGGACCGAAAGCGCGTTTGGCCCACACGTACATGCCGCCCTCGTCGGGATGACGCGACGTGAGATAGACGACGCAGATCGAGAGCGGTGCGAACATCGCCAAGCAGCCGAGCACCCAAACGACTAGCGACGACGGGTCCCGCGGCCGCGGCCGTCGCGACCCACTGTAAGTTCGATCCGGCGACGACGAAAAACAGCGTGACGTCGAGGAAGCCCAACGAGCGCCGCAACTCCATTGCGCGAGAGGGGTGCGCGAACGCGGCGCTCGCTTCCTTCGTTCTCAGCATCGTCTCAGAGGCGGCGGCGACCCGCTTAGGCCCGCCTGCTTGCGGGAACATTCGTCCCATGCCGCCGACGCACCACGCTGCGCACCGTTACGCAAGAATCGCAGGGTTTGCAGCCCTCGCGATCGCGAGCGTCGCGCTCGCCATTGCGTTTCGCCAAGCAATCGCGCGCGCGGCTATCGTGGCAGGCTTGGCGTCGATGACCGGCCTGCACGTGTCGTTCGGTGCGCTCCACGTCGATGCACACGACGTGGTCGCGAGCCGGATTCACGTCGAAAACGCCGCGCGCGAAACGATTGCCGACGTTGCTTCGGCGAGGGTCGGCTACGCATGGCGCGATCTGCTCCCAGGCAGCGCGCACGCGTTCGGGCTGACCGGATTCGACGTCGAAGGCGCGCATCTCGTCATCACCCGGCATCACGACGGAACGCTGAGCCTTCCGCTCCCCAAGGCCGGGAGCGGCAGCGCCCCGGAGGCGCCGTTCATCTTTGCCGGGCGCGTGCGCGACGCGTCACTCGACGTGTACGATTTCACGCAACCGCGCGGGCCGGGCCAACATCTGGCGATCGCCGGCATCGATGCCGATCTCGCGGTCGCAACCAACGCGCGCTCCCGCTACCATGCGACCCTGACGTACGTTGCAAGACGGCCGGCGCTATCCGATTGCCGGTAACGGCGACGTCGACGTTGCGAGCGGTTTCGGTTTCCAACGTTGGCATAGTGCCGCGTTGCCGATCGCGCGGCTCGCGAACGTGGCGCTCGACACGCCGCAACTGCGTTTCGTACGGGGATCGCTGCGCGATTTCGACGCCTCGATCGTTTCGCTGCCGTCTGCGAACGGCGGCCTCGTGCAGCACGTCAGCGCCGGCGCGACGCTCGAGGGCGGCCGTCTTGCCGTCGGAGGTCTGGCCAAACCCGTGCGCGATCTGCACGGGCGGCTAGCCGTCTACGGAAATGGGTTATTGCTCGACGGCGTCACGGCGACGCTTGCCGGTTTGCCGATGCGCTTCGACGGCGGCGTTTACGGCACGAGCGCTCCCCGCGTGCACGTCACGATGTCGACGCACGGCGATCTCGCAGCCCTGCGCAGCGTCCTGCCGCAAAGCGCGCGGCTGCCGCTGCACGGCCCGGTTCGCCTCGACGTCATTGCCGAAGGCGCGGCGGCGAAACCGCTCGTCGAAGTCGCCTTACAATCGCCGCACGCGAGTTACGCGACCTATGCGGTTTCGAAAACCAGCGCGCTGCTCGCCTTCGACGGCAGCGACGTCGACCTCATCGGATTCCACACGCGATACGGCGGCATCGAAGCGGTCGCGCGCGGACGGCTCGGTACGCACGCCGGTGCCGGCAGCGTCGAGATGCTGGCCGGGTTCGACGCGCCCTCCACCGCCGTTCCATATGCAGACGCGGTACTGCCGGGCCTGCCGCTGCACGGCGTCGTGCTGGCGACCGGCGATCGTCCGTCGCTCGTAACGGCTCGCGGTGTGCTCTACGGCTCCGCTGGGGGCACGACGCTCGCCTCCGCATTCGATCTACGCTCCGACGGCGTCGGCACGATCGGGCCGCTACGCGCCCAACGGCCGGGTTCGTCGTTATACGTTATCGCCGGCGCGGATCGTCCGCACCGCACCTACGACGCGTACGTTCGCGCGAATCACTGGCCGATCGCCTTGCCGCGCGTTGCCGGAACGCTCGACTCGAACGTCGCCGCACGCGTGCAAGGAGCGACGCTGCGCGCGGCGGGGTCGGCGCAGTTGACCGGCGTGCGCACCAAGTTCGGCGACGTGGCGCGCGTGCGCGTCCGTCTGGGGCGAACGCCACAATCGGAAGTCGCGGCCGGCGTGAGCGCACGCGGCATCGGCGACGCGGGCGGCGTTGCGGCGGCGGTCGTCGCATTCGATCGCGGGACGGTGCACGTCGACGATGCAGCCGTTGCCGCCGGCGGAAACTTTGCCGACGTTCGCGGCAACGTTCGCGGCGTGCCGGGCGGCGCACCGCGTTACGACCTCTGGACGACGCTCGACTCTGCGGATCTGGCAGCGGTTGCGTCGCTGGTACGGTCGAGTGCGGCAAATCTCGTCGAAGGCTCGGCGACGGCGCGCCTCCACGTCGGAGGGTCAGGTTTGGCGCCCTCGATTCGCGGCAGTGCGGCGATTCCCGAAGGCGCCTTCAACGGACTCGCGTTTCACGATCTCCACGCGACCGTGAACGGTACGCCGTCGTCGATCGCACTGAGCGGCGGCAGCGTGACCGTCGGTTCGACCGGCGTCGCGTTCGATGCGGCGGCGAGCCCGGCGTCGCAGCGCCTTACGGTGGACGCACCGCATGCCGATCTCGCCGACTTCAACGATTTCTTCGATGCCGGCGACATGCTCGGCGGCGAAGGCGCCGTACGCGCAGGGGTTTCGCTCTCCAACGGCACGATCGTCGCAACCGAGGGCAGCGCCGGATTGCACGATGCGAGCCTGCGCGGCTTCGATTTCGGCGCGACCGATGCGGCGTGGCGCGGCAGCGGCCGGCGAATCGCGACGACGTTGGCGGTGCGCGGACCGTTCGGGCGCGTCTCCGCGTCGGGCACCGTCGGACTCGGCGGCGACGTCGATCTCGTCGCGCACGCGCGCGACCTCGACCTGTCGCGATGGAGCGCGTTCATGGGCGCCGGCATTCCGATTTCCGGTTTGGCCGACGCCGACCTCACGGCGGCCGGCCGATATCCCAATCTCGACGCAACCCTGAATGCCACCGTCGCGCACGCGAGCGCCGGACGCGTCCCGATCGATCGCATCGCCCTCGCGGCGAACGTGCGCGACGGACGCGGACGCATCCAGAGTGCGACGCTGACGATGCCGCACGCGAGCGTCACCGGCGCGGGAACCTTCGGCATGCATCCGGACGATGCGCTCGACGTCGCGTTTCACGCGACGAGTCCAAACGTCGCGGCGCTGGCTGCGATTGCGTTCGGTAAAACGTTCGATGCAGCCGGCGCACTCGATACGACGCTGCACGTGCGCGGTACGCCGCGCAACCCCGCGCTGGACGATGCGTTCGTGCTCACCGGCGCCCGCTACGGCAAACTCGCCGTTCCGCGCGTCATCGGGAACGTGCACGCCGACGAACGCAGCGTCAGCCTCGTTTCCGGCGAAGTCGACTTGCGGAAAGGCCGTGTGACCGGGCGCGCCACGGTTCCGATTCGCGCGATGCCGTTTGCGCTCGATCCGCAAGGCCGTCCGGTCAGCGCGCAACTCGTCGCCGACGACGTCGAGGCTTCAAACGTTGCCGATCTCTTGCCGAAAGGCACGGCGGTTTCCGGCCGCGTCGACGGACGCGTCGACGTGCGCGGCAGTCTGCGCGCGCCGCAGCTGCAAGGCCGATTGACGCTCGCGCAGGGATCGTTCTCCGGACCGCAAGAGCGCGTGCCGATCACCAACCTCGCGGGCGCGCTCGCATTCTCGGGAACGACCGTACGTTTGGAAGACGCCGGCGCGCAAGCCGGCGGAGGCTCCATCACCGCCGACGGCAGCGCGACAATTCCGAACGTCCGCGATCTCGGCCGCGTCGCGATGGCGCTGAATCTTCACGCTCGCTCCGCGCGTCTCGATCTGCCGCAGTACGTGAAAGGCCGCTTCGACGGCGACGTCGCGTTGACGCGCGCACCGGAACGGCGTGCGCTGTTGTCGGGGAACGTGGCGCTGGACAGCGCGCGGATTCCGGTCACGGCGCTGTACAATTCAAAAGGAGATAACGCGCCCGCGGCGCCGCTTCCGCTCGGAATAAACGTGCACGCCGCCGTCGGGCGCGACGTGCGCGTCGTCAGCCCGAACGTCGACGTCGGCATTGCGGGCAGCGTCCACGCGTTCGGATCGCTGGCGGATCCGCATCTGGCCGGCACCATCGCATCGACGGGCGGGACGGTCAACTTCTTCCGCGATTTCCGCGTTGTGCGCGCGACCGTCTCCTTCGATCCGTCGAGCGGAATCGTTCCCGACGTGGACGCCACAGCTACGACGTTCATTGCGAATCCGGAAACGAACGTCGCGTTGCGCGTGACGGGTCCGGCGACGAACCTCAACGTCGCATTCGCCTCCGACCCGTCCTACGATCGCCAACAGATTCTCGGCTTGCTCGTCAACGCGCAGTCGCTGGGCGCGGTGCAGGGCGTCGCCGCGACGGGCGGCGGCTCGTTCTCGGCGTCGTCGGCGGTTACGAATCTGGCTGCCGGGCAACTCGACACGCTCTTCACGCGCAACCTGCTCGAACCGCTGTCGGTCGCGCTGGGCGGAGATCTCGGTTTGGAAAATCTGCAGCTGACCACCGACGTGCAAGGCGGCCTCGGGGTCAACGCGGTCAAGGCGCTCGGCAGGGACGTGAGCTTCGTCTTCGCGGACACGTTCAATCAAGCGCGCCGCGAGTCGTGGAGCCTCGACGTGCATCCCAGCGACCGGACGCAACTGGAACTCACGGCCTACAGTTCGCAGGGTTCGAACTTGTTCGGTTTCACGCCGTTCCTCGTGCAAGGTCTCAACGCACCCAGTGCCGCGACGATTCCGCTCGACACCGGCGCCAACGGCGTCGATCTAAAAATTGGAAGGAAGTTCCCGTGACGCGCGCTTGCCTCGTCCTCGTCGCGCTG
The DNA here is from genome assembly GCA_963812155.1 of Vulcanimicrobiota bacterium. Taxonomy (GTDB): domain Bacteria; phylum Vulcanimicrobiota; class Vulcanimicrobiia; order Vulcanimicrobiales; family Vulcanimicrobiaceae; genus Tumulicola. The sequence goes on along the minus strand of CAWETW010000003.1, from coordinate 309,681 downwards.
CTCGTGAGTTGCTCTCCGCATCCGGTCGCGCAGCCGCAGCCGGCTTTGGGCGCCACGCCCGCGCGCATCGATCTCGCGCGCGTACTCGCCGGACCGCCGTTCGCAGCGATGCTCGCGCAGTACGACGCCGACTTGGCCGTGTTGCGCCGCGCGTCGAACGACGCCGCTTTTGCCGGAACGCGCGCCGCCATCGGCACGAGCGCAACCGACGTCGCTCGCCGCCTCGACGCCGGAGCGCGACGGTTGAACGGACTGCACGCCGAACCCGTCGCGCTGCCGAAATCGACGGCCCAGCCCGCGCACGATTTCGGTGCTGCCGTCGAACCGTTCCGGCGCGCCGCATTGGCACGGGCCGAACGCGCGACCGCGTTGCGCGCGGCGCAGATGCGCGAACGAGAAGCCACGATCGCGTACGGCTACGAACGCGCGCACGGCGGCCAGCGGCTCGTCCTGCAGTTGAAGCTGCGCGATTTACACCTCGATGCCGCGACGCGGCGACGCGACACCGCCGAGCTGGCCGCGCTCGATGCTCGCGAAGCGGCGCTGGTCGCCGCGGCTCGCGCGCGCGACGACGCCGAACTGGCGGCGTACCGCGCGCAACGGCAGGCCGAGGCAATCGCATCGGTTTCTTCTATGGCCGCCGACGTTGCCGCGCACGCTCGCGCCACGCGAACGCTCTCAATCGAGACTCAGTCCGCAGCGGCGTGGATTCCGCAGTGGAGCAACGCGTCCGGCGCGAGTACGGCTGCCCGCTTCGCCGCCGCGCGCGCCGACCTCACAAAGCGTTTGCTCGCGGTGCGGGACAGCGGCGACGCCGATCGCGCATCGGTCAAACAGGAGATTGCCGCCCTGCAGCGCGAGCGCGACGCATTGCGCGCGCAAATCGTTGCGTCGGCAGAAGCGCGCGCGGCGAAGATCGCGGCGGCGCACGGGCTCGGCCGCGTCTACACCGGGGCGGCCCCCGCGCACGCGCGCGACCTCACCGCGGCGGTGCTGCAGAGCTATTCGGTGTCGACCGGCTCGTAAGAGGGCGGGCGGTGCAGAAAGTAACTGCGCGACTTTTCCGACGGGATCGGCGTGAAGGGCAGCGGCTTTTGACTCAAGTGCAGGATGTTCCCGATCGAAGTCGCGCGCGCGTCGGTCGTGCCGAGCGATCCTAGGCCGAAGGTCTGCTCGATATATTTCAGGACGCTTCCGAACTCGTATTGCGTGTGTGCGACGTGCCCCGGACTGACGTACGGCGACACGACCAGCATCGGAACGCGGAAGCCGAGGCCGCCCGCGTCGTCAATGAACGCCGGCGGGACGTTGTCGTAAAATCCGCCCCAGTCGTCCCATAGGATCACGATCGTCGTCGAATCCCAATAGTTGCTCTGCCCGATCGCATTGACGACCGATGCGACCCACGACGGACCGTCGTATTGTTTGTTCAACCCGTTGGGATGATCCGAATCGAGTTGGTCGGGAATCACCCACGATACCGCGGGCAATTTTCCGGCGGTGATATCGCTGAGAACGTTCGTTTCGGGAATCGAAATCTTCGTGCGCCACTCGGGGCCGTAACGGACGGCAAAGATGGCGCCGTAGGCGTTCCATAGCGCGCCGGCGGTGCTGCCGCGATGCGGCGGCGTGTAATATTTCCACGAGACGTGCTTTGCGTCGAGTTTATCGCGCAGCGTGCCCGACGGATACCTTAAACACGGGTACGGTCCCTTATCGAAGAGATACTGTAAGTCCGTCGTGATAAGCGACGTGACCGTGCCTTGCTTCGCGTCGCATCCCCAGCTCCAGGCGCTCGACGGATCGTCCACGATGCTGTCGTTCGCGTCGACGGCGGTTGCGCCGGCGATGAGATCCTGGTGGGCCGTGAAACTGCCGCTGCCTTGCGTTTGGAACATATGGTCGGCGAGCACGTAGTTTCGCGCCAGCGTCCAATACGGTTGAATTTTTGACGGATTGACGTATTGGTACGGATATTTGCCCGCCTTTTGTCCGGTGCCGTATTTCGAAAGGTCGAAGCCGTCCATTTGCCCGTTGTCGTAATCCTGCAGATACGTCGGATAGGTGTGGTTGATGTCGAGCGCCGCTAGTCCGACCTCTTTGAGCGGAACGATTTCTCCGTTGTGCATCATGCCGCTCGTCGCGCCGTCGGCGCCGGGAAACGTCGCGAAGAGATCGTCGAAGCTGCGATTCTCCTGCACCATGACGACGACGTGGTGGATTTGCGCGACGGTGGAATGCACCGCGTGCGCAGCGGCGGCGCCCGGCGCCGGAACCGTGCCGGCACTCGAGCAGGCCGAAAGCAGAAAGATGGCGGCGGCGGCCGCCGAGACCGTGCGCGCACGTGCCATAGCAACGCTCCTCTCGCCCGGAGTCTTCACCCTATCACGGAACCCGCGCGCTGGCGACGGGCAACAGCCAGCACGCATAGCCGAGCGGGTCGCGGATGACGGCGGCCATCGCATCGAAATACGCGATTGCGTCTTCCCGCGAGTACGACGTATGCTCCGCGATGGCATCGACGTATCCGTCGCGCCAGGCTTCGATGATTGCGGCGAAGGTTTCGCGCGGCGTCCGCAGGGTGTCCACGACGACGTACTCCATCGCGATGTCCCGCAATCCGAGGCGCATAAGGATCGAGAAGACGTTGCGTCCGATGAACAGATCGGTGTCCGTTGCCGCTCCGAACTCGAGCGGACCGGTGTGCCAGAAATCGCTGGGATCCCGCCCGTCGCGGCTTTGGAAGTGCAACATGCGGTAGTCTTCAGGAATCAAGTGCACGTAACCGCCGGGACGGGTAACGCGGGCCAGTTCGCGCACGACCGCTTCCGCGTGTGGAATCGCGTGCAGCACGTGCCGGCAAACCGTCAGATCGAATCGCCCGTCCGGCTCCCGCAGGTCGTAGACGCTCTGATGTTCGAAGCGCAGTCGCGGCGCGAGGCCGGAGTACCGCGAGCGCGCGAGTTCGAGATGCGCGTCGACGATGTCGACGCCGAGCACTTCGGCTTGCGCAAACGCCAAGGCCAGACGCGACGAGATCTCACCGGTGCCGCAGCCCGCATCCAGGATGCTCGCTCGCTCGGGGAGCCGGTAACGGGCCAAGAGCGACGCTTCCTGCGGCCAAATGGCGCGCGCCTGCGCGTCGAGATTGCGCACCATCGACTCGTCGGCCATCTGAACGGCGTGCGGGTTGAGATCGCCCGTTTGCGCGGCGGCCACGCGTCCCGGTTCTCGGGTTTCCCGCCGAATCCCGGCCCGCTCGTTTATGGTGAAGGCCCGGCGGGTATTCCGCAGCCATGCAGGATTCATCATCGTCCGCTCAACCGCTGCATGGCGTGCGCGTCGCCATTTTGGTCGACGACGGCTTCGAACAAATCGAACTCACCGAGCCTCGCGAGGCGCTGCGCGCGGCCGGCGCCGTTACCACGATCGTCTCGCCGCAGACTTCGACCGTACAAGGGTGGAACAGCGACGAAAAAGGCGACGCCTTTCCGGTTGACGTGAGTCTCGCCGACGCGAATCCGTCCAACTTCGACGCGCTGCTCCTGCCCGGAGGCGTGCGCAGCCCCGATACGTTGCGCACGAACAACAAGGCGGTGCTTTTCGCGCATGCGATGGAGATCGCGAGGAAACCCATAGCCGCGATCTGTCACGGCCCATGGCTGCTCGTCGAAACGGGATGCGTGCGCGACCGCAAGATGACGTCGTGGCCGTCGCTGCGGACCGACATCGTCAACGGCGGCGGCACGTGGGTCGATCAGGCGGTCGTTCGTGACGAACTGCTCGTGACCAGCCGCAAACCCGCCGACATCCCCAAGTTCAACGACGCCGCCATCGCGCTCTTCGCGGAAAAAAACGCGAAGCCATCTCTTCGCGAATCTCGCCCAGCCAAGGCGAAAGCCGCAAGCACGTAGTAGGACACCTCAAGGACTCGCGCCGGGACGACTGGTACGACGTCCACATCAACACGCCCTGACACGATCGGCCGCCGGCGGAATGGAAATGAACGGGACGCGCTTCGTATCGTCGTCGCGCGTCCCGTCGGTCGTGTCGTCGCACTGTGGAGTGTGTCCCTTGTTTTACCTTACTTGGGTCTGTATTAGGCTCGCGGGCCTTTCGTTGCCTTTGCCGCGGGCGGTTTCTTTTGCTGCTGGTGCTGCTGTTCGGGCGGGCGCGCCATCGGTGCTTTTTGCTGCGGTGCCTTCACCTGCGGCGCTTGCGCGGACGGAGGCTTAGGTGCAGCTTTCTCTTGCGGATGTGCCGGCGGGGCCTTTTGAACTGGAGGCTTTGCCTGAGTTTGTGCTGCCGGCGGCTGCTTGTGTTCGGGCGCTGCTTGATGGGGAGCCGCTTTCGGAGCAGCTTGATGCGGTTGCGCGTTCGGGTGCATCTGCTGCGGTTTGGCGGCCGCGGTCGTAATCGGCTTGAAGTCCTTCGGACGGTTGGTCGCGCTCAACGGATGGGTCGCTACGATTTGATTCGGGTGACCGCCGTTGTACTTGACGTAGAGATTACGATCTTGCCGCGCCTCTTCGATATGCGCGCGCTGCACTGCCGTGAGACCAACGTGGCGCTCGTGCATCCAAACGCGCTGCTGCGCGTTGGGAAACATGCGGACGCCGCCCGGACCGTTGTAAGCGTAGCGATTGACGTTACGCACGACGACCGTTCTATTGACGTAGACGGTGTGAATGCGTCGAACGTCCACCGGGGTGACCGCGGTATTGTAGCGGAACGCGTTACCGTACCAATTGCCGCCGACGTAGCCGGTGCCGTAGTATCCGCCACCGTAGTTGATACCGCCGTAGTAACCGACGTTCGGGCCCCAGTATCCGTCATTCCACGCATAACCGGTGCCGTTGGGATTTTCGCCCCAGAATCCCGGCGTCCAGTACATACCGACCGAAGGCGGTTGCACGTACGTGCCTGGAACCCAGTAGTAACCTTGCGAACCCCAGGCCCAATAACCGGGCGTCCAGACCGAGTTCTGCACCGTCACTTGAGGCTGCTCGTACACGGGCATGAGCGGAGGAGCAACCAGGCTGACGTATACCTGCGCATTTGCCGCTGTCGGTAGAAACAGGCTCAGCGCCATCAGTGCGATTGGAAGGAACCGTTGTATGAGTCGCATGGAAAGCTCTTACCCACGCTTTGCCGCCCTTATCTGAATGAAGCATGAGAGTAGAGATCGAGGGAGGGCTTTATCGCCATCGAGCGGTCTATAGACGCATGTTCTCACGAGGAATCGCCTTGACGCTCGTCGCGCTGAGTGCGGTGACCCCACACGCTCGTGCTGCGGACGTCGCGACGGCCGACGTGCTCGTTCAAGCCGGTCATCAGGGCCGTCCGGACTGCCAGCTTCGAGCCGCCGAGCCTTTGCCGCAACACCGGCGCGAGCAGATCTCCCGGCGAAATCGTTTGGACGCCGATCGTTGCGAACGAAGCAACGCGCGTATTGGAAGCCCACGGCGTTTCGGTACTGCGGATGCCGGCGTACTTACCGCGGCACTACAACGTCGCCGTAGCGGTCTTCATTCACTTCGATGCAATCCCCGATCCCAATCGGCCGTGCAACGCTCACTCTTCGGTCGGATACCCGCGCGGCGAAGCATCGAAAGCGCTGGCGCAAGCATGGAAAGCGTTCTACGGCCGCTACTGGCACTACGGTTTCGCGTCCGACAACTACACGAGCAATCTCGGCCGCTACTACGGCTACGACCACGTCACGGCTTCGAAGGGACAACTCCTCATCGAAGGCGGCGAGATGACGTGCCCCGCGGACTACGCATGGCTGCATTCGCACCTCACGTTTCTTGGACGGCTCGTCGCGTATTTCGTCAGCCGGCAAATTGGAAAAGGAAACGTGCCGCTTCCAATCGACTGATCCGGCACGATTCTTATTCGTACCCAGCGGCTCGCTTACGACGATGATGTCCCTTGCCTGTCCGACCGAATCGGCCGTCAGTCACCAGTAACGCGCTACTCGCGTGCGGTAAGCTTAATGTTGGAAAACCCTACGGAGCTCACGAGCGTCGGCCCATCGTAACCGAGTACGCGCATCGGCAAATGCGTCGCCGCAGACATCTCGACGACCTCGCGCGTCAGTCCCGCGCCCGGGGCCGAAGCGGATGGAGTCAGGGTCAAGGCGTTCGCGGCGACGCCGTCGATCGTGCCATCCGAACTCAATGAGAGCCTGCCGACTTCTTGTTGCGCGTGCGACAATATCGCGCCGAAACTGAGCTGATCGATCGAAGCGCCCTGAAGCGTCGTGACCAGCGGATCGTGCAGGGACAGCGTTTTTGAAAACAACGCCATCAAACCCGAACCGCGATGCGCTACGATCGTTGGACCGCCGTTCCAGTCGAGCGTGATACCCGTGTTCGTCCCGGCGACAACGTGGACTCTTACCTTCGACGGCTTGCTGAACGTATAGTCGAAGACCGTATTCTGCGTCTGGGAACCTTTTCGATCGAAGACCGTGACCGTCGCACTGTACGTGCTGATGCCCGACACGGCATGCGCGAATGCATCGAGTTCGCGCTCAACCGACGCCGGCGGAAGCGCTGGAATCTTCATTGCGTGCGACATCACGGGCGAAGCGCTAACGGATTGTTGAGCAACCGCGCACACGCAACTCAACCCAAAAAGCGAGAGCACGGTAGCGCTCACGAAGGCTATCGGCGGGAAGGAAAGCGTGCCCTGTCTTTTCACGAGTTCCTTCTCCAGTTCAATCTCGAGACTCTCCCACCCGCTGGAGCCTACGCCGAAGATCTGAGAATGCGATTAAGATTCTCAGGCCACGTCAGATCACGTTCATCGCCTTGAGGCGCACTAACTGGTCGACGCTCAGATTGGCGAACCCATGGGCTTGCACGCGTTTGACGTAGGCCGCATCGATGCGGAGGGCGCGCAGTCGAACGAGTTCCTCGGACGACAGGTGCGTGTAGCCGACGGCCGCCATCGAACGCACGTATGCGGCGTCGACTTTGAGCGCGCGCATTCGTATTGCATCTTGGGCAGTAGCGATCGCGACGCCGGCGGCGCGCATATCCGCAACGTATCCCGGCGTAACGCGAAGAGCCTGCAAGGAGATGACCTCGTCTGGAGTGAGGCCGGCAGAGCCAAAGGCCGCGCGCATCGCACGCACGTAGGCGTCGTCGATTCTTAGCGCGCGAAATGCGATCAACGTATGAAACGGCAGATGCGGATATCCTGCGGCGGCAATCGCTGCGACGTAGACCGTGCTGATGTCCAGTATGGCCGCGACCATCTGATCGCGCGGCGACGTCAGATCGTAGCCGGCGGCGCGCATCTTTGACAAATACTCCGGACTCGGGGTGAAGGCAAACGTACCGCCTCCCTTGCCTCCCGACAGCCGGCCCCTACACGCGAACGATCCGGCCTCGCGCGCCCAGGTAAATGCGACGTCGCCGTTTTGCGAAGCGAGTTGCGCGGCCGAGATTCCGAGTTCTTGCGCGCTCACGTCGAACGCGCTCTGGAAATCTTCCTTTGCGCTCGCATCCGTGCTGCGGAACTGGATGTTCACCATGCCGGCGGAACCCCCGGGTTCCAGCGACCACGTTCCGTCGAGCGGCGACTGTGACGTCGCTGCCAGGAGCGCGAACGCACCGGCGAGAGCGACCGCGAAGCGAGCGATCATAGAATCCCGCTCGCTTTCAGGCGGATAAGTTGCTCGACCGTGAGGTTGCGCATCCCGTGCGACGCCGCCAGCGCGATGTAGCTCGAAGAGATGCCCATTGCCCGCAGCCGCGTAACGTCCTCGACGGTCAGATTCGGATAGCCGGCGCCAGCAAGATCGCGCACGTACGCATCGGTCACGCCGACGGCCCTCAAACGCGCGATTTGTTCGAAAGACGTCGCGGCGCCGAAGCGAGCGCGCATCGCGCGAATATAGTCGGGCTGCACGCCAATCGCCCGAAGGCGAATCAATTCTTGAACCGACGGATGCGGCAGCCCGGCATCTTGAAGTGCGCGTATGTAGTCGGCGGTGACGCCGACGGCCTTAAGCCGTACGAGATCGTCGATCGAGAGATTCGTGTAGCCGACGCTTGCCAGCGAGTCGATGTAGTCGGGCGAGTTGGCCGCGACCTCGATTGCATGCCCGATCGATTCGTCGGAACTGCTGGTAACGGCAACGATCGTTGACTGGCGTGGCGGAGCGAGCAGGATGCGGTAGGGCGGGCGCGCTCGATTTTGAGTAGCTGCAGGTGCCGCCGTCACAGTGGCTACGACCGTCGCAGCTCGTAACGCTGCTCGTGGCGATTGCGCCGCTAAAGGCTTAGACGACGTCGTCACCCGTGCGGCGGGCACGTTTGGCTTGGCGCTCACCTTTTGCGTTGCCGGCTTCGCAGTCGCCGCGGCTATCGGGCCGAGCGCGCCGCTCGTGGTATACGCGAAGGAGGGCGCGACGAAGGCAGCACCGATGCAAAGGGCGCCTAGCGCGGCGATCGTCAACCCGGTCGGGCCGAGCGATGTGCGCACGCGCACGTCGCGGTGCGATGCGAGGAGCCGTTCGATGCGAACCGACATCCCGCGGCGCGTGACGAACGCGCCCGGAGCCGAAATCGCACGATATGGCCAGGAGACGCTCTCGACGATTCGCGCCAGGCAACTAGCATACGGCAACGCTTTGTTCTGCTGGAGAACCCAATCGTCGCAGGCCACTTCGCGCTCGAGGTCGAGCTGCGAGACCAGCCACAAAACGCCCGGGCTGAAAAACAATGCTGCCTGCGCGATCCGTTCGACGGCGTTAATCCAATCGTCGCCGCGCCGTAAGTGGGCGAGCTCGTGGAGTACGATGCTGTCGATGTCGTCGGGCGTGAGTTCCTCAAGCAAACGATCGGGAATGAGAATCATGGCATCGAACAGACCTACGGCGATTGGAACGGCGATCTCACTGGAGCGGCAAAGGCGGACGTTACGCGACCCCTTGGTGACGGCCGACCAACGGCGGAGACGAGCGCGATACTCGATTGGGACCGGAAGTGCGTCGCTCTTGAGGCGCTCGAGGTGACGCAGGCTCAAGATCAGACGCAATAAAACTACGGCGACGCCTAGCAGCCAGATTGCAACGATCGCGAGCGCCAACGTGCGCGGAAGCGCGAGGTTGGGTCGCACGAGAGCCGGTTTGGACGCCATCGCCGGCGTGGCGCTTCCCAAAGCGCTTTGAAGCGACGTCGGGCGGGCAACGCGCTGCGACCGCGCTCCGAGAGTGCCGGCTCCGCTCGAAACCGCATTCCGTACAGCGAAGCTGGAGTGCGTTTGCGGCGTCGGATTTCCGTGGACGCGCGGTAGCGTCGTGAGAAGCGCCGCGATGACGGGAAGGACCAAGCTTGCGTACAGGGCCGCAGCCAACACCGAGTGGCGCGTCGTCGCGTTGCCGTTCGGCATTGCGCGCAGCGCAAGCCACGCCACGATCGCAAGCAAAGCCGCGACCCACAGGCCGTTGAACAGTACTTCGATGAGGAATCGGACGGCGGCATCGACGAACGGCATCACGCGTGCTCCTCTTCATATCGAGCGATCAACGTCTTAATCGACTCGAGCTCGTCTTGCGACGGACGTTCCTCGGCCATCAAGCGCACCGCCAAGGCGGTCCGGCTATCGGAAAAAAACGAGCGCACGAGGTCGCCGATCGCCGACGTGGCGGCGTCATCGCGCTCGATGAGCGGCAAGTAGACGTGAGCGCGGCCGTTCGTGCTGTGGCTGACGACCTTCTTCTGCTCCAGAATCCGCAGCATCGTCAAAACCGTGGTATAGGCCAGCGCCGGCGGCGGGAGCGCGGCCGCGACGTCGGCGACGGTCGCGCGACGCTTCTCCCACAGGACTTCCATGATTTTCAGCTCGGCCTTCGTGAGCGGCTTGGGTTTCCTACGCGGCATCCTCACTCCGTACTACTAACAGTTTAGTAGTAGGATACCGCCCGACCGCGGCTTTGTCAACTAGGGCTTTAGTAGATGGGCGCCTCGCGCTGGGCCTTCTTCTTTTTGAAGGCTGTGCGTCTGAGAATGCGCGCCCTTGTGCCGTTCGCAAAACTGATGGTTGCAGTTGAGCTGCTTGCAGCGTTGTCGCGCGACGACACTACAGCCTGGTGCTTCGCATACGCGCCGCTCGGCAGCGGAAACTTTTGACCATTTTCGCTTTGATTGGCGCATGGCAGTGAGCGAATGTGATTTGCTTGGCATCAACGAGTCGCCGGCATGTGCGGGCAAAATATTATCAGGGCGGGCACCGTGTTGTATGTCGTTTTGCTGACATAGCGAGCTGAAGACAGGCGTCACGCGTCGAAGCTTCGTTGCGGCAGACGATGCTCGGCGTTTCTCTCTTCGGCGGCGTGCGGTTACGCCTCAACGGCAAGGATATTCGGCTGGCGAGCCGGCCGAAAGTTGCGCCGCTGCTTGCCTACCTGCTCCTCAACTGCCGCCAGCCGGTCGCACGCGATAGCGTAGCGTTTGCACTCTGGCCCGACGACACCGAGGACGCCGCACGCTCGAACCTGCGCCGCCATCTTCAGTATCTTCGCGATGCGTTACCGGACGCGGCGGTACCATGGATTCTCGCCAATAGACGGACGCTTGAGTGGAATCCGGCTGCCGCGGTTGAGGTTGACACCGACGACTTCGAGCGCCGTTGCGCCGACCCGGGACTCTTGGAATCGGCGGTCGACCGTTACGCCGAACTGCTTCCGGGATCGTACGACGATTGGGCCGTCGCCGCGCGAGAGCAATTTCATCGGGCGTACGTGTCCGCCGTGTGGGAGCTTGCGCTGCAAGCGCGCAGCCGCCGAGACTCGGCAAGCGCGGAACGGTATCTGCGAAAAATATTGGACGACGATCCGTGGCGGGAAGACGCGCTGCGCGCGTTGATGGCGGCGTACTGCGACGCCGGCGACCGCAGTTCCGCGCTGCAAGCCTGCATGCAGTTCGAACGGGAGCTCCAACGCGAGATGGGCGTGTCGCTCATGCCCGAAACGATTGCCCTTCGGCGGGCGATCGAACGCGGCGATACGTTGCCGACGGTTCCCCTGCGAACCGCGACGCCGGAGCACCGAGCCGCGCCGCGCGAACTGCCCTTCGGTGGCCGCGATGCGGAAATGGCGAAGCTCGAGGACGCGTGGGAACGGGCGCTGCGCGGTGCCGGCGGTTTTGCACTCGTCATCGGGGAGTCCGGAATCGGCAAGACGCGTTTGGCATCCGAGTTTGCGCTGCGGTTGGAAGGGCGCGGCCGCGTTCTCTGGGGCTCGATGTCGTATCCGGAACGCGCACCTTACCAGGCCGTCACCGAGGTGCTGCGCGCCGCGTTGGGCTTCGTCGATCCATCCTGCCTCGAAACGACGCAGCGCGCGTTACTTGCGCTGCTGCTTCCCGAAATTGCCGGCACGGAACGTTCCGAAACCGTGCCGAGTTCCGGTCAACGGGTGAAGGTGTTCGACGCAGCGGCAACCGTGCTGCGCGCGCTCGCGAACGAGCGTCCCGCGTTGATCGTTTTCGAAGACCTGCACCATGCCGGACCGGCCACGCTCGCGATGGTGGAGTATCTCAAGGAAGCATGCTCGGCATCGCCGATCTTGATCGTCGCCGTCACGCGCAGCAGCGATGCGCTGCCCGCCGCCGATATCGGACGCCTGCGGCGACCGCTCCGCGGTGCAAAGCCGTTGGTTATTTCACTCGGGCCGATCTCTGGCGAAGCCGCCGTCGCCATCGTCAAGGATTCCAAGCTGCTCGCCGCGCGCGACGCGCACGTGGAACGTCTGGTCTCGACCGCTGCCGGCCATCCGCTCTTTCTCACGGAGCTGCTCAACGCACGCGTCGAGACCGGTCGGAGCGATGCGCCGATCTCGGCACGCTTGCACGACGTCATCGCCGAAAGGCTCACTCACCTAACGACGGCGTCGCGCTTTCTCCTCGATGCCGCATCCGTTGTGGGCACGGCCTTCGACCTCGAGATCGTCGGCGAAATCATCGGATGGAACGAAGCGCAGCTGGCGCACGCTGCCGACGACCTCGTCGCGCGCCGCGCGATCAGAGAAACGCCGAGCGCCGGTTTCGGGTTCGAGTTTGCGCACGAACTCGTCGCGACCGCGGTGTACGAAGGACTCGACGATGCCCAGCGGCGGCGCTGGCATCGACGCACCGCTCGAGCTGCGTCGCATTGGTACGCGTCGCGTATGGACGACCTGAGCGCTTTCGTCGCTCGTCACTTCGACCTGGGAGGCGAGCCCGAAGAAGCCGCGGAGCACTATCTCCGCGCGGCGCGTGCGGCGGCAGGCGTCTTCGCCAACGACGAGTCACTCGCATTTGCGGCGCGCGGTCTCGAATTGGCCGGCGGCGGCGGCGTATTGCGGTTCGATCTCCTCGCGCTGCGCGAAGAAGTTTGCGAGCGCGTCGGCGACCGCGCGACGCAGCGAATCGTTCTGGACGAGTTAACCGCTCTCGCCGCCGCGTTGGGCGAACGTGGGTGCATGTTGGAAGCCTGTCGCCGGCGCGAAAGCTTGCACCGCTATTTCGGCGAGTACCCACAGGCGCGCACTGCGGTAGAGGAGTTGAAGCGGCTGGCTGCGGGCGATCCCTTCTGGGAAGCCGTCGCTCTGCGCGACGATGCGGTGCTGCTGGTCGACGCCGGCTCGCGAGAGCAAGCCTACGATATCGTCGCCTGCGCGACGGCGCGAGCCGTCGAGGCCGCGGATTCTCGCGTGCTCGTGTCGACGCTAACGTTACAGGCGCACGTTGCAGCCACGCTCGGCCGGAGTGAGGAGGCACGAGCGTGCTTAGCACGAGCGAGCGAAACGGCGGATCGCGACGGATCGCCGTTGCTGCGCATGCGCGTCGCATACACCGAAATGACGGTTTACACGCTCGCACAAGAGTATGGGAAGGTCGTGCGCGCCGCGCCGGGACTCTTCGAACTAGCCGAGCGCGTTTCCGATCGCGAAGTCGCAGCCGGCGCTCACGCGATGGTCGGCGGAGCGTTCGTTCACTTTTTTCGCGTCGCCGAGGCACGACGCCATTTGAAGCAGGCCATCGAGCTCTACCGCGACACCGACCTGAACGGCGCGGCGGTCGCGTATAATAACCTCGCGACGCTGGAGCTCGACGTCGGAAGGCTCGACCGCGTGGACGCCGCCCTGGCGGCAATGGACGAACTCGTCGGCCAATCGGATGCGGCATCGCAACGTGAGTGCCTCGACCTGCTGCGATGCGACGCCGCGTTGCGACGCTTTCAATACGACGCGGCGCTGGAGGGTGCTCGCGCGCTCGCAGCGCACGCGGCTGCGCGACAGGACGCTTTGCTCGAGGGGGAAGCATGGCGATGCGCCGGCGTCGCGCTCGTTGCCCTGTGCCGCGCCGCGGAGGCCATCGAGGCGTTCGAGCGCGCCCACGCGCAGCTACTGCGAATCGGCGCGGCCGATTCGGCGTCCCGTGTGAGCGCAGCGTTCGCGCACGCATGCGCGCTCGGCGGAGACCTCCGCGCGGCGGCGTTAGCGAGCGATGCACTCCAACGGCTCGAGGCATGCCCCACGGCGATCCCGCCCTCGGCATTCTGGACGGTCGCCCAAGCGTTTGCAGCGATTGGGCGCACGCAGGAGTATCGCGCGGCGCTGCGGCGCGCGCACGAGCAGTTCGTTACCCAAGATAAAATGCTTCGAGCCGACGCCGACCGTGCCGCGTTCGCGGCCATTTCCGGCAACGTCCAACTCTTACGGGCCTTCGCCGGCGACTCCAAGTCGCAGCTGGCGCAGTAGCACGTCCTCGAGCTCTCCGAGCGTCGCGAATCCGAGCCGCCGCCCCTCCTCGACGTCGTGGACGCTGCCCCGGAACGTTCGCGGCACGGCGCCCTCCTCGCGCCAAATGCGTACGACGAAAAGGCGTTCGACTCGCGCCGGCCGGTATCGCATGCACCCATGGTAGCCGCGCTCCGTCTCGACTGCGTCTCACGCCGAGACGGTTTTGAGACGTTCGATCCGCTATCGTAGCACCATTCCCGCAGAGCGGGTGTAACCGATGGAGCACAAGGAGCAACCTATGGAACGAAGCAGGATAGGCGCCGCCCGCCGGCGCGCCGGCCTTCGATTTACGGCGGCCTTCGCATTGGTCGCCGCCGGCACGTTTGCCGGCTGCAGCGGAAGCCATCTCAATGCGGTCCCGGAACCGGCACAGCCGGCTGCGCAAGAGTCGCAGATTCAAGTGGGTTCGGTACAATCGAGCTCCGTTCGATATCGGCCTTTGCAGCGCGGCGTGCAGATCGTGCGCGGACACATCCGGCCCGAGATGCTGAGTGCACCGCTGGTCGGAACGCTGCCGTTACGGCAACAACTGCACCTTGCAATCGGTTTACCAGTGCGCGATCGGGCCGCGGCCGGCACGCTGCTCCAGGGCGTTGCCGATCCGCGAAGCGGAAACTACCGCCGTTTCTTGACTCCGGCCGAGTTTCAAGCCAAGTTCAGCCCGAGCTCCGGCGACTATCAATCCGTCGTCGCTTTCGTGCGGGGCGCGGGTCTCACGGTCACGCGGACGTACCAAAATCGCATAGTGATCGATGTCGACGGAAGCGTCGCGGCGATCCAGCGGGCGTTCCATCTCACACTGCAGACGCGCCGGCGACCGGACGGATCGCTGTTTTTTGCGCCGAGCAACGAGCCGGCGCTCGCGTTACGAACGCCGATCTTGCACGTTGCGGGCCTCGACAACGAAGACGTTCCCAAACCGGCAATCGCATCGATCGTGCCTATTGGAAACCTTCGAACGCACCAGCGCGTTCGGCCGAACTCGTCCGGCCCCGGCGGAACGTTTGCCGGTTCGGATTTCCACAATGCCTACGCCACGAACGCATCGCAACACGGCTCCGGCCAATGCATCGGACTGGCGGAGTTCGATTCGAGCTTCTTCCCCTCCGACATTAGCGCGTATCAGACGGAATTCGGCCTGCCGCAGCTTCCGCCGCAACCGATTCTACTGGACGGTTATAACGGTCAGCCGGTGGTCGGCACCGGCGAAGTGGAGACCGCGCTCGACATCGAGGTTGCTCAAGCGATGGCGTCGAGCGTGAGCAACATCTTCGTCTTTGAAGGCAGCTTGACGGATTCGATTCTTTCCGCCATGACGTCGAGTCCGTGCAGCCAGTTCAGCGTGTCGTGGACCTTCGGCGTCGACCCGACGTCGCAGCAGCTGGTGGACCAGCTGGCGTTGCAAGGGCAGAGCTTTTTCGTCTCGTCGGGAGACGGCGGCGGTTTCTTGAAAGATACGAAGGACGATCGCGACATGTCGAATACGGTCGTCGTCGGCGGCACCGAACTCACGCTGAACGCGGATTCGCGGTGGCAGTCGGAAACAGCCTGGTCCGGCAGCGGCGGCGGCGTCGAGAAAACACAGTACGAGCCGCCGTTTCAGCACGGCGTCAAGCTTGCGCGAGGTTCGACGACGCATAGGCGCATGGTCCCCGACGTCGCGATGGTCGCGGACAACGTGTTCTTGATCGCCAACGAGGGACAGGCTCTCGTGGCGAACGGTACGAGCATTTCGTCGCCGCTGTGGGCCGCCTACACATCGTTGGTCAATCAACTGGCGGTCAGCATGGGCAACCCACTGCTCGGGTTTCCGGATCCGCCGATCTACACGATCGCACAAAAAGCCGGACCCTACGCCGCCGACTTTCACGACATTACTTCGGGCAATAACAACGCGTTCAGCGCGCTGCCCGGCTACGATTTGGTCACGGGCTGGGGCAGTCCGCAAGCCGGCCTCATCACCGCGCTCAATCCGAGCCAGGCCACGAATTTCACGCAGCTGCAGTTCGTAGTGTTTACCGGAAGCGACGATTTGCGGAACGATTCCGATCTGCAAGTCTCCTTCAAAGGCGTTTCGAACCTCAAGCCGTTCTGCCTCATGCGCTCCAACAACGGCAAGCCGTCGGGTCTTTGCACCGGGAACCTCTACGGCGACGTCAACGCCGTCCAAGGCTGGCCCAGTTGGTCGACGCAAACGCTCACCTACACCAACCGCTTCGCGAACTGGATACGCAGCGGCAACGGCACGATGACGCTGACGCTGACCAACCACAATAACGGGCTCGAAACGAACGATAACTGGGACCTTCAGGCAATGAGCGTCACGCTATCGAATCCCGTAACAAGTCAGTCGGTGACGTTGTTTAACTCGGGCAATTTTGGCTCTCCGCACAATTCGGGCACCTGCTATTGGCGCTTCCAACCCTTCGGCTCGCCCCCGAGCGTCGTAACGACCTTCAACCTGCTGCCGGCCACCACGCCATCGAATGGCTGTCCGAACGACAATTGAGTGAAGAAACGGAAGGCTCGCGAGGTCGCGAGCCTTCCGGCTCTTTACCGCGCGAAGCGGCACGGTACGCTACGCCGGCGGAATGGATTGCGGATAACGGAAGACGTTGTCCGGATCGTATTTTCGTTTTATCGTTCGTAATCGCTGCAGGCTCGCACCGTAATATTGCCGTTGCCAATCGGGAAGGCCGGAATCGGCGTATCCTTGATACGCACTGCCCGAAAGCCACGGGCGAACCGACTCGTATGCGGCATTCGTCCAAGCGATATTCACGTTTGCGACCGCGTCGGTCGCAAAGGGACGCCAGCGCGACTGATACTGCACGACGTAGCGAATGTCGCGATGCGCGAAGGCTCCCGGTATCGCGGGCGGACGCGCAATCGCCCCGCCGGCCGTTTCGAAGGCAAACTTTCCGATATTGATGCCGCCGATATAATCCTTTGGCGTCATCACCGGGTCGGCTTGTCGCCGCTCGATCGCCTCGACGAGTGCTTCAAAGGCTTCCGCCGGCCACGTCGTCCGTATGAGATCGGATTTGGCGTAAAAAGCGGGACGCGGCAGCACTCCGTGCGATGACACTCCGGTATACGCGCATTCGTCGGGTCGCAAGCCTGCGCAGATATAGTCTCGCATGCTCGATAAATACGGCGCGGTTGCAATCGACGACGAACTGGGACGGACGCCGGCAGCGCGAACGAGCGTTTCGCCCAGTGCGCGTGCCCGGCTTTCCGGACCGGCAAACGTAAACTCGACGAGGACCGCGGCGCCATCTTTCGGGTCGCCGGTGCGGATTTCGGTCCAACAATGACCGCGATCGGGCAGGCCGGCGACCCATTCCTGAAACGCCGTCATGACTCGAACCGCACTTGCGATTGGGAACGTGTAAACGATCTCGGTGAAGAGCATGTCGACCGGGTGAAGCCGGGCCGTCAACTCGACGACCGCGCCGAAGTTTCCGCCGCCGCCGCCCTTACACGCCCACAATAGATCGGGGTTTTCATGTTGACTGGCCGTCACGACCTCGCCGGCGGCGGTCACGAGTTTTAGTTCGAGAATATTATCGCACGTCAGGCCGTACAGGCGTGACAGCCGGCCGAACCCACCCGCAGCGCTCAGTCCGGTGAGCCCGACGGTTGGGCACGTTCCCGCCGGCACCGTCATGCGCGCCGGCCACAACTTCGTGTACAGCGGCAAATTGGTCAGGCCCGCACCGAACGTCGCTCGTTCTGCCGCGCGATCCACCCGAACGTTAACGAGATTCGAAACGTCGACGATCAGCCCGGCGTTCGCGGAGAACCCGGCAAAACTGTGGCGGCCGTTGCGCATCGCAAAACCGAACCGGTGTGCTCGCGCGAACTTGATGGTTTGCGCTACGTCGTCGGCAGATGCGACGAGGATTACCGCAACGGGAAGAACGCCGGCAAAGCGTGCGTTCCAAGGTTGACTTGCGATGCCATAGGCCGCGTCGGCCGGCGTGATGACGCGCCCCTGAATCGCAGAACGTAACTCGTTGAGAGACGAGGTGCTCGGCGACGGCGCTCCGGCGACGGAGCATCCCGGCAGCGAAGCGCCCACCGTCGCCAACGCCGCAGCCGAAGCGCCCGACTTCAGAAACCGGCTTCGGCTCAGCAAACTGACCCTGTTCCTCCTGAATGACTGCTCAAAGAAATGAGGTCGCGATCGAGGCCTCGTTTTCTTCCGAGTGCGTTACGAGCCTTCAAGGAAGCATGCGCCAGGCACCGAAAGGGCCGACGGCAGCCTTAACATCTCCTGAGGAAAAGCCACGGTCGCCGTCACCATCCCATCTCGTGACGCTCGGCGCGGCGATCAGCGATAGATGCGCTGCCTTTACGAATTAAGCGCTGGCGCGGTAACGCTTGACACGGGTGCTATCCTATAGCCTTATGCTCGACGACGACGACTACGTAAAACCCGATAGCGCCGAGGCTCGCAAGTTCGCCGACGGCGCACGATTCCTGTGGTGCCGTCTTTGCGCGTCGCTCTTTCTGTTGCCGATGTATTCGCAGGATACCGATTGCGGAGCGCACGAGCCCTGGCGTGTGTGGTTTAGCGTCAACTAACGGTCGAATGAGGAATGGAGTATGAAACGTTTTGCGGTACTGTTGGCCGTCGCGATCGTCGCCGGTTGCGGCTCGGGAGTGCGAACCGGAGCGATGCCGCCGTCGCAGCTTGCCGGCCTCAAGCGGAGGACGCGAAACCGCAGCAGCGCGGCGGCCGTTCGTGTTTACCTGTCACAACGCGACGTCCTACGCGTGCTTGGTGTATGACCAAACCGGCCATCTCGTGCGCACGAAGAAAAAGGAGTTGGTGGACCCGCAGGGTGTGGCCGCCGGTAGTGACGGACTTCTCTACGTAGCCAATGAGGGTGCCAAGAACGTCCTCGTTTATGCGCCGCGGGCCGCACGCTTTTGCGCACGCTCGATGACGGCGGCAACGTACCGCTCGACGTTGCGGTCTTCGGGCAGACCGTCGCGGCGTCGAACCTGCACAACGTGACCGTCTTTGGCTCGGGCGCGACCAAACCTAGCCGCACACTCAAAGATCCAAACGTGTTTCAAGGCAGCGGTGTCGCGTTCGATCCGAGCGGCAACTGCTTTTGGAGTTTCACGAACGAGCAACTGCACGCGCAGGTGGACGAATTTGTCGCCTGCAAGGGCAAACCGGTTGTTGTGCCTATCACGGAAGGTTCGCCCAACGGCCTAGCATTCGACGGCCAGGGGAATCTTTGGTACACCAGCGTTTCAACGCAAAACCCCGGTGTCTATCGCTGCAAGGGCACGAGCCAATGCGGCATCGTCTACGACGAATTCCGGGATCCGGTCTATATCAACTTTTCGCACGACTTCCGCGATCTGTGGGTGGACGACCCGGGGAGTGCCGCCCTCTACGAAATCGACATCGCAAGCGGCAACGTCGTCCAAGAAATTACCACCGGCTTAACGAATGACAACACGCCCTCCGGCGTAGCGGCGGCGCCGGGGCCGTTCTAATTCCGCCGACAAAAAAGAGGCTCGGCATAGCCGAGCCTCTTCCGTCCGAAGCGTTTCGAGTGTAGGCTTTCCTACTGGGTCGCAATCCCGAGATTGCCGCTCTGGCAGCCTGAGGTATCCGAACAAGCCGTGATAACCTGGGTTCGTGAATAGTTGCCGTGGCTGGAGGGCAGCGGTCGGGTTTCGACAACTGTATCCGTCACCGGATTGCCCGGATTCGGGTCAAACGAGGCACTAAGATTCTTTACGATAGGTCTACCAGTTTTTGTTCTTTGGAACGTACTCGTCCAGACAAACGTGGTGTCTGACAGACAGTTCCCCATTCCATCATCCGCACAAATTCCTTGCGATCCGCCGTTGACCGAGTCGACGGTTATACAGGCAAAGTCAGTAGCGGGACAAGCTGCGTCGCGATGAACGCCGACGGCAATCAAATGCCGCTGGTGTGGCCGCCCGAGCGGCGGCGTGCTGGGCGGCGGCGCGCCTGCGAACCACCGGGCAGTGCCTGGGAGCCGCCGGAGGAACATGCCGCAAGACCGACGCTTGCAGCGATCATAGTCGTACCAAGAAGTAGCTTAAGTCGCACGTTTGTAATCCTTTCATGCGTGTGCAATTGCTGCTGCTACACCCGCATGCAACGGCGAATCGATGACCGTTGAAAGCCGTAGCTCCGCGGTCGCTCTTGCCGCGCCGGACGCGCGCCGACGGCCGCCGTGAGAAACAAACCACCGCTCGAGCCGTAGATCTAACATGGAGCTGCGCTCCGATTCCCTCTTGCCCGTTTACGCCCGGGTGGCCGGGTGGCTATATCTCTTCATCATCGTCGTTGGCTTCTGCGTCGAGATATTCGTTCGCGGAAGAATCATCGTTTCCGGAGACCCCGCTGCAACGGCTCACAACATGGCGACGCTCGATTGGCTGTGGCGCCTAGGCTTTGGCGGCGAGGTGACGATGTGGCTCTTTTCGATCGTGACGATGACCGTATTTTACGTCTTGTTCCGCTCGGTCGACCCGACGATCGCTCTCATGGCACTCTTGTTCAACGTCATGGACACGGCGATCGAGGCACGTCAACGCCGTGTTGTGCAACTTCACCGCGCTGTTCTTTTCGCAGGGACTCGGCTATCTTCAAGCGTTCGACCTGCATCAACGCGAAGCGGTCGCAGCGTTCGCTCTACGTCTGCATGAATACGGTTTTGGGGCGGGGTTGCTTTTCTTCGGCGTATGGCTGATCCTCACGGGGTCGCTCATGGTGCGCTCCGGCTACTTTCCGAAGTGGATTGGCGTGTTGGCCGCGATTGGCGGAGTCTGCTACGCGCTCAACAGTTACGGTCTGTTCGTAGCGCCGGCGATCCAGGATTATCTGTTTCCCTTGATTTTGGTGCCGTCGCTCGTGGCGGAGCTTTCGATCAGCATCTATATGATCGTCTTTGGATTCAACGTCGACAACTGGCGCAAAACTTATCAGAATCCAGTGTAAAGCACGTCACGCCCGATTGGACGAGATCATCCCCAGGGCTTGACTCTCCCCATGGGGGAGGTTTCAGAATACAGCCATGGCAGCCAGGCTATCGATCGGGGATTTTTCCAGGATGACGCACCTCAGCGTGAAGGCTCTGCGTCACTATCACGAGCTAGGCTTATTAGAGCCCTCAGAGGTCGATTCCAGCACCGGCTACCGATCGTACGACCTGAGCCAGGTGGCCTTAGCACAGGTTATTCGCCGATTTCGTGAACTCGAGATGCCCGTGGAGCACGTCAAGGCGGTTCTCGCCGCGACTGACGTAGACCAGAGGAACGCGTTAGTCGTCGAGCATCTCAAACGAATGGAATCGGCACTTGAACGCACCCAAGCAGTCGTGGCGTCACTTCGTTCGCTGCTCGACGGAAATCCCGCTCCGATCGCGGTCGAGTATCGATCGCTTCCAGCTCTTGCCGTCGCGGCGATCACTAAGCTCGTTCGTCTTCCCGACATTGAGCCATGGTGGTCCGAATCGTTCAAGGAGATCCGCCATTTGCTGCGTGTGCAGGGCGTTTTGCCGGCAGGACCGCAGGGCGGCCTTTATCCGACGGAGCTTTTTACTGACGAAGTCGGCGAGGTAACTGTGTTCGTTCCCTTCGCTGGCTCATTAGCTCCGGCCGGGAATGTGCTCGTTTGTGAATTGCCCGCGGTCGAGCTCGCCATTGCGGTGCATCGCGGGGCTTTACGCGAAGCGGATCGCACCTACGCATCGCTCGGAACGCACGTCGTCGAGCACGCAATCGCGGTTTCGGGGCCGATCCGCGAGAATTACGTCATTACCGATGACGACGCCGGCGACGAGAGTCAGCTCCTGACGGAAATCGGCTGGCCGATATTTCGCACCACTTTCGAGGCGTGAAGAATGATTATTGAGGGCTTGCCAACATCTGTTCGCGAATACTTCAACGCGCGAAACGCGTTCGATGCCGGATCAGCGCTCGAACAGTTCGGAGACTATGCGTTTGTCGAGGACGAAAACGTGGAACGTCGCGGCCGGGATGCGATTAGGAATTGGATTGAGGAAACCCAAACACAGTATCATGCAAGCTTCGAAGTCGAAGCGATTGAGCAGGTCGGTGACAGTCTCGTCGTAACAACTCTCGTCTCGGGAATCTTTCCGGGATCGCCGCTGCGGATCGATCACACCTTCGTGCTTGCAGATGAGAAGATAAGCCGCTTGGTGATCGGCTAAACGCAAGACTTAGAGTTCTCTGGTAAACGCCTCCGGCGAACGGCCAGCGTATGCGCGCCTATAGAAGCAGCTCACTTACAACTTATGAGAATGCGACCCACCCTGTGGCAACGTTATAAATTCCCCCAACCACCTGCACTTCTCCAGCGTTACGCTTCTCCGAGATAATCTCTGAGCGGGCGACGATCGCCTCTACGTTGCGTGCGACGTTATGCGCGATGGCGTTCTCGAGCCAATCCCCGGGAAATCCCTGCGCAGCCTGCACCGACGGAACAAGAGCGTCAATGATTGCCGAAATATGACCGCGCTGTCTCGTGCCATCGCGCACGTTTGCCAGGGCCGCGCTGAGGGCTCCGCACCGAGAATGCCCGAGAACCAGGACAAGTGACGCTTTAAGAACGTCAACTGCAAACTCGATCGACCCGAGATTGTTCGCGTCGACAGCATTTCCGGCGACTCGCACGACGAATACATTCCCGGGAACCTGATCAAAAATGGTCTCGATGGGAACGCGCGCATCGGCGCAGCCGAGAACGACGGCGAAAGGATGTGGGTCGCCGGCAAACTCCGCGACGCGGGGACCATACGGCTCGCAGCGCGGGCTGCCGGCAACAAACCGCATATTGCCCGCCTTCAGCTGTTCGAGCGCATCGGTATAACTTAAGCGAGACGTCACGATAGTCGGGTAGATTCTCGCAACAAGGTTTCAAATCCTCAGCCCTACTCCAGGGGATGTTTGTGCAAAGCCCGTACCGTCTCGCTGATGCGCCCACCGAGTACACACCGAGGCGAGTCACGCCTCTCCCCAGCGGTAATGGTGGTGATTATTATTATAATTCTGGTTGCTACGCCCCGACACTATCACTTACTGCCCAAATACTCGGAAATCGTGATCGGCGGAGCATTAATCGCGTTTCTGTGGACACGTTTTGAGCGTTACGCGATTGTAACGTTTGCCGTGGTCGTCGCAGGCGTCGAGATCACGATCCTAGCGCGTTTGCTTTACGAAATGGCAAACAGGGCATTGCATTTAGACGCACTCGTGCTGTTGTGGACGGCGATCGACCTTTGGCTGATCAACGTGGCACTTTTTACGCTCATCTATTGGCGCCTCGATCGCGGCGGCCCCGACGGGCGCGCGGCAGTTTTGCAGGGGCCCGCAGATTTCCACTTTCCTCGCGGGGATGCTGCCGATGGAATCCCGCGCGATTGGCAGCCTTCATTCATCGATTACTTATATCTAGCGTTCACGACCAGTACGGCGTTCAGCCCGAGCGAAATCTATCCGCTCAGCGACCGTGCGAAACTACTGCATATTGTGCAAAGTCTGATATCACTACTTATTATCGTTGCCCTCGCGTCGCGAGCGATCGGCATTTTGGGTCAATAAACCTTCACCCTTTTTGAAGCTCCAGGTGACCAGCGGCTGCATTTCGCGGCGCGATTCGTGCTCAAATGTGGCGGGAGCGTGTAGGAATCGAACCTACCAGCCGCCTTGCGACGGCCTCAGCGATTTTGAAGACCGTGCGAACCACCAGATCCGTACGCTCCCACGTGGACCCTACGGTGTCAACTTGAAGACGATTCCGTTGCCGCTGCTACCCCCTTGATGCGTCGTGCCATAAAGTGTGCCGCTCATGGCGATTAGCGACGCATAGGGGTTGGCGCCGTCCGGTGCGACGCCCGTGAACCTGTACAGAACGCCTTCCGTGCCAGCCGTGCTCACCTTGAAGATGGTTCCATTGTTGCTCTTACCACCGTAGAACGTCGCGCCGTAGAGCGTACCGTTCAGGGCGACCAAGCCCGCATAGGGGTTTGCACCGTCCGATGCGCCTTTGAAGCTGTAGAGGACGTGTTCCGCGCCGGACGTGCTTACCTTGAAGACGCTTCCGTTGCCGCTGTTACCACCTTCGTACGTCGTGCCGTAAAGCGTGCCGTTCAGGGCGGTCAAGCCCGCATACGGGTTGGCGCCGTCCGGCGTTCCGTTGAAGCTGTAAAGGGCGTGTTCGGTGCCGGACGCGCTCACCTTGAAGACGGTTCCGTTGGAGCTCGTACCACCGCGATACGTCGTGCCGTAAAGCGTGCCGTTCACGACGGTCAGCCCGGCGGCCGGGTTTGCGCCATCCTGCGCGCCTTTGAAACTGTAGATGACGCGTTCCACGCCGGCAGTGCTCACCTTAAAGACAGTTCCGAATCCGCTTTTACCACCTTCGTAGGTCGTACCGTAAAGCGTGCCGTTCAAGGAGATCAAGCGTGCGTAGGGGTTTGCTCCATCCGGCGTGCCGGCGAAGCTGTAGAGAACGTGTTGGAATCCTGTCGTGCTTATCTTGAAGATGGTTCCGAAGCCGCTTTTACCACCGGTCGATGTCGTGCCATAAAGCGCGCCATTCACCGCGAGTAGTCCCGCCGACGGGTTTGCGCCGTTCGGGGCGACGCCGCTGAAATTGTGGAGGACGCGTTCCATACCAGACGTGCTCACCTTGAAGACGGTTCCTAAGCCGCTTTTACCACCTTCGTAGGTCGTGCTGTAGAGCGTGCCGTTCACAGCGACCAGCGTCGCCAACGGGTTTGCACCGTCCGGGGTGCCGGCGAAGCTGTAGAGGGACTTGAATACAACAGCCGGACGCTCCATCGCAAGGCTCTGCGGCGCGACCGGAAGCGGCGATGACGTAGCGTGTTGCGAACAGCCGACCATGGCGCCGAGACCAAGCGCTAAGAGAATTGAAGAACGACGCATTTTAAAACCTCCAAAGTGAGGAACGCCTTTACGTGGTCAGCAGTGCGCCGGACTTCTCCTGCTTTTAACGCCTCATATGCTGCTGGGTGTCACGCTTGCCGGAATACCGAATGTTCCGCCGGCCTGCTTGCCCTCGCGTTCCGGATTCGCAGCAAAGATTTCGTTCGTAAAGCTTCGCAGGTTCCAGCCACGTAAGTCCCTCAGCGTTCTGCAAGACCGACGCCTGGCGACGGAGTGACATTCGCGGTGCCGTTGCAGCCGGTGAATGTGACTGTGGCCACGCATACACACAAAGCGTACTGAGCTGAACGTCGAATGCGCATGAGTTGTACCTATTCTTTAAGTGCGTAGGATCGGACATTCACTGGTCCGGCCGCGATCGATTGGCCGGCGACGGTTTCGTACGCGTAACCAGTCAGCGTGCCTTCGACTAATCGCGCCCAGCCGTAGTGAACTTGCCCGAGCATCTTGAACTCGAGGCCAAGTAATCCGGTGGCTTGCCGCCAGTAGCCATGACTATACGGCAGGTGGTGCGGAGGCAAACAACCCTCTGCAAATCCGTATAGCAGCGATGACGTGTGATCGAAGCTGACCGTTGAACCGATTGGAGTACCGGGGCTCAGTTTCGCGGCCCATCCTTCTTGAGCACCGTTTGCGACGCCGTTGCGGCCAAGGTTTTTCGGCTCCAGGAAAAGAGCGCCAATCGCCCCACATGGCTGAGGGGGACCAATCCCATGCTGTCCGTAGAGCACAAAGTAGGTTTGCACGAACGTGAAGTCGCTCACGCCATCGTTGTTGAGATCCACTTTTAGCCGGCCGTTTGCTGGAATCTGCTCGCTGACGGGCGTGTAGACGATCGAATTTGGCTGTGCGGCACCGGCCACGATGTGTGATGCGCCTAACTGCGCCGGTGCCACAGGAGCGACTTGGGATCCGCTGTTGCTGCAGCCGGCGAGCGACGCTATTACCGCACAAACAACGCCGATGCGACGTGTTTTCCTGAAAAACGTTAAAGACATTGTTTCTTCACCTTCTCGCCGCGCGCCGAGGTCTGGCCCGAGCACGCGCGGAGCACCACCAACGCTAGCCGAGTTGCCGGTCGAATGAAAGTATCTAATGGTGCGCCACCGACATCGCGTGACGCTGTTCGCTAATCCGAGCGACCTTCAGGGCGACATTGGATCGCCTTAGCGCGACCGCCGCAAGTCCGGCGTAGTTACGGTGTCAACTTGAAGATCATCCCGCCGCCGCCTGTGCCGCCCTGGCTTGCAGTGCCGTACAAGACGCCGGTGAGAGCCGTCATCCCCGCGACCGGATTCGCGCCGTCCGCGGGGCCTCCTGAGAAGCTGTGGAGGACGTGTTCCGAGCCCGACGTGCTCACCTTGAAAATGGCTCCGATATTATTCGCACCGCCGTACTGCGTCGTGCCGTAGAGCGTGCCGTTTAGCGAGAGCAGGCGCCCGTACGGGATCGAGCCGTCGGGTGAACCCTTAAAACTGTAAATGACGTGTTCTGCGCCGGTCGTGCTCACTTTGAACACCGTTCCGTGATCGCTCGCACCGCCGACTTCCGTCGTGCCGTAAAGCGTTCCGTTGACGTTGATGAGACCTGCGTACGGGGTCGAGCCGTCCGGCTTTCCCTTGAACTCGTGCAGGACGTGTTCGACTCCCGATGGGCTTATTTTAAAGATCGTTCCATGGTTGCTCGAACCGCCGTTGAGCGTCGTCCCGTAAAGCGTGCCGTTGACGACAATGAGATCTCCAACGGGGTACACGCCGTCTAAAGGCGACGCATTGACGTTGAAGCTGTAAATGACTTTCTCCGCGCCGGATGCACTGATCTTAAAGACCGTACCGATGCCGTACGTGCCGCCGAACTGCGTGGCGCCGTAAAACGTGCCGTTGAGCGCGACCAGCGTCCCTTGCGGGTTTTGGCCGTCCGGCTCATTTTTGAAACTATACAGGACGTGTTCGGCGCCGGACGCGCTGACCTTAAAGACCGTCCCATAGTCGTCGGCGCCGCCGTTCGCAGTCGTGCCGTAGAACTCACCGTTCTTGATCGTGAGGCCCGCGATCGGGAACCGGCCATCCGCCGGGGGACCGGCGAAGCTGTAGAGGACGCTCTCCTTGCCGGAGGCATTCACTTTGTACACGGCGCCGAGACCATTTTTGCCGCCCTTGAGCGTGTTGCCGTAAAACGTGCCGTTAGAGTACAGCAGCCTCCCGAACGGACCGCTGCCGTCCGGAATTGCCTGGAAACTGTAGAGCGGGTTGAAGCCGGTATTCGGCTGCAGCGACGTCATGCCGCTCTGAGCCAGAGCGGGAAGCGCCGATGAAGTGGCGTGCTGCGAACACCCGGCGAGAACGCCGAGACAAAGCGCTAAGGAGATCGTAGAACGACGCATATTAGAACCTCCAGGTCAAGGAACGCCTTTACGTGGCGCACTACGGCTGCTCGGCCGGCGGAGAGAACCGCGAAACGCGACCGCCGCGGAACTCGAACCAAAACGAATTGAAGGGGCTGCCCGGGTACTCCCAGCGGTCGGACCTGCGCACCTCGTCGAGGTCTTTGAACTGTCGCGGATACCCGTTTCGCCACGCAACCTCGTCGCGTGTCATGCCAATACGCGCTGGATGCGCCCGGCTCGGCGCCCGTAGGGGCGGCGGCGAGAGCGAAAGCGTCACGTCGAGTTGCCAATCTGCAAGTACGACGGCCGGACAACGCTCGATCGTCGACCCGGACGATCCCCCCATCCCTTGCGCCTTCACGGCGGGTCTTTCAACCAAAAGCCGCAACGGCTCGACCGCGAAGAAATGAGGCGCCATGTCGTCGCCGCCGCTAACGGTCGTCCCCGGCCAAAGTTCTTCGACTTGGCCGCGGTCGCGCACGACCTCACGCACGCGAACTGGTGTCGCGGCAGCATATATTTCGAACGCGTTCGGGCAACCGATTACGATACCGCCGTATCCATAGACGTCGTGACCGGCGAAGCGACGATTGGCCTCTCGCAGATGCGAATCGCCGGCGCGCGTGTCGGGCCACGACGCGACGATCTGCCAGCGTTTAACGTCCGGGCGGCTCGGGTCGCCAAATGGAAGATCGACGCCATCGCTCGTCACGGCAAAGCCACGTTTGGCATGGAGCACAACGTCATAGATTCCCGGCTTGCCCGGTGGTCCCGGGAAGTCCAGAGACATGGAATAGTCTTGCGACCCGCGATTCCCCGCGCCGGCCGGCGGCACGAGCGCTGGTGCCCCGAGCTTTAGCGCCAACGGCACCGCGGTCGCCGCGGGATCGCCACGCCGAGTAGCGGTGAACGCAATTCGACTGGGATCGACGGTATACGGTGCACCAAAGCTAAAAGCGTGCAGTGTCGGGACGCCGTCGTGAACGCGAAGATCGAAGGTGACCAACTGCGGAGGAATGCGACTCCGAGACGCAGAGTCGCTCATGGCAGACGAGCGTGGTGACGCACACGCGACGGCCGCGATCGCAAGGAATGCGAGCGACGAGGCGACGACCTTCCAAGATAGTTGCAAGACTCACCCACGTTCGTCAGCAAGGCGCTAGCTCTTGCACGTCCCGAACGGCTATCGACGAATACTCCACAGGAGCGATACAGAGCATCACAATCGCCAGAAGCGGCGCGTTATCAAGTCAAGTCAGAATCGAGGTAGCGCGTGCAACGCATCTGCTTTACCATCGTCGCGCTTTTACTTTCCGCGTCGCCGTCGCAGGCCGTCGCCGATCCAGGCGAATCGACCACGACGACCACGGATCGCCAATCCGTCAACTTGACGGTCTACAATGGTGGAACCGCGCTCGTTCACGACCGCCGAACCGTGCGCGTCACCGGCGGACTTAACCGCATTTCGTGGCGAGACGTTAGCGCGCAGATGGACCCGACCTCGGCGCTGTTGGAGAGTATCGAATCGGCAGGCGCGATCCGCGTCGTCGAGCAAAATTTCAACTTCGATTTGTTGGATCCGGCGGTGCTGCTCGACAAGTACGTCGGCCGCGAGGTGACGGTGGTTCACGAGGCGCGGTTTGCCGGCGAGCGCGATACGCGAGAGAAAGCGCGCATTCTCAGCACGAACGGCGGAATCGTTTTACAGTACGCCGATCGCATCGAAACGCAGCTGCGCGGCTACATCATTTTTCCGGCATCACCGAAGAACTTTCGCGATCGGCCGACGCTCGATCTCGACGTCGAGAGCGCGACCGCCGGCCCGCAGGTACTGGACTTGAGTTACCTCACGAGCGGATTAGCCTGGCACGCCGATTATGTCGGCGTGGTTTCCTCGGACCAGACGCGCCTCTCCTTGACTGGCCTCGTGACGCTCTCCAACACGAGCGGCGAGGCCTATGAAAACGCGCGCCTTCAGCTTGTCGCCGGTAACGTCAACGTCGTCCAATCGCCAAATGTCTACGCCCTTCGAACGATTGCGCGCGTCAGCGCGAACGCTACGCCCGAAGTTTCGCAGGAAAACTATTTCGAATACCACCTCTACACCCTTAGCCGTCCCACGACCATTCTCGACAAACAGACGAAGCAAGTAACGCTGCTGACGGCGGCGGAAATTCCAATCCGCGAGACACTCGAGCTGCGAGGCTCGCCTGAATATTATCGAAACGCGGATGCCGATATCGGCGATCGTCAGCGGATCGGCGTGTACCTCACGTTTGAAAACCGCGGAGGCAATCTGGGTATTCCGCTTCCCGCCGGGACTATGCGTCTCTACAAGAGCGACTCGCGAGGCCTATCCCAGTTCATGGGATCCGACCAAATCGACCACACTCCGAAAAACGAAACGGTCCGCCTCCACCTCGGCGATTCATTCGACGTGACCGCTAAAAAACGCCAGACGGCCTTTGCCTTTTCCGGCTCGTGTGCGACGCAAAGCTCGTATCAAATCGTAATCGCCAACGCCAAAACGGAGGCTCAAAACGTGCTGGTTGTGGAGCCGATCCCGGGCGAGTGGCAAATCGTCGACGAAAACGTGCCCCACGCGAAGTCGTCGGCGTTTACGGCGACGTGGAAACTCCGAGTCCCAGCCGGTTCCCGTTCGACGCTCAACTATACCGCGCGAACGACGTGGTGCACAGCCTAGAACTTGAAGTAAATAAACGTCGCGGTCGTGCCGGGCCACGAGAACAGTTCGACGGCAAACAATGCGACAACGAGAAATGCAGCTTGCACCCCGGCGGAAAGCGCGCTCCAAGACACCTTGGGCATCAATCGACTGACGGCCATCCACAGGATGCCGAACGCCACGATGCAAACCGCTACGTCCGTCTGCCAGCGGCTCAGCAGCCACGGTCCCCACCCTCCGGTAAAGAGCGCTATGTACGTTTCACCGGCCGCGGCGAATCCGGGCGCCCGGAACAATACCCAACCGAGGCTCACCAAAACGAACGTGAACGCAACGCGCACGTAATAGCGCGCTCCGGCGCTCGCGCCGGCGGTGACGCCAAACATCCTCTCGAGCGACAACAAGATGCCGTGATACGCGCCCCACGCCACAAAGGTCCATTGGGCGCCGTGCCACAGGCCGCCGAGCAACATCGTGAGCATAAGATTCTTCACCGTCGCCAAACGGCCGTGCCGGTTTCCGCCGAGCGGAATGTATACGTAGTCGCGCAGCCACGTCGACAGCGTGATGTGCCAACGGTGCCAGAAGTCCGCGATCGAGTTCGCAAGGTACGGTTGAACGAAATTCTCGGGAAACACGAATCCGAACAGCCGCGCGGTCCCTATTGCGATGTCGCTGTATCCTGAAAAGTCGAAATAAATCTGCATCGTGAACGCGAACACGGCGCAGATCGCCGGCACGCTTCCGTGATAGCTGCCCATGCTGCCGAAATACTTGTCGCTGACCTGCGCAAATTGATCGGCGATGCATATTTTCTTGACGAGGCCGAAAGCTATTCGCGCGAGACCGTAGGTCATGTCGTCCGCGCTTGGTTTACGCCAACGCAGGAGTTCGCCCAAGAACAGGCCGGCGCGCACGATCGGTCCGGCCAGCAGCTGAGGAAAGAACGACAGATACACGGCATAGTCGAGCAGACTCTTCGTCGCGCGCATCTTCCCGCGTTCCACGTCGACCAAGTACGAGATGCTTTGAAAGGTGTGAAAGCTGATGCCGATCGGCACGATCAGGTTCACCAGCCAGGGGTTCTCGTGCATTCCCAAGAGCGCGGCCACCGTGCTGCTTGCGAAATTGAGGTACTTGAACGTCGCGAGAAACGCTAAATTCAAGGCCACGCCCAGAGTTAACAGTACGCGGCGCGACGTCGCCGGCGCAGCCTCAACCACGATCGCGATCGCGAAATCCGACAGCGTCAGGATCCAGAGGAAGAGAACGTACCAGCCATTCCAGCGAGCGTAGAAATAGTAACTCGCAATCAGCAGCACGCAGAGACGCGCACGCCGGTGCGCTCGAAGGGCGTAGAATAGGGCCGCAACCACGGCGACGAAGATCCAGAACTCGTACGACTGCAACGGCAACGGGCTGCCGATGCCCACGAACGTCCGCAGACATCCGAGCAGCTTCCACGAACATGGAGCCGCCGGCGGAATCGCCGGCTCGCCCGCACCAGGACCGAGAACGATGGACGCAGCGTTCACGCCGATCGCGCGAGCGACGTCGCGGCCGAGCAAGGCGCTGAAGAGTTTGCCGCCACCGGCGTTGAGGTGATCGGCGTCGGCAAATAACTCGGGGCGCTCGAGCGCGAGGTACCGCGTTTGAGGCAGCAGCCTCGCGCCGTCGCTTCGAAATTCCCGAAGCGCCGAACCCACAACCTGCGCTACTCCAGAGTTTGCCGGCCGCGTCGGCAGCCGCACGAAAATTACCGGAACGCCGGCTGCAAGGTAGCGTCGAACCAACGGCCCAATCCACCGCCGGCGATAGAGCGCGTATGACGGGCTCGCACCGAAGTCTGCGAAGACGTGCGTTGCAATCGCGTTACGCTCGGATTCCCGAACGCCTGCCGGAAACACCATTCGCGCGTGCCGGAAATCGGCTTTGAGCCCGGCGAGACTCTCGCTGCGAGGATGCGCGTCGAACACTCCCTGGCCGGCGGCCCCATCTGCCGCGCGTATCGCCCGCACGCGCGCGAGCGGATCGGAAACGAGCGACTGCACGTCGTCGCGCAAGATCGGCCCCCGAAGCAGCATGTCGGCACCGACGCTCAGGCGCCGGCGCCAATCGCCGAAGGATGCCGTGAGCTTGGGAAGATCGCGCGGGTAGACCTGAAAAACGATGTAGTGCAAATCCGTCTGCCGCATGTCGCCGTCAAGACTGCCGATCGCGCTGCGATCGTCGCCGTAGCTATCGAACGGAATGACGATGGCGCGAAACCGGTTCGCCGCCGGATCGATCGCGCGCGCGAAAAAATACCAGCAGCGCGGCGTCATTCCCGGAACGCTGCCGTTGACGAATCGAAACCTGCCGGATGCTGCGGCCGACGCTACGGCGGGATCGAGACCGGAATAGATGCGCGAGTCTCCAAGCACGAGCACGTCGTGCCGCGCGTCCAAAGGTGCGGCGCGAATGCGCGCCACGGCGCCTTCGAATGCGCCGGTCGTCGAATCGGGATCCAGCAGCGGCCGATAGAGAGCGCCGTAAAACGCTACGGCGTCGGCCAGAGCGAACGCGGCCACGGCCGCGATGATTACAACCAGCCTTCCAGTTTTCCGGGGTGAATCCGCCGCATCTGCAGGTTGCACTTCTGTCGGAGGATTGTACAAGCGACCACGCGCCTCCCACGATGTGAAAGCCGGAGTAATTCGCCGCGGACGCGAACCGGCGACGATATGATTCGCGTTCGCAGCTTAGGATTTTTCGCCGTCGCTACGTGCGCGTTCGCCTTCTCCGCGTGTGGAGGAGGCTCGGGCGGCGGCGGCAGTTCCGTTGTTCCGCCACCCACTGCAACGCCCGGACCGCCGGGAAAGCGTTATCCGCAGATCGATCACGTCGTCATCATCGTTCAGGAGAATCGCAGCCTCGACAATCTCTTTCAAGGATTCCCCGGTGCCGATACGCAGTCGTACGGACTCAATCGGCAAGGAGAAAAGATCGCGCTCCTGCCGGTAAAACTCGAAGCGCCGTTTGACTTCGAGCACGATTCGTCGACCTTCCTGAGCGCGTGCGACGGTCGCGGTTCGTACCCGGGAACGAACTGCCGGATGGACGGTTTCGACGCGGGACACTGGACCTGCGGAAAGCCCGGGCACCCGCCCTGCCCCAACGCCAACCCTCCCTATAGCTTCGTGCCTCACGACGAAACGAAGCCGTACTTCTTCATCGGCGAAAACTACGTCTTTGCAGACCAAATGTTTCCGTCGAATTTCGACTCGAGCAGTTTCGTTTCGCATCAATACATCATTGCGGCGCAAGCGGCTTCTAGCGTGAACTTTCCGGTCGGGCCGTGGGGATGCGAAGGCGGTTCCTCGAGGATTCCGACGGTAACCCGGCAGCGGGCGATCGGTCCGAACGTCGAGCCGTGCTTCAACTACGCGACGCTCGGCGACGAGCTCGACGGCGCCGGCGTATCGTGGCGCTACTACACGGCGGAGATCGACAACTTGCCAAACGGCGTTTGGAGCGCGTACCAAGCCGTCAGACACATCTACACGGGTCCCGATTGGAACAAGAACGTCATCACGCCGCAGACTCGCTTTTTCGACGACGTTTCAAGCGGCCATCTACCGGCGGTGAGCTGGATTACGCCGACCTGTCAAAACTCCGACCACCCCAACTGCGGTGGAAACACCGGTCCGGATTGGGTGGCATCGCTCGTGAACGCGATCGGTGGGTCGCAGTATTGGAATTCGACCGTAGTCTTCATCTTTTGGGACGACTACGGCGGATGGTTCGATCACGTTCCTCCGCAACTCGCCGATTACGACGGGTTAGGCATTCGCGTTCCGCTCATGGTGGTTTCGGCCTATGCCAAGAAAGGCTGCGTTTCGCACGTACGCTACGAACACGGAAGCATTTTGAAGTTCGTCGAGGATCAATGGAACTTGCCGAGGCTTTCCGCGAGTGACCGGCGCGCCAACCCAATCGAGGGAAAATGCTTTGCATTCTCGGAAGCGCCGAGACCCTTTACGACGATACCCGCATCTCACGACAAAAACTACTTTCTGCGTCAGCCGCTCGATACGCGCCCGCCCGACACGGAATAAAGCGCTACGGCGAGGAGCCGATTGCGTCGAAGAACGTTGCGAGATCGATGTTGCCGCCCGAGACGACCGCCACGATAGGGCCGTCTCCCGCCTTGCCGCTCAGCGCTGCGGCGACCGCGAGCGCGCCGGCGCCTTCGGCGATCACGCGCGAGCGCTCGGCGAGAACGCGCATCGCGTGCCGCGTCTCGTCGAGCGTCACGACGATCGATCCATCGACGAGGCCGCGCATCCGCTCCCACATGCGTGGGAAAACGCTCTTTCCACCCGCACCGTCGACGAACGACGGCTGCCACTCTTCGAATGCCGACGCCTTGCCGCGTTCCATCGAGCGCGCGTACGGCGCGGCCGTTTCCGGTTCTGCAACGAAGATCCGCACCTGCGGTTTTGCGGCACGTACCGCCGATGCAACGCCCGTGACGAGGCCGCCGCCGCCCAACGCGGTGACGACCGTTGCAACGTCCGGCAAATCTTCGACGATCTCGAGTCCGGCCGTACCGTTGCCCGCAATGAAGTGATCGTCGTCGAACGGATGCACGAACGTTCCGGCGATTCCCGGAAACGTGCGGCTCTCGAAACCTTCCCAACAGGCATCGAGAGGCGCTTTCACCACCGTCGCACCGAGCGCACGCATGCGCGCGATTTTCGTTTCGGGTGCCGTATCGAACGCAACCACCGTGCACGGCACGCCCGCCTCGCGCGCCGCGTAGGCGACGCCTTGCCCGGCGTTACCGGCACTGATCGTCCAGACTCCGAGCTTGCGCTGCTGCGAATCGAGCATCGCCACCGCGTTCGCGGCGCCGCGCAACTTGAACGAGTTGATCGGCTGGAGATTCTCCAGCTTGAGAAAAATTTTAGGGCCGGTCGTGCCCTGCAACTCGAGCAGCGGCGTGCGCACCGCGATGCCGGCGATGCGCACGCGCGCCGATTCGATGGCTTCGATCGAGGGCGCGGTTACGGCGGACAGTTTTGCGTCTGCCACGCCTTGAAGCGTTCGCACTGTTCGGGCGTCCAGCGCGCTTCGCCTGAACTGCTCGGCGGCATTGCGCCGTTGACGACGACGGAGTAAATTGCGCCGGCGTGCGCTTTCACGTCGTCGTACTGGCTTAAATCCATCCCGAACGGCCGCATGTGCTCGACGTCGAGATCGGTGAACATCGGTCGAATGTCTTTGGAGAAACTGAGTGCCTGGTCGGCCATGTGCGCGATTCCTTTCTGGACCTGGTTCATCGGAGGCCGGCGCAGGAATTCCTTGTAACAGAAGCGCACGCTCGGGCGTTTTTAAGGACAAGAGGAGCGCCGCCATGAAAATGCTCTCGATGAGCTCCGCCGTGGCACCCACGCTCCGCGCGCCGGCGCGCTCATCGGCGAGCAACGGTCAATGCGAAGTGTTCGCCGGCGATCACTACGTCAGATTGACGATCGATTCAAAAACCTGGAAGGTCGACCGGTCGAGAATCTGCCCCTAGTGCGAAACCCTCCGGCTACTGCTGCGACGGCAGCGCGTGCACCGAAAGTTTGAACGGCTGCGGATCGATCTCCATATAGTAAAACTGATGCGGCTGCACTTTCTTCGGCAGCATCGCGTGGCTGAACATGATGACGCCGGCTTCCAATTGAGCGGCGCTAAAACCGTGCTTCATTAAAACCGTGCGCGCCGAACTTGCGCTGTGCATCGCGATCGCCGTTTGCATCGCCTTATAGTCGGTGGGCGACGCCTGGATTGCCGCCTGCGCCGTATGCGCCGTCACGGCGAGTTGCTGCATCTCCGTCATTTGGCCCGACGTCATGGCAACGGCCTTGGTGGCGCTAAAGCCCAACGCGCTGCCGGCGATAACCGCCGCGGCAACGATAGCCGATAGTTTCATCTCTTGAAAACTCCTTATTGGAAAAAAATGACGCACGCCATCCGGAAAATCCGGCGGCGTGCGCTCCCTTGTATCCCGGTACGGCAGGTCCCTTCTCGGCGACCTTACCCTCCCGTCACGTTCTGCAGCTGACCATCCAATCGATTCCGTACTTGTCGGTCAACATGCCGAATTTCGCACCCCAAAACGTATCCTGCATTGCCATCTCGACGTTGCCGCCTTCACCCAATGCGTCGAAAATACGCTGGGCCTCGGCGAGGTCGTCCACCGCTAGCGAGAGCGAGATCGGGCCTTCTGCATATTTCTTGCCCGGGCTCGCGTCGGATGCCATAAATTCGACCGCGCCGGACTTGAAATTCGCGTGCATGACCCGTTGGGCGGTTTCGGGGGTCACGGGCGGGCCGCCCGCATCGGCGGGCATCTCGCTCCAACGGCTCAGCCCCTCGATCTCGCCACCCAAGATCCCCTTGTAGAAGTTGAGCGCCTCTTCGCATTTGCCGTCGAAAAATAGATACGGCTCGAGTTGATTCGCCATAGTGTCTCCTTAACGTTGCTAACCTTTGCGCGTTGCGAGCCGCCCACTTTGGCCGCACCGCGGTCGCCCTCCTCGCGGCCCGACCAAAGGTTCCCCACGCCGCGGCACGCGAAGGACGCAATTCGTGAAAACTCGTCCCGACCTCCGCAACGTCGCCATCATCGCTCACGTCGACCACGGCAAAACGACGCTGGTCGACGCAATGCTGCGTCAGAGCGGCGTTTTCCGCGAGGGGCAGCAGGTCGCGACGCGGGTGCTCGATTCCAATCCGCTCGAGCGAGAGCGCGGCATCACGATTCTCGCCAAAAACACGGCCGTGCAGCACGGTGCCGTTAAATTCAACATCGTCGACACGCCGGGGCATGCCGATTTCGGCGGCGAGGTCGAACGCGTGCTGCAGATGGTGCAAGGCGTGCTGCTGCTCGTCGACGCGGCTGAAGGCGTGATGCCGCAGACGCGTTTCGTGCTGCGCAAAGCGCTCGAGCTCGATCTCAAAGCCATCGTCGTCGTCAACAAAATCGACCGCCGCGACGCGCGCCCGCGCGAAGTGGTCAACGAAACGTTCGATCTCTTCATCGAACTAGGCGCGAACGACGAACAGGCCGATTTTCCGGTGATCTTCACCAACGCCAAGGCCGGCATCGCGCTGCGGTCGCTCGACGACGAGGGCGACTCGCTCGAGCCGCTTTTCGAAACGATCGTCACGCGCGTGCCCGAGGCGCCGGCCGAGGAAGGCACGTTTCAGCTGCTGATCTCCGCGATCGACCACAACCGGTACGTCGGCCGCATCGGCATCGGCCGCATCTTTCGCGGATCGTCGCGTCCGAACGCGCCGATCGCCAAGGTCGCGCGAGACGGCACCGTCGTCACCGGGCTGCGCCTCACGACGCTGCTGACGTTTGCCGGGCTGGAACGCATCGAGGTCGACGAAGCGTCGGCCGGCGACATCGTCTGCGTGTCGGGCATCGAAGATCTCAACATCGGCGACACGATTGCCGATGCGAACGAACCCGAGGGAATTCACGCGGTCGCAGTCGACGAACCGACCGTCTCGATGTCGTTCAGCGTCAACAACTCGCCGTTTGCCGGACGCGAGGGCAAGTTTCTCACGTCGCGTCAGATCCGCGAGCGCCTCATGCGCGAACTCGAATCCAACGTCGCTCTGCGCGTCGCCGACACCGACTCGGCCGACACGTTCGAAGTGCGCGGACGCGGCGAACTCCATCTCTCGATTCTCATCGAAACGATGCGCCGCGAAGGCTACGAGCTCGCGGTTTCCAAACCGCAAGTGATCGTCACCGAACGCGACGGCAAGCGTTGGGAGCCGGTGGAGTACGTCGTCGTCGACGTGCCGGCCGAGTATGCCGGCGCCGTCATCGAATCGCTTGGGCGGCGCAAAGCCGTGATGTCGAACATGTTCGACGTCGCCGAAAGCCGCCGTCTCGAATACACGATGCCGACGCGTGCAATATTCGGACTGCGCGGCGAGTTGCTCACCCTCACGCGCGGCAATGCCGTGATGTCGCACACGTACTACGACCATCAGGAGTGGCAGGGCGAGTTGCCGGGCCGCGGGGTCGGCGCACTCGTCGCCAGCGACACCGGCCGGACCACCGGCTACGCGCTGATGGGCCTCGAGCAGCGCGGCGACTTCTTCGTCGGGCCAGGCGTCGAAGTCTACGAAGGCATGGTCGTCGGACGCGCCAACGACGACAAAGACGTCGCGATCAACGTCGTCCGCGAAAAGAAACTCACCAACATGCGTGCCGCCGGCTCCGACGACAACATCAGGCTCGCGCCGCCCGACGACCTCTCGCTCGAGCGCGCGATCGAGTTCATCGACGACGACGAACTCGTCGAAGTGACGCCGAAATCGATTCGCATCCGCAAACGAACCCTCGACGAGGGCGAACGCCTCAAAGCTCGCAAACGCGCCGCCGCCCGCGCCGAGTCATCCTAAGGGAGCCGCGCGCTCGCTCAGGATGACAGGGCAGGAGCCGTCCTTCGACTGCGGCGCTACGCGCCTCCGCTCAGGATGACAGGCGAAGCGACGGTGAACGTGAGTTCGCCGCGGACGTCGTCGAATCCGACGTCGACCGTATCGCCGTCGTTGATCTCGCCCCCGAGAATCTTGCGTCCGAGCGGCGTTTCGACTTCCTTTTGAATCGTTCGCTTGAGCGGACGCGCGCCGTAGTTCGGATCGTAGCCGGCCTTGGCGATGTGCCGTTTCGCGGCGTCGGACAAGTTCGAGCGTGATACGGCGTTCGGCGAGCCGGCGGCGCAGCCGTTCGAGTTGAATGTCGACGATCTCTTCGAGCTGCTCTTCGTTGAGCGCGTGGAAGACGATGATTTCGTCGACGCGATTGAGGAACTCGGGGCGGAAGTGCTGGCGCAGTTCGTCGAGCACGGTCGCGCGCATCACCGCGTAGTCGGCGCCGTCGAACGAGCCGCGATGTTCGAGAATGCGGTGGCTGCCGATGTTCGACGTCATGATGACGATCGTGTTCTTGAAGTCCACGGTGCG
Organism: Vulcanimicrobiota bacterium; assembly: GCA_963812155.1. Classification (GTDB taxonomy): domain Bacteria; phylum Vulcanimicrobiota; class Vulcanimicrobiia; order Vulcanimicrobiales; family Vulcanimicrobiaceae; genus Tumulicola. Next base: position 270,795 of record CAWETW010000003.1, on the reverse strand, counting down.
CCCCTGACCGTCGGTGAGCCGCCCGTCGTCGAGAATCTGCAAGAACACGTTGAACACGTCCGGGTGCGCCTTCTCGATTTCGTCGAAGAGAATGACGCTATACGGCCGGCGCCGCACCGCTTCGGTTAGTTGCCCGCCTTCGTCGTAGCCGACGTATCCCGGCGGCGCGCCGAGCAGCCGCGCGACCGTGTGCTTCTCCTGATACTCCGACATGTCGATGCGAATCAGCGCGCGTTCGTCGTCGAAGAGATACTCGGCGAGCGCGCGCGCGAGTTCGGTTTTGCCGACGCCCGTCGGGCCGAGAAAGATGAACGAGCCGATCGGGCGATTCGGGATCCGCCAGGCCCGAGCGGGTGCGCAGCACCGCTTCGGCGACCGCGTCGACCGCTTCGTCTTGTCCGATGACGCGCCGGTGCAGCTCGTCTTCTAAGTGCAGCAGTTTCTGGCGTTCGCCTTCGAGCAGCTTCGTAACCGGGATGCCGGTCCAGCGCGCGATGACCTCGGCGATGTCGTCTTCGTCGACTTCCTCTTTCGACAAGCGCGTGCCGTCGCGCTGCGAGAGCGCCTGCTCCTCGGCGGCGAGGTCTTTCTCCAACTGCGCGAGCGTGCCGTAGCGCAGCTCGGCGGCGCGATTGAGATCGTACTGGCGCTCGGCCTGATCGATCTGCACTTTCGCATCTTCGATCTGCTCGCGCAGCGAGCGCAGCTTCGTGACGGCGCTCTTCTCCGCGTCCCATTGCACGCGCAGTTTGGTTTGCCGCTCGCGCAGGTCGGCAAGTTCCTTTTCGAGCTGCTCGAGACGCCGAACGCTCGCGCTATCGGTTTCCTTGCGCAGCGCTTCGCGCTCGATTTCCAGTTGCATGACGCGGCGCGAAACCTCGTCGAGTTCCTGCGGCATCGAGTCGATCTCGGTGCGCAGCTTCGCCGCGGACTCGTCGACCAAATCGATTGCCTTGTCGGGGAGAAAGCGATCGGTGATGTAGCGGTTGCTCATCGTCGCGGCCGCGACCAGAGCCGCATCCTTGATGCGCACGCCGTGGTGCGCTTGATACTTCTCGTTGAGCCCGCGCAGAATCGAAATCGTGTCTTCGACGCTCGGCTGATCGACCAACACCGGCTGGAAGCGCCGTTCGAGCGCCGCATCTTTTTCGACGTATTTTCGGTATTCGTCGAGCGTCGTCGCGCCGATCATGTGCAGTTCGCCGCGAGCCAGCATCGGCTTGAGCAGATTGCCGGCATCCATGGCGCCCTCGGCCTTGCCGGCTCCCACGACGGTGTGCAACTCGTCGACGAAGAGCACGATTTGGCCTTCGGAACTCGCAACGTCTTTGAGCACGGCTTTGAGACGCTCTTCGAATTCGCCGCGATATTTCGCGCCGGCAATGAGTGCGCCCATGTCGAGCGAGACGACGCGCTTGTTCTTCAGTCCCTCGGGCACGTCGCCGCGCACGATCCGCTGCGCCAACCCTTCGACGATCGCCGTTTTGCCGACGCCCGGTTCGCCGATCAGCACCGGGTTGTTTTTCGTGCGGCGCGAGAGCACTTGCACGACGCGCCGAATTTCTTCGTCGCGTCCGATGACCGGATCGAGTTTGCCGCGTTCGGCTTCGAGCGTGAGGTCGCGGCCATAGCGCTCGAGCGATTTGTAGGTTCCTTCGGGATCTTTGGTCGTAACGCGCTGATTGCCGCGCACCTCGCGCAGCGCCTTCAGCAGCGAGTCGCGCGTGACGCCGGAATCGCGCAGCAGCCGGCCGAGCGCACCCGGGGCTTGCGCCATCGCGAGCAATACGTGCTCGACCGACGTGTAATCGTCTTGCAGCGCCTTCGCTTCGTTTTCGGCGGCGGCCATGACGCGCGCGAGTTCGGGCGAGAGCGTCACTTGCGCGCTATCGGCCGTGGCACCGCTCAGGCGCGGCAGCCGTCCGATCGCTTCGCCGATGCGCCGGGTGAGCGCCGGCATGTCGGCGCCGGCTTTCGCCAGCACGTCGGGCGCGATGCCGCGTTCCTGATCGAGCATGGCGGCGAGCATGTGTTCGGGCGTGGTTTCGGTGTTGTGCTCGGTCAGCGCACGCGTATAGGCGGCGTTGAGCGCCTCGCTCACCCGTTCGGTCATCTTGTCGACGTTCATGGCCTTACCATCATAGCGCCTAATGCAACTGGGCGAATTCGGCGGAGAGTTGCACGAAGAGCTCGTGCAGATTGGAGTTTTCGGCCTGCTGGGCCCCGGTCGGCGCTTGGAACGACGATCCGGCGCGCGATAGCGCGTCGAACAGCCGCTCGCGCAACCCCTGCGGCGCACCGAGATCTTCGACGTTGCGCGGGTTGTACGTCAGCTTTGCGCGGAACGCTCGCAATGCCGCGGTCTGGCGCGGGCCGGCGTGTTTGAGACGCGCGTCGATCTCGTTGAGCATATGATTCACGCTGCCGAGTTCTTCGTATATGGCAGTCAGGACGTTATGCCGCTCGACGTATGACGTCGCCGGAAACGGCTTCTCGCGCGGATCGGGCAGCACTTCCACCGTCTGCTCCACCGTTGCGCCGTCTACGTGCAATCGCAGCGTGAAGTGATGGTAAGGAACGACGGACGGACCCTCTTCCGGCCCCTGATTTTCCTTATACGTACCGTGCCATTGTTCGGGACCATCCTCAGCCAAATCCCAACTCGTGCGATTGATGCCCGCTTCGTTCGGGACGTCGTCACCGCTCAAGTGGCGAACGACGCGGCCGCTTCCGTCGACGACGTCGATCGCGGGGTGCCGCGCCGCCGGCTTCGGCAAATAGTAACTGATCAGCGCGCCGTAGTCGGGATTTTCGCCGACGAACTCGTTATCGGGCAGCGTGCCGCCTTCGAACGAGTTGATCGGCGCCCACTGCCACATGAGGTACGCCGTTCGCGGCGCGAACATCGTAGCGGTTGCGGAGGCGCGTGCCGCCGGCAGCCCGCGCAAGGCGCCAAGGTCGTCGAGAATCCAGACGCCGCGTCCGTGCGACGCGACGAGCAGATCGTCGGTTTGAGGCACGGTCTCGAGATCGTACACCGCCGATGCCGGCATGTTCAGCCTCAGCGATTGCCAACTCGCGCCGCGATCGAACGAAACGAAGACGCCGCGCTGCGTTCCGGCAAACAGCAGGTTGCGATCGTGCCGGTCTTCACGCACCGAACGTACGAAGAAGTTCGACGGCAGATTCGAGGCGATCGACCGCCAGCTGGCACCGCCGTCGTCGGTGAGATAGACGTGCGGATGATTGTCGCCGACGAGATGGCAGTCTTCGACCGCGTACGCAGTCGCAACGTTGAAGTGTCCCGGCTCGACGGTCGAAACGCGGCACCACTGCGGCGCGCCGGCCGGCGTAACGTTCGACCAACTCGAGCCGTGGCTGCGCGTCACCTGCACCAAGCCGTCGTCGGTGCCGACCCAAATCGTCATCGGGTCGAGTGCGGTCGTTTCTATGTCGAGAATCGTGTCCGACGTCTCCGCGCCGGAAACGTCCAGGTCGATCGGACCACCCGATGCCGACTGGTGCGAGGGCTCGTTGCGCGTGAGGTCGGGACTGAGCGTGCGCCAATCCTGTCCGCGGTCCACACTTTCGAATACGACGTTGCCGCCGGCGAGCACGGCAGCCGGCCCAGGGCCGGTGGTGAACGCAATCGGCGTGTCCCAATTGAATCGGTATTTTAATATCGCGGGCGCTTCCGCGTTGGTGCGCGCGTAGGGCGACACTTCGTAGGCTTGCTGCGTGCGGCGATTCCAAAGATACACTTGTCCGGTGTCGTTGTTCGTTGAGGTCGTCCACACGTAGTCGGAATCGTTGGGATCGACCAGCGCCCACATGCCGTCGCCCGGTCCGACGACGTACCAATCGCGGTTAATCACGCCGATGCCGTTGTTTGCCGCCGACACTCCGCACCACGAGTTGTTGTCCTGCAAACCGATGCATACGGCGTAGTCCGGTGCCGTGCTGCCGTATCCGACGTGGTAGGCTTGCGAAAACGGAAGATCGTACGGCTGCCAGAAATGCGCCGCCGCGTCGCCTGAAAAAATGGCGCCTTCATCGGTCCCGACGGCGATCCGCCGGCCGTCGCGCGACCACCACGCAACGTGGTAATCCCAGCCGGCATTGGTTGAAATCGGCTTGAACGTCTTGCCGCCGTCGGTGCTGAGCGTGAGGATCAGACCGACGCAGATGACGCGGTCGCGGTTGGCCGGATCGACGAAAATGCGGCTGAAATAAAACGGACGCGCGCCGACGTACGGACCGTGCGGCATGAGCTTCCACGATGCGCCGCCGTCTTCGGAACGCCATAAGTCGCCGTGCTTCGACTGTACGATGGCGTAGATGCGTCCGCCGCGCGCGGCAGCGAGCCCGATGCGCCCGGTGAGACCGCTCGGAAGTCCGTGGTTCTCGACTTTGCGCCACGTCGTGCCGCCGTCGTCGGAACGGTAGATGCCGCCGTTAGGGCCGCCGCTCGTCAACATCCACGGGCGCCGGCGTACTTGGTACATGCCGGCAAAGAGCGTCGCCGGATGGTCCGGAACGCGCACCATATCGGAGATGCCGCTCGACGGTCCGGCGTAGAGCGCGCGCGTCCAATGCGCGCCGCGGTCGTGCGTCACGTAGACGCCCCGCGTCGGTCCGTCGGCGAAAACGTTTCCAAGAACGCCCACGACGATCGTGCGCGCGTCGCGCGGATCGATCGAGATGCTGGAAATCGACCCGGCATCGGCGAGCCCGGCGTGCGTCCACGTCTTTCCGCCGTCGGTCGAATGGTAGATGCCGTCGCCGCTCTCGACGTCGTTGCGCGGATTCGATTCACCGGTACCGGCCCAGACGTCGTTCGGATCGTTCGGCGCAATGGCGATCGCGCCGATTGCCGCCGACGATTGGCGGTCGAAGATCGGCACCCACGACGCACCGCCGTCGACGCTCTTAAAAATGCCGCCGTCGGCACCGCCGGCGTAGTAGAGGAGAGGGTCGCGATCGCTTCCCACGACCGCCGTCGTACGGCCGCCGGAAATTGCCGGCCCGATCGAACGATACTGCAGCGAGCCGATGCCGCTCGGAGCCGTCTGCGCGAACGCGGGAGCGCACGTGAAAAACGCCGCACCCAGCAACGCAACGGTGCAACCGGCTTTACGCAACAGGCTCATCATCCTACGCATACCATCGCGCTCGCGCGTCTCCTTCCCCGCCGACGTCAATCGCGAGCGGAGCATCGCGCACCCTGTGTCATCCCGAGCGCAGCACGCACCCTGTGTCATCCTGAGCACAGCACCACGCAGCGGTGCGCAGTCGAAGGACGAGTTGAACGTAAAGGGCAAGCACGAACCCATATGCTGGACATCGCATCGGGATCGGTACGCGCGTACTATTTATTCGACGTCGCCGACACGATCGACCTCACGAACGCGGGGGGCCTCGGCGCGATAAGCCGCGGCGCGTCGCAACTTCCAGCCGGCTCGCAGACGTCGCCTGCGTACCTGCAATTTCCGCTGCCGCCGGTGATCGAAGCCCTGCCCGATGCGACGATCGACGGACTCGAGTGCTCGGTGCGCCTGAAAGCCTACGATTACGGCGTCATGTCCTTACGGCTGACGTTCGACGCGCGCGGCACCTGGGATGAACTGACCCTCGTCGCCGACCGCGTTCGCACCGGCGAGCAAATCGCCGCATTTGCAACGGCGACCGTCGAGCGCTTCTGCGACGAGCGCGCTCGCGCGCTCGACAAGCGCCATCCGGCCCTCGTCGAGGACTACTTCATCATCGAAATCGAGCGCTTCGCCGAAAACGTCGATGCAACGACGCTGCTAGCGAAGCACGCTGGTGCGCTCGCGAGCCTGATGCACGGGGAGCGCCGTCCGCTGTCGACGTCCGAAGCGGAGGAGGCGCTGCGAACGCGGTTTTCTTATTACGATGACGACCTCACGATCGTGCAGTGGGATACGGCCTTCGTCTACGATCGGGCGGAAAGCGCCGGAGCGATCGAGGACATTCTCGAATTCGCAAACACGCAGCTCCTCGAACTGCGAACCTACGACGCCCTGCTCGACCGCGAGCTCGACGGCATCTATCGAATCGGTTCCGAGAAGCCGGCGCGCTCTCCGCTCGGCCGGCGGGAAACCGAACAGGCGGAATCGGTGCGCTATCTCATCGTCGACGTGCTGGAACTGCTCGACCGCTCCAGCAATGCGCTCAAAGTTGTCGGCGACGCGTATTATGCGCGCATCTACCGTGCCGCCGCGCGGCGTCTCCGCCTCGAGGATTGGCAGCGCCAAGTCGACGCGAAGCTTGCGTCGATCGGCGACATCTACCGTTTCCTCAACGACCAGGCGCGCAGCCGCCGCGACGAGTTTCTCGAGATCGTCATCATCGTGCTCATCGCCCTCGAACTAGTAGTCGGCGTCGCCACACTGCTGCATCGGTGATGACCCGCGTTCGTTTCGTACGCGCGTCACTATACTTCGGACTCGTCGTCGCAACAAGCGGTCCCATCGCGGCGCCGGCCGCTGATTACGGTCCTGCCGCAGCGGTGAAATCGGTAAGGCACGATCTCCCGATTTTGCTGGCGGCAGGGCTCGAATATGACCATCTAGTGCCGGCGACCGACTGGGTTGTTACCGACGGAATGGATGCCCTCGCCCTGTGGCACGCTGGAAAGAACCGTGGCATCGTCGCGCTGCGACGCCATATGGGCCGCTGGTGGTGGCGTGCCGCGACAGTCTCCGCTGCGGGAGTCGAGGGATCCTGGACCGAGATGACAGTGCCCGGGAACGACGTAACGGGATGCGGCACGGGTCGGAATGCGCCGCCTTCAGCCGCTGAGCTCTTCGACGGAGGCTACGTCAGCAGAACGTTGGCGGGACAGGTATCGCGCCGGTTGCCTTCGCCGGTGCGCCTGACGGCTATCATGCTCTGCGATCCTAGCCCAAACTACACCCGATCGTCGTCTGGGGGTTTTGCAGCTACGTTTGTTCATAACGATCTGTGTTACAACTGCTCGTATCTCGCGCTTTCCGGTGGACGACCCGTGAACAACCAAAAAGCGACCTCCAATGAAGAATCGGTGTATTACTCGTTTAGTCTTGCAATCGACTCAGCGGACTATTCCTCTCGGGACGATATCGCTTCGCCACCGCCGAGGATAAGTTTTACAGACGGATCGACGCTCGATATCTGGTTTCCCTACGTGTTGCCGTCACGCGTCCGCTACACGTTGCAAATCGACGGGATCGATCCCAAAATAGCGTCTTTGGGCGGTACAGTCAAAAACAACGTCGTGCACTTCGTGTTGCCATGGTTTACTCTGAAGAACGGGACGCCGGCTAAGGGGGCAATCTTTGGACACACGCATTGACCTCGAAGGTCCTTCGACTGCGCATCGCTGCGCGATGCTTCGCTCAGGATGACACGCTGTGCTCCGCTCAGGATTACGGGAGCGGGCGTGTGCGGAGCGTGCGGTAGTCGCCGTCGCGGACGGTGACGCCGTGCGCGTCGAGCCACTCGAGGAGCGGCAGCGCATACTTACGTGACGTGCCGATGAGGTCGCGAAACTGTGCCGCCGTCATACGTTCGCTCTCGCGAAGATAGGTTTCGACGCGGGAGCGGACGGCTGCAATCTGCGATCCGCGATAGCAATCGTCGCCGACCCGCACGAGCGCGCCGAGCGCGAGCAGCGTGTCGAGCGCGGTCGGTGCACCCTCGACTTTCGAGCGCTTCACGCCGGAAACGACGCCGGCGAACGGTACGGGAACGAACGAGTGAGAATCGCGCGGAATGAGTTCGTCGAAGAGCGCCTGCTGCTCGGGCGAAAGCTGCGGATGATGGTCGAGCGTGGCGTAGTATCCGCCGCGTCCCGCAAGGCGGCCGTTTTCGACGAGCGCTGCGAGCACGCGCACGAGGAGCGGTTCGTCGACGCCCAACTCACGCGCAAGTAAGAGCGACGTCATGCCGAGAGCCCACGGCCGCACGAGCTGCACGGATTCGAGGTGCGAAAGCGCGCTCGCGAGCAGTTCGTGCGCCACCGCACCGTCGACGTAGGCGTCCGGGCGCCGAACTGCGAGCGCATCGTCGCGCTGTGCCAACCGCTCGAGCGCGGCACGGGCGACGCTTTCGCGAACGTTGGCGGCGTAGGCGACCGCGCCGGCGTCTAGCGCGGCGAACCCAGCGTCGCGCAGCGCCGCCGCTACCGTCGCTTCGGCGGGCGTCGCACGGGCGGGTGACATGGCGGCCGCGAGCGACTCGATCGAGCCGCCGCCAAGCAGCGTCTTGGGTGACATTCGGCGCACGACGAAACGCACACCGGGAAATGCGACCACGCCCGAACGCAGATGCAGCCGGGCAAATGTGGCACGCGCTTCATCCGGCACGCTTTCGAACTCGAGCATCCCTAATATCTCCGCCGATCCGAGGTACGCGCGCACCGGCATGCGTTTTCGCAGCAGCGGCAGCGCGGTTTCAAGCGGCGTGAACGTCACCGCAAAGCCGGCGCGCGCCGAGAATTCGGCGCTTACCGCCGTCTCGCCGCGCCCAATTGCCGTGCGGTCGATGCCGGGAAGATTCAACGCGACGCGCGTTCCGGCGACGGCGCGTTCGCGCCCTTCCCCGAAGACGTGCAGGCTCCGTACGCGCGCCGCCGTTGCGCTGGGCTCGAGCGTGAGCGCGTCGCCGGTCGCGAGCGTGCCCTGCATGAGCGTTCCCGTGACGATCGTTCCGCGCCCTGGGAGCGTGAAGACGCGATCGATCGGAAGATAGACCGGCGCCGCATCGTCGCGCGGCGGCAGCGCGCGCAGCGCTTCGGTAATCTGCGCTCGCAACTCCGGCAGGCCTTCGCCGGTGCGGCTCGACACCGCGACGCGCGGCGCCCCGCCGGCAATGGTGCCACGCAACGCGTCCGCGATGCGCTCGATCGCCGCTTCGCGATCTTCCTGGCCGACGAGATCGATCTTCGTCACGACGACGATCGTCTGCGGCGACGTTGAGAAATCGCAGCACGTCGAGATGCTCGCGCGTCTGCGGCATCACGCCTTCGTCGGCGGCAACGACAAGCAGCAGCAACTCCATGCCGGCCGCGCCCGCCAGCATGTTGTGCAGAAATCGCTCGTGCCCGGGAACGTCGATGATGCCGGCTTCGACGCCGTCGTCGAGGACGAGACGCGCGAAACCTAAATCGAGCGTCATGCCGCGCATGCGCTCCTCGAGCCAGCGGTCGGGATGCGTTCCGGTCAGCGCTTCGACGAGCGCCGATTTTCCGTGATCGACATGACCGGCCGTCCCAACAATGGGCAAGAAACGTTAGCCCGTGGCTTTGATGCGGTAGTCGTCGAGGATTTCGCCGGCTGCGCGGAAACCGGTCTCGGCGCCGCCTTCCATGAAGCCCTGGTTATCGATTGACGTATGCTCGCCCGCGAAATGCACGCGGCCTTGAGGAATCCATTCGTGACCCGCAATGGTCGTATACTGGCCGACGAGCCAGCACGAGTAACTCGCGAGAATGTTCGGATCGGCTTGCGCGTTGCCGAACGTCGCCTTACCGTTCCACGCCGGCGAAACGCCCGGCCAGATGTCGTCGAGCTGCCGGAAGAACGAACGCACGTGACGCAGCACCGCGGGCGAATCGCCGACGCGCGCGTACGGCATCGGCGGCGTGTCCATCATCGCGGCCGGCCCGGCGGTGAACACCTCGATGAGCCCGTCGCGCCCGGCTTGCCCGAGTGAAAAATCGAGCGCGCTCTGTGCCGGCAGCGTCGTCCAAATCTGCCCGCTCGTCGGTTCGGGCCACGCGCCTTTGCGCATCCACACCCGCCGGTCGAACTGCAGGTGCAGCTTCGTATGGTATCCGTAGCCGAGATTCTCGATCGCCCGGCGTTTGGCGGCGTCGAAGCCGGCCGACGAATAATCCACGCCGCGCAGCGTTATGAACGGAATCGCCAGCACGACGCGATCCGCGTACACTTTCTCGGTCGCGGCGCCGGTAGAAAACGTGAGCATGTAGACGCCGTTGGCCTGACGCCCGATCGCGAGTAACCTTCTGCCGAGCAGAATGCTGCCGGGCGGCAACGATGCAGCGATGGCTTCCGGCAGCGCCTGACTCCCCGCAGCGAAGATGTATTTCTGATCCGACGAACCCAGCACGTTCATCTCGTGATTCTCGGCGTAATGGCGCTGCCCGCCCAACTGTATGACGAGATTGAGCGCGCTCAGCTCTTCGGGGCCGCGCCCGTACTCGTTCCAATACGCGACTTCGATGAGACGCCCGAGCCGCGACGACGCCCCGCCCGGAACGTAGCGCGTGATCCAATCGTGCATGCTCATCGCATCAATGCGTTTGGCCTCGGCGGTCGCATTGGCGTAGGTCGTCTCGGCGTTTACCTTGCCGAGCTGCGCCTGCATCACCGGATAAATGTGGGCGAAGTCGCGGTCGGCTTCGCGCCATCGTATAGTAATGGCCGTCGAGATAGCACGTGTCGCGCCCGTGCGGCGGACGCGCCGCAATCGTGTCGAGCAAGCCCAGCCCGAAGCGCCGCGCCAGCTTGTGCATGTTCACGTGCAGCGAATCCACCATCGCGCCGCACCACTCGGTGTGTTGATGCTCGGCCCAATACGCGCGCTCCGAGTGCATCCGTCCGCCGACGCGCAGCGACGATTCGTAGATCGTCGCATCAATGCCGGCATCGCGCAGCCGCATCGCGGTGACCAGCCCGGCGATGCCGGCGCCGACGATGACGATGCGCTCGCGTCCGCGCGCGTGCGATCCGCCGCAGGCGACGAACCCCGGTACGACGGCCGCGCCCAGCGCGGTCAACGCCGAAGCGCGCAAAAACTCGCCGCGCGTTTTCGCGTGGCCGGCGGCGATGCGGCGCAACGCGCGCATCAGCGGCGTTCTCGACAACGTTTATCCTCCGTTTTCCGGCGCCAGCGGCACGGCGAACGCCGGAACGTCGCCGAACTCCAGGAGCCGGGCCAGCAGTTGCAGCGCGAATCGCGTTTCGGGATCGTCGAATCGCACGCCGAGCACGTCGGCGGCGCGGTTGAGACGGTAGCGCAGCGTGTTGGGATGGATGCCCGAGGCCGATCGCGGTTTCGCGCATGTGGAATCCGGTGCGCGCCAAGCCGAGCACCGCGCGTCCGAGGCCCAGGCCGCCGCGCTGCGCGAGCAGCGGCGCCAGCCAATCGTGCACGAACGTCCGGCGTGCATCGGCATCGCCCGCGATGACGCGTGGAACGAGGACGTCGTCGAAAGAACAGGCCGCCTTGCGATTGCGATAGCCGAGCAATGAGAGCGCCTCGCGGTAACTGCGCCGCGCGCCCTGCGTGCCGCGATACGAACGGCCTGCAACGGCCGTCAATGCGGCATCGTCGAGCGCGGTGAGCAGCGCCCCGAGCGCGACGTCGTCGGGAAGCAGCAGCGGAACGCGATTGAGCACGGCCGAAACGAGCCGCTGCGCGCCGTAGCGTTTGAGGAACGCGCTCGCGCGTTGCGCGACGCGATCGCGCCGCAGAAATCCCTCGCGCCCGAGCGGCATCTCCTCCGGCAACAGCACGATCGCGACGCGATACGCGCGTTCGGGATCGAAGCCCGAGCAGACGCACGCGCTCTCTGCGCGGCCGGCGTCGGATCGCTCTCCGATTCGAGCAAGCGACAGCACCGACGCATAGCCGAGCGTCGCTTCGAGCGATGCGAGTTCGCGCTGGTGCGCGACGTGAATCGCCGCCACCAGCGCGGCGTACTCGGCAGCGCGATGATCGAGTTCGGAGAGCGGTTCGTCGCCTTCGAGAATCCACACGACGCCGACGAGTTCGGTACCCAAGCGAATCGGGCACGCGACGCGCGCCGCCAAGCCGATCTCCGGCATCGCCGCGACGCGAATCGGTTTTTCGCTGGCGCGCAAGCTGACGGTCGAGTCCGGCCGCTTCGAGCGCCGCCATGCAACGTCGGCGGCGTTTGCGCTGTGTTCGAGCGTCTCGCGGCGCACTGCATCGGCGCGATCGTCGATCGAACAGATGCGCCAGCAGTTTTCCGCCGGGATCTTCGAACGTCACCGACCGGCCGATGAGCGGGCAGAGAATGCGCGCGAGATCGTCGAGCGTCGCTTCGCGCGAAGCGGCCCGCATCAGCGCGTGGTGAATTTGCTCGGCGCGATCGATGACGCGATACGGCTCGGCCATGATCGCGCGATGCAGTTCTTCGGTCACGCGCGCGAACGGAATCTCGAACGGAATTTCGACCAGCGGCAAGCCCGCCGCGTCCGCGGCTTCGCGCTCGGCCTTCGAAAACGACGGCGACGTAGCGCGGCACGGCCAGGCCGACGCCGGCGATGCCGCGTTGCGGCCAGCGCCGCGATCAGCGCACGCTGCGCGGCGGCGGTCTTTCGGCCAACTGTAGCCGGTCGTCAGAAGGAAGTAGCCCGGCGGGACCCACGGCGCCGGATCGGGCATGTCGACCACGTGCGACCAGAGGACCGGGCGCTCGAGGCCGCTCGCTCCGGCTACCAGCCGGGCCGGCGCCAGGGCCTCTAAGTCCAGCACGTCGCGGACGCATAACTGGCTGGATTTTTTGGAGTCGGTCGCTAAAAAAGCCGGTAAAATTGTACGCATCATACGTGGTCCACGCTTGGGGCCTGCGTTTACACTTGAGAAGCGGCGCTTCCTTGAGCCTCACTCGAGCCTCAAACGTGCGCGCCGCATAAGGATGATTGTGCCGAGTTCAGTTGCCGCCGACCGCGCGTTGCTGCAGCGTCGCGAGGAAAGCGTCCCCCGCGGCGTCGCTACGACCCATCCGCTCTTCCTCGACCGGGGCGAGGGCGCCGTCGTCTGGGACGTCGACGGCCGGCGCTACGTCGATTTCGTCGGCGGCATCGGCACGCTCAACGTCGGCCACGCGAATCCGTCGGTCGTCGCCGCAATCGCCGATCAGGCCGCGCGGCTCACGCATACGTGCTTCCAAGTCGCGATGTACGAACCGTACGTCGCGGTCGCCGAAGCACTCAACGCGCGCGCGCCGGGACCGTCGCCGAAGAAAACGCTGCTGCTCTCGACCGGCGCCGAGGCAACCGAAAACGCGGTGAAGATCGCGCGCGAATATACGCGGCGCCCGGCCGTGATCGCGTTCCGCCACGGCTACCACGGCCGCACGCTGCTCGCGCTCTCGATGACCGGGAAGAACGAGCCCTACAAGCAGCATTTCGGACCGTTCTGCAGCGAGATCTATCACGCACCGTTTCCGTACGAGCACCACGGCGTCACGACCGCGCGCGCGCTGCACGCGCTCGAGGAGATTTTCGACGGCGCCGTCTCTGCCGATCGCGTTGCGGCGATCATCATCGAACCGGTGCTCGGCGAAGGCGGATTCGTGCCCGCCCCGCAGGAGTTCGTGCGCGAACTTCGCGCGCATTACGTCGGAACGCGGCATCGTGCTCGTCGCCGACGAAATTCAAACCGGCTTCGGACGCACGGGCACGTTCTTCGCGTGCGAGCAGTACGGCATCGAGCCGGATCTGATAACGGTCGCAAAGTCGCTGGCCGGCGGGTTGCCGCTCGCGGCGGTCACCGGCAAAGCCGACATCATGGACGCGCCGTCACCCGGTGGGCTGGGTGGAACGTTCGCGGGAAATCCGGTGGCCTGTGCGGCCGCGCTCGCAACGTTCGACATTATCGACGATGCGTTTCTCGAACGCGCGCGCGCAATCGGCACGCGTTTGCGCACGGCGCTGCACGCGTTGCAGGCGCGCTATTCGCAGATCGAAGACGTTCGCGGGCTCGGCGCGATGGTCGCGATGGAACTCTCGACCGACGCGCCGCACGTCGTCGAAGCCGCGCGCGAACGCGGCCTGCTGCTGATGCTCGCCGGCAAACGCAACGTCATCCGGCTGCTCGTTCCGCTCGTCATCGGCGACGCCGAACTCGACGAAGGGCTCGAGATCCTCGAGACGAGCGTCGAGTCGGTGCTCGGAACTGCAAAGGACTAAAGAAAATTCTCAACGAGCGCGAGCGCAAAGCCTACGAATACACCGAGCGGGTCTTGAAACTCATCGAGACTCCGGAGATCACGCCCGACGAGGCGCGCTGGATCACGCGCGAAACGGTCGAATCGTTTCGCGATCACATCAATCCCGGCTTCCTCGAATACCGTAAGGCGAGCAACGTCGACGGCGCCGAGGCCGTCGTGGAATGGGCCGACGCCGGTCCGAACTCCTATCGCGACGTCACCGGACGCGAGTACATTGACTGTCTGGGCGGCTTCGGCATCTTCAACGTGGGACACCGCAATCCAAAAGTCGTCAAAGCCGTGATGGATCAGCTGCGGCGGCAGCCGCTGCACAGCCAGGATTTGCTCGACCCGCTGCGCGCGATGCTCGCCAAAGCGCTGACGATGCTCACGCCGCCGGGGCTCGACTACACGTTCTTCTGCAACAGCGGCACCGAGGCGGTCGAGGGCGCGCTCAAACTCGCGCGCGCCTACGATCCGTCGAAGCAAACGATCGTCGGCGCCACGAAGGGATTCCACGGCAAGAGTTACGGCGCGCTGTCGGCCAGCGCGAAGGCCGAGTTCCGCCGGCCGTTCGGGCCGATGCTGCCGAACATCGAACACGTGCCCTTCAACGATCTGCCGGCGCTCGCCGACATGATGACGTCGTGCAAGGCGGTCGGCGAAGACGTCGGTGCGGTGTTGCTCGAGCCGATCCAAGGCGAGGGCGGCGTCAACATTCCGTCGCCCGAGTATCTGCCCGGCGTGCGCAAGCTCTGCGACGAGTTCGATGCGCTGCTCATCCTCGACGAAGTGCAGACCGGCATGGGCCGCACCGGCACGATGTTCTGCTGCGAGCACTACGACGTCGCGCCCGACCTCATGTGTTTGGCGAAGGCGTTCGGCGGCGGCGTGATGCCCGCCGGCGCGGTCGTCGGCCGGCGCGCGATCTTCGCACGGCTCTTCGACAACCCGTTCCTGCACACGACGACGTTCGGCGGCAATCCGCTGGCCTGCGCGGCCGCGCTCGCGACGATCAACGTGCTGATCGAGGACCGCTTGCCTGCGCGAGCGGCGGTAATGGGCGAACGGATGCTCGCGGGGTTGCGCCGGGCAGCGGCCGGCCACGAAGACGCGGTGGTCGACGTGCGCGGAATGGGGCTGCTCATGGCGCTGGAATTCTGCGACGATACGACGGGATTCGAGTTCGGCAAACGGATGCTCGACCGCGGCGTGCTGGTCTCGGGAACGCTCGTCAACGCGCGCACGATCCGGGTCGAGCCGCCGCTGACGATCACGGAAGAGCAAGCCGATTACGTCTGCGCCGCCGCCGCCGAAAGCCTCGATCGAGATCCGCCTCGAAAAAAGCCGCAACCGGAGTATGACGATGCAAACGACGCCCGCGCGTCCCTCGGCCGATGCCGAAGCGATCCTACGCAACCTGCCGCACATCGGCGGCGTCGATTCCGATGTACGTCGACGGCGGATGGCGTCTCGCGCAATCCGGCGGCGACGCGCGACCTGATCAATCCGTCGAACGGCGAACGCATCGCAACCGTCGCCGAAGGCGCGCAAGAAGACGCCGAGCGGGCGATTCGCGCCGCGCGCCAGGCGTTCGACGAAGGGCCGTGGGCATCCACCAACGCGCTCGATCGCGCCGCGCTGCTGCTGAAGGTCGCCGACGCCATCGACGCCCACGCGACGAGTTCGTGCGCATCGACACGCTCAACAACGGCAAGCCGCTGCGCGAGTCCGAGTACGATGCGATCGATGCGGCCAACTGCTTCCGTTACTACGCCGGTCTCGCCACGAAACCGCACGGCCAAACCTTCGACGTGCCCGCGCCGTCGCAGACCTTTACCGTCCGCGAACCGATCGGCGTCTGCGGACAGATCATCCCGTGGAACTATCCGCTGCTGATGGCCGTGTGGAAACTGGCACCCGCGCTGGCGGCCGGCAACGTCTGCGTGCTCAAGCCCGCCGAACTGACGCCGCTCTCGGTGCTTCGCCTGGCGACGATCTTCGAAGAGCTCGAATTTCCGGCCGGCGTCGTCAACATCGTGCTCGGTTCGGGGACGGCCGTCGGGCACGCGATTGCGGCGAGCCTGCAAGTCGATAAGATCGCGTTCACCGGCGGCACCAAGACCGGGCGCAGCATCATGCAAGCCGCGACCGGAAATCTCAAGAAAATCTCGCTCGAACTCGGCGGAAAGTCGCCGAACATCGTCTTCGCCGATGCGGATTTCGAGACCGCGGTCGACTACGCGCTCTTCGGCATCTACGCGAACGCCGGGCAAGTCTGCTCGGCGGGTTCGCGACTGCTGCTCGAAAAATCGCTGCACGACCGTTTTGTCGAGCGCCTCGTCGAGCGGGCGCAGAAGATTCGCGTCGGCGACGGTTTCGATCCCAATACCGAGATGGGGCCGATCATTTCGCCGGCGCATCGCGAACGTGTCGAAGCCTACATCAAACCGGACGCGAAGAGGGCGCCGAACTGCTTTGCGGCGGCCGGCGTCTCGGCGGCGCACTTGCGGGCGGCAACTTCATCGAACCGACGATCTTCGACCACACGACGCCCGAGATGCGCATCGTGCGCGAAGAGATCTTCGGCCCGGTGCTGGTCGTGCAAACGTTCGACGACGAAGCCGACGCCGTTCGCATGGCCAACGACACCGTCTACGGCCTGGCCGGCGCGGTCTTCACGCACGACGTCGCCAAGGCGCACCGCGTCATCCGAAAGCTGCGCGCCGGCATCACGTGGATCAACACGTATCATCCGACCTACAACGAAGCGCCGTGGGGCGGCTACAAACAGTCGGGCATCGGCCGCGAACTCGGGACGTACGGCTACGACGCGTACACCGAAGTGAAGCAAATCAACGTCAACCTCGACGTGCAGCCGACCGGGTGGTTTAGCGGCTAAGTTTCAGCTCTTTCAGGGGAAGCGCCGGCCCGTTCCCCAACGTACCTCAGGCACCACCGTACGACAGCCGGGCTTCATTTGCGATTGGCTTGGCTGCTCGTCCCCAAAAGCTACTTCAAAAAGGAGATTTTCGCTGATGCGCCACCTCGCACCATGGGTCGTTCGCGCGGCCCTCTTATCGGCTGCTCTCACGCTGGCGGCTTGCGGCGGCCTCGGTTCGTCGGCCGTCCCCGGCGCAGCCGGCGCCGGAATGCTCGGCGCTCCTCAATCGGCCGAGCAGCCCCAGATCAGAGCGATCGGCGTCCAGCCCGATACGACGTGCCCCAAGCAATACTACAACTGCTACACGTTCTCGCTCAGCAAAGGTCTCGCGATCGACTGGTGCTACGGCCCGTCCAGCAACCCGTGCAGCGAGACGGGCAAGTACAAGTGGAGCGGCGGCGTGTGCGCGTCATCAAATAAGATGTGCTACCCGCCGCACCCCTTCCTCAAGTCGTTCGTCGTCAAGTGGAGCGGCCCGCTTAAGTGCAAGACGACGTGCACGGGCACGTACGAACTCGACAAACTGACCAAAGGATCGCCGGCGCCGAAAAAGACCACGAAATACGCCTTCAAGCAAGATATCCACGCGTGTCCGAAGGCGGGGGGCAAGTGCGTCGACGCCCACGTCGGCCTCAGCGTTACCTCGTAGCAAATCGTTCGCCGCGGGTGGCGCAAGCAGGGGAACGGCGAGCCGCGTACGCCGGCGGCACGGGCGGGCGATAGTGTTTTCCTGTAAAGGAGAACCCTCATGCGTCATTCCGCAATCGATCGCGCCCGCCATCCTCGTATCGTCAGCGCTCGTTCTATCCGCCTGTGCGGGCGGCGGCACGTCTCCCACCCCGGCCGGACCCGGCCTTTCCGGCGCGCCCGCCGCGCAGCACGCCGGACGGCCCCGGCTCACGATCGCCGGCGTCCGGCCCGACAAGACGCCCACCTGCAACGCGTCGGAGTTTCCGGGCGGGTGCTTCACCTTTTCAATTCACAACGGTTTGGACGTGCACTGGTGCTACGGGTCCCCGAGCGATCCGTGCGGACAGACGGGCGACATCACCAACTGGAGCGGCGGCGTCTGCAAGGCGAAGTCATCCTGCGCCACGGCGCTGCACTCGTTCAAGGTCACCTGGACCGGGCCGATTCCGTGCGGCCCCTCGCAATGCAGCGGCGGCGGCTCCTACGAAGACGATTCCATCGTGAAGGGCAGGACGGCGCCGAACAAATCCACGGGCTACGCCTACAAGCAAGTCATCAGCGGCTGCCTCGTCTCCGCCAGTTGCGGAGTTCTGACGACGATTGGAATCCGTGTCCTGAAATAGTGTGCAACGGTTTGCTTGAGTCGCCTGGCAGGGGCGCGGCCTTCATTTCGCGCGTACGCGAAAGAGAAATGGGGCCACGCAATCTGCCAGGCCTCTTTTTGCGCAAGTCGACTTTGGAACGTTCTAAACGACCCCGAGGGATGGCGTCAAAAGCAGCGGCCACCGGATGGCGACCACGGCTGCCCGCCAAGCAGGGAAGCGCCTAGTTTGCCGATACTAGCCGAGTACTCGGCAGTTGGGCGATCGAGTTCGGAGTTTGGCTGGGCCGCCCCGCTGACGACCAGCTCGTTCCGATCATTCAAGGAGACTTTTTTTAGTGCGTTATTTTCAATGGGCCGCTCCGGCGGCTCTTATGTCGGCTTTTGCGCTGTCGGCGTGCGCCGGCGGCAGCTCGTCTCCCAATCCGATCGCGCCCGGCGCGGGCTCCGCGGCGCAAGCCCGGCACGCGAGTCCGCAGTTGTACTTCGATTCCGCCGGCGCGCGATCCAATGCGGTGTGTCCGAAGAAATATCTCGGCTGCGACACCGTTTCCCTAACCAACGGCGTGGTCGTCGACTGGTGCGCCGGGAATGGAAGCGATCCGTGCTCGGCAACCAGAACCTACACGTGGAGCGGAAACGTCTGCAAAAAGAAGACGCCCAGTCCGTGCGCGGCGATTGCAGCCATCACGGGGAAATGGACCGGGCCGTTCGCGTGTTCGCCTTCGATAACACGTTGCGGAACGTCGCACGGAGCCTACGTCGTCGACACGATCGAAGCGTCAACGCGCAAGCCGCCGAAAGAAACGGCGAAGTATGCCTATAAGCAAGACATCAAGCTGACCGGCCTGCTCGTTGGGGAGTTGGCTTTAAACGTCGGGCCTTAACTCAAAACCGAACGCTTAACGAGAGGCCCGGCATCTGCCGGGCCTCTTTTACGGCCGCTTGGGTTAGCAGGGACGCGGCGTTTTGGGGCATACGAACGCCTGCTCGCACCTTAGATAGAGAGAAAGGTTTAACTCAATGCGTCATCTCGGGCGTTCCGCTGCAACGGCAGCGTTGATATCCATGTCCGTCGCGCTGTCGGCGTGTGCCGGCGCGCAGCACACCCATCGCGCCCGGATCGGGCCTCAACAGCGCGGGCAGCATGCACGCGGCGCAATCCCCGCGCTTTACGGTCGCCGGAATGCACCGCGACGCAACGCCGAAGTGTGCGGCCAAGAAGTTTCCCGGTGGATGCTACCAGTATCCGAGCGGCCCCAAGAGTACGCTCACCCTGTGGTGGTGCGTCACGAAAACCAATCCGTGCGATTACACGAGCAACGTCACCGGCTGGACCGGTTTCGTCACGAGCGTCAAGACGGGGAATGTCTTCAAGCCGATCCAGGTTACGTGGAGCGGGCCGTTCCCATGTGACGCAGCGCACTGCAACGGCGCGACCACCGGCACGTACGAACAGGATGCGTTGACGAACAACAAGGCGTTAAAGCCGACAACGGGATACAAAGACGAGCAAGTCATCCATGGCTGCGTCAGTCAAACGAACTGCGGCATATCGACGGCGGCCGGGATCCAAATCGTCCCCTAAAATCGCTCCGAGGCGACTGACGTTAGGCTTCGACGCGCGACACCAGCGTCAACGTGCGGATCTCGGCGCCATCGAACGCGGCCGCACCCGAAACGTCGCCGATCGTTTCTCGAATCTCGAAGAGCCGGTCGAACCGGCATATTTCGAACACGTGCGCGACCGAGCCGGTCGCGCCGACGAGCGCGAGCGCAATGCCGCGCTCGAGCGTCTTCTGACGCAGAGCGAAGAGGCACCGCAGCACGCTCGAATCCACGTACGAAACGCGGTGAAAGTCCACGACGACGAACTCCGCCTGCGTGAATGCGAAAAAGGCATCGCGTAAACGATCGCCATCCGAAAGATCGAACTCGCCTTCGAGTTTGATGACCAGGACGTGGGCCCGGCGCTCGGCGGACCCGGCTTCGTGCAGTTCCATGGGCTAGCCCTCGAGTGCCGTTTTCAGCGGCACGCGCGGCAGCCCTCTGTTCACAACAGCAGGCTGCGCCCTAAGCTCGGTTGGCAGGTGTGAAGGGCCCGGCACGACATGACTTGGCAGGGAGGCGGTCATGCCAAACAATCGTAAGGAACAGCGGAGCGACGTGGCGGCACGCGTCGGCAGCCCGGGCAACGCGCAGCGCGTCACCGTGAACCTCTCCGACGACATCGGCGACCACTTGCACGAGATCGCGCGACAATGCCGGGTGAGCGAAAGTTCGGTCGTGGAGATCGCGTTGCGCCAGCTCTTCCGGCGGGTCAGTCCCGCCGCGTTGGCCGCCTTTCTCCACGCCCATGGCGCCTGCTTGCGCCGTCGCAAACCGTGACCACCGGCCGAACCATCAGAGATTTGGCGACGCTGTTGCGCGCCGTCGCCGGCGCCGGGGAGGATCCCGACAAGCTCGAGGAGTTGCTCGACATCGTGACCGCCTTCGATGGCACGTTCGAAGGCGCCGTACTGTTCAAGGGCGGCTACGGCGGCGGCTCCTTCGTCATCGCGTCGTCACGCGGATTGAGCGGTGAAGCGGCGCGGTCGTGGCTGCGATGGCCGTTGCGGCGGCTTTTCGCGCGCATGAAGCCGGCGCGCATTCTCGACCCGGTGCGCGGGGACCGTGCCGCGCTGGCGATTCCATTCTCACACCGTAACGACCGCCGGGTGATTGTCGCACCGCTTGCCGCGCGAGCTTCCGCGCTCGGCGACGACGACTTCCTCGCGTCGGTCGAGAGCGTAACGGTTCCGCGAGATTCCGCCGCGTCGCCGCTCATGCCGGTCGCACTTTCCCTAGCTCCCGTCGTAATGAGCTTCGCCACCTGCGTGGATCTCTGCGACCGGCTCTCGTCGGCGCTGGCGCGCCGCGGATGGCCGGTCGAAGCCGTTTCAACGTTCGGGAAGCTCACCCGGCGGATGCAAGAATTTTTACCGGACATCGTCGTGGTGGATGCGGCCGAACTCGGCGATCCCGTCTCGGCAATCACGAGCATCCATCGCATCGCCGACTACGGCGCGCTCTGCGTTCTGGCATTTTATCAAGAGGAACCGCACGCCTTATTCCCCGCGATCGTCGATCGGTGGCTGCCGCACGACGCATCCGAAACGACGATCTTCAAAACGATCAAGAAACTCGCCCAGGAGGCGTCGGCGTTGCGTCACGCTTCCTTACACGAGGAACGCGTGATGGCGCAGCGGCGCGCGTTGAGCGCACCCAACGCAAACGAATTGGCGCGGCTTGCCGCCGAACGGGCGGCCGAAGCCGTGGGCGGGTGGGCGTCCTGTTCGCTGATCAGCGAATCGGGCACCGTCTATCGCGCGGAACACCCGTACGCTGCGCAACCGGTGCTTGCATCGATCCCCAAAGGGTTTCTCAGTGGTACGCGCTCGTTCCATGCCGTGTTCGACGATGAGTTTCTCGACGAGTTGACCGACGCGCCCAACGATCGAAGCGCGTTCCTCGCGTTACGGCCGGTATCGGCTGCCTCCGTTGCGCTCGTATCGCAGGACGGATATCATCGCGGGGTGCTCGTCGCATGCTCGTTCGATCGGCCCGCCGACACGCAGGCGTTCGAGGTGCTCGCCAACCTTGCCGACGTCGTCGTCGATCGATTCGAAGAGTTGCGTGCCGGCGTCAAGCCGATACCGGAACTGCAAAAGGAGCGCTTCTGGGAGCGATTGCGCGACCGTATGATCGATCTCGACGTCTATCATTCCGCCGGTTGCGCGATTCCGTGGCGATACCGTCAAGTGACCGAAACGCGCGGCCTGCTCACGCTCAACGTGGAGGAAGACGGCGACGCCGTCAGCAGCCTGATGGAGTCGTCTCTTCGCATGCCGTTGGCCGACGCGTTTGGGGGCCGCGACGCCTCGGCGCCGTTCTTCATTGCGACGATTGACGCGGCAACGCAGGCGATGGACTACGCGACGCTGGGCTTTTCGGCCCCGATGCTCTTTAATCGGCCCAGGCCTGTGGCGACGATCGCGCGTACGCGGGGCGTCACGACCGGCATGGCGAGGCTCGATCCCTCGGCAAACACGGTCGTCTGCGACGAAGCGTTGTGGACGTGGCTGAGCCGGAGGCTCGGATCGGCCGACAGTTTGCCGGTGCTTCTCGACCGCGAGAAGCCCGCCGGATTCGCGTCGATCATTACGTTGGGCTAGAGGCCGGAACCGTGAGCGGCCGGCTTCTTCATTGCGGAGGCGTTGTTTCCCGATTGGACAAGAACCTCACATGAACGACGAAGGCCTTCGCGACGAGTCTTATCTCGTCGTCGTCGGCGCGTCGGCCGGCGGAATCGAGGCGCTGATACGGCTCGTGGGTGCGCTCCCCGAGGACTTCCGCGCTCCGGTCGTCATCGCGCAGCACTACGCTCCGAACGTCCCCAGCCACTTGGCCGAAATTCTTCGGCGTCAGACGCAGTTAAACGTCGTCACGATCGCCGATCAGGGCGACGAGGGACTGCAACCGGCCACGATTTATCTCGCTTCGTCGGGACAAAACGTGGCGATTCGCGGCACTCGAGCCGTCGGAAGCGGCCGTCTGCGCGGGCATCCCGTACCGTCGATCGACGCGCTGTTCACCAGCGCGGCGGAGAGTTTCGGCGACCGCGTCGTCGCGCTCATCCTCACCGGCATGGGCACCGACGGCGTGGCCGGCGTTCGATCGGTGAAAGAGCACGGCGGGACCGTCCTCGTGCAGGAACCGGAATCCGCCGCATTTCCGGCGTTGCCGGCCGCCATACCGCTCAGCCACGTCGACTACACCGCCAACCTCGATTCGCTTGCGCCGCTTCTGGCCACGTTGACGGCCGGTCCAAGCGACGGCGAGATTACCAACCCCGACGTCCTCAGCGCTTTTCTAAACCAGTTGCGCGGGCGCACGGGGATCGATTTCCGCCAGTATAAAACGCCGACGATCGTCCGGCGCCTGTCGCGGCTCATGGCCACGACCGGGTGCGAAACCCTGAAGGATTACTTGCGCCACCTCAGCGCGCATCCCGAGGCGTACCAGCGGCTGATCAGCACGTTCCTGATCAAAGTGACCGAGTTCTTTCGCGACCCCGCGCTGTTCGCTGCGCTCCGCGAGCAAATACTGCCCGACATCGTCGAGCACGCGCGCGCCAATCGCGCCGAGCTGCGGCTATGGTCGGCGGGATGCGCGACCGGCGAAGAGGCGTACTCGCTGGCGATCGCACTCGGCGAACTGCTCGGCGACGACGTCGAGACGATGCCGATCCGGATTTTCGCAACCGATCTCGATGCCGACGCGGTGGCGTTCGCGCGGCGCGGCGTCTACCCGGCGAGCGCGCTCAAAGAGATGTCGCCGGAGCTGCTCGCCAAATACTTCACGCGCCTAGACGACGGATTTCAAATCAAGAAGCGGATTCGCAACCTCACCGTTTTCGGAGAGTACGATCTCGGCCAGCGCGCGCCTTTTCCGCGCATCGACCTCGTCTTGTGCCGTAACGTTCTGATTTATTTTACGAAGGAACTCCAGCAGCGGACGCTTCAGCTGTTCGCGTTTTCGTTGCGGTCGGGTGGGTATCTGGTGCTCGGCAAGTCGGAGACGACGAGCCCGCTCTCGCAGTACTTCTCGACCGTACAGCCGGCGCTGAAGATCTTTCAGCGTCAAGGCGAACGGCTGTTCATCCCGTCGCCGGCGATCGGTAACGGGGTGCGCGAGCGGCCCACAACGCGGCGCATCGCGACGTCGCCGGCGCTCCAACGCCGGGCCTCGAACGAGTCCGCCGCACCGCGCTGGTCGCTGGTGGATCGCCTGGGCGCATTTCTCTTCGACTCGCATCTCGGCGTGGTCGTCGTCGATCGAAACTACGACATTCTCACGATCAATCACGCGGCGCGCTCGATGCTCGGAATTCACGGACAGGGCATCGGCGACGACCTCGTGCATTTGGCGGCGCTCCCCTCGAGCGAACTTAAGGCGGCGCTCGACGCCGCGTTTCGCAACGAGATGCCCGCAAGCAGCCGCGAGGTCGAAATTCGCGACCTTGCAAGCGACTCGGTCCGGTATCTGCAGATCTCGTGTTATCCGGATCGCACGGTGAACAAGGAGGGCCGCATCGAAGGCGTTTTCGTGCTGGTCGCCGATGTGACCGAGGCGACGGCGCGCCTGCGCGAACTCGAGGCGAGCAATCGCAGCAACGAAGAGTCGTCCGCGAGATTCTCGTTACAGAACGTCGAACTGCAAGAACGCCAGAAGGCGCTCATCGAAGCGAACGACGAGCTCACGAACGCAAACTCCGACCTGCGCAGCGCCAACGAGCACCTGCTCATCTCGGCCGAAGAGTCGGAGGCCGCCGCTGAAGAAGTCGAGACGCTCAATGAAGAGATGCAGGCAACGAGTGAAGAGCTCGAGACGCTCAACGAAGAACTTCAGGCGACCGTCGAAGAACTCAATACGACCAACGAAGAACTCGCGGCGCGCAGCAGCGAACTCGAACGCTCGGCGGAAGAACGCGAAGCTAAATTGAACGTGGCTCGCGAGGCGTCAATCACGATGCAGTCGGTCGTCGAACAGACTCCGCTCCCCCTGTGCCTGCTCGACAACAAGCGCAAAATACTGATCGCGTCCGAGCAATATATCGGGCTGGTCGAACGAAACAACGGCGCGCTTCCGGCAGTCGGCGAGGCATGGAAGCGCCCGCCCCGCTCCCTCGAACTGACCGACGCCGGCGGCACGGCGACGTCGTACCGAATCGAACAACTGAGTATCCCGCAAGACGGGTCCGAACTCATCGTCTTCGTTCGACGATAACGAGAAGTTCGCGTCGTTTACCCGAGCGTTCGCTCGCGTTCGTGCGCAGCGATTCGTTCGCCGTCATGCCGGAGTGTTTCGCGCTCATACGCTTCGATCGTGAGCCGCATGAATTCGGCCGCAAAAAATTCAATTGCATCCACGGGCGGACGCTCGCGACATTCGTCGGCGCATATGGAGATCACGGTCGTTCGCGCCTCGTCCATGCTCGGTACTGCCCGCGAATCGGCATGACGAAAGGCGCGCTCTTTGAGGCGCTCCCAGACGCGTTCTATCTCAGTCATGCTCGCGAACTCCGGGCCCTTACTATTGTGAACAGTGCGTTTCTACGCGACTCCGCCCAGCGGCCCCTCCACCCTATGGCTCCTGAGCGCTCGCCGCTACGAGGCGAGCCGCTCGCCGATAGGCGACCGCTCGAAGCCGCGATCGAGTTCCGCGGGGTCTTCGTAGACCGCGTCGGCGTCTCGCAGATCCGCATCCCTCCACCCGCCGCAGCGCAGCGCGACGATGGGCAACCCGGCGCGATGCGCCGCCTCAACGTCATAGGGAGTGTCGCCCACGTAGACGGCCTGAGCGGCCGTCGCTCCGGCCTTCTCGAGCGCGCTTTTGACGACGTCGGCATCGGGCTTGGAGTGTTTCGCATCGTCCGCCGTCGTTGCCAAATCGAGCCGCCCGGCGATACCGGCGGTTTCGGTAATTATCTTGTATTCTTTCTCCTTCGCCGACGTCGCGGCCACCCGCAGCAGCCCGGCGGCGTGCAACCGATCGAGAAACGGAATCGCACCCGGCGTTGGCTTGAGCGCGGGCGCGTAGCGATCCATAAAAATTTCCAGCCGTACCGCGAGAATCGATTTGCCCGGCTCCTGTTCTCTATCGAGCCGTTCATCAACACGCGGAAGAATCTTATCGCCGCCCATCCCGATCCACCGGCGAATCTGGTCGACGTCGCAATCGTAGCCGAACGACCGCAGCGCATCCGCCCACGCTTGCGCGTGCGCGTCATTGCTGGCCACCAGCGTGCCGTCGATATCGAGGAGAACGGCCTTGAGCATACTCTCTTTAGCGTTCCCAAGGGAGGCCCGGGTTACTCACTCAATTCCAAATTGCGCGCCCCGTAGGGGGCAGCACGATCCTCGACTTCTACGTGGGTCTACAGGTCGAGCCGTAAAGGACGAAGTCGCTCGTTAGACGTCGTCGAGGTCGGAAAAGGCTTCGGCGACATCGAAACGCAGCCAACCGGCGACGGGATGCATGAAAACGTCGCCGGTTTTGTAGCGCCGCACGGAATGCGCATCGTGCGCATCGATCGTCCGCGTTTGCGGGTTGACGTCGAGCACGAGCAGCGAGCCCGTCCCGAGATAGCGCGCAATCTTTCGATCGAGATATTCGCGTTGGTTCGACGGCGACCATACTTCGACGACGATATCCGGCGAGAACGGCGGCTCCTCGCGCTCCTCGCGTGAGAGTGCGCGCAGCCGCTCGATGGAAACGTAGGCGACGTCCGGTACGAACTTCGTTTCTGCGCCGCGGTAACCGCTGGGCCACACGTCGAGCTCGGTTCCGACCCGCCCTCGTTTGCCCGCGCACCGGTACAGAATCCGGCACATTGCAGCCTGCACCAGAGCGTGAGTGAACTTCGGGCTCACCTTTGGATAGGGCCGTCCGTCGAGAAATTCGATCTCGGGCACGTCGACGAGCACTTCTTCCATGTCACGCAAGTATATCACGCGTTCCGCAACCATAACGACGCTACGGATTCACACTTTCTTCATGCAGCTGCGGAATCGGTTGAGCATGTTGCAGGCAGCCTCAGCCCCGGCGCGTCGCGAGAGCCGCAATCGTTTATCGTGGCTAACGTTCGCGGGCCTGGCGCTCGCCGGCGCCGTTATCGCATTCCTGCTCTTCGACATCGACAGCATGCGCAACGGGTTGGCCGGCGTCAACCGTGGTCTCGCAGAGACGAACGCCCAGCTTCACCGGACGAACCGGCAACTCTCGACCACCAACTTCCGGCTAGCAAGAACGAACGCGCAGCTGCGCGAAACCAACGAGAAGCTCGATGGAACGCAGAGAACGCTTCGTACGATGTCGGCGTCGCTCGGTTCGATGAACGCGAGTCTTTCACAAATGACACGCAAAATCGAACGCGCCAAGCTCTTGTTTTGACGGAATGAGGGGCATCCGCGTTCTCGCCGCATTGGCGGCGGTAACCGCCTTCGGCTGCGCGTCCTCCGGCGACACGATGTACGCGAAACCCGGCATGCGCGTCACGGTCGGAGACGGCCGTTTGAATCTCTACTGCGTCGGGTCTGGCTCGCCCACCGTCGTTTTCGACGGCGGATGGGGCGACTGGTCGCCGTCGTGGTCGATCGTCCAGCCGCAAGTCGGCAAGTGGACGCGCGCGTGCTCGTTCGACCGAGCCGGCTACGGTTTTAGCGACGCCGGTCCGATGCCGCGCACGAGCGTCCGGATCGCCGGCGAACTGCATGCCGCGTTGCACGCCGCGGCGATTCCCCCGCCCTACGTCTTGGTCGCGCACGCGTTCGGCAGTTACAACATGCGGACATTCGCCGACCTCTACATGCGGGACATCGGCGGCATCGTGCTCGTGGATGCCGACGACGGCGACGTCGAACCCGCGAAATGGCGGGCGCGCGATGACGCCGGTTTTCGGAGAATCATCGCGCGCATGCGCGTGTGCTACGCTGCCGTTGCGAAAGGGTTGCCGCCGCCGCCGCTGCCGGCGCCGTCCGGACGTCCGCCGCGAACGTGCGCGGGGCAGTTCTACCGCGGCTTACCCGAAGATCGCTTCTCGAACGCCTTGAATGCGGCACTGCTGCAACAAGTGCGGACGCAAGCCTCGCTCTACGCCGCCGCAATTTCCGAGATGGCCGAGATGCCGACGGACGAAGCGTACTTGCAACAGCACGTCGCGTCGTTCGGCTCGCGTCCCGTTCGGGTGCTCACCACGTGGCACTTCGGACTTCCGCCCGCGACGCCGGCGAGCGTCCACCGCGATCGACTGGCTTTCGAACACGACTCCGCGCTGGCACAGGGCTCGTGGCTTCGGCTCTCCACGAATGGCCGCCAGATTTTCGACTACGCCGAGGGCCGTCAATACATCCAGCTCGACCAGCCGGAAATCGTCCTCAAGGCAATTCGCGACGTCCTAGACTCCATGCCCCAGCACTAAGGCGCTGGAAACTCGCTCTTGATACGGCGGGAGGCTGGCCTACGCGGGGAACGTTCACATAAACATGTTCCTTTTGACTTGAAATATTACTATTTATATGTTACTATTGCTCGCAACAGGACACTTATATATGAACAATACTCAAGCGGCGCTTGCTCGGAAGCAGCTGGAACGGCGCCTGGCTCCCCTCCGCAACGTAGCCTTCGAACCACCGCCCAAAGGCTGGATCAAGGCCATTCGCGAGTCGCTAGGCATGACCGCACGGCAGCTCGCCGCTCGGATCGGCGTTGCGCCGTCACGTATTCCGGTCATCGAGCAGGCCGAAGTCTCCGGCGCGACCACGCTACGAACGTTACGCCAGACCGCGACGGCAATGAACTGCGCCTTTGTTTACGCTTTCGTGCCGGTCGAGCCGCTAGACGCCTTACTGCGCGAGCGCGCGTTACAAAAAGCGCGGGACGACATCGTGCGCCTCGATCACACGATGCGACTGGAAAATCAAACGCTTCTGGCGTCCGATCTCAAAGCAGAACAGAGTCGCATGGTCGACCGAATCCTTTCCGGCTCACTGCGTGGCCTGTGGGATGAGCGAAAAGGTCATCGTGTCCGATCGTCTGTTTGATGGTGATGACGAGGCCAACACGCCAATAACCGCCGACGAGCGCGAAGAGCTCATCCCGTCCTACGTCACGCTGCGACACGAACTCAACGAAGCCGAGCAAGTCAATATAGCCGCTGCCCTGCAATGGACCAATGCTCGCAAGCGGGATATCCTGGATCGTAGTTTTCTATGCGAGCTGCACCAGAAGATGTTCGAAGACGTGTGGCGCTGGGCGGGACGATATCGTACGACGGAGCGGAATATCGGCGTCGATGCGTACCGAATTGCGCCAGACCTGCAGCAGGCCATCGACGACGCGCGGTACTGGGTTGAGCACGGCACCTATCCGCCTGACGAAATCGCTACGCGGTTCAGTCATCGCCTTGTAGCCATTCACCCGTTCGCAAACGGCAACGGGCGGTTTTCACGCCTTGCCGGCGATCTTCTCGCTCAGCAACTCGGTCGACCGCCTTTCACGTGGGGGCGAGCAAACCTGACCGATGCACATCAGACTCGCGCAAGATACATCGAAGCGTTACGAGCCGCCGACAATCACGACTTCACGGCACTCTTGATTTTCGCCCGTTCCTAGAAAGCGCGGTCGCGCGTTACTTCGGTTGCGGGACGATGCGCAAATACGGCTTCGGTGCTTTCCATCCATCCGGGAAAATTTGGCGCGCCTCGTCGTCCGAAACGGCGTTCGCGATGATGACGTCGTCGCCCGGCTTCCAGTTCACCGGCGTCGCGACCCGATGTTTATCGGCGAGCTGAAGTGAGTCGAGCACGCGCAGCACTTCGTCGAAGTTGCGGCCGGTGCTGACCGGATAGATCAGCATGAGTTTAATCTTCTTATCCGGACCGATGACGAAGACCGTACGGACGGTTAGGTTGTCCGCCGAAGTGCGGCCGTCCGACGTGTCGCCGGCGTCGGCCGGAAGCATGCCGTAAAGTTTGGCCACCTTGAGGTCGGAGTCGGCGATCAACGGATAGTTGAGTTTGTGGCCCTGCGTCTCTTCGATGTCGTCGGCCCACTTCGCATGGTCCACCACGCGATCGACGCTCAGCCCCAAAATTTTCGTGTTGCGGTTGGTAAACTCGTCTTTCAACCCGGCCAGGTAACCGAGTTCGGTGGTGCAGACCGGCGTAAAATTCTTGGGATGCGAAAACAAGATCGCCCAACCGTCGCCGATCCACTCGTGAAAGTCGATCGTTCCTTCGGTCGTTTCGGCGGTAAAATTCGGCGCGGTATCGTTGATGCGCAAGGCCGGGCCTTGCGTCGCGATCGTAGTCATCACATTTCTCCTGGAAGACGAGTAGAACTCAGGGCCGCCCCGGCTTCGGGGCGCTAAGTGCGAGAACCTATCCCTGTGACGCTGAAACGGCAGCGCAGCCAGGGGCAAGCGGCGCGTGCTGGAAGCAATCGCGTCCGAGGGGGAGCAAGCCATGACCCAGACTCAAGACAGTAAGAAGAGTGCCGGAAAAGCGTATAGCGTGCAAGGCACGCTCATCGAAGCGTGTTCGTGCCGGACGCTCTGCCGTTGCTGGATCGGCGAAGATCCCGACGGCGGCTCCTGCGACTCATTTCTCGCCTATCACATTGATAAAGGCGAGATCGACGGCGTCGACGTGACCGGACTCAACTACGTGCAGGTCGTGAAGATTCCGGGAAACGTTCTCACGCCGAAGAGCTGGAAGCGCGTCAGCTACGTCGACTCGCGCGCGACCGGCGCGCAGAAAGACGCGATTTTGGCGGCTTGGCACGGCCGTTTGGGCGGACCGCTTGCCGACCTCAACGGCTTGATCGCCGAAGACGTCGCAATCGAGACGGCGCCGATCGAACACAACACGAAGAACGGTGAGGGCACGCTCGTCATCGGCGACAAACTTCGCGCGACGATGGCGCCGTATCGCAGCCCGTACGGCGCGATCACGACGCTGCGCGATAGCCTGTTCAGCACCATACCCGGGTCACCCGCGGTCGTTGCGAAGGCGTCGGAACACGTCGTGAACATTCCGGAGCACGGGATGGTGTGGACGTTCAAGGATCGCAACGCAATTCAGGGCGAGTTTCTCCTCGAAGGCTGACGTTATGGCGGCCAACGCGGCGCACCGCTCCGCGCGCTTCAACACGACCGCGGTTCTCGGTGGCGTCATCGCAGCCGCCTGGGCGACTTGCGCGTGGGCCGAGTTCAGCGGCATTGCGGCGCAACTGCACCATCACGCGCTCTACGAAAGCGCACGTCCGTTTTGGCTGAACGCACTCGTCGTGCTTGCCGCATGGCAGTTCATGACGGTCGCGATGATGCTGCCGTCGTCGCTGGCGTTCATCCGGCTCTACGCGGCGACCGCCGCACGCGCGCCGGATTTTCCGGTCGCGCTGTGTGCGTTCTTGGGCGCGTACTTCTTCGTCTGGACGGCCTTCGCGCTGGCCGCCTTTGCCGGCGACATGCAGGTGCACCGGCTCGTAGACGCATGGCCGTGGCTGTCGGCGCACGCAACGCTGATACCCGCGGCGACACTCGCACTCGCTGCAATCTATCAGTTCACCCCGCTCAAAGACGCGTGCCTGAAAGCCTGCCGTCATCCCGGCCTCTATCTAATGAGCCGGTATCGCCGCGGCGCGCTCAACGGATTTCGGATCGGCTTCGGCCACGCGCTTTTTTGCGTGGGCTGCTGTTGGGCGCTGATGCTCGTGATGTTTGCGGCGGGCGTCGCGCATTTGGCGTGGATGGGCGTGCTCGCGGCGCTGATGTACGCCGAAAAGGCTACGCCCGCGGGCGAGCGCATCGTTGCGCCGGCCGGCGCGGCACTCGCCCTCCTCGCCGTCGCCGCCCTCGTCGCGCCTGGCGTCATTCCGGGTTTGTGAGGCAAGTGCGTTGACGATGCACGTCGGGATTGCGGGCACGGGTAAAATGGGCACTGCGATTGCGTGCAACTTGCGCGATCGCGGCCACGGCGTTTCGGTGTGGAACGTGGATCCCGGCATGATGCAGACGGCGGTCGCGGCGGGCGCGACGCCGTTCGAGCACCTCGAAGCGCTCGTCACCAGCGTGGACGTCACGATCGCCAGCTTGTGGGACGACGACGTCGCGCGAGCGATTTCTCTCGGCCGCATCATCCCGGCCGCGCGCAACGGCAGCCTCGTTATCGAGTGCTCGACGCTTTCGCCGGAGATGTATGAATCGCTGGCAACGGCTGCCGCGCAACGCGACGTGGATTTCCTCGCGTGTCCCGTGTTAGGCAGCGTTGACGGCGCGCGCAACGGCACGCTGACGCTCCTCCCGGGAGGCAACGCCGAGGCGTTCGAGCGCGCACGCGAACTCTTAGGCGCGATCGGCTCGACGATCACGTTTACCGCTTCGCCGGCGGCCAGCGGCCATCTCAAACTCGCCTACAACGCGCTCCTGTGCGTGAATGCCGGAGCCATCGGCGAACTGCTCGCCATCATGGGGCGAGCCGGCGTCGATCGCACGCTGGCCGTCGAGACGCTCGCTACGGCGCTGGAACGCGTTGCGACCAAGCGCGGGCAGCTGATCGAAGGCGATACCGAACCGCGCTTTTCGGCGAACGCGCTGCTCAAGGATTTACGGCTGGCGCGCGCTTCCAGGCAGCGTTTGCATGCAAGCGCGCCGCTGATGGAGGCGGCGCTTGCGGAGTTCGAAGAAGCGGTTGCGACCGGCATCGGCGATCGCGACTACATCGCCGTCAGTCTCGCGCTGGAACGCGCCGAGGATGCGGACTGCCGATGTTCGCCGGGCGCGTAGCCGGTAATCCGCTTGAAAACCTTCGACATGTGGCTTTGATCGGTAAAGCCGGCTTCGATCGCAATATCCGCGAGCGGTTCTTCCGAGTCGGTGAGCCGGCGGGCGACGTACTGGACCCGCGCTCCGATTATCGCATCGGAGATCGTATGACCGCGGAAGCGGCGAAAGGCTCGGCAGAGGTGCGTCGGATGGACGCCGGCTTGCGACGCGAGCGCTGCGAGATCGAATGGCTGCCGAAATCGTTCGCACACTGCGGCGTCGGCTACCGATAGCCATGACGGCTCGCGAAACTCATCGCTCGATCGCTTGACGACGTGACCGCAAAGTTCGTAAACGAGCGCTTCGATCGTCGCTTTCGCGCCGTCCGCCCGCGCCAAAAACTCGCGGTAGAGACGCAGCACGAGCCACACCGGGTCGCCGCCGGATAACTCGAAGACGTGCGCGCGCGCGCCACCGAGTTCGCCGATCACGCCCTCCCATCTCGGCAGCAGATCGATTGCGAAGAACCGGCAGGCTCCAAGAATTCGATCCTGATGCGTCGTCCCGGCCGAGTGAAAGACCAGCGTGTAGGGCTCGTAACGCAAGGTCGAAATCCTCACCGCACTCTTCGTAGGCGCCCTCCAGAAGCAAACTGAAATACGGCGCCTCGTGTTGATGCGGAGCGACCGACTTCGCGACCGCGTGCCGGACCTCGGTGAGCAAAACGTCCGCCGCTTCCCACGTCGTGCTTTCACCGGTATAGTAGCCCGGCGGGAAGCTATGCATTCAAAAAGCGCTGCGGAG
The DNA here is from genome assembly GCA_963812155.1 of Vulcanimicrobiota bacterium. Taxonomy (GTDB): domain Bacteria; phylum Vulcanimicrobiota; class Vulcanimicrobiia; order Vulcanimicrobiales; family Vulcanimicrobiaceae; genus Tumulicola. Next base: position 237,407 of record CAWETW010000003.1, on the reverse strand, counting down.
CGCTGGCGAAGAGCTGCTGATGCGCGGGCATGCAGAAATAATAACGAACTCCGCGATACGATAGCGAGGGCGAGTTTTTCGGATCGATCGTCATCCAGCAGACCGGGCACGTCGCCGCGCCCGCCAATGCGACCGGCGGCTTACGGTAGGCGGCGTTACTCGCGTCGCGCCAGCTGTTGCTCTGGTATTCCATGTCGTACGCCGTCAAACGTGCCGCCTTCGCACCATAATAGCGCGCCACGACGTGCAAGGCGAGATCGATTCCGGCTGAAAGCCCTGCCGACGTGGCGATGGAACCGTCGTCGACGAATCGGACGCCCCGGACGACCGTCACCTTGGGATACTGCATTGCAAGCGTCCTGAAGGCGCTATGGTGGGTCGTGACCCTGCGACCATCGAGCAAACCCACTTGCGCCAACACGAGCGCGCCGGTGCAGACCGACATGACCACGTCGGCGTGACGCGCCGCGCCCAGCAACCAATGTTTGGCCGCAGCGGTCGGATCCGATTGCGCCGGAACGACGACGACTTTCGGCGCGGGGGCGTCACCGAAGGCGAACTTAGGCACGATCGTCGCGCCATGGCTCACCACGACGGGCTTCGTCGTTTCCGCAACGGTGTAGAGATTGAAAGCCGGTTTCGCCCGTCCCATGACGTGCGCGTCTTGGAAGACTTCCCATGGCCCCGCGAAATCGATCATGACCGCGCCGCTGGAGAGCAAAAACGCCACCGGAACGCCGTCGTCCGGCGGCGCGAGGGGCGAAATCGGCACGGCGGCTTCCGCCGTCTTCGCACTTGCTTTCAGCGGCAACACGCTGAAAAGGCCCAAGGCCGCGGCTTGTCCGAGGATATGCGAACGTTTCATGCACCGAGCGTACCGCCGCCGGCAAGGAACGTCTTGTACGCTTTTAGCGGCTGAGGGCGGCGATGACGGCAGCGTCTTCAGCGGGGGCGATCGTGCGCAAATCGAGGAGCACGCAGCCGTCGGCGATGCGGGTGACGATCGCCGGTTCGGCCCGGCGCAGGCTCGCCGCCCTCTCGCCGGCGCGTGCCACCGGAAGCGCGATCGCCAGCGACGCAATCCGCGTCTGCGGCAGCGCACCGCCGCCCGCATACGCGTCGCTCTCCACGACGTTTGCGCCGGGAATCGCTGCGAGATACGCGCCTGCACGCGCGCGGAGATCGTCGAGCGTCGCGCCCAGCATACGATAAAACGGTATTTGCGCGCGCGATTGCGGCGTGCGATGGAGGCGCAGCGTCGCGGCCAGCGCCGCGAGCGTCATCTTGTCGACGCGCAGCGCGCGCAGCAAAGGATTGGTTCGCATGCGCGCGATCGCGCGCGCATTTCCGACCACGATGCCCGCCTGCGGACCGCCCAGCAGTTTGTCGCCCGAAAACGTGACGAGCGTCATGCCTTCGGATAAGGCGTCGTGCACCGTGCGTTCGTGCGGCAACCCGTATTCTTCGAGATCGACGAGCGCCCCGTTGCCGAGATCCTCGACGACCGGCACGCCCGCGCGCCGCGCGAGCGCGACGAGTTCGTCGCCGCGAACGTCCTCGGCAAAGCCTTCAATCCGGTAGTTCGACGGATGCGTGCGCAGCAGCAGCGCCGTTTGCGGCGAGAGTGCGGCTTCATAGTCGCGCACGTAGACGCGATTGGTCGTGCCCACTTCGCGCAGCAGCGCACCGCTGCGCTCGAGCACTTCGGGCAGGCGAAATCCGCCGCCGATTTCGACGAGCTGTCCGCGCGCAACCACGACTTCGCGGCCCTTCGCGAACGTGTCGAGAACGAGCAGCACGGCTGCTGCGCAGTTATTGACGATCAGCGCCGCATCCGCACTCGTCAACTCGCAGACTAGACCAACGACGCGATCGTAGCGCGACCCGCGCCGTCCTTCGCTGAGATCGTATTCGAGATTCGAGTAGCCCTGCGACATGCGTTCGACCGCGTCCAGCGCTTCGCGCGCGAGCGGTACGCGGCCGAGATTCGTGTGCGCGAGGATGCCGGTCGCGTTGACGGCGGGCACGAGATTCTGCAGCGCGATGCCGTCGAGCTCCGCGACGACCTCCGCAGTCAACGCATCGCCGTCCGGCGCCTCCGGAAAAGAACGCGCGCGGTCGAGCACTCGCTCCACCGCGCGTTTGACCGTTTCGCGTCCGAGCGCCGCTTCGTAGCGTGCGACCGCGGGCTGCTCGAGCACCCGGTGCATCGCCGGCAGGCGCCGGCGCGCATCGTCAGGCGACGTGCTTGCCGAGCATCGCGGATATCGTGTTCTCAGGAACGTACCCGACGATGCGGTCGACCGCTTGGCCGCCTTTGAAGAGGATGAGGCACGGAATGCCCGACACCTGATACTGCCCGGCAAGCGCGGGGTTGTCGTCGGTATTGAGCTTCAGGAATTTCGCTTTGCCGGCATTGGCCGCGGCGACTTTCTCGACGACCGGACCGAGCATCTTGCACGGACCGCACCACGGGGCCCAAAAATCTACCAGTACCGGCTGGGCGCTCTGCAACACTTCGCGCTCGAAGTCGGCCTGGGTAACGTCGGCTAGCGCACTCATAGAATGTTCTTCAAATCCTCCGTTGGGTTAAACACGCTTCGTCATAGTTCGGGTTGCGTGGGTTCGCCAGTGATATCGGTGAGCTGTTTGGCCTGTTTTCCGAGATTGGTCACCGCGATGACCTCCTCGCCGTCGCCCAGGCGCTGCAAGCGAACGCCCTTCGCGTCGCGGCCGGTCTTGCGAATTTCCGAGACCTTCAGGCGAATGACCTGATTGCCCGACGTGATCATGAGAATCTGGTCGTCGGGCGCGACGAGAATTTGATCGACGACTTGGCCGATGTCGTCGCGCTGACGGGCGAACGCTTTGACGCCCTTGCCGCCGCGCGAGGTGTGGCGGTACTCGTCGATGGGCGTGCGTTTGCCGAACGCCAGCGACGTGACGAGCAGCACTTCGCGGCGACCGTCGGCGATGACGTCCATCGCGACGATCGTGTCGCCGCGCTCGAGCGTCATCGCCTTTACGCCGCGCGCCGTACGCCCCATCGGCCGCACGTTTTTCTCGTTGAAATGAACCGCCATGCCTTGCGTCGAGCCGAGGATGATGTCGTGCGATCCGTCGGAGAGATCGACCGCCAGCAGTTCGTCGCCCTCGTCGAGATTAATCGAGATGAGTCCGTTGCGCCGCACGTTCGCGAAATCTTCGAGCTTCGATTTCTTGATGACGCCGCGCTTGGTCACCATCACGAGATACTTCTCGCCGCCGAACGTATCGATCGGGAAGACGGCCGTCACTTCCTCGCCCGGCGGCAGCGTCAGCAAATTCACAAGCGCGGTCCCGCGCGCTTGTCGCGTGGTATCGGGAATCTCGTAGCCGCGCAGCCGGTAGACGCGCCCTTTATTGGTAAAGAACAGCACGTGGTCGTGCGTTTTGGTCACGAAGAAGTTGCGCACGACGTCTTCGCGCTTTAGATTCGAGATGCCGATGACGCCGCGGCCGCCGCGATTTTGCGTGCGGAACGTGTCGAGGCTCACGCGCTTGATGTAGCCGCCGACGGTGTACGTCACGACGACCTCGATGTTCGGAACGAGCTGTTCCATCGAGATCTCGTCCTCGGCCGCTTCGATTGCCGTGCGGCGCGGATCGCCGAAGCGCCGCTTGATCTCGAGCGTTTCGCTCTTGACGATCTGCGCGATCCGCCGCGGGCTGCGCAGGATGTCTTGCAGATCGGCGATATTTTTTATCACCTCGGCGTACTCGTCTTCGATCTTCTTGCGCTCGAGACCGACGAGCGTGCGCAGCCGCATGTCGACGATCGCCTGCGCCTGCACGTCGGTGAGGCTGAAGCGCTCGCCGAGCCGGCGCTTGGCTTCGTCCGTGGTCTGGCTCGCGCGCACGATTTCGATGACTTCGTCGATATTGTCGAGCGCGATGCGGTAGCCTTCGAGCAGATGCGCGCGCTCTTCGGCTTTGCGCAAATCGTATTGTTTGGCGCGCGTGACGACGTTGCGCCGGTGGGCGATAAAATGCTCGAGCAGTTGTTTGAGCGTGAGAACCTGCGGTTCGAGCGCCACCGAACCGTTGGCGCGCGGCTCGCCGACGGGCACGAGCGCGAGCATGTTGAAGCCGAAACTCGCCTGCAGCGGCGTATGCTTGAAGAGCTGGTTGAGCACGACCTTCGGCGTTGCGGATTTCTGCAGTTCGACCACGACGCGCATGCCCTTGCGGTTCGACTCGTCGTCGAGACGCGCGATGCCGGTGATGCGCTTTTCGGAATGCGCCTCGGCGATGGCCTCGATGATGCGCGACTTGTACACTTGATACGGAATCTCGGTGATGACGATCTTGTGCTTGCCCCGATCTTCGATAATCTCGGCCTTGCCGCGAATTGCGATCGAACCGCGCCCCGTTTTGTAGGCTTCGCGGATCGCTTCGTGCCCGAGAATCGTTCCGCCGGTCGGAAAGTCGGGGCCTTTAACGATGTCGGCCAGTGCGTCGTCGCTCGTCTCGGGATCGTCGATGAGTGCGGCGACCGCATCGGAAATTTCGCCGAGATTGTGCGGCGGAACGTTCGTCGCCATTCCGACGGCGATGCCGGACGAGCCGTTGATGAGCAGTTGCGGCAGGCGTCCGGGCAGCACGGTCGGCTCGACGCCTTGATTATCGAAGTTGGGAACGAAACCGACGGTTTCTTTGTCGATGTCGGCCAGCACTTCGAGCGCCGCGCGCGCCAGCCGCGCCTCGGTGTAGCGATACGCCGCCGGCGGGTCGGGGTCGATCGAACCGAAGTTACCGTGGCCATCGACGAGCGGATAGCGCAGCGTAAAATCTTGCGCGAGCCGCACCAGCGCGTCGTACACCGATTGGTCGCCGTGCGGGTGATAACTCTTGAGCACTTCGCCAATGATACCAGCGCACTTGCGGTGCTGTTTGCTCGGGTCGAAGCCCATCTCGCGCATCGCGTAGAGGATCCGCCGTTGCACCGGTTTGAGGCCGTCGCGCACGTCGGGCAGCGCGCGTGAGACAATAACCGACATCGCATACGAGAGATAGCTCTCTCGCATTTCGTCTTCGACGTTGACTTGATGGATGATGTCGTTATTCACGCGGCACGGACAGGTTCGGGCTCATTCACAAATACCCTGGAATCGCGAAAACGCGCCGCGGGTTGCGTCAGTCGTCGTCGGGCGCCCGCAGCGACGGACGCTGGTGCAGGAAATACGAGCGTGAGTACTTCGACGGAATCGCCGAAAACGGCCGTGGATTCTGCTTGAAATTGAAGGCGCCGGTGACGGGGTTGGCGCGTACGTCGGTCGTGCCGAGACTGCCCAGCGACCACGTCGATTCGACGAACTTGACCAGGCTGCCGAACTCGTATTGGGTGTGTGAAACGACGCCCTTTTTCGCGTACGGCGAGACGATCAGCATCGGCACGCGTATGCCGAGCCCTTGATAGTCGAGCTGCGGCGGAGGGACGTGATCGTAGAGCCCTCCCCAGTCATCCCACACGACGAAGACTGCCGACGTGTTCCAGTACTGGCTGCCGCCGATGGCATTGACGACCTGCGCGATCCATGACGGGCCGCTATCCGGCTTCGACCCCGGGTGGTCCGAGTTGGCGAAGTCCGGAGCCACCCACACGACCGACGCGAGTTTGCCGCCGGAAATGTCGCCGAGGAGATTGTGCACCGATGAAACGTTGTTCTGCCACTCCGGGCCGTAGCGCACTTGTTTGATTGCATCGAAGGCGCTCCACAAGTCGCCGAAATCCGTGCCGATGACCGGCGCGTAGTATTTCCAACTCACGCCTTTCGCATCGAGCAGATCGCGCAGCGTCTTATAGGTGAAGCACGGAAAGGGCCCGGCGTTGGGCATATAGTCGCCTGCGGTCGTAATCAGCGACGTCACCGTGCCTTTCGGCGAATCGCAGCCCCACGGCTGATTGCTCGGATTATCGATGATCGCTTGCGTCGAGTTGATGAGCGTGCCGCCGGCGATCAGATCCTGATGACCCGTAAAGCTGCTGCTGCCCTGCGTCGAGAACGTGTGGTCGGCGAGCACGTACTGTTTAGCGAGGTCCCAATACGGTTGCACGTCGGCCGGATTCGCATACTGATACACGTAGACGCCCGGATTGTGCTCCACCTCCACCGTGTTGAAGCCGTCCATCTTTCCGCCATCGTACTCCGCGAGGAATTGCTGGTGCGTGTTCATCGGCGTGATGTTCATCTGCAGCGGCATCTGCTTGAGCGGTATCGTGATCTGTTTGCCGGGATGGTTGAGGTCTTGGCCGAGCCCCTGCTTCACGGTGTCGGCGCCCGGGTAGCCGTTGAACAGCGAATCCACGGTGCGATTTTCTTGAATGAGAATGACGACGTGCTGAATCTTTTGACCCGGCGGGGACGTGGGCGACGGCGTCGGGGTCGGCCGAACCGGCGGCGTCGTGCCGCCACCGCCGCCCGACGATGAACCGCAGCCCGCGGCCGCGAACGCGGCAACGACGATGCATCCAGCGAAAGCCTTGAGAACGTTCGTCATGTTCGCCGCTTCCGTTCGCGGCAACGGTACGCGCTATCCTCGGCATGGAGCCCAATCTGAGGATTCGCTTCGAAGGCCTCCAAGCACGAATAACCGCGGTCACCAATGAAATCGCCGTCGCATGCGATCCTGCGCGACGAAGCCGAGATGCGCGCGTTCGCCGAGCGTTTTGCACGCGGCTTGAAAAGCGGCGACGTGGTCGCGCTGTCCGGCGCGCTCGGCAGCGGAAAAACGACGTTCGTGCGCTGTGCGGTCGAGGCGCTGCACGGGCGCGACCAAACGACCAGTCCGACGTTCACGTTTTGGCACCGTTACGCGGGCGAGCCGCCGATCGACCACATTGACTTGTTTCGCATCGAGGATTCGTCGGAACTGACCGAGCTCGGGCTCGAAGAAGCGTTCGACGGCACTTCGATCGTTTTCGTCGAGTGGTGGCGCAACGCGCCGCAACTGCTAACGACGCGAACCTACGATGTGGATATCGACGGCGCCGGCGACGCGCCGCGCACGATCGACGTTCGCGAGGTGCGCGCGTGAACGTGCTCGCGATCGACGGCGCGCTCGGTGAATTTTCGGCCGCATTCGCCGCCGAAGGACGCGTCGTTGCGGCGCGCGCCGCCGGCGGAAACATCGCGCTCGAAGCCGGGCTGACGATGCTGCGGGACGTCATGCGGGACGCGCGAATTTCACACGAACGGATTGACCGCCTCGCGGTCGGCACGGGTCCCGGCAGCTTCACGGGACTGCGGATCGCGGTCGCCTACGCAAAGTCGCTCGCACAGGCGTGGCACCTTCCGCTCGTGCCGGTGTCGTCGTTCGATCTGCTGGAATACGGGCGCGACCCGGAGCGCGTGCTGGCGGTCGTCGCCGGCCGGCCGGGCGTCGTCTCGGTGCGCTATCGCGACGCGGGCGCGGTGCGGCGAGCCTCGGGCCGCACGCGCGATGCGATCGCCGAAATTGCACCCGGCAACGACCGCACGCTCGTCGTCATCGGCGCCTCGAAGGACGTGCTTGCAGAGCTTGCCGAACGCCGAATCGTCGTGGATCCTCTCGAGCCCCTGGTGACGCCTCCCGCCGCCGCCGCAGCGCTGGCGGCCGCCGCATGCGAGCCCGCCCCCAGCCCGCACGGCGTAACGGCCGACTACGGCGAACTTCCGGCCGCGAAGGTGCCGAAATTCTTGTGAGCCGCCGCCCGTGAGGATGGAGCTCGACGCGCGTCCCGCGCCCGAGAACGATCGGCTCGAGATCGTTGCGATGGCGCCATCCGACATCGCGGCCGTAACCCATATCGAGAAGGCTTCGTTCTCGACGGTCTGGCCGCCGGACGCATTCTACAACGAGTTGAACGCGAACAAACTCGCACACTACTTCGTCGGACGAATCGGCGACCGCGTCGTCGCGTACGGCGGCATTTGGGTGATCCTCGAAGACTCACACATCACGACGATTGCCGTCGATCCGGCCTATCGCGGCCGGCGCTTCGGCGAAGTCATGCTGCTGCGGCTCATCGACGAAGCGCTCCAGCGCGGCGCCGCCTGGATGACGCTCGAGGTGCGCGAGAGCAATACCGTCGCGCAGCAACTTTATCGTAAGTACGGATTCACGACCGTTACCATGCGCCGCGGGTATTACAGCGACGACAACGAAAGCGCGCTGGTGATGTGGGCCGGGAATCTCAAGAGCGATCTGTATCGCAACCGCTTGACGGTGTTGCGCGCGCGCTGCGAACGTTGACGTTCGGCGAACTCGCGCGCCGCGTACGCTCCCACATCGGACAGGAGCATCGCTACGCACACAGCGTGCGCGTGGCTCGCTGTGCCGACGTGCTCGCGCAGATTCACGGTGCCGACGCGCGCAAAGCGCGGACTGCCGGCATGCTCCACGATCTCGCCCGGCTGTACGACACGCAGCGGCTGCTCGACGAATGCGAAGCGCGCGGAATGCCGATCCTGGCGTTCGAACGCGCGCATCCAACGCTGCTGCACGCACGTCTGGGCGCGGCATTGGCGCGCGAAATGTTCGGCGTGCGCGACGGCGACGTACTCTCGGCGATCGAGAAGCACACGACGGGCGCCGGTGAGATGTCGCCGCTCGACTGCACCGTCTACCTCGCCGACTCGCTCGAGCCGGCGCGCAGCTTCGCGGAGCGCCGCGAGCTCTGGGAGCTGGCGCGGCGCGATATGCACGCCGCGACGCGCGACGTGCTGCTGCTGAACATTCGACACTACGCCGCAAAAGGCAAACCGCTCGCGCCGCCGACGGCGGCGGCTGCCCGCAGTTTCGGCATCGATCCGAACCTGCTCGAGGAGGTCTCCATATCCGCGAACTGATCGACGTCGTGCGCGATGCCGCGCTCGACAAAAAAGCCGAGGATTTTGCCGCCATCGACGTCGGCGGACGAACGATTCTCGCCGACACCTTTGTCGTCGTCACGGGGCGCTCGAAAATTCAGACCCGCGCAATTGCAGATTCCATCGTCGAGGCGGTCGAACGCAACGGCGGCAGCGTACGCAAGGTCGAAGGGTACAACGACGGAGGCTGGATCCTCATCGATCTCGGCGACGCGATCGTCCACGTATTCACGCCCGAACAACGCGATTTCTATAACATCGAGCGGCTCTGGTCGCCGGCGGATCAACGCCGCGTTGCGGGCAATCCGTGAAGCGGCGGCGCACGCGGCACGAAACGCGTTCCGCGCGCGCCCGCCGCGAGTTTTGGAAGCGCCTGGGCGTCTGGCTCTTCATTGGGTTCTTCGCGCTCAGCGTCGCCGGAGGGCTCATCGTCATCTCGATAAACTTGCGCTAGCCCCGCAGGCGTGCCGCTGCCACCGGTATCACGCTGCCACCGGTGTCACGCTGAGCGCAGCGGCCGCAGCCGCGAAGTCGAAGTGCGAGCGCTATCCTTTCTGGCTGACGACGGCGCTAAACGGTTGATTGAGGCCTTCAGTAAAGCTGTTGACGAGCGATCCATCCTGCAAGTTGTAAATCTGCACCGCGTTGGCAGCGTAGTCAGGAACGATAATTAGACCGGCGCGCATGGAAAATCCATACGTTAAATAGGTGTCCGGAAACTTCACCTTTCCGACGATGGTCGACTTGTTGCCGCTGACTTGGACTTTCAACGCCGCGGGGCCATTCTTCCCCGATTGCCCGTTCCCCATGAGAAACGATGGATTCACCCAGGCAATCGCGCTTGGATCCGATTGTCGCGCCGGACCGTTAACAAGTTTGAACTGCGAGCCTCCCGGCGCGAGCTTGTAGAGCCGGACGTCTCCTTCGCGGTAACAGTCGGAATAGCCGCACGCGTGGCCCGTCGTATAGAGATTGCTTTGGTTGTCGTACGCAAGGAAGTAAGTGCGGGCAAAGCCAGTCTTCGGGGCATACGCCATACCCGACGGATAAACGACGACCAGGGCGTAGTTGCGAAAGTGTCCGTTGGGATGCTCGTAAGAAATCGCGAGATTGCCGGTCGCATTATCGACCGCGCACGCGTATGGATATCCCACTTTCGGCATAATTCGAGCCGATCGGCGCGGAGCCTCCGTGCGCGTACTCGTAGGTATTACGGCTATAGTAATCGGTTATCCAGACGTCGCCCGCTTTGTCGGTGCACATTCCTCCCGGCGATGTAAAGCCGGTGAGGGTGCCGAGTTGGCTGATATCGCTGCCGTTATGATAGGTATAGACCGTAACGTTCGATGCATTAGACACGTACAGCAGGCTCTGCTGTTCGCTCGCTGCCGGCGCCATCACCGACGCGAGCGCTGCGTTTCGTGCAGGCGTGGTCTGCGACGTTCCGGCACAGCCGGCCAGCATGGCGGCCAGCAATGCGACGGAGATGCTCCTTTCGGCGAGGCGAATGCGCATCAGTGGGTTTCCTCCTTAGACGAATCGAAAGCCCGTTGCGTTATGCCGTGCGGCCACAGTAAGAAAGGGATATGTCCGTGACGATTTCGACGATGGGACGCACCGCTCTTGTAGTGGCCGGATTGTTGGTGTCCGCATGTGCCGGAGATCGTGAGGTCGGTTTACCAGTCGACGCCGGCTCACAACTACGAACGGCTGCGACCCGGCACGCTTCGTGGATGAGCCCCGCCGCCAAGACGGCCTCGCTCGTGGTATATATTGCAGATGGCCAAGAGGTAAATGCGTATGCCTACAAGACCCACGTCCTGCTAGGACAGGTCTCGGTCGAAGGATCGGGGACGTTGTGCTCCGACAAGTCCGGCAACATTTGGGTCAGTTCTGGAAGCAGAAATGGCGCAGAAATGCTGGAATACGCGCCCGGAGGGACGCAACCCATTGCCGAGTTGTTTTCTTACCCTGCAACGGGCTGTGCAGTAGATCCCGAAAGTGGCGACCTTGCCGTCGTGACGTGGGGCGACTCGCATCGCAAGCAAAACCTCGAAATCTATCATCAAGCGCAAGGATTGCCGAAAACGTACTCATACGCCGCGTTCCAGTTTTGGAACTACTGCGCCTACGATAATAACGGAAATCTGGTGATCCAAGGCTATGCCCCCGACGGTCAGGGTGGTGACCGAATTGCGATCTACGCCGAACTTCAAAAGGGCCATAAGAAACTCATTTCCGTAAACATCTCGACGACCGACGCCGACGGCGCCGGCATTCAATGGGACGGCAAGTACTTTTTGGTCGGCTACAACTACGACAATACGATGCACCGCTATTCCGTCCACAACGGGCTGGCAACGGAGATCGATGAGATACCAATCGCCGCGGGACAACTCCACCTGAACGGATTTTGGCTTCATCACGACACATTGGTAACCGACCTCGAGTCGATTAACGACGAATACGGCGTCGGTGGGTTTCCGTACCCGGCTGGATCGCCCGAGGAGCACGCCTACTCACTCGACACGTACCCCTACGCGATAACCGTCACTGCGACGCCAAAAACGCCATCGGATCGGTAAAGGAGAACTTATGGAATCGGACGCTTTTGCAGCACTCAAGCAACGGCAGCGCGAGATGTGGGGCTCGTTTGCGCCCACGGCGATGTTTACAACGCCGGTTGCAGCGCATTTGGTCGGCTTCGCCGGCGTGGCGAGCGGCGAGACGGTGCTCGACATCGGTACGGGGACGGGCGTTGCTGCAATTACTGCGGCGAACGCGGGTGCACGCGTCAGCGCTCTCGATTTGACGCCGGCGTTGCTGCAAGAGGCCGTGCAGAACTCAAAGGTCGCGGGCGTCGACGTTGCATGGACCGAGGGCGACGCGGAGAGACTTCCTTATCCCGATGCGTCGTTCGACGTCGTGCTCAGTCAGTTCGGTCACATGTTCGCGCCGCGGCCCGACGTCGTGGTAGCCGAGATCCGCCGGGTGCTCAAACCAGACGGCCGCGTTGCATTTGCGACGTGGCCGCCCGAGGAGCTCATCGGTCAGATCTTCCAGTTCATCGGTCGCAACTCGCCCCCGCCGCCGCCCGGCGCCGAGCCGCCGCCAAAATGGGGAGTTCGGTCAATCATTACCGAGCGGCTCGCGGGCAACTTCGGCGCGCCCTCGTTCGAAAGCGGCGTGATGATTTGGCCGGCGCTCAGTTTACGACACTATCGCGGATTCGTCGAAAGCTCGGTTGGACCGTTCCAAAAACTCGTCGAGAGTCTGGCTGACGATCCGCAGCGGCTTGCCGCGATTCGAGAAGAATTCGAAGCGCTCGCCGCGCCGCATTACAGCGACAACGTCGTCCATCACACGTACTTGCTTACGAGGGCACAGCGAGCTTCCTAGACTGACGCGCGTCCTTCGACTGCGCGCCCCCGGCGCGGAGCCTGTCCTGAGCGAGCGCAGCGAGTCGAAGGGCTCAGGATCACACGGGGGAGGATTGTCGACAATGTGCAATACCTGGCCCCATGTCGAAAACCGTATTGAACGAAGACCCAGCCGACGTCCACGCTCGTCACGTGTTAACCCCCTGGGTCGCGCAAGGCAACCGGCGGCCGCCGACGATCGTTAGGGGCGAGGGCTGCTACCTCTACGACGACCGCGGAAAGCGCTATCTCGATTTCGTCTCGGGACTCGTGGCGGTCAACCTCGGCCACGGGCACGCCGGCGTCGCGAAAGCGATCGGCGAACAGGCCGCGCGACTCGGATATGCGCCGCCGAGCTTCGGCGACGAGAATCGGGCGCGGCTCGCGCAAGCGATCGCCGAGATCGGCCCGTGGAACGGCGAGGGCCGCGTCTTCTTCACGACCGGCGGTGGTGAAGCCAACGAAGACGCCGTCAAGTTCGCGCGCGCCATCACCGGGCGTCACAAAGTGCTCACCGCGTACCGGTCGTTCCACGGATCGGCGCCGGGCGCGGGCACGCTGACCGGCGAGAACCGGCGCTGGCCGAACGAGCCCGGCCTTCCCGGCGTCGTGCGCTTCTTTGCGCCGTTTCCGTATCGCAGCCCGTTCTTCACGCGCGATGCCGCCGAAGAATGCGAACGCGCGCTCGCGCACCTCGAGGAAATCGTCACGTACGAAGGCGGCGACCGCATCGCAGCGCTGCTGATCGAACCCGTCGTCGGATCGAACGGCGTCGTCGTTTATCCCGAAGGCTACCTGCAGGGCCTGCGCGCGCTGTGCGATCGCCACGGTATTCTGCTGGTTTTCGACGAGGTGATGACCGGCTTCGGCCGCACCGGCGCCGCGTTTGCGTCGGAACGCTTCGGCGTGGTGCCCGACATGTTCACGTTCGCCAAAGGCGTGACGTCGGCGTACGTTCCGCTCGGCGGCGTTGCGGTGCGCGAGCCGCTCGCGTCGCACTTCGACGCGCACCCGCTTCCGAGCGGCCACACCTTCAGCGGCCATCCGTTGGGAATGGCGGCGGGCGTTGCAACGCTCGACGCATATCGCGAGGAGCGCATCTTCGAACGTGCGAGAGAAATGGAACGGCCGCTGCGCGCGCGCCTCGACGAACTGCAGCGGCGCCACCGCACGATCGGCGAGGTGCGGGGCGTCGGCGCCTTCTTCGGATTGGAACTCGTGCGCGATCGGGAATCGCGCGAGCCGTTGGTCGCGTGGCAAGGAAAAGAGTCGCTCAACGCATTTTTCGCCGACGCGCTCGCCCGCGGACTCTACGTCTTCGGCCGGTATAACGCGGTCGTGATTGCGCCGCCGTTGATCGCCGGCGACGCCGAACTCGACGAAGCGGCCGAACTGCTCGACGCGTCGCTGACGAAATTGGAGGCAGCATGACATCCGCGCAACTGCCGGTTCTCGATCCCGCGACGCGCGAGGTGATCGGAACGGTTCCCGAGAGCGGTACCGCCGAGATCGATCGCGTGGTGTCACACGCGCGCGAGGCGTTCGAAACGTGGTCGCGCGTTCCGGTCGTGGAGCGCGCGCGGCTGATGTTCCGTTTTGCCGACGCACTCGAACGGCGGCACGAAGAACTCTCGGTCTCGGTCGCCCGCGAGAACGGCAAGACGATCGCCGATGCGCGCGCCGAAGTGCGGCGCGGCATCGAAGCCGTGGAGTTCGCGTGCGGCATGCCGTCGCTGATGATGGGCGATGCGCTTCCCGACGTAGCGCGCGGCATCGACTCGATTTCCGTGCGCTATCCGCTCGGCGTCTGCGCCGGCATCACGCCGTTTAACTTTCCGGCGATGATTCCGCTGTGGATGGCGCCCATCGCGATCGCCGCCGGAAATACGTTCGTCCTCAAGCCGTCCCCGCAGACTCCGCTCACCGCCGACCTGATCGCAAGCGCGGCCGAAGCGTGCGGTTTCCCGCCGCACCTGCTCACCGTCGTGCACGGCGGAACGCAAACCGCGCAAGCGCTCGTCGCCCATCCCGGCATCGCAGCGGTGTCGTTCGTCGGATCGTCGGCGGTGGCGCGCAGCGTGCACGAGCAGGCTTCCCGCGCGCACAAACGCGTGCAGGCTCTCGGCGGCGCAAAGAATTACCTCGTCGTGATGCCCGACGGCGTTACGCCGGCGACGATCTCGGGAATCGTCGCGTCGGCCTTCGGCGGCGCCGGGCAACGTTGTCTCGCCGGATCGGTCGTCGTCGCCGTCGGTGACGCCGGCGATCGGCTCGCGCCGCTGCTGGTCGAGGCTGCGACGAATCTGCGGCTCGGGCACGGTACCGACGGATCCGTGGATATGGGGCCGGTCGTCAGCGACGACGCCATGACGCGCATCAGCGCTTATGTCGAGCGAGCGCTCGCGAGCGGCGCGCGTCTGCTGCTGGGGCCGAAGCCGGCGCCGCGCGACGGATCCTTTCTCTCGCCGGTCATCTTCGATCGCGTCGACGCATCGAGCGAACTTGCGCGTGAAGAGATTTTCGGGCCGGTGCTGGCAATCGTGCGCGTCGCTTCGCTCGACGACGCACTTGCGGTGGCGAACGCATCGCGTTACGGCAACGCCTCCTCGATCTTCACCGCCGACGGGGGCGCGGCGCGCACGTTCGCGTCGCGCATCGAAGTGGGCATGGTCGGCGTCAACGTCGGCGTCGCCGCGCCGATGGCATTCTTTCCCTTCGGCGGGGTGAAGGATTCGATCTTCGGCGATCTGCGCTGCCACGGAAAAGATGCGGTGGCATTCTACACCCAGCAGCGCGTCGTCATCAGCCGCTGGCCGGAATCGCGATGACCGAACCGGCCGCACTCCGCGCAGGCTCGCTGACGTTTCTCGAGGTGCTCGCCACGTCGATCGCGCTCATCGGGCCGAGCATGACGCCGATTCTCATCGCACCGTACATGTACGCAAACGCCGGCAACGGAACGTGGCTCGCGTACCTCTTCGGCGGTATAATGCTCGTCTTCGTCGCGCTGAACATCAATCAGTTCGCACGGCGGTCGAGCGCCGCCGGATCGCTCTACGGCTACGTCGCCGAAAATCTGGGCTCGACCGCCGGCGCGATGGCGGGCTGGTCGCTGCTGTGGGCCTACGGATTCGTTGCGGCGGCGACGCTCGGCGCGATGGCGCTCTTCGTGCAAATTTTGCTCGGCTTGGGAGGCATGCACGTGCCTGCAATTGCCATCGCCGCCGTCATGGCGCTCGTCGCGTGGCTGCTCGCGTATCGCGGCGTGCAGGTTTCCGCCATTGTGATGCTCGTGCTCGAAGCCATCTCGGTGGCCGTCATTACGGTGCTCGTCGCGATCGTGCTCGTCAAGCACGGGCCGTCCATCGACGTCGCACAGCTGAAGATTCAAGGCGGATTTCCCGGCGGCATCGGCTTGGCCATCATGTTCGCCGTTTTCAGTTTCGTCGGCTTCGAAAGCGCGACGGCCTTTGGCGCCGAGGCCAAGAATCCGTTGGTGACGATTCCGCGCGCCGTTCTCGGCAGCGTCATCTTCGCGAGCATCTTCTTCATCATCGCGACGTACGCCGAAATTCTCGGCTTGCGCCACGCCGCGCCGCCGCTCGACAAAGAAACGTTTCCGCTCGGCACGCTCGCCGGCATCTTCCATGCCGGATACTTCCTCGTGCCGATCGCCATCGGCGCGCTTTGCAGCGCCTTTTCCGTCTGCCTGGCGTGCATCACGACCGGCGGCCGCGTAGCCTATGCGATGGCGAACTCCGGTTTACTGCCCGCGGCCTTCGCGCGCATCGAGCCGCGTCACGACACGCCGAACGTCGCGGTCACCGTCGTCACCGTGCTGACCTTCATCGTCACCGGCGCGTCGCTGCTCGGCGGCGTAGCGCCGATCGACATCTTCAACAACTGCGGCACGTTGAGTTCGTTCGGCTTCGTCGTGATCTACGCGTTGATCTCGATCGCTGCCGGCGTCTACGTGAAGCGGCGCGGCGAGCTCCGCTCGGCCGACTTCGCCATTTCGGTGCTCGCCGTGGTGCTGCTGCTCGTTCCTGCGGTCATGCTGTTCTACTCGGTGCCGGCCGCGCCGCAGCGATGGTTCGTCTACTACTTTCTCGCCTTCTTAGCGTTAGGATGGGCGTGGTTTGCGGCCGGCCGC
Source organism: Vulcanimicrobiota bacterium (assembly GCA_963812155.1). GTDB lineage: Bacteria > Vulcanimicrobiota > Vulcanimicrobiia > Vulcanimicrobiales > Vulcanimicrobiaceae > Tumulicola. The sequence continues at coordinate 220,944 of CAWETW010000003.1, read as the reverse complement.
CGCGCGGCGGGCGTGCGATGAGCGCCGGTGTCCTGGAACGGACGTCGACCGCAACGCGCGTCGCCGATTTGCTGCGCGAGCGCATCGCCGGCGGCGCCGCCGCGCCCGGTTCGCGCATCGTCGAACTCGAGGTCGCCCGCGAATTCGGCGTCAGCCGCAGCCCCGTGCGCGAAGCGCTGCTGCGGCTTTCGGAAGAAGGCCTTATCGCGATCCTGCCCTATCGGGGTGCGATCGTCGTGCCGCTGCAGCGCCGGCGTTTCGTCGAACTCACCGAGTTCCGGCTGGCACTCGAACGGTTCGCGCTCGAACGCTTGATCGAGCGCGACGACGCCGCGGCACTGCCGGCACTGCGCGCGCAGGTCGCGGCGCTTCGGCGCGCGTTGCGGACGCGCGACCGGGCGCGCATCGCCGGCGCCGATCTCGACATGCACCGTGCGCTCGTCGCCTCGGCGGGCAACACCATGCTGGATCGCGCCTATGAAAGTCTGCTCGCGCAAATTCGGCTCTACATTCGGGTGACCAGCGCCCGCTACCGTCGCGCGGAGGAACTCGCCGAAGAGCACGACGCGATGCTCGATGCGGCCGAACGCGGCGATTTTCCGGCGGCGCGCGCGGTGCTCGACGCTCACGTCCGCCACGGTTTCGACGAGGAAGGAAGCGCCACGGGGGAGGTGCGCCGCGGCGAAACTTCGCAGAGGCCCAAAGGTAGAAACGCCCGGAGGATCTCGACTCGATGAAGCGCTCGTTTGCCCTCGCAGGCCTCGTTCTCGCCGTGACGCTGGCGGCTCTGCCGGCGGCTGCCCGCGACTTCGTGCAGGATCAGGCCGGCATGTTTTCGGCTTCGACCGTCTCGTCGTTGAACGAGCGCATCGGAAACTTCAACGCGCAAACCGGCAAGGAAGTCGTCGTCATGACGGTCCCGTCGCTGGGCAGCGCGACGCTGCAGGACGCGGCGAACACCGCCTTCTCGCAGCAGGCGGTCAACGGGGTCCTCATCTTCATCGCGCGCGACGACCGCCGCGACATCATCGTCCCCGACCGTGCGGGCTCACAAGCAGGCTGGTTCACGCCCGACGTGCTGCAGTCGATTCGCACGACGATGGAATCGCAGTTCCGCAGCGGGGACTTCGACCCCGGAATCACGAGCGCGGTCGGCGGCGTGCTCAACGTCTATCGCGCGCACGCCGGAAGCCTGCGTCAATCCGGCTCGTCGACCGGCGTGCCGGCGACGCGATCCGCCGTAGCGACGCGCACGGGAGTACACCTTTCAATGTTCTGGTGGATCATCATCATCGTCGTCGGCTTCTTGATTCTGCGTTCGGTGATGCGCGCGCTGTCCACGCCGCGCTACTCCGGACCGCCGGGAGCGCCTCCGGGAACGCCCGGAGCGCCGGGCGGAATGCCCCCCGCCGGTTACGGTCCCGGCTATGGTGGTTTCGGCGGCGGCGGTTACGGCGGCGGCGGAAGCTTCTGGAGCGGATTGCTCGGCGGCCTCGGCGGCGCGTGGCTGGGCAACGAAATGTTCGGCAATCGCGGCGGCGCGCGATCGGCCCTGCCGATGCGGGGCAGACGTCTGCTCCCGACGCCGGCGGCGGTTGGGGTGGCGGCGGCGGCGATGCCGGCGGCGGCTGGCAGAGCGACGCCGGCCAATCCGGGGCCGGCAATGCCGGAGATTGGGGCGGCGGAGGCTTCGGCGGCGGCGGTGACGCCGGCGGCTTCGGCGGAGGCGACTTCGGTGGCGGCGGAGGCGGAGGCGGCGACTCCGGCGGCGGCTGGTAGGGAAGCCCCAGGAGTGATTTTGTAGCGAGGGTTCGTAAGCAGCGATTATGTATCGCTGCTTTGTTTTTGCGCTCGCGCTCGTTTTCGTCTTCGCTTCCGGCGGCAGCCTCGCTCGCGCCGGCGAGGTTTCCAACGTCGCTTCGACTACCGGCGGACTGCACTGGCGCCTCATCGGGCCGTTTCGCGGCGGGCGCGCGCTCGCCGTAACGGGCGTTCCCGGCGACCCCGAGCACTTCTACTTCGGTTCGGTCGACGGCGGCGTGTGGGAAAGCCGTAACGCCGGACGGACGTGGACGCCGATTTTCGACTCCCAGCCAATCGGTTCCATCGGCGCGATTGCGGTTGCGCCCGAGCAATCCGCGCGTCGTGTACGTAGGCAGCGGCGAAGCCGACATGCGGTCCGACATCGCCTACGGCAACGGGGTCTACAAATCGACCGACGCCGGAAAGACGTGGACGCACATCGGGCTCGACGATACGCGCCAAATCGGCAGCATCGTCGTGGATCCGCGCAATGCCGACGTCGCATACGTTGCGGCACTCGGGCATCAATACGGGCCCAACGCCGAACGCGGCGTCTTCAAAACCATCGACGGCGGAAAGTCGTGGAGCAAGGTACTCTATAAAGATCCCGACACGGGCGCGATTTCGCTGGCACTCGATCCGAGCAGTCCGAACGTCGTGTACGCGGCGCTCTGGGCAACGCGCCGGCCGCCTTGGAACGTGTATCCGCCGTCGAACGGTCCGGGCAGCGGCCTCTTCAAATCGACCGATGCCGGTGCGACGTGGACGCGCTTGAGCGCGGGCTTGCCCGCCAAAGTAGGCCACATCGGCATTGCAATCTCGCCGGCAAATCCCGCGCGCGTGTACGCAATGGTCGACTCCGACGTCGCACACGGCGGCGTCTATCGTTCGGACGATGCGGGGGCTACCTGGACCCACACCGACGGGGAACGGCGCATTTGGCAACGCGGCTGGTACTTCGGCGGCATTACCGCCGATCCGAAAAACGCCGGCACCGTCTACGTCATGAACACGTCGGCGTATCGCTCGACCGACGGCGGCAAAAGTTTTGACGCGCTCAAAGGCGCTCCCGGCGGCGACGACTATCACACGTTGTGGATCGAGCCGAACGATCCGTCGCGAATGATTCTCGGCAGCGATCAAGGCGTCGTCGTCAGCGTCGACGGCGCGGCGACGTGGAGTTCGTGGTATAACCAGGCGACGGGGCAATTCTATCACATCGCGGCCGACGACCACTTTCCGTTTTGGGTCTACGGTGCGCAACAGGATTCCGGCGCCGCGATGCAGCCGACGCGCAGCAAATACGCGGAAATTTCGAACTGGGAGTTTCGTCCCATCGACGCCGGCGGCGAAAGCGGCGAAATCGCGCCCGATCTCAAACATCCCGGGCTCGTGTACGGAGGCACCGTCACCGCCGAACGCGTCGACACCGGCTGGGAATTGAACGTGGATCCGACGCTCAACTATCCCGATACGCTGTGGCGGAATACCTGGACGCTGCCGATCGTCTTTTCACCGGCCGATCCGCACGCGCTCTACGTCAGCCATCAGCGCATTTTCCGGTCGCGCAACGGCGGCAAGAGCTGGCAGGTGGTCTCGCCCGATCTTTCGCGCGCGTCGGAAGGGACGCCGGCAAACCTCGATCCCGTGACGCTGGCCGACACGAACGGCGTTTCGCGCCACGGCGTCGTCTATACGATCGCTCCGTCGCCGTTGCGCGCCGGCGTAGTGTGGGCGGGCACCGACGACGGCCTGGTATGGCTGACGCGCGACGGCGCAGCGCACTGGCGCAACGTGACGCCGCCGGCGCTGACGTCGTGGAGTAAAGTGGGAACGATCGAGGCGTCGCATTTCGATACGCACGCCGCGTACGCCGCGATCGATCGCCATCGCCTCGAAGACTACGCGGCGTACATCTATCGCACCGGCGACGACGGCGCGACGTGGACGGCGATCGCGTCGGGAATTCCGAACGGCTCCTTCGTCAACGTCGTACGCGAAGATCCGCAACGGCGCGGCTTGCTGTATGCCGGAACTGAAAAAGGCGTCTACGTTTCGTACGACGACGGCGCGCATTGGCAATCGCTGCAGCTCAACCTTCCGGTCACATCGGTACGCGATATCGTCGTGCACGGCAACGACGTGGCCATCGCCACGCACGGTCGCGCGTTCTGGGTGCTCGACGGCGTGGCGCCGCTGCGCCAACGTGCGGACGCCTTAGCCGCGAGCGGAGATTATTTATTCGCGCCGGATGCGGCCTACCGGCTGCGCCCCGGCAACGACGAGAGCACGCCGCTGCCGCGCGACGAGGCCTACGCGGAAAATCCGGAGACCGGCGCAATGCTCGACTATTATCTGGCGTCGCCGGCGCGCACGCCGGTCGTCATTGAAATCGTGGAAGCGAACGGCTCGGTGCTGCGGCGCTGGTCGAGCGCCGACAAACCGCAGACGGTCGACGCAAAGAAAATTACCGTCGTTCCATCGTGGATAGCGCTCGAGCAGCCGCCTTCGGCGGACGGCGGCGCGCACCGGTTCGTATGGGACTTCCACGTGAAGGACGCAACCGGCCCGCTTGCGCCTCCGGGGGCGTACACCGTCCGGCTTACCGTAAACGGCAAAACGCTCGAGCGTCCGTTGCGCGTCGTGCGCGATCCGCGCATCGAAGGCAGCGACGCCGATCTGCGCGCGCAGTATGCGCTGGCGCAAGAAATCGAAGCGCTGCAGGCGCGCGTCGCGGACTCACGCGCCAAGGCGCAGGCACTCGAACGCACCTCGTTGCCGGCTGCGAAGGCGCGCGCGCTGCGCGTTGAAATCGCCGGCGAAGCTCCGCCTGCGAATCCCGACGACTCCGAGGGCAGCTACTCGCACGACTTCACGAGCTTCCTGTATCTGTCGAATGCGCTCGACTATCTCGAAAGCGCCGTCGAAAGCGCCGACTCCGCGCCGACGCACGATATGGTTTCAGGTTTCCGCAAGCTGCAAGCGATCTACGCGAAGACGCTCGCGCGCCTCGAAGGCCTGCAACTCGCACCGTAACTAGCGCCGTCCTTCGACTGCGCGCCTACGGCGCTTCGCTCAGGATGACACAGGCGGGTGGCACGCTGCGCTCAGCCTGACACCGGGCGTCGATTAGTGGTGGAGTACCTCGGCGTACCAGCGTTCCAAATCGGTGTGGAACTGCGCGAGCGCTTCCGGATGGAGATACACCATGTGCCCCGATTCGTAGAAGCCGTAGGTGATGTTCTTCTGCAGCGGCGGCTCGAGGTTGAGGTGGTTGAGCGTGTAGACCGTCGCGTAGAACGGCGTCGCCATGTCGTAGTAGCCGTTCGCCGAGAAGACGCGCAGACCGGGATTGAAGGTCATTGCTTCGGCGAGATCCTGCGCGGTGTTGGTCGGCAGATTGCCGTTGTGCTTCCAATCCCACTGCCGGTTGATGCCGAAGGCAAGCGGCGTATATTCGAGCGGCGGATTGTAGCGTAAGAGCTGGCGGATGTAATAATTTCCGGCACCCACGAACGCGGCATCGATCGCCGAATCGGTCGCGTCGAACTGCGGCCGGTCGGCGACCCGATCGAGCGTGTACGACGTGAAGCGCGCGTCGTAGCGGCCCATCGTTTGACCCTGATTGCGCATGAGCTCGGTGAGATAGCGCCAGTACGGCACGCGCAGGTTCGAGAGCCGGATATATTGCGTCGAGAGTCCGGTGTATTGATGCAGCTTCGCAACGACGTCGTTGTAGGTCGACGGCGGCAAGTTCGCACCCTGCGCCAGTGCGTTGAGATATTCACCGGTCGCGAACTGCTCGACCTGGGGCAGCAAACTCTGCAGCGTCGTTTGCGGGCCGGGCAGCGCGTTGTGATACCACGACGCGGCCGCCTCGGTCGGAAGGTAGAGCGGATACGCCCAGTCGCCGCCGCCGATCGCGGCCGGCGTAAAGTTTACGTCCCAGTCGAGGTTGAAGTCGAGAACCGACGAGAGCAGCACGACGCCGTTGACGCCGACGCCCTGCCGCTGCAGATTGTCGACGAGCACCGCCGTGCGCGGCGTACCGTACGATTCGCCGAAGAGAAACTTCGGCGAATTCCAGCGGCCGAACGTGCTGACGTAGCGCGAAACGAACTGCGTGAACGCGCGCATGTCTTGATCCACGCCGTAGAACTCGTCCGGTTTGCCCGGCGGCTCTATGCGGCTGAAGCCCGTCCCCGGCGCGTCGACGAAGACCAGATCGCTCGCGTCGAGCAGCGAGTATTGATTGGGGACGAGATTGAACGGCGCGTTAGCGCTCGTGTTGCCGGTGATGACGCGCATCGGTCCAAACGAACCCATCCGCAGCCAAATCGTCGAACTGCCCGGGCCGCCGTTGTAGAAGAACGTCACCGGCCGCGTGCTCGGGTTGCCGCCGTCGAGCGTGAACGCGGTGTAGAACATGCGGCAGGTCGTCTGGCCCTGCGGATTCTGAAGCGAAATCGTTCCGGCGCGCGCCGTGTATGGAAGGGTGTGGCCATTGAGCGCATACTCGTGCTGCGTCACCGCATCGGGTGCGGCGGGCGGCAGCGGCGGTGCTTGCGCTGCGGCTGCCGGTGCATCGGCGGCGCGGGCGCCCGAGACGGCCAGCGCCGCGACGACCGCGAACGATGCGAGCGAGATCCAAATCCTCTTCACGTATTCTCTTCCCAGCATTAGCGCAGCACCATCGCATACCAGCGTTCGAGATCGGCGTGGAACTTTGCCAGCGCCGCCGGGTGCAGATAGACCATGTGTCCCGATTCGTAAAAGCCGTACGTAATGTTCCGCTGCAGCGACGGCGCGATGTAGAGATGCGTGAGCACGTATTGCGTCGCGAAGAACGGCGTGGCGAAATCGAAGTAGCCGTTGGCGGAGAATATCTTCAGACGTGGGTTATACGTCATCGTCTGCGCCAGATCGGGCGCGACGTTGAACGTCTGCGGATTGCCGCCGTGTTTGAAATCCCAGCTGTTGCCGTCGGCGTAGATAAGGTCGTAAATCTCGCTGCGGTAGAGCAGGGGCGGATCGTACTTGAGCACCTGCTGCATGTAGTAGTTGCCGGTAGAGACGAACGCCGAGTCGATGGCCGCGTCGGTGGCGTCCCAATCGGGCGATATTTCGGGACGATCGAGCACGTAGGTCGCAAACCGTCCGTCGAGACGGCCGACGGTGATCCCGCGCTGCCGCAACAACTCGTTTTCGAAGCGGTCGTACGGAATGCGCAAGTTCGAGTTGCGAATGTACTGCTCCGAAAGACCGGTGTAGCGATGGAGTTTCGCGACGATGTCGTTGTAGCGATTGGGGTCGATTTGCGCGCCCGCCGCCAGCCCGTCGAGGTATTCGCCGAGCGCAAAGCGTTTCGTCTCGGCGATCAGCCCGCTCAGTCCCGGCGAGCCGGGAACGGCGTGGTGATACCACGCCGTGGCGGTTTCGGTCGGCAGATAGAGCACGTAAGCCCAGTCGCCGCCGCCGATCGGCGCTCCGTCGTTGTAGTCGACCGTCGGATTGAGGAACGACGAAAGCAGCACGATGCCGTTCAATCCGATACCGCGCTGCGCGAGGACGCCCGACAGCACCGCCGAGCGCGTGGTGCCGTACGATTCGCCGAACAGAAATTTCGGTGAGTTCCAGCGATTGAAGTTGGTGAGGTAGCGCTGGATGAACTGCGCGAACGCATCGGCATCTTGATCGACGCCCCAAAAATCTTTCGGCTTCCCGGCGCCGATGATGCGCCCGTATCCGCTGCCCGGCATGTCGATGAACACGAGATCGGTCGTATCGAGCAGGCTGTAGCGGTTTGACGCGAGGTTGTAAGGCGGCCCCGGCGTGATCGTCCCGTTGCTGCCGGCCTGCACGCGCACCGGACCGAAGGATCCCATCCGCAGCCAAATCGTCGAACTTCCCGGACCGCCGTTATAGAGGAACGTGACCGGGCGGTGTGCCGGTTCGGCGCCATCGAGGGTGTAGGCCGTGTAGAAAACGCGCGCCGTCGCCTGATCGTCGGTATTGCGCAGCGTGATCGTGCCGGCACGTGCGGCATAGGCCAGGCTGCGGCCGCCGAGCACGATCGTGTGGTGCGTGACGGCATCGGGCGTGAGCTTGGGAATCGGCGGCGGGGCGGCGGCGGCCGCGGCCACCGGAAGCGCGCCGAGCACGGCAAAGGCAACCGTCAATGCGGTACGCGACGATCGAAGTCGTAACCTCAACGAAACCTCCAACGGGGATTGGTCCCAAAGTTAGGGCTCACGGCACGCGTCCCTTTCGCAACCGAGCCGCGCTCAATCAAAGTTCCGTCAAAAGCGCCCCGTCACGCCGGCGCGTGAGCGTGCAGATCGACGCCATAGGCGAGATCGATTGCGGGCGCGTAGCGGGTTTCGACCACCCGGCGCTTGATCTTCATGGCGGGCGATAGCTCTCCGCCCTCGACGCTGAACTCGTGCGGAATCACGATGACCCGCCGCACTTGCTCGAACGTCGCGAGTTCGCGCGTCTGCTTCTCGACGAGGCGCGAGACGAACGCCTTGACGTCTTCACGGGCGGCAAGCGTTTCGGGGGGCGCCTCCGCCGGAAGAGTGAGTTCGATGCGCAACAAGTCCCAATTGGGGCAGACGAGTGCCGCCGGGTGCGGACGCCCGCTGCCGACGACCATCGCCTGCGCAACGAAGACGGAGCGCTTGATTGCGCTCTCGATGCGCGCCGGCGAAATCCACTTTCCGGTGTCGGTCTTGAAAACTTCGCGCTTGCGATCGGTAATTCGCAAGAACCCAAGCGCGTCGATCTCGCCGATGTCGCCCGTGTGCAGCCACCCGTCGACGATGGTGGCCGCCGTCGCATCCGGATCGCGATAGTAGCCGCGCATCACGTGCCGTCCGCGCGTGAGAATCTCGCCGTCCTCGGCGACGCGCACGTCGACGCCGGGAATCGGTTTTCCCGAAGCGCCGTATTCGTTCGCGGAGAGGCGGCTGGCCGTGATCACGGGCGAGGTTTCCGTGAGACCGTAGCCTTGCATGATCGGCACGCCCAACCCTAAGAACGTCATCGCCGTGTCGACGTGCAGCGCCGCACTGCCGCTCACGAAGAACTTCATGCGATCGAGGCCGAGCGCGGCGCGCACTTTGCGCAGCACGAGCCGGTTGGCGATCGCGTAGCGCAGCGCGAGAGCCGGTGAGACGCGGCCGCCGAACGCCATCGCGCGCGCGTACGCGCGTCCGGCGGCAAGCGCCCAAGGGACGAGTTTGCCTTGCAGCCCGCCGGCCTTCATAGCCCTGCCCGAAACGCCGGCCAGCACGCGGTCGAAGATGCGCGGCACGCTCGTCATCACCGACGGGCGCACGTCGCGCATATCGTCGCGCAGCTCGCCCGTATCGTGGCAGATGAAGTACCGCACGCGCGCGAGCAGATAAACGTACGCGATGGTGTGTTCGAAGATATGCGAGAACGGCAACACGGAAAGCACCGGATTCCCCTCGACGAGTCCGTCGAGGCCGCACTTCAACGCCGAACGCGCATCGAATCCGACGTTGTCGTGCGAAAGCATCACGCCTTTGGGATCGCCGGTGGTTCCCGAGGTGTAGATCAACACGGCCAGGTCGTCGGGGTGCAACGCGGCTTCGTATGCAGCGGGAATGTCGGCCGTACCGGTACGCGCTGCCGCGCCGCGGCCTTCGAACGCTGCCAGGCCGTCGTCGCCGGCCGAATCGAAGACGACCGCCCGGTCGACGCCGGCGCCGCTGCCGCGCACGCGCTCGAGCGTCGCGCCGGAATCGGCGAACAGCAACTTCGCCTCCGAATGGCGCAAAATATACGCGACGTGATCGAGCGCTTGCGTCGGATAGATCGGAACGACGACGCAGCCGGCGAAGATCGTTCCGAAATCCGTGACGAGCCAGTCGATGCAGTCGTGGGCGGCGAGTGCGACGCGGTCGCCCGGCGCGATGCCCGACGCTCGAATGGCGCACGCGACGTTTTCGATGCGTTCGAGCAGCCGCGCCGACGAGATCGGCGTCCAAACACCGTCGACGCGCTCGTTCAAAACGTCGTCGCGCGGCGGCTCAAGCGCGCTGCGGACGAGTTGCGGGAGCGTTTCTTTCGGCGGAAGCTCCGCGGTCATGAGGCACTTCGACTTCGCTCGGCCTTGCGAGGTTCCTAGAGTGAGGAACCTCTATGGGTCGCGCAGATACGGACGCGCGCGCTCCAATCGCGTCTGCGTCATGCCGGAGACGTCGAGCAGCTGATCGAGCGAGGTAAACGCACCGTCGACGGCGCGCAGGGCGACGATTCGCGCCGCGATGGCCGCACCGATTCCGGGGACGCCCGCAAGCTCGTCCTCGCCGGCCGCGTTGACGTCGACGCTCGAGGGTTCGGGCGCGTTCGCCTGGACGTCGCGGCGGTGCGAACCGCGACGATGCGCGTGCCGCCGGCTCGTGGAAGCCGAACGCGGGGCTTCACCGGCGAGCGGCACGTAGATCTCGTCGCCGTCGCTGACGGGAGCTGCCAGGTTGACGCCCGCAGGGTCGGCGCCCGGTGCGAACCCGCCCGCATTCGCAACCGCAGCGGCAGCGCGTTCGCCGGAATTCGCAGGATAGAGACCGGGGCGCCGCACCGCGCCGGCCACGTAAACGATACCGCCGCGCTCGCCGGTACGCCGCGACCCGACGCGTGCGGCGTGAGGCTCGGCGTTTCGACCGCCGCCGGCCGGTGCGGCCTCCGTCGTAACGGCCGGGCGAGGAGCCGGATGCCATAATGCCGCGGCGGCCAACGCCAGCACTCCCGCCAGAACCCCGATGCGAACGATCATGCGATTCCATCACGCGCGTCCGGCCGACCTGAAAGGTAGCGCGTTTGCGCACCGAGCGTGTACCATGGCGCCTATGGCCGAGGCCTACGATTTCAGAAGCGTCGAGCGCAAGTGGCAGGAGCGCTGGGAGCGCGAAGGCATCTATCGCGCGCGCTCGGACGACGCGCGCCCGAAATACTATGTCTGCGAGATGCTGCCGTACCCGTCGGGCGATCTGCACGTCGGTCACGCCAAGAACTATACGATAGGCGACGCGATTGCCCGCATGATGCGCATGCTCGGCTATAACGTGCTGCACCCGATGGGCTTCGACGCCTTCGGACTTCCGGCGGAGAACGCCGCGATCGCGCGCGGCATCGACCCGGCCGAGTGGACGTCGTCGAACATCGCAAACATGGAGCGCCAGTTGCGCGTACTCGGAACGAGCTACGACTGGACGCGCGAATTCGCGACGTGCGATCCCGAGTATTACCGCTGGAATCAGTGGCTTTTTCTACGCCTCTACGAACGCGGTTTGGCGTACAAACGCGAAGCGCCGGTCAACTGGTGCCCGCACGATAAAACCGTGCTCGCCAACGAGCAGGTCGAGGACGGCCGCTGCTGGCGCTGCCACCATCTGGTCGAGCGTCGCAACCTCTCGCAATGGTTCTTGAAAATTCACGGCATACGCCGATCGCCTGCTCGCCGATCTCGACGACCTTCCCGACTGGCCGGAACGCACGATTGCGATGCAGCGCAATTGGATCGGCCGCAGCGAGGGTGTTCGATTTGCCTTTCGCATCGAAGGACTCGATGCGAACCTCGACGTCTTCACGACGCGCGTCGACACCGTCTTCGGCGCTACGTTCGTCGCGATTGCGCCCGAACATCCACTGGCCGCTCGCATCGCCGGCATCGTTGCGCCCGAGCGCGCCGCGGCGATGGCTTCGTTCGCCGACAGCCTGCGTTCGAAATCCGAACTCGAACGCACCAGTCTCATGGAGAAACAGGGCTTATTCACGGGCGCGTATGCCGTCAATCCGCTGTCGGGGCAGCGCGTCCCGATTTGGGTGACCAACTACGTGCTGGCGGAATACGGTACCGGCGCGGTAATGGGCGTGCCCGCGCACGACGAACGCGACTTCGATTTTGCGCGCCGTAACGAACTGCCGGTCGTATCCACGATCGTGCCGGCGAACGGCGAAGCATCCGATTCCGCCGCGCCGTTCGTCGACGACGGCGTGCTGGTGGATAGCGGCGACTTCACCGGCATGACCAGCGAGCGGGCGCGCGATGCGATCGCGCAACGCCTCGCAGCGATTGGCGACGGCGAAAAAACGGTGACGACCCGTCTGCGCGATTGGCTCGTCTCGCGCCAGCGGTACTGGGGCACGCCGATTCCGATCGTCTATTGCGATGGCTGCGGCGAGGTGCCGGTTCCCGACGAGCAACTGCCGGTCGTGCTGCCGCTCGGCGTGCAGGTGACCGGCGAAGGATCGCCGCTCGCGCACGTCGCGTCGTTCGTGGAGACGACCTGCCCGAAATGCGGCGGCCCCGCGCGCCGCGAGAGCGACACGATGGATACGTTTTTCGAATCCTCGTGGTATTACTTGCGCTATCTCGACCCGCACGACGCACGCGCTGCGTGGGAACGCGCCGACGCATCCGCGTGGATGAACGTCGACCAATATCTCGGCGGAGCCGAACACGCGGTGCTGCACTTGCTCTACTCGCGTTTCTTCTACAAATTCTTCGCCGACCAAGGCTGGGTCGCCGGTCGCGACGAGCCGTTCGAGCGCCTCTTCCACCAGGGCATGGTGCTCAGGGGCGGACAGAAGATGTCGAAATCGCACGGCAACGTCGTCGGAATCGACGAAACCGCCGCGCGCAGCGGCGTCGATGCGATGCGGCTCTTCGTGCTGTACGTGACCCCGCCGGAAGATACCAGCGAGTGGAGCGAGGACGGCATCAGCGGCCGCGTGCGATTTGTCAATCGCGCGTGGCGCGCGTGCGAGCCGTTTTTCGAGACGGCGCGAAGCACCGGCACTCGCGTGCTGCCCGATGCGGCGTCGGCGGAGGAGAAGGCGCTGTTGCGCGCCGTCGCGATCGCCGCGAAATCGGCGCTCGACGAAACGACGACTCGTCGCTTTCACTACAATGCGACGATCGCGAAACTCGACGAACTCGTCAACGCGCTTACGCTGGCGGCCCAACGCATGCCCGAATCGCCGGCCACGCGGTACGCGGCGCACGCGTTGCCGATCCTGCTGGCGCCGTTTGCACCGCATCTCGCCGAGGAGCTGTGGGAGCGCTTCGGTCACGAGCGATCGGTCCATCTGGAAGCCTACCTCCAGCCCGACGAACGCGCGCTGGCGCTCGACGAAATCACCCTCGTCGTTCAGGTCAACGGCAAAATTCGCGCGCGCCTCGGCGTGCCGCCGGGGCTCGACGAAGAGCACGCCTACGCATTGGCGGCGGCCGAGCACAACGTGCGCGCGCAGATCGACGGCAAACAGCTGCGCAAACGCATCTACGTTCCCGACCGGCTGCTCAACCTCGTCGTATCACCGTGACGCGTCGCTGAAATATGCGTAGGTCGCGCGCATGCCGTCGAGAAGCGGCGTCGAGGGCGACCAGCCGAGGTCGCGGCGCGCACCGGCGGCATCGAACTGCGCGTCGCGAGCGTCGCCGGGCCGCCGCGGCGCACGAACGATCGGCGCGTCGAACCCGGCGATCTCGGCGAGCGCCCGATGGATCGCATTCACGCTGGTTTTGACGCCGGTACCGATGACGTAGCAGCCGCCCGATCCACGCTCGAGCGCTGCGAGATTCGCGCGCGCGACGTCGGCGGCGTAGACGTAGTCGCGCGTCTGCTCGCCGTCCCAGTCGATGCGCACGCCCTCGCGGCGCACGAACGCCGCCGCGAAAATCGCGATCACGCCGGCTTCGCCGTTGGGATCTTGCCGCGGGCCGAAAACGTTGCCGTAGCGCAAGGCGGTGAAATCCAAACCCTTTTCGTCGCGATAAAACCGCAAGTAATGCTCCGCAGCCATCTTCGTGATGGCGTACGGTGACGTCGGCCGCTGCGGCGTATCGTCGGTAATCGGCAGTCGCTCGGGATTGCCGAACGTCGCGCCGCTCGACGCAAAGATCACCTTGCGCGTCTTGGTTCGCACGGCGCTTTCGAGAACGTTGAGCAATCCGGTGACGTTGACCCGCGCGTCGTAGACCGGATCGCGCGTGGAGATCGCGACCGAGTGCTGCGCGGCGTGGTGATTGACGATCTCCGGCCGAAACTCGTCGAATATTCGCGCGACGTCCCCGTCGCAGATGTCCGCCTGCACGAACTGCGCGCGTTGCGGCACATTCTCGCGCCGGCCGCCGCCGTGCTCCCAGAGCGAATCCAGCACGAGCACGTCGTGTCCGGCCGCAACGTAGGCGTCGGCGACGTGCGACCCGATGAAGCCGGCGCCGCCGGTGACGATGATGCGCAACGAACGTTTCTATTCGCTGTCGGGCGGCTGCAAGGACGGCCGCTCGTGCAAGAAATGCGAAGGCGGATACTTCGCCTGGATCGGTACGAACGGGCGCGGAGACTGCCTAAAGTTAAAGCTGTCGACGATGCTGGTGGCTCGCTTGTCGGTAGAACCCAGCGACGCAAGCTTAAACGTTTGCTCGATGAACCGTAGAATGCTGCCGTATTCGTATTGCGTGTGAATGACTTGGTGCTTTGCGTACGGCGAGATGATGATGCAACCGACTCTGATCCCGAGCCCTAAGAAGTTCTTTTGCGGCGGGGGTGCGTCGTCGTACCAGCCGCCCCAGTCGTCCCACACGACGACGATGGCGGAAGAATTCCAATATTGGGATTGGCCGATCGCATTGACGACCGACGCTACCCATGACGGACCCGTGTCGCTTTGACTGTCGGGGTGATCCGAATCTTTGTGATCCGGAACGACCCAGGAAACCGATGCAAGATTCCCGTTGGGAGCGTCTTGGAGAATCGTCGTCTGAGGATAGATGACGTTGCTCCAATCCGGTCCGTTTCGCACCTTGTCGATAGCGTCGAACGCCGACCATTCCAATCCGCCGTTGTCGCATTGACTCGGGCATCCGACGGTTTGCGGCGCGTAGTATTTCCACAAAACGCCCGCCGCATCGAGCGTATCGGCCATCGTCTTAAACTGCGTGAAGCATGGGAAGGGGCCTTTGTTGCTCTCGGCGCGCTTGGAGTTGACGACGAAGGATCGCGTGCCGCTCGGGGCGTCGCACCCCCATGGCATGTTTGTCGCGTAATCCGTCACCGCAAGCTTTGAGTTGAGCTTATCCGTTCCGGCTACGAGATTGAGGTGGGCCGAAAAACTCCCTCCGAACTGGGTCGGAAACATCTGGTCGGCGAGGACGTACGTACTCGCCATGCTCAAGTACGGCTCCACCACGGTCGGATCCAGGTACGAGTACGGATACAGCGGTGCCGAAGGGTTGCTCAAGTCGAAACCGTTCATCGCACCGTTGTTCCAATCGGTGAGGGAAGTCGTGAATCCGTGCGCGATGCTCGCGCCTTTGAAGTCGATCTTGGTCAGCGGCACTTGGGTACCGTCGTGTTCGTAGCCGAACGTTGGAGCATCGGCCCCGGGGAAACCCGAAAAAAGATTTACGAAGCTTCGGTTTTCTTGAATGATGACGATAACGTGTTTGATTTTGGTGCTCGGGTCGGCATCCGAACCGCCGCCGGCTTTCGCAGGCGCAGGCCGAGCTGCGATCGGATTCACCCCCGGCGTCGTAGACGACGAGCACCCCGCTAGAACCGCGAAAAAAAAGAAACTGAGCGAGAGCGACGGCAGTTTGTTCGCCATGCCACACCTCCAGTGTGGCGTGCAGGTTTCGGCCGCGCGCCGAGCTTCCCCCGTCCGCCTTTCCGGTGCCGCACCCCGTCGCAGGGGTATGCCCGATGCCGCCTTTCGCGCTCGTCCTTTGCGCGGCCGCCGCCGTTCTAGGAGCGCTCGCCGCTTCGGCGCAGGGGCTTTCGCTCGACGTGCGCGCCGCAGTCGCCGCCGGGCTCGTGGCCCTCGCGATCTTTGCGTTTACCGGCGCGTGCAAGGCGCCGCGGTTTCGCGCGCTGCTCGCCGTGAGTGTATTCGCAGCCGCGGCGAACGCAGTGCGCGTCGCCCGCTCCCACGTGGAGATCGCGCCGCAGCGGACGGCGCAGTACGGCGGCGTTGCGCTCGAACGCACACCGGCGGGACTCGTCGCCGCACTCGACCGTGGCGTGCGCGTGCTCGTGCACGTCACCGGCCAATCGCCGGCGCCCGGCTCGCACGTCGTCGTCCGCGGAAGGTTGACGCCCTTCGACGACGCGCGCAATCCGGGCGAGCCGAACGAACGCGCGATCCAGCGCGACCGCGGTCTCGACGCGCAAATCGAAAGCGCAGCCGTACTGTCGGCCGCGCCTGGGTCGCCATGGGACGCGCGAGCCTGGCCGGCGCGTGCGCACGAATGGGCGCACGCGCAACTCGCGTTGCGGCTCGGCGAACCCGGCGCTTCGGTCGTCGCCGGCGAGTTGTGGGGCGAGCGGGCCGCGCTGCCGCCGGATTTGCGCGAGGAGTTCCAAGAAACCGGAACCGTGCACGTGCTCGTCACCGCCGGATTGCACGTCGGCGCGGTCGCGGCGCTCGTTCTGGGCGTGCTGTCGTGGTTTGCATTGCCCCGTTGGCTCGCGTGCAGCATTGCGATTGCTCGCGATTTGGGCGTTCGCGTGGTGCAGCGGCGATGCACTGCCTGCGGTTCGGGCCGCGACGATGGCCACGGCCGCGCTCTGCGCGCGCGCCTGCGGTCGCGCGACGTTCTCGTGGAACGCGCTCGCCGTCGCGGCGATCGTGATTGCGTTCGCTCGCCCGGAAAGCGTCGCGTCGGCTTCTTTCGCGCTGTCGTTCTCGTGCGTCGGCGCGATCTTCGCGTGCGCAAACGCGATCGAACGATGGATCGCCGCACGCAGTGCTTTGCCGGCACCGGTGCGCGAGGGACTGGTGCTCTCGCTGGCGACGCAATGTGGAACGTGGCCGCTCACCGCAGCGGTATTCCTGCAGTTCGCACCGTATGCGCTGCTCGCGAATCTTGCCGTGGTGCCGTGCGTCGGCGCGACGATGGCACTCGGCGCGCTGCAGTTGGCGCTGACGTGGTCGCCCCCGCTCGCGCAAGCGGCGGCGAACCTGGAGTCGTGGCCGCTCGCGCTGATGCTTGGCGCGGTGCGGACGCTCTCGAGCCTTCCGGGTGCCCGCATTCCGATGACGCCGGCGCCGGCGTGGTGCATTCTCGCCTACGACGCGGCGCTCGTCGCAGCGCCGTCGTTGCTGCGCCGCGGTGCGCGCACGCCCGCCGCAGCCGCGTTGGTGCTGGCGACCGCGTTCGTGCTCGATCCGCCGGCGATCGCGAACGGCCGGTTGCGCATCACCGTCATCGACGTCGGACAAGCCGACGCCATTGCGGTGCGCACGCCGGCCGGCCACGCGTTGCTCGTGGATGCCGGCGGCCGTCTCGAGCGCGGAGCACCGGGTGCCGACTCGGTTGCCGAAGCGATCGGCGAGCGGATCGTGGTGCCGTTCCTGTTGCGCGGCGGCGTGCACGCACTCGACGCCGTCATACTCTCCCATCCGCACGGAGACCACGCGGGCGGTGTCGCACCGGTGCTTCGGCGCCTGCGCGTTGCGGAGTTCGCCGACGGTGGCCAGCGCTACGGCGGCCATGCGTATCAAGATGCGCTCGCGACCGCACATTCGGAAGGCGTCCCGATGGTCTACCCTCGCGCCGGCGCGCGCTGGCGATTCGACGACGGCGTTTCGCTCGATTTCCTCGGTCCGTCGCTGCCCTTCATCGCGCGGTCGCGCAACGACGTCAACGAGAACTCGGTCGCGTTCGTCTTACGCTATCGCTCCTTCTGCATGCTCTTCACCGGCGACGCCGGTGCCGCCGCCGAACGGCGCTTTTTGAATGAGGGCGTAAACCTGCGGTGCGAGATCCTCAAGGTGGGGCATCACGGCTCCGCCTACGGCTCGACGCCCGCATTCGTCGCCGCCGTTCGTCCCCGTTATGCGATCGTCTCGGTTGGGCGCCACAATCTTTTCGGTCATCCGGCGCCGGGAACGATTGCCACGCTGCAACGTTTCGGCGCGACGATTTACCGCACCGACGAAGGCGGCGCCATAGCCGTCGAAACAGACGGCACGCACACGTCGGTCGTTCCCACGCTGCCCTAGCGTGCGCAGCCTGCACGTTTGGGGGGTAACCCGCTTTCGCGGAAAAGTGCTAGGAATCGCTTTGCCCGTTTTCGCTTCCCACGCGCACCGCCAGCGCTCCCGGAACGTCGCTCAAGAGCGAGGCGAGAGGCGCGTTACGTTCGACGCCGTTGAGCGTGATGATCACCGTCGCTACATTTTCGCTAAGACCCGTCGGCTCGACCTCAATTGCGCCAACGCTGTAATGCCTCGACGTACAGGCGACCAGCGCATTTCGTAGTGTGCCGCGGCCGCCCTCATAGGTGAGCCGGACGGGAACCGTCGCGTAGTTCGATCCCGGAAGAAGCTGCGCAATATACGGAAAGGCCGAAACGACGATGAAATGACCGGCGGTCACGGCTATCGCGAGGAGCGGTAGCCCAGCACCACATGCCATACCGACGGCTGCGGTCAGCCACACGATGGCAGCCGTCGTCAGACCGCGCACGACGTCTCGCTTCATGAAGATGACGCCACCGCCGATGAAACCTATGCCGGTCACGATCTGGGCGGCAACACGTGAGGGATCGAGTACGACACGGCCGTTCTCGATGACGTCCGAGAATCCGTACTTCGAAACGAGCATAATGAGCGCCGCTGCAAAGCCGACGAGGGTGTACGTACGCAAGCCCGCGCTTTTTTGCCGGTGCTCGCGCTCGAGGCCGATCAGCGACGACAGCGCCAAAGCCAAACCAAGATCGGCGATCTGAAACCAACCTTGACCCGTAGGCTGGAAGAAGCTGTTCATAGGCATTGTTTCTAGAAAGTGACTAAAGTCACCTTTTAGTCAGTGCTCGCCGCGCTGCGCCTACGGCTCGACGCTGGAAATCGCCGCCGCCGTTTGTCCGCGTTATGCGCTCGTCTCGTGTTGGACGCCACAACTTCTTCGGTCATCCGGCGTACGAAGTCTGTTATCGAGGATAACGTAGCGAAACGAATATAAACCGTGACGAGAAACGTCGAAGTAACGATCGGAGGTGGTGCGATGCTGCGTTTTCATCAAGTTTTGGGCTCCTCCGTCTTGATCGCCGCACTGTCCGCATGCGGTGCCGCCGGGGGAGGCACTCCGCTGCAGCCGTCGGCATTCCCGGCACATCGTGCCGATATGGGATTCCAGGTGCTGTATAACTTTCAGGGGGGACCGGCCGATGGTGCCGGACCGGATGCAATCGTTGAGAGTCCGGGCGGTGCGCTTCTAGGAACGACGTACGCGGGCGGCCACATCCACCCTCGCGACTGCAAAACGACCGGTTGCGGAACGATTTTCGAGTTCGGCGGCTCGACGACGCATTCGATCTATTTCTTTCAACCGCAGCCCTCCGGTTATCACCCCAGCGGCTTACTAATTCACGACGGAGTCTACTACGGTGTTGCCGGCGGCGGCGTTCATGACATGGGTGCAGTCTATTCGCTGAGTAAGAACGCAAGCGGCAACTGGGTCGTAACGACGCTGTACAGCTTCAGGGGCGCGCCCGGCGACGGTTTCGAACCGAACGGGCTCTTTTATGTCGGCGCGAGTGGAGCGATCTTCGGAACGACGCGAATGGGCGGCTCCGGAACGGCGTGTTTGTTTAGCGATTCGGGATGCGGTACGGTATTCGAATTGCAACCACCGACGCGGACCAGCGGAACGTGGCGCGAGTCGATCCTGCACTCATTTCAGGGAAGTCCCGATGGCGCCGGGCCGGATTCGAGCGTCGTTCGCAAGGCCGGATCGTTTTACGGTACGACGGAGTTCGGCGGCGCTTCCAAGTTGTGCCCTGCCGTCCTAGGATGCGGAACGATCTACAAGCTGACGGTCTCCGGAAGTACCGCTTCGGAGCGAGTGCAGCACTCGTTCTACGTGGAGCGCTCGTCGACGGACGGCGCTTGGGCAGGTCCGCTCACCGACGGCGGTGACGGCAATCTCTATGGCACGACGGAGTTTGGCGGCGGCAGACCGGCGTGCGAGGTCGAGCCGCAAGTGTACGGATGCGGAACCTTCTACTCGTTCGCGTACGGGCAAGGTAAGAAATCGAAAGTGACGACGCGGTATGCTTTTGCCGGTGGGCAGGACGGCGAACTTCCAGGTGCGATCGCGGGCGCAGCTTCCTCCGGATTCTACGGTGCAACGGTCTACGGCGGCTCGCCCGCGTGTTTCGATGGCTGCGGCACGATTTTTCACATGACGCCTTCGGGAAGTGAGTGGGTCGAGGAGCTGGTGCACGTTTTTAGCGGGACCGACGGCAAGGGCCCCGACGGGCCAATTGTCCGCAGCGGTTCGAAACTCTACGGGACGGCCGCTGCCGGCGGCACGTCGGCCTGTTCTTGCGGTACGCTATTCGAACTGCAACAACGCTAACGCGAGCATACTCGTCGCGAGCGGCGTTCGTTCGTACAACACGAAATAGCTGTCGCGCTCCGCCGACACGAGTACGGCCGAGTGAAGAATCGAGAGGTGGCGGGAGGCACCGGATTCCGAAATGCCGAGCATTCCCGCGAACTCCCGCGTCGAGAGGCGGCGGACGGCCAGCAGATCGAGTATGTGCAGGCGCGTCGCATCGGAGAGCGCCGCGAGGCGTTTGGCGGCTTCCTGGCGCCGATCGATGCGATGGCCGGCGAGCGCCGGCGACGCATTCGGATAGGCGATGCGCACGTCGACGGTCTCCGTGCGCAAGACGCGAAACGTTACGTGCGGCGCGCCTTCGTGATGCCGAAGCGCTGTAGCAGTTGCTCGCGCGCTCGCGCATCGCGTAGCGCCACCGACTCGAAGTGCTCCCAATGCCATGCCAAGCATTGCTCGAAGAATGCGTCGAGCAGATCGCAGAAGCCGGCCAAGGCGTCGTCGCAATCACGCGCCGCCGTTTCGCGGAGGAGGCGTTCCAGCGACCGCGCGCTCACTCGGGCCGTGACCTCCGCACGCGTAAGGACCGGCTCGCCGATAAAGCGGCGCACCGCCTCGCGAAAGCCGCGTTTTCGTCGCGCGAGCAGCGCGAGTTCGCGAGCGAACGTCGCCGGCTCTCTCGACGGCAGAAGGCTCGGAAACGTCTCCGGTGTGGGAACGAGCAGACACTTGAAGCGCTTGGCGCGCGGTCGCCAATAGCGATCGGAAGCAGCCGGCGCCGAACCAGTTTTCTGCGTTATACCGCGAGGCGCGGCAGATTGTCGGAAAGACTATCCGTGGCGTCATTTCCGGAGATACCGGTGGCCGGATGCGCGAGCATGTAACGCTTTTCTTGACGGACGGCAGCGTACTTACGATCTGCGCACGCGGTCGCCTCACGGCAACATATCGAGCACCTGTCGGTCCGCGTCCGGGTTAGAGCCGTTACTGTTGTGCGGCGACTGGTGCGTTTGGCCGGAATATCGGTACCTATTTGTTACGAAAAAAAGGGGCTCGGGTTTCCCCGAGCCCCTTTCCAAACGAGACGCACGCCTGGGCGCGCGCCAGTTTAATGGGTCTGTAGGACGTTGACGCCGATGAAGTCTTGGCAGGTGGAATTAATGCAGATCTCCTGACCGTATTTGTACTTGTTAGTTGGCAAGAGCTTAGGACCATTGGTGATCGTGTCCAGCTCGTAGGTCCCCGAGCTATAGTAGCAATGCGCGCGATGAAACTCGTCGTGAAGTAAACCCTTTCGCTAGCGGAAGGCGTTTTCGTGTGAGACGTTACCGCGCCACACGTCGTCGTGCTGCGCACGCTCGTGCGGCTGGGCCGGCGTGCGCGGCGAAACGGGAACGAATGCCGGGGCTGAAGCGGGCGCGAACTCCGCCGGAAGGCCGCCGCGCAGCAACGCGTTCGTTTCGGTGTAGTCGACGCTGCCCGGTGAGAAGAGCGCGTCGCAGCGGCCGTCGCGCAGAAACGTTTCGGCCGCTTCGCGTGCGGTACCGAGCGCGAGTTTGGCGAGCGACGCGCCGGCGCTTATGCGGCGAACGCCGAAATGGTACAGCTCCTGCGCCTGCGGCAGGTTCGGCGCCGCCAGCACGTTGAGCGGGAGGTCGACCGCTTCGGCAATGCTGCGGATCGCATCGCGCTGCTTGAGATCGGGAACGAAAATTCCGTCGGCGCCGGCCGATTCGTAACGCTTTGCGCGCGAGATGGCTTCGCGTAGCGCCTCGCCTCCGGAAACGAGCTCGCGCAAGAACACGTCGGTCCGCGCGTTGACGAAAACGTCGAGACCAGCTTGGCGCAAACGGAGTTTAATTGCGCCGATTTTTGCCGCCAGCAGTTCGGGACTGCCGTTTCCGTCTTCGAGATTGATGCCGGCGATGCCGAGTCCGCACAAGTGCGTGACGAGATCCGCAACGTCGTCGGGAGAATCGGAGTAACCGCCTTCGATATCCACGCTCACCGGCTTCTCACCGGCCACCGCGCAAACGGCGCTCACTGCAGATAGCAGGCTGGCGCGCGGCAACGCATTACCGTCGGCATATCCGCGAGACCAAGCGAGCCCGGCGCTGGTCGTCGCAATCGCTTTCGAGCCGGCAGCGGCGAAGATTGCCGCCGAAACCGCATCCCAAGCGTTTGGGAGCATCAACACGTGGTCGCTGCGATGCAGGTTTCGAAACTCGGCGTAGGCATTCATGATGAGTAACTCCAGTCGTTATTCCGAACAAATTCGCGGCGAAATCCGCGCGCTGCCTCACTTGCGGAGGGAAGCCTCGGCGCGTAGCCGGTATTCCGCACGCATGCATCGCCGTTTCCTTCGCGCAGCGCTCCTCGCGCTCTTTATCGCCGGATGTTCGGGCGGCAGTTCGGGAGGCGGCGCCCCTCTGGTTCCTGCGTCGGCCGATCGTCCGTCGCCGACGCCGCACGTGGCGAGCCCGTTGCAGCACGTCGTCATCATGATCCAAGAGAACCGCAGCTTCGATAATTTTTTTGCGACCTACCCCGGTGCCGACGGAACCACGACCGGAAAGACGCATACCGGTCAAATCGTCGATCTGCAAGAAGCCGGCCTCATCGCCCAAGACATGGATCACCGTTGGCAGGCGTTCGTCAAGGAATACCGCCACGGCGGGATGGACGGATTCGATTTGATTCACATGGGCGCGCTCGGCGGGGGACCCAAGGCGAATCTCTACCCGTACCAGTACGTCAGGCCGTCCGACATCAAGCCGTACTGGACGATGGCGCAACGATACGTGCTTGCGGATCACATGTTCGAAACGCAGAGCAGCGGAAGCTTCGTCGGACACCAGGATCTCATCGCGGGCGGCACGGCGATCAACCGCTACCGCAGTCTGGCGAACTATCCCACGAAGACGCCCTGGGGCTGCGACGCGCCGCACGATACGAAAACGTCGCTGCTTACGCACCAGCGGCGTTTGCTCAAAGGCGCCGGGCCGTTCCCGTGTTTGGATTATCCGACCCTGCGCGATTCGCTCGACGCCGGCGCCATCTCGTGGAAATACTACGCGCCGCCGTTCACCACGATCGGCGACATTTGGACCGCCTTCGACGCGATCCGCGCCGTCCGTTACGGCCCGGAGTGGAATACGAACATCTCGTCCCCGGAAACCAACGTTTTCAAGGACATCTCGAAAGGCAAACTTCCGGCCGTGTCGTGGGTGATTCCGGATTTCCAGAACTCCGACCACCCCGGCCACGGCGTCACCGGGGGACCATCGTGGGTAGCGCAAGTCGTCAACGCGATCGGCCAATCTCCGATGTGGAAGAGCAGTGCCATCATCGTCGTGTGGGACGACTGGGGCGGATTCTACGACCACGTGTCGCCGCCGCAGCTCGATTTTCAAGGCCTCGGATTCCGCGTGCCGATGCTCGTCATCTCGCCCTACGCCAAGAAAGGCTACGTCTCGCACACGCAGTACGAGTTCGGCAGCATCCTAAAGTTCGTGGAAGACAACTGGCAGCTGCCGCGCATCGGTTCGACCGATCAGCGAGCGACGAGCATCGTCGACGTGTTCGATTTCAGCCAGCCGCCGCGACGGTTCACGCCGATTCAGGCGGCGCGATCGAAATCGTATTTCCTGCACCGCCGCCCGTCTTATTTACCGGTCGACACGGAATAGCGGGAAGCTCTGCTTCCTTGGGTCATTTACGGGGTGTGGGCGGGCTTGGGGTGGGGCGAGGGCGTGGACGCGGCCGCCTCAATCTTCGCCGACGTGATGCGATCGAGCTTCGGGAAGCTCTTGTCGAGATAGGCTTTGCCTTCGGCGCCGATCTCGTCTTGGCTCGGCTGTTCTCCGTACCCCGAGTAAATCTTCAAGACCACGTTCATGCCCGAAGCGACCTTACCGAAGGGCGCAAACCCCATGCGATCGAGCCGCGAGTTGTCGCCGAAATTGATGAAGACTTGCGTCGTACGCGTGTTCGGCCCGGCCGACGCGAAGCTGACGTACCCGGCGCGATTGCTCTGTTTTACCGGGTCGTCGGGGATGCTCGCCGAGTTCCACGCCTTGTCGACCGCCGGACTCGGATTGAGGCCGAACTGCACGACGAATCCCGGCACGACGCGGAAGAACGCCGCTCCGTTGAAGAAGCCGTGTTTGACCAGATTGTAGAAACGGTCGGCACCGCGCGGTGCCCACGAACGGGTCACCGCCACCACGAAACGACCGGCCGTCGTGTCGAAAACGGCGTTATAACGTGCGGGCGCCTGGGCGGTAAGCGCGGCCGGTTTGGTTAAAGAAGCGTCGGCGGCGGCGGGCAACGGCCGGATTGCCAGCGCCGCAAGAATCGAGACGCTCGTTAAAAACACGCGGTACATGCACTGCCCTTCGCTTCGCCCGGGGCTCGGAGCCTTTCGAGGCCAGTGCAACCATCGAGACGATTCCCTCGTTATATGGGGTGCATCATGACGCAACTTACCGTTTCCGCGGCTCCCGTGGCCACGCTCGACATCGTGAGCCGGAAATCGAAGGACCGGCTCGTTCCCCAACCCTCCGAGCCCGTGTACGGCGGTTACGCCAACGGCCGCGGCGAAATTTTTCTTTTCGGCGAGACGCTCGTTTATCGCGTAAATTTCAAGAATCAGACCGTGCAGCAACGCCCGCAGCTCAACCCTGCGGCGCAGGCCCGTTACGATGAGACAAAAGCCGGTGACCCCTTCGAATACTGCAACGTCCATTTCCGGCGACTCAGCAACGACGAAATCGTCGACATTTGCTCGACCGGCGCGTTTCGCATCACTCCGAAGCTTTTGAGTTAGCCGTCCCCAGCCGGGCGGTGAAGGCGTAGAGACCGAAGACGGCCAGCACGAACGCAATCGTTCCGATGACGGTTGCGGGCACGGCGAACGCGTCGCCGGCTAGCCCGAGGGGCTCGGCGCGGTTAGTTACGACGATCAAGCCGGCCAACAGCACTCCGAAGAGACTCTCCCCGACGATCAATCCCGACGCCGTCAGCACGCCGAGTTGCTTTGCTTTGGCGGCGTTGCGGCTGCGATCCGACCAGCGATTGTAATACCAGCCCAGCACGGCGCCCAAAACGACCGGCGCCGTCGTCGAGGCCGGCAAGTAAATGCCCAAACCGATGGCCAGCGGCGGCAAACGAAACCGCGTCGTGACGCGCAGGAGCTCGTCCAGCGCGACTGCGGCCAGCCCCACCAGCGCTCCCGCGCCGATGAGCCGCCAATCGATCTGTCCTTGAATGACGCCTTTGGCCAGCGCCGAAATGAGCGTCGCTTGCGGCGCCGGCAGCGGCTGCGCGACCGTTCCGGTATGCGGCGCGCCGGCGAATCCATACGCGTGGTTGAGCAATCCGAGAATCGGCGGAATGACAATCGCGCCCATGCCGACGCCGAAAACGAGCGCGACCTGTTGACGCCACGGCGTCGCGTCGACGAGTTGGCCGGTCTTGAGATCTTGCAAATTGTCGTTGGCGATCGTTGCAACGCACACGAGCACAGCCGTCACGAAAAGCGCGAACGCGACGAGCGCCGAGGCCGCGGCCGGCGTGGAACGGTCGCCGAAAATCACGAGCAGGAGCGACGCGCCGATGACCGCCAAAATCGCCAGCCCGGAGACCGGACTGTTCGACGAACCGATGAGGCCGGCCATATACCCGCACGCGGCCGCAACCAGAAAACCGACGATGACGACGTATGCGACCGCAGCGAGCGCGAGCGGCACGGCTTGCGACTGCAGCGCAGTGCCGTGCAGAAAGAACGCTAGTAAGGCTGCGAGCGGAATGAGGCACGCGAGCGCGATGATGCCCACGAGCGCGATCGGCAAATCCCGTTCGGTCCGCGGCAGTTCGTCGCCGCCGGAGCGGCGGCGCGACGCGGCAATCGCCGACGCAACGCCGCCCCACACGGGTTTCGCCAAGCGGCCCAACGTCCAAAGCGCCGCAACGCCGATCGCGCCGGCGCCGACGAATCGCACCTGGTGCGCCCACACGAACGTGGCGACGGCAGCTGCCGGGCCTGCCACCGGATGGAGCGCGGTGAGCAGCGGCGTCGCGATGCCCCAGGCAACGATCAAGCCGGTGAGGATTGCGAGGCCGACGGAGAGACCAATGAGATGACCGGCGCCGACGAGCGCGAGCGAAAACGAAAAGCCGAATCCCGTCGCCACCGCACCCGAGCGAAAGTAGCCGGCAATCTCGGCCGCAAATAGCCGCGTGGCAACGATGGCTGCGAAGCCTGCGGATGCGAGCGAGCCCGTCACCAGGGCGACCAGCCCGAGGCGGTTGTGCTCCAGTCGCTCGCCTCGCCGCCGCCCACGCCGACCTTGAGCACCTCGGCGGCGGCGACGCCTTCGGGATAGGGAAGATCCGACTCCGTCACGAGCGCGCGCCGCAACGGAACGCTGTACATGACGCCGAGCGTGCCGCCGATCGCACACAGCGCGAAGGATTCCCAAAACGGAAAACCGCTCCACCAGCCGACCATCACCAATCCCGGCAACACGAAAATCACGGCCGAGATCGTGCCCGCTGCCGACGCGACCGTCTGCACGATGTTATTTTCGAAGATCGTCGCGTTCTTGAACGCGCGCAGCACGCCCATCGATATGACGGCGGCGGGAATCGTTGAAGCGAACGTGAGGCCGACCTTCAGCCCGAGATAGACGTTTGCGGCGGTAAAGACCAGCGTAATCGCTGCGCCGAGTATGAGGCCGCGCAGCGTAAGCTCGATCCGCGAGCGTTCAACGCTTCGCCGGCCGTTCATCGCACGTTCTTCTTCGCACGGAACGACAAAGCCCGCAGCGTAGCGCTACGGGCTTTGCCCTCTCCGGCTCTTCCCCACCTGCGCGAGAACGTTTCCGATCTCTCACTGACGTCTTCTGAGTCCGGTTCGCTCCAGGCACCCGAATCGACGCTTTTACACGCCGACCGCTAACGTGCGTGGACCGCGGCTCTTTACAATCCGCACTTCCAATGAAACGGGAAGTGCGACCATGGTATCAAAGCAAAAACCCGCGTACAAGCGTCTTTACGGACGCTCCACAACGCCTCCACAGAAACCTGTACTTACCCACACGTTATAAACTCGAACGTCGCGACGGAACCTCTGAAGAAGGGGTTCGCTAGATAAGACGAACGCCGACGAACAGCAGCGTCACCGCGACCGCGGGGCGCAGCCAGCGCGCGTGCAGGCGCCGGCAGAGTTTGCTTCCGAGATACACGCCCGGAAGAGATCCGATCAGCAGGCTCATGGCTAAACCGACGTTGACGTCACCCATCGTCCACCGGCCGAATGCCGCGGCCGGAATCAGAAATGCGGCGAACGCAATATCGGATCCGATTAATTCCGGCAATCCAACGAGGGGCATCGCCAGCGCTAAAAGCGGAAGCGTCACCGCGCCGCTCCCGATGGACGTGAGCGTTACGATAAAACCGACGACGGCGCCGATGGTCATCACCCTCGCCTTTTGGCGGGGCCTCCACTCAAACTCCGGTGTCCACGTGCGCAGTTCGAGACGCTTCAACCACGGCTGAGCAAGAATCATCGCCGCTGCCAGCAGCAGCGTGACGCCGATCGCGCGCCGCGTCCATAACTCGATGAGCACGATGTCGACGTGATGGCGTAGCCAGAAGAGCAACGCGAGTCCGGCAAATGAAGACGGCAAGCCGCCCAAAAGCAGGGCCTTCACGATGTGGGAGTTCACCGTTCCCTGCTGACGATGCAGGAAAGCGGCATATAGGCGCGTCGGCACGCTGTAAAGTAAATCGGTTCCGACTGCCGTCAGCGGATTGACTCTGAGGACCGATACGAGCAACGGCGTCATAATGCTTCCGCCGCCGACACCCGTCAAACCAACGAGGAACCCGACGATTAAGCCGATGAGGACGAGCTCGATGTCGACTTTCACTTCCACGTAACTCCAAGGCCGCGCCCGACGACCTTTGGCCGCTGCTCAGGCCCTGGGACGGTTCGCGCCGGTTGGAACGGTCTCCCGGCAGACCGTCCGCCTACCAGCCCTGGGAGCCGTTCAGATCAAACGCGTGCCGACGAAAACGAGCGTCACGGCAACCATCGGCCGCAGCCACGACTGACTCAGCCGGCCGCACAGCTTGCTGCCGATATAGACTCCGGGAAGCGATCCGCAGAGCAGCTTCAGAACCAGCGGAAGGTTCACGTCTCCCATGCTCCATCGCCCGGCCGCCGCGGCGGGAATCAAGAACGCCGCAAAGGCGATGTCCGAGCCAACCAGCGTCGATATTCCGACTAACGGGAGCGAGAGCGACAGCAACGGCAGTGTCACGGATCCGCTTCCGATCGAAGTCGCCGTGACGATGAGGCCGACGATTGCGCCGATCGTGATGACGCGAACGCGCTGTCCCGGGAGCCATTCGAAGTCGGCGTTCGCGGTAGGGAGAGCGCGCCGCCACAGGAACGGCTGCACCAGAATCACGACGGCGGCGACGAACAAGACGTATCCGATTGCGTGCCGCGTCGTGAGCTCGAGCGCTTTGACGTCGACGTGGTGCCGAAGCCAGAAGAGGACCCCGAGGCCTACCAGCGACGCAGGCAGGCCGCCCAAAAGCAGTGCCTTCACGATCTCAGGGTTGACGGTGCCCTGCTTGTTGTGCAGGTAGGCGCCGTAAAGCTTAGTTGGAACGCTGTACAGCAAATCGGAGCCGACAGCGACGAGCGGATTGACCTTGAGAACGAGAATGAGCAGCGGCGTCATGATGCTCGCGCCGCCGACGCCGGTAAGCCCGACGATCGTCCCGACGACCAGTCCAACCAGTACGATCTCGATAGTGAGAGTCACGAGGTACCTCTCCGCTTCAGGGCAATATCCGCGCTACAATCACGCAGGACGATGCCCTCAAAGTAAACCGCGGTCACCTTCCCCTTTGAGGAAAGTGATTGGGGTACCTTTCTCTACGAGGCAACATGACCCTGGTTAGCTTTGGAGTTACGCTAAACCCGGCCATACGCCGCGAGACCTAAGCCAGACGGGGCGTTACCGCGGTCTCAAGCCTGGGCCGCTGCCTTACCTTCCCCGTTCTTGAAGACCCGCAGGTCGGTCGGAGCCATGAAAATCTCCTCTCCGGTCGCAAGTGCGAGTTCGCGAAAGCGCTCCTGCGAGAGCTCGGCGTGGACGGCCGTCCCCCATTCGGTGACCGCCTCGACCTTGACCAGAGGACCGGCGGCATGGATGCGTTTGGCGACGGCCCGGAAGTGATTTCCATTGTCGGGCCGGCGGCGCGAGATCTCGAGCAAATGCGGACGTACGAATCCGAGATGCTCGGTCGCGCTGTCGTGGATGTAGGCGGTGCCGTGCTCGAGGCGCGCGTGGAAAAGATTGACGCTTCCCAGAAAGTTGAAGACGAACGACGTCGCAGGGTCGTTATACACGTCTTCGGGAGCACCGACTTGTTCGATGCGTCCGTGATTCATCACGGCAACGCGATCGGCAACCTCCAGCGCCTCTTCTTGATCGTGGGTGACGAAAACGCTCGTGATATTCGCTTCTTCGTGCAGGTGACGCAGCCAACGCCGCAGCTCCAGCCGAACCTTTGCATCCAGCGCACCGAACGGCTCGTCGAGAAGCAGCACGCTCGGCTCGACCGCCAACGCGCGCGCCAGCGCGACGCGCTGACGCTGGCCGCCCGAGAGTTGCGACGGATAACGCGACGCTTGACTACGCAGCTGGATGAGATTCAGTAAATCGTAGACTTTCTCGCGAATCCGGGCTTCGGTCGGGCGCGACGACCGCGAACGCACGCGCAATCCGAACGCGACGTTTTCGAAGACCGTCATGTGGCGGAACAGCGCGTAGTGCTGAAAGACGAATCCGACCCGGCGCTCGCCGGGCGAGTGACTCGTGACGTCGGTACCGTCGAACCGCACCGACCCCGCGTCGGCGTATTCCAAGCCCGCCACGATGCGCAATAAGGTGGTCTTCCCCGAGCCCGACGGCCCGAGCAGCGCCATCAACTTTCCAGCGGGAATGTCGAGATCGACGCCCGCAAGCGCGTTGAAACTGCCGAACGATTTGCTGATCCCGCGCAGGCTAATGCTCATGGCCGGTTCTCCATTCAACGACGGTCTTCACGACGAGCGTCACCAGCGCGAGCAGCGCGAGCAGCGACGCGACCGCGAAGGCCGCCACGTATTGATAGTCGTTGTACAAAAACTCGATCTGAAGGGGCATCGTATCGGTGAGGCCGCGGATGTGGCCCGAAACGACCGAGACCGCGCCGAACTCGCCCATTGCGCGCGCGTTGCAGAGGATGACGCCGTAGAGCAGCGCCCACTTTACTTTGGGCAGGGTCACGCGACAAAAGGTCTTCCATCCGCTCGCACCGAGCGCCAACGCGGCCTCTTCTTCGTCGTTGCCCTGCGCCTGCATCGTCGGCAGCAGTTCGCGCGCCACGAATGGGAACGTCACGAATGCGGTGACCAGCACGATGCCCGGGATCGCGAAGATGATGCGTATGCCGTGCGCGATCAGCCACGGTCCGATCAATCCTTGAGCGCCCAAGAGCAGCACGAACACGAGTCCGGCCACCACCGGCGAAACGGAGAACGGCAGATCGATCAGCGTGATGAGCAGGCTCTTTCCGACGAACTCGAATTTGCCGATGGCCCATGCCGCGGTCACGCCGAACGCAACGTTCATCGGCACCGCGATGGCGGCGGCGATCAACGTCAGCCGAATGGACGCCAACGTGTCGGCGTCGGTAAAGGTGTGCGCGAATCCGGCGAGGCCGCTGCGAAATGCCGTCGCAAAGACGATCGCGAGCGGGAGAAAAATAAAGAGCGACAAGAACGCGACGGCGACGGCAATCAGCAGCCACCGCACCGCGACCGGCTCCGACGTCGCGCTCGCGCGCGCCGCAGCCGGAAGATCGATCGGTTGCGGCTGGTTCCACGTCAGCACTTTAGCCACTGGGCGCCTCTGCGGCCGAACGTTCCTCACGCTGCGTCGTGCTCCAATGCTGCAGCACGTTGATCGTGAGCAGCATCACAAAGGAAACGATCAGCATCGCCACCGCAATCGCCGTCGCGCCGGCATAGTCGTATTGCTCGAGCTTCGTGACGATGAGCAGCGGCGTGATCTCGGTTCGCATCGGCATGTTGCCCGCGATGAAAATCACCGAGCCGTACTCCCCGACCGCCCGGGCGAATGCCAGCGCAAAGCCGGTCAGCGCGGCCGGGAAGATCGTCGGAAGCAGCACGCGCGCAAACGTTTGCAGGCGGCCCGCCCCGAGACTCGCCGCCGCTTCCTCGAACTCCGCATCGAGATCTTGGAGCACCGGTTGGACCGTTCGCACGACGAAGGGCAGTCCGATGAACGTCAACGCGATCACGATGCCGATGCGCGAGTACGCGGCGTGGATGCCGAGCGCCAGCAATGGCTTTCCGAGCCAACCGTTCGATGCGTAGATGGCCGTCAGAGCGATGCCCGCAACGGCCGTCGGCAAAGCAAACGGCAAGTCTACCAGCGTATCGAAAAGCCGTTTCAGCGGGAACCGGTAGCGAACGAGCACCCACGCGGTGAGCAGTCCGAAGACGATGTTGATCGTCGCGGCGACGAGCGAGCATCCGAAGGTCACCTCGTAGGATGCGACCGCGCGCGGCGCCGTAACGATGTGCCAAAACGCTCCCACGCCGAGCGACGACGCTTTCCAGAACGCCACCGACAGCGGAATCAACACCATGAGGCTGAGGTACAGCACCGTAAATCCGAGCGTCAGCCCGAAGCCGGGCACGATGCTGCGCCGCCGCAGCGTGATAGCCATGACGTCTTTTTCTACTGACTCGGTTGATAGATTTGGTCGAAGATACCGCCATCGGCGAAGTACGTTTTTTGCGCGTTCTGCCAGCCGCCGAACGTCTTGTCGACGGTCACGGTTTTGACGTTTGCGAACGTCGACGCGTAGCGTTTCGTCACCGACGCCAGCCGCGGACGGAAGAAATGGCGAGCGATGATCTCTTGCCCTTGCGGAGTGTAGAGATACTGGAGGTACGCTTGCGCCACCGCGCGGGTTCCTTTCGCGTCGGCCACTTTATCCACGAGCGCAACCGACGGCTCCGCAAGAATGCTCAGCGACGGAATGACCATTTCAAATTTCTGCGGGCCGAGCGTGTGCGTCGCGAGCAGGGCGTCGCTTTCCCAACCAACGAGCACGTCGCCCAAGCCGCGCTCGACGAACGTCGTCGTCGAACCGCGCGCGCCTGAGTCGAGCACGGGCACGTTTTTGTAGAGCCTCGCGACGAAATCGCGCGCGCGCCCTGGGTTCCCGCCGGGACGCTTCAGCGCGTATGCCCACGCCGCCAAAAAGTTCCAGCGCGCTCCGCCGGACGTTTTGGGATTGGGCATGATCACCGAAACGCCGGGTTTGATGAGGTCGTTCCAGTCGTGGATTTTCTTCGGATTGCCTTTGCGCACCAGAAAGACGATCGTCGACGTGTAGGGAGCGCTGTTGTCGGGCAAACGCGATTGCCAGTTCTCCGGCAACAGTTTCGCGTTCTGCGCGATGGCGTCGACGTCGTAGGCGAGCGCCAGCGTGACGACGTCGGCCTGAAGGCCGTCGATCACGGCCCGTGCCTGTTTGCCGGAGCCGCCGTTGGATTGCTCGACGTTGACGGTCTGTCCCGATTTGGCACGCCAAAACTTGACGAACTGTGCGTTGAAGTCGTTGTAGAGTTCGCGCGTCGGGTCGAACGAGACGTTCAATATCGTCAGCGTCCCGGCGGCGTTGGTCTTCGATGGAAGGCCGGCGCCGAATAGGAGGGTAGCCGCCGTGAAGAGGGCGAGGATGTTCCGAGGCCGGTGCATGGTCGTGGGAGGCTCCTTAAAGGCTCGAGACGGTAGCCAGGCAAAGGTAACTTCAGTCACCTTCAGGGCCCACGATTAGTGACTGCAATCTTCTTTCCTGGCGACTCGAACGATTTTTTTTGACCTGGGTCACAAAAAGAGATCGCACCGCCTGGGCGGTGCGATCGCGGATCCCCGGGGAAAGCGTGCCTTACGGCTGCATCGTCGGCGTTGAAGACGGCGAGGGCGAAGGCGACGGGTAGGGCTGTGCCGTGGCCCCGATTGCGCTTGCGCCGAGCACGACCATGCCCGCCAAGGCGAGGCCGGCAAACCATCGGCTCATGAAATCCTCCTACGATTGGCTTTCGAGTGTGTCTCCAGTAACTCTCGTACCCTCCGGGCAGGCCGCAACACGCGACGGGCGGCCGCTCGCTGCGAGCAGGGCCGCCGCCCGCGCTGCCGCAACCCAGAACCGCACCCGATGAGCGTCCTCGATCTTCCCTACACGCCCGACGTCGCGGCCGAAACCGATCCGATCTTCGAGCGCGTCGCGCACGTCATTCCCCGAGTCGAATGGCCGCTGCACGCGCCCTACGTCGCCGCGATCAACCGACTCAAGCGCGAGCGCAACGCCGTCATCCTGGCGCACAACTATCAGGTTCCGGAGATTTTCTACACCGTCGCCGACATCGTCGGCGACTCGCTGGCGCTGGCGATGCAGGCCGCGCGAAACCGACGCCGACGTTATCGTGCTGTGCGGCGTCCACTTCATGGCGGAAACCGCGAAACTCGTCAATCCGGGCAAGACCGTGCTCGTGCCCGGATCTGAAAGCCGGCTGTTCGCTCGCCGAGTCGATCACCGGAGCCGACGTGCGCCTGCTGCGCGAAACGTATCCCGGCGTTCCGGTCGTTACGTACGTCAATACGTCGGCGGAAGTAAAAGCCGAATCCGACGTCTGCGTCACCAGCGGCAACGCGGTGCAGATCGTCGAATCGCTCGGCGTTCCGACACGTAATCTTTCTTCCGGACGAGTATCTCGCCGAAGTACGTCGCGTCGAAAACCGACGTCGAAATCGTCGCGTGGAAGGGCCACTGCGAAGTGCACGAGCGCTTCACCGGCGACGACATCCGCCGCTTTCGCCGAAGACGATCCGCGGCTTGATCGTGATCGCGCATCCCGAATGTCCGCCCGACGTGCTCGCCGAAGCCGACTACATCGGCTCGACGCAAGGCATGATCGAGTACGTCGGCACGCTGAACGCGGCATCGCAGAGCCGAGCAGCGCATCGCGCGTGCTGCTGATGACCGAGTGTTCGATGGCCGACAACGTCGCGGCGCGCTATCCGAACGTCGAGTTCGTGCGGCCGTGCAATCTCTGTCCGCACATGAAACGCAACACGCTGCCGAAGATGCTGCATTCGCTCGAAGCGATGGAGTACGAAGTGACCGATCGCGCCGGAGGTTGCCGAACGCGCGCGCCGATCGGTCGAGCGCATGCTCGAGCTTCAGCCTGCAGCCGCGCGACTAGTCCTTCGATTGATGGAAGACGTCACAGCGACGCGATCGTCGTCGGCGCCGGCATCGCCGGTCTGATGGCCGCGCTGAAACTGGTACCGATGCGCGTGACCGTGCTGTGCAAGACGCGGCTCGGAATCGGCGCGGCCACCGATTGGGCGCAGGGCGGCATCGCGGCGGCGATGGGCAAGGACGATTCGCCGACGCTGCACGCGATCGACACGCAACGTGCCGGCGCCGGCATCAGCGACGAGACGATCGTCGAAATTCTCACGGACGACGCGCCGGCGCGGATCGAAGAATTGCTCGAACTCGGCGCGGCATTCGATCGCAGACGATGCCGGCGAACTCGCGCTCGGGCGCGAAGCGGCGCACCAGCGCCGCCGCATCGTCAAGGCGGGCGGCGACGCCACCGGCCACGACATTCTCACGCACGCTGATCGAAGCCGTCGAAGCGCAGCCGTCGATCGACGATTGTCGAGAATGTGACCGCGCTCGATCTCATCGTAGAAGACGATGCCGTGCTCGGCGTCTACGGCCGCGACGACGCGATCGGGTTCGACCGTCGCATTCAGCGCCGGTGCGGTGGTGCTTGCGACCGGCGGCATCGGCCGCCTCTACCGCTATACGACCAATCCGGTGCAGGCGACCGGTGACGGCATCGCGATGGCGGCGCGAGCCGGCGCGCTGCTCGCCGACATGGAGTTCGTGCAGTTCCATCCGACGGCGCTGGCAATCGGACGCGATCCAATGCCGCTCGTCACCGAGGCGGTGCGCGGCGAAGGTGCGATGCTCGTCAACGATCTCGGCGAACGGTTCATGACCGACGTTCATCCGGACGCCGAACTGGCTCCGCGCGACGTCGTTGCGCGCGCAATCTTCGAGCAAATGCAGCGCGGGCGCACCGTCGGTCTCGATGCGCGCGACGCTATCGGCGCGCGCTTTCCCCACGAGTTTCCGACGGTCTTCGGATTTTGCATGTCGGCCGGCATCGATCCGCGCGTGCAGAACATTCCGGTCGCTCCGGCGGCACACTATCACATGGGCGGCGTCGCGGTGGACGAGTGGGGACGCACCACGCTTTCACGTTTGTGGGCGTGCGGCGAGACGAGCGCAACCGGCGTGCACGGCGCCAACCGCCTCGCGAGCAATTCGCTGCTCGAGGCGCTCGTCTACGGATCGCGCGTCGCGTCCGACGTCGCCAATGCCGAGGCGCGCGTTCGACCGAAACGATTCGCCTACGACGCGCCTGCAGGCGCTTCCGGCGGCGCCGCGCAAGCGATCAGCGACCTGCGCAACGTGATGTACACCAACGTCGGGCTCGTCCGCCACGAACGCGCCCTGCGCGAAGCGCTCGCGCGCATTCGCGAACTCGAGGAAACGTTCGCCGGCGCGGAAGGCGATCTGCGCAATCTGCTCGTCGTCGGACGGCTCGTCGCCGAAGCAGCGCTGGCGCGCCACGAGAGCCGCGGCAGCCACTTTCGCAGCGACTTCGCCGAAGCCGACGAGGCGCTTGCAAAACGCTCGTTCACCCGGTTTGCCGGCGTTGTCTGAACTCGTTCGCTTCGCCGTCGAACCGCTCGTGCGCGCCGCGCTGCTCGAGGATATCGGCCGCGGCGGCGATTTGACGACCGACGCGA
Organism: Vulcanimicrobiota bacterium; assembly: GCA_963812155.1. Classification (GTDB taxonomy): domain Bacteria; phylum Vulcanimicrobiota; class Vulcanimicrobiia; order Vulcanimicrobiales; family Vulcanimicrobiaceae; genus Tumulicola. The sequence continues at coordinate 184,767 of CAWETW010000003.1, read as the reverse complement.
TCGTGCCCGGCAACACGCAGGCACGCGCGCGCATCGTCGCGCGCAAGGCGGGCGTCGTCGCCGGCCTCGAACCGGCGTTCCTCGCATTTCGCTTGCTCGACGATGCCGTCGAGTGCGTTCCGGCAGCCGCCGACGGCGACGCGGTCGCGGCCGGCGAATCCGTCGCGGAAATTCGTGGCCGCGCGCGAACGATTCTCACCGGCGAACGTACCGTGCTCAATTTTCTCTGCCGGCTCTCGGGAATTGCAACCGCGACCCGCGCGCTCGTCGACCTCCTCGCCGGCACGCGCACTCGCGTGGCCGACACGCGCAAAACGACCCCCGGCTTGCGCGCGCTCGAGAAATACGCCGTGCGCTGCGGCGGCGGCGACAACCACCGGTTCGGCTTGGACGACGCGGTGCTCGTCAAAGACAATCACTTGGCGATCGCCGGATCGATTCACGCCGCGGTGGCGGCGGTGCGCGCGCGCGTGGGACACACCGTGAAGGTGGAGGTCGAAGTGGATACGCTCGAACAGCTGCGCGAGGCACTCGACGAACCGATCGATGCGGTTCTGCTCGACAACATGACGCCCGAACAACTCGGCCACGCGGTACGGCTCGTCGGCGGACGCGTGCTTACCGAAGCCAGCGGCGGCGTCACGCCCGACACGATCGTTGCCATCGCGCACAGCGGTGTGAACGTCGTCAGTGCCGGCTGGCTCACGCACAGCGCTCCGGCACTCGATTTCGGCTTGGACGTAGGCTCTTAGCGATACCCCAGCAGCGCGATCGCTACGACGACGCCGATGGCCGCGATGACGAGCGCGAGCACGTAGCCGCCCGTGACCGAGAGCCGCTCGACGACGCCCCGGCGCAATCCGCGATCGGTCACGGCATAACGCCACGCGCCCAAGATCGCAATGGCGATGCCGAAGACCGCCATCCCGGTTCCGAACGCCATCGAGATGGTCTCGCTGCCGTGGCTCGAGTGCACCAGCACCGACAACTCGCGCGCGAACAATGCAAAGCGGGCGATGACGAAGCCGAACGCGATGAACGCCAGCGCCGTGCGCGCGTAGGCGAGAAACGTTCGTTCGTTGGCGAGCGTATCGTTCGCCCGCACCTCGATCTTCAAGTCGCTCATCGCCAGGCGTTTCGACCATCGCCTCGCCGCCCGCTGCCGGTTCCTCGCGCGAGCGGAGCGGCTTCTACTGGGCGCGAAGCTGCAGGCATCATGTCGAGCGAAGGTATTGCCGAACCGTCCGCGCCGCAGCGGACCGGCCACGACTCCGAAACGCCCGCCGCCCTCGAGGCGTTCATGGCCGGCGGCTGGCTCGATCGTTCCCCGGATCTGCGTCCGCATCCGCAGCTCGAGCGTCATCGAGCGCGCCGGGCGGCGCTCTCGCACGCGTATCGCGGCGCGTACGTCCTGATTCCCTGCGGGCGGGAGCGCGTGCGCGCGAACGACACGTATTTCCGCTTTCGTCCCAGCAGCGATTTTGCGTACCTCATGGGTGACGGCGAACCCGACGCGCTGCTCGTTCTCGAACCGCAGGGCGCGGGTCACCGGACGGTGCTGTTCGTACGCGAACACAATCGCGGCACGCGAGCGTTTTTTACCGACCGCGCGGTCGGAGAACTTTGGGTCGGACGTCATCGCGGCGTAGAAGAGAGCGCCGCGTACTACGGCGTCGACGAGTGCCGTCCGCTGCGCGATCGCGCTGCGTATCTCGGAGCCGTCGCGGCAACCACGGCGGCGCACGCGCTGGTGCGCAACGCCGACGACGCGGTCGACGCGGCGTTGGCGCAAGCCGGCCGCGATGCCGAGCTCGCAACCCACCTCGCCGAGATGCGCTTGGTGAAAGACGACTACGAACTCGACGAGCTGCGAGCCGCCTGCGCGCTCACCAAAACCGGCTTCGAAGCGGTTATCCGCGTGATGAAACCGGGCGCGAGCGAACGAGAAATCGAGGCGGCGTTTTCCAGCCGCGCCCGTATCGACGCCAACGACGTCGGCTACTTGACGATCGCCGCTTCCGGCGAGCACGCGTGCACGCTGCACTGGACGCGCAACGACGGGACCCTCGCGGGCGACGGCTTGTTGCTTCTCGACGCCGGGGTCGAGCGGAACTCGCTCTACACGGCCGACGTCACGCGCACGCTTCCGGTTTCCGGAACGTTTTCGCCCGAGCAGCGCGCCGTGTACGACCTCGTGTGGCAGGCGCAACGCGAGGGAATCGCGGCCGCCGTTGCGGGTAACGATTTTCTCGAACCGAACCGGCGCGCGATGCGGGTGCTGGCCGAAGGGCTCATCGATCTCGGCATCCTCAACGTCTCGCTCGACGAAGCGCTCGATCCGTCCAACGAGTTCTTCCGCCGCTATACGCTGCACAACGTCAGCCATATGCTCGGCATCGACGTGCACGATTGCGCCCGCGCACGCGCGGAGGCGTACCGTTACGGAACGCTTCGACCGGGCATGGTGCTCACCGTCGAACCGGGCATTTACCTCCAGCCCGACGACGCCACCGTGCCGGAGCGCTTTCGCGGCATCGGCGTGCGCATTGAAGACGACGTCGCGGTCACGACGGGCAGCGCCGAAAACTTATCGGCGGCGCTGCCGTCGCAGGCGTCCGACGTCGAACGCTGGATTGCCGCCGTGCGCTCTGAGGAAGGCTAAGTCGGCGTAATCGTGCTGCCCGGCGGCTGCGATCCCAACTGCGGAGGCGGGGGCGGCGGCGGCGAAGGCGGCGTGTACGGGGATTGCGGCATGCTGCCGCCGTGCGCGGCCAGTGCGTCCTCGAGCGGCCAACGCGTGAAAGCCAGAATCAACATGCAGATCAGCGGTCCGATCGGGATCAGGCAGATCAAACCGAGGGCGCCGTTCATTCCGGTTTTGGCGAAGACGCGCCAGAAAACCCAGACGTAGAAGACCGTAATCGCGCACCCGACGATTACGGCAAAGAGGATGATACCGCTCGCCAAGCCGGCTGCAGCGGTGTCGCTCGCGTTCATGCAAAAGCCTCCACGTTCATCAGAGGGAGTAGCCTAAGGAACCTCGAGTGCGCAGCCGCGGCTGCCATTCCCTTCATCACGCACGGACCGTGCGCTCAGTGAACGGTTCAACCGCGCGGCGGCGAGCCCCAGCCGGACTGAACGTACGCTCCGTCGACGACGATTGCCGGCACGGTCGGGTCGCCGTTGGTATAGCCGAACATCGTGCGCCGCGCGGCCGCGTCGTTCTGCGCGTCGTGCACGACGTAATCCGTGCCGGCGGCATCGTAGTGCGCGATCGCGGCGCGGCAGTACGGGCATGAGGGTGAAACGTAGAGGTCGACATGGCTGTGGGGCGGGATGCGCTCGACGTTAATCTTCATTTGCGGAGTCTTCCAGGCGGCGCAGGCAAACCCGTGTCGAAGCCCCGCGGATGCCGCTGGTTCTCGTGCCGACGCCGTTGGGAAATCTGCGCGACGTAACGCTGCGCGCGCTGGACGTCTTACGCGAAGCCGATGCGATCGTCGCCGAAGATACGCGCGTGGCGCGCCGGCTGCTGGCGGCGCTTGGGATTGCGGGCCGCCAACTGATCGGCTATCGCGAGCAGAACGCAGCCGCAATGACCGGCCGGATACTCGAGGCGGCCCGCTCCGGGCTGGTCGCCGTGACCTGCGACGCCGGCATGCCCGGCATCTCGGACCCGGGGGCCGAGCTCGTTACGGCGGCGCGCGCGGCCGGCGTTGCCGTGGAAGTGCTGCCCGGTCCTACCGCCGCGTTCGGCGTCGCGGCCCTTTCGGGCTTTCCGCTGCGGCGCTTCCGTTTCGAAGGATTCCCTCCGCGCACCACGCGCGCGCGGCGGGAGGCGCTCGCCGACGCACTCGACGAGAGCGCGACCTGCGTCTGGTTCGAATCGCCGCAGCGAATTCGCGCAACGCTGAGCGACCTGGCGGCCGTGGCGCCCGACGCCCGCGTCTTCCTCGTGCGCGAATATACGAAGCTGCACGAACAGCACGCGCTCGGGCGGCCCGACGAAGTGGCCGCGCAACTCGCGGATCCGGTTCGCGGTGAAATCGCCTTCGCAATTGCGCCCTATCGCGCCGAGCGCGCGGAAACCGGCCTCGACGCGGATGCCGCAATCGACGCCCTGCTCGCGCAGAACCGGCGTGCCGGCGACATCGCCAAAACGCTTGCTCGCGCGGGCTTCGGGAGCCGGCCGGAACTCTACGCCCGCGTCACCGAGCGCAAATCCGGAAAGGGCCGCGAGGAATCCACCGAAAGCCGACGGCCATGACCCGGGCCTATTACGTCACCACGCCGATCTATTACATCAGCGGCGAACCGCACATCGGGCACGCCTATACGACAATCGTCGCCGACGTGTTGGCGCGCACGGCTCGAACCAGCGGTCCCGCACGCTTTCTGACCGGCACCGACGAACACGGTCAGAAAGTCGCCAACGCCGCTGCCGCCGCGGGCAAGACGCCGCAGGAGTGGTGCGACGATTTGGTGCCGCGCTGGAAAGCGCTTTTCGCTGCATACCACATCGCTAACGACGACTTCATTCGAACGACGGAGCCGCGCCACGAGCGCGTCGTGCAGGCCGTCTTCGAACGCATGCGCGAGAACGGCGACGTCTATCTCGGAACCTACGAAGGCTGGTACTGCGTCTCCGACGAGACGTTCTGGCCGGAGTCGAAGCTCGTCGGCGGCCGCTGCCCGACCTGCGGGCGCGAGGTGGTAAGAATCTCGGAAGAAGACTGGTTTTTTCGGCTTTCGAAGTATCGCGACCGGCTGATCGAGCACTTTCGCACGAATCCACAGTGGGTGCGTCCGAAGAGCGTTTACAACGAGATGATGTCGCTGCTCGAAGAAGGGCTCGACGATCTCTCGATTACGCGGACCAACTTAGCGTGGGGAATTCCGATACCGGGCGGCGGCGGCGTCGTCTACGTGTGGTTCGACGCGCTGCTCAACTACATCTCGGCGATCGGATGGTCGACCGACGCAACTCAGTTCGCGCGCTACTGGCCCGCGCAAACGCAACTGATCGGTAAAGAGATCGCGCGTTTTCACACGATCGTCTGGCCGGCAATGCTGTGGTCGATCGGCGAAGCGGCGCCGGAACTGGTTTTCGCGCACGGCTGGATTACCGTCGACGGCCAAAAGATGGGAAAGAGTCTCGGCAACGCGGTCGATCCGTTCGCGCTGGCCGAACGTTTCGGCGCGGATTCGCTGCGCTATTTTCTGCTGCGGGAAGCGCCGTTCGGCAGCGACTTCTCGTATTCCGAAGAGAAGATCGCACAACGCCGCAACAGCGATCTCGGCAACGATCTCGGCAATCTGCTCCATCGCACCGCTTCGATGATGCAGAAGTATCGCGACGGCATCGTTCCTCAGCGCAGCGGCGATAGCGATCTTGCGCGGCGGTTCGCCGGCTTGCCGGGGCTCGTGCGCGAGCGCATTTTGGACCTGCGTTTTCGCGAAGCGCTCGAGGCGGCGTGGGAACTCGTCACCGCGCTCAACCGGGCGATCGACGAACGCAAGCCGTGGACGCTCGCCAAGGAAGGCCGCGACGACGAACTCGACGCCCTGCTTTACGACCTCTGCGAAGGGTTACGCTGGCTGGCCATGCTGCTGCATCCGGTGATGCCCGAGCGCATGGAAGAAATGTGGCGCCGTTTGGGAGCCGCCGGAAATCCGAACGACGACTGGTCGACCGCTCTGCGAGCGTGGGGCGGCCTCGAACCCGGAACCCGGATTGCTACCGGCAGCGCGCTTTTCCCGCGCATAGAACTCGCCGCGACGACGTGACCGATACGCACTGCCACGTCCACGACGCAGCGTTCGACGCCGACCGCGCCGAAACGATCGCGCGTGCGACCGCCGCCGGGGTAAGGCGCCTGGTGACCGTCGGCTGCGATATCGCCGACAGCGCGCGTGCGATTGCAGCCGCGGAGCGCTTCGGTTTGCGCGCGACGGCCGGCATCCATCCGCACGAAGCGAAGGATGCGCCCGCGGACCTCGCGAGCGCATTTGCGCCGCTGCTCGACCGCAAGGTCGTGGTCGCGATCGGCGAGACGGGCCTCGATTACTATTACGATCACAGTCCGCGCGACGCGCAGGCCGCGGTGCTGCGCGCGCAGATCCGGCTCGCGCGCGAACGGCAGCTGCCGGTCGTTTTTCATCAGCGCGATGCGTTCGAGGATTTTTGCGCGGCTCTGGAAGACGAGTTTGCTCCAGAAATGCGCGGCGTCGTTCACTGCTTCACGGGAACGGCCGATGAGGCACGGCGATTGACGGGCGAGTTCGGTTTGCTCTTGGGAATCGGCGGCGTCGTGACGTTCGCCAACGCGCACGGATTGCGAGACGCGGTGCGCTCGACCGGCGCGGAATGGATCGTCCTCGAAACCGACTGTCCGTATCTCGCGCCGGTGCCGATGCGCGGCAAGCGCAACGAGCCTGCCTTCGTTACGCACGTCGCTGCCAAGGTTGCCGAAGTGTTGGAAACCGGCGTCGCGGAGATTGCAGCAATCACCGATCGCAACGCGGAACGACTCTTCGATTTGCAAGCCGGCTGAACGCGAAACGTAAGAAAACTCTGAATCGAAACGTTTAGACTTCTTTCACGCATGCCGCGTATCGTGTTTACCGGCGGAGCTCTTTCTGCTCCGAGAAGGACAAACGCGAAACATGTTCGTTAAACATCTTGGAACGATGCTCGCTATCGTAACGCTGAGCGCGTGCGGCGGGGGCAGCGGTGGAGGAGCGGCCGGCGGCGGTTACGGCGGAGTTCCGCCGACGGCGGCCCCGCAGTCGAACGTTCCGATAAAACAAAGCGTCGCGGGGAGCCCCGCGTTCGTGGCCTCGACAAGTAATCGTACGCTCTACTTTCTTGACGTCGATACGCCGACGGGCAGCAAATGCACCGGAGGCTGCCTCAACACATGGATTGCGCTCGTGCCGAACGCGGGTGCACAAGCGCAAGGCGACTTCACGGTCGTCACGCGTGCCGACGGAACCGGCGAGCAGTGGGACTATAGGAACCATCCACTCTATACGTTCGCGGGCGATTCGGGCGCCGATCAAAACAACGGCGACGGCATTGCCTTCGCCGGCGGCCACTGGCACGTCGCGCGCCCCGCGAACTAGCGAAGGCGCAGGCTCCCGTCGCGCCGGCGCATCAGGGCGAAAGCGGTTTAGCGGCCGACCAGCGGCCTTCGACGCGCGCCCGGGCAGCGGCGACGGTCGCGGCATCGTTCGTGCAGACACCCCAATCGAGCATATCGAACTTGCCGAACGCCAACGATGCATTCGCCGAACCAAGCCACGCGTTCGCGCCGGCGAGTGCGAACTTTTCCGTCGCGCTCGTGACCCGCACGACGGCGCCGTCGCGCGCGAGTTTCGCCAGCGCGCCGTGCTCGGAGGCGCCCCGAGCCTCACGTGCCGACACGAGCAGCCGCGGTTTGCCGCCCTTACGCGCGAGCTCGTCGAGCGCCGCGTAGACGGGATTACCGGCGCCGAAGGATTCGCTTTCGACAACGACGGCGTCGCCGGTTCGCGCGGCGCGCAGCAACTCGGCTTCGCGCCGTAACGCGCCCGACTTCGAGAGTGCAAACGGTGCGCCGCTGGAGTCGCGCGGCATGCCGCCCCCGATCGCGCCGGCAACTTCTGCCGCGGCGTTCGGATCGGAATCGGCAACGATGAAGTCGTTCTTTCCCCAGTTACGATCGTCGAGAAAGAGTTGACCGTCGGCAACGAGCGCTTTGGCGTGCACCGGCGGCTCGTCGCGCGCGGCGGGCGTCGCGCGAGCGAGGCGCGCGTCGGCGCCGCACCGCCGCAGTTCGCGGACGATGGCGCGGTTGTATCGGGCGAAGCTGCCGGCGGTGGTGCCGAACGGCGCGCCTTCCAGGCGGACGCGCACGGCCGCGCCGCGTAACGCGACCGACTCGAGGGCGTCGAGCAGCGGACCGTGCTGCAGGGTGTAGGCAAGCACGTCGACCCGGCGCGCGCTGCGGACGGCCGCCGCAACCTCGCCGCTGGTGGCCGGTCGAATCATCGGGCGTGCAATCCCGACCGTCGCTGCGGCCGGCAAGGGGTGCGCCAGGAGAGCCCTTGGGGCGCTGGAAAGCACGGGGACCGTGAGTTCCACCCCGATCGGCGAGGAGCCGAGCGGCGACAAGGGAGCGTTCGTGCGCGAGATGTTCGCGCAGATCGCCCCGCGCTACGATACCGCCAACCGCGTCCTAACCGCCGGCTTCGACGAACGCTGGCGAAGGCGCGCCATTACCCTGCTGGCGCCGCCGGCCGGCGGGAGCATTCTCGATCTCTGCTGCGGTACCGGCGATCTCGTCTTTCATCTTCTGCGGGTAGATCCGAGCCTCAACGTCACCGGTGCCGACTTCTGCGCGCCGATGCTCGAACGCGCGAAGGAACGCGCCTCCCGTCAGGCGCGGGGTTCGGCGACGTTCGTCGAGGCCGACGCGATCGCACTTCCCTTTCCGGATGCGAGTTTCGACGGCGCGACGATGGGATTCAGCCTGCGCAACGTGGTCGACATCGATGCGGTGCTCCGCGAAGTTCTGCGCGTGCTTCGCCCGGGTGCACGGTTCGTCAACCTCGACGTCAGCAAGGCGCCGAACAAACTCTGGAAGCGCATGTTCGACGTCTACTTCTACGGCATCGTTCCGGTGGTCGGCAGTTACGTCGGCGGATCGCGCCGCGCGTATTCATACCTGCCGAGTTCGCTTACGCACCATCCCAACGCGGTCGAACTGCGCGAGCGCTTCGCGCGGGCCGGATTCGCCGATGCGGCGTACGTCGCACTCATGGGCGGCGCTATCGCGATTCACTACGGAAGCAAGGAAACCTCACCGTGCGCGACGCCGTAAGCGACTTGCGCGCGACCGTCGAGTCGTTCTTCGCCTCGACGTTCTCGACCGACAACCCGCTGATTACCGAGGCGGTGCGCCGAATGCTGGCCGCGGGAGGAAAGCGGCTGCGGCCGCGCGTGACGCTGCTCGCGGTCGACGCCTGCGGCGGAAATGCCCTCGATCATCTTCATCTCGCGGCCTACATGGAGCTGATCCACGTCGCGACGCTGATTCACGACGACGTCGTCGACAATGCGTCCACGCGGCGCGGCGTGAATGCGACGGCCGTCGACTACGGAAACCGCGTGAGCGTTCTCGCGGGCGACTATCTCTTCGCATGGATTTTCAAAAACGTCACGCTGAACTATCCGCATCCGGTTCCGCACGTGCTCTCCGCGACGCTGGCCGACATCTGCGACGGCGAAGTACTGCAGCTGCGTGCGCTTGGCGATCTGGACCTCACAACCGACGCGTACGTCGAAATCGCGCGCAAGAAGACCGCTTCGCTGTTTGCGGCATCGGCCGAATGCGGCGCAATCATGGGCGGCGGGGATTCGAGCGAGATCGACGGCTTGCGTGCGTACGGCGAGGCCTTCGGCATCGCGTTTCAGATGAAGGACGATCTGCTCGACCTCGTTGCGGACGAACGCTCGCTCGGCAAACCGGTCGGTAACGATTTGACCGAGCGCAAGGTCACCATTCCGCTCATCGAGGCGCTGGCGACGGGGAACGGAAACTTTCGGACCGAGGTCCGTCGTTTTTACGACGGGAGCGCCAACGACGGAATTCCGGCGATTGCCGGAGGAATCGAACGCCACGGCGGCCTGGCCGCAACCCGGGCGCACATCGCCCGCTTCGCGGAACGCGCGAAAGCGGCGCTAGAGCCCCTGGCGGGCGGCGCGGCGAAGGAAGAACTGGCGCGGCTCGCAGACGCCCTGCTCGACGAGTAGGGTCACAACAAGGAGACTCTTGAGATGACGATTCACCCACTGCTCGCGATCATCGACGCACCGATCATCATCGGTATCCTGGTCGTCGCCGCGCTCCTCTTCGGCGCCGACAAGCTGCCGAAACTCGCCCGCAGCGCCGGCCAAGCGAAGAAAGAGTTCGTGATGGGACAAATGGAGGCCGACGAAGCCACCATTCGCGCGCGCGAAGAAGCTGCCAGGCGCAACGCCGAGCAGCACGCCGATCTCATGAACAACGTCGAAACCGGATCGATGACCGGCGACGCCGTGCCGCCGCCGACGCCGGGTAAGGGCACGCTCAGCTCCTAGCATTCGCGCCTCACACGTGTTGCTGCAGAATCCCCCGGCGCGCGCCGGCGAGGAATCGCCGTGGGATCAGAAAGAGATGCCGTTTACGGAGCACCTGCGGGAGCTCCGTAGCCGTCTCTTGATCTCGATCGCAACCGTCGGGGCGATCGCGGTGCTGATCTTCTGGCCGTCGCAGTTCATCATCCGCTGGATGATGGACGAATATTTTCACGGCATCCAACTGCACGCGTTCGGACCGGCCGACGTCATCTTCACGGAGTTCAAACTCTCGATCGTCGGCGGCATCGTATTGGGGCTTCCGATCCTGCTCCTGCAACTGTGGCTTTTCGTCGTCCCGGCGATTCATCCGCGAACGCGGCGCATGGTATACGCCTTCGTCTTCCCGTCGCTGCTGCTGGCGCTGGCCGGCCTCGCATTCGCCCATTTCGTCGTCATCCCGCGCGTGATCGCGGCGCTGCTGCACATCACCGATGCGGTCGCGACGCCGACCTTCGGCATCGCGTCGACGCTGAACTTCGTCATCATTCTGCTCGCGCTGTTCGCAATCGTCTTCCAAACGCCGATCGTGCTGATCGGTCTCGCGCGCTTGGGAATCGTCAGCGCTGCCACGCTGATGCGTTACCGCCGTCACGCAATTTTCGGCTTCTTCGTGGCCGGCGGCATCGCCGCACCCGATGGTAATCCGTTGACGATGGCGATGCTCGCCGTGCCGATGTACGTGCTGTACGAAGCCTCCATTTGGATCATCGTACCGCTCGAGCGCGCGTGGCGGCGCGCCGGCGCGGCTTCGTGACGATCGCTTCAGATCTCTACGGTCGGTTCGTTCGCACGTTCGGCAACGTGCTGTTCGCGGTTTGCCTTTTCGTCGTGTGGGGATTGCTCACGCTGGTCGGCGTCGTGGTCGATCAGGGCAAGGATCCGTCGCAATATTTTGCATCCTACGCCGCGCCGATCGCCCGCGCCATCCTTCGCCTGAACTTCGACAACGTCTATCACTCGCCGTGGTACGTGGGCATTATCGGACTCATTCTGCTGTCGCTGGCGGTCTGTACGTTCAAACGCGTGATTCCCGCGCGCCTTCCGCGGCTGCATGCGGTGAAGATCGACAAGATTCCGCTCAACGCGACCTTCGACGCGGAAGGAGATGCAGGCGCGGTGCGCGCGCAGGTCGCGGCCGCGCTTTCGGCGCGCGGCTGGCACGTGCGCGAACGCCTCTTCGACGGCGTCGAGTGGAGTTTTGCCGACCGGCACAACTGGGCACGCCGCGGCGTTCTGGTCGCGCATCTCGGGTTCGTGATCGTCGCCGCCGGCACCACGCTGTACTGGGCGCGCGGTTTCTCGGGCGAGACCGCCGTGCTGACCGGCCAAGCGGTCGAGATCCCGCAAACGCACGCCGTCGTGCGTCTCGATTCGTTCCAATACAAAATCGAGCCGATCATGACGAAAAGCGGAATGGTGTACCAACCGGTCGACTACGTTTCGCACGTGACGGTAACCGGAAAGGACGGCATCGCCCGCGCCGAGACCGTGCGCGTGAATCATCCGATCGACGTGGACGGCACGCTCTACTATCAAGCGAGTTACGGATTCGGGATGCGCTTCCGCGTCGAGCACGAGGGCCGCCCGGTTCCGGGCGCCGCGCCCCGCACGCTGCTCGAAGGCGACGCCTTCGACGTTCCGGGAACGGGCCGCAGCGTCGTCTACGAGCGGTTCGTACCGACGGTCGACCGGCAAAGCGGCATGCCGTCGGCCGATCCGCGCGTGAACGCGCCGGGCGTCGTTCTCGGCGTCGAACAGAACGGAAACTCCTTGGGCGAGGCACTCGTTCCGGTGCGCACGTGGATCGACGCGGGCAATGGATGGCGCGTCATTCCGGAGCGCTACGTGCTCTACAGCGGCTTTCAGTATCGCTACGACCCGGGCGTGCCGCTGGTCGGAATCGGCGCCTTCGTGCTGCTTGCCGGATTGATCGTCTCGTTTTACTTTCTACCGGCGCGCCTCTTCGTGCGCGTCGACGAATCGGGGCCGAACCGGTCGCGCGTCGGCATGGCCGCCACGACCGTCAAGGGTTACGACGTTTTCGAGAACGAGTTCGGCCGGCTGGTGGTAGCGTTGAAGCAACCGCCGGACGGCGGAGCGGCCGGCCGGCCGCAATGGCGTCCGGCTACCTAGACTAGCTGCGCGCGCAAGAAAGAAGGACATGTCGCTCGACGAGGTGCTCATGGTCACGGCGCTCGGGTGCTACGTGCTCGCAGCCCTCGGTCTGCTCGGTTTCTTTTTTTCACGCCAGGAGTGGCTGCGGCTGTTCGGCATGCCGCTGGCGATCATCGGCTGCGTCGCGCAGTTTGCCCAGCTGATCGCGCGCTTCGAACTCACCGGCATCTGGCCGCTATTGAATCTGTACGGTTCCCTTTCGCTCTTTGCGGCGATGGCGGTCGCAATCTACATCGTCTTCGCGTTCCGTTACGATCTGTGGTTTGCGGGCGGTTTCGTCCTCGCGATCGCCGCCGTCTTTCTGGCCTACGCCGTGACGTGGAACGAAGGCACCATGCCGGCGGTTCCGTCGCTGCAATCGTATTGGGCGAAGATCCACGTCCCGCTCGTCGTCTCGTCGTACGCCGCGTTCCTGGTCGCCTTCGTTTTTTCCGGCATCTACCTGCTGAAGTATTACGCGCTGCGCGCGTTAGAGAGCCGCATGGTTCCTGCGACCGCAGCCGCGGGCGCCGGCGAGAGCGTCGCCGGCAGCTCCGTCGGAGGCTGGCTCGACGCGCTCCCGAGTCTCGCGCAGTTGGACACCATCGTGTACCGCGCCGTCGCGATCGGTTTGCCGCTGATCTCGATCGGCATCATCACCGGCGCGATGTGGGCCAAAGAAGCGTGGGGCGCCTATTGGCAGTGGGATCCAAAAGAAACGGCCGCGCTCTTCTCGTGGATCATCTACCTCGCATACATGCATCTGCACACCCGGCACGCGTGGCGCGGTTTGCGCACGAACTGGGTCAGCATGATCGGATTCGCGTCGATCATTTTCTGCTATCTCGGCGTGAACATCTGGATATCCGGACTCCACAGTTACAAAATGTAACGCGCGGCCAGGCGGCCTCGCCGCGCCGCTGCCGGCGCCCGGTACGGCGTTGCACGTGCGACTTTCGTGACCGCCCGCCAGGCTTGGGAGCTTCGGATGTTTGGCGCACGGGACTTTTTTCGCAGCAATTGCCTAAAGGTTCGCTTTACAATCCTGAGAAAGGGGCGGTCAACCGTTCCTGCCCGGGAGAACGAGATTGTCGAATGAAGGAGCCGCCGGCGTTTCGCACAGCGCCGGACGCCACGCCGTGAGTGCCTACGACCAGCCCGAAACGCCGCTGGAGGTGAGCCGTCGCACGTTCATGGCGAACGCGACGATGACGGTCGGCGGAATCATCGGCATCGTCCTGGCCGTACCGATCGTCGGATCGCTCTTGCCCGCCGGCACGGAGGGAAAAGGCAGTTGGTCGCCGCTGACCAAGACCGAGCTCGACGCGCTCGCCGAGGCGACGTCCAAACCCGTGAAGATGACCTTCACGCTGAAATATAAAGACGGCTACCTTCCCACCAAGGAAGCCGACGAATACGTCTGGGGCATCAAAATCGACGAAGCGAAGTTTCAGGCGGCGCGCCCCGACATCTACAAGGTCGCGGGCGGCAAGGTCGATTACCCGGCGGTCAACTTCGGCTTCGTTGTTTTCAGCCCGATCTGCCCGCATCTCGGCTGCCGCTTCAACTGGAGTGCGGCCGCCAACAAGTTCCTATGCCCGTGCCACGGATCGCAATATAATTTCGACGGCACGCACGTCGCCGGCCCGGCGCCGCGCGGACTCGATCCGCTTCCTTTGCGAGAGCAGACCGGTACCGCGGACGTAACCTGGATTCAGTACCAGCCCAATACGCCCAACCGCATTATCGTCTCGTACCAAGCGTAAGGGGATAAGGAAGAACAGCGATGCTCAACTGGCTCGACAAGCGCACCGGCTTCGTGTCGATGACCCGCGACTTCCTCACCGAGGACGTCCCCGGAGGAGCGAGTTATTGGTACGTCTTCGGAAGCGCGACGCTGTTCGCGATGATCGTTCAGATCGTCACCGGCATCTTCCTCACGTTCTTCTACGCGCCGTCGGCCGACACGGCATGGGAATCGACCCGCGCGATCTATCTCAACCCGTGGACGCACTTCCTGTTGTCGGTGCACTATTGGGGCGCATCGGCGATGATCGCGCTCGTTTTTCTGCATCTGCTGCAAGTGCTGATCTGGGGCGCGTACAAATCGCCGCGCGAACTGCAATGGGTGGTCGGCGTGCTGCTGCTGCTCGTGACGCTCGTGCTCGGCCTCACGGGATATCTGCTTCCGTGGGACATGGACGCGTATTTCGCTTCGCAAGTCTCGTTGAACATCACCGGGCTCGCGCCGATCGCAGGACCGCTCGTGCAGAACATCGCGCAAGGCGGCGGAACGATGGGCACGGCGACGATCAACCGCTTCTTCGGCCTGCACGTGTGGCTGATGCCGGCGGCACTCGTCGCGCTGGTCGGCGCGCACTTGGCGATCTTCCGCCACAACGGTTCGGCTGGACCGGTCGTCGACGATCCGCGCAAACTCAAGATCGGGCGTTTCTGGCCGGATCAGATGTTCATGGATGCGGCCGTCTCGTTCATCGTCTTCATCGTCGATCGTCTTTCTCGCACTCGTCTTTCCGCCGTTCTTAGACCAAAAGGCCGACCCGACGAACTCGCAGTTCGTCCCGTATCCGGCGTGGTATTTCTTGTCGCTCTTCGGCCTGCTCGGATTGGTGCCGGCCGAACTGAAAATCGGACCGATTCCTTTGCCGATGGAACTGATAGCGACGATCATCGTGCCGACGCTCTTTCTCGTCGTCGTATTGGTCATTCCGTGGCTCGATCGCAGCATCACGCGCTCCTTCGGTTCGCGCAAAGGCATCCTGTGGGGGACGACGATTATGGTGCTAGTCATCGTCGGACTTTCGGTCTTCGCGCAGCTGCAAGTCATGGCGAAGCAGGCGGCGGCTCCGCCCTCGCCAACGCAGGCGCAAGTGCTCGCAATGACGGGCGAGCCGTCGAGCACCGGTGCGGGTGCGACCGGCGCCGCATCTTCAGCGGGCGCCGCGTCCGGCGGAGCGGCGATGCCGGCCAGTGCCGGTAACGGTTCGAAGGTTTTCCAAACGAACTGTTCGTCGTGTCACGGCGCCACGGGACAAGGATTGCCCGGCGCGTTCCCGCCGCTCGCCAACAATCCGACCGTCACCGGCGATCCGAACAAAGTCATCGGCATCGTGCTCAACGGATTGCACGGCTCGATCAGCATCAACGGCGCGACGTACAACGGGCAGATGCCGGCATGGAAAGGCACCCTCTCCAACGCCGACGTCGCCGACGTCATCACCTACATTCGCGGCTCGCTCGGCAACAACAAAGCCTCGGCCGTCACGGAAGCGCAAGTCTCAGGCTATAAGCCGTAGCGTCATATTCCGCACAACGGGCCGTCGTATAAAAACAGCGCGGCGCGCATATCCGTCGCGATCAAACGGCGGTGCCGGCCATAGGTCGGATCGTAGTCCGGACGTTTCTTCGGCGCGATGACCCACGTGCGTTGGGCGCCGCAGATGGCGACGCGCGGATCGATGCCGCCGGTTTCGGGATCGCCGCCGCGCGGCGGCGCGAGCACGGCCACGTCGGGACGCGTGTAGAATAGCAGCGCGTTCCCTCCCGACGTGCTTTGAATCGCAACGTTGTCGAACGGCTGGCGCTCGCGATTGATGATTGCGGCGAGACGGGGAATCGGTTTGTAGGCTTCGGTGTGCGGCAAGATGCCGAGCGCGAGCACGTCGACCGCCAACAGCGCGGTCACCGCGAGCGCGTAGGGCGCGACGCGAACGCCGGCCGGGCGAGCGACGAGTACCGCCGTCAGCAGCGAACCCGCAAAAATGACGGCGCCCATGGCGACGAGTCCCGGAACGACTTGCGAGACCTTCGGGTCGAGCGCGTTGCTGCGCATGAACATCGCAATCGCAAAGGCCAGTGCGCCGATCGTGAGCGCGACTGCCGACGCCGAGATGACGGCCGAACGCGTGCCGCCGCGCCGCACGACGCCTTCGAAATAGAGCGCCGTCAGCAGCGCAAACGCCGGGAACTCCAAGGCGAGATAGTTCGGAAGCTTCGTGCGCGCGAAGCTGAAGAAAACGAGCGGCACGACGATCCACGTGGCCGCCAGCCGGACGAGACGCGCGAGCTTCGGGTCCTGCGGCATCGCGCGCAACTGCCGATACCCGTAGACCGCCGCCATCGGCAGGAACGCGCTCCACGGAAAAAAGCCGAGCAGCACGACCGGGATGTAATACCAGATCGGCCCGGCTTGGTTCTCGATGACGCCCGTGTAGCGCGCAATGGTGTAGTGACCGAAGAGCTGGTCGAGCGGAAAGAGTTTGTATTGTGCGGCCAGCGCGGCCGGCCACGGCACCACGATGACGGCGAAGGCCGCCAAGCCCCACAGCCACGAGCGCACCGGCGGAAAGTTCGCCGGTTCGCTGCGTTCGTTCCAGAGCGCAAACGGAACGATGACGAGCAGCGCGACGACCGGTGCGACGAGGCCCTTGGCCAAAAACCCGAACCCGGCCGCGACCCACCCGTAGACGACGTAGCGATCGCGGCCCGTCTCGAGGCCTCGAAACCACCAGAAGATCGTCAGCGCGACCGCGAGATCGAGCAGCGCGTCCATAATGGCGAGCCGTCCGATCACGGCCGTCATCAGGCAACTCGAAAGAATCACGCTGGCATACACGCCGACGCGCGTTCCGGCTTGGCGAGCGACGGCGTATCCGGTCGCGGCCGCGAGCGCCACCGTGGCGAGCGCCGACGGCAGGCGCAGCGCGAACGACGTCACGCCCAGCAGCGACGCAAATGCGGCCGCAAGCCAAAAATAGAGCGGCGGCTGCACGAAATACGGAACGGAGTTGAAGTGCATCACGATCCAGTCGTGATGGATGAGGATTTCCCGCGCGACTTCGCCGTATGCGGTCTCGCTATTATCCCAGAGCGAGCCGACGCCGAGACCGGGCAGCGTGATCAACGCCGCCGCCGCTCCTCCGACCAACGCGGCGCGCGCGGGGCGCTCCGGCGTTTCCGATTTCGTCTCTCCGGCCACTCGCGGCGGTTTTTGGCCAGCGGACGGGGAAGTCATTCGAACATTCTATGCTTCCCATCACATTGCGTCAGGACGGCCGGCGCGCCCTCGTCGTCGGCGGCGGACCGGTTGCGGCGCGCAAAGCCGAGACGCTCGCGGCCGCCGGTTATCGCGTTTTCGTCGTCGCGAAGGCCGTTGCCGACGAACGTTTGCACGCGTTGGCGTTACCGCATCGGGTTGCGGTGCGCGCGTATACCGCAACCGACGTGGACGGTGCGGCACTCGTCATCGCGGCGACGGGCGACGACGCGGTCGACGCGTGCGTCGTGAGCGACGCGCGGAAGGCGGGTGCGATTGCCTGCGATGCGGGCCATCCTGAACGCGGCGACTTTCACATGCCGGCGACGGTGCGCCGCGGCGAACTCACGATCAGCGTCGACTCTGCGGGAGCGTCGCCACCGTTTTCCAAGCGCGTTGCGAAGGAACTCGCCGATTCGATCGGTCCGGAATACGGCGACGCGGTACGGACGCTAGCGACGATGCGCGACGCCGTCAAAGCGGCGATCGCGCCGGAGCGGCGCCGCGACGTCCTGCGGGCGCTGTCCGCATTACCGGCCGGCGAACTGGCAGCGATGGACGCCGGCGCCATGCAGCACGCAATTGAAGACGCCGCGCGCGCGAACGTTTCCTCCGCGCGTGCGGCGACGGCGACGGCCGTCTGCGCCTCGCGCGCCAGCCCGTTGGCGATGACGCAGACGCGTGCGGTGGCGGCTCGATTGGCGGAGCGTGGAATCGCCAGCACGATCCTCACGGTCACCACTACCGGCGATCGGCGCCTCGACCGTTCGATCGATCGCCTCGGCAGCGTGAACGTCTTCGTCACGGAACTCGAGACGGCGCTGCGCGACGACCGCGCCGACTACGCCGTGCATTCGTGCAAAGATCTGCCGAGCGAGCTCGCCGCGGACATGCGCATCGCCGCGATCTCGGCACGCGAAGATCCGCGCGACGCGTTCTGCAGCGAACGCTACGCGTCGTTCGACGCGCTCCCGGCCGGCGCGATCGTCGGGACGTCGAGCCCGCGGCGACGCGAGCAGTTGACCGCGCTGCGGCCCGATCTTGCCTACGAGACGATTCGCGGTAACGTCGACACGCGCTTGCGCAAACTGCGCGACGGGGCGCTACGACGCGATCGTCCTGGCGATGGCCGGTTTGAACCGGTTGCGCCTGCAAGCGACGCACACCGTGCCGTTCGACGTCGAGACGATCGTGCCGGCGGTCGCGCAAGGAGCGCTCGCCGTCGAAACGCGCCGCGAAGACGATCATCTCGCACGCGAGCTTGCGCGAAGCCGTCAACGATTCCGATGCGGAACTTTGCGTGAGCTGCGAACGAGCGGCGCTGCGCGCGTTGCGCGCCGGCTGCAGCGCGCCGATCGGCATCCACGCGCGGCTCGAAGACGGCGCGATCGACGTGACCGCCGCCTACGCCGCCGGCGACGGCACGCCCATTCGCCGGCTTCGTATGCGCCGGCGCTGCGACGGCGTGGCGGCCGGCGAGGCACTGGGAGCGGATGTCGCTGCGGCGCTGGGAGCGGATGTCGCGGCGGCACTGGGGCCGCTGCGCGCCGCCCGCGTGGTGTTGCCGCGGACGCAGCCGCGCCCGAGCCGCATTGCCGACGCGCTGCGCGCCGAGGGTATCGAGGTGATCGAGCTGCGGGCGGGGGACGACGGACCCGACCCCGCCGAAGGCAGCATCGACATGCTCCTCTTCCCCTCCAGCGGCGCGGTCGCGGCGGCCGCCCCCTACCTTGCCCGCCTGCACGGTGCGGCGCACCGGCCCGCGGTGCTGGCGATGGGCCCGGCATCCGCCCAAGCGGCACGGTCGGCCGGCTACGAGCCCGACGCGGTCGCCGCCGAGCCATCGGTCGACGCCTTCGTCGCCCTCGTCCGGGAGCGCCTCGAAGGCACGCCGTGATCGCCGTTCGTCCGCGTCGCCTGCGCCGCAGCGAGGTCGTGCGCGCGCTGGTTCGCGAGCATCGGGTTGCCGTCGAACAACTCGTCGCTCCGCTCTTCGTCGTGCAACGCGGCGGCGACGCGGGGCCGATTAGCGCGATGCCCGGCATCTCGCGTTTGACGCGCGACGGCGCGGTCGCGGAGGCGCGCGAACTCTGGGATCTCGGAATACGCAGCGTTCTGCTGTTCGGCATTCCCGAGCACAAGGATGCGCTCGCGACGAGCAACTACGATCCCGGCGGCATCGTCCAACTGACCGCGCGTTCGATCAAATCCGCGTTGCCCGAGATGCTCGTCGTCGCCGACCTCTGCAACTGCGAGTACACCGATCACGGACACTGCGGCATTCTCGGTGCGGACGGCGACGTCGACAACGATGCGACGGTCGAACTGCTCGCGCGCACCGCGGTGACGTATGCCGAAGCCGGCGTCGACGTCGTCGCCCCTTCCGACATGATGGACGGCCGCGTCGCAGCAATTCGCCGCGCGCTGGACGAACGCGGTCACAGCGGCGTCGCCATCATGGCGTACAGCGCCAAGTACGCGTCCGCGTTCTACGGGCCGTTCCGTGAAGCCGCCGCGTGCGCACCGCAATCCGGCGACCGCCGCACCTACCAAATGGATCCGCCCAACGCGCGCGAAGCTCTGCGCGAAATCGCGCTCGATCTCGACGAGGGCGCCGATCTCGTGATGGTCAAGCCCGGGCCTACCCTACCTGGACGTCGTGCGCGCGGCGCGCGAGGCATTCGACGTGCCGATCGCCGTTTTCAACGTCAGCGGCGAGTACGCGATGATCAAAGCGGCGGCCGCAAACGGCTGGATCGACGGCGACAAGGCAATCGACGAAATGCTCGTGTCGTTCGTGCGCGCGGGCGCCGACGTCGTCATCACATACTTCGCGAAAGAGTATGCCGCACGCATGGCCGAGCGCGCGCGGTGACCGGAGCTGGCCGCGCGGCCGTCGTCGTGCTCGCGGGCGGCCGCGCAACACGCTTTCCCGGCAAACTGGAACGATCCATCGGCGGCCGGACGATGCTGGAGCGGGTCTGCCGCAACGCGCTCGAACTGGGCCTCCCCGTGTACGTCAGCGGCAGCAAACAATTCTCGCCGCAAGTCGTGCAGCGACTCGACCTGCCGATGATTGAGGACCGTTGGCCGGGCGCAGGTCCGCTGCGCGCGCTGCTGTCGGCCGCCGAGGCGCTCGACCACGATCGCATCGCCGTGCTCGCGGGCGACGAACCGTGCGCCGGGCCGGCACTGTTCCGTACGCTCGACGCCGCATGGCGCACCGGCGACGAAGCCGTCGTTCCGCGCCACGGCGGCCACGCCGAGCCGCTGGCCGCGATCTATGCACGCGCTGCGCTCTTGCGCGAAGCGGGCGAGCTCTTCGCTCGCGGCGACGAATCGATGCACGCACTGCTCGCGCGGCTCGCGACGCGATTCGTCGACGTTTCCTCCGAGTACTTCGCGAACGTCAACACGCCGCAGGACGCGGCGCGCATCGAAAAGGCGTTCGCGCGGTGAGTATCGAGCGTTCGATTGCCGCATTTGCGCGCGCCAAGCGAGTCGTTGCCGGCGGCGTAAACTCGCCCGTGCGCGCCTTCAAAGCGGTTGGTTTGACGCCGGTCTTCATGAAGAGCGGCGCGGGTGCTATGCTGCACGATCTCGACGACCACGAATACGTCGATTACGTGCTTTCGTGGGGGCCGCTGTTGCTCGGGCACGCGCATCCGGCGGTCGTCAAAGCCATCGCGGCGGCAGCGGCGCGCGGAACGTCGTTCGGGACGCCGACGGAAGCCGAGAGCGAACTCGCCGAGATCGTCATCTCGATGCTTCCCTGGATCGAACGCCTGCGTTTCGTCTCGAGCGGTACCGAAGCGACGATGAGCGCGATCCGGCTCGCGCGCGGATATACGCACCGGCCGAAGATCGTCAAGTTCGCCGGCTGCTATCACGGTCACGCCGACGCGTTTCTGATCGCGGCCGGATCGGGCGCGCTCACCAACGGCGTTCCGAATTCGCCGGGCGTTACCGAAGGAACGGCGCGCGATACGATCGTGCTTCCGTTCAACGATGCAAGCGCCGTCGAACGCGCCTTCGACGCTCATCCGGACGAGATCGCCGCCGTGGTCGTCGAGCCGTATCCCGGAAACATGGGTCTCGTGCTGCCGCATCCGGGCTATCTGCAGCGGCTGCGCGAGCTTTGCACGCAGCAGGGTTCGCTGTTGATTTTCGACGAGGTCATGACCGGCTTTCGCGTTGCACGCGGCGGCGTGGCCGAGCGCGAAGGCGTCACGCCCGATCTCACGACGCTCGGCAAGGTCATCGGCGGCGGGCTTCCCGTCGGCGCTTTCGGCGGGCGGGCGGCCGTAATGGCGTACCTATCGCCCGACGGTCCCGTGTATCAGGCAGGAACGCTTTCCGGAAACCCCATTGCGATGGCCGCGGGCGCGGCCACGCTGAAAGTCGTGCGCGACGACGCCACCCTATTCGGGCGACTCGAGGTGCTCACGCGACTGCTCGTGGACGGCCTTCACGAGATCATGAACAAACACGGAATCCCGCATTACTCGACGCACGCCGGCTCGATGTTCTCGACCTTCTTCACCGAGGGGCCGGTCACCGATCTCGAGAGCGCGCTGAAGTCGGATACCGCGTCGTACGCGAACTACTTTGGAGCGATGCTCGACCAAGGCATTTACCTCGCACCGTCCCAATTCGAAGCCGGATTCGTTTCGACCGCCCACACGACGGGGCACGTCGAGCAAACGCTCGCCGCCGCCGATGAAGCGTTTTCGCGGCTGCCTGCGGTGGCGAAATCGTGATCGATCCAGCCGTCCGGCGTTCCGAACCGCGGACCTCCGCGCCCTTTACGTCGCTCGTCGGAGTCTCGATACCTCGTCTCTACGCCTATCATCGCGCGCTCCGGCAAGCGCAGCAGGCGGGCAAAACGACGATCACGTCGCACGGCCTGGCGGCACTGCTCGGCCACACGATCGCCAGCACGCAGATTCGCAAGGACCTCTGCGCGCTCGGGCCGCTGGGAAGGCGCGGGCACGGCTATGCGATCGATCCGCTTGCCGAGCAGCTCGCGTGGGTTCTAGGATTGGAGCATGACTGGCGCATCGCGATCGTCGGCTTCGGGTATCTCGGGCACGCCTTCGCGGCATTCATTACCGCGCGCGAGGCACGCTTTCGCGTCGCCGCAATCTTCGATCAGTCGCCCGCGGTGATCGGGCAACGGTGGAACGGCATTCCGCGTGGATAGCGTCGACGATCTCGATCGCGTGCTTCCGGCAAGCGGCTGCAACATCGGAGTGATTGCCGTGCCCGCCGATGCGGCGCAAGCGATCGCTCGCCGGCTCGCCGGGCTCGGCATGCGCGCGCTGCTGAATTTCGCGCCGATCGCGCTCGACTTACGCGCACCGGTCATCGTGCGCAACATCGATCTCGCCGGCGAAATGTCGGTGCTCACCCATCGCCTCTCGTTCGAGAGCGCCGAGAGCCTTCGCGGGAACGTCTGAATCGTGCCGATCGTCTGCGTTGGGCTCTCCCACCATACCGCGCCGGTCGAAGTGCGCGAACGCCATGCCTTCCCGTCGTCGCGAATGAGCGAAGCGCTGGTCGCCTTACGCGATTATCAGGCGGTCCGCGAAGCTGCGATGCTGCAGACCTGCGGACGCCTGGAAATCTACGCCGAACTCGACGGCTACGAAACCGGCGTCGCGCAGATCAAATCGTTTTTAACGAATTTCGGCCACGGCACCACCGGCTACGACATCGAATCGTACCTGTATACGCTGCTCGGCGGCGAGGCGATCGAACATCTTTTCCGCGTCGCAACGGGACTCGACTCGATGCTCGTAGGCGAAGCTGAAATTCTCGGGCAAGTCAAGGACGCGTACGTTCGAGCGCAGCACGCGAAGTCGCTCGGCCAGTCGCTGCACCGCCTTTTCCGTGAAGCGCTGAAAGCCGGAAAAGCGGCACGCGCTCAAACGCGCATCGGCGAAGAATCAGGATCGATTGCGACCGCGGCAGTGGAAGCGGCGAAGGCGCGGCTCGGCACGCTCGAGGGCGCGACCATCGTCGTCATCGGCGCGGGGAAAATGGGACGCACGGCCGTGAAGCGGCTGCGGCAAGAGGGCGCCGCGCGCGTCGTCGTCGCCAACCGCACCGCCGCCCGCGCGCGCGAACTCGTCGCCGAAGCGGGTTATGGCGAAGCGATGGAAATGCCCGGATTGGTGGATGCGCTGGCCGCTGCCGATCTCGTCGTCGCCTCGACCGGAGCGTCGCATTTCGTGCTGAACGTCGAGCGCGTCGGCGCAGCGATGGCGCGCCGGCCGGAGCGATCGCTGTTTATCGTCGACATCGCCGTGCCGCGCGATGCCGATCCGGCCGTCGCCGAGATTCCCAACGTATCGCTGGTCGACATCGACGGATTGAAATCGGTCGTGGATGCCAAGTTGAGCGTGCGACGCGAAGCGGTTGCAGACGTCGAAGAGATCATCGCCGAGTGCGCCGGCGCGTTCGGCGCGTGGTATCGGTCGCGCATTGCCGTACCCGTCATCGAGACGCTCACGCGCAAGGCCGAAGCCGTGCGCGCCGCCGAGTTGGAACGCTTGTTCGCGCGGTGCCCGGATCTCACCGAACGCGAACGGTTGCTGGTGGCGGGCATGGCGTCGACGATCGTTTCGAAACTGCTGCATTCGGTGATCGTCAAAGTTCGCGAGAAGGCGACCGTCGATCGTGCCGAGGCGCTCTCGCACGCGCGCGTGCTCGACGAACTTTTCGAACTCGACTTGGCATCCCACATCGCCGCACTGGCGCCGCTCGCACCGCCGGCCGATGAATAAACCCGGCGCGCACGTCTCGTTGGTCGGCGCAGGCCCGGGCGATCCGGGCCTGCTGACGTTACGCGCGCTGCGCGCGCTCGAAACTGCCGACGTGTTGCTCTACGACGCGCTCGTCGGCAACGCCGTGCTGGCGCTCGTGCCTTCGCGCTGCGCGCGCATCTACGTCGGCAAACGCGGCGCCGCACAGGCGATGCCGCAAACGGACATCGAGGCGTTGATGATTGCGGAAGCGGCGAAAGGCCGGCACGTCGTACGCTTGAAGGGCGGCGATCCGTTCGTTTTTGGACGCGGCGGCGAAGAAGCGCAGGCACTGCGCGCCGCCGGAATTCCGTTCGACGTCGTACCCGGCATCAGTTCCGCGCTCGCGGCGCCGGCGTATGCCGGCATTCCGCTCACGCACCGCGCGCACAACGCCGCATTCACGGTTGCGAGCGGCCGTGAAGATCCGTCGAAACCGGGTTCGCTCCTCGATTGGGACAAGCTCGCCGACCGTCACGCGACGCTCGTGTTTCTCATGGCCGCGGGAAACCTCGGCGAGATTACCGCGAAACTGCTCGCGCACGGGTTGCCGGAATCGACCCCGGCCGCCGTCGTCCAAGACGGAACGCGACCGGAGCAACGCACCTGCGTCGGAACGCTCGCGACGATCGCCGCCGACGTCGAGCGCGCCGGAATCGGCGCGCCGGCCGTTGCCGTCTTCGGCGACGTCGTGCGCTTGCGCGACGAGGTTGCGTGGTTCGACCGGCTTCCGCTCTTCGGAAAACGCGTGCTCGTCACGCGGCCGGCCGCACAAGGCGAAGAATTCGCGATGGCGCTGGCGGCGCGCGGCGCCGAGCCCGTGCTGGCGCCGGCCGTCGTGCTCGAGCCGCCCGACGACCCGGCGGCGGCGCACCGCTGCATCGACGATCTCGCCTCGTACGCATGGATCGTGTTTACCTCCGCCAACGGCGTGGATGCATTTTTCGACCGGCTCGCGTCGCTCGATGCCGACGCACGCTACATCGGCGCGGTGAAGGTGGCCGCGATCGGAGCGAAGACCGCCGCCCGGCTCGCCCGGCTCGGCGTCCGGCCCGACGTCGTGCCGGCGGAATTCGTCGGCGAAGAGATCGCCCGCGCGCTCATCGAAGCCGCGCAGCCCGGCGATCGCGTGCTCGTTTATCGCGCGCAAGAAGCGCGCGACATCCTCCCGCAAATGCTCGCCGACGCCGGACTGGAGCCGGTCGTCGTCGCCGCCTATCGCAGCGTCGCGACGCGCGATCCGAACTTCCGCGACAACGTTGCCCGCTGCGACGTCCTCACGTTCACCAGCGCCGGAACCGTACGCGGCTACGTCGAGCAGTTCGAAGACGCGCCGGCGGCAGCCGCCGCCGCGCGCGGAAAAGCCGTCGCGTGCATCGGGCCGATTACGGCAGACGCCGCGCGCGCGCACGGCATGAACGTCGACGTCGTCGCGGCGTCGTACACGACCGATGCGCTCGTCGAAGCGCTCGAAGCGCACTACGCACCGGGCTCGTGATCCAAACCGCCGCCGGCGCTGCGCTGGCATTCGCGGCCGCCGCGATCGCGTGGCGCGCTCGCGCGCTGACGAAGGGCGGCGCGGTCGCGGCATTCGCCGTCGGCACGGCGGTGTTCGCCGCCGGCGGCTGGCACGCGGCACTGGTACTCTTTGCGTTTTTCATCCCCTCGGCACTTCTCTCCAGACTTGGGCGCGAGCGTAAAGCATCGCTCGCGGGGATAGGAAAACACGGCGCGCGCGACGCCTGGCAAGTGCTGGCCAACGGCGGGATCGCGGCGCTTTGCGCGCTCCTCGCAACGCGCGGCGGCGCGGCGTTTGCCGCCGCATTCGCCGGCGCTTTTGCTGCGGCCGCCGCCGACACGTGGGGAACCGAGATCGGCACGCTCGCGCGCGGCGCGCCCCGATCGATCGTCACGCTGCGCCCGGTCGCAACGGGAATTTCAGGCGGCGTCACCGTTACCGGAACGCTCGCAACCGTCGCCGGCGCGGCCGTCGTTGCGGGCGTCGCCCGGTGGGCAGGCGTCGCCGGTTTCTGGGCGGTAGCGGCCGGAGGAATCGCGGGCGCGCTGTTCGATTCGGCATTGGGAGCTACGCTGCAAGCGCAACGCTGGTGCGCGCGCTGCAACTGCGCCTGCGAAACCGATCCGCATTCGTGCGGATCGCCGGCCGCCTTGCGGCGCGGCGCCGCATGGATCGAAAACGATGCGGTCAACGTTGCCGCGACCGTGTGCGGCGCGCTGGTCGCCGGCGCAATTGCGTTGCTGCCGGAAGGACGCTAGTGAAAAAACGTCTCGACCAGTATTCTCCGAAGAATCGCGCGCAGTTGCGCCGGCTGGCGCGCCGTTCGCCCACCCCCGAACACGAGAAACTGCCGCCGTTTCCGGCAGGTCCGTACGACGTCGTCTATGCCGATCCGCCGTGGTTCTATTACGGAAGTAAAATCAAAGATGCGGCCGCCGCGAAACACTATCCGCTCATGACGCTGGAAG
The DNA here is from genome assembly GCA_963812155.1 of Vulcanimicrobiota bacterium. Lineage (GTDB taxonomy): Bacteria > Vulcanimicrobiota > Vulcanimicrobiia > Vulcanimicrobiales > Vulcanimicrobiaceae > Tumulicola. The sequence continues at coordinate 158,102 of CAWETW010000003.1, read as the reverse complement.
ATCTCGCGCGTCTGCCCGTCCGGGCAATGATGGCGCAGCGCGCCGCGCTCTTTCTGTGGGCAACGTGTCCGCGTTTGAATTTTGCGCTCGACCTCATTGCGCGCTGGGGACTGCATTACCGCGGCGTCGCCTACGTCTGGGTGAAAACGAATGCGCGCGGCGAAATCATTCGCGGCCAGGGAGTTTCGCCGACGTTCACCAAGCCGACCGTCGAATTGGTGCTCGCCGCCACGACGATGCCGTCGGGGCGGCCCTTCCCGCTGCACGATTTCGCGCAGGGCCAGGTGGTGCTGCATCCGCGCGGCGCACATAGCGAGAAACCCGCCGTCGTTCGCGTCCTCATCGAGCGCCTGCTCGGAAATCGAAAACGCATCGAACTCTTTGCGCGCACGCGCGTTCCGCACTGGGATGCGTGGGGTGGAGATCTCAGCGAACGCTAATCTGCTTTAATCGTACTTTTCGTTTAGCTGGGGAAACCGTGCGGGTAACCCACAGCCATGATGCAACGTAACCATCTCTCCACCGCGGGCATCGCGCTCGCATTCTTGTTCGCAGCATTCTCGATGACGGCTCCGGCCTTCGCGCAAATGTATGGCTATCCGACGTACACGACGTGGCAACCGGATTGGAACGCCGCCAAATACGACAAGCACCACGTGATGTTGGGCGTCGTTACGAACTTCGCACCCTACCGGCTGACCGTACAACGCCGTAACGGCGTCGTCCAGACCGTCGATCTGAAGAACGGAACGCGCATCTATCCGGAGGGCGCTACGCCCAATCCGGGCGAGAGCGTCGCACTGGTCGGCTACTACAGCTACGGCACGTTCGTCGTCAATCGCGTGATTCTCCGAAACTAGTTCCGCCTCGATCCGCCTCGATTCACACGGCCCCACGGCCGGCTCCGTCACGCGCGGGGCCGGCCGCTCGTTGGAACGAAGGGGAGAATCCGATGCTGACCGCGGCCGCTTCACGGGGCCCGATGGGACGAGCGCTGCTCGCCTCGTTCGGCGTGCACCTGCTAGCCGCGTTGCTGATTCCGGCTCTCGCGTTTACGATGACGTCGGCGGCGCCGGTCGAGACGATCACGTTCACGCACGTCGCGCACATCGAGATCCAGCGCCGGGAGCCTCCCCGCCCGCAGCCGCGCGCCGCGGCGCCCAACCGCAGCCCCGAGCGCGTCATTTCGGAGACGACGCGCGTGGAACTAGCGCATGCGACGCACAAAGTGTCGTCGCCGCCCCCCGCAACCGCCTACCGTCAATCGACGGCGCCCGTCGTCGCCGCGGCGCCACGCGCCGGCAACGGAACGACCGACGGCGAGGCGGCCCCGCAGACCACGGCATCGCCCGCTGCACGCGCCGTTGCGAGCACCGTAGACCGCGACACCGGCGGATACTTACCCTTCGGTGCGCGGCAACCCGATCCGATCCTCGATCCGAGCGTGCGCCGCCAACTCGCTTCGCTCGGCGTTCACGTGACGCTCGTCGTGATCGTCGGCGAAGACGGCCGCACGAAAACCGTCGAGTTCCAGCCGAACGTCGACGCGCAAACCGAAACGCGCATTCAGTCTCTGCTCGCCGATGCGAACTGGGATCCCGCCGTTTGCGGCGGCGGCATCGCCTGCCAAGGCCAAGCGACGATTAAACTGTAACCAGGGCGACGAGTTGGCCGGCGAGTCCATCCGCGCTCGCACGGTCGCCGCACGGTCGCAACGGGCAACCACGCGCCGCGATCAGCAGTGCGTCCTTAGCGTAACTTTCGGCTTCCGTAAACCCTAAATCGCGAAACGCGGCGCTCCCAGCGACCGACGGATTCGCGATGAACAATAACACGCTTGGCGCGCGCGTCTCCCGTATGACGCTGCGCGTGAGGCGCAGGTCGCGGGCACGCGCGCGATTCGATGCAAAGCGCGTCGTCAACAAAGTCAGTTCCCGCTTGCCGCAACGTCCGTCGACGCGCAGAAGACCGCGGCGCTCGAACGTTTGCAGCGGCGGCGCCGGCAAATACGATTCTTCGATGCGCACTGCGGCAAAACGCGCGTTCCAAAAGAGCGCCTGGCCGCCGCGATACGCCCACTGATAGCCGAACTGCGTCGCAACCGAGAGTGCGTCGCCGTCGTCGATCTCGCTCAGCGCAAGCACGTCCGGATGGACCGCGGTCACGCGTTCCGCCAGCGCGCGACGTGCGCCGGCACGCGTGAGACCGCCGGCGCCGAGACAAACGACGGTCAGCGGCTCGGGAAGGGAACCTAGAGAATCGATTTCCCGAGGCCCGAACAGATCAATCCGACCGCCAGCGCCGCCGTTTGATTGCGCCGGTCGAGAATGGGATTGATCTCGACCATTTCGATCGACCCGAGACGGCCGCTGTCGTGCAGCATCTCCATCACGAGGTGCGCTTCGCGATAGCTCAATCCGCCCTTGACGGGCGTGCCCGTGCCGGGCGCCTCGCTCGGATCGATACCGTCCATGTCGAACGAGACGTGGATCGGCCGGTCGCCGCCGCCCGCAATCGCAATCGCTTCTTCCATGACGCGCGGCATTCCGAGCTTATCGACGTCGCTCATCGAGAACGCTTTCACGCCGAACTCACGCAGCATCTGCTTCTCTCCCGGATCGACGTCGCGAAGTCCGATCTGGGCGGTGTGCCCCGCGAGCGCGATGCCGTTTTTCAGCGCGAACCAGAGCGGCATGCCGTGCACGTTTCCGGTCGACGAACTCTGCGGGCTGTTGATGTCGGCGTGCGCGTCTATCCATACCAGGCCGGCAGGCCGTTCGTAGGCCCGCGCGAGCCCCGCCAGCGTTCCCATCGCGATCGAATGATCGCCGCCGAGCACCACCGGTAAACCCCCGGCGCGCACCGCGCCTTCGACCACGCCGGAGAGTTGCTCGCAGACGCTCGCAATGACGTCGAAATATTTTGCCGACGCGTCGTCGGCCGATGCGGCTTCGCGAATCGGCACGGTGAGATTGCCGTGATCGGCGATCGTTTCGATCCCGAGGCGCTGCAGTTTGTCGTGCAATCGCGCGTAGCGCACGGCGGACGGTCCCATGTCGACCCCGCGACGGCTCGCGCCGAGATCCATCGGGACGCCGACGATATCCACGCGGCGGGGCGTCGCAAGCGTCGTCACGCGGCCTCGTTCTCGGGGGGTACGCCGAAAACCCGCATCGCGACGACGCGCAGTATTCCGGCGGCCGGAATCGCGACGAGCAATCCGAAGATGCCGCCCAAATCCCCGCCCACGAGCAGCGCGACGAGCACGATGAATGGGCTCAGGCGCACGGTTTTGCTGACGATGTTGGGCGCGAGCAAGTGTCCCTCGGCCTGGAAGATGACGACGAATGCGGCCAGGACGAGCAGCGCGTTGACGATGCCGTTACCCGCCCATGCGATCGAAAATGCAGGCAAGAACGCGAGGATTGCGCCGACGTACGGCACCAAATCGCCGATCGCCGCGATTGCTCCGAGGAAGAAGGCATAACGGACGTGCAGGACGAGCAGCGCAATGGCGACGAGCACGCCGACCGAGAGCGCAACGAGCAGCTGCCCGCGGATAAATCCGCCGACCACCTTGTCGACGTCGGAGAGAAAGTGCAGCGTCGCGCGCCAGCGGCGCGGCGGAATCATCTTGGAAAAGCCGTCGCGCAGATGTTCGAGATCGAGCAGCAGATAGGCCGTCATCAACGGGACGATGACGAACGTCGCGACCGCCGCAAATCCGCCCGCGAGCAGCAGCACCGCGTGGCCCGCACTTTGGACGCCGCGCGTCTTCACCCAAAGCGCGACCTCGGCGGGAATGCGCGCGATCGCATCGCGCATCCACAACGGCAGATGCGACGTCAGCCGATCGTTGGGATCGTAGAGAAAGCTGTTGACGCGCCCGAGCAGTTCGGGATAGTGCTGCACGAACGCGCTGACGTCGTCGGCGAGATGCGGGACGACGAACCATCCGATCGCGACGATTGCGGCCAGAATCGCGGCGTAGACCACGAGGATCGCCGCCGCAAGCGGCATGCGCGTACGCAGGCGCCTCACCGCGGGATAGATGAGGTACGCCAGAAAAATCGCGCCGATGAGCATGTACACGACGGTCCGGATGCGCGCCAGGAAACCGAAGACGAACGAGCACGCGATCCATGCGAGCACGAGCAGGCCGACGAACTTGATGGCCAGCGTTAAACGGCGGTCGGTCGCCCATCCCCACGGATTGCGGCGCAGCGGAATCATCGCGCCGGTGCGTCGGCGGGCGATTCGGCCGCACGCGATGGCCACAACCATTTCACGGTGCGCGATATCGCGCGCGCGCCGCATTTGACCGGCGCGACGAGCACGCTCGCACGATAGCCGTCGTCAACGTCGAGCAGCCAGAGGAACAACCGGTTGCGCGCCGGCATCGCCGCGCTCCACGCTCGCGCGCGCGACCGCGCTTGCGGATCGCGCGCGACGACGGCCGGCAGCACCGCATCGTCGCTGGGCGCCGCGCGCACGATGGCGGCGAACTCACGATGGCTCAAGCCAAGCGCTCGCAACAGCGCGCGATCCATCGGACTTTGCCCGAAGAGATAGTCGCCGAGCGTGCCGGCAAGCGCCGCACGCGTCTTGTCGATCAAGCGAGGAAGCCAGCAAATGCCGTCGATTTCCTCGCTCCAACGCCTCGGCGGCCCGGCGTGAAGATCGCGTTCCGTCATTTGGCCGCGCGTTCGGCGGAGCGCAACCCAAACCCGGCAGGAAGGTCGCTGCGGATACGGCAATCGCGCTCGGATGCAGCGTTACGTTGCAGCCGCTGCCGCGGTTGCCGTTCTCGCCCTCGTCACCACGATCGCCCCCGCTTCCGCCGACCTCCCCGCCCCGCTCGCACAGCTTCATCGCGAAGCCGGAAAATTGGCCGCGCATCTTGCGGCGCCGGCCGCGCTCGAAGTTTTCGATTTGAGCACCGGATATCACACCGGTCTCAATGCAAGCGCGAGCATGCCGGCCGCGTCGACGATCAAGATTCCGGTGATGGTCGAGGTTTTCCGTCAACTCGAAACCGGACGCTTCGATTTGCAGAAGCGCGTGGTGCTGCGCACTTCCGACAAGGACTGGGGATCGGGAGAACTCTGCGACGCGCCCGCCGGCACGTCGTACGCGGTGTCGGAGTTGCTCGAGAAGATGATCGACATCAGCGACAACACCGCGACGAACATGCTGATCCGGCTCGTCGGGCGTCGCAACATCAATCATTCGATGGCCGGCTTGGGCCTCGCGCGCACGCATTTGCGCGACGATATCCGGACGACCGGCTGGAGCGTGCGCCGCGAACTGCGCACGTCGCCGTCCGATCTCGTGCGGCTGCTCACGTTGATGGCGCAGCGGCGCCTCATCGACGAGTGGTCCTCGAACGAGATGATCTCGATCCTCGAGCAGGACCAATACAACACGCTCATTCCCGAGCCGTTACCCGACGACGTGCCCATCGCTCACAAAACCGGCTCGTTCTTCGATACGCTCAACGACGCGGGCATCGTCTACGCTTCGGACGCGCCCTACGTCATCGCGGTGATGACGACCGCACTGCCCTCGCAGGATCTCGGCCGCACGTTCATCCACTCGATTTCACGGATCGCATACGCCGACGAAGTGCGGCTCGCGCGCTGGCGCAAAGCCAGCGGCCTGACGTTTCCCGCGATTTCCGGCGAACCCGGCTCGACCTCGCCCGACGTCCGCTATTGGAGCGGCGCGAGCCAGCCGGAGGGCTCGCTCGTCGGAGGCGCCGGAGGCGGCCCCTAAGCGCGCGCCGGCGAGAGCGGTACGGTCAACTGCGACGGCGCGTAGGCGCGCGTGATCCAGTGTTCGTAGCGCGGCTCGCGGCCGCTCACCACGCGCCCGTAGAACTCGCCTAGACTCTTGGTGATCGGACCGATGTTGCCGTCGCCGACGGAGCGGCGGTCGATCGCCGCGATGTACGCGACGCCGGCGGCGGTACCGGTGAAGAACGCTTCCTCGGCACGAGTAGAGCTCGCCGCGATCGATCGAACGCTCGACGACCTGCAGCCCGAACTCGTCGCGCGCGATGTCCATGATCGCGCGGCGCGTGCAGCCTTCGAGCACGTTCTGCGACGGATCCGGCGTGTAGAGCACGCCGCGGCGCACGAGGAAGACGTTCTCCGCCGAACCTTCGGCGACGTGACCGTCGTGCGAGAGCAGAATCGCTTCGTCGTAGCCGTTTTCGACCGCTTCGCTTTTTGCCAGCGCCGAGTTGACGTAGAGTCCGGTGATCTTGGCGCGCGGCGGCGCCATCGTGTCGTCGGCGCGGCGCCACGAACTCACGCAGACGCTCAAGCCCTGTGCGACGTGTCGAGGTACGCGGTGAACGGAACCGGCACGATCGCGAATGCGTCGGGCACGTCGTGCAGGCGCACGCCGATGTCTTCGGCGGCTTTATACATGAAGGGACGGATGTAGACGTCGGTGCGCGAAGTGGTTGCGCCGGCAGAGTTCGAGCGTGATGTCGATGAGTTCGTCGACGCGTGTACGGAACCGTCATCGTCAGAATCTTTGCCGAGGTGATCAGGCGCTCGTAGTGATCGCGCACTAGAATCAGAAAGAGTTCGTCTTCGTCCGGAGCCCAATAGCCGCGAATGCCTTCGAAACATCCGGTGCCGTATTGGAGGCCGTGCGTGAGCAGGCCCGACCTTGGCCTCGTCGTAGCGGACGAAATCGCCGCCCGCGTATACGATCGTCGACGAAAGATCCACGATAGGCTCCTCCTGCGGGATGTCCGGGCTCGATAGGTGCGGTGAGGAAGGCTCCGCTTCCTTCGCAGGACCTGCGATTTGGCGCACCCGCCTGCGCCGGGGTAGGATGACGTGATGATGCACGGCTGGGTTCTCGGCGGAACGGCGTTCCTGGCATCGGCGGTGGAGTGCGTCGAAGCGGCCACGATCGTGCTCGCCGTGGGATACGCTCAGGGCTGGCGCGCCGCATTAACCGGTGCGGCGCTGGCCGGCGGCGCGCTGGCGGTCATCATCGCGCTCTTCGGCCCGCTGCTGGCCAACGCTTCGGCGTTAGCAGAGGATCCAACTGGTCGCCGGACCGTTCCTCGTCGCTCTTCGGATTCGTCTGGCTGCGCAAAGCCGTGTTGCGGTATGCCGGACGCCTGCGAATGCGCGACGAGCGCGCCGTCTTCGAACGCGAAATCGCGCGTTTGCACGACGGCGAAGCGCGCGCCGGTCTGGCGGTCGCATTTCAAGGCGTCTTCGTCGAAGGTCTCGAGGTCGCCGTCATCGTGGTCACGTTCGGCTCGGCGAGCCTCGCGCGCGCTCTCGTGGTCGGCAGCCGGCGCCGCGGCCGCATTCGCGGCGGTTACGGCGGCGGCGATCGTCCTGCACAAGCCGTTCGCGCGCGTACCGGAGAATGCCATGAAGGCATTGGTCGGCGTGATGCTCGCATCGGTCGGCACATTTTGGTTTGGCGAAGGCGTTGGGCGTCGCGTGGTTCGCGGGGCGACGCGACGCTGTTTGCGATCGCCGCGGCATACGCGGCGCTGGCGGCGATCGCCGTGCTGGTGCTGCGGCGTGCGGCGCCGTCGCGGCAGCGCGAGGTAACGCAGCCTTCGTCCGGAAACCGTCCGTCATGAAACGATACCGGCGGCTGACGCATCCGCTGGTGCGCGACGGCGACTCGCTGCGCCGGGCAACGTGGGACGAGGCGCTCGATCGCGCCGCGGCGGCGTTGTACGACGCGCGCGAGCGCGACGCGACGCGCACTTTCGGCATGTTCAGCTGTTCGAAGGCGACCAACGAAGTGAACTTCGTGGCTCAGAAGTTCGCACGCGTCGCCGTCGGCAGCAACAACGTCGACAGCTGCAACCGAACGTGACACGCTCCGAGCGTCGTCGGTCTGACGACGGTCTTCGGCGCGGGCGGCGGCACCAGCTCCTACGAAGAAGCTGAACGCACCGGCGTCATCGTCCTCTGGGGATCGAATGCGCGCGAAACGCATCCGATCTACTTTCATCACGTCCTCAAGGGCATCCACAACGGCGCGAAACTCTACGTCGTCGATCCGCGCCGGACGAGTTCGGCGCGCTGGGCGGACGGATGGCTCGGGCTCGACGTCGGTTCCGACATTGCACTGGCGAACGCCGTCGGGCGCGAGATTCTCGCCGCCGGTCTGGAGAATCGCGCGTTCATCGAACGCGCGACCAGCGGCTTCGAGCACTACGCCGCCCACGTACGAGCCCTACACGCTCGAGTACGCGGAGAAGACGACCGGCGTCCCGCGCGAGCGCATCGCGGAGCTGGCGCACGCGTACGCGAGCGCGCCCAGCGCGCAACTCTGCTGGACGCTCGGCATCACCGAGCACCACAACGCGGTCGACAACGTCCGCGCGCTCATCAACCTCTGCGCTCTTGACCGGTCACGTCGGCCGCTATGGATCGGGCGTCTGTCCGCTGCGCGGACAAAACAACGTGCAGGGCGGCGGCGACATGGGCGCGATTACCCGACAGCTATCCCGGCGGACAGTTCGTCGACGATCGCGCACGTGCGAGAGAAGTTCGAGCGCGCGTGGAGCAGCTGGCTGCCGCCCACGGCGGGATGGAACCTCACGCAGATGTTCGAGGCCATCGAACGCAGAGAACTCGATACGCTCTACATCTCGGTGAAAATCCGGCGCAGTCGGAGGCCGATCAGCATCGAGCGATCGCGCTGCTGCGCGGCCTGCGAACGCTGATCGTACAGGATATCTTTCTTACGAAGACCGGCGAAATGGCCGACGTCGTCTTACCGGCGGCGTCGAGCTGGTGCGAAAGCGAAGGCACGGTGACGAACAGCGAGCGGCGCGTGCAGCGCGTGCGCAAGGCCCTCGAACCGCCGGGCGAAGCGCGCGAAGACTCGCGATTCTGTTCGAACTCGCGCGCCGTCTGGGGCACGACTGGGGCGACGCCGTCGCGGAGGCCATCTGGGACGAGTGCCGCTCGCTTTCGCCGTGGCACGCGGGCATGAGCTACGCGCGGCTCGAGGAACTCGACGGCATTCAATGGCCGTGCTACGACGAGACGCACCCGGGCGAACTCATTCTTGCACGAGCGCCTTTGGCAGGATCCGATCGCGGCCGCACGCGCCGTTTGCAGTCGGTCGATCACGATCCGCCGGTCGAAGCGCTCGACGACGAGTTTCCGTTACGGCTGACGACCGGCCGGCGGCTTGGACTCGTTCAACACCGGCGTGCAGAGCGGCGGATACGCATCGCCGCTGCGGCGCGGCGAAACGCTCGACATCTCGCCGGCCGACGCGGCGCGCTACGGCGTGCGCGAGGGACGAGCGCGTGCGCGTGAGTTCGCGGCGCGGATCGGTGACGCGCCGGTGCGCATCGACGACGGCCTGCGGGCCGGTCTCGTCTTCATGACGCCGCACTTCAACGACGAGGTCGCCACCAATTTGCTCACCATCGACGCCGTCGATCCGAAGTCGGGGACGGCCGAGTTCAAGGCCGCGGCCGTGCGCCTCGAACGGATTTCGTAGCGGGCATCGCCGTGGATCTGCATTTTACGCGGCGCGGTCGCGACGCCCGAAGAGCGTGCGGCGGTCGATCGCGTCCTCGGCGCACCGGACGATGAATCGGGCGCGGCGGCACGGCAACGGCGGCATCTCTTGCTCCCGGTGTTGCATGCCATCAACGCACGCGTCGGTTGGATCAGCGGCGGCGCGTTGAACTACGCCTGCGAGCGCCTCGCCGTACCTCCGGCCGACGCATACGGCGTCGCGACCTTTTACGCGATGTTCTCGACGACACCGCGTCCACCGGCGGTGCTGCACGTCTGCGACGACGTCGTCTGCGCGAACGGCGGCGCGGCGGAGATTTGCGACGCGCTGGAATCGCTGTGCGGACCGTCCGGCGCGGTGACGCCGGACGGTCGCGCCACGTGGCAGCGCAGCCCGTGCCTCGGATTGTGCGATCGGGCGCCGGCGGCGCTGCTGTGCGTAGCCGGCGAAGCGCCGGTCGAGCGTCAGATCGCGCCGCTGCAGGTCGACGACGCGCGCAGCCTGCTTTCGAATCCGCTCGCGGGCGATGGCGACGAGCCGCCGCCGCGCGCCGGCGGATCGCCCCTGCGCTTGCTGCGCCGCGTCGGTCGCGTCGATCCCGAGCGCCTTGCCGCGTATCGCGCGCACGACGGCTATCGCGCGCTGGCGCGCGCGTTGGAACTCGGGCGCGAACGCGTCGTCGAAGAGGTCGTTGCGTCGAACCTGCTCGGGCGCGGAGGCGCGGCGTTTCCCGCCGGAAGAAAAATGCAGGCGGTTGCGACGGCTGCCGCAACAGCCGCACTACGTCGTCTGCAACGCCGACGAATCCGAACCGGGCACGTTCAAGGATCGCGTGCTGATGGAGCACGATCCGTTCGCCGTCATCGAGGCGATGACGATCGCCGCGTACGCGGCCGGCTGCGAACGCGGCTTCATTTACGTGCGCGGGGAATATCCGTTGGCCGCACGGCGGCTCGGCAATGCGATCGCGGCGGCGCGCAGCGACGGGCTGCTCGGCAACGACGTGATGGGTGCCGGCTTCGCGTTCGACGTCGAGATCCGCCGCGGCGCGGGCGCCTATATTTGCGGCGAGGAGACCGCGCTCTTCAACTCCATCGAAGGCAAACGCGGCGAGCCGCGCAGCAAACCGCCGTTTCCGGTCGAGAGCGGACTCTTCGGCAAGCCGACGCTCATCAACAACGTCGAAACGCTCGCAAACCTTCCGCATATCGTGCTCGAGGGCGGCGCCGCGTACGCGCGGCTGGGAACGCCCGATTCGACGGGAACGCGGCTCTTCTGCGTCTCGGGGGCCAGCGTACGACGTCCGGGCGTGTACGAGGTGGAACACGGAACCGCGCTGGGCACGCTTCTCGAGCTCGCCGGCGCGCCGCCCGCCGATTCGATCGCGGCGATTCTCATGGGCGGTGCGGCGGGCGGCTTCGTCGCCGGCGACGCGCTTTCGATGCCGCTGTCGTTCGAAGGCGCGCGCGCCGCGGGAGCGACGCTCGGCTCCGGCGTCGTCGCGGTGTTCGACCGCTCGACCGCACTGATGCCGCTGCTGCAGCGCATCGCACGTTTCTTTCGCGACGAATCCTGCGGGCAGTGCGTGCCGTGCCGGGTCGGCACCGTCCGCCAAGAAGAAGCGCTCGACGTCATCGACCTCACGCTACTCGACGACGTTACGCGCGTGATGCGCGACGCCTCGATCTGCGGGCTCGGGCAGACGGCCGCCAACGCCATCGCGTCGGCACGCAAACTCGCCGGCGCGTTTCCGGAGACGGCATCGTGATTCACGGTCCGCTTCCGCAGCGTCCGGTGGAAGCGCCGCTGCGCGTTTTCGACGTTACCATCGACGAAAAAACCGTGACGGTTCCCGAGGGTGCCACGATACTCGACGCGTGCAACGCCGCCGGCGTCGAAACGCCGACGCTCTGCTTTCTGCAGACGCTGACGCCGGTCAATGCCTGCCGCGTCTGCGTCGTCGAATTGGAGGGCGCTCGCGTCCTGGTGCCTGCGTGCGCCCGCAAAGCCGAAGCCGGCATGAAGATCCGCACCGACTCCGAGCGCGTTCGCCACAGCCGCAAGATGGTACTGGAGTTTCTCGGGTCGTCGGTGGATCTTTCGACGGCACCCGACGCGCAGCGTTACGCGGCGCGTTACGGCGCCGATCCCGGCCGCTACGGCACCCATGGCGCAACGGTAGCACAACCGGTGAAGGTCGACAACGAGCTCTACGTCCGCGACTACTCGAAGTGCATCCTCTGCTACAAGTGCGTCGAAGCGTGCGGCACGGATGCCCAAAACACATTTGCCATTGCGACCGCCGGCCGCGGCTTCGACGCCCGCATCTCGACCGAATACGACGTGCCGCTGCCCGACTCGGCCTGCGTCTACTGCGGCAACTGCATCGGCGTCTGTCCGACGGGCGCGCTGATGTTCTCCTCCGAGCACGAGCTGCGCACCCAGGGCCTCTGGGACGAAGCGCGCCAAACGCGCACCGATACGATTTGCCCCTACTGCGGCGTCGGCTGCACGCTTCGTTTGCACGTGCAGGACGATTCCATCGTCAAAGTTACCGCGCCGTTGGAGAACGAGGTGACGCACGGCAACCTCTGCATCAAAGGACGTTTCGGGACCGTCTACGTGCAGGACCGGCCGGAAGCGGGGGACGATGACGGCGGATGAGACGCGCGCACGGCCCGGACGCACCGTCGAAACGACCGTGTTGTCGCTCGACGGCTCGAATCGCGCGTCGAAAGAGGATGCCGTCGTCACCGAGGAGCCGCTCGAACTTCGCGTGAGCGCCGGCGGGGAGACGGCCGCGCTGGCCGTCACGATGCGCACTCCGGGCAACGATTTCGAGTTGGCGGCCGGCTTCGCATTCGGCGAAGGCATCGTGCGTTCGCGCGAGGAGATCGCGCAACTCACCTATTGTTTGGATCCGGCGCTCGATCCCGATCAACGCTATAACGTCGTGAGCATCGAACTAGCGCGCGGTGCGCTTCCCGATGTGACGCGGCTCGAGCGACACTTTACCGCGAGCAGCGCGTGCGGCGTCTGCGGACGCGCGCAACTCGATTCGCTGCGCGACCGCGGTGTGCCCCCGCTCGACGACGCGGTGTCGATCGCACCCGAACTGCTCTACTCGCTGCCGGAGCGCATGCGGCAGGCGCAGCGCATCTTCGAATCCACCGGCGGACTCCATGCCGCCGCTCTCTTCGACGAAACCGGTTCGCCGATCGTGGCGCGCGAAGACGTCGGCCGCCACAACGCGGTCGACAAAATCGTCGGCTGGGGATTGCTCGACGGCCGCCTCCCGTTCTCGCGCTGCATTTTGATGGTGAGCGGACGCGCCGGCTACGAGATTTTGCAGAAAAGTGCGGTCGCGCGGATTCCCGTCGTGTGTTCGGTCTCCGCGCCGAGCAGTCTCGCGGTAGAACTCGCGCGCGAATTCGGCATCACCCTCGCGGGCTTCGTGCGCGACGGCCGCGCCAACGTTTACAGCGGCAGCGAACGCCTCACCCCGCTCTAAAGGAGCGATCCTTTTTGTGCGTCGCGCTGAAGAAACTCGCGAAGCAGTTCGTTGAAGCGGCTGGGCGCATCCGCGTTGGCGACGTGTCCGGCGCCGGCGACGCTCGCGAACCGTGCGGCCGGAATGCCGCGCGCAATCTCTTCCGACAGTGCGCGCGGTGCGACGGCGTCGCGTTCCCCGCAAAGGACGAGAGCCGGAACCCCAATCGTCGGGAGCACGGCGCGATAGTCGCCCGTCCACGTCGCCTGCGTGGAGGCGAGATAACAATCGACGGATTTTGCCGCCATCTGGTCGATCGTCTCACGCAGCCGCTCCGGCGGCAGGCCCAACTTCGCCGCACGCGACGTTGCGAAGGCGCGCATGTCGCCGGCTTCGCGCGCCGCCGCCTTGACGCCGTCGGCGTAGGCTTGGCCGTCGGGATAACGCGCGAAACTACCGACGATGACCATCGCTCTCGAAGCGCTCGGGAACGCGCTTCCACAACTCGAATGCGACCACGCCGCCGAGACTGCAGCCGACGAGCGTAAATCGGTCCGCGCCGCGCGCATTCGCGATCGCGAGCACGTCGTCGGCGAAGCCTTCGCGCGTAATCGACGACGGCTCCGGATCGGGCAACGCACCGTTGCCGCGCAGTTCGATCGCGGCGCAACGATACGCGTCCCCAAACGCCGCGAGTTGTGCGTCCCAGATCGACGCGGTCGAGCCGACGCCGTGCACGAAGATCAGCGCCGGTCCGCGATCGCCCGCGACGCGCGCGCCGGCCGTCGCCCCGTCGGGAGCGGTGACGGTCATCGTCTCGATCACGTCGCCCTCACGCGCTTGGCGTTGACGAACGCGAGCATCTCTTCGAACGGCTTGGCGTTGAGGACGTCGTCTTTGGTCAAACCGGCGCGCCGGGCCTGACCGATCGCGAGTTCGGCGTTGATGAGGTCGCGCGTCCGGTGCGCGTCGCTGTCGGTCGTAAACGTCACGCCGAACGACTTTGCCCGGCGCGCCAGCGGCGCCGGCAAGTCCAGCCGCATCGCTTGGCCGTCGATCTCCAGTGCCGTTCCGGTTCGCGCCGCGGCTGCGAAGACGGCGTCGTAGTCGAACTCGTAACCCGCGCCGCCGTCGAAGCGGCGCCCGGTCGGATGCCCGATGATCGTCACGTATGGGTTTTCGCAAGCACGGATCAATCGCACGGTCATTTCGTCCCGCGACTGCTGCATCGCCGAATGCACCGACGCGACGACGACGTCGAGTTCCGCCAAGACGGCGTCGTCGTAGTCGAGCGATCCGTCGGCGTGGATGTCGACTTCACTCGAGCAGAGCGTGCGCACGCCGTAGCGGTCGCCGAGCGCTTCGATCGCGCGGCGCTGCTCGCGCACGCGTTCCGGGGACATGCCGAAGCGCCGGCCGCGGCCTTGCGAATGATCGCTGATGGCATGGTATTCGTAGCCGCGCGCCGCCGCGGCCGCCACCATCGCCTCGAGCGTATCGTCGCCGTCGCTCCAGGTCGTGTGCATGTGAAAGTCGCCGCGAAGATCGGTCGTTTCCACGAGCGCCGGAAGCGCGCCCGCGAGCGCTAGGTCGATCTCGTCAAGTCCGCTGCGCAGTTCGGGCGGCACGTACTGCATGCCGAGCGCCGTGTAGACGCCGGCCTCTTCCGAGCACACCGTCGCATCGCCGGTTTCGAGATTCAAGATGCCGTTTTCACTCACGCGCAAACCCCGGCGAACGGCGTGCTCGCGCAGTTTGATGTTGTGCTCGCGCGAACCGGTGAAATGCTGAAGCAGATTGCCGTAGAGATGATCGGGAAGAACGCGCAGGTCGATCTGCAAGCCGCCGGGGAGCCAGATGCTGGCTTTCGTCGGTCCCTCCGCCAACACGGCCTCCGCGCGCTCCCAGCGCGTAAAGTGTGCGATGACGCCGGCGGCGTGCTGCGACGTGCAGACGAGATCGACGTCGCCGACGGTGACTTCTTGGCGGCGCAAGCTGCCTGCGGGCAACAGACGGTCGACGGCAGGACCCTCGCGCACGAAACTCATTGCCTCGTAAGCGATGACGAGCGCCTCCGACAGCGGCGTTCGCCGCAGCCGTCCTTTATACGCGAGAATGCCCCGCTTCCAATTGTCGATCGTCTTGGCGCCGAGGCGGGGCACGCCCGCAAGTGCGTCCGATGCGATGGCGCGTTCCAGATCGGCGAGCGAGGCGATGCCGTAGTCGCTGAACAGCGTCGCCGCGGTCTTGACGCCGATGCCGCTGACCGCCAGCACTTCGAGGATCGAGGACGGAAAGCGAAGATGGAGGTCGTCCAAGAAATCGGAGGTGCCGGTCGCGACGAGTTGCTCGATCGCCGAACCGATCGACTTGCCGACGCCCGGCAGCTTGAGATGCTCGCCCGCTCCGATCAAATCGGCCAACGGCGGCGCGTTCTCGACCGAGGCCGCGGCCTTCTCGTACGCCATGTATTTGTAGAACGACTCACCCGCCATCTCCATGAGCGTGCGGGTCTCGAGCAGTTTGGCGGCGACTTCGGCGTTGGAGAGCATCGTTTTCGGTAGGCTTCCTTTTGAAGGGACGTTGAATGAAGGCCTCTTGAGCTTTCTCTTGCGCATGCGCGAGGCATGCTTCGCCGCGAGCGGCGCGGCCGTTGGACCGGTCACGCTCGACGTCGATCCCGGCGAGCGCGCGGCGTACGTCTGCACGTCGCCCCGGGAGGCCAACGTCGTCGCCTTGCTGGCTGCCGGAATCGTCAAAGCCGGCAGCGGCTGCGTTCTTCTCGATCAGTACGATCCGCACGTGCAGCAGGCTCACTGTAAGCGCGTCGCCGCATTCGTTCCGCACGACGCGTTACCGTTAGCGGGACTCGAATTCGATCGCTACATCGCCTACCGGGCCGCGCTGTGGAATCTCGATCCCAGACGCGCCGTGGCCCATGCAAAACTGCTGATGGCGCGCCTCGGCGGCGTGCACGAAGCCTTCGCCATTCCGCTGGCCGGCGCGCTCGTCTGCAATCCGAAGATTCTCGTGCTCGACCGGCCGCAGCCGGTATACGCCGCGCGCATCGTCGGCGCTGCCGGGCCGCGGGCAATCTTTTCGACGCACCTTAGTCCGGTGGATGCCGCGGCCTTCGCCGCCGCCGCCCAAGAATTGCTCGTATGAGGGGACGTGCGACGATCGCCATTCTCGAGATGCGTCTGCGCACCGAGCGGCGCACGCTGGCCTTTGCCTGCGCGACGGCGGCAGTCGCCGGCTTCGTCGCTCCGCGCGCGCTCGCGGGGCCCGTATTTTTCTGTTCGGTGCTCGGCATCGTCATCGCATTGGTGCAAAGCCCGGGCCGCTTTCCGCACCTCGATCTGTGCGAGCAAGGCGCGCCGCTCTTCGGACGCCAACTGGCGCGCGCAAGGGCACTCGTTCCGTGCGCGATCGTCGTTCCAGCGACGTTTGCATACGTCGCCGCTGCGGCAACGTTTGCGGGATTGCGCGAGATTCCGATCACGCTCGCCGTGACGCTGGGAGCCGCGGTTGCCAGCACCTTGATTGCGTTGTCCGCGACGATCCGCGCGGGTGCCGCCCAGCTGCTTTACGTCTGCATGGCAGGCGCCGCGAGCGCAATTGCGTTTACGCTCGCGGCGGTCGCGCACTCGGTCTGGGGTGCGCTGGCATTCTGCGCGTTCGCGTCGTTTCTCGCCGTGCGTCAATACGGCGAAACGCTGGCGCGTTACGATCCCGTGTAGTCTTACCGCTCCGGCACGTTAACGACGGTGAGGTCGGCGCCGCGATGCCCGTGGTCGTCGTTTTGCATGCCGGCAACGAAGTTTGCCACGCACGTTCCTCTCGCGCTTCCCGCCGTGACGACGTAGCGATGGTTCGACATCCGCGTGACGGTCGCGACGTTTCGTGCCGCGCAGTCATCGCGTTCTTTGATGGCGAGCCGGTCGTTGTCTCCGCTCGAGACGACGACCTCTTTGGGTCCGGGATGTTTTGCATCGAACGTCAATCGGCACGGCGCGACTTTGACGCCCTCGCTGCCGTCGCAGTTTTGACCGTCCATCGGGGTGACTTGGGAAACGTTCGATAGGGGAAGGGCGTTCGTCGCGGACGGCTGCGTGCCGCTTGCGCAACCGGCGAGCGACGCCGAGGCGATTACGAGCGCCGAGACTGCGCAAAAATGTTGCATCGTCATGGGGTCTTGCTCCTTTCTGTTTGGGACTTCAAGGAGCATCATCGTGACGAACACAGATGAAGCGACGATAAACGCCGCTTCATGAACGTGAACGCCTCGTTACGAGAAACGCGCTACGGCGATACGAGCGGCGGCGCAGCCGTCGCGAGTTTCTCGAGCATCGCGCGATTGAACTGCGGGATGTCTTCGCCTCCGCGAGTCGAGACCCAGTTTGAGTCGGCGACCGTCGGTTGATCGCGATAGAGACCGCCGGCGTTGCGAATGTCGTCGGCAATCGAATGCGCGCCGGTAATCTGCCGTCCGCGAACGAGCTGCGCAGAAATGAGCACGTACGCGCCGTGACCAATGGAGAACGTCGGCTTCTTGGCGGCATCGAACTCACGGCAAAAACGCTGCACGTCGCGATCGGCGCGAATACGGTCCGGTGAAGTTCCGCCCGGCACGAGCAGCGCATCGAAATCTTCGGCCGTGCAGTCCGCGACCAGCTCCTCGGCCTTGACGCTCTGCCCGTCGTCCAACCCGCGTTTCCCGCGGATGCGCTGCTTGGCGCGCTCGTCCATTCCGACGATCGTCACGACCGCGCCCGCCTCTTCCAGCGCGCGGCGGGGCTCCATCAAATCGGCCTCTTCGAAGCCGTCGCCGATCAACGCAGCGATCCGTTTTCCCTCAACTCCTTGCATCAGGAACCCCTCGTTCGCGGTGCCCCCGCGAAGAACCCTACACGGCCTCGCGGCGCTTGGGGTTCCTAGAGGCTGCCGCCGGTCTGTTCCACGGCCGCCCGCAGCAAGTAAGCCAGTTCGACTTCCGTCTTACCGCTCGCATCGAGCAACGCGTCCTCGGCCAGCGCCTTGAGGGTCGTATTGCGGCGGGTCATGTCGCCCTCGGGAACGCGATGCCGCGGATTGATCTCGCGCATGTAGATGCGCGCGTCGTAACGCACCGGTCCCTCGGGTAAGAAATAGAGCGGATCGAGACCGAACGCGTAGACCTCAAGCGAGAGAATTTTTACCCGCTGCAAGAACTCGATCGGTTTTAGCCGCAGTGCCGTTACAAATTGCGCGAGCGCGCTCACGCCGACGCGGCGCGTTCCGGCGACGACGGATGCGAACTCGGCGGCCGTCAGTCCGGCCGCTTCGGCAAGCATTTCTACGGGTACCTCGCGTTCGCGCGCGAGCGCGGCCAGCGCGTCGCCGAACGCCGCGCCGCCCGCCGTGCCCTCACGCCCGTTCCAAGCGGCGTCGCCGCCGGTCACCGTTGCATCTCCGGCTCGGCGGAGACGTAGACGTCCTCACCGTCAACGCGCACGCCGAAGGAACGCAGCGATGCGAAGTTGCCGATCGTCATCGAGCCGTCGCGAAGGTCGAAACACCACGCGTGCCACGGACAGGTCACGGTCTCGCCGTCGACGATGCCTTCGCCGATCGGACCGCCCTGATGCGGACAGCAGTTTTCGTACGCCCGCAGTTCGCCCGCAAGGTCGAAGATCGCCACCTCGTGCGCGCCGGCGCGGACGATCGTCGCAACGCCCGGCACGATGCCGTCGCGCCGCGCGACGCGTACGTACACGTCTTCCGCTTCGCGAGCGTGCGTCAACCGAAGAGGCCTCGCGTCAAGCCGCCGTCGATCGAAATCGTCTGCCCCGTTACGTAACTCGACGGCCGCCCGCACAAAAACGCGACCAGCGGTGCGAACTCTTCCGGCGTGGTGACTCGTTTCATCGGCACGTCGGCGGCCGCCGCGGCGTGCATCGCCGCATCGCTTCCGTCGTAGAGCTCGCGCAGGCGATCGGTATCGACGCGGCCGGTCGCGATGCAGTTTACGGTGATTCCTTCGGAGGCAACTTCAACGGCCAGCGTGCGCAGCGCCGACACGAGCGCCGTTCGAAATGCATTCGAGAGCACGAGCGTGTCGATCGGCTGCTTCACCGAGGTGGAGGTCAACGCCACGATGCGTCCCCAGCGTGCGGCGCGCATCGCGGGAAGCGCGCCGCTCGCAAGCGCGAGCATGCCGCGTAGAACGGTGCGATATCCGGCATCCCAATCATCGAGCGCAGTCTCACCGAAGCGGCCGGGCTTGGGTCCGCCGCCGTTGAGCACGAGGATTTCGACGTCGCCGACTGCCGCGCGCACGTCCGCGAGCATCGCCTCGACCGAAGCGGCGTCTCCTTGATCGAATGCAAATCCGCGGGCCTCCGCCGCACCGGCGGAACGCGCGCGATCTGCCAGCGCGTCGAGACGATCCGCGCGGCGCGCCGCAATCGCCAACCGCACGCCTTCACGCGCCAGCGCCAGCGCGACCGCTTCGCCGATTCCCGAACTGGCGCCGGTCACGAGCGCGGTTTTTCCCGCGATCTCCAGATTCACGCCGACGCTCCTAGTACGGTACGCCGGATTTGCGCCGGGCTCGCAGCGCATCCATGTACCACGTGAATTCATCGAAGAACTCAGCTGAATATTCCACGGTTTTCGGATCCGACGGCGTTCCGTCTTCGGCGAACGCTTCGCCCACGCGCGCGGTTGGAAGCAGACTCGGTATCGTCACCATGCCCATTTCCGCGAGCGACATGCGTAACTGCATCGCGGCGCGCACGCCGCCCCATCGTCCGCCGGAGTAGCACGCGATTGCGGCCGGCCGCCAAAAATACTCTTCGAGAAAGTGATCGAGCAGATTCTTGAGCGCCGGCGGAATGCCGTTGTTATACTCGCCGGAGACGATGGCGAAGCCGTCGGCGCGCCGGAAAAGATCCGCAAGCTCCTCCAGGGGAGCGGGCGCTTTACCTTTGGGAAACTCTTTATACATCCGGTCGAGCAGCGGAAGGCGCTTCTCCATCGGGTCGACGAGCACCGCATCCATGCCGCGTCGCTGCAGTTCGCGCAGCACGAAGCGGGCCGCCCGGATGCCCTTGCGTTCGGTCCGCACCGAACCGTAGATGACGGGAACGAGGAATGGCTTCTCCACCACGCGCCGATTGCTTGAAAAGGGTTGCTTCACCCCCCGGCCGTCTGCTATGGTAGCCCGGTCGCCGGGACGGACGCGAGCCCAACGCCGCGCCTGTACCCGAGCGAGACCATCCTGAGCAAGGAGTGTCTTTCGTGCCCCTCACCAAAGAACGCAAGGCGGAGATCGCCGGCAAATACGGCCGCGGAACCAACGACACCGGTTCGGCCGAAGTGCAAGTCGCGATCCTTACCGCCTCGATCAACCACCTCACCGAACATTTGAAGATCCACAAGAAGGATCACCATAGCCGCCGCGGCTTGCTGCTGCAGGTCGGACAGCGCCGCCGCTTGCTCAACTATCTGCAAAGCAAAGACGTCGAGCGTTATCGCTCCCTTATCGCCGATTTAGGTCTGCGTCGCTAATCCTTCGACTGCGCATCGAACTTCGTTCGATGCTGCGCTCAGGATGACACGGGTTGTTTGCGGGTGAGGGCGCGGCGGGCCGCCTCTTTGATCGCGCCGACGCCCATGCCGTAGAACTCGATGAGTTCGACCGGATCGCCGGACTGACCGAATCGATCGTCGACGCCGACGAACTCGATCGGCACGGGCCGCTTCTGGGCGAGAATTTCCGCGACGCGCGAACCCATCCCGGCGTGCTTCTGGTGCTCTTCGACCGTAACGACGGCGCCGCATACGCGCGCCGCATCGACGATTGCGTTTTCGTCCATCGGCTTGACGGTGTGGTTGTTGACGACGCGGCATTCGATGCCGTCTTCGCGAGCGAGGTCGGCGGCGGCGACGAGCGCATTATAGACGAGGATTCCGCACGCGACGATCGCGACGTCGCTGCCCTCCCGGAACGTCTGCGCGACGCCGACCTCGAAGGGCGTTTCCGCGCTGGTGACGACCGGCGACTTCTCGCGCCCGAAGCGCAGATAGACGGGCCCCCAGCGCTCGGATAGTGCGATCGTCGCCTTCTTCGTCTGTTCCGCGTCGCACGGAACGACGACCGTCATGTGTGGGATCACGCGCATGATGGCGATGTCTTCAATGGCCTGGTGCGTTGCGCCGTCGGGGCCGACCGAAACGCCGGCATGCGCGCCGGCGATCTTCACGTTGGTTTCGTTGAGCGCCATGATCGTGCGCACTTGTTCCCACGAGCGCCCCGGATTGAACATCGCATAGCTGGCGATCCACGGAATCTTTCCGACCGACGCAAGACCGCCGGCCATCGCCACGAGCAACTGCTCGGAGACGCCGATCTCGATGTATTGCGCGGGATGCGCTTTCTTGAAACCTTCGAAGCGGGTCGACTCGGAAAGATCCGCGCAAATTCCGACCACGTCGCTATTGCGCGAGCCGGCCTCGATCAAACCTTCGCCGAAACCGTTGCGCGTCGGCACTTGCTTGAGATCGCCGGCGCGATAGTCGAGCAGGTGCATGGCGGAGGCGGCGGCGTCGCGCACGCCCGTTCCGGCGCTAGACATCGGCAAGAATCTTTTCCCGCGCTTCGCCGAGTTCGCGTAACGCTTCGTCGGCTTGCTGCGCGTTGGGCGGCTTGCCGTGCCACGTGTAGTCGCCTTCCATGTAGGAGACGCCCTTGCCGGGGACCGTGTTGGCGACGATCACCTGCGGTTTTCCCGTAACGGCTCGCGCGCGCTGCGCCGTTGCGATGAACTCGCCGATGTCGTTGCCGTCGCATTCGAAGACTTCCCAGTTGAACGCGCGATATTTATCGGCAAGCGGCTCGAGCGGCATCACGTCTTCGGTGCTGCCGTCGATTTGAATGAAGTTCCGGTCGACGACGCTCGTGAGGTTGTCGAGACGAAACTTGGCCGCCGTCAAGACCGCTTCCCAATGCAGACCGCATTGATGCTCGGCGTCCGACGTGACCACCCACACGTGGAAATCTTTCCGGTCCATCTTCGCGCCCAGCGCCATGCCGACGCCTTGCGCGAGGCCTTCGCCTAGCGGTCCCGACGTCGTTTCGACCGACGGCAGCGTGACGCGTTCGGGATGGCCTTGCAGCCGCGAACCGAACTTGCGCAACGTCAGCAGTTCTTCGACCGGAAAATATCCGAAATTCGCCATCGCCGAATAACGCACCGGCGCGATGTGCCCGCACGAAAGTAAGAGCCGGTCGCGATCCGGCCAATCGGGACGGTCCGGATCGTGGCGCATCAGGAATCCGTAGAGCGCCGCGAACACGTCGGACATGTCGAGCGGGCCTGCAGAGTGACCCGACCCGGCCGCCAGCAGCGAACGGATGATTCCTTGCCGCACGTCGTTGGCTTTGAGTTCGAGTTCTTTTTGGCGCGCCGGCGTCAGCGTTTGCATGGAGCCCGTTATACCAGGGGCCGCACGTCGTGCCCTGGCGATGCGCCGCTCAATATCCGAGTGCCGCGCCCGACGGCCGGCGCCGGTCGCTGCCGCCGTAACGCACGCCGGTGACCGGGTCGACGAAAATCGCTTGCGCGCTGCCCCAATCCGGCGTTTTTGTCAACGTGTAGCCCATCGAGTGCAGCGACGCGACGGCCGTCGCGGAGAGCGCGCCGGACTCGTACTCGACGGCATCGGGAAGCCACTGCATGTGCGTGCGCGGAGCGTCGACGGCTTCGCGCACGTTCATCCCGTAAACGAGCCCGTCGAGGATCGTTTCGAGCACGATCGTGATGATACGCGAACCGCCGGGACTTCCCGTCACCATGACGACGTTTCCGTTTTTCGTGACGATCGTCGGCGCCATCGACGACAGGGGCCGCTTGCCGGGAGCGACCTCGTTGCGAACGCCCTGCACGAGGCCGTACATATTCGGTACGCCGGGCTTGGCGGTGAAATCGTCCATCTCGTCGTTGAGGAAAAATCCGGTCTTTCCGGCGATGACGCCGGCGCCGAACCAATCGTTGAGCGTGTACGTGACGGCGACCGCATTTCCCCAACGATCGACGATCGAGTAGTGCGTCGTGTCGCCGCCCTCGTAGGCGATCGCGCCCAATCCCGGCTTGACGTCGGTCGACGGCGTTGCGCGATTCGGCGAAATCCGTGCGCGCAAGGCCGCGGCATACTGCGGCGAAAGCAGCCGCGCGACCGGATCGCGCACGAAGTCGGGATCGCCCAAATACGCATTGCGGTCGGCGTAGGCGCGCCGTTCGGCTTCGGTGACGTAGTGCACGCTTCGGGCGCTGTGCCATCCCCACGCGCTCAGCGGAAAAGGCGCGATGACGTTGAGAATTTCGCACAGTGTGGCGCCTCCCGAGCTCGGCGGCGGAGCCGACGCAACGTCGTATCCTCGAAACGCGCAATGCAGCGGCGCAGTTTCTTCAACGCGATACCCGGCGAAGTCGTCCAGCGTGAGAATGCCGCCGCCGGCGCGGCTGGCCGCCACGACGTCGCGCGCGATCGCGCCGCGATAGAACGCATCGGCACCGCCCGACGATATCGCCTCGAGCGTGCGCGCCAACTGCGGCTGCACCAGCACGGTGCCGGCTTGGGGAAAACGGCCGGCACGCATGAAGATATCGCGCACGTTGGGTTGCGCTGCAAACCAGTACGCGCCGGCATACCCTTGCGACGCCTCTCCGGTGAACGCAACGAGATCGCCCTGCGCGAGCGTGAAACCGTTGCGAGCGAGCGCAATCGCGGGGGCCATCAGCGCCGCGCGCGACATCGTACCGAATTCCCGCCGCGCCGTTTCCATCCCGAGCACCGTGCCGGGGACGCCGACGGCGAGCCAGCCTTTGCGCGAACGTGCCGGAACGGCGCGGCCGCGCGCGTCGAGATACATGTCGCGGCTCGCCCGCGCCGGGGCTTTCTCCCGAAAATCGATGAAGCGCTCCGCACCGGAACGCGTGCGCACGAGCATGAACCCGCCGCCGCCGATGTTTCCGCAACACGGATCGACGACGGCCAGCGCGTAACCCGCTGCAACCGCCGCATCGACCGCGTTTCCGCCGTCGCGCAACACTCGCAGCGCCGCCACCGTCGCGTAGCGCTGCTCCGTCACGACCATCGCATGCGCGCCCGCCGCCGGCGCGGGAGAGGCAGCCGGCGAAGGAGCCGCGCTCGCCGGCAGCGCGGAAGCGAGCGCCAGAGCAGCCAAAAGTCGCATGCGCCGTCATTTTGACGCCGGCGGCGCTCTCCTCCGGAAGGTCGGATTCGCGCAGTTCCCGAATTGCGGCGAGTTAACAAAAAGTAAAGCGAAAGCATTAGGAGATACCGTGCCCGATTCCGTGACCCTTGAGGTCGGCGGGCGCACGATGGTCATCGAAACCGGCGAACTTGCGAAGCAAGCCAATGGCTCTGCGCTCGTTCGTTATGGCGACCAGAACGTCGTGCTCTGCGCCGTCACCGCCTCCGCCAAACCGCGCGAAGGCATCGACTGGTTCCCACTCACCTGCGACTTCGAAGAAAAGATGTTCGCCGCCGGAAAAATACCCGGCGGTTTTATCAAGCGTGAAGGCCGTCCGAGCGAACATGCCGTGCTCAGTTCGCGGCAAATCGACCGGCCGATTCGTCCGCTCTTTCCCGACGGATTCCGCAACGACGTTCAAGTCGTCGCGACCGTACTTTCGATCGATCCGGAACTCGATGCGGACGTGCTCGGCGTCTGCGCGGCCGGTGCCGCGCTCGCGCTCAGCGACATTCCGTTCGACAAAACCGTCGCGGCGATTCGCGTCGGTCGCGACGAGGACGGCGCATTCATCGCAAACCCGACGCTCGCGCAATATGAAACCGGCGGCATGGAAGTCGTCGTCGCCGGCACCGCCGACGCCGTGATGATGGTCGAAGGCGGCGGCAACGAGATCGACGAGGAGGATTTCCTCGGCGCGGTCGAGTTCGCACACGGTGAAATCAAACGCATCGTCAAAGCGATCGACCAGCTCGCCAAAAAGTGCGGCAAGAAAAAGCGCGAGTACCCCGTTCAAAAGGTCAACGCAGACCTCGAGAAGTGGGTGCGCAAGAATTTCGCCAAGGACGTCGCCAAGGCAATGCGCGTCGTCGACAAGGGCGAACGCGAGCGCGCCTTCGCGCTGCTCGGCGTCGACGAAGCGCTGACGCGCTGCGGTAAGAAAGACGCCGACGTGCGGACGATGCTCGAGGAGCCGGGCGCTTCCAAAGCGTTCGACAAAATCGTCAAGGCGATGGAAGAGGACGAGTTGCGCACGATGGTCGTCGACGAGAAGATTCGTCCCGACGGCCGCAAAGCCGACGAAATCCGGCCGATTTGGACGAAAGTGCATTACGTGCCGCGCGTTCACGGTTCGGGTGTTTTCACGCGCGGTCAGACGCAGGTCTTTACGGCCGCCACGCTGGGTTCGTCGAGCGACGCCCAGCGGCTCGACGGCATCGTAGCGCTCGAAGACAAGCGCTACATGCACTTTTACAACTTCCCACCATATTCGGTCGGCGAAACGCGTCCGATGCGCGGCCCGGGCCGGCGCGAAATCGGCCACGGCGCCTTGGCCGAACGCGCACTTCTGCCGGTGCTTCCGCCCAAGGACGAGTTCCCGTACGCCATGCGCCTGATGAGCGAAGTGCTGGAGTCGAACGGCTCGTCGTCGATGGCCTCGGTCTGCGGTTCGACGCTGGCGCTGATGGATGCCGGCGTTCCGATCAGCAGTCACGTGGCCGGCGTTGCAATGGGATTGATTCTCAAAGGCGACAAGTACGCGATCCTCACCGACATTCAGGGCCTCGAAGACGCGCTCGGCGAGATGGATTTCAAGGTGGCCGGCACCAAGCGCGGCATCACCGCGATTCAGATGGACATCAAAGTCCAGGGCATCACGCTGAAGATCATGCGCGAGGCCATGGCCGCGGCGAAGAAATCGCGCTACTTCATCATCGACAAACTTGCCGAAACGATCGCCGCGCCGCGCGCGGAACTCTCGCAGTACGCGCCGCGAATGATCGTGATGAAGATCGATCCGGCGAAGATCAAGGACGTCATCGGTCCAGGCGGCAAAGTGATCAACAAGATCATCGCCGACACCGGCGTCACCAAGATCGACATCGAGGACGACGGTTCGGTGTACATCACCTCGCTCGACGGCGAAGCCGGTGACAAGGCGAAGCAAATCGTCGAAAATCTCACCAAAGAGGTCGTCGTCGGCGATGTCTACACGGGCAAAGTCACGCGCGTCATTCCGATCGGTGCGTTCGTGCAGATTCTTCCCGGCAAGGAAGGGCTCGTGCACATCAGCCAACTCGCGCCGCAGCGCGTCGAACGCGTCGAGGACGTGGCCAACGTCGGCGACGAGATCACCGTGAAGGTGATGGAAATCGACGGCCAAGGCCGCCTCAATCTCTCGCACAAGGCCGTTCTGGGTGGTTCGAGCAACGGCAGCAGCGATCGCGGTGGAGACCGCGGCGGCGATCGCGGTGGAGACCGCGGCGGCGATCGCGGGCCGCGCCGGCCGCCGCGCGCGCCCGTGGAACGGCCTACCGAACCGCCCGCCGAACCGCCGGCCGAATATGCGGCCGACGCGCCCGGCGCTCCGCCAATGCGCCGGCGCAGGCGCCCCCAGGGCCGCCGCGAGGGCTAAGGGTTAAACCGTAGACCCACGTCGAGATAGGTGGTGCGCTGGCGATCTTCAACGCCGGCGTACCACCGCAATCGCCCGTTAATCGGCCCTGAAACGTCGCCGTCGATATGTTCGAACGGTGCACCGTTGAGCACATCGCGGCGATAGATTGCGTCGACGCGCAAAGCGGCGTTGTCGTACGTCAGCCAAAATGCATTGACCGTTGCCGGCGATCCGGCCGGATAAAACGGATTCGGCACCGGCGCGACCGTGGTATCGTCGACGTGCATCGTCCACGCGCGCATCGAAATCGCCGGCGCAATCTGCCACGCCACCGAGGCGCCGGCCGACGTGACCGTCCCGTTGGTGAATCCCGCAACGTGCTGCGATGCGCCTTCGACCGCTACGCGCAAGCGTGCGTTATCGGTGTACGCGAGCGTCGCCGCATACAGCGCGTTGCGATCGTACACCAAGCCGTCGTATCCGCCGTCCGGTGCGTACTGTTGCCACAGGTTCGGCAGGGTAAACGATCCGCTCGCGCCGACGTTCGCGCTCCATTTCGAATCGGGGAAGAGCCGCACGAGAATCGACGGCGTCGCGAGCTGCGCGTTGGACGGCACCGACGTGCCGTACGATCCGCCGGTGAACCCGACGCCGAACCAGCCGATGCCGGCCCGGACGTCGACGTCGTTGCCGCTCGCATCGATGCCGGCATCGAAGCGCGTCTGGGTCAGCGTCCCGGCAATGCGCGCGATACCATACGAGGAATCGTCGTAAATGCCGGTTGACAGGCGATCCGACGCATCGGCGAAGATCGAGACGGGACCGCGCGAACGCGCGCCCACCGTGAAGTTCGAATCCGACCACACGTCGGAAAGCGTCGTTCCCTCGAGCGCCGCGCCGTAACCGCCGCGATCGGCGACGTAGTTTGCGTAAAGGTTCGCGTTCGGCTGCACGTCGGCGAACGACGCGCGCGCGAAACTGAAGCTCGAGTCGAGCGCCGACGCCGGATCGCCGTACTCGCGACCCTGCGACGTGCCCCCCGAGAACGACAGCGTCTGCGCGGTTGAAAGCGGCACCGCAAGGGCGGCGTCGGCGCGCTGTCGCGACTCCGATGCGTTGCTGTACGTTGCGGCGACGAGGCGCGCGAAATCGGAGCCGGCTTCGAGCCGGAGCGTTTGATCGCCGCCGGTCAACGCCGCGCCCGCGTTGCCGTCGCCGAACGGATCCAGCGTCACGATGCCCGAACCGGCGCGGTCCCCGTACGTGAACGCGTCTTCCGGCGGAGCGATGGTGCCGCTCTGCTGGTAGGCTTGCGGAATCGTCGTGTACGGCGAGGTTCCGTCCGCGAAGTCGTAGTTGGGAACGCCGGCGTCGATCAGCAGCGCATCGCTCGGGGAGAAGCCGCGATCGCTCAGTTGCGAACCGGGCACTCCGGTCGTCGTTTGACGCAGCAGCGCAAACGGACGCAGCGCCACGGCCGACTCGACGTGCGCGTACGGCAGATTCGCGAGATCCCCGGGTGACGGCGAGTCGTCGAAGAGCGCGTCGAAGCGACGTACGATGGCCACCGCGGGCTGGCCCTCTTGGACCGGAAGTGCGACCGGCAGGCAATACCGGCACGCAATGGCGAGCCGTACGGCCCCATCGGCCGCGAGCGCAAAGGTGCCCGCGGCGTCGGTCGTGGCGGCGCCAAGTCGAGCGCCCGATCGGTCGTAGGCGGTCACGGCGGCGCGCGCGACGGCAGCCCCGTGCTGATCCCTCACGGAGCCGACCACCAGAGCCGTCTGCGCTCCGGCAGAGACCGCCGGCAGAGAGCACGCCAGCAGGACCGTTGCGAAAATGCCGGTGCGATTCACGGATTCCTTAGAACTTCGGCTATAATTGAAACCGATGTCAAGCGCCTTGGTGCGGCGGCTGCTCGGAGCGGTTCTCCTGGCAGGCGCATTAAGCTGCGGTGCGGCCGCTCTGGCACGCGCCGGCTCCCTCGAAGACCTGCTTGCGGGGCAGATCGTCGCGTCCGAATCGCCCCTGCTGCTCGGTCCGATCACTTCGGCCGGCCGCAAGGGCTGGGAGTGCCGCCCCGAACGCGCCGCCGGGGCTGCGGAATGGCGCGCCGCGGAGCTGCCGTCCGGTCCTCACACGCCCTAGAAATAAGCAATGCGGGTTGCGCTTCTCCTTTTGCTCGCGGGCGGGCTCACGACCGCGAGGTCATTTGCCCAAACATACCCGATGCAGACGCCCGTTCCGCGGACCACGTCCGTGCCGGCGCTGCGAGAAATGGCGGTCTCGCGGGAGATCGAAGAGCGCTTCCGCCTTGGGCTCGAGGCTTTTTCGGCGGGAAAGTTTGCCGCCGCGGCCGCCGAGTTCGAGCGAGTCGTGTCGCTGAATCCACCCGAGCCCAAGGGGTCCACGGCGCGCTATGACGCGGCCGTCGCGTATGCCAATTTGGGCCGTTACGACGATGCCGCGCGCAATTTGCGGGCAGCGATCGCCCTCGATCCCGGATTTCTCGCGGCCATGGCAAATCTGGTCGCCGTCGACCTCGCGCGCGGGGACGTCAACGAGGCGCGCGCCGTTGCCGACCGTTACGTCGCGCTCGATCCGGAATCGGCCCGGGCCCTCTATTCCCGCGGCATCGTCGCGCTGCGCGCCGGCGACGCCCGCACGGCGCGCGACGACTTCGGAAAGCTCCTGCGCGCGAATCCCGCATATGCCGTCGCGCACTACGACCTCGCACTTGCCGAAGAACGCCTCGGCAACGCCGCCGCAGCCGAACGCGAGCTGCGCAGCGCGCTCGTCTTGGCCCCGACCTACGCGCGCGCTCAACTTGCCTTGGGTGCTTTGCTTCTCAAGCAAGGCAGGCGCGCGGAAGCTCGCGAGGCGTTCGTGCAGGCGTCGCGCGACGCGACCGACCCGGCGCTGCAGAATCTGGCCACCGCAATGCGCGATTCCATCCGGATTTAATCTTTATTCATGCCGGCGCGATAGCGTCGAGCAGAAGAAAGAGGTGTACCCATGGTCAATAAGCACATAGCCTTCGCCGCCATCGTCGCGGCCGGCGTCCTCGCCGCCTGCGCAACGCGCGGTGGCGGAGCCGGCGTTGTACCAGCTGCAGGCAATGTGACGCTGCCGGCATTCGAACCCGACATCGCCGTCCAAGCCATTCTTCCCCCGAAAACGGTCGGCGAAGAGCTTCCAAGCGCCGGTCTTGGAACGTTCAAGTCGCCGTTCTGGAAAGCCACGATCGGCGGATTTACGCAAAAGCAATATTCGCAAACGCTCGGTTTTCCACCCGGCACGAAAATTACGTTGCGCAATCTTTCGAAAACGACGCCGCACACGCTCAACGTCGTTGCGGAGATCAAAGGCCCGCCCGCGCATTTTCCCAGTAAGCCGAACCTTCTGACGAGTCCGAACGGGAAGGGCATCATGGGCACCGGTTATCGCAGCGGCGTGATACAACCCGGCCATTCGGTGACGATTACGCTCAAGGACGCCGGCACGTACCTGATCGGCTGTGCGTTCCACTACTCCGAGGGCATGAAGGACGTGCTCGTCGTGAAGAAAGGTGCCGTTCCAGGAAAAGAAGCGTCGCCGCCGCCCAAGGGAACGGCAACGCCTTCGACCGGACCGAGCCCGAGCGGTTATCCGACCGGCTACAGTTACTAAAACGCGTACTCGGTTTAGACTTTCTTCACGAACGCTTGCTACCGTCGCTCAATCACGCACCCTCACTACTCGAGGAGAATCATCCTATGACAAAATCCGGTGGCGCCGCGTTGGCGGTCATCGCGTGCGCCCTGGCGGCGTGCGGCGGCGGCAACATGCCGTCGAACGCTACTCCCGCAACATCGTTCGTACAATCGCTCGGCCCGCAAACCGAACTGCATTTCACGCTGCCGGCCAAAACGATCGGCGAAGAACTGCCCAGTGAAGGCGTCAAGACGAAGCAAGACCCGTCGTGGGGACTCGTCGGCGGTTTCACGCAATCGACGACGGCGCAAGTGCTCGCGTTTCCACCCGGCACGGTAGTAACGATCAAGAACCTCTCCAAACTCTACTCGCATACGCTCAACGTCGTAGCCAAGCGGAAGCATCCGCCGGCGAATTTCCCGAAGAATCCGACGCTCTCGACTCAGCCGATGGGTAATGGGATCCTCGGTCTCGGCTACGCCAGCGGATCCATCGGTCCCGGAAAATCGGTGACGGTGACGCTTTCGGATAAGGGAACGTACCTCATCGGATGCGCCTTCCATTATCACGAAGGAATGCAAGACGTCATCCGCGTTGCCGCCAAGGCCACGCCGGGGCCGACGTTCGTCCGCTGATGCGTCCCATGCTCCTAGGAATGCTGGCGTTTATTGCCGCGCTGCACGTCGCTCCGGCGACGGCAGCGCCGGCGCCGCCGGCGACGCCGCAACTGGTCGACCAGACCGGAAGGACGTTCACGCTGCGCTCGCTCGAAGGGCGCCCGCTTATCGTGACGTTCGTGTCGGCGCATTGCAGCGATGCGTGTCCGTTGGTCAACGCGGAGTTCTCACAAGCCGCGTCGGAGATCGCGCACCAGGCGCTCTCGACGCGACTGTTAACGATCACGCTCGATCCGCAGCACGACCCGCCGAGCGTCATGCGGGCGTTGGCGCAACGCTTCTCCGCAAATTCTCGCTATTGGTTGGTCGCCAGCGGGCATAGCCCCGACGTCAACGACGTTCTCAACGCGTTCGGCGTGATCGCCAAACCGGGGAAGAGCGGTTATCGCGAAGCGCACACGACGTTCGTCTACGTCTTCGACGCGCGCGGCACGCTGACGAAAACGCTGCTGGCATCCAACAATCTCACAAGCGATATTCTCGCCGAAGCGCACGCGATGACGCCGCACAGAGTGGGCCGATGACGCGCACGTTGCTCGCAACGTTCGTCGCAGCCGTGCTGGCCGCGGGCTGCACGCCCAACGGCATCGGCGTCTCGGGCGGAGGCGGCGGCGGCTCTTCCGGCGTCAATCACGTGGTCGACGTCAACCTTACGCTGAACGCTCCGGTTCAAACGCCCTACGGCCAAAGCGGCGGCATGAAGCCGCCCGTCCTGGACGTCAAGGTCGACGACACGGTGACGTTCATGAACAGCGACGGATTCGCTCATACTTCCACATCGATTACGCCGGGGCAAAGTAAAAACGAGACGCAATTCCCGAACGCCTACCCGTTTAGCGGTAAGGCTTTGAACCAGACCGGAACGACACTGTCGGGCGGCTGGACCAGCGGCGCGATGCAGGCGGGGGAGTCATCGCAAACGGTCAAGGTCGATAAGCCCGGCACCTATCTCTACGGCTGCTTCTACCACTACGGTGCACCCATGCGAGGAGCCATCGTTGCACAATAGAGAATCGCGCCTCGCGATCGCCGCGCTCGTCGCGGCGATATTGTTTTCGGCCCTCTGCTCCGCGCCCGCTCGCGCGATTCCGGTCTTCGCTCAGCGCTATCGGCTGCACTGCGGTGCCTGCCACAGCGTCTTGCCGGAGCTCAACGGATTCGGCAACTACTTCCGCATGCACGGGTACCGGCTTCCCATCGAAAAGCACGGCACGACGATGTTCGCGATTCGCTATCAAATGTCGTACGCGCAGGATCCCGCTGCCGGAACCCGGCGTTGGACGCCCGGCGGCATCTTGCTGGGTAATACCGACGTCGGCAACATTTCGCTCTACATGCACTACAGCCTCGGTGCGGGCGGCGGTCCGAGCGCGCTCTATCTCGGATTTCTCACCGACTACAATGCACATACGAAATCCGAATATCGGCTCGGGTTGTTCGAACTGCCGCTCGCGCAGTCGCCGGGCGAGCGCCTCGACGACCTGCAACAGTACGGGTACTACGGCGCGCACGTCGGACTCAACGATTTGCCGTTGTCGTCGCCGCGATGGGGCGTGTGGGATCAGCGAACGATTGGAAATCTCGTCGCCAATCTGACGTTCGCCGTCGGCGACTTTCAGGGCGCGCCCTACGGGGGCAAGCCGGTGAACACGGGCTTGACGACCTACGTTTCGACGCCGGAAGTCGGCGTCTGGCTCAATCAAGGCCTCTTTTCCAAGGGGAGCATCGAGTTAGACGGCGGCGGTGAGGCGCTTGAAGGCGTGCGACACATCTTGCCGACCGGAAGCACCGCTTTCAACGACACGTACTCGCGGTATGGATTGCTCGGGCACGCGACCCTCGGACCGGTCGATCTTCAAGCCGAGCAGTGGTGGGGCAACGACAGCAACGCCGACGGCTTCGGGACGAGGCAAGCGTCGAGCGGAGGTTACGTGCGCTTCAAAGTCTATCCCATTCCGCACGCGTATCTCGGCGTTCGGTACGATGCGCAGGCGAACCCGATCGTCACCCGCGATTTCGTCTACTACGGTGCCGTGATGATCGCACCGTTTAGGTTCCTGCTTCAGGAGGTCGCCCCGATCGGCGCTCCCGATCAGCATCCCACCCTCGGAGGCGCCGTAACAGTAGCTTTCCCCGGCCCGTGGAAGTATTAGGTGAAGCATGCGAATCTTGGTCGTTGAAGATAACCTCCCGATCGCGCGCGCCGTGCGCTCGATGCTCGAAGCTCAGAAGTTCGCCGCCAGCATCGTGACCGACGGACGCACCGGATTGGACCGCCTCGTCGGCGAGAACTACGATGCCGCAATCGTGGACGTCGGCCTTCCGGGCATCGACGGGTTCGCGGTAGCGCGCGGCGCGCGTGCCGAAGGCGTGCGCACGCCCATTCTGATGCTCACCGCGCGCGACGCGGTCGAAGATCGCGTCGCCGGACTCGACTGCGGCGCCGACGATTACCTGGTAAAGCCGTTCGTCGAGAACGAACTCATCGCTCGCCTGCGCGCGCTGCTGCGCCGCGGCGACCGTCCGGTCGTTTCGTCGATCGAGGTCGGAAAACTGCGCGTGGACGTCGGCGGACGCAACGCATCCTACGACGGCAAGGCACTCGATCTCGGCGCCACCGAATTCCGGCTGCTCGAACTGCTGGCGCGGAACGCCGGCATCGCGCTCTCGCGCGCGCAGATTCTCGAGCGTGTCTGGGACTATGACTTCGAGGGTTCCAGCAATATCGTCGACGTGTACGTGAGCCAGCTCCGCCGTAAGCTGCGCAAGCTCGGCGACGAAGGCTTCATCGAGACGGTCTGGGGCGTCGGGTACCGCTTGCGCAATTGATCGCGCGCACTTCCGCTCTCTATCTCCTCATTTTCATTTGCGTCCTCGCGGTTCTCGACGCGGGTGCGTTCGCGTTCGTGATGCGGGAATACGCGTCGCTGCTGCAGCCGGCGCTGGACACGCCCGAAGGCCACGCCGCCATGGCGACCGCGATGCGGCGCGTGCTGGTCACGATCCTGTTGCTCGACGTGCCGCTCGTCATCGCTGTCGGCGCGGCCTCCTACGCGCTCGCGCGTGCGACGCTCGCGCCGATCTTTGCGGCGCGCGAACGCGAGCGCGTCTTCGCTTCGGACGTGGCACACGAACTGCGTTCGCCGCTGGCGGCAATCGCCAGCGTCGCGCAGGCGGCCGGCAGCGCCGAACCCGCCGAAATGCGCGCCGCCTTCGAAGAGATTGCCGCGCAAGCGCTCGAGGCGTCTGCGATCGTCGGCGACCTGCTGACGCTGGCCCGCCAGCCGCGCCAAGGCGTGCTGCAATGCGAACCCGTCGATCTGGCGGCCGTCGTAACGCGCAGCGCGCGCGACGTCGCTTCGTCCGCGCGCGAGCGCGGCGTTCGCATCGAGAGTCTCGCCGTCAGCGCCATCGTCGACGGCGACGAACGGCGGTTGCGCGAACTCGCACGCAATCTGCTCGACAACGCCGTGCGCCATGCGCGCACGTCGGTGATCATTGCATCGCAACGCAACGGGCGATGCTGCGAAATCGTCGTCGAGGACGACGGTGCCGGCATTCCGCCGGCCGACCGGGAGCGCATCTTCGAACGATTCTACCGCCGATCCGATGACGGCGCGGGAACCGGCCTCGGCTTGGCAATCGTCCGCTGGATCGCGCAGGCGCATGCCGGGTCGGTCGCGGTTGACGGCATCCAACGGCGGAGGTGCGCGCTTCGTCGCATCCATTCCGGAGCACGAGCCCACGCCGTAAGGGAACCTAGGAGCTTGCCGAGAGGGGCGCGCCGCGACGAGGTAAAGGAGCAGGCATGCCCTTCTCGTCCCTGCGCGACTTCATCGGCGCGCTGCGCAAAGCCGGCGAACTCCACACCGTGCAAGCGCGCGTCGATCCGTATCTCGAGATTGCCGAGATCACGGATCGCGTGGTCAAAGCCGGCGGACCCGCGCTGCTGTTCGCCCGCCCCGCCGGATCGAAGGTCCCGGTGCTCACCAATCAGTTCGGCACGCGGCGACGCATGGCGATGGCGCTCGATGCCGCCGATCTCGACGAGGCCGCCGGGCGCATACGGCGGCTCGTCGACATCGCGCCGCCCGGATCGTCGCTGGGCGAAAAAATCGGCGCCTTGATGCGGCTCGCACCGCTGGCAAACGCGACGCCGAAGATCGTTCGCAACGCTCCCGTTCACGACGTCGTCACGCGCAATCCGGATCTCACCCAACTGCCCATTCTTACGACGTGGCCGCTCGATGCCGGCCCATTCATCACGCTGCCGCTCGTTATCACCAAACATCCGCAGACCGGACGTTTCAACGCCGGCATGTATCGCATGCAGGTGTACAACGCACGCGAAACCGGCATGCACTGGCAACGTCACAAACAAGGGCGCGCACACGCCGCCGCGTGGGGCGACAAGGTGCCGGTCGCGGTTGCAATCGGAACGGAACCCGTGCTGACGTACGCCGCAACGGCGCCCTTGCCGCCCCTGCTCGACGAATTCGCTTTTGCCGGCTTGCTGCGCGGGCGGCCGGTCGAACTGACGCCGGCTCGCACCGTCGATCTGCTCGTTCCCGCGGAAGCGGAGTTCGTGCTCGAAGGCTACGTCGACAATCGCGACTTGCGCGTCGAAGGTCCCTTCGGCGATCACACCGGCGTATACAGTCTCGCCGACCGCTATCCGACGTTTCATCTCACGTGCATCACGCACCGGCGCGACCCGGTGTACGCGGCGACGGTGGTCGGCAAACCTCCGATGGAGGACGCGTGGCTGGGGAAGGCGACCGAACGGCTCTTTCTGCCGCTGCTTCAACTCGTGCTGCCGGAAGTGGTCGACATGAATCTGCCGGTCGAAGGCGGCTTCCACAACCTCGCAATCGTCTCGATCCGCAAAGCGTATCCGGGCCATGCAAAAAAAGTCATGAGCGCGCTTTGGGGACTCGGTCACATGATGATGTTGACGCGCGTCTTGATCGTCGTCGACGCCGACGTCGACGTGCAGGACACGCGCAGCGTCGCCTGGTTCGTGCTCAACAATATCGCTCCGGATCGCGACCTCGTGACGATGCCGGGACCGGTCGACGATTTGGATCACGGATCGTACGACATCGCCTACGGCACCAAAATGGGCATCGATGCGACCCGCAAGGATGCCGCCGAAGGGTACGCGCGCGAGTGGCCGCCCGATATGGTGATGGATGCGAAGGTGCGCGCGCTCGTGAGCAAACGTTGGCGCGAGTACGGTCTCGAAGGCCTTGCCGGCGCGCTGCGCACCGACGATTGGTCGGGGCAGGGACCGCCGGCGCTCGCGCGGCTCTTACGCCCGGACGGCGCGCCGTGATGAAAGCCGCGCTCTTCCTACGGGAAATTCGCGTCGAGCACACGCTCTTCGCGCTGCCGTTCGCGTACGCCGGCGCGCTGATCGCCGCGCGCGGTCTTCCGCCGTTGCCGGCCCTCGGCTGGATCACGCTCGCGGTCTTGGGTGCCCGCACCGCGGCAATGGCCGCCAACCGGTATTTCGATCGCGACATTGACGCACGCAATCCGCGCACCGCGCGGCGCGCGCTTGCCGCCGGCACGCTCTCGCCCCTTTCGATGCTCGCAGCAATCGTTGCCGGACTCGCGGTGCTGCTGTGGGCGGCGTGGATGCTCAATCCGCTTTGCGTTCGATTGCTGCCGATCGCCGGCGCCGGCGTCCTGCTCTATCCGCTTTGCAAACGCGTCACCTGGGTCACGCATTTCGTGCTGGGGGCGGTCGACGGACTCGCTCCGTTGGGCGCCTACATCGGCATCGCAGGCCGCGTGAGCTGGGCGGCGCTGCTGCTGTTTGCGGCGGTGACCGTCTGGGTGGCCGGCTTCGACATCGTCTACGCGCTGATGGATCTACGCGTCGATCGCGCGCAGGGCATCCGATCGCTTCCGGCGCGATTCGGCGAACGCAGCGCCCGCACGCTGCCGATCGCACTCCACGTCGCGATGACCGCGCTGCTCGCGCTGGCGGGCGCCGCCGCACACGCCGCGCCGCTCTACTATGCCGGCGTTGCCGCGGCCGCGCTGCTGGTGGTTTACGAAGATCGCGCGTTCCGCGTCGCCGAAAACGTCTTCGTGCTCAACGAGCGCATCTTCATCGCCAACATGACGTTTTCGGTCGTGTTCCTTGCGACGACCTTTGCGAGCTACGCGCACGCGCCGGGAGCTCCGGCATGAAGCGGTCGGCGTTCGTCGCGGCAGCCGGCGGCGCCGTCGCGAGCGCGCTCGCGGCGCCCGCGCGCGCGCAGTACAACAACCCGGCGTTTCTGCAGCAGGTCACGATCGGCGTCAACGTCACGCTTTCGGGACCGCTGGAGAAGTACGGCACGGAGGTCGTGCGCGGCGTGCAGGCCGCGGTCGACGAAACGAACCGGTTTACCGCACCGATTTCGCGCGTCTGGGGCATGCGCGCGTACGACGATCGCAACGACGTCGCACTCGCGGCCACCAACGCCAGCGTCGCCGCGGCCGACTCCACCGTGATCGGCATCGTCGGCAACCTCACCGCGCCCATGACGCTCGCCGCGCTGTCGCGCTACGCTAACGTCAACTTTGCGCTCGTCGTTCCGACCGTTACCGCCGACGCGGTCACGAATCGCAACTATCACAACGTCTTTCGCCTACCGGCAAAGGACAGCACCTCGGGACGTCTGTTCGCGTCGACGGTCTTACCGGAAAAGCGCGGCGTCTCCGCGCTCGCCGTCTCGCTCGACGGCGACTATGGCTACGACGTGGCGCGTGGCTTCGTGCAGGAGGCGAAGTCCGAACGCCACGATGCCGACGTACTGCTTTTCCCGGTCAAGGGCTTCGATCCGGCGCAGGCAGCGCGCACGGTGCTGCAACACAGCCCAGGCTATGTTTTTCTCTGCGGAACGACGGCCGGTCTCGGCCCGCTCGCCGAAGCGCTGCGGCTGGCCGGCTATCGCGGCGATTTCGGCGCCAGCGACGGCTTCTACAACGGCGACACGCTGGCGACGTATTCCAAAACGCTCGACGGCGCCTACGTCGCATCCTCGCTTCCGCCGCTCGAGCGTATCCCCAGCGCGGTGGGGCTGCTGACCGACTTCCAACGCGAAGTCGGTCCGATTACGGCCTTCTCGGCCTACGGCTACGCCGCCGCGCAAGTGCTGATCTCCGCATCCCGCCGCAGCGCCGCCTACACGCGCGTCTCGCTGCTCTCATCCATGCAGCGCAGCCCTACGATTACGACGCTCGTCGGCCAGTACAACTTCAACGTATTCGGCGATCCGCTGATTCCGAACATTTACGTCTACACCGTCAGCGGCGGCGGCTTCAAGTTTGCGCGTCCCGCCGTCCGCAACGGGTTTATATACTAAACGTCGGTCAGCGGGCGTATTCGTTGTCGGGAACGATCCGCACGTGATGCGGCGGCGGCACCTTCGGCGGAGGCGTTGAGTCGGAGTCTTCGAGTGCGAGCAGGAAACGGAGGCGCCACGCGCCCAGCGACAGGGTAAAGGTCGTTCCGAATAGTTCCATCTTCAGGCCTCCACGCGGCGCCATTGCAGCACGGCGAGCGTTAGGTAAACCACAGCGAGAATCGCTAGGGCGGGCAGTTCGTATTGCGGCAGCACCGCGGCCGCGCCGACGGGCCGGCCATCTACCGTGGCCGGCACGCCGAAGTGCAGGTAATAAAAGGGATTGATCACCGCCAGCGGCGTGACGATCCAGTGGATCATCTGCGCGACCTGAGAATCGCCGAGCTTCGCCTTTGCAAGCGGAACGATGATGAACGACGCGAGCGGTACGAGTCCGAGCACGAGTCCAAATCCGCGACGCATCGAAGCGGTTGCGGCGCAAAGGAAAGCGTACCACGCGGCAACTCCCAGCCAACCGAGCAGTATCGCGGCCGCGTCGTTCGGACCGAAGATGAATCGCGGCTGCTGGAAAATGCTGTGTGCGGCGATCAAGAAGATTGCCGACAGCACCCATACCCCCAACAACCCGAGCAAATCCACGCCGATGAGCTTCAACGCCAGCGAGACCCTGCCGATCGGCTTGGTAAGCGCGATCTCCAAATGGCCGTCGTTTTCACGCGCGAACGGTGCGGCGAGAACCGTCGCGACGATCAGCGTGATCGCGGTCGCTATCGCAGCGTGGAGAAAGAACGTCTCCGGCCGGTCCGTCTCGATCGTCGTAATCGTCTTGTGGCCGTCCAGCGACGAGCGAACGTCCACGCTGCCCATCGTAACGCTCTTGGGCGTGTCGGAATCTCCGTGCGCCGACGTAATCGTGATTCGCTTACCGCTATACCCGTTATCGTCGATGACGACGTTCACGTCGTGTTTTGCGTTCTCGATGGTGGTGCGTTGGGTTCCGTCCGGAAGCGTCGTCGTGACGACGTGCGAACCGGGGTCGGTCTGCATGCCGTGCACGAATGCGAGGGCATCGCCGTGCCCGGTCGCCGACAGCACGAGGCGCAGCACGATCTCGAGCACGAGAAGGCCACCCAAAACGATCGCCGTCCACTTGAGGGCTGCTCGAACGCGCAGCCATTCCACGTAAGTCATGAGGTACTCCCAGAAACGACGTCCGCCGTTGCATCGGCCGGCGAAACGGCGTAGAGAAAAATGTCTTCCAAGTTCAAGTCGAGCACGCGCACGCCGCTGGCGCCCAAGTGCGTGAGCCGCGTGGCGATATCGTCGGCACCGGCCATCACGAGCAGCCGCACGATGCGTTCGGTGCGGTCGACGCGCGCGATGCGCGGATCGCCGGTAATGCCGTCGAGCGACGACGTTGCGTCGGGGACGATGCCTTCGACGATCTTGCGATCGGCCTTGAGATCGTCGACCAAACCTTCGAGCACCAAACGCCCGCGATCGATCACCGCAATCCGCTCGGCGGCGCGCTCGACCTGACCGATTTGATGCGACGAGAAGACGACCGAATTCCCGCGCGCGGCTTCGTTGATGATCAGGCTCAGCACGTGGCGCTGGTTGACGGGATCGAGCCCGCTCGTCGGTTCGTCGAGGACCAAAATTCGCGCGTTACGCGCAAACGCGAGCGCCACCATCACGGCGGTGCGCATGCCTTTAGAGAGCGTGCGTACCCGTTTGCGCGGGTCGACGTTGAACTGACCCAGTAAATCCAACGCGCGCGACGGATCGAATGCCGCGAACGCGCGTCGATTCATCTCCACGTGTTCGGCCACGCTCATCCATTCGTAGAGCACGCTGCGCTCGGGCACGTACGCGATTTCCGCAAACGTCTCGGGCGCGAGTGGACGGCCGTCGTAGAGCACGTCGCCGCCCGAGGCGCGCGACAAGCCCAAAATGCATTTGAAAACGGTCGTCTTACCGGCGCCGTTGGGTCCGAGCAAGCCGTAGACGCTGCCGGACGGCACCTCGAGCGAGAGGTCGCTGACGGCCGGAAACTTGCCGTAACTCTTACTCAAATGAGAGATCTGTATCGTACTCATGCTTCCTCCGGAAACCACCGGTCGATAGACACATCGACGAGTTTGCGAACCTCGGCGCGCGACAGCCCGACGGATTTCGCTTCGCGCAGCGCGACCGAGATGGCATCACGCGCGACGTCGGCCGCGGCGCTTCGTGCGGAGTCGACCGCTCCGTCGCTCCGGACGAACGACCCTCGTCCCGGCGCGGTCTCGATGACGCTGTCGCGTTCGAGATCGCGATAGGCCCGCGCAACGGTATTCGGGTTGATCGTCAGGTCGAGAGCGAGCTGCTTGACGGTGGGGAGCTGTTCCCCCGCCCGCAGGACTCCTAGTGCGACCGAGCGCTTGACTTGTTCGACGATCTGAAGGTAGATCGGAACGCCGCTACGCGAGTCGACCGTCAGTACGGCCGGCATTTCCTTGCCTCGAGCCTCTTAGAACTTCGGGCCCCAGCCTTGGAAGATGCGACCGGCCTGGGCGGGCAGGCGCACGGTCGTGCGAAGCTCGCGGGAGGTTTCGTTTTGGGCCGGATCGGTTGCGAAATACGTCATGTTGTTTGGTCCTTTCATCTCTAGTACCAACCTACTGTTGTACTAGTACACTAGTATAATAGGAAAGACGGACGCCCTTGTCAACCCCTCGGCCACATTTGTTTGAAATTGCCTTGGAGGCGGAGACGGCGCCAGCGGCCGCCAAGCCCGAGAGCCAAATGGAGCAATCGCTCTTCCAAGGCCCGTTCTCGCTGCGGGACCCAGCGGAACGAGTGGCCTTCTGGCTGACCGCCATTTGCGCGCTGCCCGCTGCGCTGCTCATCGGTTACGTGCTGCACGAGTCGATCGGCGCCTCGCAGGTCGCGCTCTTCATCGTCATTGCGATGGTGTACGTGACGCTGGCCCGAGGGCGGCTGCTCGGCTCGAGCGTGCGCGTGCACGACGCGCAATATCCGCGCGTCTTTGCGATCGTCAAACGTGCGTGCGCGGCGCTCGAGATTCCGATGCCGCTGGTTTTTGCGCGCGAGGACAACTACGTTCCGGTTGCCGCGCTCGGATTCGGAGAGCCGTACGCGCTCGTGCTCAGCAGCCACTGGATCGAGGTGTTCCGCGACGACGAGCTGGCGTTTATGATCGGCCGCGAACTCGGGCACATCGCGGCCGGGCACACGCGTTTTCTCTCGCTGCTCAGCGTCAACGGTAAGGAGAATCCGCTCATATCGCTCATCTTCGGCGGATGGCTGCGGCGCTGCACGATGACGTGCGACAAAGTCGGGCTGCTGTGCTGCGGTTCGCTCGACGCGGCCATTCGCGCGATCGGCGTCGCCGAATTTCACGAGTTCGGACGCAAGGTCGATTATCAGGCGTTTGCCGAGCAGCACGCCGAGATTCAAGCCGACTCGGTTTCGCGCTGGGGAACCTGGCTCGGCAGCGAGCCCTACGCCACGACGCGGATCGCCGCGCTGGGCGCGTTCATCGCAACGCCGGCCTATGCGGCCGGAACGGAATGGTTCGCGCGCGAGCGCGGCGAGGAACCGCCGGCGCTGGCCGCACCCGGTTCGGGTACCGTCGACACCCGCGACTGCGCCGGCTGGTGGCGGCGTGTCGCCGCTGGCGCGATCGACGTCGTGGTGGTGCTCGCCATCATCAACTCGTTTTCCGGCGGAAGCGGCAACGGCACGAACGCTTCAAGCCCCGTGCAAATCCAAGAATCCTCCCCTTCGCCCTCCGCGGCGCCGGAGACGAAGCCCTCGCCGGGCTACCGTTGGCGCAATCCGCTCGCGGGCGCGGCCGAGTCGCGATCGGTCACGTCGAGCCGTCCGAGTACGGCGGCGTCGGCAGCAGCAAAAACCGGACGCGAGGACGTGGACATTGGGCCGGTCACGATCGACACGAGCGGTAACGCACCGGTCTTTCAAATCGGCGGGCTCAAAATCACGTCGAGGCTCGTCGATCCCAACAACTCGACGGGAAAGACGTTCTGGTTTGCGGTCTACATGGCGCTGCTCGTCACGTTGGCCGGTCAGACCTTCGGCATGATGATCGCCGGGCTGCGCGTCGTCACCATCGATTTTCGCCGGCCGGGCGTGTGGCGATCGGCCGCGCGCTATTTGCTTGCGATGCTCCTGTGGCCGCTCATCATCGTGCTGAGTTTCTTTTGGCGGCGCGTGCTGCTGCACGATCGCTGGACGAAGACGCGCCTGGTCAAGGTCGAACGCGTCGTCGCCCGCATGACCGGAACGAACTAGGGGCCGCGCAGGGCGTTGCTGGCGCGCGTCAGGTAGTTGTGGAGTCCGATCGCGGCGACGATTTCGACGATCTCGCCGGCGTCGTAAAAGCGTTCGAGCTCTTCACTCACCGGTGCAGGCAGGGCACGCGGCTCGCGCGTCAACGCGACGGCAGCAGAGAGCGCGGCGCGTTCGGCCGGCGTAAACTGCGGACTCTCCGCGAAATCGCCCAGTGCCTCGAGTGCGGCGCCGGATACGCCGAGTTCCCTGGCAATCTCGCCGTGAGCGCGCGCACACCGTTCGCACGCATTCAGCCAGGCGACCATGAGCGCGACGAGTTCCTTGGTGCGACGCGGAACCGAGCCGTCGTCGACCGCCGCGACGTGGCGCGCCAGCGTTCGCGCGAGTTGCGGGCGAGCGCCCAACGACTCCCACACATCGGCCACGCCTGCGACGCCGGCCTTACGCGGGCTTTTGCAGTTCGGCGAGTTGCGGATCGTTGCGCAGCACGCTGAAGCGCGGGTCGCTTGCGATTTCCGCCCTCAAATACGGCTCGGCATGCTGGCGACGCAACAGCGAGAGCGCGAGATGGCGCTGCCCGACGGCCGCCATCGCAATCGCGAGATCGCCGGGGTCGACGTAGCGTGCGTGAGCGCGCGCGTACGCCAGTTTCGCGCGCGCCTCCGTCATGCGGTTCGACTTTGCCAAGACCTCTGCCAGCAACGCGGATGCTTCGGGTCGCGCGTGCGGATCCGCCTCGGACAGACGCGTGAATGCCTCGATGGCACGATTGTCGTCGCCGCGAGCCTCGTAGGCCAATCCGAGCGTTCCGTACACTTCGAAGCGCTTCGGCGAAAGGTCGAGCGTTTCGCGCGCGTACGCGATGGCGTCGTCGTAGCGGCGTTCCAGACGCGCGGCATCGCCGAGCCACGCCGTGGTTGCCACGGAGAGGGGATCGAGATCGGCGGCCAGGCGCAGCTCTGCATACGCCTGCGAAAACTCGCCGTGTTCGAAGAGCGCGACGCCGTACCACTCGTGCGCCGGGCCGCTCGACGGATCGAGCGCGATCGCGCGGCGAAGCTCTGCGCGTCCGCGCTCCATCTGTTGGTCCGACATCGAGTTACTCTCGGTCGCGAGCATGCCGAGCACCGCGTAGGCCTCTCCGTAATTCGGATCGATCGCGAGCGCTTTGTCAGCGTACGCCCGAGCGCGCGCGAAATAGACGCGCGGCTGCGACGCCCCGTATTTGTAGTCGCCCATGATGGCGTTGGCGGCGGCCAGCGCACCGTAACCGCGCGCATCGGCCGGGTCGGTGTCGACGACGCGCGTGAAATATTGCAGGCTCTTTGCGGTGCCGTCGGGGGTCCGCAAGTTCCAATAGTAGCGGCCGATTTGGTAGAGACGCGCGCCTTCGAATGAGAGCGCACGCGGTGCCGTCTCGCGAGCCGCAAGAATCTTCAAGCCGGCGCCGGCGACGAGGAGCAACGCAAACGCCGCTGCTGCCGCAATCGCCCACGGGCGCCGCCGCGGCGCCGCTGTCGACACTTCTAAGGGCGTTGCGAGCGCGCTCGCATCGCGCCGCCGAACTTCGGCGGTGAAGCGGTAGCCTCGGCGCGGAATGGTTTCGATCGCTTCGGCGTTCCACGTCGAGCGCAGCGTCTTGCGCAACACGTAAACGTTTTGCGCGAGATTGGCTTCGTCGACGTAGCCTTCGGGCCAGATGCGATCGAGGAGTGCCGTTTTCGTCAGCACGTCGCCCGGGTGCTCGATCAGCGCCAGTAAGGTCTCGACGACCTTCGGGCCGAGCGCGACCGGCGTTTCGCGCTCGAGCAATAAAAGGCGTCCGGCATCCAGTTGAAAGGGTCCGAATTCGTATACGCTCACGTCGCGCTCCCCGAAGATTCTCTTGCGGAATCTTTGATGGCTTTCTGAGGACGCCCCCGACGGCTCCGAGCGACGCTGTACGCGTGCGCAAAGCCGTCAGGTTCGCCCTGGCTCTTTGGGGCGGGATCGCGTTGCCCGCTCTTC
The DNA here is from genome assembly GCA_963812155.1 of Vulcanimicrobiota bacterium. Classification (GTDB taxonomy): domain Bacteria; phylum Vulcanimicrobiota; class Vulcanimicrobiia; order Vulcanimicrobiales; family Vulcanimicrobiaceae; genus Tumulicola. The sequence continues at coordinate 113,365 of CAWETW010000003.1, read as the reverse complement.
CCCTATACGCCGCAGTAACGCAGAAGTTTTCGTTTCCCGTGATTCGGGCCGCCCATCCGCTTCCGCTCGACCCGGCTCTGGCCGATGCGGGCTGGCAGCCGGGCCGCGTTCCGGATTCCGGCGCGTGGGTCAACGTCACAACGCGCTCCCCTGCGACCGACCGAACGGACGCTTACTTCCTCTACGACGATCGCTTCTTATACGTGGCCTTCAAAGCCGTCCAGAATCCGCACACCATCGTGGCCACGCAGACGACCAACGACGTAGGATTCGGCCTCGACGATTTCGTCGGGGTGGGTATCGATACGAGCGGCGCCGGCTCGCAAGCGTACTACTTCGAGACGACGCCGCGCGGCGTCCGCTACGAGCAGGCCCTCGAGAACGTTCGCTACCGCCCACGCTGGGATGCGGCGGCGACGATCGGTCCGGACGGCTGGAGCGCCGTGCTGATCATCCCGCTCGACGTGCTGAAGCTGCGCGGCGGCAAGAACCAAACCTGGCGGATCCAATTCGTGCGGCAGCTCGCCGGCAAAGGCGAGCATTGCGTCTGGGCCTACGACGGGCTGATGCAAGATGCGCCGTCCGGAAACTGGCCGACGTTTGCGGATACGCGCTGGTGGGCGGCGGGAACGGGGATCTCGGTCGCCGGCGGCGGCCACCGGCCCAAGGGACGGGCCGACATCTTCGGGCTGGCGAGCATCGGACAGGATCGCAATCTCTTCCAGCAAGCCGACGGCCAATTTCTGCCGATGCAAGTGCGCAACTTCGGAATGGATTTGAGTTATCCGATTACCCCGACGCTGAGTTTCGTCGGGACGATTGCGCCGGATTTCTCGAACGTCGAGGTCGACCAGGAGACGATTGCGCCGCAAGAGTTCCGCCGCCAACTCATCGAGTATCGCCCGTTCTTCGCGCAAGGCGCGAACTACATCAACGCAAACTCCGGACCGCGCTCACCGGTGTCGGCAATCTCGACCGCGCCGAACTTCATCTTCTATTCGCCGGATATCGGTCCGTTCGACCGCGGCGCCAAGATCGAAGGCACCTTCGGCAACCAGAGCCTCGGCGTGCTTTCATTCCGCGGCTTCGATCAAACGACGGGCGACACGTTCGACGATCAAGCCTACGGCTACGAGCACGCGCTGCAAGACGGAACGTTCCTCTATTGGAGCGACGGCGTCCTCGCCCACCACAGCATCGCCGGCAACGACGCGACGATCGAAACGGGAATGGAAGGCCGCAACCTCAAGAGCGGGCTCGTGTGGTTCGCCGACTACGCGTTCGAAAACGGCAGTTGGATTCTGCCGGGTCACGCGAATCTCGGCGATGCATTCGTCGACGTACACAAACCGAACTACGAAGTCAATGCCGGATATCTCGACGTGTCACCGTGGTACGACCCGATCGACGGCTTCACCGCCAACTCCGACATCCGCGGACCGCAAGGGTTTGTGAACTTCACGGGGTCGGCTTCCGGCATCAAGAACTGGGGACTCTTCATCGGCGGCGATCGGTTCCTCGACGAATCCGGCGCGGTGCATCAAGCCGACACGCAAATCTTTTTGAACGCAACCTTCAAAAACGGCCTCTCGATTAACGGCGCCGGCGCGGCGATCGGGCAACTGCGATCGTACGGCATTCCGCAAGGCCCCGACTGCAGCGGGCCGATCGTCGCGGTCTCGTCGTACAGCGGCTACCCGTGCTACCTCGACGGAACCACGCAGCAGTTCAACCTCAGCACGATTCCGATCGGCTACGGCGACGGAACGCCGCACCCCATCGACGTGTCGTACTCGTGGGGTCCGTTCGGCGGCAACCAAACGCACTTGTTCGACATTTCAGCCGCGCGTCCGATCGGCCGGCGCATGACCCTCGGCCTCGAGTACAGCGGCACGTACGAACGCCCGCTCGCGGGGCCCGGCGGGCTCGATTCACAGTGGCTGCGCCGCGCGACGATCGGCTACAACCTCGGTCCCGAAAGCACGCTGACTTTCTCGTTCCGCAACATCAACGGTCTGGGCGGCTTCTCGACGCAACCCGGCACCAATATCGCCGTCGGTTTTCACGAGCGCTTTCGCGGCGGCAACGAACTCTACGTCAACTACGGCTCGCCGGCGGCAAACACCACGCTCAACCGCACCATCATCAAATACGTCTTTCACCTGGGCGCCGACGAAGGCACGTAAGCACGCTTCGCTACGCGAGGTATGGTTCGTGCGGGAGCACCGGCGCGAGAATGCGGTTCATCTCGTCGAAGATTTTTGGGTCGACCTCGAGGTCGGCCGCGCCGAGGTTCTCATCGAGATGTTCGACTTTGGTGGCGCCGACGATCGCGCTGGTGACGGCGCGTTCGCGCAAGCACCATGCAAGCGCGAGTTGCGCGAGCGAGCATCCGGCTTCGCGCGCGAGCGGGAGCAAACGCTGCACCGCATCCAGCACCGGCTGCGTGAAATAATCCTCCATCATCTCTTTCTGAGCGCCGGCCGCGCGCGTTCCGGCCGGCGGATTGCCGGCATCGGCGTATTTGCCCGAAAGAATGCCCATCGCCAGCGGAGACCACACCACGTTGCCGAGTCCGTAGTGCCGGCACACCGGCAGCACGCGATCCTCGATGCGGCGCCATAACGCGCTGTACTGCGGCTGATTCGAGATCGGTGCCGTCCAGCCGCGTGCCGCGCACAGGGTTGCGGCCGAGGCGATTTGGTCGGCGTTCCATTCCGAAACGCCCCAGTAGAGAATCGTGCCGCCCCGTACGAGATCGTTCATCGCGGAGCACGTTTCCTCGAGCGGCGTCGTCGTATCGTAACGGTGGCATTGGTAGAGATCGATGTAGTCGAGTTGCAGGCGCGCGAGCGAGCGTTCGACCTGGTCCCGAATGTGCTTGCGCGAAAGACCGCGGCGCGTTACGGCTTCCCCGGTCGGAAAATATACCTTCGTCGCGACCACGAGCGCGTCGCGATCGAGTTCCTTGAGAATCGGTCCCGAGCACTTCCTCGGCACCGCCGTGCGCGTACACGTTCGCGGTATCGAAAAAGTTGACGCCGCGCTCCCAGGCGCGCAGGACGCAGGCGCGCGCCGCGTCGCGATCGACCGTGCTTCCGAAGGTCAGCCACGAGCCCAGTCCGACGACCGAGAGGCGCAGGCCGGAGTGTCCCAAGTTTCGATATCGCATCGCCGCTACTCCGGCACGAAAACGCGTAAGGCCTTCGGCATCACGGTAAACGTCGCGGGCGTCTTGCCTGCTGGCTCGCCGTCGGCGGTCACGTGGTGCCGGCGATGCTGGCGGACGCTGAAACGCTTGGCCCGCAACGTGCGCAGCCCCGGCACCGACTGCCTTCGCCCGCGGAGAATCGTCCGCGCAACGTCGAACGCCTGCGCAAAGGTTTCGATTTCGACCGAAAAGAGATCGAGCCAGCCGTCGTCGATCGCGGCGTCGGTGACGGCGAAGACGCCGCCGAACCGGTGGCTGTTGGCGATCGTCAACTGCACCGTTTTGAACCGGACGACCGTATCGTCGTATGAGACCTCGGCGAACATCGGGCGCGAAAACCACAGCGCGCGCAGCGCCGTCGTCACGATCCCGACGTAACCGAAACGCTGTTTGAGTTCGGCAGTCTGCATACGTGCGGCGCGGCTCGAGATGCCGATGCTGGCCTCGCTGAGATAGTGCGTACCGTTGACGCAGCCCACGTCGACCTCGCGCGTGTGTCCGGCGGCAACGACGCGGCACGCTTCGGCGACGTCGACCGGGATGCCGAGCGTATGCGCGAGTTCGTTGAACGTTCCGCTCGGAATCATGCCGAGGGGCACGTTCCAACGCATCGCATAGGGAATCAATCGTACGAGCGTGCCGTCGCCGCCGACTGCGACGATCGCGTCGCAGGGCGCGACGGCGCTCGCCCGATGGCGCGCCGAGAGCGGTACGATCTCGACGCCGGCCTCGGCCAGTTGGCGCGCGGCGACGGCGCCGGTGCGGCGGCCGCTGCGCGATCGCCGGTTCACGTCGAGCAGGATGCGCACGATCGTTCCGACGGAGCTCCCTAAGCCTCTTCGTCGTCGCGCGAACGCGCGATGACGGCGCGTACCGCAGCCCATAATGCGATCGACGCAAACACGAGCGTCCCGCCGAACATGGCGACGTAACCGAGGTCGATGCCCATTTGCGTCAGTGGGTCGACGTAGCCCATCGCCGTTTCCGTCGCCGAGAATTTCGCAAAGACGCCATGGAAGACGAGCCACGTAACGACGCTCGCCGGCGCCGCGAGCGCGAAGATGATCGCGTATCGTTGGAAGGAGGTCAACGCAGGGCCGGACCCATGGACCTCCACTTGCACGGGTTCGCCGCCAACCCTGCGCGCGCATGCGGGGGTTGCGCGCGCAAAACCGAATGCACGCGCAATGCACGGCGAACGATCGTCCAAAGCGCTCCCCGAATCGCGCTACGAAGTACTCGCACTCTTCGCCGGCGCAATGATCGCAGCGTCGCTGTTCGTCGTTTCCACCGGCACGCTCGTGCCGTTCATCGAGACCGCGCTTTCGCTGCCGCCGTCGCAACTCGGATTGGTTCTTTCCGTTCAAATGATCGGTTCGATGCTGGCGACCGCAGCCTCCGGCGCGCTGACCGATCGTTTCGGCGATAAGGCCGTCGTGTTCTGGAGCGGCTGGCTGATGGGAGCGGCACTTCTGGCAGCGGCGGCGGTGCGCGATGCACGCTGGCTCTTCTGCTGGCTGGCGCTGTACGGTATCGGTTATGCGTCGGTAACGCCCGCCGGCAGCCACGCCATCGTCTATTTTTTCAAAAAGGAAGATCGCGGCTTTGCGATGGGCGTCCGGCAGTGCGGCGTACCGATTGCCGGCGTGATCGGCTCGGCGATTCTGCCGATCGTTGCGATACGCTTCAACTATCAATGGGCGCTCGTGGTGGCGGGAATCGTCACGATTGCCGCCTGCTCGATTGCGGCAATGCTCTATCGCGAGCCCGCCGCACTTCGCGGCGAACACGTCTCCCTGCGTGCCATGTTCGCCGAAATGGTGCACGTTTCGCGCGACGTTCGTCTGGTGCTGATGACCTTGGCGTCGATGGCGCTCGTCAGCGTGCAAATGGTGCTGCTGGCGTTCCTGACGCTGACGATCGTGCACGAAGCCCAGTTCTCGATCGGCATCGCGGTCGGTATCTTTACGTTCTCGCAAGTTTGCGCCGTTGCCGGCCGGGTGTCGTGGGGCGTCATCAGCGACCGGGTGTTCGGCGGACGCCGCGCGCAGCCGCTGGCGGTCGTCTGCGTCCTCACCGCGCTGCTGGCGTACGCAACGTCGCTTCTCTCGCCGGCGGCGCCGCTCTGGGTCGTGGCGGCCGTTGCGGGCGCGCTCGGTTTCGCGGCCGAAGGCTGGTTCGGCGTTGCGGCGATCGCGTTTGCGGAGATCGGCGGCGAGGAACACGCCGGCAGCGCGCTCGGCGCCGCGCTGACGTGGGTTTTCTTCGCAGCCTTCGCCGCACCAACGCTCTTCGGCGCCCTGGTCGATACGCACGGATATCCGTTCGCGTGGCGCGCGCTCGGGGTGCTTTCGATCGCCGGTATCGTGCCGGCGCTGTTGGCCGGCGCCGCCATGCGTCGCACCCGCGTCGCCGCCGAAGCCGTCTAGCAAATGCGCGTCGCGCATGCAATCGTTCGATTGCCGTCGCCCGATCTCGGCGACGGCATCACGAGCGCCTCACTCGGCACGCCGGTCTACGCCGGCGCGTGCCGGCAACACGCGGCCTACTGCGACGCGCTGCGGCACTCGGGCGCCGCCGTGACCGTTCTCGATCCCGATCTGCGCCATCCCGACGCGCACTTCGTCGAAGACGCGGCGGTGGTCGTCGGAACGACGGCGGTGCTCGCGCGACCCGGGGCGGCGGCGCGGCGTGACGAGCCGCGGAGCATTCGGCCCGCGCTCGGGCTGCACTTTCGCGAAATCGAGGAAATCACGGCGCCGGGAACGCTCGACGGAGGCGACGTGTGCGACGCCGGAGAGCGGATCTTCATCGGCATCTCCCAGCGCACGAACCGCGACGGCGCCGCACAACTTGCCGCCATCGCGCGGCGCGCCGGAAAGACGCCGGTGCTCGTCGACGTGCGCGACGTTGCCGATGCGCTGCATCTCAAGAGTGCGATGTCGTATCTCGGCGACGGACGCTTCGTCGCAACGGCCGCAGTCGCGCCGCTGCTGCGGGAGCCGCCGGCGTGCGTAACGATCGTCGCTCCCGGTGAAGAGTACGCCGCGAATTGCGTCCGCGTGAACGACGTCGTCCTCGTGGCCGCCGGCTATCCGCATCTTCGCGCGGCGCTCGCCGGAGCGGGGTACGCGAGCGTCGCGCTCGACGTTTCGGAGTTCCGTAAGATGGACGGCGGCCTCAGCTGCCTCTCGCTGCGCTTCTAACGCCCTTCGACTACGGCGCACGGCACGGGAGTTAGGGCAGCAGCACTTTGAGGCAGAAGACGCTGCCGCCGGCTTTTTCGAATTCGGAGACGTCGACGATCTCCGCAGTGAGCTCCTCGCGATCGAGAATGCGCTTCAGCGCCGGCGTCAGGTGAGAAACGATGAAACGTCCGTTGACGGCAACGCCGTTGCATACGAACCGCAGCGCGTCGTCGCGGCTAATCTCGTGCAACCGCGTCCATCCACGGCGCAACGCATCGAGCGACGCGGCAGACAGCGCACCGGGATACACGATTGCCGCATCTTCGCTCAACGGTGCGAAGCACGTATCGAGGTGATAGAAGACCTCGTCGACGAGCTGCAGCGGCGCGACGGTGAGGCCTTCGGCGTCAACGGCGCGCGCGAACCGCGCCACGCCTTCTTCCGAGGAACGAAAGCCATGCCCGGCCCACACGAGATTACGCTTGGGATGCGCCAGCAGATCGCCGTGGCCCTCGAGGAACTCGCCGCCGAGTCCGGCGTCGAGAATGGCGAAGCCGTTGCGCGCGAGCCATGCGACGTAGTGCGGAACCTCGCGCTGCCGCGACGCGTACCGCATGCGGCTCGGTACGGCGAACCGCGCGTGCAATTTTCCCGCTCCGATGAATGCTTGGTTGGCGGCGAAGACCATGTCTTCGAGATCGGCCGCCGGCTCGACGGCGTGCGGCGTCACGCCTAAGCGCGCGAACGTATCGGCAAGCGCCTTCCACTGACGCGCCGCTGCGTCGCGATCGACGATCGCGTCGACGCGCATGAACGGATTCTTGACGTCTCGCACGGTGAAAAAATCCGGCGGACACATGAGAACGCCCGTCACGTTGCGGCTTCGGTCTTCGTTGCGTTCCACGATGGCATCGGCATTCCGCATCGCCGATCGAACCGCCCCCGTTCGCGCCGTTCTCCTCGCCGGCATCGCCGGCAACGTCGCGATCAGCCTCTACCTGTCGGTCGCGCTCCCGGTCTTCTTCAAACGCTCGCCGCTGCTGCTCTTCCAGTGGGATGCGGCGAATATCACCGGCGCGTGGGCGTACGCGCACGGCCTGGCGGCCGCGGCCCTGGGACTGTTCTTCGATTTCATCGTCTCGTGGTGCTGGGCCGCCGCCTTCACGCTGCTGTATGCAAACGTGCCGGCGGTGCGGCGATCGCCCGCGATCGCCGGGCTCATCTTCGGTGCCGTCGTCATGGGCGTGATGCTCTTTCTCGTCGTCCCCCTGGGACACGCCGCACGCGCTTCGACCAATCCGATCTCACTGCTCGATACGCTCGTAGCTCACACGATATTCTTCGGACTGCCGGTCGCGCTCGTCGTGCACAGGACTTTGCGCTTGCCGCGCGCACAATCAGGGAATGCGCAAGGTTAACACCAACGAGATGACGCCCGAGCGGTGGTCGTCGCCGAAGGGAACGATGGCAGGCGAGGGCCTCGAAATTTCCGTCGCACTCGGGCGCGATCCAACGTCGACCGATCTCGAGCAGCGCCATCCGTTCGACGTCGAGCTCGCACGCGTTCCCCCCGGAAAGGTGCCGTATCCGTATCACTCGCACAGCGCCCAGTGGGAGTTTTACCACGTCGTCTCGGGAACGGGCTCCGTGCGTCACGACGACGGCGTCACCGCGATCGAAGCCGGCGATGCGTTTCTTTTCAAACCGGGTCAGGCGCACCAAATCGTGAACGACGGCGCGGACGATCTGGTCTTTTACTGCGTAGCCGATAACCCGATCGGCGAATCGTGCCACTATCCCGACAGCGAAAAATGGCTCGTGCGATCGCCGCAACGGCGAATTATGCGCTCCGAATCGCTCGATTACTTCGACGGCGAGGAGTGATGACCGGCAAGCGTGCGCGGCGCGCGTTCCGAACGGGCTCGTTCGTGTGCGTCACGGCGGCGCTGGTCGCCGGTGCTGCGCTCGCGCAAACCGGCTTGGCTCCGATCGTGCTCCCCAACGGCTGGACGATAGCGCGGCCAATCGCATCGGCGGTGCAAACCGGAACGATGCCGCAAGGCATGGCGGCGTCGCCCGACGGCACGTCGATCGCCGTCGTCGAGGGCGGATATAATCCGCCGGCGCTTACGCTGTATCGCGTGCCCGATCTCACGCGTATCGTTTCCATCTCGCTACCGGGCGCCTTCGGGCGACCGGTGTGGCTCGACGGCAATCGCGTGCTGGTTGCGGGCGCGAACGCAGACGCGCTGCTCGAGGTCGACGTCGCGTCGCATCGCGTCGACCGCATTGCGATGCCGGCACACTCGTATCCGATTCTCGTTGCGGCCGCAGCGAATGGTTCGACGATTGCCGTCGCAACCGACGGCGACGGCGCGGTACGGATCGGAACGCTCGCGAACGTCGGAGCGGCGCACCGCATCGCAATCGGCGGGCAGCCGGGCGGCCTTGCGTTCGGCGCGGGCGATACGTCGCTCTTCGCAACCTCGCGCGCGACGAGCCAACTCGTAAGGATCGTCGTCGCGACCGGCGCGACCACGCGCAGGAAAACCGGACTCCATCCCGGCGCGCTCGCCGTCGCGAGCGGGAACGTTTACGTGGCGCAGAGCGATGCCGACAGCGTCGGCATTTACGACGCCTCCGATCTGCATGCGGTCGCAAGCGTCGGCGTCGGAAGCGGCCCCGCGGGCGCCATCGGCTCCTCGCCGAACGACGTCAGCGTCGGTCCGGCCGGCATTCTCGTCAGCCTCGGCGCGGCAAACTCGGTTGCCGTCATTCGCGACGATCGCTTGGCCGGGCGCATGCCGGCCGGCTGGTATCCGACTGCCGCGCTCGCGATCGGTGGCACGCTCTACGTTCTCGACGGAAAAGGCGAGGGATCGCGACCGAATCCGCTCTATCGCGGCGGCGATCGCGATTACATCGGAGCGATCGAATTCGGCTCGCTTCGATCGTACCCGCTGCCTGCGGACGCTGCCGCGATGCCGGGCGGAAATCCGCCGGGCGCGACCGGTTGGCACGCTGCGGCTTCGCATCCGGTCGTGCGCGCGCACGGCCCGATCACGCACGTCTTTTTCGTCCTCCGGGAGAATCGCACGTACGACCAAGTGCTCGGCGACGCACCGGGGGGTAACGGCGCTGCGTCGTTGGCGCGGTTCGGCCGTAACGTCACGCCGAACGCACACGCGCTCGTTCGACGCTTCGGATTGTTCGACAACGCGTATACGAGCGGCGAAGTGAGCGTGCCGGGCCACATGTGGTCGGACGCCGCGTTTGCCGACGACTACGTCGAGCGGTTTTGGCCGCCGCTCTATGCCGGACGCTACACGATCGACGACATCACCAGCGGCCGCAGTCCCAGCGTACCGGCCGGCGGTTATCTTTGGGATTCGGCGCGCCGCGCGCACGTGACGTTTCGCGACTACGGTGAACTCGCCAATCCAGACAAATCACATCCCGGCCGCTGGATGGCCGCCGTGCCGAGTCTGACCGGCCGCATCGACAGCTTCTACGGCGGATGGAATCTCGACGTTAGCGATCTCGAACGCGCAAAGGAATGGCGGCGTGATCTGGCAGCCCGCCTCGCAGCCGGGAACCTGCCGCAACTCGAGTTCATCTGGCTGCCGGGCGATCACACCTACGGCGCAAGGCCCGGGAAACTCACTCCGGAGTCGTACGTCGCGATCAACGACGAAGCGCTCGGACAGATGATCGACGCACTCTCGCACTCACAGATCTGGAAATCGTCGGCAATGTTCGTCATCGAGGACGATTCGCAGGACGGTCCCGATCACGTCAGCGATCAGCGCACGGCGATGCTGGTCGTTTCGCCGTACGCGCGCGGCGGCGTTCGCCACGAGCACTACTCGACGCTGAGCATTTTGCGCACGATCGAGACCGTCCTCGGCATGCAGCCGCTCTCGCTCTACGATGCGACGGCCGTGCCGATGGACGCAGCCTTCCGCGCTACGCCCGATCTCCGTCCCTATGCGGCACTCCCGCCGAACATCGACGTGACGCGGCGCAACGGCAAGGTTGCCTACGGCGCCGCGCTCAGCGCCCGCATCGATTTCTCGCGACCCGATGCCGCGCCGCCGGGCGTAATGGCGCGCATACTCGAACGCGATTCCGCGTCACGACGCTGACAGACCGGCGCAGGCGGCAACGCGGCCCTCGAAAAAATGCCGCTCCGCGTGGTTGCGCGCCAGCGCGCCCGCCTGCGTGAAGTGCTCGCGCGCGACGTCCGAACGCCCGCGCCGGTGCTCCAGTTCGCCGAGCGCCGCGTGATAGAACGGATATCGCTCGAGCCGCTCGCGATCGCCGATTGCCGCAACAGCTTCGAGGCCGCGCTGAGGGCCTTCCAGTTGCGCGACGGCGATGGCGCGATTGAGCGCGACGATCGGGGAAGGCGCAATCCGCATCAGCGTGTCGTAGAGCGAAACGATCTGCCGCCAATCGGTGGCCTCGAACGAAAGCGCCGATGCGTGCTCCGACGCGATCGCGGCCTCGACGTGATACCGGCTCACGGCGGTTCCCGTTGCCGAACGCTCCAGCCACTCGCGTCCCGCCGCGATCATGGCGCGATTCCACTGCGACCGGTCTTGTTCGTATAAGGGACTGAGCGCTCCGGACGCGTCGAGACGCGCCGCAAGACGCGCACCGTTGAGATACATCGAGGCGCACAGCGCCCGGGTCGACGGTGTGTCGCCGAGCGGATGCTCCGCCAGCAGGCGCGCGAGGCGGATCGCTTCGCGACAGAGATCGCTGCGAACGACGGCCTCGGCGGATGCGCCGTGGTAACCCTCGCTGAAGATCAAATAGAGTGCGCGCTGGACTGCGGGCAGGCGCTGCGCGAAATCGGCGGCGTCGGCGATATCGAAGAGCGCGCTCGAGTCGGCGAGCGTCCTTTTCGCACGGGTGAGACGCTTTTCGACGGCGGCGTGCGTGCTGACGAATGCTTGCGCGATCTCGCGCGCGCCGAAGCCCGCAACGAGCTGCAGCACGAGCATCGTCTGCGCAGCTTCCGCAAGGCGCGGATGGCAGCACGAGAACATCATCCGCAGCCGGTCGTCAGGGATGCCGGTTGCGTCGAAGACTTCCTCGACGGCATTGGCAACTGTCCACTCGGTGTGGAGCAAACGGCCGAGATCGGGTGCGAACGTGCGCGCGGTTCGCTCCCGCCGAAGCACGTCGAGCGCGCGATTTTTGGCCGTTTTCATCAGCCATGCAGACGGATTGTCGGGAACGCCGCGCAGTTTCCAGACTTCTAAGGCGCGGCAGAAGGCGTCTTGCACGACGTCTTCTGCCAATGCCAGGTTGTGAAGACCGAACAGCCGAGTGAGGACGGCGACCATGCGCCCCGCCTCGTGGCGGAAGAGATGGTCGCTCGGGTCGTTCGTCACATGTCCATCTTCATGATCGGCCGGATCTCCACGCTGCCGCCGACGTCGAGAATCGGACATCCGCCGGCCAACTGCGCGGCGCGTTGCAGACTCTCGGCTTCGACGAGCGTAAAGCCACCGACCAAATCCTTCGCCTCGGCGTACGGACCGTCGGTGATGGCGCCTTTACCGTTGACCACCTTGCCCTCTTCCTCGAGCGGCTGGCCGGGATCTTTCAGGTTGCCCGAACCGGTGAGATCCTTCATCCAGTTCAGCCACTTTTGCATGATTTGTTGCGACTCTTCGGGCGTCTGGCCGCGCCGGCCGCCGCGATAGATATAGAGATATTCACTCATAGCTTCTCCTCTTCGGTGTGGTGTGTGTCTGCCCGCTAGACGTTCGAGCCGGCCGCATCCGGACAATTTCGCGGCATCCGATAAACTCGCACCGAGGGGCGCGCTGCGCGCCCGACGTAACGGTGCACGATGCAACGTACGATTCGAGCCACGCTGTGCGCGGTCGCTTTCACGCTTACCTATCCAGCGGTCGCGAATGCGGCCGTTCCGCCCCCCTTGCCGGCGCCCGCGGCCTCGTTTGACGTCGGTTCGCTGCACGTCGACCGATACGGTAACGGCGCGCAGGCGCTCGTCTTCATTCCCGGCCTTACCTGCGGTCCGTGGGAGTGGAGCGGGCAAATACTTCACTTTGCGACCCGATACACTGTATACGCGTTAACGCTTCCGGGCTTTGACGGGCGGCCGCCGATTGACGGACCGCTCTTCGCGACCACGACCGCCGATTTTTGGACGTTGCTCGACAAGCAGTACATCGTCAAACCCGTCGTCATCGGACATAGTTTGGGTGGGACGATGGGCTTCATGCTCGCGACGCAGCATCCCGACCGCTTGCGCGCCGTCATCGCGCTCGACGGATTACCCATTTATCCCGGCAACGTGATGCTGTCTACCGCGCAAGTGAAGGCAACGGCTGCCGGCGTCGCTGACGCGATGGCAAAGCAAACTCCGGCGCAGTTCGAGCAGAGCGAGCGCACCAAAACGCTTCCGTACCTCGTGACGTCGCAGTCCGACATTGACGCGATCGGGCCGCTGTCCGGCAAGAGCGATCCTGCGGCCAGCGGAAGATGGTTTCAAGAAGACCTGTTGCTCGATCTGCGTCCCGATCTAGCGAAAGCCACCGTACCCATTCTCTTGATCGCGCCGTTTGACGCGAGCTTCGACCCGCGCTTCGGCGCGACGTCGAGCGCCGACAAACAAGCCTTCTACGGCCAGCTCGTCAAAGGTGCGCCGAACGTGCGAATCGTCTCCATCGAGCATTCGCGCCATTTTGCGATGTACGATCAACCGCAAGCGACGACGAACGCGATCGCTGCGTTTCTCTCGAGCCTTCCGCCTACATAACTCGTCTTACGGAGCGCAATCTCACGTATGGCCCGTTGTGGTGATACTGGGATGCGGGTGAACGTCCCAACCAGGCTGCTGGCCGGCGTAATGCTCGCGCTCGGAACCGGTTGCGGCGGCATCGTGGAACCTGCGAATACTGCGGCAAGCGTTTCAAACGCATGCTCGCACTTGGGAGAGTACATTTCGGTCGGCGGCACGGCCGGCTTCAATACTCTCATCGCCCCCGATTTCACGACCCAGCTTCTCGCAGCCGGTCATGTGAAGCTTTACGAACACGCCGTGGCGGTTGCATCGGCGATCTCGGCGAGCCCGTCCTCCAGGCCCTACGCCGTGCTCAATGCAATCGAGAGCGTGTTCGCCGGAACCGGACCGGGCGAAGCCGAGCTTGGTTTGGTTGGTTCGAATTACTTTACGCTTTTGCCAAGCCGCTATCCCGAATACTACCGGTATCAGTACGTTGAAAGCGCTCTCAATCCTGACGCGGCCAACGTTAACGTGCCGTACGAGCCGCCATCCGCGATCCGCTATACGCCCGCAAACGTTCGGGCTTGGAAGATGTGGACGCTCGCCGGCAGATCGGCCGGCATCAAATCGATGGCGCCGATCGTCGGTCCCAACGCGACGTGGGAGGGTGGTAATCCGATATTCCCCCGCAGGCGTGCCGCGTATTACGATATCAACAGTCCGTTCTACGAACTCTCTCGATTTGAAGCGGCATACGGCGGAGGGATCGCGTTTGATTCTCCGCCGAAGTTTTTTCTTGCCGGCGGCAGCGGTCGCGGCTACCAAGGATTTATAGAGCAGGGCATTCGATGGGGAAACGCCCACGGCTTGCGAACCACCGTGCTGATCTCTCCGTACGGCGGGAGCAGCGAGTTCACGGCCGATACGCAGAAGTTCGTCGGCGTGCTGGCGCTGCACAACGCCGTGCCGAGCGAGTGGGCTGTAGACGATTACGAAAATACCGACGCCAACGATGCGAAGGCTATGGGGCCCGATACAGTCGTCAACACGACGACCAACGTCGGCCTGTGGCTCGTCAAGAACGCACCGGTGTTCGTGCAGGGGAGTACGAGCCGAGCCGCCGGCGGCCTCGTATGCCGTCCACGCCGCACTTGATTCGGGAACCGTCCTAGCGCATCGCGCTTGCAGGGCGCCGCAGGCGACGTAGTCCTTTAAGTCAGGCATCCCGAGCAGGTGCCCGCAAGCCGCGCGCCCCCAATACACCGCCGTCGCCGTCGTGTGGAGCTTCGTCTAGACGTCTATTCCGTATCGACCGGCAAGTTCGACGGCCGGCGGCGTTCAAAGTCGCCGCAGGTGCGCTGCGTCGGCACCGAAACGAAGCTGCGCGGCGGTTTGGTGAAGTCGAAAACGTCGCCGATCGATTTAGCCCGCACGTCCGTCGTACCCAACGATCCGAGGCCGAACGTTTGCTCTGCAAACTTCAGGATGCTGCCGAACTCGAACGGCACGTGCGAAACTTTGCCCTGCGCGACGTACGGCGAGATGACGAGCGCCGGAACGCGAAATCCGAGCTGCCCCGACGAATAAAACTTCGGCGGCACGTTATCGAAAAAGCCGCCCCAATCGTCCCACACGACGACGATCGCCGTCGAATTCCAGTACTGGCTCTTGCCGATCGCATTGACGACCGACGCGATCCAATCGGGACCGTCGTCTTGTTGGTTCTTGCTCTGGGGATGGTCGGAATCGACTTGATCGGGAATTACCCAGGAGAACGATGGCAGTTTCCCGCCCGCGATATCGCTGCAAACGAGGGTCTCGGGCCACACCACTTTCGTGCCCCACTCCGAGCCGTAGCGCACCGCATGAATCGCCGCAAAGGCATTCCACTCGGTACCGGCGCCGCCCCTCGACTTATTGATGTCGTAGGTCGGCGTGTAGTACTTCCAGCCGACTTTCTTCGCGTCGAGAAGATCCCGCATCGTTTCATAAGTCAGGCACGGAAACGGCAACTGATATTTGGAGGGATCGTTTTCGTAGAAGTCGTTCGTCGTAATCAACGGCACCCACGAACCGTACGGATTACTCGGACTCGGCGTCGGGGCGTCGCATCCCCAGACCTTGGCCTCGTTCGGAAAATCGATCAGGCTGTCGGTGTCATTGATCGCCGTTGCCCCGGCGACGAGGTCCTGGTGTGCTGTAAAGCTGCCGCTTCCCTGAGTTTGGAACATATGATCGAGCAGCACGTAGTTCTGTGCAATCGACCAATACGGCGCGATTTTGGTGGGGTCGACGTACTGATACGCGCACAACTTACACAAATTGTTGCCGCCGACCTTAGCCTTGTCGAATCCGTCCATCTTGCAGATGCCGCCGGACTGCAAATCACATTCGGCAAGGAACGTCTTCCAATCGTGGTTGATGTCGGGGGCCGGCAGGCCGCTCTTTACGAGCGTTACCTTCACGCCCTTGGACGTGTAACCGAACGTCGCTCCGTCGGCGCCGGGATACGTGGCAAAGAAATCGTCGAAGCTGCGGTTCTCCTGAACCATCACCACGATATGCTTGATGTATTTCCCGCTCACGACGTTTGGAGACGCTTGCCGGCCAACTCCGAGTGCAGCGTTATCGAGCGAACACCCGGCCATGAGCGCAACGCCGAAGAACATGGCTAACCAACGTCCCATCATAGGGTTGGCGTTCGCCTTCGCGTCCGATCGCTCATGTCAGAGGTTACGCTCTCAGAATGCCCATCCCAATGGGAGGTAGGCGGTCGCTTGCATGCAAATACGGCGCCGATGCGAAAAATATTGGCTTCCATAGTTCTGGCGGTAGCGTGCATGGCGCCGGCCGTCGCGGAGATTCCCGGCCCCGACGACGCCGTCGCCGTTTCGGGAATGGTTCAGGACCGTCTTAACGCCACCGACATCGACGTGAAAATGGTGGCCGAGCAGCCGTATATCGTCGCGTACTGGAGCGCAGGTAAAAACTATGCCGCCGGCCAGGCATTGACGAAAAAAAGCAAAAGCGGTTGGACGATCGTCAAAATGACGTCCGGAACCTTTACCGGTTCCGCGTTTACGGCGTTGGGCGTACCGGAGTCGACCGCAAAGGCACTCGTTGCAGACTTGAAGCGCACGCAGCACTAGCGCAAAAAAATCTACGATGCGGCATAGCTGAATGGCCGCAGTATCGACGATGCGCTGTGGTGGCAACAACCAAAAGCAAAGCGCCGTATAGGCGCTTTGGCTTTTGGTGCCCAGAAAGGGACTCGAACCCCCACGATGTTGCTCGCAGCCGCTTCGCGGCAGCAAGGTTTAAAAACCGCTCCGCGCTTCGCGCTTCGCTGTGGTGGCAACATCGTGGGACGAACACTCTCCGGGCCAAACCAAAAGCGCCTTATGGCGCCTTTTGGTTTTGGTGCCCAGAAAGGGACTCGAACCCCCACGATGTTGCTCGCAGCCGCTTCGCGGCAGCAAGGTTTTAAAAACCGCTCCGCGCTTCGCGCTTCGCTGTGGTGGCAACATCGTGGGACGAACACTCTCCGGGCCAAAACCAAAAGGCGCCTTATGGCGCCTTTTGGTTTTGGTGCCCAGAAAGGGACTCGAACCCCCACGATGTTGCCACCACTGATACCTGAAACCAGCGCGTCTACCAATTCCGCCATCTGGGCGCGGGACCGGACGGGATTCGTCCCGGCCGGTTGGCACCCTCCCCGCCGCGCGGTGCTTCGTACGCGCGTCGCAACCGGCCGCTGGAAGCCGTGGGTTGTGGAGGCACCATGACCCTCTCCCTCCTCAGCGCGGAATCGCCGGCGCTCGATCCGTATTCGGAGGCCGTCACGGCGGCCGCCGAGCGCGTCAGCCCCGCCGTCGTGAGCATCGAAGTCCGCAACGGTCGCAGCGGCGGCAACGGCTCGGGATTCGTCTTTACGCCCGACGGCTTCGTGCTCACGAACAGCCACGTCGTGCATGGCGCACAACGCATCGGCGTCGCGCTCCTTGACGGACGCGAGCTAGGAGCGACGCTGATCGGCGACGATCCTCACACCGATCTCGCGATCTTGCGCGTCAACGCGCCGGAGTTGGCGCATGTCGTTCTAGGCGATTCGGCGGCACTGCGCCCGGGCCAACTCGTGGTCGCCGTGGGAAATCCGTTCGGTTTAGCCTATACCGTGACGGCCGGCGTCGTCAGTGCCCTCGGGCGCACGCTGCGTTCGCAATCGGGACGGCTGATGGACAACATCATCCAAACCGACGCGGCGCTCAATCCGGGGAACTCCGGCGGCCCGCTCGTTACGGCCGGCGGCGAGGTCATCGGCGTCAATACCGCCGTGCTTCCGGGTCAAGGCCTGTGCTTTGCGATCGCAATCAACACGGCAAAGCACATCGCCGGATTACTCGTGCGCGACGGGAAGGTACGCCGCGGCTATTTCGGTATCGCCGGGCAAGACGTCGTGCTTTCTACGGCTGCGGCACGCCGTTTCGGACTGGACGACCCGCGCGCCGTGATGGTGGCCTCGGTCGAGCCGGGCAGTCCTGCCGATACCGCCCGCGTACGAGCCGGCGACGTGCTGGTCGCCTTCGAAGGGCAGCGTGTCCACGGACTCGACGCGCTTCATAAGATTCTTACGAGCATCGACCTCAGCCGATCGTATAAACTCGAGCTGTTTCGCAAGAGCGAGCGGCTCACGCCCATAATCTTGCCGGTCGAGTCGCCTCATGATTCGTAAACTTCTTCCGATTCTCGGCGTGACGTTCATCGACATCATCGGCTTCAGCATGCTGATTCCGATGCTGCCCTATTTCGTGACGCACTTCGGCGCCTCGCCGTTCACCGTCGGCGTGCTCTTCGGAACCTTTTCGCTCTGCCAACTCGTGACCGCGCCGCTGTGGGGACACGTCTCGGATCGGTTCGGGCGCAAGCGCGTCCTGATCATCTCGCAAATCGGCGCCACGATCGGCTGGGCGATGCTGGCCTTCGCGCCAGGCATCGCGCTGGTATTCGTTGCCCGCATCATCGAGGGCGTCTCGGGCGGCAACATCAGCATCACGCAGGCCTACGTCGCCGACCTCATCGAGGCGAAAGACCGTTCCCGCGCCTTCGGACTCATCGGCGCGATGTTCGGCGCCGGCATGGTCTTCGGGCCTTTCGCCGGCGGCCTGCTCTTCTCGCACTTCGGTTTCGCCGCGCCGTTTTTAGCGGCCGCGGCCCTGCAGCTGCTGACGCTGCTCGTCACGATCGTGATGCTGCCCGAGTCGCGTGCACGCGATGACGACGAAGCGCGCGTCGGCCTGCGCGAAATCCTGGCCGTTATCAAGAAACCACGTTTGGGACGGATTCTCTGGCAAAAGCTCGCGATCTCCATGGGCCTGTACGGATGGTTCTCGGTCATCTCGCTCTATTTGCAGCGGCAGCTCGGATTTTCGCTGACGCAGACCGATTATTTCTTTTCGATTTTTGCGGTCTTCAACGTGTTCTGCAACGTCTTTCTCGTAGGACGCATCTCGTCGCTGCTCGGCGATCGCACGATGAGCAACGCCAGCCAGGGCGATCGCCGTATGTCGAACGTCGGCCTCGTGTCGCTGCTCGGTGCGTTTGCGTACGTTCCGTTCGTGCACAATATCGGCGGCTTGGCCGTGACGATGATCCTCTTCTCGTTCGGAATGGCGCTGGTCAACACCGGTATCACGGCGCTCATCAGCAACGCCGCATCCGACCGCGAGCAGGGCGTCGTCCTTGGAACCTCGTCCTCGCTCGACTCGCTCTCCGGAATTCTCGCGCCGCCGGTCTCCACGGGATTGCTCGGTGCCCTCGGGCCGGCGTTTGCAGGCGCCGAATCGCTTTCGTTCGTGTCGGTCGCGCTCGTCATGGGCCTCTTCGGCGCCCGAAGAGAGTCGAACGAACGCGCGAGCGACGATACGGCGCTCCCGCTTGACCGTGAGGTCGAAGCCATGAAGGCGGAAAACCTTCGCTAGTGCGTTACTTCGGACTGACCGTGACGCCGACGGGCTCGTTGAGCGGAGAAGCAATCGTCTTGAGCGAGTTGCCGCCGGCGGGATAGTTGAAATACTTCACCGTGCTGCCGCAGTCGTCGGCGGCGATGACGCGCCCCTTGTCGATCCAGTACTGCAGTACGTCGCACGAGTCAAGCAACGCAACCGTTCCCACGAGCGTAGCCGTCGTGCCGCTCACCGATACGCGATCGATCTGCGACGCGCACTCGATGCAGACTTGATCGCCGATTGCAAGGTACTGTCCGTCCCACGCAATCGCGCCCGGCAACGACACGCTGGTGCCCATGGTAATCGCTTGGGTGGTTTGGCCTCCGGCCGGCAGTTCGGCAAGCTCGAAGGTCACGTGCATATCGGTGCCGTCGATGAAGAGATTTCCCGCGTTGTCGTAACCGATGAAATAGTAGCGAAAGACGTTTGGAGTGGTATACGTCGTCCGCTTGCCGGTTGCACGTTTATACACGTCGACCGCGCCCGGTCCATCGCCGAGCGGATTGTACGAAATCGCCAGATTCCCGGTCGCGGGGTCGATCGCACAGCTATTCGGCGTCGCATTCGGCGTTTTAAACGTGTGGATTGGCTGCGTGCCGGTGCGGTCGTACTCGAGCACTTTGCTCGCGCCGGTGTCGTCCACGAAGATATGCCCGGCGCCGTCAACGCACAGGTAATGAACGGCTTGAAAGCCGGTGAGCTTCCTTCTGAGCCTGCCTCCCGGATAGGAGAAGACGTAGACGTCGCCCGCATTCAAATCCGCAACGTAGAGCAGGTTGCCGGTACGTGCGGCCGGCGCCAGCGGTGAAGTCTGCACGGATTGCGTCGCCGGTGAGGCGCCGATGCCGTCACCGCACGCACTAAGAAGTACCGTCGTAAGAAAAAAGCCAAGCATCCGAACGAAGCCACGAGAAGCCGTCATGTACCGTCCCTCCACCGCGAGTTTGTTCAATCAATAATAGACCCATCTCCGACAGGGGTCATGGGTAAATTGCCTATGCATTTTCGGTTGAGGCAAACACATCGTTGAGTGCCGAGGGAAGCTGCCAGCGCGAACGGATGCCCAGCTTTCCGAAGATCGCCTCGCAGTGGTGATGAACCGTACGTTCGCTAAGGCGCAGGCGCTGCGCAATGGCGCGGTTCGGCATCCCGTCGGCCGCCAGTGCAGCGACCTCCCGTTCCCGGCCGGTCAACTGGGCGGCGAGACGCCGTGGCACCGGCGCGCCGCTCCAGCGGAGCGCGGACGCCTTTCCGGCCGCCGATGCCGCCAGTGCCCGCAAATGCGGCCGCCCTGCGCCGTCAAAGCCGCGCTGCGCCCGCAGCGCCAACTCGTGCGACCGTCCCGGGATCTGACGCCGCGACGCGACGAACGCCTCGAAAAGGTCGCGGTAAGCCGGCAGCAAGACGCCGTCACCGTCGCACTGCCGCGACACGAGCGCGCTGACGCGCGGCAAGCACGCCGCCGAACCGAGGCGTCCGAGGCGAATACCAAGCAGCAGGCTGTTATCGAGCGACTCGAGCGATGCCGCGGCTCGAAGCAGCAGTGCGTCGTGTTCGCGACGCCGTCCCAGGTGCTCGAAGCGCGCGCAGAAAGCTTCGACGAGCGGGCCGCAGAGCCACTGCTCGCGGCGGGCAAAGGCAAGGTCGAGCAGACTCGGATCCCAACTCTGACGCAGCAGCACGTCGTCGCCGCGCAGCGTCGCGAGCGGAATGCCCACCGCGGCAGCGACGACGAGATCGCCGCTGTTACCGCTGCGCATCGCGTGGAACTCGCGCAGGGCGTCCGCCGATCCGTCGAGATCGCCCGCGGCAAACCGCGCCTCCGCGAGACTCGTCAGCGCGACCGGTTTCGTGCTCGCAAGCGCGCGCAGTTTTTCGAGCGTGCCGCGCGCGGTCGTGCGTTCGATCGAACGCGAGAGGGCTAGCGACTCTTCGAGCAGCGCGACGGCAAGGGCGATATCGCCGTCTTGTATCAGCGCCGTTCCATAGTTGATCAGAATCCGCGCGCAGAGCGCGGCGACGCCGTATCGTCGCGCGGCGGCTAAGGCGGACTCGAAGGCTGCGAAGCCCTCGGCGATACGCCGCGCCTTGACCGCCGCAATGGCACGCGCCTGGAAGTACAGCGCGAGCATTTCGTCGTCGCCGCCCTGGACGGCCGGCGCAACGTTCGCCAGTGCACTTTGCGCCGGCGCGGCATGGTTACCGATGGCGAGATCGACGGCGACGCGAATGCGTGCGCGCAGCGACTCGCGATCGGCCGGGTCAGGCAGCGGTTTTTTTGCGGCGCTTGGCGTGCGGCTTGTCTTGCGACGCGCTGCGTCCGTTGGAAGAGGCCCTGCGCTTCTTGCTCTCTTCGAGGCTCGCAGCCAGAACGTCCATGAGATTGACCACCTTTGCGCGCGGGGGCGCCTTCTTGGCCTTGGGCAACTCCTGGCCTTTGGCACGAGCGTCGATCATCGCGAGCACTTCGTCGTGATAGCGGTTGACGAACTTGTCGGGTTCGAACGCATCGACGCTCATCGTGTCGATGAGCATCTTCGCCATCTTCATTTCCGCCTCCGGAAGTTTCTCCGAACCCGGCAGCTCCAGCGTGCCCGGGCTGACCATTTCGGTCGCCCAGTGCATCAGTTCGAGCACCAGCGCATCGTCGAGCGGTTTTACGGCGGCGATGTACTCTTTGGTGCGAATCACGACGCGGGCGATCGCGACCCGATTGCTCTTTGCGAGTGCCTCGCGCAGCAGCGCGTAGGCATGGCGTCCCTGTTTGGTCGGCTCGAGGTAGTACGGCTTGTCGAAGAACATCGGATTGATTTTATCGAGTTCGACGAACTCCAAAATGTCGACCGACTGCGTCGCCTCGGGATTGACCTTCTTGAAATCCTCGTCGGTCAGGAGGACGTACTGGCCCTTTTCGAACTCATATCCTTTGACGATTTCGTCCCACGGCACCGTCTTGCCGTCGACGCTGCAGACGCGTTCGTATTTGATGCGTCCCTCATCTTTCTTGTGCAGCAGATTGAACGACAGCTCGTCGGTTTTGACCGCCGTAAAGACCTTCACCGGTATCGTGACCAACCCGAAGTTAATGGCTCCGGACCAAATTGCATGCGCCATAGTCTGGCCATTCTACCCGATTTCCGGCGCCAAGTCCCGCCCTTCGTCCTTCGACTGCGCGCGGCTTCGCCGCGCTCCGCTCAGCCCTTCGACTGCGCGTGCTGCGCACGCTCCGCTCAGGGTGACACCGGCTACGTCCAGGTCGATTGGGCTCTGGAGATGGCTCCCTCGAGCCGCTGCTTCTTCCAAGCCGCTCCCGCCCAGGGATCGCCGCGGCTCTTGAGGCGCTTGGGGGCCGTGCGCATCGTAAAAGCGGCAAACGCATCCGCGGGCATCGTTGCGCCGCGTTTGCGCGCAAACGCTTCGACCTCATCCCATTCCAGCGGCGTAGAGACCGGCGCTCCGTCGCGCGCGCGCACCGAGTACGCGACGACGTACGTTTTCCCGCGGCCGACCTGAACGTAATCGAGATAGACGGCTTTGGGATCGCGTTTGGAAACCGTTCGTTCCAGCGTCACCGCACTGCCCAGATTCTGCGCGACCTGGCGCGCCAGGAGTTCTGCGAAGAGTTTGGCGGTCTCGTAGGTGTAGCCCGCAGCCAGCGGCACGAACACGTGCAATCCCATGCCGCCCGACGTTTTCACCAGCGACTTCAATCCGATGCCCTCGAGCGTGTCGCGGATTGCAAGCGTAACGGTCGCGAGCGTCTTGAGCGTGCATTTCTCTCCCGGATCGACGTCGAAGAATACGAAATCCGGATCGTCGAGCGTCTGCACGCGGGAGGTCCATGCGTGCAGGACGATCGATGCAAGATTGGCGACGTACGCGAGCGTCGGCTCGTCGTTACACACGACGTACGTGACCTTCTTTCCACCCTCCGCCGACGACGCGGTGACGCGATCGACCCAATCCGGCACGCCCTTGGGAAGACGTTTTTCGAAGAACGAAAAACCGTCGATGCCGTCGGGATACCGCTGCAGCGTCAACGGACGCTCCTCGAGATACGGCACGATGACGCCGGCTACTGCGCGGTAGTATTCGATGAGGTCGCCCTTCGTGTAACCGTCGCGCGGCCACAGGACCTTATCGAGATTCGAAAACGACAGCCGCCGCGAACCAACCGTGACCGGAATGCGCTCGGACACGTCAGCCCTTCCCGCGGTGCGCCGGCAGCTCGAGCGTCACGTCTTCGGCCGGTTTGTCGAACCGTTCGCCGAGATAGGCGGGGTGGCGCAACTGCAGGTCGCGCGTCAGTTCGGTATAGCGCACTTGCACCACGAGCTCGGGTTTCACCCAATGCGTCGCTTCGCGCACGTCGACCGGCGTGTCGAACGGCGACGTTTTGCGCGCGATTCGCACCAACCGCGCGTGCAACGCAGCGAGCGTCTTATGGTTGAAGCCGGTTCCGACCGATCCGACGTAGCGAAGCTTTCCGCCGTCGCGCGCGCCCAGCAGCAGCGCTCCAAAGCCTTTGCGGCTGCCGCGCGGGTCGGTCCAGCCGCCCACCACGAACTCGCCTTCGAGTTGAGCCTTGATCTTCACCCAGTCCCGCGAGCGGCGTTCTTGGTATAACGAGCTGCGCTTTTTGCCGACGATGCCCTCGAGCCCACGCTTCTTGGCGGCATCGAAAAACGCCGTACCGTTCTCTACGACGTGTTTGGAGTACAGCACGAGGTTTTCGTCGGCAATCGTCCGTTCGAGCAACGCCTTGCGTTCTTCCAGCGGCGTCTTGCGCAGGTCGCGGCCGTCGGCGTAGAGCAGATCGAACGCAACGTAGGTCAGCGACGATTTCGATTGCTGGTACTCCTGCAGTCGTTGAAACTCCGAACGCCCCTTGGCGTCCAGGCTGACGATCTCGCCGTCGACGACGACCGGTACGCTGGAAAAAGCCTCGGCCAAACCGTCCATCGCCGGAAAACGCGCGAGTAAATCGATGTCGTTGCGGGAGACGAGCGACAACCGCCCTTTGCCGTCGATCGTGCATATCGCGCGGTACCCATCCCACTTGATTTCGAACAGCCATCCGTCATCGTCGAACGGCGCGTCGACCAGGGTTGCCAGCATGACCGATTTCAACTTCGGCAGCGGATCGCGCTTGACGCGCTCCGGCAGTCGCGGTGCCGCGGCCGATCGGGCTTTTTGCTTGGAGTTCCAGATTTTCGAACGGGGATTGCGGGCGACGTCGTCGAGCGTCTTCCCGGTCTTTACCGATTCCGGATGCGCGGCCGGATCGTACTTCGGATCCTCATATTCGTCGTGATCCTTCAGCAGCAACCACGGGTCGCCGCGTTCGCCCTCGCGCGCCTTGATGCGGACGAGCGTAAATTCGCCCTTCAGTTTTTCGCCGTGCAAAACGAACTTGATTTTTCCGCCGGCGATCTCGGCCGCAGGATCATCACCTTCGAGCACCGTGTAGGTTCCCTCGTCCCACACGATGACGCTACCCGCCCCGTACTGGCCGGCCGGAATATTGCCCTCGAAGTCGCGATAGTCCATCGGGTGGTCCTCGACGTGCATTGCTAGCCGCCGGTCGAGCGGTTTGAGCGTCGGGCCTTTGGGAACGGCCCACGACGCCAGCACGCCCGCGGCTTCCAACCGGAAATCGTAGTGCAGGCGCGTTGCGCGATGCATCTGCACGACGAAACGCAATCGCTTGGCGGCCGAGACCTTCTTACCGCTCGGTTCCGGCGTAATGCCGAAGTCGCGTTTCTTGCGATACGTCCGCAGTTCGCCCGGCCGGCTGCCGGCGTTCTTTTTCGAGGGCATGGGCTGCGCCGTTCGACGTTCGGCAGCGGCTTACCGCGTGCGCGGCGAAGGCATTGACGTGTGGAGTCTCGCCGGTTTGATTGCGGCGCTCGCGATGGCGCTCTTTGCGTGGTCTCGCAGCCGCCGGCCCGGCGGCTATTACGATGTGGAAGTCTACGCAATGACGGCGCGCACCCACCGCGGCGTTGCGCTCGCCGCCTTGGCGTTTGCGGCATGCTTCGCCGCAACCTTCGCGCTGCGAACCGAATCGGTAGCCATTGTGGGACTAGCCGTCTATGCCGTCATCGCCACGTTCTACGGCGCGTCGTTTCTGCGGGGAGCATCCGAAGATGAGTGAGTTCCGTTTCTCGCCGCGTGCCAACCGCGCGAACGAAATCGAGTGGTCGGCGTGGGGGCCGGAAGCCTTCGATCGAGCGCGCGCGCAAGACAAGCCGATCCTGCTGGCGATTTCCGCGGTGTGGTGTCACTGGTGCCACGTCATGGACGAAACGACGTATTCGGATCCTGACGTCATCGCCTCGATCAACGAGCGCTACGTACCGGTGCGCGTCGACAACGATCGCCGTCCCGACGTCAACGCGCGTTATAACATGGGCGGCTGGCCGACGACCGCGTTCCTCGCTCCCGACGGCACGCTCTTGACCGGCGCAACGTATCTTCCGCCCGAGACGCTGCGGCGCGCGCTCGACGACGTCGCCTCGTTCTACGCCGGAAATAAACCGGCGATTGCCGCGCGAGCCGCTGCGGCGCCCCCGCACGTACCGCGCGACGGCGCACCGAGCGAGCTGCGCGAAACGATGATCGTTCGGCTGATCGAGCAGTTGACCGAGTCGTACGACGACGAGTACGGCGGTTTCGGCGATGCGCCGAAGTTTCCGCAACCGGAACTGCTCGAATTTTTGCTATCCGAGTGGCGCGGCGGCGGCGAGGAACGCCTCTACGCGATGGTCGCCCAGACGGTGCTCGCGATGGCCCGCGGCGGAACCTACGATCACGTCGAGGGCGGATTTTTTCGCTATTCCACCACGCGCGATTGGTCGGTGCCGCACTTCGAGAAGATGGCGGAAGATCACGCCGGCCTCATCCGCGTGCTCGCGCACCTGACGCTCTTGCGGCCGGGAGCCGGCTTCCGCGACATTCTCGTCTCGACGATGCGTTACGTACGTGAAACGCTGCGCGATTCGCAAACGCATCTGTTCGCGGGCAGTCAAGACGCCGACGAAGCGTACTTCGCGCTGCCGCTCGAAGAGCGCACCGCGCGCGAGGCTCCGTTCGTCGATCGGACGTCGTATACGAACTGGACGTGCGGCTTGGCGGGTGCGTGGTTTTACGCGGGGCGCGCGCTCGACGACGACACGGCGATCGCGCAGGCTGCCGCGACGCTCGACGCCGTGCACGATCGTCTCACCGATGCGCAAGGCCTTGCCTACCACTACGTCGTGCCCGGCGAGGCGCCGCAGGTACGCGGGCTCCTCACCGACCAAGCCGCCTACCTGCGCGCATTGCTCGACGCGCACGAAATCTCGGGCGAACCGCGTTTTCTCGAACGCGCGCGGGCGCTTGCCGAGCGCATCCTCGAACGCTTTGAAGCGGAGGACGGCGGTTTTTACGACCGCGTTCATGCGGATACGCTTGGACGGCTGGAGATGCGCGATCGCCCGATCGTCGATAACGCAACGGTGGCGGACGGGCTGCTTCGGCTCAGCGCGCTCACGTTCGAACCGCGCTACCGTGAACGGGCGGCCGCGGCATTGGCGGTCTACGCCCGTACCTACGCGTCGGCGGGATCGTTCGCCGCGACCTTCGGGCGCGCGCTGCGCCGCTTGCTCTCGCCCGAACTCTCGATTCGCATCGTCGGGGCGCCGCTCGCGACCGACCCTTTTCGCGAGGCGGCCCTGCGCCTACCGGCGGCGTTCACCATTCGTACGCTGCCTCCGGACGGCGCGGCCGAGGCGCAGCTTCCCGCGCAACCGCATCCCGCCGCCTACGTTTGCCTCGGGACGGCCTGCGGCGCGCCCGTGCTCGAAGCGGCCCGGCTGCGGGACGCCTATGACGCCCTCGCAGCCGCCCAGCCGCGTTGAAACACCGGCTTCCCGAAGCCGTATGGAACGGTGGAGGAACACGATCTTGACCCCGTACACTCAGATGCTCGCCGTTCAGATGCGCCCCGAAGCCCAGGCGACGTTTGCCTACGAGTACCAGCGCTATGCCAAGGACCCCACGGTCGCATTCATTTTGACGCTCGTACTCGGCGTCGTGGGCGGGGAGTCGTACTACCTCGGAAACTACGTCCGCGGCATTCTCATGTCGCTCGCGCTCTTCTCGGGAATCGGACTGTTCGTGACCGTACCGATGTGGATCTGCCGCTGCTTCACGATCCAAAACGAAATCGACGGTTACAACGATTACGTCGCGTACTCGCTGGCGATTCGTTATTGGCCGTACGAGGCGCGCAGCGACGAACAGCCGCCCGCGCCGCCGCAAGCGCCCGCGCGTGCGCGTCCGAGCATCGGCGGCCTCCCGATGACCACGCGCTAAACGGCCTTCGCCGTCTCAGATCGACACCGCATGCAAAGCGACGCGCGCGATCGCGACTCCCGCCGCCGCCGCCGATATGCCCAAGATTACGGTCCCGGCGGAGTATGCCAGCGCAATGCCGGCCGACCCATCTGATAAGAGCGTCAGGGTGTCAAAACTGAACGTTGAAAACGTCGTGAAGCCACCCAAAAGCCCAACCACGACGAACACGCTTATCAGCGGGGAAACCCCCGAGCTGAACTGCACGTAAGCAGCGACTGCGCCGATCAAGAAGGAGCCGATCACGTTGATTAGCGCCGTGTGCCAGGGAAACCCGGGCCCAACCCTATCGACCATCCAAAGCGCTACGGCATAGCGAAGCATCGAACCGATTGCGCCGCCGGTGCCCACGGCGAGAAATGCGACGACCGGCTTCATTTCAGCGTCCCCGGCTTATACGCGATGACGTCGATTTTTTCCAACGTTACGAGACCTTCGGCAACCATGATGTCGAGCGTTGGAAGAAATGCAGCGACCTTCTCTTCCGAATCTACAAGTTCGATGACGATCGGCAAGTCGGATGACAGGTCAACGATTCGAGCCGCATGGACCACCGAATGCGCACCGAAACCCAAGATGCCTTTGAATACCGTCGCACCGGCCAAGCCCGACTTTCGCATCTCTTCTACGATGGCGATGTATAGAGGCTGACCTTTCCAGCGATCTGACTCTCCGAGGAATATCCGGACGAGCTTAGCGGTGCCCTCTATCCTCACGGTGATTCGACCTTTCTTATTCTACCTAGGGACGGCTCTGAAGCTGCGGTCATTCGTTGAGTCCACGTGGAAGGCGTGCTTGACCCGAGCGCGTACGTGAGACTTCGTGTCCACGACATCCATCGCGGCTAGATCGCGTTCTACATGCCGGCCGGGTCGATGACCTGCGGCAGTTTCTAGCCGCTTACAACTGCTAAGCTCGATGCCGCGAATCGGAACGCTCGCGATAATATCCGGCGGAATCTTCGCCATCATGATACTGGCGATCGTCGGGGGCAACGCGCTGATCGAGACGGGCGCCGTAAAGAACCCGCTACAGTACCAGACGCCGGCAAGGATCGTC
Source organism: Vulcanimicrobiota bacterium (assembly GCA_963812155.1). GTDB lineage: Bacteria > Vulcanimicrobiota > Vulcanimicrobiia > Vulcanimicrobiales > Vulcanimicrobiaceae > Tumulicola. Next base: position 84,739 of record CAWETW010000003.1, on the reverse strand, counting down.
TTCTTCACGCTGTTCGTCGCCTTGGGCTTTTCGTTGATTCCTTTGATGGTACGGTTGGTGCTGTCGGGACTCGAGGCGATCGGTCGCGGCTTGAACGCCCAACCGTTCGCGCCGCTCATTGCACGGCCGGGATGGATCGTCTGGCCGTTGTGGCTGCTGATGGCTGCGGGATTGGCCGTGGCGCTGCCGGCAGCGATTCACGCAGGTTTCTTCGGCTCCGATGCCGGCCCGAGGGCGACCGCAAGCGACTCGCAAGCCGAAGCGATTGCGAAGCTGCCGTCGCAAGGAACGCTCGTGGCCGCGCCCGGCATGGCGGTCGCCGCGATGTTCGCCGAGTCGACGCTCGCGATTGCGCGCGGCTCGAAGTCCGAGTTGTTCAGCGGCGCGCAGTTCGGCAGCGCCGCCATCTTCGACTATCGCGTCGCGGGGACTGCAACGGTTTTTCATCGGTGCCGCTACTATTACATTACGGCTTCCTCGCGCAATCCGGCACAGATCGTGGCGATCAACGTCGGCATTTCGCCCGAAAAGATGAGCCGTACGGAACTCGGGGCCGCCGATCGCGAGCTTGGCCGCCGCTTCGCGGCCGACCATTGGATTGCCGTTCGGCCGCATGCTTGGACGAAAAGCGGAATGGTGCTCGCCCTACGCTCGCGACGCTTGGATGACGCCGTTCCCGGCGAAGGCTCCGGTGCGGGCGAGTGGATTCAATACGTCGAGCTGAAATTACGTTCGAACGAACGAGTTCCAGTACCAGCAACCCCATAAGCCGGCGGCGATCGAATACGCGATCACCACGTAGCCCCATGCGGGGAAGCGTTTACGCACGGCGAGCATCATTAGCGCGACGAGAAACGGCTCGAAATCGAGCGCGTGCCGCATGCCGAACTGCGCGAAGCCGTTCACGTAATAGAGAACGTTCGGAACGGCGGTGAGAATCGTCGCGCCCCAGAGCGCGACGACCCAGCGCGCAGGACCGCGCGCGAGAAACGCGAGCACGAGCGCCGGAGACGTCCAGGTCAGCGCGACGCCGGTGAACTCCGGACGCAAATACGGAAACTCTCCCAGACGCGTTGGAGCGCGCACGAAGAACGACCAGAGTTGTTCGGGGAGATACGCGAGCCGGAACGGAGATCCGGTTGGGAATCCGGCTTCGTCTTGATGATACCACGTGGTGTAGCCGATGTCGGTCCACGTGCCCCAACGCGCGCGGTTGTAGAGCAGCCACAGCACTGCCACCGGAAGTAGGACGGCGGCAAATCCCGTCAGCGCGCGTCGCCACGACGGCGCGAGGGCAAACGGTTTTTCAGGTTCGGTGAAGCACAGATAGGCGTACGCCGGCAACGCCAGCACGAGCGTAAACCGCGACTCGAAGGCGCACGCCGCAAAGAGCGCGACGAGCCACGCGCGCCGTTTTCCGGCGAGCTCGACCAATGCAAGCAACGTGAAGCAGACCGCCGACACGTGCGCGAGAAACCATACGTCGCCCAGCATCGCGCACCACAACAGGTCGGTGCCGGCTAGGAGGAATGCGCAAATCCATGCATTGCCTTCGGCTTGGAGTCCGAACCGCTCGCCGAGTTCCCACGCCGCGCCGATCGCGACGGCGGCCAGCACGATCGCGAGCAGCGTTTGATTCGCCGCAATGCCGGCCAGCGCGACGTACGGCAGCAGCAAGATCGCCGGCAACGGCGCTTCAATGACGTAGTGCGCTCCGCCGTAGCCGAGCGCATCGATGTAGGCTCCGGGCCAATCGATCCACGCATGGCCGTGTAAGAAGGCCTGCGCCAGCAGAACGTAGTTGTCGTAGGGCGTCGCGCGACCGCGCGAAACGATCGCCGTCATGACGAGCGCGACGAAGCCCGCGACGTACGCGGGCTTGACCCGAGTCACGGCGGCGGCCCGGCCGGGCGCAACGGTTTCGGCGGCACGAACGTCGAGGGCGGAAGCGTCTCCGGGAAACGGTAATCGCCCCACGTGATCCGCTCGCGCGCCGGTTTGCCTTTGACGACGGCATCGATCGTCGCGAGCACCGGCATCCAATAGCGTCCGAACGGCGCGTAGACGACTTCACCCTCCCCGGTCGCATTGGCGCTTGCCGTTCGAAAGCGCACGACGCGCGGCAGAAAGCGCGCGCCGTCGATGGTCACGCGTTCGACCGCCGCACCCAGCGGCTTGACGAACGGCGTCACTTCGTAGGCGTAGTCGTAGTGCGCGCCGTCTTTTGCCGCGCTGAGAAATAAGATTTGATTCGACACCGTTCGCGGCGCGAGTTTGCTCACCGCATACGGGTCGTCGTGTCTCGAAAAGCGCACGCGTTTGCGCGAGAGCATGATGCCGTCGACCGAGAGCGTTTCGTCGCGCACGTCCGAGCCGCTGCGAAAAATCGTGTGCCGCTGCTCGACGTTGCTCGGACCGAGTTGCGAAACGGTGTAGGTGAAGACGACGTCCTTCGGGGCGGGCACGGCTTCGATGGCCATCGCATAGCGCGACAGCACGTACTGCGAATCGAGCGGCTCGCCGGGCGCGTGCGCGACGATCCCCAAAAATGCGCAGGCGAACGCGAGCGGCGCCAAAGCACGTGCCGCCAACCCTCGCCGTGGCGGAAAACTCACTCGAGCACTGCGGCGCGTATCGCCTGTAAGGCGGCCTCGGCGCCGGCGGCCTTCTTGCCGCCTCCCTGCCCCTGCGCGGCTTGGCCGCCGCCCTTGCCGTCGATCAGCGGCGCAGCCAGTTTCACGAGATTGCCGGCGTGAATGCCGTCGCGCACCTGGTCGTCGCTGGCGCTCACGAGAACGCTGACGTTCGATCCGTCGACGCCGACGAGCGCGATGACCCCGTGCGCGAACCCGTTGCGCAGTGCGGCCGCGAGTTGACGCAATGCGTCGTTGCCGGCTTCACCTACGATCGCGCCCACGAACGCGCGCTCGCCCTTGCGCTCGACGTTTTCGAGGTACGTCTGCGCGTCGGCGGCAGCCAGCCGCGCCTTAAGCTGCCCAAGCGCCGTCTGCAAATCGCGCACGTCGCGCTGTAGCTTGCCGACGCGCTCGCCGAGTTCTTCGGGCGACGTCGCCAGCGACGAAGAAAGGTTTCCAATCAGGTCGGTCTGACGCGCGACGTGATCTTCGGCGGATTGCGAAACGCACGATTCGATGCGGCGAATGCCGCTACCGATCGACGATTCGGAGAGCATGAGGAACATGCCGAGTTCGCCGGTCGAATGTGAGTGCGTTCCACCACAAAACTCTACCGACGGCCCGGCGCTGACGACTCGAATCATCTCGCCGTACTTCTCGCCGGCCATCCAGATCGCTCCGGTGCGTTTGGCCTCATCGAGCGGCAGCACGCGCGTCTCGAGATGCGAATCGGCGCGAATCATCTCGTTGACACGATGCGCGACCGCACGTTTTTGATCCGGGCTCAGCGCGCCGCCTCCCCAGCGAAAGTCGAATCGCATGCGGTCGATTCCCACCCACGAGCCGGCTTGATTGACGTCCTCGCCCAACACGTCCTTGAGCGCGCGCTGCAGCAAATGCGCGGACGTATGGTGGCGGCGAATCTCGCGACGCCACCAATCGTGCACGGTGGTGAGAACCTGCTGGCCGGTCGAAATCTCGCCGGAAATCACCGCGCCAACGTGCGCGATCGCCTCGCCGAGATATTGGGTGTCGCGCACCTCGAACGTACCGGAGGGGCCGGCGATGGTTCCGCGGTCGCCGATTTGCCCGCCGCGTTCGGCGTAAAACGACGACGAGTCGAGTACCAGCGTGCCTTCCTCGCCCTGGCGCAGCGACTCGACGTGCCGGTCGCCACGCAAAAGCGCGACGACGGCGCCCGAACCTTCGAGCCCCTCGTAGCCGGTGAACTCGCTGGCGATCGCAGGCGCGTCGGCGACGCCCACGTCGGCCCGCTTCGCTGCCGCATCGCTGCGCGCACGCTCGCGCTGCTCGTCCATCAACCGTTCGAAGCCGATCGTGTCGACGGTGACGCCGCGCTCGCCCGCGATCTCGCGCGTCAGTTCGATCGGAAAACCGTACGTGTCGTGAAGCGCGAACGCTGCGGCTCCGTCGACGATAGCATTTTGGTCTACGGCTTCGTCGAGCAAGCGTTCGAGCATCGCCGTGCCGCGTTCGAGCGTTCGATCAAAGGTACGTTCCTCGGTTTGCAAAACGTTCGCAATGCGCGCGGCATTTCGCCGCAACTCCGGATATCCCGATTCCAGCGTCGCGACGACCGCGGGTACGAGATCGGTGAGAAAGCCGTCGGGATAGCCGAGAAGGCGTCCGTTGCGAATCGCACGGCGGATGAGAAAGCGCAGCACGTAGCCGCGCTCGGTGTTCGAGGGATACACGCCGTCGTTGACGAGAAACGTCGCGGCGCGCGCGTGGTCGGCGACGATGTCGCGGCGAATCCGCCGCTCCTGCGCAGAAAGAGACGCCCCGGCCTTCGGCTGCGCGGCCACGATGTCCGTGAAGAGATCGGTATCGTACATGGACGACTTGCCGTTGCAGATCGCGAGCATGCGCTCGAAACCGGCACCCGTATCGATGGCTTTGCGCGGCAGTTCCGAGATCGTACCGTCGGCGGCGCGGTTGTATTGCTGGAAGACGACGTTCCAAAACTCGACGAAGCGCGAACCCTTATTGGGACCATCGTCGCCGGGACCGTCGGCGTGCTCCTCGCCAAGATCGTAAAACAGCTCCGTGCACGGTCCGCACGGACCGGTCGGTCCCATCGTCCAAAAGTTGTCGTCGTCGAAACGCGATACGCGCGCGGCCTCGAGGCCGATTTCCTGGGTCCAGATGCGGGCCGCTTCGTCGTCGCCGGTATGCACCGTGACGTACAGCCGCGCGGGATCGAGTCGCAGCACGTCCGTGCAGAACTCCCACGCCATGGCAATCGCTTCCCGTTTGTAATAGTCGCCGAAACTGAAGTTGCCGAGCATCTCGAGAAACGTGCCGTGACGCCCCGTGCGACCGACGTTTTCGATGTCGCTCTTGGCGCCGGCGACCCGCAGGCAACGCTGCACCGTGACCGCTCGCGGCGCCGGTGCCGGCTGCTCGCCGAGGAAGACGGGCACGAACTGCTCCATACCGGCGATCGTAAAGAGCGTCGTCGACATCTCGTGCGGCACGAGGCTCGCCGGCGGCAACAGCTTGTGACCGCGCGCGGTGAAAAAATCGACCCACGCCTTACGTAACTCCTGGCTCTTCATACTCGCAACCGACTGCGTCGAAGAAACTCCCGCGTCCTGCGGCCCGGAGGCGCTGCGCCTATTCCGCGAGGACCGAACGCAACTTCTCCAGCGCCTTCGCCTGGAGCCGGGAGACGTGCATCTGCGAAACGTTCAACCGCCGGGCGATCTCCGTCTGCGAAATCGACTCGTAGAAGCGCAGGTAGATGATGACGCGTTCGCGGCCGTTGAGCACCGTGAACGCGCGCTCGAGGTTGGCGCGGTCTTCGAGCAGATCGAGCCCGGCATCGGAGATGCCCACCGTATCCGCGAGGGTCTGGCTCTTACGATCGCCTTCACCGGAGACTTCGCTGTCGAGGGAGAGCAAGTTGTACGCTTGGCCGAGTTCCTGGGCTTCGAGAATTTCTTCTTCGCCCGCCGACAAGTGGGCCGCGAGCTCCGCAACGGTGGGACTGCGTCCCAACTGGATGGCCAGCTTGTCGCCCGCGCGATTGACGGCGAGATTGAGTTCCTGCAGCCGCCGCGGAACTTTGACCGCCCATCCTTTGTCGCGAAAATAGCGCTTGATTTCTCCGACGATCGTCGGCGTCGCGTAGGTCGTAAACTCTACGCCTCGTTCTAAATCGAAGCGGTCGATCGCCTTGAGAAGACCGACGGTGCCGACTTGCACGAGATCGTCGAGCGGCTCGCCGCGGTTCGCGAACTTTCCCGCCAGAAAGCGCGCGAGATTCAGATGCGCGACGGCGAGTTCGTCGCGCAGCCTTTCGTATTCGGCATCGACGTCGTTTACGTTGTGCTCGCGGCGCTGACGCGCCACGATGAAGTGCGCGAAGAGTTCGCGGGTTCGCTCGCGGCTCGGCCGCGACTCGCTTCGCTCGTGCACTCAGCCGGGTCGACCGGCGAACCGCTTCACCATCCGCAGATCCGTGCCCGAGTCGGGATGAACGTCGTAACTCACTTCGTCCATCAGCGTACGTATCAGAAAAACGCCGAGCCCGGCGGCGCGTGCTTGCTCGAAATCGAGCGCGCGCAGCGACTGCCCTCCGGTCGCGTGCCCGGAATCGCGAACGCGCACCTGCAACGCTCCCGGCATCGCCTCGCACGTCACCTCGATGAACTCTCCGTGAGCGGCGTGTTGAATCACCGCCGTGCACGCTTCGGCAACCGCGAGCTTTACGTCTTCGATGTCTTCGATCGAAAACTGCAGACGGTTTGCAACGGCTGCCGTCGCCAAGCGCACGAGCGCGACCCATTCGGGCCGGCAGGGAACTCGAAGGTCGACGATCTCCGCCGCCCCGTCGCGTTCCGCGGCGGGGTTCACGCCAAGGCTTTCATCGCGGCGTCTTCAGCTTCGAAGATGCCGAAAATTTTGACGAGTCCGGTAATGTCGAAAATCTTCTTGATCTGCGGATTGGTGCAGACCAAGTTTACCGAACCGCCGTGCTCGCGCACCCGTTTCAATCCGCCGATGAGTACGCCTAAACCGGTCGAATCGATATAGCGGACTTTTTCGAGGTTGATGACGAGATGATAGACACCCCGATCGATCAGCTCGCCGATCGCGTCCTTCACTTTCGGCGACGTGTACACGTCGATCTCGCCGCTGAGATCGACCACGTAGCAATCTCCCGGCGCCTCGCGCACCCCCACCTTGATATCCAAGTTTACTGCTCCTCGCTCTGGCGCGTGAGATCTTCGCGCGCTTGCTCCGCACTGCTCTTGCCTTCGTCCACCGCGGCGTCCACATTGGCGCGTGCGCTGTCGACGATGGTCTTTCCACGCTCGTAGAGATCGGCGGCGTTAGCCTGCCACTGGTTCGCGACGTCGCCGACCTTGCCGCGCAAGTCGTCGGTTGCGTCCTTGGCGAAATTGCCGGCCTCGCGCGCCTTGCCGGCCAGCAGATCGCGCGTTTCTTCTTGCGTCAACAGAACGGCCGCCGCCCCGCCCACGATCGAACCGAGGAGAAACCCGGCGAAAAATCCGCCGCCTTTACCGTTAGCCATAGAAATGCTCCCGTTAGGATTGATCCGGTGAACTCTTTCCCGTAACCAAGCGCCGCAAACCACTGGTGATCCCGGTGATCGTCGTGCCGACGTTCACGATCGCCGGCGTGAGCGCGTTCTTTGCCAGCTCCGCCGTTTCCGAAACGCTGCCGGCCACGTCTTCGAGCGACTGCGCTACGCCGCTCAGCCGCGCGACGGTGCGGTCCGCCGTGTCGGCGATGGCATCGACGTGCCCCAGCGTCTTGGCGACGGGCTCGCCGAGGTTTTCGAGCTGATGGTCGACGCCGTCGAGCGTCACGTTTACGCGGGTCAGGGTCTTGGCCAGGGCGAGCATGCCGATTAACACGCCGACGCCTGCCAGCAGCACGCCGACGCCCGCCAGCACGTCGAGCACGAGGACGCCGATCTCGGTCGAGGTCACCAGTCTTCTCCTTCTCAGGTCGGTTGTGCGTAGCCCTAGCGAGCGTAGGCCCTAGCGAGCGCAGCCCGTTCGGTGCTCTCTCCATAATCCCCGTTCTCTCCCATTCTACGCCGGGGCGGGCGACGTCCGGCGCAACGACTCGACGATGGGCGGCAGAATGGCCGTGACGCGGTCGATCTCGGCCCGGGTCGTCGGCGCCCCCAAAGAAAATCGAATCGTTGCATCCGACGTGTTCCCGCCGAGCGCGCGGATGACGTGGCTCGGCTCGAGCGTCCCCGACGTGCAGGCGCTTCCGGCGGAAACGGCTATGCCGGCCAGGTCGAGGCGGGCCAGCAACGATTCGGAATCGACCCCGGAGAACGTCGCGCTGACGATCGCGGGGAGGCGCTCGGCTCCGGCGCCGTTGATACGGACGCCCGGGATGGAATCCAAGATGCCGCGCTCCAGACGGTCGCGAAGGCCTGCCACGCGCGCGCCGTTGCCGGCCCGTCCGGCGGCCGCACGTTCGAGGGCTGCCGCCATGCCGGCGATGCCCGCCAGGTTCTCGGTGCCCGACCGGCGTCCGAACTCCTGGCCCCCGCCGGGAACGGCGGCCGCAATGGGCGTGCCCGTCCGCACGAAAAGGACGCCGGCGCCTTTGGGCCCGTGCAGCTTGTGCGCCGAGAGCGAGAGTAAATCGACGCCGAGGGTGCCGGTATCGATGGGAAGCCAGGCGGCAGCCTGCACGGCATCGGTGTGAAAGAGGACGCCGCGCGCGCGGGCGATCGCCGCGAGTTCGGCGATCGGCTGGACGGTGCCGATTTCGTTGTTGGCATACATCACCGACGCGATCGCCGTGTCGTCGCGCAGGGCCGCCGAAAACCGGTCGGGATCGACGCGTCCGTCGCGGTCGACCGGCAGTATCGCGACGTCGCAGCCGACTTCGCGCAGTTCGTCGAGCGCGCGCAATACGGCGTGATGTTCGACGGCCGACGCGACGACGCGGCCCTTCCAACCGGCCGCACGAATGACGCCGGTCAACGCCAAATGATCGGCCTCGGTGCCGCTTCCCGTGAACGTAATCTCGCTTCGGCGGGCACCCAGCGATGCCGCCACGCTGTCGCGCGCCGAGTCGAGCAGCGCGCGCGCCCTGCGTCCCTCGGCGTGCAGCGAACTGGGATTGAACGCTGCGTTTTCGGCGGCGGCGCGCATCGCCTCGGCCACTTCGGCCGACACCGGGGCAGACGCCGCATAATCGAGGTAAACGCGCGCCGGATTGTCGCTCACAGGGCGCTCCCAGAGTCGTGCTTTATCATTTTACTCGTGCGAAGCTCCAACGCACAACTCCGAGAAGTAGCAACGGGAAAAAGCGGTTCGAGTTCACTCGGGCCGCTTTTTTTTCGCGCCCATTTTAGAATTTTTTAACCATTCGGCGATGCGCGCCTCGTCGCCGCGCTCGCCCGGCCGATAGTACCTCCGGCCGGCGAGATTCTCAGGAAGATTGCCCTGCACGACGTCGTAGTCGTCGTGCGCGTAATGATACTCCTTGCCGTAGCCGAGGGCTCGCATGAGGCCGGTAGGAGCGTTACGTAAATGCAGCGGTACCGGGCCGTTACGCGTCTCGCGAACGTCTTCGAGCGCCGCCGCGTACGCGGTGCCGACGCTGTTGCTCTTGGGCGCGGTCGCCAAATAGAGCGTGGCGTGCGCCAGCGCGTAGAAGCCCTCCGGCATCCCGACGAAGTGAACCGCCTGCTGCGCGGCGACGGCGATTTCCAAGCCGCGCGAATCCGCCAAGCCGACGTCCTCGCAAGCCAGCACGACCAGCCGCCGCACGACGAAGAGCGGATCCTCGCCGCCTTCGAGCATGCGCGCCAGCCAGTAGAGCGCCGCATCGGCGTCGCTCGCGCGCACCGATTTTATGAATGCGCTGATCGTGTCGTAGTGCGCTTCTCCGTCTTTGTCGTAGAGCGAGCCGCGCCGCTGCATCGCTTGCTCCACGATCTCGCGCGTGACGGACGCGAAGCCATCGCGAACCGGCGCCGCGGCGGCTGCGAACTCGAGGGCGTTGAGCGCCGTGCGCGCATCGCCGTTGGCCAGCCCCACGAGCGCGTCTCGCGCCGGGCCGTCGAGACGCACGTTCGATGCGCCCAGGCCGCGCTCGGAATCCGCGAGCGCGCGATCGACGATGAGCGCAACGTCTTCGTCGGAGAGCTGCTTCAATACGAAGACGCGCGCCCGCGACAGCAACGCCGAGTTCACTTCAAACGACGGGTTCTCGGTCGTTGCTCCGACGAGCGTGATCGTGCCGTCCTCGACATAGGGCAGCACCGCATCTTGCTGGCCTTTATTGAAACGATGAATCTCGTCGATGAACAGGACGGTCCGAAGACCCGTGCGCCGTCGGACCTGCGCGGCCGCAACGATGCGGCGAAGATCCGCCACGCCGGCGCTCACCGCCGAGATGCGTTCGAAATGCGCGCCGGTCGTGCGCGCAACGAGTTCCGCAATCGTCGTTTTCCCGGTGCCCGGCGGCCCCCACAGAATCATCGACGGCAACGCGTCTTGCTCGATGGCGCGGCGCAGCGGCCGGCCGGGGCCGAGAATCTCTTCCTGCCCGGCGAACTCCTCGAAGGTGCGCGGCCGCATTCGCGCCGCCAACGGCATCGCACCCGGCGACTCGAAGAGCGACCGCACGTTTATCGCGGGTGGGGTTTCGGTGAGGCCGCAGGCGCGCTTGCCGCCGGCTCCGTGATCGGATTCTTGGGCACGTGCAGCGGCTTCGGCGTGGCCAAGCCGCGATGCAGTTGTCCCGGGAACTGCATCGTGACGTTGCCTTGGGCGTGAGCCTTGTCGGTAATCGTATTGTAGACGACGCTCTCCGCGTTGATCTTGCGAAGGCCTTGCACGATGCGAACGTTTCCGTTGAGAAGCAAATCGTGCGTCGCGTCGTTGAGCGTCCCCGTATCGGCGTCCACGACGGTATCGGCCTGCACGTAGTGCACGTTGCCGATCGCCTTGTAAATTTTCGCAGTGCCGTCGATCGCAGCTTTGTCTGCGGTCAGCGTCGACGGTCCGTTCGACCCGGCACCCTGTCCGCCGATTCCGCCGTAATCGCCTTGCGAATCGTGCATGACGACGTGTCCGACGAGGTTGACGATTTGCGTCTTGTAGTTGCCGTTCGCGCGGTCGGCGGTCACGTCGCCGCCCGTGCGCGTCATGACCACTTTGGCGGGCGTCGAGAAGTCGCCGGTCTTGAAGTTGGCGTCGACCGAACTCGCGTGCACCGTCCAGACGCCTAAATCGAAAGCGGCTCCGGCTCCCGACGCCGCGGCGGGCGACGGTGCGGGTTTTCCGGGATGCGGTGGGGCCGCATGCGCCGGAGGGCGCGGCGGCGGCGTGGCGGCCCACGCCGGCGACGCTGCGAGCGCCGCGGCTGCGACCAGGGGCCAGAACGAGCGAATCATGACGGTTGCGTGCGTACCTTTATCGTAGGACGTTCGACCGGACCCAAGAGTTCCGCTAGCCGCGCCGCGGAAATCGCGCCTTCGCGCAACAGCCGCGCGTGAGATCCGGTGAGATCGACGATCGAGGATTCGCAGTCGTAGCGGGTCGGCCCGTGCTCGACCAGCAGATCGGCGGGCGGCAGCATGGACCGGTCCGCGTCGCCGCGATAGCGCGGCGCACCGGCGCGATTGACGGTCGTTCCGGCGAGTGGACCGCAGCGGTCGAGAAGCGCGCGCGCGAGCGGATCGTCGGGCACCCGGAACGCGAGCGTCTGCAAACCGGCCGCCAGGTCGTCGCTGATGAACGGCGGTTTGACGATCAGCAGAATGACCGGCCCCGGAAGGAGCCGCTTTGCAGCCAGCACGGCCAATGGATTGTCTCCGGCATACTCTAGAAACTCCTGAGGCGTCGCCACGTGCATCGTAAGCGGACGGTTGTCGGGCCGCCCTTTCGCCGCATAGATGCGGTCGATCGCTTCGAAGCGGTACGGATCGCAGCCGATCGCATAGCTCGTGTCGGTCGGAAAGATGACCGTGCCGCCGGAAAAAACGGCGTGCGCCGCCTCCTCGGCGACGTCGGCCGCGGGTACGACGCGCGCGTCGACGATCGTGCCGATGCTCAAACGCGAATGCGCGATCCCGTTCCGATGGCGACGCACGACAGCGGATCGTCGGCGACGATTGCCGGTACGCCCGTGACCTCCGAGAGCAGTTTGTCGAGACCGCGCAAAAGCGCGCCGCCGCCGGTGATGATGATGCCGCGGTCGATGATGTCGGCGGAGAGTTCCGGCGGCGTCTTTTCGAGCACCGCTTTCACCGCTTCGACGATGGCGCCGACCGGCTCCGAAAGCGCTTCGCGAATTTCCTCGCTCGTGATCTTCACGGTCTTGGGCAGGCCGTTGATCAAGTCGCGACCGCGAATTTCCATCGCGAGTTCCTGTTCGAGTTTGTACGCGGATCCGATCTTGATCTTGATCTCCTCGGCCGTCCGCTCGCCGATCATCAGATTGTATACGCGCCGAATGTAGCGGACGATCGCTTCGTCCATCTTGTTGCCGGCAACGCGAATCGACTGCGAGACGACGATACCGCCGAGCGATATCACCGCGACGTCGGTCGTGCCGCCGCCGATGTCGACGACCATGCTGCCCGACGGACCGTCGATCGGCAAGCCCGCGCCGATTGCCGCCGCCATCGGCTCCTCGACGATGTCGACGTCGCGCGCGCCGGCGAGCTTGGCGGCGTCCTTGACGGCGCGCTCTTCGACGCTGGTAATTTCCGCTGGAACGCAGATCGTCACGTGCGGTTTCGGTTTCACGATCGACGACCACCACGAGCGGTCTTTCATTACTTTCTTGATGAAGTACGAAAGCATCGCTTCGGTCACTTCGAAATCGGCGATCACGCCGTCGCGCAGCGGCCGGATCGCCTGAATGTGCGCCGGCGTTTTGCCGAGCATCTGGCGCGCTTCCTCGCCGACCGCGAGCACGCGTCCGGTATTCATGTCCTTCGCGACGACCGATGGCTCGCGCAAGACGATGCCCTTGCCCTTGACGTGCACGAGCACGTTGGCGGTGCCGAGATCGATCCCGATGTCCAAGAACTCCCGATGTGTCGCCGCTGATGGCTGACTTATCTACGCGGGTATTCGCTGGTTTCGAAGAATCCGGTCGGGTTCGACGAGCGGCGTGACGCCGCTGCTGCGCTGCACCTGTCCGCCGAGCTCCGAGAGCAGCTCCTCCAACCGTTCGTAGCCGCGATCGATGTACTCGAGGCCGATGATCTCCGTTTCGCCCGCGGCCGCGAGACCGGCAACGACGAGGCCTGCGCCGGCGCGGATGTCGGGCGCTTCGACCGGCGCGCCGGAAAGCTGCGTCGACGCCCTTGATGACCGCCGTGTTGCTTTCCATCGCAACCTTGACGTCGGCGCCCATGCGCGCGAGTTCGTTGACGTACGAGAAGCGCGCGTTGAAGATCGATTCTTCGACGACGCTGGTTCCGGGCACGTCGCACAGAAAGCCGACCATCTGCGGCTGCAAATCGGTCGGAAATCCGGGATGCGGTGCGGTGAGCATGTCGGTGCCGCCGGTGATGCCGTCGGCTTGCACGCGAATCCAATCGTCGCCGGTCGTCGTCACCACGCCGCACTCGGCAAACTTGTCGAGCACGCTGCGCAGATGCTCCGGACGGCATCCGGTGACGGTGACGTCGCCGCGCGTAACGGCGCCCGCGAGCAGCAGCGTGCCGGTCACGATGCGGTCGGGAATGATTTCGTATTCGACGCCGTGCAGTTCTTCGACGCCGTCGATGACGATCGTGTCGGTGCCTTGTCCCGAAATCTTGCGCGCCCATCGCGACGAGAAAGTTGGCGAGGTCGACGACTTCGGGTTCCATCGCGACGTTCTTCAATCGTCGTCATGCCCTGCGCGACCGACGGCCGCGAGCATCGCGTTCTTCGTCGCGCCGACGCTGGGCAAGCGAAACTCGATCGGCGGCGCCTTGCAGGCGGCGACCCGATTCTGCGATGAGGTAACCGTGAGCGTTGCGCACCTCGCATCCGAGTGCGACGAACGCCTGCTCGTGCATGTCGGTCGCGCGCGTGCCGAGGACGCAGCCGCCGGGCAGCGGTACTTCGGCGCGGCCGAACCGTCCGAGCAGCGGTCCCACGACGTCGAACGAAGCAGCGAGCTTGCGCACGAGCGCGTACGGCGCGCGGTACGACGCAACGTTTGACGAGTCGATCGTGATCGTATTGTCGCCTTCGTAGCGGATGCGCGCGCCGAGCGCTTCCAGCAGCGACCACATCACCGAAACGTCGGTGATGCGCGGCACGCGTGCAGCGTGACGGTCCCCTTCGCCAGCAGCGTCGCAGCCATGATCGGCAGCGCGGCGTTCTTCGCGCCGTGCGTCGCTACCGACCCTTCGAGCCGCGCGCCCCCGCGAACGCGCAGCGTGGTCTCCAATCGATCGAGCACGATGCTATCTTGCGAGGCCCCGCGACGGCGGTCCTTCGCATCCTTCGACTTCGCACCGAACTTGGACGGTGCTTCGCTCAGGATGACACGGTTATTGCTGGCCCGTCAGGCGGAGCTTTGCGTTCGCGAAATCGACCTCGGCCTGCTCGCGCGCGAAGCCCGGCGATTCCGATGCTTTCGCTCTTTTGGCGCTCGAGCGCATCGGCAAGTTCTTCGCGCGCTTTGGCGACGTCGACGTCTTCGAAACGCAGCGCCTCGTCGACGAGCACCGTCACGCGATCGGGAAGCGCCTGCATGAAGCCTTCCCCGGTGGCCAACTCCAGGCGCTTGTTCGCACCGCCGTCGACGACGTTGGCGCGCAGAACGCCCGGCTTCAGCGCGGCCAGAAACGGCGCGTGCTCGGGCAGAATGCCTTCTTCGCCTTCGGTCGTGACCGCGATGACCAGCTCGGCGTCGCCGCTCGAAGACGAGCTGCGTCGGCGTAATGAGCTTGAACGGGATGGAAGCCGTCGCCACTACGTCGCGGCTCCCATCTTCTCGGCGGCTTCCTTTACTTCGTCGATCGTCGCCGGCATAGAAGAACGCGGCCTCCGGCAAGTCGTCGACCTTCCCGTCGAGGATTTCCTTGAACGACGCGATCGTATCGGCGAGTTTCACGTACTTGCCGGGACGGCCCGTGAACTGTTCGGCGACGAAGAACGGCTGCGAGAAGAACCGCTGCATGCGGCGAGCGCGCGCGACGCTGACCTTGTCGTCCTCGGAGAGTTCTTCGACGCCGAGGATGGCGATGATGTCTTGCAGGTCTTTGTAGCGCTGCAGCACCTCCTGAACGCCGCGCGCGACCCGGTAGTGCTCGTCGCCGATGATCTGCGGATCGAGAATGCGCGACGTCGACGCAAGCGGATCGACGGCAGGATAGATGCCGAGTTCCGAAATCGGACGCGAGAGCGCGGTCGTCGCGTCGAGATGCGCGAACGTAACGGCGACGGCCGGATCGGTGTAGTCGTCGGCCGGAACGTAGACCGCTTGCACCGAGGTGATCGAACCCTTGTGCGTCGACGTGATGCGCTCTTCGAGAACGCCCATGTCGGTGCCGAGCGTCGGCTGATAGCCGACGGCCGACGGCATCCGCCCCATGAGCGCGGACACTTCGGAGCCGGCTTGCAGATAGCGGAAGATGTTGTCCATGAAGAGCAGCACGTCGGCGCCGAGTTCGTCGCGAAAATACTCCGCCATCGTAACGCCGGTTTGTGCGACGCGGAAACGAACGCCCGGCGGTTCGTCCATCTGACCGAAGACGAGCGTCGTCTGCGCGAGCACGCCCGACTCTTTCATCTCCATCCAGAGATCGTTGCCTTCACGCGTGCGTTCGCCGACGCCGGTGAACACCGAGAAGCCCTTGTGCACGTAGGCGATGTTGCGAATCAGTTCTTGAATGAGCACGGTCTTGCCGACGCCCGCGCCGCCGAAGAGACCCACCTTGCCGCCGCGCGTGTAGGGCGCCATCAAATCGACGACCTTGATGCCGGTCTCGAAGATTCGCGGCGTCGGATCCTGATACTTGAACTCGGGCGCCGGCCGGTGAATCGGCCACATCGCCGCGGCTTTCACCGGTTCGTCGCTATCGATCGTCTTTCCGAGGACGTTGAAAATGCGTCCGAGCGTTCCTTCGCCCACCGGAACCAGAATCGGTCCGCCGACCGCCGTAACGGGCGCACCGCGCACGAGGCCGTCGGTCGAACCCATTGCCAGGCAGCGGACTTGATCGTTGCCGAGTTCGTCCTGCACCTCGAGGGTGAGGTCGCGCGGCTGCATGGCGGTGCCGCCGAGGTCAATTGCGGCGTGCGTGCCGTTACTCGATGCGTGCGAATCGTCGTTTACGCGCACCAGCAGTGCGTCGTTGATTTTCGGCAGCGTCTCGGGTGTGAACTCGACGTCCACGACGTTGCCCAGCACCTGCACGACTTTTCCGGTTGGGTTGGCCATAATGCTCGAATCCTTTTTTCGGTCTTGCAAATCTTCGTTTACTCGACGCCGAGCGCTTCGGCGCCGGCGACGATTTCGAGGAGTTCTTTGGTGATCGCGGCTTGGCGCGCATTGTTCATTTGAATCGTCAACTCGTCGATGAGCTTCGAGGCGTTATCGGTGGCGTTGCTCATCGCGACGAGCTGCGCCGCAAAAAACGCCGCGTCGGTTTCCAGCATTGCCGAGTAAATCGTAAACTCGAGGTACTTCGGCAGTAAGCGGGAGAGCACGAACTCGGGCGACGGTGCAAACTCGACGCCCCCGCGTATCCGGTCGTCGTCCTTCGCGTCATCCCGAGCGGAGGCGCCCGAATGGGCGCCGGCGTCGAAGGACGCGGCAATCGGAATGAGGTCGCGGCGTTCCGGTTTCTGCGACATCATCGTAATGAATCGCGACGACACGAGCGCGACGCTGGAAACCTCGCCGCGATCGAAATCCTCGGTGACGCGCCGGGCGACGTCGCGCGCCGTTTCGAGTTTCGAGCCGGCGCTCAACGGCCACGCGGGCGCATCGGCGATGCCCCAGCGCCGCACGGCATTGCGCGCTTTGAGCCCGACCGCATAGTAGCGCACGTCGCCACGCTCGCGCGCATAGAGTTCCGCGGCGCGCACGACGTTGGAATTGAAGGCACCGGCAAGGCCCTTGTCGGCCGTCATCACGATCACGCCGGCCGGCGCGCCTTCTTTGCCGGGTTTCATGAATGGATGGTCGACGTGCGTCACCGCCCCCATCAAGTCGCGCAGCATCTCGGCCAGCGTGTCGGAGTAAGGACGTGCTTGCTTTTGCGCCGTCTCGGCACGCCGAATCTTCGCCGCTGCGACTTGCTTCATCGCCTTGGTAATCTGTTGCGTGTTCTTCAGCGACCGTATCCGGTCGCGTAAGTCCTTAACCGACGGCACGAGATGTCAGCCTAGAAGCTCTTGTTGAACTCGGCTACGGCCGCGTCGAGCTGTTTCTTGACGTCGTCGGAGAGCTGATTGCTCTGGGCGATCGATGCCGGAATCTCCGGATGCTTCTCGTGCAGGAAGGCAACGAATCCGCGCGCCCAGTTCTGCAGCCGCGGCGTGGCGACGTCGTTGACGTAACCGTTCGTCGCGGCGTAGATGATCGCGACCTGATCTTCCATCGGCTGCGGCTGGTATTGCGGCTGCTTGAGCAGTTCGGTCATCTTCTCGCCGCGCATGAGTTGATTCTGGGTGGCCTTGTCGAGATCGCTGGAGAGTTTGGCGAAGGCCGCCAAATCGCGATACTGCGCGAGTTCGAGCTTGAGCTGGCCGGCGACAGACTTCATCGCCTTCGTCTGAGCGGCGCCCCCGACTCGCGACACCGAAAGACCGACGTCGACCGCAGGACGGATGCCTTGGAAGAAGAGTTGCGGCGTGAGATAGATCTGTCCGTCCGTGATCGAGATCACGTTAGTCGGAATGTAGGCCGCGAAGTCGCCGGCCTGCGTTTCGATGACCGGCAGCGCCGTCATCGACCCCCCGCCAAGCTCGTCGGAGAGTTTGCAGGCGCGTTCGAGCAGACGGGAGTGAAGATAGAAGACGTCGCCGGGGTAGGCCTCGCGACCCGGCGGGCGCCGCAGCAGCAGCGACATCTCGCGATACGACTGCGCGTGTTTGGTGAGATCGTCGTAGATGATCAACACGTCTTTGCCCTGATACATCAACTCCTCTGCCATCGCGCAGCCGGCAAAGGGTGCCAGCCAGCGCAATGCCGCGGCCTCCGACGGGCTCACCGCGACGATCGTGGTGTAGGCCATCGCGCCTTTCTGTTCGAGCGTCTGTGCGATTGCGGAGACGGTCGAGTTCTTTTGACCGATCGCCACGTAGATGCAGAAGACGTTGCGGCCCTTTTGATTGATGATCGTATCGAGCGCGATTGCGGTTTTGCCGGTCGACCGGTCGCCGATGATCAGTTCGCGCTGGCCTTTTCCGATCGGAATCAGCGCGTCGATGGCGCGTATGCCGGTCTGCAGCGGCTGTTTGACCGACTGGCGCTGCACGACGCCGGGAGCGACGTTTTCGACGGTGCGATAGCGGTTGGTCTCGACGGGACCCTTGCCGTCGATGGGCTGGCCCAGCGGATTGACGACGCGCCCCAGCATCGCCTCGCCTACCGGAACCGACGAGATGCGCCCGGTGCGGCGAACCTTGTCGCCTTCTTTGATGTCCTTGTCGGGACCCATGATGACGACGCCGACGTTGTCCTCTTCGAGATTGAGCGCAACGCCTTGCAAGCCGTTGGAGAATTCGACGAGTTCCGACGAGCGTACGCCGCGCAGTCCGTAGACGCGCGCCAGATTGGCGCCGACCTGGATGACGGTGCCGATTTCGTCTTCCTGGAGGTCGGTCTTAAAACTCTGGATTTGCTGCTTGAGAATACCGGCGATTTCGTCAGCGTTGATCATTCGTTTATCCTAGTGAAAGTGGCTCTTACAGGCCACTAGGTGCGAAGAGATTGCGGGCGAGGTTCTCCAAACGGCCGGCGACCGTGCCGTCGATCCGGCGATCGCCCATCAGGACGCGTACGCCGCCGATCGTCCGCGGATCCACGACCCGCGTGACGTCGAATTTTTTGCCGAAGACTTGCTCGAGCCGCGCAACCAGCGCGTCGAGTTCCGCGTCGGGCATCGCTCGCGCCGAGGTAACGGTCAGCGCTTCCTCACCGCGCGCGGTGCGCTGCAGTTTGCGATACTCTGCGACGAGCCCCGGAAGCAGCGTCTCGCGGCGCTTGCGAACGAGCAGCAGGAGCGTGTGCAGCGCGATGTCGCTCACGCGCGACTCGAACGTGGCGACGAGAACGCTTGCCTTAGCGCGCCGGTCGACGACGGGCGCCGCGAAAAAATCGCGCGCGGCGGGGTTCGTATCGATCGCCGAGGCGACGGCGGCGAGATCGTCTCCCACCGCGACGGCTTTGCCGGCGTCGTTGGCCACCGAAAAGACCGCGAGCGCGTAGCGCCGCGCCAGCTTCTCGTTAACCATTCCGGCGCTCCAGCGACGCCGCGAAGCGGTCGATCAGCCGCGCGTCGAGCGCGTCGTCGACGCGTGAGGCCGCTTCTTCACGAGCGCGCGCGAGCGCCTTCTCCAGCATCTCGGCGCGGAATCGGTCGCGAGCGGCCGCAAGCATCCCCGAGAAACTCGCTTGCGCGCCGCGAATGCTGCGTTCGCCGGCTTCGCGCGCGTCGGCTGCGATGCCCTCGCACTCGCGCACCGCCTGCGATTCGACGCGCCCTTTGATCGCCTCGGCGTCGCGCCCGGCGCTTTCGATATCGTTACGCAGAAGATCGAGCATCGCTTTGGCCTCGTCGCGATGGCGCTCGGCTTCGGCAATCTGCTTGTTCTGGCGATCTTGCGCGGCCAAAATGGCCGGCGTGATGAATTTGACCCAGAGCCATACGAGCACGCCGATGAAGAGCACGGCCGAAACGACCTGACTCCAAATCGCCACGCTTACGTAGAAATCGCTTTGGTTCACGCGCCGGCTCCCAGGCTGCGCTCGACCATCAGATCGGCGAGCTGTTTGACCAAACGATCTTCGCCCGCACGAGCGCGGCCCAGCTCGTCGTCCGCGCTGCGCTGCGCTTCCTCGACGATCGCCTGCGCTTGCGTGGCGTATTTTGCCGCGACCGCGGCGGCTTCGTTCGACGCATCGGCGCGCGCCTTGGCGAGATGCTGCTCGGCTTCGCGGCGCGCTTGCGCGCGGATTCCCTCCGCCTGCTCACGCAGCGTCTTGGCTTCGGCCTGATACGCGGCGTAGCCGGAAACGACGCCGTTAATGTACTCCCGGCGCTTGCGAATCGCTTGCCCAACGGGCCGCAAGAACACGACGTTGAGCAACGCGAAGAAGACCGCGAAGTTCAGCAGTTGTATCCAAAACGTGCCGTCGAGCTTGAGGAACATCGTGCGCCTTAGTGTCCCGCCAGGCTCGCAAACACGCCGTTGGGCAGACCTACGACGACGATCAGCATATAGAATGCGAGTCCGAGCGCGATGATCGGAAACGCCTCCAGCACGCCGACGCCAAGGAAGAGGAACGTGAAGATGTTCGGACGGGCCTCCGGCTGACGCGCAATCGCCTCGACGGCTTTGCTCGCAACGATGCCGTCGCCGACGGCCGAACCGAACGCCACGCCGGCGACGATGATTCCGAACGCGAGCAGAGTGAATGCGGCAACCAACGCTTGAGAAGTCAAGATGCTAACCTTTCCTGAGTAACGCTAGTGTTCGTCTCCGATGGATAAGGCCAAGTAGACGATCGCCAACAGCGTAAAGACGAACGCCTGCACCGTACCCACGAAGAAGTTGAAGAACTGAATGAAAAATGGCGCGACCGCCGCCGCCAGCGAAAGGTTCACCGGCCCAATCGTCACCTTCGCTACGATCACCGAAGCAACGATCACGAACAGCAGCTCGCCGACGAAAATATTGAAGAACAGGCGCGCCGCGAGCGTGAGAAAGCGGACGACCTCGTCGATGACGTTGATGGGAAAGAGAATGGGGAAGGGCTGGAAGAGGTGTTTGATCCGAGCCATTCCGGTCATCTTGATTCCGACGATCCACGTGAGCGACACGACGAGCAGCGCCAGCGGGACGGTCGTATTGAGATCGGCCGTGGGCGATCCGCCGAACGGCAGCCCGAGCGCCTTGAACGGGAGCATGCCGAACTGGTTGAGCAAGAAAATGAAGATGAAGAGCGCGATGAAAAACGGCACGAACGGCTCGCCGCGCGGTCCTAACGTGCTGGTCGCGAGGTCGGCGATGTAGTTGACCATGCCCTCGACGACGACTTGCCGCTTCATTTGATATGCCGATCGATAGCTCGCGCCGATCCAACCGAAGAGCGCCAACGAAACGATCATCACGAGCCACGTCGTGACGATCGTATCCGTGTGCACCGCCCCCAGCACTGGGAGCTGCCACAGCGTGTGCTCTCCGATTTTTTCTTGCAACGGTTACTCCACCACAGATCCTGCGCTCATTTTGTCCCGGAAACGCGGTACGCGCCAAACGCAAACATCGCCAGCGGAAGGAAGAATCCCGCGAAATACCAGCCCATCGACCACCATGGGCCCAACGCGGCGAACGCCACCGGGACTATACCGAACAGGCCGATTCGAACGAAACTACTTAAGACGAACCCGCCGACGCCGCGTTTCTCCAGCAACCGTTCGCCGCTGCGCATCGTCCAGACCGAGTTGAGGACTCCGCAAATCCCCCCGGCCCACAACGCATACGCGGGATGCGGGAGCCAACGAACGGCCGCCAGGCCTGCGACCGCGACGATGGCGAGGCTCCAAAACGACGACGATCGCTTGAGGACGAGAAGATTGGCACGATCCGCCTCCGCTTCGGCGCGGCTGTAGCTACGCCGGAGGGGGGGCGGGTCCTGCCCGCGGTTCGCGGTCACAGCGATCGAAGAAGGAGCCGTGCGGCCGAGTACCCTCCGAGTCCGAGCCCTGCGGCCAAGCCGCCGAGAACCCAAAGCGGCTGCCCCGTTATTCGTCCCAGCCAGACTCCGGCGACCACCCCGAGCAGCGTCGCCACGGCGAAGGTCGCGCCGGCGGCCATGACCGGCACGAGCGCGTTCACGGGACGGCGGCCGATGAGTGGGCGGGCGGAGTTCCGTCGAAGGGCGCCGGGTAATCACCGTCCCGCAGGCGCGCGAGAAGCCACGCAACGATGCGTCCCGCGGCGCGCCCGTCGCCGTAGGGGTTGACGGCTCGCGACATCCGCGCATACGCGACCGGATCGTTCAGCAGCCGGGCGGCCGCGGCGACGATACGCTCTGGCCGGTGCCCGATAAGCTCGAGCGTCCCTGCTTCGAGCCCCTCGGGGCGCTCGGTTTCCTCGCGCATCACGAGGACCGGTTTGCCCAAACACGGAGCTTCCTCTTGGAGTCCGCCCGAATCGGTCAGCACGAACGTGGCCTCGCGAACCGCAAAGACCATCTGCGCGTAATCGATCGGATCTACCAGCACGACGCCCGGAACGCCGTCGAGCACCTCGTGCGCAACCGGAGCGACGCGCGGCGAGGGATGAACCGGCCAATAGAGTTGCGGACGGGCCGGCATCTCCGAAATCTCGCGCATCGCCTCGGCCATCGGCCGCATGAACTCATGATTTTCGCGCCGATGCGCCGTGACGACGACGATCGGCCGGCTCGGGTCGAGTTCGCTCCAGCGTGGCGGCGCGGACAGGTCGGTGCGGACGGCCGTTTCCAAAAAGGCATCGATCACCGTGTTTCCGGTGACGACGATGTCGGCGGCTGCGACGTTTTCGCAGAGCAGGTGTTCGCGCGCCAGCCGGGTCGGCGAAAAGTGATAGGCGGCGATCGTTCCGGTCAGCCGCCGATTCATTTCTTCAGGATACGGCAGCCATCGGTCGCTGGTGCGCAGCCCCGCTTCGACGTGACCGACCCGAATTTGACGATAGAACGCGGCCAGCGCCGCCGATGTGCTGGTGGTGGTATCGCCGTGCACGAGCACCACGTCGGGGCGCGCGCGTTCGAGCACCGGTTCCATTCCGGTCAAGACCCTCGTCGTGATTTCGGTCAGCGTTTGATCCTTCGTCATCACGTCGAGATCGAAGTCCGGCTCGATCTTGAAGATCGCCAGCAGATCGTCGAGCATGCGGCGATGCTGGCCGGTGACGCAGACGAGATCGTCGATCTGCGGATCGGCCGCGAGCGCGTGGACGACCGGGGCCATTTTGATCGTATCTGGCCGGGTTCCGAACACGGTCATGACGCGGAGACGTGCCACGGCGCTGTGGGTCTCGCTCAGCTCGTATGCCGGAAAACGTGCGTGAACTCGCCCGAAAGCGCGAGCGCGACCGCGCCCAGCACGAAGCAGACGGCGTAGATCAGCAGCACGGCTTGGCGCACGTTCAATCCGAAACGGAAAATCAGTTGATGGTGGAAGTGTCCGCGATCGGCTTCGGTGATGCGCTTGCCCGCGATCGCGCGCCGTACGATCGCGGCCGCCGTGTCGAGGACCGGCAGGGCCAGCACGACAAGCGGCACGACGACGCTGATCGCGATTGCCTGTTTGCTCGCGCCGATGATCGAGACGGTGGCGAAGACGTAACCGATGAAGAGCGAGCCGGCGTCGCCCAAGATGATGCGCGCCGGATTGAAATTATAGGGAAGGAATCCGAGCGCCGCGCCGGCGAGCGCGATGACGACCAGGGCGACGACCGGATTCGCGTGCAGCACGGATATCGCGAAAATGAACACGCTCGAAATCACCGTGACGCCGGCCAGCAGCCCGTCGAGGCCGTCGATGAAGTTGATCGCATTCATCATGCCGACGTACCACAGCAGCGTGAGCGGAACGGAGGCCCAGAGCGGTAGCTCGATCCAATTCGTATTGGGGTTCTGATTGAACGGATTGGTAACGCCGGTAATGATGAAGCCGTAGAACAGCGATATGACCGCCACGAGAATTTGCGCGACGAATTTGTTGCGGGGGCGCATGCCCATGATGTCGTCCCACATGCCGACGCCCAGAATCAGCAATCCCCCGAAGAGCAAGCCGACGAGTTGGTGGATCGTGGCGAACTGATCGGAGAGCACCTCGATCTGCTTGACGTGCGTTTCGTGGAGCGCCGAGGGCAGCAGCGCAAACGGCGATGCGAGCGCGAAGCCGAGCACCGCGAACAGCGCGCAGGCAAACCCGAAGAAGACCGCAACGCCGCCGATTCGGGGCTTCGGCTCCGCATGCATCCGGCGTTCTTCTTCGCCGCGGTCGGTCACGCCGAGATGCGTCGCGAGCCGCTGGATCAACGGCGTCGCAACCGATGTCACGAGCACCGCGATGCCGAAGGTGACGAAGTAGATCGCCGCCGCCGTCCATCCCGAACTGCTCATGCGGGCGAGCCCTCGAGCGCGGCGTAGCGGACGAGCGCAACGCCGGCCTCCGCCAGCAACTGTCCGGCAACTTCGTCGGGATAACTTCCGCCGTACACGATTTTTTCGGCGCCGGCGCTGATGAGCAGTTTCGAGCAGTGAACGCACGGCTGATGCGTGCAGTATGCCGTCGCGCCTTGCAGGCTTACGCCGTGCAGCGCGCCCTGCACGACCGCGTTGGCTTCCGCGTGGGTGGCGCGGACGCAATGGCCGCCGACGAGCGTGCATCCGACGTCGGTGCAGTGCGCGGTGCCGCGCGGCGCGCCGTTATAGCCGGTCGTCAGGATGCGGTGATCTCGCACCAGCACGCACCCGACCGCGGCGCGCGGGCAGGTCGATCGCGTGCTCACCGTCTGCGCGATTTGCATGAAATACTCGTCCCATCCGGGCCGCACTAGGAACTCCCTCTCCTACGGAACGCCGAAGCCGCCGGTCAGCTCGCGAACGCGACCTGCCAGGGTGGGGATGCGTTCGCGCGTCTCCACGTCGCCGAGCGACTCGACGATGATGCGCGCCGCTTCGACGCAGTCGGCGACGCCGAAACCGCGCGTCGTGATCGCCGGGGTGCCGATGCGGATGCCGCTGGCGACCATCGGTTTTTGAGCGTCGAAAGGAATCGCATTTTTGTTGACCGTGATGCCGATCTCGTCGAGATACGCCTCGACCGCTTTGCCGGTCAATCCTTTGACGGACACGTCGACGAGGAGCAAATGCGTGTCGGTTCCTCCGCCGACCAGGCGCAGACCGCCGCGCACGAACTCTTCGGCCATCGCGCGCGCGTTGTCGATGACGTTCTGCTGATAGGTTTTGAAATCGGGCCGCAGCGCTTCGTTGAAGGCGACGGCCTTTGCGGCAATGGCGTGCATCAGCGGACCGCCCTGAATGCCGGGAAAGACGCTTTTGTCGATCGCTTGCGCCCACGCTTGCGTGCAGAGAACGATGCCGCCGCGCGGGCCCCGCAGCGTCTTGTGGGTCGTCGATGTGGAAAAATCGGCGATGCCCACGGGCGACGGATGCAAGCCGGCCGCGACCAGGCCGGCGACGTGAGCCATGTCGACCAGCAGCGTCGCTCCGATCTCGTCGGCAATCTCGCGGAACGGCCCGTACTCCATGATGCGCGGATACGCGCTAGCGCCGGCAACGATCATCTTCGGGCGGTGCTCGCGCGCCTGGCGCCGCACTTCGTCGAAGTCGATCAGCTCGGTGTCGCGGCGCACGCCGTACGCGACGGCGTTGTAAAGTTTTCCGGAGAAGCTGACCTTCGTACCGTGCGTGAGGTGCCCGCCGTGCGCCAGCGACATTCCGAGCACCGTGTCGCCGGGCTGCAGATGCGCCATGAAGACGGCCATGTTGGCCTGCGCGCCCGAATGCGGCTGTACGTTGGCGTGCTCCGCGCCGAAGAGCGCCTTCAGACGATCGATCGCCAGCCGTTCGGCGACGTCGACGAACTCGCATCCGCCGTAGTAACGCTTACCCGGATACCCCTCGGCGTACTTGTTGGTCATGACGCAACCCATCGCTTCACGAACTGCGGCGCTTGCGTAGTTCTCCGACGCGATGAGCTCGAGGTTGTGAATTTGGCGCCGCTCCTCGCCGGCGATTGCCGCAAAGATCTCCGGATCTTCGGTTTCGATGTGGCTGCGTGCGAGCACGTCCATGGCGCGACTCCTAGGGCTGGGCGGCGAGGTTCGGCGGCGTTTGCGCGTCGGTCACGGCTCCTCGCTCGATATCTTTGAGCGTCCGTGCGCGCTGCGCATCTCCGAACTCGAAAAGCTGTTCGACGCGATATGCGTGGCGCCCGCCGTCGAACGGCGTTTCCAAGAAAAGGTCCAGCATGCGTTCGATCATCTCCCACCCGGTGAGACGCTCGGAAAACGCCATGACGTTGCAGTCGTTATGGCGGCGGGCGAGTTCGGCAGAGTAGGGTTCCGAAACCGGCGCGCAGCGAATGCCGGGCACCTTGTTGGCCGCAATCGCGATCCCGAGGCTCGAGCCGCATACGACGATGCCGCGTTCGGCTTGACCGCTGGCGACGGCTTCGCCGACGGCGTAGCCGTATTGCGGATAGTCGACCGGCGTCGTATCGTGCGTGCCGAAATCGAGCACGTCGTGCCCCTTGTCGCGCAGAACGCGCGCGATGCGGTCTTTGTATTCGAAGCCGGCGTGATCGGCACCGACGGCGATATTCATAGTGCTTTCGCAAACCTCGTAGAGCAAGGGGCGCGCAACCAGCGGTCGAACCTCGGACGCCGATGAAGCTGGCCTGCGCGAGCGGCGCGCTCGACTCTTCGTTCGTCGGCGGGGATCTCACCCAACTCGAGTTCCTCGATCTCTGCGCGCACGAGCTGGCTTGCGACGGCGTCGTGTTGGACGTGCGCCACTTTCCGCGAACCGACTCCGACTACCTCGCACAGGTGAAGAAGATGGCGGCCGACAGGGGTCTGACGATAGCCGCACTTGCGGAGGCGGCGTTTTTCGGCTTCGAGCAAGCGCGGATGGCCCAGACGTTCGAGGTTGCCGCCGCCATCGGAGCGCCGCTCGTAGCCGGCGAACTCGTTGCGGAAACGGGCGCACCGTGGAGCGAACAGCTTGCGAAGCTGAATGCCGCCACGTCGCTGGCCAAATCGTTCAACGTGACCCTTGCGCTGCGCAACGCAGCCGGGACGTTTGCGGGAAGCACGCACGATTGTAAACGCGTCACCAAGGAAGCCGACTCCGCGTGGCTGCGCTTCGGCCCGCGGCCGAGCGCGTTCGGACCTGCCGACGATCCCTCGCAGCTGGCGCCCAACACCGTATTGCTGTGGAGCGGCGCATCCCTCGCCGGCGAGCGTTCGATCGCGGAAACGTTGCACCGTTTTCCGGAGTTTCGCGGGCATCTTGCCGTCGATGCATTCGGAGATCATCTCGACGTTGCAGCGGTGCGCGCTACGTTGCGCGCTTGGCGTGCGGCACTGGCGTCACTCGACCGCACGTAGCGTCTGCCGCCGTTGGTGATCGAACCCGCGTCTCGCAGGTGGGTGCGGCCCGGGCGCCGTTCCGGCAGGCATCCAGAGCCCAAGCCTTTACGTCGTATCCGGAGCTGATGCTCCCTATGTATCACTATCGGCTCGGTACCTATTGGCGGTGCGCGCATACGCGCAGTCGAGCCCCTCTACCGTACCACTCGCAGTCAAGCCCGCCGTAGCCGAGAGCAGGCCGGCGCCGCTGGCCGTAAGAAGTCGCAAAAAAGCACGAGGCTACACGCTCGAATGGCGCGATTTCGCACCTCGCTTCGAGGGGTCGACGATTCGTCGGGATCGTATTTTGCCGTTCCTGCGACGGTGATGCGCGCGTTCGAGGGGCGCATTCGCGTCCCGGTGCGCGTCACGATCAACGGCGTCACCTGGCGAACGACGATCTGCGACATGGGGCTCGGACCGGCAATCGGCGTCGCCGCCGCAATTCGGAAGGGCGCGCACGTCGCTCGCGGCGACCGAATTACGGTTGACGTCGAGCGCGACGCCGATCCGCGCACCGTCGACGTTCCTGCGGATTTCGCCAAAGCGATGGGTGCGCCGGAACGGCGGGCCTTCGACGCCATGTCGTATTCGCATCGCAAGGAGTACGTGATGTGGATCGAAGAGGCCAAAAAACCGGAAACGCGGATGCGCCGGATCGAAAAAGCGCGCTCCGCCTTACGCGATCGGGTGACTACGGACCGAATGCGAGAGCGATCGGACCATCCACGCCGGCAGTGATGAGCCGGCGAACGCCCTTGCGCCCCGGCGCGTGAATCGAAATAACCTTTCCGGTTTGCGTAAAGGACCCTTCGTTCGCAACGTAGAGATTGCGATTTGCGTCCAGCGCAATTGCGACCGGATGGCGCACGTGCTTCTGGATTTTACGAAACGCAATCTGGCTGCCCGGGGCGTATTCCGCGACGGTGTTGTTTCCGAAGCTTCCAACGAAGAGGCTCCCATTGGGATCGAAGAGCAAGGATGCCGGGTTTTTTAAGCCGTGCGAAATCGTTCGCAGCACCGACGTGCTGCCCGGAGCGTACACCGTCACCGTGTTTACCGAGTCGTTCGCGACGTACAGATTTCCGTCACCGTCGAAGGCCAGCGCCCACGGCTGCCCCATGCCTTTCGTGATCGTTCGTAACAGCGTGGTCGTACCGGCCGCGTAGACCGTCACGGTTTCGATCTGGAACGTATTCGCGACGTACAAATTTCCGGCACCGTCGAAGGCCAGGCTGAACGGAGACGTGAGCCCGTCGGAAATCGTTCGCAGCACCTCGTTGCTGCCCGGCGCATAGACGGTCACGGTTGGGTTGATGTAGAGATTGGCGACGTACAGGTTTCCGGAGGCGTCGAACGCGACGTACGCCGGAAGGTTCACACCTTCGCTGATCGTCCTGAGCACGCGGTCGCTGCCGGGAGCGTACACCGTCACGTCGTTGGCGCTGTAGTTTGCCACGTAGAGATTTCCAGAAGGATCGAACGCAATGGCGTACGGAGTGTGGATGCCTTTGGAAATCGTGCGCAGCAGCGTGTTGCTCGCCGCCGCGTAAACCGTCACCGTATCGTTACCGGAATTGGCAACGTAGAGCTCTGGGCCAGGGACTGCCCGGCGCGCCAACCCTCTCGTCGCATGCGATTGCGACGCAAAGACTTGCGCCGGAGTGAGACTCGTTTGAGCGGCGCCGGAACAGCCTCCGCAAACGGCAGCGGCAAAGGCGACGATCGCCGCCATGATTCGTGGGTTCATGCTTCCTCCGAATCCGGCCCGCGCCTGGTTGGCTCCCCAGCATACCACCGGGCGGCTGGAGCGGCAAGGGTCGCGGCGATCTTCTAGCCTGCCGGGCCGCGCGCGTGATTGGCGGAGCATGACGTACGTTGTATCGCGACAACACGCGCACGCGTGGGTGCACCATGGATCGCTTGCGGTAGCGTCGCGCGGAGATCGCGATTATCGCGCGGCTAAATCCTACTTATCGCGCGATGGCGTCGAACGCCGGCTTTTCGAGCGACTGGAACATGCGAACGATCGCCGGTTCCGTTTGACGATCAACCATCGCAACGACGATTCCTTCGATCCTTCGACGGATACGATTGCATGGGATCCGCGTTCGGCGCTGCATACCACGCGCGGAGGACGTCAGTCACCGGCGCTCGGCTTGGGGCACGAAGTCGACCACGCCGTCGAATCGCCGGCGCGCGAAACGGCGCTTTCGCAGCGCGAAAGCCGAGCGTACGACACGGCCGAGGAGCGGCGCGTCGTGACGGGCTCGGAGCGGCATGCCGCGCGGACGCTCGGCGAAAGCGTTCGGTACGACCATGCCGGCAGATGTTACCGCGTCGCTTCGGCCGTGACGCTGGCGCTCGTCGCGTAACGCACTGAGGGAACGCGGCCCGGCGAGTGGAAATCGCGGGAATGCCCCGCTTGTCGCTCTCCGTCGAGCCGCTCGAACTGCCGCTCGTTCATCCATTCAAAATCGCTCGCGGAGAGGAAACCGTCGCGCGCACCGCGTTGGTTCGCGTGCGCTGGGGCGAACTCGAGGGCGTCGGAGAGGCGGCGCCCGTCGACCGGTACGGCGAATCGGTCGAAAGCGTAGCCGCTTATTTTCGCGACAATCCGATCTCCGGCGACGATCCGTATCGGCTCGAGGCACTCCTGCACGCCGGCATTCCGCCGGCGGCGCGTTCCGGGCTCGACCTCGCGCTGCACGACCTCATCGGTAAGGATCTCGGCAAGCCGCTATACGACCTCTTCGGACTCGATCCGGCGCTCACGCCGGTCACGTCGTTTACGATCGGCATCGCCGATCCGGAAACGACGCTGCGTAAAGTCGCCGAAGTCGGCGAACATCCCATCCTCAAGATCAAACTCGGCAGCGGAACCATCGCCGAACAAATCGAGACGATTGCCGCAATCCGGACACGTTATCGCGGTGCAATCCGCATCGATGCAAACGAAGGCTGGGACGTTGAAACCGCGGTGACGATTCTCAACGAACTCGAACGTTTCGACATCGAGTTCTGCGAACAGCCGGTTCCGGCGGGCCGCCCACACGAGTTGCGCGCGATCCGCGAACGGGTTGCAATACCGATCGTCACCGACGAGGACTCGCTCGATGCGCGCGACCTGCCGCCGCTCTACGGCTGCGTCGACGGCGTCAACGTAAAATTGGCGAAGACCGGCGGCTTGCGCGGCGCGCTGGCGATGATTCACACCGCGCGCGCGATGGGCATGAAGGTTATGCTCGGCTGCATGGTCGAGAGCGCCGTCTGTGCGACGGCTGCGGCCCACATTTCGCCGCTCGTCGATTGGGCGGATATCGACGGACCGTTCCTCACCGCCCGCGACCCATTCGTGGGCGTCACCTACGATCGCGGGAAACTGATCCTTCCGAGCGCACCGGGACTCGGCGTTCGCGAAGCCGTCACAGCGTGAATCGCCGGCGTTACGCGATCTTGGCCATCGACCGCTTCGCCGTCGACGCCAAGACGGCGCACGGCGTCATCCGCTACGGCGAAGACGAGGTCGTGGCGGTCGTCGATCCGGCGTGCGCGGGACGGCGCGCGGGCGAAGTGCTCCCGCATCTTCAAAGCGAAGCGCCCGTCGTCGCAACGGTCGAAGAATCGCTGGCCTATGCACCGACGTCGCTGCTGATCGGTACGGCGCCGCGCGGCGGCGCGCTGCCGGCGCAATGGCGCAAGGCCGTGCTCGACGCAATTGCCGCGGGCCTCGAAATCGTCAGCGGCCTGCACGACATGCTCGCGGAGGACCGCGAATTTCGCACGGCCGCCATGCAGGCAGGCACCTCGATTTGGGACGTACGCAAACCCCCGGACGTTCCACTCTTTTCCGGCGCCGTGTACGGCGTCGCTGCGCCGGTGTTGCTGACGATCGGAAACGATTGCGCCGTCGGAAAGATGAGCGTGTCGCTCGAGATCGTGCGCGCGGCCCGCGACGCGGGCGTCAACGCGCGCTTCGTACCGACGGGCCAAACGGGAATCATGATAGCCGGATGGGGCATCTCGGTCGATCGCGTCGTCGCGGATTTCGCGCCGGGCGCCACCGAGCAACTGGTGCTCTACGCCGCACGCGAGGGCGCCGAACTCATCGTCGTCGAGGGACAAGGCGCCATCAATCACCCGGCGTACGCGCCCGTGACGTTAGCGCTGATGTTCGGAAGCGCGCCGGATGCGCTGATTCTCGTCTGCGATCCGCAGCGAACGCACATCGAGGAATACGACACGCCGGCACTCGGCTATCGCGCGCTGATCGATCTTCACGAGCGTCTGCTCGCGACGGTCAAGCCGGCCACCGTCGTCGGCATCGCGCTCAACACGCGCGGTCTGGGCGACGAGCGAGCACGAGAAGAAATCGCGCGGGCGAGCGACGAAACGGGGTTGCCGGCCGACGACGTCGTACGTTTCGGCGCTGCGCGCCTGTACGACCGAATACGACCGCACGTCCTCAAACGCGCTCGTCTGTGAACGCTCGTTTGCGGCGCCTGGCGTGCTGTACGCTGCTCGCGGCGTTCGTATGCTCGGGCTGCGCGCGCAGCGGAACGTCCGCAAACCATGCCGGCGGGCGCCATCCGTGGACCGTTCCCGGCGTGCTGCGCATCGGCGCCGACGAAGAGCCCGACGGCTTGAACCTGATGTTCGCGCACAGCGCCGCAAGCGACGCGATCTCCGGTTTGCTCTTCTCGTTCATTCTTCGATACGACCGGCGCGGCAACTACGTGCCCGATCTCGCAACTGCAGTGCCGACGCTGCGCAACGGCGGCATCAGCGCCGACGGCAAGACGATCGTCGTGCATTTGCGCAAGGGCGTCGTTTGGGCCGACGGAGCGCCCCTGACCGCAGCCGACTGGATCTTCACGTATCGCGCCGTTCTCAATCCGCGCAACAACGTCAAGACGCGCTATGGCTGGGATGCCATCGCGTCGGCAACCGCGCCCGATCCGCACACGATCGTTATTCGCCTCAAGCGTCCCGACGTCACGGCGTTCGGCATTCTCGCCATGGGCGGCGCCGGATATCCTCCGCTGCCCGCGCATCTGCTGGCGTCGCAAAACGACCTCAATCGATCCGATTTCAACGATCGTCCGCTTTCGAGCGGGCCCTACGTTTTGCGCGCGTGGAACCGCGGATCGGCCCTCATCTTCGCTCCCAACCCGCGGTATTTTCGCGGGGCACCGAAACTGAAGGAGATCGACTGGAAGATCGTTCCCGACGTCAATACGCTCTTCAATCAATTGAGAACGCACGAGATCGACGTCTATCCGAGCGTCAACGCAAACTCGGTTTCCCAGCTCGGAGGCATTCCGGGCATCGTCGTAAAGCGGCAGCTGATTGCAAACTGGCGCCATCTCGGCATCAACACGAGCCGGCCGCTGTTGCACGACGTGCGCGTCCGCCGCGCAATCGCCGAAGCCGTCGACTGGAAACGCATCGACGATACGGTCTATCACGGGATAAACCGTTTGGCCGTCTCGGATATTTTTCCCGAATCGTGGGCCGCGCCGTCGCTTCCGCCGTATCCCTACGATCCCGTTGACGCGCGGCGCCTGCTCGCTGCCGCCGGATGGCGCATGCAGCGCGACGGCGTGCTGCACAATGACGCAAGCGCGCTGCACCTCACCATCTCGGCCACGATCGGCCACCAAGAGAACGAGCAATCGGAAGTGATCGTACAGTCGATGCTCAAGCCGTTCGGTATCGACCTGCAGATTCGCAACTACCCCGCCAACCTGATGTTCGCACAGAACGGTCCGCTCTACACCGGAAGGTACGATCTCGAGTGGTCGATCGAAACCAACGGACCGGATCCCGATAACGCCGGCAGTTGGAACGGCGCCTTCATTCCACCCAAGGGGGCCAACACGTCCTGGCTCGACGATCCGATCGTCAATGCCACGAGCACCGCCGCCGAGCGAACCTTCGATCAGACGCAACGCAAAGCGCTGTATCAGGTCGAAGAACGACGGCTGCGCGAACTCGTGCCGGCCGTGGTGTTCACCTGGGAAAACGGCTATGCCGCAATGAATTCCGACGTTCGCAACTACATACCGGCGGCGTTCATCGCCGACACGTGGAATGCGTGGCAATGGAACGTGTGAGCGGCGGTTTTGCCGAGGTTCGCGACGTACGCGAAACGGCGCGTTTACTCTTCGAACCGGCGCGCGCCGGGGTGGTCAGTTGGAACACGTTCGCGCCGGTCGGACGCATCGAGTTTCGCCTGTTGCGCGCGCACGCGCCGGCCACGCCCTGGATGGATTATGCACTATGGCACCCGAACGGATCGAAGTCGTTCAGCCCGGAGCACGATGGCACGCGGGTCGACGTCGACGTCATTCGGTCGTCGCGTCCGTTCGACGGCATCGACGTTCGCGCCAACGGCGTCGATTTCAACACGCTGGCCTTCTCGTCGCCGGCGCGAGCTCGCCGCTGCCTTCCCTACGCGCGCGAGGCGCTCATCCTCGACGTTCCGGCACGCTCGCAGTACGTCAACGAAAACGAACGCGGCTGGTGCAGCCCCGCCAGCCTTTCGATGCTAAACGCCTATCACGGCATCGACGTTTCGGTCGAGGAGACGGCCCGCGCCGTCTTCGATCGCGCGTACAACGGCACGGGAAACTGGACGTTCAACGTTGCCTACAGCGGCAGTTTGGGGTTGCGGGCCGTGGTCGCGCACTTGCAAAACCTCGATCACGCGCAGCGCCTGATCGAACGCAACCTTCCGGTCGCCATTTCCTATTCGTGGCGGGACGGCGAGTTGCCGGGCGCACCGCTCGAACATTCGGACGGCCATCTCGCCGTGCTCACCGGGTTTACGTCGAGCGGCGATTGTGCCATGAACGATCCCGCGGCACCGAACGTTCGCGTCGTCTATCCGCGCGACGCGATCGAGTACGTGTGGCAGCGCAACGAGGGCGTCGCCTACGTGGTGGCGCCCAACGGCATCGATTACGCGAGCGTGCTTGCCGCACCGTAGCGAGCCGCCGGTAACGCCGCGAGCGTTCGCGGCGGTCGCCGATGCGCCGCTGCACCTCGCGCTCGTCGAGCCTGAGATACCGCCGAACGCGGGAAACGTCGCGCGGCTGTGCGCCGCGACCGGCTGCGCGCTGCATCTCGTCGAACCGCTCGGCTTCAGCATCGCCGACCGCGACCTCAAGCGCGCCGGCCTCGATTATTGGGATCGCGTCGCGCTGGTCGTCCACCCGTCGCTAGCCGCGTTCTTGGACGCCACCGCGTCGCGATCGCGCTGGTTCTTTTCCACGCGCGGGCGGCAACGGTATGCCGACGCGGCGTACGCGCGCGGCGACGTGTTGATTTTCGGCAAGGAAACGCAAGGATTGCCGGCGGATTTGCTCGCGCGTTATCCGGAGCGCGTGCTGCGAATTCCGATGCGCGACGGCGCGGTGCGCAGCATCAACCTCTCGACCGCGGTCGGGATCGCTGCCTACGCCGCACTCGCGGCAATCGGTTTTCCGAACTTGTCCTGACGCGGCCGGGGCATGAACAGCGATGCCGCGAGTGCCAGCAGTGCGAGCGCCGTTGCCGCTGCGAAGACTGCGACCAAGCCGCGGCTGTCGCCGATCGCGCCGAACAGCGGTGCGGCGAGCCCACCGATGGTCACCGAAAGACCGAGTGTGACGCCCGCAGCAATGCCGATGCGCTGCGGCAGATACTCTTGCCCGACGACCACGATCACGCCGGCCGAGAGCCCGAGCGCGACGCCGAAGACGACCGCAATCGCCACGATGACGCCGAAGAGCGGTGCGAACGCACCGGCCAGCGTCAGCGCCGCACCGCCTACGACGGTCAGCACGAGCGAAAGCGAGATGATGCGCCGCCGATCGAAGCGGTCGGCCAGCCGTCCGCCCCAGAGCGTGCCGAACGCGCCGCCGAATAGCATCGCGGCCAGCGCCGCCGATCCGAGCGCCTTGTCAACGTGCGCGACGGCAATCGCGAAGAGCGGCATGAACGTCACCGCGGCAAAGAACACGCTCGAACGCAGCGCGACCATGACCGTCATGATTGAAAAGCCGCGCCAGTCGTCGACTCCGGGACGCGCGCGATGCCGGTGATGCGCCTGCAGCCGTGCGCGCTCGAAGCGCGGCATCGCTTTTACCAACAACGCGGCGAGCGCGGCGCCGAGCACGACGAGAAAAGCGGTTCCATGCAACCCGAATGCGACGAGCAGCGGCGTCACGATAACCGGTCCCATGGCAAAACCAAGGTAGCCGCCGGTCGTGAACCAACTCATCGACGTGGCGCGCTGCTCTCCGCCGAAGTAGTTTGCGTATCGCGAGGCTTCCGGATGAAACGCCGCAACGCCGATTCCAGAAACGAGCGCTCCGAGAAACATCAACGGCATCGATGGAGCGAATCCCGACGGCCGACATACCGGCCGTGGCGACCAGCAGCCCGGAGGGAATAACCCATACCAGCGAACGACGATCGGAGAGATGCCCGAAGAGCGGCTGAATGACCGACGACGAGAGATTCATCGCGAGCACGAGCGTGGCGGCCGACGTCAGGGAGAGCCCGCGGTGCGCGACGAGCCACGGAATGATTGCCGGCAGCACGCTTTGATTGGCGTCGTTGGCGACGTGCGCGAGCGAAAGCAGCGCGATGCCGCGCCGATCGAGTGCGTGTGCCGCACCCACGGCCGTTGCTTCGGTCACTACGGTGGATTGAATACCACGCTTCCGTTATCCTCGAAAGGAAGTTTGAGCGGCGCAAGAGCAAACGATTTTCGTGAAGAAGTCGCTCGCGGCGCTGCAGAGCGCGGTCGTTGCCTGCACGCGCTGTCCGGAGTTGCGCGCGTACACCGCCGGCATTGCGCTCGAGAAAAAACGGGCTCACGCGGATTGCGTCTACTGGGGCAAGCCCGTCCCGGCGTTCGGCCGCGCCCGCGCCTGCGTCGCAATCGTCGGGCTGGCGCCCGGGGCGCACGGCAGCAACCGCACCGGGCGTCCGTTCACCGGTGACGCGTCCGGCGGTTTTCTCTATCCCGCGCTGCATCGCGCTGGTTTTGCGACGAAAGCGAACGCGGTCGACCGAAACGACGGGCTCGAACTCGTCGATTGCTTCATCACCGCGGCGCTGCGCTGCGCGCCGCCGAAAAACAAGCCGACGCCGCAGCAGTTGCGCAACTGTTTCCCGTATTTGGTGGAAGAGTTCGAAGCGCTGCGCGATTTGCGCGTCGCGATCGGTTTGGGGTCGATCGGCTTCGCTGCAATTCTCAAGGCACTTCGCGAAACGGGTTGGGAGCTCGAGCCGCAGCGCCCGCAGTTCGCGCACGGCGGCGAATCGACGGCGAGACGAGGCTCGCGTACGCTGACCGTGATTGCCTCGTATCACCCAAGCCGCCAAAACACCAACACGGGCGTTCTCGACGAAGCCGATGTTCGATGCGGTTTTTTCCCGCGCACGAGAGATTCTCGGTCCTTCGATTGCGCGCGGCTCCGCCGCGCTCCGCCCAGGGTGACACAGCTGCGGAAGGGAGGGTTACTTGTCGTCGACGGGGTGACGCGAGAGCGGTTGGTGCAGAAAAAACGCCCGGTCGTACTTAGATTGGAACGGCGTAAATGGGCGCGGCTTCTGGCTGAAGTCGAAGCAATCGGCCTGGGGAGACGTGGCGCGCTTATCGCTGGCCGCCAACTGTCCCAGTCCGAATTGATCCTCGATAAAGCGCAAGATGCTCCCGTGCTCGTACGGAACGTGTGAGACGTAGGCTTTCTTGGCGTATGGCGAGATAATGATGAGCGGCAGGCGCATGCCGAGTCCGCGGTAGTCGACTTTATGCGGCGCGACGTGGTCGTACCAGCCGCCGTAATCGTCCCAGAGGATGAAGATCGCCGTCGATTTCCAGTATTTCGACTGGCCGATCGCGTTAACGACCTGCGTAACCCACGATGGACCGGTGTCGGAGTTGTTGCCGGCGTGATCGGAGTTCTCCCACGTCGGAATCACCCAACTAATGTTCGGCAGATCGCCGTTTTGCAAGTCGGAAAAGATGTGCGTCTGCGGCGTACGCATGTCTTTATTCCAGTCGGGGCCGTTGCGAATGTGCCGGATTGCATCGTAGGCGTTCCAGAAACCGCCGTCGCCGCTGAAACCGGCATCGTAGAACGCCCACGTAACGCCGGCTGCGTCGGCTTCGTCGCCGATGGTCTGGTCGTCCCAGCAGACCCGCTGGTAGGGGACGCCGATTTGGCGCTTGTGGTTCACCGTCGGGATCGTGTCGCTCGGGCCGCCGTCGCATCCCCACGCTCCGCTAGGATAATCCACCGCCGAATTCCCGGCCTCTCCGGCGATAATGTATTGGTGCGAGATGAAACTGCTGGCATCGAAGTGCGATGCGAACATGCGATCGGCGACGACGTATTTCTCGCCCATCGCAAAATACGGTGCCGACTCGTCGTGGGGAACGTAGGCGTATTGCGGTTCCTTGTACGGACAGGGATCGCTGGAGTACCCGCATCCCACCCACTCGTTGTTGAAGCCATCCATCCGGCATAACGTTCCCGGATACTTCCCTTTACCGTGGCAAGCCGTGAAGAACGAACCCGAGCTGTGATCGAGATCCCAGTACGTGGCCAGAGAAATCGGATTGAGCGTAACTTTGTTGCCGTTGCTGTCGTAACCGTACGACTGCGTGTCGGCGCCCGGAAACCCTTGCATCAGGTTATCGAACGAGCGGTTTTCCTGCATGATGATAACGACGTGTTGAATCTTGCCGGCCGTATGGCCGCGAACGATGCCGGACGCGTTCTGCACGATTGCGTTCGCTAAAGGCACCGTTGGAGAAACCGAGCCGCCGCCTGCACATCCTGCCCCTACTGCGAGGGCGACAATCGTGCTGCCGGCGCGAAGGATTCGAAAGAGCGTCCGCATGCCTGCCTTCCTTAATGGCGCTTTCCTGCTCGCTCTCGGATTTCGTTGAACGCGCGTGGTTTTCCGCGCGACGGCGGGTGATGACACCGGGCGCTTCGCTCGACCCGCCACGCTAGGAGTCACCTCACGTCCGAGGCGCGCACGAGGACGTCCTAGGGACTCGCGATGACGTCCTAGGGAGAAGAGAATGACGTGGGGTGCGGGGACGGGACGGTAAACGTGATCGGCCGGCCGCAACGGTCGGTCCAAGTGGTCAGGCCCCATTTGTTCGAGCGGGCGATCGTCTCGGTGTCGATGTGGATGGCGCCGAAGGTGCGGTAGACGTCGCGCAACACGTCGCGGCGGATCGCATCGTTTGCGGCATTGCGGACGTGCACCGATGCCAGCGACGAGTCGGCGTTGCTCGTCAGCAGCACGTCAGCGCCGTCGAGCGTGATCTCGCGCGATTCGCACGGAGTCAACGGCAGAAAGATCTTTGGAGAGTGCGGCGGCGTGACGTTGCCCGCCGCAGCCGGCCGTAGCGACGGCTAGTGCGAGGGCGAGCCACGGATAAAACCGCACGGCCGCGTTCATCCGGGCCCCTTCGGAACGGTGCTGCGCAAGTGCAGATCGGACAACAAACCGTCCGGCACGGGAGAAGGCGCGTCCATCATCAGGTCGCGTGCGACTTGGTTTTTCGGGAACGCGATGACGTCGCGGATGTTCTCTTCGCGGCACGCGAGCATCACGATGCGGTCGATCCCGAGCGCCATGCCGCCGTGCGGCGGCGCGCCGTAGTCGAGCGCGCGCAGGAAGAACCCGAACCGATCTTCGATTTGTTCGGGCGTCAATCCGAGCATCTCGAAGATTTTGCGTTGCCAGTGCGCCTGATGGATGCGGATCGAGCCCGATCCGAGCTCGTATCCGTCGAGCACCATGTCGTAGTGCTGCGCGCGCATCGTGGTCGGATCGCGCTCGATGAGTTCCCACTCGCCGGGCGCCGGCGCGGTGAACGGGTGATGCGCGGGCGCCGGCTTCCCGGTCGCTTCGTCAATCTCCAGATACGGAAAGCCGGTCACCCAACAGAACGCGTAACGCGACGGATCGCGCAATCCGCAGCGATCGCCGACGTCGTTGCGCATCTTTCCGGCAACCGCATACGCAAGCTCCGGACGCGCGTCGGCGAAAAGCAGGACGGCGTCGCCCGATTCCAGGGATGCGAGCCTACGCAGCGCGTCGAGTTCGGACTCCTGCAAGAACTTTGCAACCGGCGACTTCACTCCGTCGGCGCCCAGCGCGATCCAGACCATGCCCTTCGCACCGTAGGTTTTCGCCGTCTCCGTCAAAGCGTCGAAGTCTCGGCGCGAGAGCGACGCTCCGCCCGGGTAACGCAGCGCGACGACCGCGCCTCCTGCGTCGAGCGCGCCGCGAAACACCGCAAACTGCGTCGACGCAAATATCGGGGCGGCGTCGGTGAGTTCGAGACCGAAGCGCAAATCCGGCTTGTCGAGACCGTACTTGGCGATCGCCTCCGCGTGGGTCAGCCGGGAGAACGGCGGCAGATCGATGCCGAGCACCGACTGCCACACCGTGCGCATGCACGATTCCATCGTTTCGAGCACGTCGTCCTGCGAGCAAAACGACATCTCTACGTCGAGTTGCGTGAACTCGGGCTGCCGGTCGGCGCGCTGATCTTCGTCGCGCATGCAGCGCGCGATCTGCATGTAACGCCCGAAGCCTGAGACCATCAAAATCTGCTTGAGCATCTGCGGCGACTGGGGAAGGGCGTAAAACGTTCCGGCGTGAACGCGGCTCGGCACCAAGTAGTCGCGAGCGCCTTCTGGGGTCGACTTGATGAGCATCGGCGTTTCGATTTCGACGAAGCCGCGCGCGTCGAAAAAGTCGCGCATCGCCTTGACGATCCGGTGGCGCACGCGCAAGTTCTCCTGCATTCGAGTGCGCCGTAAGTCGAGGTAGCGGTATTCGAGCCGCAGATTCTCGTCGACCGGATCGTCGGCGTTCACTTGGAACGGCGGAACTTGCGACCGGTTGAGAATCTCGAGCTCTTCGACCGCGACCTCAACGTCGCCGGTGCCCAGCCGTGGATTCTCCGTTCCGGCGGGCCGCCGCCGCACGTTACCGGTCACCCGCACGACGTCTTCGTGACGAAGACGTTCCGCCTCGCGAAAACTTGCCTGCGCCGGGTCGAAAACGATTTGCGCGAGGCCGCTCGCGTCGCGGAGATCGACGAAGATGAGTCCGCCGTGGTCTCGCCGGCGGTTGATCCAGCCGTTCAATTCCACTCGCCGGCCGTCGTCGGCGGCACGCAGGGCGCCGCAAACCGTTCTCGCGCTATCCACGGCCGTCGTCGCGCATTGCAAGCGCTTCCTTGATGCCCGACACGTAGTAATACTGCGCGATGAGGTTGCGCGCGAACTTCGAGGCGCCGGCGCGCGCATCGAAAAACCCCAGCACGGACGGCATGCGCGTCAACGCCGCATGCAGGCCGAGCGAAACCGGCGTCATGCCGAGGTTGAGCTTCACGGCAAAGTCGGGATGCTTACGGTAGAAACGTACCGTCGAACGCCCTGCGAGCCTCATCTTCTCCTTTTGGTCGTCGTGGCCGACGTCTTGACAGTGATAGTTCACGGCCGCGGGTTCGTAAACGATTGCGATGCCGGCCTTCTGCAATCGATAACCGAGTTCGAGATCCTCGTGTCCGTAGCCCGTGAAACTCTCGTCGAATCCACCGGCCCGTACGAGGTCGGCTCGCCGCACCGAGGCGTTGCCCGTGAGAAAATAGAGCCACGACAAACGTTCGCGCGACGGCGGATGCAGGCTTCCGCGCTCCTGTGGCCGGTCGCGTTTGCGCTCGTAATCGGCGAGATCCTTCACCTGCACCTCCAATCCGACGACCGCGATGTCGCGGCGCTGCCGATGCCGCCGGAGGTGTTGCGAAAGCAAATCGGGCGACGCGAGGATGTCGGAATCGTTGAAGAGCACGATCTCGCCGCCGGACGCTTCGATGCCGGCGTTGCGGGCGGCCGCGCGTCCCGAGTAGTCGCCCGGCAAATGCCGCACGTTGGGATGCTCGGCCGTAACGCGCGCGAGATACTCGGCCGTGCCGTCGGTCGAGCGCGAGTCGCAAATCAGCAACTCGTACCGGTCGTGCGGCACGTCCTGCGCGAGCAGCGTCGGAACGACGTGCTGCAGCGTGTCGAGACGGTTATACGTCGGAATGACGATCGAAACGTCGAGCA
Organism: Vulcanimicrobiota bacterium; assembly: GCA_963812155.1. Taxonomy (GTDB): domain Bacteria; phylum Vulcanimicrobiota; class Vulcanimicrobiia; order Vulcanimicrobiales; family Vulcanimicrobiaceae; genus Tumulicola. The sequence continues at coordinate 43,594 of CAWETW010000003.1, read as the reverse complement.
TAGAAATTTAAAGGAGCGAAGCGACGCCGCCGACGATCTCGCCGCAAAACGTCGCCAGCGACGCCGCGTCTTCGTTCGCCGGCTTGCGAACGAGCACGTGCGGCACGCCGTACGGCGCCCATTCCTGCGAGTTCAGGCGGAAGTAGCGGTGTTCGAAAGCGACGACGGTGGGCCTTCGGACGGCGCTTGCGACATGTGTCGCACCGGTGTCGACGGTCACGACGAGTCGCGCGCATTCGAAGACCGCCGCCCATTGGTGAAAGGGCAGGCCCCGCAGCAGCCGCACAACGTCGCCGGCGGCTTCGAATGCCGGCGCCGCGTCCTCGCATTCGCGCGCACAGGTGATGACGACCGGCGCATAGCTCGAGATCCGGCGAACGATCGCAAGGGTGGCGGGCAGCGTGCTGCCGTTGCGGAACCAGCGCTGTCCGAGGTGAAGCACGATGGGATTCGGCGGAAGCGCTCGCGCGACGTCCCGGTCGGCGTCGGTAATGTCGAGGCGCAGCCGGTCTATCCGCCGCGTTGCACCGGCCAGCGCCACCAGGTCGAGCAACTGCACGACTTCGTGGCGGACGATCCGGTCGGGGCGGCGCTCGCAGAGTTCGGGATCCGCTTCGGAGATCATGAGCCGGTTGACGTACAGCGGCGCGGTCAAACGCGCCAGCCAGCGCCGTTCGTAGGTGTAGCCGACGCGCAGGGGGGCGCGCGTCGCGCCGACCAGCCGGAGATCGACGGCGCGAGGCGCCAGCGCGATTGCCGCGTCGTAGCCGCGCAGGCTGCGGCCGAAGGCGCTGGGTTCGATTTCTCGTGGAAGCACGATCAGTTCGTCGACGTCGCCGTTGCGTTCCATGACGACGCCGTTGTACGGGCTCACGACCATGGCGACGTGCGCTTGCGGAAACGACGCTCGCACGGTTGCAATCGCCGGGGTCGACAGGATCAAATCGCCGATTCGATCGGTGCGCGACAGCAGAATGCGCTTCACTGCAGCGCCCGTTCGAGTTCCTCGAAGTACGTTTCCGCCGCCAGCGCGCGCGCCGCGCGCAGCTCGCGGTCGCTCAGCGCACGATCGGCGGAGAGGTCGCCGAGCCGCGCGCGCAAACGGCCGGCGAGCGCAAACCGGCGCGCCGCGCGGTGCCAACGCAGCTGCACCGGGTTGATTCCGGTCGCGAGGTAGGTTCGCCATACCGGATGCAGTCGCGCAAGCTGTGCCGCCGTGCGCGCCTGCGCGCCGGCTTGCCGGAGCATCGCGGCGACGCTGCCGCTGCGCGGGCGCGGCTTGAAATGGTAGGCAAGCGCCTTTGGATTGAACGCGGCTTTGACGCCGGCACGACGCAGGCGCAAGCCGAGTTCGATGTCCTCCCAGCCGTACTCCGAAAAAGACTCGTCGAATCCGCCGGCTGCGCGCACGGTCGCCAGCGGCACCGAAACGTTCGTCGTCCAAAAATAGTTGCCGCTGTAGTTTCGAATGCTCCACACCGGCGGGGGCAGCACGTCGAAACTCTCGACTTCGATCGCGCCGCCGCGAACGATCGCGTCCGGATGCGCTGCGTGCGAACGCAGATGCTCTTCGACGAAGTTCGGCAGCACGAGCACGTCGTCGTCAATGAACGCGATGCGCTCGCCCGACGCTCGCGCGATCCCCACGTTGCGCCCTTTCGCCAGGCCCGCGTTCGACTGCCGTACGGCCGTGAACCGGCATGCTGCGCGCGCTCGCGCGCGCTCGATGACGGCCGGCGTGGCGTCGGACGACCCGTCGTCGACCAGCACGACTTCGTACGCATCCGGCGGGACCGTTTGTTCGAAGCATGCATCGAGCACGCGCTCGAGCAGCGCGGCGCGGTTGTAGGTGCAGAGTTGAATCGTCGCGCGCACGATTGTCTAAACGCTCTCCGCGGCCGCGAGGATTCGCGCGACGTCGAGATTCGCGACGCACGCGTAGTCCGGGCAGCGCTCTTTCGTGTCGCCGCGATGACAGGGGTACGAGGGGCGCACCACCGCGGTGCGCGGACCGAGCGGCGCCCACCGTTCGGGAAAGTCGCTTTGAAACGGAAAAATTCCGACGGTGGGGCAACCGACGGCTGCGGTCACGTGCATCGATCCGGTCGTGATGCCGGCGAACAAACGCGCGCGGCGCGCGAGCGCGCCGAACGCGCCGATGCCGAGGGTTCCCGCAATCGACGCGACCGGCGTTGCGCTGGCGATTTCGGAAACGAGCCGCTCCGCGACGGGTACGTCTGCGGGACCGCCGCTGACGACCAGCGGAAGGCCGAAACGCCGGTAAAGCGCTTGCCCGAGCGACGCCCATCCCTCGACCGGCCAGAAGCCGCGCGACGCAATCGCGTTGCAGGGGTTGAGGATGACGAAGCCGCGATCGCCGTTGGACCGCAGCGACGCGGCAGCGGCGGCGGCCGCCCGTTCGTCGGCCTCGGTCGGAACGAACCGGTAGCCGCCTTCGGTATCGCATCCGAGAGCGCGGGCATAATCGAGCAAAATATCCGACCAGTGCGACGTCACGTCGCCGGTTTCGCTGCGCACCGCGACGCGATTGGTGAAGCGGTGCGAATAGAGCCGGCGCGCCTGCCCTACGCGCACCGGAATGCGCGCCAGTTGGGGGATGCGGGCCGTGCGCGCCGTCGCCCACGTCACCACGCACGCATCGTATGAACGTCCGGCGAGTTCTTCCGCGAGCGTGCGTTCGTCGCCGCCCGCGTCGGTCAGTACAGCGTCGATATCCGGCACGCGCTCGAGGGTTTCGCGATGACCCGGAAGGGTGAGCGCGTCGACGCGCTGATACCGCTGTTTGAGTGCGCGTCCGACGATCGACGCGACCAGCGAATCGCCGATGCCGCCGCCGGCACAGTAGAGCAGCGCGCGGCTCACGGAGCGCGCCGCGCGTTCCCGTCGAGCGTCCGAATCAATTCCCGCGAGTAGATCGCGTCGAGAAACTGCGCGCGCGCGATCGCTTTCAGCCACGACGGCGTTCGAGCGTCGCCGGCGATGCCCGCAAGCGTTGCGGGCAGCCATTCGGGCAGCAGACGCGCGCGCAGCAGGTTGAGCGCGTGCGCGCCGGTGGCCATTCTCGCGCGACGCGACGGGTGCTTTTCGAGAAACCGGCGCGCCATGCGCGCCTTTTCGATTGCTTTGCCCGTCTGTGCCTCGAGCGTATCGTAGCCGGGCGGTTTGACGTGCCAGATGGCGGCATCCCAGGCGAACCTCCAGCCGACGCCGGCCTCGCGCAGCCGCACGCCCAGTTCGCTGTCCTCCCACCCGTAGAGATCGAACGATTCGTCGAATCCGCCGACCGACTCGAACGCCGCGCGGGGAAGCGACGCGTTGCACGTGCAGAGCGACGCTCGCGAAAAGTTTGCCGCCGTCGCCTTCGGTTCGCTATCGTACGAGGGCACGTTGAGAATCGGTCCGTTGACGATGCGCGACGCGCCGCCGGCGTGCGCGGCGACGTGTGCGGCGAGCCACCCCGGCGGTGCCTTCACGTCGTCGTCGCAGAAGGCGATGAGTCCGGCGCTTGCCGCGGCAACGGCCCGGTTGCGCGCGCGGCCGCGATTGGGCACGGCTTCGTAGACGTACTCGACCGCGAACGGCGCACGCTCCGCGAAGCGCGCGACGATTTCGCGCGTCGCGTCGCTGGAACCGTTGTCGGCAACGACCGTTTCGAACGGCGCCGCCAGCGTTTGCGACGCGAGCGAATCGAGCGCGCGCTCGAGGAACCCGGCGCGGTCCTTGGTGGCGATCACGACCGCGATGACCGCGGTCACACGCAGAGTTCCACGAGCGATCGCGCCATGCGGTCGGCGGCGCCGGCGTGTCCGGCATAGAGGGAGGCGAGCCGCGTGCCGGTCGCCGCGATCCATTCGCGATCGTCGTAGCGCTCGAGTGCGACGCGCGCGATGCGGCCCGGCGTCACGGTTCCGTGCACTTCCCAAACGAGCATCGCCCCTGCGTCGATGTTCGGCTGCGTGTGAAAGCGGAAGCGCTGCGATATCCCGACCGCTACGGCACGCTTCAGCGGCACTCCGATCAACGGCACGCGGTCGAGATAGGTCAGCGGTCCGTTGAAGGCAATGATTTCGGGAGCGTTGAGCGGCGTGATCGTCAGCGCGGGTTTACCGAGGACGGCCAACTCGATGGTCTTCGTTCCGGGAATCGTCAACACGAACCGCGCGCGGCGGGCCGCCGCGAGCGCGTTGAACAGCACCGGAATCCGGGTGGCGCCGTCGAGCGATTCCAAAAACGGGCGATCGCCTTCGAACGCCAAACGCCCTCGCTGCGCGAAGACGCGCGGATCGCCGCCGCGTTCGATGGAAGCGCGCACCTGCGCGAGCGGCGTGAACGGGGAGATGCCGAATGCGATCGGCAGTTCCGGGCGCTCGCGCACCATCCGCAGCGCGGCCGTGAAGTAAAACGGAATGAGGTTTTCTACTTCGTACGCGCGCGAGCCGGGCATCACGAGAATTCCGTCTTCGGGCGTCCCGGCCTCGGGCGGCGCCTGCGCTTCGAGCAGCGCGCCGTCGACCGCGAGATTGCCGACGCACTCGATGCGTTCCGGCGGCGTGCCCCACGCCTCGAGTTGTTCGGCGTTCGAGCGATCGACGGCGAACGCGCGGTCGAAGAGCGTGCGATAACGCCGGCGGGAGAACTTATACGTGGCAGCCTTGCCCTTCAGGCGCGCGTGCAGACGCGCTGCGTGCAGCAAGTCGCCGCCCGCGTACTGCACCGCGTCGACGCTGCGCGGGATGCCAATAACGTTTCGCCCGAGCGCGAATCTCAGATACGTCTTGGGATCGTAAGCAAACGCTTGCGGAAAAAGCGCGCGCACGGTTTCCGCTTCCCGGCCGGTAGCGTAATCGTCGGGAACGAGAAAGACGTGCACCTCCGCGCCGGGCGCGCGCTCGTAGAGCGAACGCAACAGCGGCCGCAGCCATCCGGCAACTTCGCCGGGGCCGTTAGCCGTGACGGCGATACGCATCTAAGATGCGCGCGATCGTGTCGGTCGTGCTGAAGCCCGCGGCGTGCGGCGCGAGCGCGATGCGGCCACCGTGCTGCAGCACGACCGTGCGTTCGGGAAGATCGGCTTCGTCGTACTGATCGCTCTTGACGTGCACGTCGGGACGGATGCGGTCGAGCAGCACTTCCGGCGTGCGCTCCGAGAACCCGACGACGGCATCGACGCTGCGCAACGCGAGCAGCACCGTCGCCCGTTGCTCGAACGCGACGATTGGACGCGCTTCGCCTTTGATCGCACGCACGGAATCGTCGCCGTTCAGGCCTACGATCAACGCGTCGCCCTGTTCCCGCGCCCACGCGAGATAGGTCACGTGGCCGGCATGCAGCACGTCGAAGCAGCCGTTGGTGAAAACGACGCGGCGGCCCTCGTCGCGCAATCGTTGCCGCCAGGCGACGGCGTCGTCGACGCCGAGCAGCTTTCCAAACGGTTCACGCACGCGCGTGCTCGACCAGCGCGAGGATTTCGTCCGCAGACGCCGTGGCGGTACCCAGTTTCTCGACGACCGCTCCCGCGGCAAAGTTGGCGAGTTCGACGGCCTGTTCGATGGCTGCACCCGCGGCAAGCGCGAGCGCGAGCACGGCAATGACGGTGTCGCCGGCGCCGCTGACATCGAAAACCGTGCGCGCCACCGACGGTATATTAAGCGGTGCGCCGGTGCGTTGGAACAGCGTCATGCCGTGTTCGCCCACGGTGATGACGACGTACCGGCAATCGAGCAGGCGGAGCAGCGCGCGGCCCATTGCCATCACCGAATCGTCGCCGCTCAGCGGTATTCCGGTAATCGCGGAGGCTTCCGCGGCATTGGGAGCGACGCACGTGACCCCGGCGAAGACGGTGATGTTCTGCGGTTTCGGATCGGCCAGCACGAACGGGCAACGCGACGCGGCGTCGACGATATCGCGGCTCAGCAATCCCTTCCCGTAGTCGCTGAAGATCACCGCATCGGCATTTCGCGCGCGCGCGCGCACGGCGTTGACGATTTTTTTACGGGGCGCCGCCGCAGGCGCGCTCACGCGTTCCCAATCGGCCCGAACGACCTGCTGATTGTGCGCGACGACGCGTGTTTTTCGCGTCGTCGGGCGCCCCTTGAGCGCGAGCAAACCCTCCGAATCGACTTTCTGTTTTCGCAGAAGCGAACGAACTTGTCCGGCGAAGTCGTCGTCGCCGACCGTACCGACGATCGAGACGTCGGCGCCCAGCGCTCGAAGATTGTTGGCGACGTTTCCGGCGCCCCCCAACGTAAACGAGTGATTCGACACCGCAACGACCGGCACCGGAGCCTCCGGAGAAATGCGCGTAACGGTTCCCCACACCCACTCGTCGATCATCACGTCGCCGACGACGAGCACCTTTTTGCCGTGCAGTTTGTGGAGAAGCGCTCGCGCTTGCTTGCGGCCCAGTCGCGACACTACGTCATTCCGTCGTCGAAAATCAGACGCTGCTCCACGAGATCGCAGACGATGTGCGCCATGACTTGATGCACTTCCTGAACGATGGCCGCGTAGCCGTCGGGACCAACCAGCGACAAGTCGGCAACCTCCGCGACGCGGCCTCCGCCGTTGCCGGTAAACGCGACGGCGGTTGCGCCCCGGCGTTTTGCGGCCTTGAGCGCCAGCACGACGTTCGCAGACGCCCCGCTGGTCGTCATGCCGATGACGACGTCGCCCGGTTGCGCGAAGGCTTCGACCTGTCGCGAAAAGACGTGTTCGTAGCCATAATCGTTGCCGATGCTCGTCAGCGTCGAGGAGTTCACCGATAACGCTTCGCTGTGCAGGCCGGGACGCTCGCGTAGAAATCGTCCCGAAAGCTCGGCCGCCATGTGCTGCGCTTCGGCCGCACTGCCGCCGTTTCCACACCACAGCACCTTGTTGCCGGCACGCAGCGCGGCGACGACGGCATCCGCAATCGACTCGACTTGTGCGCGGTAATGCGGGGCGTCGAGCAAACCGCGCCGGTCGGCGAGCAGTTCTTCGAAACCGCGCCGCCCCATGACGCCGGTCACGGCTCGATCCAAAAAAGATCCGCGCCTTGTGAGACCAGTTCGCCGTTCTCGGGCAGAATGCGCGCGACCGTCCCGGCGTAGTCGCTTTGAATTTCGTTGAAGAGCTTCATCGCCTCGAGGATGCACAGCACGTCGCCGGCAGAAACGCGGTCGCCCACGGCAACGAACGGTTCCGCATCGGGCGAAGCCGCGCTATAGAAGACGCCGGTCAGCGGCGCGGTGACGCGCTTGACCAGCGGCCCGGCTACCGGAACCGCCTCGTTGCCGTCCGCAGCCGCCGGCGTTGCGGAGGCGGCGGCGCGAGCCGGATCGTTCGGAACCCGGCGGTCGATTTCGAAGACCGCGTCACCAAGCTTGATTTTGACGCGGTCGAGATCGTGCTCGCGCATGAGCGCCAGCAACTCGCGGAGGGTCCGTTGCTCGCTTTCGTGATCGTCGGTCATGCTACTTACTCGTCGCTTCTACGAACGCTGCAACAACGTCTTTAGGGGAGCCCAGGGGAAGCGGCAGGTCGGTGCGCCGCTCGAGGTCTCGCAAGACGAGAGCGCCCGAAGCGAGTTCTTCGGTTCCGAGTATCAGCGCGAAACGCGCGCGGTTGCGATCGGCAATCTTCAGGTGCGCCAGCAGTTTGCGCTCCTCGTAGTCGGCGTAGGTCGGAACATCGAGCATGCGGCGGAAGGCTGCGACGACCGGCACCAGGGCTCCCCTTGCCTGCGGCCCGAGCGCGATCGCCTGGACGCCGCGCCGCGGCGTCTCCTCGGCGACCCCGGACGCCTCCAACACGAGCAAGAAGCGCTCCAGCCCGAGCGCAAACCCCACCGCCGGCACGTCGGGCCCACCGAGCGAGCGCACCAGGCCGTCGTAGCGGCCGCCCCCGCAAACGGCACTCTGGGCGCCGAGTAAATTCGATGTGATTTCGAAGACGGTGCGGTTGTAGTAGTCGAGACCGCGCACGATGCGCGGATCGACGGAAAACGGAATCCCGGCGACGTCGAGATACGCTTTGACGGCTTCGAAGTGCTCGCGGCACGCCGCGCAGAGCATCGACTCTTGCGACGGCGCGGTTTCAACCAGCGGCCGGTCGGCGGGATCTTTGCTGTCGAGCAGCCGGAGCGGATTGCGCTCGAGACGCCGTTGCGAATCTTCGCTCAGCGACGCCAGATTGGGACGAAAATGTTCGAGCAGCGCTTGACGGTAGCGCGGCCGGCATTCGGCGTCGCCCAGCGTGTTGAGACGCAGCGTTGCGTCGGCAATGCCGCAACCGCGCACGAGTTCCCAGGCCAGCGCAATGACTTCGACGTCGGCTTCGGGTCCCGCGTGGCCGAAACACTCGACGCCGAACTGATGCGATTGCCGGTAGCGTCCTTTCTGCGGGCGCTCGTAGCGGAAGATCGGTCCGATGTAGTACAAGCGCAGCGGACCCTGCGCGAAGAGATGGCGTTCGAGTGCCGCGCGCACGACCGGCGCCGTCCATTCCGGGCGCAGCGCGACCTCCCGGCCGCCGCGATCCACGAACCGATACATTTCCTTTTCGACGATGTCGGTCGTGTCGCCGACGCCACGCACGAAGAGGCCGGCGGATTCGAAAAGCGGCGTGCGGATTTCGCCGTATCCGAAGCGTTCCGCGAGCGTCCGAATGCGCGATTCCAGCGCGCTCCAGGCCCGGGAAGCGGGCGGAAGAACGTCTTGAGTTCCGCGCGGAGCGGCGAAGTTTGCAGGCATTATTCGTTAAATCGCAACGCCATCCAGAAGGTCGGCGCGCGTACGATATATGCCGGAATTCTCAGCTTGGCGATCGCGAACTGTTCGGATGCCGTACGGCCGGCGGCATTGGCGACCATCGCCGCAACCGGATTCGACGCCTTGACGTCGTGAATCGTTCTGCCGACGAAAAACCCGTAGTACGCGCCGATCAAGAGATAGCACGCCGCGACGGCGGCGAGCGTCCACACCGCCGCCTCGAAGATTTTTCCGCCGGCGGCGCTCCGCTGCATGGCGCGGGAGTTCGCGGGCGCCGCCGCGGTTCCCGGACGGCGACGGCGCGGTTGACGCCGCCCGCCACGCGAGGGATTGCAGCGCATGCGCACTGCGTTTTTTGTCGCAGCGGCCGTTGCGGCGGCGGCGGCCGCACCGCCCGGCGTCCCGTTCGGAGTCCTTGCCACCGCTGCGAGCACGCTCTTCGAAGCGACGCCGTTCGTCTTCGCCGGCGTCTTGCTCGGACGCATGACCAACCGCACCGGCACCGCGGCATTTTTCGGGTGCGGATGCGGGAGCGGAGCGGCGGCGCGCTCGATACCGGCCGCCGCCATCACGTGGGTCGTCTTCGGGCCCGGGGTGGCGATCGGGCGATTTCTCGCCGCAACCGCCGTCGCGCACCTTCGACGCTCGCAATCGTCCCACGCCCCCGACGATGCGCCGCATTGCCGCGAACATGTGCTCGGCGAACTTGCGGCAGTGTTGCCGGCGGCGCTCGTCGCGGGCGCGGTCTTACAGCTGCCGATCTTCGCCGGAGTCCCTTCGCTGTCGCCCGCGGCGCAGATCGCGAGCGGCGCGCTGCTCGGCTTCACCGCTTCGCCGTGCGGAATCGGCGCGGTGGCGATCGCTGCCGCCTTGCACCAGCGTGCACCGCTCGCCGCATCGGCGTTTCTCTGCGTCGCCGGCGTCGTCGACGTGCGCGCGCTCGTGCAACGCTCGCATCGCCTCCCGCAACCCGATGCGTTCGCCGCCTGTCTGCTGGCGCTCGCGCTCGCGATCGTCGGATTGCGGCACGGCGACGCGCTCGTCCATCCCGCCCTCGCGGCCGCGCTGCTCGTTTGCGCCGCCGCCTGTGCCGCGACCGCAGTGCTATTCCGCTACGGTCGCGATCCGCGCGCGCTGCCGGCGCCGGCACTGATGCTCGCCGGAGCGCTCGTCGCCGTGCCGCCGCCCGCATACATCGCGACCGAAACGACGCTGGCCGGCGCATTTCCCGGCGAGCGCGTCACGTTCACCGGAACCCTCGTGCGCCAATCGCATGCCGCCGCGCTCGTGCGCTATGCGATAACCTGTTGCCGCGCAGATGCCGCACCGGTCGTCGTACGCCTGTCGAAGACGCCGGCGTTCGGGGCGGGAACGTGGCTGCGCGCAGACGGCAACGTCGCCATCGCCGCCGGAGAGCCGCAACTCGTCGCGCGGCGCATCGATCGCATCGCGCCGCCCGCCGATCCTTTTACGTACCGTTAACGAACGGCGCCGAGAGAAGTCTAAGCCGGCTCGAGCAGCTCGACGGGAATGCCGTTGGGATCTTCGACGAAGGCGATCGAACGCGTGCCGCTCGGCGACTTGTAAACGTCTTTAAGGATGCGGACGCCTTTGCGTTTGAGTTCGTCTACGTACTCGCTCAAATCTTCCTCCACTTCGACCGCCAAGTGCTCGTACCGGTTGCCCAGTTCGTACGGCGGATGATCTTCCAGATCGTAGACGAGTTCGACGTACGCGTTCCAATCGCGACCGACGAATGCCATATCGCAGTTTCCGGGATAATGGTGCGGACCGCCGAGTAGTTTGAAGCCGAGTTTATCGGTGTAGAACGAAATCGACTCGTCCATGTCGTTGACGAAAATCGACGTGTGCAAAAACTTCGTCACGAACGTTTCCTCTCGAGTTTTACCAAGGCATTCGTTAGCGCACCGCTATGGCCCAAGGGTTCGCCATGCCCGTATTCTTGCCGGCGATGACCCGAAGCGGCGCGACGTCGCCGGTGGCGCCGGGCGCGAAGACCGAGACGGAGTTGGTCGTTCCCGACTGCAGTACGTAGACGCGGCCGCTGCCGTCAACGGCGATGCCCGCCGGAGCCGCGTAGAGGCCGGTATTCTGTCCGACGATATCGCGAATCGGTTTGACGTTGCCGTGGGCGCCCGCCGCATACACGGTCACGCTGCGCGTAGGGCTGCCTTCGGCGTTGAGCACGTAGACGTTTCCGTGCGAATCGAGCGCGACGCCGACCGGCGTCGCGAGATCCGTTCGCGAACCTTGAATCGTTCGCACCGGCTTGACGTTACCGCTGGCGCCGGCGGCGTAAACGGTCACGCAACAGTTGACGTGATAGCCGTCGGCAACGTAGACGTTGCCGCTGGAGTCGACCGCCGACCCGTACGCGTAAAACAGCTTCGTTGCGGGACCGCGGATGCTGCGCACGGGCGCGACGTTGCCGGCGGCTTTCGCCGCGTACACGTTGACCGCCCAGCAGCCTTGCGTCGGAGTCGAGCAACCCGATGCGGCGCCGTAGGAATCGACCACGTAGAGATTGCCCGCGCTATCCAGCGAAAGCGCGCTCGGCGCCATCAGCTCGGTGGCCGGTCCCGAGATCGTGCGCAGCGGGACCGCGTCTCCGTTCGCCCCGGGCGCGAAGACGGCGACGTTGCGCTGCTTCTCGAGCGGCGTATAGTTGGAAACGTAGAGATTGCGATCGCCGTCGAGCGCGACCGCGCGCGGATAGACGAGATGCGTCTTCGATCCGGCGATCTGCGCCACGGGTACGGCGTTTCCGCCGGCATCGCGGGAAAAAACGAGCACCTTGTTGTCGCGCGGGTGCGGGCTTTGTCCCGCATTGTCGGTGACGTAGATGCAGGTTTGCGTCGCGCAGGATGCGGCTGCCGCGCGCTCCGCCGGAGCGGCGACCGGCGCCCCTCGCGGGATCGCGCCGCCGCACGCCGATAAGATCGCGGCCGCTGCGGCGATCGCGACAACGCGGTGCACGTGCGTCGCGCTACGGCGCGACGCTGAAGACGGTACCCGCACCGTGAGCACCTCCGTACTTCGTCGTTCCGTAGAGTTGGCCGTCGAGCAGCACGAGCGTTCCAAGTGGATTGGCACCGTCGTTGCCTCCCGCGAAATCGTGCAACACCGTTTTGACGTCGGAAGCATCTATTTTGAAGATGGTTCCTTTGCCGTGGCGGCCGCCGTTATAGGTAGTACCGTAGAACGCCCCGTCGTGCGCGATTAGGCTGGCGAACGGATTGGCACCGTCGCCGTAGCCGTTGAAACTGTGCACGATCTGTTCTCCGCCGAGCGTATTGACCACATAGACGGTGCCTTTGCCTTTGGTGCCGCCGTACGGCGTCGTTCCGTAAAAGAGTCCGTCGGCGAAGACGAGACCCGTCTCGGGGGTCGAAGCGTCGGGACTTCGCAGGAAACGGTAAACGACGTGTTCGTCGTCGCCGGTAAGCGTCATCGCGAAAACGACTCCGCACCCGGCGCCCGCGCCGCAGACGCCGCCGCCTTCATTGGTCGTGCGTTTCGTCGTCGTGCCGTAGAGCGCGCCGTTGCGAACGATGAGATTTGAAATCGGCAGCGCGCCGTCGGGCCGTAATCCGAACCGGTGCAACACGGTTTCATTTCCGCTGGTGTCGATCCGGAACGCCGTTCCGCATCCGGTCGGACTGCCGAAGCAGCCGCCGTTGCCGCCGCCGTACGTCGTTCCGTAGAGTGCGCCCTGAAACGCGAGCAGCGTCGCTTCGGGTTTCGCTCCGTCGGGCGCACCCGCAAAGGCATACAGGACGCGTTCGGAGCCGGAGGGATTTACCGAGAACACGGTTCCGTAGCGGTTCTCGCCGCCGTTCACGGTCGTGCCGTAAAATGCATGGTCGATCTCGACGAGCCCACCAATCGGATTTTCGCCGTCGGAGCCGCCGGCAAACCGGTGCAACACGTGCTCGGTTCCCGAGGGAAACACGCGATAGACCGTTCCGCAGCCTCCACTGCAACTGGATGCGCCGCCACCGGTGTAGGTCGTTCCGACCAGCGCACCGTTTACTGCAAGCAACCCGGCCTCAGGCTGGGCTCCGTCGGAACCTCCCGCAAAGGCGTAGATCGTCAGATACGCCGACGCTGCCGAGCGGGCGCTCGCGGAAGAACGCGACGAGGCGGCGCCAAGCGGCCCGCCTCCAAACGCAGGCGGTGAGGGCGGCAGTCCGCCGCGGGCGCAGCCGCCCGCGACGAGCGCTGCAACGGTGATCAAACGAAGTATCTTTTTCATAGCGGTGCGTAGCGAATCTCTTTCGCGCAAACCGCGCGGCGTTCTTCTGCGGCCTCCAGCGCGGGACGCACCGATAAGCGCCGCGAAACGCCTTCTAAAGAAAACATCTGTATCAAAAGGACGGTTTTACCGTTGAACGGAGCAAGCGTGAGGGTATTGTCTCGAGCGTTGCGGCTAGCGCCGTTGGCTGCGGCATTGCTTGCGTGTGCGTGCGGCAAAGTGACTACGGTCTCTCCGGCTTCGCTTCCGGCCGTCGCGTCCGCCCGCGCATTGCCCCCGAAGGGGCTCTCGCACATCTCCCACGTCGTGATCGTCTTTCAGGAGAACCGCAGCTTCGACAACCTCTTCCAAGGATTTCCGGGCGCCGACGTTCAGTCGTACGGCTACACCTCCAACGGCAAGAAAATCGACCTCCAGCCCGTCAGCCTCGCAGCATCGTGGGACCTCGGGCATAATTCGGTGTCGTACTATGCGGCGTGCGACGGCCAGGGCAGTTTTCCCGGAACCGACTGCAAGATGGATGGCTTCAACCGCGAGGACAAAACCTGCGGATCGCGAGGCGAGATGCCGTGCCCGTATCAGTATCCGCAATACGGCTACGTGCCGCAGAGCGAGACGAAACCGTATTTTGCGATGGCGTCGCAATACGTTTTGGCCGACCGCACCTTCACCAGCAACTTCGATGCCAGCAGTTACGTCTCGCATCAATACATCATTGCCGGTCAGGCTGCTTCGACCGTGAACTATCCGGCAACCACGTGGGGCTGCGACGGCGGACCGAAAGACACCGTTCCGACCGTTACGCAAACGCGCGGGTACGGTCCGCGTCTGCAGGCGTGTTTCGACTATCGAACGCTCGGCGACGAACTCGACGCAGCCGGCGTCTCGTGGGGCTACTACGCGTCGAGCCTGGAAGACGGGAGCGGAAACCTCTGGAACGCCTACCAGGCGGTCAAGCACATCCGCTACGGCGCGGACTGGACGAACGACGTCATCAGCCCGCAGACACGCTTCTTCAACGACGTCAAGAACGGGAAGATGCGCGCCGTCAGTTGGATCATGCCGACGTGCCGGACCTCCGACCACGCCAGTTGCGATTCGACCAGCGGACCGCATTGGGTCGCGTCGCTCGTCAATGCCGTCGGCAAATCGAAGTATTGGAACTCGACCGCCATCTTCATCATGTGGGACGACTACGGCGGCTGGTACGATCACGTTCCCCCGCCTCTGGCAGACTACGACGGCCTCGGCATTCGCGTGCCGCTGATCGTCGTCTCGGCCTATGCAAAGCAAGGCTACGTCTCGCACACGCAGTACGAGCACGGCAGCCTGCTGCGATTCATCGAAGACCGCTTCAACCTCGCGCGCCTCGGCGCGACCGACGTGCGCGCCAACTCTCCGGCCGACGACTGCTTCAATTTTTCCGCGCCTCCGCGCGCCTTTACGCCGATTCCGGCCCGCCTAGGGCCCGCCGACTTCGAACGCTTCCCTCCCGACCCCCGTCCAGTCGACACGAACTAGCGTCGCGCCGTTCGCGGCGCTGTGCGAATCTAATGCAAAAAGTATCGATGTGAAGAGAAGACGAGCGCCAACCCGAGACGGTCGGCGGCGGCGATGACTTCGGCGTCGCGGACCGATCCGGAGGGCGCGATGACGGCCGTGCATCCGCCTTCGGCCGCCGCTTCGATACCGTCGGCAAACGGAAAAAAGCCGTCGCTCGCACACGCAGTCCCGGCTTCGCCGGCGCGCTGCGCGGCGATCTGTACGGCGCTTACGCGGTTGGTTTGACCGGCGCAGATGCCGCGCGTCACGCGATCCTTGACGACGACGATGCCGTTGGACTTCACGTGGCGGACGACGTCCCACGCGAATCCGAGATCGCTCCACTCCTGCGGCGTCGGCACGCGGCCGCTCGCGACGCGCCAATGCTCCGCCGACGCGTCGGGATCGTCGTCTTCGGCCAAGACGCCCCCGAGCGCGCTGCGCACGCGCAACTCGCGTGCCAGTTCGTCGGGCAGCGTAGGCGGAAAGCGCATGACCCGCACGTTTTTCTTCTTACGCAAGAGGGCCAGCGCATCGTCGTCGAACGACGGCGCCGCAACGATTTCCAGAAAATATGAGGCGAGCACTTCGGCGCCCTCGCGATCGACGCGCGCATCGACGGCGACGATTCCCCCGTACGCTGAAATCGCGTCGGCTGCGAGCGCGTCGCGCAATGCGGCCGCGGCCGCGGGCCGCTCCGCCGCGCCGCACGGCACCGTGTGCTTGACGGTAACCGCCCGAACCAGCCGCGCTGCATCGCCGAACTGCGATCCCAGCGACGCGCGCGAGAGCAGACGCAACGTCGCGTCGAGATCGAGCAAGTTGTTATAACTCAGCGACTTTCCGTGCAACTGTTCGGGGAGGCGCTCGCCGCGGTCGAGGTAGAATGCGGCGCGCTCCTGCGGATTGGTGCCGTAGCGCAGGCGCTTGGCCAGCGGAAGCGTGAGCGCAAGCGCGCCCGGCAGATCGCTGGGCAGCACTTCGCCGGCGGTCGCAAGATAGTGCGAGATCGCGACGTCGTACTCGGCGGTGCGCTCGAACGCCGCAACCGCGAACCTCCGCCGCAAGACGAAGCCCACCTCGCCGTTTTCCAGCGCGCGCAGAAACTCGGCGTATTGCGACGGATGCGTCAGGACCGCGACGTGCTCGAAATTCTTGGCCGCCGCGCGCAGCAGCGCGACGCCGCCGATGTCGATCTGTTCGATCGCCTCCGCGGCGGTCGTTCCCGGCCGCGCCACCGTCGCTTCGAACGGGTAGAGATTGACCGCGACCGTGTGAATTCGCGCGACGTTGTACGTCCGCGCTTCCGCGCGCTGCGCCTCGTCGTCGCGATCGTACAAGATGCCGCCGAAGATCTTCGGATGCAGCGTCTTGACGCGGCCGCCGAAGAGTTCCGGAAAGCCGGTCACGTCGCCGACGTCGCGCGCCGGCACGCCGTGCGCTTCCAGGTACGCGCGCGTACCGCCGGTCGCGTAGATCGCCGTTCCGCGCTCGTGGAGCGCGCGTGCCAAATCCTCGGCGCCGGTCTTGTCGGAGAGCGAAAGCAGCGCGGCCGGACGGTCCGCGTCAGGCAAGGGCAAACTCCGGTTCGCGCGGCGAGAGTTCGGCCGACACAATCGAACTGATGCCCGGCTCGCTCATGGTGACACCGTACAAGCGATCGGCGATCTCCATCGTCTTCTTGTTGTGCGTCACGATGATCATCTGCGATTCGGCCGCGAAGCTCTCGACCATCGCGCAGAACCGCTCGACGTTTGCATCGTCGAGCGCGGCGTCGACCTCGTCGAGGAGATAGAACGGCGACGGCTTCACCACGATCAGTGCAAAGATCAGTGCGGCGGCCGTCATCGCCCGTTCGCCTCCGGAGAGCGCCGCGAGCGCCATCTGCTTCTTGCCGGGCGGCGCGACGGCGATTTCGATTCCGGTCTCCGACAAATTTTCAGGATTGGTCTGCCACATGGTCGCGCGGCCGCCGGGAAAGAGGCGCGGGAACATGTCGGCAAACGCCTTCGCAACCTTCTCGAACATCTCGTTGAACTGCGCCTGCGTCTGAAGTTCGATCTCGCGAATCGACTCGAGCAGCGTTTCGCGTGCTTTCGACAAATCGTCGAGCTGCGTCCGCAGAAAGGCCTCCCGTTGGGCGACTTCGTCGCGCTCGGTCTCGGCGTTGAGATTCACGTTGGCGGAGAGACGGCCGAGGTCTTCGCGCAGACGCGCCAGGTCGTCGACGACCGCATCGGGCTCGTCGCGGTAGCGCGATTCGACGTCGCGGCACTCGTCGTCGGTGGCGGGGTTTTGCGCGAACTGCGAGACGAGCATGCCTAACTCGGCTTCGATTTCGGCCATCCGCACGCGCTGGCGCTCGCCGCCGCCGGCGGCTTCGCGTTCCTCCACTTCGGCCATGCGGACGTCCGATTCCAGCTGCGTCTGGCGATCGACCAGGGACTCCCGCTCGCGACGCGCTCCGTCGAGCGCGGCGTCGAGATCGCTGACGCCGCGGCGCAGCCCTTCGACGTGCGCGTGCGATGCGCGCGTCTGGTGTGCGAGCGAACCGATTTGCGCCAGCATCTCTTCGCGCGCGACGCGCGCGCGCTCGCCGTCCTGATCGAGCATGCCGAGGCGCGCAGCCGCCGCGTCGCGTTCGGCCGAAAGCGCTGCGGCACGCTCGCGCAGTTCGGAAGCGTGCGCTCCGGCCGCCGCTTGCGCCTCTTCAGCGGCGGCAATGTGCTCGCGCGCTCGAGCCAGTTCGGCTTCGAGCCGCTCGCGTTCGGCGTCGCTGCGAAGCTGGTCGGGTTCGGCGCCTTCGAAACTGCGCTCGTCCACGCGCGCCTTCCGCGCATTGGCGATCAACTCTTCGACCAGCGCGCGAACTTGCGACAACTCCGCCGTGAGGCGTTCTTCCTCGGCGGCCAGCGCCGCCGATTCCGCACGCGCCCGAGCGAGCCGCAGCTCTACTTGTGAAAGCGCGTGCCGGTGCCGGTCGCGCGCTTCGATCGAGGCTTCTGTACGCACGTGCGCCGCGTGCAGCTCGCCCTCGCTCGCGTGCAGTTGGGCGCGCAGCTCGACGAGCGCTTCGCGCAGCGACTGAGCTTGGACGCGCCGCGAGAGAATCGATCGTTCGCGCTGGAAGCGTCCGCCGGTAATCGCTCCGCCGCCCGTGATCTGTTCGCCGGTAAGCGTGACCACGGTGTCGCGCAGTCCGCGCTCGCGCACGAGCGAGATGCCGGTGGAGAGCTGATCGACGATCAGGACGTTGCCCACGAGGAAGTTCACGATGCCGCGGTACTGCGGCTGCGTTTCGACCAGCGCGTGCGCGTAGCCGATCACGCCGGCGGTGCCGCGCAACTCCGCTGAAAGCTGGCGTCCTTCGCGATTCGCGAGCGTATCGAGCGGTAGAAACGTCGCGCGACCGCTTTCTTTACGATTGAGAAATTCGATCGCCCGTTCGGCGTCTTCGGACGTGCGCGTCACGACGTTGGAGAGCCGCGCTCCGAATGCGACGTCCATCGCGCGCGCGTAGCGCTCGTCGGTGGTGATCAAATTCGAAACGATGCCCTCGATGCCGCCCAGTTCGCGGTGCTGCCACGCATCGACGATCGCGCGGGTGCCGGGAACGTGCCCTTCGAGCGAGTTTTCGAGCTCCTCGATCGTGTGCAGGCGCGATTGCGCGCCCGTCACTTCGGCGGTGCAATCGCGATGCGCCGAAAGCGCCCGCGCCAGTTCTTCCTGCGATTGCGCGGCTTCTCGCTGCGAATCTTCGACGCGTCCGCGCGCGTCGAGCAGCGACTCCTCGAGCGCGGCGATCTCCTTGGCGCGTTCGCGATGGCGATGGGCCGCACCGCCGGCGGTAATCTCCGCTTGCTCGGCACGCTCGCGCGCCGCGCGCAGTTCTTCGTCGTAGCGCTCGGCCTGCACCCGTAAGTTCTCCGCCTGCACGCGCCGTTCGGCGCGCCGCTCGGCGTGCCGGGAGGCGGCCGATTCCACCTCGCGCAGTTCGGTGAAAATCGCGTCGAGACGGGCCCGCGCTTGCGCGAGCGCAGCTTGCGCGGCGTGTTCGCCGTCGCGCGCGCTCTCGATTTGGACAGTCAACGGCTCCAGCCGTTGGTGGAGACCGGCGACCGACGCCGTCAGCGCGTCGCGCTCGGATGCGACGCGCGCGACGTCTTCCGACGTCTGCGTAGACTGGCGCTCGAGCGCTTCGCGGCGCGCCAGCGTGGCCGCGTAATCGGCTTCTTCGCGTGCAAGATCGCCGCGCCGCCGCTGCCCTTCCGACCGCAGTTCTTCCAGCTGCAGTTCCTGGCGATAGACGCGCGTGCGAACATCCGATAGCGTGGCGGCCAGCGACGCCGCCTTCGCCGCCGCCGCTCCACGCTGTTCCTCGTTCTTCTCGAGTTCGACGCGCAACGCGTCGCGTTCGGCTCGCCGGGAGGCGCCGGCGCGCAGGTAGCCGAGAATCTCGAGGTCGCGAACGCGGGCGCCAACCTTTCGATAGCGTTTGGCGCGGCGCACCTGTGTGTCGAGCTCGGGAATGCGATGCTCGAGTTCGGCGATAAGATCGCTAATTCGAATGGCGTTCTGCTCGGTTTGCTCGAGCCGGCGCATCGATTCCGCCTTGCGCGAGAGAAACTTGTTAATGCCGGCCGTTTCTTCGAACAGTGCGCGGCGGTCGGCCGGCTTGCTCGTGAGAATGGCGTCGACTTGGCCCTGGGATACGATCGCGTAGGATCCTGGCCCCAACCCGGTTCCCATGAGCAGATCGACGATGTCGCGCAGCCGGACGGCGCTGCGATTGATGAAGTACTCGCTTTCACCGGCGCGATACGCGCGGCGCGTGATCTCCACCTCGGAAAACTCGATCGGAAGACGTCCGTCCGCATTGTCGAACGTCACCGCGACTTCCGCGAGGCCGAGCGGCTTGCGCGTGTCGTTACCCGCAAAGATCACGTCTTCCAGTTTGCCGCCGCGCAGGCTCTTGCTCGACGTTTCACCGAGCACCCAGCGGAATGCATCGACGAGGTTCGATTTCCCCGAACCGTTTGGTCCGACGATTGCGGTAACGCCGCCGCCGAACTCGAGCGTCGTCGGATCGGCGAACGTCTTGAAGCCGAACGACTTGATTTTTTTGAGCTTCACGCCGGCAACTGCAACGCTTGAAGCGCGGCCGTCGCGGCGGCCTGTTGGGCGGATTTCTTCGACGGGCCGCAACCCGTTCCCAACGTCTTCCCTTTCACCGTCACACGCGAGTCGAACGACGGCTGCTGGGGCGTGCCCCGGCTCGTCTCACGATAGACGGGCGTTGCGGCCAAGTGCGCTTGGGCATAATGCTGCAGGCGCGATTTTGGGTCAAGCGGAGCGCCGCCGGAGTGGTCGAGCGCTTCGACGTGCTGCGTGAGCACGAACGCTCTGGCTTTCTCCATTCCGTAACGCCGATAGAGTGCCGCGACGAAGGCTTCGAACGCGTCGGCGAGCACCGACGTGTTGTCGGCGCCCCCGCCGCTGCGCAATCCGGCACCCAGTTCCATGACGTCGGCGAATCCCAAGCGGCGCGCGGTATCCGCCAGCTGCCCGTCGTTGACGATCGCCGCCTTGCGTTGAGTGAGCATTCCCTCGGGTTCGTCGCCGAAGCGCTCGAAGAGCCAACTTGCCGTAACAAATCCGAGGACCGAGTCGCCGAGAAACTCCAAGCGCTCGTTCGAGGCGCCACCCCGTTCGCGTGCGTAGCTTTCATGCACGAACGCCGCTTCGACGCCGCTCACGTCGCGCGCTCCGCGCACGCCGGCGAGCCGGAGAAGGGCGCGCAAACGCTGCCGTCGCGCCTCACCCGCCACCGTTAACCGGCCTCGGAACCGGGGACTTTACTGAAAACGATGACGCTGTTGTGACCGCCGAATCCGAACGAGTTCGAAAGCGCGATGCGAACCGGCGCACTGCGCGTAACGTTTGGAACGTAGTCGAGCGTGCATTCCGGATCGGGAAACTCGTAGTTGATCGTGGGCGGCATCAGGTCTTCGTACACCGAGAGAGCGGTCGCCACGCCTTCGATGCCGCCCGCGGCGCCGAGTGCGTGCCCGTGCATCGACTTCGTCGAACTCACGCCCATCTTGGCAGCATGTTCGCCGAACGCTTTTTCGATCGCTTTCGACTCCGCCGGATCGCCGATCGGCGTTGAGGTTCCGTGCGCGTTGATATAGTCGACGTCCTCGGGACGGATGCCGGCTTTGACGAACGCGCGGTTGAGGGCGAGCAGCACGCCGCTGCCGTCCGGGTCGACGGCCACCAAGTCGTAAGCGTCGGCCGACTGTCCGTAGCCGAGGATCTCGCAATACATCCGCGCGCCGCGTGCGCGCGCGCTCTCGTACTCCTCGAGCACGAGCACGCCCGCGCCCTCGCCCAGGACGAACCCGTCGCGCTCGCGGTCGAACGGACGGCTCGCTCGCGTCGGGTCGTCGTTGCGCGTCGACATCGCGCGCATCGAGGCGAATCCTCCGATTGCCAGCGGAGAGACCGTCGCTTCGCTGCCGCCCGTGATCATCGCATCGGCGTCGCCATACGCGATGTAATTGTAGGCCGTCACGATGGCATCGTTGGCGCTGGCGCAGGCGCTCGCGGCCGAGAAGATCGGACCCTGGAAATGATACTGCATCGAGATGTGCGCCGCTTCCGCATTGGCCATCAGCATCGGGATGAAGAACGGCGTCACCTTCGACCACGTGCCGTTGTCGTTCGCCTTCTCGGAGTTGAGCCAGAAGGTGATGATCCCGCCGATCCCCGTGCCGAGCACGGCACCGGTGCGTTCGGTAAACGCTCGGTCGGTCGGCAGCTTGGCATCGGCAATCGCCTCCCGGGCCGCGACCACGGCAAACTGCGTGAACCGGTCCATGCGGCGGGCTTCTTTGCGCCCGAGCAGTTCTTCGGGCCGGAAATCCTTCACTTCGGCTGCGATGCGCGTCGCGAAGTCGCCGGCATCGAACGTGCTGATGAGGGCGACGCCGGAAACGCCGGCGATGAGATTCTGCCAGAACTCGGCGCGGTTGTTGCCGATCGGGGTGACGGCGCCCAGGCCCGTGACGACGACGCGCCTGCGAATGGGCGCGGGGGTGTTGGTAGCGCTCAAGCGTGACCAACTTACGGCGGACCGCGAACGGAACCTGCGACCCGAGCCGGGTGCTTGGTGAGCAGGGCTGGGCTGGCGCCCGGCCAATACGACATTTCCCTCTTCCGATTCACCGACCGGGGGGCGGTTTCACGTTAGGAGAGCGGCTTTGTCGGTTCTAGACGTTCGTCCGCCTACGCGCAACGAAGAGCGTCATGTTGCCGCGCGCGTCGTCGCCGTCATTCTCAATTGGAATGCTTGGCGCGACACGCTCGCCTGTCTCGAAAGCCTGCTCGATTCAGGACTGGTGCCCCGCCGGATCGTCATCTGCGACAACGGCTCGGCCGACGACTCGATCGCGCGCATCAAAGCCTGGGGACGCGGCCGCGACGATTTCGCCTCGTTCGGCAGCCCCGAGGAAGCGTTGCACGGAGCCGCGACGAGCGCGTCGATCGTATTGCTCGAGCTGCCGTACAACGGCGGCTACGCCTACGGCAATAATATCGGCATGCGTTACGCCGTCGAACGGGCCGATGCCGAGTTCGTCTGGATTCTCAATAACGACACCGTCGTCGAACGAGACGCTCTCGTTCGCATGCTCGAGGTTGCCGACGGTCATCCCGGCGTGGGGATGGTTGGAGCGCAGCTGCTCCGGCACGACGCACCCGATCGAATTCAGGCGATGGGCGGCGGCTACATCATCCCGATTCTCTGCCACGACACGCAGCTCGGCGGAGGAAGAAAAGCGTCGCCGGGTGCGGCGGCGCCGATTCCGCTCGACCATCTTGTCGGCGCCAGCCTTCTCGTGCGCGCCCTCGCCGTGCGCGACGTCGGCTACATTGACGAAACGTATTTTCTCTATCGTGAAGAGACCGACTGGTGCATCCGGATGCGCCGTGCCGGATGGAAACTCTACTGCTGTCCCAACGCGATCGTTTGGCACAAGCAATCGCACTCGATCGGTTTCAAGAGTCCGCTTCACGACTATTATGCGGTGCGCAACATGTTGCGCCTCGTCTGGAAGTTCTATCCGATCGCGGCGCCGACGGCATTCCTGTACTTTGCCGCGCGCTGCGTCGCACCGAAACTCGTGCGGCTGGAGTTCGCGCGGCTGCTCGCCGTTTTGCAGGCGTTCTCGGATTTTTTCTCGGGTGTCGCGGGAAGGTCGTCGCGTCACTCCGACCAGATGCTGCTCAAGAGTTACGTTGCCGGCACGGGCGAGCGGCCGGCGTGGCGCCCGTCGCGTCGCGCCGCCGGAATCGCGGCCGCATTGGCGATCAGCGGCGCAGCGCTGTGGGGCGACGCCGGACGGTTACCTGCGGCGCGTCCGCCGGTGGCCGCGCAACCCGCTGTGCCCGCGCATCCCCACACGCGCACCGTTTCGGTGAAGGCGAAGGCACAAGCGCTCTCGAGAACCGTCAGCGTTCGCTTCAATCCCTAAGCAGCGTTAGGGCCGCTTCGAGCGCGAGGGACGCGCGGGAATGAGCGCGATGCCTGCAATCGCCGCGCCGGCGGCGAGCGCGATTGCGGCCATAAATGCGCGCAGAACTTCGGCGCGCGCGACGAGGCCCGCACAAGCGGCGAAGCCGTCGCCGGAATAACGTTGCGCGCACCACGGAATTCGCCAGGCGCCGCCCCACGCGCCCCACGCAATGGCCCAGTTCGAGGGCCATCCGCTCGATGCGGCGTCCCACGCATGGCGCAACGCCGCGTCGCTCGCCAACCGCTCGTGGAGACCGCGCAAGGCCGCCGCATCCAGCGATGCGGTTTGCCACTTGGCACCGAAACTGCGCGCCGGCTGCCACGACTGCGTCCACTCGTCGAACGCAAATGCGCGCACGTCGCGGGGCTCGGCGCCGGGGCCGACGTCGAGGGCGTAAAACGCCGGGTTGTTGTGATAGACGGGCGAGAGCGAGCCGAATACGATCACGGGCACTTCGCCCGCAAGCCGAAAATCGAAACGGTGGGCGTGGCCGGCGACGACGAACGCGACGCGGTTCGCGCCGTTGGAGAATGCGGAGACGAGCCGGCCGTTCGCACCGGCTTCGAGAAACGGCCATGGAAAGTATCCGCGCGTGAGCTCGGTCGAAAACGCGTCGTACCCGATCGGGACGTGCATCAGCACGATGTTGGCCGTGCCGGGCGGCGTCGCCGCGAGGGTCGCGCGCAGCCATGCGGTTTGCGCTTCGGGGCCGGCGCTCGCGATCGGCGGACAGTTGCCGAGATACATCGCCGACAGCGAGACGTCGTCGAACACGACGAACCGCGTTCCGCGCAACGGCGCGGCCGCGACGTACGAGCCGTTCGTCACGAAGGACGCGGTGAAGTCCGGAGCCGCGCTTCCGCGATTCACCAGCGGTTCCCAGATGCGGGCGATCGCCTGTGCGAAGGGCGAGCCGAAGGCCGTGTGATAGTCGCCGCAGGGCGCGTCGTTGTTGCCCAGCGCGACCGCGAATCGCGCCCGCGGATATGCTTGCGCGAAGGCGGCGGCGATGAAGCGCATCGTTTCGACGCCGGCCGCACTTCCGTCGGATCCGTCGGCGCGTCGCACGCGGCCGGTTAAATCGTGTGCAAAAAAATCGCCGGGCAACAGCACGGCTGCCGGATCCGGAACGCGCCGGCGCATCTCCGCCAGCGCCGAGCGAAAGAGCGCGACGTTCGTGTCGCTGCCGAAGAGACTCGGACGCGACCGGCGATCGAACGGATCGAGATGCACGTCGCTAACGACCAGCCACGTCTGCGTGCCGGCGGTCGCCGCGAGGGCCGGCAAACGAACCGTCGCCGCCACGAGCAGCGTGAAGGCCGCGCCCAGCGCGTGGCGCCGCAGCGGTGCGATCGATCTGAGCGCGGATTTCTTCAGAGGTCCCTCCGGATTCGATTGGCAAAGACCATTTCATGTCGAGCGACGAAGCCGCCTCGTTCGGCCGTTATCTTCTCGGCCGCGATATCGATGCCGCGTCGTGCGAAGCCTACGATAACGCCGCCCGCGCGCTGGCGTACGACGGAACGGATCGCATCACACGGTTCGCCGTGCGCGAGCCGTGGTCGATCGCGCCGCTCGACGGTGCGCTCGCGCTGCTGCAAGCCGACGCGCTGCTGCGCAAGAAACTCTTGCTGATGGCGGCCGTTCTCGAAACGCGGCCGGAGTATTGCGACGACTTTCTTCCGCGCGACCGATCTGCCCGCGACGCGCTGGCGGTCGGGGGCGCGGTCGCGCGCGCCGGCGTCCTCGCCGCGTTCGGAATGCTGCTGCTTCCGTTCGTTCGGTGAGCGATTTCGACTGCATCGTCGTCGGTTCGGGCGCATCCGGCGCGATGGCGGCGCAAACGCTGATCGAGGCAGGAGCGCGCGTCGCCATGCTCGATGCGGGCATACGCGACGACCGTTACGCGAGCCTCATTCCGCATCAAACGTTCGTTGAGATACGGCGCACCGACCCCGGTCAATACCGGTATCTGCTGGGCGAACGGTTTGAAAGCGCGGCGTTCGGCAGGGTCGGGGCCGGCGCACAGCTGACGCCCCCGCGGCGTTACATCGTCGAACGCACCGGCGAACTGCTGGCGCTTGCCTCCGGCTCGTTCGCGCCGCTCGAAAGCCTCGCATTCGGCGGCCTGGCGGCAGGGTGGGGCTTGATGTGCGGCCTGTACGCGCCGGCCGAACTCGAACGCGCGTCGCTTCCGCAAGCGCCGATGCGCGACGCCTACCAAATCGTCGCCGACCGCATCGGCATCTGCGGCGCCGACGACGACGCGCGCCGTTTTACCGTCGGCGACCTCGCGCGCATTCAGCCGCCGCCGCCGCTCGATCCGACGGCCGCATTGCTCGCCGAGCGTTACCGCAGCCGGCGCGATGCCGTCAACGCGCGTGGCTACGTGCTCGGCCGTCCCGCGCTGGCGCTGCTGACGCAACCGAAGGACGATCGCGCGGCGACGAGTCTGCGCGACATGGAGTTCTATAGCGACGACGGCGCGGCGTGGCGTCCCGCAACGACGATCGCGCGCCTAATGGTTCACCCGAACTTCGCCTACCACGGCGGCGCGCTGGTCGCGCGTTTCGACGAAACGGCAGACGGCATTACGATCGACGCTCTCGACCTTCGCGACGGCACGCCCCGCCGGTATTCCTGCCGACGCCTCGTGCTCGCCGCCGGAGTGTTGGGCAGCGCGCGGATCGTGCTGCGTTCGAACGGCGCGGATGCGCGCCTGCCGTTGCTCTGCAACGACTATACCTACGTGCCGTCGCTGGTGCCCGGGAGGCTGGGACGTTCGATGCCGGAGCACGCGCAGAGTCTCACGCAACTCGCGCTCTTTCACCAACGCGCGAGCGCAGACATTGCCGTCGGCACCATTTTTTCGTATCGCTCACTGCTGCTGTTCCGTTTGCTGCGCGAGATGCCGCTCGGCGTGCGCGACGCGCGCACGCTCATGCAATACCTGCTTTCGGGGTTCATCATTGCCGGCTTCGATCATCCGCAGGATCGGACCGAAGGAAAGCACGTGTGGCGCGAGCCCGACAGCTCGTCGCCGACCGGCGACCGCCTCGCCATCGCGTACGAACTCACCGAGGCGGAGCGCCGCGATCACCGCGCACGCGAACGCGGATTCGCAAGCGTTCTTCGCACGCTCGGCGCGTGGCCGCTTCGCCGCGTTCATCCGCCGCTGGGATCGAGTCTTCACTATGCCGGCACGCTACCGTTCGCCCAAGACGAGCGTCCGTTCACCCTCGCGCCCGATGGGCGTTTGCACGGTGCGCGCAACGTCTTCGTCGCCGATGCATCCGGTTTCACGTTTCTCCCCGCCAAACCGGTGACGCTTTCGCTCATGGCCAACGCGCATCGCGTCGCCGCCGGAATCGCCGCGCGCCGGTGACGGAAACTCTGCAGCGACGAGGCGTCCTCGTCACCGGAGGTGGCGGCTTCATCGGCAGCGCGCTGCTGCGCGGTTTCGACGCACGGGGCTGGCGCGCGATCGGCTGCGGACCGCGCCGCCCGCCGGCGAATCGTTTCGAGTGGCGCGCCTACGATCTCGGATGGCGCCAGCTGCCCGACGAACTCTTCGAAGGCGCCGGCGTGCTCGTGCATGCCGCGTACGCCAAGCGCGACTACGACCGCAACGTCGCCGGGACGATGCTGCTCTGCGAACGCGCGGCGCGATGCGGGGTTCGGCGCATCGTCTTTCTTTCGAGTCTGGCCGCACACGCGGACGCACTCTCCTCGTACGGTAAGCAAAAATACGAACTCGAGAAGCGGCTTGGCGCGCTCGGCGCTCTGGTCGTGCGCCCGGGTTTGGTGCTCGGCAACGGCGGACTCTTTGGTGCGACGTGCGCGTATCTGCGCGACCATCGCATCGTACCGTTGATCGACGGCGGGCGTCAGCCGGTGCAGACCGTCTACGTAGAGGATCTCGTCGACGCGATTTGCGACGGCGTCGAGCGCGGCGCGACCGGAAGCTATACCGTTGCCGAGGAGGAGCCGGTGACCTATCGCGAGTTCTACGCCGCACTCGCCGATCGCATGCGCGTGCGCGTGCGATTCGTCGCGATTCCGTTTTGGGCCGCCGGGCTCGCCGTTACCGCGGCCGGCGCACTGCACGTCGCGCTGCCGATCGATCGTGACAATCTGCTGGGCCTTCGCGCGATGCGTGCCGACCGCGGACCGCGTCTCGATCCCC
The DNA here is from genome assembly GCA_963812155.1 of Vulcanimicrobiota bacterium. Taxonomy (GTDB): domain Bacteria; phylum Vulcanimicrobiota; class Vulcanimicrobiia; order Vulcanimicrobiales; family Vulcanimicrobiaceae; genus Tumulicola. The sequence continues at coordinate 16,246 of CAWETW010000003.1, read as the reverse complement.
CGGGCCGGCGCACCGGCAATTATCGCGACAGTCTTGCGCGCGCCTTTGCCGACGCGCAATCGTAAGTGCAGGGTTCTGTCACCGGCCGAAGAACGCGCGTAGCGGGTGTTGTTATGACGCTGAAGCTGAACCGTATTCTCGTGACGGGCGGACTAGGATTTATCGGGTCCGCCTTCATCCGTTTGGTGCTGAAGGAACGGCCTGCCGTAGGGGTCGTTAACTTCGACGCGGTCACGTACGCCGGAAATATCGCAAACTTGCGCGAGATCGACGGCGATCCGCGTTACCGATTCGTCCGCGGCAACATCTGCGACCCCGTCGCGGTTGCCGATGCGATCGGCGACGGGGTCGACGCGATCGTCAACTTTGCCGCAGAAACCCACGTCGACCGTTCGATTCTCGAGCCGGAAGCGTTCCTGCGAACCGATATCCTCGGAACGCACGTGCTGCTCGAAGCGGTGCGCGAACGTGGAATTCGGCGCTACGTCCAAGTCTCCACCGACGAAGTGTACGGCGACGTCTCCGACGGCGAGTCGTCGGAATCCGACGCGTTGCGCCCGCGCAGCCCGTACAGCGCCAGCAAGGCCGGAGGCGACCTGCAGGTGCTCGCGTATTTGACGACGTTTGCGGCGCCCGTACTGATTACGCGCGGATCGAACACCTACGGACCCGTATCAATTCCCGGAAAAGCTGATACCGCTGTTCGTGACCAATCTCATCGACGACCAGCCCGTACCCGTCTACGGCGACGGCCTGCAGATTCGCGATTGGCTGCACGTCGAGGATCACGCGCGCGGCATCCTGCACGTCCTCGACCGCGGCGAAATCGGAAACGTGTACAACCTCGGCGGCGGCAACCCGCATACGAATATCGAGATCACGCGGCGCCTCGTCGAAGCGTGCGGCCGCACGATGCAGACGCACGTGAGGCATGTCGAAGACCGGGCCGGCCACGACCGCCGCTATGCGATCGACACCCGCAAAGCGCGCGCGCTGGGATGGGAACCTCGCATGCCCTTCGAGCGCGGCCTGACCGAGACGGTCCGCTGGTATCAGGAAAACGACTCGTGGTGGCGTCCGCTGCGCGACGCGGAGTTCGCCGCCTACTACGACCGCCAGTACGCGCGCCGCTAGTGTCCTCGTGATAAGGATTCGATAAAGTGAAAGGCGTTATTCTCGCGGGCGGGCTCGGTACGCGGCTGCGTCCTCTGACGAAGGTCACCAATAAGCATCTGCTGCCGATCTACGACAAGCCGATGATCTACTATCCCATCGAAACGCTCTGCGACGCCGGCATCTCGGACATCATGATCGTAACCGGCGGAAACTCCGCCGGCGATTTTCTTCGCTTGCTTGGCAACGGGCGAGAACTTCGGCCTCAAAGACATCTTCTACACCTATCAAGACGGCGAAGGCGGCATCGCCGACGCCCTTTCGCTGTGCGAACACTTCGCCGACGGCGAGCGCATCGTCGTGATCTTGGGAGACAACATCGTGCAGGACTCGATCCTGCCGTACGTGCGCGCGTTCGAGCAGCAGGAAGCAGGAGCGCGAATTCTTCTCAAGGAGGTGACGGATCCGCAGCGCTTCGGGTGTCCGCAGCTCGACGGAGACAGGATAGTGCGCATCGAGGAGAAACCATCGCAGCCCAAGAGCCGCTACGCCGTCACCGGAATTTACATGTACGACTTTAAGGTCTTCGATTTTTGCCGCCGCCTCGTCCCTTCGGATCGAGGCGAGCTAGAGATAACCGACGTCAACAATGCGTACATTGAGGCGGGCGAGCTTCGCTATGACGTCCTCGACGGCTGGTGGGCCGACGCCGGACAGTTCGAGTCGCTCTATCGCGCCGGCTCGCTCGTCGCGCAGCTGCGCCGCGATCGAAAAGGCGCCGCGCGAGAAAGCCGAGGTGCGTCGTGAGCGTTTCGTCGAGTCTGAACGTCCATCGTGCGCTATCGCTGGCTGCTCTACGAGCTGGTCAAGTACGACGTCATCCTGCGCTACCGCGGATCGTTCTTCGGGTTCGCGTGGACGCTGCTCAATCCGATCATCTTCATGCTCGATCTACACGCTCGTCTTTTCGATCTACCTGAAGCAAGCGATACATGCATTTCCTGCTCTACTTGTTGAGCGGCATGATCCCGTGGATGTGGATATCGCAAGCAATCGCGCAATCGGTTGGACGTCGATCATCGACGGCCGGACCTACGTCGGCAAGACGCTGATGCCGACCGAAATTCTCGTCATGGTTCCGGTGCTCTCCAACGGCGTCAACTTCCTCATTACGATCGTCTTGCTCTTTCCCGTAAGCTTCGCCTTCGGCGTTCCGATCTGGTGGGCGTTGCTGTTTCTTGCCGCTGCTTGGCCACTAATCGAACTGATTATGACGCTCGGATTTTGCGTTCGTGGTCGCGACCGTAAACGTGTTCTATCGCGACATGCAGCAGCTCGTGGCGTACGCGCTGCTCGCCGTCTTCTTTCTTACGCCGATCTTTTACGTGCGCTTCGTCGTTCCGCCGAATCTGCAGTTCCTCGTAAAGTAGAGTCCGGTAGCGGCGCTCATTTCGTGCGTATCAAAATGTCTTCTACTACGGCGTTCCGCCGAGCTGGCGCGACCTGCTCTTCGCGAGCGCCTTCAGCGTCGATTCTGCTGACTTCTTGGCGCTCGATGTATTTCAACCGGCATCGCGACTCTCTCGGCGAATACGTCTAAGGTTCGAAGACAATGTCGTCGAGGTGGAAGCCGAGATCGCGCTCGTCGTCGCCGAGCCCGGAACGCTTCAGATTGATCGTTGCGCTCGGAGGCGAGCGCGATATTCGCGCGCTGTCCGCACCGCAACGCGACCGGACAATCGATCCTGACCGCGCCCGCGGCGGGCGTCGCCGCAACGCGATTTCCGTCGACGGCGACGCTCAAGTTCGGTATCCGGCGCGACGCCTTCGGGAACGGTCGCGTGCACGGTAAAGCGCGACACGTCGCGCTCGGGAACGATCGCGAACTGGAGCGTCGCGCCGGCCCATCCGTCGTCATATCCGCCGCACGCGGCGCCGCGCTGAGCGACGCAGCCGACGAGCGGCAAGCGCGCGTACGCTCCGTCGTCGGGTGCGACCGGCGGAACGTCGAAATACATCGAGAGCGCGCGATCGGCGGCTTCGAGCTCCGCCTCGCGTAACGACGCGCTCGGGAGGCCGCACCGACGCTTCGGGCGAGAGACCGCGCGCGTAGTACGGTTGTTCGGCCGGCTCGCGCGCCATGACGGCCATCATGTGCGTGGGCGTGAGATATCCGGCGAGCAGCGCGCGCTCGTCGCACGCGTGCACGCAATCGACGAACGTCCGGTCCCAGCGGCGCCGCGGCGTCGAAGTTCGGACCGAGCCCGCGGTCGACGAACGGATCGATCGCGTTTCCGTAGCCGACGAAGACGTGAAAGCGAAATCGCTCGATCAGCAGCGGGAGAACGTCTTGCGCGCGGATTCCTTCGAAGCCCGACCGCCGAGCAGTCCCAGTCGGTGAAGGCGTCTTCGTAGCGCCGGAACTGATGGTGAAAGCGATGCGAGCGCGGCAGCTTGCGCCAGAATCGCTCGACGAAGTGGCGAGCCTCCGGCCAGCGTTGATGGCCGTTTCTTCCGATGACGTCGTTTGCGACGAAGAACGCGCCCGGAGCCAGCGCGTCGCGCACGGCGTCGAACAACCCTTCGAGATTCGTGACGTGGTGGAGCGATTGATTCGCTACGACGCCGTCGTAGCGGCGGCGCGGCCGCCATTTATTGAAATCGCCGCGTAAGAAATTGAGGTGCGACGACAATCCCGCGCCGCGCGCGTCTTCGGTAGCCCGTTTGATCAGGATGGGATTGAGCTCGAGGCAATCGATGCGAAAATCGTCGAGGCCGCCGGCTTGCAGGAGCTGCGCGATTTCGACCTCGTTGTTGCCGTCGCCCGAACCGATGCTGAGAAACACGGGCTTTTCGCCTCGGATCGCAACGCGCTCTCGCGTAAGAACTTGGCGAGAAACGTCGGGTGCGGACCGGCATCCGAGACGCTCGAGCATCGCGCGCACGAACGTATTCGACCAATAGTGATAGATCGGCGGAAGGTCGTCGAACTCGGAAACGGTATCGAAACGTCTGCGTTCCTGCGCGAGACGTCCCGCGTACGAGATTTCCGGCGACCGCGAATGCATCGCAACGCTCTTCGCTCGCTGCATCCTCGCCCCCCTCGCACAGGAAACTCTGCTTCCGCCCGGTAACTTTGCGCCACATGAGACATTTCGCCAGAGCCGGGGTGGCCCTCATAATGTCCGCGGGCCTGCTATTGTACGGAGGCGCCGCAGCACGCGCCGATAACGAACTCGCCGCAGGCGCACCAACGTTCTACGTGCTCGCGCCCGGAAACGACTCCAGCGTCGCCGCACTCGCGCACATGGTCGCCAACACGCTGCAAGCGCTGTTCGACCGCACCAGCGGGCCGGGGTCGGTGTGGGTGGTTCCGCGGCTCTCGTGGGGCCCGAACGATCTCGGCGATCAATGCTTGAACGATCCGAATCTTTCCAACGCGCGCGCGCCGCAGACGCTCGGCGGCTTGATCATTGGAAGGCACCAACACCGCCACTGCGACCGATCCGTTCTTTCTCTGGTCGCACGGCTGGGCCAAGGTCAGCGCGAGCGCGCAAATCGTGTCGTGCCAAGGCGCCGGTTTCAAAAAACCGACGATTACGTGGATTTCAGGGAACTTGACCGGCTACGGATCGCGCAACGGCGTGCGCGTCGAAACGGTGGCCGCGAGCGTTCTCGCGCTCAATCCGCACGACATCAACGCCGTCGATTTCGCGGCTTTCGCGCTTGCGAGCCCGAACGGCGCCTCTCCGATTCCGCCGGTCAACGATGCCACGACCACCCGCGACGCACTCGATCGCGTCATCAACCAGCTGATGAACGATCTCAACGCGGGTTGCGCGTCGGAAAACGCCAACGTGAAGTCCGATGTGCGTGAAGCTCGGGCTGCCGATGACGTCGTCGAACGCGCCGGCGCCTGCAAACGCCGGAGCGACGGCTTCACCCGCGGCAAGCCCGCCGGCGAGCACGCCGCCAAGGTAGGGTTCGCGCGTGGACGGCGGGGACCGCCGGCGGCTTTTTTGCGTCATTCCCGCCTATCGCGCCGCCGCCACGATTGTCGACGTCGTCGTCCGCGCGCTCGCGTTCGCAAGCGATGTCGTCGTCGTCGACGATGGATGCCCGGAAGGCTCGGGCGCGGTAGCGCGCGCCGCGTTCTCGAGCGCAGACAACGTCCATATTCTGCAGCGCGAGCGCAACGGCGGCGTCGGCGCGGCGATGAAGACCGGGATCGCCTTCTGCATGGAGCGCGGAGCCGACGTGATCGTGAAACTCGATGCCGACGGCCAGATGGATCCGGCGTTCATTCCGGCCATCGACGCGGCGTTTGAAAGCGATCCCACGCTCGTCTGCGTGAAGGGCAATCGATTCTTCGACTCGGCGGTGATGCTGCGGATGCCCAAGCGCCGGCTGTTCGGAAACGCGGTGCTTTCGATTCTCGCAAAGTTCGCCTCGGGCTATTGGAATCTCGTCGATCCGACCAACGGCTACGTGGCGTTCAACGCGCGCCTGCTCGCCGCCGTTCCGTGGCGTTCGTTCGCCGATTCCTATTTCTTCGAGATTTCGGTGCTGTGCGAACTGGGACTGCGGCGGCTTCCGATTCTGGAACTCGAGATGCCCACGATTTACAACGGTGCGCCCAGTTCGCTCTCGATCGCGAAGGTGCTGTGGGAGTTCCCGCCGCGCTTACTGCGGCTGACGCTGCGTCGCATACTCCTGCAGTATTTCGTCTTCGACGTCAACCTTGCGTCGCTCTACCTCGCGTTCGGGATGCTGTTGCTGCTCGGCGGCGGCGCGTGGGGCGCCTACCAGTGGATCGTCAGTTCGATCACCCACGTCTCCCGTTCGACCGGTACGGTCATGCTCGCGGTGCTGCCGTTCCTCATGGGCTTCCAACTGGTGCTCAACGCGCTGATGGTCGACGTGCAGTTCGCGCAAAAAACCAATCGCCTGACGCGCATCTAGCGTCACTAATCGCGCACGTAGAAATGGTACGACGTGCCGCGCGTCAGCGGCACTTCGCGATACCCCGCCTTTTCGAGCTGCGTCGGCCAGCACGTGTTCGATGCCCGCATCGAGCAACTGCTGGTGGCTGAAAAACACCGCGCGCGTCCCTAAGTCCGCGAGAAACTCCGCGGCTTCACCCGCGTCGATCGCCTGCAGCAGCCGGAAGTAGCCGGCCGGCCCCGTCCAGTTGCCGATGCTGGTCACGCCGTTGCGGCGGAAATAGTAGTCGAAGGCGTTGTCGGAAATAACGAAGACGTTGCCGGCGTATCCGTGGCTGCGCATCCACGCCGCCGCGATCTGTTCGTCGGCGTAGCCGTCGTCGTTGGCCTCGAGAAACGCTTGCTCGCCGCGATAGTGCGCAAACGCGTGGGCGTCGCTGAGGATGTCGTTTTGAATGAAGTCGCCGTCCGGCGACAGGCTCGTAAACGGCGGCAGCGCAGCGACGACGGCAACGGCAACGGCGAGCGGAGCCGCTCGGGGCACGCGTCGCGTCCACTCGACCAGCAGCATGCCCACGCACAGCGCGAGCAGCGGATAGAAGAGCAGCGCGTACCGCAGCAGCGACGTCGTGCCGAACCAATAGAGCGCAAACACCGTCAGCACGAAGACCGGCACGGCGACGTCGGCCGGCGGCTTTCGGCGAAGCGCATATGCCGCGATCAGCACGACGGCCGGCACGTACAGAAACAGCACGAGCGCCGACGCGCCGTATTCCCGAAAGTCCGGAGAACTCGGTCGCAGGTACGCCCGCACCGGCAGCGTGGCGAACGCGCGCGGCGACTTCGACGTCGCCATGTCGTTCCAAAGGCCGTTCCACTCGATCGTTTTCCAGAGTCCGTCGCGCCCGTAGAGCGCGATGTTGAGCGTCGGCGCAATCGGATCGCCGGCGAGCACGAGATTGCGCACGTACCAGGGTGCCGCAACGGCGCAAAGCACGGCGAGGATGCCCGCGACCGCGACTCGGCGCGCGCCGATTGCGGCCGCCGACCACGCCAGCGCGATGGCGAAGACGGGCAGCAGCACGAGAAACGACGCTTTCATGCCGATCAGAAATCCGGCGATCGCCGCCGATACGAACAGCCAGTCCGTTCGCGACTCGCGAATGCCGATCTGCAGCGCCACGACTGCCAGCAGCGCCATCGCGCCGATCGGCACGTCGATGTAGCCCAAGACGGAATAATCGAGGAAGATCGGGGTGAAAACGAGTGCGGCCACGGCGAGAAGTCCGATCGCGACGGCCCATCCGCGCGCGCGACTCGAGCCGGCGCAATCTTCGACGGCTGCGTAGAGCGCCAGCGCTCCGAGCAAACCGAACGACCACGTCAGGAACTGCACGAAGGCGCCCGCGTGCAAGACGATCCACGCCGTAAAGAAGAGCACGAAGTTGTTCGCGTAAAAAATGAACGCCATGAACGGATCGACGACCAGACGGCCCGCGTTGGCCCAATCTTGGGCGTAGGCGAGATGGTAGTAGATCGCGTCGGAGTAGCCGGTGCCTTCGGGAATGACCGCGCGCGTCGCCACGACCAGCAATGCGGCGTACACGGCCCCGAGCGGCACGCTCGCGCAGGCGGTCAGCGCCCGCAGACGTGCGCTCCAAAACGCCGCGCGCAGGGGCGAGACGCGCCGTAACGCGCACGCCGCGGCGAACGCGGCCGCCAGCGCAACGCCGATGCCTGCCGGCGTGAGCCAGCCGATCGAACCGATGAAAAACACCGTCAAGCCGGCGATTGCGGCACCCAATCCGCACGTGCAGATTGCGCGCATCGCCGCACGCGACGACCCGCCGGATTGCGGCGAATCGCACCACGGGAAGGCTGCCGACCCGATCAAAAAGAAGATCAGGAGCGTCACGTGTGCGATTGCGAGTCCCAGCACGAAATGCGTCAGCGCAAGCATTCACCGGCCCTTTGCGCGACCGCGCGGGCGAAGCCTCCCAGGCTGGTTGCAGCGGCAATTACCTGTTGCGTTCGCGCTGGTTGCGTGCGGTCCGCGCGACGCGGCATACGACGCGTCGAACTTTCGCATTCACGACACGATCGCACCGCCCGACGTCGCCGTTCCCAGCAATCTCGGCGACGGCTCGACCGAGTTCGACGGTCTCTACGTCGAAGGCTCGAGTGCGTTTTCGTGCTGCTGGATCGCGCCGCACGCGACGCTGCTCGTGCGCAAACGCGCGCCCGCGCGCCGGCTCGTTGCGGGTTTACGCGTACCGGATCTGCCGCGTTTTGCCGGCGGCCAAGTGGTGACGCTGCGTTTCCACGGCGACGGTCCGCCGTACCGCGTGCAGTTACGCCCCGGCGTGCAGCGCCGCGTCGGATTTCCGGTTCCCGCGACCCTTCGCAACGTCACCGGACTCGTTCCGATCGACGTCACGACCGCAATCGATTTCGTCCCTCGGCGCGACACGCCGCCGTCGCATTCGCTGCTGGCCTTGCTGCATCTGCGGGCGGCGGCGCCGGTCGACGACACGCGCAGCCTCGGCGCCGTGTTGCTCTACCTCTATTTCGAATGAACTCGATGAAGCATTCGATTTCGCGTATCGCTCCTCGCGCTTGCGCTGGCCGCCGCAACCGCGGCGTGCGCGCACGACCGCGCGCAGCAGGACGCATCGAGCACGGGCGGGCGCGACCGTCTACCCGCCCGGCATCGTTGCTCCGGCCGGCTATGCCGACGCGCTGCACGAAGGCATCTACGCGTCGGACGCACCGAAGACGTGCTGCTTTCTCGCCGGCAGCGCGCTGCTCACGCTCGACAATCCGGCCGGTGCGCAGTTAGCGGTCTTCACGTTCTACGTTCCGTCGGTGGCGCCGCTGCAGAAGAACGCCGAACGCGTGCACGTCAGCTTCAACGGACGAGCGGCCGGAGCACCCGCGCTGTTGTCACCCGGAATGCAGGACGTCAGTTTCCCCATCCCGCCGGCGCTGCGCGGGCTTCGCCATCTGACCGCCGCGCTGAACATGTCGGTGAAATGGGTACCGAAAAAGATCGGGCTCAACGAGGACCGCCGTGAGTTGAGCGTGATGCTCGTGCGGATCGGCTATATTTAGGAAGGCGCTGCGGGTCGCGGCCGAGCACGGCCCGCTCGTCTTCGCCCAACGCGGCGGGCGATGGCTGCGCCGCAACGCCGCCGCCCGCTACGCGGCGCTGCAGCGGTCGCTTTCGATGCGGCGCACGCTTTCGATTACCCGCACGAGCCCGAGCCGGTTGCATTTCCCGATTCGGATCAGCCGGTCGTTTCGGTCGTCATCCCGGCCTTCAACCGATGGCGCTATACGAACGCGTGCCTGAACGCGCTGCATGCGGCCGCCGATGCTTCGATTCCGACCGAAATCGTCGTCGTCGACGACGCATCCTCGGATCGAACCGCCGAGCTGCTGGCCGCATGCCGCGGCGTGCGCGTCGTGCGCATGGAACGCAACGCCGGCTTCGCAGCGGCCTGCAATGCCGGCGCCGCGGCGGCGCGCGGCACGTACCTGCATTTTCTCAACAACGACGCGCTCGTCACCGAAGGGTGGGAAGCGCCCGCTCCTCGCGAGTTTCGCGCGAAGACGAACGCGTCGCCGCCGTCGTATCGCAACTGCGCGATCCGGCAGGACGAATCTCCGAAGCCGGCGGCATCGTCTGGAGCGACGGACGAGGATGGAACTACGGTCGCGGCGACTCTCCGCGCGACTGGCGCTATCGCAGCCCGCGCGACGTGGACTACGGATCGGCCGCCAGCCTCATGGTCGAGACCGAGTCGTTCCGGCGCGCCGGCGGATTCGATCCCGCGTTCCATCCCGCATATTACGAAGACGTCGACCTGTGCTTTCGACTGCGCGCGGCCGGCGGTCGCATCGTCTATCAGCCGCGCTCGGTCGTCGTTCATGCCGAAGGCGCGACCTACGGAAGCAACGCGCGCGCCGACGCTCGCGCGGCACAAGAACGCAGCCGCGAGATCTTCGTGCAGCGCTGGCAGGACGTGCTGCGCGAGCATTCCGACCCGGATGCGCGCAACGTCGAGACGGCGTCGCGACGCCTCGCCAAGCGCACCATGCTCGTCGTCGACGAGCACGTGCCGTTCACCGATCGCGATGCCGGCTCTCGCCGCATCGCCTTTCTCGTCGAGCTGCTGCGCGAGCGCGGCTGGCGCGTGATCTTCGGCGCGCTCGACGGCAACGAATACGAGCCGTACGCACCGATGCTGCGTTCGGCCGGCACCGACGTCATCACCGGTTTCGGTGTGCAGACGCTGACGGCGATGAAGCGGCAGAACGTCCGGCTCGATGCGGCGTGGCTGTCGCGACCCGAACCCGCGGCGCGCCTGATGGCGGCGCTGAGGCGGGAGTTTCGCATTCCGATCGTCTTCGACACCGTCGATCTGCACTATCGCCGGCTCGAGCGCGAAGCATCCGTGCGAGGGCGCGATACGAAGTGGCGCACGATGCGACGCGCGCGAGATCGCACTCGCTCGGGAAGCGGACGTCACCGTGACCGGCGGCGATTCGGAGCGCGCGCTGTTGCGTGCGGAAGGCATCTCGCGCGCGTACGAACTGCCCGTGATCGAACCGCTCCCGCCTGCGCCGGCCGCCGGATGGGAATCGCGCAACGGCATCGTCTTCCTCGGAAACTACGCGCACGCGCCCAACGTCGATGCGGCGCGCTGGCTCTGCGAAGCGATCGTGCCGCTCGTGCGGCAACGCCTGCCGGACGTCGACTTGACGCTCGCGGGCGCGGATCCGACGCGGGCCGTGCGTGCGCTCGCGGCGCCGCACGTTCGCGTCGCCGGATTCGTGCCCGACGCTGCGGCATTGCTGGCGCAGGCGCGCGTGTTTGCGGTACCGCTGCGCTTCGGCGCGGGCACGAAAGGAAAAACCGTGTACGCGCTCGCGCACGGCATTCCGGTCGTATCCACCACGATCGGAGCGGAAGACGTGTTCGCCGCCGGCGAGTACGACGATACGCCGGACGAGCCCGAGGCCTTCGCCGCGCGCATCGTCGAGTTGTACGAGGATCGCGCGCGTTGGGAACGGTTATCGGCTGCGGGACGCGCGATCGCGGCGCGCTTTACGCCGGCCGCGGCGGGCCGTAAGCTCGACGCGATGCTCGCGGCTCTCGGGTTCGAACGCTAAGCCGTCTGCAGTGCGGAGATCTGCTCGAGCAAATCCTGCAGTTGGACGGCGACGGTTTCGGGCGTAAACGGCCGCAGCGTCGACTCGGCGGCGTCGGAGATACGCTGCCAGCGCTCGGCGTCGCCGTAGAGTGCAACGATGGCTTCGCGCAAACGCCTGCGGATCGGCATCGGCGATGACCGCATTCTCGCCGTCGCGCAGGCCCAAGCCCTCGGCGCCGACCGGCGTCGTGACGACCGGCAGCGCGTACGAGAGCGCCTGCCCGATTTTCCCCTTCATGCCCGCGCCGAAGCGCAGCGGCGCCACGAAGATGCGGCTGCGCAAGAAGAACGGCGAAACGTCGCGCACGTAGCCCGTCACGCGCACTTTCGCGCGACTTCAACGCAGAGCACGGTCTGCGACGGATTGCTGCCGACGAGCGTCAGCATCGCGTCGGGAATCCGTTGCCAGACGATCGGCATCACGTGCTCGCACAGCCACACGACGGCGTCGACGTTGGGCGGATGATGGTAGTTCGCGATGAACAGCAAACCGGACGACTCGTCGAAGCGCCGCCGCTCGCGCGACGGCCATTGGATGAATCGTCGGAATGACGTAGACGTTTGTGAGCCCGAGTTCCTCGAGCACGCGCCGCTCGTCGCCGGTGACGACGACCGTGACGTCGGCGCTGCGCGCGCACTCGAGCTCCACCTGCAGCGCTTCGCGCCAGGCGCCGGCGTCCTCACCGAGCAGCTCGGCTTGCCGCCGCATGCGGACGTGGCTGAGGTCGACCGTATCGTACACGACGCGCACGCGGCCGTTGGCGCGAATCGCCGGCGCGTACTTGCGATAGAGATCCGGACGCGATATCCAAGCCAGGTCGATCAGCGGCAACACGTCGTCGAGCGCTTCCTGCTGGGTCTTGCCGCCGTCGACGTGGTGCAGCACCTCGACGCCCATTTGCTGGAGTTCGTCGGTGTAGGGCTGCAGCGGCGCGTAGTTGTCGGGCAGGAAGACGACGCGATATCCGGCCGCGCGCAGCATCTCGACGATGTGCTGCATCCGTTGCGAGCCGGCTTCGTGATCGTACATCGGCACGAACGAATCGACGATCAGCATCGTCTTGCCCGGCGTTCCGCGCCGCCAGGCCGGCGTGACGTTCGCGTGATTGTTTTCCAGCCGCGAGCCGAGTTCGCGTCGCCCACTTCTCGCGAAACTTCGGCCGGTTGATCTCTTGGAATCGCTTGACGCCGGAGCGCTCGTCGCCCGACGTGACGCCTTCGTAGTGCACGACCTCGGCGCGCGGCTGGTAGACGACGCGATAGCCCAGCGAGCGCACGCCGAAACAGAGGTCGGCATCTTCGTAGTAGGCCGGCCGGTAGGCTTCCGAGAAGCCGCCCAGTCGCTCGAACAGCTCGCGCCGAACGAGCAGTGCCGCCCCCGAAACGTAATCGGCTTCGCGCAGAAAGTTGTATCGCGGATCGTCGGGATTCTCGGCATGGCCGACGTTCCAACCGGTCGCATCGCGCCAGAGGATGTTTCCGGCTTCCTGCAGCCGGCCGTCCGGATAGAGCAGTTTGGCGCCGACGACGCCGATCTTCGGATCGCCTTCGGCGGTGGTGACCAGATGTTCGAGCCAGCCGCCGCGCACGACCGTGTCGTTGTTGAGGAAGCAGACGTATCGTCCGCGCGCGATCGCGGCGCCTCGATTGCAGGCGCGAACGAACCCTTCGTTCTTCCCGCTGCGCACGTAGTCGATGCCCGCACAGCGGCGTCACGACGTCCGCCGTTCCGTCGAACGAACCGTCGTCGACGACGACGAATCTGGACGTCCAGCGTCTCGAACCACGAATCGGCGATCGAGCGCAGGCAGCGCGTCGTAACGTCGCGATGGTTGTACACGGGAATGACTATAGTCACCATTGGCGGGTCGGCCATCGGCGCGTTCGACGGCCCGCTGATTCCACGCTTCGATCAGCAGCGCTTCGGCCTCGCGCAGCATCGTGCCGCTGGAACGGGTCGCGATCGCACGCGGGCCGAACTGCGGCGACCACGCGGCGTAGACGTCGCTCGGTCGAAGCGATTCCGAGCACGGCCTTGAGCGAGAACCACAGCATCCGCAGCGCGTGAAAGCGGCTCGCCATGATACGCTCGTAGTCGGAACGAAGGGCATCGAGGCGATCCTGCTCTTCACTCAGGCGCGCGCGAGCTCGCCGTAGATGCTGGGCTGGCTCATGCGCGGTGCTTAAGCGGACGGCGGGGGGACCTCCTACCACGACGCAACGAATCATTTCCGCGATGACCGCTTTATTAACGACGAATGGCATGGTCGACGGGGCGACGCATATCATGGTCGAAGCGATCGGAATCTCCAAACGCTTCCGCTTTGCGGCGTCCGGCAGGCCACTCGACCCTCAAAGATCTGGTTCTCCAACGCGTGCGTTTCGACGGACACTACGGTATCGTCGACGCGCTCCAAGACGTGAGTTTTTCGCTGAAACGCGGACAATCGCTGGGCGTGATCGGTGAGAACGGATCGGGCAAAACGACGCTGCTGCGAATCCTCGCCGGCATCACGCAAGCCGATTCGGGCGAGGTTCGGCTCGGCGGGAGCGTCGCGCCGCTGCTCGCGGTCGGCGCCGGTTTCAATCCGTATCTTTCCGGCCGCGAGAACGCGCTTGATCGAACTGCTGACGCTCGGCATGACCCGCGCGGAGGCGAAAGGCGCAGATCGACGACGTCATTGCGTTTTCCGAACTCGACGAATTCATCGACGCGCCGCTGCGCACGTACTCGGCCGGCATGACGATGCGGCTCGCATTTGCCGCCGCCACCCGCGTCGATCCCGACGTTCTGCTCATCGACGAAGTCTTCGCCGTCGGCGACGAGCGCTTTGCCGCAAAATGCACGGCGTGGCTGGCCGATTTCAAAGTCGCGCGGCAAGACGACGATCTTGGTAACGCACGACTCGCATGCGGTCGCCGCGCAATGCGACGTCGCGCTCTGGCTCGACAAGGGCCGCGTCGCCGCGTTCGGCGAGCGCATGGACGTGATTCGCGCGTACGCGAGAGCCACCAGCGGCAAGCCGGTCGCGGATGCCGTATCGCGCAACGCGCCTCCTCGCCTGAAGCGGCGACCGCGATGGTCGACACGTATCGCGACGCGCATCGCCGGACTGCTTCCGCTGCTGCGCCTACCGCTCATCGGTTACGTGCGGCAAACCGGCAAGATCAAAGGCGGCTACGAAGACGGCTGGACCGACGGCGCGCTCGAGTTTACGTTCGAGCCGCTGCGCGACGTTCGCAGTTGGACCGTGCAGGCAACCGTTCCGGCCGGCATGCCGGCCAAGAGCGAAGTCGCCGTCGAAGTCAACGGCGCGGTCGTGACGCGCGCACCCGCATCGGCCGGGAAGATCGCGCTGCGCTGCGACAAGCGCATTCCGCGCGGAGTCAATCGACGCGCGTGCGCATCACGTCGGCTACGGTCAATCACAACGACCTAGGCATCAGCGGCGACGTGCGCGATGTCGGGCCTCGCATCGACGAAATCGTCTTCGACCACTAAAGTTCGGCCCGGGTCGTTGTCGGTCGGGTCTCGTTTACCGTAGTAAACTTCGGCCGCCGCCTCCTACACCCGAATCAAACCTTAGCGCTCGTTTGTAAGGCCGGCTGCTCGACGTCGACGATGCCGCTTTCCGAGTGCGCCACGAATCGCGCGCCGTCGACTTCATGCCCGGTGGCCTTCGAAAAGTCGTGTGGAGGCTCGCAGTAGCCGTAGGCGAGTTTGACGACCGGGCTGCTCGTGGCCGTCGCAGCCCCAGGGATAGAGCGACGGACATTCCGATGCGTGCCCCGCTGGATCGGCGATGAAAGTACTGATGGGCGCGAAACGTCGGAACCGCTGTTCGATGTGAACGTGTTCCGCCGAGCGCATAGTCCCTGGCCAGCGCGCGTTCCTTGCGTGCGGCACCGGGAACGGCCACGGGTGACGGCGCACGTAGCAGCCGTGGCGTCAGCGTCGCGCGTCCTTTTCGTATTCGCGCACCAGGACGACGAGTATATGGCCGTTCCGTGGCTGCTCGAAGAGCGCGCCGCCGGTTACGACATCGCGTGCGTCTATCTCACGGACGGCGCCGGCCACGGCGTCGCGCCCGCGGTGCGCGACGCCGAGAGCCGCTCGGCGTTGCGAACGCTCGGCATTAGGACGACGCGATCGTGATGCTCACGGCGCAAAACGAACGCATTCGCGACGGCCGGCTAGCGGAACGCTCGCTCGAAGCCCTAGCGGCCGTAGAAGCGTGGATCGATGAGTCCGGTTTCGAACCGCAACGGATCTACGCTCCGTCGTACGAAGGCGGACATCCGGATCACGACGCCGCGCATCTCCTCGCCGCCGTCATCGCATCGGACCGCGGCATTGCCGGCGACGCCTGGCATTTCTCGCTCTACAACGCGTACCGCCGTCCGCGACCGTTCTTTGCAACGATGCGTCAGTTGCCGTCGACGTCGCCCTCGCACCGCGCCGCCATGACGCTGAGTGCACGCTGGCGCGCGACGTGGCTATGCCGCCACTACCGGTCGCAGCGGCGCACGTGGCTGGGGCTTCTGCCGGGCGCCGCCACGCGCGGCTCATCGCGCGGCGGGAACGCGTCGTGCGCTTCGACGTGGACCGTCTCAACGGCCGCCCGCACGCGGGCGAACTCCTCTACGAGCGGATGTTCGCAACGAGTTTCGCGGAGTTCGAAACGCAGACGCGCGCTTTGCGCGCGCGTCTCAACCTTTAGTTTTTATCGTCGTCCACCGGCTGGTTCGACGGCCCCTCACCGATGAAATGCGACGGCGGATACTTGCACGGAATCTTCTGAAAGGCGCGGGGCTTCTGCGAAAAGTCGAACGCGTCGGAGAGTCCGTTGGCGCGCTGGTCCGTAAAGCCCAACGACGGCAAATTAAAGACGTTTTCGGTGAACTTCAGGACGCTTCCGAACTCGAACTGCGTGTGGTCGACGTAACCTTTCTTCGCATACGGAGAAATTACCA
>CAWETW010000002.1:0-496680 GCA_963812155.1 Vulcanimicrobiota bacterium | reverse complement strand
CCTCCTTCAATGCCGGCCGGTGCGGACACGTGTCCTTGACGCTCCGAACGGCGGCTGCCTATAATCAAGGGCCTGTCTGCCGCCGGGTTCGGCCAGCGGCAGTTATTTTTGTTAAAGAGAGAAGTGTTTCGATGAAGCGGACCTACCAGCCGCATAACCGCCGTCGCAAACGCGTGCACGGATTCTTGGAGCGAATGAGCACCAAGAGCGGCCGCAACGTGCTGGCGCGACGCCGCAGGAAGGGTCGTCACCGCCTGACGGTCTGATGCGCCGCTATGCCAGCCTGCGCCGCCGAGCGGATTTCGCCCGCCTGCGGCGGTACGGCCGGCGCGCTGCGACCGAACCCTGACCCTCTACCTCACCGATGCCTTGCCGCGCGACGCCTCGTCGCTGGTCGGCATCACCGTAAACAAAGCGATCGGAAAAGCCGTTGTCCGTAATAAATTCCGCCGCCGTCTCGCGGCGATCGTCAACGATGCGCTCGCCGAGACCGGGCGTGCTCTTCGCATGGTAATCGTCGCGCGGCCAACCGCGGCGCACGCCGATTTCTCCGCGCTGCGCGCCGACTTCTTGTCGGCACTGCACCAGGCCTGAGCGTTGCGGCACCTTTTCGTCGCGCTCGTCCGACTCTACCAACTGACGCTGTCGCCGCTGCTGCCACCGGCCTGCCGCTTCTATCCGACCTGTTCGCATTATGCGCTCGTCGCCATGCGCGAGCACGGCGTGCTGCGCGGCGGGTGGCTTGCCCTCGCGCGGCTGGCGCGCTGCCATCCGTGGAACCCCGGCGGCGTCGACTTCGTCGACGGACGCGAAACGTAAGATGATGCTCGCAACCCTCCACCTGTTGCTCGCGACGTCGTGGCTCGATCCGATCGTCAACGTGATGTCGCAGATCGTCATGGCGATCGACAAGCCGATTCAAAACTTGGGATGGAGCTTGGTCATCCTCGCGGCGCTGATCCGCGTCGTCTTCTGGCCGCTCAATACCGCGCAGTTCAAGTCGATGATGAAGATGCAGCGCGTCGCGCCGCAAATCAAGAAACTGCAGGCGCGCTACAAAGAAGACGCGCCGAAGCTCCAAAAAGAGACGATGGCGCTCTACAAGCGCGAAGGCGTCAATCCGCTGGCCGGCTGCTGGCCGATGCTCGTGCAGTGGCCGTTCATCCTCAGCGTCTACTACGTGGTGATGAACCACAAGAATCTCTTCGAGAACCAGACACTGGCTGTGGATCGGTACGTCGATCTCGCAAGCCTATCCGAACGTTCTTGCGACCAGCCTCGCCCACAGCGACCTGATCTGCTGGTGGTCCTATATGCGGCGTCTATGTACCTGAGCGTGCGCTTCAGCAGCATGCCCGCCACCGACCCGCAGCAAGCCCAGATGCAACGCATCATGTCGTTCATCTCGCCGCTGATGCTCGGCTTCTTCGGCTGGAAGTATCATTGGCCGTCGGCGATGGTGCTGTATTGGTTCGCGTACAACGCCTTCACGATGGCGCAGACGTTCTACATGCTGCGCCGATATCACGAACCGCTCTCGTTTGCCGACACCACGCACGTGATTACCGACGTTCCGTCTCCCGACGACGCGCCGGCCGAGGAGCTGCCGGGCACTCCAAGCAGCAACGGCGCTTCGGCCGCCAAGACGCAGAATTGGGAAAAACTTCGGGTTCCAGACGTTCCAAAAAAAAGAATAAGAAAGGCGCATAGCGTCCACGCATTATGCTCTACGAAGACGATTTCGAGTTCGAAGAACAGCCGGCCAACATTCGCGACCGCGCGATTCCCGGAACCTCGCCGAGCGGCGGCCGCGGGCGCGGCGGCGAACGGCGCGGCGATCGCGGCCCGGTTCGGCGCACTCCGATCCGGCAGACCGGTCCGAGCGCGCCCGGAAGCGAACTGCCCGAGGCCGCCAAACCGGCGCGCAAACTGCTCGGTGAGATTCTCGACGTTGATGGGGCTCGAGCACGTCGACGTGCACTACATCCCTCGTCCGGAGGGCGAGTATCTGGAGGTGAGCGGCCCCGACTTGGGCATGCTGATCGGCCGCCACGGCAATACGCTCGAAGCGCTCAATCTGGTTTTCAACAACATGCTCAACGCGGGCGTCCGCAACAACCGCCGCTACTACACGATCGATGCCGAAGGGTACCGCGCGCGGCGCGCCGAGCAGTTGCGCTCGCTGGCGCTGGCAACGCTCGACCGGTGCGTGCGCGAGCGCGCGCCGCAGCGGCTCGAGCCGATGCTTCCCTCGGAGCGAAAAATCGTTCACCTCGCACTGGCCGAATCGGAGTTCGTGCGAACCGAATCCGAGGGAGAGGAACCCGAGCGCCGGGTCGTCGTCTTCCCGGCATAGGGAATCGCGTGCGGCGTACGTGACGTACCGTCACGAGCAAGTCGGGAGGCCGTACGTGGCGTTCGGACTGCTGCTCGTCGTCCCGCTCGCCATCGGCATCCTTGCGCGGACGCCGTTCCTCCTGTGGCTTACCGTGGTTCTCGCCTTTGCGTACTGGGCGTTCGCGCGTTTGCGCATCGACGTCGAAAGCACGGGCGAGTCTTCGCAGTTCGATGGACGATGACGTTCGGTTGGCCCGGGGGATGCATTCCGATCGCCGACCTCGCCGGCGCGGAGATCGTTCCCGTGACCTTTTGGATGGGAATCGGCATCCATCTCACGCTGCGCGGTTGGATCTGGAACGTCGCGCTCGGGAAAGGCGTTCGCATCGTCAAGCGCAACGGCTCCGACGTCATTCTCGGCACCGACGAGCCGCAGGAGTTGCTGGCAGCGATTCAGCGTGTTCGCTGACGACACGATTGCGGCGATTGCGACTCCGCCCGGAAAGGGAGCGATCGCGATCGTCCGCATAAGCGGACCGGGCGTCGCGAATGTGGTGCGACGGCTGGTGCGCACGCGACGGCCGATTCGCGCGCGCGTCTCGGCACTCGGCGAGTTTCTCGACGAGAAGGGCCGGATGCTCGATCGTGGACTCGCGCTCTTCTTTCGCGCGCCGGAGAGTTACACCGGCGAAGATCTGCTGGAGATGCACGTGCACGGCTCGCCGATCGTCGCTCGTGAAATTCTTCGCGCCCTGATCGCTTGCGGCGTACGCCAGGCCGCACCCGGAGAGTTTACGCGCCGTGCGTTTCTGAACGGAAAGATGGATCTGCACGCGGCCGAAGCGGTCGCTGCGGTCATCAATGCCGAGACTCGGGCCGCAGCTCGTGCGGCGGTGGCGAACCTCGGCGGGGGATTGGCGGCCGAAGTGGGTGCGTTGCGGCAGCGCGCCGGCACGCTGCTCGAGGAACTCGCCGCCGCAATCGATTTTCCCGACGAGGTTGCCGATCCCGGGCGCGCTCGCCTCGAATCGGAAGTCGCGAGCATAGCCGCCGCCCTCGAGCGCCTGCGCGCCGACGGCGAGCGCGGCCGGCTCGTGCGGGAAGGCTTGACGGCCGCAATCGTGGGACCGCCGAACGCAGGAAAGTCGTCGCTCCTCAACGCGTTGCTCGGCGACGACCGTGCGATCGTTTCCGAAACCCCGGGCACGACGCGCGACACGATCGAAGAGACCGTCGCCATCAACGGCGTGCCGGTCCGGCTCGTCGATACGGCGGGAATTCGCGCCCATGCCGATCGTCTGGAGCGCGCCGGAATCGAGCGCTCGCGCCGGGCGCTGGCCGCGGCGAGGCTCGCAATCGTCGTCATCGACGGATCGCTGCCGCTGGGTGCGGAAGCGCGCTCGCTGCTCGACGAGACGCGCGACCGCCCGCGCGTGGTCTTCTTCAACAAGGCGGATCTGGGGCTCGCCATCGCGCAAACGGCCGGGACGCTCGGCGCGATTGCCGGCAGCGTGCGCGATACGGCATCCCTCGAACGGCTCCGTGACGCGGTCGCCCGTGCCGGCTGGGGCGGCGAACTTCCCGATCTGGAACGCCCGCATCTGGCGGCCGTCCGCGAATTCGCAGCCGTGGAAGAGGCGCTCGACGCGCTGGCGACGGCAATTTCGACGCTGCAATCGGGGGAGCCGGTCGATTTCGTCGCGAGCGAACTGCATCGCGCGTACGCGGCGTTGGGAAAAGTAAGCGAACGAGATGCCGCCGAAGAGGTGCTCGGCGGGATATTCTCCCGTTTCTGCATCGGAAAGTAGTGCCGAAAGGAGTAGCGACATGGTTCACGTTCTCGCTCGCAACTGGTGGGCGTTGCTGATCCGCGGCATTGCCGCCGTGATTTTCGGAATTCTGGCCTTCCTGTGGCCCGGCATCACGCTCGTCGTCATCGGCATTCTTTTCGGCGCGTACGCTTTCGTCGACGGCGTCTTCGCTATTGTGGCGGCAGTCCGCGCCGCGCAATCGCACGAGCGGTGGTGGCCCTTCGTATTGGAGGGCATCGTCGGATTCGTCATCGCCGCGATCACCTTCTACGACGTCGGCATCACGCTTTTTGCGCTCTACGTCACGATCGCCGCATGGGCGTTTATCACCGGCATTCTCGAGATCGTCGCCGCGATCCAACTGCGAAAAGCGATTGCGAACGAATGGCTGCTCATCCTCGCAGGCATCTGTTCGATACTCTTCAGCATTCTGATGATCTGGCATCCGGGTGTCGCAGCGCTGGCGATCATCTGGATCATCGCCGCCTACGCCATCGTCTTCGGGATCATGATGATCGCGCTGTCCCTGCGGCTGCGGGCGCATCTGACGCAGACACCGACTCCCTCAACAGCGTAAAAGAACCGTGACGGGCGACGACGCTGCCGTCATCGTGGTCGGCGGCGGACATGCCGGCGTCGAGGCAGCGCTGGCCGCCGCGCGAATCGGTGCACCGACGCTTCTCGTGACCGGCGATCCCGACAAGATTTGCACGCTTCCGTGCAATCCGTCGATCGGCGGCAGCGCGAAGGGGCAGTTGGTGCGTGAAATCGACGCACTCGGCGGCGCGATGGGCCGTTTAGCCGACCGTTGCAGCCTGCACGCGCGCTTTCTCAACGAGAGCAAAGGGCCCGCGGTGCGGGCGCTGCGCCAGCAAATGGACAAGCCGGCCTATGCGCGCGAGGCACTCAGAGAACTCCGCGCGCAGCGCAATCTCACCATCGTGCGCGCATTGGTGGAGGATCTCATCATCGAAGCCGGCGCGGTGCGCGGCGTCGCGGGCGCCGGCGGCGAGCGCTTCTGCGCGCGCCGGGTGGTGCTCGCGACCGGCACGTTTCTGGGCGGTAAATCGTTTCGCGGCAGCGACGTCCGGGCCGAGGGTCGCTTCGGCGAAGCGCCCGCGAACGGGCTAGCCGTAGCGTTGCGGCGGGCCGGCTTTCCGACCAGGCGGCTGAAGACCGGAACCCCTCCGCGCATCGACAAGACGACCGTCGATCCAGCGGCGATGCTCGAGCAACCGCCGAGCGCGCGTCCGCTGCTCTTCTCGTATCGCAGCGAGCCCCGATTCGCCGGCCCGCAACTGAACTGTTACGTCACGCAGACCAACGAACGCACCCACGCGCTCGTCCGTTCGAACCTTCACCGCTCGCCGCTCTACGGACTCGATCTCATTGCCGGCATCGGACCGCGGTATTGCCCGTCGATCGAAGACAAGGTCGTAAAGTTCGCGCACAATCCCACCCACCAAGTCTTCGTCGAGCCCGAAGGATGGGACGAGCCCACCCTGTACGTCGGCGGTTTTTCGACGTCGCTTCCCGCCGACGTGCAGCTTGCCATGTTGCGTACGCTGCCGGGGCTCGAATCGTGCACGATGCTGCGCGCCGGCTACGCCGTCGAGTACGACATGGTTCCTCCGACGGAACTGCGCGACACGCTCGAAACGCATCGCATCGCCGGTCTCTACCATTGCGGTCAACTGAACGGAACGTCGGGCTATGAAGAGGCCGCGGCGCAGGGGCTCATCGCCGGCATCAACGCGGCGCGCGCCTCGTGTGGAACGTCGCCGGTGCGGCTCGCGCGCAGCGACGCGTACGCCGGCGTGCTCGTCGACGATCTCGTCACCAAAGGCGTCGACGAGCCGTACCGGATGCTGACGTCGCGCGCCGAGCATCGAGTTATACTGCGCCACGACAACGCCGACACGCGTCTGACGCCGATCGGTCGCGCGGCAGGGCTCGTCGACGACGAAGCCTGGGACGCCTTCGAAGAGCGGCAAAGCCGGTTACGCGAAGGAATGACGCGCGCGCGCACGACGCGCCTCGTTCGGCGGCGCATCGGGGACGATGCGTTCGATGCCGGCGCCACGATTGCCGACGCGCTGCGCCGCCCGGCCTTGAGTTTCGAAGATGTACACGGCGCGTTCGATCCGCCGCTCTACGGCGACACCGGCGAACGCGTTGCGATCGAAATTAAGTGCGAAGGGTACGTTCGACGCGAGATGACTGCAATAGAAAACGCCGCCAAGCGCGACGACGTTGCGATTCCGGACGCGTTCGACTATGCGGCGATTGCCGCGCTTTCACGCGAAGCACGCGAAAAACTGACGCGCCAGCGGCCGCGAACGCTCGGATCGGCCGGCCGCATTCCGGGCGTCACGCCTTCCGACGTCGCAATCGTCGGATTGTTCGTACACCGCGCGCGCCAAACCGCCGCCCGTTGAACGACGCCGTCGCCGAACTGCTCGCCGCCGCCGGCGTCGAGCCAAGCATCGTCGCGCCGCTCGCGACGTACGCGCAACTCGTGCTCGAGGCAAATCGATCGTTCAACCTCACCGGTGCAAAGACGCCCGACGCATTCGTCCCGCATCTGCTCGACAGTCTCAGCGCGGTCCCCTACGCGGCCCGGACGCTCGTCGACGTAGGCTCCGGCGCTGGTTTGCCGGCGATTCCGCTCGCTATCGCCACCGGCGTACCCGTGACATTGGTGGAGTCGAGCGCCAAGAAGGCACGCTTTCTGGAATCGGCCCTCTCGGCGCTCGGGCTGCGCGGAGAAGTCGTGACGGCGCGCGCGGAAGCGGCGGCGCACGATAGCCGGCTGCGCGACGCGTTCGCCTGCGGCACGATTCGCGCGGTTGCGTCGGCTTCGGCGGTCGCCGAACTGCTGCTGCCGTTCATCGCATCCAACGGCGTCGCGATACTGCAACGCGGCTCCCTCGACGATGCCGAACGCGCGACGCTCGCCGATGCCGCACTCGTGCTGGGCGCGGAATTTGAGAGCGAGCATCCTGTAGGCGATCGCCGCTGCATCGTTCTTTTGCGCAAAAAAACGCCGACGCCGGCGCGCTTTCCACGCCGCAGCGGCATTCCGCAAAAGCGTCCGCTCTGCATGTAAACGGGCGCAGCGGTCTAACGTTGACACGGTGAGATCGCGGAGCAATCGTCTCGGATTGGGGATCGCCTTGGGAGCGGCGATCGGCGTGGCCATCGGTGCGTCGATGCATCAGATCGCGATGGGACTGGCAATCGGCGTAGCGTTCGGCGTGGCGCTGGGCGCCTTAGCGAGCCGATAGTGTCGTGTCGTCGGCCTCGAGAATATCGAGAATTTTCGATAATTCCGGCCGATTCGCCATAACGGGGTGGCGGCTGCGAACGAGCCGTTGATCTTCCGGTTTCATGCGCTCGACGACGAACGTTTCGAGCTTGGCGTTGAGGGCCGGTGCGCTCTCGACGGCGATGCGCGCGCGCAGCCATTCGATCAACGCATCTTCGTCGGCGGCCCGTGCAACCGCGCCGCGCAGTTCGTTCATGTCCAGCCCCAAGCGCCGCACGACGTAAGCGCTGAAGCCGGTATCGTGATTGAGGAACGGCCCGGGATTGCCTCCCGGAATCTCCGCACGCAATTTATCGACCGTACGCGCAAGAAAGTAGAATCCCAACAGCGTTTCGCGCGGCCCGCGCGGCGGATGGATACGCAGATCCAACGGCGTCATACGTGCGATTCTTTCTCTTCGGCAGACCGGTCCTTACGCCGTTCGTCGTGAACGGCGATTCGACGCGAGCGGTCATGATGAAAACCCCGACGATAAACGGCCGAGTTCCTTGCTGCCGGCGTTACCGACCGCGGCCGCCTTTACGGTACGCGCATCCCAGTTAAAGTGTCAACAAACTGGCACGCCGCTCATCTCAAGCTCGTCCAGGCGGCCTACTACGATGCCTCGGCCAAAGAGACGCTCAAGGCGCAGTGCTGCGACCAGTCTTCGTAACGCTCTTTAAGGCCGGCTGATTACCGCGGCGACCGGCAGCGAGATGCCGTCGGTCGTCGTGAAGAGCAGCGTCCCTTGCGGGTAGGAGAACGTCTGCAACCGGCTGCCGCTGTAGTCGGGAATGATGACGACTTCCGACGTTCCGGAACCGTACGTAACGAACTGGCCGATCGAGTAGAGGTTGCTCAGCGGCAGCGTTGCAACCAGCGTCGCCGTCGAGCCGGTAATCTTCAACTGGTCGAGGTTGACGTCGCCGGTATCGCCCCACATCATGACCGGGCCGGCGGGTTCCAGGCCGCTCGGTTCGTAAAGTTTTTTCGGGTCCAAACCGCTCAACGTGAGGGTCTTGAGCTCCGTACCGGCATTCCGCAGTTGCGCGATGACCGGGTGAAAGGAGCTGTCGTAGGCGTCGACGTCGAGGTTGCCCTTTCGATCGAACGTGCAGAACAGCGGCTCGTTTATCTGCGGGTCGGAGTATTCGACCGGGGCACCGGTGGGCGAGGCGTAAACGAGGACGTTGCCGGGCTCGCCGCCTCCCGCATCTGTGAGGTTCGTGACGGCGAGGCGGCCGGATGCGGCGTCGACCGCGCAGGCATACGGCTCGCCGAGTCTGTCGGTGATGACGTTTTTCGGCACGATGCTTGCGTACGCGTACTCATCGATGACGCGTGCCGGACCGTCGGCGACGAAGACGTCGCCCTGCGCGTCGGTGCATTCGCCGACCGGGCCCTGGAAACCGAAGATCTCGCCGACGAGCGTCAGCGCAGATCCGCCCAGACCAGAGTACATCGTGACGCTATTGGCGTTCGTCACGTAGAGCAGCGGCGGGTTCTTGAGGTCGCGCCGCATCCACGAGGCGCGGCGCGGCACTTTCGCCGGCCCGCCGGGCCGCCGGAGAACGGGGCCGGCCGAGGTGGACGGATCGAGCGAAGACGGCGCTTGGGAACAGGCTGAAAGCATCAACGAAAGGGCGGCGGCCATTGCGGCAAAGCGTGACGTCACGAGCGGAACCTCCAATCCTATGACGACAGGGTAGCCGGCCGTCGTGCCGGCGGCGTGCCGGGTCTTGGGGGGAGCCATGGTTTCACGGCGAACCTCCCGGTGAAACAACTGGGAGGCCGCGTGGAATCGTCGCTGTCGGATTTTGAAAAGGGCGTCATTTTGGGTCTGCTGATCGGCGAAGGGCACTTCGGCGGCGATGGAAAGCAACCGCAAGTGACCCTGCGGATGCACGTGCGCCACGAGCGCCTGCTGTTGTGGCTGAATGACAGGATCCGCTGGTCGCGCCTCTACGGACCGTACCACCACGGCGGCCGGCACTACTTCCAGCTGATGATCCGCGGCGAAGCGCTGCGCTCGATCTTGGGCCCGATGCTCGCGCGGCTTCCGTGGGAAGAGATCGACGACCATTCCCACGGCCGCTTCGCGGAAATGCTCGAGCGGTACGGTGCGGGCGAGCGAGTTGTTTCACCGGGTAGTTTTCCGTGAAACTACGCCCCCTGGACGAACGCCTGATCGGCGCCCTGCCGCAAGGCTGCCTGTACGCCGTCGGCGGCAGAGTTCGCGACGAGATTCGGGCAGCCGAAACCGGGGCAGGCATCGTGGCGGACTCAGATTACGTCGTCACCGGGGTCGCGCTCGACGACCTCGTCGAGAAGCTCGAGCGGCTTGGCCGCGTCGACCGGGTTGGAGCATCGTTTTCCATTCTCAAACTGACGGCCGGAGGCGAAACGGTCGACGTCGCCCTTCCGCGACGCGAGCGTTCGGTCGGCCCGGGGCACCGCGACTTCGAGGTCCAGGGGGGTCCGGACGTCCCACTCGAGGACGACCTTGCGCGCCGGGATTTTCGCATGAATATGATCGCCTGCGCCCTGCCCTCCGGCCAGCTTATCGACCCCTTCGGGGGCGCGGCCGACATCCGCGCGCGTAGAATCGACATCCTCGCCCCAAACACGTTCGAAGAGGATCCGCTGCGCATGGTGCGCGCCGCGCAGTTCGCCGGGCGCTTCGACTACGAAGCGACGCCCGAAACCCGTGCGGCAATGGCAGCCGCCGCGCCGCTCGTCAGGACCGTGTCGGCCGAACGGGTCCACGACGAGTTCGTCAAGCTGTTCACCTTGGCCGAGCGCCCGTCCGTCGGCCTCGAACTGCTGCGCGCGACCGGCGTTCTCGCGCACCTCTGGCCCGAACTCGTGGAAGGTGTCGGCGTCGAGCAGAACGAGTGGCACGCGTACGACGTCTGGCACCACGCGATGGCAACGGTCGACGCAACGCCGCCCGGCGATCCTCTATTGCGCTTGGCCGCCTTACTGCACGACGTCGGGAAGCCGCGAACGAAGGACGGACCGCATTTTTATCGCCACGAGATCGTCGGCGGCGACATGGCTCGCTCGATGCTCGAACGCTTCCGGTTTTCCAACGACACGGTCCAGCGAGTCGAACGCCTCGTGCGGCAGCACATGTTTTCGACCGACGAGTCGATGAGCGACGCCGCGGTTCGACGCTTCATCCGCCGCATCGGCGTGGAGAATATCGAACACTTGTTCGCATTACGGCGCGCCGACGTGCGCGGCTCGGGGCTTCCCGAGCGCGGCGATCATAACGAGCGCTTTGCCGGGCGCGTCCTCGAGGAGATCGCGCGAAAGCCCGCCTTTTCCATCACCGATCTCGCCGTCGGCGGCGACGAGGTCATCGCCGCGCTGGTGGCCCGTGGCGAAGCGCCGGCGGGTTTTCGCGGCGACCGCCGCGTCGGCGCGGCGCTGCAATGGTTGTTCGAGCAGGTTACCGACTCGCCCGAGCGTAACGAGCGCACCGCGCTGCTGCGTCTCCTGGAAAGGTACTGGCGCGAATCGGAACGCGGTGCCGTGACGAGGAGATAAGAGACTGTCGCGCATCATCGCACTCGTGAATCAAAAGGGCGGCGTCGGTAAAAGCACGACCGCCGTGAATCTCGGTGCCGCACTTGCCGTGCAAGGCAAACGCGTGCTCGTCATCGACGCGGATCCGCAGGGCAACGCCACGACCGGTCTCGGGATCTCAAAAACGCAGCTCGAGCGCGACGTCTACGACGTGCTGCTCCAGGAAGCGTCGATCGACGACGTCGCGGTTGCAACCGAGATCGAGGGGCTTTTTCTCGTGCCCGCGACGATCAATCTTGCCGGTGCGGAAATCGAACTCGTCTCGGCCATGTCGCGCGAAACCCGCCTGCGGCAAGCCGTTTCCCCGATCGCCGATCGCTACGATTTCGTGCTGATCGATTGTCCGCCGTCGCTCGGACTGCTCACGATCAACGCGCTGACGGCCGCACACGAGTGCCTGATTCCCGTGCAGGCGGAATACTATGCGCTCGAAGGCTTATCGCAGTTGACCGGCGTCGTTGCGCGCGTACGCGAAGCGCTCAATCCGTCGCTGCGCGTGAGCGGCGTGCTCGTCACGATGTTCGACGGACGCACGCGACTGGCGGCCGAAGTCTTCGAAGAACTCGTCAAGTTTTTTCCGGATCAGATTTTCAAGACGCAGATTCCGCGCAACGTACGCATCTCGGAGGCGCCGTCCTTCGGCAAACCAGTCATTCTTTTCGATCCAAAGAGCCGCGGCGCACAGGCGTACGTGGCACTGGCGCGCGAGGTGCTCGAGCCGGCCGGAGCGCGCACGTGAGCGCTCCGCGACGCGGTTTGGGCCGCGGGCTGGGGGCGTTGCTCGGGGATTCGGCCGCACGGCCAAGTTCCGAGCGCGAGCCGCCGCGCGAGATTCCCGTCGATCGCATCACACCCAATCCGTATCAGCCGCGCACCTCGTTCGAGCGCGATCCGCTCGACGAACTCCAGGCTTCGATCGCGGAATATGGCGTGCTCGTCCCGATCATCGTACGGCGCCGCGGTGATGCCTTCGAACTTATCGCCGGCGAGCGCCGCTGGCGCGCTTGCGCATCGCTGGGACTGACGACGATACCTGCGATCCTGCGAACGAGCGACGACCGCGACGCGCTCGAAGTCGCGCTCATTGAGAACCTGCAACGCGAAAATCTCAACCCGCTCGAGGAGTCGGCGGGATTCCAACACCTCATCGACGAGTTCGGGTTGACGCAGGAAGAGGTCGCGCGCCGCGTCGGCAAGAGCCGGCCCGCCGTTACCAACGCGCTGCGGTTGCTGGCGCTGCCCGACGGCGTTAAGGCGATGGTCGCCGGCGGGCGGCTCTCCCCGGGTCACGCGCGCGCGCTGCTTGCCGCCGCTCCCGCGGATCGCCAGGCGCTCGCCGAGCGGGCCGTGCGGGACGCATTGACCGTGCGGGCGCTCGAACGAATCGCCGCGCAGGATAGCGCCGGCGCATCGCCGGTACGGCCTGCAATGCATCCGTTGACCGCCGACGAGCAGTCGTTCGAAACGCGGCTGCGCGAACGTTTTGCAACGCACGTCGCGTTGGTGCGCTACGGGCGCGGCGGCCGCATCGAGTTTCGTTTTTCCGGCGAGGACGATCTCATTCGGCTGGGCGATTTGCTGCTCGGCGAAGACGCAACGGGATAAGACCGATCGAAGATGTTTCCGGTCACGCGTATGCTGACCGTCGCAATGGCGGGAGTCGTCTGCTTTGCGTTGCTGATCCCGCTGGCGCTGTCGCGCCATAATGCCGCACTCGCAACGTTCCTGATCGCTATCTTCGCAGCGTATGCCATCGCCAACGTGGTGCTGTGGATTCGTCTGAAGCGGCGCGCGTAGCGTCCGATGCACGCGCGCGGCGCGCGTCACGGCTGCACGGCATTTACGCAATCCTCAACGACTCCCACGACACCGTGGAGCGTGCATCCGCCGTCATCGACGCCGGCGTGCGCGTGTTGCAGTACCGTGCGAAGAAGGGCGTCGTCGCGGAAACCATTGCCGCGCTGGTGGCCTGCGCGCGCCGCCGCGGTGCGCTCCTCATCGTCAACGACGACGTTGCCGCAGCCGTCGACTTCGACTGCGACGGCGTTCACCTCGGACCGGGCGATCGCGGCTTCGACGACGTCGCAGGCGTGCGGCGCGTCATGAACGACCGGTTGATCGGCTTGTCCTGCGGCACGCCGCTCGAAGCGCGTGCCGCAAACCGTGAAGACATCGATTACGTGGGGGCGGGTCCGGTGTTTGCAACGCGTTCCAAAGACGACGCCGGCGATCCGATCGGCATCGACGGTTTGCGGCGCATCGCGGCCGAGAGCCGCTTCCCGGTTGCAGCGATCGGCGGCATCGACGAAGCGAACGTCGCGGAAGTCGCGCGTTGGGGCGTTGCCATGGCGGCGGTGATCTCCGCGATTGCCGGGGCCGTCGATACAGCCGGCGCCGCGAAGCGGCTCGTGCGGGCGTGGGAGCCGGCGCAGTGATCGTGCTCTCGATCGGTACGAGCCACCCGTGGAACGTCGCGGGCACGGGCCGCGACGTGGTCGTCGCGACGCGGCTGGGCGTGCGGGTCTTTACCGCCATGGCGGGGGTGAGCGCACAAGACGCCCGCGGAGTTCGGGCTCTGCATCCCGTGCCGG
Organism: Vulcanimicrobiota bacterium; assembly: GCA_963812155.1. GTDB lineage: Bacteria > Vulcanimicrobiota > Vulcanimicrobiia > Vulcanimicrobiales > Vulcanimicrobiaceae > Tumulicola. The sequence continues at coordinate 483,043 of CAWETW010000002.1, read as the reverse complement.
TCGAGAATCTGCGCGAACAGTTGGCGGCGCTGCCGTGGGATGCCGCCGGTGCGGTCCGCATCGGCGCGATGGCCAGCGCCGAAAACGTCCGCGCGGTGGCGTCGGCGTTGCGCGGCCGCCCGGAACTCGTCGCGGTGGTCGATCCGGTCTCGGCCGCTTCGCACGGCGGCCGCCTCGCCGACGACGATGCACGGCGCGAAGTCGCCGAATCGCTGTCCACGCTACCCAACGTCGTGCTCACGCCGAACGCCGGCGAAGCGGCGGCGCTGCTCGGCGTACATCCGCTGACGCGCGAATCGATCGCCGGCGCGGCGGTGGCGCTCCAACAGCGCGGCGCGCGTGCGGTGCTCGTCACGGGCGGCGATCTCGACGGCGACCCGGTCGACGCGCTGGCGACCGCTGGGGGCGTCGAACTATTTTGCGAGCCGCGCATCGCAGGCGAGATGCGCGGAACCGGCTGCACGCTGGCGATGGCACTAGCCTGCGAGCTCGCGCGCGGCACGCCGCTCGCGCACGCCGTCGTGGCCGCACGCGCGTTCGTCCGCGCGGAAATAGCGCGGCATTAGTGAAACGGTACGCGCCATGATCGCCGGCACCGTCCCCGCAAAGAAACCACGCGTCATGTCGGGCATGCGACCCACCGGCGGTCTGCATATCGGACATCTCGTCGGCGTGCTGACGCAGTATGCGAATTTTTGCGATACGGCCGATGCCTTCTTCGAAATCGCCGATCTCCACGCGTACACGACGGAATTCGACAATCCGCAAGAAATACGCGCCGCTCGCAACGAGATGGTCGCGGTCTGGCTGGCGGCCGGCGTCGACCCGCAACGGTCGACCATTTTCCTACAGTCGGCGGTGCCGGAGATCGGCGAGCTGCACGTATTGCTGTCGATGATTACGCCGGTATCGTGGCTCGAGCGGGTGCCGACGTACAAAGGACAGATCGACGCCTTGGGTTCGTCGATCGCCACGTACGGTTTCCTCGGCTATCCGCTGCTGCAACTTTGCGATATCGCCATCGTGCGCGGCGAGTACGTGCCGGTCGGTCGCGATCAGCAGGCACATCTCGAGTTCGGACGCGAGGTCATTCGCCGGTTCAATCACCTCTACGGCGACGGCCGCGAAATTCTCGTCGAACCGCAAGCGACGCTCTCGGAGTTTCCGGAAGTTCCCGGAACCGACGGACGGAAAATGAGCAAATCGTACGGCAACGCCGTCTTCATCGCCGACGACGAAGCCGCCACCGAGAAGAAGGTGCGCTCGATGGTGACCGATCCGCAGAAGATTCGGCGAGGCGATCCAGGCCGTCCGGAAATCTGTCCGGTATTCTCGCTGTGGCGTTTCGTCAATCCGTTGCGCCTCGACGGAATTGCCGCCGCCTGCCGCAGCGGCGCACTCGGCTGCGTGCAGGACAAGTCCGAGTTCGCCGACGCGCTCAATGCCTATCTGCGCCCGATCCGCGAGCGCTACGCAACCTATCGAAACGATCCGGCCCAGGTGGAGCGGATCATCGAAGAGGGCACCGAGCGCACGCGCGCGATTGCCGCGGTCGTGCTCGCCGACGTGAAGCGCGCGATGAAACTCTCGTAAGGGCTCATCGCTCGAGCGCTCCGGGGAAACGGCCGGACGCCCGCTGAAAGGTCGGCTAGATTCTAAGGAGGCACGACGGACCAGTGGACGTTCTGAGCGAGCGGCTTGCCGCGGTTACCGGTTCGCCGGCGATCAAGCCGGCAAAGCCGTTGCAGCGTCTGCCTCATCAACCCCCGATTCGAACCATCGTTCTGGGGGTTCGATTTCACGTTGCCGATGCTTCCGGGCAACAAACGTTACTGGAGCACGCCGGGTGCTTTTCCAACCCTGGCCGCGTTGGTTCCGGAGGGCGTCGAGATCGAGCTCGTCGACGAAAACGTCCGATCGATCGATTGGGACGACCTTCGGCGCTTCGACATCGTCGGCATAACCGGAATGATCGTCCAGCGCGCTCGAATGGTCGAGATTCTCACGCGACTGCGCGACCTGCCCGCTCTCGTCATCGTCGGCGGACCGTACGTCACGGTCGCGGAGACTGCACTCGCGCATCTCTGCGACGTGCGCTTCATCGGCGAAGCCGACGAGAGCTGGCCGGCGTTTCTCACGTCGTTTGCTAACGGCGAAGCGCCCCTCGAGCGCTACGAGCAAGCCGAAAAGACCGACATGAGCAAGGTTCCAACGGGGCGGTACGATTTGCTCGACATGTCCCGTTACGGAATGGCGACCGTCCAGTTTTCGCGCGGATGCCCCTTCCAATGCGAGTTCTGCGACATCATCACGATCTTCGGCCGAAGGCCGCGGCTGAAAACCACCGAGCAGTTTCTCGCCGAGCTCGACGCCGTCCGGCGTACCGGCGCGCGCCTCTGTTTTCTCGTCGACGATAATTTCATCGGCAACAAGGTCGCGGTCAAGAAGATGCTGCCGCACTTGATCGAGTGGCAGAAACGCAACGGTTATGCCATGCAGCTCTATACCGAGGCGAGCGTCAATCTGGCCGACGACGCGGAACTCATCGAGATGATGGTGCAGGCGAACTTCCGCCAAGTGTTCGTCGGCCTGGAGTCGCCGCGCGCCGAATCACTCATCGAGACGTTGAAGTTCCAGAACACGCGCGGCGATTCGCTGCTCGAGAAAATCGGCCGGATTCGCGACGGCGGTCTGGTCTTGCAGGCTGGTTTCATCGTCGGCTTCGACAACGACGACCCTCGCATTTTCGACGAACAGTACGAGTTCATCGAAGAAAGCGGAGTCGGACAGGCAATGGTCAGCATTTTGACGCCGATTCCGACGACGCCGCTCTACGATCGGCTCAAGGCGGAAGGCCGATTGAACTACACCGATCCGGAAGTCGCGTTCGTTCCGAAACTCATGACGCAGGCCGAGCTGCGAACCGGCCACGCCGACCTGATCCGCCGGCTCTACGAAGCGCCGGTGTTTTTCGGCCGCGTTTTCAAAGGCTACCGCTCGGCCACGTTTCGCGCGCGACGACAAGCATTGGACCGCGCCGCCGGCATGACGGGCTTCCGCTCGACCGTCACGCGCAATTTCGGGGCCCTGCTCGTCGTTTTGCGGCTTGCGCGCGAGTTGACTCGAAAGTCCGCGTTTTGGCGTTTGTTTCCGCAGTACGTTCGGCTCTACGTCGACGAGAATCTCGCAATGCGCGGCGAGCGCATGCCGTTCTACCAGTTCGTATCGCTCTGCCTCATGCATTGGCACTTCTATAACATCGCGCGGCGCCCGCACAAAGGTAACGTCGGCATTACCGGCGAGGTCGAGCTCTCGCCCAGCCGCGCCACCGTTCCATCACACTAGGGCGTGCGTTAACACAACGTGATTGCGAGAACCGGCCCGCGTGTGTCGCCCTTTCAAAGTTCGAGGGCGTTCTGAACGAGCAAAAGCCGGTCTCGCCGGAACAGACGGCCGTTTCAGAGCGGGAAGTCGCGAAACTGCAAGGCAGCTGGCGTCAGGTCCGTAAGGAAGCTGACGGGATCGAAAATCCTGACGACGAGTTTGACGTTGGCGGAGTAACGACGTTCTCGGGGCACTCCTTCACCGTTCGAAATTTGGACGGGTCGGTCGCGCTCAACGGTACGTTCTCCATAGATGCATCGGTTAGCCCGAAAGCTATTGACTGGGTCGACTCGATCGGTCCGGACGCGGGGAAAGTCTTGCCGGCAAGCTACACGTTAGAAGGCGATACATTCGTCTTCATTGCAGGCGGCGAAGGAGCGCAGCGTCCGACCGCATTCGCAACGACGATCGGGCAAGCAATGCGCACGTTCGTACGAGTCCGTCCCAACGGGTAGCTTTAAACGTCTTCGATCGCAGAAGCGCCGAGCATCGTACGTTCACACGACACTAGTGTCATGTCACTAGTTGAGCGAGATGCGCGGCGGGGGCTGGAGCGGATCGTCGCAATCCGGTGGAGGAAGACGCCGCCTCCGAAAAACGGCCGCCATCGGAAAGCCGACGAGCAGCAGGAACGGAAAGAGAAAGACGCCGCCCGTTCGCGATGGCGTAGACGAGCGCCGCGACGATGCAGCGCGAGGCCGAGCGCGGCGACGACGCGCACCGCCGCGCTCGCTTTCACCGCTCAGCCTTTGAAGTCGGGCAACACTCTTGCGATCTGCTCGAGCGCCCAATCGATGTCGTCGATGGAGGCCGCGTACGAGAAGCGCAAGTAACCTTTGCCGGCCGCGCCGAACGACGAGCCGCCGCCGCACGCCACGCCGCCTTCTTCTAAAAGGAACTTCGCGAGCGCGCGGTCGTCTTGCGTGATCGCCGTCACGTTGGGGAACGCGTAGAACGCGCCTTCGGGGAGCGTGCACGACATGCCGCGGATGTCGTTGAGCCCCGCAACGAGCCGGTCGCGGCGCTGGCGAAAGGTTTCGTTCATGCGCCGCACGGGTTCGTCGGGACCGGTCAACGCCGCAATGCCTGCCATCTGCACGAATGCCGTCACGCAGCTGAACGTGTTGTTGTTGAAGAGCGTGACGATCTTCGCCAACTCCGGCGCCATGATCGCGTACCCGAGCCGCCATCCCGTCATCGCGTAGGCTTTCGAAAAACCGTCGACCACGATCGTGCGATCGCGCATTCCGTCGAGCGATGCGATCGAAACGTAGTCGCTGTCGAGATAGAAATTGCGGCTGTAAATCTCGTCGGCGATGACGAAGAAATCGTGGCGCTGCGCCATGTCGGCAATTCGCTCGAGATCGCCTTTCGTCAGCACGCCGCCGGTCGGATTGTGCGGCGAGTTGATGACGACTGCTTTGGTACGGTTCGACACGCGGCTTTCGAGTTCGTCGAGATCCATCCGCCAGTTGCGTGACTCGAGCAGCGGAATCGCGTGAACGTTCGCCTGGAGATAACTCGCGCACGACGCGTACGCCGGATACGCGGGGTCGAAATAAATGAAGTCGTCGCCGGGATCGAGCAGCGCCGAAAGCACGTTCCAAATGACCGGCTTCGCACCGGGCGCGACGACCACGTTTTCAACGCCGTATGCCGGCGCGATCCGGCGAAAACGCGTTGCATACTCAGCAATCGTCGAGCGCAGCTCGGGAATGCCGGCCGACGGCGTATAGTGGGTGTGACAGTCGTAGAGCGCTTCCGCGGCGGCTTTCTTGATGTGATCGGGCGTATCGAAATCGGGCTCGCCGATCTCCATGTGCACGACGCGGCGTCCTTGCGCTTCGAGTTGGCGCGCGCGAGCCAGCACTTCGAACGCGTTCTCGGATCCGAGGCGATCGACGGCCGCGGCGATGCGATCTTCGTGAACTGCGAGCATCGTGACTCCTTCAGGCATCAGCGCAATGAATGTGCGTCAAGGGGGCCATTGGCGGGCGGCGAAACGTCATCGCGTCATGCGTACCCTGTCGGAGGTTTTCGCGCCCGGCGCTCCGACGCTGCCGGAGGGCCTCCGGACGCTCGTCGTTTCGCCCGAACGCGAGCTGGAACCTGGAATGACGGTGCACGCGGCGTTCACCTTTCGCAACCAGGGGGGCGCTCCGGCGACCGGCGTACGCGTCCGTTTCACCTTGCCCGACGGTTTGGTGTATCTCGTCGGCAGCGGTAAGCTCGACGATGCACTACTCGACGACGGACTAGGAAACTCGCCGATTTTGGCGAGCGGCGGGGCCGACATCGGCGACGTCGCGCCCGGCGAAGAGCGCACCGTCGTCGTTGCCTATAGCGTCGCGGGCGCCATCGAGAACGGTACGACGATCGAAGTGCAGGCCGCCGTTGCTTCGTTCGAACTGGCGCCGGTCGGATCGAACGTCGTCCGGCTGGCGGTGCGAAGCCGTCCGCAACTGCGAAACGCGTTGACGATCGTTTCGCTCGAGTCGCGCGACGAACCGGTTCCGGGAACGACCGCCGAGGCGAGCGTACGCGTGCACAACGCCGGCGAATCGAGCGCGCACGACGTCGTCATCGTGGCGCCGATTCCCGAGCACGCGAGTTACGCGGGCGGATCGGCGCGCGTGAACGGACGCGAACTCGAACGAGAACTCGGCGCGGCATTCGATCGAGTCTACGCGCCGGTCATGATGCGCACGCTTCCCGCAGGCGCAACCGCGACCCTAACCTATCGCATCCGCATCGACGCGCCGCTCGCCGACGGCACCGTCGTCGTCGCGCGTGCTTCCGTAGCGTCGCAAGAGACTGCGGCATTCGATTTGGCGCCGGCATCGCTGACCGTACGTTCGTCGCCCAACTTTCAAGGCGACGAGACGTCGCTGCGCGTCGAGCCGTCTACGCAGGCGCGCCCCGGCAGCCGCCTCACGTTCACGCTCAACGCGTGCAACGCCGGCACCGCCGCGGCCGAAAACGTGACGGTCGCCTTCGAGCTGCCCGATTCGATCGTCCCGGTGCGCGGCGCGTCGACGATCGACGGCCGGCCGGTGCGCGAGCGCCGCAAAGATCCGCTGCACTTCGAGCTCGGTTCGATCGATGCCGGTGCGACCGTCGTATTGTGCGCGCAAGCGACGGTCGCCGCGCCGCTCGCCGACGCCATCGCGCTGCCGGTTGCCGCCGTTCTGTCGTGGGAACCGGCGCGAGAAAACGGGTCCCGGCGGTTGGAATCTCGCGCGATCGTTCGATCGGAGCCTGCGTTGCCCGAGCATCGCAACGCGTTACGGCGCGCGAGCGGCGCGTCGGTGAAACCCGGCGGCGACATTGAAGCCGTCGTGACGGTCGCCAACGACGGCACGGCGGTCGCTTCGGATGCGGTGCTGCACCTCCGCACCGATCCCGCCCTCGACGAGGTGCGGATCTTCGAGCGCACGTCTCGCTTGCCGATCGACGGCGACACCGTCGATCTTGGAGCGCTCGACGCATACGCGAGCCGGCGGCTGACGTTGCGCGCCCACGTGCGATCGCCCTATCCCGATCGCAGCGAGATCCGCGTCGGCGCAAGTTTGCACACGCGCGAACTCGGCGAAACCCCGCTCGGCGACGTCTTTTGGCTCGTCGACTCGCATCCCGCCTTCGACGTTGCGACATCCCGTTTGGAGTTGGCGAGCGAAGGCGTTTTGCGCCCGAACCAAATCGCCGACGTCGACGTCGCACTCGTCAATGCCGGCACCGACGTCGCTCACGACGTCCGCCTGCGCTTGTACGTCTCTCCGGAAGCGCGGCTGGAGAGCGTCGAGGGCGCCGTGCGGGAACGTTCGACGCTCGTCTTCGGCGAAGTCCGCGCCGGCGCTCACGCGAGGGCTCGGTTAGGCTTGCGGCTATTGCGCAGCATCGCGCGCGAACATCCCGTCACGGTCGACGGCGTCGTCACGGCATCCGCGATGCTGCCGGTACCGCTCACGCAGTTGACGATTGCCACCGCCGCGCAACCCGATTTCTCGGTCGGATCGCTGGCCTGCGAGCCCGCCGGCGTCGTCGACGCGGGTGAAACGATCGAATGGACGCTCCACTTACGCAACGGCGGCGACGGGCCGGCGCGGCGCGTCTGCGCGTCGGTCGCGCGCCCTTCGTCGTTGATCTACGTTCCGAACTCGACGACGGTCAACGACGTCCCGATTCGCGACGCCGGGGCGGCGGCGCCGTTCGCGGTCGAGCCGGGCATCGCGCTCAACGACGTGGACCCGGGCGTCGAAGCGACGATTCGATGGCAGGACGTCGTGCACAACGGCCTTGCCGCGGGCGAAGCGATCGACGTCACCGCGCGCGTTCGTTACGACGACGAACGCGAAGACGACATCGTCGCCGAAGAACTGAAAGTGCGCGCCGCGCCCGCGTTCGCGAATTCGATCGCGGGACTGCCGTTCGGGCTCGACGGCATGCTCGGGCCGGCCTTCGGGCGCAGCCGCCGCGCGCTGACCGAAGAACGATTCCTCGAACTCCCGCCGGCCACGCCGGTTGCCGAGCGTAACGGCACTGCGGAGATCGCGCTCGAGCCGGGAATACCTGCGATTGCCTCGCTCGCGGCGAGCGGCGAGCGTCGCGCCGGAACGATGCTCGCGTTCTCCCCCGAGCGACTGACGCGCGTCGTGCGGTTTCTCGAGGAGGCGCGCTTCGAAGGATTCGTCACGCATCTCTTTGCGATCCGTGCCTTTTTGCCCGACGCGCTCGGCGACGCACGCGCCGGCGCGCTTGCGGCGTTGCGCGACGCGTTGCGCGACGAACTCGACCGGCTCTTCATCAAACTTCGGCTGCCGAACTACGCCATCGCAGCGCGGGACCTCGAGACGCCGTCGCTGCGCGCGGTGATCGAACGGCTGCTCCACGAAGCCGCGTCGGCCCTTGGAATGCCCGCGGAACCGCCCGATGCCGCCGTGACGCTTCTCACCGGCACGTTCGAACCGGGCGCGCTCTCGCAGTTTGCCGATCGGATCGAAGACGCCGAGTTGGCAAGCGCGACTTCGTGGGCCGCGTTAGCACGTCTGCTGCCGGAGGCGCCGGCGGAGTTCGCTCGCTATCGTGCACCGCTGTGCGACCGGCTCGACGCCATGGCGGAGTTGGAATCCGCGGAGTTCGTCACCGCGCTGCAGCGCGATCGTGACGGCGCACTCGACGCTGCGCTCGACGACGTGCTCGCGGCGCTGCACGCGGCCGCGCGGTGATCTTCGCCGCGGCGGTCGTCGCGGGCGTCTTCATTCTGGCGACGGTCGCGTTCGTTGCCGTGCGCGCATCGTCGCGAGCCGCTGCCGTGCGTGCGCGCGGCGACGATACCTGGACCGGCGACGCGGGCAGCGATTTCGCAGGCCTTTGCGAATCCGAGCGCTGCGACGTGGTCTTTGCCCTCGGCGCGCTGGAAGACGATGCCTCGCAGCCGTTGCTGGAGCGCGCCCTCGGGGATTCGTCCGAAGCGGTCGCACTAGCGGCGGCGCACGCCCTTACGCGCCGCGGCGGCAGCGCATGCGTGGAGCGTTATTTCGCCGCCAATCCCGGCGAACGCGCGTCGCGCATCTCGGCGGCACTCGCAGTGCTCGCCTCGTCATCCTGATATGCGCTACGGTTTCTTGCGGAAGTACTCGACGAGAATTTGGCGCGCGATCGGAGCGGCAACCTGCGCGCCGTAGCCACCGCTGCGATCGACGAAAACCGCCAACGCGATTTTAGGGCGATCGCTTGGAGCCCACGCGATGAACCACGTCGTGTTCGGACCGTTGCCGCCGGCGGTTTCGGCGGTGCCCGTCTTTCCCGAATACGGTAAGCCCGCAATCGCCAATCCGTACGCGGTGCCGCCCGGATCGGTGACTTTCGCCATGCCCGCGCGCACCGCAGCCAGCGACTCCGGCGTGACCGGAACTCGGCGAATGACTTCGGGCAAGAAGCGCTTGATGATGCGGCCGTTCGGCGAACGAATCTCGTGCACGATCTGTGGTTTGTAGAGCGTACCGCCGTTGATGACCGCGGAAGCGACGTTGGCCATCTGCAGCGGCGTTGCTTGCATCGCGCCTTGCCCGATTCCGAGAAAGCACGATTCGCTGGGCTGCATCGGAACGCCGAAGGTTCGCATTTCCCACGCGTTCGTCGGCCAATTGCCTTCGTTCTCCCCCGGAAGATCGACGCCGCTTTTCGCATCGAGACCGAACGCGAGCGCGTACCTGCGCAAGCGCTCGTTGCCCAGCCACCACGAAAGCCGGAAGAAGTAGCCGTCGCTCGACGCCGCCAGTGCGGGCACGAAGGTCGTGTTGCCGAGGCCGCCGGCGGCGATGTCGCGCGCGTAGTAACCGCCGCAGTTCCAGCCGCCGGTATCGTAGACGACTTGATCGACTTTGACGACGCCTTCGGTGAGCGCTGCGGAACCGGTGACCATCTTGAAGGTCGACCCGGTCGGCGTAGCCGCGGCAATCGCGCGATCGAAGAGCGGTTCGCTCGCGTCGGTGAGATAGCGCTGCACGCGTTTGAAGCGGTCGCTCGCAAAGTCGCGCGGATCGAAGTTGGGATAACTCGCCAGCGCGAGAATTCCGCCCGTCCACGGATCCTCGGCGACCACGGCTCCCGACAGCCGGCGGCCGTGCCCCCACGACGCAATCTCGGAAGCCAGCGCGTTTTCGACGATATGCTGCAGCCGCCAATCGATGCTGGTCACCAGCGTGTCGCCCGCAATGGCGGGCTGCGAGGAAATCGTCGACACGACGGCGCCGGTCGCGTCGACGAGCTCGCGCTCGCCGCCCGGAACGCCGCGCAGATACCTATCGTAGACGGCTTCCAGGCCGTCTTTGCCGACGACGTCGTTGGGCGAATACCCTTGGTTCTTAAGGCGTTGGTACTCTTGTTCGGTGATGGCCCCGACGTAGCCGAAAAGGTGCGATCCAAGCGGCCCGTACGGATAGTCGCGCGTCGGCTGCACTTCCAAATCGATGCCCGGCAGTTCGCTGAGCAGCTCGGAAAGGCGCGCGACTTTCGCGACCGGCAAATCGCTTGCGAGCACGACCGGACCGTACGGTTCGCCGGCAACGACCTCGTCGAAATCGCGATAGTTCGCGCCGCGATGATGGAGCAAACGAAAACGCAGCACGCCCGGGTCGACGCCGAGCGTCGTCGCGAGCGTTGCCAGCTCGCCGTCGATATCTTCGATCTGCGAGGGAATCAATCCGACGACGAACGAGGGACGGCTGCGCACCAGGACGGTGCCGTGACGATCGTAGATGACGCCGCGCGGTGCTGCCACCGGAATCAAGCGCACTTGATTGGCTTGCGCCGCGGCGCGATATTTTTCGCCGTCCAGCAACTGCACCTCGACTAGGCGCACGACGAGCGCGATGCCCGCCGCGAGCATGCACGCGACCAGTGCGGCAACGCGCCACGCGGGCCGCTCCCACGGCTGCGGTTTCGGCGGCCGGTTCGTCGTCATGCAGTGCGCGGACCGATGCGGCGCACGACGAGCGTGGCCGCAACGATGACCGCGGCGTTGAGCACTGCAGCCGCCAGCGCTTCGCGCGCGTGCATCGCGCCCAATCCCGGCGGATAGCCTTCGAACGACATGATGGCCCAGAAAATCAGCGCCCGCAGCAGCGTTGCGACGATCGTAATGGCGGCTGCGAGCGGAATTGAGTCGGCGAAAAACCCGCGCGACAGGATGCCGGCGGTTACGGCGGCGGCGAGCGTCGAAATCGTCCACGCCGCGCCGGTCGTCGCGGAAAGGACGTCTTCACAGAGTCCGGCGGCGAGTCCGTACGCCGCCGCGCGCAGCACGTCGACGCGCAGCGCATACCAGACGACGACTGCCAGTACGACGCTCGGCACGACGCCGCGAATCGCAACCGCGTGCACCAGCGTCGCTTGCAGGAGGACCGCGACCGCCAGCCATGCCGCCGCCACGTACCACGGCGGCCCGACGAACGGCGCGGCTTGCGGCTTACCGCGGAATGACGACAACGCGATCGAGAGCGCCGAGATTCGCCGCGGGCGTTACCACCGCCGTTTGGTAGAGCGTTGCGTCGCCGCGCTCGGTTGCGCTGACGGTCCCGATCGGCACGCCCGAATGAAACGAACGTCCCTCGCCGGTGACGACGACGTCCCCGGCTGCCAGCGGCGCATCCTGCGACACGTATTCCAACCGGACGCTGCCGAGATTCCCGCGCGCGATGCCCCACCACCGGCCCCGGCGCACGACCGCCGGAATGCGGCTGGTATAATCGGTGACGAGCACCACCGTGCTGGTCAGCGGACCGGCCGATGCAACTCTTCCGACGACGCCGCTTTCCGAGACGACGCCGTCGTCGCGGCGCACGCCGGCATGAGATCCGCGATCGATCGTCACCGTGCGCGATTCGTTTTCCGGCGCGAAGCCGATGACGCGTGCCTCGATGCCGTGGTAAAGCGCGACCGAAGCGCGAACGCCGGCCTCGGCCGCATAGGCGGCGGCGAGTTCGTGCAGCCGGGCGTTTTCGGCCGACAGCGCGGTATTCTGCGCGCGCAGCCGCGCGACGTCGCGTTCGAGCTGCGGCAACGCTAAGACCGCCGCAGCGCCGCCGCGCGCCCCGGCCGCCGTCGCCGAGACCGCACTCTCTGCAAATGCGAAAAGCGACGTCGCGACCGCCGCGATCGGACTCTCCGTCTTCGCACGCTGCGCGTTGATTTGCACGAGCGCAATCAACGCCGCCACGATGATGAGGCTGATCAGCGCGAAAAGTCTACGTTCGTCCCGGTACGTGAAAATCGGCCGCTCCCACGGTGTGCGCGGCCGAGGCCGCAGTTGAAGGAGCCACGGGATTCGCGGTCGGCAGAGAAAATCCCAACCGCCGCATGGCGCGAACGAAGCGAGCCAGCGGAAAACCCATCACCGTGTAAAAGTCGCCGGCGATCGACTCGACGAGTGCGGCCGCGCGCCCTTGGATGCCGTAACCTCCCGCCTTGTCGAGCGGCTCCCCGCTTTCCACGTACTCGGCGATTTCGCGATCGTCGAGCGGGTAGAAGCGCACCAGCGCCGTCGAGAGTTCCTCGACCGGCGATGCGACGCCGGGCAGCGAGAGCGCGAATGCGGTATGCACGCGATGTTCGCGACCCGAGAGGAGTCGCAGCATTCGGGCCGCATCGCCGGCATCCGCAGGCTTCCCGAGCGCGACGCCGCCGGCATCGACCACCGTGTCTGCCGCGATAACGGGCAGGTCCGCGGCGGCGCTTTCGGCCGCGGCGCGCAAGGCGCTCGCCAGCTTCTCACGCGCGTGGAGCGTCGCCAGGCGCTCGGGCGAGACTCCCGCGATCGACGGCTCACCGTAACCGCTCCGCTTGACGACGACGTCCAGCCCGAGCGAGCGCAGCAGTTCCAGTCGCCGCGGCGAGCCGCTCGCGAGAATCACGCGCGTGACGCGACGATCGTCCATCCGCGCTATTGATACGTGCGGCCGCCGAGCTGCACGTAGCCCCCCTCGTGCCGCCCGCGCGGGTCGCGATGCGTCCAGTGGATCACGCCGCCGCGCGGATAGTACTCGTACTCGCCCTTGACGACCACGCGGTCGCCGCGAGCGATCGGAAACTCGCCGGTGAGATCGGTATTGGCTTCCACGCGAACGATGACGTCGCAACCAGAATCGAGTCGCATCAGAAACCCTTCGTGGGGGCTGACGCGGCCTTGCGCAACGCCGAGTACGGTGGTGACGCGTCCATCGGCAACCACCTCGGCGTGCGAACGTCCGTCGTGGTAGGCGGAGCAGACCGCCGCGTCGCCGCCACCGCCGGCGCAGCCGCTCGCCCAGAGCGCGACGGCGAGCGGCGCGAGCAGCCCGCTACGCATCGCCGAAGCCGTAGAGCTTTTGCGTGAGGATGTATTGCCAAACCTCGTCGGGGACCAAGTAACGAATGCTGCGGCCTTGCGACAGCAACGCGCGAATTGCCGTCGCCGATTCGGGAACCTCGGGAAGGTTTAGCGACGCGACGCGCTCGCGCAGACGGCCCGGAACGGCCTCCAGCACGCGGCCCAGCGCGTCGGCTCGAACGCCGGGGCGCGGCGCGATGACGAAACGTTCGAGCGATTCCAACACTTCGTCGAAGCGAACCCACGCCGTGTTGACGAGCGAATCGGCGCCGATGATGAACGTGAACGTGCCGCCCGGATAGCGCCGTGCGAGCCGCGGAATCAAATCGGCCGTATACCCGGTCGCATCCTCGTGCAAATCGGTATCGTCGAGCGCGAATCCGGAGTTGCCGGCGATGGCGGCGAGGATCATCGCGCACCGATGCTCGACCGGCGCGTGCGCCCGGTCGCGATAATGCTGGGAGTTAGCCGGTACGAACAACACGCGATCGAGATCTTCGCTCAACCGCGCCGATTCGGCGACGAAGAGATGCGCGTTATGAATCGGATCGAACGTGCCGCCGAAAATACCGAGTTTCATGAGTACGTGAATTCGTACGTCCCGATGCGGACGGTATCCCCTTGCGCGGCGCCCATGTCGCGCAATTTCTTTTCGACGCCCATTTTTGCGAGCGCGCGTTCGAAGCGCGCGAGCGACTCGTCGGAGTCGAAGTTCGTCATCGCGGCGAGCCGCTCGATACGCTTGCCCGACAATTCGAAAGCGCCGTCGCTGCCGCGCACGAGCACGAAGGCGTCCGACGGCAGCAGTTCGATGGTCGCCGGCGCCGGCGCGACGACTTCGGGAACCGGCGCCAGCTCGACGGTGCGGGCGACCGCAAAAACGAGTTCGCGCACGCCTTCGCGCGTCGCCGCGCTGATGCCGGAAATCCCGGGAAATCGCTCGCGCAGTTCGGCGAGCCGTTCGCGCGCGTCGGGCAGATCGATTTTGTTCACGACGAGAAGCGCCGGCTTCTCGAGCAGTTTCGGATTCCACGCTTCCAACTCGCGCTCGATCATCGTTTTGTCGTGAAGTATGTCGTCGAGGGGCTTGGCGCCGTCGAGCAGATGCACGAGCGCGCGCGTGCGCTCGACGTGCTTGAGGAATTGATCGCCGAGACCGGCACCGGCGTGCGCGCCTTCGATCAGGCCGGGAACGTCGACCATCACGAACGATTCTTCGTCGGAGACGCGCACCACGCCGAGCTGCGGTTCGATCGTGGTAAACGGATAGTCGGCGATTTTCGGACGGGCCGCCGAAACCACCGAAAGCAGCGTCGATTTGCCGGCATTGGGAACGCCGACGACGCCGCAATCGGCCAGCAGGCGCAGTTCGAGCCGTAACGCGCAATGCTCCCCGGGCTCGCCCCGCTCGGCAAAGCGCGGCGCTTGGCGGACGCTGGTTGCGAAGTGCTGGTTGCCGAGACCGCCGCGTCCGCCCTTGGCGACGAGCAGCCGTTCGCCGGGAACGTCGAGATCGGCGAAATAGGCTTCCGTTTTCCCTTCGAGCGTCCGGTAGACGAGCGTTCCCGCGGGCACGGCAATCGTCAAGTCGTCGCCGCTCTTGCCGGATTTGTTCGAGGTGCCGCCCGGCCGGCCGGACTCCGCTGCGAAGCTCCGCTTGTAGCGAAACTCAACGAGCGTCGAGAGTTCCGAGTCGGCTTGCAGGTAGACGCTGCCGCCGTGGCCGCCGTCACCGCCGGCAGGGCCGCCTTTGGGAATATACTTTTCCCGCCGCCATGCAACGATGCCGTCCCCGCCCTTCCCGGCGGCGACGGCAATCACGGCTTCATCGATGAACTGCACGCCGCCGTTCTGCTTCGGCGCGCGCGCCAGAAAAGATGCCGGTCGCTTACGCGGCCGGGCGAATGTCGACGTACTTGCGGTTGCGGCGGTTCGAGAACTGCACCGTGCCGTCGACCAGCGCAAACAGCGTGTGGTCGCGGCCGATGCCGACGTTCTGACCCGCGTAAAACCGCGTGCCGCGCTGGCGCACGATGATGTTGCCGGCGATGACGTTCTCGCCGCCGAAGCGCTTGACGCCCAAGCGCTGCGCGTTGGAGTCGCGACCGTTGCGCGTGGAACCGGCGCCCTTCTTCGAGGCGAAGAGCTGGAGATCGAAGACGAACATAGCCGGGCTACTATACCAGGAGGCGGGCGCCCGTGGCAAGGCGCGCGCTAGGGGACCGACCGCAGGTCCTTGAGGATGTACCGGTAGACGCTCAGGTAGTCGGTCGAGAGGCGGAAAAAATCGTCGGAGGCGCCGGGGCGAGCCCTCTATTGCCGTACGACGAGATCGGTCGGGGATGAGAGCATCGTGTTCTTCCCCTCGATGACGCGGTCGGGCTTCACATTACCTTTTGCGCCCGGGCCAAAGACCACGATGCTGTCGGTACCCGAACCCTGCGAGCAATGGCGGCATATCGTCGCGTACAGGTTGTTGGATGCATCGAGCGCTAAGCCCGTCGCCGCGCCGAGGTGCGTGTTCGAACCACCGATCGTGCGCACGGGTTTCGCGAATCCTTGCGCGTGCGGCGCGAAGACGCGAATGTCTTTCGCCAACAGATTGCCGGCGTACACATAACCGCGGCCGTCGACCGCAATGGAACGAATGCCGATGCCGCCCGAGCCCTTTCCTTCCGAAATCGTGCGCAGCAGCGCGTTGCCGTTGGATTCGGAAGAAAACTCCGAAATGAGGTTGTCGCCCGAGGTCACGTAGAGTTGGTCGGTTTTATCGACCGCGAGTTGAATCGTGCAGCCGCTGGTCAACCCGATGACGCGAATCGGCGAAACGTTTCCGTTTGCGCCCGGAGCGTAGACTTTCACGTTCCCGTAGCCGCAGTCGGCGACGTACAAATACCCCGCCGAGTCCACCGCGACGCCGATTGGAAACGCCAGCTGCGTATTGCCGCCCGCAATCGTGCGGACGGGTTTCGCATTTCCGTGCGCATCGGCCGAATACGCTGCGATCGTCTTGCCGTTGATCGACGCGTACGTGCGAAAGCTCGTATCGAGCGCGACGTTGTCGGCGTGTTCGATGCCGGTTCGCGGTCCCGAGATCACCGCGGTCGGCGAAACGTTACCCTTCGCGTCGAGCGCGAATTTGAGAATGTTTGCGCCGCTATAATTTCCAACGACGATCGCGGGCGCAAGCGCGCTCGGCGTCGCATCGGCTTGCAGAAGCGTTGCCGGCGAAGGAGCCGCGGGGGCTGCGTTGCCGGCGCAGCCGGCTCCGGCGAGCAGGAGTGCAGCCCACAACGGCTGCCGGGCAAACGAGAACGAGCGCCAGAGCATGGCCTATCCTCCGGTCACCCGCGACGACGTGCTACCCAATCGCCTCGAGCGGTCCTGGCGCCCTTCCCGTCCGGACGCTTGCCTAGACCCGCGTGAAAGGGCGTCGATCCGGCCCGGGTGCGGCACCCTCGCGGCGTTTGAAGGCGCGCCCGCGAACCCGCTCTCCACACATGTGGACAACCCTGTGGAAAAATTCGTCCCGGAGGGCCTCGAGACGGTCCCGGAAACGACGGCTGCATATGATCATTTCGCGCTTCGGGGGATGGCCGCCGGCCCGGTTCATAGTGCCGAAAAGAGCCGGAAACATCGTAACGGGTGCCCTGTGGATAAGTGCATAAAGTCGTGCATATTCCTCGCAGGAGCACCGCTTCATTAAGCCAAGAGTTTGCGCCCTCCCGGGCTGGGGGCAGCTCAATTTCTCAGACGATAGAGGATGTAGAAGATGGCGCTTGCGCTCGGCAATTCCGACGTCTCGAACGAATTGTGGCAGTCGGCGTTGGGAACGCTCGAAGCGAGTTTTTCCAAACCCGTATTCGAGATGTGGATCAAGCCGATGCGCTTCGTCGGTCTGCACGGAAACGAGTTGCATCTCGCCGTGCACAGCAAGTTTGCGCGCGAGTGGGTCGGTACGAAACTGCAAGCGCAGATTATCGACGTATTAAGAGCCGTCTTCGGAACCGATCTCGAGTTGCGGTTGTCGGTAGCGGAACCCGTCGAAACGACGGCCGCCGTTCCGCCGCACTCGGCGCGCGCCCCCGAAGAGCTGCGCACCGCCAACCTCAACGTCCGCTATACGTTTGAGGAGTTCGTCGTCGGCAATTCCAACCGCTTCGCCCACGCAGCTTCGCAGGCGGTTGCGAGCGCGCCCGCGCGTGCCTATAATCCGCTGTTTCTCTACGGCGGCGTCGGATTGGGCAAGACGCACCTGATGCACGCAATCGGCCATCGCGTCATGCTCGACAACCCCAGCGCCAACGTCGTGTATCTTACGTGCGAAAAGTTCACCAACGAATTTATTATCGCGCTGCAAAACAACCGGACGCCCGAGTTCCGCAATCGCTATCGCCAAGTCGACGTGCTTCTCATCGACGACATTCAGTTCTTGGCCGGAAAGGAAACCACGCAAGAAGAGTTCTTCCATACATTCAACGCTCTGCACGAATCCGGGCGTCAGTTAATCATCTCCTCGGATCGTCCACCCAAGGAAATCCAGACGCTCGAGTCACGCCTTCGATCGCGCTTCGAATGGGGTCTGCTCACCGACATCCAGGCACCGGACCTCGAGACTCGGGAAGCCATCTTGCGCAAGAAGGCCGAGAGCGAAAAGATCCCCGTCCCCGACGAGGTGACCTCGTTCATCGCTAAGGTCATCCCGTCGAACATCCGCGAACTCGAAGGCGCCCTGATTCGGGTCGTTGCCTACGCCTCGCTGACGCGCTCGCCGATCACCATCGATCTCGCTGCCGAAGTGCTCAAGAGCGCCGTTGCCAACGCGCCGCTCCAGCGGGTCACGATCGCGAAGATCAAGGAAACCGTCGCCGGTGCCCACGGGCTGACCGTGAAGGAGATGGACAACGGGCGGCGGGATCAGCGCCTGGCGGCGCCCCGCCAGATCGCGATGTACGTCGCAACCGTGCTCACCGAGTATTCGCTGCCGCAGATCGCGCGGGAGTTCGGGAAGAAAGACCATACGACGGTCATGTACGCGCGCGACAAGATCAAAGACCAGATGGAACGTGACGAGGCGTATCGGAACAAGATCCGTCAGCTCGTCGCCATGTGTCAGAATCCTTAGCCCGCGTCCGCCCGCGCTCGCCACAGCGTGCGCACAGGGCGGCGGCGCCTGCAGGGATAACTCATTGCGCAGCTTTCATGACGTGCATATGTGCATCGCGCGCCGCGACGCGTCCACACCTTATTCCCGGCGCATTGCCCCGCCACGGCGTGCCGTTGGGCACTTGTCCTCAGAATGCACCGCCCTACTGCTGTTACGGCTCTAGTATAAATATAAATTCTCCCGAGTACCGCACGCTTGAAACGGTAGAAACGGTAGAAAATGAAGTTTACGTGTAATACCAAAGACATCGCTTCCGCGGTGGGGGCAGCCAGCAAGGTCGTCAACGCACATACGACCGTCCCAATCCTCTCCAACGTGCTGTTGCAGGCAGAGGAAGGGAAGATCGCGGTGCGCGCCACCGATCTAGAACTCACCCTCGAGCACGCCTTTCCGGCCGACATCAGCGAGTCCGGGTCGGTCACCGTTCCGGCCAAACTGTTCTCGAGCTACTTGGGGAATCTCCCGACCGGCACGCTCGAGCTGACCGGCACGCCGACGCGCGCCGGCATCAAGTGCGAGCGCAGCAACTACGATTTTCACGCCTTGCCGGCCGAGGAGTATCCCCCGCTGCCGGCGGCAACGCGCGGGTCGCACTTCACGATTGCCGCGAAGAAGTTTCGCGACGCCATCGACGGCACGATCTTCGCCGCTTCGAGTGAAGAAGCACGCGGCGCGGTCCTCATGGGCACCCTGCTCGAGATCGAAGGCGCGTCGTTGACGATGGTTGCGACCGACGGATACCGTCTGGCGAAATTCGTCACGACGCTCGACGACGGCATTACCGGCAGCGAAAAATACATCGTGCCGTCGCGCGCGCTCGCCGAAACGTCGCGCAATCTCGGCGCCGGCGAAACGATCGCGGTCAGCGCGCTCGGAGCCCAGAGCAATCAGTTGCAGATGACCGCCGGCGACGTCTCCATTACGGTCCGCCTCGTGGACGGGCAGTATCCCAACTACCAGCAAGTCATACCGGCGAAGTTCGACCGCACGATGACCGTCGCGACGGCTGCGCTGATCGGCAGCCTGCGTCGCGCCGAACTCGTCGCCGGCGACCGCGCGAGCATGGTAAAGCTCGCGATATCGAACCAAACGCTCGTCGTCACCGCCAACTCCGACGTCTCCGGTACGGCGTACGAAGAACTCGAAATCGAGCAGACCGGCGAGGATCTTTCGATCGCGTTCAACGCGCGTTACTTGGTTGAGATTCTCAATCACGTCAAGAGCGACAAGACGGTCGTCGAATTTCTCGGGCCGCTTTCACCGGCCGCGATTCGACCGCTCGAGCCGCTCGACTCCGGGCAGCAGCTGTACGTCCTCATGCCGTTGCGCCAATAAGGCCGTCCTCGTGAGCTCGTGCGGCTGACGCACGTGCGGCTCTTCGACTTTCGCAACTACGGCGAACTCGACGTCGAGCCCGCGCCGGGGTTGAATCTGTACGTCGGAGCCAATGCGCAAGGGAAGAGTAATCTGTTGGAAGCGATCGCGATGCTGGGCACCGGAAAGTCGTTTCGGACCAGCCGCGACGCCGACGCGGTGCGCTACGGCGCCGAAACCGCAACGATTTCCGGCGAAGGCCGCGTGAGTGCCGGCAGCGTGAACCTCGCCTGCACGATCGCGAAAGGACATCGCAGCACCCGCAAAACCTACACCCTCAACGGCCGTCCCGTCCGCTACTCGAGTTTCCTCGGCAAGTTGCGCGTCGTGACCTTCGTGCCGGCCGATCTGCAACTGGCCGCCGGGGCGCCGAGTCAGCGGCGTGCATTTCTCAACGTCGCGCTCGCACAAGAAGACCCGGCATACTACCGCGAGTTGGCGCGCTATCGTAAAGCGCTGCAACAGAAGAACGCCTTGCTTCGTGCTGAGGATCCCGGCGATCCGGAGTTGCTGGCCGTGTACGATCGCGAACTCGTTGCCGCCGGAACGCACATCGTGCTCGCGCGGGCCGCGTTCGTCGAGGCGCTCGCGCGCGCGGCGCGCGATGCGCACGCGCGCTTCACCAACGGGGCGGAGTCACTGGCGGTCGAGTACGAGCCGAACGTTCCTTTCGACACCGCAACGCCGGAAGCGGTCGAGGCCGCCATAGCGACGCGGCTGCAGCACGTCGCGGCTTCGGAACGCGCCCGGAAGTCTTCGGTGGCGGGTCCGCACCGCGACGATCTCGCGCTCGCGCTCGACGGGCGTTCGCTGGCGGTCTACGGGTCGCAGGGACAACAGCGCACGGCCGTGCTGGCATTGAAGGTGGCCGAGTACGCGGTGTCTCGCGAGCGCGCCGCCGAGGCGCCGCTGTTGTTGCTCGACGACGTTCTCTCCGAGCTGGACGAAGAACGCGCGGCCGCGTTTCTGGCCGGCGTCGGCGACTACGAGCAGGCGTTCGTCACGGCGACGCACGTACCCAAGGCGCTCCCCCCCAGCGCGCACGTGCGCGTCGTAAGCGGCGCGCGCATTGCGGCAGCGGCATGCTGAGGCCGCTCAACGAGGCCCTCGGCCGGTGGTCGCCCGAGAAGGGCGCGCGCTGGACGTCCGACCCGCTGTCGCTGCTGAGCGCCGGCTGGAGCGAGATCGTTGGCGACGACGTGGCGCGCAACACGCATCCGGCGCGCATCCTCGACGATGCGCTGTGGGTGACGACGCGATCGAGCGCGTGGAGCCAGCAACTAACGTTTCTCGCGGATCGCATTTTGGCAGCGGTGCGCGCGAGATTACCGCAAACCCCGGTCGAGCGGCTGCGGTTTAGAGTAGGGAAGCTTCCGATGCGGGCACGCTTGGGGCCCAGAGGACGGCAACAGGCGCCGCCGGTCAAGCCCGACGCGCGCGCCGGCGCTCCGGCGCCCGCGGATGCGCCCGAAGCGTTGCAGCGGTTTCGCACCAGCGTCGAGGCAATGCGGCGGGCAAAACTACTGGCCGGGTGGAAGGAATGCCGGGGCTGCGGAGCGCCGGTCGCAGCGCGCGAAGGGCTCTGCGCAACGTGCCGCAATGTGGCGTCGCAGCAGCGCGAAGCTGCCACCGCACGGTTGCTCTTCGAGGCGCCGTGGCTCGGCTACGACGGCGCCGCGGAAATGATCGACGGGCTGACGCCCCCCGATTACGAGGCGATTCGAAACCGGTTGCTCTCCCGATGGTGGGAGACGCTCGTCCGGGCGCGCGCGGCAAAACGGCTATCGCGCGATGGACGCGAACGCACGATCGCAAGCTCGTACGTCGTGCTAAAGAGCAAGCTCTCGCCGGAAGCCATCGATCCGGCGACGGTGCGCAACGTGCTCGGCGACGAGCTGAACGACTTACTTTACGGAACGGAACGATAGACGAAAACGGATGTCCAGTAACTATACGGGCGAACAGATCGAGGTACTGCGCGGGCTCGACGCCGTGCGCAAACGTCCCGGCATGTACATCGGCAACACCGCGGAACGCGGGTTGCACCAGTTGGTCTACGAGGCCGTCGACAATGCCGTCGACGAGGCCTTGGCCGGCTATGCCAAGCACGTCAAGGTCACGCTTCACAAGGACGGCTCCTGTGAAGTCGAAGACGACGGCCGCGGGATTCCGGTAGACATTCACGCCGAAGAAAAGCTGCCCGCGGTCGAAGTCGTGATGACGATCCTGCATGCCGGCGGAAAGTTCGGCAAGGGCGGATATAAGGTGTCGGGCGGCTTGCACGGCGTCGGCATTTCGGTCGTCAACGGCCTTTCGGAATGGATGATCACGCGGGTCAAGCGCGACGGCTGGCTGTGGGAGATGAAGTTCGAGCGCGGCGCGACCGTGCAAAAACTCAAAAAGGTCGCGCGCACCGAGGGAACCGGCACGACGCAGTGGTTCCTTCCCGATCGGGCGGTGTTCGAAGTCACCGACTTCCATTGGGACATCCTGCAGAAGCGCTTGCGCGAATTGGCATTTCTCAACCGCGGCCTTTCGATCGTGCTGCGCGACGAACGCGGCGAAGAACCGCGCGAACGCAGCTACAAGTTCGAAGGCGGCATCGTGTCGTTCGTCGAGTGGCTCAACGAGAAAAAGGATCCGCTCCATCCGATCGTGTCGACGCACGCCGAACGCGACGGTGTGGACGTCGAGGTCGCGATGCAGTATACCGGCACGTACAGCGACCAAATATTCGCCTACGCCAACAATATCAACACCATCGAAGGCGGCATGCATCTGCTGGGCTTTCGGACGGCCGTGACCAACGCGGTCAACGGCTACGCGCGCAAGCGCGGAATGCTCAAGGAGTCGGAGCCGTCGCTTTCTTCCGACGACATCATGGAAGGTTTGACGGCGGTCGTTTCGGTGAAGCTCGAAAATCCGCAGTTCGAAGGGCAGACCAAGACCAAGCTCGGCAACAATAAAGTGCGCGGCATCGTCAACGGCTTGGTCAACGAGCGCCTCGACTTCTTCTTCGAGGAAAACCCGAAGCAGGCGCGCGTGATCGTCGACAAGTGCATGCAGGCCCAGCGCGCCCGCGAGGCCGCCAAGAAAGCGCGCGATTTGTCGCGGCGGAAGAACGCGCTCGAGGGCTCGGGTCTGCCCGGCAAGCTCGTCGACTGCAAGAACACCAATCCGGCGGAGAGCGAGATCTTTCTCGTGGAAGGCGATTCCGCCGGCGGGACGGCCAAGGGCGGGCGCGATCCGAACACGCAAGCGATTCTGCCGCTGCGCGGCAAAATCCTCAACGTCGAGAAGGCGCGGCTCGACAAGGTGCTTGCCAACGAGGAAATTCGCACGATGATCACGGCGTTGGGCACCGGCTTCGGAGACGAATTCAATCTCGACAAACTGCGCTATCACAAGATCATCATCATGACCGACGCCGACGTCGACGGGTCGCATATCCGGACGCTGTTGCTGACGTTCTTCTACCGTCAGATGAAGCCGCTGGTCGATCAAGGCTACGTGTACATCGCGCAGCCGCCGCTGTACGGCATTCGCAAGGGCAAGCAGCAGTGGTGGGCCTTCAACGAGGCCGATTACAAACGCATCATCGGCGAAGCCGATCCGAAAGACTTCACGATTCAGCAGTACAAAGGCTTAGGGGAAATGGACGCCGAGCAGCTGGCCGAGACGACGATGGAAGTCGGCAACCGCCGTCTGGAGCAAATCACGGTCGAAGACGTCGTCGAAGCCGAGCAGATCTTCACCGACCTGATGGGCGACAAAGTCGAGCCGCGCAAGCAGT
Source organism: Vulcanimicrobiota bacterium (assembly GCA_963812155.1). Lineage (GTDB taxonomy): Bacteria > Vulcanimicrobiota > Vulcanimicrobiia > Vulcanimicrobiales > Vulcanimicrobiaceae > Tumulicola. The sequence continues at coordinate 459,457 of CAWETW010000002.1, read as the reverse complement.
ACATTTTCGAGTACGCCAAGAGCGTCAAGAGCCTCGACCTTTAGCCGGCTTTAAGGGAAGCTCAGGGGCTTCCTCATTGAAACGTAAGGATGTGGCGGCAGGGAGTCGCCGCTTGCCGAAGGGTAAAGGAATGCGAGGTTCCTGGGCGTGCGCAAACGTTGGTGGCTGACCGGCCTAACGGTCGCGATCGTCGTGTTCGGAACGGCGATCGCCTTCCGCCACCTCGCCGTCCGCTGGACCCTCGAGACGGCGGCGTTCTTGGCGAGCGGTTATACCGTTGCGCTGGGCGAGCAGCATATCGGCGCCGGTCACGCAGCCTTTGCCGGCGTGCGCGTGTCCCGCGACGGCGTTCCGCTGCTCTCGGCGTCGCGCATCGACGTACGGTATTCGCTTCGCGATCTGTTCCCGGGTAGCGCGCATCGTTTCGGCTTGGTGGGCATCGAGGTACGGGATGCCAAGCTGACGATCGAACGGTTTGCCGACGGTACGTACAATTTCATCGTTCCCGCCGCGGCGCGACGTCTGCCGCAGGCGCCGGCGCCGCAGGTGGTCAGCGACGTCCCGATTCGCTTCGATCTGCGCATGCACGATGCGTCGCTCGAGTTGCTCGAGCCGAGGGCCTACGACGCCAGCGCCAAGCGCATTCGCATCGTGCACTTCAACGTCGACGCAGCGATCGACACGGCCCGGCGCTCCCACTACGATGCGGGCGGTTCCTTCCTCGTGGGGAGCCGGCCCATGCCTTTCACGCTCGTCGGCACGATGGACGCGATACGCGGCTACGCCATGCACCGCGCTCGCGCGGCACGCTTTCCGCTGCGCGCGCTCGCGAATTACTTCGCCGATACGCCGGTCGTGCGCATTCTCAAGGGGCGTGCCCGCAACTTCGACGCACGGCTCTACTCGCTCGACGTGCAGCCGAACGTCACGCCCGAGTACCATGCCAACCTGCAGCTCGACATCGACGGCGGTGCGCTGGCGCTTGCGGCGCTCGACGCACCCGTCGAAGCGATCCACGGCCGCTTGCAGCTCGTCGACAACGCCTTTTTCCTGAAGCATATCCATGCATCGCTGGCCGGCATCCCGCTGCACATGGCGGGCGGCATCTACGATTTAACGGGCGACTTGACCGGCATCGCACAACTGCGGCTGGGCATCTACGGCACGGGCGACTTGGCCTCACTGCGAAGTGCGTTTGCGTTCACGCGCCGCGAACCGATTTCCGGCGTCATCAATCTCGGCGTTCTCGTGCAAGGGCCAATCGACAATCCGATGATCGTCGCGCAAGGCGCGGCCAAGCGCGCCGTCTATCGTCAGTTACCGTTCGATGCGTTGCGCGCGGGCGTCGTGTATCGCGACAACGTCGTGGCGCTGATGCCGCTGAGCGCGCGCTACGAGGGAACCGACGTCGGCATCCGCGGAACGCTCGACATCGCAGGGCGGCTGCACTCGCGTCTTGCCGTCCATATCGCCGGCACCGCCGACCGGCTTCCCTATCTCGACGAGATGCTCGGACGCGAGCCGATGCTCGTCGACGCCGCGGTCACCGGCGACAATACGTCGTTCCGCGTGCGCGGCGCGGCCGCGTCGGCGCTTGGCACCGGCCGCGTCGCGGCGCTCTTCGCGCTCGATCCCGAAGGCACGGCGGCGATTGCGCCGTTTTGGATGCATACCGGGCGCGGCGATTTCGACGGCGGATACGCACTCGATCGTCCGCACTCCACGAGCGCCTTCTGGGCGCTCGCGAGCAATCTTCACATGCGCGCGGTCTCGACGAAGTTCCCGGGAATGGCGCTGCCCGCCGTTCCCCCGATCGGCGGCCGCATCACGAACGTTGCGGTTGCCGGCGGCGGATCCGGCAACGATATCGTGCTGGCCGGAAACGTTGCGGCGAACGGAGCGACGATCGCCGGCATGCATTTCGATCGCATCGATGCAGCGTTCGGCGGAACGCTCGGCAACGCGCACATCGGCCGGTTGCGGGCATCGGGACCGTGGGGTGCGTTCGCCGGCAGCGGCGCCTTCTCGACGCAAGCGTTCGTCGCGAACGGAGAGTATCGCGGCACGTTCGAGGGGTTGCAGCCGTTTCTCGGCAACGCCATCCCCGCCCACGGCGCATTAGCCGGTCCAACGGCCGTTGCGGTACTGCCGTCGGGCATCGTCGTGCAAGCATCGCACCTCGCGATGCGCGATGCCACGTTGCGCGGCGTGCCGATTTCGGATGCGAGCATCACGCTCGGCATCGAAGGCAATCGTCTGCGCGTCTACTCCGCACACGCGCAAGCGGCCGGCGGCGACGTCGTTGCCGCGGGCATCTTCGCACTCTCGCCGGGTGCGTCGAACGGCGCGCTCTCGCTGATCGCCAATCGTTTGAGCGCCGTCCAACTGCGCGGAATCGGGCTGCCGCTGGAAACCGGACATGTTTGGGCGAGCGGTGATTTGGCGGCCGGCGCCCCGCTTCCGTCGTTCGGCGGCGGCGTGACGATTGCCGGCGGACGCGTAGCGCAGTTCGCGCTGTCGGGCAACGGCGACGTGCAGCTGACGGGCCAGACGGCGTATTTGCATCGCGTGCTCGGCGCGCTGGGAACGACGTACGCGCGCATCGGCGGCAGCCTGGGTGGGCTCGCGTCGAACGGTCCGCGCTACGCGCTCACCGCCGACGTTCCGGCCGCCGATATCGCCGGCGCGCTGCGCTCGTTCCATCTTCCCAACTACGCGACCGAAGGAACGTTCAATGCAAACCTCACCGTCGGCGGTGCTGCTGCCGCGCCCACCGTAGCCGGCCGTGTTGCGGTACCCGCCGGCTCCATCAACGGTCTGCGCTTCGTCGACGGCGCCGCGATGCTGGCCGCCGATACCCGCGGCGTCGGCGCGCGCGACGGACACGTGCAGGTGGCGAGCACGCGCGTTGCGTTCGACGCCGCGACCACTCCGGGCAATAGCACGCTCGACGTCAGCGCCCCGCACGCGGATCTTTCCGACTTCAACGATTACTTCGATACGGGCGACACGCTCGACGGCAACGGATCGATCAAAATCGCGGCCGCGGTGAGCGCCAACCGCCTCTCGACCAGCGGCAACGTAACCGTGCGGTCGTTCCGCTACCGCAATCTTCCCATCGGCGATACCTATGCGTCGTGGTCGAGCGCGCGCAACGTAGTCGACGGGTCGCTCGCAATCGGCGGCGACCAGGGACGGCTGCGCGCCGGCGGGTCGGTCGGTTTTTCGCCCGAGGCGAGTCTCTACGAAACGCTCGTCCGTTCGCGCTACGATTTGCACGGGACCGTCAGTAATCTCGACCTCTCGCTGTGGGTGGCGGCGTTGGGATTTCCAACCGTGCCGATTACCGGCAAGGCGTCGGGAAGCGCGATGTTGCGCGGACGCTATCCGCAGTTTGCGCTGCGCGGCGACGCGTCGGTCGAAAGCGGCACGCTCGGGCCGCTGACGCTGGATACTGCGACGGCGAGCGTGCATTCGAGCGGGAGGCGCGTCGTCGTCGACCGCGCGCAATTAGTAACCCCCGGTCTCTCCGCGACGGCCGGCGGATCGCTCGGACTGCGACCGCGCGACCCGCTCGATCTGCAGATTCACGCCGCCACCGACGATCTTCCCCGCCTGGTGTATCAACTCGCACGCGTAAAAATTCCGGTCGCGGGTTCTTTCGAATCGACCCTTCAAGTCGGCGGCACGTTCGCATCGCCGACGTTCGTGGCAGGGCTCGACGCGTCGAACGTGCGCGCGTACGACGTCGGCATCGAATCGCTCTTCGGACAGGTGCGCTTGCACGGGCGCACGCTCGTGCTCTCGAACGCGGGCGCAACGTTCGCGCGCGGCGAGGCGTCGTTGGCGGGGTCGCTGCCGCTCGAGTTGTCGCCGTTTCGCATCGGTCCGCCGGATCAGCCGTTGAACGTCGACGTCGACGTCGTGGGCTTGGATCCCGGCGTCTTCGACGCCGCCCTCGGGAACAACACGAAGCTTGGCGGAACGATCGACGGTCACTTCGGATTGAGCGGGACGATTCGCGCGCCGATCGTCGTTGGGCACGCGCAACTTTCGAAGGGATCGTACGCGAGCGATCTCGAGCGTACGCCGATTTCCGACGCGACCGCCCGTCTGGTTTTCAATCGTACCGGCGCAACGTTCGATCGAGTCTTCGCGCGGCTCGGCTCGGGCACGATGACCGGGTCGGGGAACCTGACACTCCCAAAGGGGGCCGGGGCAAGCGCAGGCTACGCGTTCTCGGCGAAGGTGACCGCCCGCGGCGCGCAGTTGAACCTGCCCGCCTACGGCAGCGGCTCGCTGGATGCCGGGTTCACGCTCACGAAGACGCCCGCGTCGACGGCGTTGCTCTCCGGCAAGCTGACGCTCAACGACGCGACGCTGCCCTTCTCGGCGTTCATACAAGCCGCTGCGAACGCGCCCGGCACCACCGCGCTGCCGTTTCCACCGGTCGGCTTCGATTTGAATGCGACCGCCGGCAAGAACGTGCGGGTGCGCGGCAGCGGATACGGCGCGGGGCTAGACATCGGGGCTGCCGGCACGGTGCACTTAGGCGGTACGCTGGCGTCGCCGCAGCTGGGCGGCTCGATTACGTCGACGGGCGGCACGCTCACCTATTTCGATCGTGCCTTCCGCGTGCGCGAGGGCAGCGTCGCGTTCGATCCGAGCGACGGCATTGCGCCGACCATTCACGCGGTGGCGACGACGAACGTCGTCAACCCCGATCCCGACCGCGCGCGCAATCCGTACGGATCCGCGGACATCACCATTACGGTTGACGGACAAATTCAAGGGCTGAAGATTGCGTTCACGTCGAATCCGCCGGGATATACGAGGGAGCAGGTGCTCTCGATGATCGCGCCGTTCGGCGGCTTCATCAACGGCATCGCGTTCAACTCGCAATCGCCTTACCAGGTGCAGTCGCCGGGCGGAATCACGCCCTACGGAGCGCTGTCGCCTTTGCCGCCGGGCGCCTATCAGACGCACAACGGAACGATTACGGCAGGACAAGAGGCGTTCAACCTGCTCAACGCGCAGTTCGCGGCCGGCTTGCTGTCGCCGCTCGAAAACGCCATCGGCTCGGGCCTCGGGCTCTCGAGCGTCAACCTGACGCTCGGCTACTATGGCAACGTCGGCGTTTCGGCGACTCGCCTGCTCGGTAAATCGGTCAGTGCCGTCTATGCCACAACCTTTGGATTGCCACAGATCCAGTCGTTCGGCGTCAAGTACAATCCCAGCGCCTTCACGTCGGCAACGCTGAGCTTCTACTACCAAACGGGCCCCATTAAACTCTTCGAGCAGCCCGTGACGGTGCTGGGTTCCTCGAACCAGTTGCTCCTGCTGCCGTTGCTGGGAACCAACGGCTTCAGCTTCAGCTTACAGCGATATTTGTAGTGTCTCAACGCATGCCGCATCGAACTCCAATCGGAGCCTCATCCGGCAGGCAAGGACCCAAGTCGGGCAGGGCGAACAGGGCGACCCGGGTCAGAACAGGCGCGTGGAGCCGGCGGCCCGTCGCTGACGACGTCAGCGCCTCTCTATCAGAAGTCGAGGACGAACTTTTTTCGCATGACCGTTGACCTTCGGCGCGCCCTTCGCGCACTGGCGTGCGGGGCGGGCGCTCTGCTCGCTCTCGTCGTCGCGGCCGTTCCGGCGACCCAGCGCGCCGCTGCGGCTACTCCCCCGAAGATCGTCTCGGTCGACGTCACCGGAAATCTGCACGTCCCGACATCGACGATCATGGCCGTCATTGCTGCGCGACCCGGTGCAACGTACGATCCCAAGATCGTGCAGGACGACTTGGCGCGCATCAACGCGCTCGGTTACTTCGCCGACATCGCGCCGCCGCTCGTGCGCCAGCGTCCCAACGGCATCGCCATCACCTATCGCGTGGTGGAAAATCCGGTACTCACCAAGATCGTCTTTAACGGAAACCAAAAGGTTCCCAGCGATACGCTGTTGGCACTGATGGATCTTTCCGTCGGTCAAGTCTTCAACACGAACACGTTTCGCCAGGACGTTTTGAAGATCAACAACTACTACGAGCGCATCGGATACGGCGGACAAGTCCCCACGCACGTCAAGGATCTCAACCTCGATCCGAAGAGCGGCGTCCTGACGCTGGTGATTCAAGAGGGTCTCGTCGTCAAAGAAATCATCATCGGCGGCGATCCGCTGCTGCCGCCGCCGCTGATTCTTCCGGCGTTGACGCTGAAGCCTGGGACCATCTACTCCGACGCGGTGCGCGATGCCGACTTCAAAGCGCTGCAGAAACTCTACGAAGACAAGTATCGGCTGGAGCTCGGAAACTTCGAGGGCGGCATCGACCCGTCGTCGATCGATCACAAGGCGGGCACCGCGAACGTCAAATACAATATCTACGTCGCGCGCATTTCGATCGTCGAAATCACCGGCAACGCGCGCACGAAGGATCAGGTCATCCGGCGCGTGCTGCGCGAGGTGCCGGGAATGGTGCTCAACACGGACGCGGTCAAGCGCGACTACGAACGGCTCAACTCGCTCGGCTACTTCTCGAAGGTCGAGCCCGACGTCAAGCCCGGCCCCGATCCGAAGAAGCCGCAGGACGTGACGCTGGTATGGCACGTGACCGAACAGCGCACCGCGCAAGCCTCGGTCGGTTTCGGATACTCCGGCGGACTCACCGGGCAAGGGCTCTACGGCACGCTCGGCTTCTCCGACAGCAACCTGCACGGTACCGGCAACTCCGGATCGGTTCAGTTCGAGAAGGGCGCGCGTACGGGCGTCGCTCAGATCGCCGTTGCGGTTCCGTATCTCGGCAACTCGCCGCAATCGCAGAAATACAGTGTCGGCGCGCAGTTGTTCGCGAACAACAACACGTACTACTATCCGGTGTACGGCGTCACGGCTTCGTCTCCCAGCATCCCGTCGATCGGCGGCACGCCGGCGCCGGTTCCGGTAACGCTCTATCCCGGTACCAACAGCGCCCAGATCGGCGGCATCGTCGCGACCAATACGTCGAGTTCGATCGGCGCGTCCGGCAACATCGGACGCCGCCTCAGCGACTATACGATTCTTTCGTTCGCCCTGAGCGCTCAAACGATTCGCTACAACACCACGGTGCCGTCGCCATTTTATTTCCAAGGCAACCAGCCGAACATCTTCGTCGGCCCGACGCCCGGACCGGTCAACTCCACCGTCAACTCCTACGGTGGGTCGTTCGGCATTGCGGCGTCGTCGATCGCCAACGTCAACACCGGCGCACCGTACAAGCTCAACACGGCGACGCTGAACCTCTCGACCAACACTCTCGACGATCCGTTCAATCCGCGCCACGGCGCCAACGCCTATTTGTCGGGAACGTTCTCGATGCCGGCGCTCGGTTCGAACTTCCAGTTCACGCAACCGTCGCTGGGCATTGCGAAGTTTTTCCCGGTGCTCAAATCCGCAACGCTCGGCGTGCACCTGTTGCTCGACGCATCCACGGGCGTCATTCCGCCGAACAATCTGTACACGTTCTCCGACCAGCAGATGCGCGGCTACAACCAAGTCTTCTACGCAACCGACGCCGGCTTCGGGACAGATCGAGTTGCGCCAGCCGCTGGCGCTCGACCGCCGCATTACGCTGGCCGTCTTCGTCGACGAACTCGACTATCGGATTCGCGGTGCGTATCCGCTGCTGAATCCGTACACGAACCGGATCGTCGGTTATCCGGCCAATTGGGCGCTCTACGGCGACTACGGCGCGGGCATACGGTTCGACGTGCCGCAGTTCGGATTGCGTACCGTGCGCATCGACTTCGCGCGCGGCGCATACGGAACGCACACGAGCTTCGGCATCGGCCAGAGTTTCTAGTGAAAACGCGACACTAAGGGGCAAAGTATGAACGTTCGATCGATTCCATCGCTTGCGACCCTCGCGCTCACGTTGGCGGCGTCGCTCGCACCCGCCGCGATTGCGGCGGATCTCACCGACGTCGGATTCGTCGATCAAGCCGAACTTGGAAACATGCCGGTTTTCGCCAACGCCAATCGCACGCTGGCGGCATACAAGGCGCAGCTCGACGCACAGTTCAACTCGTCGGTGAAGCGGCGCGAACAGCGACGCCGACAAGCAGCGCATCTCGATGCAGTTCCAGCAGCAGTACACCGACAAGCAGCGCGAGATCGTGGGGCCGCTCTTTCAGCGCGCGCAACTCGCCATCGCGCAAGTCGCAGGCGCGCACAACCTGACGGTGGTCGTCGACAAGCGGATCGTCGTCTACGGCGGCCAAGACGTCACCAAAGACGTCGAGACGCTCTTCATGAGTTCGCAGGCGATTCAGCCGCCGGCCGCCAGCCCGCCGCCCTCGGAGATCGGCTTCGTCGACCAGAACGTGCTCGACAACGTGCCGAAAGTCAAGACGGCCAACGACGAGATGAACCAGTTCGCAAACACTCAGCGGGCGCTCTTCGCGCCGAAGGTCGCGCAGGCGAAAAACAATACCGACAAGCAGCAACTCTACCAGCAGTTTAACAAGACCGTCTCCGACAAACAGGATCAGCTCCTCAAGCCGTTCGTCGATCAGACGAAACGCGCGACCGCCGACGTCGCCGCAAGCAAAAAACTGCTGCTCGTCGTCGACCGCGCCGACGTGATCTACGGAGGAACGGACATCACGGCGGATGTCCAAAATGCGCTCGGCAAGTAAGAGCCGCCGCTATGCTGCGCTCGCACTGGCGTTCGCGACCCTTTTTCTCGGCGGCTGCGTAAACGTTCATTCAACTTCCATTCGCGGCACCGGCTACATCCGGCTCGACGAAGTCGTCAAGCACCACCCGCTCTACCCGCAGCTCACGCAACTCGACGACGGCATCGCCGCAATCAACCTCGCGGCGGCCGCGCCGCGCGTGCCGCTCAACGCGTCGCAGATCGCCCGGCAGACCACCGATCTCAACCGCCAGCTGCACGACGCGCAGAACCGGGCCAACGCGATTCTCGCGCAACAGCAGCAGCAGTACGCCGGCCGGGAACGCCAAGCAGTCGCTGCGGCGTTGAGCGCCGCCGGCATCAAAGGCGGCGCGTACGCGGCCGGGCAGATGAGTGCGACGTCGGCGCAGCAAGCGCGCCAGGCCGCCGCCGCCGCAAACCAAGACTTCATGGCCTACCAGCAGAGCGTCGTCGCGCAGAACAACGCCGCGACGTCCGCGATTGCCCGCCAACTGCAGCAGCAGGCATCGCAAAAATATTCGGCCAAAGCGGCGCAGCTGCAACAGAACGAGACGGATCTCTCGCTGAGACTGTCACAAGCCGACGCGGCGCAGCGTCTGGCGATTAAGACCCGGCTTTCAAATCTCGCGCTCGACGAAGCCACGCGTAAGCAGTTACAGGGCCAGCTCGAGTCGATCAACTCCAAGGAGAGTTCGCAGCTCGACGCCGCGCGCCGGGCCGACGCCGCGACCTTGAGCGCCTACCGCGCGCAGCTGAGCGCCCAAACCGGCGCGGCCGTACGGACGCAGGCCGGCGCGATTGCGGGCCAGACGCAAGCCAAGCTGCTCGAGCGCCGGAACGAGGTGGGCGCCCAACTGCGCAGCTTAGGGCCGCCAGCGCTTCCACCCAACTTGCCGCCGGGCGTACGGGACAAGCTGGCCGGCATCCATCGCCAGTTCACCATGCAATTTCAGACCGATGCCCGCAAGACGGTTGCGGATTATCAGGCGACGAAGGCCGATTTGGACCGCCAGTTCGCGGCCCTTCACGGCGCCGACGTGGGAGCGACCGGAGCTGCGGCCAAAGAACTCGAAGCCTTACAACGGCGGCGAGATGCCCTCTACAAGCAGATCGTCGACCAAGTAATGCGCGAAGCGGCGCGCATCGCGAAAGAGCGCGGATTCAGTATCGTGCTCGATCGCGTTGCGGCGGCCGCCGGCGGTTACGACCTCACCAACGATCTCGTCAAGGACGTCGAAAGCTTACACGAGTGAAACATCAGATATTCGTACTTACGCTGGCCGCGCTCGGCGCGTCCCTTTCGCTGACCGGCTGCGGAGCGTCCAGTCCGATCGGACTGGTCGACGTGCAGCGCATCGTCGCCAATTGGCCGGAATACCAAAACTACCAGAACCAGCTGCTTGCCGACGAGCGGACGATCGCGGGCGGCCGCGGCAATCGCGGGCAAAAACTACGCGCCACGCTTGCCATGCAGCAAAAGTACGCGAAAATAACCGAACAGCTCACGCAGCAAATTCGCGACGCGTCCTCCAAGATCGCCCAGCAGAGAAAGTTGCAGCTCGTGGTCACGCGCGAAGGCATCGGCTACGGCGGAGTCGACATCACCGGCGACGTCGAAAAATCGCTGAACATCACCGAAAAAGCGACGCCGAAGCCGGCCGGCTAAACGCTGCATACGTCGCAATGTTAGGAACGCTCAACGAACTGGCCGGGCGAGTCGGCGGCAGCGTGATAGGCGACGGCGCGCTTCCGATCGCGCGCATTGCGGGCATCGATGACGCCGATTCCGAAACGCTGACGTTCGCGACCGACCAGCGCTATCTCGCCACCGCATTGCGAAGCCGTGCGGCGGCGGTGCTCGTGGATGCGTCGGTATCTCTACCGAAGTCGGAAAAGCCGTTGCTCGTCGTCGAAAACGCGCGGCTCGCGCTCGCGCGGCTGCTCGAAGCGTTGCGGCCGCCGCGTCCGCAAGGACCGTTCGTGCACGCGACCGCGGTGGTCGAGGCGGACGCGCGCGTCGGCGAGGCCGTCTACATTGGTGCCGGTGCGTACGTCGGCCGGCGAACGGCCGTCGGTGCGGGCAGCATCATCGGGCCGGGCGCGTACGTCGGCGACGACGTTTCGATCGGCGAATCGGCGTGGCTGCACGGGCACGCGTGCGTCATGGATCGCTGCCGCATCGGCAACCGCGTCGTGCTGCACCCCTGCAGCGTGGTGGGAAGCGAAGGCTTCGGCTGGGCGTTCGTCGAGGGCCGTCTCGAACGGATCCCGCAGGTCGGCAACGTGGTGCTCGACGACGACGTGGAAATCGGTGCGAACTCGTGCGTCGATCGCGCGCAAACCGGCAGCACGCATATCGGTACGGGAACGAAAATCGACAACCTCGTGCAAATCGGGCACAACTGCCGGATTGGTAAGCATTGCGCGCTGGCGTCGCTCACCGGGCTGGCGGGATCGACCGTCATCGGCGACTACGTAAAAATTGCGGGTCAAGTCGGCACGCGCGGACACATGACGATCGGTTCTCGTGCGACCGTCGCCGGTCAATCCGGCGTGTGGGGCGACGTCGCCGAAGGCACGACGGTTTCGGGGAATCCGGCGCGCGAACACCGCGACGAGCTGCGGCGAGAGGTCATGATTCGCAAGCTGCCAAAGCTCGTTGCTCGTGTCGACGCACTGGAGCGCGCAATCGAACCCGAACGATCGTAGCGAGCGCAAGCAGGCGACGCTGGCGGCGCCGATGCGCTTCGAGGGCGTCGGGCTTCACACGGGCGAACGCGCAACCGTCGACGTCCAGCCTGCCGAACCCGGCAGCGGCATCGTCTTTCTGTTGCGTTCGCCGCGCGATCCCGGCGTCACGGTCAGCGTACCGGCCGTTGCGGAGAATGTCGTGGACACGTCGCGCGCGACCGTCGTCGGACTCGACGGCGCCTCGGTTTCCACAACCGAACATTTACTCTCCGCTTTGTTCGCGAGCGGCGTGAGCAATGCGCGGATTGCGGTGGAGGGACCCGAGATTCCGATCTGCGACGGCAGCGCGCAGAACTTTGTCGAGGCCATCGAGCGCGCGGGCGTGACGATGCAGGATCGTCCGCGCACCGTCGTGACCTTGACGCAGCCGTACGTGCTGCGCGCGGGAGACCGTTTGGTGGCCGCACTTCCCGCACCGGCGTTCCGGGTGCGATTCGTCGCCGAATTCGCGCCGCCGGTAGGAACGCAGTATTTCGACGCGGAGGTCGACGCGCAACTCTACGAGCGCGAGATCGCAGGCGCCCGCACCTTTGGCTACCTGCACGAACTCGAAGGCTTGCACGCGCGCGGGCTCGCGCGAGGGGCGAGCCTCGAGAACGCGCTGGTGTTTACCCCCGAAGGACCGATGCAGCCGCTGCGCTGGTCTAACGAAGTCGTGCGTCACAAGGTGCTCGATCTCATCGGCGATTTCGCACTGCTCGGAGCGTGGCCGCAATTCGAGATCGTCGCCGTAAAGAGCGGCCACGAAATGCACGCACGGGCCACGCGTGCGCTGCGCGAGGCCGCGAAGGAGATTGCGTGGGAGCCTTAGACATCCGGCAAATTCTCGAAGTGCTGCCGCACCGATATCCAATTTTGCTGATCGATCGCATCACCGAGTTGGAGCCGATGGTGCGCGCGCGCGGTTTCAAGAACATCACGTTCAACGAGCCCGTCTTCAACGGCCACTTTCCGGGAAATCCGCTATTGCCGGGCGTGTACATGCTCGAAGCGATGGCGCAGCTCGGCGGTGCCGTCGTCCTAGAACCGGGCGAGTTCTCGCGCAAGACGCCGTATCTGACCGGCATCGATAAGGCGAAGTTCCGGCGGCCCGTCATACCGGGCGATCGCCTCGACATGGAGGTGGCGATGATCCGTCACCGGCGCAACATCGGCTGGGTCTCGACCGTGGCAACGGTCGAGGGACAACTCGCGTGCTCTGCCGTGCTCAGCTTCTCGATCGTTTCCGACCGGCGCATGTTCGGCGCCGATGCGTCGGTTCTGCACTCGTGATCCATCCGACCGCAATCGTTCACCCCGGCGCGGATATCGCCAGGCGAGCAGAAATCGGGCCGTACTGCATCATCGGCGAACACGTCACCGTCGGAGACCGCACGGTGCTGCAGTCGCACGTCGTGGTCAACGGTTGGACGTGCATCGGCGAGGATTGCCACGTTTATCCGTTTGCGACGATCGGCGCCGCCTCGCAAGATCGCAAGTACAGCGGCGAACGGGCCTTCACTCGCGTCGGAAACCGGACGGTGCTGCGCGAGTACGTGAGCATCCAGCGCGCAACGGGTCACGACGAAGTGACCGCGGTCGGCGACGACTGTTTGCTGCTCGCCTACGTGCACATCGCGCACAACTGCACGATCGCCGACGGCGTGACGATGAGTAATCTCGCGCAGTTGGCCGGACACGTCGACGTCGGCGCCTACGCAACCATCGGCGGCCAAGCCGGCGTCCACCAATTCACGCGTATCGGACGATACGCGATGGTCGGCGGAGCGACCAAACTCACGAAGGACGTGCCGCCGTTTTTTCTCATCGAGGGTAATCCGGCACGCCCCTACGGTCTCAACAGCGTCGGCCTTCGCCGCGCCGCCTTCTCCCCCGAAGAGCGCAACGAAATCAAAAAATGCTACAAAATTCTCTACGATCCGAAACTCACGGTTTCCAAAGCGCTCGACGCGATGAAAGCCGAAGTCACGACCGATCCCGGCCGCGAGATCGTCGCCTTCGTCGAGGCCGAATCCCAACGCGGCATACTAAAGTGACGTTGCGACGGTCGCGCGTTAAGCGCCGGCACGGCGCTTAACCGCGCGACCTTTGCAGTGCGGTATTTCTTTTCGACCGGCGAGGCATCTGGAGAGTCGAGCGCGTTGTTGCTCGCGCAAGCGATACGCGAGGTCGACCTAGACGCGCAATTCGAAGGCATCGGATCCCAAGCGATGCGGGAGGCGGGTTTTACGCTGTGGCGCGACCATACGGGTTGGGCGAGCATGGGTCCGCTGGCGGCGATTCCGCGAATCCCGAAGCTGCTGGCCATTATGTGGCGCACGGCCTTTCATCTCGTTGCGACGAAGCCGGATCTTGTCGTGCTGGTAGATTTCGGCGTGTTCAATTTGCGGCTGGCGATGACGCTGCGGCGACTGCGTTACACGGGGCCGGTGCTCGACGTCTTTCCACCCGGAACGTGGCTCGATAATCCGAAGAAGGCGCGCGCCGTCGCAGGCGTGGCGGTGCCGATGACCGCTTTTGCGCATCAGGCGTCGTTCTACGAAAGCCTCAACTTGCCGGTCGTGTATTTCGGACATCCGCTCGCCGGACGCTACCGGCGGCGCGCCGCGCGTCAAGCGCCTCCCGCCGGCGGCGGCACCGTGGCGATGCTGCCGGGCAGCCGCAGCGGTGAGTTGCGCTACCATCTGCCGGCGCTCGCGCGTGCGTTTGCGCTGCTCAAACGGCGCCGCCCGCAGCTTCGCGGCGTGTTCGGTGCGGCCGGCGATCGTGCGACGTCGCGCATCGAGCAAACGATCTGCCGGTACGATCTCACCGGCATCGAGATCGCGCGCGGAACGATCGACGCGATCGCGGATGCCGATGCCGCGTGGGTTGCCTCCGGAACCGCCGTGCTCGAGACGCTGCTGTGCGGCGTCCCCGCGGTCGCGTTCTACATCATAACGCCGGTGCTGGTCAAGCACGGGCGCACGATGATCAAGCACCGTTTCATTACGCTGCCGAATCTCGTGCTGCAGCGCGAAGTCGTTCCGGAACTGCTGCAAGAGGAAGCGACGCCGGAACGCCTCGCCGATGCCATGGACGCGGTGCTGCGCGATCCCGGACGGCAGTACGGGCAGTTCGACGAACTTCAGCGAGCGCTCGGACCGCCCGACGCGCTGGAGCGTTGCGCGCGTTTCGCGGTGGCGCTGGCGCAGTCGAACGCAGCGGCCGCGGGGCCGCCCGCGTGATCCGCATCTATCACACGTCGGATCTTCACGACCACCGCGGGATCGTCGCGCCCCTGCGCGCGCTACGCGAAACGCAGCCGGGACTACTCTTCGATTGCGGCGATTCGTTGCGCGGCAGTCAAACCGTCTATCACCGCAACGAGCCGATCGTCGGCGAAATCGATTCCGCCGGATACGACGCTCAGGCCATCGGTAACCGTGAGTTTCACTATTTCTTTCCGTTGCTTGCCGCGCGGGCGGCACGCATGCGCCATCCCCTGGTCTGCACGAATCTCGTCGACACGAAACGACGTGCGTTGCCCTTCGCGCGTTCGCTTACGATGGAGCGCGAAGGCGTGCGCGTCCACGTGCTCGGGTTGCTGATCATGCAATATCCGGCCGGCAGCGCCTGGGAGCGCGTTTTCGGCTGGCGATTTCTCGACCCGTGGGATGCGGTCGAGCCGTACGCGCGCACGATTCCCGGCGGCGACGTGCTGGTCGTGCTCTCGCACCTCGGCTTGCGTCTCGACCGCACGCTCGCGCAACGCGTCCCGCGGATCGATCTGCTCCTCGGCGGCCACAGCCACGACACGCTTTTCGAGCCGGAGTATGCCGGCGACGTACCGATCGTTCATGCCGGACCTTACGGACGCTACGTGTCGCGAAGCGAACTCGCATACGACGCATCGCGCGCGCGTTTCTCGCTGACCGGCTTCGGGCTCGTTCCGCTGCTGCCGGCGGCATGACCGCGGTTTTGTTCGTCAGTAACGGGCACGGCGAGGCGGCGATTGCCGAACGGATCGCGGTCGAGCTCGCGGCGCTGCGCCCGAACCTGGGGCTCGATCACCTGGCGCTCGTCGGCGACGTTCCGTCCGAATCGTTGCGCGACGTCGGGCCGCGCGCGGCGATGCCCAGCGGCGGGTTGATCGCCATGGGAAACGTGCGCAACATCGTGCGCGACGTGCGGGCGGGTCTGCTCGGGCTCACGCTCGCGCAACGGCGCTTCTTACGCGCGGTGCGCGGCGAGTACGCCGCGGTCGTTGCCGTCGGCGACGCGTTCGCCTTAATGATGGCGCTGCAGGCGCGGACGCCGGCGGTCTTCGTCGGCACGGCGAAGAGCGTCGACGTCGCGCCCTACGGCGCCTTCGAAGAACGGCTCCTGCGGCGCGCGGTCGCACGTTTCGTGCGCGACGCGCCGACGGCGCAGCGCCTCGAGCGACACGGCCTGCGCGTCGAACCGCCGGCGAACGTCATCGCCGATCTCTTCGCCACCCCCGACGACGCTCGAGCCGGCGCCGCGGTCGAAGGTTTCGAGCAGCCGATCGTGCTCTTTCCGGGAAGTCGCGCCGGCGCGTACGCCAGCGCGGCATTCCTGTTGGACGTCGCGCGGCGCGTCGCGCACGCTCGGCCCGACGCCGGCTCCGTGCTCTCGGTCGCACGCGGACTCGACGCCGGCGAGTTCGAAGCGATTGCCCGCCGCTGCGGCTGGGATGTGGCCGCAACGACGGACGAAGCGATTCCCTTCACGCTTGCGTCCGCAGGGCGCATCGGTGCCCGCGCGTGGCGCGGTGCGATCGGCCCGCTGTTGCGTCGCGCGGCGCTCGTGCTCGGACAGGCGGGCACCGCAAACGAAGCGGCCGCGGCTGCCGGCGTACCCGTCGTTGCGTTCGAACCGCCGGGACGCGATTCGGGCTGGTACCGCAAACGCCAATCGGGCCTGCTCGGCGACGCGATGACGGTGCTTCCGGCGGAGAGCGAAAGCGCGGCCGCCGGCGTGTCGGCGCTGCTCGACGATCCGTTGCGTCGCGCGCGCATGGCGGCTGCCGGAAAAGCACGCATCGGCGAGTCCGGCGCGGCCCGGCGCGTCGCCGAGCGCATCGCTGCGGTTGCAACGCCGGCGCAATGCTGAAACGCGCGCTTCCGCTGGGATTTGCGGCCGTCTACGCAGCGCTGCCGCTGTACCCGGCATTCATCGTGCTGACGAGCGTCACGTATCCGGGCGTTTCGGTGGTGCCCAGGCCCTTCGCGCTCGCCGTGCTGGCGCTCGTTGGCGCGCTGGTCGTCTATTCGAGCGCGCTGCTCGTCATATATCGCGTGCCTCGCTCGCAGCCATTGCTGTTGCCGATGCTTGCGGGATTCGGTGCGGCCACGCTCGCCGCGCTGGCCGGCTTCGATCCGCTGCGCGGTCTTCTGTTCGTCGGGATTTTCGGAACGAGTATTTTGTGGCACTGTTCCCTGCTGCGTTTCTATCGGGCAGCGCGCGTCGCCGACGCGATTTTCTGGGCGTACCTCTCGACCGGGACGCTCGCGGCGGCGGCGGCGATTGCGATGGTCGTGACGCGCACCCCGGCGTCGCTCTACGCGTTGCAACACGGGCGCGCCACCGGTACGTTCGTGTTGCCCGGCGAGCTCGCGGCATATCTGATCGTCATGTTGCCGATCGCCTACGCGGCCACGCGCGAAGCTGCGCCGAGAGCGCTGCGCGTGCTCGGATGGGCGGCAATGGGTGTCGGCGCGGTTGCGCTGGTGCTGACGTTTTCGCGTGCCGGATGGATGGGCGCAGCGGCGGCGGCCGCGTTTCTGGTCGCGGTGGGCTCGCGTGAAAACAGGCACGGCCGCATCGTCGCGCTGCTCGCGATTGCCGCAGGCGCGCTCGCCGTGCTGCTGCTCTTTAACAGCCACCACGATCCCAGCGAAGACTACACGCGGCTCTCGATTTGGCAGGCTGCATTGCAAATCATCGACCGCTTTCCGCTCACCGGGGTGGGACCGTTCGACTTTCCGTTGCTCTACGCGCTCGTGCACGTTCCGGATGCCGACGCGACCGCATTTCACGCGCATAGCATCTACCTTACGTTCTTCGCCGAAGGCGGCGTACTGCTGTTGGCTGCGTTCGCTTGGCTCGCGTGGAGGTTTGCGGCGGAACTGCGCGCTCGGATGTCGCGCGGGCCCGCGTCGCCGGTGCTTGCGCTCGCGGTTACGGCGGGACTCGCCGGCATTGCCGTACAAGGGCTGATCGATACGATGAGCATCGCCATCTTCGGACTCTGGCTGCCGGCGATGGGCTTGGCGCTGGCCGCGGCCGGTCCGAAGGAGCCGCCGGGCGATCGGCAACGGTGAACGCCGTCGAACTTCGCCGGGCCGGCCGGTTCGCGGCCGTCCTCTTGCTCTGCGCGTGCAACCCTCAAGCTCCCGCCAGCAGGCCGGCCCCTTCGGCACGCGCGAATCCGCCGCGCAGTGCCGCCGCGCCGTCTCTCCACATCACCGGTCAGGGCAGCGCGCACCGGCCCGTACGCATCATTCAGCAAGTCCAAAACCGCATCGAGTATGAATTGATCGCAAAATCCTACGAGAGCAAAGGCCCGCAGGGCAAGGCGCGAGCGGTTTTCCAAGATGCTCACGTCACTTTCCACGATCGCAACGGGAGAACGATGACCGCCGTAGCGCCGCAAGCGCTTCTCGACGAGGATGCCAATACGATCACGCTGCTGAAACCGGTTCACGCGCAGACGAGCACCGGCATGCAGCTCGATTGCGACCGGCTCGTCTACGATCGCACCGGGCAAGCGCTGCGCGGCAACGGCAACGTCGTCATCGTGGATCCCAAGGGTTTTCGCGGCACCGGCTCGAGCTTTGAATCCGACATCTCACTCACCCACATGCGAATGCAATGAACGGTCAAGAATCGTCGATTAAACTGCGCGGGCTGGTCAAACGCTACGGCGAGCGCACCGTCGTCAACGGCGTTTCGGCGGAAGTCGGCACCGGCGAAGTCGTCGGGCTGCTCGGTCCGAACGGCGCCGGAAAGACGACCACGTTTTACATGGTCGTGGGCTTGGTGAAGCCCGACGGCGGCACCGTGCTGCTCGACATGGAGTCCAAGAAGATCGACCTCACGTCGGCGCCGATGTACGCGCGCGCCCGCAACGGCGTCGGGTATCTCTCACAGGAGAACTCGATCTTTCGCAAACTCTCCGTCGGCGACAACATCCGGCTCATCTGGGAGCAGAACGGCATACCGCACGACGAGCGCGAGCGGCGATTGCCCGCATTGCTCGAGGAGTTCGGACTGCGGGCCTTCGTCGACGCTCGCGGCGACAGTCTTTCCGGCGGCGAGCGCCGGCGCGTCGAGATCGCGCGCGCCCTGGCGATCGAACCGGCGTTTCTTTTGCTCGACGAGCCCTTTACGGGCATCGACCCGATCGCCGTCGCCGATATCCAAACGATGATCCGCCAACTGCGCGACCGCGGCTTAGGCATTCTCATCACCGACCATCAAGTTCGCGAGACGCTCGCCATCGTCGATCGCGCCTACATCATGAATAACGGGCGCATCGAAGTCTCGGGCACAGCGCAAGAAGTGCTCGATTCTCCGATTGCGAGGACGTTCTATCTCGGCGAAGGCTTTAGGCTTTAACAGGGAGTGAGTGGCCGGCGTAGTTGGGTGTTTAAAAGGCGCTTTGGCGCTTGCTAAAGTTCACCATCCTCGACCGTTACATGCTGACCGAGTTGGCGGGACCGTTCGGTTTCGGCTTGGGCGCGTTTACGCTGATCTTCGCGGCGACGGAAATCCTCAACGTCGGAAAACTCGTCAGCAGCGAGCACGCACCGCTGTGGGCGGCAGTGCTCGTGTTTGCGTGGTCGTTGCCGGCCTACATCGTGCTGGTGATCCCGATGGCATTGCTGCTCGGCACCCTGCTGGCGATCCAGCGGCTTTCGAGCGACAGCGAACTGACGGCGATGAAAGCGGCGGGCGTGACGTTCGGCCGAATCGTGATGCCGCTGCTGGCCGTCGGCATCGTGATGTCGTTCGTAACGCTTTTTTTGCAAGAAGCACTCGTTCCGTACGCCAACGACCAGCTCGTCGAGATCGAAAGTTCGGTCATCAATCACACCAGCGCGTACGGGCGTGACCTGACCGTGACGGCGCCGCTACCGGGCGGCGGGCGCCAAGTCACCGTCGCCACCGCCTACGAACCGAATTCAGAGGCGCTGCTGCACGTCACGCTGATTCAATACGACAGTCGCAACCGGCCGCGCCAAATCGTCTTCGCCGACCGGGCCGAGTTCACGGCCGACAAGTGGCTGCTGCAAGATTCCAGCCTCTACCGCTTCAATCCCGACGGTTCGGTGCTGGCCGAGCCGCCGATACCGCAACAGCAGGTCGAAATCGGCCAAAATCCAACCGACCTCGTCAAGCGCATCAAGAACGACGATCCCGACAACATGAGCCGCGCTCAAATCGCCGGGATCGTCCGAACGGGACAACTGACGGAGAGCGAGCTGCGAAAGTACGTCACCACCTATCAGGAAAAGCTCGCGCGACCGTTTGCCTGCTTCGTGTTCATTCTGATCGCGGTTCCCTTCGGGCTGCGCACGATACGCAGCGGCGGCAGCAGCGCGAGCTTGGGGTTCGGATTGTCGCTGGCAATCGTCTTCGTCTACTATATCGTCATGACGGTGTGCTCGTTCTTCGGCGAAGCCTTTCTGGCAATCGCGTGGCTCTGGGCGTGGATGCCGAACCTGCTGTTCACCGCAATCGGGCTCGCCCGGCTGCGCCGGGCGGCGCTGGTCTAGTGACGGAGCGTAGCGCGGGGTGAACTTCGTCGAATTCATACGCGGCGTGGGCAACGTGCTGTTCGTGATGCTGATTTCGGGCGCAGTCGCCTACGTGGGCGACCGCGTCGGCCACCGGGTCGGGCGCCAGCGGCTTACGCTCTTCGGCATCCGCCCGCGCTACACGTCCACCATCGTTGCAATCGCGACCGGCATGATCATCGCGCTGGTCGTAACGCTGGTCGCGATCTTCGCTTCGGAACAGGTAAAAACGGCGTTCTTCAAACTCAACTCGCTCAACCAGCAGATCTCCGAACTCACGCATCGCGAGCGGGATCTCGAAAAGAAAGTCAACACAGGCAAGCTCGTCGTCCAAGTCGACGCGCTCATGGTTCCATTTTATCGAATCGTCGATCGAGACGCGTCGCGAGCCCAGCGCCTGGGGACGATTCGGTCGTTCTACTACGACGCCGTAAAGTTCGTGAACGCGAACTATCCGCTTCTCGGCCTTAAGCCGTACGCCATTCCGCCCGACGCCGACAAGCGGCTCGCGACGCTTTCCGACACGCTAACGAATCTTGCGAAAACGACTCAAGCAAACGTGATGCTGACGGTCACGTCGGATCAAAATCTCTACCAGAACGACGAGATCCACTTCGAGGTCAACGGGACCGACGACAAGCGATACTTCCAAAAAGGTCAGGTCATCGCGCAACTGACAGTTCCGGGCGCGAGCGGGGCCAGTGCGTACATTGCACTCGGGCAGGTTCAGAACTACGTTTCGATCTCGGCCAAGCGCCTGGGGCTGCCGCCGTTTCTCGCCGACAACGTGCAGGCGCTCCAACTGATCCCCGATGCCACCCAAATGCAGCAGCGGATAGACAAGCGCGGCACCTACGTGCTGACGGCGTTTGCAGCGCAGGACTTCTATCCTCACATCGGCGGCGTCCCGATCGTCATCGTGCTTACGCCGCAGCGTAAATGAGCACCGGGACGGTCCTAGGGGTGGATCCTGGCCGGGACAAGGCCGGCTTCGCCCTGCTCGACCCGGCGGGCGCCGTCATTGAATCGGGCGTCGTCCCCGCCGGGAATCTGGTCGAACGCCTGGCCGCACTCGTTGCTTCCGGCGGCGTCGAGGCGCTCGCCCTCGGGCGCGGGACCAGCGCCGCCGGGCTGCGGGAACGGCTGCTCGTCTTGGGCGTCCCGATCCACCTGGTCGACGAGTTCGAGACCTCGCGCAGGGCCCGCGAACTCTATTTCCGGGAACACCCGCCCCGGGGGTGGCGCCGTCTGGTTCCGGCCGGCTTGCAGATGCCGCCCGTGCCGGTCGACGACTATGCGGCTATTTTGATAGCTCGGCGATTTATCGCCAGGGACCGCGCCTAGAGGCCTCCAAGATGGAACGTCCGAGCGATGTAACGGCGGGAGCCCTTGCATCGTTTACGGGAAGGGTGTCTTTCAACCGTAGTGGAGGAGGACGTGCGTAGGCTGGCCGGCTTGATCGCCTCGGCGGCGCTCGCAGTAGCGCTCGTACCTCGCATTGCCTCGGCGTCGCCGCACGTTGCGGGCACCGCGTCGTTCGATCTCCCCGCGCAAGTCATGATGCGCATCTTCGGCGAGTCGGCCGACGCCAGTGCTGCGCTTGCCGCCGCGTACGGCGATCGCATCAGCGAGTCTCCGTTGCGCGATCTCGCTTTGGGAACCGCGCCGGCTTTGCGTTCGGCGACGTTCGAGCGCCGTCCGGGATCGTCGCCGACGTTCGCATCGTCGCGCAACGCGCGATTCGTTGCATCCGACGGCGCCGCGTTCGATCTCGCGCAATCCGTCGGTGCGCCCCTGCTGCGCTCGAATCTTCGTTTCGCGGTCACGCCTCAAAGCGACGACGACGCATCGGCGCGCGACGACGCCGCACGCATTTCGGCGACCACGTTCACCGCCGGCCAGTACCAGCCGGTCGCGCGGGTTACGCTCGTATCGCCGCAATCCGGCGCGTTCTCGCTCGGCGGACTCGTGCACGGCACGGCGCCTACGGTTGCGGCGAGCTCGGCGCTTGCGTTCGGCGAGAGCGGAACGATCGCCGGATCCGCCGGTTCGGTGCAAGCTGTGCCGTCCTCGGTGCGCTTGGGGCCGCTGAAGTTTACGACGCGATTGGAAAGCGCGTCGATGGCCGCACCCTCGGTCGGTTTGAACGACGACGGCGCGGCAGCCGGCGCGAATCTCGACGTGCGTGCCGGGGCGCGCACGCTGACGTTCGGGCTTTCGAGCGATTACGAGCGATTGACGCGCAGCGATTCCAGCGGGCTTACGCCGGCCACGCTGGGAGACGCATCCTCGTGGCAGCTGCCGGGCGCCGGCGTGCCGCTGGCCGTGCCGAACTACGCCAACATGAGCAAAGTCTCGCTCGGCGCCGGCGTTGCCGTCCCAGTCCTAAGCGGATTGACGCTCAATCTCGATTACGCCGCCGACCGGCTGTTCGGCGGATACGGCCTACCGGGCCTGAGCAACCTCGATGCGATCGACAACTCGTACGGCGGGAAGCTCACCTTCCAGATTCCAAACTCGTCGAGCACGCTGTCGGTCTCCGCACGCCAGCTGCGCTATCTCGACAGTCTCATTCCGGTCAACACGACCACGGAGACCCGCGAAGACGTGAACTTCACCGTCAAATTCTGACTCGCGTCTTCGTCATCGCGGCCGCCGTTTCGGTGTTGACGGCATTCGGCGCGATTCAGTTGGCATCGGACGCGTTTGCCGCCCCGGCGGCGGCGCGCGGCACGCTGCCGTCGCACGTTCCCGTCGCATTCGGCGCCGCCGTCTATCGCGCGCTCGATCGCCTCGCCCCCGCACCCTACGTCGAAGCGACATTGGCCGCCTACGCGCTCTCTGCGCGGCGAAACGGCGAGGCGCTGCACTACGCGCTGCGGCTGCCGCCGTCGGCTTCGCGCGACGAACTGCTGGCACGCCTTGCGATGGCGCAAGGCGACCGCGATCTCGCGCTCGAGTATTTTATCGCCGCTCCCGACGTCGATGCGGTACAGTTGGCGGTGCGAGCGTTGGAGCCGGCCAGCCCCGCGAAGGCGTATGCGCTGGAACGGACGCTCGACCTGCGGCTGTCGCTGACGACGACGCATCCCGACGCGATCGCTCAAACGGCCTGGCGCATGGGCGACCTCGCGAACCGGCAAGCCTGGCGCGAAGTGTCCGGAAGCCCCGCGCAGATGGCGTGGCTGCGCCGCGGGATGCGCGACATGCGGATCGCGACCGACCTCGCGCCGCTTTCCGAGAAGTATGCGATCGTAGCCGCCAATCAAGCCGTGCTGCTCGGCGATCTCGACGACGCGTCGTCGCTGTTCGCGCGTGCGGCCGCCGCCGATCCGGCGAGCGCCGACGCAGTCGCCGGCTTGGGCGTCGTCGCGCACCGGCGTGGCGACGCGCCCGCAGCCCGCCGGTATCTCGAGCGCGCGCGCCGGATCGACGCGCGTGCGTTGATGGTGCGGGCGCTGGAGCGCGAACTGCGTTGAGGGTCGCGCTCGACGCGCAACTCGCCATCGGCACCGCGACCGGCATCGGCGAATACGTTCGCGGGTTGGCTGATGCACTGCGCGACGATCCCGAGATCGAACTCGTCAAACTCTGCGAGCCGTCGCTCGATCCGTGGCGCTTCGACCGGCGAATCTGGTGGGATCAGGTGCTGTTGCCGCGCCGCGCCGCGCGTGCGCACGCGGCCGTGCTGCACTGCGCCTCCGGCACGGTGCCGTTCGCATCGCCGTTACCGGTCGTCGCAACCGTACACGACGTGGCGTGGCTGTGCGTGCAGGCGCACGCGCCCGCGTACGCGCGCTACTACTTCGGACGCTTTTCTCTCGACCGCTACCGCACGGTCGCACGCATCGCGGTCGACTCGGAGTTCTCGCGAGGGGAGCTGCTGCGAGTGCTCGGCGACTACGACCCGGCGCGCGTGCACGTGGTGTATCCGGGCGTCGCCGACGATTTCTGCACGCTGGAGCGGCGCGCCGGAGACGGACGCACGATTCTCATCGTCGGAACTGTCGAACGGCGTAAAAACCTCGACGCGCTCGTGCGGCTGCTTCCCGAACTTCCCGGCGCGCGTATCCTTTCGGTTGGTCCGCCCACGCCGTATCGCAACGAGTGCGCGGTGATCGCGCGCCGGCTCGGCGTGGCGGATCGCGTCGAGTTTCGCGGATACGTCGAGCGCCGGGAACTGCTCGATCTCTACGCGAGCTGCGCGGTCGTCGCCGTGCCCTCGCACTACGAGGGATTCGGCTATGCCGCCGCTCAAGCGCTCTGCGCCGGTACGCCGTGCATCGTTTCCGATCGCGGCGCGTTGCCGGAAGTCGTCGGGAGCGACGCCCCGGTCGTCCCGGTGGAAAATGAATCGCAATGGGCGCACGCGTTGCGGCGCGCGATGCGCGGAGACGACGACGCGCGCGCAACGTCGGTGCGGGCCGCCGCTATCGATCGGCTCTCGTGGCCGGCCAGTGCGCGCGCCATGCGCGGACTCTATGCGAGCGTCGGAAGCGTGGGCTAGGGAACCCTAATACACCGGCGAACCGGGCGCTCCCGGCGCGACGCTGCCGTCGTCCGGTGCGAAGATCAACCGCAGCGGGTAGCTCGAGCCGGCCTCGGGCATCGTCACGATCGTGACGCGCACGAATCCGCGCGCCGGGATGAGGTACTGCCGAATCTTGTAGCGTGAAAACGCGGTGACCTGATGCGACTGCACGAGGACGCCGTCGATGATGTAGGTTCCGGTCGCGCGTCCGCCGCGCGGGTTTTCGTAGATGGCGACCGCCTGCGGCGTCGAGCCTGGATTGTGTAAAGTGACCACGAACGACTGCAGCACGCCGTAATCTCCCGCCAATGCTTGGCCTTGGAGATCGTTGGGCAGCGGAATCTGACCGATGGGAACCTCGAGGTAGTCGTCGTTGACGTTCCACTGCGCCGCGTAGTAAAACTCCGGGATCGGATAGATGCCGCGCGCGTGCTTGTGCTCGGCTTCCAACAGCGCTCCGCCGGCTGCGACGGCGACATCGCCCTCGGCGGGCTGCGACGTCAGCGTCAAATGTACGCTGCCGTTTCCCGAGAGGGCGCGCAGCTGCAGCAGGTTGCATACGATCGTCCCCGGCGGGAGACTCTGTTGGGAGATGTTCAGCGACGAGTTTCCGGGAATCGTGATCAGCCGTCCCTGATTCTGCACGACGTTGATCAAGAAGGCGCGCGTCGCCGTGTGTCCCGCCTCCATTTCGTTGGCAGTCGGACCGCCGAGTCCGCTGATGAACTGCACGTTTGCCGGCTCGGGCGACGTGTTGTCGACGCGCAGAACGACGCGCCGCGTCGGCTGACCCGGCGGATTGTAATGAAAATAGAGAAAGCGCGAAGGCTGTTCGCTGCGCAGATCCGCGGTGAAGAGCGTTCCGTTTTCCTCGAGCCGTTCGGGATAGTCGCTCACCATGAGGGAACCGGGCGAAATGCGCGGTGCGGCGACGTTGCGGACGTCGACGCGCGTCGTCGCATCGACTTCGATGTAATCCGTTCCTTGAACGAGCACCGGAACGTTGACGGCGGCGACGCGATCCTGCGCGAGCGTGCCCGCGAACCGGACGTCGTCGGCGGAGACGACGACCTGTGCGCCCGGACGCGCTTGGGTCGCGCGAACGACCGCGGCCACGACCTCTTGGCGGACGAAATCGGCCGATGCGGGATCGCCGGTGATCGAGAGCGTCGTCTGTGCGGCCGTGCTTCCGGCATAGTATGCGACGCGCACCTGGACGTCGCGCGTGAGGCCGCGCGCGTCGGAGACCGTGACGACGGTCGTTCCCGGCTTCTTTCCCGAGAGCGCAATCGCCGACGACGATTGATCGACCGCCGCCTCGACGACCGCGGGGTCGCGCGCGACGACGGTAATCGGCGCGATTGCCGACCCGACCACGACGCGGGCCGAACCACCCACCGGAACCGTCGCGCTCGCCGGCTCGACCGTAATCGGCGGCGGCGTCGGCGACGCCGTTCCGGGAAGGGAGGGAGAGGTCGAGGCGGCCGGTGACGTCGATGCGCCGGGAGACGGGGCCGCGGCCGGCGAGGGCGTAGGAGACGCGGGCGTCTGCGCCGGGGCGGGAGCCGTCAGGCACGCCGCCAGCAGCGTCAGCGCCGCGAAGGAGCGAGAGACGGTCTCGCTAGGAAGCAATTTTGCCGGAGCGGTGGACGGCCGATGCCAGCAGCGTCTTGTAGCCGCAGCTCGGAAAGAGCACCGTCACCAAATCCCGCTCCGCGCGTTCCACCGTTCCCATGCCGAACTTGGGGTGCTGCACCACGTCGGAGATTTTGAACCCTCCGGTGGCCGCTCCCTCGTCGACCCTCCCAACGGCCGCTCGCAGGCAGTTGTCGCACGCACCGCAGTTCGAACGGTCGAAGTCTTCGCCGAAATAGTTGAGAATGAATCGCCGGCGGCACGAGGTCGTCTCCGCGTACTGCAGCATCATCGCGAGTTTGCTCTGGTCGTATGATTTTTTCGTCTCGTAGTTGGCTAGGCTCAACACGAGTTCGCGGTTCTTGCGCACCGCTTCGGTCAAACCGTACGCCGATTTTTTGACGATTTCGAGATAGCCCGATTTCTTGAGCAGCGCGAGAATTACGCGCAGCTTGGTGAGCGGAAGCTGCAGGATCTTGCGCAGATCGGCCATCGAAACGCCGTCGGCTTGATCGCCGAACACCTCGATCGTCCCGAAGACGCGCTGCACCTCTTCGATGTCGGGATACTTTCCCGTCAAGAAGTAACTTTGCACGCGCGTGTCGCTCATGCGATAGATCAGAATGCAGCGCGACGGCAGCCCGTCTCTTCCGGCGCGACCGGCTTCTTGCGTATAGGCTTCGAGCGAACCCGTGAGGTCGTAGTGCACGACGAAACGAATGTTCGATTTATCGATGCCCAGTCCGAACGCATTGGTCGCGACGACCGCGCGAATCGCTTCACTCATGAAGAGATTTTGCACCGACGTGCGGTCTTCTTTATGCAGTTTCGAGTGATAGACGGCCGCGGGCACGTTGAGCTCGTGCGTCAGGTGGTGTTGAACCTCGAGCGCGTTTTTGATCGTCGCCGTGTAAATGATGCCGGTGCCTTCGAGGGCGTTGGGACCGGTGAAGAGCGACGTGAGAATCTTCATCTTGTCGACGGCCTTGTGCGCCTTGCAGGCCTCGTAGACGAGATTCGGACGATCGAAGCCGCGGACGATCGGCTTCACGTGCTCGATGCCGAGTTGATGCAGAATATCTTCGCGTACCGACGGCGTCGCGGTGGCGGTGAGGGCCAGCACCGTCGGCTTGCCCAACTTGTTGATGGCGCCGCCGAGCGCGAGATACGCCGGGCGAAAATCGTGTCCCCATTGACTGATGCAGTGCGCTTCGTCGACGACGAAAAGCGGGACTTGGATCGACTGGAGGAGGCGCAAAAAGCTTTCGTCTTCGAGCTTTTCGGGCGTCGTGTACGCGATCTTGATCTTACCGGACGCTATCCGTTCGCGCGCACGCGCTTCCTGTTCTTCCGATAGCGTCGAGTTCAATGCAATCGCACCGCGAATGCCGCGCTCGCGCAGAACGTCGAGCTGATCTTTCATCAACGCAATCAAGGGGCTGACGACGACGGTGGTGCCTTCGAGCAACAGCGCCGACAGCTGATACGTGAGGCTCTTGCCCGCGCCGGTGGCAAGAATAGCCAATGTATCCTGCTCTTGCAGGACGCGCGAAATGACCTCTTCTTGGCCCGGATAGAACGCTTCGAAACCGAAGTGTTTCCGCAAGGCCGCGCGCAGGTCTCCAAAAGCCAATGGACGGTTCCCTTCGTAACCGGAAACGCCGAAGCGCTATTGCGGCGCTCCAGCCAACCTCTCTAAACCCGTCCGGAACCGGACCGTTTCAGCCTACCCGCCGGCAGGCTCGCCCAAACCCTCCTCGTAAGATTGCAGTGTGTCGCTCTACCGGACCTGGCGTCCTCTTTCGTTCGCAGATCTCGTCGGACAAGACGCCGTCGTTCGGACGCTAACCACCGCGATCGAAGGCGGCAAGCTGGCCCACGCGTACCTGTTTTCCGGACCGAGGGGTTCCGGAAAAACGTCGGCGGCCAAAATTCTGGCGCGTTGCATTAACTGCGTCAACGGTCCCACCGCGACGCCGGACAACACCTGCGAGAATTGTCGAGCGATGATCGCCGGAACGGCGCTGGACGTATTGGAAATCGACGCGGCAAGCAACCGCGGCATCGACGAGATACGCGCGCTGCGCGACGCCGTCAAATTCGCGCCCGCGAGCATGCGGATGAAAGTCTACATCATCGACGAAGCGCACATGCTCACGAAAGAAGGCGCCAACGCTTTTCTGAAGACGCTCGAAGAGCCGCCCGCGCACGCGGTCTTCATCCTCGCCACGACCGAGCCCGAACGTCTGCCGCTGACGATTCTTTCGCGCTGTCAGCGATACGCGTTTCGGCGCATTGCGATACCGGTGATGATCGAGAGGCTCGGGCAAATTGCGGGCGCCGAGGGTATCGCCGCGGAGCCGGCGGCGCTCGCGGCAATCGCCTACCGGGCCGACGGCGGACTCCGCGACGCATTGACGATGCTCGAGCAGGCCGCGGCGTTTTCCGGCGGCGAGACGATCGCCATACCGACGCTCGACCTCGCGTTCGGCGCGACCGGCCGCGACGTGGCAAACCGCCTGCTCGACGCGACCGTCGCGCGCGACCCGGCGGCCGCGCTGGCCACCATCGAAGAGTCCTCCGATGCCGGAACCGATATGGTCACGCTCATCCGCGCGCTCGTCGCTGCATTTCGCAATCTCCTCGTGGCGCGCGTCGATCCCGAACTGCTGGCGCGCGACCTCGCGCCGGAAGACGCCCAACGCGCGCGGGAGCGCGCCGGAAGCGTTCCGATGGCCGTGCTCGTTCGTGCGCTGCGGGGGCTCACCGAATCGCTTTCACTCGCGCGCACCGGCGGCAATCCGCGCCTGGAGTTGGAGACGACGCTGCTACGCCTCATCCTGACGGCGGAGGATACGAGCCTCGACGGCATTGCAGCCCGCGTGGCCGCTCTCGAAGAGGCTGCGCAGGGGCCCGCCGCTGCGCCGGTTGCCGGCACACCGTCGAAGGCGGCTCGCGACGTCGCCTCAACGGCCGCCTCGGGTCCGGCGCCGCGAATTTCGCTGAACAAAGTGCGCGCGGCTTGGACGAGCATCTGCAGTAAAGCCGCCAGCGAATACCATCCCCTGAAGGCGGCGCTTTCCGGCGCGACGATCGAGCAGCTCGACGGCAACGCGATCGTGCTTTCGGCGCGCAGCCCGGTCGATACGGCCGTCGTTCGCGAACGCGTCGCGCTGATCGAAGCCGCCGCCGCCGACGTGCTGGGAACTCCGGTGCGGGTCGCCGTCCGTGCCGGCGTCTCGGCTCCGAAAGCGAAAGGCACGGCGCCGGGCGGCGTCGCATCCGTGACCGCCGACGGCGCCCACGACGATGCCGAAGCGCTCTTCAACTACGCCAGCGAACGGATACGCGAACGATGAATCAAGCTCAACTGATGGCGCAAGTCAAAAAGATGCAAGCCGAAATGACGAAGGCGCAGGAAGAACTCGCCACGACGCTTGTGACCGGCACCGCCGCGGGCGGTCTGGTGACGGTGGAAGCGACGTGCGATCAGCGCGTGAAGTCGGTGCGCATCGCGAAAGACGCCGTCGACCCCGACGATCTCGAAACGCTCGAAGACTTGGTCGTCGTCGCGATGAACGACGCGCTCTCGAAATCGACCGAGACGTCGCAAAAGCGAATGGCCTCGCTGACCGGCGGCATGCGCATCCCGGGATTTTCGTAACCTCCGGAATGCCGAGTTCCGGTTCCATTGCCGGCCCGGTCGCGGCCCTCATCAACGAGTTCAGCAAGCTTCCCACCATCGGCCCGAAGACCGCCGCACGGCTGGTCTTCTATTTGCTCAACCGTCCGCGTCACGAAGCGCAAGCGCTCGCAGAAGCCATCGTCGCCGTGAAAGATCGCGTGCGTTTCTGTTCGGTGTGCTTTTCGCTGACCGAAAACGATCCGTGCCCGATCTGCAACGACGAGCGCCGCGACGCGAGCGCCGTTTGCGTCGTCGCCGAAGCGAAAGATGTCTACGCGGTCGAGCGCACGGGCGCGTTCAAGGGACGGTATCACGTGCTCGGCGGTTTGATATCGCCGATGGACGGCATCGGCCCGGCTCAGCTGCGCGTCAAGGAATTGATCGAGCGCATCGGTCGCGAAGAGCCGCGCGAAATCATTTTGGCGACCAATCCGAATGCCGAGGGCGAAGCGACCGCACTCTACTTGTCGCGCCTCATCTCGCCGCTGGGCGTCGTGGTGACTCGCCTCGCCTACGGTTTGCCGATCGGCGGCGACCTGGATTACGCCGATGAAATCACGCTGGCGAAAGCGTTCGAAGGCCGCACGACGCTCTAACACCACGTCGTGCCGAGCGGAGCCGGACGCATTCAACGCGATGCCGGAGCCGGCGTGTACTTCACGACGACGGTGAAGCGGCTGGGCGCCGTCGCGGGCGACAGCATCAGCGTGCGGTCGACGCCGTCGCCGGTCAGACGCACCGCCACGACGCGATTGCCGCCGGTGGCCGCCGGATTCCATCCGAAATCCACCTCGACGTCGGTTGCGGAGGCCCGCGCGAAGAGTGGATCGTAGACGCCGCTCGAGCGTTTTCCGACGTCGGCAACCGGGTGCGCCTGCGCGCGCAAGCCGGTGAGATGATCGTAGGACTCACCGGCCACGGCCGTTTTACCCGGAACGTAGGCATAGCGCGTTACGCGTCCGGAGACGGCGTCGAACGCGTATGCCCACCACGACGCAACGTGCGACCCGTCCTCGGTGACGAAGTCGAGTTCGTGTCCGTCGACGTTCGGCCGGCCGTCGACGCCGGCGTCCGGAACGAAGACGGACCAGGCAGTCGCAGCGTCTGCGACGAGACGTTCTTCGAGCCGGTCGGCGGAGCCGCGCGCCCGCAGCCGGCCGTCGAGCCGGCGCGCTCCGAGCGCGGTTGCGTGCGTCATCGCAAGCAGCTGCAGCGCGAGCGACAGTGCGATGGCCGCCGCGACGATCGTTTCGACGAGGCTAAATCCGCGCTGCGATTCCACGAGCGCGAGAGTGCCCCGAATCGGGGCTACGGCGAGGAGAGGAGCGTGTCGCCGACGCGCACCGTTGCCGGATGCACGACGTCGCATAGAATTCCCATCCACGTGTTGCGCTTCTGAGTGACGAGGCGCAGCACGTTGGGATCCGACGAGCCCCCGCGCGGATCGTAGGTCGTGACGACGCAGCGTTCGATCGGCTTGAGGACGCGCAGGCGCACGTCTCCAAGCTGCAGGTGCGTGCCGGTGAGCGCCGCTTCTCCGGCGTCGAACGCGGCATCGGCGCGCACGAGAAAATTCGGCCGGAAGCGTTCGGGCTCGACCGGCCGGCCGAGCAACGCGGCCAACTCCTCGAGCCAACGATCCACGATAAGCGAGATCGGCGCGGTATCGAAAAATCGCCCGTCGTTGTGCCGCTCGAGCTCGACGCCGCGCGCGGCGCCGAGGGCGCGCGCTTCCTCGGTATCCGCGGTGAGATGCAGCCGGTCGTGCTCTTTGCCGCGATACGGTTTCCCAGCGCGCGCGTGACCGCGCGTGACGAAAAGTGCGGCGGTGCGATCGCCCGCGATCCCGGAACCGGTGACCTCGGCGCCGGTCAGCGATTCGCCGCGCAGGCTTTTCACCGGGTATCGCCAGATGGCGGCGAGCGTTCCGATGACCACGTTGCTCCTTTTACCCGGGGGTTTTTGGCCGCCCCTGCCGGAAGTGCCGCGCGATGGACCTGCGCCCGCTCGGCTTCGGCGAGATTTTCGACCGGGCCATTACGCTGTACGTCCGTAACTTTTGGCCGTTCCTCGCTATCGTACTCGTGTTGATCGTGCCGTTGGCCGTGATTCAATACGTTTTAGATTCAAGCCAGTTGGCGCAGTTCGATCAGATGATTCGCGTCTTTACGCATCCGAACGCGCCGCAGCCGGCGCTGGCGAGCCTGTTTTCATCGCCCGGTGAGATTGCGGCGATTGTGGCCGTCGCGCTGTTGTACTACGCGCTCTGGCCGTTCGTCTTCGTTGCGGTCGCCTTCGGCGTCGCGCGGCTCTACGGAGGCCGTCCCGTCGAGTTCGGCGCGTGTTATCGCAGCGTGCTGCCGCACTGGGGCGCGATTCTACTCACGCAACTCGTTGCGGTGGCCGTCTTCGTCGCGTGGTACGTCGCATTTTTCATCGTGCTGGTAGCGGCGGGCGTCGTCGCGGCGCTGCTGGCGCGGGCGTCGATCGTGCTGGCGATCGTCGCCTTCGTCGTGCTGCTGCTGCTGGCGTTGGCGTTTCTGCTCGCGCTCGCACTGGTCTTCATCGCGCTCGCTTTCGCCATGAATGCCGTCGCGATCGAAAACGCCGGTCCGATGGCAGCGATCGCGTCGGGATTCGGCCGGGTTTTTGCCCGCAAAGAACTCGGGAGAGCGCTGGTGTTTGCGCTCGCAGCGTTCGCCGTGATCTTTGGTGGATCGATGGTGGTGTCGGCGGTGGCGCTCCTCGCGCTGTTCGCGCACGCCGTGGCCGTTGAGGTCATCGTCTCGGCGCTATTGCGCGCGGCGATCGCTCCGTTTTCGATCGTCCTCGTCGGCGTCTACTATTTCGACGTCCGTATCCGGCGAGAGGGTTACGATCTCGAAGCGGAGATCGAACGCATCGCTGCGACTCCCGCCGTCGCGTGATATCGCAACGCTGCCGCCACGCCGCCGCTGCCGCCGCAGCGTGCGCGGCGGCGGTGCTGCTGCCGGCGCGCGCGCCGGCGAATGACGAGCCGACACGCAGCGCGCTGGTGGCGCGATGGGCCGCCGCCAGCCACCGTTCGCCGCACGCGCTCCAGTCCAACGCCGGCGCGCAACCGCCGGCCGATCTCAAACGTTTGGTGGCCGCCGAACTCTCGATCCGCGGACGCTATCGGCTTGCAGCCGAACGCGCGGCGGTGGCGCGCCCGTCGCTGTGGCTGGAGTTCTGGCAATGGGTGCGCGACCGCTGGAACGATCTCTGGCGCGCCGCGTTCGGACGCGTGCACTTGAGCACGCGGGGCGCGGTGGTCGCCGGCGACGCGTTGATGGCGCTGGTCGCACTCGTACTGCTCGTCGTGGCGTTTCGTTTGCTCTCCGGCTTGGCGATCGAACGGCGCGCTGCGGGTCGCGCGCTGCGGATTGAAACGCCGCGCGACGCATCCGAGCTCTATGCGGCGGCGTGCGCGTGGGCTCGCGACGGCGACTACGCGCGCGCGTCGGCAGGGCTGTTTGCTGCCGCGTTAGCGTCGCTTTCCGCACGCGGCGTCGTGAGCGACGACCGCAGCGCAACCGTCGGGGATCTGCGCCGGACGCTGCGCACGGAGGACGGCAGGCTCGTTGCCCCGTTCGATGACGTCGCATCCGCGTTCGTCGCCGGTACGTATGCGGAGCGCGCGCTCGCGAGCGGGGAGTGGGAGCGCGCGCGGAGCTCGTATCTCCGGCTCGCAGGCGAGCCGTCCGCGTGACGAACCGCCGCGTCGAATTTGCCGTGTTGGCGATCGGCGTCGCCGCGCTGGCGCTGATTGCGTTCGAACGCGAACGCGTGCAAAGCGGCGCGGCACCCTCGACGTACTCCACCTACGATACCGGAATGCGCGGCTATCGCGCCCTCTACGGCGTGCTGCTCGATGCCGGCGTGCCGCTGCGGCGCTTCCAGCATCCGCTGGCATTGCTCGATTCCGGCATCGGAACGCTGGTCGTTTCGAGTTATGCCGGCGATTCCGCTGCCCGAGGATTGAACGCTCGCGACGCGTCTGCGTTGAAGCGATTTGTCGCCGGCGGCGGACGCCTCGTGGCGCTCGATACCGATTTCGCCGGAGCGGATGACGTCGCCCCGGGTGTGGGCATCAGCACGCCGGCGAGCGCCTATGGCGCGCTCGCGATCGCCCGCAATCGTTACACGGCCGGCGTTACGCGCGTCGGAGCGCCGGTCGAAGCGGTGTTCCCTTTCGCGTTGCGTCGCGGCATACCGCTACTGGCAAACGCACGCGGCATCGTCGCCGTTTGGTATCGCTACGGTAAAGGCGACGTCATTGCCGTCACGGCGCCCGGCATATTCAGCAACGCCAGGCTGCACGACGCCGACAATGCGGCGTTCGCGTACGACGCCGTTGCCGGACACGGTGCGGTAGCATTCGACGAATACGTGCACGGGTACGACGACGATCTCGGTTTTTGGCAGGTCATGCCGGAGCCCGTGCGCGCGGCATTTTGGATGGTCGTGGGCATCGTCGTGCTCGGATTGATCGGCGCCAACGTTCCGTTCGCACCGCCGTTGCCTGCGGCCGCTGCAGCCGATCGCGATTCGTCGGCCTACGTTACCGCCATGGCGGCGCTGTTGCGGCGCGCACGCGGCTCTGCGGCGCTCGTCGCGCGCTTTGCCGAAGATTCCGCACGCCGGGCTCGCGGCCGCGACGATCCCGAGACGCGCAGCGCACTTGCCGAACTCGAACGATTGCGCGGCCTCGGGCGACCGTCGGAATCGTCGCTGCTCGCGGCGGCCTCTATTGCGTTCCGCTTGCGTAAGGAGTGGGGATGAACGTCGTCGGAAACTTGGCAGAGCGCATCGCGCAGGGGATGGAACGCGTCGTCGTCGACGCGCGAGGGACCGCTTTCAATTTGACGGTCGCGCTGCTCGCGCGCGGTCACGTCTTGATCGAAGGCGTTCCCGGGACGGGCAAGACGCTGGCGGTGCGCGCGTTCGCCGCGCTGCTGGGTTTGGAGTTTCGGCGCATTCAGTTCACGCCGGATCTCATGCCTGCCGACGTCGTCGGCACGACCGTATTCAATCCGAAGACCGCCGAGTTCACGACTCGTCTCGGACCGATCGTTGCCAACGTCGTGCTGGCCGACGAGGTCAACCGCACGCCGCCCAAGACGCAAGCCGCCCTCCTCGAAGCGATGGAGGAGGGCTTCGTGACGATCGACGGCGTCGCACACGCGCTGCCGTCTCCGTTCTTGCTCTGCGCGACGCAAAACCCCATCGAGTACGAAGGAACGTATCCGCTGCCGGAGGCGCAGCTCGACCGCTTCATGGTAAAGATTGCGCCTTCGTATCCGGCGCCCGCGCGCGAGCTCGAACTTCTGCAACGCGTTGCCGGCGGCTTCGACGCGCATGCGCTCGCATCGTCGGGAATCGTTCCCATCACGACCGCGAACGAAGTGCTCGAGGCCCAGCGCGCCATTCGCGAGGTGCATCTGTCGAACGGCGTGTGCGAGTACGTGTACGCAATCGTCGCGGCGACGCGCAACCATCAGCGCTTAACGCTCGGAGCTTCGCCGCGCGCCGGCGTAGCGCTGCTGCTCGCATCGCAGGCGGCTGCGGCAATCGCGGGCCGCGATTTTGCGACGCCCGACGACGTCAAGGACGTCGCGTCCGCCGTCTTGCCGCACCGGCTCATCGTGGCACCCGATGCGGAGATCGAAGGCATCTCCGCGGTCGAAGTATTGCGCGGCATCCTCGCGACGGTGCCGGTGCCGCGTGGCCCCGAAACGTAGGGACGCTAGCGGCGCGCGCTTGCGGCCGCGGGTGTGGCTGCCGGGGTGGCCGACGCCGCGATTCTTCTATCTGCTCGGCGCGATTGCGCTGCTCTTCGCGTGTTCTCCCGGGCTGCCGGCGCTGATTGCCGTCGCGTATGCGGGCGTCGTCGCGCTCGTCGCGGCAGCCGTTGTCGACGCGGCGTGGGGTCCGCGGAATGCGGATATCGGCGTCGTGCGCGTCGCGGGCGACCATCTCGCGTTACGGGTGACACTCGACGTTGCGTATCGGGTGGTGAATCGTTGTGCGCGCTCTATTCGTGTGGGCATCGTCGAGACGCCGGTGCGCACGCTGCAGTGGGGCGAAGACGACACGGTCGTTGGCGTGCCGCCGCGTTCGAGCGTCGAGGTGTCCCGTACGGTTACGCCGGTCGCGCGCGGCCCCGACGAGTTCGGCACGCTGTTCGTCTGGTACGAAAACGCGCTCGGCCTCATTCGCCGGCGCATGGCGGTCGCGGCGGCAGAGCCCTTCCGCGTCTTTCCCGATCTCTCGGCAGTCGAGCGTTACGGCTCGCTACACGTGCGCAACCGCACGATCGAAGCCGGACTGCGAAAGATGCGGCTGCGCGGCACGGGTACCGAGTTCGAATCACTGCGCGAATACGCCGACGGCGATGCGTTCCGTGCGATCGATTGGAAGGTGACGGCGCGGCGCGGCAAACTCATGGTCGCGCATCACGAGGTCGAGCGCAGCCAGAACGTAATGCTCGTGCTCGATTGCGGACGCCTCATGACGCCGCGCATCGGCGCCAAACTGCGCAAGTTCGACTACGCGGTGACGGCGGCGCTTTCGGTCGCCGCCATTGCCGGCTTGGCGAGCGACCGCGTCGGCGTGGTCGCGTTTGCCGGCGAAATTCTCGCGGCGGCGGCGCCGCGTTCGACGCGATCCTCGGCCGCGGCCGTTGCCGAGCTGCTGTACGATCTCGAGCCGCGCTTCGAAGAATCCGACTATGCGCGCGCGTTCTTCTACCTGCGCTCGCACCTGCACAAACGCTCGCTCGTGCTCTTTCTCACCGACGTCATCGATCCGGTTTCGCAGAGCGCGCTGCTGGCCGAACTCGCGTCGGTCGCACGCCACCACTTGCTCGCCTGCGTCTTCATGAACGATGCCGCCGTCAACGCCGCACTCGCCGAAGAGCCTCGCGACGTGGGCGGGGCTTTTCGCGCGGGCGTTGCGGTCGGACTCGCCGAGGAGCGCCGCACCGCGGCCGCGCTGCTCGGCCGCATGGGCGTCGTCGTCATCGACGTGCCCGCGGAAAAACTGACGACCGCGCTGATTGACGAGTATCTGCGCATCAAACAACGCGGACTTTTGTAAGGGAGGCCTGA
The DNA here is from genome assembly GCA_963812155.1 of Vulcanimicrobiota bacterium. Taxonomy (GTDB): domain Bacteria; phylum Vulcanimicrobiota; class Vulcanimicrobiia; order Vulcanimicrobiales; family Vulcanimicrobiaceae; genus Tumulicola. The sequence goes on along the minus strand of CAWETW010000002.1, from coordinate 422,232 downwards.
CGTATCCCAACTCGTTGTCACCTCGGGTCTCATTTGCCGTAGCAAACTTCGACCCTCGCTTCCTAGATTTGGAATACGTCAGACCTCCCTTGTTTATGGGACTTTCTTTTATGGCGGCCGCTGAAGCCGAAGTAGAGCACCAGCGCGACGGCCGTCAGCGCGCCGAACCCTACGCGCGTTTGCGGCGGCCAGCGCTGCGGGGAGATGAAGCCTTCGATGGTGCCGGCGACGACGAGCATCGATGCGACGCCGGCGATCAGCGTTCCGGCGCGGCGCGCGTTACGCACGATCGCTTCCTTACGGCGTAAGCGTCCGGGATACAGCACGCCGGCCGCGATCAGGAGTCCGGCGGCGCCGGCGATTTGGATTGCGGTGAGCTCGATCGCGCCGTGCGGCGCAATCGTCGCCCAGAAATCGTAACCGAAGCCGGCGTTGGTAAAAAGCGCTCCCATGCCGCCGAGCATCAATCCGTTGTAGGCGATGATGTAGAGCGTCAGCGCGCCGAGCGTGACCGAACCCGCAAAGGCGGCAATTGCGACGCGGATATTATTCGTGATGATGGCGGCGGACATCGCCGGCGCGAAGTCGTGATCGAAGGCGAAGTTCGAGTCGTGCAGGCTCTTGCGTATCTCGTCGGGCACGAGTTGCGACGGAAGCAGCGAGTAGGCGGCCGCCGGATGCGCGCGTACGACGGCGAAGGCGACGACGGCGAAGGCGACGGTAACCGCCGTGCAGATCGCGACGTACGCGAACGACCGCCGGAACTCGCGCGGAAACGTTTCCCGATAGAAGGCGGATATACGTGCGCCGCCGGTTTGCGCCGAGCCGCCATAGACGTACGCGTGCGCCCGTGCGGCCAGCCGGTTCAAGTACTCGACGAGCGCCGGATCGAACTCGCGTCCGCGGGCATACGACAAGTCGCTCGTCGCGGCGCGATACAGCCGGCCGAGTTCGTCGGCGTCGCCGGCTCCGAGTCCCCGAACGCCTTTCCTCCCGGCCTTCGTTGCGAGCGCATCGAGCCGTTCCCACGATTGCGAACGTTTTTCGATAAAGGCCGATTGCCGCACGCGCCTTAGTTCTCGGCTGTCGCTCCGCACCCCGCAGCCGCGGCGATCTTCGTGAAGCAGGTTGGACGGCTCCGGTTCGTGCATCATGCCTTGCCGCCCGGCGTTACCGCGTCTAACGCATTCGATCCGGATTCATCCTAGGAGACATGTATGGCCGCTTACGTCATCGTCAACGTTGCAACCGTCGATCCGGCCAAGTACCAGACGTACAAGGATCTCGCACAGCGAACCGTGGCGCAATACGGAGGCCGTTACCTCGCTCGCGGCGGCACCATGACCGTGCTAGAAGGGGCGTGGGCGCCCACGCGAATCGTCGTCCTGACGTTCGAAGCGTTTGAACGAGCCATCGAATGGTGGAACTCGCCCGAATACGCACCCGCCAAGGCGTTGCGTCAACAGATCAGCACGACGGATCTCATCGTCGTCGACGGCTACGACGACTCGACGCTTTAGAGCGACGAGTGGATGGCGATCGCATCGAAATCAAGCGTTCGGCACCGTCAACGGCAAACAATTGGTTGAACCGGCGGCTATATGAGGAATACGACCCAAGCCGCATTCGCCGGATGAACGCCAGACGTAGATCTTAGACGCTATTTGTCCATGCGGTGATGGCAGACTTCTAGGCGGTTGCCCAGCGGATCTTCAAAGAAGACCGCATAGAACGTCGGATGGTGCTGCGCGAAGTACCCGGGACCGTCCACGTTTTGCCCGCCGTGCGCGCGTACGACCCGGGCGACCTCATCGACGAAATCGGTGCTGGGCGCCGCGAATGCAATGCGCGTCGCCGTCGGGCGCGCGTCCGGGTCTTCGAACACGTTGAAGAAATCTGCCCGGACGGTGCCGTAGCGCCGCGTATATCCGTAGCGCGCGACGCGCACCGTCGTGGGCTCGGTACCGAACAGTGGCATCAGCGCGTCGTAGAATGGTCGCACGGCATCGGCGTCGCTGACGCGAAAGTCGATGTGGCTGAAGAGCGGAAACGCGTACCGCTCGTAGTAGCGGGTGCGCGTCGCGCGTAGGTCTTCGTTCGAGTCCATTTCGTGCACGGCATGCACTCCTTATCTACTAATGCGGCGCCTCTACCCCATATCGTATTGCCGCTTCAAGTATATCAATGTTTATATCTTTTAGCGTTTTGAACCTAATGCAATACCCGGTCACGCTCGCCTTGCCTAATTTGTTTCCATACGTTTGGGCTAAGTGTGTCTTATCTTTGATACCGAGGATGTAGACGGAGATTCCGGTTTTGTTTGCACTCAAACCAATTTGAAACACGTCCCTGGTCTTTCCATCAGCGTATTTAATGGTGTGAAATCCATAGCCTATAGTAGGGTTATTAACGGTCTTGTTTTCGCTGTTTTTACCATTGTCGAACCATAATTTACAACCTGGTAAAACGTGAAGCGTGAGGTGGTGCAACTCTTGCATATCACTACGCTTTGGCTCAGGTTGGCTGGTAAGATACTCTTTAATTTGTTCTTGTACGTTCATACGAACTCAATCCATCTTCGTAACGCCAATGCGACCACGTGCCTACGTTCTCCGCCACCCCGGAGGAAGACCCTCGCATTTATCAGGGCGTTGCCGCTGTCCAAATACCAGTCCCTCTCGAAGGCTTCTATCGTGGCCACGCTCGGTCAGCCGTGCGCGGACGGGTCAGGGGCCCGAGGCATTCACGAGAAAAAAGGATACGTTTGCGAAAACAGGCTATAGCGTCATCGGGGAAGTGTTGTGGATTTAGGGCTTATTTTCGGCGCCACCGGTATGGCGATCGGCATGTTATCGCTAGTGTACGCGCGTACGCAAGCGCTGCACTCGCGTAGGCAAGCAGACGCGGCACATCTGGCGTCCACTCTCGAAGTGCAGCAAGCGATGTCGGAGCGAATGTATCAGGCGCGAATGAGTCTCATCCGCAATCCCGGTACTATGGCAATGTATCTGGAAGCAAATCCGGAAATGCGTGAGTTGTACCCGGATGTCCCGAGCATCGAGTCTACGGTCGTGGTGCGCAATATTATCGACGACTTGCAAGACATGTACTTTCTGCGTAAGGATTCGATTGTCGGAGATCATTTCTGGCGCAACTGGATGGCCTCATTCGTTCCCGTCGCCCGCATGCCGATCACGCGTGCAATTTTCGATAATGCCGTAACGCGCGCGGCAATCGAACCGGAGTTCGCGTCATTCCTGCGACCGATCTTCGAATCTCAACCGCTCGAGGACCCCAAGCTAAAGGGGCACCTAGTCCAATCTCTACCGAGAAAACCATAGACCCTTCGGTTGGCAAAGCGGCGAAAAACGTTGCTGCAACGCAGGAGGTAGAAAATGTTTTCGAGCCAACGCGTTCGGTGCATATAGAAAGAAGCCATGACGATCAACCGCCGACATCTCCTGGCGCTCGCCATTCTGTTTGGTTTATCCGTTACGGCGCAAGTCGTACGGGCCGATCGGCCGGCAGCCGTGCCACGCTTCGAGCGGGCGACGTGCTCGAAAATTGGGGGCGTAGAATGGCTTGCCAACGCAGACTGCGGGTATCTTGTCGTCCCGGAGGATCGCAGTAGGCCGAACGGTCGCACCATTCGGATCATGGTCGCAAGACATCGAGCGCAATCGTCGGAAAAGCGGCCCGATCCGGTTCTGTACCTTGAAGGTGGGCCGGGCGATATTGCTCCGCTTGAAATCGACCAGATCATCAAGGCGAACTTTATTCGCGACCGGGACATCTGGGTCGTGAGTCAACGCGGCACCTGGTCCTCAAAGCCGGCGCTGATCTGCGCGGCAAGTAACAACTTCGCCGGAGAGTTACTTGGCCTTCGGTTTTATTCCGAGGCAACAAAGCGTGCCCACTTGCTTGCAACCAAAGCCTGCCGAGACGAACTCACGGCCACCGGCGCCAATCTCAGCGCTTATAATTCGACCGAGAGCGTGGCCGATTTGGTCGATCTCCGCAAAGTGCTTGGCATTGCCGAGTGGAACGTTTACGGAAACTCGTTCGGCACGTATACCGCGCAGACGCTTATGCGCGAGCATCCGGAGGGGATCCGCAGCGTCGTTCTGGACTCCGTCCTACCGACGAGCTACAGCATCGCGGTAAACTGGTGGAACGCGCGCTCTGGCTTCGACAACCTCTTTGACGCCTGCGAAGCGCAACCGGCCTGCAACGCGGCCCACCCTCATCTCGAGCGGACTTTTACCAAACTGGTCAATAAGCTCGAAGCCAAGCCGCTGACGCCAACAATCAGCGACCCCAACACCGGCAAGAACATCAAGGTGATGCTCGATGGCGGGGCACTCATCGATTGGCTGCGCAACCAAACGTACGGCATCCCCACACTTCAAGCCGCGCCCGATACAATTGGGGGACTCGCGGCCGGCCGCACCGATTCCATCGAGGCGATTGCTAAGGATCGGGCAAGCCGAGCGCCGCCCTATCATCCAGGCGCACCTGCTCTCGGCGACGGTCTCGCGGTCGGTACCACCTGCCGCGAAGATCACCTCGGGACGCCGCGAGAACTCGCCGCGGCCGGACGAGAAGCGTTCCCGGATTATCCGGCCTCGGTGCAACGTGAAGGTATCGGCGGCTGGGCTTACGTTCAAGAAGACTGTCGCGACGTCTGGAAACTTCCCCTCGCCCCGAAATCAATGCACGAGCCCGTTGCCAGCAACATTCCGACGCTCCTTCTCTCCGGAACGTTCGACACGTTGACGTCGTTCGCGGGAGCGAAGGCAGCGGCAGCGCGGCTATCCCACGCAACGCTCATCGCCATCCCGGGCGTCGGGCACACCGTCTCACCCTGGTCTCCCTGTGCACAAAAAGTGATCGTTTCGTTCTATGCCGATCCGAAGGTTGCGCCCGATACATCGTGCGTTGGCGCACTGAAACCAGCTGCCTTTATCTCGAGATCATCAAGGTAATTTCCTTAGCAACCGCCGTCCGATAAAAACGTGATTGGCGTGCTCAAGAGGACGAATTGGCCTTGTGTTACGTGAGATGAAAGGGATCGTGATGTCGAAAAGTGGTGGCGTCATCGGGATATCGGACCACGGCGGTTGGGCCGTGCTCGTGACCGCGGCGCGCGACGGCACGCTGCTCGACCGGCGGCGTGTGGAACTCGTCGATGACGACTTGCCGGCGATTCCGCATCACCACGAAGCTCAGATGCTCTCGTCCGACGAGGGCGTTGCGCTGGTGGAACGCGTGCGCGCATCGGTTGAGAGGTATGCGGCCATCGCGCTCGATGCGGTGACGAAGGACGTCGGCGATGTTTTCGGCATAGCCCTTCGCGAACGCCAGCCGCTTCCGCCGACGATTGCAGAACGAATCAACGATCCAGTGGCGCGGAACGTCGCCGACTGGGTGATGTACCGCGACGTCCTGGCCTCGGCGGCGGCGGCGCGCGCTCTACCCGTGTATTGGTTCGAACCTAAAAACGTCTGTAGCGAAGCCGGCCGCGCGCTGGGGCTCGACAGCTTCGACGCACACTTCCTCGATCTGCGAAGGAGCCTCGGATCCCCATGGAACCAGGACCACAAACTCGCGCTGGCGGCCGCCATCGTCGCCGCAAACGCGCTTGCGAAATGATGTCGCCGAAGGAAGCGTTTTCAATCAGCCCGCGCGTCAGCTCGCGTGCAGGTGCGTGATGTAGTTCCAGAGCCCGAAGACCCGGAGCAGCCAGACGATGAGGAAGATGATGACGACGGCATTGAGTAACGACTTAACGCCGGCGGCCATCGGAATATACGTGTTGACGAGCCACAGCAGCACGCCGACGACGACGAGAACGATGCAGACTTCGATGATCGGCATGGCGCTTAACGTCGTCGCTTCAGGTGTGGTCGCGTAGGCCGCGTTTGGCTTTGTCTATCTCGGCCTGCGTCCGGTTCTTCAGCTCGTTTGCGCCCGACTCGATCTTTTCTCCGGTCGTGAGTTCGTCTCCTAAAGCGTCGCGCTTCAACCGCTCGCCCTCGGCAACCGTCCGGTGTTTGATTTCTTCTGCGGCGTCGTGCAAATCGGCGCCGGCTTTCTTTATTTGATCGCTCATGCGCCGTGATTACCCCGGGCCGCTCGTCGCGAAACCCGAAAGCCCCTTGGTTGAGCTTTCAGGTTTGGATGCGAGAAATGCGGGGCAGTATGGGCCAATGGCCGCGCGGATCCGCCGTGCGGCGAACCACTTGAGGAGGGTAACGGCATGCATGACGATCGGAACATCGTCGTAAGCGACGGATCGGGACCAAGCACGACCGCAATCGCTATTTTGGTCATCGCGGTGATCGTCGTCGTCGGCGCACTGCTCTATTGGCATCCTTGGAGCACGACGTCAACGACGAATACGACCACCGTGACCCAGCCGGCCAACGGCAACGCTGCGAACGGTTCGAGCACGCAAAACAGTTCGAGCTCGACGACCACGAACGGAAGCGGAAGTCAGCCGCAACCGCAAGCTACGTAATCAGGAAGAGTGAATTTATTCCAAATCCAGGAAGCGAGGGTCGAGGTTTACTGCGGTAAATGAGGCCTGAGCTGACGACGAGTTGGGATAAACGAGGCCTTCCTAGTAGAAGAACTGTTGCAGCTGATCGAAGTGGGGGCCGAACGTCCACCCCATCCGCTTGCTCGGATTAAGGACGGCGGCCGGCTCCCCGATTGAGAACGTAAAGCCGGTAATCGTCTCGACCAAGTTTCCCTGCTCGTCGTAGACGACGATCGCGCTCCCCTGGTTCTGCTGGCAATAGTACTGCTCCGAAACCAGGAAGAGCTTATTGATGGGATCGACTGCGATTCCCGATCCGCTCAACGTTTGGTCGGTATTGCCGGTGCAGGGCAACTGCACCGCGGTGATGCCCTCTTTCTTATTCAAGTCGTAGAATTCGACTTGGGCGTTGAGCTCGGTCGTGGTGGCAGCGATGCCGGTGTTGGGATCGACCGCCAAGCCGTTGACGTAGCCGGCGTGGTACGGTCCGAGATTGTAGCCGATGAGCTTCGTCTCCTGACCCGTCGAAAGATTGAAGATTCCGTTGATCGGCGGGCGGCCGCCCACGGCACCGCCGTCGGGAGAATATGCAATGACGGCCTCGTTGGCGCTCGTGTATTGAGCTAGTTGAGGACCGTCGGCGAGACCGAACGCGTTGGGGTCTAAATGGATCACCTTGCTGATCGTGTCGGCGGCGATGTTCGTGACGAAGAGGTCGGGATTGTCCTGATTCTTCAGCTCGATGGCAAACAGCACGCTCGTCGACGTGCTTTGATTGTTGCCGCCCTGCAACACGTCGACGTCGGGAATCGGCGGCTTCCATTTCGCGTCGAACTTGCCTTTGGTTACCGGACTGATGACGTTGTAATACCGGTGAGCGTAGATCGAGCCTTTGGGCACGACGTAACGCGTGACTAAGCCGACGTCGTGTCCGAAGATCCCGTCCATGCCATAGGTCGTTCCCTGCGGCGTCTTCTGGGGAATCGATCGGGTAATCCGTCCGTCGTCCTGGTCGAACATCTCGACGTTGGCGGCCGTCGCGAGCACGCCGTCGCCGCCGTTTTGATCGATGTCGAAACCGAAAATTTGGCCGTGGTTCGCGGTCGTGAGGATCGCGCCGAGACCGGTCGACGCGTGGCCTGCGCGATGCGCCAAGCCCGCAGGCGAAAAGCCTCTCGGCAGCGACGAGCCGGCGCTGCCGTTTGCAGAACAGCCGGAAGCCGCCACGACCGCGAGAAGAAACGCGGGGGCGAAGCGGCGCAAAGCGCGCGAAAGCCTTGATTGACGCATGGTTGCCTCCGGGATGAGTTCGCGAGAACGTACGGCACAGGCATGAAGGAAACCTGAATCGGCGAAGCGCCGGGCATGGACCGAAACGTGGACGTCCGCACTCCCGAGAGCATCGCGTTTCGTTACGAGCTGGCCGGTTTGGGCAGTCGCTTCCTCGCGCTCGTCCTCGACATGGCATTGCAAGTCGGCGTCTTCGCCGCACTGGTCGCGGGACTCGGATTGGCTGCGTCCCGCATCGACACGACCAAGCACGCCATCCCCCCCGAGCTGCAGCGATACACCGATGCGATCGCCATCGCGATCGTCGTCTTCGTCATTTTCATGCTCTTTTTCGGTTACTTCATCGTTTTCGAGACGTTTTGGAACGGGCAAACGCCCGGAAAGCGCGCGCTCGGCATCCGGACGGTGCGCGACGGCGGATACCCGGTCGATGTCGGCGCGGCGCTCGTTCGCAACCTGATACGCGTCGGAGAGCTCGGTCTGGGCTTTTACGCCGTTTCGGCGATCAGCATGCTCGCGTCGCCGGAAAATAAACGTCTGGGCGACATTGCCGCCGGCACGATCGTGGTACGCGACGCGCAGCTCGCAATGCCGAAGCGTCTCGTCGCACAGGCCGAACCGGAGTACGGGGCCACCCGGTACCTCTCAGGTGAAGAGCGCGCGCTCGTGCGGCGCTTTCTCGATCGGCGCGACGCGCTCACGCCGCAGCGCCGTCACGAATTGGCGGCGCAGTTGGCGAGCCGAGTCCGCGAGCGCGTACCGCCGGAACTCCAGCGCCTCGGCGACGAGCCGCTGCTCGAGCGTTTGTAGCGGCGCTCGGCTAGCGAATTTTCGAAATGAGCTCGCGCGCGAACCGTAACGCGTCGTCCTTCGTGCGCTCGAAGAGATGCGCGGCCTGTCCGCTGCTCATGTGGCGGCCGTGTTCGAGAAAGAACGTGACGCTCTCGCCGACGACGATCGTTCCCGCATAGGCAATTGCGCCTTTGATCGCGATGCCGGCGACTGGAATGAAGCCGCTCAACTCGCGCGCGAGCGCGCGCCATCCGAACCCGCTGCCGACGACCGGCAGCAGCTGCCAGAGCCGCTGCAAGTCGGGATCCTTCCCATAGGCCGCCTCGATATGCAGGAAGAGCATCATTTGAATGCCGGTGATCGCGACCATGTCGCCGGCCGACGCGAAGGCGCCGAGCACCAAGCCGACCACCGGAATATGGTCGACGACGGCGCTTGCGAGCGATACCTTCAGCGCGTTGCGCGCCGCATCGCGCGAGAGTTTGCCGGCGACGGTTTCGCGCAGCACCGGTAACCGGCGTCCGACCGCGATCTCCGTGCCGCGCGCGCACTCGACCAAGTGCGGAAAAACGCGTCCGCGCAACGCTTCGCGCGCGATTGCGGTAACGCCATACTCGGCGACGGCGCCCCGTCCCGGCGGCGACGGCGGCCCGCTCGGCGGCGCGTCGGGATCGACGGTGAGCGCCAAGACCGGAACGCCGCACGACGTCAGCGCCGTAAAATCGGCGCCGCTGCGATCGCCCGGACGTCCCAAGAAAATTGCCGCGGTAGCGTCGCGCGGCGCTACCGCGAAGGCCGCATTGGCCGCAATCGTTTCCAAACACGCGGCAGCGTCGAGCGGCACGCTGCCGTCGTCGTGGCCGGAGAGCAGCAGCGCGCGCATTTCGGCAACCAGCGCGGGATCGCCGCAGAGCAAAAAGCGAAACGGTTTGCGCACGTGCGCCTGAACGGCGCGAACGTCGACGCCCTTCTTGACCAACCGGACGATGTCACGCGCGCCTAACGCGGAGGCCATGGGATGACGGTCCTTTCTACAGCCCCAACTCCTGGAGCGTGGCGGCTTCGGTACCGTCGGCCCGGCGAAGTTCCTTCATCGGGTCGTCGGTGTAATCGAGATAAACTAAGCCGGTAAAGATTTCGAGCGGCCATGCGTGCATGCCGTGCGCGTTGGCGACGTCGACCATCGTCTGCTTCGAACTCCTGGCTTCCGCAATAATCGCCTCGGGCGTGCTCTTAACGTCGGCCGCAACGATCGTGGCAAGCGTCACGTCTCCCGGCGTCAAGCCGTCGCGCAGCATCGTACGGTAGTCGACGCCCGGCATTCCGAAGCGCTGCTGCAGCGCGTATTGGAGCGTCGAATAGCGTTGCGGCGACGTGCCGAGGCCGAGCAGTGAGATGCGCGCCGACAACTGGCGCGTGCGCGCCATGTTGTAGAGCTGCGACGCTTGCGAAGCCGACGATGCTGCGGCGTTGAAGTCGGCGATCGATTTCTCCATCACCGGCTGCAGCGACGCATACGCGCTCTCACTGATGTCGCCGTTGAAGCTCACTTGCACGTGATCGAGCTGCTTCAAGAACTCGTCGAGGTCGCCGACCGACTGATCGAGCTTGGGTCAGCGACGCTCGCGCGGCGTCGACCGAGCGGAGCATGTCGCCGTCGGCGAGCGAGAGTTCGTTGAGCATCAGCGGATACGAGGGCAGAATCGCGAATGCGTCGGCTCCCAGCGGCGGCGTCGCAAACGGCGCCAGCATCTCGGCGTAGATTTCGGAACCGTCCTTGAGCAGCCCGGTCTCCTTGTCTCGCTCGAGCGTGCCGACGCCGCCGATGGGCGCGCGCGCGTCCTGCAGCGCGCTGTCGATCGAACGGGACATCGAAGTCAGATTCTTCACGATCGCTTCGACGCGCGAGCCGCGCCGGATGTTGATGCGGCTGAAGTCGGGAATCTCGTACTGCAGCGAGTTCACGCGGCCGTTGATCGCCTTGAACTGGTCCTTGGCTTCTGCCGCCCGCGCCGCGATTTGCGTCGCGGCCTCGATTTGCGAGGCCTGCGCCGCCTGCACCGCGCTCTGCAGTTTGGGAAGGTTCGGATGCGTCAGCGTAACCCGCTGCGTTTCCATCTGCCGCAGCGAAGCGATGCGCTGATCGGCTGCGGCGCGCGTCTGCGCGGATCCGAGCTGCGCGGCTTCGGCGAGCGTCTGCCGGCTCTTGCTCGTTAAGCCGAGCGCGAGATCCGACTGGCCCATCTCCAGCAGCGCCTCGGCATTTTGCGGGTCGTTCTTCAAGACGTTCGCCAGACGGATCGAACCGAATTCGTAGCGCGCGCGTTCCTCGTCGCTCGAGGATTGCACCAGCTGCTGCGTCGGCGTCACGTCCTTGGGATCCAGTTCGGGATAGCCCATCAGATGCGCCACGCGCTTCTTCGGATCCGGATGGTCCTCGAGATACTTCGTGACCAGATCGCTCTTCTCGTCCTGAAGCACGGCGAGGTGCGCCATCATCGTGACCATCGACTCCGGATCGTATCCGGCGCGCGACATCAACTGAAGGCCGTAGCGGTCGGCTTGCAGCTCGTCTTCGCGCGAGATCTTCGCCATGAAGCCCGCCTCGGCCAAGTCCGCCGAAGTTGTAGATGAGCGGCGAGAAGAGCGACGCGATGCCGAACAGGATGTTGAGGATTTCCGCCTTCGATTGCGTCGTGATGACGTGACGGCGTTCGATGTGGCCGGTCTCGTGGCCGACCACGCTGGCGAGTTCGTCGTCGGACTGCACGAAGTCGACCAGCCCCTCGTTGACGTAGACGAAGCCGCCCATCGTCGCGAACGAGTTGATGCTGTCGTCCTTGATGATCTTCACCGAATACGGGACGTCTTTGCGGGCGACCTGATTCCAAAGATTCTCGGCGATGCCTTGGACGTAGGCGTTGAGGAGCGGATCCGTCTCGATGACGCTCCCGGCGACGATCTGCTGGTCCTCCTGCTGGCCGAGTTGAATTTCGGCGGCGGTCGACATGGCTTTGACCGGCGCCGGGACGGCGGCGATCGCCATTGAAATCAGGACGACGGCGGACGCGAGTCTGCGAATCATGGTCTTTCCCTCACGGTACTCCGGAGCGGCCGCCGATGTTGCAGCGTGACCGCTGTGCACGACATGTGGATAACGGCAAGAACTTGCGAGTCGTTTGTGGATGAAGGCGGGTGCGGGGCGCACCCGCTATGAACGGGGCGGAACATCGTACCGTCGGAGTATTCGTAACAGACTCGTGACACTCTTACGCGGCAGGAAACAAGGCCTCGAAATTGCGCTTGCAGGTCGCGATTTCGACGAGGCCTTCGACGAATTGCAAGCTCGCCTTGCGGAGCGGCCGGGCTTCTATCGGGGCGTCTCGGCGACCGCGAGTTTTGGCGCCTCCGCTCCGCATGCCGGTGAGCTTGCGCGTTTGCTCGATCTGCTCTCCGATGCAGGCATCGAACTGCGCGCGCTCGCCGGTTCAGGCGCGGTGCAGGCGGTCGCCGAAGCGACCGGGCTCCGATATGAAACCGCCGGCCCGGTCGGAGAGCTCGAACGCCGCCGGGCCCTGCGAACGCCGCGCGACGCCGACCTTTCCGACGCTGGGTTGTCGGAGGCCGCCCGTTCGCTGGTCGCGGATTTCGCGGGAGCCCGCGCCGATATCGCGGACCGGCGCCGGCGCGGCGAGGCAAGCGTCCGCCGGCCGGAACAGCAGCCGCAGCCTTCGTCCGTCCCGGAGACGCCGGTTCTACACCTGGTCGAGGCGCCGCCCCCGACGCTCTACCACTCCGGCACCCTGCGCGGCGGCCAGGCGCTGCATCACGTCGGACACATCGTCGTCGTCGGCGACGTCAATCCCGGCGCCGAACTGATCGCCAGCGGCGACGTTGTCGTCTTCGGGCGGTTGGCCGGCGTCGCGCATGCCGGCGCGCAAGGCGACGAAGCGGCCCGCGTGTACGCGCTCGACCTCGACGCGACGCAGCTTCGCATCGCAACGTATATCGCGTCCGAAGAGTGCCCGCCGGCGGCCATCCCGCGTCCACACGCAGCCGTCGTACGCGATGGCCGCATCGCCCTCGTTCCCTACGACAAGCTCGACGACTTCGAACGCGGAGCGGCAGGCTCGTGAACGCGCGGCGGATCGTCATCACCTCCGGCAAAGGCGGCGTCGGAAAGACGACGACGACCGCCAATCTCGGTGCCGCGCTCGCCAAGCGCGGCAAGCGCGTCATTCTCATCGACGCCGACATCGGATTGCGCAATCTCGATCTCGTGCTCGGGATTGGAGAAGCGCATCGTCTTCGATCTCGTCGAAGTCGCCGAAGGACGCTGCCAGCTGCGTCAGGCGCTGATCAAAGACAAACGCTTCGAGTCGCTCTCGATTCTGCCGGCCGCGCAGACGCGCGAGAAGGATGCGATCTCCGAGGAGCAGTTTGCGTCGATCGTCGAGCGTGCGGCCGAACAAGCGATTACGTGCTGATCGACTGTCCCGCCGGCATCGAAACGGGCTTTCGCAACGCGGTCGCCGGCGCGGCCGAAGCGATCGTCGTGACGACGCCCGAGGTCAGCGCGATTCGCGACGCCGACCGCGTCGTCGGCAAACTGGACGATCGCGGAAAGCCGATTCGGCTGATCGTCAACCGCCTGCGTGCCGAAATGGTGCGCAGCGGCGACATGCTCTCGGTCGACGACGTCTGCGAAATTCTGGCAGTCGAACTGCTCGGCATCGTTCCCGACGACGAAGAGATCATCGACACGACCAATCGCGGCGAACCCGTCGTGCTCGACCCGAACAGCCGCGTGCGCACTATCTACGACAAGATCGCACGCCGGCTCGAGGGCGAGATCGTGCCGTTCACGAGTTTCGCGGGCCAAGGATTCTTCGGGCGTCTGATCGACGCCCTGAAAGCGGGGTAGCATGCACGTTCTCATTCCGCAAGAGCGCGACGATACGGCGGCGCAAGCTCAGCCGGCGCGCGCTGGGCCGCGCGATCGTCATCACGTCGGGCAAAGGCGGCGTCGGCAAGACGACGACGACCGCCAATCTCGGCACCGCGCTCGCGCAACGCGGCGCGTCGGTCGTGCTGGTCGATGCCGACGTCGGATTGCGCAATCTCGACATCGTGCTCGGCCTCGAAAGCCGCGTCAAGCATCACCTGCTCGACGTGCTCGAAGGCAAGGTGACGCTCGACGATGCGCTCGTACCGGACAAGCACGCGCCCACGCTGCGTCTGCTGGCCGCGGCGCAGGCGCGCGAAAAAGAAGACGTCGACACCGAGAAGATGCGCGCGCTCGTCGCACGGTCTGCGCGAACGTTTCGACTACGTGCTGATCGATTCGCCCGCCGGCATCGAACTGGGCTTCAAAAACGCCGTCGTCGGCGCCGACGAGGCGATCGTCGTCTGCACGCCCGAGGTCTCGGCCGTTCGCGACGTCGATCGCGTCGTCGGATTGCTCGGCAACGCGTTCAAGCCGCAACTCATCATCAACCGCCTGCGTCCGCATCTCGTCAAGAAAGGCAAGATGCTTTCGGTCGACGACGTCAACGCGATTCTGCGGCTCCCGCTGCTCGGTGTGATCGCCGACGAGCCGGAAATCATCGTCGCGACCAATCGCGGCGAACCGCTGGCGCTGCGCGACGACGCGCCTACGGGCGCCGCGTATCGCGCGATTGCGGCGCGCGTCGCCGGCGAAGACGTTCCCGCGCCGATGCCCCGGGAGAACCGCAGCCTCCTCGAGCGCATCGGCTCGATCTTCGGAGGTAAGCGGGCATGATCGATTTTCTCAAACGCCTTTTCGGTCAGTCCGGATCGAGCTCGACGGCCAAGGAACGCCTGCGCCTCGTTTTGATGACCGATCATCTGGCACTCGCGCCCGAGATGATCGACGCGATGAAACGCGATCTCGTGGACGTGATCTCACGCTACGTCGAAGTCGACCGCGAGCGAATCGACGTCACGTTCGAGCAGCAAGACCGGACGCTTGGCCATGCTCGCGAACATTCCGATCACTCGCGGTGAACCGCACCAACGGACACGCGGTCGCGGCCGAGCCGGCGGCCGGCGCGCCGCCGGAACCCATCGCGGCCGTCAGCGTTGCCGCTTCGAACGGTCACGGAACGCCGTCGGCGGAGACGCCGGCCGTGGAGACGCCGTCCGCGGAGACGCCACCCGCGACGCCGGCGAAACGCAAGCGCCGCCGGCGCAAAAAATCCAAAGCGGCGGCTGCCGCCGCACCGTAGGCGCTCGTCCGGCGCGCTCGAACGGTAGCGCGTGGCCACGCTCACCCTCGGCACCGGAACCAGGCGGTTCCTACGGAATTACAATTGGCCGCTGGCAATCGCGGCCGTTGCCGCGACCGCGATCGGCGTCGTCTGCATCGGATCGGCGAGCCTGCACAACGCGCAGTTCGCCGGCGAAGCCCACCGGCAGATTCTCTACATCTGTTTGGGCGTCGTGCTCATGGTCGTCGTCTCGCTCGTGGATTACCGCAACTGGCAGCGTTGGGCGCCCGGACTCTACGTCGTCAACCTGCTGTTGCTGCTCTTTATTTTGCGGGGCGGCCACAGCGCGCTCGGCGCGCAGCGCTGGATCTCGCTGGGACCGCTCGGTACGTTTCAACCGTCGGAGCCGGCCAAACTCGTGCTGGCCATATCGCTGGCCGCGGTGCTTTGCCGCGGCCGTTACGATAAGCTGCAAGATCTCTGGAAACCGCTGCTCACGGTCGCAATTCCCGCGCTGCTGATTCTCAAGCAGCCCGATCTGGGCACGGCGCTGGTGCTGCTCGCGATCCTGACGGCGCAACTCTTTCTCGGCTTGCCCAAGCTCGGCGACTTCGCCGTGTACGCGTTGGGCGTGCTGCTCGTGGCCGCCGTCGCGATCGGCACGAACGCCGTCCTCAAACCGTTCCAAAAGGCGCGGCTCTTCGTCTTTCTCAATCCGAAGCTCGACCCGCTCGGTTCGGGCTACAGTCTCAATCAGTCGAAGATCGCGGTAGGAAGCGGCGAGTTGTTCGGGCGCGGGTTATATCACGGCACGCAGACGCAGCTGAACTTCGTGCCGGAAAACTCCACCGATTTTATCTTCACCGTGCTCGCAGAAGAATGGGGCTTTGCCGGGGCGATTGGGCTGCTCGCGATTTACGGCGTGCTGCTCTACGGCGCGGTGCGCAGCCTGCTTGCGGCGCGCGACCGGTTCGGGTTTCTTCTCGCGGGTGGGCTGGTGGGGATGTTCTTCTTCCACATCCTCGTGAACGTCGGAATGACGGTCGGGATCATGCCGATCACGGGCATTCCGCTGCCCTTCGTCTCGTTTGGGGGTTCGGCAATCCTCACCGGCTTCGCCGCGGTCGGCATCCTGCTCAACGTTCACTCCCAGCGCGACCGCGACGTGCTCGGAAACGCCTAATCGTCGCCGCTACTGCTTGACGACGTCGTAAGCGTTGGGCGTGCAGAGCCGCCCGGCGTGCTTGTCGTCGGTGACGACGAGCGGCGCCGCACGCGGGTTCTGCGCCGAGAAAGGAGGCGTGTAAATGGTCACGCCGGCCGGTAGGCGGGCGACCGCTTTGTCTGCGACGGCCCGATCGATAGCCGGTTCGTCGTTCGCGGCGATCGCGCCGGCGAGCGGGGCACAATTCAAGGCGATGACGACGTCGCGCTTGGTCACGAGGACCGTCGTCGAAGCCTCGACGAGGGTGTCGTCCAGCAGCGTGCCCAGGTAGGGGGTCGGCAATGCGCGAGGGGCCCGGGCCACGGCTGCATGCGGCGGCCGCACTGAAGAGGAGTGCAACGAACGCCCACCTTCCGACGGTTCTCATGTGGGAAGGTCCGGTTCCGGACCGGCGGGAAAGGACCCCGCCGGAACCGCCTTTTTCAAAAAATTTTTTCTAGGGTTGCCCGTCGCGACGCCAAGCGTCGCCCGCAGCGAACCGCGACCGCGGGGACTTTTGCCCCCGCCGAGTTGCGGCGCAGCGGCTGCAAAAGACCGGCGCGCCGGTGCGATCCGAACGGCTAGAGGACAATTTTGTCGACCGAGATTTTGATCTCGAGTGACCCGTGGGAAAACAGGGTCGCCATCTTAGAGAACGGCGATCTCGCCGAACTCTACATCGAGCGCGAAGAGAAAGTCATCGGCTCGATCTTCAAAGGAAAAGTCCAGAACGTGCTGCCCGGAATGGGAGCGGCGTTCGTCGACATCGGGCTGGGGCGAAACGCCTTCCTGTACGTCGACGACATCAACAAGCAGCCGCTCAACATCGGCGACGTCGAGATCACGCAAGGCCATAGCGGCTTCACGATCGGCGAGAAAGTCAAGCGCGGCGACGACATTCTCGTCCAAATCGTCAAGGAGCCGCGCGGCCTCAAGGGCGCCCGCATTTCGACGAACATCTCCCTGCCTGGCCGCTACTTGATTCTGATGCCGACCGGCAAGTATTCGGGCGTCTCGCGCAAGATCGAATCGGCGCAGGAACGCGACCGGCTCAAGGGCGTGATGAAGCGCATCCGTCCCGAAGGCATGGCGACCGTCGTGCGAACCGCGGCCGCGGGCGTGAGCGAAGCCGAACTCATCGCGGATCTCGGCGTGCTCATTCGCATGTGGCACGGAATTCTGGAGACCTACAAACGCGCTCCGGCACCCTCGCTGCTGCACAAAGACATGAACCTCATCTACAAGGCGGCGCGCGACTTCATCACCGCCGACGTCGAGCGCGTGCTGATCGACGACGAAGAAGAGTACCGCAAGGTTCGCGACTTTCTGCAGTTGCTCGGGCCGCAGTATCTCGACCGCGTCGAGCACTATAACGGCGGCGCGTCGCTGTTCGAAGATTTCCACATCGGCGAGGAGCTGCAGAAGCTCATGAAACCGAAGATCAATCTGCCTTCGGGCGGGTCGATCGTGATCGAATCCACCGAAGCGTTGACCGTCATCGACGTCAACTCCGGGAAGTTCACCGGCGGCCGCAATCTCGAAGATACGATCCTTACCACGAACCTGGAAGCCGCGCGCGAACTGGCCCGTCAAGTGCGCCTGCGCGACATCGGGGGCATCATCGTCGTCGACTTTATCGACATGGCGTCGGAAGCGTCGCGCAGCAAAGTCATCAAAGCGCTGGAAGACGGCCTGCGTCGCGACCGCACGCGCGCAACCATTCAATCCTTTTCGAATCTCGGGTTGCTCGAGTTCACGCGCAAGCGCGTCGGAAAGGATCTGGGCGCGCAACTGCGAGGGTCGTGTCCGACGTGTTCGGGCATGGGCAGCGTGATGTCCGCACAGTCGGTCGCGATCGAAACGTTCCGCCACATCCGCAGCTCCGGAAACGGCGCGGGTCAGATCGTGGCCTACGTCGCGCCAACCGTGGCGACGCAGATGGATTTTTGGTACGAGGACGAGTGCGAGGAACTCGCTCGGCGGCTCGGCCATCCGATCCACGTGCGCGTCGACCCAATGCTGCATCCCGAAAAGTCGCGCATCGACCTCGGACGCCTCCACGAGGCGCCGGGCCAAGTGGTTCGCGTTGGCGACGAGCACGACGTCGAACTGCTTCCCGGACGTCTTCCAAATCCGACGTCGGCGGCGGCCGTGGTCGCCAACCGCGTGGTCGAGGTGGAGAACGGTGCCAACAGTGCCGGCAACACGGCGCGCATTCGCGTGCTCGACGTCGACGACGAACAGGATTACGTGCTGGCCGAACTCGTAACGGCCGGCGTTTCGGCGGCGAAGAAACGCCGGCGCGGTCGCGGCAAAGCCGCGCCGACGGCGGCCGAACAGGCCAAGCAGTTACGCGAACTCGCCGAAGAGGCGGCGCATCACGCGTCGGCGCGGCCCCCGATCGGCATCACCACCGCAACCGAGGAAGAGGAGGCGCAGGACAAAGCGCTCTTGGCGGAGCGGCGCGGTGAGGAGCAGGCCGATGCGATCATCATTTCGCGCGGCGAGATCCGCCACGGCGAGGGCGAGGAGGGCGACGGGCACAAACGCCGCCGCCGCCGCCGCGGGCGCCGGGGGCGGGGCGGACGCGCAAACGACGCGCCCTTTCAGACCACCGACGTCAAGGCAGCGCCGGAGCGGGTGGAAAGCAGCGATGCCGAACCGCCTCACGCGGCTTCACCGATCGACGGACTCGCCGGCGATGCTAAGCGCCACCGGCGGCGCCGGCGCCGCCGCGGCCGTGGCGGATCGCAAGCGGGCGATGGGGTCGAGCCGATGACGGGGTCGCTCCCGCAGCGCCCCATGCCCGACCGCCACATCTTCCGCGTTGGTTCCGACGGCGCCGCCGCCCCGACCGGCCGGACGGCTCCGCGCGAACCGTCGCGCGCGCTGGACCGCAGGCGCCCGGCCGCGCCGGCGGTCGAAGCGCCTCCGCCGAGCCTCGCGGCCGTTCGCGAAGAGCCTGCGAAAACCAAACCCGCACGGCGCCGTCGCACCGCCGCCGAGCCTGCGGCAGCGCCCAAGAAACTGCAGAGCGTGGCGATCGCGGCGTTACCCGCAGCCGAAGCAAAGCCGAAACGTACGCGCAAGAAAGCCGTTGCGGAAACCGGCGAAGCGCCGGCTAAGGCGAAAAAACCCGCGGCAAAGAAAACGCCGGCGACGCGAAAGAAAAAAGCGGCCGCGCCGGCCGCCAAGAAAAAACTCACGTAAAAGGGCTGTGTCTTAAGGAAGCTCAGATTTCGCTCAAATCTAGGAAACGAGGGCTGAAGTTTACTACGGTAAAGGAGGCCCTCGTTGACAACGAGTTGAGCTAAATCCGAGCTTCCCTTCTAATTAGGCGCCGTTTTCGGCGCTCAATTTGGCTAATTTCTCGTTGAGATACTGAAGCGCGCGTTCGAGTTGGTCGTCCTTGGCCGGCGTTCCGTACTGCGGATGCTTGTTTTCGCCGATGACGACGTCGGGCGTGATGCCGAGATGGTTGATGTCGCGGTTGCGCGGCGTGAGATAGCGCGCCGTCGTGATCTTGACGGCCGAACCGTCGGGTAGCGGATAGATCGTCTGGACGACGCCTTTCCCGAAGGTCTTGGTTCCCATGATCGTGCCGACACCGCTGTCCTGGATCGCACCCGACGTAATCTCGGATGCGGAGGCGGTGTATCCGTTTACGAGCACGACCAGCGGCAGCGGGTCGATTGCCGTATCGTCAGCCTCGAGCGTGGTAATGTTTGAAGCGCGCGACTCGACCGAGACGATCGGTCCGCTCGAAATGAATTTGGAACTGACCGCGACGGCCGCTTCCAGATAACCGCCGCCGTTGTCGCGCAGGTCGAGCACGACCGCCTTCGCGCCTTGCTGCTGCAGGCGCGTGAGCGCTTGCGTGAGTTCGGCACCGGTGTCGCGGCCGAAGACCGTCAACTCGACGTAGCCGATTTTGCCCGGGAGCATCTTTTCGTACACGCTGAGTTGGTGGATCTTGGCGCGCACGATGGCAATCGGAGCGGAGAGCGCCGCGCCGTCACGCTGCATGGTGAGGCTGACCGGCGTGCCCTCCTTGCCGCGCAGCTTCTCGCTGGCTTGCTGCACCGAGAGGCCTTTGGTGGATTTTCCGTCGATCGCCGTAATGAGATCGTCTTGCTCGATGCCGGCCTTGTCGGCGGGTCCGTCGGGCACGACGTTTTCGACCAGAATATATTTCGTCTGATCGTCGATTTGAATGACGATGCCGGTTCCACCGAAATCGCCGCCGTCGAGATCTTGGTTCAGTCCGGCGAATTCTTTGGGGGTGAGAAAGACGGTGTAGCGGTCTCCGACGGAACGCATCATCGCATCGAGCGTCAGATAGGCGAGTTCGTGGGTGGTGAACTTCGCGTGCGACTCGCCGGCCGCCAGTTCAACCTCACGGTCGATGCTGCGAAGGTTAGCTCCGCTCGCGTCGGTGGATTTCATCACCGGCAGCGACGCGTTCGAAATGCCGGCGGTTCGCATCGCCGCCAGCAGCTGCGTGCGAACCTGGTTCAACACGGTCTGCGGTTCGACGTGTTTGTAGAAGTCGCTCGTGAGATGCTGGTAGCCGACGGCGATTTCGCCGGCGTCCGAGGGAGAAAGATGCGTCGGCGCAGCCGCGGGCGTGCTGGAGGCCGCCGGTAACGCGATCAGCGTGGTTGCGAAGAACGCGCCGATGAAGGATGCGAGAAAGCGTTTCATATCTTCCAATTAACGGTTAAGAGAGCGTAAGCGTGCCTTCGCCGCCGCCAGTTGTTTGTCGGCCGGCGTGTCGATGAGGGCGGGATCGACGTCTTGGTTGACGACGACGTCGGGTTCGATGCCGCGGTGCTGGATGTCGCGTCCGAGCGGTGTCACGTATCGCGCGGTCGTGATCTTCAACGCGCCCTGATCGGGCATCGGGTAGATGCTCTGGACGACGCCCTTTCCAAAGGTTTTCGTGCCTACGAGCGTTGCCAAGTGATAATCCTGAAGTGCGCCGGCGGTAATCTCCGACGCGCTCGCCGTGTACTTGTTGACGAGAATCACCAGCGGCTGCAGACCGGGAATCGCCGTGCCGAGTGCCTCGCTCGTCGTGCGCTGGCCATCGCGCCGGATCGTCGAAACGATCGTTCCCTGCGGAACGAAGAGACTGGAAATCTGCACCGCCGTTTCGAGGAAGCCGCCGCCGTTGTCGCGCAAGTCGAGAATGTAGCCCTTGGCGCCCTTCGCGTGTCCGTCGAGCATCGCCGTCCGGACTTCGTCGCCGGACGTTTCGCCGAAATCGCTGAGTTGCACGTATTCGATACCGTTTTCCATCTTGGCGTGCACCGACGGAACGTGGATCACTTCGCGGACGATCGCGTACGAGTGTTCGCGACCGCCGCCTTTGAACGGGTGCGTCGTCATTTGAACGGTCGAGCCGGGCACGCCGCGAATCAACGCCTCG
Organism: Vulcanimicrobiota bacterium; assembly: GCA_963812155.1. Lineage (GTDB taxonomy): Bacteria > Vulcanimicrobiota > Vulcanimicrobiia > Vulcanimicrobiales > Vulcanimicrobiaceae > Tumulicola. The sequence goes on along the minus strand of CAWETW010000002.1, from coordinate 400,744 downwards.
ACGCGGTCGAGCGCGAGCCCGCGCACCGGTTTTCCGCCGACGGTGTCAACGACTTCGCCGACCTTCATGCCCGCGCGAGCGGCCGGCATTTGTTCGAGCGGGCGCACGACGATCCGGCCGTCTTTGAGTTGATAGATGTAAACGCCGATTCCGCCGAAGTTGCCGCCGCTCAGCGACTCGTGCAGCCCCTGATAGTCGCGGGCCGACAGATAGACGGTGTACGGATCTTTCAGCGAGTTCATGATGCCGTGCAGCGCCGCTTCCGAAAGATCGTTACGGCCCGACGTGCCGAGTTTGCCGGCGTAGTGCAGTTGCGCGTATGCGAGGTGGCTCACGGCGAGATCGGCGTCTTGGGCCGCATTCCCGCCGGCGTTTTCGGACGGCAGCGTAACGTTCGCGACGTTCTTCGATTTCAAATAGGCGCGCAGCGCGCTCTGCTCGCCGGCGACGATCGCGTCGGGGTCGACCGGCTTGTAGTAGCTTTCCTCCAGCTTGCGGACCGCCAATCCGGCCACCTGCGCGCTTCCCGATCCAACCGGTGAGAAAAGATCGCGCACGTCGCCGGTGGTTGCAACGTCGTAGTTTTGTTGAGCCACGGCAGCCGTGCGGTGCGCGATGAAAAACGCGCCGGCGCCGGCCACGGCGACGAGGATGAGCGCGGCCAGGAGCGCCCGGATTCGAAGCGTCATACGTCCTTTCCACTACCTGGCGTACCCAGGTAGAGGTTTCTTCCAACGGAGGATACTCGCTAAGTCTTAATGGAGGCGGGGGGCGGGGTCTACGGGTTTTCCATCAATTCTTACTTCAAAATGGAGGTGCGGCCCGGTCGACGCGCCGGTCGACCCGACGGCGCCGATCGCTTGTCCCCGCTTCACGCTTTGGCCGTTGGAGACGTAGATCGCCGAAAGATGCCCGTATCCCGTCGAGTAGCCTCCGCCGTGATCGATCAACACGTAGTTGCCGTACCCCCCGTACCATTGCGCCATAATAACGGTTCCACCGGCCGCCGCCGTTACGGCGGTTCCCGTGGGTGCGGCGATGTCGAGCCCTTGGTGGAACTCGGGCGACCCCCCGAACGGATTGGAACGCCAGCCGAAGGGCGAGGTGATCGTTCCCGTGACCGGCCACGAGAAGCTGCCGTGCCCGCCCGAGGGTTCCACACCGCCCGTGATCCCGGCCGCCCGGCGGGCTGCCGCGAGCTCTCGCTGCCGCTCTTGAATGAGGGCCTCGAGCTGCGACTCTTCCGCCGCGGAGAGGTCCTCCATCTGCGCGACCTGCGTCGCGACGGCGTGCCGCTGCGCGCCGGTGAGATTCACCAGGTTTTGCCGTTCGGCCGCGAGCGTGCCGAGCTGATTGCGCGCTTCGACTTGCGCCTGCTGTTCTTGCTGCAGCTGCAACCGCGTGGCTTCGAGCGCCGCTTCGACCGAAGCAACGCGCCGTTCGGCTTGCTTGCGGGCGCGCACGGTGCGTTGATTGGCTGCGATCAGGCGGCGTAAATCTTCCCAACGCTCGACGAAATCGCTGAATGACTGCGCGGACATCAAAACGTTGATGTAGCCGAGGTCGCCATTTTCGTAGATATCGACCAGCCGCCGGTGCAAGGCGTCGTCTTGGCGTTTGAGCGATGCGCGCGCGGCGTCGAGTTGTACGGTATTCCAATCGATCCGGCGCTGAGTGGAAGCCGTTTGGGCGTTGAGGCTCCCGATGTGCGCGGTCACGCCCGCAATCGCGTCGTTCGTTTCGCCGAGCTGCGCTTGTAAGTCGTTGTAGCGCGCCGTCACGGCGTGAAGCTGCGCGCGCTTGACGTGCAGCGCGGATTGAATTTTCGCCGCCTTCGCCCGTTGGGCGTCGATGCGCTGTTGGATCGTCTGCGAATTGCTCGCGGCCAGCGCGGGCACTAGTGCGAGCAGCAGGCCGCACGCGGCGGCCGGGCGCCACCGGCTACGTATGGAGGTGCCGGCCAACGGAGATCCAGGACGCGACGACGCCGACCGCGCAGCCCACGACGAAGAGTTCGGCGACCAGCGGACCCGCTCCGACCCTGACGACGTTCAGTTGAATCCACGGCAGCGCTTCGAGCAGCCTCGGCCAAATCGTGGCGCGGGCGATCCAGAGCAAGCCGACGGCGATGAGCGCGCCCACCAACCCGTCGAGAAGTCCCTCGCAAATAAACGGAATGCGGATGTATAAGTTCGTCGCGCCGACGAGTTGCATGATCGCAATCTCGCGCCGGCGCGCGAAGACGGTCAGGCGAATCGTATTCGAAATGATCATGCCGGCGACGAGGAGGAAGACGGCGATCACGCCGATGCCGATGCGGCGCAGCACGTCGCCGAGCTTGAGCAGGCGTTGAACCACGGTTTGTCCGTAGACCACGTTGTCGATGCCGGCGAGCCGCCGGACGCCGGCGGCAACGGCGGGCACTTCCTCGGGGACGCGCACTTTGATGCGGAACTTGTCGGGAAGCGGATTTTCGGTGAGGAGCGCCGTGTCGATGACGCCCTTCGTGCGCTCGCGCAGCTCCGTCAAACCTTGCTTCCTCGAAACGAACTCGGCGGACGCGATGCGCGGATCTTCGGTGAAGAACCGGCGGATCGAACGTACCTGTGCCGGGCCGGCGTCTTGCTTCAAGTACGCGGAAATTTCGATTTGATCGAGCAGGTGCGCGCCGACGCCTGCCAGCGCGGCTCGCACGAAGAGGAAGAGTCCCAGCAGGACGATCGTAATTGCGACCGTGCCGATCGCGGTTACTTGCATGCCGGCGTTGCGCGTAAAGTTGCGCAGCACCTCACCCAGAAAGAACTTGACCCTGCCCCAGTCCAAGATAGTAATATCCTCGTTCTTCGTCGGTGGTGATGCGACCGTCGTCGAGCCGGATGACGCGCCGCCGCATGCGATCGACGACGGCTTGATTGTGCGTTGCGACGACCACGGTGGTGCCCTTGAGATTGATGCGGTGAAGCAGTTCCATGATCTCCGACGTCGTCGACGGGTCGAGATTTCCGGTCGGTTCGTCGCAGAGCAGAATCTTGGGATTGTTCACGAGCGCGCGCGCGATCGCGCTACGCTGTTGTTCGCCGCCCGAGAGCTCGTTGGGATACATGCGGCTCTTATGCGAGAGACCGACGAGATCGAGGACGCGCGGAACTTGGCGCTTGATGTCGCGCGTGTGCGCGCCGGTGACCTGCATCGCGAACGCCACGTTTTCCCAGACCGTTTTGTCGACGAGCAGCTTGAAATCTTGGAAGACGACGCCGAGGTGACGGCGCAGCGCGGGGATTCGTACCCGCCGCAGCCGGTCGACGCGGATGCCGTCGACCGTGATCTCACCCGACGTCGGTCGCGCTTCGCGATAGAGCAGGCGGAGCAAGCTCGATTTTCCGGTTCCCGAATGACCGACGAGAAAAACGAACTCGCCTTTTGCGATTTCGAGGTTCACGTTGTCGAGGGCGTGCACGCCGTTCGGGTAGACCAGTGAAACGCTGCGCAGGGATATCATCGCGGCGAGAGGAGTTTTCCTCGGCATGGGGCCTATACCTCTGCCATGAACTTCGATCTGACCGACGAGCAGCGGGCGATTGCGAGCCTGGCCCGCGAGTTCGCCGAGCACGAGGTCAAGCCGCGCGCCGAGAAGATGGACCACGACGCGGCCTTCCCCTACGAGCTGGTTGCGAAAATGGGCGAGTTGGGGTTCATGGGCCTGCCGTTTCCCGAGGAGTACGGTGGAGCGGGCGGCGACACGGTCAGTTACGCGCTCGCGGTCATGGAGATTGCGCGCGCCGATGCGTCGACCGCGATCACGATGGCCGCGCACGTCTCGCTCGGCGCGACGCCGTTCTACCTCTTCGGCACTCGGGAACAGAAGGAGCGCTATCTCGTGCCGCTCGCGCAGGGCAAGATGCTCTGGGGATTCGGGTTGACCGAACCCAACGCCGGAAGCGACGCGGGCAACGTCTCGACCAAAGCGGTGCTCAAAGACGGTAACTGGATCGTCAACGGCACGAAGGCGTTCATTACCAACTCGGGGACCGACATCAGCGGCGGGACGACGATTACGGCCGTCACCGGAACGCGCCCCGACGGCAAGCCGGAGATCTCCAATCTCATCGTCCCGCAGTCCACTCCCGGGTTCACGCGCAGTAAGAAGTATCAGAAGATGGGTTGGCGTGCTTCCGATACGCGCGAGCTCTCTTTCGCTGACGCACCCGTGCCCGAGGAGAACCTGCTCGGACCGCGCGGCGAAGGATACCGTCAGTTCCTGACGACGCTCGACGGCGGCCGCATTTCGGTCGCCGCGCTCTCCATCGGGTTGTCGCTGGGAGCCTACGACGAAGCGCTCAAATACTCCAAGGAACGGTACGCCTTCGGGCGCCCGATCAGCAAATTTCAGGCGATCTCGTTCAAACTCGTCGACATGCTCACCGAGATCGAGCACGCGCGCCTCATGATGCTGCGGGCGGCTTGGGAGAAAGACCAAGGGCGCGACTACGTGCAGTCGGCATGCTTCGCCAAGCTGTTTGCCGGCGAACTCTCCCACCGCGTGGTCAACGAGGCGCTCCAAGTGCACGGCGGGTACGGGTTCATGGACGAGTATCCGATTTCGCGCATGTACCGCGATCAAAAGATCAACGAGATCGGCGAAGGAACGAACGAAGTGCAGCGCGTCGTGCTCGCCCGACTGATGGGGCTTTGAACAGCGACCTCATTCTGACGGGTGCGTCGATCGTGGTTTCGCTCGTCGCACTCGGATTTTCAACCTTTCTGCTCGCACGGCAGAACAAGCAGATCGAGCACGAACGCAACGCGCTGGCAATTCTCGAGGCGATCGGGCAGCTGACCGATCCGCAGATCGTTGCGGCCTTCGCCCAACTCGAAGACATCGCCGACCGCTATCCCGACGACGAATCGGTGCGCAATAATTTCGAAGGATCGAACGACGATAACGCGCTGCTCATCGTCGCTCAATACGTCGAAACGGTTGCAACGCTGGCTCGGCGTCGCGTGCTCGACGTTTCGCTGATCGTCGACGCGGTTGGATTCATGCTGCGCGCGCGTTGGAACACCGTGCTGCCGTTCGTGCAGAAACTCCGGCGGGTGCGCGCAAACCCGTATCTCTTCGAGAACTTCGAATGGCTGGCGATGTACAGCGTGTGGTGGAAAGACGTTCCGCGCCCGCCCGGCGATGCGAACTACGACCCAAACCAGTTCGGCGACGTGCGCTTCAAGGTGTAACGGCGCCCGCGCGCGCGCGCAGCTCCGGACAGGCAAACGGTCCGGAATAGATCGTGACGCTGCGCTGATCGCGCCCCATCCGCACGACCAGATGCGAATCGAGCGGCGAACGCCGGCCTTCGGAGACGACGAACGCCTCTCCGCGCGGTCCTTGGACGGTAAACGTGATGCGCTGGTGCATCTCGCCGTTATCGGACGACGACGATCCGGCGGTCAGGCCCTTTTGCGTAATCGGCGTCCCGAGCAATCCTGCGGCGAGCGGACTGCGACGCGCGGCCGCCAGCGCGCAGACGTGCGCGTCGCTGCGGTCCATCACGTGCAAGAGGCTCATCACCAGCGTCGTGCCGGCGGCGACGCAACCCGCAACGACGATCAGCAGCACGAAGGTGACGATCCAGACGATTCGCATGTTGACCGTCGCGGGACGGACCGCGGGCTCCATCGGTTCATCCTAACACGCCTTCATGCGTTCGGCGCGGCGATGTGCTATGGTAGGTGGCGCTGGAGGAACGTTTTCATGATTCGCCGCCTCGCTACCCCGCTCGTCCTGTCGCTCGCCGCTGCGGCGCTCGCGCTTCCCGCGATTGCGTCGCTTTCCGTCGGCGCGAAGGCGCCCGCCTTCACGCTGCAGGCGACTGCAGGGCGGGAAAGTCTTCACCTTCGTGCTGGCCGACGCGCTGAAGAAAGGCCCCGTGGTGCTCTACTTCTATCCGGCCGCGTTCACGAGCGGATGCACCATCGAAGCACACGAGTTTGCCGACGCGATCGACCAGTACAAAGCGCTCAACGCGACGGTCATCGGCGTTTCGCACGACCAGCTGGATACGCTGCAGCGGTTCTCGGTGAGCGAGTGCCGCAGTAAGTTTCCCGTTGCCGCCGATACCGATCAAACGGTCGAAAAGTCGTACGATGCCGTGCTCGCCGCACATCCGCAATACGCCAACCGGACATCGTACGTCATCGCGCCCGACGGCACCGTCGTCTACACCTATACGAGCCTCGATCCGTCGCTCCACGTGGAAAATACGCTCAACGCGCTCAAGGCCTGGTCGACTGACCACAAATAGGCCCAAGCTGACGACGAATTGGGATAAATAGGGGTTTCCTCGCGAACCCAAGACGGGGGCTGCGCATAGTCAACGGCATGAAAGTGGCGTCGCACCCGCCGTTTCCGCACCCGGTGACCCGCACTCGTGCACATGAGCGACAGCCACATCTACGAGCCGAGCGAAAGCGCGGCGGTAGGAGGCGGCGTTGCCGGTTCCAAAGGCAGGCGCATGAAGTCACGCGCGATCTTCGCTGCGCTGGCGGTTTTGGCGATTGGCCTCAGCGTCAGGGGTAACGCCGCTACGCCCTCGCCCTCACCCTCTCCGTCGCCGACTCCGAATCCGTACCGGTCGCTCGATTTTGCAGCGGCGGCGCTCGGCGCAACGTCGGGGCCGATTGCGGTTCTCGGCGGATTCGCCGCCGTGAAACGCGACGGGAAAGGCGCTATCGTCTGCGTCTCTTTTAAGAACACCGGCACAACGACCGCCCGCCGCGTCGTCTTCGATTTCTCGCTCGAAGGCGCGCGCGGACGCGAGCTGGCGACGTTGCAACTCGACCGTCGCGGGGAGTTTACGTCTGGCATCGACATCCATGGCTGGAGCGATCTCAAAGCATGGCAAGACGGTGTCGGTCACCGCGGATACGGAGATAACTGCACGACGTTGCAGCAAGCCGTCGCGGCCGCCCCGCTGCTTCACGCGGCCGGCGTCGTCTTTGCGGTCACGCGGGTCGAGTTCACCAACGGCACCGACTGGCCGTAGATGGAGAGTTGAGCAATGGCAGCGTGTCCTCCGCAAGTATTTCCGGAAGTCTCACGAGCAACGTGGGAAGCCATGAAAGCCGACGCCGTTCGAGAGGGAATCGCGCTGAACTCCGACGCCGGAACGCTTTCGAAGGCCGGCTTTACGATCGACTGGCGCTACGATGCCGGCGATCGCTCGTTAACCGTCACCTGTACGAAAGCACCGTTTTTTCTGAAATGTGAGACGATCAACGCCAAGATACGGGAGTTGATCGGAGAACGGCTACCCGATCAGGGATAACGTAGCGCTTCCCTATAGGCCGCTGGCGTCGTCGTTGGCAAAGAGCTGCTGCGAACGCGGTATTCGCTTTGGGGACTGACCGGTGTCGATTGCGGTAACCTCGCGAGGCACGACGTCGATCGGCGGGATCTCGAAAAGATCGTCGCCCGCCAATGAAGCTTCGTCTTTCAGGCGCCGGCCCTGCGGCAAGAGTTTCGTTTCGTACGATCCGACCGCGCCGTTGAAGGCATTGACGGATTTTTCGAGCGCTCGCCGCAGTTCGAGCAGGTGCTCCGAGAATTTCAGCGCGCGTTCGTAGAGCACTTTGCCGATGCTGGCGATGCGTTTAGCGTTCTCTTCCTGGCGCAGCGCTTGCCAACCCATTGCGAACGTACGCAGCAGGCCGATAAGCGAGAGCGGTCCCGCGACCAGAACGTTTTTGTCGAGCGCGTATTCGATGAAGCCCGGGTCCTCGGAACAGGCGGCGTTCAAGAAAGCTTCGCCCGGCACGAACATTACGACGTAGTCGGCCGACCCTTTCGCGGTCTGATATCCGCGCCGCGCCAGCGCGTCGGCATGATCCCGTAAGGCGCGCGCGTGTTGCTTCACCAGCCGGCGCCGCGACTCGTCGTCGGACGCTTCGAGCGCCGCCTGCATCGAATCGGTCGGTGCCTTGGCGTCCACAAACACGAATCGCTCGCCGGGAAGATTGACCGTCATGTCGGGACGGCCGCGCGCCTCTTCGAGCGCGACGGTCTGCTGCTCGGAGAAGTCGCAGTACGGCAGCATCCCGGCCTTCTCGACGACGTTGCGCAACTGCATTTCGCCCCATTTGCCGCGGGACGCCGGATTGCGCAACGCGGTCACGAGCGTGGACGTCTGCGTCGTCAGGCTCGTCGTCGCGTTCTCGAGCTTTTCGGCTCGTCCGAGCAGATTGTCGATCTGCGCGCGCAGGCTGCCGCTTTCGTGCTGGCGCCTCGCCTCGAGCTCTTGCAGAAGCCGATCGAACTCGTGCAGCTTCTGCGCTACGGGCGCGACGAGTTCGCCGACGCGCTCGCTCGCGCGATGCGCCGTTGCATCGCGCAGTTCGTTCTTGGCGCGTTCGAGAAGCGCTTCGATCGCATGCTCCTGCGACCCCGCGGACTCGGCCAGCGTCGCGCGCAAACCGCTGATCTCGGCGCGCGAAAAGAGCCACGCAGCGATTGCGCCGGCGACGGCGCCTATTCCAAACGCGGCGAGGAGGATGGGCGTGACGGTTACGAGCATGCCGGCTCGACCGAATACTTCTGCAGGAACGCGATGGTGCGTTTCCACGCGTCCGCGGCAGCCGTCGCAACGTACGACGCGCGCTGGTCGTCGAAGAACGCGTGACCGGCTTCGTCGTAGATACGGATGTCGTTGGGAACGGTGAGTGCCGCGGCGAAGGCGCGCACTGCGGCCGCCGGAATGCTCGTGTCGCGCGCGCCGTAGCTTCCGCACACCGGGATCTGGATCGCGTGCGGATCGACGCCGTCCGGCGAGCCGTAGAACGGGCAGACTGCCGCGAAACGCTTCCCCGTCGCGGCCGCGGTCACGAGTGCGATGTGTCCGCCCATGCAGAATCCCATGATGGCGGTCTTGGTCGAAGGGAAGCGCGCCGCGAGCCAGCCGGCCGCCGCGCCCAAATCGTCGACGTATTGTTTGGGATCGAGTTGCTTTGCGTATGGACGGAACGCTGCGACATCGGTGCTGCCGTCGCCGATCGGCCCGTTGTGGCGCGCGTACAAATCCGGCGCGATCGCAGCGAAACCGGCGTCTGCGAAGCGGCGCACCACGTCGCGTATCGAGGTGTCGACGCCCCATATGTGCATGACGACGACGACCGACGGCGTTCTTGCATCGGCCTGCTTCGGCCACGCGGCATACGACGCGACGGTCGAGCCGTCGACGGTAAGCGTGGGACGGTCGGTGACGATGCTTGGATCGTCTTCGGGGACCAGCGGCGCGTGGGTTTGTCCCATCGCCGGGAGCGCCTGCGCGAGCCCGCGGGCGACGCTGCCGATGCCCGCGGTGGCGGCCGCCGCGATGCCGACGAACGATCGCCGCCCGACGTCGAGTGAGGTTGCGCGCGTCGGGTCTACCTCGAATCCGTCCATGGAGGAGCCCTTTGACCTGCCGGGGGAGGGGTCCTAGAGCGCGCGCCGCGCGGGAAACTGGCGCGGGCGTGGAGAACAAATGACTTTAGTTAATAAAACGAGGAACTGGGGAGCATGAACCGCACTACCTTTTTGTCGGCGGCGGCGATCGCGATGGCCGCGGGGGGCACTGCCGGCGCCCAAGGCGTCCCCGGCGGCACTCGATTCGTCGAACGCCGGGCGGACTTCGACGAGGCGGCGTTCGACGCGGCTGTTGGCCGCGACGCGGACATTCGCCAACTGTACGAGTCGGTGGCGTTCCGGCCGACGATGTGGAACAACGTGAAGAATTCGTTCAACGGCCTGCAGTTCGGTTTCGGATACCCATCCGGAAGAATCGCCGTCGCGTTCGCCGCACACGGACCATCTGCGGCGTACGGCTACACGGACTACGTCTGGAAAAAATACCGGATCGGCGAGTACTTCAATCTCACCGATGCTGCCGGTGCGGTATTGCAAACCAACACGTTCGTTGCGGCGCGCGCCCCGTTCGACGAAAATGCAAACCCGGACGACGATAAGGGCACGTACCAAGATACGTCGATCGCAACGCTGCAGCGTCGCGGCCTGATCTACCTCAACTGCCACACCGCCACCGAAGAGCAGGCGCGCGGCATCGTAAAAAAGGGCTTCGCTCCAGCGGGAATGTCCGCCGACGACGTCGCCGACGACATGCTGACGCATTTGATTCCCGGCGCCCTCGTGGTGCCCGCAATGGTGGCGACCATCGCGGTGTTGCAGGCAAAATATCGCTATACGTACATTGCGCCGGAAATTTAGGATGCGACTACGGCAGGGTGTGCGGCTCTTCGTTGCGGCATTCGCTCTGGCGGCGGCGGCGTGTTCGAGCGGCGGACACCCGCAAGCGTTGTACGATCCGCGCGCACTGCCGGCTGGACCGCTTGGTGCGTCGATCGAGTACGGCCGGGCCATTATCGTCGACACGCCGCATCTGATGAAGGGCTACGTGCGCGCGAACATGACGTGCGCCGCCTGTCACCTCGACGCCGGAACGAAACTCAAAGGCGGCAGCTTCGTCGGGACGTACGGACGCTTTCCGCAGTGGAACAAGCGCGCCCACCGCATCATCACGCTCCAGGATCGGCTGGCCGAGTGTTTTCTCTACAGCATGAACGGCCGTCCGCCCAGCTACAGCAGTCCGGCGATGATCGCGATGGTTGCGTACATCGCGTGGCTTTCGCGCGGAATTCCCGTGGGTACGCCGGTGAAGGCGTCGGATCGCTTCATCGAGCCGTTGCCCGCACGTTCGCCCGACGTCGCGCACGGTGCGGACCTCTACGCGCGCACGTGCGTCCAGTGCCATCGAGCCGACGGCGCCGGGGTGAAGGGCGCCTTTCCGCCACTGTGGGGCAGCGGTTCGTTCAACGCCGGTGCCGGCATGGCGCACATCGATCGCATGACCGGCTTCGTCCGCTACAACATGCCGAAGAACGGCGCCGGGATCGCTCTCGCTCGGCGAGGCCTACGACGTCGCCGCTTTCGTGCTCAGCCACCGCCGCCCGCATTTTCAACGCAGCGTCTTGATCCACGCGGTTCCGCGCCAAGCCGGATATTTTTAGCCGAACGTTATAACTGCCGGGAGTGAAACTGCTCCCCGGCATCCTCGCGTGCGCGGCTATCGCCGCGTTCGCGATGCTGCTCGGAAGATGGGCGCCGATCGTCGGGGCTCCGGTCTTTTCCATCGTTGCCGGCGTCGCCATCGCGGCGCTGCGCATCGTGCCGGCGTCGATCGAGCCCGGCGCGGCGTTCGTGTCGAAGACGCTCCTCCAGTGTTCGATCGTGCTGCTGGGAGCGACGTTGAGCCTCGGGCAGATCGTACGCGGCGGCGTGACGGCGCTGCCGGTGATGCTCGGTACCTTCGTCATCGTGCTGGCGTTGGCGTACGCGTGCGGTCGCGCGCTCGGACTCGATCGCGATTTGCGGCGGTTGCTCGCGATCGGAACCGGAATCTGCGGCGGTTCGGCGATCGCGGCGTTGTCGAGCGTGATCGACGTCGACGCCTCAGACGTCGCTTACGCGCTCGGAACCGTCTTCTTCTTCAACGTCGTCGCCGTGCTGACGTTCCCGCCGCTCGGTCACGCACTCGCGCTGTCGCAATCGGCATTCGGGCTCTGGGCCGGCACCGCCATCAACGACACGTCGTCGGTCGTGGCGGCTGCGTTTGCTTACGGTTCCCAAGCCGGCAACACGGGCGTGGTCGTTAAACTCACGCGCACGCTGCTGATCGTGCCGATGGTGCTTTATTATGCCTGGAAACGCTTGGCGACGCGCACGCGCGACGAGCCGGCGATTCCATGGCGAAGCATCGTTCCGTGGTTCGTTCTGTGGTTCGTCGTTGCAGCGGCCGCCCATTCGCTCGGCGCGATTCCGGCCGGCTGGGAGCATGCGATCCAATCCATTGCATGGGCGGCAATCGTCGTCGCTTTGGCCGGCGTCGGCCTTAGCGCCGACGTGCGGCGCATGCGCGAGGCGGGACTGCGCCCGCTCGCCTTGGGCGCAGTTCTGTGGGTCGCCATCGCCGCAAGCAGCCTCGCGATCGCGCACGTGACCGGCATCGACGCTCGGTAGCAGACTTGTACGGCGCGCGCGGGGTTTGCTCGTGGGCCGTCGCGAAGGCGCGCAAGAGCATCTTCGAGTTTCGGGAGCATTGACGAAAAAAGTGGACGCGATGGTGAAGGTGACGCTGCCCGAGATGGGCGAGTCGGTCACCGAGGGCTCCATCGTCGAATGGCGCAAGCGGGTCGGCGACTTCGTGGCCGAAGGCGACGCTTTGGTCGACGTGACCACGGACAAGGTGGACGTCGAGGTGCCCGCCACTGCGAGCGGCGTCATCACGCAGATTCTGGCGGGCGAAGGCGACTCGGTTTCGGTCGGCGCCGCACTCGCCGAAATCGATACGAGCAAGAGTAACGGGCAGGCGGCCGCGCGTACGGCGCCGGCATCGTCGGGCAACGGGGCAACTGCCGCCGCACCCGCCCCGCCGCCGGCGGCAGCGCCGCCGACGCCGGCGGGCCACGCGCTTGCCGACCAACCGGCGCGCCGGATGGCGCGGCGGCTCGACGTCGATCTCGCGCGGGTCCGCGGCTCGGGTCCCGACGGCCTGATTCTCCGCGGCGACGTCGTCGGTCAAGCCGAGGCCGCAAAGCGCCGCCACGACGCAACGTCTTCGGCGGGACCCATACCCGCCGGCGCAACGCTCGCGCCCTTGAAGGGACCGGCTGCCGCGCTTGCCGGCTACATGGAGCAAAGCCTGACGATTCCGACCGCGACGAGTTTTCGCGCTTTGGCCGTCGACGTGCTCGACGCGCGACGCAAAGAACTCAACGGTGCGATTAAAGCCGCCGGGCGCCAAGAAAAGGTTTCGTTCACCCACGTCGTGGCCTTTGGTCTCGTGCGTGCGGCGCGCGAAATGCCGTTCATCACGCATTCGTTCCGGCGCGACGAAAAGGGCGCTCCGGCACGGCTCGAGCCCGGCATTCACCTCGGTCTCGCCGTCGACAGCGAGCGGAAAGACGGCTCGCGGTTCTTGGTCGTGCCGGTGATCAAGAACGCCGCCGCGCTCGACTTCGCGGCATTTCGGAACGCCTACGAAGCGCTGGTTGCAAAGGCGCGCGACAACAAACTCGTGGCCGACGATCTGCAAGGCGCCTCGTTTACGCTCACCAATCCCGGCGGAATCGGAACCATCGCTTCGCTGCCGCGACTGATGTCGGGACAGGGTGCAATTATCGCGACCGGAGCGATCGGTTATCCGCCCGGGTTCGCCGGCGCCAACGTGCAATCGCTGCAACTGTTGGGCGTTTCGAAGATCATGCACGTGACGAGCACCTACGATCATCGCGTGATTCAAGGCGCGCAGTCGGGTGAATACCTGCGCCGCGTCGACGAACTGCTTCAAGGACGCGACGGATTCTACGAAGAGATTTTCGGATCGCTCGGTTTGCAGGCGGCTCCGGTCCCGCAGATCACCACGACGATTCCGGCCGCGCGGACGCCCGGCTCCGCCGGTGCGGCGCCGCCCTCCGACGAGATGCTGCGCGCCGTCGCTGCGGGCATGGCGATCGTCTCGGCGTACCGCCGCCACGGCCATCTAGCGGCGCATCTCGATCCGCTGGGCACGCCGCCGGTCGGCGATTCGTCGCTCGAACCGCAGACCTACGGTTTGACGCCGGCGCTGATGAGCGCGATTCCGGCCGGCGTCCTGCGCGTCAAGGTTCCCGGGAGCACGCTCAACGAGGTGCTGCCGCACCTCAAAGAGACGTACAGTTCTACGATCGCTTACGAGATCGAACACATTTCGAACGCGGGTCAGCGCGTGTGGCTGCGCGACTACATCGAATCCGGCAAGAACAAAGTGAAGTTTTCGCCCGAGAGACAAATCGAGTTCCTCTCGCGTTTGACGCGCGTCGAAGCGTTCGATCGCTACGTGCGCAAGACGTTCCTCGGACAGAAAACGTTCTCCGGTGAAGGTCTCGACGTGATGGTGCCGATGCTCGAGGAAATGCTCGACATGTTCGCCGACGACGGCGTGCGTAACGCCGTGCTCGGCATGGCTCACCGCGGACGGCTCAACGTCATCGCGCACGTCGTAAACGCGCCGTACGAAGAAGCCATGATGGAGTTCGAGGCGGCGCAATATCGCGGGGAGCTAGGCGACGACGACGTGATGGGCGACGTAAAATACCACCATGGATCGACCGGCACGTTCGTCACCTCGAAGAGCAAATCGATCGCCGTGACGCTCGCCCACAATCCGAGTCATCTGGAAGCCGTCGATCCGGTCGTCGAAGGCAGCGCGCGGGCGCTGCAAACCGATCACGCTACCGGCGTTCCCGGACTACGATCCCAAAGGCGCGGTACCGATTCTGATTCACGGCGATGCCGCATTTCCCGGTCAAGGCATCGTTTCGGAAGTCCTCAACCTGCAGTCGCTGCCCGGCTATCAAACCGGCGGCACGATTCATCTCATCGCCAACAATCAAATCGGTTTTACGACCGATCCGGCCGACGCCCGTTCGACGCGTTACGCGTCGGACTTGGCAAAGGGCTTCGACGTGCCGATCGTTCACGTCAACGCCGACGACGTCGACGCGTGCATCGCCGCCGTGCATTTGGCGGTCGATTTCCGGCGCGCGTTCGCGCGCGACGTGCTGATCGACTTGATCGGGTACCGCCGCTTCGGTCACAACGAACAAGACGAACCGGCATACACCCAGCCGCAGCTGGCCGAGAGGATCAAGAGCCATCCGACCGTGCGCGAACTCTTCGCCAACAAACTCATCAATCAAGGCGTACTGACGGCCGATCAGTCGCGCGCGATGGTCGAGGAAGCCGCCGAGCGGCTCGGCGAAGCGCGCAGGTCCGTCAAAGGCGTGCTCGCGACGCACACGACCGGGCGCAAGATGGCCGGCAGCAACACGTTCGACGGCACGCTGCTGCCGCCGGTATCGCGAGCGCAGCTTGAAGCGTGGACCGCCGCGCTCGGAAGCGTTCCGGAAGGTTTCGTCTTGAATCGGAAACTGGTCGCGCAGATCGATCGCCGCCGCGACTCGATCGCCGAGCGCGGCACCGTCGACTGGGGCACCGCCGAAGCGCTCGCCTTTGCGTCGCTTCTCACCGGCGAAACGCCGATCCGGCTCTCCGGCCAGGATACCGAGCGCGGAACCTTCAGCCACCGGCACGCCGTGTTTCACGACGTCGATCGCAGCGCGACGTGGGTTCCGCTACAGCATTTGGCGGAGTCGCAGGCATCGTTCGAGATCCGCAACAGCCCGCTCTCGGAGTACGCCTGCGTCGGATTCGAGTACGGCTACTCGACGCAGGTGCCGGGAGCGCTCGTGCTGTGGGAAGCGCAGTACGGCGACTTCTTCAACGGCGCGCAGATCGTCGTCGATCAGTTCATCGCCGCCGGACAGGCGAAGTGGGGTCAGAACTCGCGCCTGGTCTTGCTGCTCCCGCACGGCTACGAAGGCGGTGGTCCGGAGCACTCGAGCGCGCGTCTCGAGCGTTTCTTGCAGCTCGTTGCGGAAGGAAATCTGCGCGTCGCGTACCCGTCGAACGCCGGCAACTACTATCACTTGCTGCGCATGCAGGCACGTTCGCCGATCGCGGTGCCGCTGGTCGTGATGACGCCGAAATCGCTGCTGCGGGTGCAGAGTGCGGCGGGCAGCCTCGACGACATGGCGCTCGGATCCGTTCGCGCCGGTCATCGACGATCCGCGCGTGACCGACCGGACGGCCATCGAACGCTTGATTCTCTGCAGCGGCAAGATCTATCACGACCTCGTCGCGCACGCGTCCTACGCCTCGTTGCGGAGTACTGCCATCGCGCGCATCGAATTGCTCGCGCCGCTTCCCGCGGGCGAGATCAATCGCGTCATCGGCGGCTATCCCGAAGCTCAAAAAGATCGTGTGGGTGCAGGAAGAGCCGAAGAACATGGGCGCGCGCGCCTTCGTGCGCCGGCGCCTGCTCGAAAGCAAGCGCGACGGATTCGACATCGAGTACATCGGACGCGGCTACCGCGCGAGCCCGAGCGAAGGCTATGCCGGCCAGCACGCGGTCGAACAAGAACGCATCGTTGCCACCGCGTTGGCAGAATAGGAACCGATGTCGCGCGTCGCCTATGCAAGCTTTGCGCTTGCCGGGTGCCTGGTTCTCTTGGGAAGCAGCTTCGAGTATCCCAAACCGCCGACCGACGCGACCGTCGACACGTACTATGGGACGACCGTCGCCGACCCGTACCGTCCGCTCGAGGCCATAGACGCGCCGGCGACGCGCAGTTGGATCGAGGCCGAAGCCGCGCTCTCGCGTTCGTATCTCGATGCGATTCCGCAGCGTGCCGCGATTCGCACGCGGCTGCAATCGCTGGCAAACTACGAGCGCTATACCGTGCCGTTTCACATGCGCGACGCCTACTTTTACTTCTATAATTCGGGATTGCAAGACCAAGCGGTGCTCTATACGATGCGCGGCCCGAACGGCGCGCCACGCGTGCTGATCGATCCGAACGGGCTTTCCAGTGACGGATCGGTGACCCTCGGCGGCGAGTTCCCGAGTTGGACTGCCCGCTATCTCGCCTACGCCTCCCACGGTTCAGGTTCCGACTGGGTCACGTGGCACGTGCGCGATGTTGCCGGCGGCAAGGACCTGCCCGATACGCTGCAATGGAGTAAGTTTTCGACCGCGGCGTGGCTTCCCAACGACGGCGGCTTTCTCTACGAGCGCTATCCCGCACCGGTCGCGGGCGAGACGCTGAAGGGCGCGCTCTACGGACACGCGGTGTACTACCACAAACTCGGAACGCCTCAATCGGCCGACTCGGTGTTCTACTACCGTCCCGAACACAAGAACTGGCTCTACGGCGTGCAGGTGAGCGACGACCAACGATACGCCGTCGTGAGCGTGTCGGAAAACGACTCGATCAACAATCGCATCGGGTACGCCGACCTTCGGCAGGCATCGCATCCGGTTCGCCGGCTGCTTTGGAAAAACGATGCGCAATGGGGATTGGTCGGCAATGCCGGTCCGGTTTTCTATCTGACGACGACGCTGGCGGCGCCGAACTCGCGCGTGGTGGCGATCGACGTGCGCAAACCGGGCGTCGTGCGCACCGTCATCCCCGAATCGTGGTTCGCGCTGCAATCCGCGTCGTACGTCGGCGGACGTTTCATCCTCTCGTATCTCACCGACGCGCACTCCGGCGTCAGCGTCTTCGATGCGGACGGACGGCATCTGCGCGACGTTGACTTGCCGGGACCGGGCACGGCGAGCGGATTTGGGGGCTTCGCGTCCGATCGCTCGACCTACTATTCGTACGCGGGATGGACGACGCCGCAGACCATCTATCGTTACGACGTGACTACGGGCCGGAGTACCGTCTACCGCAAGCCGCATATCTCGTTCGACTCCGGGCAGTACGTCACGCGCGAAGTTTTCTACCGCAGCAAAGACGGCACGCGCGTTCCCATGATGGTGTCGTACCGGCGCGGAACGGCGCTGGACGGCAGCGCTCCCACGATTCTCTACGGCTACGGCGGCTTCAACATTCCGATGACGCCGGCGTTCTCGACGTCGATCGCGACCTGGCTTCAGATGGGCGGCATCTATGCGGTCGCCAACATGCGCGGCGGTTCGGAGTACGGTGAAGCTTGGCATCGCGCCGGGATGCTGGGAAACAAGCAAAACGTTTTCGACGATTTCATTGCAGCCGCCGAGTACCTCATCACTCAAAAATATACCTCGACGCCGAAACTGGCCGTGAAGGGCGAGTCGAACGGCGGTCTGCTGATCGGCGCGGTCGAAACGCAGCGCCCCGATCTTTTCGGCGCGGCCGTGCCCGGCGTGGGCGTCCTCGACATGCTGCGCTTCGATAAGTTTACGATCGGGAACTTTTGGATTCCCGAATACGGCTGCGCGACGTGCGGCGCCGGTGATTTCGCATGGCTCTACAAATACTCGCCCTATGCTAACGTGCGGCCGAATACGGTCTATCCGCCGACGCTCATCATGACGTCGGATCACGACGACCGAGTCTTTCCGGCGCACAGTTTCAAATTCGCCGCCAAGATGCAAGCCGATCAGGCCGGCAGCGCTCCAATTCTGCTGCGCGTGCAGCTGAAAGCCGGACATAGCGGAAGCACGACGCTCACGCAAAGCTTCGACGCGACCGCCGACGTCTACGCGTTCTTGGTGAAGAACCTGAACATGACGCTGCCGGCGGCCTTCTAGCGCGCGCGGCGGCGGAAGGACGCAACCTTCGCGCGATTGCCGCAACCCTGCATCGAACACCAGCGCCGCCGCTTGCCGCGCGAACGGTCGAGGAAGACGCGGCCACAATCGGCGCCGGCGCAGACCCGCAGGCGCTCTCGCTCCCGCGCGATCGTCTCGATCCCATCGCGCGCGAGCGCGGCGAGCGTCGCGCGAATCGGATCGAAGGCACCGCGCACCGCATTCCCGTCCGGGCCGAGCTGGATGAACGGGAGGTCGTCCGATGCGTGGCTATTGACCGTGGCGACGTCGCGGTCGGCGATCGGCATGCCGCTCGCGACGGCCGCGAAGGCCCGGGCAAGTGCCTCGGCTAGCCGAAGGGCGTCGGCTCGCTCCTCCGGCCGCAGCGCCGGTTCGACCGAAAGCACGACGCCCATTGCACGGGCGATGGCAGCCTCCCCTTTCCGAGCGGCCGAGGCGAAATCGAGGCTGGCGCTGCCGAGTTGCACGCTGTAACTATTTTAGACCGTTACAGCTCGCCGGGTCAACGCCAGCCCCCTGGCGCCACTGTAACCTGTTAGACCGGCTATCCCGGGAAGGCTGCGACCATAGGGAGGTAGTCGGGCGCAGTTAGCCGTTGCGCGCCTGCCGAAGCCCGCGCGCATGCTACGCAACGATCGCGCCGCACGCAGACCGGCGGTGCCCGACGATGGTGTCGTGCGCATCATGCGCGCGAAGCGGCGCGCGAGCACCGTTAGCATCGTCACGGGGCTTGCGCCGCGCGAAATTGACGCAATCGCGCAAACGCTGAAACGCTATTGTGGAAGCGGGGGCACGGCGAAGAACGGAACGATCGAAATTCAAGGCGACCATCGCGAGAAAATAGCGGCATGGTTTGCCGCGCAGGGACGCCGCGTGAAGTTGGCCGGCGGATGAGCGCGCGCATACCCGGACCGTCGCAGTGGACCACCATGCGCCGGCTTTTTCCGGTCCCGTTCCGGAAGTTTACGCCCTTTCTGCTCGAGATGAGCGCGCGATACGGCAACGTCGTCGCCTTCTCGGTTCCGTGGCGCAGGTACGTTTTCATCAACGAGCCGGCGCTCATCAAGGACGTGTTCGTGACGCAGCAGCAGGCGTTCACGAAATCGCTCGGCGCGCGCTCCTTGCGTTTTCTGCTCGGCGACGGACTTCTCACGAGCGAAGAGCCGAAGCACCGCCAGATGCGCCGCATCGTCCAGCCGGCTTTCCACCGCGAACGCATCGCGCGCTACGTCGAAATCATGGAGGGCGCGGCGGACGAATTCGTCGCGAGCCTGCGCCCGAACGCGGTGTTCGACGTGCATGCAGCGATGACGGCCTTGACGCTGCGCATCGCGACGACGACGCTATTCGGCAGCGACGAAAGCGCCTCCACCGGCAACGTCAGCGAAGCGTTGGGGCTCATGATGGAAGAGTTTCCGCACGTGCTCGTCCCGCTCGGGCACTTGCGTCAACGTCTGCCGCTGCCGTCGACGAAGCGCTTCCATCAGGCGCGCGCGCAGTTGGACGCGATTATCTACGGGCTCATCGCGCGCCGTCGCGCCGACGGCGGCGACACCGGAGACGCGCTCTCGATGCTGCTCGCGGCGCGCGACGCGGACACCGGCTATCGTCCGACCGACGAAGAGATCCGCGACGAAGTCATGACGCTCTTCATGGCGGGCCACGAAACGACAGCCAATCTTCTTACGTGGACGTTCTACTTACTCGCGCAGCATGCGGAGATCGACGAACGTCTCGGTGCGGCGGCCGCTGCCGGCGACTCGGGCTACGTCGCACGCGTCGTTCGCGAGAGCCTCCGGATCTATCCGCCGGCGTGGCTGGTCGGCCGCGAATCGCAGCGCCGGGTGACGCTCGTCGACGGAACGGTGATCCCATCGAAAACGACGGTGCTCTTCGCGCCCTTGCTGCTTCATCGTCGCGCGGAATTTTTTGCAGAGCCGCAGCGCTTCGATCCGGACCGTTGGCTCGACTGGGAACCGGCGCCGTTTTCGTTCTTCCCGTTCGGCGGGGGCGCGCGGCGCTGCATCGGCGACGAGTTCGCACTTCGTGAAGCCGAGATCGTCGTCTCGGCAATCGCGCGCCGGTATTCGTTCGTCAAGGATCCCGGCGTCGAGGTGGCGACCGCACCGATGGTGACGCTTCGCCCGGCAGGGCCCGTCCCGATGCGGCCGGTCGAACGGAGCGTCTTCGCAGCCGCCGTCTAGCGGTCGCGCTTCCCGCGAGGCTACGTTTCGGGACAGCTTGCGACGGCGTGAGGCTCGACCGCCGGATCCCATAACCGTTTTATCCAGCACGAACCCAACAGCGAACAATAGCAAATCTGGAGATCGAAGCGACGCATGTCCGCCACGATGTGATGGGTAATGAACTGGCCGTCGACGCGCAGCAGTTGCAGCGTTTGACCGGCCGGAATGACGTCTCCGCGAACGATGGAACTGACGGTGACGGAGGTTCTTCCGTGCCTATGCGCGGTACGTTCCTCCGCTTCGGCTGCATTTCGTTCGGGAAGGATGGCGTAAAAGATCGCCGGGCTCGTGGACGGATTCGCCTGCACGTCGATCGGTTTTCCGTCCCGGCTCACCACCGCTGCGCGAATGAGCGCGGGTCCGATACCGTCGTTGCTCACGGTAAGCGAAAAAAACGTCTCCGACGACGAGGAGATGAAGGTCAAATAGGGCCAGACGGTCGCGCTGTACTGCTGGCGGATGACGTATGTTTGATAGGCGGAGGCGGCGGCCGCGACGCCGCTGATCAGCAGCGCGCAGAGCGCGACCACGAGATCGAACCGGAAGCGCTTTTCGTCCATGCGGCGTTCCTTCACATTGCGGGTGAAACCGTCCCGCTCGCCGTCCTGTAAGAAGTGGCATGACGTACGCAGTGATTTTGGCGGCCTGGTCGATCTTCGGCACCGGCCAGCACGTCGAGCAGCACTATACCTTCAGCGTGTCGGCGGCGGCCCAACTGCGCGCCGAAACGGCAAACGGCAAGATCGAGGTGACGGCCGGCCGTCCCGGCTCTCCCGTCGAGGTGACGGTCGTCAAGCGCGCCGACACGATGGCCGAAGTCAACGCTCTGCGCGTCGACGCCACCAACCGCAATAACGTCGTCACGCTGCGAGCGATCTATCCGAGCGGCTGCGGCAGCGGCTCGTGCGGCGGCGAAATTTCTTTTTCGGTCGTGGTGCCGCCGCGCACGTCGCTCGATCTAAGCTCGAGCAACGGCAGCGTCACCGCCGGCGGGCTCTCCGCCGACGCGCGCCTCGAAACGAGCAACGGTTCGGTGAGTGCATCCTATGCGGCGTTTGCCGGCGTCGCGCGCGTTTCGCTTTCGACCAGCAACGGCAGCATCTCGCTCGCGCTTCCGGCTTCGGCGAAAATCGGCCGGCTAAAGATGGACACCTCGGTTGGCCGGATCATCAGCGATTGGCCCGTACGCGTCGATCGCACGTCATACGTCGGCGGCACCGTCGATCAAGCGCTTTCGCCGGGCGGCGCGTCGATCACGCTCGAGACGACCAACGGCTCGATCGCGCTGAAGAAGACGTAACGCCGTCGCGCTAAGGCGAACGCCTCGCACGATAGAACGTTGGGCCTGGAGGTGCGGCAACGGCTTCGCGTTCTTCGGCGGTCTTCGCGCGCCGGCGATCGAGCTCGAGTTCCAAGGACCGTTTTCCCTGCGCCATTGCCCAACGATGGTTCGCGGAAAAAATCGGACGAAGCAGCGGCGTTAGGGTGCGCAGGAGCGGCTTCTCCGCACGGATGTTCCAGTCGTAGGTCACGTCGACGAACTCGCCGTCTTGCTCGAACGTCCATCGACCGCGCCCGACGAAGTCGCCGTGCGCTTCGATCGCCGATCCGTACGGGTAGCGTCTCTCTGCGACGATGAATTCCCAGCGCAGCGTATAGGGCAGCCACCCTTTGGTAAACAAGCTGGCGCGCTCGCCCAGCCCGTTCGCGTCGCCGGGCTCGAGTACGTTCACGTCTAAGTACACCGACGGCCACCACCGAGCGAAATCCTTCGTATTTCCGAGAACGTCGGCAACTTCGGCGCACGTGCCTTTGACGCGCCAGTGCGTGATGAAGTGATACGAGTTGTCAGCCACGCTGCTCCAACGGCCCGGCTTACGCTAAGACCAGCTGTTCGTCTCCGACGCCCGCCTTGCGCACGGCTTCGTGAATCATCTGATCCTGAATCTCGCGAACGGCCCAGCGCGCCTGCGCGTCGGCCGAGAGTTTGTCGATCGGATCGAAATAGACGAACGCCTGGCCCGGTTTGACGCTGGGTGCGGCGTAGACGGCGATCCCGTTGTCACGGTCGTAGTATTCGTAGGAGTGAACGTCGCGCTTGCCGCCGCCGCCGGGCGCGTCGCAAACGAAGGTCGGCGTATTGAAGCCTGCCGTGCTGCCGCGCACGAACTTCTCGACGTCGGTTGCGGTGTGGATGGTGGTTCGCAGTTCCTCGACGCCCTTCACCATGTCGTGCATATAAACGTAGTAGGCGTGGACGTTGAGATAACCGAGGCGCTTGACGAGCAGCTGCATCCGCTCCCGTTCGTCGTTGACTCCGCGGATGAGCACCGATTGATTGCGCGTAAAAATGCCGCGCTCGAACAGCGCGCGCATCGCCTTTTCGGTGATCCACGTAATCTCTTCGGGGGCGTTGAAATGCGTGTGCAGCACGACTTCCTTGCCCATGGTGCGGCCGCGATCCACGACGGCGGTAATGGCGTCGAGCCATTCCGCGTGCGTGAGGATCTTCATCGGCATGATCGCCGGGCCTTTGGTGGCAAAGCGCATGCGACGCACGTGTGGAATGTCGAGCAGCCGGTTACCGATGACTTCCAGATTCTTTGGCGACATTTGATACATGTCGCCGCCCGAGATCACGATGTCTTCGAGCTCCGGTCGCTCCGAGATGTACTGGAACGCCTCTTCCCATTGTTTGGGCGTCTTGGCAAGCGCGACCTTATCCACGTTCTCGGTGTCTGGGCCGATCGCGTAACTGCGCGTACAGAAACGGCAGTACACCGGACAGGTATTGAGCGGCAGGAACAGCGCCTTGTCCACGTAGCGGTGCACGAGTCCGGGCACCGGCGAATCCCCTTGCTCGTGCAGCGAGTCCAGCGTCAGGCGCGGATGGTCGGGAAGCAAGGTTGAGGCAAGCGGAACGAATTGACGCCTGATCGGGTCGTTGAGCGGATCGTTCCAGTCGATGAGGGCGATCGCGTACGGCGAAACGCGCACCGCCATCGGTGCCCGTTTGAAACCCGATTCGGCATCGGCGTAAAACTCCGGCGAGCAGACGTCCTTGATCGCCGCGAGCAGTTCGTCGGCCGTCTTGACGGCATTTTTCTGCTGCCAGAGATGATCGAGGAACGTCGTCTCGTCGACGTCTTTGTAAGCCGGTATGTGCCGCCAGAACTCGCCCTGCTTGAGGTTCTTGTACTCGAACTGTTGCGGCGGGGCCGGAGGCTTTACGTGGCTGATGACGGTGTCGTTCATGACGGGTTCCTCTTGTGAGCGTACTTAGCGTTGAAGTAGTCGTGCAGGTGCGGATGATCGCGCAGCGTTTGCAGCGCGGTCGCCGCGTGATCCTTGGCGTAGCCGTTGCCGATGATCATCGTAACGTCGCGGCCGATTCCCTCGGCGCCGAGCGCGGCGGCCGTAAACGACGTCGACATCGAAAAGAAGTAGACGATTCCGCCCTCTTTCGTGCAAAGAATCGACGCCATCTCCGTTGCGGGAACGTTCACGCAATTGATCGTCACATCGGCCAAATCGGGCGCGACGGCGGCAACTTTCTCGCTCAACTCCAAAGCATCGCGTGCGTCGGCGCGCACGAGGGTGTCTACCAAGTGATCGCTTAAGAGCAGCTGCGCGGATTCCGATTCGGGATGCGGGACGACGCCGATGACGTGGCCTTGCGGACCGACCCGGCGGCGGGCCTCCGCACACGAGAGCATGCCGCTTTTTCCGGCGGCGCCGATGACGACCACCGTTTGTCCGGGCTTGCAGAGACGTTTTACTTGCGCGGGCGCTCCGGCGACGTCGAGGACTGCCAGCGCGACGTTCTCGTCGATGTCGGAGGGCAGCGTCGCCCAGATGCCGCTTTCGAACAGAATCGCCTTTCCGCGAATCCAGACGCGGCCGGTCGCAACGTCGATGCGCGTAATTTCTTCAACGTGCAGGGGCGTTAGCGAAAGGGAGACGAGCGAAGCGATGCGGTCGCCGGCCTCGAGCTGGTGCTTGCCGCGCAGGGCGCGGCCGACCTCGGCAACCGATCCGATGAACATCCCGCCGCTTCCCGTTACCGGGTTGTGCTGCTTGCCGCGCTCGTTCACGATCCCGACGATGTGCGCGGCGATGCGTTCCGCGTCGCGTTCGCAGTCGTCGGCGATCTGTTTGAACGAGGCCGAATCGACGTTGAGCGTCTCGACGTCGCAGAGAATTTCGTTGTCGCGCGCAATCGGCGTGTTGTCGAGCTTCCAGGCCGCCTGCGGCAGCGCGCCGGCCGGCTCGAGCACGCGATGCGTCCCGAGGCGGTGCGGGCGCGGGTCGGAGATCGCACTCACGATTGCACCGTCACCCCGCCGCGGTCGTAGGGCGTAGTGAGCACGATGGTTGTGCGCGTACGCGCCATCCCGGGCATTGCCTTGAGCCGGGCGAGCAGGTCGTCGAGATGCTTGGTCGATGCGGTCACCACCTTACAAACGAAGGTCTCCTCGCCGGCGACCGAATGAACTTCGCAGACTTCCGGCATGACGCCGAGCGTTCGCGTGAACTCGTCGTAGTTGCAGTCGGGAGACGTGTACAGACTGACGAAGGCGGTCAGCAGAAGGCCGAGTCGCTTCACGTCCAGCTGCGCCGAGTAGCGCTGGATGTAGCCGCGCTGCTCGAGGCGCTTGACCCGGTCGTGAACGGCCGGCGCTTTCAAGCCGACGAGCGAGCCGAGTTCGGCAAAGGTCGAGCGCGCGTTGCTCTGCAACGCGTCGAGAAGCTGAAGGTCGAGTTCGTCGAGTTCGTCGGTCGTCGTTATCATATTCGCCGCGGAGGGAGATTTGCCGAACAATCTTCGGTTGCAAAACTATAGCACCAACGATTTATTCGGCGCAAGTAGGGGCATCGGGATTCTTATACTGGCGCTTGCCCTCTTGGCTTCCAACGGCTGTCAGCCGGCCTCCCGGCCGGCCGCGCCGCCAGCGACCGTCCGCTTCGCCCTGGCCGCCGATCCCCAGACGCTCGATCCGCTATTCGCGCATCCCGACGCCGCCTCTGTCGAGCAGCAGGCGGCCCGGCTCGTTTTCGAGCCTTTCGTCGATCTCGATTCCCGCGGCCGCCCCGAGCCGGCGCTGCTTTCGGTGTTGCCCACCCGCGCCAACGGCGGCGTTTCGGCCGACGGCCGCACCATCGTCTACCGGTTACGGCGAGCGAAATGGAGCGACGGCTTGCCGGTCACGTCGCAAGACGTGCTTTTCACACTGCGCGCGATACTCGATCCGCGCAATCCGGTGCGCACGCGCGCCGGCTACGATCTCATCGACCGCGCCGAAGCACCCGACGCGCGTACCGTGGTGGTGCATCTTGCGCGCGCGTGGGCGCCGGCGGCGCTGACGTATTTTTCTTACGGATTATCCTCTGACGTCGTCCTTCCGGCACACGTGCTGCGCGGACAGCAGCCGCTCGGGCAGGCTGCGTTCAACGCGGCCCCCTCCGTCGGTGACGGACCCTACCGTTTCGAGTCGTGGCACCGCGGCGACGTCCTGCGGTATTCGGCCAATCCGTCGTACTGGCGCGGCCGGCCCGCGGTTGCGACGCTTTCCGTGCGCGTCGTGCCGGATCCATCGACGAACTTGCTGCTCGTGCAATCCGGCCAACTGGATTGGAATCTCATCGCGCCCGCACAACTGCCGATTCTTCGCCGAAATCGGAACGTCGCGTTTGTAAAGGTTCCGACCGCGGTCGTCGCCGGGTTGGCGTTCAACACGCGGCACGCGCCGCTCGACGACGTACGCGTGCGCCGTGCAATTGCGTTTTCGATCGATCGTCAAGCGATCTCGCGCAAAATTACGTTCGGGACCTATCCCGTGACCGACATGCTGCAGCCGCACTTCTCCTGGGCGTTCGATCCGTCGGTCCGCGAGCCCGGATACGATC
Organism: Vulcanimicrobiota bacterium; assembly: GCA_963812155.1. GTDB lineage: Bacteria > Vulcanimicrobiota > Vulcanimicrobiia > Vulcanimicrobiales > Vulcanimicrobiaceae > Tumulicola. The sequence continues at coordinate 374,346 of CAWETW010000002.1, read as the reverse complement.
CGGATAGAGCCGACGCGCTCTTCGACGCAGCCGGCTGGAGGCGCGGCGAAGATGGCGTACGGCGTAAAGACGGGCGCGAGCTGGAACTGCTCTACGTGCAGTTTCCGGAATCGGCGACCGGCGTTCGCGTCGCGACCGCCGTGCAGGAATCGTTACGGCTGCGCGGCGTGGCCGTGAGCGTCAAAGCAGTTGCCAACGCACAGCTCTTTCTGCCGCTCACCGGAGTGCTCGCGCGCGGGACGTTCGACCTCGCGTACGTTCCGTGGACGATGGGCGCCGATCCCGACGACTCCTCGGTGCTGGCGTGCCGCGCGCCGTCGAACTATATGCGGTGGTGCGATGCGCGCGTCGACGCGCTCGAGCGGTTGGCCCTGAGTTCGACCGAGCAAGCGGAACGCAAGCGGCTGTACGCGCGCATCGGGCGGATCGTTGCGGAAGACGTCCCGATCCTCTACCTTTTCAATGCCGATTACGTATACGCATATCTCAAGCGTCTCCACGGTTTCGCTCCCAACGCATTCCTCCCGACGTGGAACGCGTACGCGTGGTCGCTGCGGAGCGCGCCGTGAGAGGCCGCGGCCCCCTCATTTGGCGAAAAGCGCGGTTCAGCGCCCAGGAACCAGGAGCCTGAGATTTGATCGAGGTCTTCCTCAAACGTCCGCTTTTTGCCGGCGTCTTGAGTTTCGTAGTATTGCTGGCAGGCTTGATTTGCATTCCGATCCTGCCGATTTCCCAATACCCGCAGATCTCACCGCCGACCGTAACCGTCACCGCGAACTTCCCGGGCGCCGATGCCCAAGCCGTCGTGCGTTCCGTGACGACGCCGCTCGAGATCAACATCAACGGCGCCGACGGCCTGCAGTACATGCAATCGTACTCCAGTGCCAACGGCATCTCGACGATTACCTGCACGTTTGCGCTTGGAACCGATCCGACGACCGATCAAACCAACGTCCAGCACGGCGTCGATCTTACGCTGGCGCAGCTGCCGACGGCGGTACAGCAGCAGGGCGTTTCGGTGCAAAAGAGCTCCGGCAACATTACGATTGCCGTCGCGATGGTCTCGACCAGTTCGTCGGTCAGCGACGTTGCCGTGAGCAACTACGCCGACATCAACGTCATCGAAGATCTCAAGCGCATCCCGGGCGTCGGCCAAGTCGAAGTGCTCGGCGACCGCACCTACGGGATGCGGGTGTGGGTGGATCCGCACAAGCTGCAGGCCAACAACATTTCGATCGATACCGTGGTCAACGCGATCAAGCAGCAGAATGCCGACGTCGCTCCGGGCGCCATCGGCCAAGCTCCGACCAACGGGTCCCAGCCTTTTCAGATTCCCATCAAGGTCAACGGGCGTCTGCAAACGCCCGACGAGTTCAAGCAAATCGTCGTGGTCGCGCAGCCGAACGGCGGATACGTGCGGCTCGGCGACATTGCCGACGTCGAGTTAGGAGCGCAGAACTACGTCACGTCCGCGCGCTATAACGGACGAACGGCGGTCGTGCTGGCCATCGAGGGCGAACCGACCGCGAACTCTCTGCAAATTTCAAAGACGGTGCGCGCCACGATGGAACGGCTCAAGCCGTTCTTTCCGCCCGGCATGGATTACTCGATCGCCTTCGACACCTCGGATTTCGTTCGAGCCTCCATCAAGGAAGTCGTCGTCACCCTGCTGATAGCGATCTTGCTCGTCGTGCTCGTTATCTTCATCTTCCTGCAGAACTGGCACAGCACGCTCATTCCGTCGATCACGATTCCGGTCTCGCTGATCGGTACGTTCGCGGCCATGAAGATGATGAATTTCACCATCAACACCCTCACGCTGTTCGGCCTTACGCTCGCTACCGGGCTCGTCGTCGACGACGCGATCGTCGTGCTCGAGAACATCGTCCGCCACATCGTGGACGACAAACTCAACAGCTTCGAAGCGACCAAGCGCGCGATGAAAGAGATCACCGGGGCGGTCGTCGCGACGTCGCTGGTGCTCATGTCGGTCTTCATTCCCGTGGCATTCCTGCCGGGCACCACCGGCTTGCTCTATCAGCAGTTCGCGCTGACGATGGCCGCGTCGATCGGCATCTCGCTCTTTACCGCGCTGACGCTGGCCCCGGTCTTGACGTACGAGCTCGTGCATGCCGACGAACCGAGCAAGAACGTGTTCCTGAAGTGGTTCAACGATCGCCTTGGTGGGTTGAAAAACTGGTACATGGGTTTGGTGCCGCGCTTGATCGCGCGCACCAAGATCATGGTCGCCATTTTCCTCGCCGGCATCGCGCTGTTGGGCGTGCTCTTCGTCGTGACGCCGCAGGGCTTCTTACCGACCGAAGACCAAAGTCTGCTCTACGTTTTGGTGACCTTGCCGACGAGCGCATCGCTCGATCAGACGATGGCCGTTTCCCAGCGGCTGGAAGCGATGATGGTGAAGATGCCGCAAGTCGAAGCGGTGACGTCGGGCGTCGGCTTCGGTTTCGCCAACAGCAGCAGCAATCAAGCCACGCTGTTCGTGCAGCTTTGGCCGCTGTCCAAACGCAAAGGTCTGGAAAACAGTTCGTTCAACCTGCAGTACGCGCTCTACCAGAACTTCCTGAAGATCCCCAACGTGAAGGCGCTGCCGGCAAATCCGCCGGCCATTCCGGGACTGGGCTCGACGGGCGGCTTCGCCATGGAAATTCAAGACATCAACGGCTTCGGTCTCCCGGCGCTCAACCGTGTGGGCAACACGATCGTCGCGAAGGCTCAGCAAAACAATCAGTTGTCGCAGGTTCGCATTCCGACGCTGCTCACCGGTCCGTACGTCGAGGCGAAATTCAATCGCTCCAAGGCGCTCGCGCTCGGCGTCTCGCCGTCGTCGTTCTTCAATACGCTCAATAGTACGACCGGCGCCGCGTTCGTGAACTTCTTCGACTACGGCAGCCGGTCGTACAACGTCGTCATCCAAGCCGGCGCGAAGTACCGGACCGTACCGCAGGACTTGACGCGCATCTACGTCGCGAATCAAAACGGCAGCCTCATGCCGGTTTCGCAGCTCTTGGACATCACCAAGACGACGGCCAACGTCACGATCATGCGCTTCAACGAGTTCAACGCCTACGAAATCGACGGCTCGCCCGGCACGAACTCTAGTTCCGGTCAAGCGCTCAACGTAATGGCGAAGCTCGCGACCGAGAATATGCCCAAGGGCATGAAGTACGACTGGAGCGGCATCGCTCGCCAGCAAGTGCAGAGCGGCCCGCAGACGATCCTCGTCTTTGCGATGGGATTGCTCTTCGTCTTCCTCGTGCTGGTCGCGCAGTACGAGAGCCTCACGACGCCGTTCGTCATCATGATGGCCGTGCCGTTAGCCCTCGTCGGCGCCGTCGGCGGCATCTACGTTCGTCGATGGTGCGAGATCATCAGCACCGTGATTCATTCCAAACTAGCGGGGCATTTGGTCATCGTGCCGCAAACGTCGAGCGACGTCTACGCGCAAATCGGCTACGTCATGCTCATCGGACTGGCCGCGAAGAACGCCATCCTGATCGTCGAGTTCGCCAATCAGCTGCGCGAACAGGGCCGCAATACGATCGACGCGGTGACGCATGCGGCGACCGAGCGCCTGCGGCCGATCCTCATGACGTCGATTGCGTTCGTCCTGGGAATTCTGCCGTTGGCATTCGCGCACGGCGACGGCGCGCAGTCGCGAATTTCTCTGGGTACCGCGGTGTTGGGCGGCATGATCGTTTCGACGGTCATGAACCTCGCGATCGTTCCCGTGCTCTACGTCATCGTCGTCAACTGGACCGAACGCAAGAAGAAAAAGACGGCGCCGCCGGCGCCGCCGCTCCCCGGCCCGCCGCACTTGCCGGAGCCGCCGCCGGCCATCGTGTAACGGTCGCAGGGAGCGCGGCTTGCTCATTACGCTAGGTCACGGAACCGCGACGTCGGACCAACTCGCGCACTTGATTGTCGGCGCGTCGATCGCATCGCTGATCGACGTTCGAACCGTGCCCAAGAGCCGCCGCCATCCGCAGTTCGGGCGGGAAGAGATGGAGCGATGGATTCCGTCAGCGGCGGCGGCGGCGTATCGCTGGGAGCCCCGGCTGGGCGGCTTCCGCAAGGCGCGGCCGGAAAGCCCCAACGTCGCACTGCGTCATCCGTCGTTTCGCGGCTATGCAGACTACATGGAAACCGGCGAGTTCGCGAATGCGTTAGCGCAACTGCTTGCGGATGCGAAAGACGCGCAAACCGCCGTGATGTGCTCGGAATCGCTGTGGTGGCGCTGCCACCGGCGGCTCATTGCCGACGCGGCGCAACTGCTGCACGGCCTCGAGGTGGGCCACCTGATGCACGACGGCTCGCTCCGACCGCACCAGCCGACCGCCGGCGTCCGCGTTACGCCCGAAAATACACTCCGCTACGACGTGCTGTTTGAGGAAGACGCTATAGTGCTTTGACGGCGGCGGTCAGCGAATCAACCGACGCTTTCGCGTCGCCGAAGAGCATCGAACAGTTCGGCATCTCGTACAGCGGATTTTCGATGCCGGCAAAGCCCGAACGCATCGAGCGTTTGAGCACGACGACGTTGGCGGCTTTGTCGACGTCGAGAATCGGCATGCCGTAGATCGGAGAACTCTGGACGTTACGCGCGGCCGGATTCGTCACGTCGTTCGCGCCGATCACCAGCGCGACGTCGGTGGTGGCGAACTCCGGGTTGACGTCCTCCATGTCGAGCAGTTGATTGTACGGCACGTTCGCCTCGGCGAGCAGCACGTTCATGTGGCCCGGCATGCGGCCCGCGACCGGATGGATGGCGTAGAGCACCTTGACGCCGCGTTTCTCCAACTGATCCGCGAGCGCTTTGACGCTGTGCTGTGCTTGCGCGACGGCCATGCCGTAGCCGGGCACGAAGATGACCTTCCCCGCGTAGGCAAGCATGATCGCGACGTCGTCGGCGCTTGCGCTGCGAATCTGTTGCGGGCCGCCGCCGCCGGTCGCGACCTCCATTCCGCCCTTGGCGCCGAACGCGCCGAACAGCACGTTGGTGAGCGGACGATTCATCGCGTGCCCCATCAATACGGTCAGCAGCGTGCCGCTCGCGCCGACCAGCGCACCGCAGATGATCAGCAGCGTGCTGGACAGCTCGAAACCGGTGATCGCGACCGCCAAACCCGTAAACGAGTTGAGCAGCGAGATGACGACCGGCATGTCCGCGCCGCCGATCGGCAAGACGAAGAGGACGCCGAGCATCAACGCCGCCAGCAACAGCGCCGCAAATCCCCACATCGGCAGCGCGCCGAGCGTTGCGACGAACCACGCTCCCAGCGCGACGATGCCGAGCGCCACGAGCGCGTTGACGAACTGCTGGCCCGGATAGGTCACCGGCCGGCCGGTCATCACCTCTTGCAGTTTGAGAAATGCAACGATCGAGCCGGCGAAGCTGACCGCGCCGATAATGGCGGAAAGCACGAGCGAAATCGCGATGACGTCGTCGATCGACACGGTGCCGTGCCGCGAAACGTAAAACTCGACGGTTGAAATCAATGCCGCCGCGCCGCCGCCGGCGCCGTTGTAGAGCGCCACCATCTGCGGCATCGCGGTCATCTTGACCTTGACCGCGGCGACGATGCCGACGACCGCACCGACGATCGTGCCGACGGCAATCGCCCACCATCCGACGCCGAGCGTCTGCACCAAGACGCTGACTAGCGCGATGAACATGCCGAGCATCGCCAAACGATTACCGCGCCGTGCCGTCGCCGGCGAATTCAGATCGTGGAGGCCGTAGATGAAGAGCCCGATGGCGACCAAATCGAAGAGGGCGATGGCCAAGGCGCCTGAGGTCATTTGCCGCTTTCTTTGCGCCGGAACATTTGCAGCATGCGCTCGGTCACCGCGAATCCGCCGAAGACGTTGATCGCGCCGAGCATCACTGCCACGATTGCCAGCACCGTAAACCCCGGCGTGTTGACGTCGGCTCCAAAGAGCTGCGCGACGATGACGATGGCGCCGGCGAGCACGATGCCGTGAATCGCGTTCGTGGCCGACATCAGCGGTGTGTGCAGCGTCGTCGGAACCTTCGAAATGACTTCGAACCCGACGAAAACCGCCAGCACCAGAACGGTCAAAAGGCTGACGTAGTGCGAGGCATCGTTCACGAGGCGTTTCCTCCTTTTAAGACGCGTCCGCCGGCGGCGACGCACGCGCCCTTGGCAACGTCGTCGTTCATGTCAATGGTAATCTCCCCGTCCTTCAGCCACGGCGACAGCAGGGCGAAGACGTTGCGCGAGTAGAGCTGGCTCGCATGATACGGCATCGTCGACGGCAAATTCGTCGTACCGACGATGGTGACGCCGTTCGGCGACGTGACGATTTCATCGGCGACGGTGAGTTCGCAGTTTCCGCCGGCCTCGGCCGCGAGATCCACGATCGCGCTGCCGGGCTTCATCGCTGCGACCGCCGCGGCGCTGACGAGAATCGGCGCTTTGCGCCCCGGAACGAGCGCCGTGGTGATAACGACGTCGTTGATGCCGATCTGTTCGACCATCCACGCGCGCTGCCGTTCCTGTTGTTCCGGCGTGAGTTCTTTGGCATAACCGCCGGCGCCCTCGGCATCCGCACCGAGATCGAACTCGAGAAACGTCGCGCCGAGCGATTGCACTTGTTCTTTGACGGCCGCGCGCACGTCGTAGCCGCTCACCACGGCGCCTAAACGCCGGGCGGTCGCGATCGCTTGCAGACCCGCGACTCCGGCGCCGAGCACGAGCACCTTCGCCGGCGGAATCGTTCCCGCGGCGGTGGTGAGCATCGGAAAAAACTTCGGCAGCGCGGCGGCGGCCAGCAGGACGGCTTTATACCCCGCGATGTTGCTCTGCGACGAGAGAGCGTCCATCGCTTGCGCGCGCGTAATCCGGGGAATCATCTCCATCGCCAGCGCGCTGACGCCGGCGTTCGCCAACGACTCGACGTAGGGCGGGTCGCCGAGCGGATTGAGAAAGCCGACGACGATGGTGCCGGGTTCGAGCGCCGCGAGCAGCTCGGGACTCGGGCGTCCGACGCACACCACCGCGCCGGCGCCGCCGACCAGATCGTGCACGCCGTCGACCACGGCCGCGCCCGCTTTCTCGTAGAGTTCGTCGGGAAACGCCGCTGCGTTGCCCGCACCGCGCGCGATGCGCACCGCGACCCCGGATTTGACCAGTCTTGCAACGGTTTCTGGCACGAGCGCAACCCGGCGCTCGCGAGCGCCCGGCTCACGTGGGACGGCGACGATCATAGGGAACCTTTGATACGGCTTGGGGTTGGAGACTCCCTACACGACGGAAAACGTTGGTTACGCGATCGAAACGGCGTTGCGCAGCACGCCGATTCGCTCGATCTCGACTTCCATGACGTCGCCGTCGGTCAAAAACTCCGGCGGCGTTCGTGCGAATCCGACGCCCGCGGGCGTTCCGGTCGCGATAACGTCGCCCGGTAAGAGCGTCATGCCTTTGCTCAACTCGGCAACGATCGCGGCAACCGGGAAAAGCATGTCGGCCGTGTTGCCGTGCTGCTTCTCGACGCCGTTGAGACGAAAAGCGATCGCCAGTTGCTGCGGGTCGTCGATTTCGTCGCGCGAAACGATCCACGGTCCGAGCGGGCAGCTTTCGTCGAGGCTCTTCCCTTTGAACCATTGGCCGCGCTCGCGTTGAATGTTGCGAGCGGTGACGTCGTTGAGCGCCGTATAGCCGAACACGACGTGCGGAGCGTCCTCGACGGAAACGTCTTTGCACTTTGCGCCGATGACGACCGCCAGCTCGGCTTCGAAGTCGTACTCGGCGGAAAGACTCGCGGGCAGATGCAGCGTCGCGCCGGGCGCGGAGATCGCCGTCGGCGCCTTGGTAAAGAACGTCGGGGCGGACGGAAGCTTCAGCTCGCGTCCGAACGCGCGCGCTCCTTCCTTCGCGTGGTCGAGATAGTTCCGGCCGACGCAGAAGACGTTGCGCGCCGGCTGTAGCGGCGCTTCCAGGCGCACTTCGCGCAGCGGCACCGGATCCTCGGCCGAGTGCCATGCGATTCGCTCGTGCGGGGCGAGCGCGACGTAGTCGCGCAGCGTTTCCGTCGAGATCGGTCGCACGCGGTCACCTTCGAGGACGCCGGGCGACGTCGTGCCGCCATACGAGTACGTTACGAATCGCATCGCCGGGCCGCCAAACTACTGCGGCACTACCGGTGCGGAATCGTCGGCTGCGGGCTGGGTGCGGGAGACTTTCCGCCCGTGATGGTGTTGAGCGACGGCAGCTTCTGTTGCTGCTGCTGTTTTTGTTTCGCCGCCTCTTGCGCTTCTTTCTTCGCCGTGTCGATCATGACGTTGGCCGCGCCGGGCTGGTTGGCCCAATTCCCGCCGGTCGAAAGCAGCGCGACGCGTCGCGAAATCGCGTGGTTTTTCGGATTGTAGTCGTAGGTCACTTTGAAGAGACCGACCACCGCGGTACCGTCGGCCTTGCGGATCCACATTTGCAACGCGTTGCCGTACGTTTGCGAATTGAAACTCGGGTACTTGGTGCCCTTTCCCGATTTAATGCGCACGACCTGACCCATTTTGTTGACCTCGACCACGTACTCGGCATGAAGCGCCACCGGCGGAGGGTGCGGCGGCGGAATTTTAATCATGTGCGGCGATGCGCTCGGCTTCGGCGTCGTGTCGGCGAGCGCAGGCGCACATGCAAACGCAAGCACGGCGAGGCCGACGGCACCCAGGCACGATTTCTTCATATCCTGCGAGCGCTTACGCGCGCTCCGGGCCGCGACCTTCACGGGTTCGGCTCGAGGCTACTGGGACACTAGGCGGTCGCAGGGCGTTGAACGAAGCAGCCGTCGTGACCCTGCGCGCCGTATGGCTCCTCGCGCTCGCGTTTACGCTGAGCGCGCTGCCGGTTCGTGCCGAGCGCTCGATCGTCGATCCGCATCGGCTCGACGCATACTTTGCATTGTTTGCCGGCGATTCCAACGTGCCGTGGAAGCCGACGGCGGTCCGCTTGGATACCTATTCGAGCGCGCCGGTACTCTTTTCCGTGTATCAAGTCGATCCGATCGACGTGCTGACGGCCGGTTCCAACGCGCGTCCGCGCGCAATTTCGACGCGCGGACGCCGTCCGGTCGTTTCGTTCACGTTTACGCCTCCCGGGGGCTATCAGTTTCAATCGAACGAGATCGACGTGCAGCTCGGTTCGCGCGAGGGCTTTTTCGTCGTCGAGGCGCGCCGCGGCGACGTCGGCGAACAAGTGTGGATCAATCGCACGCGCGTCGGGCTCGTTTCGAAGGAAACGCCGGGCGCGCTGCTCGTCTACGGCACCGATTTGGGCACCGGTCGCGCGCTGCCGCGAATGCGCGTGCAGTTCGTCGTGAACGACAAGTTCGAAACGACGGCGACGGATGGAAATGGAATGGTGCAATGGCGGCGTTCGCCGCGTCCGGTCTTCGCGCTCGCGCAATGGGGCAACAGCTATGCGTTCCTGAGCCTCCTGCCGCAAGCGCCGCTGCCGACGACGATCGTCGGCGTGCGCCTCGACTCGGCTGTCGTGCACGCGGGCGATACCGTTCGGATCGTCGGTTTCGCACGCAGCCGCGCCGGCAACGCGCTACGTCCGAGCGGCGGAAGCGCCAACGTATCGCTGCGCTTGGGAGCGAGGCTCGTCGGCGAGCGCCGCGTACCGCTCGATGCGGCCGGCGCGTTCGAAACGTCGTTTGCCGTACCGGCCACCGCCGCCGCCGGAGATTACGCGGTGCTCGCGCAAGTCGACGACGGCGTCGGCGGCGCGACCGTGCACGTCGACGCCAACGCTGCCGGCCTCTCGCTCGATGCCGCAGCGCCGTGCGGCGGTTCGTGCGATCCCAATCACGACGTGCCGTTGACGGTTCGTTCCTCGCGCGGCGATGCGATCGTGCACGTGACCGTCGTTCGCTCGCCGCACGTCTACGTCGGATACGTTTCCGAAGACGTGCCGTGGGCGACGACCATTTGGATCGACGAATCGATTCGCACCGGCGCCGACGGCGCCGTGACGGTGACGATCCCTCGACCGAACGACGAACTCGCGTCGACCTACGGCGTTCGCGTCGAATCCGGCGGCGCGACGGCCGACACGCGCATCGTCGTTCCGACGTCGCGCGCCGCCGTGCGTTTGCAGCTCGACCGCGACGAGCAAACGCTCGCGACGCCGGTCGGCTTCGACGTGTACGCAAACGACGTCGCCGATCGGGAAGCCGCTCGCCGGAGCGGCCGTCACCGTGCGCCTCGCGCACGGCGCGACCGTCGCGCAGCAACAACTCGACGCTCGATGCCGACGGTCACGCGCGCGGCAGCTTCGATGCCCGCCGCCGGGAACGAATCTGCTTTTCGCAAGCGTCGAGACGCAAGGCACCGCGACGGATGCGGCCGCCGTGCTCGTCGATGCGCACGCAGTCGGCTCGGCGCCGGGCGGGGGCAGCGCCGACGTGCGCGTCTCGCTCGAAAAAACGCTCTATCGCAGCGGCGACGACGTCGTGCTCGACGCGCAGGCGCCGCAATCGTCCGGCGACGCGCTGCTCACGCTCGAGAGCGCGCTCGGCGTGCAAGCCAACGTGGCCGGCGCCGGCGGTGGCACGCGCGAGCGCACTATCGCGCGAGCGATGCGACCGGCGAACTGCGCGTCGGAGCGGCGTTCGTGCGCGACGGCGCGATCGAGTGGACGACGGTGCCGCTGCTGCTCGAAGCGCCCGGCCGGCCGCAACTCGTCTCGCTCGCGATCGATGGCACGGAAGCTTCGCGCCCGGTGAATCCGCGAAGGTGTCGTTCCGCGGCGCGGCGCCGGCGACGCGGAACGGTCGTCGTGCGCATCAGCCGCGGCGAGCCGTCCGGCAGCGCGCTGTTCGACTCGGCACCGGCGCTGCTGGCGATCGGTTTGGCGTCGACGCAGAGCAGCGCGCCGGCCGGAGTGACGTGGCATCCGTGGGTCGATTCGACCGGCGATCACGCGCAAGTGCTCGGATTCGTTCGCCGCACGCAGCCGCCGCAAGGATCTCGCTCTCGCGAGGCCGAAACGCAAGTGGTGTCGTGGAGCGTCGTGCGCGCCGGCGGGGATGCCTTCGCGGTGCAGATGCCCGCGCAGAGCGGACGGTATACGCTCTCGGTGCTCGAGATTTCCGACGACGGCCGCGTGTCGCGCCGCGATCCTCGAGCGTCGTCGTACGATAGGCGTCGAATCGCATGAGCCTGATGCTGCTCGACACGTACGGGTTGGTCTATCGCGCGTTCTTTGCGTTGCCGCGGCTGACGACGACGCGCGGCGTGCCGATCAACGCCGCGTACGGCTTCACGATGATGCTGAACAAGCTCATCACCGACGAGAAGCCGACGCACGTCATCGCCGCATTCGATAAAGGAATGCCGGCCGAACGCGTCGCGCTGTACAAGGAGTACAAGGCGCAGCGTGACGCGATGCCCGACGATTTGCGCAGCCAGTTTGCGCTTGGTGCGCCAGATTCTCGCGGCGCATCGCATTCCGATCGTCGAGATCGAAGGCCAGGAAGCCGACGACGTCATCGCGACGCTCGCGCGTCAAGCCGAAGAGGCCGGCGAACAAACCGTCGTCGTCACCGGCGATCTCGATCTGCTGCAGATCGTCGACGATCGGACGACCGTGCTGACGACGCGGCGCGGGATCACCGATCTCGGCCGGTACGATCCCGCCGCCGTGCGCGAACGATTCGGGTTGCGAGCCGGCGCAACTGCCCGACTATCGCGGACTGAAAGGCGATCCGTCGGATAACCTGCCCGGCATCCCGGGTGTCGGCGAAAAGACGGCGATCAAACTGCTGCAAGCGGCCGGTTCGCTCGACGCGCTCGTCGCCGATCCCGGAGCTTGCGGGAAACCCGAAGCTGCAGAAACTCGTCGAAGACTACGGCGAGCAGGCGTGCTTCTGCCGCGCCGTCTCGATCGTGCGCCGCGATCTGCCGCTGCACGTCGATTGGGAATCGAGCCGTACGAACGGCCTCCGGATGCGGAGCTCTATCCGCTCTACAGCGAACTCGAATTCAAGACGCTGCTCGCGAAGCTGCAGCCGCCGGCCGATCTGCCGCTCTTCGCCGGCGGGAGACGCTCGAAGGGGACTACCGTAGTTACGTCGCCTCGGTCGATCCGCCGGAATTCGCGCAGCTCGCCGAAGCGTTGCGCGCCCTCGCGAAGGCGCCGTACGTCGCTTTCGCCGTGCTCGGCGATGCCGTCGGCGCGAGCGGGGCTGCCGGTACGGGCATTGGGTTCGCTGCCGGCGCGCTCGCGCAGACCTGCCGTGCGCGACGCGGTGCAGTCGATTTTTGAGGAAGCGGCGCGCCGGCGCGTACGACGCAAAACGCGTCGCACGCGTGCTGCGCGACGGCGGCGTGCGCGACACGCGATTCGCCGACGACGCGATGATCGCCGCGCACCTGCTCGATCCGTCGCGAGGATCTTCCGATCTCGAGGATGCGGCGGCCGCGCATTTGCACTCCGGCGTTCCGGGCGAGGCCGCGGCGCACGCCGATGCGGCGCTGCAGATGATCGAGAAACTCGCCCGCTGCTCGAGCAACGCGATCAGCTACGGCTTTACGAAGACGTCGAGGTTCCGCTCGCGCCGATTCTCGCCCGGATGGAGAGCGCCGGCATCGCCGTCGATCCCGAGGAACTGCGCGCGGTCGGGCGCGAAGTCGACGATGCGGCGGTGCGTCTCGCGCGGCAGATCTTCGACTTTGCCGGCGAAGAGTTCAACATCGGATCGCCGCAGCAGCTCGGAAACGTGCTCTTCGGGAAGCTCGCGATCCCGGGCGGCAAGAAGACGAAGACCGGCTGGGCCACCGGCGTCGAAGTGCTGCAGGGGCTCGCGCGCGAGTACCCGATTTGCGCGCTGGTGCTGGAATGGCGCGAAGTGACGAAGCTCAAGAATACCTACATCGACGTGATCCCGCAGTTGGTCGACCCGCGCGACGGACGGTTGCACACGGTCTTCAATCAGACGGCGACGGCGACCGGGCGGCTATCGTCGACCAACCCGAACCTGCAGAACATTCCGGTGCGCGGCGATCTCGGGCGCCGCATTCGCCGGGCCTTCGTCGCGCGCGACGGCTACGTGCTGCTGGCCGCCGACTACAGCCAAATCGAACTGCGGCTCATGGCGCACCTCTCGGGCGACGAAGCGATGCGCGCCGCGTTCGAGGAAGGGCAAGACATTCACGATTTCACGGCGCGCCAAATCTTCAACGTCGCCGGCGGCGAGCGGGTCGACGCCAATCAGCGGCGCATGGCCAAGAGCGTGAACTTCGGCCTCCTCTACGGCATGTCGGATTTCGGATTGGCGCAGCGTCTCGAGATCGGGCGCGCCGAAGCCAAGGAGATCACGACCGCGTACTTCGCGCGCTTTCCGTCGGTGCGTGCCTACATCGACCGAACGCTCGAGGACGGCCGCCGCAACGGCTACGTCTCGACGATTCTGGGGCGGCGCCGCTACATGCCGGGGCTGACGTCGGGAAACTACATGCTGCGCGCCGCCGCCGAACGCGAAGCGACCAACGCGCCGCTGCAAGGCAGTGCCGCGGACCTCATGAAGCTCGCGATGGTGAACGTCGACGGCGCCTTGTGCGCATCGGGCTTGGACGCGACCATGCTGCTCCAAATTCACGACGAGCTGATCTTCGAAGTCGCCGCCGCGCAGCGAGACGACGTCGGCAATCTCGTTCGAAACCACATGGAATCGGCGATGGAACTCTCGGTTCCGCTCGAAGTTACCCTCAAGTCGGGTCGCAACTGGTACGATGTCGAACAAATTCCGCGTTAGCGTCGCAGCCGCGCTTGCCTTCGCGACGACGGCCGCCACGCCGGCCGCGACCGGGTTGCCGGTCGTCATCGTGCACGCGCCCTCGGCAGACGTTCGATTAGAAGTTGCGAGGACGCCGGCGCAGCAAGAGCGCGGACTGATGTATCGCACCGCGCTCCCGGCGCACACCGGCATGCTCTTCGTCTTCGCTTCCGACGGTCCGATCGGGTTTTGGATGAAGAATACGCTCGTTCCGCTCGACATGGTCTTCGTCGCCGGGGACGGACGCGTGCGCACGGTCTTTCGCAACGTCGCGCCGGCGCCGCCCTCGATGGCCGACGATGCGATTCCGCGGGAAAACGGCGTAGCCAAATACGTCATCGAGCTTCCCGCGGGCGAAGCGTCGCGCGACGGCATCGCGCCCGGCGTGACCCTGGCGATTCCAAAAACGTAACGTGCCGGAGCTTCCCGAGGTCGAGACGATCGTCCGAGGTCTCGCCGCCGCGATCGTCGGCAAGCGCATCGAGCGCGTCGAAGTGCGCCTGCCGAAAATCGCCGTTGCGCCGGCCGGCACGCATTTCGAGCGCGCGCTCGCGGGCGATCGCGTGGCGGGAGTACGCCGCCGCGGCAAGTATGCGATCGTGGACTTGCATTCCGGACGGCGCCTCGTGACCAGCCTGCGGATGACCGGGCGGCTCGTCGTGCAGCGAACCCGCGAACGCGACTTTGCCGGGACCCACGTCGTGCTGTGGTTCCGCGGCGGTCGCCGGCTGAGCTTCGCCGACGTGCGCACCTTCGGCCGGATGCGCCTCGTCGAAGCGGGCGAGCCTTGGGACCGCGACCTGGGCGTCGAGCCGCTCTCACCAGGCTTTACAGTCCAAGCCTTTCTGGGTATGCTGGCCGGGCGGACGACGCCGATCAAGGCTTTGCTCCTCGATCAGCGGCGCATCGCGGGCATTGGAAACATCTATGCATGCGAGGCGCTGTGGGAGGCCCGGATCCGTCCGAGCCGTCCCGCACGAGGCGTTGACGAAACCGGCGATTCGCCGGCTACACCACGCCATCGTAGACGTTTTGCAACGCGCGATCGATATGCGCGGCACGAGCGTCGACGACTACGTGGATGCCGACGGCCTCCGAGGCGGATTTCAAAACGCGCTTGCGGTCTACGGGCAGACTCGGCCGAACCCTGCGTGCGCTGCGGCAAACCGATCGTACGAACGGTGCTCGGACAACGCGGAACCTGGTGGTGCCGCAACTGTCAGCGGTAACGTTCGCAAATAAAAAATACGAAATGTAAGGTAGGAAACACAACATCTCTACGACTGAAATCGCTCCCCGCACCCGACGAGGAAGACCAACTCGCACTCGAGCAGCGCTCTACGAAGAGTCGCTCAAGGTCCTCGACGAAGGCCAAGTCCTCACCGGCATGATCGTTCAAAAAGACAAAGACGAACTGCTCGTCGACGTCGGCGGCAAATCCGAAGGCGTCCTCCCGTTCCGCGAGCTGTCGCTCGCCATCGATCCCAAAGACTCCTCAAGGTCGGCGACACGCTCGAAGTGATGATCCACCGCATCGACGACATGGACGGAACGCTCTTCCTTTCCGAGCGTCGCGCGCGCGCGCTCAAGACGTGGGAGAAAGTCATCGAAGCGCACGAGCGCGACGAAGTCATCGAAGCCACCGTCACGCAAGTCGTCAAAGGCGGCGTTCTCGTCGACCTCGGCATGCGCGGCTTCGTTCCGGCATCGCAGATCCGCCGCCAGCCGGTCGGCAATCTCGACGAACTCGTCGGCCAGCGCCTGCGCCTGAAAGTGATCGATCTCGATCACAAGCGGCATCGCGTCGTGCTCTCGCAGCGCCTCGTGCTCGAAGAAGAACTGCAAGCCAAGAAGCAAGAACTGCTCGGACACGCTCGAAGTCGGTCAGATTCGCGAAGGCGTCGTCGTGCGTCTCGCCGATTTCGGCGCGTTCGTCGACCTCGGCGGCATCGACGGCCTGATTCACAACAGCGAACTCTCGTACGCGCGCATCAAGCATCCGTCCGAGGTCGTCAAGATCGGCGACGTCGTCCACGTCGAAATCATGAAGTTCGATCCGGAAGCGAAGAAGGTCAGCCTTTCGCTCAAGCACGCGCTGCCCGATCCGTGGGATCGAGCACGCCGACAAGCTGTACGAAACGAACAAACTCTCCGCGCAAGTCGTCAAGGTCACGCCGAACTATCTGCTCGTCGAAATCATCCCGGGAATTCTCGCGATGGTGCCGAAGGGCGAGTTCGACGCCGCGGCGCAGTACAGTCCGGGTCAAGACATCGAGGTCACGCTGCTGACGATCAATCACGCGACCCGCCGCATCACCGCGTCGATCCAGCACGTCGCCGACGTGCCGCCCGAAGAGATCGACCGGCTCGTGGTCCCGGAGATCGACGTGATTCCCGCGGACGTCGGGGAAACGCCGGCCGAGGAGCCTCAAGCCGCGGCGTCGTCCGGCGAATCCGTGGAGTCGCCGGAGCCGCCTCCGCAATAGACGCCGGCCCATGCGTGTGGGCTTGACCGGCGGCATCGGTTCCGGGAAGAGCGAGGTTGCAGCGCTCTTTGAGGAGTTTGGGGCCCTCGTCATCGACACCGATGCGCTGGCCCGCGAAGCCGCGGCGCCGAACGGCGACGGCTTCTTGGCCATCGCTCGCGAGTGGCCCGACGTGATCCGGCGCGGCGCGCTCGACCGCGCGGCTCTCGCCGACGTGGTCTTTGCCGATCCGGTTGCGCGCGCGCGTCTCAACGCTATCCTGCACCCGGTCATCCGCGGGATGGCCGCCGCGCGCGAGCGCAAGGCGCGCCCCGGTCAATTGATCGTTCACGTCGTGCCCTTGCTGTTCGAAACGGGGTACGAGGCGTTGGTCGACCGCACGATCGTGGTCGTCGCTCCGCCCGAAGCGCGGCTGGCGCGCATCCTCGCCCGCGATCGGCTCGACGAGGGCCGGGCACGCGCGAGAATGGAGGCGCAGATCGCTCCCGAAGAGGCGCGGTCGCGGGCCGACGACGTGATCGAAAACGACGCCGGGCTCGGCACGCTGCGGGAACGCGCTCGCAGCATTTACGACCGCCTCGCCGCAGCCTAGGACCGCCGGGCGCCGTTCCTGAGAGATTTATAAGTTTACCGAGCGCTCGGAAGGGATAGAATGCGGTTGTTCACCTTTTTCGTTCCCACAGTGAGGTTGAGGAAAAATGGCCACGCAGGAAACCGGACAATCTGGAGGCATGAGCGTACGCGAAGCCGGTCGCCGCGGCGGCGAGCGCGTCAAAGCGAAGTACGGCTCGGAATTCTATGAAGAGATCGGCCGCAAGGGCGGCGAGGCGACGAAAACCAAATATGGCCCGTCGTTTTACGAAGTAATCGGACAAAAAGGCGGCCAGCGCCCCAAACGCAAGGTCTCCTCGTAACTCATCCACCCACCGCGAACCACGACGCGTAAGGACCGATGGCTGACAAACCCAAAGAAGGCGCCCGCGGGCGCGAAATGTCGGTGCGTGAAGCAGGCAAGAAGGGCGGCGATACGGTGCGCGATCGCTACGGCTCGACCTTTTACGAAGACATAGGCCGTAAGGGCGGGAAAGCGACGCGCGACCGTCACGGAGTCGAGTTCTACGAGTCGATCGGTCAAAAAGGTGGCAAAGCCGTCAAAGAAAAGTACGGCTCCGACTTCTACGAAGAGATCGGACACAAGGGCGGCCAAAAGGTCAAGAAACTCATCGCGGAGGCCAAGAAGAAACTGCGCGAGTAGGCCGGTGCCTACTTCACCATGTTGACTTGGCCGCTCAGCTTGCCGAGATGGATCGTATTTGCCGCAAAATCGACGGTGATGCCGTCGATGCGCAGCGTTTGGTCGCCGGTGTGCACGTAAGCCGGGTGACTCATGCGCAACAGCTTTGCATTGTTGGTCCAGGTCACCAAGTCGGTGTCGAACGCCCGGCGCTGCGGATCGTCGATGCGCTCGACGTGCACTTTACCGATCGCGGTGAAGTCCAGCGACTCGACGTCGACTTGAATGTGCTGTGCCGATATCCTCAAATACGGCTTCCCTTTGCGGAAGACGATGCCGTTACGCACGCCGTCGACGCTGCCGGACATGCCGTCGGGGGATAACTGCGCCCGGTCGTAGTCGAAGCTCCAGGATTTGGTCGTGATGCGATTGGCCTGAACGTGCCCGCCGTGCAGGTTCATCTTCACCGACGAGGGCGGAATCGGCGGCGTTCCGTAGCCGGCTAAGACGACTTCGACGACGACGTAGACTCCGAAAAGAATCGCCGCGACGGTCGCGACGCGTTTCCAGCGGATGCGCTTAAGCATTCGTCTTCCGGCGCGCGACGAGCAGTAGAACGACGTAGAGATCCACGATCAGGAGCGCCACCCCGGTCGGCCCGATGATGGCGAAGAGCGTCGGCACGCGCGGCCCCACCTTTCCTGCGACGATGACGCGTTGTTCCATGCGGCTGCGGTTTTGCCAGCTCCCGTCGGGCGCGATGACGCCGCTGATTCCGGTCGCGGCCGCACGGACGACGTAGGCGCCGCTCTCGATCGCGCGCATTTGCGCGATCTGCGCGTGCATGTACGGTCCCGACGTGGTGCCGAACCACGCATCGTCGGTGCTGATCACGAGCAGCTGCGCGCCGTTGCGCACCTGCGCGAAAGCCAAATCGGAAAAAGCCGATTCCCAGCAAATCAGCGGCGCGACGCTCAAGTGCGCTGCGGTTGGATACACGTTGTCGTCTTTACCGGTCGAAAAACGTCCGCTCAACGCGCCGACGTAGGGCAACCACGAAAGGAACGGCCGGCCGGGGAACGACTCGGCGAACGGCACCAGCTGCCGCTTGTCGTAGGTCTGCAGCAGGCCGTCGGGCTGAAAGAAATAGAGCGAGTTGTACGCGCGCCGTCCCTGCAGGCGAAGGCTGCCGGCAACGATCGTCGCGCGCGTCTGACGCGCGAGATTCGAAAAGCGGTCCATCAGCGCGTCGTCGAGATTGAGCGTCGTCGTAACGACGGTTTCGGGCCAGACGACGATCTTCGGTTTGCGCGCGGCGGCGGCGCGCGTCATCAGCGTGTAACGGGAGATCGCCAAATTCAACGCGTTCCATTTGAGCGATTGCGCGATATTGCCTTGAATCGCGGCAACTTCCACCGTGGGCGCCGGCAGGTGCCGCGCCGGCCACGCCAGCCATGCGATTGCGGTAACGCCGGCGAGGGCGACGCAGGCCGTGGCGAAGGGGCGCCACGTGCGCCTGTGCAGCGCATCGGCCAGATAGGCGCCGAAAATGCAAATCGTAAATGTGATGCCGTAGGATCCGAGATACGCCCCGATCGCCCGCAGCGGCGTGCCCGCTTGCGTGTAGCCGAGTTGGTCGAAGGGCGCGCCGAGGATGCCCACCGAGCGAAACCATTCGCAGAATGCAAACGCGGCTGCCGCCGCCAGCGGTGCCGCGCCGGGGCGCAGGTAGCGATACGCAACGACGGCCAGCACGGCGGCCAGCGCGAAGAACGGCGCCTCGACGAGCGCCGGGCCGAGCATCAGAAAGGGACCGAAAGCGCCGATGTATCCGCCGACCGTGTGCCCGATCCAGTCGTAACCGATCGCGAAAAAAACGATTCCGGCAAACCAACCGAGCAGTGCGGCGCGCTTCCACGACGCGCCTTGCCACACCCAAAACTGAGCGGCGGCTGCGAAGGGAACCAGCCAAGTCGCGCCGAGTTTAGGGAATGACGCAGCCAGCGCGACCGCCGAGCAAACGGCAACGACGGCATCGCGCACGCGCGACGAGGACGACATGCTTCGCAGACTGACCTTCGGTTTCGTACTAGTAACGGCGTTCATCATTGCGGCGTGCGGACGGCAAGTCACGCCGAATCCTCCCGGCTTGGGAGCGGGCGGCGCTCTTCCCGGCTACATGATCGTCAAGTTTGACGTCGCGGGGACGTTCAACTTCGCCAACTATCAATACTGGACGATCTTCAACACCAGCGGAAACGGCGTGACGCCGCTGACCAACGCCCAGCAGACCAATTGGAACGCGTATTCGGCGGGAGTGGTCGCCGCCGGCCAGGGCGGCGCAACGTATTCCCACGTAATTCAGTTCCTCAAAAATTCGAATCCGGCGATCCCCCCGGCGTTTTTCAGCTTCCCAACGACACCGCAGCAGTATCAGTACACCCTGAACAACAACGGGACGAACACCGAGTTTCAGATTACCTTCCAGCGCTCGCTCTTCATTCCGCGCTATGCGTCGCCGTCTCCCAGTCCGGCGCCGATCTCCCACATTTGGCTCTTCAACGCGTTCACGACGCAAGCGACCGTTCAAAATCAGTTGATCTTTCTCGATTCGATGGGATCGGGCGGTCCAACGGATACGACCTTCGTCTCTCCGCAACTCGACGTCAACACCTGCTTCGATCAAGTCTTCTACAAGCAGCAAGACGTCAACCCGCCGAGCGATCCCGCGGCACAAATCGTCAGCATCGAGATCGCCAATAATCCCAGCCCGGGTCCCAGCTCCAGCCCCTGCCCTTAGAAATTAAACGTGCTCGGAACGATCGACCCCGGCTGGCCGATGTTGAACGTCGCCGTTTGGTTCGGGAATGCCAATAGACTCAAGCCGACGTTGACCGACTGCGAGGCTTCGCTGTAGAGCACTTGAATTTGGTAACAGTTGCCGATCGTGCGCGTGTAGTAGATGACTTTGTTGGAAAACAGTTCGGGGCCTTTCCACTGCAAATCGGTGACGAACTGAAGCGACGCGTCGCGGCCGAAGGGCGTGGATAGCTGCAGGTTGGTCGTTTCGAAGCCGAAACCCGGACCCGGGACGAACGACCCGCTCAAGAGCACGACCGAACGCGGCGAAGGACGCGCCATCACCTGATAGCTGACCGGCTGCGCGATGCCGTCGAAGTTGGTCGAAAGACCCAGCGAAACCGTGTAGACGTCGTCGTTGAAAAACCGGATGAGATCCTGCGCGTTGTGCGTATTGTCGGTCGGCTGTTGATCGAGATATTGAAACGGCACGAGCGCCGGCCCATTGTAGTTCGCCTCGTTGTAGGTGAGCGAATTGACGAAATGCCTACCGATGGGCGTGGTGAGACTGAAGTCTTGTTCGATGGCGGCTTTGAGATCGCCGGTTCCGTACGCGTACTGGTCGACGTTGATCGTGCCCTCGAAGTCGCTGCCCCAGATTTTTGCAAGCGCCGGCCCGATCACCAAACCGGCATCGCCGCGCCAGGTCGCCAGGCTTTCGCTCCCCGGAAAGTCGGCCGGCGGCTCGCTGTATTCGCCCACCGTCAACTGCGCCGACAGCGGGATGAAGAAGTGCGGGAAGACTTCGTTCGGCCGGACTTGCAGTTCCGGAATCTTGTTGATGCCGAAGCCCTGTTGAGAATACGTCTTGTCGAACTCGAGTTGGTAGTCGGCCCCTGCGGTGACGTAATGCATGAGGTAATCGAACTCGGTGCTCGCGTTGAACGACGACTCACCGATGAAATTCGACGAGCTGTTCGACATGTTGAGGCTTACGGCTTGGTCGAGATTTTGATTGAACTGGCGCGTATCGGTGACCGAATAACTGTTGCTGCTCGACTGCGTCCCGACCGAGCTGTGCGTGTACGAATAGTTCTGCGAATTGTTTTGCCCTTGATGCACGATCGCACCGCTGAGCGATTCGTTTGGTGGAATGTTCGTCAGCGCGCCGAAGTTCGATTGATACGTGTACTGAAAGTTCCCGCGCAGATGCTGCGAGAAATTTTCCTGCTCTTGAATCGCGGCGTTGTAGGTGCGCCCTCCTTCGGAGGAATTCTGTTGCTCGTACAAGTTGACGCTGACGGTCCGCCGGCCTTTCTTGCTCGCGTAAAATCCGACATAGCCGATGCCGAGCCCGAGCTTCGTGAAATAGTTGACGATGTAGTAGCCGTAGTAGTATTGGTCTTTGCCGAACGGCACGTGCATCTTGATCCAGGCGCCCTCGTACGAGTCGTATCCGACCTCCGGGAAGAACTGCGGGCGCGCGCGCTGATCGTCGACGGTGCGCAGCGGAATCACCAGTTTCGGCAGATAGAACACCGCGGCGGCTCCCAACCATAAAACCGCTTTGTTGATGACGATTTTGTCGCCGGGAATCACGTCGAGCGATTTGCCGGTGATGTGATAACCGGCTCGAGGATTTTCGCAGGTCGTGACGCTCGGGTTAAGTCCGTGCGCGGAACCGTCGGCGTCGGTGTGCAGATCGTTGGCTTGAAAGTGCACGAAGCCGCGCTCGACACCTTGCGCCGTTTCGCCGTTGCCCTTGAGCAGTTTGGCCGTTTCGCCGATCGTGTCGAAATCAATCTCGTCCGCGGTGAGGATCGAGTCGTGCGTGTGATTGATCAGGAACGGATGGCCGGTAATCGTCACGGTGCGTTCGCCGTCGAAGTGCGCCTTATCGCCGACGATCTCTTCATCGCGGTAATAAATGTGCACGTTGCCGACGGCGTCGCCCGGTTCGCCCTTCTTCGTGCCGCCCGTCACCGTATCGGCAATGACCGCAACGTAGCCGGGTGAAAGCGTCGGGGCGCCGGTCGGCTCGGCGGTCGGCTCCGGCGTCGAGATGCCGGCCGGCGTAAGTGGTGGCGGCGTTTCACCGCCGCGGATGAGAAAGATCGGTTCGCCCGACGTCTGCGGACTGGGCGTCGGCGTCGGAACCGGCGGCGCCGACGCACCCGGAGACGAGCCCGGCGGGGGCCGGGGCGTTTGGTAGATTTGATAGGTTCCGTTGCCGACGCCCGGCGGCGGTCCGGGTAACCCCGGCGTCGACAGCGGCGTCGGCGACGCACTCGGCGTCGAGCCTTCGGGCGGAGACGGCGGCGCCGGCGAGGGCTGCGTCGTGGCCTGTGCGACCGCGTCGTCGAGGATTTTCGCGCCGGCGCGCTGCGCGCAAGTTTGCTTGCTGAAAAGCACCAGGGCCATCGCCGCGGCACGGTCGTCGTCGGTCGGGGCGGCCGAGTCGGCGAGCGCCGGAAGCGCGCTGCAGAAAAACGCCACGAGACACGCGAGCGCGGCCAAGCCGCGAGGCGTCAGGTTACGGACAGGCACCGCGCTACGTCAGCGCTCTTCCATCCACAGCAGCGTCGCGCCGGCCGTAGCCATGATGATGTTGGGCAGCCAGGCGGCGAGGAATGGATTGATTGCTCCGTTACGTCCGAAAGCCGCGGCGGCCGAAATCATGAGATAATACACGAAGAACAAAATGATCGCCAGCGCGATGCCGAGGGTGCGTCCGCGCTTTCCGAACCGCAGCGCGAGCGGAACCGCAAGCAGGATGCTGATGATGCAGGCGAACGGCCATGCGAGCTTGTTGGCGAGATTGATTTGCAGGTTTCCCAACGCCGTTCCGCCGATGCCCTGTTCCTGCAGGGCGTTGACCTGGGTGCGCAGGGACTTGCTGCTCATCGTCCAGGGATCGTTGTTGACGTTGCTGACGAACTGCGAGGCCGTCTCGCCCATCGGCAGGCCGATCGTAATCTCGTCGACGTGCTGCTGGCTGCTCATGTATCCGTCGTTGTTGAAGCGCGTGTCGACGACGTCGTGCAGCAGCAGCGACGTACCCTTCACGGTGGCGCGCTTGGCCTGCAGGGTTTCGTTCCACGTACCGTACTTCGCCGGTTTAAAGATCTGCACCCCGATCATCGTCTTGTTGTCGGGCGCGACCTGGGTGACGTAGAAAACGTTGCCGGTATCCTGATCTTTGCGAAAGAACTGCGGCTCGACCGGCAGCGATTCGGTATGGTAAATAATTTGGTAGAAGGTCCGCGTCGACAGGTCGACCGACGGTGGCGCGATCCACTCGTTGGTCGAATAGCAAATCGCAAACATAGCGACGCCGAACGACAGGGGCGCCACCGCGATGCGCCAGACCGCGATGCCGGCCGTACGCATTGCAGTGATTTCGTTGTCGCCCATCACGCGCCCGATCGACAGCAACGCTGCAAACAAACAGCCGAACGGGAACGCCATTGGGATCGCTTGAGGAATGCGGAAGATGACGAACCGCAAGACGAGGAAGAACGGCGCGTGCTGATTGATGATGTAGTCGGCGGCGAGAAAAAAGATGTTCAACGCCCAAAAGAGCAAGAACGCGCCGAAGGCAAACATGAAGGGACCCAGCATCTCCCGCAGCAGGTAGCCGTCGAGAATCGGCAGGCGAAAGGCTGCCGCGCTGATACGAGGGAGCGGTTGTGGGCGGGTGAGCGTCGCCATCGCGAAAGCGACTAGTAGCTTCGGTACGCCGTCAGGACGCGCGTTACGTAGGCGCGCGTTTCCGGATAAGGCGGAACCCCGTGGTAGCGATCGACGGCGCCGGGGCCGGCGTTGTATGCGGCCACCGCGAGCCGAACGTCGTTGTGATAGCGTACCAGCAGCGAATGAAGGTACGTCGTCCCGCATTCCACGTTTTGCATCGGATCGAACGGGTTGGCGATCCCGCAGCTGCTGGAGGTCCCCGGCATGAGCTGCATCAGCCCTTGGGCGCCGGCCGAACTGATCGCCGACGGATCGCCGGCCGACTCGGCCATCAGGACGGCGTGGACGAGGGCTTCGGGGACGCCGTTGTTGCGCGCCGCATCCGAGACGAGCACGTGGATATCGCCCGGCTTCAGGGCGTGCGGCGCATAGGGAAGATAACCGGCGCCGCTACAGCCGTAAAGCAGTCCCAGAATCCCGAACAGTGCAAATAATCGCCGCATCGTCCTCGTTAAAACCTGTGACCGCGCTTTCTTCCCATCTTACCGGCGGGCCTTGCAAGCGGCCGGGTCGGGTTAAAGCAAGCAAGCTCGTTTCACCGCAATTTCCGGATGGTCCGTCGTGCCGGCGGCGGTTAAAGTGATACCCATGTTAGAGCACGCACCCTGTTCGGTTCCTGAGCGAGTTCGCGAGATTTGCCGCTACATCGAGGATCACTGCGACGACGCCTTGACGCTGGGCTTTCTTGCCTCGAAGGCCGCCATGAGCCGATTTCACTTTGCCCGCAGTTTCAAAGACGTCGTCGGCGTCACGCCCAAGCGGTACGCGGCCGAAAAGCGCGTCGAGCGCCTGAAGGGCGGCCTTCGCGCCGCGGCGTCGGTCGACGCGGCCGTGTACGACGCCGGCTACGGTTCTGCCAGCCGCGTCTACGAACGAGCCCCGCGGCGGCTCGGCATGACGCCCGCGCAATATCGCGCCGCCGGCGCGGGCGTGGCGATCACGTATGCAGCCATGGAGACGCCGGTCGGGCTGATGATGATCGGCGCGACCGACCGCGGCGTCTGCTTCGTGCAGTTCGGCGACACCGAAGCGGCGCTTGCCGGTGAATTACGGCGTGAATACAACGCCGCATGCATCGAGCGGATCCGGGAGCCCGCCGATCCTGCGCTCTCGCGCTGGGCGAACGCGATCGCCGAGCATTTGCAGGGCCATCGCCCGCACGTCGATCTGCCGCTCGACATTCGAGCCTCGGCTTTCCAAATGCGCGTGTGGAACTGCATTGCATCGATACCGTACGCCTCGGTTGCATCGTACGGCGAAATCGCCACAGCGATCGGGTCGCCCGGCGCGGCCCGTGCGGTCGCGCGCGCCTGCGCGGCCAACGTTGCAGCGATCGTGATACCGTGTCATCGCGTCATTCGCGGTGACGGAGATCTCGGCGGCTATCGCTGGGGCTTGGCGCGCAAGCGCGTCTTGATCGACCGCGAGCGTGCGTGTAAAGCGCGCGAAATCGGAAGCACCGCGCGCAGCTCCGTTCCATAGCCGGGACGCGACCGCACGGTGACGCCGGTGGCGAGCGTCTTGAGCAAAAACAGGCCGCGTCCGTTTTCGCTGAGGACGTTCTCCGGCAGCCGCCCGACGAGAAACTCCAGCCCGGGTCCCGTATCGCGGACGATCAGTTCGGGGTGTTCCTTCGACCAATCGGCGCGCACTTCGACCAGACCCGGCGCGTGCTGTACCGTATTGGCGAAAAGTTCGCCCACGATCAGCTCTACATCAAAGAGATTTTCGCCGGCAGGCGCCAGCGCGCGCAAAAAGGCCATGACCTCGCGGCGCGACGCCTGCGCCGTGTGAGCGCTGCTCGAATGAAAACGCCACACCTTTTCGAGGGGGCCGGGATCGTTGGCGATGTGGGGTCGCGTCGCGGAAAACTGCAGCACGAGCAGCGCTGCGTCGTCGGACGGCCGCCTACCCTCAAAAATCTTTTCGGCTAGTGTTCTCGCGGGACTGGCGACCTCGGCGTCACCGACGAGCGACGACAGCGCGCGTGCAAGTTTTTTCTCGATTGCGACGGCATCCCGCGAGAACTCCGTGACGCCGTCGGTGTAGAGCGCGACGACGTTGTCGCGGTCGATCGGCACGACGTGCGTCTGCGGGTCGACGTTCAAGCCGATGCCGAGCGGCGGGTCGCCGAAGGGAAGTACCTCCGCCGGTTTTCCCTTGGTGCGCGCAATCATTGGCGGCGGATGCCCGGCAACCGCGTAACGCAGCGTCGCGTGCGCGGCATCGATCGAGCCGACGATCGCCGTCACCATCGTTCCTGGATCCTGAAAGCTGAGAATCCGGTCGGCTTCTTTCAAAATCGTCCCCGGGTCGTCGCCGCGCCACGCCATCGTATAGATCGCTTGGCGAAGCCGCCCGACGGTGATCGACGATTCGAGCCCGTGTCCCGCGACGTCGCCGATCGAAAGAATTAGCCGTCCGTCCGGAAGTTCGAACGCGTCGTACCAATCGCCGCCGACGAGCGCGTCGCGTTCGGCCGAGAGATACATAGAGTCGAGACGCAGGTCGGCGTATTGCGGCAGCACCTTTGGAAGAAAAATTTCGTGCATCGTCTCGGCGATGCGCTTGCTGCGGTCGATGCTGAACTTCTGCGCGTCGATATCCACGATGCTTCCGTACCAGCGCCGGATGGTACCGTTCTCGTCGCGAAACGGCTCTGCGCGCGCCAAGAACCAGTGAAACGTTCCGTCGTTACGGCGTAAGCGCACTTCCATCTCGAAGGGCTCGCCGGTTGCGATCGAATGCGGCCATTCCCGCATGACGTCGAGCAGGCTGTCGGGGTGATGCACCGCCTGCCAGCCCCAACCGGCCGCCTGTTCCGGCGCTTGGCCCGTGTACTCATACCACCGCCGGCTGTACCAGTCGACCCAGCCGTCGGGCCCAGCACTAAAAAGGATGAGCGGCAGCGACTCCGACAGCGCGCGCAGGTGAGCGTCGGCTTCGGTCCACAGCGCACTCGGGCGGCCCAACTCTGAAACGACGATCTCCCCTTCCCCCAGACGCGCTTACTGTACCCGGAGCCCCCCTGGGGCGTAACCTTTTTGCCCGCGCTATGGAAACAAATCCAGATCCCCGCCCGTAACCATCGCATGAAGTTTGTAAAGACGTTCGCGCGATTTGCCATGGGGCTCGCCCTCGCCGCAGGATGCCCGCTAGCGGCACAGGCCGCTACACCGGCCGATCCGCTCGCCCGGCTGCTGGCGCAATCGCGAGCCGCGCTCGGCGGCGCCGCCCTGGAACGCGTGAAGACGCTGGAGTTGGAAGGCACCGTCAGCTTCGGCGGCATGAGCGGCAAGGGAAGTTCGTGGCTTGAGATCGGCGGAAAGCGGTTTTCGGAGTCGTACGATGCCCAGCCGCTGAGCGGCGGCGACGGCTTCGACGGAACCGACGCGTGGAATAGCGACGACTCGGGCCTCGTCTGGGTCGACGGCGGACAAGCGGGGCGCGCGCAAGCCATCAGCCAGGCGTTCGTAAACGACGGCGCGCTCTGGGGTCCAAACCGCGGCGGCGCGACGGTCCACTTTGCGGGCGTCAAGCAAGACGCCGGCCGCAGTTACGACGTGCTGCAGATCACCGCTCCCCAATCGCTCGTCCCGTTCGAGTTGTGGTTCGATCGCACGACGCACTTACCGGTGCGTTTCGTGCAAACCATCGGTCCGACGACGACGGTTTCGACGTTTTCAAACTATAAGCCGGTGGACGGTTTGATGATTCCGCGCGCGAGTCACACGCAATCGAGCGACGGAAACTCCGGCGATTCCACCGTCACGCAAGCCATCGCGAATCCCGCGGGCGCAGCCGAGCATCTTGCCAAGCCCGCGTCGACCGTGCACGACTTTTCGATCGCCGGCAGCGCGACGAGCACCACCATTCCCATCGAACTGGTCGACAATCACGTCTATCTTTCGCTGATGCTGAACGGCAAAGGACCCTATCGCTTCATCTACGATACGGGCGGAGCGAATATCGTCGATCCGGCGGTCGCACGAGAAATCGGCGCTGCCGGTCATGGATCGATTCAAGGCGGCGGCGTCGGATCGACCACGGAGTCGGTGAGTTTTGCAAAGGTCGCATCCATGCAGATCGGCGATGCGACGGTCCGCAATCAACTCTTCGGCGTCGCGCCGACGCGCTTGGGTTTCGGCATTTCGAGCGGACGCCCGGTCGACGGGCTGATCGGTTTCGAAGTGCTCTCGCGTTTCATTACGACCTTCGACTACGCGGCTAAGTCGGTGACGCTGGCAATGCCGGGCAGCGCTCCGGCCGCGCCGGGCGAAGCGAAGACGTCGCCGTTCGTGCTCGACGGACGTCAACCGCAGTTCGCGTGCACCATCGACGGCGTCGACACGCAATGCACGCTCGACACGGGGGCGCGCGACTCGATCACGCTCTTTGGTCCGTTCCTCGCAGAGCATCCGCAGGTCGTGCCGGCCACGTTGACCGGAGTAGGGGTCACCGGCTACGGGTTCGGCGGCCCATCATTCGGAAAACTCGGCCGCATGCAGTCGGTTGCTTTCGGCGGATTCACGCTGAACGACGTCATCGGCGATTTCACCACGCAAACCAAAGGCGCGTTCGCCGAGCCGTTCGTCGCGGCCAACGTCGGCGGCAATCTCTTCCGGCGGTTTACCTTGACGCTCGACTACGGCAAGCAAACGATGACGCTGACGCCGAACGCGGCGTTCGGTCAGCGCGACACGTACGAGCGCGCGGGACTGTTTCTGCTCAATCGCGACGGCAAGTATCTCGTGCTCGACGCGCGGCCCGGCACGCCGGCGGCCGACGCGGGCTTAGCCAAGGGCGACACGATCGTCAGCGTCGACGGCAAACCGGCTGCGGATATGACGCTCCAGCAAGTGCGCGAGTTATTCTACGGCGTATCGGGCACGGCGATTCGGATGACGGTCAGCGGGAAGGACGGCACGTCGCGCGACGTCATCGTAACGTTGCGAGACTACGTGTAAGGAGCGATCCGCCGATTAGCGTGAGGAGCGCCCGGCCTGCTTTTTGCGCGTCGCGGCGCCCTTGCGTGCCGCCTTCTTCGCAACCCCGGTCCGCTTGCGCGTAGCAGCGCCCTTGCGCGCTGCTTTTTTTGCGACGCCCGTTTTTTTGCGAATAGCGGCACCCTTGCGCGACGCGGTCTTGCGATGGCGTTGCGGATGCACGCCGAGATCCTTTGCCGACGATTCCCCGAGATCGATGCCGTAGTGCTTTGCGGCTTTCTTGATGTTTGCAAACGCAAGTTCGCGCGAACTCTCCGACACGCCGGTCACCTGATCGAAGCGCGCGACCGCGTTGCGAACGTGTTTTGCGTCGGTCAGCGGTTCTTTGCGCTCCTTTGGAAAGGCGTACACGCTATCGGGGAGGTCGCTCTGGCGAGTGAGACGCCCATGCTTTTCGTGAGGTTTCCACGTCGCTCTCATGCGACGGTCATACCCGCATCGCGGCCGGGTAACGTCGCGGCGGCGATCCTGTCTGCGCGGAGCCGGCGTTACGGCAGCTAGCCTTGCAGATGCGAACTGTTGTTCGCATCTGCATCTCCGTACCGGCTCACCGTCCTTTTACCGTGGAACGCCGGCCTTGCTTTGAGTTTCCTGGGGGCGTATAGTGGTGTGAAGTAGTGCGTAGTGGTGCCGCTCGGAGGATTCTGTGCACGCCGGATTGCCGCGTTTTGCCGGTTCGGAGCAGCACGCCCTTGACGATAAGGGACGGCTCATCGTGCCCGCGCGCTTCCGCGAACGGCTCGGATCGCAGTTCGTGCTGACCATCGCACACCCCGATCCATGCCTCGCGCTCTATCCAAGCGCAACCTGGGTGGAGATTTGCGGACGGCTCGAATCGGTGCCGCAGAAGGACGAGCCGTACCGGCGTTTCGTGCGCTATCTCTTCGCAAACAGCGAGGAGGTCGGATGCGATAACCAAGGCCGGGTGGTCGTGCCCGCGCGGCTGCGGGAGTACGCCGGAATCGAACGCCAGGTGGTTTCGGTCGGACTGCTCACGCGGGTCGAGATCTGGGCGAAAGAACGTTATGCCTTTCAGCAGCCGCCCGAGGGCGAGGTGGCCGGCTTCATGGCCGACCTGGGGCTGTAGGGGCGCCATGTGGAGCGTCGCGCATGAGGCACGTCCCGGTCCTGCTCCGGCCGGCGTTGGAATTGCTGGCGATCCGGCCCGATGGGATCTACGTCGATGCAACCTTTGGCGCGGGCGGCCACGCGAGAGCGATCCTGGAGCGCCTGGAATCGGGGCGGCTCATTGCGCTGGATGCGGATCCGGCGGCGAGTGCGCGAGCGGCGGAAATCGACGATGCGCGCTTGACGTTCGTGCGCGAGAACTTTCGAAACTTGGCAGCCGTTCTGGACGGCTGCGCAATCGCGTCGGTCGACGGCGTCCTCTTCGACTTGGGGGTCTCCTCGATGCAGTTTGACGACGCGCACCGCGGATTCTCGCTCGGAAAGACGGCGCCGCTCGACATGCGCATGGATCCGCACGAGGGGCGCAGCGCGTACGACGTCCTTTCGAGTTCGAGCGAAAGCGAACTCGCCGACATTTTCCACTTCTACGGCGAAGAGCGGTTCGCGCGAAAAATCGCGCACGCAATCGTCGAACGGCGAAGCGCCGGCGAGTTGCCGACCACGACGACCGAGTTGGCGTCGCTGGTTTCAGGAGTCGTTCATCGCCGGGGTCACCGCGAGCGCTTGCATCCGGCGACGCGCGTGTTTCAAGCATTGCGCATCGCGGTCAACGGCGAACTCGACGCGCTGCTCGACGGATTGAGCTCCGCCGCCGGCCGGCTGCGTGAAGCCGGTCGCGTCGTGGCCATCAGTTTCCATTCGCTCGAAGACCGGATCGTCAAGCGCTCGTTCAAGGACGACGAGCGTCTCGAGGTGTTGACCAAAAAACCGTTGCTACCCGATGCTGACGAGATCGCGGAAAACCCGCGCTCCCGCAGCGCCAAGCTGCGCGCCGCGCGGCGGAAGGCGAGTTGATCGTGATTGCGCCGCGACCCTCCGAACGCTCCGCCCGCGTGCGCAATCCGCGCACCGCACGCGCCGCAACGCGCCGGCGCATCGTGCACAAATCGCGTGCCCGTTACTCCAGCATCGGACGGGTGACTGCCGCCGTCACCGGCCTGCTCGTGCTGTTCATGGGCTACGTGCTGCTGACGTCGACGCTAACCGGACTCTCGTACGCGGTGGCACGCGCCGCACATCAACGCGAATCCCTGCTCGAGGAGACGATGCGCCTCGACGATCGAATTGCCGCGTTGCGCTCCGACGATCGCCTCTCCGCGATCGCAACGCGTTTGAAGATGACCGAGCCCGTACAGTTTGCCGTGCTCCACGTCCCGCGGCCTTCGGCGGCCGCCGGACAACCGCGCGTCGCGGTGCTCTCGTCGCTGGCCGGACTGTTCGTTCCGGCGGCAACCCGGCAGCGTTAGCGGCCGTTCCCTAGTGCATCAGCGAGCCTTCGCACGCATCTCGCCGATTCGCGCCAAGTTCGTCTTTTACGCGCTTCTGGTCACCGCCGCGTACCTCGCGTGGCGGCTCTACGACGTGCAAGTGGTTCACGGCGCCTCGTACGCGCGCCAGGCCCTCGCGCAGCGTTCCAACGCGGTTGAAGTCTTTGCGCGCCGCGGCAGCATCCTCGACCGCAACGGCAGCGTGCTGGTGCGTTCGCTCCCTTCCGAGAGCGTCTACGCGGTGCCGCGCGATCTCGCCAATCCGGATGCGACCGCCGCGAAACTGCAAAGCATATTCGGGAAGCTCGATCCCGCTACGGTTGCGCAGCTTCACGACAAGCGTTCCTGGTTTGCGTGGATTGCGCGCAAGGCGCCGCACGACGAGGTCGAGCGGGTGCGCGCGCTCGGTATCGGCGGCATCGCTTTAAAGGAAGAAGAAACGGGCCAGCGCGTCGACCCGTCGGGCAGATTGGCTGCGACGGTGCTCGGCTTCGTCGGTACCGACGAAAACGGCCTCGACGGCATCGAGTATTCGCAAGACGCGCTGCTGCGCGGCCGCTCGGGCAGCGTGATGCTCGAGACCGACGAGTTCGGACGTCCGATTCCATTCGGCCGCGAGCGCGTCGTGACGGCCGCCGACCCCGGCTCGACGATCGAGTTGACGCTCGACTCCTACATCCAGTTCGTCGCCGAGCGTGCGCTCGCTACGCAAGTCACGACGTACCATGCGCTCGACGGCACCGCCATCGTCATGGATCCCTACACCGGAGAAGTGCTCGCTCTAGCCAATGCGCCGACCTTCGATCCGAACCGGTTCTGGAAATACGACGACGCCCACCGGCGCAACCGCGCGGTGATGGACGCGTACGAACCCGGCTCGACCTACAAACTCCTAACGGCTGCCGCCGCGCTCGATTCGCACAAAGTATCGTTGACGACGCGTTTCCCGGCGCACGATCGTTTAGAAGTCGGCGGGCGAATCATTCACAACGCGGAAGACGGCTTCATGGCCGGTACCGGCGCAAGCGAGACGCTGGGGCAAATCATCGAATTTTCGCATAACGTCGGAGCCGCCGAAGTCGGCATGTCGATCGGAGCAAAAACCTTTTACGCAATGGAGCGGCGCGCCGGCTTCGGCGACACGACCGGCATCGAACTGCCCGGAGAGAATCCCGGCATCGTTCCGAATCCGCGGGATTGGAGCGCGCCGTCGCTGGCGACGATGTCGTTCGGACAAGGCGTTTCGGTTACGCCGATTGCAATGGCCCGTTACTACTGCGCGATCGCCAACGGCGGCCTTCTGATGCAGCCGCACATCGTGCGGGCCGTCTACGACCAGCAGGGCAAGCTCGTGCACAGCGTTGCGCCCCACGTGGTTCGCCGCGTCTTCTCGCGTCGCACCGCAAGCGAGTTGCGCGGTTTTCTGCGGATGGTCGTGTTACACGGAACCGGCGATCCGACCGCGCAAATTCCCGGATACTCGACCGCCGGTAAGACCGGAACCGCGGAGATGGTCGTCGACGGTGAATATCGCTCGGGATACTACGCCGCATCCTTTATCGGCATGGTGCCTTACGAGCATCCTCGCTATCTCGTTTACGTGAAGGTCGAGCGCCCAATCGGATCCTACTACGGAAGCGTGGTCGCAGCCCCGGCGTTTGCGGAGATTTCGCGTGCGGCGATGCTGCATGCTGGAATCCTGCCGGCGGCTGGACCCCATGGCTGAAACCGTCGATCTGCGTGCGCTGATCGCGCGACTTCCGCCTGAAACCGTCGTGCGCGGCGACGCATCGCGTGCAGTTTGTGCGATCGAAAGCGACTCGCGCCGAATCGTACCGGGCGCACTCTTCGTCGCGTTGCGCGGCGAGCACTCCGACGGCCACGCGTTCGTCGCACAAGCGGTTGCGGCGGGTGCGGCCGCGGTGGTCGTCGACGCCGCGGTGCCCGTGGCTTCCGAAACGGTGGCGATCGCGGTGAGCGACACGCGACGCGCGCTTTCAACGCTCGCCGCGGCGTTTTACGGGGATCCGTCGCATGCCCTCGACGTCGTGGGCGTTACCGGAACCAACGGTAAGACGACGACCGTGCACATGCTTCGCGGGATTCTTGAAGAAGCCGGAATACCGTCCGGAACGATCGGCACGGTCGGCGCTTCGTTCGGCGCGCAGGATCGGGCGCTGGCCCATACGACGCCGTTGCCTCCCGAACTGCACGCACTGCTCGCGGGAATGCGCGACGACGGCGCGCGTGCGGTCGCGATGGAGGTCAGTTCCCACGCGCTGGCGCTCGGCCGCGTAGACGACGTGCGCTTTCGCGTCGGCGTGCTCACCAACGTGACCCGCGACCATCTCGACTTTCATCAAACGCGCGAGGCGTACGCGGCAGCGAAGCGGCGCCTCTTCGACATATCGGCGGAAGCGGTGCTCAATGCCGGCGACCCTCTCGGCGCGCAGTGGGCGCGCGAACTCGCGGCGGCCGGAGTGCGCGTCACCACGTACGGCGAACGCGAGGGCGCCGAGCTCGTCGCGACCGGCGTCGAAGCCTCGCCGGAAGCGGTTGCCTTTTCGCTCGACGGCACGCGCTTCGTCGTGCGCTTTCCCGGGCGCTTCAACGTCTCCAACGCGCTGGCCGCCATCGGTGCGGCGCGCGCGCTCGGCGCCCGCGACGCCGACAGCGCGCGCGGGCTGCTGCAGCTCGAACGCGTTCCCGGACGCATGCAGCGGTTGTGCCAAGACGGCGTTGACGTGGTCGTCGACTACGCGCATACGCCCGATGCGCTGCATCAGGCGCTCTCGGCACTGCGCGAGACGACCGGCGGTTCGCTATCGGTCGTGTTCGGTTGCGGTGGAAATCGCGACCGCGGGAAGCGGCGCGAGATGGGAGCGACGGCCGCACGCTTGGCCGGCCGGCTGTACGTGACGAACGACAACCCTCGCACCGAAGATCCCCAAGTGATTGCCGATGAGATCGTGGCGGGCATCGGGACGCATCCACACGTCGTCGAACTCGATCGCGCGCGAGCCATCGAACGCGCCGTTCTCGAAGCGGAGCCGGGCGACGTCGTGCTGATCGCAGGGAAGGGCCACGAGACGCATCAAATCGTCGGCAACGACGTGTTCGAATTCGACGACGCCGAAACGGCGCGGCGCGCGCTGCGCATGCGCGGAGTGCTGCGATGAACCTGCCGCTCGACGACGCGGTCGCGGCAACGTCGGCGACCCTGCTCGATCCGCAGTTCGCGCCGGCGCGGGTACGCGTCTCGACCGACACGCGCAGCACCGATGCGGGCGACACGTTCCTGGCGCTGCACGGCGAGCGTTTCGACGGACACGACTTCGTCGCAGACGCCGTTGCGCGCGGTGCCCACATGATCGTCGTCGATCGCGCCGATGCGCGCTGCGACGGCGTCGCTACGATGGTCGTCGAGGATACGCTGCGCGCCTACATGGCGCTGGCCGCGCTGGCCCGCGAACGATTCGAAGGACGCATCCTCGCGATCACGGGGAGCGCCGGCAAGACGACCTGCAAAGTCTTCGCCGCGCAGTTGTTGACGGCGCATTACGGCGAACGAATTGCCGTGGCGCCGGCCAACGAGAACAACGAAATCGGCGTAAGCAGACTGCTGCTGGGCGCCTCCAACGAAGCGCACGACGCGATCGTCGTCGAAATGGGTGCGCGCCGTTATGGCGACGTCGCCGAACTCGTGGCGATCGCCCGACCGCACGTCGGGATCCTCACCAACGTCGGCGACGCGCACCTCGAGATTGCCGGGTCTCGCGAGCGCATCGCGGAGATGAAATGGGCGCTCTTCGGCGCCGGCGCGCAGGCGGTGCTCAATGCGCGCGACGCCGTTTCGCTCGCTCGGGCCGAGACGTTGCCGGCCTCGCCGCACTGGTTTCTTGCCGACGACGATCCCGGCGCGGACGCCGGCGGATTCGGGCGCGTCACCGCGCTGCTCGCGCGTTCGCACCTCATCGACGTCGCCGGCGGACGCCGCATATTCGACCGGCACGTTCGCATCGCGTTCCCCGGAGCGCACAACGCCGCCAATCTCGCAGCGGCACTGGCCGGAGCGGTGGAACTGGGTGCCGACCTCGCAGCGATGAGCGACGTGATTCCGGCGCTGCGTTTGCCGCCCGGCCGCTACGAGTCGATCGAGATGCCGGGCGGATGGCGAATGATTTACGACGCGTACAACGCGAGCCCGGGCGGCATGGTCGCGGCCCTGGACGCGCTGGCGAACGAAGAGGCGTCGCGTACGATCGCCGTGCTTGCCAGCATGGCGGAGCTCGGTACGGAGGCGGTGCCGCTGCACGAGCGCGTCGGCGCGCATGCCGCCGGCCGCGCGGGCGTGCTGCTCGTCGGCGGCGAGTATGCCGAGGTGCTGGCGCGCGCCGCTCGGCGCGAAGGCTGCAGCGACGTGGTGCGCGTTTCGTCCAACCACGACGCCGCGCGCTGGCTGCGCGACAACGTCCGCAGCGGCGACGTCGTGCTGCTGAAGGGCGCCCGAAAGTATCGGCTGGAGGAAGTGCTGACGGAGTTGCGCTCGTGAGCGTCGCAACGCGACCGCTCGCCGTCGCACGCGAAGGCGTCCCCGAAGGCATCGTCGCCATACCGGTGCGCACGGCGCTCGTGAACCCGGGCGACGATCTGGTGCGCATCGTCGCGGAGGCAGTGGCGGGCATTGCAAGACCCGGCGACGTGATCGCCGTTTCCGAGACGGCATTGGCGATCGCGCAGTCCGAGTTCGTCGCCGCCGAGCACGTGCGGCCATCGGCACTCGCGTATGCGCTCTGCCGCCGGGCCGACGCCATGGCGACGGTGAGCCAGCCGGAATCGATGCAGCTCGTTATCGACAAAGCCGGACGTGCCAGAGTGCTCTACGCAACGCTCGCACACGTCTTCGGCCGCGCGTTCGGCCGCCGCGGCGCTTTTTATGAAGTGATGGGCGGAGCGCTGGCTGCGATCGACGGGTATACCGGAACGATGCCGCCCTACGAACGCGCAATCGTCTTTGCGCCGCGTGAGCCGGCCGCGTTCGCGCAGTCAGCGTTCGAACGGACCGGTTCCGGCTGCGCGGTCGTCGACGTCAACGATCTCGAAAAAGCAAAGGTTCTCGGCGCGTCGGCCGGCGTGGACGCCGCGCTGGTCGAACGGGCGTTGCTCGACAATCCGCACGGCAACGGCGACGAGCAGACGCCCCTGGTCGTGCTGAAATGGCGTGGTCGCGGACCGAATCCGCTCTTCGAAAGCGCCGCATCGTGAACGCGCGCGTCATTTTTGCGCAAACGCCGTTCTGGATCGTGTTCGGTGCGGTCGTCGCACTCGTTGCCGGAGCGCTGCTCCTGCCGCTCCTGCGCCGGCTCGAGGTCTTCCAGCACGCCTACGAAGACGCGCCCGAAACCCATCAGCGCAAGACCGGAACGCCGACGATGGGCGGCCTCGTCTTCGTCGCGGCATTCGCCGCAATGATGCTGACGGCGCGCCTGCCGCTCGTGCAGACGCTTGGAGTGCTGGTGCTGCTCTGCGCCGCCGTCGGAGCGATCGACGACGTTCTGGGAATTCGGTCGGGGCGCAACCGCGGATTGCGAGCCCGCACGAAGTTTCTCGCCACCGCACTGGTCGCCGTAATCTTCCTGCGCGCGATCGACGCGTCGTTGAGCTTCTTTCCGCGCGACGTGCTCTTTCACGCCGGCTCGTACTCGCTCGTCGCGCCGCACTGGCTCTGGCTGTTGCTCGGCATCGCGGCCATTACCGGAACGATTCACGCCGTGAATCTGACCGACGGACTCGACGGCCTGGCGGCAGGCACGATCTTGCCGCCGCTGGCGGTCTTCGTCCCGATCGCGGCGCAGGCACTCGTGCCGGCAGCGGCGATCGCCGCGGCGACGGGCGCGGGCGCCTGCGCGGGCTTCCTTTTCTATAACCGGCATCCGGCCAAACTCTTCATGGGCGATACGGGGTCGCTCGCACTGGGCGCGCTGCTCTCGGGCATCGCCATCCTCAGCGGCGAAATGCTGCTGCTCTTGCTCGTCGGCGGCGTGTTCGTCGCCGAAACGCTGTCCGTCATCGTGCAGGTCGCGTATTTCAAGCTCACCAACGGCCGGCGCGTCTTCAAGATGAGTCCGCTGCACCATCACTTCGAGTTGAGCGGCTGGCCCGAGACGAAAGTCACGGCGCGTTTTTGGCTCGGTTCGCTCGTGTGTTCGCT
Source organism: Vulcanimicrobiota bacterium (assembly GCA_963812155.1). Classification (GTDB taxonomy): domain Bacteria; phylum Vulcanimicrobiota; class Vulcanimicrobiia; order Vulcanimicrobiales; family Vulcanimicrobiaceae; genus Tumulicola. Next base: position 336,580 of record CAWETW010000002.1, on the reverse strand, counting down.
CGTAGGGCTGGCGGTGGTGCGATGAACGAGATGTTCGCGTTCGGTCCGCAAGATCGCGTGCTCGTCATCGGACTGGGCCGCAGCGGCCTTGCCTGCGTCGACGTATTGCGCGAGCGCGGCGTCGACGTCTGCGCAACCGATGAGAAGCCTTGGGCGGAGCTGACTCGCGCGATTGCCTCGATCGAGGGAACGGGCGCGCGTTTCGTCGCGCCGTCCGGCGTCGCGACGATTGCGAGCGGCCTGACGTCGGCGGTGTTGTCGCCGGGCGTTCCTCCCACGTCGCCGGTGGTACGAGCGATCAACGCGGCCAACGTCCCGGTGATCGGCGAAATCGAACTCGCCTACCGTTTATGCCGCGCGCCGATCGTGGCCGTGACCGGAACGAAGGGCAAGTCGACGACGACCGCGCTCATCGCCCACTTGCTGCGCGAGTGTGGTTTCGGCGTTCGCGTCGGCGGCAACATCGGCAATCCGCTGATCAAGGAAGTCCTCGGCGCGAGCGAGCGCGATTGGGTGGTCGCCGAGGTGTCGTCGTTCCAACTCGAAACGATTCGATCGTTCAAGCCGCGTATCGCGGTGCTCCTCAACGTCGCACCGGATCATCTCGATCGCTACCATTCGATGGACGAATATGCGGAAGCGAAGTATCGCATCTTCGCCAATCAGAGTCTCACCGATTGGTTCGTCGGCAATCTCGACGACCCGCGCATCGCGCAACTGCACTGGGGATGCGGTAACGCTCGCGCGCAGGCGCGCCAACTCTGGTTCACGCTGGGCGCGCAGGAAGAGCGCGCGGCAATGTTCTTGCGCGGCGGAGTGCTGACGTACGCGCCGGTTGCCGGCGATCCGCGTCCCCGAGCCATCGTTCCGCGCGAAGAGATCGCACTGCCGGGCGATCATAACGTGCGTAACGCGATGGCCGCGTTGCTGGCGTCGCTGGCAGCGGGCTGCGAACCGGCCGCATTGCGTTCGGCAATCGCCACGTTTGCGCCGATGCCGCACCGGCTCCAACCGGTCGCGGAAATCGACGGCGTTCTGTTCGTCGACGACTCCAAATCGACCAATCCCCACGCGAGCGTTGCGGCGCTCTACAGTTACGATCGTCCGATCGTCCTGATCGCGGGCGGTCGTGCAAAGGGAACGGGTTTCAGCGAACTCGGCGCCGCGATTCGCCGCCGCGCGAAAGCGGTCGTGGCGATCGGCGAAGCTGCCGGCGACGTTCTGAGCGCGAGCCGCGGCGTGACCGGCGTGCGAGCGGCTTCGATGGACGAAGCGGTGCGGCGCGCGCGCGATCTCAGCGTAGCGGGCGACGTCGTGCTGCTTTCCCCGGCATGCGCATCGTTCGACATGTTCGCGTCGGCCGAGGACCGCGGGGAGCGTTTTGCCGCGGCGGTCGCCGCGTTGCCGGAGCCGGCCGGTGCCTAACGCGTCGGCGCGTGCCGCGAAGGGCGGCCGCACCGCACTGCGGCGCGATGCCGCCGACCGCGTGCCGGTGCGTTCCTTTGTTACGGCTGCGCCCGACGCGGTACTGTTCGCCGTCGTCGCGACGCTCGTAGGCATCGGTCTGGTCATGGTCTTCTCGGCATCGAGCGCGACGGCGTACGCCGAGCACGGCGACATCGCGTACTATCTCAAACGCCAACTGATATGGCTGCTCGTCGGGTCGATCGCCGCGTTTGCGGTGTATCGCATGGATCTTGCGCGCCTCAAGCGTGCCGCGCCGTATCTGCTCGTGGCAGCGCTCGCCGGGCTGCTGCTCGTCTTCGTGCCGCACGTCGGCGTCGGCGTCAACGGTGGACGCCGGTGGATCGGTTTCTCCTCGCTGAGTCTCGAGCCGTCCGAGTTCGCGAAACTCGCGCTGGTCGTCTATCTCGCGGCGATTCTTTCCAATCGCGGCGATCGCATCACGTCGTTGACGCGCGGACTCTTTCCGCTGTGCGTTCCGGTGCTGCTGATGGCGGTGCTCATCCTCAAAGAACCCGACATGGGAACGGCGTCGCTGCTGGTGTTCGTCGCCTTCACGATGTTCTTCGCCGCCGGTGCTCGCGTCTTTCATCTCGTCGCGATTCTGGCGGTCACGGCGCCGCTTGCCATCGTCAGCGTCATTGCGAGTCCCTACCGGAGGGCGCGCGTCTTCGCGTTTCTGAATCCGTGGAAGGATCCGCAGAACACCGGCTTCCACATCGTGCAATCGCTGCTCGCGCTCGGCAGCGGCGGCTTCTTCGGCATGGGGCTGGGCGCGTCGCGCGCGAAGTTCTTCTATCTGCCCGAACAGTACACCGATTTCATCTTCTCGGTTCTGGGCGAGGAGCTCGGACTGGTCGGCGCGTTCGTCGTCGTGGCGCTCTTCGTGGCATTCGCCTATCGCGCCGTGCGAATCGCGTTGGCGGCGCCCGACCGGTTCGGGTATTTCCTCGCAATCGGTTGCGGCGCGATGATCGCGATCCAAGCCTTCATCAACATCGGCGTCGTGACGTCGTCGTGGCCGGTGACCGGCGTGCCGCTGCCGTTCGTCTCCTTTGGGGGCAGTTCGCTCATCGTCAACCTCGTCGCAGTGGCTTTGATCGCCAACGTCGGGCGCCACCGCCGTCTCAGTGGACGTTAGTGGCGGCGGCGGTCGCCGCATCCTCTTTGCCGGCGGAGGCACGGGCGGACATCTCTATCCGGCGATTGCGGTTGCCGATGCGCTGCGCGCGCGCGGCGCGCACGCAGCGTTCGTCGGCAGCGCCGACCGGCTCGAAGCACGCATCGTGCCGGGCGCCGGTTACGCCCTGCACACGATTGCGTCTCGTGCGCTGACGCGACGGCTCTCGTTCGATCTCCTCCGAACGGCGTGGGCGAACGCCGTGGGAACGCTGCAAAGCCTCGCGCTGCTGTTGCGCGATCGTCCCGACGCCGTCATCGCCACTGGAGGATACGTCTGCTTCCCGGCCGTGCTCGCGGCGCGCGCGCTGCGCTGGACGCGACTGCATCGCGCCGCCATCGCGCTGCTCGAACCGAACGCTAAGCCGGGGCTCACGAACCGGATGCTCGCGCCGTTCGTCGACGAAGTCTGGGGCGCGTTCGGCGACGCGGACTCGCGTTTCGCCGGCAAGTACGTACGCACCGGCGTTCCCGTTCGCGCGAGTCTGCGCGCGTTGCCGTCGCGCGACGGTGCGATCGCATCGCTCGGGCTCGATCCCGCGCGAAAAACGCTCCTGGCGATGGGCGGCAGCCAAGGCGCGCGCAGCGTCAACGACGCCGTCATCGCGATCGCGCGCGCGTTGGCGCCCGGCTGGCAACTGCTGCTCGTTACGGGTGAAAACGATTTCGAACGCGTCGTGACCGCGATGCCCGCCGGCCGTGCGGCGGTGGTGAAATATCTGGAGGATCCGGCCGCGGCGTACGCCGCAGCCGACCTCGTGCTCGCCAGAGCCGGCGCTTCGACGCTCGCCGAACTTACGGCCGTCGGAAAGCCGGCCATTCTCGTACCGTATCCGTTTGCAGCCGACGATCATCAGACGACCAACGCCCAGCGCTTCGCCGAAAGCGGCGCGGCCGTGGTCGTCGCAGACGGCGACCTTCCCGCGGGCGCGCTACACGCGTTTGCGCGCGCGTCGGAGGAGCCGGCGCTCGGCGCGTTGCGCGCCGCGGCGGGCCGCCTGCAAACCGGAGATCCGCTTGCGACCATTCTCGCCCGGGTCGATTGGCTTGCGGCGAGAAAAGACGAGCGGTGACCAAGCAGCCCGTCCACTTCGTCGGCATCGGCGGCATCGGCATGAGCGCTATCGCGCGCATCCTGCTGGCGCGCGGCGAAGCGTGACCGGATCCGACGTGAAGGCAACGCCGCTGGTCGAAGAGCTGCGCCGCGAAGGCGCGTCGGTGACGATCGGCCATCGCGGCGAAAACGTGCGCGGTGCACGCGCGGTCGTCGTCAGTTCGGCAATCGATCGCAGTAACCCCGAGTGCGTCGCCGCGCGCCGAAACGGCACGACGGTGCTCCACCGCGGCGAGATGCTCGCGCAACTCATTGCGGGAAGGCGAGGCATTGCGATCTGCGGCACGCACGGAAAGACGACGACGACCGCGATGACGCACGCCGTTTTGCGCGCCGGAGGCATCGACGCAAGCTTGGTCTTGGGCGGCATCGACCGCACGCTCGATGCAAACGCCCACGACGGAACGTCGCCGTGGTTCGTGACCGAAGCCGACGAGTCCGACGGTTCGTTCGCACTGCTCGAGCCGTCGATCGCGGTCGTCACGAACGTCGAAAACGACCATCTCGCCAGCGACGACGACCTTCCGCACCTCGTACGCGCGTTCGAGGAATTCCTCGAGCGGTTGCCGTCCGGAGGCGCGGCGATCCTGGGAATCGACAACGCGCGCAGCGCGTCGCTGAGCGAACATGCGTTGCGTGCGCGAACCGTCACGTTCGGCGTCGCGCCGTCGGACGTGCGAGCCGCGAACGTTCGTTACGAAGGCGGACACGCGAGTTTCGACGCGATTGCGCGCGACGCGACGCTAGGCACGTTCGTTTGCGCGTTCCGGGCGAAATCAACGTGCTGAACGCGCTTGCCGCCGTCGCGGTCGGGCTCGAACTCGACCTTCCGTTCGATGCCATTGCGGCTGCGCTGCACGGCTTTCGCGGCGTGCGGCGCCGCTTCGACGTGCTGGTGTCGGGCGAGCGCATGACGGTCGTGGACGATTACGCGCACCATCCGACGGCCGTGCGCGCGACGATCGCGGCGGCGCGCGACTTTCATTCGGGTCCGCTGATCGTCGCCTTTCAGCCGCACCGCTACACGCGCACCGCTTTTCTCGCGCGCGATTTCGCAGACGCGCTCCACGGCGCGGACCGCGTCTATCTCACGCCGGTGTACGCGGCTTCCGAACCGGCGATTCCCGGCGTCAGCGAACGCTCGATCGGCGAACCACTGGAGGCCGCCGGTTCGGAGGTGCGCTACGTTACGCAGGTCGACGATTTGGAGGAACGGATTTTTGAGGAAACGCCGCCGGGCGCGCTCGTCCTGTTCTTGGGCGCCGGGAACGTGACCGACGTCGCGGCGCGGCTTGCGGAGCGCCTCGCGCGCTCCGATACGGTGCGGGCGTGAGTCTGACCACCGAACAAGCGACGCGTTCCCTGCTGACCGATCGCGATCGCGCGGCGCTGGTCGAGATTTTCGCCGGCCGGGCCGCCTTCGACGAGCCGCTCGCGCCACACACCTCCTGGAAAATCGGCGGTCCGGCCGACGCGTTCGTGGTCGCACACCGTGAGGGTGAACTCGAGGCGTTGATGCGCTGGTGCTTCAAACGCAAGATACCGTGGATGGCGATCGGCAGCGGCAGCAACATGCTGATCGGCGACGGCGGCCTGCGCGGCGTCGCGATTCGTCTCGGCGGCGATTTTGCCGGAATCGAGGTCGGCGTCGAAAACGGCGCGGTCGTTGTCGAGGCGGGCGCGTCGGCGAACATGGCGGCCGTGACGGCAAAGGCCGCGACCGCCGGCGCCGCGGGCATCGGTTCGCTCTCGGGAATCCCGGGAACGGTCGGCGGCTCGCTGCGTATGAACGCCGGCACCGACCGCGAGATCGGCGATTTCGTTCGCGACGTGTGGGTGCAGTCGCCCGCGAAGCCGGAGGCGCACCCGGTGACGCTGCAGTATTTCTACCGCCATTCGACGCTCGCGCGCGACGCGATCGTTTCGCGCGTGACGCTGGCGTTCGCGCGGCACGACCCAAGCGCCGTCCGCGAGGAGATGCAGGCGCGCCTCGTCCGGCGCAAGGACACGCAGCCGATCGCCCTGCCCAACGCCGGCTCGTGCTTTCGTAACCCCGAGGGCGACAAGGCGGCCCGGCTCATCGAAGCCGCCGGCGCCAAGGGGTGGCGCGAAGGCGGCGCGGAAGTCTCGACGCTGCACGCGAACTTCATCAACAACGTCGGCGGCGCGAGCGCCAAAGACGTCGCGACGCTGCTCGCGCGCGTGCGCTCCGCCGTGTACGAACGGTTCGGGGTCGAGTTGCAACTCGAAGTGCATTTGGTCGGGGTCTTCATCGACGCATGAAACGAACGTCAAAGATCGTCGTCGTCATGGGCGGCAGCAGTGCCGAACGCGAGATCTCGATGCTCAGCGGTGAAGGCGTGATGCGGGCGCTGCGCGCGCTCGGCTACGATGCCGCTTCGCTCGACTACGACGACCGGTTCTTCGAGGCGGTGCGCGAGATGCGTCCCGACGTCGTCTTCAACGCGCTGCACGGGCCGGGCGGTGAAGACGGCCACATCCAAGCACTGCTCGAATATGCCGGCGTTCCGTACACCGGAAGCGAGGTCGAAGCGTCGTCGCTCGCGATGGACAAGCACCTCACGAAGAAACTGTTGGCGGCCGAGGGACTGCCGACCGCGGCTTGGGATATGTTCGATCTGAGCGGCGGCACGCTGCCGCTGCTTCCCGGGTCGCTCGATCTTCCGCTCGTGGTCAAGCCGCGCTTCGAAGGTTCGTCGGCCGGCGTTGCGATCGTGCGCACGCACGAACAGTGGACGGAGGCCATGCTGGCCGCATCCAAGTCGTTCGGGCAGATTCTCGCCGAAGAGTACGTCGAAGGACGCGAGTTCACGTGCGGCGTGCTGGGCGAAGAAGCGCTCCCGGTCGTCGAGATCGTTGCCAACCGCGACGGATTCTACTCGTTCGATGCCAAGTACGAACCCGGCGGCAGCACGCACGTCGCTCCCGCGCAGATCGACGACGATCTCGCCGCGCGGCTGCAGATGCTCGCGCTCTCGACGCACCGGCTGCTCGGCCTGCGCGACTACTCGCGCACCGACTTCATCGTCAGCGGAGACCGCCGGCCGTACATTCTCGAGATCAATTCGCTGCCCGGACTCACCCCGACGAGCCTATTGCCCGATGCGTGCGGCGCTGCCGGAATTACGTACGACGCGCTCGTCGACCGTTTGGTTGGGTACGCGCTGGCGCGAGGAGACGTGCGCGACGCCGTCGCCTAACGCGCGAGCACTGCGCTAACGGACGCTCGGAACTCTTCGGACGTCAGGCGCTCGGCGAAGGCCGCGATCTCTGCATCCATTTGCTCGCGAACGTCTCGAGCGATCGCATCGCGCATCAAACGTTTGGTCTCGCGTACCGCGACGGGTGGAAGCGACGCGAGTTTGGCCGCCATTGCGGCGGCCGTATCCTCGACGCGGTCGTCCGCGACGACGCTGGTGATCAGGCCGGCTGCAAACGCGTCGCCCGCGCTGAAAAACTCGCCCGCAAGCAGCATCCACGCTGCGCGCATGCGTCCGACGGTCAGCGGTAAGAGCAGCGACGAGCCGGCTTCGGGGACGAGGCCCAGTTGCGTGAACGGCACACGAAAGCGCGCCGACGTTCCGGCGACGACGGCGTCGGCATGAAGCAGCATCGTCGTGCCGACGCCGATGGCATTTCCGCGCACGGCCGCGATCAGCGGTTTCGAGAAATCTGCGAGGTGCGTGAGAAACTCGACGATCGCGTCGAGCGCTTTGCGATCGCCGGCGGCGGACGCATCGATGAAATCGCGGAGATCGTTGCCCGCCGTGAAATCGTTTCCGCCGCGAATCACCGCAACGCGAATGGCGTCGTCGCGATCGAATGCTTCGAGTGCTTCGGCCATGGCGGCGTACATGCCGGAAGTGAGTGCGTTCTTTTTTGCGGGACGATCGATGCGAATCTCGCCGACGCCCGAATCCGCCGAAACGATAATTTCCGCGGTCATGGGCGCGGCGGAAACATGTCGGCGTCGTCGGTCGAGAGAAAATCGAGCAACGGCATGTCGGGCGGAAGCGAGCGCGCGATCGGATATTTCGCTACGAAGGCGGGATCGCCGAGCCGGTCGCGCGATCGTCCGTTGCTCCATCGCCGCGTTGATTTCCGGGTAGCGCGCCTGGTCGGTGCGCTCGCGGACCCATGCGGCGACGGCCTCGTCGGAGTCCGCGCGCGCAACGGCATCGCGCATCTCGTCCTCGGTAATGCCGAGCCTTTCCAACAGACGCGCGCTGAAGCCGGGAATTTGATAGGTGCCGAGGCTGCCGCCCGGCAGCGTTGCCCGAACCTTATCGACGGTACGCGCCAGCATGAAGAGATCGAGACCGGCGAGCGGCAGGCGGGGTCCGCGCGGCGGCCGGCCGGAGAGATCGAGGCTTTCCATGCCGCCTTGCTTCGCTTCGGCGCCCCTCCACGTCTTTGCGCCAGCCGCCTTTGTGGCACGTTCCGGCCCCGAGAGGGGTTAATAATGGAGACTGAAAACTCAGCCACCCCGCGCATCAGCGGAACTTCTCTGTGGAGGGATTCTTTGTCAACCGTAGTCGACCGTGGCCTCGAAGGCGTCGTCGTAGGAACCACTCAACTCAGCAACGTCGAAGGCGCCGTCGGCCGCCTGACCTATCGCGGTTACGATATCGACGATCTCGCGCCGAGCGCGACGTTCGAAGAGGTCGTCCACCTGTTGCTGTACGGCCATCTGCCGAACCGCGCCGAACTTGAAGCCCTCAAACGCGAGTTAGGCTCGCGCCGTTCGCTGCCCGAACCGCTGATCAGCGCGATGCAGAACGTCCCGAAGACGGCATGGCCGATGGACGTCCTTCGCACGATCGTCAGCGGCCTTGCGCTCTTCTCGCCGGTCGACGCGCGCGGCGAACACGTTTCCGACGTGCACGTCGCCGTGGAACTGATCGCGAAGATGCCGACGATCGTGGCCGCGTGGGATCGTATTCGTCGCGGACTCGATCCGATCGAGCCGCGCACCGACCTCTCGCAGGCGGCCAACTTCCTCTATATGCGTTCCGGAAAAGTCTCCAACGGCGTCGAGGCGGACGCGCTGGATACGTATTTCGTGCTCCTCGCCGACCATTCGTACAACGCGTCGACGTTCTCGGGTCGCGTCACCGCATCGACGCGCGCCGACCTCTACGCTTCGATCACGGCGGCGCTTGCGACGCTGCAAGGCGATCTGCACGGCGGCGCGGCCACCGCCGCGTTCCGTGCGCTCAAGGAAGCCGGTTCGCCCGAGAACGCCGAACAGTACGTGCGCGACGCGCTCGCACGCAACGAGCGCATCATGGGCATGGGCCACCGTGAATACAAAGTTCGCGACCCGCGCGCCCGTCATCTCGAAGCGATGGCAAAGAAGCTCTCGGAACAGCAGGGCAACAGCCCCTGGTACGAAATCGCGCATCGGCTCGAAGAGGCCAGCCGCAAAGTTCTGCAAGAGAAAAAACCGGACAACACCATCTACGCCAACGTCGATTTCTATACGGCGCCGGTGCTGGCGGATTTGGGCATCCCGGGCGACGAGTTCACCTGTCTCTTCGCGTGCGGACGCATCGCGGGCTGGACGGCGCACGTGCTCGAGCAACTCGCCGACAATCGTTTGATTCGGCCGCAGGCAACCTACGACGGACCGCCGGCCGGTCCGTACGTGCCGCTCGAAAAGCGCGAATCGAACGGGGCGAGGAATTGAGAGAGCCGTCGCGGTGATCGTGATCCCGGCGATCGACCTGCGCGGCGGCAAATGCGTGCGCATGCGACAGGGCGATCCCTCGACCACCGCGGCGTATGACGACGACCCGGTCGAGCGCGCAACGGAGTTCGTTGCGCAAGGCGCACAGCGATTGCACGTGATCGACCTCGACGGAGCGTTCGGATCGGGTGAGAATCTCGCGGCCGTGGAGGGGATCTGCGCGGCCGTCGGCGTTCCCGTGCAGATGGGCGGCGGCTTGCGCAATCTCAAGCACGCCGAAACGGCGTTTGCCGCGGGCGTTTCCGAAATCATCCTCGGAACGCTGCTGGTGGAAGACGAGCGGCTGGCGCGCCATATCGTCGGACGTTTTCCCGGCAAAGTCATCGCCGGCATCGACGCGCGCGGATCCCAAGTGGCAACGCACGGCTGGCAAGAACGGACGCCGGTCGATCGCGACGCGCTCGTGCGCCGCGTCGCGCAGTGGGGCATCGGTCGCGTCATTTTCACCGAGATCCGGCGCGACGGCATGGGCGAAGGCTACGACATCGAGGCGCTCAATGCGGTCGCCGGCGCGGCCGGCGTCGCCGTGACGGCCAGCGGCGGCGCGCGCAATATCGAGGACTTACAGGAACTCAAGCACTCCGTTCCGGCCAACGTCGATTCGTGCATCGTCGGCAGCGCGCTCTACACCGGAACGATGGAACTAAAGGACGCTATCGCCGCCGTCGCTTAGATCGTCGTAGACGCGCGGTATCTCGGACGGTAGACGCGCGACGATTTCGTAGTTGATCGTTTCCGCCCATTGCGCCCAGTCGTCGGCACCGACGTAGGCATCGCCGTCGCGGCCGATCAGCGTTACCTTCGAGCCCGGATGCGCTCCGGGCGCGGAGGTGAGATCGACCTCGCTAAGATTCATCGCGACGCGTCCGACGATCGGGCAGACGGCACCATCCACCAGAAATGCGCCACGATTGGAGAGGGCCCGCGGCACGCCGTCGCCGTAACCGACCGGCACGACGCCGACGCGCAGATCGCGCGGTGCGTGGAACGTCGCGCCGTAGCCGATGGCCGAGCCGGCCGGCACCGATCGGACGACGACGATTTCGGACTCGTACGATAGTGCGGGCTCGAGCGCGATGCCGTTGGAATCGGCCGCCTCACGCGTGGCTTTCGAGGGCCACAGTCCGTACAGCGCGATGCCGAAGCGCGAGAGGTCGAGCCGCGTTTGGGGCCAGAGGATGGCTGCCGCAGACGCCGCGATGTGGCGCAGCGGAACGATGCGCTCGCGTTCGAACAGCGGCTCCGCTGCGGTCAGCGCGCGCTCGAACGTTTCCAGTTGATACATCGTATACGGCGAGTCGAGTTCCTCGGCCGCCGACAAGTGCGAAAAGACGCCGGCGATTTCGATCTCCGACACGTGCAGGTAGTCCTCGATCGCGTCGGCCAGCTCGTGCGGTTCGAATCCAAGCCGGTTCAATCCGGTATTGACTTTTACGTGCACGGGTGCGCGCGTCTGGCGTTTGCGTGCGGCGTTGGCGAGCCGGCGCGCGAATTCGCCGGTGTCCCAAAGCGCGACGTCGAGCTTCGCCGCCATGACGTCGTCGAGCGCCTCCGGCGGAATGGGACCGAGCACGAGTATCGGCTTCGTGATACCGCCTGCGCGCAACGCTAGGGCTTCTTCGAAAGCGTACACGCAAATGCGCCGCGCGAGCGGCTCGGCCGCGCGCGCCGTTTCGAGCAGGCCATGTCCGTACCCGTTGCTTTTGACGACGAATGCGGCGTGTTTGGGTCCGACCATGTCGCGCAGCAGTTGTGCGTTGTTGCGGAGCGCGCGCAGCGAGACGCGCAGGCGTCCGATCACGTGCGCCGGGGCTGCAACGCTCGTACGACGAGCGCCACCGGAACTCCGAAGAAGAGTGCGTGCGCGATCAGGTCGTTGACGAACGCATTGGGCGTCGGCGGATAGATGAAGTTGCCGTCGGCGAGCAAGATCACTTGCATGATCGTGTAGACGATCAAGCCGTACACGATGCCGGCAACGAACCATCGCCGCGTGCTTGCCGGGTGGTTGACCGCGATATAGACGTAGCCCGCCGCCCAACCGATGCTGACGAGGAGATGCAGCGCCGCTCCGACTGCGGCCGATCCGGGGTTGGCGAGCGCGGATTTGCCGAGCACAGTCGACGCAATCCACTGCCACATCCCGACGATGCCGTTGCCGTGCGGCAGCAGCTTCGTGACGAAGAGGTAACAGTCGAGGAGAACGGCGCCGGCCAAACCTGCGAGCAGGACCTGCGCCGCGATGCGGCCCCACGAAGCGCGCGCATCCTTGTTCCTGGTTTCGGATTTTTCCAAGCGGTCTCTACGCATCGAAAGGTAGAGTATCGGCATGATGCCCGACCGCTCCTTACGGGAGCCGAACGAGGTGGTCATTTGGACCTCCACGAGCCTGCTGGCCGTCGTCGTCGGGCTTGGGACGGCGTTCTTCTTGTGGATCTTCCTGCACCGCACCGATCGCCCGATGGTGGCCCAGGGTGCGGTCTTGAGCCTGAGCCTAGGACTGGCCCTCATCGGCCTCGGGAGTGAGCGGCTCCTCGCGCGCATCTTCTTCGTGCTGCTCGCCGTCGCGCTCGCCGTCGCCTATGCGCTGGGCAGCCCGGAGTTCGCTCGCCTGGCCCCCTAGGGCCACTTGCACTCTCCGGTCCAGTTTGCTAAGATGGCACGGCTAGCGCTCTCGCGCTGAGAGTGCTAATTCCTGTAGAGACAGCTTTTGGAGGTTGGTAATCCGTGAATCTCAAGCCTTTGCACGATAACGTGGTTATCGAGCACGTCGAGCAAGACGACAAGACGACGGGCGGTATTTTTCTGCCCGATACCGCTAAGGAAAAGCCCCAAGAGGGCATGGTGCGGGCGGCCGGTGACGGCCGCGTGCTGGAAAGCGGCACGAAGCTCGGCATGAGCGTCAAGGTCGGCGATCGCGTTCTCTATCGCAAATATTCGGGCAGCGAAGTCAAGATCGACGGCACCGAATATCTCATCATTCCTGAAAAAGATATCCTCGCCGTCGTCGACAAAGTGCCGGCCGGCGTCTAAGGAGTTTTAAAAGTTTAACATGGCTGCAAAGCAACTCGTTTTTGATGAAAACGCGCGCCGGGCGCTCGAGCGCGGTGCCAACGTCCTCGCGGACGCGGTCAAGGTGACGCTCGGACCGAGAGGCCGCAACGTCGTCCTCGACAAGAAGTTCGGCTCGCCGACGATCACCAACGACGGCGTGACGATCGCCAAGGAAATCGAACTCCCCGACGTGTTCGAAAACATGGGCGCCCAGCTCGTGAAAGAAGTCGCCTCGAAGACCAACGACGTCGCCGGCGACGGCACCACCACGGCCACCGTTCTCGCGCAAGCGATCATCCGTGAAGGATTACGGAACGTGACCGCCGGCAGCGATCCGCTGCAAATCAAGCGCGGTATCGAGAGAGCCGTCGAAATCGCCGTCAAAGAGATGGAGTTGTTCAAGAAGGACGTCGACACCAAAGACAAGATCGCGCAAGTGGCGTCGATCTCCGCCAACGACACCGAGATCGGCGAGTTCATCGCCGACGCGATGGAGAAGGTCGGCAAAGACGGCGTCATCACGGTCGAGGAATCCAAAACGCTCAAGACCGAAGTCGAAACCAAAGACGGCATGCAGTTCGACAAGGGCTACATTTCGCCGTACATGGTGACCGACTCGGAGCGCATGGAAGCCGTGCTCGACGATCCGTACATTCTCGTCACGGAGCGCAAGATCTCGGCCATCGCCGACATCCTGCCGCTGCTCGAGAAGGTCGTGCAGATGCAGCGTCCGCTGCTCATCATCGCCGAAGACATCGAGGGCGAAGCGCTCGCAACGCTGGTGGTGAACAAACTGCGCGGCACGTTTACGTCGGTCGGCGTGAAAGCCCCCGGCTTCGGCGACCGCCGCAAGGAGATGCTCAAGGACATCGCCACGCTCACCGGCGCGACGGTGATCTCCGAAGAGCTGGGTCTCAAGCTCGATAAGGTTACGCAGGAGCAGCTCGGCAAAGCCAAGCGCGTCACCGTGACCAAGGAAGAGACGACCATCGTCGACGGCAACGGTAAGCCGGAGGCCATCAAAGGCCGCATCGAGATGATCAAAAAGCAAATCGAAGATACCGACTCGGACTTCGATCGCGAAAAACTGCAGGAGCGGCTCGCGAAGCTCTCCGGCGGCGTCGCGGTCATTCAAGTTGGTGCGGCGACCGAGACCGAACTCAAAGAGAAGAAGCATCGCATCGAGGATGCCCTCAGCGCGACCCGCGCGGCCGTGCAGGAAGGCATGATTCCGGGCGGCGGCAGCTCGCTGGTGCACGCGGTCAAAGCGATCGACAGGTACGAGCCGCCGAAGAGCAACGGTCACGCCACGACGTGGGCCGACGAGAAGATCGGCATTCAAATCGTGCGCAAGGCGCTCGAGGAGCCGCTTCGCCAGATCGCCGAGAACGCAGGCTTCGAAGGCTCCGTTCAGGTGAACAACGTTCGCTCGAAGAACGCACCGTTCGGGTTCGACGCCATGACCGGTGAAATCGTCGACATGTTCGAAGCCGGCGTCATCGATCCGCTCAAGGTCACTCGCGCCGCACTGCAAAACGCGGCGTCGATCGGATCGCTCATCCTCACCACCGAAACGCTCGTGGCCGACAAGCCCGAGCCGAAAAAAGAGTCCGCCGGCATGCCGGGGGGCGGTGGAGGGATGGGCGGCTACGACATGATGTAGTAGGAAGCCCGATTTTCCTCATAGCGTTGTCGCCGCGGGTCTTATTTGCCGTAGCAAACCGCGACCCGCGGTTCCTAGCTCTGAGGAGAAATCGGATCTTCCTACGGCTCAGTCACCGTTCGAAGGGCTCGGCAGTGATGCCGGGCCTTTCTTTTTTGCTCGCTCGCTAGCCCTGAAAGAGCGTGAAGCCATGCTCTTTGAAATCGGCGTCGACCGCAAAGGCTTCGACGATGCGATGCCGTCGCATCAGCGCAAAACTCGTGCAATCCACGAAGCTTCGATGCCGGCGATCGTGACTGAGGAGCTGGCGAAGAGCGTCCTCGTGAAGCGCGCGATCGATCCACGCGACCTCGACGAAGTCCTCGATGCGTTCCAGGAGAGCCCGTACCGCTCTTACGCCGATGCGCGCCTGAGTAACGGCAAGCGTCTCGGTGATGACGTAGTTGCTCGTTACGAGCCGATGGCGATCGCAAATCATTCGTTCCCAAGCCGCTGCGGCGATCGGATGCTGCGATTCGGACGCGTCGATCAATGCGTAGAAACCCGAGGTGTCGCAGAAAATCGGATTCATCTGCTCCGCCGCGCGAAGCGTTCGTGTATCGCCTCGGCAACGTACTCGTCGTGACGTTCGCTGACGTCACGCGGCCCTTTCGAATTGAACAAACCGATGAGCCCGAGCGCCCGCTTGACCCTCGCGTCGTCGCGGTGCCGCTCGGGCTCGAGGATGCGGTCAACGCCTTCGCGCACGAGTGCCGAAATCGAGACGCCGCGCAAGCGCGCGATCTCTTTCAAGGCACGCTCCTGCTCGGTCGTCAGTTGTACCTGAATGCGGTGCATGCCATCACTGTATCGCCAATGCCATCAGACAGTCAACGTGCGCTCGCCGAAAAACCCCACGTGCTGCCTCGAGGGAATCCCCACGATCCCGGCGCTGGCGCACGCTCGATCCCCATAAACCGGGAGTTGACCCCGCCGCCTCGGAAGTTAGTGCCGCCCATGCCCAAACGCGCGGTCAACGACTTCACCATTCGGGTGGCGACGGTCAACGGCTCGGGGAGCCAATCCTCGAATCTCGTCATCACCAACGCCATTTTGCGGCTCGGCATTCCGGTCGCGCCGAAGAACGTCTTCCCCTCGAACATCGAGGGACTGCCGACGTGGTTCGACATTCGGGTCACCGCGAAGGGCTATCAGTGCCGCACGCGCGACGTCGACGTCTTGGTGGCGCTCAACGCGACCACGTGGCAAGCCGACGTCGCCGGCGTCAAGCCCGGCGGCGCGATCCTTCAGGAAGAAGCCTTCCCGGTGACCGGCGCGACCTTGCGCGACGACGTGACGTATTACGCCGTCCCGTTCGCGCAACTCGCCAAAGAGCGCTTCGCGGATAAGGGCGATCTCCGTAAATATCTGATGAACATGATTTACGTGGGAGCGCTCGCACAGCTGCTCGACATTCCCGCCGAAACCCTCGAGGAAGGGCTCAAGGCGCAATTCCGTACCAAGCCGGCCGCGGTCGAGTTGAATATGACCGCGATCAACGTCGGCTTCGAGTACGCGCGCGAACACTTCGAAAAGCGCGACCCGTATCACTTGGAACGTGCGAACGGCAAGACCGAGGGATTGCTCTTCATGGAAGGCAATCGTGCCGCCGCACTCGGTTGCGTCATGGGCGGGTGCACGGTCGCGGCATGGTATCCGATTACGCCGTCGTCGTCGCTCTGCGAATACTTCATCGATTACTGCGAACGTTTTCGCGTCGACAAGGAAACCGGCGAACACAAATACGCGATCGTTCAGGCCGAAGACGAGCTGGCCGCGGCGGGCATGGTTTTCGGCGCGGGCTGGGCCGGCGCACGCGCGATGACCTCGACGTCGGGCCCGGGCATTTCGCTGATGGCCGAGTACGCGGGATTTGGATATTTCGCCGAGGTGCCGGGCGTGATTTTCGACGTTCAGCGCGCCGGACCGTCGACCGGCCTGCCGACCCGCACGATGCAAGGTGACGTCGCATTCGTTTACAACCTGTCGCACGGCGACACGAAGCACGTCGTGCTTCTCCCGGCGACCGTCCGCGAGGCCTACGAGTTCGCGATGGAAGCCTTCGACTTGGCCGATCGTTTTCAAACGCCGGTCTTCGTGCTGAGCGATCTCGATCTCGGAATGAACTCGTGGCTTACGCCGCCGCTGCCGTATCCCGAGAAGTCGTTCGAGCGCGGCAAAGTGTTGACCGCCGAAGACCTCAACCGCGTGCCGTCGTGGGGCCGCTATCGCGACGTCGACAAAGACGGCATTCCGTATCGCACGCTGCCCGGCACGAACCACCACAACGCCGCCTTTTTCACGCGCGGTACCGGCCACGACGAGGAAGCGCGGTACTCCGAACTGCCGGAGGTGTGGAAGCGCAACCTCGATCGGCTCGTGCGCAAGCACGAGACCGCGCGCACGGCGGTGCCGGCGCCGGTCGTGAAGGGCAAGGGCCACCGCATCGCCATCGTGGCGTACGGCACGACCCATCACGCCGTCGTCGAAGCGCTCGATCGCCTGCGCGAAGAAGGGCTCGAGATCGACTACATGCGCGTACGCGCGCTGCCGCTATCGCCGGAGATCGCGCCGTTCATTCAGCGTCACGACCGCGTGTACGTCGTCGAACAAAACCGCGACGGCCAACTCTACGGAATCCTGCGCACCGAACTCCCGACGCATCTGGTGCAGCGTCTCGAATCCATCTGTCACTACAACGGCGTCCCCATCGACGCTCACGCCATCATCGATCCTCTGCTCGATGCCGAGCGCGCGCCGGCCGTCGTGACGGAATAAGGAACGTTTCGCAAATGACCGTCAACTTGATCGGGCTCACGCGAGAAGTCTACAAAGGTCTGCCGACCACGCTCTGTGCCGGCTGCGGCCACAACTCGATCACCAACCATCTCATCAAGGCGCTCTACGAGTACGGCGTCGATCCGCACAAGCTGGCGAAGATGAGCGGCATCGGCTGCTCTTCGAAGACGCCGGCGTATTTCGTCGAACAGGCGCACGGCTTCAACAGCCTTCACGGGCGAATGCCGTCGGCCGCCACCGGCGCAAAAGTCGCCAATCGCGAACTCATGGTGCTCGGCATCAGCGGCGACGGCGACACGGCCAGCATCGGCCTCGGTCAGTACTGCCACATGATTCGCCGCAACGTGGATCTGACGTACCTGATCGAAAACAACGGCTGCTACGGATTGACCAAAGGGCAGTTTTCCGCGACCGCCGACGTCGGGTCGACCCAGAAGGGCGGCAAGGTCAACGAATACTCGACGATCGACGTTTGCGGTCTAGCGATCGAACTCGGCGCGACCTTCGTGGCGCGATCGTTCTCCGGCGACGGCAAGCAAATCGTTCCGCTGCTGATGGCCGCTTTCTCGCACCGCGGCACGTCGATCATCGACATCGTCAGCCCGTGCGTTACCTTCAACGACCATACCGGTTCGACCAAGAGCTACGCGTACGTGAAAGATCACGACATCGTGCTGCACACCGCCGACTACATCGCCGGGCGGCCGCGAAGTGACGGTCGACTACGAACCGGGCACGGCGCACGACGTAGAACTCGAGGACGGATCCCACATCGTGTTGCGCAAACTCGACGTCGACTACGACCCGTCGGATGCCATGCAGGCTTTACGCACGATTCACGACGCCAACAGCCGCGGCGAGTTCGTCACGGGACTGTTGTACGTCGACACGAAAGCGCACGATCTCTGCGGACGCGAGCGCCTTCCCAACGTTCCGCTCGCCGCGCTGGAAGAGGAAGATTTGCGGATCGACCGCGACGACTGGGATCGCATGATGCACGCATAATCCGGTTCGAAGGAGAAAACGATGCTCGCACGTTACGCTCGGATGGGTTTTCTCACGCTCGCCCTCGGTGCGGCGGCCGTCGCGGGGGCGCTCGCGGTCGTCGGACACGGCCCGGTGTGGAGCGCGACCTACGTCGCTGCATACAATCCCCTGTGGAACGGCGGCGTACCCTACGCCGGCGACATGAAGCTTACGTTCAATCACGGGATCATCAGCGGCACGTACAGCGCGATCTCGACCCGACCCGACCCGCTCTACGGACGGATCATCAACGTCACCGGCACCGTGCAGCACGGCAACATCAACCTCGACGTTGGAGGCATGAGCGGATTTACGGTACGCGGCACGCTCTCGAGCAACGGAGAGATCTCCGGAACCGCTACGCAGAAGGGGCACATGTACCGCTTTCTCGCCAAAGTAAAATCGTCACCTTGACGGTCGCACCGACGTCGGCCGGTACGCGGAATTGGGTCGCGTTCACGCTGCTGAGCGCGACCTTTTTTATGCTGCTCGTCGACTTCTCGATCGTCTCGATCGCCTTGCCCTCGATGGAAACCGAACTGCATATGAGCGCCGTCCAAGGGCAGTGGATCGTGAGTACGTACGCGATTTTTCTCGCCGGATTTCTCATGCTCACGGGGCGCTGCGCCGATCTCTACGGCCGTTACCGCTTCTTCATCGCGGGTCTGGTGCTCTTTACGGTCGCGTCGTTTCTCGGCGGCCTGGCACGCGACGGCACGTTTCTGATTACGATGCGGGCTCTGCAGGGGTTGGGGGCGGCGCTCGTCAATCCGGCGGCGCTGGCAATCGTGCTCTCGATGTTTCCCGCCGGTCCGGAGCGTTCGCGGGCCGTGGCGCTGTGGGGGACGATCGGAAGCGCGGGCATCGCTGCCGGGATGCTCTTCGGCGGCGTGCTCGTGCAGTATCTCGGCTGGCGCTCCGTGCTCTACGTCAACGTGCCTTTTGCTGCGATCGTCCTCGCGGTCGCGCCGTTCGTTCTCACGCACGACCGCGGCGCGGCGGTGCGACACAAACTGGACGTCGCGGGCGCGTTGCTGCTGACGACGGCGCTCGTGACGTTCGTCTACACGATAGAATCTATCCCGGACCGCGGCTTTTTATCACCGGCGACGTTCGCCGGCTTGGCGATCACCGTCGTCGTGCTCGCGCTGCTCGCGGTGGTCGAGCGGCGCGCCGTCGTTCCCATTCTCTCGCCCGCCTTGCTGCGCTATCCCGATCTGCTTGCCGGCGCGAGCGTCGTCTTGCTGCAGCCGATGTCAGAAGCCGGCGTCATGGTCTTTGCCTCGGTCTACGTGCAGCGCGTCTCCGGTTACTCGCCCTTGCTTGCGGGCCTCGCGTTCCTGCCGTCGGCGTTGATCATCTCGTTCATAGCGGCGCCGCTGACGATGCGTTTCGCGCGCGCCATCGGCGTCCGGACGATGGGAATCGTCGCCAGCGTGGTGATGATCGCCGGTGAAACGATTCTGCTCTTCATGGAGCCGTCGTCCTCATATTGGGCCGCGATCTTCCCGGCTACGTGCATCGGCGGCTTCGGCGGCATGCTCGCGTATCAAAGCGGCATGATCGCCGGGCTCGCGCACGTCGACGACGTCGACGAGGGCAGCGCGTCGGCGGCGTTGAGTTTTGCACTTCAACTCGGCATCGGCTTCGGCGTCGCGTTCGGAGCGGCGGCGCAGCAACTGCGAACGAGCGCGCTGCTGCAGGCCGGAGCGTCGCCCAATACAGCGCTCGCCGGTGGGTTGCATGCGGCCTTTTGGGTTTCGGTGGCACTTGGCGTCGCGACGCTCGTCGCCGTCTTCGGCTTACGTCACGCGGCCGAAGCAGAGATTCCCATGCGGCATTACGTGCCGTTCGGGAGACTCCATCACCGCGCGGTGACTCGCTAGGCGCCGCCGGTCTCTTTCAGGCGCTTCTCGAGCAGCGCCGTGAGCGTTTGCTCCACGCGCCGCAGCGCCGCGTTCTCGCCGCGGGCCTCGTCGAGGCTCTTCCGTAACGCCTGCGCGCGCAGGTGGTCGTACGCAAGCGCGCCGCCGCGCGCGAGGTCGCGCAGGCTGCGGCGTTCGTTGGGATCGAGATCCTCGCCGGCGCTATGCGCTCCGTAGAGTACGATGGCTTCCAGCAGGTTGCCGACGGCGACCGGAATGGCGTAAGTAGGCTGCCGGTTCCCCGTCGGCACGTCGGTGCGCGGCCAGCGCAAATCGTTCAGGTGCACCGCTCGCAACTCGGCGCGCAGCCGCACGACGAGGTGATCGTCCAGATCGAATTCCAACGCGTCGGCAGAGCTCCAGCCTTCGGCGCGGACGCGCGCGTAACGGAGTTCGTCTTCGGTCAGCACGAAAACGGCGGCGGAGGCCAGATCGAGCGCATCGGCAGGCTCCTCGACGAGCATGTCGGCGACTGTCTCGGTCGAGACGGCGTGCGGCAGCGTGAGCGCCATTCGTTTCAGACGCGCCTCGGCGACGTGGCGGCGGCGAAAGAGCACGCGATCGACGACCTTGTCGAGGCGGTTGTGCAGCGCGTTGAGCGACAGGCCGAGGGCGAGCGCGGCGACGATCTCGAGCACGATCGCCAATCCGTTGCGTTCGAGAAGTTTGCCGGCGAAGAACTCGATCAGCGTGAAGATGCTCACCGCGAAAATCGTGAGAATGCTATAGACGACCGTACGCCCCACGATGAAGCTCACATCGATGACGCGATGCCTGACGACGGCGTAGGCGACGGAGCAGGCCAAGAGTATCACCGCGACCGGAAACGCGAAATACGCGAAGAGAATGACGCGGGCATTGCTCGTCGCGATCGATACGTACTGCGCCAATGCATCGGTGACGATCGTGAGAACGAACGCCACCAGCGCGGGCGTCAGCCGGCTGCGCAGGCTGCGGCTGCTGATGACGAAGGTCGTGACGAGCGCGACCACGCCGGCGATACTCGGCAGCGTCGGTGCGATGTAATCCTGCGTGAGCATCATCCAAATCGGCGGCGGCGCGCTGCCGAAAAAGATGGCGAAGGTCACGTAGAGATAGATCGCCGCCGCGGCAACGCCGAACGGCACGGCGAGGCGGTCGATCACCCGATTGAGGCCGCGAGGGTCGTCGCTCGGAAAACGGCTGGCAAAAATCATGATGCCCGAGAACTGCAGCGCGGCCAGCAGCGACCCAAAGACGTCGGCTGCCAGCGCCGGAACGGCCGCCGCTTGGTGTTCGAATTCGATGAGAACGTCGGGCAGCAACACGGGCAGCGCGATCAGCGCAAAGCCCCACGTCATGCGGCTGGGCCGCAGCATCACCAGCACCAAACTCACGATCCCGAGCGCCAGCCCGGCAATGGCGTAGGCGAGGTTCGTCAGCGCGTAGGTCGACGGCAGCGCGGCCGAGCGCATCGCGAGCGAGCGCGGTTGCCCGTCGTGCACGACGGTCATGCGAATTGCCGTATTCGGCTTAACGAGTTGACCTTGAAGCGAGTTGAGACGCCCGAGCACCGAGAGCGTCGCGAACGGAATCTGGTCGCCGACCTGAATTCCGGCGTTGGCAGCCGGGAGTCCCGGCTCGACCGAGGCGACGGTCGTGCCGTCGAGCCCGACCGTATAGCCGTACTCTCCAACGGGCTGGCTGAAGGTCGCCATCGTCGTCACGAAGGCGGCAATTTCATACGCCGCGATCAGCGTGACGACGGCGATTCGCAGGAACCGCACTGCTACGGCGCCTCCGTTGCGGCCGGCGCGCGGCGGCGATGCCACGCCGTAAAAAGGGCGTAGGCCGGCAGACCGCTGAGCAGAATCCCCAGACCGATCGACGTCGCAACGGGCGATTTCACGAGCACGTCAGCGACGATCGTCCATGCGGCCACGAGAAAGAGGCACGTCGTCCAGGGATGGCCGGGCATGCGGTAGGCGGGCTGTGACGCATGCGGATCGTGGCGGTCGCGGTTCCGAAAAACGATGAGTGCGATCGCGGCCAAACCGAAGAATACGTAATCCACGCTCGTGACGTAGTTCAGAATTTGATCGTAGCGTCCGGAAAGCGTAATGACTCCGGCAACGCAGCCTTGCAGCAGAATGGCCAGCACCGGAACGTGCGTGCGCGGATCGATCCACGCGAGTTGCTTGAAGAACGTTTTGTCGGCGGCCATTTGAAAATAGACGCGCGGCGACGTCAGGATTTGATTGCTGAGAAAGCCGAGCGTGGAAATCGCGACGATCGCCGCCATCACCCGCTCGCCGGGCTGACCGAACGCGAGGTGCGCAACCGCCGATGCGGGCGTCGTCGTCGCTGCTAAACCGTTGGCGCCGAGCACGCGCAGGCACACGGCGTTGACCGCGAGATAGAGTACGACGACGCTGAGGACGCCGATGAGCAGTCCGCGTGCCAGCGTTCTCGCGGGGTCCTTCAGTTCGGCCGACATGAACGATGCCGTCTGCCAGCCGCTATACGCGAAGAGCACCGGCACCATTGCCAAGCCCATCGCCGCAAGCGTCGCGCTGCCCGTAACCGCAGGCGCCGGCGCGGCGGCTGCGGCGTGCGGTGCGAACAATCCCACCGCCACGAAGCCGCCGATCGCCGCAATCTTCACGAGCATGAAGGCGTTCTGTGCCGAGGCTCCGGCGCGAACTCCGAGCGCGTTGACGAACGTGAACGCCGCGATCGCGACGACGCCGAGTCCTTTCGTCGAAATGTGGAGTCCCGTCAGCGGTTCGAAGTAGTTCGAGAACGTGACCGCAGCGGCGGCCATTCCGCCGCTTTGAGAAACGAGCAGCAACGTCCATCCGTACATGAACGCCAGCGACGGATGAAATGCCTCGCGCATGTACGCATAGAGTCCGCCGTCGTTCGGCCGCCGCGACGCGAGTTCGGCAAAGACGCCGCCGCCGAGCAGGGCGATCGCACCGCCTGCAATCCAGACGCCCATGATCAGCGGCGCCGACGGAATGAAGGCGGCCACCACCGACGGGTTCATGAAAATGCCCGAGCCTACGATCCCTCCCATCACGATGAGGGCGGCATCGCGTACTCCGAGTCGTCGTAGCAGCGTGGACAATCCTTCGATTTCCTTACGGCAGTGATGTGACGGCGTCGCTGCGCTTGGCGAGGACGAACGACATCCGCTGCGCGGGAACGTCGAACTCGTCGAGCACGTAACTCACGGGATCGTACCACAGCGTCGCCGGCTTCTCGTCGAGTCTCACCTGGATCCGGGCGTCGCCCGCCGGCGCGGTAAGCGTCGTCTTTCGGCCGCCCTGTACCAGCACCGCAGTCGTGCCGTCGACGTTGACCGTCGTATAGGCGTGGCCGCCGACCGCGTTGTCAAACGTGAGCGCCGCAAGCGTGGCGGCGTCGTAGCTGCGCCGAGTGATTTCGCCGGCCTCCATCGGCGACGAATGCTCGGTGACGACGATCTCGCCGGGAGTGCGCGTGACCACGACCGTGCTCGTCGCTTCGCCTTTGCCGTTCTCGGCGATTTCGTAGACGTACGTTCCGTTCGGCAAAATCGTCGCAGCGCCGGCGCACGACGGTGCGACGGCGAGCGCCGCAAAAAGCGAGGCCGCAACGCGGAGTTGCAGCGGCGCGTTGCGAATAACCCCAGACATGCTTGAAGCCATCGTTCTCTCAGCCCTCACGATCGCGCAGGTGCAGCCGGTCCAAACCGCGATGCCCATGGCTCCGGTTGTTCCGCCGATGCAGCAACCCCTGGATACCGGTGCGTGTCTCGATTCGCCGCGTCCGGTGCCGCACGTGCTCCAGCCTCCGGTCATCCGGAACATGCAGGTCGTTCGCATCGACAAAATCGAGTCGACGGCGTCGCTGATGCCCCGTGAGACGATCGGTTATCTGTACACGCTCGGCGACGGTTCGTCGTGGCTCGGCCAGCGGGCGGCGCCCTACATGTCGTCGGCGGCGGCCGAGCAAATCAATCAGGTGCTGTCGTTCACCCACATTCCGGGCCAGAACGTCTCGAAGTTTCCGCCGCAAATGAATCACGGCGTGGCGACTAAGTACCAGCAGTTCTTTCAGGTACAGATACCGCCCACGATGCTCAGTACGCTGAGAATTTCAGATCGTTCCGTGCGTCGCTTGGCCGCCTGGCCGGCCGCTCCCCGACCCAAGCATGTAGGGGCACTATTCGAGGTCCTCTAGCACCCGTCGCATCCGAGTGCTAAAATCAGGGGTCTAGGCAGAGAATGGAGTTTCTTTTGCGAGGGCGGCTCGGAGCGTTCGAGCCCAACGCCGACGTCTTCGTCGACGACGATGGCCGCCAGGTGGTGGCCGTGGTCGACGTCGCCGGCGCCGACCCGGAGTCGCTGCGCGTCGGTTTCGACGAGCAGTACCTCTACGTCCGGGGCCGGCGGCGCGAGGCGGTGCGTTTACGCCACGGCTCGTTCGTGCAAAAGGAGATTGCGTCGGGCGATTTTGCCCGTCGCATCGCGCTCCCGGTTGCAGTGGAATACGAGGGCGCTGCCGCCGACTACATCGACGGCCTGCTCATCGTCGCGCTGCCGATCGCGGTCACCGCTTATCGCCGTCCATCTCGCACCGAACTTCACATACTCGTAAAGAGGACCCACGTCTAACGACCATGCCCGCACAGAAAAATTCGCCCACGATCGTTCCGGCCAACGTCATCGGCATTTTGCCGCTGCAAGAAGCCGTGCTGTTTCCGCACACCGTCATTCCGCTTGCAGTCGTCAAGAAGCCCGGCATACAACTCGTTGAAGAAGCGCTGCGCGAAGGCAAGCCTATCGGCTTGACCGTGCTCAAAGATCGCGAGATCGAGAACCCCGGACCCGACGACGTCCAGCGAGTCGGAACGATCGGCGTCATTCAGAAGATGCTCAAGGTGCCCGACGGGACGTTGCGCTGCATCGTCGCCGGTCAGCAAGTCTTCAAGGTCGAGCAGTTTACGCAAGTTTCGCCGTACATGGTGGCGGCCTATACGGAATTGCCCGACGTGACGGTCGAAGACGAGCAGCTCGTCGCGATGCAGCGAAATCTCGCGGGTTTGTTCCAGAAGCTGCTCTCGTATCTTCCGCAAGCGCCCCGCGAGATGGAGATGGAGGTGCAAAACATCACCGATCCCGCGGTGCTGACCTACTTCGTCGCCTCGACGATGCGCCTCGAAACTTCCGACCGGCAAGCGCTGCTCGAAGAGCGCAATACCGCCAAGCGCATGCGCAAGCTCACGATGCTGCTCACCAAGGAACTGGAGGTCGTCGAGCTGGGACACAAAATTCAAAGCGACATTCAGCGCGAAATGGAGAAGAATCAGCGCGAGTTCTACCTGCGCCAGCAGCTGCGCGCGATTCAAGAAGAACTCGGAGAAGTCGATCCTCAACTCGCCGAACTCAACGAAGTGCGCGAGAAGATCGAAGCGGCCGGCATGCCCGAAGACGTGAAGAAGGCGGCCGACCGCGAACTCGACCGTCTTTCGAAAGTGCCGCAAGCCAGCCCGGAATACAGCGTCATCCGGACGTATCTCGACTGGCTCGTCACGCTGCCGTGGAATAGCGAGACGGCCGATCATATCGACATCAAGCAGGCGCGCACCATTCTCGACGAAGATCATTACGATCTCGACAAAATCAAAGATCGCATCATCGAGTATTTGGCGGTCGGCAAACTCAAGAAGAAGTTGACCGGCCCGATTCTCTGTTTCGTCGGACCGCCGGGCGTCGGCAAAACCTCGCTCGGTCAATCCATCGCTCGCGCGATGGGTCGCAAGTTCGCGCGGCTCTCGGTCGGCGGGGTACGCGACGAGGCCGAGATTCGCGGTCATCGGCGCACGTACATCGGCGCGATGCCGGGTACGATCGTGCGCGCCATCCGCGACGCCGGCAAGAAGAATCCCGTGCTGATGATCGACGAAATCGACAAAGTCGGCGCCGATTTCCGGGGCGATCCGCAGTCGGCGCTCCTCGAAGTGCTCGATCCCGAACAGAATAACAACTTCCGCGATCACTATCTCGATCTGCCCTTCGATCTGTCGCAAGTGCTCTTTATTTGCACCGCCAACAGCCTCGACACCATATCGCCGCCGCTGCGCGACCGTATGGAGATCATCGCGTTGCCCGGCTACACGGAGATGGAAAAACTGCAGATCGCCAAGCGTTATCTGCTCAAGAAGCAGCGCAAGGCGAACGGACTGAAGGAGACTCAGGCGCAGATTGGCGATCCCGCGCTGCGCGCGATCGTCAACGACTACACGCGGGAGGCCGGCGTGCGCAATCTCGAGCGCGAGATCGGCACGGTGTTTCGCAAAATCGCCCGCAAGATCGCCGAGCATCCGCGGTATAAGGCGCGCATCAAGCCGGAGAATCTCGTGGAGTATCTCAGCAAGCCGCGTTTCTTCAACGAGGTGCGCAAACGGGTTGCGTCGGTCGGCGTTGCGACCGGGCTGGCCTACACGCCGGTCGGCGGAGACATTCTCTTCATCGAAACGCAGGCGATGCCGGGTACCGGAAAACTCGTCCTCACCGGACAGCTCGGCGAAGTGATGAAGGAGAGCGGCCAGGCGGCGGTGTCGTTCTTACGCTCTCGTTCGAGCGAGTTCGGCTTGCCCGACGATTACTTCGCTAAACACGACTTGCACATTCACGTCCCGGCAGGTGCTACGCCCAAGGATGGGCCGTCGGCCGGCATCGCGCTCGCCACGTCGATCGCATCGATTCTCACCGGCCTCAAGGTCGATCCCAACCTTGCCATGACCGGCGAGATTACGCTCACCGGCCAAGTGCTGCCGATCGGCGGCCTGAAAGAAAAAGTGCTCGGCGCGAAGCGCGCCGGCATCGGCAAGATTCTGTTGCCGAAGCGCAACGAAGTCGACCTCGACGACATTCCGAAAGAAGTTCGCGACACGATGACGTTCGTTCCGGTCGAGGAGCTTTCGGAAGTCCTTCATCACGCGCTCGGCAAGCGCATCATTTCGCCCGTGCCGATGGGCAACGAGCGCTCCGAAAGCAACAACGTCGTCCCGATGCGCCGCAACGGCGTTACGAAACACCGCCGCGCGGTTAATGGCAAACGCCGGGTCGCGGTAAGGAAGAGATAAACCAGACTCTGGAAGTGCACAATCGCTCAGACCACGCAACGATCCCCTGATTACCGGTTGCTGAGCGCTCGTGTCGCCTACTCGGTGTCGACCGGTTCGTAGTCGGGAGGCTGGTGCAAGAAGTACTCGCGCGAATGGGCCGAGGGAATCGGCTGGAATGGAATCGGCTTCTGGTTGAGGTTGAAGATGCCACCGATGGAAACGGCGCGCTTATCGGTCGTGCCCAGGGAACCGAGATTGAAGCGTCCTTCGATAAATTTAAGAATACTGCCGAACTCGTACTGCGTGTGCGCGATGCTGCCGGCCTTGACGTATGGTGAAACGATCAACACTGGAACTCGAAAACCGAGGCCGCCGGCGTCGTCGAAAAACGCGGGCGGAACGTGATCGTAAAATCCGCCCCAATCGTCCCATAGGATGATGATGGCTGTCGAGTCCCAGTATTTGCTTTGCCCGATTGTGTTGACGACGGATGCAACCCACGAGGGGCCATTGTCGGCGCCGTGCGCCGACCACGGATGATCGGAATCGTGCGAACTGGGAATCACCCACGACAGCATCGGCAGCTTCCCGCTCGTGACGTCAGTGAGCACATTTGTCTCCGGCATTGAAATGTTCGTTTTCCACTCGGGGCCGTTGTAAACGGCGTCGATCGCAGCGAATGCACTCCACATTACGCCGATCGTATTTTTCTGATACGGCGGCGTATAATATTTCCACGTGACGTGATGTTTGTCGAGCAGATCGCGCAGCGTGCCGGTCGGATACGTCAGGCACGGGGACGGCCCTTGATTCTTTAAGAATTGTCCCTGAATAGTAATGAGCGACGTTACGACGCTGGGCGGTGCGTTGCAGCCCCACGGTGGGCCGGAAGGATCGTCGGCGAGACTCTCGGTCGAATTGATTGCGGTACCGCCGGCTATGAGATCCTGATGCGCGATGAAACTCCCGCTGCCTTGGGTTTGAAAGAAATTGTCGGCGAGCACGTACTGCTGCGCCAGCGTCCAATACGGCGTAATTTGGGACGGGTCGACGTAGCGGTAGGGATATTTATTAGCCTTGATGCGCTGCCCATCAATGTATGACAGATCAAAACCATCCATCTTGCATTTGCCGCCTTGCAAATCGCAGTCGGTCAAATACGTATCGTAGTTGTGGTTGATGTCCTCCGATACGAGCGGCCCCTTCGTCAATGGAATCACTTGGCCGGTATGCATCGTGCCTTGCGTCGTGCCGTTGGCTTTGGGGAACGTCGCGAAGAGATTGTCGAAGGTCCGGTTTTCTTGGACGATGACCACGATGTGGTTAATAGTGGCCGTTCCCTTGTGAACGGCATCGCGCGAGGGCATCGCGGATTGAACGTGCCCAGCCAAGCTCGGCTCAACGCCGCCGGCCGGCTCCGCATTGCTAAAACAAGAGGCAAGGAGCGCTAAAGCAACGACGGCGATTCCACTGTGTAGGAGGCGCCTCATCTATCGGACGTCCGCCGGTGAGTGCGGGGTCGGCGGCGGCGACGGGGTAGTGCAGTTTCCCGGGACGGGTGAGGGTTTCTGCTGCTTAAACATGGCGTCGGTTAGCAGTATTCGCGATCCGCTTCCGGGGCACGGCACGAAATATCCATCGTTCTCGTAGCCGAAAAGCGGGCCTTTCGCCGTTTGGACGACGTAGAGTTGTGGGCTCGAACACACTCCAAGTGCCGGGATCGCGATTGCCGCAAACGCGACGAGAACGATAAGGAGGTTCCGGCACAGTCTCACGTCAGTGTTCGACCGTTTCCCCGTACATGATTGCGTTGTTCGGAATCGCATAAACCTCCCCACGGCTTGGGTCCGTTTGCCATAAAACGTAGGTATTCTTGTCGTCACGCGTCAGGATGTGGACGTCGTAACCCGCGGCTGCATTTAGAAAAAACTGGCTGTATTTGGCACTCGCACCCGCAGCGATGGTAAGCCGTGTATCTTTGCCGTTGGAAGCTGCTATTTCGTCGCGAGACGCATCGGCATCGGCTTTTTGCGAAGCGTACACGTTTAGTATAGGGAACAATGCGAGGGCGGTTGCTATCGCAATGATGCCGGACACTCGCCGCTGAACGCGAGGCGCATTGCCTCTTGCCGCAGCGAGAACCGCCAAAAAGAGAATCGCTACTGCAGCGATAACCATCCAATGCGACGCGATCACACCGTATGAGAGGACGAATGCGCTGAACGGCGTCGGATCCGAAATCAGATTCCTTAACCCAAAGTGATCGTAATAGCTATAGCGGTAGTTGACGCCGGTGAAATAAAGATAGATTGCAGCAATGAACACCACATCTCGAGTGATGGCGAAGATCTTCGTCCATATATCGAGTGAGCTTTGCATCTCGTTAGGATTGTCTTGAATCATAGCCGCTGTACCTCGCCCACAAGGTCACGGCGCGTTCCAACGCCGGCGCTTTGCGTCGAGAATTATACCATGCGGCCGGTTGTAGGAACAGCGTCGCGAGGCTACGAGCGGGCCCGGCCTGAAGCGACCGTAGCGCTTCGGGCGGATGCGTCCGGGGTGCAATCGAAGGGGTGCCCATGAAGAGGTCGCTGCTGCTTCTCCCCGGTCCGGTGACGGTTTCACAGCCCGTACTCGAAGCGATGGCACGTCCGCTGTTCAACCATCGCGACGCCGCCTTCGGCGAGTTACTCGAACGCGTGGTGGGCGCGATGCAGCCGGCATTCGGTACGGCCGGCGGCGTCCTGGTGTTGGGTTCGTCAGGCACGGGCGGCCTCGACGCGGCGGTGGCAAACTGCTTCTCTCCCGGCGACCGGTTACTCTCGTGTTCGCTCGGCGCGTTCGGCGAACGCTTCGCCACGATCGCGCGCACGTACGGCTGCGAAGTCGAATCGCTCGACGTCGAACCGGGTGCGGCACTCCAGCCGGATGCGCTGGCCGCGCGCCTCGAGGCCGATCGCGAGCGCAAAATCTCCGGCATTCTGCTCACCCACAACGAAACGTCGACCGGCGTTCAAAACGACATGGCGGCGCTGGCGCCGATCGTGCGGCGGCACGGCGCGCTCACGCTGGTGGATTCGATCAGCGGCTTAGGCGCCGCCGAGTTTCGCATGGACGATTGGGGCTACGACGTCGTCGTGACCGCATCACAAAAGGCATTCGCCGCGCCGCCCGGGGTCGCGATGGTCGCGGCGAGCGAACGCGCGTGGAATGCAATGGAACGCGCACGGATTCCGCGCTTCTACTTCGACCTCCGTCGCGCACGCGATTCGATGCGTAACGGAGAAACGCCGTGGACCCCGCCGATACCGATCCTCGCGGCCCTCGACGTCGCGCTCGAGCGCTACCATGCCGGCGGCATGGAAGCGGCGTGGGCGCGCTACGAACGGTACGCGGCCGCGGTGCGCGCGGCTTTGGAATCGCTCGGGTTTACGATCCTTTCGCGTCCCGGCGCTCACTCCGTTACCGTCGTGGCGGCCTATCCGCCCGAAGGCGTGGCGCCTGCCGCGCTGCTAAAGCATCTTCACGATCGCTACGGCGTGGTACTCGCCGGCGGCCAAGGCGCGTTCTCCGGAAAAATCATTCGCTTCGGAACGATGGGCGACGTGCGCGAAGGCGATCTCCTTGGCGCGATCGGGGCGATCGAGCTCGCGCTCGCCGAATTGGGCGCGCGCATCGTTCCCGGCAGCGGCGTCGCAGCCGCCAGCGAACGTCTTTCGTCCTTCGACTCCGCGCGAACTGCGTTCGCACTGCGCTCAGGATGACACAGATTGGGCGCCGCGTCAGGGTGATGCAAAGGGCCACATGCCGATTGACGAGCCGACCCACGTGTGCGCTTTATTGTGATCGACGCCCATCATCGCGCCGCGTGAAAGGCGGCAGAGATTCTGCGCGAGCGTAAACTGCGGCTCGTCGTCGGGGCGTAGATAAATAAGGCGCAGTTCGACTTTCACGCGGCCACCATCGGCGGCCACCAGAACCGAAGCATACTCGATCTTCTCCTGTAAGCACCACGCACCGCGTTGCTCGGGCGCAATCGCCGCGACGGCGGCCGCGGTGGGCGCGACGTTGACGCCGGCACCCGCGAACGAGAAGAGCGGCTTGAGCACGTAGCGTTCACCGAGATCGTCGGGCAGCGTTTTGACCTCGGAGAGAAAGCGCGCGCGCGGCACCGATGGATGATCGAGCAGCGGAAGCGCATACTTCGACCAAATCCAGAACCAGTTCGGATGCGGCGTCCATTCTACGTCGAGGTCGTCTCGAAAATCGAACGGAAGCATCACCGCCTTGCGCTCGAGTTCGTCGGCGATCGCGCGATTGTAAATACGCTGCACGCGAATGTCACGGCCCCCGGCGTCGCGCCGGTAGAGGCGGCGGCCGCGTTTGACCAGTTGCGTCGGACAGACCGCTTCGATGCCGAAGAGACGGTGCGACGCCGTAAAGTCGGGATACGTTTTCTGCGCGGGTGGATCGAGGTCCATGAGGATGACGTGCTCGGGATCGCAACTGCCGAGAATCGTTCGGCGCGCGAGCGCGAGGAACGCGTCCCGCGTCAAGCCCGAGAACCATGACGTCCACGGCAAATCGAGCCCGGGAATCGATTGCAGGGCGGCGGCCCACGCGTCGTGCTGCATTGTTTCGTAAGCGATGAGCGTCGGAAAGCCTTGCAGTTCGATTAGTTTGGGTTGCAGTTGCCCCGCGCCGTCGAGCGTTACGGCGAAGTCGATCGCGCAGAATGTGGGAAGCGGCGTTTCGTTCGGCGCGTTCCAGCGCGCCGGCACGGCGGAGCGCAGCCGGGCGATGCGCGCGGGATCGCAGAGTTGCGCGAGGATCGCCGCTCCCGCCGACTCGGCGCGTTTGCGCAGATCCGGCGGCAGGAAGACCGGCGTCTCCGCGATTTGCATGTCGATCGCCGTGCCGCAGCGGCGCGCGAAGTCGGCGAGGTAACGCCGGTACAGCTCGCCGGAATATCCGGCGTTAAAGAGCGGTCGAAATCGTGGATCCACGGCGTGATCCCGTCGCCGCGTCGATCGCTTCGCGAAGGCCGTCGCGCAGCAAGAATCCGAACGAGTATCCCGCCGCCAACAGGCGCAGCTCTTCGCGGTCGCTGCGCTCCTGTAGCGCGCCGATCAGTCCCGCACGGCTCTCGTACCATTCGCGTGAGACTTCGCCCGAATCGAGTTTGTGTTTTAGCAGCGCGCCGAGTTCGGCCGCATCCGCGATTTCCGGATGGTGGTTCACGGCGAACATGCGCGGCATGCCGTCCACCTTGCGCGCAAACTCGCACATCGTCAGCGCGGCGCCGTCTTCGGCGGATTCGTAAGCGATCGGCGTGACGCCAGGCGGAAACGCGTCGCCTTCCGGCATCAAATCGTAGTGGCGCGAGTCGACGATCGGTAGACGCCGCCCATCGGGAAGGCGGCCGGCCAACTGCGCGAACCACGGATGCGCGAGCGCTTGCGGCGTCAAAACGTTTTCGACGATACCGATGCTCGGGCCGCCCTTTTCCGAGGTCCGGCGCGACGGCCGCGCAACGCCCGACCAACGGCAAAGCAATCCGAACGAATGGCAGACGCCGTAGAACATGGCGTTATCGTCACGCTTCACGGAGTCGAAGAACTCGAAGAGCGGTGCCTCCCACGCGTCCGATTCGAGAATCTCCCCGGCATCAACGTCGTCGCGCAGATTCAAGCGCGGGTCGAGATGCCCGGGGCCACCCGTTCCGACGTACAGCGCGACGCCCTGCGGCTGGTCCGGCACGAGCGTGCGGCGACGCACGTCGTAAGAAATCAAGCGTACCGTGAGACCGGCGCGTGCGAGACGCGTCTCGTCGTCTTTCGCCAGCCTGCGCACCAGCCAAACGATCGAATCGTGACCGGCGTTATGCCATGCGTGATTCATGTCGAGCACGTGCACGTCCACGAACCCGGGGCTCGGCTTCGGCACTGCCGCGCGCGACTCGGGACGAACGAATGCGAAACGAGCGCTCACGAGGCGAGCCCGTGTTCGGTCTCGGCGATGATGTAGTCCACCACCGCAGGCAGGCTTCCGGTCTCTTCGAAGACTTTGAGTTGCCGGTCGGCGCCGGTCCGCCGCCGCAGGATCTCGTGCACGTAATCGACCTCGTTGCGGGATCCGAGCTCGTCGACGACGTCGTCGATGAACTCGAGCAGTTCGTTGAGCAGAGATTCGGTCGGAAGTTCGACGCGTTTGCCCAAATCGATGAGCTTGCCGTCGATACCCCAACGCGCGGCGCGCTGCTTATTTTCGGCGATGAGCGACCGGCGATAGAGGCGCCACCCTTGATTGCGGCTGTACAGGCGCCACAATTTGTAGGTAACGGCCTGGAAGAGGGCTGCCAGGCAAATCGTTTCGTCGACGCGCATCGGCACGTCGCAGATCCGGTACTCGAGCGTCGGAAAGTAGGGATGCGGCCGGACGTCCCACCAAATCTTCTTGCCGTCGTCGATACAACCCGTGACGACGAGCGTGCGCACGAACTCGTCGAGTTCCGCAGCCGAACCGAAGTAGTCGGGAATCCCGGTGCGCGGAAAGCGTTCGAACACCTTGGCGCGGTAACTCTTCCAGCCCGTATTCGTGCCGCACCAGAACGGCGAGTTCACCGAGAGCGCAAAGATGTGAGGAAGAAAGTAACGCGTCGCATTCATGAGATGAATCCGGGTATCCGGATCTTCAACGGCCACGTGGACGTGCAAGCCGAAGATGAGATTGGCGCGCGCGACCATTTGGAAATCGTAGATCAAGCGTGCGTAGCGTTCGCTATCCGTGATCGGTACGCTCGACCAGTGCGTGAATGGATGGGTTCCGGCGGCCGCCAGGCGAAGCCCATTCTTGCGCACGATGCTCACGATCTCGCTGCGGAGACGCGTCACCTCGGCGCGCGCCTCTTGAACGTTCTTGCAGATGTCGGTACCGACCTCAATCATCGGCTGGTGCATCTCGCGCTTGATCTGATCGTGCAGCCGCAGCTCGCCCTGAGCGAATATTTCTTCTTGCAAGTGCGAGCGCAGTTCGCGCGTTTCCGGATCGATGACTTGGAACTCTTCCTCGATTCCCAGCGTGAACGAGGGCGTGACGCCGCTTTGCATCATCGGGCGGCCGGCACCGTTTCGCGCGCGAGCAGTGATGGCCACGCCCCCGTCGTCTCGAGCGGACGCGGGCGGCGCGCTCGTTCGATCAGCACGCGCGCCATCGTATCGACCACCCACGCAAAGTTCTCTTCGCCGACCGAGTCGCGATCGGCGTCGGGTGCCGGATTCATGAAGTCGATGGCGTACGGGACGCCGTCGCGTACCGCAAACTCGACCGTATTCATGTCGTAGCCGAGGGCCTCGCAGAGTGCGATGCCGTCGCGGCGCATGCGCGCTTCGAGAGCCGGCTCGATCGGCGGCGCATCGCGCACGTACCGCTCGTGATGGGGCGCACCCGGATCGTACGCCATGATCAGTACGTGCTCGCGGCCCAAGACGTAGAGCCGGTAGTATTCGGTGAAGGTTATCGCTTCTTGTGCCATCATGCAGAGATCGCGCGAGCCGTCGTACGCCGTAAAGAACGCTTCGGGCGAATCGCATTTGTGTACGTCGCGCCAGCCGCCGCCGTCGGCGGGTTTCATGAAAATGGGAAAGCCGAGATAAGCGAAGACATCGTCCCATTCGACGAAGCGCATGTTGCGAAACGACTTGGCCTGCGTTCCGGGCGGGTGTTGCTTGGGCGGAAGCAGTACCGTCCTCGGTACCGCGACGCCCGCGGCGTCGGCGACGACGTTGTTGAAGAATTTGTCGTCGGCACAGGACCAGAACGGATTGTTGATGACGGCCGTGCCCGCGGCGGCCGCACACTTGAGATAAACGCGATAAAACTTGACGTCGTGGCTGATGCGGTCGAGGATGGCGGCGTAGTCGAACTGTTGGCGGTCGCTGAGGTAGGAGACGCTGACCGGACAGCCTTCGAACTCGCCCTCGGAGAGCGTCGTAATCGCGTGCATGAGCGCCCACGGAAACGTGTCTTCCATGCCGAACAGAATGCCGATTTTTTTGGACGCGTCTGCCATCGCGGCTCCCTCCGTTTCATCTGGCGCCGGGCGTCTTTGATTCAAGGGCGGCACCCGGGCACCTCGCACGCCGTCGCCTCGCACGGCGAGAGGCCCCGCGCAGCGACGCGGCGTACCGCGGCCGGATGCTTTGCCAACACGAATCGTGGGTCAGCAGCGCGTTGCAGCGGTCGATGGAGTTTCTGCGCTTCGGTGATCGCGGCTTCGGCGTCATCGCCTTTCCGACGTCGATGGGCTCTTACCATCAATATGCCGACATGCACACCGTCGACTGGCTTGCCGACAAGGTCGAGCAGGGTTTCATTCAGCTCTTTTGCGTCGATTCGGTCGATGCCGAGAGTTGGTACAACGAGAAAGCGCCGCCCGCGGCGCGCGCGGCGCGCCACGCGCAGTACGATCGCTACCTGCACGACGAACTCGTACCTTACGTCCAACGCGTAACCGGGCGCGGCGATCTCGGCGTGTTCGGCTGCAGTTTCGGCGCCTATCATGCCGCCAATTTCGCGGCCCGTTATCCCGGTTTGGTAACGAAGGCCGTCTGCTTCTCGGGGATTTACGACGTTCATCGTTTCCTCGACGGCTACTGGGACGATACGTGTTATTTTAACTGTCCAACCGCGTACATTCCGAACATGGATGCGGAGTGGATAGCGCGCCTGCGTGGCGTGCAGTGGACGATCGCGACCGGCGAGTTCGATTCGCTCGTCAACGACAATCGCGACTTTTCGGCGCTGCTCTCGAGCCGCGGCGTGCCGAACCACTGCGAGATTTGGCCCGGCGTCTTCGGACACGACTGGCCCTGGTGGAACGAGAACGTCCGCCGATTTTACTAGCGGCGTTGAATCAGCGGATCGAAAATCGGACGCAAAAATGACGGCACGATCGTTTCGACCGCACGCGCCGCCGGATCGTCGAACGAAGTAAAATACGGCACGAGACGCGCGTCCCTCAGGCTGTCGCGAACGGCCGGCGTTAAGGGAAAGAGCAGCGCGACGAAGAGCAGGATCCAAATCAGGATCGCGCCCTTGGCGAAGCCGACCACCCCACCGGCCAGCGCGTTGCCCGTACCCAGAATCGGCAGCCGCGCGATACGCCCCAGAATGCCGGCCAGCGCGAGCACGACGATATAGGCAAAGACGGCGGTGAGCAGCATGCCCGCGACGTGGGCCTGTCCGGGGTTGAGTTTGCTATAGATTTGAATCTGCGCGTCGGCCGCGCCGTTGTAGTACCACGGCGCGATCAACGCCGCAGCGAGCGCCGCGACTCCCCCGAGTTCGCCGACGAACCCCCGCCGAAAGCCTTTGAACGTCGCGGCCACGAGCACGAGGACGATGACGGCATCGGGCCACGTAAAGCCGCCGATCACGTCCGAATTGCCGCGCCGAGCTCGCCGCCCACTGCGTCGAGCGCGCGCTCGATCGCCTCGTCGGCCTGTTCGTCGGTGATCGTCGCGTCAAAGCGCTGCAGCGCCACGCGCACGGCAATGCTTTTACGGCCTTCGCCCACTTGCGGGCCGCGATATTCGTCGAAGACGCGAACGCCGGTGCACTCGCCGCCGAGCGCGCGCGCGATCGCGCGCTCCACGTCGAGCGCGGTGACGTCGAGCCCGACCGAAAGCGCGACGTCGCGAGTGGTTCCCGGAAACTTCGAGGGCGCACGATACTCCGGCGTTGCCTTGGGCGGCAGCGCGTCGAGCGATGCGAAGCAGAGATACACCGGAAGGCGCACGTCGAAAGCGTGCGCGAGACGCGGATCCAGCCGTCCCAGGACGGCGACGGCTTGCCCTTCGATGGAAAACGACGCACTCGTGCCGGGATGCAGCCCAGGTGCTTGCGCGCGAGCAACGTCGCCGCGACGCCCGCACACGCGCTCGAGGAGCGTTTCGCAGTCGCCCTTCAAACGGAGGAAGTTCGCGTCGCGCCAGGGCGGTTCGTCGAGCGGCTCGGCGGCAAACCCGAACGCCAGCATCGCGCGCTCGCCGGGAGCGCCGTCATCCCGCCGAAAGACGTGCCCGATTTCGAAAACGCGCACCGGCGCGTTCACTTTTGCAAAATACGGAATCAGCCCGTCGGCGAGCGACGCGCGCAAATACCGTTGCTCTTCGGAAAGTGGGTTGAGCACTTCGAGATACGCGTCGTCGAACGGGATGCCGCTTCGCTGCGCGCGTTCGAGCGTCTCGCGGCCGTGCAGCGACAGCGTAATCACCTCGCGATACCCAAGGCTCGCCAGCGTGCGCGCGACGTCACCTTCGCGATCGTACTGCGCGCTCGAAATGTCGTGCGGTTCGACCGATGGAACGACGGCTTCGATGCGGTCGTAGCCCTCCATGCGCGCGACCTCTTCGATCAAATCGGCGGCGCTGACCAGATCCCGGCGCCACGCCGGCGGCACGACCGAGCACGCGCCGGCGCCGTCGGAGGCCACCGTACACCCGAGCGCGCGCAAGTGTTCGGCAATGCGCTGCGCTGGAATCGCCACGCCGAGAAGCCGTTCGACTTCACCGGAGCGCAGCGCGATCGGCTCGGCCGCGCGTAGCTCGGCGCCGAAGGCGTGCGGCCGGTACGCCGTCGCACCGAGTTCGCAGAGCAGTTGCGCGGCACGGGCCGCGCCGGCGTCGGTGAGCGCCGGCGCGAGCGTCTTCTCGTGGCGCGACGACGCTTCGCTGCGCAGCGCGAGCGCATAGCTCGTGCGCCGGACGCGCGCGCCGTTGAAGTTTGCGGCTTCGAGCAGAATCGCGCGCGTCGCGTCGCCGACCTCGCTGTCGAGTCCGCCCATGACGCCGGCGAGGCCGAGTGCGGCGCGCGCATCGGCGACGACCAGCATCTGCGTCGAGAGCGTGCGTTCGACGCCGTCGAGCGTGACGAGGCGTTCGCCGTCGCGTGCGTCGCGCACGAAGAAATGTGCGTCCTTCACGGCGGAGGCGTCGTAGAAGTGCAGTGGCTGGCCGATCTCGAGCATCACGTAGTTTGAAACGTCAACCAGATTGTTGATCGGGCGCTGTCCGGCCAGCGCGAGGCGCACGCGCATCCAAGCCGGCGCCGTCCCAATCGAAGCGTCGAAGCGCTGCGTGACGAAGCGGGTGCAGTCGGGCGATTCGATCGTCACATCCGGCGCATCGCCGGGCGCTTCGATTGCAGTGCCGGGATTTTCCAGCGACGGCGCGCGCAACGGCGTTCCGTACGATGCGGCGAGTTCGCGCGCGAGCCCGAGCATCGACATCGCGTCGACGCGATTGCTCGTGACTTCGACGTCGAGCACGCCGGCATCGAGTCCGAGCAGTGCGACGGCGTCGGTGCCCGGCGACGCGCCCGGCTCGAGTTGCAGGATTCCGTCTTCAAACCACTCCGGCGGAAGTGCCAACTCGCCGGCGGAGATCATCATGCCTTCCGACGCGATGCCGCGCATCTTGCGCGGCTCGATCGTCAACTCCGGCAGCCGCGCGCCGATCGTCGCGACCGCAATCATTTGGCCGGCCGCAACGTTCGTTGCCGCCGTCGCAATCGTCAGCGGACGGTCGCCGCCGGCGTCGACGCGCGCGACCAACAGCCGGTCGGCGTTGGGATGCTTCTCGACGTCGAGAATCGTGCCGACGACGACGCCGGTAATATGCGGGCGCCGCACGATCTCCTCGACGGGAAAGCCGAGCATCGCCAGGCGCTCCGCGATCTCTTCGGCATCGCGGGGCAGGTCGACGAACTCACGCAACCATCCGATGGGAACGAGCATTGGGTCGCCTCGCCTCTACTGCAGTTGCTCGAGAAAGCCGGGATCGCTTTCGACGAAGCGACGAATATCGTCGACGTCGTAACGTGAAAGACCCAGCCGTTCCGCCCCGAATCCAAACGCCCAGCCCGAGTAGACGTCCGGATCGTATTCGACCTCCCGCAGCACGTTGGGATGCACCATCCCGGCCCCGCCTAGTTCGATCCAACCGGATCCGCCGCACATGCCGCATCGTCCGCCCGAACCCTTGCATTTCGGGCACGTCGTGTCCACCTCGGCGCTGGGTTCGGTGAACGGAAAAAACGACGGCCGAAAACGCACGCTCTGGGAAGCGCCGAAGATCTCGCGGCACATTCCGGTCAGCATTCCTTTGAGGTGTCCGAAGTGGATGCCGCGCGCGACCAGCAAACCTTCGATTTGATGGAACTGAAACAAGTGCCGCGCATCGAGCGCATCGCGGCGATAACACTTTCCCGGAGCGACGATCGCGACGGGCGGCCGGTGCAGCTGCATCGTGCGAATCTGCATTGGCGAGGTATGCGGACGTAACAGCAGCGTGTCGGTGAGCCAAAACGAATCGAAACCTTCGCGCGCCGGATGATCGGCGGGAATGTTGAGCGCGTCGAAGTTGTAGTAGTCTGGTTCGATCTCCGGGCCCGTCACCACCGCGAAGCCGTGCCGGCGAAAGTATTCGCATGCGTCGTCGATGATGCGCCGCACGGGATGCAACGAGCCGAGTTCGGGTTGGATAGCGGGAAACGTCACGTCGATCGAACGCTCGAGGTCGCGCTGCACCGATTCGGATTCGAAGCGTTCGCGCGCGGCGGCGAAACTGGCCTCCATCGTGGCGACGGTTTCGTTGACCAGCTTTCCGGCGCCGGGGCGCTCGGCCGGTGAAAGCGTACCGATCGTCCGGCGCAGACGCGTGACTTCGCCGCTGCGCCCGAGAAATGCGACGCGCGCCGCTTCGAGCGCCGCTTCGCCGGACGACGCTGCGAGCGCGTCGTCGAAACGCCGTTCCAAGGATTGGAGTTCGGAGGCGAGGTCGCCATGAGAAAAACGCCCGGTGGTCATACTATGCCGGGCGTTTCACAAATGGCTCGGACTTCTTGCGTCCGCGGCGACGCTTTCAGCTTGGATGAGATGCCGGATGCAGATTTCGGTACGCCAGATACGCGTCGATCGAACCCGTTTGGGCGAAGAGCTTCCAGAAGAAAGTGGCGGTCATGTCGCGCTCGGTCTCCTTCTCAGCCGTCGGCTCCTGGGCGGCGTTCTCGAGGAATGCCGAGAGTATAGCATGTGACTTTTAGGGCCGGTAGTCTTGACTTTTTGGCCCCCAGACACTCTCTTGACAAGCCGCTTGCAAATCCACTCAGGACTGCCTGGAAGCCGCTTGGTAGAGTGCGATCGATCCTGCCACGGCCGCATTGAGGCTTTCGACCGAACCCTGCATTGGGATCGCCACCAGACGGTCGCAGGCGGCCGCCCAGTCGCCGAGGCCATGGCGCTCGTGGCCCACGACGAGGGCGCAGCGCGCAGGCCAGGCGCCGCTCTCCAGCGGCGACCCGCCCGAGACGAGCCCCACCGCTCGAACGTCGAGCGCCGACGCTGCCCGCCCCATTTCGCCCGCATCGCCGACGGCCACGGGCATACGAAAGAGCGAGCCCATCGCGGCGCGGACGACCTTGGGGTGATGCGGGTCGACGCCGGCGCGTCCGAAGACGACGCCGGCCGCGCCGAAGGCTTCAGCCGAGCGGACAAGCGTGCCGGCGTTGCCCGGGTCGTTGAGATCCGCGAGCACGAGCACCAGGCCCGCGCGTCCCAGCACCGCTAGAACCTCCTCGCGGCGCACCGGTGCGACGGCGAGTATGCCGCTTGGCGTTTCGACGTCGGAGAGCGCCGCGGCCGTGCGCTCGTCAATGGCGAACGTCGGCGTCCCTCGTTCGTCGAGTTCGCGGACGAACCGCGACGCGGCGTAGGCAGCCGGCGTGACGTACAGGGCTTCGATCGGAAGACCAGCCCGCAACGCTTCGTCCAGCAGCGTCGCGCCTTCGATGGCGAAACGGCCCTGCTCGCGCCGTCCCTTGACCGTCTTGAGCGCGCGTACGGCCGCGAGGCGGGGCGCGTGCCGCCCGAGTGCTACGGGCAACGGCGGGCTACCGTCGCTGCACGCGCGTCGCCCAGGCGCGCGTACCGATCATGATGAGTCCGGCGAAGAGCGCCGCCAGTGCGATCGCGATCTTGTCGTTGAAATGGTGCGGCACCAGCAATCCGACCAGCAGGTAGACGAGCACGACGAAGACGGCGATGAAAAACGCCAGCCAGCCGATCTCGACGAGCACGGACGAACGGGGTGCCGGCACGCACAGATGATACGAGGCGGGCGCGAACGGTCCCGCCAACCCGGTTGCGATGAGCGAACTGCCCGAAACGATCTCCTCGACGCGCGTCTTCGAAGGCCGGGTCTTCAAGGTGCGCATCGACCAGCTACGATACGATGACGGCTCGCAACACCGCATCGACGTCGTCGAGCACGGGCCGTCCTTCACGATCGCAGCCGCGCCTGCACCCGGCGAAGTGGTTTTGGTGCGCCAATATCGGCATCCGGCACGCGCCGCGCTGTGGGAGCTTCCGGCCGGCCGGTCGGACGCGGGCGAAGCGCCGTCTGCCGGCGCGTTGCGCGAACTTCGCGAGGAAACGGGGTTTCGTGCCGGCCGCATTCGACACGTGTTCGCGCTGTATTCGACGCCGGGATTCTGCGACGAACTCATGCATTTTTTCTACGCCGATCGTCTTGAAGCCGGCGAACAAGCGCTCGACGAAGACGAGCGGATCGAGGTGCGCCGATTCGCCTGCGAAGATGCGTGGCGCTTGGTTGCCGAAGGCGGCATCGCCGATTGTAAGACGGTGCTGGGGTTGTTGTGGATGCGTTCGCAGAAAGACGAATTCGAAGGCGGATTTCCGCCCTAACGCATCGTAGTCTCCCGAACGGCTCGCGCACCGGTCATACGGACGCGGGGGTTTTTGGTCTTGGAGGCAGCCGTGGAAATACCGAGCGATATCGACGCCGTCCTCAAACGCCTACTCGACGCGCGCGATTCCGAAGCGTCGTCGCTGGCTCCCGAAGACGAAGCCTACTTGAACTCGCTCATTGATTCCGTGCGTTCCGGCCGCCGCGCGGTGCTGATCGTCGAAGATGCCGACGAACGCCTGCGCTACATGTTCAGCAATACCACACGCGCCGAAGCCGTCACGATGCTCGGCAAGGTGGTGGAAGCGACTGGCCGCCGCTTAGCCGAAGGCGAAGAATAAGGCTCCCGATTTTCCCGACTCGTTGTCAGCTCGGGCCTCATTTGCCGTAGCAAACTTCGGCCCTCGCTTCCTAGATTCGGAAAAACCGGAAGCCTTATATACTTCGAAGATTTATTCTATTTGCGGACGGCTTGTTTGGCGATGTTCATGAGCGAGCCGAACGCCGCGTTATCCGAAATTGCGAGTTCGGCTAACGCTTTGCGATTTAAACTGACGCCCGATTTTTTCAATCCGTTCATGAAGACCGAATAGGAAAGCCCTTCGCGGCGTACGGCTGCGTTGATGCGGCTGATCCATAGCGAACGGAAGTCGCGCTTGCGAACGCGACGGTCGCGAAACGCATATGCGAGCGATTTGAGAAGCGCCTCGTTGGCGACCCGGTAGTTGCGTCCACGAGCCGCGCGGAAGCCCTTGACGAGCTTCATGACTTTGCGGCGGTGCTTGAGGCCGTGGACCCCGCGCTTGATGCGTGCCATCGTTCGGTGTTCTCCTCGCTAGACCAAGTACGGAATCGTGGGGGCCAGGCGCTTGAGGTCGCCTTTGAAAACCGGCTGATCCTTGCGGAATTTGCGCTTGCGCTTGCGGGTCTTCTTGCTCAGGATATGGCCGCAGCCGCTGAATTGGTGGCGATGCTGCACCTTGCCCGTCGCGCTCACTTTGACGCGCTTGGCGGTACCTCTATGCGTTCGAATTTTGGGCACTGGTGCTTTCCTCCAATTTTGGTGCGGTGTGGCTGAATTTCGGCGGACCGGTCGGCGTAGCACGGGGCGCCAAAATCATGAACATGTTTCTTCCTTCGAGTCTCGGCTCGCGCTCGATCGTGGCCAGCGGTATCATGTCTTCGGCCATTCGATCGAGCAGCCGCCGCCCGAACGACGCGTACGTGATCTCTCGTCCGCGAAACATGATCGTTACCTTGATCTTGCTGCCGTCGATCAGCAACCGCTCGGCCATGCGCGCCTTCGTCTCGTAGTCGTGCGTCTCGATTTTCGGACGCAACTTGACTTCTTTCAATTCGAAGTGGCGTTGTTTCTTACGAGCGTCCTTGTCTTTTTTGGACTGCTCGTACTTGAGCCGGCCGTAGTCTGCGATCTTGCATACGGGCGGCTGCGCCGTCGGCGAAACTTCGATGAGGTCGAGGCCGGCCGTGCGGGCGCGCGCGAGCGCGTCTTCAGTCGGCAAGATTCCCAGTTGTTCGCCGTTTTCGTCGATCACCCGAACCGATCGAATGCGAATCTGATCGTTGACGCGGAGCGGTCGTGCTATGACGTCTCTCCCAAAAAATATCTCCCCAAAAAACTTCGTTCTTTGGGGGCCCCTTAAGTTTGAAAGCGCTCCGCGCTTCGCGCTGCGCGCCCCCGCTTCGCGGGTCCCCAAAAACCCCAGAAAGAAAAAAATGGCGCCGCCGGAGCAGCCCCACCGTGCGGAACCGGCCGACGGCTCCTCGAGTGAAGACCGGATCGCCCGCAGGCATCCGGTGAGCGTTCGCAAGCTTCGCAGCCTGGGGTCGCTTCTTCGGCCCGCCGAGCATATCACGGGCGGCAGGGGGAATGTCAAGGCGCTTCTTATATGACGGCTGCATGCCGGGTCGAAGGTCGTGCCACGGGCTCGCCGGCGTCGCGGCCCTGGTTTTTTCCGTCGCGTGCTGCGGGATCGCCCGCGCCGAAACGCCGATCGTTCTCCAGGTCGACGCATCCAAGGCTCCGTCCCAAAACGTCGTGTTCACCCGCGAAACGATCCCGGTTTCGCCCGGAAAGCTCGTCCTCTACTATCCGCAATGGATTCCCGGGGAGCACATGCCGGCCGGTCCGATCGCCAATTTCGTCGGCTTGACGATCTCCGCCAACGGTGCGCCGCTCGTATGGCATCGCGAGCCGCGCGACCTCTACGCCTTCGACGTCGACGTTCCGGCCGGCGCGTCGTCAATTGAGGTGGCGGCGGCATACATCGGCGCGACGTTCGGCCGCTATTCGACGGCCCGGCTCGCGACGCCCAACATGCTCGTCATGACGTGGCACCAAAACTTGCTCTATCCGTCGACCGGCACGATCTCGAACAGCCTCTTCAAACCGTCGATTCTGCTGCCCGCCGAAGACTGGCAGTTCGCAACCGCGTTGACGGGAGCGCGGCGCAACGGGAACTTCGTGTCTTTCGACGACGTCTCGCTCGAGCATTTGATCGATTCACCGCTCGACGCCGGCGTGAACTACAAGCGATGGCTGTTGTGGAACGACGGCGGCGCGGCGGCGTATCTCAACGCCTTTGCGGACACGCCCGAGGAACTCGCCGTGCCGCCCGCCACCGTCGGAGCGTACGCAAAACTCGTGCGCGAAATGCTGGCAATGT
Source organism: Vulcanimicrobiota bacterium (assembly GCA_963812155.1). Classification (GTDB taxonomy): domain Bacteria; phylum Vulcanimicrobiota; class Vulcanimicrobiia; order Vulcanimicrobiales; family Vulcanimicrobiaceae; genus Tumulicola. The sequence goes on along the minus strand of CAWETW010000002.1, from coordinate 291,999 downwards.
ACGGCGCGCGCCATTGGCGCAATTACAACTTCCTGCTCACCCTCTCCGATGCGATGCCCGGCGAGGGCATCGAGCATCACGAATCGAGCGACGACGGCGCGGGCGGCGACTATCTCACCAATCCGGAATCGCTCGACCGGGGCGCCGATCTCTTATCGCACGAGTTCAATCATTCGTGGGACGGCAAGTACCGCATGCCCGCCGGTCTCTATCAATCGAACTTGCAGCTGCCCTACGACGACTCGCTGCTGTGGGTCTACGAAGGGATGACGCAGTACTACGGCAACGTGATGTCGTGGCGCGACGGGATTCGCAAACCTTACACGTATCCCGATCACATCGCCGCCGTTTATGCATCGTACGACAATCAGCCGGGGCGTCGTTGGCGCACGCTCGGCGACACGGCCGTGTCCGGACCGTTTATCTATTTGGCGCCGCGCGGATACGGCGCCGAGCGCCGCGGCGCGGACTTTTATTCAGAGTCGGAACTCATGTGGCTGAAGGCCGACTCGATCGTTCGCGCGCAGACCGGCGATCGCGAGTCGCTCGACACGCTTGCGCGAGCCTTCTTCGGGGGCAACGATACCGGTCCGTCGGTCGTAACCTACGATCGGCCCGACGTCGTCGCCGCACTCAACGCGATCGTCCCCTACGACTGGAACGCATTCTTCCGCACGTGGATCGACGAGATCGCGATTCATCCGCCCGATGGATTCACTGCAGACGGGTGGCGGCTCGTCTACACCAACCAACCCTCGCACTGGGTGCATAAAGACAATTTTTGGTATTCGCTCGGTTTCTCCGCGACTGCCGGTACCGTCGCGGACGTGCGCGCGGGTTCGCCGGCGTGGAATGCGAGCTTAGGCATCGATACGAAACTCGTCGCCGTCAACGGCCGCAGTTATTCGAGCGATTTGCTGTACGACGCACTTGAGGCGGCCTCTCGCAATCAGCAGCCGATTGCGCTGCTCGTGCAGCACGGCGACGTCTACCGCACGATCTCGATTGCATACGGTGGCGGACCGCGCTATCCGCATCTCGTTCGAATCGACGGCACGCCGGATCGCCTGTCGGAGGTGATCGCTCCGCTGTCGAAGTAGCGGGCCCGAGATTACGCGACGCTTTTGATGGCGTCGCGGAACCGTTCGAGGAAGTAATCGATTGCCGCGTCGTCGATCACCAGTGGCGGCGCGATTCGCAGCACCATCTCGTGCGTATCTTTCGCGGCGACGCCGCGCTCGAGCAGCGCTTCGGACACCCGGCGTGCCGGAACGGTCAGTTGGATGCCGATCAGCAGCCCGCGCCCGCGAAGCTCCGTGACGAGCGGCGAACCGATCGCGCGCAGACCCTGCATGATCTTCGCGCCGGCGTAGCGCGCGCGCGACGCGAGGTTCTCGTCGACGAGCACGTCGAGTGCGGCTTCGGCGACGGCGCATCCGAGCGGATTGCCGCCGAAGGTGCTGCCGTGCTCGCCCGGACGAAACAACCGCATCAGCGAAGCATCGGCGAGCGTTGCGGAGACGGGATAGTAGCCGCCGCCCAGCGCTTTGCCGACGAGCAGTACGTCGGGTTTGATGCCGTCGTAGTCGCACGCGAACAAGTCGCCCGTGCGGCCGAATCCGGTCTGAATCTCGTCGGCAATGAAGAGCGCGCGATGTTCGCGGCAGAGCGCCCACGCGCGCTTGAGGTATCCGTCGGGCGGGACGTTGACGCCGCCTTCGCCTTGAATCGGCTCGATCAGAATAGCGCAGGTTTCGGGCGTCAGCGCTCGCTCGAGAGCGTCGGCGTCGCCGAACGGAACGCATACGAAACCTGGAACGAACGGTCCGAAATCCTTGCGATACTCCGGCGTCGAACTTGCGCTGATCGCCGATATCGTGCGCCCGTGGAAGTTGTCGGAGAACACGACGATCTCAGCGGCGTTTTCCCGAATGCCTTTGACCTCATATCCCCAGCGGCGCGCGAGCTTGATGCCGGTTTCGACCGCCTCGACGCCGGTGTTCGTCGGAAGGGCCATCTCGAATCCGCAGACGCGCGTCAGTTTCTCGAGAAATCCCGGCATCCGGTCGTTGCGCATCGCGCGCGACGTCAGCGTGACTTTTTTCGATTGTTCCAGCAGCGCCGCCGCGATGCGCGGATGGCAATGTCCCTGATTGACCGCGGAGTAGGCGCTGATGCAGTCGAGGTACTTCTTTCCGTCGACGTCCCATAACCACACGCCCTCCGCGCGATCGACGATGAGGTCGAGCGGATGATAGTTGTGAGCGCCGTAGCGTTCTTCGGCGGCGACGAGATCGCGGGCGCGTTCCGAAAGTATCGGCATCGAATTCCACAAAGCGCCGCGTGTGTTTACCGCTCGAGGAGCGGGACCGCGGGGGCGCAGCCGGCCCGCGTTCGAGGAACACTTCACGGGCTGACTTAAGGACGCATCCCTTGGGAACCTCTTGGACGAGTCTCGACCGGCTCTTGGCCCGCGATCATGCTCGCGTCGGCGAAAAAGGCCGCACCATCGCGCACCTGCATGAAGGGCGCCGGCCGCGTGCGGTCGTGTTGCTGCACGGCATGAGCTCGAGTCCGGCACAGTTCGATCGGTATGCGCGCGATCTCTACGCGCGCGGACACAACGTCCTCGTTCCACGCTTACCGCATCACGGTCACGCCGATCGTCTGTCGACGGCGCTGGCCCGTCTGCGCCCCGACGAACTCTACGTCGCCGCCGGCGATTACGTCTCCATCGCGCGCGAACTCGGCGACCGGGTGACGATTGCGGGCTTCTCGCTGGGCGGTTTGCTGGCCGCATGGAGCGCGCAGCATTACGAGATCGACCGTTGCGTGGCGATCGCGCCGTTCCTCGGCGTGGCATGGATTCCGGCGCGACTGATGACGGCGCTCGCCGAATTGCTGCTGCACGTTCCCAACCGCTTCCACTGGTGGGATCCAATCGTGCGCGAGCGCCAGATGCCCGAGCACGGCTATCCGCGCTACTCGACGCACGCGCTCGCACACGCGTATCGCGTGGCGCGCACCGTGCTGGACGAAGCGGCAGCCGGCGAGCCGTTGGCTCGGCACGCCGTGCTCGTCGTCAACGCGCGCGAGTCCGGCGTGAACAACCGCGCGATCCGGCGGCTGTACGCGCGCTGGCAAGCGCATCGGCCGGGCTGCGTCGAGGTGCGCGCGCTCGGGGGCCTGCCGTTGTCGCACGACATCATCGAACCGCTGCGCCGCGGAGGGCTCGCGGATCGCGTCTATCCGGAAATTTTGTCGGCGATCGATCCCGTGGCTGGGGCTGCTACCGCCACGGACACGTCGTGAGGTGGTCGTTCACCATGCCGACGGCTTGCATGAACGCGTAACAGATCGTCGGCCCGACGAACCGAAAGCCGCGTGCGCGCAAGGCCGCGCTCATGGCTTCCGACTGCGGAGTCGCCGCAGGTAACTCGTCCCGGCTGCGGCGCGTTTCGGCGCGCGGCTTGCCGCCGGTGAACTGCCAGATAAATGCATCGAACGAGCCGAATTCGCGTTGCACTGCGACGAATGCCTTCGCATTAGAAACGACCGATTCGATCTTAGCGCGATTGCGCACGACGCCAGGGTCGCCGAGAATACGCTCCACCGAGGCAGGCCGCATTCTTGCAACTCGCGCAGGATCGAAATCGTGGAAGACGCGACGGTACCGCTCGCGTTTGCGCAAGATCGTTTCCCAACTCAACCCTGCCTGCGCGCCCTCGAGCGTCAACATCTCGAAGAGCCGCCGGTCGTCGTGAACCGGGCGGCCCCACTCGCGGTCGTGATAGGGAATCGAAAGTTCGCTCGTCGCCCACGAGCACCGTAGGTTGGGCGTGATTCGTCGTGCCATGGTCGAAAGGTCGATTCGCGCGGGCGCGCCAACGCCCCCGCGTGGTCGCATTTCCAGCCGCCGATCCGGCGCAGACGTACGCGGAAGGCATTGCGCGCGCGCGTGCCGTCATGGCGCTCGACGGCGAGGAGATTCTTCCCGCTGCAAAGACCCTGCTGTTGGAACACGGACGGCGCGTGCCGCTTGCCGTCGTGCCGCTGCACGGATTTACGAACAATCCCGCGCAATACGCAGAACTCGCTCCGCTGATTTTCGCGCGCGGCGCAAACGTCTTCGTTCCGCGCATGCCCGAACACGGCGCTCGCGACCGGATGACGGCGTCGATCGCCGAACTGAAGGCGACGGCGTTGCTGCACGCGGTTGCCGGCGCGCTCGACGCCGCCGCGGGGTTAGGCGAACGCGTCGCGGTTCTCGGCATCTCGATGGGCGGCGTACTCGCCGCCCATGCGGCTGCGTTCCGCGCGGTCGATCTCGCGGTGCCGGTCGCTCCAAGCTTCGCGCTGCTCGAGCTGCCGTATCCGGCAAGCAAACTCGCGGCTCGCGTGCTCGCGACGCTGCCGAACTTTTTCCTGTGGTGGGACCCACGCGACCGCGAGCACCATCGCCCGGTCACGGCGTACCCGCGGTACTCGACGCGAGCGCTCGCGCAGACGCTCGCGGTTGGCGACGACGTCTACGCGGCGGCGCGCCGGCAAGCACCGCGCGCCGGACGCATCGTGACGGTAGTCAACCACAGCGATCCGGCGGTGAACAACGAGGTGACCGAAGCGATCGTGCGCGAGTGGCAAGGCTGGATTCCCGGCGGCGTCGACTACATCGAGTTGCGCGGGCTCCCAATCAACCACGACATCGTGGATCCGCAAAATCCGCTCGCGCGCACCGGCCTCGTCTATCCGCGACTGCTGCAGGCGCTGGGACTGCCGGAATAAAATCAGAGCGCGCCATGCCGCCGGTTTTTTACCGCCGTCGCTTCCGAGCGGTCGCCGCGTTCGCGGCGCTCGCGCTGGCGGCGTGCGCGTACGGCCCGCGTGCAGCGACCGGAAGCGGCGTCGAACCGGCAGTTGCCCGCAACGGGCGGCCGGTAGACAAAATTGCGCACGTCGTCATCGTCGTGCAGGAGAACCGGAGCTTCGACAATCTCTTTCAAGGCTATCCGGGCGCCAACACGGTCGCCACCGGAAAGAGCTCGACCGGAAAATCCATTGCGCTGCGGCCGATGAGTTTGAAGACGCAGTACGACATCGATCATTCGGCCGCAGCCATGTTCGCGGCGTGCGACGGAGCCGGCAAAGTACCGGGAACGCAGTGCCGCATGGACGGATTCGATCGCGAACGGCAGCTCGGCGGTCCGCGTGACGGCGAGTACGTCTACGTCCCGCACCGCGAAAGTAAGCCGTATTTCGACATGGCGAACGAATGGGTGCTCGCCGACGACATGCACCAATCGCATCTCGACGAAAGTTTCGTCTCGCATCAATACATCATCGCGGCGCAGGCGCAATCGAGCGTCGACATCCCGTTCTTGCCCGACTGGGGATGCGGAAACAAGCACAACTTCGTCGAAACCCTGAAGAAGGATCGCGCGTTCGGCAATCCTCAGCATCCCTGCTTCGACTACCAAACGTTGGGCGACGAGCTCGATGCGGCCGGCCGCACCTGGCGGTTCTACAGCAGCCGCATCGACGATCCGGCCGACGGCGTTTGGTCGGGGTATCAGGCCGTTCGGCACATTCGCTACGGTCCGGATTGGAAGAACGTCGTCACGCCGCAGAAGCGCTTCCTCAAAGACGTCGCCGCCGGAACGCTTGCGAACGTCACGTGGATCACGCCCACGTGCGAAGCGTCGGATCATCCCAACTGCGGCGGCGGTTACGGCCCGTCGTGGGTGACTGCCGTGGTGAACGCCGTCGGCGAGTCGAGGTTCTGGAGTTCGACCGCAATTTTCGTCATGTGGGACGATTGGGGCGGGCTCTACGATCACGTGACGCCCCCGCACGTCGACGACGACGGCCTCGGCTTTCGCGTGCCGCTGCTCGTGATTTCTCCTTACGCAAAGCACGGCTACGTTTCGCACGTTCGCTACGAGCACGGCAGCATTTTGAAGTTCGCGGAAGACGCTTTCGGTTTGGGACGCTTGGCGGCCAGCGATGCGCGCGCCAACTCGCCGGCACTGGACTGCTTCGACTTTGCGAACCCGCCGCGCGCGTTCGCGCCGATTGACGCACCGCAAAAGGCGGCGTTCTTCCTGAACCGGCGCGATGACTTGCGGCCGCCCGACGACCACTAGGGAAGCTCTGATATTTCCCAACTCGTTGTCACCTCGGGCCTCATTTGCCGTAGCAAACGTCGGCCCTCGGTTCCTAGATTTGGAAAAAATCAGAGCTTCCTTTAAATATAGTTCTTGAGGGAGGGCCAGATCGTGCGGAGATCGCTCTGCGGCCGCGTGCAAACCATGATCGGAATGTCGCGCTCGTAGGAGATGACCCACGGTGGATTGGAGCGCGCGGCGAGCCGCGCGCTGCGATAGAGATACGCCGATGCGCCGCAGTCGCCGTTGACGTCGATGACGACGTCGCCGGTATAGCCGCGCGGTCCCCAGAGCCAATAGTTGTTGTGGCCCGAAAGCGCCGGCGGCAGGCCGTACGCCTTGCCGAAGAAATCGATCGCCGCCGCCTCGCCGTAGTTGCTCGCGACGATGGCCGCGCGCCCGCGTTGACCGGGCGGCAGCGCGGCGTAAACCCGCGCCACCGTTGCGGTGAGTTCCGGCCAGCCGTGCATGTCGGCCCAGTCGGTGGGAAGATCGGCATTTTGATGGCGTTCGGTCGCCATCGTCGACTTGTTCACGTGCAGCACGCGTCCGACCAATCCACCGTAGGCCATCATCGAATCTTCCGAGAGCACGGGCAAAGAAAACGGTAAGAAAAAGAGTCCGGCCGCCACCATGACGGCCGCAAGCGCAACCTGCAGCGCCGGCCTGCGCCCAATCCATGCCGCAATCTCCACGGCGCCGGCCGCGATGACGATCGGATACACGTCGCCGGGATAATAGTGCTTGCCGTGCATGAGAATCATCAGCGCGATGAGCGCCACGTAGGTCCATCCGAGAAACCGCGCGGGCGCCGGCCGTACCAGCAGCGCGACGAGCCCCACGATCCAAACCGGCGAAAGAAACAGATTCGTCAGCAGAAGCTGCTGCACGAGATAGAGCACGGGTCCCGCGACGACGTTCTTTCCGTTCTGTCCGTTGCGGAGCAGTTCGAGCATCGGAAAACCGTAGTGCGCCTGCCACAGGAAGTTCGGCAGCGCAATCAGCGCGGCAACCGCCGCGCCTGCCACGAACCAGCGCGATGCAAGAATTCGCCGCTGCGGCGAAATCAGCAATCCGGTGACGAGCGCGAAGCCGAAGAATGCCGCGCTGTACTTGCTTTCGAGACTCACGCCCAGCGCCGCACCCGCGGCCAGCCACCAGCGCGGGTCGGCGCCCTTGGCGATGCGCAGCACGTAGAGGGCCGTCAGCGGCCACAGCCACAGCCCCACCATGTCCGGCCCGACTTTCATGCCGAACGACATCAGCACGTTGGCGAAAAACACCGCGAGCGCGGCGACGATCTGCGCGAACGCGCCTCCGCCCATCTCGATGACGAGCCGGCAGGCGACGTACACGCCGGCAGCCGCGAAGATCGCGGGGACCGCCCGTAAGAGGAAGAGCGACTGTCCGAAGAGTTGCGAGCCGGCCGCCAAGAGCGGTGCGACGGGCGGCTGATCGACGTAGCCCCACGCCGGGTGGAATCCGCAGATGATGAAGTACAGTTCGTCGCGGAAAAATCCGTAGTGAGGATTGCCGGCGAGGTGCGCGACGAGCGTCAACGCCGCTGCGATCAGCGGAATGCGCACGCTGCGGTGTTCGTTCACGGCAAGCGGCGTTTCACGCCGGGTCGAAGGCGCCCTCCACGATCATGCGTTCGGAACGGTCGCGCGCCTCGCGAAAACGCGCGCGTGCTTCCGGCGGCGCGCCGGCGCCCAGCTCGCGCAGAATGCGGTCGAGTTCTTCGTCGAATGCAGCGGGGAGCGAGGCCGGCGTGTACGCGCCGGGAAAACGCAGGCGCTGCGCGATCATCAGACGGTAGATGCGGTCGGTGGCGAGGTCTTCCATGTAACCGTCGAGCAGGCTCGCGCCTTTGCCTTCGAGCACGCCGTTGCGATAGCGAATCACGGTGCGTATCGCGGCGTGCGTGCCGTCGAGGGTAGTCGTGCCGACTCCGGCGGGCGCCGGTCGCAGGTCGGGATGGCGGTTGGAGAGTTCCGGACGCCGCTCGATTTGGTTGGGCGCCGGAAACGCCGCGACGGCGATGGCGTTTTGATCCGGATGGCCGGTCCACGCGCCGTCCATCAAACACGCGGCTTCGTTTTTCTTGTCGCGGTCGAGAACGGCCAGCGCGCGCGCGTTGAGCTCGGGATCTTCGCGGCTTGGATAGAGCGCCGTCATTCCGCCGATTGCGAGCGCGCCGTGCGTGTGCGCGATTTCCGGAAGAATCGTTCGCAGCCGCTGAAAAAACGGCACGTCGAGCGGAATCGTATTGCGATCGGGAAGCACCCAATCCGGATCGGTGAAGTTGTAGTGAATCAGGCTGGCCATGTAATCCCAACGCCCGAAGTTCAGCCCGAGGATGTAGTCGCGCAAGTTGAAGAGGAACTCTTCCATCTCATAGGCGAGCGGATGCGATTCGACCAGCGCCATCGCGCGGATCGAGCCGGGCGGCCATCGCTTGGCAATCAGCAGCGCGTCGAACACGTCCTTCCACCAGAGCGCCTCCTCGGCCGACTCCGATTTCGGAATGTAGATGCAGAGCGGATGTTTCAGGCGCTCGAAATCGACGGTGAACGCGAGCAATGCGAGATCGAAGAGCGACGCGCTCGTCGTTTCGCCCGGGAAGATGCCGGCTTGCGAGAGATGGAGACCGCGCACGCGATTCCACACGACGGTTGCGCTCGGTGCAATTCGTACCGTCGCATCGCGCTTGGCGTCGCGATACGAGAGGTCGCCGTAGAGCGCGGCAACGATGTTGGCGTGGCCGAGCATCAGATGCTCCCACGTGTTGGCCATCGAGTCTTCGAGATCGAGCATCACGCCGGGTGCGCCGGAATTGAGCATTTTTACGACGAGTTCCGCATCGTCGGCCGGCCCGGTCATTTGATTGCGCTGGTCGCGACACCAGTCGGGGAGATCGATCCTCCACGGCGACGTCGTGGCCCGCGAAGGCGGTAAGTAGTGCGGCCGCTCGCCGGCATTCGCGCGCGTCAGCCTGCGCGCGCGTGCGTCGGAGAGCCGGCGCTGCTCGGACGTAAAGCGGGCGTGCAGGGAACGGTAGAAATCGCCGAATCCGCTCGGCAAATCGCGGTCGAGCGAAAAATCAGCCGGGGCGAAGTTCACGCGCTGTGAACGCTTTTGCCGTTTTCGTAGAACTGTTCGGCTTCGGTCGACCCTGCGAGCGCGGTGGTCGAACTGCGCCCCTCGCCGATGACGGTCGCGACTTCGTCGAAGTATCCGGTTCCGACCTCGCGCTGATGGCGCGTCGCGGTGTATCCGTCGGCGCCGGCCGCGAACTCCGTCTCTTGGAAGTCGGCGTACGCGCTCATGCCGCGGCGTCTTGAAGTCGTGCGACAGCGTGAAAAAGCCGTAGTTGAGTGCGTGAAAGCCGGCCAGCGTCACGAACTGGAACTTGTACCCCATGTCGTTGAGCCGTTCGCGGAACGTCGCGATCGACCGTTCGTCGAGTTTTTTCTTCCAGTTGAACGACGGCGAACAGTTGTACGCGAGCATCTTGCCCGGAAACTTGGCGCGGATCGCGGCGGCGAAGCGTTCGGCCTCCTCCAGACTCGGCTCGGACGTTTCCATCCACACGAGGTCGGCGTAGGGCGCGTAGGCGAGGCCGCGGGCGATGCACGCGTCCATGCCCGGGCGCGTGACGAAAAAGCCCTCCGCCGTGCGTTCTCCGTTCAGAAACTCACGATCGATCGGATCGACGTCGCTGGTGATCAGCTTGGCGGCGCTTGCATCCGTGCGCGCGATGACGATCGTCGGCACGTCGAGCACGTCGGCCGCGAGCCGCGCCGCGACGAGGTGACGCACGGCTTGCTGCGTCGGGATCAGCACTTTGCCGCCGAGATGGCCGCATTTCTTTTCGGAACTCAACTGGTCTTCGAAGTGCACGCCGGCCGCGCCGGCTGCGATCATCGCTTTCATGAGTTCGAAGACGTTGAGCGGTCCGCCGAATCCGGCTTCGGCGTCGGCGACGATCGGAAGAAACCAATGCGCTCCGCCGTTGCCGTCGAGCGACTCGATTTGGTCGAGCCGGGCGAGCGCGTTGTTGATGCGCCGGACGACCGAAGGCACGCTGTTGACCGGATAGAGACTTTGATCCGGGTACATCTCGCCTGCGACGTTGGCGTCGGCGGCCACCTGCCAGCCGCTGCAGTAAATCGCATCGAGCCCGGCGCGCGCCGCCTGCACGGCTTGATTGCCGGTGAGGGTACCGAGTGCCGCCGTCGCGGCGCTTCCGTGAAGGCCATCCCAAAGCCGTTGCGCGCCCATTCGCGCCAAGGTATGTTCGGCGACGACGCTGCCTTGCAAGCGCACGACGTCGGTGGCGGAGTAGTGACGGCGAGTCGCGTTCCAACGTGGCTCTTTCCACGTGCGGGCGATGGCTTCGGCGCGTTCGGTGGCGTTCACGGCGTTGGCTCCTCCTCCGGTGTAGCGTTCGGAGATTGGCTGGCTCCGGTACGATCTTTGGATCGGTGCATTGGATGGGTCAAATCCAATCGTTGGATGGTTGGTTTTGCACTGCTGCAAAACGATTCCTATCGCTCGACTTTGAAAAGCTCGTGGTAGGCATCCAGCCGCGCGGCCGGCGTCGCACCCGGGAGCGACCCTTCGACGTGCGGATCGGTGAGAACGAAAACGGGCCGTCCGCTCGCCCAGGCTCGGTAGTTTCCCATGTCGGCGCGGTCCCAACCGGAGACGACGATTCGTCCCGGAAGCGATTGGTCGACGTACGCGCCGTACGCCAGCGACGTTGCGTCGATCCAGCCGTCGACGACCACCACCCCACCGGGCGGAACGAACGGGCGGACGGCATCGATGACCCAGCGTCCGCCTTCGCGCGGTGCACGCGTGAAGAAGCTGCGATGCGACACGAGCGAAATCAACGCGCCCGCGCAGAGAAATGCGGCGAGGAGCGCGCGCAGCGAGGAACTCCTCGCCGATGCGCCGCCGGAGGGCGCGAGCGCGCCGAGCAGCGGGACCGCGAGCCACAGTGCGAGCATGCGGTAACGTCCGACGTCGGCTTCGTTTGGATACGTCACCGAGAACAGCAGTGCGGCGGTACACGCAATGCAGAGAAACAGCGTGGTTCGCCAATCGCGTTTCCACGCCGAAACGGCGCCGGCGAGTACGACGATCAACGCGAAGGCGCCGAACTGTTCGCCGATTGCCGAGAAGAAGGCCCACAGCGCATCCTGTGCGTGCAACGGATTGAGCGATGCCAGCAAGAAGTGCGGCGCGTCGGACTCCGTTCCGGTCAACGCCCGCACGAACCCGGCCGGAGTGCTCGGGTCGTTATAGTTCCAAAAGATTCCGCCGCCCGCGCCTGGCAGCACGTGCGCCGGGTCGAGGCCGTGCGCGACGACGTATGCAGAACGTAACGGAAGATACAGGTACAGCAGCAATCCGGCGGCCGTCAGCGCGAGCGCTCCGGCGAGAAGCCTGGCCGTAGGACGCGATCGCGCGACGATTGCGCCGGCGGCGAGACCCGGCGCCAGCCAAATCGCGTTGGGATGTGCTGCAATGCCCAGACCAAAGCCGGCAAATGCCGCCAAAAACCAGCGATCGCCGTGTCCGCGCATCCATCGCAGGAATGCGTACAACGCGAACGCTTCGCAGGCGACCGCCAAATCCTGCGCTTCGGCGCGCGCACCGTGCGACCACACGTTCTGCGTAAACGAAAACCACAGCGACGCCGCGAGCGCGACCGGGGGCCACGCACCTAACTCCAGCGCGCACGCGTACGCTAGGGCCGCGGCGGCGGCGAGCGCGACCCCACTAAAAACGTTCAGCCTGAACGCGATCGTGCCGAGCGGAATCGCGTGCGACCACACCCACCCGAGCAGCACGTAGAACGGAAAACCGGTCGGGTGCGTGATGCCGAGGATGTAGGGCACGCCTTGCAACTCGGCCGTGTCCCACGATGCCGGCTCGTGCGACGCGCTGGCGACGTATACGATCGCCGGCACGAGAAACGCGGCCAAATCGCACGCGAGCCGCCGGCGCGAAGACACTTAGGCCTCGGGCAAGGGCAGCGACGGACGCGCCGTCATGTCGGGACGAACGTCGACGAAATCGGCAAGCGCGCGTTCCATCAACTCGAGCGCCGTGTCCAACTGCGGATCCTTTCCGTCGCGATAGTCGTGCGGCGCGACGTCGACGTCGTACGTCTGGATCGGTGCCGTAGTTTTCGACGCGCCAGCCGACGTCGGCGAACCAAAACGAGAACTCCGGTTGCGTCGTAAGCGTGCCGTCGACGAGATAATGATAGGGTTCGATGCCGATGACGCCTCCCCACGTGCGTTTCCCGACGAGCGGCCCGAGCCGGTAGAGCTTGAAACAATGGCTGAAGATGTCGCCGTCCGAACCGGCAAACTGATTCGTGAGCGCGACGAGCGGGCCGGCGACCGATTCCGGCGGATACGGGACGGGCGCTCCGTAGCGCGGCACGTCGTAGCCGACGCGCTTGCGCGCCAACTTCTCCAAAAGCAGCGACGAGACGTGTCCGCCGCGATTGTAGCGAACGTCCACGAGCAAGCCTTTGCGATCGAACTCGCTCAAGAATCCGCGATGAAACTCGGAGAATCCCCACGGTCCCATGTCGGGTACGTGCAGGTATCCGATGCGGCCGCCGGTCCGTTCGTGGACGAGACGCCGGTTGGCTTCGACCCACGCGCGGTAGCGCAAGGCGTGCTCGCTTTCAAGCGCTTTGACGAGCACCGTCCGTTCTTCGTCGCGTCGCGCCCGCAGCGTCACCGAAACGTCGCGTCCCGCGGTGTTGACCAGCAGGCGTTCGGGCGTCGTTTCGCGCGAAAGGCGCTTGCCGCCGATGGCGACGACGACGTCGCCTTCGCGTACGGCCAGCCCGGGTTCGGCCAGGGGCGAATCGGTGTCGCGGTTCCACGAGTCGCCGCGATAGATGCGCTCGATGCGATAACCCTTTCGCGCTTCGTCCCAAACCAGATCGGCGCCGAGAAATCCGCGCTGGTATTGCGGCGGGACGCGGTAGTCGCCTCCGTATTCGTAGGCGTGCGACGTTCCGAGCTCGCCTTGCATCTCCCAGATGAGATCGGAAAGTTCGCCACGCGTCCGTACGCGCGGCAAGACCGCATCGTAGCGCGCATACACGCGCTTCCAATCGATGTTGCTCATGTCTTCTACCCAGAACTGCTCGGCTTGCAGACGCCACGCTTCGCGGTACATCTGCGCCCATTCGTCGCGCGGAACGACCTCGACGCTCGCGCGATCGAGATCGATCCATCCGCTCTTGCGACCGGGTTCGGATGCCGGCTTCGGCTCGTCGCCTTCCTCGGGAAGGTCGTTGAGCGCGTCGATCGCGCGCAACCGGTCTTGCGAGCGGTAGACCAGCGTGCGTGCGTCGGCGCTGAGTCGAATCTCCTCGCACTCCTGCGCGATCGTCGCCTGACGTTGCTGTTCGAAGTCGTACGCGTAGAGCGTTCCGGGCTCGTTCTCTTCACGATCCTCGCGCCGCGTCGGTTTGATGCCCTGAAGCGGAAAACGTGTGAATAGCACCCGATCGGCGAGCGCGACGATTTGGCCGTACTCTCCTTCGTCGACCGGAAATCCGAGCACGCGGCCCGTGATTCCGTCGAAATCGATATCGACGTCGACCGCCTTGTCGCGCTTCTTTTTTTCCTCACGTTCCTGCTCGTGCGCGCGGTGCACGGGTTTGGGCGGCGGCACGAACGGCGAAGGAACGTCGTCGCGCAGCGTGACGGCAAACGGCCTGCCCGCCTGCGGAAAACTCAACTCGAACTGCAGCGCGTCGTAGACCGGATTGAAATCGCGCGTAGAAATGAAATACAGATACTTTCCGGCTGGGTCCCACACCGGGGAGCGATCGACGCGCAGCGGCGTCGTGACGTCGTGGATTTTGCCGGAACGTATTTTGACGATGCGCACGATGGAGGTTTGCTGCGCCGCCCACCAGACGTAGGCGAGATAGCGCCCATCGGGAGAGAATGCGAGATCCTCGACGCGCCTTGTGGGGCTCGTGTCGAGCTTGCGCACCGAACCGTCCTCGAGATCGACGGCGCAGAGTTCGTGGCGATGGTTGGCAAACGCCAGCGTGTCGCTCGAGGGCGAGCAGACGAGTGCCGTAACGCGCCCGATGTCGCCGCTGGTCACAATCTCTGGTTCCCGCGCGGAATCCGCGCGAAAGACCGCGATGCGTTCGTAGCCGCCGGCATCGGTGACGCAGGCGAATCGCTTGCCGTCGGCGAGCCATTCGGTCAATCGAACGCGCGACGCGCTGCCGGCACCGTGATGGTTGACGGCGCCTTCGAAGAGCGGCATCGTGAACGCTTGGCCGCGCGAAACGAATGCGATGCGCGTACCGTCGGGATGCGGCGCAAAGTGCTCCAACGACGAGGATCCGTCCTCGAAACGGCGCACCGTTTGGGGCGCGGCGGAGTGCGTTTCGATCGGAACGCGCCGCGTGTCGCCGGTCGTCGCGTCGAAGCATGCGATCTCTCCGCCGGCCGAATAGACGATGCGCTTGCCGTCGGTCGACGGAAAGCGCGCATAGTATTCCCGCTCCTGCGTGTGACAAGAGACGCCGTTCCCTTCGAGGTCGCACGAGTACAGGTTGCCGATGCCTTCGTGATCCGAGAGAAAATAAATGCGTTCGCCGATCGGCATGGGCCACGTCGGATTCCCGTCGGGAAGCGGCAGCTTGCGGAACGTTCCACTTGCTTGGGAAGCGAACCATATTTCGCCCGCGGTACCCCCGCGATAGCGTTTCCACCGAGCCGCGTCGACGGCGTTACGTCCGAGCGCGATTCCGCCGTCGTTCGCGAGCCCCAACGAGCGCGCGTGTCCGAGGCCGAGTTCCCGTACGGCTCCTTCCACGGTGGTCGCAAACGGCCGCGCCTGCTCGTCCCACGTCGTCGGATTCGCAACGAAGTAGATCTCACTACCGTCCGGCGACCACGCGCAAACGGCCGCCTGCGAGGCTCCGAGAAACGTCAGGCGCTTGGGGACGCCGCCGTCCGCCGGCATCACGTAGACCTCGGGATTCCCTTCGTCGGTCGAAACGAACGCAACGGAGCGTCCGTCGGGTGAAAGCCGTGGATACGAACACATGCCGAAGCTCACCGTGAGGCGATGTGCAACTCCGCCGTCCGCGCCGGCGCTCCAAAGATCGTCTTCGCAGACGAAAACGATCCGGTCGCCGGCGATCGTAGGATACCGATAATAGCCCTGATTCATACCGGTTTGCTCGTTGGCGATGCGCCCGGCGCATCCCGCTCAACGCTCGCGCGGAATGCTCAACGTTCGAGCAGGCGCCCGAGCGCGCGAACGATCTTGCGCGCGTTTTCCAACTGCGTGTACGCGGGCACCAGCGTCGGCGTCGGGGTACGCCGCTGGAAGGGCAGCACCGCCCCGTCGGGCATGAACTGCGTCGATGCAAATCCGCCGAGGCTTCGAAAGAACAGGTCGGCGCCGAGCGCGTTGGCCCAGCCGAACTCGGCGCGCGTATAACGCCAATAGCCGTCGTCGTAAAAACTCTCGTGAATCATGCCCGACTCGCCATCGGTTTCCGCCAGCGTGGTAATCGCTTCGGCAACCTCGCCGGAACCCGTCGCCGTCAGCGCGCGCCCGATGATGCCCAGCGGCCACACGTAGTTGGGCGGCGTATGTGGACTGCCCAATCCTGCGGCGTAACGTCCCTTGAAGAAGAACGGATTGTCGGAGCTCAATGCAAAGGCGCGCGTATTGAGATACGTGGGGTCGAACGCGGAGCACCAATCGATGTACGGGAGCGTCGTGAGATTGGGGAGGTTGGCGTCGTCCATGAGATTGTTGCGGCCGTATCCGTCGGTTTCGTAGGCGTACATCCACGCGCGCCGCTTCACGTTGAAGAAGCGGCCGAAGCGCTGAATCCCACTCTCCACGCGGTCGCTCAGCGAACCCGCGGCGTTAGAAAGCTCTCCGTCGCCGTAGCCTTGAAGCGCGAGCATCCGGATTTCGCGCAGCGCCACGACGGCTAGCGCGTTTTGCGGAATGTTGAAACGATAGAGCACCGCATCGTCGGACGGCCGGAATGCCCCCCAAATCAATCCCGTGTTGGCGGCGTACGCGTTATTGGTCGAGACGCGATACGGATAGACGTACCGGCTGCACTGACGATGGCGCTCCTCGCATGCGTAGGTCGCGACGATGGTCCGCATCGCGACGTGGAGTTCCGGCGAGAAGATCGTTTCGTCGCGCGTGAGCCGCCAGTACACCCACGTGAGCACGACCGGCCACGCCAGCGAGTCGACTTCCCATTTGCGCTCCCACACGTGGTAGTCGGCTTGAAAGGCGTTCGCGTACGGATCGGTGGCGATGTTGCGCGCGTTCCGCGCGATCACCCCCGCGAAACGCCCGCGCAGAATTGGGAACGCCGTTTGGAAGCGCACGTAGGGAATCGTCTGCGCCGACGAATCGCGCAGCCACATCGCCGGAATGTCTCCCGTCTGGACGTACGTCGTGGCGTCGTCTTCGGGAAAGAAGTCGGAGAAGAGCGTGTGAAAAAACCGGTCCGGCTGGACGTCGTGCACGCGCTTCCCGGTTAGCGGAACGACCAGCGCCTGGGCGCGCGCGTGCGCGGGCAGCAAAAGCGCCAGCAACGCGGCAAGGACGGCGCCCGACGCAAGCCGCTTCATTGGACCGGCGAGAGCGAGAGCGATACGATCGTATCGCCGGCACGATACCCTAATACCACCCACCATTGCCCGGTCGAGAAGGTGGCGCGATACTTGTCGTAGGTCGTTGCGGCGGAGGCCGAACGCTCGACGAACTCGAGGGCGTCAAGCGTTCCGTACGATGCGAAGCCGGAGGTCTGCAGCAGTGCTTTTAGCGCGTCCGTCACGCCGAGATTCTCGTTCTGCGGCGGCGCACCGACGGTTGCTGCGAGATTTCGATCGAGCGGCGGATCCAGGACTGCGACGACACTCTTGACTAGGGGCGTGAGGTCTACTGCGTCGGCGTTCGTGAGGACCGCGATTTCGAGGCCATCGCGCAGAACGACGGCGTCGAGAGCCGAGTAGCCGGGAACGTTCCCGGAATGCTCGGCAACGGTGTATCCGAACCAATCGGCGATGAAAAAACCATATCCGTAGTTCGCCGGGATCCCGCTGCGAAGTCTCGCCGACGTCGTCATTGCTGCGAACGATGCCGCCGAGACGATGCTTCCGGAGCGCAGCGCTTCCAGCCAAGCCAGGAGGTCGGGCGCGTTTGCCGTTAGGCCGGCCGAACTGCACGGCACGTCGTCGCCGGATTGTAGAGCCGTCCACGAACCGTTCCATGCATAGCCGCGCGCGGCGTTGCCGGCGTAGGGCGGCAATCGGCACCCCGTCGACTCCAAGCCCAGCGGGCCGGTGATCCGTTCCCGCAGCAGATTTTCAAAAGAGCGGCCGGAAGCGGCTTCCAGCATCAATCCGAGCTGCGCATAGTTGGCGTTGTCGTAATGCCATGCGCCGGAATCGCCGCTCGTTTGGGTCAGGAGATGCTCCACCGCAGGCATGTGCATTCGGCCAGCTTCTACGGCGCGCAAGACCAGTGCGGCGGTGAACTGCTTAGCGATGGAGCCGGCGCGATACACGGTGAAACCATCGGCCGGCAGGTCGCGATTGACGTCGCGCAATCCGTATCCGCGCAGGTACAACCGTCTGCCGCTGCGTGCGATTCCAAGCGAGAGGCCGGCGATGTGCTGCTCGCGCGTGACGCTTGCGACGACGGCGTCGATCTGCGTTCGTTCGGCGGCCGGCAGTGCGAACGCCGCCGCAAGAAGCAGCGCGGTCAACCGCGGACGTCAGCGTCGAGCACGACGGTAAAGGAGGTATCCGAGGGTCGAGTTGATTTCGGCGGTGTTGAACAACTGCGTCGGCAGCAATGTAATCTGCGGAACGTCGCTATAACTTTCGAACGGGATGGCCGTGCTCATCGGCGCGAACGGAGTCACCGGATACCCGGCGACCGTGCGAAAGAGCAGGTCGGCCCAGAACGCATTCGCCCAGCCGAACTCGGGACGCGTGAAGCGCGACGGGTCGTTGGGATCGACCGATTCGTGCATCAGACCGTTGAGCGTATCGCTCTGGTCGAGCATGTCGATGCTGTGGGTAATGTCGTGACGGTTGCGCGTCGAGATCGCCGCACCGATGATGCCGAGCGGCCAGACCCAGCCGGCCGGCGTGTGCGGGCTGCCGAGTCCCGTCGCGTACTTTCCCGAATAGTAATACGGATTGGATTTGCTCAGCGTGAAGCCGCGTGTGCCGAGGTAGACTGGATCGTTCGACGCGCACCAGCCGATATACGGCAGCGCAGTGAGATTCGGAATGTTCGCGTCGTCCATGAGGTTGTCGTTGCCGAACCCGTCGGTTTCGTAAACGTACATCCACCCGTGCGCGGCGTCCCACGTGCGTCCGTACCGCTCGATACCGGCTTGCACCTGATTTCCCAGCGTCATCGCGTCGCTCGCCAGCTTCGCGTCTCCGTAGACTTCGCGCGCAAATTGGGCGAGCAGGCGCATCGCCACCACCGCGAAGGCGTTCTGCGGAACGTTGAACCGGTACGTGACCGGGTCGTCCGATGGCCGGAACGCGCTCCAAATCATGCCCGTACCGGGGTTGTATCGATTGTGGGTCGGGACGGCTTGCGGCCAGGAGTAGTGACTGCAGGTCGCATGCCGTTGCTCGCACTGGAGCGTGGAGACGATCGTCTGAAGCGCGCGATGCAGTGTCGGCGTGAAGATCGTGCGGTCGTGCGTATTGGCGTAGTACATGAAGACGAGCGTGACCGGCCACGCCAAGGAATCGATCTCCCACTTTCCTTCCCACACGTGATAGTCGGCACTGAAAGCTTCGGCGTGCGGATCGACGAGGATGTTCTTGGCGTCGCGCTGGACAACGCCGAAGAACTCCGAGCGCAGCGCTGGATACACTTTGACGAAGCGAATGTAGGGGATCGTCTGGGCGGCCGAGTCGCGCAGCCACATTGCCGGAATGTCGCCGGTCTGCACGTACGTCGTGCCGTCGCTCTCCGGGAAGAAATCGGTGAAGAACTCCTGGAAGAGCACTGCCGTCGCAATGGGGCGAATCTGCGACGCGACCGGGATGTTCAGCGTTTGCGCGCGCCCGGGTGCCGTCGCGGCTAATACGTATCCGACGCCGAGCGTCAGCGCGGCGATGCGCCGGAAGGTCATGAAAGCAAACCTTCGCTTTGCATTGACCTTCGCTCCTTGAGCAAGGTTTAGGAACAGACTGCCCAAGGCAGGGCCGCGCGTGCGCGGACCGCAATGATTCGCTCCTTGGCTCCGCGATACGAATTCACCGAACTGCTCAGCGATTTTCGCGAACGCAAACCGCGCGCGCTCGCGCGCGCCATTTCGTGGGCCGAGGCGGGGCGCGGCGCGGAGTTGATTCGCGCGCTCTACGCGAGCACCGGACGCGCGACGACTATCGGTCTCACCGGGCCGCCAGGCGTCGGAAAATCGACGCTCTCGTCGGCGCTGGTGCGCACGGCGCGCGAACTCGGTAAGAGCGTCGGCGTCGTTTCGGTCGATCCGACCTCGCCGTTCTCGCACGGCGCGCTGCTCGGCGACCGGATCAGGCTTACCGAGCACTTCACCGACGACGACGTCTTCATTCGCTCGATGGCGAGCCGCGGCCATCTC
Source organism: Vulcanimicrobiota bacterium (assembly GCA_963812155.1). Classification (GTDB taxonomy): domain Bacteria; phylum Vulcanimicrobiota; class Vulcanimicrobiia; order Vulcanimicrobiales; family Vulcanimicrobiaceae; genus Tumulicola. The sequence continues at coordinate 272,145 of CAWETW010000002.1, read as the reverse complement.
GGCGGCGTCGCGGGTGCCACGGCCGACGCCGTATCGCTGATGGATGCGTTCGGCCTCGACGTCGTGCTGATCGAGACGGTGGGCGTCGGTCAGAGCGAAATCGAGATCGCGGAGCTCGCGCAAACGACTCTCGTCGCGCTGCAGCCGGGATCGGGCGATTCGATTCAGGTGCTCAAGGCCGGCATCATGGAGATCGCCGACGTCTTCGTCGTCAACAAAGCCGATCACCCGATGGCGAACCAACTGCGCCGCGAGATTCGCTCGATGATGGAGATGCTGAATTTTCCCGGCTGGGTTCCCGAACTCGTGACGACGCAGGCGCTCACGGGCGACGGGATCGCCGATTTATGGGCGGCAATCGAGCGTCACATCGCGTATTTGAACGAGACCGGCGAGGTGCACGAGAAACGCCGCGAGGCATTTCTGCATCAAGTTCGCCAACTCGCCCTGGGCCGCTTGGAGCGGCGGCTCGACCGTACGCTGCTAGGGTCGGCTCCCGAGGGCATCGACCCGTACGCCGCCGCCGACCGAGTCCTCACGACTTTTGGCGCAGACGACGGCGAAGGTGATGACTTCGGTTCGGTTCCCCGCCCGCGAGCCACCGTCAAAGGCCTCAACTAGCACCCGCTTGGGGAGATTCGCGGCCTCCCGTCGAAGCGTTGCGGCTCGATAACGGACCGCATCCAGGAATATAAAGAGGAACCGGCTTGGCCAAAATGATCGAGCGCCCGAGTGGACTGGGCGCGCCGGCGACCCCGGAGTTCGAGGAACAGAAGCAACGCTGGCACGAGCTGTCGGCGCGCGGGAAGCGGCGCAAAGGCGCCGGCTCCGGCGCGGTCGACCGCACGATGTCCGACGTTCCGCTGAAGACCGTCTACGGTCCCGAGGACGTCGCGCATCTCGACCTGGCGCGCGATCTGGCGTGGCCGGGCGAATATCCGTACACGCGCGGCATCCATCCCAACGGCTATCGCGACCGTCTCTGGACGATGCGGCAGTTCGCCGGCTTCGGCACCGCCAAGCAGACCAACGAGCGCTATCATTTCCTGCTCGGACAAGGGCAGCACGGACTCTCCGTCGCCTTCGACATGCCGACGCTGATGGGATACGACTCCGATGCGCCGCAAGCGCTCGGCGAGGTCGGCAAGTGCGGCGTCGCGATCGACTCGCTGGCCGACATGGAAGTGCTCTTCGACGGTATCGACATGGGCGACATCACGACGTCGATGACGATCAACGGACCGGCCGCGATTGCGGTCGCGCAATACGTAGCGGCTGCCGAGAAGAAGGGCATTCCGCGCGCGAAACTCGGCGGCACCATTCAAGCCGACATTCTCAAAGAGTACATCGCGCAGAAAGAGTGGATCTTTCCGCCGCGTCCGCACATGCGCATCATCGTCGACATGATCGAGTTCTGCACGCAAGAGATGCCGAAGTGGAACACGATCTCGATCTCCGGATATCACATTCGCGAGGCCGGCTCGACGGCGGCTCAAGAACTCGCGTTCACGCTGGCCGACGGATTCGCGTACGTCGAAGCCTGCATGGCCGCCGGGATGGACGTCGACTCGTTCGCTCCGCGCCTTTCGTTCTTTTTCAACTCGCACGTCGACTTCTTCGAGGAGATCGCGAAGTTCCGCGCCGCGCGCCGCATCTACGCGCGCCACATGCGCGAACGCTACGGCGCGAAGAATCCGAAGTCGTGGCAGCTGCGCTTCCACACGCAAACCGCCGGCTGCAGCGCCACCGCGCAGCAGCCCGAAAACAACATCGTGCGCGTGGCCTTCGAGGCGATGGCGGCGGTTCTCGGCGGTACGCAGTCGCTGCACACGAACTCGATGGACGAAGTGCTGGCGCTGCCGACCGAGAAGTCGGTCGAAATCGCGCTTCGCACGCAGCAAGTGCTTGCGTACGAAACGAACGTCACCAACGTCGTCGATCCGCTCGGGGGATCGTACTACGTCGAAGCTCTGACCGACGAGATGGAACGCCAAGCCGAGGCCTATTTCGCCCAGATCGCCGAATACGGCGGCGTCGTCGAGGCGATCGAGGCGGGATTCTTCCAAAAGGAGATCGCCGAAGCGTCGTACCGGTATCAGCGTTCGATCGAAAGCAAGGAGCGCATCATCGTCGGCGTCAACGCGTTCGTGCGCGACGACGAACAGATGGAGATCGACTTACTCAAGATCACCCAGGAGATGGAGCGCGAGCAAGCACGCTCGGTTCAAGCCGTGCGTGCGAACCGCGATGCGGCTGCGGTAGGAGCCACGCTGGAACGGCTGCAGCGCGCGTGCCGCGATCCGAAAGACAACGTGATGCCGCATCTGATTGATTGCGTCAACGCGTACTGCACCGAGGGAGAGATCGTCGAAGCGATGGTCGAGGTGTACGGCCGCTATACCGAACGCTCGGTCTTTTAGTGTCGGGACACTAGCGTGAGATTCACGACCGATCTCGAGCGCCGGCGCTTTCGGCGCACGCTCTCCGAGGTAAAGGGAAAGCTCGAAGAGGCGCTGAGGTTGAGCCTGTCGCGCAACGAAAGGAACCATGGACAAGCGACCGCTACGAATCGTCATCGCTAAGGCGGGTCTCGACGGGCACGACCGCGGCGCGAAGGTGATCGCGCGAGCGCTGCGCGACGCCGGAATGGAGGTCATCTACACCGGCCTCTTTCAAACGCCCGAACAGATCGTGCAGACCGCAATTCAGGAAGACGCCGACGGTATCGGTCTTTCGATCCTTTCCGGCGCGCACATGACGCTCTTTCCGCTGGTCGTCGAGCAGCTCGCCGCGCAAGGCGGCGATATCGTCTTTTTCGGCGGCGGCACCATTCCGCCGGACGACGCGCAGGCACTCAAGAAAGCCGGCGTTCGCGCGATCTTCACGCCCGGCGCGCCGCTTTCCGACATCGTTTCATTCGTCGAACGTGAATGCGGCCGGCGCCGCGAACTCGCGTAGCGCCGTCGCCGACCGGCGACCCGCACGTCGGCACCGCCTACGTCGCGCTCGTCAACTATTGCTTCGCCAAACAACACGGCGGCGAGTTCATCTTGCGCATCGAGGACACCGATCAAGCGCGCAGCACGCCCGAAAGTGAAACCGCGATCCTCGAGTCGCTGCACTGGTGCGGCCTCGCGTGGGACGAAGGTCCGGACGTCGGCGGACCGCACGGGCCGTACCGTCAGAGCGAACGCTCGGCGATCTATCGCCACTACGTCGACGAGCTGCTCGCCGCGGGACACGCGTTCAAATGTTTCTGCACGCCCGAGCGCCTCGACGAGATGCGCGTCGCGCGCGTGCCGCGGGGCGGCCGCCGCGCTACGACGGCACTTGCCTGACGCTGACGCAAGCCGAGATCGAGCGACGAGAAGCCGGCGGTGAAGCGTGCGTCGTTCGGCTGAAAGTCCCCGACGAGGGCGTCTGCGTCGTCGAAGACCTGCGGCGCGGTGCGATCGAGTTCGAGTGGAGCGCCGTCGACATGCAAGTGCTGCTCAAATCCGACGGCCTGCCGACCTATCATCTCGCCAACGTCGTCGACGACCATCTGATGGAGATCACGCACGTCTTTCGCGGCGAAGAATGGGTGTCGAGCGCGCCCAAGCACCTGCTGCTGTATGACTATTTCGGATGGAAGCCGCCGAAGCTCACGCACCTGCCGCTGCTGCGCAATCCCGACAAGAGCAAACTGAGCAAACGCAAGAATCCGACCGGTATTCTCTTCTACCGCGCGATGGGGTATCTGCCGGACGCGTTGATGAACTTTCTCGGTCTGCTCGCGAACGCCGCGCACGAAGACGAGTCGACGAAATGATGGACCTGGCGAAGTTGGTGAGGCGGTTCGACGTATCGCACGTGCCGCTCGGCGGCCCGGTCTTCGACGTCCCGAAACTCGATTGGCTCAACGGACGGTACCTGCGCGAACGCCTCGATCCCGCCGGATTCGTGCGCGCCGCGCAGACGTGGGCGAACGTCACGCCCGAGCGCGCCGCACGCATCGCCGCACTGGCGCAGCCGCGAGTCGAACGGCTGAGCGATCTCGGCGGATTGCTGGCATTTCTGTTTTCGGGACGGTTGCCGATCTCTGCCGGCGACTTGCGCGCGGGTTCGAAACTCGACGACACGGAACTTCGACGAGCGCTTGCGATGGCGCTGTGGGAACTCGATGCCTTGACGGTGTGGAACGTCGCCGGCATCGAAGCCACGATCGCGCGCGTCGCCGCGGCGCTCGGAAAGAAAGTGCGCGAGGTCGCGCGTCCGTTCTACGTCGCGATCACCGGCAGCCCGACGTCGATTCCGCTCTACGACTCGATGGAACTGCTCGGCCGTGACATCGTTCGGGAGCGACTGCGCAACGCGCTCGAGCTCGTCGGGGCGCCCAGTAAACGCGAGCAAGAGCAATGGAAGACGGCGATGTGATGCGAGCGATTTTGCTGGCCGCCGGAAAGGGCACGCGCATGAAGAGCGCGCGCTCGAAGGTGCTGCACGAACTGTGCGGGCGCCCGATGCTGTGGTTCGTCATCGAGGCGTTGCGCCGCGCGGGCATTGCCGACATCTTGGTCGTCACGAATGCCGAACTGCAAGAGCGCATCGGTGAATTCGGCGTCGAGGGCGTGGTGCAGCCGGAGCAGCGCGGCACCGGCGACGCGGTGCAGGTGGCGCTCGAGTCGCTAGCGCTTCGCGACGGCCTAATCCTCGTCGTCTACGGCGACATGCCGCTCATTTCCGAAGATGCGTTCGTCGCGGTTGCATCGGCACTCGAACGTGCCGGCGGCGAGTCTGCGATGGCCCTCGTGACGGTCAAGCTCGGTCTGCCCTCGAGCTTCGGGCGCATCGTGCGCGACGAAGCCGGCGTAGCGCGCATCGTCGAAGCTCGCGACGCGACGCCCGCGGAAATGCAGATCGACGAGATGAACGCGGGCATCTACGCGTTCCGCGAGCCCGACCTGCGCGAGGCGGTCGCCAATCTGCGCAGCGATAACGCGCAAGGCGAATACTATCTCACCGACGCCGTCGGCTATTTCGTGACGCGCGGCAAGCGCGTTCACCCGGTCGCGTCGCCGCGTCCGCTGGATGCAATCGGCATTAACGACCGCTCGGACCTCGCGCGAGCGCGGCGCGAGATGAACGCGCGCTTGTGCGACCGCTACATGTTGGCCGGCGTAACGATCGTCGATCCGGCGACGACGTATCTCGAGCCCGAACTGCGCATCGGTCCCGATACCGTCGTCTATCCGAATACGGCGATCTCGCGCTTGAGCGAGATCGGCGAAGCGTGTACGATCGGGCCCAACACCCGCATCTCTAATGCCGTCCTCGGCTCCGGCGTCACGGTCCGCGAAAGCGTCGTTATCGATGCAACGATCGGCGCGGGCACGACGATCGGCCCCTACGCTCACCTGCGCGGCGACTCCACGCTCGGTGAGAACGTGCGGGTCGGCAACTTCGTCGAAATCAAGAAATCGCGGCTCGACGCCGGCGTGAAAGCCTCGCATCTGAGTTATCTCGGCGATGCGATTATCGGCAGCGAAACCAACATCGGCGCCGGAACGATCACGTGCAACTACGACGGCGAAAACAAGAACGAGACGATCGTCGGCAGCGACGTCTTCATCGGCTCGAACTCTTCGCTGGTGGCTCCCGTCTCGATCGGTGACGGCGCGCTGACCGGAGCCGGTTCGGTCGTGACGCGTGACGTCGCGCCGGGCGAACGCGTCGCCGGCAATCCGGCCCGTCCTTTACCGAAAAAGTAGGGTACGCACGACGCGGGCACTATCCACCCGTGTGGCGATTGCGAGAGCTCCGGCGCGCGCACGCGGAGACCCGTCGAATGCACCGGCTCCTCGATGCCGCCGGCGCGTTTTCGGATGCATCGCTGCGGTCGAGCGCCGCGGTGGTCGAACGGCTGCAAAGCACGCTTCGCGCGGTGGATGCGCGCGTCGACGTGCTGCTCATTTTCCATCCGTGCGGTGAGGATCTCGCGTGCGTCTATGCCGCCGGCGCGAGAGCCGCGTACCTGAGCGGCGTTCGTCTGCGGCGCGACGATGCGCGGCGCCTTCCGGCGCTCGCCGCGCAAACCGGCTGCCGTGCCGCGCTCGCGACGGGCGGAGAAGCGATTGCGCCGACCGACCGTTTCGCGATTGCAGTGCCGCTGGCCGCCGGGGGAACGCTCTCGAGCGTGGTGTATGCCGCCTCGCCGCAGGTGCTCGAAGGCAGCGCCTGCGACGCAATCGTGTCCGTCATCGAACGAGCCGCCGCGCCCTATGCCGTCGCGCTGGAGCGCGAGACGGATCGCGACGATGCGGCGCGCGATCCGCTGACGGGCTTACTCTCGGCGCGCGCCTTTCGGCACCGCCTTGCCGAAGAAACGTCTCGCGCCGGGAGCGGCGGCCGCACGTTTTGCCTATGGTACGCGGATACCGACTGCTTCAAGGAGGTCAACGATCGCTTTGGACACCGCGCGGGCGACGGCGTGCTGCAGCGCGTCGCGTCGCTTCTCGACGGCCATCTCGTCGCCGGGCTCGATGTGGCGGCGCGCCACGGCGGCGACGAATTCTGCGCGCTGCTGCGGGTGACGGAAAAACGGCGCGCCATCGAGCGCGCGCAGGCGTTCTGCGACGCCGTGCGCGGCGGCGACTTCGGCGTGCCGGTGCGCGTGACCGCGAGCGTCGGCGTCGCCGCATTCCCGCACGATGCGGCGACCGCAAACGCCTTGCTCGACGTCGCGGATGCAGCGATGTATTGCAGCAAGCGCAGTGGGCGCGATCGGGTTTCGTTCGCCGCGTCGCCAGGCGTCTATGCGACGCTTCGGGCCGGAGGCCGCCCGTAGGCCATCGCGAACCCATTTGCGATGCCGTTCGAGTTTCGGCGGATCGTCCGAGCCGCGCTGCTCGCGGTGACGCTGTTCTCCGCGGCGTTCGCGTTCGGCTCGGCCGCATCGCAAGCCCCGAACGAACTCGACCGGCGCGTCGACGAGATCTCGCAGCACGCGTTGACGACGCAGCCGGTCATCGCGCTGGTCGATCCCGACCGGCAAGCCGCAGCGCGGCGGCGCGCGCAGATGACGCTGCCCGGCTGGCTGCTGGCGGCCCTCTTCGAAGCGGCGGCACTGGCGTATTTCTGGAGTTCCGGCGCGGCCGCAACGATGCGCGACCGGTTGCGCCGGCGCATTGCCGGCGAGGCGACGGTGCGTTTCGTATTCGGCGCGACGCTCGCGCTGATCGCTCGCGTGGCGGCATTGCTTCCCGCGTTCTACCTCTACCGCGTCGAACGTGCGATGGGACTCTCTCCCGAGCTGACGCGCGTCTGGGCGGCGTATTGGATCTTTCATACGATCCTCGCCATGATCGTCGCGGGCATCATCGTTGCGGTCGTGTTATGGCTCGTCGATCGAACGCACCAGTGGTACGCCTACACCGTCGTGATCGTTTTGGGCGCGAGCCTCGCCTGGTCGTATGCGAGCCCGCTTTTCGAGGTTCCCGGCGCGTGGGGCTTGCAACCGGCGGGCGGCGCGATCCGCCAGGGCATCGAGACGACGCTCGCGCGCGGCCGCGTGCCTCCCGTACCCGTGCTCGTCCGGCGGAGCCGGACGTCGTCGCTGCCCGATGCGGTCGTGGTGGGCCTCGGCCCGTTCCGGCGCGTGGTGTTGACGAGTTCGCTCGTCGCGGGCAGCACGATTCCGGAGATCGTCTACGTGGTTACCTACGAAATCGGCCACTCGCTCCATGCCGATCCGCTGTTCTTCGCGCTGATCGAAGGCGGCATCATCATCGTTTTTTCGGCGCTGGCCATCGTACTGGCCGATCGCATCGGTTTTCGGCGCGACGACGACCCGCTCTCGCGCTTGGCACTGGTCGGCGCGCTGTTGGCGATCGTCTACATCGTCGCGGTGCCGGTGCGCAACGCGGCGCTGCGATCCTACGACGTGGCTGCCGATGGCTATGCGCTCTCGTTGACGGCCGACCGGCCCGCTGCGGTTCGCGCGATCGTGCGCGCGGCCGACCGCCGGACGCAGGAAGTCTGTCCGGAATTTCTACCGCATCTGTTCCTCGACGCGCATCCCAGTCCGGCGGTGCGCGCCGAAGCCATCAACGGCGTGCCTAGCGGCTGTCCGTAGCTTCCCAGGTATTCGCAAAGCGCATCGCCGCGTCGAGGCCGTCGCCGAGCCAGAGTTCGACGGCATCGGCTGCGGCGGAAAGGATCGCGGGCACGTCGCGCCGTTCGGCTTGGTCGAACGTTCCCAACACGTGATCGATGGAGTCGTCCTGCGGACGTCCCACGCCGACGCGCAAGCGCGGGAATCCGTCGCCGATCGTGGCGATCACCGATCGCAGCCCGTTATGGCCGCCGTGGCCGCCGAACGGGCGCATGCGAAGTTTGCCGAACGGCAAGTCCATCTCGTCGACGACGACGAGCACGTCTTCGGCCGGCGTGCGATACCACGACGAAATCAGCCGCACCGGCGTGCCGCTCAAGTTCATGAACGAGATCGGCTTCACGAACACGACGCGCCGAACCGAATCGTAGGCCTGCTCGGCGCTGTCTTTCTTTCTCCAGGACGTCACGCCGTGGCGCCGCGCGACCTCGTCGACCACCATGAAGCCGGCGTTGTGCCGCGTCTGCGCGTACTCGTGTCCGGGATTCCCCAAGCCGACGACGAGCCGCGCCCCTTGATCGGCCAGAAACTATTGCTCCTTTTCGGGTGAAGGCGTCTCGCCGATGACTTCGGGTTCGGGCGCTTCTCCCGGGCCCGCGGCCGCCTCTTCGAGTTCGCGTTCCGTGCGCGACGGCTCGATCGAAACGACGATCGTGTCGGCCGGCGTCACCATTTTGAATCCTTCGGGCAGCGTGACGTCGCCCGCGGTCACGTGGTCGTGCAGGTCGAGTTCCGTCACGTCGATTTCGATGTGCTCGGGAATGCTGCCGGCGGGTCCTTCGATTTCGAGTTGGTGCGTTACGACGTCCATCACGCCGCCGGAGTCGCGAATGCCGCGCGCGACGCCGACCGTTACCACCGGAAGCGTCGCGGTGATCGTTTCACGCGCCGAGACCCGTTGCAGGTCGGCGTGCAGGACGCTTCGCGAAACGGGATGGTACTGCACGGCGCGCACGAGCGCGGTTTCGCCGCGTTTCTCGCCGCCGCTCAGCGTGATGATCGCGTTGCGGCCGCCGTGATGGAGCAGCTCTTCGAAAGCGTGGGCGTCGACGGCGCCGTGTTCGGGCGCGGCCCCGTGGCCGTAGAGCACCACCGGAATCTTTCCGGCGCGGCGCAGCGCGTTGGCACCGGTCGTGCCGGTCTTGGCGCGAGATTCGATCGAGAGCTTCAGCTCTTTAGCGGGCATGGTCTACCTTTCGAAAATGGTTGAAGTTCAGCCCACGACCGCTTCCGGCACGAGAACCGGGCGATCGAGTTTGGGCGTTTCGTCGCCGGCAAAGAGTTCCGACACCGAACGGTTGGTCGTGATGCGGCTGATCGTATCCGCGAACGTTTGGGCGATCGAGAGTTGCACGAACTTCGGATGGCGTTCGACGTTCTCCAGCGGCATCGTGTTCGTGACGATCACTTTTTCGATGTCGGAATGTTCGAGCACGCCGACGGCATCGCCGGCGAAGATGCCGTGCGAGGCGACGGTGTACACCTGCGTTGCGCCGCGCGCCTTGATCGCCTCGGCCGCGTTCGCGAGCGTGCCGCCAGTCGAAATCATGTCGTCGACGATGACCGCGATTTTGCCGGTTACGTCGCCGACGATGTCCGTGACTTCGGAGACGTCAGGCTCCGGACGCCGCTTGAAAACGATCGCGAGCGAACAGTTGAGCCGCTTGGCGAAGATCTCGGCGCGGTGCACGCCGCCTGCATCGGGCGAGACGACGACGATCTTATCGTCGTAGAGGCCTTCCTTTTTCAAGTAGTTGCAGAGCACCGGCATCGCCATCAGATTGTCGACCGGAATGTCGAAGAAACCCTGAATCTGCGCGGCGTGCAAGTCCATCGTCACGATGCGCTTCGAGCCGGTCACCTTCAGCAGGTTGGCGACGACCTTGGCCGAGATCGGCTCGCGGCCTTTGGTTTTCTTGTCCTGCTTGGCGTAACCGTAATACGGGATGACGGCGGTGATGCGCGCTGCCGACGCGCGGCGCAGCGCGTCGATCATGAGCAGCAGTTCCATGAGCGCGTCGTTGACGCTCTTGCCTTCGGGCGTTCGGCAGATGGACTGCACGACGAAGACCTCGGAGCCGCGCACGTTCTCGCCGATCTCGACGCGCGTCTCCTCGTTCTTGAATTCGGCGACCAGCGCCTTACCGACGTGCAGTTTGAGACGCTTGGCTATCTCGTCGGCAAGGTGCGGGTTGGAGTTTCCGCTGAAAATGAGCGGAGGCTGGCTCAACGTGTCGTTTCTCCCCGTAGGCGGAGGGCTGGTGTTCACGCGAGAAGCCCGCGCTTCCTCGGTATGGCCGAGCGGGGATACCCGGCGCGGCAACCTCGGCGACCGGAAGGGCTGTTTGGGACGAATATGGCGCAGAAATTCGAGTTGGTTTCGCCGTTCGCCCTCGCCGGCGATCAGCCGAAGGCAACCGAGGCGTTGGCCCGAGGCGTCCGCGGCGGCGATCGGTACCAGACCCTGCTCGGCGTCACCGGCAGCGGCAAGACGATGGCGATGGCGCGCACGGTCGAGCTGGTGCAGAAACCGACGCTGGTGCTCTGTCACAACAAGACGCTTGCCGCTCAGCTCTGCGCCGAGTTCCGCGAATTCTTCCCCAAGAACGCCGTCGAGTATTTCGTTTCGTACTTCGATTACTACCAGCCCGAGGCATACGTGGCGTCGACCGACACGTACATCGAGAAGGACAGTTCGGTCAACGACGAGATCGAACGGCTGCGGCACTCCGCCACGCAGTCGCTGCTCACCCGGCCGGATACGCTGATCGTCGCCTCGGTCTCGTGCATTTTCGGTTTGGGCTCGCCGTCGGATTACGTCGAGATGTCTGCCCGCCTGCGCGTCGGCGACACGATGGATCGCGACGTGCTGCTGCGCCGGCTCGTGGACATGCAGTACCGCCGCAACGACATCAATCTGGTGCGCGGCACGTTCCGCGTACGCGGCGACGTGTTGGAGTACGTGGGCGTCGACGAGGAGCTCGTGCATCGAATCGAATTCTTCGGCGACGACGTCGAATCGATCAGCGTGGTAAACATTCTCACGGGCGAGTATGTCGAAAGCAAGAGCGAACTCTTGATCTTTCCGGCCAAACATTTCATTACGCCCGAGGAAAAACTGCACCACGCGATCGTATCCATCGAGGTCGAACTCGAGGAGCGCTTAGGCTACTTCCGCGAGCACGGAAAACTGTTGGAAGCGCAACGTCTCGAAATGCGCACGCGCTACGACCTCGACATGCTGCGCGAAGTCGGCTACTGCAACGGCATCGAAAACTACGCGCGGCACCTGACCGGCCGCGAACCCGGATCCACGCCGTGGTGCCTGATCGATTTCTTTCCCAAGGAGTGGCTGCTCTTCGTCGACGAGTCGCACGTGACGCTGCCGCAGGTGCGCGGAATGTACGCCGGCGACCGCTCGCGCAAGGAAGTGCTGGTCGAGCACGGCTTCCGGCTGCCGAGTGCGCTCGACAATCGCCCGCTGACGTATGCCGAGTTCGACGAGCACGTTCCGCAGGCGGTCTACGTTTCGGCGACGCCCGCCGCGTACGAATTGCAGCGCAGTGCTCAGGTCGTCGAGATGATCATCCGTCCAACCGGGCTGGTGGATCCCGAAGTCGAGGTGCGTCCGACGCGCAACCAAATCGACGATTTGATGGAGGAGATACGGCTGCGCGTCGACCGCGGAGAGCGCGTTCTCGTGACGACGCTCACGAAAAAAATGGCCGAAGACCTGACCGATTTCTTGCTCGAGATGGGATTGCGCGCTCGCTACCTGCACAGCGAAGTGGATACGCTCGAGCGCGTGGCAATTCTCCGCGATTTGCGCATGGGCGTATTCGACGTCTTGGTCGGCATCAATCTTTTACGCGAAGGGTTAGATCTGCCCGAAGTCTCGCTGGTCGGCATCCTGGATGCCGACAAGGAAGGATACCTGCGCAGCGGGACGTCGCTCATTCAAACGATCGGCCGCGCGGCGCGGCACGTCGAAGGGAAAGTGCTGATGTACGCCGACGGCGTGACCGAGTCGATGGCACGCGCCATCGGTGAAACGCGCCGGCGCCGCGAGCGGCAGATCGCCTACAACCTCGAGCACGGCATCGAACCTACGTCGATCCGTAAGGAAGTGCACGACATCTTGAGCCTCGTCGGCGCGACCGCCGAGAACGCCGAGAAATTCAAATACGATAAGCTCCCGCGCGAGGTCGCGTTGAAGACGGCCGCCGACCTGGAGCGCAAAATGCGCGAACTCGCGGCGAATCTGGAGTTCGAAAAGGCGGCCGCGCTGCGCGACGAGCTGATCGAACTGCGAAAACAAATCGGCGGGAACGAAGGAATTCTTTTCGGAGGCAAAGCTCCGAAGATCTTCGGCCGCGCGCTCGCCGACCTCGTCGGAACGTAAGCGCGTGACGGGCCGCGGCGAGGATATGCCGGCGGCATGACGCATACCTCGTACGAGATGTCGGAAGCAGTCGGCGAAATTCTCATCATCGCCCTGGTCGTCACCGTTACGGTCGTTTTGCACGCAATGTGGCAGCGCCGCTTCCGCAGCGAAATGTTGCGAAAGCACAACGACGTCGCGGGCTTTCTTTTCTCGGCGGTGGGCGTTATTTACGCCGTCGTGCTGGGATTCGTCGTCGTGGTGGTATGGGAGAAGTACGACGCGACCGTCTCCACGGTCGACACGGAAATTGCAGCCGTTTCCGATCTCTACCGCGTTGCCGGAGGCCTGGCCGAACCGGCACGTTCCGTGGTCCGCCGTCAACTAATCTCGTACGCGAACGGCGTCGTGCAAACCGAATGGCCGCAGATGTCGCTGCGCATCAACGTGCCGAAAGATTTGATCGTGCTCGAGGACCTCGCGCACGAGATCAATACGTACAAGCCGCACGGTGCGGGCGATGCAGACGTGCAGCAGGCGGCGATGACGCAGGTGGAGCGCCTGTTCGATGCCCGCCGGCTCCGGCTGATTCAGGACGCTCCGTCGGTGCCGATGGTGCTTTGGTTCGCGCTGGTGTCCGGAGCGCTTGCGATGCTGTCGTTCGCTTTTCTCTTCGGCGTCGAAAACCGCGGCGCACAGCTCGTGATGACAGCGATTCTGGCGGGGCTGATCGCGATTCTGTTCATCGTCATCTCCGAGTTCGATTCGCCGTTCGACGGATCGGTGCGCATCTCCGACGATGGGTGGATCATGCTGCTGCAACACCTTCCGCACATCCCGTAGTTCGCTCGCCGTTCATGCGCCGGCTCGACATCGTGCTCTTCGACCTCGACGACACGCTTCACGACGACACCCTCGCGTACCAGAGTGCCGCCGAGGAAGTAGCGCACGAGATTGCCGCGGAGCACGGTATCGACGCACTCGAGCTGAAAGCCGCCTACGTTGCGGCCGCCGAGGGTTTCTGGAAGCGGCTCGCGCCCGACACCTTGCGCGTCGAACTCGCGCGCGTTCGCGAGCGCTTGTGGAGCGGCGCGCTCGAAAGCGTCGGCATCGCCGACGCCGCCGTCGCTCGACGCTCCGCCGGTCGCTACAACGACTATCGAAAGCGGCGTTACGTGCCGTTCCCCGGTGCGATCGAACTGCTGCGTTCGCTGCGCGCACGGGGAAAACGGTTGGGCATGGTGACCAACGGATTCTCGGAGACGCACCGTGAAAAGATCTCGCTGCTGCGTCTGGGCGAGTTCTTCGACGCGATTTTCATCGCCGACGAAGTCGGTATGCTCAAGCCCGATCCCTTGCTGTTCGCGCACGCCTGCACGACGATGGGGGCGTCGCCTTCGCACGGTGCGATGGTCGGCGACCGCTACGAGCGCGACGTACGCGGCGCGCGCGAGGCCGGCCTCTTCACGGTCTGGCTGAACGTACGAGGTGAATCCTTGCCGCCGGGCGCACCCCCGCCCGACGTCGTGTGCGCGACCCTCGAGGAAGCCGGGCGGGCGCTGCTCGCGCTTCCGTAAAGACCCGTCGTTGCGGCGTAACCTTCACCCCTTCGGAGGTTTCTGAGAATCTATGGCTTCGGGGCTGGATTCGATCGTCATCAAGGGCGCTCGCGAGCACAATCTCAAGAACGTCGACCTGGTGCTGCCGCGCAATCGTCTCATCGTCGTGACCGGCCTCTCCGGTTCCGGAAAATCGTCGCTGGCTTTCGACACGATCTACGCGGAAGGGCAACGGCGCTACGTCGAGTCGCTCTCTTCGTACGCGCGGCAATTCCTCGGACAGATGGAGAAGCCCGACGTCGACTACATCGAGGGCTTGTCGCCGGCAATTTCCATCGATCAAAAATCCACTTCACGCAATCCGCGATCGACCGTCGGGACGGTGACGGAGATCTACGATTATCTTCGCCTGCTTTACGCGCGCGTCGGGACGCCGCACTGCTATCGCTGCGGTCGCGAAATCAGCACCCAATCGAGCGAGCAGATCGTGGACTCGATTATGGAACTGCCGGAAGGAACGCGTCTGCAGCTGCTCGCGCCGCTCGTGCGCGGCCGCAAGGGCGAGTACTCGAAGCTGTTCGAAGAGGCAGCCAAGGAGGGCTTCGCGCGGGTGCGCGTCGACGGCGAGGTCAAGGAACTTCGCGACAAGATCGTCCTCGACAAGAAGCGCAAGCATACGATCGAGATCGTCGTCGATCGGCTCGTGATGAAGCCCGACATGCGCGGGCGCTTGACGGACTCGGTCGAGACGACGCTGCGCCTTTCGACCGGCATCGTCACGGTGCTCGCCGGCGAACGCGAGCTGACGTTCAGCGAGGCGTTCGCGTGCGTGTACTGCGGGCTGTCGTTCGAGGAACTCGCGCCGCGGCTGTTTTCGTTCAACTCGCCGTACGGCGCGTGTCCCGAGTGCAGCGGTTTGGGCGAGAAAATCGAGATCGATCCGTGGAAGGTGCTTCCGGATCGCAGCAAGTCCATCGCCGACGGCGCCATCGTTCCGTGGAGCCGGAACCTAGGGTCCGGCAGATATCCCTCAATGAATCCGTACTACCTCCAACAGTTCGAACGGGTGCTGCGCAAACATCGTCTGAAGATGACGACGCCGATCGACGCGATGCCGGACGACGTCGTCGACACGATTCTCTACGGCACCGAGAACGAGCAGACGTTCGCATACACGTCGCGTGCCGGCAAGACGTGGGAGTACCGCGCGTCGTTCGAGGGCGTCGTCAATAACTTGCAGCGGCGGTACGGCGAGACCTCGAGCGATTACGTCAAGGAAGAGATCGAAAAATTCATGTCGGCGTCGACGTGCAAGGCCTGCAAAGGCGCGCGTCTGAAACCGGAAGCCTTGGCGGTGACCGTCGGCGGCGAAAACATCGACGCGCTCACGCGTCTTCCGGTCGAACGTCTCGAGGGGTTTTTCGCCGACCTGACGCTCACGGCGCGTCAGGAACAGATCGCGCATCAAATCGTCAAAGAGATTCGCGCCCGGCTCGGATTTCTCACGAACGTCGGCTTGACGTACCTCACGCTCGCCCGGTCGGCGACGACGCTCTCGGGCGGCGAATCGCAGCGCATCCGGCTGGCGACCCAGATCGGCAGCGCGCTGGTCGGCGTGCTCTACATCCTCGACGAGCCGTCGATCGGGCTGCACCAGCGCGACAACGGACGGCTGCTCGCGACGCTCAAGACGCTGCGCGATCTCGGCAACACGCTGATCGTCATCGAGCACGACGAGGATACCATGCGTACCGCCGACGTGATCGTCGACATCGGGCCCGGAGCGGGAGCCGAGGGCGGCGAGATTCTCACCGTCGGAACGCTCGACGACATCCTCGCTAACCCGCAGTCCGAAACCGGCGCATACCTGTCGGGGCGTAAGTACATTCCGGTGCCGCGCCTGCGCCGCGTGCCGCGCGGTTGGCTCGAAGTGCGCAACGCGCGCGCCAACAACGTCGACGGTATCGACGTAGGCTTTCCGGTCGGCGCGCTGTGTGCGGTCACGGGCGTCAGCGGCAGCGGCAAGTCGACGCTCGTCAACGAGGTTCTCGTTCGCGCGCTCAACCAGCATCTGCACGGCCAGCCGCCGGGCGGTACGTACGGCACCGTCAAAGGCGCGGGCCAGCTCGACAAACTCGTGGTGATCGATCAAGCGCCGATCGGGCGAACGCCGCGCAGCAATCCGGCGACCTACACCGGCACGTTCGATTACATCCGCGAGCTCTTCTCCAAGGTGCCCGAAGCGCGCATGCGCGGTTACCTGCCGGGACGATTTTCGTTCAACGTCAAGGGCGGACGCTGCGAAGCTTGCCAGGGCGACGGCATCATCAAGATCGAGATGCACTTCCTGCCCGACGTCTACGTGCCGTGCGAAGTCTGCAAGGGCAAACGCTACAACGCGCAGACGCTCGAGGTAAAGTTCAAGGGAAAGACGATCTCCGACGTGCTCGACATGCGCGTCGACGAGGCGAACGCGTTCTTCGAGAACATTCCGCGCATTCACAACAAACTGCGGACGATTTGCGACGTAGGCCTCGGCTACATCAAGATGGGGCAGCCGGCGACGACGCTTTCGGGCGGCGAGGCGCAGCGCGTCAAGCTCGCGACCGAACTCTCGCGGCGCTCGACCGGCCGCACCTTCTACGTGCTCGACGAGCCGACGACCGGGCTTGCATTTTGCCGACATCCACCGGCTGCTCGACGTGCTGCAGCGGCTGGTGAACCTCGGCAACACCGTGCTCGTCATCGAACACAACCTCGACGTGATCAAGAGCGCCGACTACCTCATCGATCTCGGGCCCGAAGGCGGCGATCGCGGCGGCACCGTCGTGGCGACCGGAACGCCGGAAGAGGTCTCCCGCGACACTCGTTCGTTCACGGGCGCCTATCTCGCGCCGGTGCTGCTCGATCAGCGTGCCGTCGGGCATCACGTTCCCGACGCGGCCGAACTCGACCGGTTGGAATCGGAGAATCTCGCGGTGCTCGGCGAACTGCGCGAGGGAGAGCGCATCGCCGTCGAGGCGTAGAACCCCCGCCGGCATGGCTCGCAGCCCGAAAGACGCATCGCCCGCCGCACGAGCGGCCGCGTTGCGCGCGCGCATCGACGATGCGAACCGGCGCTACTATCTGCTCGACGAACCGGCAATCAGCGATGCGGAGTTCGATGCGCTGCTGCGCGAACTCGTCGAACTCGAAACGGCGCATCCCGGCGTGCGAACCCCCGGCTCGCCGACGCAACGCGTGGGCGCGCCCCCATCGGAGCGTTTCGCGCCTTATCGCCACGCGCGCCCCATGCTCAGCCTGGCAAACGCCGCCTCCGAAGAGGAACTGCGCGCGTTCGATCAGCGCGCGCGCAAACTCGCCGGCCGCAACCTGGAGTACGTCTGCGAGTTAAAAATCGACGGCCTGGCGGTAGCGCTCGATTACCGCGACGCTCTCTTCGAACGCGGCGGGACGCGCGGCGACGGCAGCGTCGGTGAGGAGGTAACGCCGAATCTGCGCACCGTTCGGTCGATTCCGCTGCGTCTCGACGGCACGCGCCCGCCGTCGTTTCTCGAAGTGCGCGGCGAAGTCTATCTGCGTAAAAGCGATTTCGAGAAGCTGAACGCCGCGCGCGAGCGAGCCGGCTTGCCGGTATTCGCCAATCCGCGCAATGCCGCTTCCGGCGGCGTCCGTCAGCTCGATCCTGCGTTGACCGCGGCGCGCCGGCTCTCGTTCTTCGCCTACCAGGTCGCCGCGCAGGAAGGAGGGACCGGCGCGCGGACCCAGTGGCAAGGACTGCGCGCGCTCGAGCGTCTCGGCTTTCACGTAAATCCGCATATCGCGCGCGCCGGTTCGATCGATGCGGTCGTTGCGTTCTGCCGCGAATGGGAGGCGCGTCGCGACGAACTCGACTACGAAATCGACGGCGTCGTCGTGAAGATCGACGATTTCGCGCTACAGGAAAAGCTGGGCGCGGTCGCGCGCGACCCGCGCTGGGCGATCGCGTTCAAGTTCAAGGCGCGCGAGGCGCGCTCGAAATTGCTCGACGTCGTCGTAACGGTCGGCCGAACGGGCACGCTCAATCCCAATGCCGTCCTCGAACCGGTGCAGATCGGCGGCGTGACCGTGCGTAACGCGACGCTGCACAACGCCGCCTACATCGAAAGCAACGACATTCGCATCGGCGACACGGTCATCGTCGTGCGCGCCGGCGACGTGATTCCGCGCGTCGTCGGCCCGGTCACCGCCGAGCGAACCGGCAAGGAGCGCGTCTTTCGGATGCCCGGCCGCTGTCCGGTATGCGGCAGCGACGTCGACCATCCGCCCGGCGAAGCGATGTCGCGGTGCACGAACGCCTCGTGTCCGGCGCAAACGACCGAGCGTTTACGGCACTTCGCTTCGCGCGGCGCGATGGACATCGAAGGATTGGGCGACGTTCTGGCCGAGCAGTTGACCCAGCGCGGATTGGTGCGCGACATCGCCGACGTGTATGCGCTCGAGGCCGGTACGCTGCGCGAGGTCGAGCGGATGGGCGAAAAGAGCGTTGCGAATCTTCTGAGTGCGATCCAGGCGTCGAAGGCACGAGGGCTCGCGCGACTGCTCAACGCGCTCGGCATCCGGTTCGTCGGCGAACAAACCGCTCAAATCTTGGCCGGCGATTTCGGATCGCTCGAGGCGATCGCCGGTGCGAGCGAACAAGAACTGCAGCGCAGCGAGGGCATCGGGCCGGAGGTGGCCGGCAGCGTGCATCTATTTTTCAAGCAGCCCGCCAATCGCGACACGATCGAACGTCTTCGCGCGGCGGGCGTCGACATGACGGCGCCCAAACGCCCGCGCGCCGAGGCAGGTCCGCTCGCCGGGAAGACGTTCGTCCTCACGGGAACGCTGGCGAACCTCACGCGCGAACGCGCCGGCGAACTCATCGCAAATGCCGGCGGCAAAGTGACCGGATCGGTCAGCAAGAAGACCGACTACGTCGTCGCCGGAGACGATCCGGGCAGCAAATACGCGAAAGCGCAGCAACTCGGCATCGAAATTCTCGACGAAGCGGGCCTACGCGCGTTGCTAGGTTAGCAGGCTTGGGTGGCTTGTTTGCCGCTGAATATTTCGATGACGTTATACGACGTTGGGTAGATGCGTTGACCTTCTAAGCGCGTGCCGACGCCTGCAATGCTGCCACCATACTTCGCCTTTTTCGCGATCGCGTAACACGGCGAATACCGGACCCACAAACTTCCACCGCCGGTCCAATATGCCGCCGTATAGGCTTTCTTCGGCTTGAGTAGCGTGCTCTGAATGCCGAAACCCGAACCGATCGTCGTTCCGAACGTGATCGCATTTGCGGGATGCACTTGCAGGTAGAAGATTGGAGCGCCGAGCGAGCCTTCCGGCGGGAAGAGCGGCGGATCGTAGGCAGTCGTGCTGCTCGTGAGCGTGAGTTTCGTCGCGGAAGCACCCTTGGGATATTCGAGGAATCCGCCCCAGCCGCCGAATGCGCCGACACAGAGCGCGCCGCCTTTGCTCGTAATCGGTTCGGCCGAGGTCTTGGCGTAGGTCTTGGTAGCCTTCTGCCCTTTGCACGCGGGCGGATTCGCGTCGGGGAGAGCGACGGGCAAACGCCGGTCCGTTCGCAGGAGCGCTGGCGGTCGACGGGACGGCGCCGCTCGCGCATCCCGCCAACAGCGCAGTAAACGCAATGGCGGCAACGCGCAAACGAGCCGACGATAGAGTGAGCCGGTCCATGGTTCCCCCGATAAAAATGACGTCGAGTAGGTGCGGGCGCCCTTCCTGCCCCCAAGCGGAAACCCTTTAGCGACCTTAAAACACGCGGCGCAAATCGTCGTTGGGTTCGCCGTTGGGAAGCGCGTCGGCGAGCGCGTCGATGACGTCGCCCGCGACGACGCCCACGCAGCGATATTCGCCCGCGCATTTGCCGGCGAGACCGTGCCAATAGGCTCCGGCGCAGGCGGCGTCGACAATCGCGAGCCCTTGCGACGCCAGCGTTGCGATGACGCCCGTCAGTACGTCGCCGGTTCCGGCCGTCGCCAACACGTTGGTTCCGGTGGCATTGAGGTGCATCGTGGTGCCGTCATAGATCAACGTATCGCGGCCCTTCAGCAACGTCACGATGCCCGTTCGATCGACGAAATCGCGAATTCGAGCGACGCGTTCGCTCTCGCGTATCGTGCCTTTTCCGGAGAGCCGTGCGAACTCGCCGGCGTGCGGCGTCACGACCGCAGGTTTGCCGCGTAGAATCTCGAGGTGCTTTGCGAGATGAAAGAGTGCGCTGGCGTCGATCACCGCCGGCAGCGTATTGCGTGCCAGGAACCCGGTCACGATCGCGCCCGTGCGCTCGTCGAGCCCGAGACCCGGACCGATTGCGACCGACCCATTCCGCTTTGCGATGTCGAGCAAATCGTCGACGACGTCGCCGGCCGGCGCATCGTCGGACAGCTCGACGACGACCTGTTCGACGAGATGCGCGCGCAACACGTTGGCAACGCCGCGGGGAGCGGCGACCGTCACGTAGCCGGCGCCGGCGCGCGCTGCGGCGCGCGCGCAGAGGACGGCGGCGCCTGGGAACTGCGCCGAACCGGCGATGACGAGCGGCGCCCCCGAAGCGCGTTTATCGGACTCCGCCTTTCGCCCAGGAAGCAAACGCACGAACGCATCGTCGTCGAGCGCTGCAAACGTTCGCGGCTGCGCCGCCAGAATGGCCTCGTCGATGCCGATCGGCGCATACCACAGTTCGCCGACGCAGTCGCGCGCCGGATCGAGAAAGAGTCCTGGTTTGGCGGCGCCGATCGTCACGGTGACGCTCGCGCGCACGGCGTCGCTACTTACGGCACCGGTCAGCGCGTCGATGCCGCTCGGAATGTCGATCGCGATGACGGGGCGTTCGCGCGCGTCGAGTGCGCGCGCGAGGTCACGGTACGGCTCCGCGAGCGGCAGCCGCGCGCCCGTGCCGAACAGCGCATCCACGGCGATCGCGCCCTCGAGCGCGGCGCGCGCGGCGTCCTCACCGCTAGGCAATGGACGAACTTGCACGCCGGCGCTCCGTGCCCGTTGCTCCGCAGCCGCTCGGGCCGCGGAACGCGTCACGCCGTCGTCGGCGTGGACGACGCATTCGAAATCCGTCGCGAGTTCCGCCAGTGCGGCAAATGCATCGCCACCGTTGTTGCCCGGTCCGGCAAACGCGACGATGCGCTGGGCGCCGGTTTCGAGTTCGCGCAGCGTCCGGGCGACTTGTCGGCCGGCGTCGCGCATGAGCGCGTCCTCGCCCCGTGCTGCAATTGCCGCCGCGTCGGCGGCGCGCATCTGCTCGGGGGTGAGAACGTAGATCACGCTTCGAGAATCACGACGGCCGCCGCGGTTGCGGCCGTGTGCGTGATCGAGAGATGAATCGAGCGCACCCCGCGCGCGGCGAGCAGGCGATGTGCCTCGCCCAGCAGTTCGATCGTCGGCTTGCCGCTGCGCTCGTGGCCGACGCCGACTTGGCGCCAGGGAATGGCATGGCCGAAGGCTTTTCGCGTCGCTTCCTTGGCGGCAAAAAAGCCGGCGAGGCGTTCGGCCCAGTTGCGCTTGCGCATTGCGTAGGCCATCTCGGTTTCCGTATAGATCTTACGCGAAAACCATTGCAACGCGCGCGGTGCGAAACGGTAACGATCGACCTCCGCGAGGTCGAACCCGACTCCGACGATCATTGCGATAACGAGTTCTTAACGTGCCGCAGTTTGTCCCGCGCGGGAGAACCCGCAAGTTTTCCGGACGACGGCGGCGAAGCACGGCCGGCGAGATGAGCGGCCCGATTCGCATCGTTCCCGTCAATGCCATCGATTCGGAATTCCTCGACCGCCTGGCGCTTTGCGTCGAAGAGCGGTTTTTGACGAGCGTTCGCGTCGAACGATCGCTCGCCGTGACGCGCAGCGCGCTCAATCCGGCGCGCAAGCAGCTGTTTCTGTCGACGCTGACGTCGAAATTATTGCGGACGCTTCCCGAGCAGGACGGTATCCGGCTGGCGATTACCGATCTCGATCTCTACAAGACGTCGCATCGCTTCATCTTCGGCGACGGGGACGAAGGCAGTGCGGTCGCGGTCGTCTCCCTACACCGCTTGCGTTCGCAGTTTTACGGCGAGGAACCCGATGCGAACCAGCTCTTTCAGCGTACGTTGAAGGAGGCGGTGCACCAATTAGGGCACGCGCTGGGACTCAAACACTGCTTCAACGCACGGTGCGCGATGTATTATTCGAATTCGGTGTTCGAGACCGACAATAAGATGCCGCACTACTGTGAAGTGTGCGAGCGGCGCCTAGGGCGCGCGCGCAAAGAAAGTTAGGCTCCTTAGCGCAGGGCGCGCGCGTGAGCCAGATCGATGGTCTCCACCGTACCGTCGTCCCGTTCGACGACGAGGCCGCCGCCGTCGGCGATTCGCAGCGCAGTCGCCTCGAACGGCGTCGTTTCTCCATCCTTGAGGATGCGATAGTGCGCGCCGGGTAGGCCGGCATCGGCTTCCCAGCGATCGGCCGTGGTGCGTGGATCTGCAAGGAGGTCGAGCGATGCTTCGTACGCGCGAAGTATTCCCAACAGCAGCCGCGCGCGGTCGACGCGCGTCAGGTCGTCGCAATACGCCGGCGCCGGTTCGATGGCGGCGTCGGCCTCGGGACGGCGAAGGACGTTGATGCCGACGCCGCACGCCGCCCACGCGCGCTTCCCGATGACGCGCGAGACGCACAAGATCCCTGCAACCTTTCCACGCTCGGCGACGAGCAGATCGTTCGGCCAATGCATGGTCGTTGCGACGCCTTGGCTTGCAAGCCCGGCGCGTACGGCGCGAGCCGCCCAAAACGGCACGGCCCACAGCGCCGAAGCGGCGATCACGCGCGGCAGGAGCGTCGTCACCAGGAGTGAGGTGCCGGGAAACGCCGTCCACGACCGGCCCCTGCGACCGCTGCCCAAGGTTTGATGTTCGGCGACGATGCTGAGACCGAGATAGCGGTCGTCGCCGAGGAGTTTCGCCGCGTCCGCGTTCGTACTTTCGGTCTCTACGACGTACCGAATCGCCGAAAACGGCGAGCCGCCGAGTTCGTCGGCGAGACGTCCGTACGGATGCGCCCGGCTCTGCATTGAAGCGGTGACAGGTTTGCCGCCCGCCGCAGGCTTACCCCTGCGCCAAGCCGTATTTCGACGAACGTATGACAGTCGAACGCACGCTTATTTTATGCAAACCCGACGCCGTGTCGCGCGGACTCGTCGGGGACATCGTTTCGCGCCTCGAACGCCGCGGTTACATCATTGCGGCGATGAAGATGATGCAACTCGATGGCGACCGCGCCCGCGCGCACTACGAAGAGCACAACGGCAAGCCGTTCTTCGGCGACTTGGTTTCGTTCATCACGAGCGGACCGCTGGTCGCACTCGCGGTCGAAGGCGTAAACGTCATTGACGGCTGCAGGCAGCTCATCGGAGCGACGAATCCGCTGGCGGCGGCGCCGGGATCGATTCGCGGGGACCTCGCGCAAACGATCGGCCGCAATCTCGTTCACGGCAGCGACGGCAAAGCCAGCGCCGAGCGCGAGTTGAAGATTTTCTTCGATGCCAACGAGTTCGTTTCGCGCCGGCACGATCTCGAACGCTGGATCAAGGATTGACCGCGCCGCTCGAATCGCTGCGCGGCGGCGGCCGTCCGCTCATCGAAGCGGTGCACGCGCGAGAGGTACTCGATTCGCGCGGCAATCCGACGGTCGCCGTGAGCGTCGCCACGAGCTTCGGCGCGGTTGAGGAAGCGATGGTGCCGTCGGGCGCGTCGACCGGCGCGCACGAAGCCGTCGAGCTGCGCGACGGCGATGCGAAACGCTACGGCGGGAAAGGCGTGCTCGCTGCGGTGCGCTCCGTCAACGACGTGCTCGGACCGGCGCTCGAAGGACTCGATGCGACGGCGCAGCGCGCGGTGGATGCGACGCTGCTCGACCTCGACGCAACGCCGAACAAAGGAAATCTCGGCGCGAATGCGATTCTCGGCGTGTCGCTCGCCGTTGCGCGCGCCGCGGCTTCGAGCCTCTCCTTGCCGCTCTTTCGATATCTCGGCGGACCGTCGGCAGCGACGCTGCCGGTGCCGATGATGAACGTGGTCAACGGCGGCAAACATGCCGAGGGCGCGTTGCAGTTCCAAGAGTGCATGATCGTGCCCCTCGGTGCGGCGAACGAAGCCGATGCCGTTCGGTGCGGCGCAGAAGTGTTTCACGCGCTCGGACAGCTGCTTCACGACCGCCATCTGCCGACGCTCGTCGGCGACGAAGGCGGATTTGCGCCGCCGCTGGAGACGCCGCAGCAGGCGCTCGACTTGATCGTCGCCGCCATCGATCTCGCGGGCTACAAGGCCGGCGCGGACGTTGCGATCGCACTCGATCCTGCGTCGAGCGAGTTCCATCAGGACGGCAAGTACTACGCGCTGACGAAGGAGCGTGGGCTCAGCGCGAGCGAGATGGTCGCGCTGTATACGGAGTTGTGCGATCGCTATCCGATCGTGTCGATCGAAGACGGTCTAGCCGAAGACGACTGGGAGGGTTGGCGGAAGCTGACCGAAGCGCTCGGCGATCGCGTGCAGCTCGTCGGCGACGATATCTTCGTAACGAACGTAAGGTTTCTCGAGCGCGGCATCGCCGAAGGCGTTGCCAACTCGATACTCGTCAAAGTCAATCAAATCGGAACGCTGACCGAGACGCTCGACGCGATCGACATGGCACATAAAGCCGGGTACACAACCGTGATTTCGCATCGCTCAGGCGAAACCGAAGACACGACGATCGCAGACATTGCCGTGGCGACCAATGCCGGGCAGATCAAAACCGGCTCCCTTTCGCGCAGCGACCGGGTAGCAAAATACAATCGGCTGATGGCGATCGAGGACGAACTCGGTTCCGCGGCCCGCTATCCCGGCGCGTCGGCGTTCATCGGAGCCCCGACCCGCAAAGCGTGATCGAACTGCGCACGCCGCGGCTGCACTTGATCGCGGCAACGAGCGAGGTAGCGCGCGCTGAGGTCTCGGATCGTTCGGCGCTTGCGCGGCTGCTGGATGCGCGCCTGCCGGCGGACTGGCCGCCACCGCTCAACGACGACGAGTCGGCGCGTTTCTTTCTCCAACATCTTGCGGCGCACCCGAGCGCAGTCGGATGGATGATTTGGTATTTCGTTACCGTCGACGAGAGCGGCGGACGCATCGCGATCGGCAATGGCGGCTTCAAAGGTCCGCCGTCGGATCGCGCCGTTGAAATCGGGTACTCAATCGTGCCTGCGTATCAGCGCCGCGGTTTCGCAACGGAAGGCGTGCGCGCGCTCATCGCATGGGCGTTCTCGCACGATGGTGTGGACCGCGTCGTCGCTCAAACGCTGCCGGAGTCGGGTTCGTCGCAAGCGCTGCTACACTCGCTAGGTTTTCGCGAAATGCCGCAGCGTAAGGTGGGGACGTTGTGGTTTGAGTTGGAACGGCCTTGACTACCCTCGCGGTTGCGCGACGTAGCGAACCTGACCGGACATCCACGCGCACACGCTTCCGTCGGTCATGACGAACGACTCACAACCGTCCACGTCAGCATTGAAATCCGCGTTGTGCGCCTTGGTCGCCGGCCAATTCACTGCGGGTTCTTGACGCGCCGCAGCGCGTGCCTTTGTGTTGGAAAACTGCGGCGACTTTACTAAGGCATTCAAGGCGGTTGCGAGTCTCTTTGCGTCGTCCATGTTTGGGTAGAGCCTCTCTGTAACGTCGTGAGTGATCGTGCCGGACCGGATTCGCCTAGTGAGGCATGTCGTGATCGTGAAGTCCGAAGTAGTGTCCCAACTCGTGAATTACCGTCTCGCGTACTTCTTCGACGGCTTCACGCCGCGTTTGCGCGACGCGATTGATCGGACCGCGGAAGATCGCGATCTCATCGGGTATCAAAGGGTCGTCATGCGTGCGTTCGGTGAGCGCCACGCCGCGATAGATTCCGAGCAACTCCGAATCTTCGTCATATTCGTCGGAGTCGTCGTCGATGCTCTCGAGATCCTCGTCTGTAGGTTCTTCCTCGACGGTGATTGCCACATTGTGCACCATTTCCGCGAACCGCTTGGGAAGGGAATCGAGCGCCTCTTCGACGACCCGCTCGAACTCTTCGCGTGTAAGAAGGCCGTCAGTCATGTTTTGCGCCGCGGTCGCTTCCTTGCCGAAACGGAGCGGATGTAGAATCGGCCGTCACGCTTCGGGTCGAACGGCACGCGTGCGTTGTCGAGCGCGAGGCTCAGAAGCATCGCGAGCTCGGGGCGATCGAAATCCTCGACTGCCTGAACGCGAACGTTGCGCACGATTTTACCGGAGCCGCGTAGGATCCCGTGCGGATCGGGGAGTGCGGCGCCTTGCAGGAAACATAGGGCGACACCCTTAGCACTCATCACGATCGAAAACACGGCATCGGAGGGCCGCTCGGTCGGTGAAAAGCCGGTCACGAAGAAATTGTAGTTGTCGTAAACGATCACGTCGGCGGAGGGCAGCCGCTTTCGGAGCTGCGCGACCGCGGCGCGCCCTAGGGCCGCGACGCTCGGTTCGAATTCGGCTAGGAATCCCTCGAAACGGCGCTCGTCGGTGGTCACGCTGGCGCCTTCGCCCGGATTCGGGGCGCTCCTCGCCGCGTCCGCCGGTCCGATGCCTGCCGACCGCCGACGTTGACATCCCACTCGCGAGCCGTTAGGGTTTTGAGGTCACTCGCGGCGCCATCGTCTATCGGTTAGGACATCGCCCTTTCAAGGCGGAAAGACGGGTTCGATTCCCGTTGGCGCTACCAGAAATGGCCTGTATTTGCAGGCTTTTTTCAATGCTCGCGGCGAGGCGGTTGCCATTCGGTTGCCGTGCCGTGTCAAAACTGACGGCGGCGAGCCGTTCGAGGCGCTCGCCGAGGCGATCGACGGCCTCGCGCTGCGCTTCCGGCATGAGGTGCGCATAGGTCGAAAGTGTGATAGTCGGCGAGGCGTGACCGAGAACGCCTGCGGCGGTCCGAACATCCACACCCGCGAGCAGCAACGTCGTTGCCGCAGTATGCCGCAGGTCGTGCAAACGCGTCGACGATATCCCCGCCTTGCGGGCGATCCGCTCGAAGGCGCACGACGCTGCCATCGGCGTGACGCGCCGGCCAATCTCATCCGCAAAGATCGCATCGTCAGCGTTTTGGTAAGAGACGCCGTTTGCGAGGCGCTCGCGGGCCTGCAGCGCGCCTTGTGAACGCAGCGCATCTTTTGCTATGCGCGAGAGTGGCAGTGTGCGCGTGCGGCCCGTTTTCGTCGCTTTGAGGGTAATGCCTCGGCGCGTTTGCGAGAGCGAGTGCCGAATCGTCAGCGTGCCGCTCTCAGCGTCGTAATCCAGCCAGGATGCGCCACACAGCTCGCCCCGTCGCGCTCCGGTCGAAAGTGCGAGCGTTACAAAAGGCTCCCAACGAGTACCACGTGCTACATCGAGCAGGCGAGTCACCTCATCGGCTGAAAAAGCTTTGGCGTTGGAACGCTTCACGCTCGGCCGTGTCACAGCCTCGCACGGATTGCGGCCGATAAGCTCCATGCGGAGCGCAAAACGCATCGCGCCGTTCAAGAGCGTGAAGGCATGGTAAACACTTTTTGCCGATAGCGGACGCTCACGAAAGGTGCCGTCGGCTGTCTTCGTGGCTTTACCACTACGTTTGAGAAGCGCCGCGACCCATTCTGCGATGCGTGCGGGCCGAAGTTTGACGAGTGCGACGCCTCCAAGATGCGGACGTATGAGGCGCGGTGCAATTTCGGTGCCGTCGGTTGCAGGAAGGTCAACGCGCCGGCGTCGCAGGGCGTTGACGAGACACCCGACGCCCATCGTTATCAAGTGGGATTGCTCGGGTTGCGTTACTTGCGCCGACGGACCACGCGTTCTAGGCGTTTATTGCAGCGAGATCCCAGCCGGAGAAGTCAACGTCGTTTTGGAACCGCTCAGGATGCGGACCGGCGCTACGTTGCCTTTTGCGCTCGGTGCGTAGACGGTCACACTGTTAGCGTCACGGTTCGTAACGTAGATGTAGTGGTGGGCATCGAGGGCGACCTGCGTCGGATAGGTCAACCCAGTGTTCGCGCCACTGATGGTTCGGATCGGTGCGACATTTCCGGTCGCGCCCGCGGCATAAACGGTGACGCTGTTGCCGTAGGAGTTGGCGACGTAGATCTTCCGAGCGGTATCCACGGCGACGCCTCCCGGACCGTTCAGCAACGTGTTCGAGCCGCTGATGGCCTGAACCGGCGCCACATTGCCCTTCGCGCCCGCCGCGAAAACGGCCACTGAGTTGGCCTCCAGGTTCGCGACGTACAACTTGGGAGCGGCGTCCAAAGCGATCCCCACGGGACCGGATAACGTCGTGCTCCCGCCGCTAATGGTGCGGATCGGCTTCACGTCACCGTGGGCACCCTTTTTGTAGACCGTTAGGCTGTTGTTGCTCCAATCCGCAACATAGGATACACCGCCGGCGTCCACGGCGACTGAATCTGGACCGTTTAAGAGGGTATGCGGACCCGCGATCGTGGACGTCGGCGCGACGTTGCCAGTCTTACCGGCGGCATAAACCGTCACGGTATTTCCGCCATAATTCGCGACGTGGATCGCCCGGCCGGAATCCACGAAGATCCCAACGGGGCTAAGCAGCAGCGTATTCGAGCCGCTGATAGTCTCGAGCGGTGCGACGTTACCGGCCGCGCCCTCTGCGTACACCGTAACCGCGTTGGTATTGCGGTCGGTGACATACATGCACGAGGCGGTCCGACAGCTTCCTGCAGGCTCCCCCGCCTGATTTTCCAGGGTCAACTGCGGTGCGACGCGCGGCGAGAGCCAGTTCGATGGACCAGCACCGCACGCGGCCAGGGCAAGCGCCGTCGAAACGATGGCGACGGCAATGGTCGCACGGCAAATGCGACGAATCATCGAGGACCTCCACGTTGGCGGTGACAACGAGTAGCCCGGGCAATGCCCGAGCCTTCGTCGCCGCTGAACGATTCCCCCTAGGTGCAAGTCATGGGACGCCGCGCGGTGCTCGCACTTCTCATTATCAAGCAGATGACGAACAGCTCGGAAGGAAAATACTGAAAAAAAATTCCGTTGTGCCCAAGCGCGTGCGGTTCTACTTCTTGGGGTCGCGTGGGGCCGACCGGCATCTCACAGTAAGCGTGCGCGGGCATTGCGTGGCCGAGAAGGCGCGCGATCGCCGGCAGATACGCAAAGCATCGTCACGCGATACGCAAACCCTCACTCGGCCCAGGATTGGGTGCACGTTCTCGCGGTTGCCAAACGGTTGCCGTCAATGGCAACCACGAGTGCCCACGCGTGACCATCCAGCCCGGCGTAACCCCTTATTTCATGCGGGGTTTTGGCCATTCGTGACCAGCGTTGACCACGCTCGAACCGATTCGACTCCCGTTGGCGCTACCACGAAACGCGTTATTTTACTGACTTTTTTCGCAGTCAGCTTTTCGGGTGGCCCACATTTGGCCCACACTTCGCGTTCGGCGACCTCAGCACGCCGCGCCTCGGCATCGCGGAAGATGATGTCGAGCCGGTCGGCAGCTTCGGCTTTCAAGTCGCCGAGGACGTGCGTATAAAGGTCCGCCGTGATCCACGACCGCGCCACCGTGTCGTAGGTTCGCCGGGACCCACGAGGCCGGTCACGATCTCCGCCAACTCCGCGCCGGCAACGTCGACGACGTGCCGAGTGATATTCAAGAACTGGGATAGCGGGAATCCACTCCCACATCTCATCGGCTGAAGGCGCCTTCAGTTCGTATCGACCGGTTCGTTTGACGGCGCTTGGCGTTCGAAGTACGACTTCGAGTATTTGGCAGGAATGGGCGCGAACGAGCGCGGTTTTTGCGTGAAATCGAAGACGCCGTCCATGCTCGCCGCGCGCTCGTCGCTAGTTCCCAAGCGGCTTAGGCCATAAACATCCTCGACGAACTTCACGATGCTGCCGAACTCATATTGCGTGTGCGCGACATAGCCGGTTCTTGCGTAGGGCGAGACGACGAGCATGGGCACGCGAAATCCGAGGCCGGCGTAGTCAAGGTGCGGCGGTCGTACGTGATCGTACCATCCGCCCCAATCGTCCCATGTAATGACGACGGCCGTAGAATCCCAATACTGGCTTTGACCGACGGCATTAACGACTTGGGCCACCCACGACGGGCCGGTATCCGATTTCGCAAAACTCGGGTGATCGGAGTTTTGCCCGTCGGGGATCACCCACGAAACGGATGCGAGCTTGCCCTTTGAAATATCGTTAAAAATATTCTTCTCTGGAGATGAAATATTCGATGTCCATTCCGATCCGTCCCGTACGGCGCGAATTGCATCGAACGCATCCCAGTACGCGCCTGCGAGGCCACCGCTAAAGAGCGACGGCGTGTAGTATTTCCACGAAACGGACTTTGCATCGAGCGTATCCCGCAGCGTGTCGTAGTCGAAGCATGGAAACGGCCCGTTGAGCTTGTAATGGCCCTGCGCACTCAAGAGCGGCGTCGTGGTGCCGGCTTGGGCGTCGCAGCCCCATGGGCCGTGAGACGGGAAATCGATGAGGGTATCGTTGGCGTCGAGGACGCTATCGCCCCGAATCAGATCCTGGTGGGCGGAAAAGCTGCCGCTGCTCTCCGACGGAAACATATGGTCGGCAAGGACGTACTGCTGCGCCATCGTCCAATACGGTGTGATCTGCGCGGGATTCACGTAGGCATACGCACAGGTGGGACAGGGAACCGAGTTTACGTAAACCAAGTTCCAACCATCCATTTTCCCTTGATCGTAGTCGACTTTGAACGCAGCGTGGCTATTCTCCAATTCAAGCCGGCTATACAGCTTTTCAGACCTGAGTTGGATCCATTGGCCGGTGCTATTTTTACCGCGCGTCTGGCCATCGGCATTCGGATACGTCGCGAATAAATTGTCGAAGCTGCGATTCTCTTGGACCACGATAACAATGTGCTTGATGTAATCGCCATCCGACGTGTGCGGGCGTAGCGTGCGCGCGTCTACCAGGCCCGAAGAACGCGGTAAGGAGTCGCTGCTGCCGCTGCAGGCGCAGAGTGCGGCGCACAAGCAGCAGAGAAACCAAAGCTTATAACGTGACACCGAGAATCGCGCCCTACGGTGCAGTTACGACGTCGAAGTCACCGATTGAGATCGATCCTAGATCCGTCTGGTCGTCGGCGTTCCATGCGGGAGCACCATTGACGTCGTTGACGAAAGGGATCAGATTGTTCGTCCCTGTGGCGAAAAGATACGCGCCGTACTGCCGTAATGCCGTGGCTACGATCTTTGCTTCGGGATGAAAGTGCGAAATATCGAAGGAAGCCTTGAGACGGATGTGCGCGCCGGCGGGCATCGCCTTAGGGGCCTCGCGATGCGGTCCCCTGTAGCCGCGGTTATCCGTGCAGCCGGTGACGGCAGCAGGGCTGACACAGGTGTACTTCGAGACGGATCCCGCAATCGCGTCCCATCCGAGAGCGTGGCTGATTACACCGGCGGCTAACTCCTCAGGTCGAACGGCGAGGAGGCCGATCGGAATGCACGATGACGTCGAGCACCCGCCGGTTGCCGGTCGCGTGAACGGCTGAGTCAAATCCACAAACGTGCCGCTGTAGGCCGACAGCTGGTGAGTGGCGGGCTTTGCCGTCGTGCTGTATGTTTCGTAATATTGGCAGACATCTTTCTGCAACACCATCGCGTGCGCGTTCGACGTCGGCTCGATGTAATAGGGAGGGCTGAACACCCACGGCTCCGGGCTCTTCGGCGTGTGATACGACTTTTTCGGATGGACGACGACCAGCTGGGTGGAGTTGTTCGCCATATTGACGTACTCGTTCGTAATATTCTTCTGGTCGCCAACGACCACACCGGCACTGAACCGTCCGTTTCCGTGGCCGTCGATCGTGGCTTTGATGTTCGCCGCACTGTCCGTCGCAAGGCCCGACGACGAAATGTCGGTTTGCCACACGTCTCCCGATGGATACGGGCAGCCGAGAAACGGACCCGACGAAGTGGGACGAAGGTCGAGCGCGTGCTGCGCGGTGGCCGCATCCGGCACGGTCGGTGCCGCCGCTCCTCCCGGCATGACCGACGTTGACGGATTGGTGCTGCATGCGCCCAGCGCAGACGCAAGGAATAAAACTCTCAGATGCTTCATAGAACGGGCTCCCTCAACGTAGCTTTTTCCGATTATATCGCTCGTCGCGGGTCAGCCGGTTGAGGCCATCAGGCCCCATTTCCCATACCAATGGCCTAGTTTATTGATGATTTGAGCGCTACCCCAAAGCATTTCCGGCGAACGGCTTGCGGTCGCTTGGTCAAGTGAGCGCGGGTCTCCCGGCCCGCTGGGCGTGGTTACGGGATAGCTAGCCGGAAGACGTTCCCGTCGTTGTTGGTGCCGTCGAACTGAGTTGTGCCAAACAACGCGCCGTTCGCGTCGAGCAAGCTCGACGGGAACGCCTGATAGGCACCGCTGAAGCTGTGCAGTACTTGCTCCTTGCCTTGCAAACTCACACTGTAAATGGCTCCGTCGCCGGCCGTGCCGCCGTAGCCCGCCGTTCCGTAGAACGTGCCGTTCACATAGATTAAGCTGGTGCTGGGCTGAGCCGCGTCATACTGCAGGTTGTTAGTTGAAAAGCTGTACAGCACGTGCTCTGCGCCCGCGGTGCTCAAGCTAAAGACGGCACCGTGGCCGATCTTGCCGCCGAATTCCGTCGTGCCGTAGAGCGTGCCCTTCACGGTTATCAAGCCTGCGTAGGGATTTGCCGCGTCCGGTTCGCCTTTAAAGCTGTAACGTACTCGCTCCGAGCCCCCAAGAGTCTCACTAAAGACGGCGCCGTAGCCGTACTTGCCGCCAAGAGTCGTCGTGCCATAGAGCGTACTTTTGACCAACGCCAAGCCGGAATAATACGGATAAGCGCCGTCTGTGCCGTTCCCGAAACTGTGCAGGACGTGCTCGGCGCCGGTCTTGGGATTGATCGCAAAAATCGTTCCGCATCCGCCATATGTGGCGCAAGTGCCGCCTGCGTATGTCGTGCCGTAAAGCATATTATTCACATAAATAAGGCCTGCTCTTGGATAGCGCCCATCCTGACCGTCTCCGAAGGCGTGCAACACTTTTTCCGTACCCGCCGAGCTAATGCGAAAAACGACTCCAGCGTCGTTCGGGCCGCCGGAGTACGTTGTGCCATAAAGGGCGCCATTTTTTTCGATCAAGCTCGCTTCGGAGGCCGCGCCGTCGGTGCTGCCGCCGCCGAAGCTGTGCAGAACGCGTTCCTGCCCCTTCGAGCTCGTCTTGAAGACGGTTCCCATTGCGGCGGCGCCGCCCAGTGAGGTCGTGCCTAGGAAACCTCCATCGACATAGATGAGACTCCCAAACGGCGTATTTCCGTCCTTGGCTCCGCCGAAGCTGTGCACCACGCTAAAGCCCCCAGCATCGCTTTTCTGCGAGAACCCGGCACTTGCGACGTTAGGTAATGCCGGCCCGGTCGCGCGCGAGCATCCCGGCAAGCCAACGCAGAAGACCAAAGCGGAGCCGACTACAAACGGTAAACGGCGCAAGATAACTCCCTTTCAACGGCTGGAAAGCCCAACAGGCCGGCCAATAATGGCCCGCCTTTAGCAATCCTTATCCATGCTGCGCCTTCTTGTTGGTTTTGTCAAACGCTAGAAAAGCGATGCATCTACCGGCTACGCAAGCAAATGCGCCCGAAACGCTTTCCACTGGATGACGCGCTCCCGACTGCGCTTTTTCAGTTCAGCGAGTTCTTGGCTCAGTGCCTTAGATCCGGCCGCGTCGGTATAGATCTCGGGCGACTCGAAGAGAAGCTCGATCTCGCCGACGCGCGCATCGAGGCCTTCGATTTCTCGCTCGACTCGCTTGATCTGCCCCGTTAGCTGCGAGCGTACGCGCAACGTCGTTTTACGCGCTCGGTCTCTTTCACGCTCGTGTTTGAAGGTCAGGGCCGGGTTTTCGCACCGATCATCGTGGCCAAAAGCGTGGGCGTCTATGCATCGGTGATCTTCATTGCAATAGTCATCCGTGGCGCGACGCTCGGGATTCTCGGCACGGTGCTAGCAGTTCCCGCGTTTGCGGCCCTTCATACTTCAATTAACAGCCCGGTTTTGGCTATGCTAAAGTGGGTACAGGCCGCTCATGGAAGGTTCAAAATACAATTGCCGCGGTGACGGCTGCAAGTGCCAGGTAAGCACCGAAGACGAATATTGCGACAAGAAATGCCGCGCCTCAAATGATTACGGCCATTGCAGCTGCGGTCACTCCAGCTGCGCGCATACCACTGACGACGCTAAACGGGCCGCCCGAGAAGCGACAGTCGGAGATGAAAAGGTATCGTAGTGCAAACGCATGCCGATCGCGAATCCAGCGCACATGCGCGAATCCGCGCGGAGGAACGGTTGCGCGCTCGCCCTGGATGCCGACGGATCTTCCATTAAGCGCGGCATCGTATATAGTCTCTGCCAGCCGTCATAACTGTCGCAACGCTTGCTCGCCGCTCGTCGTTTCGAGCGTGTGGTGCCTAAACGGAATGTCGATGGAGTTAGTAGAGTTCGGTGTAAATGGGTAAGGCTTGCGGGCTAGGCGCTACACCCGCGCCGTGAACGGAACTCATTGAAACGCTCTACGACTATCCGGACGGCTGTAATTACGGCCGCCGCCCTCGCTGCCGGCGCAGCGCTCAATATCGCCTCCGCTCGCCGAACTGAACGACGCCACCCCCCGAGCGGGCGCTTCATGGACGTCGGGGACGCGCGCTTGCACTACACCGACGAAGGCGATGGGCCTTCGGTCGTGCTCCTGCACGGCAACGGCGTAACGGCTCAGGATTGGAAATCCAGCGGCCTGATCCACGCGCTAGTCGGGACGCATCGCGTCATCGCCTTCGATCGCCCCGGTTTCGGCTACAGCACTCGTCCGCGAGGCCAAGTCTGGACGGCCGCGGCGCAGGCAACCTTACTGCACGAGGCGCTGCAAAGGCTCAACATTGGCGCAACGGTGATCGTCGGGCATTCTTGGGGAACGCTCGTGGCACTGGCGCTCGCCCTAGAATATCCGGTTCATTACAAAGGCTTGCTCCTGATTTCAGGATATTTTTTCCCGACGTTTCGAGTTGATGCGGCGCTCTTCGGGACTCCGGCTTTGCCGATTATCGGTGACGTTCTGCGCTACACGGTCTTGCCGCCACTCGGAGCTGCGTTGGCGCCCGTAGTTTCGGCGCAACTGTTCGCGCCCGCAGACGTCGACCCGGCCATCAAGCCAGAGCTAGCAATGGCGATCCGTCCATGGCAGATTCGGGCCAATGCTGAAGATACGGCGCTGATGGTTCCTTCGGCTGCGTCGATGGAGCATCGCTACAAAGAGTTGGCGGTCCCTGTCGCTATCGTTGCGGGCGCCGACGACAAGGTAGTAAGTCCGGCCCAATCCAAGCGTCTCGCAGAAGAAATTCCTGCATCGAAACTGCTGATCATCCATGGTGTCGGGCACATGGTGCATTACACTGCCAAAGAGACGATCGCGGAGACCATTGCAGTGATGGCAAGTGCGCAACCGCCCGCGTCCACAAACCAGTTCGCGCCGA
Source organism: Vulcanimicrobiota bacterium (assembly GCA_963812155.1). Lineage (GTDB taxonomy): Bacteria > Vulcanimicrobiota > Vulcanimicrobiia > Vulcanimicrobiales > Vulcanimicrobiaceae > Tumulicola. The sequence goes on along the minus strand of CAWETW010000002.1, from coordinate 236,426 downwards.
ACCAGTCTTCCGAAATCGCAGGGCTGCTATGAGTAAAATGCGGCTACCTCGCTAGGGCGTGCTTCTCGGGCAGCCGTTAAAAGAATCTCGATCCGGGTCCGTCGTGGCTCGCCGATTTTTCTTTTTCCGCTCGCGCTAGCGGAGCGAATGATGACATCCTAGGAGAACGCGGCGAGGCGCGTAAGAATGGTCGATGAAGTTAAAAGCTTCTTTTGCGCTGGCATCCGTTGTCGGACTCATTGCGAGCGGAGGCTGCGCAGCGGGTGCACCTAAAGCAGTTCCATCAACACCAAATGCCATGGCGCTTTCAACGGACCAATCTTCGACGAGCATTTCCAATGCGTACACGTTTCTGGAGGCGATGATGGACAAATACGCAAAGGGCTCGACGCCGCGGCTCGTGCAGAGCTTCGACGGCGGCCCGCTGAAAAATTTCAAGGACGCCGTGACCTATGACGATGCGCTGTTCGTCGATGCGATGCTGGCAGGCGGTTCTTCCGATGATACCGCGAGAGCGGAAGTGGTTGGCAAAGCATTCCTGTACGTTCAGGCCCACGACAAGGTTGGCGATGGGCGCCTCCGTGCGGCCTACGCGCCTAACCCCTTGAGAGGCCCGAACGATGTGATCGTGAGCGACAATACGAGCGACGTTGGAAACATGGCCTGGGTCGGACAGGCGCTCGTTCAAGCCTACGCAGCAACTTCGGATCAGCAGTACCTCAATGGGGCGCTTGCGATTGCGCACTGGCTGCAAAAGAACACGTACGATACACGCGGCGCCGGCGGATACACCGGCGGCTACACGGCACGCGGCAAGAAGATCGAATGGAAGTCGACCGAGCATAACCTCGACGTGTACGTGTTTTTCGCCATGCTGGCCGCGGAGTCAGGTCAGAACGAGTGGGCAACCAACGCGGCCTGGGCCAAACAGTTCGTAGGCTCGATGTGGGACGAGCGTGGTAGCCGCTTCTACGCCGGTACCGGCGACGACGGTGTAACGCCGAACAAGACGTTCAAACCTGAAGACGTAAACTCGTGGAGTTATCTTGCCTTTGCGAACCCGGCGTGGGCCGCTGCGCCGAGCTGGGACGTAGCGAATCTATCGGTCAGTGAGGGCGGCTTCAGCGGCGTGAGCTTCTGCAGCCGCGACCGCTCCGGCGTATGGTTCGAAGGCACGGCGCACCTCGCCGATGCGCTCGAGCTAAGGAACGCATCCGGCGACCGGAGCCAAGCGAAGCAATACCTTAACGATATCCAGTACGCGCAATCGAATGGACCGAATGGAGACGGCCTCGGCATCATCGCCGCCTCAAGAACCATCAGTGACTGCGACGGCGACAAATATTTTTCATCGCTCCACGTCGGCGCAACGGCCTGGTATATTATGTCGGAAGGCGGTGTGAATCCGTTTCAGTTATTGCCGCGAGCGCTTACCGAACGCGGGGAGAGCCGATCGTCGCTCGCCCGGCCGGCTCTGGAAAGCCTCACAGGCAAATCGATCGACGCGATTGCGAGCGTGCCTCAACGAGCGCCTCTAATTCGGTCGTTACGTGGCCGTCAATTCTTCGAGTTGATGCAGCAACGCTTCCCACTGGATCACGCGCTCCCGACTGCGCATTTTTAGTTCAGCGAGTTCTTGGCTCAATGCCTTAGATCCGGCCGCGTCGGTGTAGATCTCCGGTGACTCGAAAAGAAGCTCGATCTCGCTGACGCGCGCATCGAGGCCTTCGATTTCTCGCTCGACTCGCTTGATCTGCCCCGTTAGCTGCGAGCGTACGCGCAATGGCGTTTGACGCGACGCCTTGGCACGCTCGGTCGACTCTTCGACCGCGCGCTCAATCGCCGCTTTGTCGCGCTCTCGCTGGGCCGCCTCGTACACGTCGTAACCGCCGTCGACGACTCCCCACGCCCCCCGTTCAAGCCACAATACCCGATCGCACAGAAGCGACAGAAGATAGCGATCGTGCGAGACGACGACGATCGTTCCCTCGTAGTCGGATAAGACGCTTTCGAGTGCTTCGCGGCTGTCGATATCGAGATCGTTGGTCGGCTCGTCGAGCAGCAAGATGTCGGCCGCGCGCGCCATCAGTCGTGCCAGCATGATACGGCGCCGCTCTCCACCGGAAAAATCGCGCACGGCTTTGTCGGCGGCATCGCCGCTAATACGCATGCGGCCGAGCAGTCCGCGCGCATCCTGCGGGGTCAGTGCAGCGCCGTCCAATACGGCTGCGAGCGCGCTCTCCTGGACGTCGAGTTGATCGTGTGAAATTCTGGGCAAAGTACGCGACTTGCGCCGCGGGGTTGAAGACGACCGATCCGGAATCCGGTTGCACTGCGGCGGTGAGTATCTTCAGAAGCGTCGACTTTCCGGAGCCGTTTGGACCGACGATGCCGAGGCGCTCTCCGCGCTCGACGTCGATTGCTAGCCGGCTGAAGAGTTGTTGATCGTACGCTTTGCTCAAGCCCCGGGCTTCGAAGGCGAATCCGCTGCCGGCGCGCCGCGATGGACGCAGGCGGACAGAGATCGGGCGTTCGGGAGCCGCCGGAGACGGGGCTCGGGTTATCGCTTCGACGCGCGCCAGCTGCTTCTCGCGACTGCGCACTTGGCTGTAATCTGAGGAGGTGTGCGTCGCTCGCAGGCCGGCGATCGTTCTGCGCCGCTTATCGCGTTCGACAACGAACGTTTCGTACTCGCGCCGCTCCGCTTCTAGGCGCACGGCTTTCGCTGCGACGTACGCGGTGTATGCGGGCCGCGCGGGCGAGTAGGCGTGGAAGCGCCCTCGCTCGATCTCCCAGATGCGTGTAGATATCCGGTCGAGAAAGTAGCGGTCGTGCGAAACGACGATATAACCGCGCGGATCGTTGGACACGAACGATTCGAGCCAGCGGATCGTCGCGACATCGAGATGGTTCGTCGGTTCGTCGAGAATCAGGTAGTCCGGTTCGTCGATCAGCACGTGCGTTAACGCGACTTTCGCCCGTTGGCCGCCTGAAAACGAGCGTAGCGGACGGTCGTATTCAGTTGGCGCGAAGCCGAACGCTGAGAGCATGGTGCGCAGCGCTTTGTTACGCACGCCCGACTCTTCGTGCGTCGCCCTAGACAGCGCGGCGTCAACGAGGTCTTGCAGCGTCGACTCGGTTTCGTCGGCAACGCCTTGTGCGAGATACCCGAGCGTCAAGCCTTTCGCCCGTATGACGCTACCGCCGAATGGCCTGTCGATGCCGGCGAGAAGACGCAGGAGCGACGACTTCCCCGCGCCGTTGGGGCCCACGAGACCGATGCGTTCGCCGTGGTTGAAGACTCCGCTAAGACTCGAGAATACTTCGCGTGCCCCATAGTGACATTCGAGATCGGAAAAACGCAACAATTCCACGGCGAGCCGTACATTTGCGCGCGCCCAGCCCGCAGGCCTTCGCGCTTGAAGTTCAACCCACGATCGGCGACGCGGCCGCGGACAGAGCTTCGTAACGATAATGGAGTTTCAGAAAAGGGAATCGGTTAGGGCGCCCGCCGGAGATCGTGCGTAAGCGCCGAGGATCTTGGCGACTTGTTACAGCGAGGTGATCACTGGGATGGAAACGGGAGTTACATTAACGGCTTCCCCCATAATGCTCTCCTTGCCCGGGTTTTGATCCGGCTTAGTGACCGACCGGAGATCCCACCAGCCGCCCCAATCCCGGCTGGGTCCGGTTGGAATCGTAGTTGTCGTTGCCGACCCCTCGCCGCCGGGACACACGTCGGGATGGAAATTGTTGCCTAGGCCCCCGTTATCACTGAGCAGCGTCCCGTCAGCAACATTACGCAATGCTACCGCGTCGACACTCGGCTTACCGGGTATTACCTTCCACTCGGCTGCAGTTGATAAGTCGGGAGAGGTCGCGCTGACACATCCAATGGAGCCGACCTGTTTGGTTAAAAAGTTACCCGTACGATAATTTGCGAATGCGTATATGTGAGCGGCACGATTGACGGCTATCAAAAACCATGTCTCTTCACTGTTGCGCGTCTGATTCACGTGGACCTGACCGTTACTCCAAGCTTGCAGCCACGTACCTTTCTCATTCTTCACCCCGACAAGGCCGAGGTTTCTCTTTTCATTGGCGTGCACGGTGGTCGTCGTTCCGATACAAGCAATGGCCGCTATCGCCGCGGCGACGCACGCTAGACTTATCAAAGCCTTTGTGTGTAGCATTTTGGAAAGCCCCCCAAAAGTCACTCAGCAGCTCAGTAGAGCCACGTCGCGTTGAAACCGAAGACGAGCTCGTTATGTAATCCGACGACGCCGCCCGGATAGACGTACCCGCCCGTCTGACCCGCGGGGTTGATGATGTATTGAATCGCGGGCCGGAAAAAACCCCATTCGCCGACGTCGATACCGTAGTTGAGTTCGAGGCCTTGTTCGACGCCATTTATCGGAACAGCATATCCCTGTCGCTGCAGTTGATACTCGAACGTTCGCAAACGCGGATTGACGTCGAGGTACGACCAGCTGAAGGCAATCGTATCGTTGGGACGATTACGAAACGTACCATGCTGGATGAAACCGGCCTGCGCCATGTTGACGAACTGTGCCGTTTGCGGGTCGCCATACGAATAGGTACCCCAGAGCATCACGCCGGGCTCGTTTGGAGCGGACGAACCGCTGACGAGACGGTCGAGGTAAACCCACGCGCCTTTTTGCCCGCGATATAACGTCGTAGGAATTTGGCTTAGCGCTGGATTGTCCGGCGCGACGAAGGCGCCGAGAGAGCTCTCCGCACCCAAGGCGTTCGACGTGTCGTAGTACGCACCCAAACGGACGCCTCCGGTGTAGTTTCCTTTAGGATCGTGGTTCAAAAAGCCGAACTCGAGCGGAAAGTCGACGCCGGTCGACCCGTTAAAACCTAGGTTGAATCCCTGCCCGCGGTTCATTTCCGAAAGCGGCGTGGCTTGATAGACCCCCGTTCTGACGTAGAAGTGTTGCGAGGGAGCGAACCGTGCATTTGCACCCCACACCGACATTGGGAAGAACGAATATCCGTCGTTGGCCGGCGTTGCGTTGGAGATCGTACCGTTTTGGTAAAAGCATAAAACATTGCACTGCCAATAATCGTACGACGAAAAGAGGTCGCCTTGCATGGGGAGGCGCCCGGCCTGTATGTCGAACTTGCCGGCGTTCTGCTCGTAGCTGAGGAGCGTGAGCCGGGGCGTTTCGCCGCAACAGTAGGCACCCTGAACGATCGTGATGCTTCCGAGTGCGTTTTGCGAGAGGCTGCTCCCAAAGGCGTCGGTAAAAATGAAGTGGAGCGTTCCCGCCTCATCGGCCCGTTTGTGCGCGAGCGAGTAGTTGGCACCAAATAAAAACGACGTGGCGAAAGCGTCGGCCAACTGTTGCCCGCCGGTCGTATTCGCTGCGTATTGACCGCTAAGTTGGCCGAAGATCGTAAGGCTCGACCCGCCGCCGGACGGCTCGGCCGATGGAGTCGCGCGTGGCACGGGCGGTCGGTAATCGACCGGTGGAGACAATATCGGCGCAGTGCTTCCCAGAAGCAAGACTGCAAAAAGCAAAGTCAACGCTCCGTTGGTGCTGCGGGAAATAGTCAGGGCTTAATCCGCCACACCAAATGGTTGTTATAATCTGCCAGCCACACCGTGCCGTAGTTGAAATGGATCGCATCGCCGCCGCGGCCGTAGTACTGCGCAACGATGCGGTTCGTAGTCGCGTCGATCTTCGTTAGCGGGACGTCGACGAGGGTCGTCCATACGTATCCGGCCCCATACGTCACGTCGCCGCCGAAGCCGGCGATGTTGGCATTGATCCGTGCGGCGACCCGCTTCGCGCGCGGATCGACACGGGTCACCACACCGTCGTTCTGGCCAATGGTCCATATTCCGCCGCCGCCGGCCGCAATGAAATGCGGACCGCCCGGAACCGGAACTTTTGCTACAACGCGCCCGTTCGCTGCGTCGACCGCCGTTAGGACGTTTGATGCTTTGCTCGTAATCCATACGAGACCGTCGTCGTAAACGGGATTCTGCGAACCGGCCGGCACGGCAACGCGCTGGCGGACTTTGCCGCTCGACGGATCGATACGCGACAGGGTCGTATCGCCGGTCGCCATCCAAACGCTGTCGCCGCTGACCGTAATCCCGCCTTCGGAGTTCGCGGGCGCAATCTGCAGCGTCGCCGCGACGCGCTTGGTTGGCGCATCGATCCGCACCAGCGACGTCCCTTTACCGTTTTCGCACAGCGGAATCCACACGCTCGAAAAGCCGAATGCTGCGCCCGAGCACGGGACGCCGTCGACCTTGATGCGCGCGGTGATCGCGTTCGTCGCCGCGTCGATGCGCTCGACTTCCTTTAGGCTAATATTCGCGATCCACATCGCGCCCGCGCCGGTCGCCATCCAGTCCGGACCGCCTCCCGTGACGATCGTGGTTCGCGGCAGATCGGTTACGGCCGGCAACGGCAAGGTGAAGAGTTGTGCCGGCGAAGCGTGCGGGTCGAAGCTGTCGACCGCCATCCAGAACGCGCCGTCGGCAGTCTGTGCGAATTCGGCCGGCATCAGGTTCTTTTGCGGAAGGTCGAACTGCCGGAGTTTGCCGTCCGCCGAAACCGTCGTGACCGAGCCGATGCCATCCTTATGCATCACGCCGATAAACACGCCGCCGTTCCGGCTGCCAAAAATCGATCCCGTATTGATAGCGTTCGGCAGCTTGTACTCGGTGAGCGCTCCGGTTGTCGTCATGCGCGTCACCGCAGCGTGTTTGCCGAACCAGAACGAATCGTCAATCGCGGTCGTGATATCGCCGGTCATCGTTCCCGCTCCGGCGCTGAAATGACTTACCTTGCCGGTCGTCGTCAAGCGTCCGATCTTGCCGACCCCGACCTCGGTAAACCATATCGCTTTGTCGGGCCCCGTGATCAATGCAGTAGGATGGCTGTTGCGGTCGCCCACGACGAACTCTTTGACCGTTCCGTTGGGCGCGATGCGGCCGATCTTGCCGACTGCCTCCTCGACGAACCACATGGCGCCGTCGGGGCCGCGCGTGATGTCGAGCGGAAACGCACGCGGCGTGGGCACGGGATATTCCTTGATCGTACGCGCGAGAGTTACCGTCGCGATCTTGTTCGCGGCGCTTTCGGTGAACCAGATCGAGTGATCGGCAGCAATGTTAATCGAACCAGGTTGCGAACCAGGCGTCGGCGTCAGATATGTCTTTTCGGACCCATTGCTCGTGTCGAACTCGACGACGCTCGACGTGTCGTCCGTCGTTCGGTTATCGAACCAGAGACCTCGAAGCGGGCCGGCCGGATTGTAGACGATCCCGTGCGGATGCGCCGCCTTTACCGGAAACGGCTTGATCGTACTAGCTGAGGAAGAGGCGGCAAGAGCGAAAACGCAGCCGCTCAAAACGATGAGGCCAGGCAAGCGCATAGTAATTCCATAGCGTTCGCCAAGGTAAATCGTTCCCCCGCCAAAGGACCGGGCCCGCATTCCATACAACTTTTCAGAGCATAGTCGCGTTGCGCCTTAACAGGGGGCTCGTTGCAATGTCGCGGATTTTTGCTTTTTCCGTATTGCTTGTTGCGTTGGCGTTCGCGAGCGGAGCTGCCGCCGATCCACCCATGGGCGGACGCCCGTTCGCAGAACCGGTGGTCCTTTCGAGCAAAGACGGCGTACTCGAGGTGACGCTGACGCCACGCCAGACCACCGGAACGCTCGATACGGTCGCGCAGCCTGTTAAGAATATGCTGCTCTTCGATTACTCCGTGCAGCGCGGTACGTCTTCTGACGGCCAAATGTCGGGCGGCCACATGTATCCCGCGCCGACGCTCCACGTCGAGCCCGGCGAACGGCTCATCGTTCACATTAACAACGAGCTGCGCAATCTTTCCATCCCGGACTACTACGATCCAAAATACACGCCGGTTGGGCAGACGGTGCCTAAGTATCCGACGATGCTGACGTCGTCGCCGATCAACCTGCACGTGCATGGCGCCCACGTCAGCCCGCGCGGAAACGCCGACAACGTGCTGCTGCACATCGATGCCGGAATGTCAAACACCTACGTTTACGACATTCCCAAGAACATGACGCCGGGCACGTTCTGGTATCACAGCCACCTGCACACGCTCACGGCGATGCAAACGTACTTCGGTTTGGCCGGCATGCTGCTGGTGGGACGCGCCGACAGCGACATCCCGCTGGTCACGCAAAACCACGTTCCGATTCGGACGATGCTGCTGCAGTACAACACCGTCTTCGATCGCAAAGACGGAATGGCCCAGATGACCAACCCGAACTGGCCGCAGTGGGTCAGCACGTTGATCAAACCCGAGGGCGACCAACTCGCCAACGGCACCTATCGTCCACTCCTCGCGCCGGTGAACTTCCTGCAGTCGAAGAAGGGCACGCAGTGGGCCACGGTATGGTACACGGGACCGCTTTCGATTGATAACAAGCGCGGCCGCTTCCAGTTCGTGCCCCTGAACTTGCAGCGCTTTACGCCGTTCGCCAAAGACGGGCCCGTGATGAAAGCCAACCTCAAGCTCCCCGACTACGAGCGCGACACACAATTCACCGTGAACGGCCAGCTCGAGCCGGTGCTGAAAGTCAAACCAGGGCAAACCGAAATTTGGGTACTCGCGAATGTCAGCGACATCGCGTACATGAACGTGCGGCTGACCGAGACCGCGACCGGTTATCATCCGAAGATCGCGATCGTCGGACAAGACGGCATCGCATACGGTCGAGTAGAGTATCCGCACGAGATGGACGGAACGGAGTTGCTGATTCCACCCGCATCGCGCTATGCGATTGCCGTGACGATGCCGGCCAAAGGTGGCCTGCGTATGGAGTTGCCGGGTCTGGGTTCGGGCGCCCGTGCGCTCTCGGCGCCCGGCATCCTCTACACCAACGATGGCACGAAGAATCCGCCGGCACATTTGGGCTCGTTGAGCATCCTGCCCGAGTCGATCAGCTACGCCGACGGATTTTTCATGTTCCCGTCGCAGGCGCTGCTCAACGCGGTTCCCGAGGAAGGTCAAGGCGTGATGACCGCGTTTGCGCCGGGACAGCAGCTCGACGCTCCGACGCCGTTCCACGATCTCTCCAAGGTCACACCCGACGTCAAGCGCACCTTGCTCATCAACGGCGGATTCCTGAACAACCACGCCAGCAAGCAGGATCCTAAGGCGTTCGTCTACGCGTTTTTTGGAAACGCGTTTCCCAACGTGCCCTTGATTCAAGCGCGGCTCGGTTCGGTGGAAGAATGGGACTTCGTTAACCACAATAACGACGCGCACCCGATTCACGTGCACGTTAACGACTTCCAGGTCACCGCGTATCACGATCCGACGACCGGGCTCAAGCTCGGACCGCAAATGCACGGTGAGGACAACGCCAACGTTCCTGCACCGCTGCTTGGGCCCGAAGAGTCAGTGATCCAGCCCGGTACCCTGTCGATGCGGACGCACTTCATCGACTACTTGGGCTTGTACGTGCTGCATTGTCATCGGCTCAACCACGAAGACAACGGGTTGATGATGCTCGTGAACGTCATTCCCGCCGTCTCCGCCTACGCGGTGGCAGTTTCGGGTTCGCCCGGCCGTCCGGCGACCGTCAAGGTCTTCGACGGTAACGGCGATCGTTTGATCGGAAGCGTGACACCATTCCCAGACTTCTTCGGCACGCCGAGCGTCGCGATGGGCGACGTAGACGGCGACGGCGTGTACGACCTTATCGTCGGCGCCGGCAAGGGACACTCGCCCGAAGTGGTGGCGTATTCCGGCGCAGCCGGGAGTGGAGGTAAGCCGTTTACGGCCGAACTGGCACGGTTCCAAGCGTTCGACGCCGCGCAGACCGGAGGCGTGAGCGTCGCTTCCACGCAAATCGATGGACGAGCGCCGGACAACATCATCGTTGGTTCCGGCGCCGGCTCGAAAGATCAGGTCCGTATTTTTGGCAGCGAGCTTCCCCGCGTCGGCACGGCGCCGGCGACGTTCGCAACGTTTGAGCCCTACGGCGACGACGCTTCCGGCGTAAACCTGGCCGCTGGATTTGTCGATTTCCTCACCGGACGCAACAGTATCGTGACCGCTTCCGGCAGCGGCGGTCAGGTCAAGGTGTTCTCGTACTCACTCATGACGCCGATCGGTGCGCCGCCGGCGTGGCCGAACAATCCGGGCACTCCGCATCTCGATGCCGCGTTCATGCCCTTCGGCGACGGCTATCGCGGGCCGATTTCGGTCGCGACGGGTTGGCTCGCCGGTCAGTACGGCGGCGCTGAAGCGATTGCCGTCGGTCAACTCTCCGCAGCCGGTACGGTAAAGCTGTTTTCAACGACGACCGCACTCCAAGGTGCTCCGAAGATGTACCTGCGCAGCGCGATGATGCACGAACTCGCTTCGAACTTCAGCGAAATAGCTTCATTTAAACCGTTCTCCGGCGCATCGGCAGTGCGCGTGGCGACGACCTCGACGACGATTGGTGCCGATCTGCTCGCGAGCGGCGGTTCCGGTGATAGGCTGAAGATCGAGAAGTACCGTCTGCAGTGGTCGAACCACAACGAGCGCCAGCTCACCGCAGCACCGGTGCACGCCGTTTGGTCGGGAACCGGAACGGCGCCGGCGGTCATCGGCGGTGACTAGCCGAAGGCTTGTGAGCGAATCATTGCATTGCCACGGCCTCTTGCTGACCGTACGCTGCTGCAAATCCCTGACGCCAGCTCGGATATTTCAGCGTCCAGCCAAGTTCTCGCTTTGCCTTCGCGTTCGAGGCGCCGCGCGATTCGGTCTCCATAATAACGATGGGTTCGCCCGCCAGAAGTCGCGCGAGAAATACAGGGAGGTGAGGCGGCGGCTTCGCGCCGAGGATCTTGGCGACTTCCGGTAACCAAACTCGACAAGGCGCCGGTTCGTCATCGACGATGTTGTAAATAGCGGCGCCGTCATGGTCGAGCGCGGCGATTGCTGCTGCAGCAGCGTCCTCCACGTGAATCAATGACCACACGCCGGCGCCATCGCCGACGATTGGAAACTTGCCCGCACGCACTGCAGTTACAAATGCGTCGTTGGGCTTACCGTAAAAGCCGCCGTACCGCAACGCGATTCCCCCGGCATCGGTAACGGCCTTTTCGAGATACGCCATCGCTGCGAACGACTCGTGCGTGCCTTTTGGCGGGTTGGGGTCGATGGGATCGTCTTCGGTCTTGACCGGGCCGCCACTGCGCTCGTAGCGCATGTTGCCGCAAAAACTTTGGGCGACGATCCGGCGTACCCCCGTTTCGCGAGCGGCGGCGACGAGGTTGGCCGTTCCCTCCGTGCGCAGCCGATTGGTCTCGGCGAAGCTCCGATCGAAGTGCTTGAAATCCGAAAGATTTGAAAGAGCGGTCGCCTGATAAATTACGGCGTCAGGGCGCGTTTCCGCGAAAAGCCTTACGCATCGCTTCCAGATCGAGCGCGTTGAGAACCACGGGCTGTGCACCAAGCTCACGGAGTCGCTCCGAATTCCTCGCCGATCGCGACGTACCGATGACTTCGTGCCCGCGCTCGTGAAGCTGGCTGACCAACGGTTTTCCGATCGCGCCGGTTGCTCCGATAACAATTACTCGCATGCCTGATTCTGCCCCCCATTTCTCTAGTACTACGGATACCCAATCTGGTGAGTTCCTTTGCGGACGCTGAACAGACGTTCGGCACCGTAGCCTTGATTGCTAAGAACAATGTTTATGGTGGTTGTTGATCCGCCATACATACCGTCGGTAATTCCGATCTGAGGGCGCCGGAGCTACGGCGGCGAACGTAGAGTCGCATGACTCAAATCGGACGATGCGCGCTCGCATGCGCTACCATCATGTTGTTAGTCGCTGTTCGGCCTGCGATTGCGACAACCCAGACAGACGAAGCCGCAATCGCGCAATTGGAAGCGCGATGGGTGAAAGCGTTGATGGCCGGCGACCGCACCACGATCGCATCCATCCTCGCGCCACAGTATAAGCACGTGACGAGCGACGGAAAGCTGCTCGACCGTGCACAGGAACTTGCCACCGCGAGCGAGCCGGCTCCGCCCATGAAATGGACGGATCAGACGACCGACTTCGCCGGCAGCTCGGCCGCAATCGTGCACGGTTTGAATACGATGACGGTATCCGGAAAAACCGTGCGCGAGCGCTTTACGGACGTCTTCGTTAAGGAACACGGCGTTTGGATGGCCATCGCGGCGCAGGAGACGAGCGCTCCGAAATAGCCGTCCGGCACGCCCGGCACGAAAATGCGTTCTTCCACAAGGGCGCAGACTCTGCTCGCGGAAAATGTCTGGCGGAGGCTTTACGATATGGGCGCGACGCCACCGGGATTGGGAGCGACGCTTATTCTCTGCGCGTGCGTGCGCGAAGGGAAAGAGCCGGAATTTCGCGCGTGGCAAGCTCGTTGGCAGGCCGAAGCGCTGCGCTCGCCCGGCGCGCAGAGCTGCGAACAAGTTCCGCAAACCCCCGACCAAGACGAGACAGTCAGCATTGCCCGATTTGCTACGCTCGACGCTTTGCGAGTGTGGCGCCATAGCGAAGCGAATCGCGCCCTGATCGAAAGCGCGAGGGCGCTCGTCGAAGGCGGCGTTGTGATGCAGCTTACTGGCAAAGCGGCCGTCGAATATTATCTTCAGCAAAGCGCGACGGAAGTCATCATCACCCACATAAAGGTTGGGAAGGACGAAGCGTACCGCGCCTTCGCGGACAAGATTCAGCGGGTGCAGCAAACGTTTCCCGGATATATCGGATCGTTCGTACAGCCGCCGCATCAGAACGAAACCGGGTGGACGACGGTGTTGCGCTTCAACGCGGTTCGCGATCTCGAGCGCTGGCTCGAGTCGCCGGAACGCGCTGTCCTGCTGAAGGAAGCCGACGAGCTCATCGAGGGCTTCGACGCGCAGCGCGTCGACACGTCGTTTCCGGGATGGGTCCCAGCCGATCCCGCGACCGGGCGGCCGCCCAATAGGTGGAAGACGGCCTCGCTAATTTTACTCGTGCTCTTTCCGGTCATCATGCTGGAATTGAAGTTTCTCAATCCCGTGTTGAAAATGGCCGGTTTTTCGCCGGCGCTCGGAACCTTTACCGGAAACGCCATTAGCGTCGCCTTGACAACGTGGCCGCTGCTGCCGCTGGCCCTTCGTGGGTTTCATCCATGGCTCTACCCCGAAGGTCAACAACGAGCGCTCGTGACGGCGATGCCGTTTATCTTGCTTTTCTGCTACGCGATCGAGCTGGCTGTTTTCTGGAGGCTGTTGGGGTAGTGAATTTAAACACGATTACGGACGTCAAACGTCCTCGTACGCTCGAAGAAATCCAAGGGTGGCGTCCCGGAAACGCGTGGCTCGGCGGCGGTACGTGGCTGTTTTCCGAGCCGCAGATTCAGACCGACACGCTCATCGATCTCGAAACGCTGGGTTGGCCGGCGCTGACGTCGACCGGTGACGGGCTCGACATCGCGGCTACGTGCAAGATTGCCGAGCTGTATGCTTTCGCCCCGCCGAAGCAGTGGATCGCGGGAGGGCTGATCGCGGAGTGCTGCCGATCGTTCCTGTCGTCTTTCAAGATTTGGAACGAAGCGACGATCGGCGGCAACATTGTGATGTCGCTTCCCGCCGGCCCCATGATTTCGCTGACCGTCGCGTTGGAAGCGACGTACGAGCTGTGGCCTCGTGAGGGTTCTGCACGCCGCATTCCGGCAGCGGAGTTCGTTACGGGCGTGCACGCCAACGTGCTGGCGCCGGGCGAGCTGCTGCGCGCGATTCACGTGTCCGCGTCGGTGTTGGAGCGGCGCCACGCGTTCCGCCGCGCGTCGCAGACGCACCTCGGACGGTCGTCAGTCCTGTTGATCGGCACCCGCGCACACGACGAGGTCGTCGTCACCGTCACGGCCGCCACGGTTCATCCCGTGCAGTTGCGTTTCGATCGAATGCTTCTCGCGCACGACCTTCGCGGGGTCATCGATGCGACGATTCCGCCCGAGCTCTACCTCGACGACGTTCACGGCTCCCCGGCCCATCGCCGTTACCTCACGAACCATTTCGCCCATGAGATTTGCGAGGAGTTGTTCGCATCGTGAACTTTTATCTGAACGGAAAGGAATACTCGGCAGCGCCGGCACCGGGCCAGTGCCTGCGCACTTTCGTGCGCGATCTCGGATGGTATGGAACGAAGAAGGGCTGCGACGGGGGCGACTGCGGCGCCTGCACGGTGTGGGTCGACCAAAAGCCGGTGCACAGTTGCCTCTACCCGGCGTTTCGAGCCGAAGGCAAGCACGTCACGACGATCGAGGGATTGGCGAACGACGGGGCGCTCCATCCAATGCAACAGGCTTTCCTCGACGCTCAAGCTTTTCAATGTGGATACTGCACGGCCGGTATGATCATGACGGGAGCCTCGCTGACGGAAGAGCAGAAACACGATCTCCCGCAGGCGCTGAAAGGAAACTTGTGCCGCTGCACGGGGTATGGCTCGATTCGCGATGCGTTCGCGGGCGTTAAGAACGTCGAGCGAGATACCGCCGGAACGTCGCAAGGTGAAAGCGTGCCCAATCCCTTTGCTCGCGACATCGTCACCGGACACGCCCGCTACACCACCGATATTTCTGAGCCGAAAGGTTTGCTGCATCTCAAGGTCCTGCGCTCGCCGCACGCCCACGCTCGTATCGCGTCGATCGACAAATCGAAAGCGCTCGCAGTTCCCGGCGTGGTCGATGTATTCACCTGGGAAGACGTGCCTCGCAAACTCTACACGACGGCGATCCACGAGGACAATCGCGTCGACCCCGACGATACGTACATGCTCGACAACGTCGCGCGCTTCGTCGGTCAGCGCATCGCCGCGGTCGTCGCCGATACCGAAGCCGCGGCCGAAGAGGGCGTGCGTAAGCTCGAAGTGCAGTACGAGATTCTGCCGGCGGTCTACGATCCCGAAGAGGCGATGCTGCCTGGTGCACCGCGCATCCACGACAAGGGCGAGTTTTCCCGCGCGATGCATCCCGAACAGAATATTTTCTTGGAGATGCACGGCGAAACGGGAGATGTCGAGGCCGGCTTTGCGCTTGCCGACGCGATCTATGAAGATACGTATTTCGCGCCGCGCCAGCAGCACGTCCATCTCGAAACGATGCAATCCATCAGTTGGAAGGGCGAGGACGGCAGATATCACATCCGGACGAGCGTCCAAGGGCCGTTCATCGTCCAGGCTAAGCTGTGCTTTATTTTTGGGCTGAATCTTTCGGACGTCCACGTTTTCTGCGAACGTGTGGGCGGCGGTTTCGGCGGCAAGCAGGACATGATGAGCGAAGATCTCCCGCTCCTAGCGACGCTCAAGACGGGCCGGCCGGTGAAATGGGAATTTACTCGCGAAGAACAGTTCATCGGCGCAACGACGAAGCATCCGATGAAGGTTCGGCTCAAACTCGGCGCTACCAAAGCGGGAGAAATCACTGCGATCCAATATCGCGTGGTTTCGAACACCGGCGCGTACGGCAACCATGGCGGCGAAACGCTCGCGAACGGCATGTCTGGTCCGTGGAGCCTCTACAAGAGCGCCAACAAAAAAGGCGACGGGTACGCCGTGTATACCAACACGCACTGCGGCGGCGGATTCCGCGGATACGGAACGTCGCAAACGACCTTTGCGCTGGAATCGGCAATCGACGAGCTGGCACACATGATCGACATGGATCCGATCGAATTCCGTCGGAAGAACGTCGTCGGTCCCAACGACAACCTCGAAGCGGCCGGGAAAGACGTCTCGGACCTCTCGATCAGCAGTTATGGTCTCGATCAGTGCATTGACGCCGTCGAGAAGGGCATGAAAGCCAAACGAGGTCGCGCCAAACCGGAAGGCGAGCATTGGCTCGAAGGGAGCGGGATGGCCATCACGATGCTCGATTGCGTTCCGCCGACGGAACAGCGATCCGGTTCGGTTATCGAGCTGCTCGAGGACGGCCGATATCATTTTACGGTGGGTTCCACCGAGATCGGCAACGGTCTCGTCACCGCGCAGCAGCAAATCGTTGCGCAGGTCATGGGCTGCTCCACATCGCGCGTTTCAATGCTGAACGCCGATACCGACAAGACGCCTTACGACACCGGGACGTTTGCTAGTGCCGGCATGATGGTCCCGGCCAAGGCGGTCGAGAATGCCGCGGTTGCGTTGCGAGAGAAGATCTTGGGTTACGCGAGCCGAGCAACCGGCGAAAGACTCGACCGGTGCTCGCTCGTCGATGGCGAAGTGCTCTGCGGGGAGAAGAAAGTATCCCTGCCCGACCTGTACGCGCAAGGAGTGAAGGAAGGCGTCGATTTCACCGCGTTCCGCAAAGCGTACGGCTCGCCGCGTACGGTCGCGTTCATCGCTTACGGCGTGCGATTGGCCGTGCACCGCGTCACCGGCGAGATCGTCATTCTCTACAGCATTGAGGCAGTCGACGCCGGTACGGTGATGAATCCGCACCAGCTGCGCGGGCAGGCCGTGGGAGGCGTCGTCATGGGCGTCGGGTACGCGCTGCAAGAGAAAATGGTCTACGACGCGCAGGGGGCGGTCGTAAATCCAACGTTGAGAAACTATCGCATTCCCGCTTTCGCCGACGCGCCCGAAACCGAAGTATTCTTCGCCGACACGCACGACCCAATCGGGCCGCTCGGTTCAAAATCGATCTCGGAGAACACGAACAATCCCGTTCCGCCGGCCATCGGAAATGCGTTGCGCGCCGCCACGGGCCTCCGCTTTACGAGCTTACCCTTTACCGAGGACCGTATTTTCGCGCGCCTCCAGGAGGTGGCCGTCTGAAGGTTCGCTACGTCGTTTTGGCAGCTGGGAACGCTCGGCGGATGGGGTTCGACAAGACCATTCTCCGATGCGGCCACGCGGCGCCGTTGGAGCGTGTCGGCCTTGCGCTCGGTATTCGCAACAGCATCCTCGTGGTAGCGCCTAGGCTGCGCGAGGCAGCGGGCCGGATGATACCGCGATCGCTGGTACTTGCGAATGAAGAGCCGTGGCGTGGGATGGCCCATTCGCTGCGCATCGCGCTACGGTTCATTGGTCGCAACGAAGCAGTCGGCGTTCTTCTCGGCGATATGCCTGCAATGACGGACGCGACGATCGCGCGAACCGAGTCGTTGTTGTCCGGCGCTGTCGACGTTGCGTTTCCGAGAAGCGCCGAGGGAGCTCCTGGACATCCCGTTCTGTTTGCGCCGAGCACACGTGCCAAGCTCGAAGCATTGCCGGACGGAGACACGCTAAGCGTGGCTCGCGAGGATGCGTCGTTCGTTCGAGCCCAATGGACGTGTCCCGACGCGTCGGCATTTCTAGACCTCGACTCTCCCGCGCAGTGGGAGGCGTTTGCGAATGCGTGAGATATACGACGCAATCGCAATCCGCTTGCGGGATGAAAATCCGTTCGCCGTCGCGACGCTGGTCGCGACGCGCAACTCCGCACCGGCGCCGATCGGCACGTCACTCGTCGTCGATTCCGACGGCGCGATTACCGGCAACATCGGTGCAGGTTGTCACGAGAGCGAAATAGTCGACGCTGCGCGCACTGCGTTGCGCGATACGACGGATCGTACGCTCGAGTTCGATATGAGCGACGAGCTACTCGACGGATCGGCATGCGGTGCATCGCTAACCGTCGTCGTCTGGAGGCCGCCGAAGGAATTTGCTTCGATCGCCGATCGAGTCTCGAGCGGTTCCGATGCGGTCACGTTCCTCTGCGGCGGGCACCTCCTGCATATTCCAAGAAAGCGCCGGCTCGTCATCGTGGGGGCGACCGATCTTGCATCGCATCTGACGCGCGCCGCCCGCGCCGTCGACTTCCACGTTACGGTCGTCGATCCACGGCCGGCGTTTGCAACGCAACGCCGGCATCCGGATGCCGACGATTTGATCGTCGGATGGCCTGACGACGTACTCCTCGCATTGCTCGAGCACGCCGATGCGGTCGTCGCACTCGCGCACGACGTCAAGATCGACGTGCCCGCGATTCGCTGCGCACTGGCTTCAACGATCCCTTACATCGGCGCGCTGGGAAGCCGGCGGTCTCAGTTAGTGCGGCGCGAAGCGCTAAGTGCGTTCGGTTACGACCAAGCCGTCCTCGACCGTGTTCGCGGCCCAGTGGGACTCGATCTCGGTGCCGTTACCAACGCACAGATCGCCTGCTCGATTCTTGCAGAGATACTGAGCGTATTGAACGGGCGATCTGGGCGACCGCTGCGCGACACGACGGGCGCAATCGCGAACGTCTAGACCGCTCCGAAGATCCACCGGGACGGTCGTCATTCGCCGGAGCGCCTTGTTAAGAAGTTAGTTGCGCAACGCCGGCATTGCGGATGTCACGCGCTTCCCTATGAGGCTTCCGCTGCTCCCGCCTTTCCGCGACCAGGTGCCTTGGAAATGCATGCCGTCCAATGTGAATTTAATGGCGACGTATCCGGTGCCGTGCGCGTCCCTCCAGGTGCCACTCAGCGATGAGGAGCCTCGGGTAAGCGTTCCTTGCAGGTGCCCATCCTTAAAATTGCCGGTGACCGTCTGTCCCTGTTGCTCGAGCTTCAAATGGTTGCCGGAAAAAGCGCCGCCGCTGGACGCAATCTCCCAGAGACCGTTGACGCGGAGCTGCGCGGTGTCGGCGACGCTTCCGCTGATCTGCCCGGCAGCTTCCGCGCCTGGCGCCAGGCCCCAGGTGCCCTGAAAACTCTTGCCGTTGTCGGCAAACTGGAGTTTGATCCAGCCGCTTCCGTTCGGTTCCTTCCAACTGCCGGTCAGCGTGTAAGTGTCGGAGTCGATGGTGCCGTCGAGTTGAGTTCCAGGACCCAAATTGCCGACGACATCTAACCCTAACTGATGAAGGCTGACGCGGCGCGACGTCATTTCCGTCCCGCCGGTAACGTTCACGTAATAGAGTCCGGACACATTCGGGTAGGCGAAGCGAACCGCTTCAAAATGTCCGCTTGGGCTGCTGCCTGGACGTCCCCACTGGCCGGAAAAACTTCTTCCGTTGGCTGCAAAGACGATCGTCATCCAACCGGTGCCACGCGAGTCGTTCCAATTCGCATCCACCTGCAGGGTGCCGGGCTGGAATTTCCCTTCGAAATGTCCGTTTTGTCCGTACGTGCCGACGACAGCCGACCCATCCTGCCGCACTTTGACTTGACCATTCGCCAACGCCTCACCGCTGGGCGTCATGCTCCAACTGCCGGTCGCATTGATCGCGTTCTGCGCCAATGCGCCGGTACGCAGAGAGCCTACAAGAATCGTGATTCCGAGAAGAGCGACAAAGCGCTTGATCATGACTGCACCTCCAAATCGCTGCCGCAAGAATGTGCAAAAGCGGGCCCTCCGGCTCGGGAGTCGGCCGCACGCTTCCGCGGACATTGTTCCCTAGTGTTGGGGACTTACGCCGACGCCTGCCCGAGAAGAGGAAATAGGCCTGCAGCGGCGACAAAGCGCCCGCTTCTCCGGCGATCTAACGGTTTCCAGAGAACTCGCCGCGTGAAGGACTCTTTACTTCATGACTTTAGCGCCGCGGCCAATACTCGATACCGTAGTGCTTGAACTCGCTCCAGCGTGCCGCGAGCGACGGGTGCACGTTGCGGCAGATGATGATGAAACGATTGCGTTCGTATGGCATCTCATACGGCGAGGTTCCGTATCGCGACGCGAGGGCGACCGAACCGCAAAGTGGTGCTAACGCAGATGGTTCGAAGCCGACGGCGATCACCACGGAGCCGTCGTAGCCGCGCGGGCCCCAAAGATAATACTGGTTGTTGCCGCTCAATGCCGGCGGCAAGCCTTTTCCGTAGATGTCGATTGCCGCGGCCTCAGCGTAGTTCGACGCTAAAATGGCTGCCTTATCGCGAATGGCGGGTGGCAACGCCGCATAGACGTCGGCAGTGCGTTGCGCGACCTCCTCCCATCCGAACTCCAGCGAGAAGATGCATCCAAGCGGTGCTCCGACACACGCTTTCTCCATTGGCGGCGGACGAAAGTTCATCCGGTCGAGTGACTCGGCGAGCCGCGCGGGCGGCTCCAGCGGCAGAACGAAGGGCAGCGCCAGTGCTCCATTTGCTGCAGTGAGTACCGCCCAGATCGCGACGAACCAGCGCCAAAGGCGCGTGCACGCCACGGCGCCGACGGCGAACATGGTCGGATAGGCACCGGCTAAATAATAGTCCTTGCCGTGGGTGGCGACTACCAGTACGGCAGTTACCACGAATGCCACCGAAAGAAACCGCGACGGCGCCATTCGCTTCGAAGCGAAGGGCGCGACGATGCCTGCGATCCATAGCGGCGCGAGCAGGACGTTTATCAGGAAAAGCTGATCCAGCAAGAAGCGCAGTGGACTGCCCGTTAAGTTTCCGGCGTTGTCGTTGCGTACCAGTTCTAGGAATGGAAGCCCGTGTGCCACCTGCCAGGCGGCGTTCGGAAGCGCGAGCAGCGCCACGATCGCCGCACCAATCCAAAAATCTCGCGACCGCCAGACCGAACGATCGCCGAAGAGCGCGAGCCCCAACGCGATTCCCAGCAACCAAAATACGATGCCGTATTTCGCTTCCAGCGCGATGCCTGCGATTAAGCCCGCCCACCAAAAGGCGCGGGACTCCGCCAGCAGCACGCCGCGCGAAACGAAGTAGGCCACGGCGGTAAAGGCCAGCGGCTCGAAGGTCGATGTCGACAGCGCCGCGCTCATCGCCGTTATCATCGGAGACGCAGCAGCAGCGATAGCGGCGAGCCAGGCCGCGCGCGTGCTTCCGCCGAGCAACCGTGCAAGCGCCACGACCAGCGGCACGAGTGCTACGGCCGCGAGCACCGCGGGCAGGCGCAGCAGCCAGACGTTGATGCCGCCGATCTGCGTCGCGGCGGCGAGCAGCGGCACCAGCGGCGGCTGGTCGACGTAGCCGATCGCCGGGTGGCGGCCGCAGACGATAAAGTACAGCTCGTTGGCAAAGAAGCCGTAGCGACCCGCACTCATCAAGTGCACGATGGCCACGGCCGTGGCCACGAGCGCTGTCGCGAACCACACGGCACGGCTCATGCGCTTACCCGTTCCATGCGACCGAATGCTACTTCCCATGTGGACAACACTTCTAGGCATCGCCTTTCCGAAGTTCTTCGACAACTTGCTCTTCGGTCATCGTTGAAAGAAAAAGGACTACGACGAAGTACGACCGCACTCATCGGTCGGTACGCCAGTATGACGCATAAGCTCGCGGCACTAGCTATCGTGCTCCTCGTCGGCATAGTCCTTACGCGCACCGCGATCCTGCGCAGGCGCGGAATCGTTGCGACGAAGTTCGGTGCAATCGACAAGACGGACTTCCTCATTCCGCCCTTTGCCTTGTTTTATTTCTATCTCATTTTTGCAAGTGCGCTGCATTGGCCAAGCCTTGCTCTGCCCTTGCTTTTCACATCGGCCGTCGTTGCGTGGGCCGGCGTCGGGCTTTGCGCGGCCGGACTCGGCCTCATGGCCGCGACGCTTGTCGCATTTGGTTCAAGCTTTCGCATCGGCATCGATATGGAACGCCCGGATAGCCTGGTCACGACCGGTCTGTTTGCCTACAGCCGCAATCCCATGTACGTCGCTTTTACGATGGTGCTTTCCGGCCAATTCCTCGTCTTGCCGACTTGGCTGTTTCTGTTGTACTTGTTTGCGTTCGTTGCGCTCTTCCATCGGCAGGTACTGCGAGAAGAGGTCTATCTCGCATCTCACTACGGCAATGAATATCAGGCTTACCGGAAGCGAGTGCGCCGATATATCTAACGGGAAGGCAAGCGGAGTGCAGCGGCGTCAATAAGGCCCCGCGCAGGCATGATTGTAGCGACCCACAGCATCGCGAACATTCGATCTGGCCCTCACGTCGTAGGAACGGCCGCTGCGGCGGTTTCAATGAGGGTAGCTACCGCTCTCGGGTTCGATACATCCAAAACGGCCGATTCATCCGGCCAGTGAAGGCGCTGCGGTAGATCGCAAGCCGCAATGTTCCTCGAGCCACGCATCAACACTGCGTAGCAGTCTGCTATAATGTAGCATCGAAACTGCCTAAAAGAACGGTGTAACCTTGCATTCCTTGGAAGTCGGGCGTTTCTCGGACGCACACGCTCAGCGATTTACGCATCGCCTAGAAACATTCTTCGATATCGTGCTGGGTTTGAGTCTCGGCATGATGAGCCTTAACTTAGCTTTACCGCATCATGCGATAAATGTTTACACTCAGCCGTTCGCTCTCGCCGCGTTCGCTTTCACCTTCCTCGTCGTATCCATCCTTTGGTACTCGCACAATCGTCTGTTCGAGTACTTCTTTGTGCCAACGCCGCTCACCATCGCCCTGAACTTTGTCACCCTCGCTCTCGTGGTGTGGCTCGTCTACCAACTTCAAGTATTCGTTCATTTTCAAGGAACCGTTGAAGAGACCGTAGCCGCCGCTAGCTATATCGTTACATTCTCCGCGGTTTGGCTGTTGCTCATGGCGCTGTATCTGATTTGCATGCGAATTCGATGGAACGAGATCGGAACCGACGAGCAGCGTATCGGCGTCATGTCTGTGGCTCGTCTTGGCAGCATCGGATTCGGATCGCTTGTGACTCTTGGCTTGGCGGACCGTCTGGGCTGGCCGTCAGTAGTGGTGTTTGCATCAATTTTCGTCTGGGCAGCACTTGGAAGAATCATCGGGACGATCGTGATACGCCGAACCTTGTGAGGGATTCAGATTACGACTCCCGTTAGGGCTACCCAAGCTCTCTATTCAATGAGCTTCACAAGGCGGACGCCTATTGAATCCAGGTCGGCCGAAGTAGGGGATACGCGATGAGCCCGACGATAGCGCCGCCGACAATTAGCGCTTGGTCGGGAATCTTCTTCGCGCGTCGAGTCGCGACGATCGCTGCGACCAGGAGCACAACGGTAAGAAGATCGCCGATCACGGGACGGCCGACGAGATACGTAGTGCCCGCGAGAACTCCTACGACGGCAACGGTTACGCCTCGAACAAAGCCCATAACGCTTCGATTACTGCGATAGCGCATCAGGATCGGCGTGCCTACGATAGTCAGCACGATCGACGGGAGGAAGATGCCGACGGTCGCCGCTACAGCGCCTAAGAGGCCGCCCACGATGTACCCGACAAACGTTGCGGTGATGACGACGGGCCCGGGTGAGATCATACCGATCGCCACGGCGTCGAGAAACGTTCGGTTGTCGAGCCAGTGGTATTGATCTACTACGTAAGCCTTGACGAACGACACGATCACAAGGCCGCTTCCGAAGACGAGCAGACCGGTCTTGAAGAAGAACGCGAAGAGCTGCCATGCCATGCCGTTCACCGCCGCGGGCACGGCGGCGGCAAGGAGTGGCAGGGCGTTGGCAGAGACCTTCTGGGAAGGGCCTACGGCGGCCGGCGTTGCAGGCGGCGGCTTTGGCTGTGGAGCGAAAAGAAAAATGCCGAGCACGCCGGCAAGGACGAAGATAATCGTCAGTTCACGCTGCAGAGCGATCGTCGCTGCGAGAGCGACTAATGCGACGATCCAGGCCGGAACCTCCCGCTTGAGCGTTTTCACTCCGAGATCCAACGATGCGTTAAGAATAAGGGCGACGACGACGGGGCCGACGCCGTAAAACAGGCCGCGAACTATATCTGATGCGGCGTAGCGCGTATACACGAACGCGGCAAGCACCACTAAGACAAACGGCGCGATCGCGAAGGCGAAACCGACCGTTACGCCGCCCACGACGCCGTGCGCGATGTACCCGCAGTAGATAGCGAGCTTGTACGCCATCGGCCCGGGAAGCGCGGTCGCGATCGCAAGCCCCTGCTCGTATTCGTCTTCCGTGAACCACTTACGGCGCTCGAACAGGTCGGCGCGCATATAGTTTGCGAGCGCGACGGGTCCACCGAATCCCGTAGCTCCGAGTTTGAGAAAATAGACGACCAGCTGCGTGAGACTCGGGCGTGGACTACGCGACGCTCTCATGTGCTCGAGTTCAGCGGCGCTGACGGTCTCGTCCTCTTACCGATGACTGTCCGCGCCCAGCTTTACGGGTGGAATCGCTGCGGAGCTTCACGAACCACCACGGCCCGAGCGCTATGCATAAGGAGCAATGTTTATGATGCGGTTGTTTCTCTATCACCCCAGTCGTCTGCGTCTGGTTGTCTTGGCGGCGTCGTTAGCCGGCTGCAGCGCCGGAACGCAAACCTCAATCCCCTCGTCGGTTCAATCGCAGGCGCACGTGAAAGCAGCGGTTGCCTCTCCAAAGGTCTACATCGCCGACGAACGCGATAGCCGGGTTGCGGTCTTCAGCCTCAACGGTGCGTTCGTATCTCAGATTCAAGGCTCGAACACAGACCTCAACGAGCCGGTCGGAATCGCAGTCGACTCAAAAGGGCGCATCTACGTTGCGCAGACGAATCTCGACGTGTTCGCCCCGGGCGCGAGCGGGAACGTTAAACCGACCATAACGGTCTCCAACGCCGTAAGGCCTGCCGGGCTCGCCATCGGAGCGCACAATGAAATCTACGCGGTGGGTCATGCGAAGGCGTCGATCGTCGTATACGCCCAGCCCATTACGAGCTCCTCAAAGCCGGTTCGAAAGATCGTTGGGAGCGCGACGCAGTTGAAAACTCCGTACGGCATTACCGTTGATTCCCTGGGTAATCTGTGGGTTGCCGATTCGAAGGCTAAGTCGGTGCTGGAGTTTGCCTCCGACGCCAATGGCGACGTTGCCCCGATTCGCGTCATCACCGGATCGGCCACGACGTTCGACATTCCAACCGACGTTCAGATCTCAGCGCACGGCGATATCTACGTCATGGACAACCACTTCAACGCCAATCAAGTCGACATTTTTTCTCCGGATGCAAGCGGGAACGTCGCTCCAGCGGGCACGTTTCAGCCTCAGCCGACGGCAAACTGGTTCCGAGGCGAAATGCGTTTGTATCGTAAGAACCTGTACGTTTCTGAAAATCCTCTGTCCGGGTCGCTGTACGCTTTGGTGAGCAAGTATCCCGTCACCGATCGAGGGCCCGTGAAACCGGTTCGATCGATATACGTGAATCCGGAAAGCTACTCGCTGACTGCGTTCGTAGATATTCACTAAGCGCGGACCTGACGGACCAGCCTCGTTTTTGGGCTGAGGCGTCACAGTTGGTCGCGGGACTGCGATACGACTATTCAAGCGGAGCTTTTGGAGGTCAATCATGCGAAACACCGCCTGCACGACCCTCATCGTCGTACTTGCCTGTAGCGGCCCCGCGTACGCCCAGGTGCCGGCGAACGATCCGTATCCGACGATGGCGCCGGTCTCGCAATACCTCATGCCCCGCGCCGCTGAAATCCAGATGGCGCGTAGCGCGGCACCGGCATCGATTTCCGCCGGCGCCGAGGTGCTCGTGCTTACCAAGAGCGGCTATGCGGCCGCCGAAAAGGGAAGTAACGGCTGGGTCTGCTTCGTCGAGCGTATGTGGTTGGCGGGTCTAGACGATCCCGAGTTTTGGAATCCGAAGGGGCGCGGACCGTCGTGTTTCAACCCGCTGGCCGTGAAAAGCGTGCTGCCGTTTTACCTCGCCCGGACGAAATGGGCGCTGGCCGGTGACACACGCGCGGAGATTGCAAAGAAATCGCAGGCCGGCTACGCCGATCGTCAGTTCACTGACCCGGCTCCGGGGTCATTCGCGCTGATGCTCTCAAGGGAGGGCTATCTCAACGATGGAGTAGCGGGCCCGTGGCGCCCCCACGTGATGCCGTTCATCGCCTTGGACCAGCTCAACACGTGGGGCGCAGGCTTCAAGGGATCGCCCATCCTCTCACCTGCAACGTCGACGTTTCGCCGGTACGAACCCGTGACGATCGTCATCCTGGCTCCATCCTGGTCGGACGGTTCGCCGGCACCAAAGTAGCGTAGCGCTATGTCCTCCGCTCAGTATTTTAAGCTGAGATTGTACTTGCAGGTATCGATATCTTTATCCACGTGAACGGTCCCGTCGTGATAGACGACGCGCACGTCCATCTCGCACAGCGTGTCTATGTGAAACGTGAGGTGGTGGTTGGGTTCAAGCACTTCATTGGGACCCAGTTGATCGTGTCCCCACTTATTCGAGCTGATCGGCGAAAGATACAGATGATCGACCTGATGGCCGCCGACGTTGTCGACCTTGAACTTGTGCACGTCGGCCGAAGCGGAGAGCGACGTCAGCGACAATACCAGCGCCGCAAGCGGCAGCGCAACCAGTATTTTCCGAAACATACGTAGCAACGCAGTCCTTTCTTAACGACAGGAAGGCCCGGCGAGATTCCGTTCTTGGGTACGGCGCGTGCTCCTGCGAGCGTGCACGCCGGCCGGCCTCATCGGTCAATTGTCGTCGTCGGGAACCTTGCCCGGGGAGCGTTGTTTAAGGAAGTACGAGGGCGGATACTTTGCCGGAATGTTTTTGAAGACGATGGGGCGTTGCGCGAAATTGAAGCTGTCGCTGAGACTGGTTGCCCGCGCATCGGTGTAACCCAGCGAAGCCGCGCCGAACGTCTGCTCGACGAACTTGAGAATCGAGCCGTATTCGTATTGCGTGTGTGAGACCGTCCCGGCTTTTGCGTAAGGAGAGATGAGGATGCACCCGACGCGAAAGCCCAGACCCATGAAATCCAACTGCGGCGGCGGGGCGTCATCGTACCATCCGCCCCAATCGTCCCATAAGACGACGATCGCCGAAGAGTTCCAGTAGGCGCTTTCTCCGATCCCGTTGACGATTGCGGCAACCCACGACGGGCCGGTATCCGATCCGCTGCCGCCGTGATCGGAGTTGTTCACGTTGGGCACAACCCATGCGACGGATGGTAACTTTCCGTTCTTGATATCTTTGAGCACGGTCGTTTCCGGCGCGATGACGTTGGTCCAATCGGGTCCGTTGTAGATGTTTTTGATTGCCGCGAAGGAAGACCACAACTGACCGCTTCCGGTCGAAAGCGCGGGTGCGTAGTATCGCCACGACACGTGGGCGGTATCCAGCGTGTCCGCCATGGTGTGAAATTGTGTGAAGCAGGGCGCGGGGCCGCCTCCCGTTTCGGAGATCGTTCCCTTCGCGTCCACCAGGATGTACGACGGTGGCGGCGGCTGGGCGGCGCACGTCCAGTTCGGATTGTCTTGATTGTATGGATAATCGATTTCGCTTACGATCCGAAGCGGCGCCCGGCTTACGACCGTCGTGCCGGCGATCAGATCGAGATGGGCGGTGAAGCTGGGTCCCCAGACCGTGGGGAACATGCGGTCGGCCAGCGTGTACTGACTGGCCATCGCCCAGTACGGCGCGACCTGCTTGTGGCTCAGATACGCGTAAGGATACGTCTTTGCCGGCTGCCCGTCATTCCAGACGTCCTCGTCGAAGCCGTCCATCTTTCCGGCATCGTACTCTATCTGCGAGTGCTTATAGTCGTGCTTGATATCGACGTTGGGGCGTTGGGTCAACGTTGCTTGGTGCAGCGTCACGACCTTACCGTTGTGACGCAAACCCGTTAAGGGCGCGTCGGCACCGGGAAAGCCCGCGAAGATGTTATCGAAACTTCGATTTTCTTGAATGATGATGACGACATGCTGGATTTTGCCGGCAGACTGCGACGTCTTCGTTGCGCGCACCGCCGTGGGTGCAAAGCCGGCCGGATTCGCCGGTTGGGAACAACCGGCCAAACCGGACGCCAGCAAAGCGAGAACGAGAATCATGCGATACTGCATCGGGATCTCCCCTTAGCGTTCCGTTCTCCGTTCGGAGCCGTGGCCTTGCCTGCCAAGCCCAGCAGGCACCCCCGGTCTGAGCTCGTATCTCACGGCAGCTCCAGCATGCGCATACTCATCATCGGCGGCACGCGGTTCTTGGGACGGGCGGTCGCCGAGCGCGCTCTCGCGCGAGCGCATGACGTCACGCTCTTTCACCGCGCGAAAACGATGCCAAGCGGGCTGCTCGGCGCGGTCAGCATCCCAGGCGATCGCGCGCACGATCTCGAGAAGATTACTGAGTCCTACGATGCGATCGTCGATACGTGCGCGTACCTGCCGCGCGACGTCGGCGCGTCGTGCGGCCATCTCTTGCGGGCGAGCCCGAACGCCATCTATACGCTTATCTCGAGTACGAGCGTCTATCGCGACGGCGTTCCCGAGGGCGCCGACGAGTCGGCACCGCTGCTCGACGACGGCGATCCAAACGCTACCGAACTAACGCTGGAAGCGTATGGAGCGCTCAAGGCCCAGTGCGAATCGGCTGCGGTCGAACGCTTCGGCAGCAACGCTTTTATCGTGCGTCCGGGGCTGATCGTCGGGCCCCGCGATGCCAGCGATCGGTTTACGTATTGGGTGCGGCGAGTCGGATCGGGTGGGCGCACGCTCGCGCCCGCGCCGCCGGATCGTGCCGTGCAGTTCATTGACGTGCGCGACCTCAGCGACTGGATCGTGGCCTCACTCGAAGCACGCCGTACGGGAACGTTCAACGCGACGGGACCCGACTATCGCCTTGCGTTCGGTGTGCTGCTCGACGCCTGCCGTACGGCCTTACACAGCGATGCCGAGTTTCTCTGGGCGCCGCAGGCGTTTCTGCACGCGCACGGAGTCGAGCCGTGGACGGAGATGCCGCTGTGGATTCCAGACGATGAAGCGGGCGGCTGGGACTCGATTTCATCGAAACGCGCAATCGAGAGCGGCTTGCGTTTTCGTCCGCTGCACGACACGATTCTCGACACGTGGCGCTGGGATCGCAGCCGCGAGCAGAGCGCTCCGCTCAAAGCCGGCATCACCGCCGAGCGTGAAGCCAATCTCATCATGGAGCTGCAACCCTAGCCCGGCAGCACCGGTCACGGCGAGTATGAAAATTCTCGTTATCGGTGCCGAGGGCACGATCGGAAGCGCGATCGTCGACGAGCTCAATCAACGGCACGAAATCGTTACCGCGGGAAGGTCGCACGGCGAGCACAACGTCGACATCGCGGACGTCCAAAGCATTCGCAATCTTTTCGCAAAGATCGGCAAGGTCGACGCGGTCGTCAGCGCCGCGGGCAGCGTGCACTTCGGTCCCTTGCTCGAGATGACTCCCGAACAGCTTCAGGTCGGAATCGGCAATAAACTGATGGGCCAGGTCCATCTCGCTTTAGAGGCGGCGAAGCACCTGAACGCCGGAGGTTCTGTGACGCTCGTGGCGGGCACGCTCAGCAAGGATCCCATCCGGTACGGCGCGAGCGCCGCGCTCGTAAACGGTGCGCTCGAATCGTTCGTGCGTTCGGCCGCACTCGAATTTCCCGCCGGAACGAGAATCAACGTCGTTAGTCCGACGGTACTGCGCGAATCGATGGAAGCGTACGGCCCCTACTTCCCAGGCAGCGAAGGCGTCCCGGGCAAGCGCGTCGCCCTGGCATTCGCCAAGAGCGTCGAAGGTGCTCAGACCGGTCAAGTCTACTACGTAGAGTGATTCACGTGGAGTGGATGGCGATCGTCTCCATGTAACCGTTTCGTTCGACGTTGTCGGCGTAGTGTTTATTGCCGTAGACCGCGACGCAGAGTTCAGTCTTGTCGAGCGACGTAAAGCATCGTTGAAACTGCGGGAATCGCTTGCTATCCCAGCCAGATTCGTGCTTGAGGCGCTTCAACATCTGCGTCCACGAATCGCTCGCCTTCAGGTCTTCGGCGATAAATGGTGAGCTGAACGAATAGTATCCGGGTTGCGAGTTAGGAAGAGCGGTCGCAAGATCGAGCCAGTAAGGCGCCAGCGTCAGAGTGGGAAGCGGAGAAGCCGAGAAAGTTACGCGATTCGAGCGCGGTGGTCCGTCGCCGTTGTACAGGGGCGTCTTCGTATCTTGTTTGAGGAGATACACCGCCCATGCCACACCTTTATCGAGCGGAAGTGAGGCGGAGGACGATCCGGACGCCCGCATGCCGAGCAGCAGCGCCACCGACTTCGCAGCGTCCCCGGTGACGACAAACGTCCTTTCGACGGCGTTCGGAAAACGCGCACCGGATACAGCCATCGGCATGCAGGTGCAAACGGCGGCGGTCGCAACGAAAACCGTAGCGATCCGGCGAGAGTGCAGCACAACCTTCAGCGCGATATTAGTTACAACACGTCACGTTGCCGGCGATTTTGTTGTGGAGGCTGCCGGGTTTCACGACGATCGGATGCCCGGAGTTCGGCAGCGCCTTTTTCCCCGTCCGATTCAAGCCAATCCAGTTGTCGATGATCGACGTATAGCTGCTCGACTTGTCCAAGGTTACGCCGTTACCCACGTTGCCGCTGACGATGTTCTTCAGTGGCTTGCTGGGATCGGATGACGAGCCTCCGATAACGTTGCGTATCGCAGAGCCTCCGACGAAGATGCCGCCGTGCTGATTCGAGAGCGGCCCAGTTCCTGCGACGTCGATACCGATAAAAGTGTTGATAATGGTGTTATCGTGAGCGCTATCCGTAACTGCAACGCCGTATCCAAGATTGCCCGAGAACGTGTTCTGCGGAATAACCGACTGATAGTAGTCGCCGAGCGTGTTGTCGTGTGCCGTGCCGTCGATGAGCACGCCATCGCCGCCGTTCGGCAATAGCGCATTACCTTGCGTGCTAAGGCCGATGATGTCTGGTCCGACCGTCACTCCCGACGCGTCTCCGCCGATTTCCAGTCCGTTATTTCCATTTCCGGAAAGGACGTTGGTGCGAACCGTCTGTTTCCCGCCCGTTGCCGTGATGAGCACGCCGTCGTTTCCGTTCGGGGCGGCGCCCTTAAAGGCCAGGAGCCCGCCAAACGTATTGAAGGTTATGAAACCGGCCGCCGTTCCAGCCACCTCGATGCCGTTGCGCACGTTGCCGGCCGAAACGTTACCCAGCGGAATGACGCCGCCGACTTGGGTGTTGGCCGACGATCCGTCGATGAGAATCCCATCACGCTTATTGGTGACGATGTTCGTGTTGTTCGCGCCGATGCCGAAAAAGTTGCCTTGAACGATGACGTCGTCGGAGTTGGTGACGTGCAGTCCGTTTCCCAGGTTTCCACTGAGAACGTTGTAGTAAACGAACGGATTGTTGCGGAACTTACAGCCGATTAGTGCGTTGCCCGGAGAGTAGACGATGCGCACGCCGTCTGCTGCGTTGGCAATTGCGGAGTCTCCGCCGGCGCTCGTTCCGACGAAGTTGCCGTTGAGGGTATTCGCTTGCGAGTCTTTGTTGATGAGAATGCCGTTTTTCGCATTCCCTGAAACCAGGTTACCGTCGGGAGGAACCACAAAAACCGGCGTCGTCGTTCCCTTATTTCCGGTCGGGTTGTTCGCCTGCCCGGTCGCGCTGTCGACAAACCTCGTTCCGCCGATTTCGTTGCCGGTGGAAGCCGCCGTTAGCAGAATGCCGTTTCCGGCGTTGGGTATCGCGTGTTTGCCGTTTACGTCGGTTCCGATCCGATTGGCGGCGATGACGTTTGCCGAGGAGCCGTGGAGGCTTATGCCGTTACCCGCGTTCCCCGAAACGACGTTCCCGAGCGCGCCCGACGCCCCAGAAAGGTTGATCCCGATGCGGTTTTTTGACGACTTTGCGGAAACGTAGATGCCGTCGCCGCCATTGCGCGACGCGGTGCCGTTCCGACGCAGACCGATATAGTCGAGGTTGAGCGTAATCGATCCGGCGTTGAGCGTCACGCCGTTTCCGATTGCATTCGTTATCGAGAGGGCGAGGAGTTTTGCCCCGGTCGACCCAGGCCCGAAAACCACCCCACGATGTGCGTTTGCATTTACTTCGACGAGCGGTTCCCCCGCATACTGGGGAGTGGTCGTTCCATCGATCGTAACGCGAGCGCTCACGACCGGAAAATCGCTGACCAGCCGAATGGAGCCGCTCACGGCGAAGGTAATCGTTGCTCGAGCCGCCTGCCGGTGGTTGACGGTAAGAATCGCCTCTCGCAGTGACCCAGGGCCGAAGTCGTTCAACGTTGTCACTGGGATCGTAACATCGGGATACGTGCGTTCGTTCGGCGACGGCCCGCCAATGGAACGGGCCGTCGCTGTTGATGGGATCGCGCTCGCGGGGGTCCCCATTGAAGCGCAACCCGCCCATAGCGATGCACCGGTAAACGCGAAGGCAACGAACGCCAGAATATGGCGTAGCCGCGGCGACTGAACGTTCAAAACGCCCTCCTCTCGAACTAGCCGGCTCGGCTCCATTCGACCGGTCAACTCTACCGCATGGGCGCCTTCGCGGGCAAATTCCTATGCCGGGAGCGGCTAAGCGTATCGCAGGCGAAGCTTGCGTGCGCCGATTGCCAGCGCAAGCAGACCGAGCGATGCAGCCGTGAAGCCAGGTGCGTTAGCACCTTGCGAAAAGTCGAGCGCGGTGCGATTCATCGGTCCCAGATACCACAGGATGAGGTAGACGATTTCGAAGAGGCGCGTCGTACCGGAGAGTGCGCCGCACGTTAAAGCGAGCGTCGGAACGAAAAAGGCACCGGCAACGATACCCTCGATGCCGCTCGGATTGCCGGTTGCCGCGAAATGAATCAGCGCGCCTCCGGCAACAAACAGCGCGAGCACGACTCCGGCGAACCACTGCGCGATAAATTGCCGGATCGGATGGAGAACAGGATAGATCAGTTGCTCCGTGCCGTAGATAGGCTCGCGCGCGCCGAGTTGCGACCAGAGCAGCATCGGCCAAATCCAAGCCAAACCGACGGCGAGGCTTTGCTCTTTGGCTCCGGCCAGCAGCTGGAACACCCACAACCCGGCGGCAACGACGTACCACCAGAAACTCAATCCCCGAACGAGCAGGCGAAGCTCCGCAAGCACGATTGTGCCGAAGTCACTGGCAAAGACCACGTCGACCACCGGCGCCGTATAGCGCTCGAACGCCGTACTCCAACGCGCAGCAGCGCTGCCGCGCCGGCGCGCTTCCGAGCTGCGTGCAACCTTTGAAAAACGGTCGAAGAGCAGGGCGGCTACGGCAACGATGCAGATCGCGACGACGAGCCACATCAAGCGGCCTGCGACGTCGCCGGCCGTCCAAATAAATCCTGAGAATTCAAAACTGCGGCGCGCCGTCGCGCCGAACACCGCGCCAAGTTCAATCGAGTCGCGCCGCGCGCGTGGATCGATGCGTAATATCGCCGAAAAGACTTTCCCGACGATCAGATTCCCGCCGAGCAGATCCCGCCACCATGGCGCCCGCAGGTTCGCCTGAAAACTCCAGCCGAGATAAGCCGTCCACAAAAAGAAATAGGCTACGTTGCCGAATCCGCCGCGCAGCCACGGCACCATCTCGAAGAAGACGGCGACTGCCGCAACCACCGCGATCACGGGCAAGACCACCAAAGCAAAGGGCGCGCCGATTTGCGTGATATTCACCGAGGTGCTGTCGCCGCGCAGCAGTTGCATTGCGATGGCCGTAACGAAGAGGATCGCCGCCATCGTCGCGAGCACCAAAAAATTGCTAAGCGCCTTTCCAAGTGAGTATTCGAAACGGCTGAGCGGCGTGGTCGCGATGATTTCCCCGACCCGCGTCGTGCGATCGCGCGTCACGGCGGTCTTGACTAAATAGAAACCGAAGAGCGAAAGCAGCATTGCCGCCAGCAGTGCGGAGCTGGCGCCGACCCATGCGGAATTATAAATCCCCCAATAGTTGTCGACCAGAAACGTCTGGTAGCCCGCGTTATGGGCCGGGAGCAGCAGGGTGCCCATCAAGAGTGTAGCGGCGATCGTCGCGACGTACGCGTAGCGCCGCGTACGTTCGAAAAAATCGGCACGTACCAGTGCGTACATTGGCCAAAGGCCGCTCACGCCGCGGCGCGACTTTCCGAGATGACGCGCAAGTAGCACCCCTCCAACGATTCCGAAGGCAAGAGAAGCCTCGAGAAAGCGTCGTGGGCTAACAGCTTCCCGTGATTGACGATGGCAATGCGCGTCGCGATGCTTTCGACGTCGGAGCAGATGTGCGTCGAGAAGATGATGATGCGGTCGCGCGCCATCTCGTACAACAGCGTGCGAAGCCGCACGCGTTCCTCCGGATCCAATCCCGCCGTCGGCTCGTCGACGATTAAGACTTGCGGGTCGTTGAGCAGTGCCTGTGCGATCCCGACACGCTGGCGCATGCCGCCCGAGAAGCCGCCCAGGGGCCGCGACGCGGCATGCGTGAGGTTCAGAAGCTCGAGTAACGTGCCGATGCGCGCGCGAAGCTGCCGGCGTGGGATGCCTTTGAGGGCGCCGATATATTCGAGGAATTCGGTCGCGCAGAGATGCGGATAGATGCCGAAGTCCTGCGGCAGATACCCTAGCACTCGGCGCAACTTGCCCGGCTGTGCGACGACGTCGGTTCCGTCGAAGCGGATCGTTCCGCTGGTGGGCTTCGTGACCGTCGCCAGCATACGCATCAGCGTCGATTTGCCCGCGCCGTTTGGCCCGAGCAATCCCAGAACTCCGGGCTCCAACCGCAGCGTACAATCTCGCACTGCAGCGATCTCGCGATAGTTCTTACTCAGAGCTTCGGTCAGAATCTCCATTGGCGCACGTACGGCATGCCGAATGCTTTGTTTCGGACGGGGCGTCGAGGGTAGGGTGCCGGCCCCCGCCGAAGGCAGGCGTCCCATGACTGATTTACTGCAGATCCCGCTTGCAACCATTGACGGACGCGAGACGACGCTCGGCGAGTACGCCGGGAACGTGCTCCTTCTCGTGAACACGGCGTCGGAGTGCGGACTCACGCCGCAATACGGCGGCTTGGAAGCACTGAGCAAGGAGTACCGCGACAAGGGACTCGTCGTGATGGGCTTTCCCTCCAACGATTTCGGAGCGCAGGAACCGGGTGACGACGCCGAGATCTCGGCTTTCTGTACCGAGCGATACTCCGTCGATTTTCCAATGTTTTCGAAGATCGTCGTCGCCGGCGATAGCAAGCATCCGCTGTACGCCGAGCTGGTCGCGCGTTTTCCAAAGGCGCAGGCGAGCGATGGGTTTCGTGAGGAGCTCAGTGGGTACGGCATGACGCCTAATCCCGAGCCGGAGGTGCTCTGGAACTTCGAAAAGTTCCTCATCGCGCGCGACGGCTCCGTCGTTGCCCGGTTTTCGCCCGACGTCGCCCCCGGGGACCCTCGTCTGCGCGAAGCTATCGAAATGGAGCTCACGCGCTAAGAATACGGTTTTTGCGGGTAAAAGCAGCCGCATGGAAGCAAAGACCATTGCAGTCAGTGTAGAGCACCGGCCGGTCTACGGGTCAAATGAAATCGACGAACTCATCTGCTCGTGCGGCTGGCGCGGGCCTGCATTCTCCATACCTGCGCACTGCGAGGAAGTCGCGCGCAAGGCGACGGAGGTGCTCGCCGAATTCGTCGCGCTTATGGAGACTGATTGCGCGGGCGATGATTGGAACGTCCTCGATTCACTTGAAGGGCGGCCCGGGTTTCTGACGCCGATGCAGTTTCTCGTTGCCGTCCGTAATCGGGCCCTGAACTCGGCGGCGAATCCGAAAGGCTGACGCCTTCGAGCGTTTGACCTACGCGCGCCGGCGGCGGACGATTCCCGTTGTTTCAGGCTTGGGCATGGTTTGAATCTGCGGTGCGGCCGGACGCGGAAGCTCGGCGACCCGCCGTTCGATCTCGGCGAGCGGTTGGGCCGTCTGAGGGAGTTGTGGAATGCTGGTATCGGCGGCTTCGCCGAAACCGAAGGCGCCGGTCAAATCGCCGCACGTTCCACGCCGCCACGCCGTCAAATTGGGAACTTCGACGCCGAAACGCGCTTCGATCAGGCGCAGGGTGGACGTGTGATCGAACGTTTGGCCGCAGACGAAACCGCCGCGCGAAAACGGCGAGACGACCAAACAAGGTACGCGAAAACCGAGTCCGATGGGCACGCCGTTGACGTATTCGCCGGGTGTTCCCGGCGGCGGCGTCGGTGGCACCACGTGGTCGAAGAGGCCGTCGTTCTCGTCGTAGACGATGACGAACGCGGTACGCGACCAAACCTTGCGATTCGACCAGAACGCTTCGAGGATTCGGCGAACGTAGTTCTCGCCGGCGGCCGGGAGCATGTCGGGGTGTTCGGAGAGTCCGTAAGGCGGAACGATCCAGGTGACCTGCGGAAGATTTCCGCTGCGAATATCCTCGAGCATCGTCTCGACCGGACGAACTTTGACGGCATGCTCGTAGAGCGGTGACGTCGTTGGAAGATCTTGAAAGGCAGCGAAGTTCAGAATCACATCGAGACCGACGGGAAACTCGATGGAGGATTCGGGGCGATATATCCGCCACGAGATGCCGGCGTTTTGAAGGCGCTGCGCGTAGGTTTCCCACGCATAGCGTCCGCCGCTGTTTTCGGTTGCGGGACCGCCATACTTCCCCGTCGGGTCGATCGAGCCGGTCATCCAATAGTAGCGGTTTGGGTTAGTTGGTCCGAGCACCGAGCAATGGTATCCATCGCAGACCGTAAACGCGTCGGCGAGCGCGTAGTAGAACGGAATGTCCTCACGTTTGTAATAGCCCATCGTAAGCGGCGCGCTGCGACCGTTGCTGCGGTAGTGCGCTTCGACGAAACGGTCGAGTCGCCCATCGTTCCACGCCGCATGCTGAACGTTCCACGCATGGCTGAGGTCGTGCAGCCGCTGCGCGCTGGTCGTGTGCGTGTCGAGGTGAAACGGGAGTAAATAGCCTTCGGACGAACGCGGATCCGGTTGATAGAACGCGGTCCGCCCGCCGGGCAGCAGCGGAGCGTGCGCGTCGCCGAATCCGCGAACGCCGGCCAGCGTGCCGAAGTAATGGTCGAATGACCGGTTCTCCTGCATGAGAATGACGATGTGCTCGATATCGGAGAGCTTCGCCGGCGGCGGCTGGGCCGCAACCGGCCGTATCCATTCGACATAGGGAAGAACCGCCGCGGCTGCGGCGGTCGACAGAAACCGCGCGCGGGTCGGCCCACTCATGAAGAAACATCCCGGTGCGAGAGCGAGCGGGCCGTTCCGGAGGCTTCGCCGACGATAACGTCGGTGGCGATGCCGGAAAAGATTCCCGTCGCGACGACGCCGTGAATTCCCCGCAACGTTTCGTCGACGGCGCGCGGATCCTGGATGCTTCCGAAGTGGCAATCGAAAATCCAGTTGGCGTTATCGGTGACGTAGGGAACGTCTTCGGTGCCGCGCCGTACGATCGTAAGATCGGAAAAGGCGCGCGAGATTTCGCGCTGCACGTAGGGCGCCGCGTAGGGCACGATTTCAACCGGCAGGGGAAATGCGCCAAGCTTCTCGACGAGCTTGCGTCCCGTTACGATGACGACGAATTGCTGCGCCGACAACGCGACTGCCTTCTCGCGAAAGAGCGCGCCGCCGCCGCCTTTCGTGAGCGACCAGTCGGCAGCGACTTCGTCGGCGCCATCGATCGCGACGGTCATCGGCCGCTCGAGAAGTGTGAGTACGGGAATGTTCCATTTGCGGCACAGCGCTTCGGTCGCCGTCGACGTCGCGACCGCCGCGATACGCTCGCCGTTGGCGATGCGCCGGCCAACGCGTTCGACCGCCCAATACGCCGTCGTTCCGGTGCCTAAGCCGATACACGCGTCGTCCGTAACGTAGCGGTCGACCGCGGCGTAGCCTGCGGCGCGCTTCGCCGAATCGTCATCGTTCATACCCAACGCTCCGCACGACCGTAACGGTTTCCGGCTGGCATTCGGTCGACTCCGCCTACGACGCTACGACTTCCTCCTCGGCGCCGCCGTCAAATGCGGCGCTCGCCATTGCGATTTGCGGCATCCCTATTGACGCTGTAACCGAAGCATATCCGGTCGATTTTCCAGACGCCGAATTCCGCGGTTTTCAGCCGGCGGCGCCGCCCGACAATAGTCGCCCGTTAAAGGCCGCCAAGCACGAATTTGCGCGTTACGACAGCGAAACTTTTCCGTCTTTGGATAGGTCTATATGAGTGGATGAAAATTCGAACAATGGGAAGGGAGGTTTAGGATGGTTTTCCACAACGGAATTCCGATTACCGTCGTCGGCGGCTTGCAAACAATGCTGACCCCGCTGGATTCTTCGCGGCGTCGCCGCGCCGAGGACGCCGCTTCTCGCAAAGCGAGCTAGCCGTTAGCGCGGATGGGTTCGTTCGTAGCGTTTGAGCTCACGCGCAAAAATACGATCGATCGTGCCATCGGCTCTCATCTGCGCGATGCCGGCCGAGAAGGCACTCGCGAGCGCGAAACCGCAGCGCGACTGCTTACCAAAAGCGAGGTAGAGGCCTTCGGTGACGAAGTTCTTACTCGCAAACACAATGCCCGGCGGAGATGACGTCACTGCGGCGTAGTAGCCGCTGAGTCCGTAGTCGGCTTTGCTCGCGAGCACCTCCGAGAAGACGTCGGCGAGGGTGGCTACGCGATACGTCGTGAGCTTTGCAGCCAGGAATTCGTCGAACGCTGAACCGTACGACTCACCTGCTCCCAGAACACCGCGTTTGCCGATGAGGCTGTCCCAGTCCTTATACGTGAAACTTTCGCCGCTACGAATGACGACGGCGGACGGGTCCGGGGCGAGCGGCGGCGATAGATAGTGGAAGTACGCCTGGCGCTCTTTCGTCTTATAAATTCCGACGATCGCGTCGGCGTGACCTCCGCGCACCGCGAGCTGCGCGTCTTCCCAAGTATCCTGCGCAAGGACGCGCATCTTTATCCCGTTTGCGTTTGCCAGGCGCGCGACGACGTCGATGCCGCCGCCGGTTAGCGTGCCGGCGCTCTTCCAAGCCACCGGCGGATACGACGGATGCCCGGTGAGAACGAAGCTCGTGCAGATAGCCGGCGCGGACGTCGGCATCGGCACGGTCGTCGCCGTGGACGAACAGCCGGTAGCCGAACAAGCGAGCGCGGTAGCAAAAACGAGCGCGATCGATACTTTCATTATCGTTTAGAGTTCCTGCGGACCGACGCGTTGTCCGCCTTTTGCAATTTCGTCGCGCGTGCAAGGAGGTTCGGGGCGTCGAGCCGCTTGCAAACGGTCGAGAATCGCGACGTAGGCCCCTGCCACGCCAACTCATTGACGTTCGAAAAAAGTGCCGCGTCGGTTCGAAGCGTTGCCAGCTCTTTGAACTTCAACGCGAGAGGGCGGCGATCGCCGAGAACCTCGGGTGGAAACCGTTCGATCGGACCATGGCGTGCGAGGAGAAGCGCCGCGCCTTTGGCACCGATGCCGGCGATGCCGGGATAACCATCCGCGGAATCTCCAACGAGCGCAAGGTAATCCGGGATGAGTTCGGGATCTACACCGAACTTTGCCCGCACGCCGGCGGCGTCGCGCACGAGCTTGCTACGCCGGTCCACCTGCACGATGCGGTCCTCACGCACGCATTGCGCGAGATCCTTGTCCGGCGTCCAAATGCAGATTTTTTCCGCGCGTGAATTTCTCGACGCTATGGCCGCGGCGGAGGCGAGCGCATCGTCGGCCTCGAGTTCGACCATCGCCCACACCTGGATCCCCATTGCATCTAACGCATCTTCGAGCGGTTCGAATTGCGTGCGTAACGCCGGCTCGATGCCGGCTCCGGTTTTGTAACCGCTCCAGAGGGCATTGCGGAACGACTCGATGACGTGATCGGTCGCCACTCCGACATGCGTCGCGCCCTCGTCGATCATCTGGAGGATCGTGTTGCATACGCCAACGGCGGCTCCGAACCGGCGATCCTCACCGTTGTTGAAGCGGCGCAATCCGTAGAAGTGGCGGAAGAGTTCGTATGTTCCGTCGACGAGGTGGACGATCACCGCGCGATTACGGCAGTTGACGAAAACACTCGTGCTCGTTTCCCCGTAGCGTCGTCATTGTCATCGTCCCAGGGGTGCCCATGCGCGGACGCGAAAGCCTCGGGCGCCGTAGCGACGTTTTGCGCCCGATGGTCGAGCGTAGAACCGCGCGTGTTGTCGAAGGGAGAGGGCGACGTAGATGAAGCGCGAGGAATCGTCCAGCAAGACGAGAGGTAAGTTTCTTACGCGAAGCGCGCAGGTCTTGGCAGGCCTCGGGGTGATGCGGATCCCCGAATACGCGGCCGCGCAGACCTCGCATAGCCGATCGATCGCGACCGGACCTGCCGGCAAGCCGCCCTATAACATCGTCTTCATCATCGTCGACCAAAGAGTCGAAAAACTGCTCGCAGATTCCGACTATTCGTTGCCCGCGATGAACGCGATGGCCGAACGCGGAGTCACGTTTCAGAAGCATTACATCTCGACCGCGCAGTGCTCGCCCTCCAGAGCGTCGTTTCTCACGGGCCAGCCGCCTCAAGTCACCGGTGTCATCGACCAAATGCAATTCTCGTTCGTGCACAGCTTGGATCCGAAGATGCCGAATATGGGATCGGTGCTGAAAGGGATGGGCTATAAAACCGCCTATTTCGGAAAATTCGAAATGGACCAGGAGATTCTGGATCCGAAACCTAGCGTAAACTACAGCGACGCAGCCCAAGCCTATGGCTTCGATAAATTCGGCTCCGGCGGTGACATCGGCAGCACGCCCGACAGCGGCTACGACAACGACCTCTTCATCGCAGGCGAGAGTGCGCGCTATTTGCGCGAAGCCGGTCCGGAAGCGCGAAAGAGCGGCCAGCCATTCTTTATGGTGGCGAGCTTCGTCAATCCGCACGACATCATGTACGGTGACGGTAACGTTCCCGGGCAGCCGCCTGTCCAGATTCCGGTCATTCCCTCTGCCGTGCCGCCCCCACCGGCGAACACGATCTACGATAAAAAATGGGCGTTCACGCTGCCGGCAAGTCTCGACGAATCGCTTGCCGCGCCGGGCATGCCGAATGCGCTGTCAGAGTACAAAAAGGGCTGGGACGGCTGGTCTGGGACCATTCCGACCGATCGCAAAGACATGTGGACGATCTTTTACAACTACTACCTTAACGCCATTCAAGACGTCGACCGCGGCATCCAGCAGATCGTCGACGTCATGAACGAGATGAATTTGTGGCGGGATACCGTTGTAATCTTTACGGCAGACCACGGCGAGATGGGAGGAGCCCACGGCGGCCTCAAAGGCAAAGGCCCGTTCGTCTACGAGGAAAACGTCCACGTGCCGCTCATCGTTGCGCACCCCACTGCAAAGGCGGGCACGAAGTGCTCGGCGCTCACCAGTCACCTCGACCTTCTCCCCACGTTCGTCGGACTCACCGGATTACCGGATTCGA
Source organism: Vulcanimicrobiota bacterium (assembly GCA_963812155.1). Taxonomy (GTDB): domain Bacteria; phylum Vulcanimicrobiota; class Vulcanimicrobiia; order Vulcanimicrobiales; family Vulcanimicrobiaceae; genus Tumulicola. Next base: position 195,289 of record CAWETW010000002.1, on the reverse strand, counting down.
AACGGCCGCCCGCCGTGACGGCGCTGCCCGGCCACGACTTTTCGCCGCTGCTCGACGACCCCGAGGGCGCGCGTCTCACGCAGATACGTCCGGCGATTCTTTTTAACTACGTTGGGCCGGCAACCGTCGACGGCGATTTCCTAAACAAAACGATGGACACGCAGTTCCGGGGCCAACCTTCTCCGCCGTTAGCGCAAGCGAATTTGACCAAACGCGGTTTGCTCGCACTGGCTTTTGACGGACGCTACAAATTCGGTCGCTACTATGCGCCGACTGCCTGTAACATACCGACGACGCTGGACGAGATTCTGAAGAACAACGACGTTCAGCTCTTCGATTTGCAAAACGATCCGGGCGAAGTGCGGAATCTTGCGCTCGATCCCGGAAAGAACCAAGAAACGATTCTCCGGATGAACGCGCTCCTCAACGATCTCATTACGAAAGAAGTCGGCGCCGACGCTTGTCAGCTATTGTCTAAAGCGATGGGCCCAATCTAAGGAAGCTCTGATTTACCTCAACTCGTTGTCAACTCGGGCCTCGTTTACCATAGTAAACTTCGGCCCTCGTTTCCTAGATTTGAGATAAATCAGAGCTTCCTTTACACTTCGGTATTCGGCTATTGGGCGGAGGTGTGTACGGATCGAGAGGTGAGTAGATCTCGCCGTACGGGCGCCTTCCATCGACCGTTACGTCGTAGGTGGGTTCGCTCCCGCACCATGCGGCGAGATCGAAGCGCTCGCCCTGACGGCTCAGTTTCGTGACGGTCATCCGTCCCGACACGAACGGCTTGCCGGGCTCGATCGCGCGCGCCGCACCGCCTCGAATCAAAAAAGCCGAGCCGCCTTTGCCTTGCAGCAACAGCGTCGCCATTCCGTGCCGGTCGACGACGAGTCCGCTCGCTTCGTCGACGGCGATCGCACGCACCTCGGGATGCGTTCCGCCAACCTTCCCGTCCGCGATTTGCCGCGCCATAAAAACTGCCGTGCGCCCGAAGCGGTTCCGCGTAACGAAATGCATGTCGGCGACGGCGCCGGCGGCAGCCGGGAAGCGCAGGAAATCGTACGTAAAGCTGATCAACCGTTCGTAGGGATTGCGAACCGCGTTTTTCGACGTCGCGTCGAACCGGTTATCGTGGAGCGCGTCGAAGACGTATTCGGAGAGGATCGCTTCGCCGGCGCTGGTGCCTCCGACGATGCCTCCCTCATCGTAAACGCCCTGCACGGCTGTTTGAATCGGCGTTCCCTTCCACACAACGTAGTCGGCCTGATCTCCCCCGGCGAAGAACACGGCCGACGAAGCACTGACGATGGCTGCCGCCGCGGCCAGCACCTTCGGAGACGAGCAATCCGGCAGCAAGAGCGTTCGTACCGAGTTGTAGGGCGCCAGACGGTAGATGTAACGATCGTAGTCGTTGTCTCCGCTTGCCCGTAAGATGACGAGATCGCCGTCCCGACGCGCGTGCGATCCAACGACCGTATCGTGAATCCATACGAACTCGCCGTCGACGTCGAGCCCGCCTCCGCCGAACACCAGTCCCGGACCGCGTAAAACAATCCGGCGTGGCTTGACCGCGCCTCTCGGTGGATAAAAAATCGGACGGCACGCGCGCTCGGCAGCGCCGGATGTCTCACGGAAAGCGTTCGGGATGACCGGCGCGCTGCAACCCGGCACGCCAAGGGCGGAGATCGCCGAGAGTACGATTGCGAAGACGCGCCGATGCACGATGTCGCCTTTTGCCGCCGATCGAGACGTCCCCGCTTCGGGCAGGATGATGCAGCCGCGACGGCCCGAAAGAATCGCTCGTGCATCAACTCGTCAGCGCCCTACTGGCTCCTCTGCTTTTGAGCGTCGTCGTCCCCGTAACGACGACGCCGCAACCCGACAACTCCGGGCGCCTCGCCGATCGCCAATTTCTGGTGACCACGCCGCTCGGCAGCGGGTACGCGCGGTACTTCGGAACGTCGTCCCTCGATGGAGATGCGTCGGTCACGCGCGCGATTGTCGTCGTGCACGGCGTACTGCGCGACGCGGACTACTACTACGATACGGGCGTGATTGCCGCCGATGCCGCGCATGCGTTGCGCGACACGCTCGTCATCGCTCCGCAGTTCGTCGAACGGGACGATCTGGCCGGTCATTCCGTTTCACCGCGCACGCTGTACTGGAAGGGAACGTGGCCCGGCGGTTCGGATGCGGTGGCACCCGCGCCGATCAGCACGTACGAGGTTTTCGATGCGATCGTTGCGCGTTTGTCGGATATCGAACGCTTTCCGAAACTTCGCGAGATCGTGATCGCCGGACACTCCGCGGGCGGCCAAATCGTCCAGCGTTACGCGGCGGTCGGTAAATCTGCGGGGCTCGACTCCGGCGCGCGAATCCCGGTGCATCTCGTTGTTTCGAATCCATCATCGTATTTTTACTTCACCGATTGGCGCCCGGTTCCGCAGTCGAACTGTCCGGACTTCGACCAATGGCGATACGGGTTGAAGGGCGCACCGCGCTACGTTACCGGGACGTCTGCGCAACTCGAATCGCGGTACGCCACCCGGCACGTTAGCTATCTCATGGGGACCGCCGACACGAATCCGAACGAAGACGATTTGGACCGCTCCTGCGGTGGCGAAGCACAGGGTCCGAACCGCTTCACGCGCGCGAAATTCTACATCGCCTACATCGGTCGGCGCCACCCGCGCGGGACCGCTCAAGACTACGCCTTCGTCGAAGGCGTTCCGCACGATAACCGCCGCATGTTCGCATCCGCGTGCGGCCTTGCAGTGATGTTTGGCGGCACGACGTCGGCGTGCGCCGAGGCGGGGCGCGTGGGATCGCCAAGCCCGAGCGATGGAAACGCCGGAACCGCTCCTCCCGTCTATCCGGGTGCCGTCGCGTCGGAGCGGCCTTCAGGCGTTGGTTTCAAGACTCCGCCCGCGCAAGCGAAAACCTACGCGACGGCCGACGACTTCACGACGGTGCGATCCTGGTATCGCGCACATCTTCCGGCCGCGCAAGAAGTCGTCCAGCCCGGCATGGAAAAATCCGAAGACGCCTTCCTCGTCGGTCAGGGAAGCACCGGGACGGTCGTGCTCGTGCAGCGCTATCAAGGGAAGACCTGGATCGTCATTGGTCCACCGATGTGACGAATTTCGTGTCTAGGAAACGCGATGCGATCCGTACGCGCCGCCGCAATCGTACTGGTTCTGACAGTCGCCGCGAGCGCATGCGCGCACGTTCCCTACGTGATTTCCAACGAAGACCGTGCGCGCTTCGGCAAGAACTTGATTGTGGTGCACCTCCCGGGGCACGCTGACCCGCTCATCTTGGGCGCAAGCGGATGCAAACTCTATCGCGCGCGCATCGAGCACCAAGACGTTACCGGTTGGGACGTGACGCTTGCAGCCGATTGGGGTGCCACCGCATATCCGCAGTTCATGACGGCATGTATGCGCGAATCGCTGTCGTGGGACGGTGGTTACGTACGCGCCTATTTCTGTGCGTTGGCGATAGGCGCCGGCGGCGGCTGCACGAACGGGGGATACTATCGCAGCCGTACCGGCGCGCGGCCGTGGTCGATTTCAGACGACGGCGTGCACGCCTGGGCGCCGCTCCCACCATAATGAGGACAACGGAGTGAAGACGACACCGCTCACGCCGGGCATTGGCGCCGTCGTCGAAGGCGTGGATTTGCGCGAGCCGCTCTCTGAAACGGATATCGCCGAGTTAGAAGGGGCGCTCGGCGACCGCCTCGTGCTGTTCTTCCAAAATCAATCGCTTACGCCCGTGCAGCAGCGCGACCTTGCCGCGCGTTTCGGTCCGCTCTACCTCCATCCGTTCTATCCGGGTCACGAGAGCGCTCCGGAAATTATGGTGTTGGAGCACGACGCGGCGCGGCGTGCCAACAGCGACCGGTGGCACACAGACGTAACGTATCTCGCGAAGCCGCCCAAGGCCGCGGTTCTTTACGCCGAAGAAATACCGGAAATCGGCGGGGACACGTTATGGGCCAACATGTATCTGGCATACGAAGCGCTTTCCGGCCCGATGAAGCAGTTCGTGGGCGGCCTGCGCGCGGTCCATTCCTTCGCTAAGAACTTCACGCCGGATCGTTTTTCTGCGCTCGGGATGGAAAACCGCCGCGAGGCCATCTATGCGGCGCATCCGCCGGTGTCGCATCCCGTCGCGCGCACCAATCCCGCGACCGGACGAAAAGCGCTCTTCGTCAATCAAGACTTCACCTCACATATCGAAAACCTCTCCGCGCGCGAGAGCGAAGCGTTGCTGCGCTTCCTCTTCGAGCATATGAGCGCGCCGGAGTTTCAAGTGCGTTGGCGATGGAGCGCGGGTACCGTTGCCATATGGGACAATCGCTGGACGCAGCATTGCGCGCTGGCCGACTACTTTCCGGCGCGCCGGCTGGTTCGCCGCGCGACGGTAATCGGCGAAACGCCGGTCTAACCCGTGCGCTCGCCGGCGCTACCGCGCCACCTCGGGCTTTACGACGTGGCGCTCATCGTCGTCGGGAGCGTCGTCGGCTCGGGAATCTTTCGGACGCCGGCGGTCGTCGCGCAACGTCTGCCGGCAGCGGCTTTCGTGCCGGCAGTGTGGTTGGCCGGCGGCATCGTCGCGCTGTGCGGCGCGTTCGTCCTGGGCGAACTCGGCGCGCGCCTTCCGAAAGGTGGTGGACCGTACGCGTATCTGCGCGACGCTTTTCATCCCATCGTCGGATTCGCGTATGGCTGGACCGGATTGCTGGCCTCGTTCAGCGGCGGAATTGCGGCGGCCGCCGTACTGTTTGCGGGGTATTTTCTTTCGCTTACCGGGCTTCGCATGTGGCCCGCAATCGTCGCGGCCGCGGTCATCGCAATCCTGGCAGTCGTGAACGCCCTGGGAGCGCGCGCCGGGAACCGGCTGCAAGGCGCCTTGACCTTGCTGAAGATCGTCGCGCTGCTGGCGATCGTGGCTGCCGGCATCTACGCGCGTCCCGCCGCGGATTCCGTTGCGGTAAGCGCGACGACGATGCCGGTGTGGCCGGCCGCGTTCGCTTTCGCGATGGTTCCGATTCTCTTCAGTTATAACGGCGCAATGGTCGCCAACTTCATGGCCCCCGAAACAAAAAATGAACTTCGAACGCTCCCAATTGGTCTGATCGTCGGCATGGCGTGCGTGACGATTCTCTACGTGCTCGTCAACGTGAGTTGCGTGCGCGTGCTGGGTCTGCATGGTTTGGCGCACACGGCCGTACCCGCTTCGTCGGTGCTGCTCGCTTCGACGGGAAAGGCTGCAAGCCGCGTCGCGTCGATCGTCGTGGCGGTGGTGACGCTGGGTTTCATCAGCAATCGGATGCTGACGGTCCCGCGCCTCTATCAAGCTATGGCGCAAGACGGGCTTTTCTTTCGCCACGTCGCACACGTCAATCCGCGCACGCACGCGCCCGTCTTCGCAATCGCGGTGCAGGGAGTGGTCGCGACGATCGTCGCGCTCTGGGGTAACTACGAACAGATTTTGAATTACGTCGTCGCCACGTTCTACGCATTCAACGGCCTGCTCGCGCTAGCCGTCTTCGTTCTGCGAGCGCGCGACACGCATGCGATGCCGCCGGGAACGTTTCGCGCGCCCGGTCATCCCGTTTCGACCGGCCTCTATTTGGTCGCATCCTGGGGTGTCGCGGCGGCCGCATGCCTAGCCGATCCGCGCGACGGGCTCGTCGGGATCGTCATCGTCCTCAGTGCCGTCCCGGCCTACCTCCTGTGGACGCGCGGCAAAGCCGCAGCAACGCTGACGAACTGATGCTGCCGCAACGTTTAGAGTGTTCGCGCGATGCATCGCATCGCGTGCCGGCAGATGCTCTAGCCGGTACGTGTCCGCACGATGGTGCGCCGTTGCTGGCGCGCTATTCGGCCGTGGAGATGTCGCGCGCGACGGTCACTCCGCGGCCTTGGACGATGTGGCGCTACCGCGAGATGCTGCCCATCGGTGAACGAGAGGAACCGATTTCGCTCGGTGAAGGCGCGACGCCGCTACTCGCGGCAACTGCCTTGAGCAAAGAGTTCGGAGACGGACCGCTGTACGTCAAAGACGAGGCCCAGAATCCCACGGGGTCGTTCAAATCGCGCGGCATGTCCGTCGCCGTGACGGTCGCTAAGCGTCTCGGCGCCCGCGCGCTCGTCGCTCCGAGCGCCGGTAATGCCGGCAGCGCGCTTGCGGCTTACGGCGCACGCGCCGGAATGCCGGTGCGGGTGTACGTTCCGCGCGACACGCCGGCATTGTTGCTCGACGAGATGCGGGGATACGGCGCCGAAGTGGTGCTTGTTGACGGCCTGATTGACGATGCGGGGCGCTTGGCGGCCGAATATGCTCGAGAGAGCGGCTCCTTCAACTGTGCGACGTTCCGTGAGCCATATCGCGTCGAAGGTAAAAAGACGATGGCCTACGAGTTGGTCGAGCAGCTCGGCCGCGTACCTGGAACCATCGTTTATCCGACGGGCGGCGGCACCGGCCTCGTCGCAATGTGGAAGGCCTTCGGCGAACAGGAAACGTTGGGTTGGATCGGCACGGCGCGCCCGGTGATGGTGTGCGTGCAAGCCGACGGCTGCGCGCCGATCGTGCGGGCATTCCACGCTGGTGAGGAATCCGCCGCACGAGTTGAAAACGGCCGGACCGCGATGTGGGGCCTACGCGTACCCGGCGGAATCGGCGATCGGCTGTCGCTCAAAGCACTGCGCGAGTCGCGCGGCCACGCCGTTGCAGTCACCGATGAATCCGCCTTTGCGGCAATGCGCGAAATCCACCGCCGTGAAGGCATCGACGTGACGGAAGAAGGCGCTGCGACGCTCGCGGGTCTTCGATCGCTGCGGGCAGCCGGAACGCGGTTGCCGGAACCGATCGTACTGTTCAATACGGGCACGTCGCTGAAATACTGGCCGCGCTCGTAACCCTAACTAAGCTGCTCCATTCCGGCCGCACGGTGGTCTGGGAAACGAGAGGCTGCTTGCCAAGTGCTCCGCGCCCGTTCCCTCCCGTTCTCTGATTGGAGGTTGCTTGGGCGAGGCGCCAAAGCTTGCAAGGGGCGGGTGTGGCAGGAGGGCTGGAGAACCTGCCTCCCACGACCCAGTTAGCTACTGAAACGTGAGGAGGCACGCACTTGAAACGATCATCACGCGTGATCGCGTCAACCGTAGGGCTGGCACTGACGCTCACCGCTTGCGGCGGCCAGAACTCGTCGCTACCGGGGCTCGCTCCGGCGAACGGAACGTCCACGAATTCTTCCGTCCGGACGTCGGCGCCCGATAAGCCCTTGATTTCGATTCCGAGACTCTCCGGAAATCTCGCATACACCGATGCCGGACGGCGTCCACAGAACCAAATGGTCCGAGTTTCGCTCACGCTGCGCTATAATAATCAGTCGGAACTCGACGCATTCGTGGCCAACGCGGCCGCGCCGGGCGTAGGCCGGCACCGTTTTCTTACCGCAACGCAGTTTGCCGAACGCTATGCGCCCACGGCGGCGCAAGAAGAGCGCGTCGCTCGCGCGCTGGAGCGCGCCGGCTTTACGATCGTCCAACGTTTTCCCAATCGCACCATCGTCGATGCGACGGCGCGAACGGCTGTAGCCGAACGCTTTTTCTCCACCGAAATCCACACGGTTCGTCAGGGCAAGTACGGCGAGCGTTACACGAACGTGGCGCCGGCGACGTTGCCTTCAGACATTGCGCCGCTCGTGCGCGACGTTTCCCTCAATAATCTCGTCGTCGTGCGAACGGTCGCCGAACAGAGCGGCGTCGAGACGCAGCGCACGCTGCCGCAGTTCAAGCGCGACGCAAACGGACGCACCGTTATTCCGCTCGGTATTCGGCCCGACGATTCTTCCGGCAATCTCGTCAACGGAAGTTTCGAGACGGGCTCTGTCAATCCGGGCTGGATCAACGAAAGCACGCAGTCGACCTACCTTTCGATCACGACCGCGCGAGCCCAGCAAGGCTCGTACTCGGCATTTATGGGCTCGCTGCAGCCGCCCGAAGTCAACGGGTGGGCGTCGGTCGCGCAAATCGTGAAAGTTCCGTCGAAAGGCGTCCTGAGCTTCTGGGTCTACCAAGGAACGAACGAGACCAGTACGAGGTACGCGTTTCAGGCTGCCTACCTGCTCAATCAGAGCGGCGGCATCCTCACGACCTTCTACAAGACCGTGAACAACACCAACGGCTGGGTGAACTACCAAGTCAATCTCAACAGGTGGGCCGGTCAGACCGACTACATTTACTTCGGTTCCTACGGCGACGGCTACAGTCAAACGTACGTCTATCAATACGTCGATAACGTGACGTGGGTAGGATCGCCGACGCCGACGCCCTCGCCCACGCCGACCGCGAAGCCGACGGCAACGCCGACGTCACAGCCGACGTCGACGCCAACGTCCCAGCCAACCGCAACTCCGACGGCGCCGCCGACGCCGACTCCGTCACCATCGTCGACACCCGGCGGAGGCTGTAACGGCGCGGCACCCGATAACGGGCCGCTGACCAACTCTTCCGGAACGCTGGCGACCGGCGTCGCCAAACCGTTCGATTTCCCCGTTCAGCACGGGTGCAACGGTGCCGGCTACACGGCAGCCATTGCCATCGACGATCCGGTGAACAGCAGCTATCTGTCTAAGTATTTGACGGCTGCCGGCGTGACGGAAACCGGCACCGTGACTAACGTCGCCGTCGACGGCGGCGGCAGCGGTGACGAGCCGGAAACCGATCTCGACGTGCAAACGATCGCGGGATTGGCCCCCGGCGCAAATATCATCGTGTACGACATGGGATCGCTCGGCGATCAGCAGATTGAAGATACCTATAATAAAGCGTTGACCGACGGGAAGGCGACGTCCGTCAACTCGTCGTTCGGCGGCTGCGAATCGAGCGACGTTTCGTTCGACGATTCGACAAACTCGATCGCCGAACAAGGTGCCTCCGAAGGCGTCGAATTCTCGGCGTCGAGCGGTGACACCGGAAGCAACGAATGCAGCGGCAGCAAAGGCGTAAGCGCTCCTGCCGGCGATCCGTACTTCACGTCGATCGGCGGCATCAACTTCACCGATACGAGTCAAGGCGTGCTTCAAACCGTTACCATGGGCACCGCCGACGGCGACTCGGGTGGAGGCGGCGTCTCAACGGTCTTCGCGCTTCCGAGTTATCAAAGCGGCATCACCGGGATGATCACGTCGGGGCGCAATCAACCCGACTTCTCGCTGCCGTTCTTCCCCGTCGCAGTCTATACGGGCGGCAGTTGGGGCGAGTATCTGGGAACCTCGTGGTCTTCGCCGGCCTCGGTCGCGTTGATCGTCGAAGCCAACGAACTTCACGGAACGAAACTCGGATGGATCGATCCGACGGTCTACAGCTTGTTCTCCTCAACGGGATACAGCACGTACTACACGCCGTGCACGTCGGGCAGTAACGGCGCCTATTCGTGTAACGCGACGCACTACAATCAGGCCGCGGGAATCGGAGCTCCGAAGGGCTGGGCACTGGCCAACGGCCTGTAACGCGATCGCACTGGGCGATCGAAGGCAAAACGGGCCGCGCATCCGCGCGGCCCGTTTCTCATGCAGCCGAAAGCCCTGCGGGCGCGCGTTAAACGGCGCCGGCTTTGCGCTCGTGCAGCGTAATGAGGTTACCTTCGGTGTCCTCGATCATCGCCATCCGGCAGTTGGGCGTCTCGATCTCGCGTACGATCGGAATGCCGCGCGCCTTCAAGGTTGCCACGGCGCCTGCAAAATCGCCGACGGCAAACAGGATGCCGTTGCTCGGCTGGAACGGCATCACTTTTCCTCCGCCGCCCCACAGACCGAAGACCGTCCCATCCGGCAGTTCGTATTCGGCACCCCGGTTCTCCGGATACACGCGCGACGGCTCGAGGCCCAGCACGTCGCGATAAAAGCCGATGGCGCGCTGCGCGTCGTTGACCATGTAGCCGCTCAGATCGATGCCGGCGATGCGAAACGGCCGCATGAAGCCATCCAGTTGCGCTAGGATCGTCGACCAGCCCGATTCGTGATTATCGCGTTGGGTCGCGTCGCGGAAGCGATCGTGCGTCAACACCAGTTCGCTTTCCTCGCCGCGGTCGAGAAACTCGAGCGTCAACAGAGACTCGTGTTCGAGTTTGGGGTCGTCCTCTTCCCAGACCCACGTACACTCGATCTTCGACGGAGGATCGAGTTCGCGATAGATGCCTTTGACGATCCAGACATCGCCGTCCGGATGTGTCATGGCAATACGGTAAGCGCCGCCCACGCGCAGATCGACCGACGCGTCGCTGATGACGACGTCCTTCGGTCCGTAGAATTGTTTGATCGCGTCGGGCGTGGTCCATGCGTCGAAAAGGCGTTCGCGGGCGACCGGATAGGTGCGCCGCAACTCGAGCCTCGTCGATTCGGCCGCAGGTGTGGAACTCATGAATGCTTCCTCCGTGCTTTCGGTGGCGATGTGAGGTAGGTGTCGAGGCGATCCAGCGTGGCGTTCCAGAACCGGCGCTGTCGTTCGAACCACGCCGACGCGGTTTCCATCGCCTTGCGATCGATGGTGCAGTGGTGTACGCGGCCGACGACCTCGCGCTTAAGCAAGCCGGCTTCTTCGAGCACTCTGACGTGCTTGGAGATTCCGGGCTGCGAGATCGCAAAGCCCTGGGCAATCTCCCCGACACTCATCGAACCGCGCGCCAGGCGTTCGACCATCCGGCGCCTCGTCGGATCGGCGAGAGCCGCAAAGACCGCATCTATCCGCGTTTGATTAACCATATAGTTATATAACTATACAGCTAACTATGAACGCCGTCAAGCGTGGCGTCGCGCACCCCCGGAGCCGGTTATACGACTTCGACGCTGCCCGATGCGGTAAGCGCGCCGATGATAGACGCCGCAATGATTCCGGCTTCGTGAAGCGCCGCCACGAGCGGTGTTGCGTCTTCCTCGCCGATCGCGATCAAGAGGCCGCCGGAGGTCTGTGCGTCGCACAAGACGGTCGCGAGTCCCTCCGGGAGACGGGCGTCGAAGCGCACGCCGTTTTCCCGGGCGGCCGCCAGATTTTTTCGCGTGCCGCCCGGCACGAAATCTTTGGCTGCCAACGACAACGCTTCCGGAAGCAGCGGTACCGACGCAGCGCCGATGCGCGCGCCCAGGCGGCCGGCCAACATCTCGCGCAAATGGCCTAACAGTCCGAAGCCCGTCACGTCGGTCATCGCACGAACGTCGAATCCCGCCGCGACTTCGCTCGCGGCGCGATTAAGCGTCACCATAGAGTCTACGGCGGGCGCGAGAGTTGCTTCATCTATTGCATCGCCTCGCCGAGCGGTGGTCAGAATCCCGGTGCCAAGCGGCTTGGTCAGAATCAGCACGTCGCCGGCACGTCCGGTGTCGTTGCGCAGAATCCGATCCGGTCGGACGACTCCCGTCACCGCCAAACCGTACTTCGGTTCGTCGTCCGCAATCGTGTGGCCGCCGATGACGGCAATGCCGGCTTGCGCGGCAACGTCGATGCCGCCGCGCAAAATCGCGGCGACGAAATCTGCATCGAGGTCTTCCGGAAATGCCGCGATCGCGAGCGCGCACAGCGGCCGCGCGCCCATTGCGTAAACGTCGGAAAGCGCATTGGCGGCGGCAATCCGGCCGTAATCGTACGGATCGTCGACGATCGGCGGAAAGAAATCGACCGTTTGAACGAGCGCGCGTTCGTCGTCGAGACGGTAGACGCCGGCGTCGTCACCGCTCGAATGCCCAACGAGAACGTTGGCATCCGTAATCGGAGGCAGCCGCCGCAAAATATCCGCAAGGATGCTCGCCTGTACCTTGGCGGCGCATCCCGCGCAGGTACTGCGATGGGTAAGACGCACGCGGTCGGCGCGCGCCGGCTCGGTCACCTTCATGTCGAGGACGATTTCGGGCGGCAGGCAACGATTCCACCCAGGGAGCAGGTATTCTACCCCACGCTTGCGTTCCTCAAAAGATGAATCGGCGGTCTCGACCCCAAAGAGCCCGCAGCCAGCTTCTTTTGGAGGATTCGGATCGTGATCAAGAGGTCTCCACTTTACGGCGGCGTTGCACTCTTTGTGGCAACGTTGCTGGTCGCGTGTCATGCAGCCGGTACGGGTTTTACGCCGTCGGTTGCGCCGGGTGATGCGTCAACCGATCAAATGTCGCCGGCGGCGGGAACGCCGTCGTGCACCGCGCCGAAGCGCAAAATTCCCGGAAAGTATTTGAGTTACTTCGCGCTCGGACAGGTCAAGGGCACGACGTTCACCGCGACCAAACAAACGAATGAGGCGCTGTGGGTGCTGACCAGCTATACGAAGGCCACGCCGACGCCCAAGCCGACGCCGACGCCGAAACCAACGCCGACGCCGAAACCGACGCCGACGCCGAAACCGACGCCGACGCCCAAGCCGCAGCAGGTCTACTACTACTGGGGAACGTTCGCGACCGCGAACAAGCAGAACGGCTGCGCGATTCTGTTCACGACGACGGATGGAAAGCCGTTACGCGATCTCAAGTTTAGCGGAGAGACGCTCGGTACTCCAAACCTCGCATCGTTCAACTACAACAGTAAGACCGTGGAAGAGGGTCCGATCGCGTCGCTCGTGATCTCAAAGCTTTCGAGCAAGGGCGGATCCGGAAAGATGACGCTGAAGCAGCAAGGCGGCGCCACCTACACGACCGGAACGATCACGCTGGTCGGGAGGCAAACGTTCAGCGAAGCGAGGGTCAACGAGATTCGAAAAGCGTTGCCGATGCTCACTCCGTGAAGCGGCCCCGCTAGCCGATTCGAAAACCACACTGACCGGTTCGCAATCGAACCGGTCAGTTTTCTTTTAGGAGACCGCTAGTAGTCTCGCCACAAGCTTGCCGCAATGGCGCCTTGATCCTGAAAGACGCCGATGAGATCGTTGATGCCGGACATCGGAATGTTGTTTACGACCAATTCGAAGGTGAGATGGCGACCGCGCTTTGTGGTGATGTATCCGCCGAGCGCCTGCCCCTTCAGTTCCATGCCGCCGGTCGCGGAGGCGCCGACGTAGGTTCCGGTCTTTGCACGGACGTTTCCCGCGGCGCCGGCTAAGCTTGCATCCGACTGGAAATTCTTGACGAATCCCAGCGACCCGTCGACGCCGAGAATCGGCAGGGCGTCGACGAACGCGCGATGCGCTGGGCTCTTCGCGAGTTCTTCCAGCATCCGTGTCACCGCGGTGTTGGTCGCGGTCGTCTCGCCTCCGCCGCTGCCGTCGATGAAATGGTATTGGTTGGCGGCGATCCCCCAATGCGCGCGTAGATCGTTGCGCTCGTACGCCAGTGCAGCGTTCATTGAAGGTGCGTGGTTTTTTACTCCCAACAGCACGAGACTCGTGTCGGCTCCGATGTTGTAACTGATCTTGAGAACGAACTTTGCGTTTTGGCCGTAGCGCATGCCGGTCAGCGCAGCCACCTTATCGGAGGGGCGGTACGAGTTTTTCGGCGGAAGCAGCGCGACGGGATTTCCTCCAACGTCGGGCGCTGCAACGGTGACGCCGGCGTTGCGCAGTTCTTCGATGAAGACCGTGCGCGCGTAGTTCGAAGGCTGCACGATACGAATCGTCTGTACGAGCGCCGGCTGCCCGGTGAGCGGGGGCTTGAAGTCGCTCGGCAGGGTTCCCGAAATCGTGGCCGTGCATCCGCGCTTGCCGATGCATTGCAGCAGTTCCGGTTCGATCTTCAGCGTGTTTTTGCTGCCGGCCGCGCCGACGCGCAGTTGGTTGACGACGTCGAGCGCGGCAGAGACCGGGCGCGTCGAAACGTTGACGAGTGCGCCGGCGCTGCTGCCGGGCACCATCGAAAGATCGACGACGTCGTCGTTGACGAAAATCGGGCGTACGTAGAATTGATCGCGAAAGAAGAACGGCGCAAACAACCGGTCGTCGATAACGACGTTTCCGGAAACCCGCTTGATTCCGGCCGATTTCACGGCTCGGGCGAGCTTCGCATACCCGGCGAGCGGATTGGGTTTGGTGAGAACGGCATTGCCGAGGCCATCGGCTTCGTTATGATCCCAATCGCTGACCGCAATCGTTCCGTCCGGATTGGTGCGGCCGCCCATCGTGAGATCGCCGGACGCTACGACGATGAGGTTACCGTGAAGCACGCCGTTTGCGTCGATGGTGCCGCTGCGGTAGACGGGCGTGTCGTAGCTGTGGCTCGGCCCGACGGCATTGAGCAGTTGCCCGACGCTGAAGACTTTGCGAACCGATCCGATGTAGAACTGCCGTTGCGAGTTGTAATCGACGAGCACGTTCTGGCCGTCGAGAACGCGCAGCCCCCACACGCCTTTGGCATACGCCGGCTTTTGAAAGACGGCTTGAATATCGGGCGGCACGGCCGTTCGGCTTGGAGCGGATCCGCTGGCTCCGGCGGCAGAAACGGCGGATCCGGAGAGGGCGGCCGCCAACGTCAATGCCGCAATGCCGCGCAACCATTCGTGCGAGGGCATTTCCATTCGAAGCCTCCGTTTTGCGAGCTAGCGTTTGCCGGAGGGTGCGCCGCACGGCGCGCAGCGACCTTCGAAGGTCACGCGCTCGCCATCGATCTCGAAACCGTGCTCCAGTGCGAGCGCCTTAATCGTGCGCGACGGGATTGCGTATTCGACGTCTTCGATTTCGCCGCACTCGCTGCACCGGAAATGGGCGTGCCGCGGCCCGGCCGGCTCGAACGTTGCAGCGACCGCACCGGGGACGTGCAGTTCCGAAACCAGTCCAAGCTCGCGCAAGCGCTCGAGGCCGCGATACACCGTCGAGAATCCGATGCCGGGCCGGTGCCTGCGCGCCTTCGCGTAGATCTGCGTCGGCGTCAGATGGCGGCCAAGCCCGCTCTCCTCGACGATGTCGTAGATGAGCCGGTAATTTTTTGGCAGCTTCGTGTGCAGGATCGACGCCATAGTAGCCCTATTGACTCCAAGCGCCCGCGGCGCTACTCTTAGCAATACTGAGAATGATATTCACTTTCAAGAAGGGAGTCAAGCCTTCCCTTCTTCCTTTCACGCAATCGGAGAGATAGTAGCAAATGGAAAACACGCTTGAAGAACTCTCGGACGCCGATCGAGGGTGTCCCGTAAAGCGGGTACCGATGCGGCCGCGAGTCAACGTCGATTGGTTCCCTGAGTTGCTCGACGTGTCGGTGCTGCACCGCCCGTCGGCGCTCTCCGATCCCATGGAACGCGATTTCGATTACGCGCGCGAGTTCAATAGTCTCGATCTCAAAGCCGTAAAAGACGACATTTTTTCGCTGATGACCACTTCGCAGGAATGGTGGCCGGCCGACTACGGGCATTACGGACCGCTTTTCATTCGTATGGCGTGGCACAGTGCCGGAACCTATCGCATCGGTGACGGCCGCGGCGGCGCCGGCTCGGGCCAACAGCGCTTCGAGCCGCTCAACAGCTGGCCGGACAACGCGAACCTCGATAAAGCGCGCCATCTGCTTTGGCCGATTAAACAGAAGTATGGACGCAAGCTTTCGTGGGCCGATCTCATGGTGCTCGCCGGGAACTGCGCGCTCGAGTCAATGGGCTTCAAGACGTTCGGATTTGCCGGCGGCCGCGTTGACGCATGGGAACCCGACGACATCACCGACTGGGGTCCGGAAGACGAGTGGCTCGGCGACAAGCGTTACGCAGGCGAGCGAGAACTCGACGCGCCGCTTGCCGCCGTCCAAATGGGCTTAATCTACGTCAATCCCGAAGGCCCGAACGGCAATCCGGATCCGATCGCTGCGGCTAGGGACATTCGCGAGACTTTCGCACGCATGGCGATGAACGACGAGGAAACCGTCGCGCTGATCGCCGGCGGACACACCTTCGGCAAGACGCACGGTGCAGCGGATCCGAAGCAATACGTCGGTTTCGGTCCGGCCGGCGCGGGCATCGAAGAACAGAATCTCGGCTGGCGGAACACGTTCGAAAACGGGAACGGCGTCGCGACCATCACCAGCGGGCTCGAAGGCGCCTGGACGCAGAAGCCGACGCGCTGGAGCAACCTGTATTTCGACAATCTCTTCAAGTACGAATGGGAACTCACCAAGAGTCCGGCCGGCGCGTATCAATGGAAGCCGAAAGACGGAGCGGCGGCGGATAGCGTTCCCGACGCGCACGACCCCTCGAAGCGGCACGCGCCGACTATGCTCACGACCGATCTTTCGTTGAAGGTCGATCCGGTGTACGGCCCGATCTCGAAGCGCTTCTACGAAAACCCGCAAGAGTTCGCCGACGCATTTGCCAAGGCGTGGTACAAACTCACGCATCGCGACATGGGTCCGATCTCGCGCTATCTCGGCCCCGAAGTTCCGGCAGAGCCGCAAATCTGGCAAGATCCGTTGCCGCCGGTCGGTCACGCGTTGATCGACGATCGCGACGCCGCGGTTCTCAAACAGCGAATTCTCGATTCCGGTCTGACCGTGTCGCAGCTCGTGACGACGGCGTGGGCCTCTGCGTCGACGTTCCGCGGCACGGATAAGCGCGGTGGTGCGAACGGAGCGCGCGTTCGGCTCGCACCGCAAAAGGAATGGGCCGTCAACGATCCTGCGGAGTTGTCGCGCGTGCTGCAGACGCTCGAAAAGGTGCGCGGTGATTTCAACGCGTCGCTCTCGGGCGGCAAGCAAGTCTCGTTGGCCGACGCCATCGTGCTCGGCGGCAACGCGGCTATCGAAAAAGCGGCGAAGGATGCGGGCCAAGACGTGCAGGTCGCTTTTGCACCCGGCCGCGCCGACGCAACTCAGGAGAACACCGATACGCACTCGTTCGCGGTGCTCGAACCGGTTGCCGACGGATTCCGTAACTATATCGGCGACAATCACGACCATTCGCCGCAGCAACGGCTGGTCGACCGCGCGCACCTCTTGACGCTCACCGCTCCGCAAATGACGGCGCTCGTCGGCGGCTTGCGGGTGTTGGGAGCCAACGCGGGCGGCACGAAACTCGGCGTCTTCACTGCACGGCCCGGCACGTTGACGAACGACTTCTTCGTGAATCTGCTCGACATATCGACGAAGTGGCAGCCCGCGAAGGCGGAGTATACGTACGAAGGTCGCGACCGCCGCACCGGCGAGCAGCGCTGGAGCGCCACGAACTGCGATCTCGTCTTCGGATCGAACTCGCAGCTGCGCGCGATCGCCGAAGTGTACGCCATCGAAGGCGACCATTTCGTTCGCGATTTCGTCGCGGCGTGGGAGAAGGTGATGAACCTCGACCGCTACGATCTCGCCGTGGGAAGGTAGCATCGAGCCTGCGCGGCAAAGCGCCGAAAAATGAGCAGTTCGGAGCTTCCCCTCCTCGCTGCGCGGGAAGACATCTTCCCGACGCTTTCCGAGGCGCAAATCGCGAGGCTGGATAGCCATGGCACGCGACGCCGCGTCACCGCCGGTGAAGTACTCATCGAGCAAGGGGACGCGGCGTTGCCGTTTTTCGTCATCCTCTCCGGCGAACTCGAAGCGGTGCGTCCGACGGATCTCGAGAAACGAATCGTCACATTAAAGGGGCGCGGCCAGTTCAACGGTGAGATCAACACGCTCTCAGGCCGGCGTGCGATGTTCCGTATCCAGGCCGCCACGGACGGCGAGCTCGTCGAGCTCGACCGGAAGACGATGATGGCGCTCGTACAAACCGATGCGGAAATCGGCGAGCTCGTGATGCGCGCGTTCATCCTTCGGCGCGTTGCCTTCGTCACCGCCGGCATCGGCGACGTCGTCTTAGTCGGATCCGCGCATTCCGCAGACACTTGGCGGCTCAAAGAGTTTCTCATGCGCAACGGCCATCCGTACGCGTATATGGACCTCGAGGGCGATGTGGAAGTCGAGCAGCTGATGCGTGGGTTCCACGTCGCCGCGCACGAGATACCGGTCGTCATTTGCCGGGGAAAAAACGTTTTGCGAAACCCGTCAAACCGCGAGGTGGCCGAGTGTTTGGGCTTCAACGAGTCGATCGATCGGAGGCACGTTCGCGACGTCGTCGTCATCGGTGCCGGCCCGTCGGGACTTGCGGCCGCAGTCTATGGCGCGTCCGAGGGGCTCGACGTGCTCGTGATCGAGACCAATGCGCCGGGCGGGCAAGCCGGGTCGACGTCGCGCATCGAAAACTATCTCGGCTTCCCCGCCGGCGTTTCCGGACAGGAACTGGCGGGGCGGGCCTACACCCAAGCGGAACGATTCGGTGCGCAAGTGTTGATCGACCGCGCGTTGCGCTTGCACTGCGAACGCCATCCGTATCGCGTGCAGCTGGAAAGCGGCGGCGAGATTCGGGCACGTTCGATCGTGATCGCGAGCGGCGTGCAGTATCGCAAACCCGCGTTGGAAAACCTCGAGCAGTTTGAAGGCAGAGGCGTCTACTACGGCGCGACGTTCGTCGAATCGCAACTCTGCGCCGGCGACGAGGTGGTCATCGTCGGGGGCGGCAATTCAGCCGGGCAGGCCGCGGTGTTTCTGGCCGCGACCGCCAAGCGCGTTTACCTGCTGGTGCGGTCGAACGGTCTCGCGCAAAGCATGTCGCGCTACCTCAGCCGACGCATCGAGCTGACGCCGAACATCGAACTCCTTACGCATACGGAAGTCGTTGAGCTGCTGGGCAGCGATCGGCTCGAGCGCGTTCGCTGGCGCAACAATCAAACCGGTGCAACCGAGGAACGCAACATCCCCCACGTATTTCTCATGACCGGTGCCGAGCCGAACAGCGCCTGGCTCGACGGCTGTCTGACGTTGGATGAAAAGGGCTTCGTCAAGACCGGTCCCGAGCTGAACGCCGACGACTTGTCCGCCGCTGGATGGAAGCTTGCGCGGCCGCCGTTTCTGCTCGAAACGAGTTTGCCGGCGGTGTTTGCAGTGGGGGACGTTCGCGGCGGCAGCGTCAAACGCGTCGCTTCGGCGGTCGGCGAAGGCTCCATCGCCATCTCCTTCGTGCACCAAGTGCTGGCGCACTAAGGCCGCCTAAGCGCGAACGTACCGCCTTGCGAATCTAAAGCAAAGGCAGTTCCGGCGATGCGAGCGCTCCTTCGAGTTCGAGCAACGCGCGTTTCAGGGGCAAGCCGCCTCCGTAGCCGGTCAGACGACCATCCGATCCGATCACGCGATGGCATGGGATCACGATGGGTATGGGATTCGCACCATTGGCGCGGCCTACGGCGCGCGCCCCGTTGATCAGACCGAGCTCCGTTGCGATCGCACCGTACGATGTCGTAACGCCGAACGGTATTTCGAGCAGCGTCGTCCACACGCGGCGTTCGAACGGCGACCCGGAAAACTGCAGCGGCAGATCGAAAATCGTTCGCCTGCCCGTAAAGTATTCTTCGAGTTGCCGTTTCACCACACGCATCGTTCGCGCTGCCGCCGGCGACGACGGCTGCGGCGAGGGCGCGAATGGGCCGCGATTAGGGAGCAGAATCTCGGTCAGCGAGCACTCGTCATTCACGGCAAGCTCGATTGTGCCGATGGGCGTTTCAAAGAGCGAACGAAATTCCGGCACGGCGTTACAACGATGCTCCTAAGGCTTCGTCGTCCACACCATGCTGGAAATCAGCCATTTTCCGCCCGTCGCGTGGAAGGTGTACGTCATCGTTCCGGCTTCGGCGAACGGCTTGCCCGCCATGATGCCCGTTACCGTCATGGCCTGGACGAGATATGCATTGGTTGCAGATTGCTTGAACTCGCCAAGACGAACGTTGACCGACTTGAGGTGCAGTAACTTCGCCTTTCGCGTGACCGCTTCGACGGAATGCCACCAGGCGACGCCCGCGCCGGCGCCGCGCCAGCGAAACGGCGGATTCTCGTCGACGACGACCGCGTCGCCGCTGTAGAGGGCGGAGAGCGCGGAGGCATCGTCGGTGTTCGCAGCGTGGATCACCGCGTTCGCAAGCTGCAAAATCGGCGCGGGTGGCGGCGGACTTTGAGCGGCCGCGACGGCCGCAGGCACGAGCGCGAGCGCAAACGCAAGAGCGCCGATTCGAATGGCCACGAGACCTCCTTCGTGAAGGCGTTGATCGCTGAGGCGGCTATTCAGGGCCACGCTCGCGGGAGTCCTTTGCCGTCGAAAACGGGACGGCGGTGAAGTTCGGCGTAGCATCCGTGCACGGAGGTCCTTATGCCGAAATTCTTGGTTCAAGCACAATACACGCCCGAAGGCGCGAAGGGCGTGCTCAAAGACGGCGGCTCCGGACGAAAGAAAGCCGTCGAAGCGCTGCTCGCATCGCTGGGGGGAACGCTCGAAGCGTTCTACTTCATGTTCGGGACCGACGACGCGATCCTGATTATCGACGTTCCGAGTGCCGATACCGCGCTGGCGATTGCGATGACGGTCCGGGCGTCGGGCGCAATCGCGAGCGGGATGACGCCGCTGATGACCGTCGAGGACGTCGATCGCGCGATTCGCGAGCACGTATCCTTTCATCCGCCCGGCTCGTAGCACGGGGACGCGCGCCTTGCCGCGGCGTATCGTGTAACCGTTGCGCGTCTACCGGGCCTGTAGCTCAGCGGTAGAGCGGCCGGCTCATAACTGGTTGCGCGTAGGTTCGAATCCTACCAGGCCCACCACGAGCCGTAACGTTAGAACGTTACGGTGGAGTGGGCTGCGCGGCCGTTCCCTCGATGGCGCCTTGGACGGTCTGCAACGGCGTCAGATTGACTCGGATCAGGCCGCGCTGCGGGCGGTCCAAATCGAGAACCAAACCGAGCGTGATGGCCAGCATGACGGCATAGCACGCCTTGAAGATCGTCGCACGCTCCCCTTGGCGCCCCAAGCGATAGCCCATCATTGCCGCTGCGATGAAGGCGATTAATAGCAGTCCGATCGTTACGACGTCCGGAATGTGAGTGGTGAGGACGGCGCGTTCCTCGGTGCTCAGATTGATGGCATCGTTGAGCGCCGCGATGAAGAGCGGCACGATGGTGGAATGCGGGTCGCGATGCGCGATTTGCAGCGTCGCTAGCCAAAGCTTGCGCTGGATCGCCCTCGACTTCTCGTCGGCGGTTGCCCGTAGAATGGGGTCGGCCTCGGCTCGCGCAAATGCAATGCGTTGCGCAACGTAGATGCGAAGATCGGCGCCCACGGCCCGCGCGTCCGCTGGATCGAGGAGTTGCGACCGCAGCCACGTCGTAGTGATGGCATTGGCCTCTCGCATGAGAGCGCCGCGCCGAGCGTCATACCGGCCAAGGGCGAGTGCGAACGAAAACCCTAGAAGCAGCGCCAAAACCGTGAACGCTGCTCCCTGCACGATTGCGGCGGGATCCTGAGCGCCGAGTCCCGGCCCCTTGCCTCGGCCAAGACGGAAACCAACCTCGTTTGCGGCGAGGATCAAGAGCACCGATACGAGCATGAGCGCCCACGTCGGAATTGGATCGAGAATATCGACCATTGCGTTACGTCACGCGCGATGCAAGCTCGGGCGAGCCGTGGCTCGGACTCAGAGCGAGCGTTGACCCACGACGCGGCCGACCGCCGAACTCATATCGGTTCCGTTGCCCCAGATACCATTGAAGCTATTGTTGTCGCCGTTGAACCAAAACGAGAACCAGCCCGACTTGGCCCCGCCGGTCCACGTTGCCCGGACCTTGTCCTTGGCGACGAACTTGCCGTTGAACGTGACATCGGTGGCGTGGCAGACGACGGTTGGACCCGACTGCGTACACTTCATCGTTCCGACGAATTTCGTCTGACCGCCCGCGCCGGTAACGTGCCAGGTGCCCGCCGCCGAGATCGGCGACGGCGGTAGAACTTTGTTTCCGACAAAAGAGCCGTTGGCAGGACGTCCGTTATAGCCCCACGTGCCGTTAAAGCTGTGGCCGTTTGCGGTCACGTAGACGGTCAGCCAACCCGCGCCGCCGGGACCGTGCCACTTTGCGTCGATCCGGTCGTTGGTGGCGAACTCCCCCGTGAACCCGTTTCCGTTTGAGGCGTTGGTTCCGACGATGCCGTTGCCGGATTGGTGCAGCGTAACGGTCGAAGTCGAAGTGCCGTTCAATCCGGACTGCTGAATCGTCCACGTTCCCGAGACGTTGGGCTGGGCCAAGCCGGCCGTCGCCGACGTCGCAAAGAGCGCGAGTCCACAGCAGAGCGAAATAGCCAAGCGTTGCATTCGTGATCCTTCTTTCATGGAGGACGGTTAGATTCGGTGGTACTCGATTTGAGATGACGTCGCAGAGATCAGGACATGACCAGCTCTTCCTTTTCAGGCGCCACGTTGCGCCTAACGGTGCGCCTTACGACGGTCGAGCTTCGCCAACGCGGCGGAGCTAATGAGCTTCAACCCCTGCGCCGCATTGTAGCCGTGAATCTCCTTCACATCCAGCTTGCGCATGAAGTCGATCGTGTCCGCCGTGATGACTTGGCCTGGTACCATGATCGGGAAGCCGGGCGGATACGGGATGACGAAATTCGCCGATACGAGCGGCGGCCCGTCCTTCAAGCGGCGATCGATCTCCTTATCGTGCAGCGGAATGTGGTCGCATCCTTCGACATCGTAGGCGGCGTAGAATCCGGTTCGGATGTCGCCTTCGTTGGTCCCGGCCCCCGCATCGTGTCGAAACGCTTCGTGAAAGTAGCTGAAGTTCGGCAGATCCGGGACGTCCGTCATCAAGCTTTTTACGCGGGCCGCAAACTCGGTACGTTCGCCTTCGCCGCCGGACGCGAGCCGTTCTTCAATCTCACGGCTTATCTGGACGAGGACCCGGATCAAGTGCGCCACGTCGCTGCGCGTGTTGTTGATGTTCGACTGCAGCAAGACGCTGTTGCGCGACGTCTTGTTGAGCTGGATGTTGTACTCGTTTGCCAGCAGATTCTTGAACTGAGTTCCGTCGTAGCCGGACGTGCCGCAAACGAGCGTCATCCGCGTAGGATCGAGGCAGAACTCGTCGTCCCGCATGCTCGTGCGCATCTTGGCCCAGTCCGAATCCGCTGCGAGGAAGTCGGTGAAGCCGCTCCGGCGGTACTCCGCAGGAACCATCCCTTCCGCTCCGACGACACGAAAGTACTTGGAAATCAGCGGATGCCGATTCACCTCTCGGCGAATCGCCATCGCTATCTCGATCGCATTGGCGACGAGGCCGAAGCCTTCGAGTTCCATCTGGCGCCGCGCAACGTCGAGGCTGGCGATCAGCTGCTGGTTGGGACTGGTGGAAGCGTGCGTGAACACGGCTTCCTTGAACTGTTGCTCGACGGTGTGATACTCCACGTCCTTCACCAGGATCATCGACCCTTGCCGCAACGCCGACATCGACTTGTGCGTGGAGTTGGTCTGGTAGACGCGAAGCCGTACTTTGCGGGGATCCGGCAGCAGCCGCGTATCGAGCAGTTTTTCGTCGGACGGATCCTTCCCCAACTCGGCGAGCTGTCGCTCGTAGGCGGCGACGCTCGCCGGGTCGCGCAGCCACTCCTCGATGTCGGCTGCGGCGCCCATCCCCGTGCGCGGGCGCAGGAACGGCGACCAGCGCGCGAACCCGAACCACGCCTCGTCCCACAGGAAGATCAAGTCCGGTTTGATCGCCAGACACTCTTCCATAACTTGGCGCGTGTTGTAGATGTGGCCGTCAAACGTGCAGTTGGTTAGATCGACCATCTTGACGCGATCGAGCCGCCCCTCGCGTTTTGCCGTAAGGAGCGCCTGTTTAATCGTGCGCAGCGGCACCGCGCCGTACATCGAGTAATCGGTCAGAGGGAAGGCCTCGACGTACAGCGGCTGCGCTCCGGCTAGCACCATCCCGTAGTGATGGGACTTGTGGCAGTTACGGTCGACGATCGCGATGTCGCCGGGCGACAGCAACGCCTGCACGACCATCTTGTTGCTGGTCGATGTCCCGTTGGTGACGAAGAATACGCGCTCGGCGCCGAACGCGCGAGCCGTCATCTCTTGAGCGCGCTTGATGGTGCCCGTCGGCTCGAGCATGCTGTCGAGACCGCCGGTCGTTGCGCTGCTCTCGGCGAGGAACAGGTTCGGGCCGTAAAACTCGCCCATGTCCCGGATCCAGTCCGACTTGAAAATCGACGCGCCGCGGGCGATCGGGAGAGCGTGAAACGTCGTGATCGGGCGTTCCGCATACTTCTTCAAGTTATCGAAGAACGGCGTCTCATAGCGCGCGGCAACGCCTTCGAGTATCGCCAGGTGCAGTTCGAGCAGCTCCTCGACGGCGTAGAAGACGCGCCGCACGATGTCGGCTGCCGGATCGCCGGCGATCTCCTCGACGCGTCGATCCGAAAGCAGGTAGAGATCGAGCTCGGGTCGCGCCTGATGAATGACCCGCGCCAAGCGTAGCGCGGATCCGTCCGAAAGCTCTTCCTTCGCGACGGGATCGACGATGCCGCGCAAGACCGGGGCGTCGTGTCGCGAGCGATATCCAAAACCCTCGTGGATCACCACGGCCGCGAGGTCCGCGTTCAACATTGTTGCGCAGACTGCATCCTCGGCGGTGCCGACGACGACCGGCTCGTAGACGAACTCGTCTTGAGGACGGCGCAGCCGGCGCCACTCCGCCGCGATCGACGCCCATCGTTCGATCGGCGCTCCCGTGACGATGAGAACTTCGAAATACGGAGGCGCGGCCGCGGGCCGCCCTAGCGTCGGCGGCAATACGTCGGGGACGGTGCTCGAGATATCAGCATGCGGATCCCAATCCGACGCATGCTGCCTAAACGAGCGCGTGAGCAACGCCGAAGCGATCCGCCATGCGAGCGCGGAAGCCCCCGTGGAATCATCGCTCTCGGCACGATCGCGTAGCGCCGCCATCAGGCTCGGCCCAGGATAGCCGTGAAACTCTTCGATCACGGCTGCTTCGCTCAGTGCCGACTCGAACTCCGCGCGGCTGCCGGTCCCAGCAGCCCACTTCTTGGCGGCATCGACGACATCGCGCCAACGATCTTCTCGAGCTCCCGGGGTTGCGAAGAAGACGTCTACCCGCCGGCCTTTTTTGTTTTTTTCCAGATTGCTCATGTCAACGTCCCAGCATGACCAGAACTAGATGCAGAAATGAATTGCGCACGGTCATTTCACGAGCATGACCATGAACATGCCCCAAATCGTGAGTAGCGTATTGCCGACCGCATAGGTAACGGTGTAGCCGAGTCCGGGGACCTGGCTTTGCGCGGCGTCGCAGACCATCCCGAGCGAGGCCGTCGTCGTTCTTGCTCCGGAAATCGCGCCGAGCGTAATGGCGTCGTGGAAGCGGAAGACGTATTTTGCGAGATACATGCCAAGGATCAGCGGCACGGTCGTCGCGACGACGCCCCACAAGAAGAGGCCGAAGCCCAGCTGCTGCAGACCCGCGACGAATTTGGGGCCGGCGGTGAGACCGATGACCGCGATGAACATGTTGAGGCCGACGGAGTTCATGAACCACAACGTCGGCGTCGGAATGCGGCCGAAGGTCGGGCGGACCGCGCGGTACCATCCTGCGACGATGCCTAAGATCAGCGCACCGCCGGCCGTCGAGAGCGTAATCGGAACCCCGCCGATTTTCAGGACGACCGCCCCGATCAGCGCGCCGATCGTGATCGCGATGCCGATGAACGCCACATCGGTGACGTCGGTGGCGCGATCGACGACACCCAGTGCCGCGGCCGCGACGGCCGTGTCCTGCGTGCGCCCGACCAACGTCACGACGTCGCCTCGATAGAGCTTGGTATCGCCGAGCACGGGAATCGGCGTCTCGGTAAATCCGCGTTTGATTCGCCGGACGTAGACACCGCGCGCGCCCGGAAGGCCCCCAAGTTCTGCCAACGTCTTTCCGTCAGCCTCTTTGCTGGTGACGTAGACGTCGACGCCCTCGATCGGCGCGGAGATCAGCTCGGGATCGTCGACCTCTTTGCTGGCGTAGCCGAGCAGCGCGATCACCTGATCTCGTTCTCCGACGACGGATACGACGTCTCCGGCCTGCAAAACGAGGTCGCTCGTCGCTTCGGAGATCGTTCCGCCTCGACGCACTGCCAAGACGTACATCTGGTTCCCCAGCGCCTTCGTCGCCTCCGTGAGCAGCGCTTCGGTCTCGCTCACCGTCTTGCCGACGACTTGCGCGTCGGGTGCAATCAAGAAAGCGCGCACGTCGTACGCCTGCCACGCGTCGCCGAGGCCGCCGAACTCGCGTTTGCCGCCATGCAACGCCTCGTACTCCTTGCAGGCCTTGCGAGGATTGATGCGCAGCAGAATCGGTCCGAGCATCGCGATGACGATGGCGGATCCAACCGTGCCGAAAATGTACGTGACGGCATAGGCCGTCGGCATGATATCGAGCATCGCCTTCGTCTTATCGGGCGTGAGCGCGAGCCGGTTGATCGCATCGGTCGCCAGCCCCATCGACGCCGAAATCGTTTGAGATCCCGCAAAAAGGCCCGCCGCGGCTCCGGCATCGTAACCTGCGGCTTTCCCAACGATGACGCATGCGCCCAGACAGAATACGCAGACGATCGCAGCGTAGACCGCTTGCGGAATGCCGTCCTTCGTGATGCCTCTGATGAACTGCGGTCCGACGCCGTAACCGATCGCAAAGAGGAAGATCAGGAAGAACGTGGATTTGACGTCGCCGGAGATCTTGATGCCGAGCTGCCCGAGTGCGATCGCGGCAAGCAGCGTCGCCGTGACGGCGCCGAGGCTGAATCCCTTGAAACTCTTGCCGCCGACCCAGTAACCGATGCCGAGCGATAAGAAGAGCGCGATCTCCGGATATTGCTTGAGAGTCGCTACGAGCCAGTCCATGTGCACCTCTGTCGTTGCGTGAGTTGTGTCATTGCGTTTGCCAGCCGCCGCCGAGGGCGAGATAGAGCTGTACGAGCGCCAAACGTTCGTTCAGCTGCCCTGCTGCAACGTCGGTTTGTGCCTGATAGGCGCGCGTCTGCGCATCGAGCACCTCGAGGTACGAGGTGTAGCCATTTTCATAGCGCTCGTTCGCGAGCCGTACGGAGTCGAGAGAAGCACCCTCATAGAGCTTGAGTTGTCCGGTGCGCAGCCGGGACTCGTTATAGGAAACGACGTCGTCGGAGACTTCTTCGAAAGCGCGGTGGACCGTTTGCAGATACGAGACCGTGATTTGCTGCTGTTGCGCCTGCGCCAGGTGAATTTGCGATTTGATCTGGCCGCCGTTGAAGATCGGCTGGAGGAGCTGCGCGACGATCGAAAAGAGACCGAACGGCCCGTAGAAAACCCCATTGATGGCCGACAGCGGTTCGAGCGCCGGCGGCTCGTTGGCGTATTGGCCGTGAACGACGCTCCCCGCCGCCGCGGCGGAGGCGCCGAGCGTCAGCGACGGATAGAGCAGCTTGCGCGCGACGTCGACGTCGCCGGCCGCCGCGGCGATCGCATATTCGGCCTGAACGATATCCGGACGGCGCTGCAGTAGTTCGCTGGTCACGCCCGTTTGCGGAACCGCCGGCATCGGCACCTGTTTCTCCAACGGCAAGCCCCGCTGGATGTCGTGCGGATAATCGCCGGTCAACACGGCGAGAGCGTTCTCGGTTTTTGCGATGTTTTGCCGAATCGTCGGTTCGTTCTGCGTGACTTCGTAGAGCGATTGCTCGGCTTGTCTCAAATCTTGCGCCGAGGATTCGCCGCCTTCAACGCGCAGCTTCATGAGGCGCACGTTTTCCTGCCGCACGGGTATCGCTCGTTGGGTGAGCTTCAAAACGTCGTCGAGTTCGAGCAGCTGAAAATAGTCGCTTGCGACCTGCGCCACGACCGTCGCGAGAACGGTGTTTTTTGCTGCATCGGTGGAGAGAAGCCGGTTGCGCGCAGCGCCCGTCGCCGACGCGAGTTTGCCGAAAAGGTCGACCTGATAGCTCGCCCCGATTCCCAGCTGCGGATAGAACTCGGAGTTGGGAGTGCCGGGTGGTTTCCCACCGGCCGTTGCCTGATAGGGTGCCTGGACATTTCCGTTGACGAACACGGACTGATTCGCAGCGGTGATTCCGAGGGTTGCCTCGGCTTCGAGGATCGACGCGTAGGCGATTTCCACGTCGAAGTTGCGTGCCAGGGCCTTCTCGATGAGTCCCTGCAGCACCGGGTCTTCGTACAACTTGCGCCAAGGGAGATCGCCCAGCGACGAAGCCGTGGATGCTTCGCCGCGATACACCTGCGGCATCTCTGCGTTCGGCGGGGCCGACGGTGTCGGCGGAACGCACGATGCGATGAGCTGAACGAGCGCGATCAGCGCGACGACGAATTTCATGCCGGTTCTTCGCTCGGGGGAATCGCGGCTTCCGCCGACACGTCGGATTTGGTCTTGGTTTTCTTGCGCTCGGCGAACCGCTGGAAGAGCTCGTAGAGAGACGGCGTGAAGAAAATGCCGAAACACGTTGCCGCGAGCATGCCGGCAAAGACGGTCGAGCCTAGCGAGTGTCTCGATGCCGCGCCGGCACCGTGCGCAAACATCAACGGAATGACGCCGATGATGAACGCGAATGACGTCATGAGGATCGGCCGGAAGCGCAGGCGAGCCGCGTCCCTCGCCGCCTCCGCAATCGAGGCGCCGTGGGCGCGCCGCTCGCGCGCGAACTCGACGATCAGCACGGCGTTCTTCGCCGCGAGTCCGATCACCAAAATCATGCCGATTTGCACGTAGACGTTGTTATCGAGCCGCCACAAGAGCACCGAAAGAAACGCGCCGAAGATGCCGGTCGGGACCGCGAGGAGAACGGCCAGCGGCATCACCCAGCTTTCATACTGCGCCGCGAGCGACAAGAAGACGAGCAGTACCGAAAACGCGAAGATGATGTTTTGCGTATTGCCGACGGCGACTTCTTGGTAGGCCGTGCCGGACCAACCGTACGTGTAACCGGCCGGTACGGTCTTTTTCGCGACCTCGGTCATCGCGGCGATTGCCTGTCCCGTGCTATACCCCGCGGAATTCGCGCCGAATATCTCGATCTCGCGGTTCGTGTTGAAGCGCTGAATGAAATCGGCGCCGAGGCCGCGGCGTACCGTCGATACCGCTCGCAGCGGCACCATTTGACCGGTGTTATTGCGAACGTAAATCGACGAGATGCTATTTTGAGTCGCACGATACTGCGGCTCCGCTTGAATCATCACGTCCCACGTTCGATTGAAGTAGGTAAACTCGTCAACGACCATGCCGCCGAGCCACGCCTGCAGCTGCTTGAAAACGTCGCTCACCGCCACGCCTCTCGTGGCAGCGTTGTCGCGATTGACGTCGAGCTGGAGCTGCGGGACCGAAGTTCGCATCGTATTGTTGATCGCCGTAAGCTCCGGCCGCTTGCGCGCTTCGGCGACGACCTTGTCCGCAACGGTGGCGAGCTGGTCGACCGTGTGACCGCCGGTGTCTTGTAGCTCGAAGGCGAAGCCCGACGCGTTCCCAAGTCCCGGGATCGTCGGCGGCACGAACGTGAACGACGCTGCTTGGGGATAGGCGTTCATCTTCTGGCCGATTTGGGCAACGATATCGTGCAGCGTCAGGTGCTCTTTGGTTCGTTCCTCCCAAGGATGCAGCACGACGATGAAACTCGACGTGTCCGGCGACTGAATGAACGTCAGCAAATTATAACCGGCAAGCGAGATGACGTCGGCAACGCCGTGAACCGACTTCAAATCGTTTTCCATCTTAGCGACGACTGCGGCGTTACGATCCAACGATGAGCCGTAGGGAAGCTGCGCCAAAGCGTAGACGACGCCTTGATCCTCATCCGGCACGAAGCCGCCCGGCAGCTTCATGCCGAGCAGTGCGACGAGCACGTAGAATGCGGCAAGCAATCCAATGACCAGAATTACCCGGCGCATGAGCCAGTTTAGCAGCCCCATGTAGCCCTTCGTTACCGCTCCAAAAATGTTGTTGAAGTGGTCGATGAACCATCCAAGAGGTCCCCACATGCGCGTTCGCTTGCGAAGAATGATCGCGCAGAGTGCCGGCGTCAGCGTGAGCGCGACGATCGCCGAAAGATTGACCGAAATCGTGATGGTGAGCGCGAACTGCCGATAGAGCTGGCCCGTGATGCCGCTAATGAAGGCCGACGGCAAGAAAACCGACGTGAGAACGAGCGAGATGCCGAGGATCGGCGCGGTGAGTTCTTTCATCGCCCTTTCGACGGCTGCCAACGGCTCGAGCCCCGCTTCGATGTGATGCTCGGCGCCCTCCACCACGACGATCGCATCGTCGACGACGATGCCGATTGCGAGCACCAACCCAAAAAGCGTCAGCGTGTTGACGCTAAACCCGAGTGGAAGGAATGCGATGAACGTTCCGATGAGCGAAACCGGAACGGCCAGCATCGGAATGAACGAAGATCGGAAACTGCCCAAGAAGATGAAAACGACGATGATGACGAGCGCGATCGCTTCGAAAAGCGTCTTGATGACGTCTTTGATGGAATCCTTGACGAAGAGCGTACTGTCGTAGGCGATCGCATACTTCAAGCTCGGCGGAAACGCTTTGGAGAGGTCCTCCATTTTCGTCCGGATCGCTTTTACGGTCGTCAGCGCGTTAGCATCGGGAGTTTGATACAGAATTACGAGGGTAGCGGGTCGCCCGTTGAGCGATCCGAGCGTCTGATAAAGTTGTGCGCCCAGTTCGACTCTCGCAACGTCGCGCAAGCGCAAGATCGATCCATCCGGATTGGAGCGGACGACGACGTTTCCGAACTGCTTGGGATCGACGAGCCGGCCTTGCGCGTTGACGGAAAGTTGGAATTGATTGTTCTTCGGAGCCGGCAGCGCGCCGACGGCACCCGTCGGAATCAGCACGTTCTGCTTGCTGACCGCGTCGGCAAGGTCGCTCGCTTGCAAACCAAATTTGGCCAATCGGTCGGGGCGCACCCAGGCGCGCATCGCGTAGTCTTGATCCCCGATGGTGTTCTCGCCGCCGATGCCCGGAACGGAGAGCAGCGGGTTGATCAGATTGAGCGTCATGTAGTTGCTGAGAAAGAGGCGGTCGTACGAATTGGTTGGTGAGTAGAGCGCAAGCACCATCAAGATCTGGGGCGATTTCTTTTGAACCGTGATCCCGAACCGATTGACCGATTCGGGTAGCTTTCCGGTGGCTTGCCCGACGCGGTTTTGCACGTCGATCAGCGCCTTTTGAATGTCCGCACCGACTTTGAACGTGCAGTTGAGCGTATACTGACCGCTCGACGAGCTGGTCGACTGCATGTAAATCAGGTTGTCGACGCCGACGACCTCGTTCTCGATCTCCGACGCGACCGATTGCTCCACGACCGAAGCGCTCGCACCGATGTAGGTCGTTTGCACTTGAATGAGGGGCGGCGAGATCGGCGGGAATTGCGCCACCGGAAGCACGAGGATCGCGACGCCCCCCAGTATGACGATCACGATGGATAGGACGATCGCGAAGATCGGCCGGGTTATGAAGAAGTGTGCCACCGCTATTTTCCCTTTACGGTGACTTTCACACCGGGTTGCACTTTCTGCGTACCCTCGACGATGACGCGATCTCCGGAATTGATCCCGGAATTCACGACGAACGACTGCTTATATTGAGTGCCGAGTGTGACCGACCGAAGTACGACTTCGTTCTTCGAGTTGACGACATAGACCGTATCGACGCCTTGCGACTTCGTGATTGCCGTTTGGGGTACGAGCAACGCATCGCGCCGGTTTTCGACGACGACGCGCACCCGAGCAAAACCGCCCGGGCGAAGGAGACCCTCGGGATTGGGGAACCTCGCTTCGACGTTGATCGTCCCCGTCTTCGGGTCGACCGTGGGACTAAAAGCGTAAATCGTTCCTGGGTAAGCGTAGCTCTGGTCGTTTGCCAAGATGATTCTCAACTCTTGAGATCTCAGCCCGCTGACGTTGGGGTCAGTCCGGTTGCGCGACAAGGCCAAGTACGTCGGCTCGTCCAACGCGAAGTTGACTTTGATGGGATCGATCGAGTTTATCGTGTCGAGCACTTGCGTACCCTGTCCGCCGACGACGTTGCCGACGTCGTAGTTGAGGAATCCGATCAAGCCGGTCACCGGCGCGTAGATCGTCGTGTAGCCGAGATTGATCTGCGCGTTGTCGACGGCAGCCTGCGCCGACGCAATCTGGGCCTGTGCGACCAGAACGTCGCCCTTCGCGATTTCGGCGTTTTGAATCGCATTGTCGAGGTCTTTTTGCGGTATCGCTCTGTCGGCGGCAAGTGGCCGGTTTCGCGCGACCGTCGTGTTCGCACGTGCGAGTGCGGCCTGGCGTGCGAACAGATTCCCGCGCGCTTGTGCGCGTTGAGCCTGTGCCGCTCGAAGCGCGGCGATATACTCGTTCTGCTGGATCTCGAAAACGAGATCGCCTCTACGCACGAGGTCGCCTTCTTTGAACGGCGCGCGGTCCAGCGTTCCCTCGACTCGCGCGCGAATCTCCACGCTCTCGACCGATCCGAAGGTGCCTTCGTAGTCTTCGGCGATGGGCACGGTTTCGCGGCGAACGGTCTGCACGACCACGGTCGGCGGCGGGGGCGCGACGTTTGCTTCGTTCGCCTCATTGCCGTGGCCGCAGCCGGCGGTTACGACGCAAACTCCGAGCAGAAGGCCCGCGGCGAAAACGCGAATCATCCTTGGCTCTTCCACCGCTCGAGCGCAGTCTGCGCGACGTTGGAGAGATCGGCACCGATCTCGCCATATGCCTCGTCGGGTAGATTTGCCAGCGAGACGCGTACCGACCAATCCGGGGCTCCAAAGCCGCTGCCGTTGAGCAACACGATCGAATGGAAGGTCGCCAGCGCAAAAACGATCTGCAGCGGGTGGTAGTTGTCGACGAGGAACTTCATGAATTTATCGCCATACGTGAGTTCGGCCCACTTCATGAGGTCCAAGGTCGAGTAGTAGTCCGCCCGATTCGCGTCGGGAACGAGCGGCAGATTCAACCCCTTCCAAAGCAGTTCCATGCGCCGCTTGCAAATAAGGCGCGTGAGGTCGCGGTAGGCGTTCTTCGAGTCGGTGAGGGCCGAGAGCGAGAAGAAGGTCATCATCACCTGCTGCGGCATCGAGAGTCCGGCGGTATGATTCAGTGCGACTTGACGGCTGTCGGCGACGAGGCGGTCGATGAACTTGATCGTGTCGGGCGTGAGCGTGAGCGGGCTGTACCGCTTGCGTAGGCGGACCCTCTCCGGCTCGGGCAGCGCTGCGATCATTTCTTCGAAGACGTTGTCTTGATGGATTGCGATGACGCCGAGACGCCAGCCGGTGCAACCGAAGTATTTCGAGTAGGAGTAGACCGTGATCGTGTTGCGGGGCGCGTATTTCATGAGAGACTCGAAGCCCTCGACGAACGTGCCATAGACGTCGTCGGTGATGATGATGAGGTCTTTGCGTTGCTCGCGCACGATCCTCGCGATGCGCTCGAGCGTCGAGCGCTGTAGTGCGTACGACGGCGGGTTGCTCGGGTTGACTACGAAGAAGGCCTTGATCTTGGGGTCGAGCAGCTTGTCGATCTCGGCGTCGGGATATTGCCACGAATGCGCGCCGGAGTCGTACGTGCCGCTCGCGTCGATTTCCACGGTTTCAAACGCGTACTTGTCGAGATGCGCGATCTCGAGATACGGCGTGAAGGTCGGCACCGCCAATGCTATTCGGTCTCCGCGCTTGAGCAGACCGTTGACCATCAGCGAGTCGAAGATGTAGCACATGGCTGCGGTTCCGCCTTCGACCGCAAAGACGTCGTACGTGCCTGGAGGCGGCGAGTCGCCGCACATCTCGCGAACGAGGTATGCGCGCACGACCTGCTCCATGTGGCGGCCCATGCGCATGGGTACCGGATACATGTCGCCGATGATCGCATCCGCGAGTTCGTGGAGCCATGCGTCCTTGTCGAAGCCCAGTTTCTGCACGCCGTACTCGACGCTCGTTTTGAGCGCGGCCGCGCCCGGCTCGCTCGCGTTCCGCTTCACGAAGTCGTCGAATCGCGCGCCGATCCCGTCTTTCTTGGGCATTCCTCCGAGGCCGGGCTCGTCCCAAACCCGCTTCGACTCTTCGATGCCGAACCGTCCAAAGAGAAAGTATGCCTCGCGCGGCGTCGTGGCGATCCAGTTTGGATTGCCGCGCCCCGCATCGAGGAACACGTGAACGCTCTCCGGATCCTTTGCAAGTTTGATCAGATCGTCTTTGAGTTCGAAGGGGCTGAGCGTCTCAAACCTGCGAAAGCGTTCGAGAGGATCGGATTCGGTCGATTGGGTGGCCATGACGGTTACTCCTTAAATGGCGGTCCTGCGAGCAAAAATTGCGACGATCACCGTGCCCCAAACCGTCAACAAGACGTTGCCGATGGCGTAGGTTATCGTGTATCCGAGGGTGACGAGATTGCTCTTGGCAACATCTTGAACGGCACCGAACGAGGCGGTCGAGGTGTCCGCTCCCGCGAGCGCGCCGCAGAGTATCACGTTGTTGAGCCGCAGTGCGTACTTCCCAAAGACGGCCGCGATCAGCAACGAAACGAGGGGTATCAGAACGCCGCCGGCGACGAGCGGCAAGCCGACGGATTGAATGCCGGCGATGAAGCCCGGACCGGCCTGAATGCCGACGACGGCGACGAAGACGGTGAGCGCAAACGAGTCAAACGCCCACTGCGCGCCCGGCGATATGTTGCCGAAGGTCGGGTATCTCGCGCGCAAATAGCCGCCGACAAGCCCTGCGACCAGAGCGCCGACGCTGCCGCCTAAGCCGATTGGAATGCCGCCGACGACGATGCTAAGCGACCCGACCAATACGCCGATGACGATCGCGGTAGCGACGAAGACGACGTCCGCGGAAGCCGATGGCCGCAACGGGTAGCCGATTACCTTGGCGGCCGCTTCGACGCTGGCTTGAAAGCCGGCGATCTGTAACGTGTCACCCCGTTCGAACACCGTGCG
Source organism: Vulcanimicrobiota bacterium (assembly GCA_963812155.1). Taxonomy (GTDB): domain Bacteria; phylum Vulcanimicrobiota; class Vulcanimicrobiia; order Vulcanimicrobiales; family Vulcanimicrobiaceae; genus Tumulicola. The sequence continues at coordinate 160,488 of CAWETW010000002.1, read as the reverse complement.
CGGAAGAACCGGAACGTCGAGCGTACTGCGGGTAATCTTTTTGAGCACGACTCCCCGCGCCCGCCCAGTCATAATCTCTTCCACGGTACGGCCGGCCAAGGCTGGATTTGTAACGACCACGTCGAGCTGCGCAAGCGGTATGTCGAGCAGTGTCGGGTCGTGCACTTCCTTTCCGGAGGCTTCCGGAATCACGGTTTCAGACGGCCCCGCCAGCGCAATGACGTCGCCTTCTCGCAGCACGTCACTTCGGGAAGCGGTCGTAATCCGATCGTCCCGTCTAAACGCCGCGACGAAAACGCGTTGGCCACGCTGCTCGAAACCGTCCTCGACGTGCCCGACGGTTCGTCCGGCCATTCCGTCGGCGTTCAACCGAATCGCGCGAATGCTGTTAACCGTGTAGGCTCCGAATACGCCGGCGGGAACCTCCGGCTTGAAGCCCATCCGCTCGCCAAGTTTCTTAGACTCCTCGGCGAGATCGAACCGGAAGAGAGCCGGAACGAGCCGCGAGCAAACCAGCACGCCGGTCGTGGTAGCGATGACGTAGGCAACGGCGTAGCCGACCGCGATCTGATCTTGCAGCGTCTTCGTGACCGCGGGATCCAGGCTAAGGCGTCCGATCGCGTCGCTTGCCGTTCCGATGGCTGCCGACTGCGTGAGCGAGCCCGAAAGAAGCCCGGCCGCTTCGCCGACGTTGAAGTGCACGATGCTGGCAAACGCCGTTACCATCGCAAGCATCACCAAACACGTAAAGACCGCAAAGACGATTTGCGTAGCGCCGTCACGCCTCAGTCCGGCGAAAAACTGCGGCCCAACCTTATACCCGACCGCGAAGAGGAAGAGCAGAAAAACGAAGGCTTTGAGCGGCCCTGGAATCGGAATATTCAGCTGACCGACGAGCACGCCGGCGAGCAGGGTCGTCGTCACGTTGCCGAGATTGAACCCCACAATTTTTAACGGCCCGACCAAATACCCGATCGCGAGCGTTAAAAAAATTGCGAGCTCCGCGTTGTGCTGCAGGGTGGATACGAACCAAGCGATCATTGCGCGACGTGCCCGTTCACGTGAATCGCGATCGTCATGCTAGAATCTCGCCGTCGCATTGGCTTCGAACTTGTATTTCCACAGCCCGTGGTCGCCGATGCCCCACGAATCGGTGAGCGACAGTGCGACGTCTTTCATGTTGCCGAAGATCGTGCCGCCAAGCGCGCCCTTCCAAATGCCTCCCGAGTCGAAGAGCACACGGTAGTTGTAGAACGCCGAAAACTTTAGTCCGCGCAACGTCTTGAAGGCATATTCCGGGAGGGTGAGCTTACCTTCGTAATAGCTCGTGTACGATGAACCCGGCGGCTGGATGACGGTCTGATCGTACTCGTTCGCATAGGCGATCGAGCCGCCTTTCCATTTCCACTTGGTGGTATAGAACGCCTTAAGCTGCGTGTCGTTGCTGGACACGTTGTTCGCCGCGGTCGCAAACGAGCCGCGTATTTCGAGCGAGTGATCGAACGTCGGAGACGACACGTTGTACGAATAACCGAGCTCAATGTTGCCGAGCCCCGAATACGGATCACCGTCGACCGGAAACTTCGTTAAGACTGGAATTCGTATCCGTATCTGCGCGTTGTCGTTCCAGAGATTTCTGCCGTACCGAAACTCGTACTTGGCCTTGCCGGTTCCATCGTTATTTCCTTGGAAGTAGTAGAATAGCGTCGCGTCGCGGTCGATCGTAAAGATATCGTCGTTCATTTGGTAGAGCGGAGGCTCCGTCGGCACCGCAAAGCTTTGGGGCGACGCAGACGTCTGAGGCGCCGCGGAGTTCTCGGCAGCCGGCAAAGGTGCGGGCGATGGCGAGGTTACGCCGCTATCCGGCGTGCTTTCGGGCGTAGGCTGAGCGTCTGAAGCGGTGCAGGTCGTAAAGTACATTACCGTGGCCGCCAGCGCTGAGAAAGCAATAGCCATTGCGCGCATGTCGTAATTCCTTTAGTCGGGATTCCGGAGCGTTGCAGCGACTTGGACGCCGGCCCAGTGCGCGAGGATCGATTCCGGTGCGCCGCCGCGCCCTAAGCGATAAATCGTGAGCCCGGTTACGTTCAACTCCGTCGCGTCGAAGTCGGCGAATGCCCTAGGCGGCTCGAACGTCGGAAGGGTCTTGCGATTGATGAAGCCGCTGATGAACTGCGCGGCGCTTTCTTCCATCTCGCGCTTCGTACGAAACGAAACGACTTCATTGGCCAAGCCTGGTTCGATAGCGCGAACCAGTCTCGATTGCAAACGTAAAAGAGCGAGCATTGGTTGGATCGTGATCCCACTAGCTCCGGGTAGCGTCGGCGAGCGCGAATTCGCGAAAGTGACTTGGACGCGGGAAGGCATTCGCGCCGGCACCGCCCGGCCGACGGCGGCGACCGTGAGTTTCAATTGCGCGGTGAGAGCAAAACCCGCGATGAGGCAAATGCGCGGCTCGGACGGCCCGGAAAAGAAAAACTGCGAGGAATCCAACAAACGCGGTATTTCCAGATCCAGTGCAATCTCGATGGCTGTGACGTCCCTCGTTTGGAGGTCAATAACGCTCATCTACACCCACGATGCGGCGCCGCGCCATTGGTTATTAACCCTCGCAAAGGGTCCCCTAGCGAGGTGACCCTTCGGAGGTGGCAGTCCAACTTCGCGAAATGCACGCAGCGGTCACGGCAAGAAAACCTGGTTTGAAGGCCGTTTTGACACTGGCGGTTTCTAAGCGTATGATTAGAACCGCTCGGTTGCTACGAAGGTGTGGCTATGCCTGACCGGCTTTTTGACTCAGCCGGGGCCCGTGAGACGACTGAAACAGCTCACCAAGCCCTCGGTCGCTTCTTGCGCAAGCGGCGCGAGGCCATTAGCCCCGAACAAGTGGGCATCGTGTCCCGCCGCGGCCGTCGTACGCCCGGTTTGCGCCGGGAAGAAGTTGCATTTCTTGCCGACATCGGCGTCAAGTGGTATGCGCGGGTCGAGGCGGGCGACGAAATACACCCGTCTGAATCGACCTTGATCGGGATCGCCGCGGCTTTGCAGCTATCGAGCGCCGAGTTCGAGTACATGCTCGAGCTCGCCGGGCTACGGCGCCCATCACCCTTCGACGGCGCCGAATCCGAGGCCACCATTCCCTCGTCGTTTCCGGCACTGTTGGGTAGCCTCCGAGGCGTCGCAGTGACGGTCACCGATAAAATTCTCACGCCGCTTCGATGGAACGCCCTGGCGGATGCGATGTACGGTCATACCCGCCACGAGCACCCGGTAGAGCGTAACGGGCTCATCCGCGCCCTCTTCGATCCCGCCTTGATTACGTTTCTTGGCGCCGAGCGGGAAGAGTTCGTCTTCCGCGCCGTGGGAATGCTTCGGCTCAACCATTCGTCGCGGCGGCCCAGCCCGTTCGCAAGCGCCGTCTACGAGCGGAGCAAGGGACATGTGCTCTTTCAACGAGCTTGGAACCGGCGGACTGTCGCGGGCGAGTCGATGGACGAAAACGTCGCGGTTCGAAACCATCCTCTGGTTGGGAGCCTGGCAGTGTACTTCACGAACTGCAGTGCACCCATTCGGCCGGACCTGATCTTGCGCATGATGGCACCCGCCGACGAAGATACGGCTTGGAAATTCAAACAACTGCAAGACATCGGAACCGATTGGGTCGATTCGACCGATCGCAATGAGACGCTTCGGGTTGGCCGTATGGCATCGTCGGCGTAGGAAATCAGAGCCGGCGGGAGCGCTCTTTGACGTGCAGCCTCCATTTGTCAGGTGGACCTTGGCGCGTGGTTGCAGCGAGTCAGGCGCCGCGTTACGCTACGTCAGAATTGCTATACCGTAGGTGACCTGAGCCTTGGATTTCCTATCAAAGATCGTGGTAGCGGCGGCATTGACGGCCTGCTGCATTCTGGTACCGGCTCCGGCGAGCGCAATCGGAACGATGAACATCCACCGGATAAGCAGCGGGCAGCGTTCGTATAACGACGTCGAAATCAAGGTCTTTTCCGGATCGCTCTTCTTGACGTCCGACGACGGCGACGGGACACTCGTCGTCACGCGAGCCGCGTGTTCCTATCAGGGAAAGATCATGGTGTGCTTTCCGAAGTCGGCCGCTCTCGTGCAGCACGGCGAGAGCAACGCGCTCGATTTGAAGAGCGGCACGATCTACTTTAACGACACCAACGACGCACAAACGATGATGTTCTCGTCGCAGAAGCTCCCCGCGGATAGCGTGATGCTTGCCATCACGCTGCGGGACGGTACGTTTATCGACGCGCGTGGGCGAATGGACGAGGTCATACGCGAGTGAAGTACCTTGCATTTTTGTTGTCGCTCGCGATCGTCGCGCAGTTTTGCATTCCGGCTGACGCGCAGCGTGGCGGAGGACGCGGCGGCGGCGGCGGGCGCGGAGGCGGCGGTGCGCGCGCGGGCGGCGGTGGCGCACGCGGCGGCGGTGCGCGTCCCAGCGGCGGCGCGCGCCCGAGCGGCGGTGGACGCTCCGGCGGCGGGGGGTTCGGTCTCGGAGGGTCAGATTTTTCGCGCGGGGGCGGGATGCAACGCTCCGGCATGGCGCAGCGTCCCAATAATCTTCCCGGCAGTGGAATGCAAAGGCCCGGCGTCGCGCAACGTCCCGGTGGAGTCGGCGGCGTCGGCGGTCCGGGTGGTGTTGGCGGCGTCGGCGGCCCAGGCCGTCCCGGCGGGCCCGGCGGCCCGGGTAATGTTGGCGGCGTGGGCGGCGTGGGAGGCCCTGGCCGTCCCGGCGGTGTTGGGGGCGTCGGCGGTGTTGGGGGCGTCGGCGGAGTCGGTGGCGTCGGCGGCGTCGGTGGAGTCGGCGGCGTTGGTGGCGTGGGCGGCGTCGGAGGTGCCGGTGGCACTCGTCCCGGCGGCGGAGGAGGCGGTGGCGGCAACAACGTCATCGTGAACAATCCGGTGTACGGCGGCGGCGGCTACTACGGATGGAACGGCGGCGCCATGTGGGCTCCGGTGCCTTACTATTGGGGTGGAGGCTTCTGGGGTGCGATGGCGATCGGCGTGACGTCGGCAGCCGTATACGGCGCAATCGTCGACGAAGATACCGACGTTACGTACAACTCGTACGAAGTTCAGGCCGGTACGCCCGGCGCAACATTTCTTACGACCTATCAACTAACGCAGACGCAGTGCGGACCGACAGGGCTCGTCGTCGTCTACGGTCCGGAAAACAGCGTCGTGTGCGCGCAGCCCAACAGCTTCGTCGGCGCCGGTACGTATCGGCTCGATACCGTTACGCTCGACCTCATACCGACCAACGGTACGGCCAAACCGTCATCGCCGGCACCACCGGCTAGCTAAAGCGACGTTATTTCAAGATATTGATCGTGCGCGCGGCGACGATTGCGATCGTGATGAGCGAGATTGCGCTTTGAGCGATGACGAGCAGTTTCGCGCGTTGCGTTAGCGGCATCGCCTCCGTGGGGCTGAATGCGGTGGACGTCGTGAAGCCGAGAAAAAGATAATCGATCATGCCGGGCCGCCAGTCGGGTGGAACCGGCGCATCGTCGGCCATCGCGGGGAAGTCGAAGTCCGGATACGGTGCTTTGTGGTTCAGACGGGCGTCGGGACCGCCGCTATCCACCAGCCAATACATCAACGTAAAGATGAGAATGTTGCCCGTCCAGATTCCGATGGACGTATAGAATAAGGGAACCGGCTCGAGTTTCCCGGGGTTTTCGACAAGGTTGTACGCCGCCACGAAAAGATTGAGCGAGTTGAACGCGAGCGCGGCACCGACGGCAAAGAATTCGGCGATGCGCTCGAATCGTCGCCACGCGCGACTTCCCGGCTTCGCCCAGGCCAGAAGCATCGGCACCAACATCAACGCAACGCCGATATACGCGAACCAGCTCGGCATCAGGCTGTAGCGTCGCGGCAATACCATAATAAGCACGACGATCGTCAGCACGACGAGCACCGCGCCTAGACGCGAGGCAGTCCGCTCGCTCGACTGGGGTTGCATCGAACTACTATAGTGATGTGCGGTCTAGGCGTCGAGGTCTCCGAGCCAGCGCAGCGCGCTCAGACTCGGCAGGAAGCAGTACTCTCCGCCGCGCGTGACGACGAATCGCGGCAGCCCCGCAAGGACCCTTCGGATCGGCCTGCGCGGTATCGGAAATATTCCACTGTCGTCGGCCGCGCCGGCGATCGGATCTTGCTCCGACGCGCCACCAAAAAAGGCGCTGTCGTTCATCCATTCGGACTGGACGAATTCGAACTGACGGCCGAGATTCGCGCCGACGAACGCGAACATGAGCCCTCGATCTGCACCGTCGTCTTCGAGCACGCCCTCGGGCAAGAGCGGCCCGTACGCCGTCCCGCGCCGAATCATGCGATGAATTCGCGCGACGCCCGCGACGTCGGCGTCGCGGGGATTCACGCGACGGATATGCGATCCGAGCGGCGTCTTGTATCCGAGCGGATCGTCCGCTTTGAACAAGAAATCGTTATTCTTCGCCGAGTCGGCGCCGATCGCAGGATCGTCGTGAACGGGACAGGACGCGAGCGGAGCCCCGCTGCGCCAGCGTCCCATCATCTTGGCCGCCAAAAACTCCTCGTCGCCGGGATTCGACGCGTTTGCTTTGAGGTATTGGCGAAATGCTGCAACCCGCTGGTACAGTTTTCGAAACACGATGTAGCTCGCGTTGCGGCCTAGCACGTCCGGCTGCGGAATCGCCGGAATGCCGCCGTATTCGTCGGGGTATCCGAGAACGAACTCGCCCGCCTTCAACGGAACCTCGTGCGGGTTCGTTCCGGGAATGCCGCTGCCTTCGATCGCCGGATGGCTGATGCCGTCCTTGAAACCGAACGGCTCGGTCTCGGTCGGAAGTGCGTAGCAATCTTGCCGCCAAATCGCGGTGATTCCAGGCGTCGTCTGATACGCTTCGCGCGCCCGGCCGATCGCCGTTTCCAGCCGCGCCGCATCGGTCGAAATTCCCGTCAACACGACGTGCACGTCGTCCGTGCCGAGCGGCTTCTCCCAGTGCTCGGGAGCGTTCTCGCCGACGTCGTGCAACTGTCGCGCTCGCGCCGCCATGCCTTGCCGAAATTGCGGTGAAAAACTATCGAGCGAAGGTTGTGGAACGCCCAGTTTCTTGAGCCCTTGAAACGTTAGCGACGCGCTCACCCACGTATCGCGCGCGGGACTCTCGGGATGCGCGGCCGACGCGACGACGCCGCTCAGGCGGCGCATCAACGCGCGGCCGGCGGTGCGATCGTCGATTCGGAGGATGATGTAGGTCGCGGCAAAAGGGGTGGGGCGCGGCCGAAGCGCGCCGCTTTGAATGTCGTCGAGTTCGAGATTTGCCATCGTTTCCTACTTTGTAGCGAGATTTTGCCAGAAACGCGTCAAGCTTTCATCGCCGCCGAAGAGCGTCGTGAAGATGGTCGAATCGGCGAACAGGATGTCGCCCGCGCGTTTGCCCGCAGGCGGAATCCAAAGAAACATGTTGATCTCCCGATTGCCCGCCTCGGTGAAGGGGTGCGGCTTCGACAAATCCACCGGCTGGCGCGCAAGCACGTGAATGCCTTTGGGATGCTCTTCGGTCAGCGCGTAGTGCGGCAGGTGCATGTGGAACACGAACGACGAGACGCCCGTCAGCCAGCCGCGCGCGTCTAGATCGTGGGCTGCAACGATCGGTACCGGGCGGGTCGTGCCCGCGTGCGTCGCCGGACGCAGCCCGTAGCGGTTTTCGACCGGCACGCCGAGCCCTTTCATCAGCGAGCGCACGTATTTCGCGAAGCGTTGCTGCCGCGGCACGAGCGCGTCGCCGTGATGGTAGTATTCCATGTCGCGAACCTTCAAATCCGACGACGCGCCGACGTCGTGATGGGGCCCGAGAATGAGACACGTGCCGTCGCGACTCAAGAAGTCCTCGAGCGCCGCGATTTCCGCGGGCGAGGCTTCTTCGTCGCCGGCCATGTGGTCGAGGCCGAAGATCATGAGCGTGTCGGTATCGGCTAAAATGCGCTCGTCGATCGGCAACTTCTGGCCGGCCTGGTCGACGCGCTGGTACACGGCCACCGCGTTCCCGGTAGCTTCCTCAACCGCGTTTTGGAAATTCACCAGCGAGAGATGAAAGAGCTCGAGCGTTCCGGCGATGCCTTGTAAGAACATCTTCGCCGAATATTCGTTCGTCTCGTAGGCCGGCCACGCGACGCGCCGGACTTCGGTCATCGTCGAAAAGCGATTGTCGAGCTGCGTGACGTCGCGATTCGCCTCGAAGGGATAACTCCAGGTCCAGTACACGCTGAATCGGCGCTTCCCGGCCGCGTACTTTCGCGGTACGTGGGGCTGATTATAGGTTCTGCCCAATGCCGAAGCCGTCATCGTGTGCCATCTCCCCGTGCGGCGAGGCGCCGCAGTCCGTCGAGTGCCGCATATTTGTACGCGTAGCTATACGTCGGCGTATTGAACGACATCGTCGCTAGGGTGTTCAGCGTACCCCCGCAGCGAATCGCCATTTGGCCTATTCCGACGATTTCCGACGCGATCTCGCCGATGCAATGAACGCCGACGAGTTTCCGGTCGTCCGTTTGGAAAATCAGCTTGAGCAAACCTCCGCGTCCCGCAATCGCGCCGCGCGGCGTCAGTGCGAGGTCGGCGCGGCCGACCTCGTAGCTCAATCCGCGCTCGCGACAATCCTCTTCGGTAAGACCCGCTCCCGAGAGTTCCGGCATGCCGTAGATAGCCGAGACGGGTGTCGGATCCACGTTCCCTTCAAACGGGAACCCGAAAGCGCAACAGATTGCCGCGCGTCCCTGCTCCATCGCAATCGAGGCGAGCGTGGGTCTGAGGACGTCGCCGGCCGCGTAGATACCGTCGGCCGACGTGCGAAAGCGGGCGTCCACTTCGATTTGCCCGCGTGCGTCGACGCGCACGCCGGCCGATTCGAGACCCAGCCCTTCGGTATTGGCGGCGCGGCCTGCTGCGATCAGCACCGTGTCGGCGGCGACGTGCTCTTGCGTCGAAAGCGTAACGTCGAGATCGTCTCCGCTCGCGGCGACGTCGTCCACCGTACAACCGAACTTCACGTCGACGCCCCACTCGCGAAACAGACGCTCCATGCGCTCGGCGATTTCGCCGTCCATTATCGTTGCCAAGCGCTCGCCGCGATCGACGATCGTGACATGAGATCCCAATGCGTGGCAGATGGTCGCGAACTCAATACCGACGGGGCCGCCCCCGACGATGACGATCGCCTTGGGTGCGCCGCGCTCCCGATAGAGAATCGTGTCGGTATCGAAAACGCCGGATAGTTCGAAGGCGGCCCCCTTCGGCCGCCGCGGGCGCGATCCGGTCGCGATGAGGACGACCTTCGCGCGCAGGGTTGCAAGCGTGCGACCCTCGCGGGAAACGCGAACGCCGCCCTCGCGATCGAGCGTCGCTTCCCCCTCGATATAATCGACGTTTCGTGCCAGGACGTTCTTTTTCGTAAGATCCTGAAGCAGCGAACACACTCCCCACGTTCGGGTGCGAATGACGTCCATCGCAACTTCAGGCGGGACCGTCGCGCGCAGGCCGTAGACGTCGGCATCGCGGAATCCCGAAACGAAAAGCGCCGCTTCGCGCAGGGTCTTCGTCGGCGCGCCGCCGGTGGTCGTAACCGTCCCGCCCGGCCGATTTTTCTCGACTATGGCCGACCGCAAGCCGAAGAAGGATGCCAGCTCGGTTGCGCTCTCGCCGGCCGGCCCTGCACCGATTGCGATGAGGTCGTACGATTCGGTCACGGAGTTATGCGATGCGGTCACGGAAATAGGCTTCGCTCGCCTTATTGCATCTGGTCCAGCATCTCGCCGAACGTCTTCTTGATCCGTAACGCCTTCTTTATTTCGTCCGTGCTGACGTACGGGTACTCGCCGTACTCCAAGAAGCTGGGCCGATGATGATCGCGGACGAACTTTATGAAAGCCGGAATATTGGTTTTCCAGTCTTCCGGAAAGCCCTCGAGATTTTCAAACGACGTTGACAAGCCCGCTTTCCCGAACAGCGCCACGGCGTCATCAGTGTACTTGTCGAAATCGGTATCGAAAACTCCCTGATACATAAAGTACGTCTCGCCGCCGATATCGAACAGCACCCATTTTAAGAAGTGCAATTTTAACGCAGCGAGAAAGTTCGGGTCGGCTTTTATTGCCTTTTCTATGTTATCGGCAAACGTTCGCATCGCAGCCTCGCGTCCCGGCTTGAGCTTCGCGATGATCGTAAAGCCGTAGTTTGCCGGCGTTCGCGGAAAGATCGGGCCATAGTTGCCCTCCACACGTTCGAAATAGCCTTCCTTTGGAATGGCCATCGCTTGCGGATTTTCCCAGCGGGCTTCGTCCGAATTCATAACAGGCAGATCCCTTCATTTCACGGAGTTGCGTTTGACGTAAGTCCGGGAGAAGGCCTAAATACCCTTTCCGCGCAAGCACGCCAGGAGTGATTCCGAACAGCGCCGTGGCGTTCAACGGGGGCCTGGTTTCGCGGGGCCTTCAGCGCCTTGGCGTGACGGACGCCACGTTGCTGAGACTCCGAATGGCGGCGATGCTCGTACTGCCGCTACTCGCGTGGCTTCCGCTCCTCATCCTCTCGACGCTCGACGGAAAGCTACTCCCCGGAAGCGTTGCAAAGCCGTTCCTGCTCGATCTCTCGGCGCACATCCGCTTGCTCGTGGCGCTGCCGCTCTTCATTCTGGCAGCGCGGTTGGGCGAAGCGCGTCTGCTTCCCGTCCTGCAGCAGTTTCTCGCACGGCGTCTCGTTCCCGAAGCGTCGGGCCGCCGGTTCGAGGCCGCGGTTGCATCGGCGTTCAGGCTTGGCGATTCCGTCGTCGCCGATTTGGTGCTCATCGGCATCATCTACTTCTTCGACACTCTGGTCGTTCACAGTTTGTACGTCGCATCCGTTGCAACGTGGTATGCAAGTTCGGCCGCCCAAGGATCGCATCCGACTCCCGCCGGCGTTTGCTACGCATATTTCAGCCTGCCTATCTTTGAGTTCGTCTTACTGCGGTGGTACTTCCGGCTCTTCATTTGGGCGCGCTTCTTGGCGCAGGTCTCTCGGCTGAAGCTCAACCTCGTCCCAACGCACCCCGATCGAGTCGGAGGTCTCGGCTTTCTGGTTATCGGAACGCAGGTATTCGCGCTTTTCGCGATGGCGCACGGGGCTTTGCTCGCCGGCTGGCTTTCGACGCGAGTCATCATCGCGAAGGCGAGTCTACCGGAGTTCAAGGGCGAGATCGCGGCGGTCGTCGTGTTCGTGCTTTGCCTAACCCTCGCCCCGCTCACGGTCTTCGCGAGCTCGCTCACGCGCGCAAAGCGGCGCGGCATTATCGAATACGGCGCGCTGGCGGCCCGTTACGCGAACGAATTTCAGGATAAGTGGATCGTCCCGGAAACCGATTATAAGGAGACGCTGGTCGGAAGCGCCGACATCCAATCTCTCGCAGACATGTCGGGAAGTTACGAGATCGTCCAGACGATGCGCGGCGTACCGATAACCCTTCAGATGATCGTGACGTTTGCCGCGGCGGCTCTCCTGCCCGTCGCTCCGCTGCTGCTTACCCAGATGCCGCTCTCCGAGATACTGAAAAAACTCAGCGGAATCTTGTTCTAACTCTCAGATGCCCTTTGCAAGCAGAGTGCGAACGGCGAAAAACGCAAATTGAATGCTGAGCGCTATTTGAAGTACCGATACTAACGTGCCGAGCAGTCCCAGAGGAACGCCCAACACGCGCATGAGAGGCTTGACGAAGATCATCATGATCAAGCTGATCAGCATGACCGCGAGCACGACGAGATAGATCTGCTTCGCGCCGTCGGGAGCCAGCGTCAAGAGAACGATGAGTGCCGCGATTCCGTACGGCGTGGCGATGTTCGGGAACACCAGTTGCGACGGCGTCGTCGCGAGCCGGCGCTCGCCGCGTTCGGCGCCGCATCGCCGTATAAGGCGAGAATCGCCCTCATGGCCGCAACGAACAGCACGATCGCCCCCGTGAGAGCGATCGCCGGGACCGAGATTTTCCATTTCTCCAGCATGAAACTCCCGACAATCCCTGAGAATACGATGGCGACCGTTGCAAGCAACGTACTTCTTACCGCAAGCCCGGCAACCGCCTTTGCGTCGAGGCCGGCCGCCATGCGAGCGAAAAGATTGATGAAATTGATCGGCCCCAAGGTTACGAACAGGATGATGAAAATCTCGCTCGATCCGAGAAACTCGCGACCCGGCGCGCCAACGAATACGTTCATGCATCTCCTTTGCGAATCGTGCTGCGACCGTACGACATCACGGTGCAGAAGCGATTCAAGCTTGTTTCCCCTATCGACGCAGCAGACCCTTACATAGCCATGGTGATCCGGAAAATTACGGCGGCGTGTCCTGCACGCAGTTCGAGTACGATTTCGGCGTGAGATTCGTATGTCCGCACCAGTACCACGGCCACTTCGACGGATCTGGCGTCGCGGTCGTGCTGCCGGAGTTGTAGTTCGCAAAGAACGTGGTACGGACGGCCGGATCCGCAGAGAGCGCGGATTGCAGCGTCAGCAGGTTGGAGGCGTCGTAGCCCTCAAGCCCGTAGGCCGCGTTGAAGGCGTAGAGTTCGGACCACCCTTGCATCGTTGCGAGCGGTAAGGCGTAGGTCGTCGTGTCTACGATTGCCGGTTGCGATGGACTGAAAAGGGCGACGACGAAGGCCGGATTGTTGCCTTGATTCGGACTAATGGACGGGATGCCGAGCGCACCTACGTGGCCGTTCCCCACCGGGACGATCTCGAACGTTGCATGATGGATGTGGCCTAAGACGAGCGCGCGGACATTGGAGCTGCGTCTTGACAGCACGCGCAACAGCCGCTCGGTGTAGGTTTCCTTGTAGAGCGGCGTCGCGCCGTTGTTATTGATCGAAGCGAATTCGTCGATGCCGGGCGGAATGTGGGTCAGCAGCAACGCCGGCGATGGCGCTGCGGCGAGCGCACGGCTCAACCAGTTGAGTTCCGTCGTACCGGGGTCGGCGCCGGGTTTGCCGCATGTGTTTTCGTAGAGCGACGACCAAAAGATGCTGTTCATCACGATCGCCGGCATGGAGCCGCCCAGCGGCAGCGATGCTTGATAGTAGCCGGCTTTCGAGAAATCCCGTACGAACCGCGGAGCTCGGCCGTTGCGGTTCACCAGCGGTTCCCAGGCCGAAGCCATGTGCGCTAGAAACGGGCTGGCCGGCGTGCTCATGTAGTTGCCGCAGTAGCCGTCGTTATTTCCGAGCGCGATCAAAAACTGCGAGTGCGGAAAAACCGCTTCGAACTCCAGAGCCAAAAAGGCAATCGTTTTGTCGACGAACCGTTTGTAGACGGCTTGGGATTGGCTCGGCGCCAGTTGTGCAAACTGTTCCGAAAAATGATGGCCCATGGCGTCGCCGGCGACGATGACCACCGGCGGATTGGGAAGCGTCGCCTGCATCGCTCGAAGCGCGGAAGAAAACAGTGCGTAGTTCGAGTCGCTGAAGTATGGGCTCGGCGGCCGCTGGGACGTCGCCAAAATCGCGTGCCAGTCCGACGCGGGCGCCGCGATCAACTGCGGTAAAAGACTCGGATCGTCGAACGGCGTGAAATGCACGTCGCTCACGAGCAGCCACTGCGCCTGAAAAGAACCGCGCGGCGGCGACGTCGAGAGCGCAGGGGTTACGACGGTGTTCGAACACGAGGCGATTGCAAGCGCAATCGCGAGGATCGCGATCGCCGGCGTAAAACGCGCAACGGACGGCGGCATACCGCGGATAGGTTCGGACAGGCCGGGCGACGACCTGGCGAGCGCATTCCGGCGCACGCTACGTCATCGAGAATCCTTGTGCGGCCTGACGGCATCGGTGTCGCCGCTTCAACAGGACCGTCCGGCCGCGCGGCGTAGGCTGACGCTCATGCCGAGCATTACGCCGTTCCTGTGGTTCGCCGGACAAGCCGAAGAGGCGGTCGACTATTACGTTTCGATATTCAAGAATTCGCGAATTACCGATACGTCGCGCTACGGCGACGCGGGGCCCGGGCCGGCCGGCTCGGTCATGACGATCGAGTTTGAGCTCGACGGCCAAGAGTTTATGGCGATCAACGCGCCGTCGGAATCATCGGAGCCGTCCGCCGAAGAATTCTCGCAAGGGAAAATCGCGCTCTTCGTCAGTTGCGAGACGCAAGCAGAACTCGACGCGCTGTGGGACAAGCTCTCCGAGGGCGGCACCCAACTGCCGTGCGGGTGGGTCGCCGATCGCTTCGGCTTCTCGTGGAATTTGGTTCCGCAGGGACTGCGCGACGTGCTCGGCGGCGGCGACGAAGAGCGATCGCAACGTGCGATGCGCGCGATGCTGCAAATGGGCAAGCTCGATATCGACGAGCTGCGCCGCGTCTACAACGCGTAAACGCCCGAACGCTACGCGTTCGGCACGACGACTTTCTTCCCGTTTACCCAGGTCTCGGAGACGCGAATGTCGCCGAGCTTTGCCGGATCGGTCGAGAGTGGGTTGCTTTCGAGCAGCACGAGGTCTGCATACTTACCTGCAGTCAGCGAGCCGGTTTTATCGCCGAGACCGCACTGCGCCGCCGCCGTCGTCGTCATGCCTGCAAGGGCCGCTTCCAAGGGCACCCCTTCGGCCGCGCCTACGACGGATCCGTCGGTCGCGCAGACGCGCGTTACGGCGGTGCCGATCTCGCGCAGTGGTGCGATGGGCGAGCACGGACAGTCGCTATGAATCGTAAAAGGAATACCAGCTGCGAGGAAGGAGTGCGCCGGATTGAAGCGTTCCGCGCGCGGCGCCCCGAAAATGTGGTCCCGATACGCCGCGCCGTAGTAGTACAGGTTGTTCATGAGGTGGCTCGGCTGAACGCCCATGCGCTTCATGCGGGCGATTTGATCCGCATTGGCGAGCGTGCAATGTTCGATGCGGTTGATGCCTTCTACGGGTGAATTCGGGCCATAGGCAGTCTCGATCGCATCGAGCGCGCGTTCCAGCGAGGCATCGCCGTTGCAGTGGATCGAGACCGGCCACCCGCTCGCTTTTACTTGCGCGACCAGGGCATTCAATTCGTCGGCCGTGTAATTGGCAAGCCCGGTCGAGGTGCTGTTGAGGTATGGCTCCATTTGAAACGCCGTGAGCTGCTGCGGCGATCCGTCCGAGACGATCTTTACCGCGTAGAATGACAGCAAAGTGCCGGGGATCTCCAACGCCCGCGCGCCGGGCTTCCCGTACGGTGCGACGAACGAATTCGCTGCCTTCAAAAACTCGACGGCAGGGCTGGCACTGTAGCGCACCGGCGAGTCGGTCATGACCGCTTTGTAACCTTCGAGTGCATCGGGCGTCGGCGCGTAAGCGCCGGCCTCGTGCACCATCGTGATGCCCAGCGCGGCGCTCTGATAGAGAAACTTCGTCACCGCACTCGACACCAGTTCCATCGTCAATTTCGGCATTCCCGCCATGAATTTTACGAGCGCCGGCGGCTCGAAGATCATGCCGTTGAGATTGCCGGCGGAGTCTTTTCCGAAGTGACCGCCGCCGGGCAAATCGCCGGTCGACGCGGTCACGCCGGCGATTTTGAACGCCGCGGTGTTGCCCGTTGCCGAATGCATGCTGACGTAGTAGACGAAGATCGGGTGTTCGGTCGAGACGGCATCGAGCTCGGCGAGCGTCAGGTCACCGCCCTGGAGAACGTTATCGTAGTAGGCTGCGTAAATCCACTGGCCCGCCGGAAGTTGCGATGCTTTTGCTTTGAGCGCGCCGATCACGCCGGCCTTGTCTTTATACGCATCGTATCCCACGTTTAACATCTGCGTGAGCATGATGCCGCCGGGAATCGGGTGCTGATGGGGATCGATCAATCCGGGCATGAGCGTTCTGCCGTCGAGATTCACGCGCCGCGCGCCCGGACCGGCCGCGCTCGTGACCGCGTCCAGGTCACCGACGGCGACGATCCTCATTCCAGAGATCGCCACCGCGGCAGCCGAGCGGACCCGATCGTCCATCGTGACGATTGGCCCACCGTAAAAGATCGTCGCGGCCTCTGCCGCTCGCGCCGGATTCGGAAGGCCGGCCGCCGCGACTCCAGCCGCGGCGGCCGAAGCGGCGAGAAAGCCCGCGCGCGTCATATCGGTTCGATAAAAATTCCGAAGCCCAAAGGCATCACCCGTGCAGACTCCGCACATACATCGTCCCTCCGTCGTTTTGGGCAGCGATTCGCGCGAGGGCAGTCCCTCACCGCTCGAATCTAGCGGCACGGCTGAATCGAGAAATTTCTTGGTCGCCGTGTCGAATTTCGCCTCGCCGGTTCGACGTACCGGGTAGGACGCAGTTCGAATGAGAGGAGACCACATGCGTTTCATGGTGATCGTCAAGGCTACGCCGCAAAGCGAGGCGGGCGTTCTTCCCACGCACGAAGAGCTGGCGGAAATGGGCAAATTCAACGAGGAGTTGGCCAAAGCCGGCGTGATGCTCGCGGGCGAAGGGCTGCAGCCGAGCAGTAAAGGCGCGCGCATCAAATTCGCGGACGGCAGGACAACCGTGACCGATGGCCCGTTTGCCGAGACGAAGGAACTGATTGCCGGATATTGGCTGATTCAAACGCGCTCGAAGGCCGAGGCGATCGAATGGATGTCGCGCGCGCCGTTCGAGGGTGGTTTCGAGATCGAGCTGCGACAGGTTTTCGAAATGGAGGACTTTTCGCCCGGGCCGGAACTCCGCGAACAGCAGCAACGCATTCAGGCGGATATTGAATCTCGATAACGAGCGGCTGGAAGCGATCTGGCGCATCGAATCGCCGAGGCTCGTCGCATCGCTGATGCGCATCGTGCGCGACCTCGGCACGGCTGAAGAGCTCGCGCAAGACGCATTCGTCGCCGCACTCGCACAATGGCCGGCAGAAGGCATTCCGCGAAATCCCGGTGCTTGGCTGCACGCCGTGGCCAAGCGCCGGGCCATCGATCGTTTACGCCGCGAGAACGGCCCGGTGCGCGTGCAGGCAGTACCGTCAAGCGAGATGGAGACCGCTACCCTCGAGTCCGGTTACGACGCGGTCGACCGCGAGATTGACGACGATCTCTTGCGGCTCGCCTTCATCGCCTGCCACCCCGTGCTCTCGCGCGAGGCACGGGCCGCGCTCACGCTGCGCTTGCTCGGCGGACTCACGACGACCGAGATCGCGCGCGCGTTTCTCACTTCCGAAGCCACCGTCGCGCAGCGTATCGTGCGCGCCAAACGCACGCTCGCGCACGCCCGCGTCCCGTTCGAACTCCCGAGCGAGGCGGAGCGGCGCGATCGGTTGTCGTCGGTACTCGAGATCGTGTATCTCATCTTTAACGAAGGCTATGCGGCGTCGTCGGGACGCGACGTGCTGCGTCCGGATTTGTGCGACGAAGCCATGCGCGTCGGTCGCGTGCTTGCCGGGCTGATGCCGTTCGAGGCGGAAACCCACGGGTTGGTCGCGTTGATGGAACTGCAGGCGTCGCGGGCGAACGCCCGGGTCGACGAACGCGGCAATCCGGTTTTGCTGGCCAATCAGGATCGCACGCGCTGGGATCGCGTGCTCGTTGCGCATGGTCTGCGGGCTCTCGAGCGCGCGCAAGCGATCGCCGGAGACGGACCCTATGCGCTTCAGGCGGCGATCGCCGCCTGCCACGCGCGGGCGGCGACGTTCGAGCAGACCGATTGGATGCAAATTGCATCGCTGTACGACGCGCTGGCCGAAGTGAAGCCGACGGCCGTCGTCGATCTCAATCGCGCCGTCGCTGCCGGCATGGCGTACGGGCCTCAGGCGGGGCTCGACCGAGCCGACGCGTTACGCGGTGAGGCGGTGCTGAGGGAGTATCACCTGCTGCCTGCCGTGCGCGCGGAGTTTCTGGAACGCCTCGGGCGTTTCGCCGAAGCGTGCGCCGAGTTCGAGCGTGCTGCGAGGTTGACCGGCAACGAGCGCGAGCGAACGCTGCTGTGCGAACGCGCGGCTCGCTGCCGGATTTCTTAGCGGGCTACGAGTCCTTCGTGCAGGTCTCGCTGACCCGAACAACCCTCCCCGACGTCTCGGTGAACGACGTCGTCATCGTCTTTTTCGTATCGCTGACCTTCGTAAAGACTTCCGGCGCGTAGGCAGCGATGTCCGGCGCTTTGCTCTGAAGGATGTACGTGTACGTCTTTTTGGAGTTGGCGGCATGTGGTGCGGTCGCGACGGTAAAATTGCCGCGGTCGTCGGTGACGATGCGAACCCATACCTTCGCGTAGGTATCGTACGTGTATTTGGTGTCAAAGCGGAAATCACGCGGAATCCACGACGCTTTGTGAACCGTCGACTCGCGCAGCATCCAGTAGCCGGACGGATCCATCGAATAGACTTCGGTCGTCGTGAACGGGCCCGGTCGCCGCGAACTCAGATCGCTGCACGTCCACGTGCCGACCAGGAATCGCATCTGGGAAAAGTCCGGTTTCGGCGACGTGGGAATCGGCGTGCCTTCGACTGCCGGAGCGGCCGGCGCCGGCGCGGCGGTTACGAGCGTCAACGCGAGCGCTGCGAGAGCGCCGTACATACGAAAAATCCGGGGCATCATGCAAAGCCCTCCTTTGAACGGAATCTTCGCAGATAGCGCACGCGTTCCTGGCAGCGCCCTTGTGGCTGCGGTCCTACGGTTACGGCGAAGCGAGCGCTTTCAGTTTGGCTTCACCGGTCTCCGCCAGCGTTTTGAGATCCGAATAGGTTGCGTATTCGGCGGCGGTCGGGCGCGCGTATGCGCCCTCGAGCGAGTTCATCAAGAACGCGAGCTGCTCGCGGATCTGCGTCGGATGCAGGACGTCGGCTTCGCTCGAGTGGATGTCGAGCTGCACGAGGTCGGCGATCCCGGCATCGATCTGCGTGCGTTGCGCTGCCGGCTTTCGCGAGGCGGCCGTCATCGCAGCGGAGATCGTCCGGTCGAGACTATCGATCGTGGCAAGAATCTGCATTTCGAGTGCCAACCGCGCCTGAAGGTCGCCGGGAGCCGGATGCAGGCGCGGATCGAGTTGCACCGTCACGGGGACGTCGAGTTTTTGCGTGCCATACTGCAGCACCGCGTCGTACTTGCCCGGAAGCACGGTCGGCCCGTCGGAAGTGTCGAGGAAATCGTCGGTATACTGCGCTCGAAATCCCGGGAAATCGTAGCCCGGCGTGTAGCGTAAATCCCACCGGAAAGCGTTCGTACCCGGCTGCACCGCCGTCAGCTCGGCGAGTTGACGCGCCCGCTGTTGTGCTGCGTCGAGGTTTGCCTCTTGCTCGGGCGTCAGTTCCGTTTCTTTTTTCGGCTTGAGGTGCAGCGCGAACGCGCGTACGACGGCTCCCGACGCGTCGTAGAACGTCAGGGTTGCGGGCGTGCGGCCGTTGTAGTCCGGCGGCAAGTTGAAGAAGACCGACGCGCCGTACTCGGGATTTTCTCCGGTGTTGTCGCTTTCGAATAGACCCGTTCCGTAGGAGTTGGTGAGCCAGGCCGACTCGGGCGTGAAGAGCTGCACGTTCGAAACGGAATAGGACGATTGACGCGCCAGCTGTTCGAGAAGCGCGAGGTCGTCGAGAATCCAGAATGCGCGCCCGTGCGTGGCGGCAACGACCTCACCTTCGCGTGCGTCCACGGCGAGGTCGCGCACCTGCACGCCGGGCAGATTCAGCGTCAACGGCTGCCACTGCGCACCGCCGTCGAGGCTGACGTACGCCGTGCTGCGCGTACCGGCGAAAAGCAATCGCGGTTCGCGCGGATCTTGCCGGACGGCAAACACGTATTGGTCGGCCGGAAGCCCGTTCGCAAGCGGCGTCCAATGCGCGCCGTAATCGGTCGTCGCGTAGACGTATGGATGGTAGTCGTCCCACATGTAGCGGGATGCGCTGAGATACGCACTCCCTTTGTCCGTGTGGGAAGGCTCGATCGAACTGATTTGGGCCCATTGCGGCAACTGGGGCGGCGTGACGGCGGTCCAGTGAGCGCCGTGATCCTTCGTTACGTGCACCAATCCGTCGGCCGACCCGGCCCACAGCACGCCCGCATCGAGCGGCGATACTGCAAGTGACGAAATGTCGGGATAGGTTTCCGCACCGGTTTGGTCGTTGTCGATCGGTCCGCCCGTCGCTCCCTCGGTGCCGGGGTCGTTACGCGTGAGATCCGGACTGAGAACGCTCCAAGTGCGTCCGTGATCGAGGCTCGAGAAAACGACTTGCGCGGCAACGAGCAGTTCGTGCGGATCGGCGGGAGAGAAGAAGATCGGATGCGTCCATCCGAAGCGGTATTTGGTGGCGCTCGACGACGCGCCCGACATGTAGCGCGGCCACGGGCTCACGTTCTTGGCGCTGCCGGTGAGGCGGTCGAGGCGCACGAACGAACTGTAGTATCCGCTGCCGTAGGTCACTGCCGGATCGCCCGGTTCGGGCGCGACGAACGTGCTCTCGCCGAGCGCGACTTCGTGCCAGTCGCCGCGGCGGATGCCGCCGATCGAGGCGCTCGCACCTTCGTAGGCGCCTTCGTCCTGCGCGGCGCCGAAGACGTGAAACGGAAACTGATCGTCGAGCGCGACGTGGTAGTACTGTCCCGTCGGCTGGTTGTTTTCGGAACTCCAGTGATCGCCGTCGTCGACCGTCACGGTGCCGCCGCCGTCGTTGCCGACGAGAACGACGTTCGAGTTGCGCGGATTGATCCAGACGATGTGGTTGTCGCCGTGCGGCGTATCGAGTTCGGCGAACGTCTTGCCCCCGTTTTTGGTGCGGTACACGCCGTCGACTTGCGGCGCGTACGCGATCTGCGGGTTGTTCGGATCCACGTAGATCGCCGTGTAGTAGAAGGCGCGCTGGCGCAGTTTCATCTCGGCATTGACGCGCTTCCACGTCGCGCCGGCGTCGTTCGAACGGAAAACGCCTCCGTCGTGCGCCTGCACGATCGCGTAGACGATGCGCGGATCGCTCGCAGCGACGGACACGCCGATCTTCCCCAACTCGCCGCGCGCGAAACCCGGATTCGCCGAAATCTTCTTCCAGTGAACGCCGCCGTCGGTCGTCTTGTAGAGCGCGCTTCCCGGACCGCCGCTGCTGAGCTTCCACGGAACGCGCTGCGCCTGCCACGTCGCGGCGTAGACGACGCGCGGATCGCGGGGATTCATCGAGAGCGAAACGCCGCCGGTGTTCTCGTCGACGAAAAGAATCTTACGCCACGTTTTTCCGCCGTCGGTCGTCTTGAAGACGCCGCGATTCGCATTCGGCTTGAAGACGTGTCCCATGGACGCGACGTAGACGACGTTGGGATCGCGCGGGATCGATCGCCATATCGGCCGTCATGCGCGTGTCGCGGAGACCGGCGTACGCCCACGTTTTGCCGGCGTCGGTGCTTTTGTAAATGCCGTCGCCGCTGTCGAAGTCGCTGCGAATATCCGATTCGCCGGTTCCCGCGTAAATGACGTTCGAGTTCGAAGGCGCCACCGCCAGCGCGCCGATCGGATTGGCCACGCCCGGAATCTTGCCGTCGGTCAGGTTGGCCCAGTGTTGGCCGTAATCGGTGCTTCTCCAGACGCCGCCTTCAACGCCGCCGAAGTAGAAGAGGTTCGGCCGGCCCGGCACGCCCGCGACCGCGACGGCGCGCCCGCCGATGAAGGGTCCGATGTTACGCCAGCGCAGTTTGCCCATTAATTGCTGTGCGGGCGGGCGGGCGGCCGCCGGCGCGGCAATCGGAATCGATAAGAACGACGTCGCGGCCAGAACGGCGAAGAAGCGCTTCATATGACGTACATGAATGCTCGCACGTCGGCAGCCCTCCTGCCTCGCTGCACCGGGGGCTAAGGGATAGCCGTGTGCCGAAACATCAAGACCCTCCACAACTTCGCGCCGCCCGCGACCGAAGACGAAATCCGCGCCTCGGCGCTGCAGTTCGTGCGCAAACTTTCGGGCTTTTCGAAGCCCTCGCAGGCCAACGAAGCGGCGTTCGAGTGCGCCGTCGATCGCGTCGCCGAAGCGGCCCGCGATCTGCTCGCCCACCTCGTAACGCACGCGCCGCCGCGCGACCGCGACGTCGAAGCCGCGAAGGCGAAGCAGCGCGCGCGAGAACGATTCGCTACTGCACCGTAACGCCGACGGCCGTCGACGCGAGGCCGTTCGCGACCACTTGCAGTTTGCTCGGACCGGTTTCCATCGTCGCGGGCACGTCGAAGTGCGTCGAGACGATCAGCGAGCCGGTCGCCACGCCCATCGACGAGTGGTCGTGCGTACGGGCGTAGAAGACGTGGCCGGTCGCCTTGTTCGTAATGCGCACGAGCGGATAGTTCGTGCAATTTTGGAACTCGTCGCCGAACGACATCGCCTGCGATAACCCGTTGAATTGTTTTCCTGAAATCGTGTAGCTTTGGCCGCGCGCCAGCGACTTGGGCGTGCTCGTGATCTTCGGCAGCCACGACGCTTGCGGCGATCCCGACGGCGTGTAGAGTCCGACCGTCGAGTAGCCAAGAATCATCACCTGGCCCGTTGGCAGCAGAAGCGGCGAACCGAAAGCGCTTCCCTTCTGGGTGAACGACGTTCCGTTGAACTCGTAGAGTTCGCCGCTGACGCCGAAGACGAGAACGTTCCCGCTGGGGAGCAGCGCCGCGAACGAGTCGCCGGCGTTGTCGGTGTTGGGGAAGTCCGGACCCTGCGTCCAGCTTCCGCCGCTGCCCGAAGGATGGAAGATCGCGGTGTGTCCCGCCCCCGCGCCGTAGGGTCCGGAACCCGATCCCGTCGCGAAGACGGTGCCGTCGGGACGCAGTACGGCCGGACCGATCTCGCCGGGGGGCAAGTAGCAATCCTTCGGCTTCGGCCCGTACGTAAGACACTGGTTATACGGCGACGGCGAGTGCAGATCGACGATGGTCGAACCGGCGCTCGTCCAATGTCCCGTCGAGGGATTATAGCGCTCGGAGTTGTCGGCGTTCTTGACATCCTCGGTGAGAATCGTTCCGTCCGGGAGCAGCGTCCAGCCCTCCTCGGAGTTGAAGTCGGATTTTCCGGTATCGGTGAGCTTGGTCCACGTCAGCGTCGCGGGATTCAACGCGGCGTCTTGATGCGTGAGCTTCTGGCCGACGACGAAGCGGCCATCGGGAAGAACGCTCGACGGCGAATCGCCGATGAACCCCCACCCCATGGGGTGGCCGAGCGGAGTCCAAGTATTGCGGACCGGATCGTAGACGGCGCCCAGATTGGTAAGTTGGAGATCGTACTGCCCCGGCGTGTTGTATTCGCCGCCGGTGATTGCCAGACGTCCGTCGGCAAGCACTGCCGATGCAAAGGCGCTCGGCGCGTATCCGCTTTGCAGCGACGCGACCTGCGTCCACGTGCCGTTGGAGTAGCCGCCGTTGGCGTCCGGCGCGTACTTGTACCACGTGTTGCCGGAGTAGCTCTGCCCGAGCACGGTGCCGTCGGTCATCAGGAACGCCATCTGCATGCCCACGGGAGGCTGGCTCGCGAGTCGTGCGAGGCCGTAGCGTACGGCAGCGTGACCGCGCAGGTTCCCTGCGCTTTGAGCCGGCACAGACGGCAGTATCGATCGATTTCCCGAGCACCCCGTGAAGGCGGTCGAGAACGCCGCGACGCACGCGACGAATGCAAACCTGTTTCGAGAACGAAACACGCGACTTGACCTCCGAAATAAGAGCGTGAGGTAATAGAACGGCCGGTTCGAAGCGGCCCGAATTGGCTGCCGGGCCGTTCGCCCTGCAGGCTGCGAACCCTCCACAAAAGTACCATCGTCAACTACCAACGGCGGAGACGTTCATGACCGTGAAATGGATTGTATTGACGTGCGCCGCGTGCGCGCTCATTGCCGGCGCCGGCCTCGAGGCGGCGCAAGCGGCGGCGCTTCATCCGCCCACTGCACTCGCCGGTGCGACTGGAGAACTGCGCGAAGTGAATTCTCTCGCCGGTCTTCCCACCGCGATTCGAACGGGAACCTTCGCGTTGCCGGGAGGCGGTAAGGCGGGCGGCTGGGTGCTTGCGGAGCCGGGAGGGCGATGGAATCCGACCGACGTGATCGTCGACGCGTCGCTGCCGGGACGGCGGATGTCGGTCGCGCTGTGCGACGCTTCCGTTTGTGCGCTCAGTTACGAGCGCGGCGGAATCGCGCACGTCTTCTACGTGGCAGCGTTCGCGCGCAACGGTGGGACGTGGAAGCTGGAATGGCTCGCCCAGGGAAACCGGACGATCGCCGATGCGAATGCGCTCGGCGCGTTACTGCGCACGCGTTCGGCGGCCGGCTACCAAGACGACCCGAATCCGGCGCGGGACTACTGAGCGGCGTTTCGCGTTATTTCAGGGAGAGCGTCGCGCGTTCGACTTCCTGTTCGCCCGCCGTGTTGCGCGCAATGATGAAGAGTTCGTAGGAGCGAAGCCGCGATAGCGCGGGCACTTCGAGCACGAGTGCGTGGAAACGAAAGAATCCGGGCGCGACGTGCTGGCTGTTGATTGAAAACGCTGCCGTTCGAACCTCGACCGAAGCGACGTTCGTGCTCGCGACGATCGTACCGTCGAACCACATTCCGGGCCGCAGCGTCAGCGTCGACATCCAAATGCGCACGATCTGCGGCGGCGCATCCGGTAACCGCACCGGCGCTTTCGGGCGCGCCGGTTCGCGCGCCGCAATGATGAGATTGGCCGGCGGTGCGAGCGGCTTCGATTCGCATGCGACGAGCGATGCGAACAACGCGGCGCATAACAGCGGAAGGGGTTTGCGAACGAGGCGGAAAGCGGGCCGCATGCGGGGACAGAGCATCGAACTCGAGC
This sequence comes from Vulcanimicrobiota bacterium, assembly GCA_963812155.1. Classification (GTDB taxonomy): domain Bacteria; phylum Vulcanimicrobiota; class Vulcanimicrobiia; order Vulcanimicrobiales; family Vulcanimicrobiaceae; genus Tumulicola. Next base: position 135,714 of record CAWETW010000002.1, on the reverse strand, counting down.
GAACCCCCCTTCCTCGTCAAGAGCGGCTCGGTGCGCCGAGCCTGCTCGATTGGCTCATCACGCTGGCCGTGACCTGGACGATGACCGGTTTGTTCATCGACGCGCACGAACACCTCTTGGCCACGGTCGACACGTTTCTCAATCCATGGCACGGCGTCATGTACAGCGGGGCGGCATTCTCGGCCGCCGTGCTCGCCGTCGCCACCGCACGCAATCGCCGTCCCGGGCAATCGTGGTGGGAAGCGGTACCCGACAGTTACCGGCTCAGCGTCGTGGGCGTCGCCGGCCTGCTGCTGGGAGGCGCGCTCGACTCGGCATGGCACGCGGTCTTCGGATTCGAGCATCAACTCGATTTGCTCTTGAGCCCGCCGCATTTGATCCTTCTCACGGGACTGTTTTTTTTAGCCGTCGGACCCGTGCGCAGCGCGCTGGCGCGCCCGCCGGCAACGCGGCTGATCGATCAGCTTCCGATGCTGGTTTCCATCGGCCTCGCGTTCCACGTCATTCAATTCGTGATGCAGATCGGCTTCTATCCCGAGGCGCTTCTCCGCGACCGTCCGCTTTCACAGAGCGAGTTTCACGACGAGCAGTTCGTGCTTTCGGTGTTCGTTTTCTACAAACAAGCGCTTGAGATGATGATCGTCGTGTGGCAGAGTCTGCTGCTTGCGGCGGCGGCGCTCTACCTCGCAGCGCGGACGACGCTGCGGTTCGGCGCACTGGCGGTGGTCTGCGTCGCCGAAAAACTGTGGGTCGGCGGCGAACTAGCAAACGACGTCAAACTCGTGCTGCTGTTCGTACTCGCCAGCATCGCAGCCGGATTGCTCGGCGACGCCGTCGTTGCGCGGTTCAAACCGTCGCTGCAGCGTGAAGGCGCCTTTCGTCTGTTGGGGTTCGTGGTGCCGGCGGGATATCTGGCAGCGTACTTCCTTTTGGCGGTCCCGCTCTTCGGAGGAACCTGGTGGGACGATAGTTTTCTCTTCGGTTCGATCGCATTGGCGGGCATCTCCGGCGTCTGCGTCGCTCAACTGCTCGTCGGCGGATTTCAGGCGCGCTCCAATCCGTGAGGCTTCGTCCGGTCGCCTACGCGCTTGCGTTGGGCACCATCGCCGTGCATCTGGCGTTCAATCACCGATTCGGCTACTATCGCGACGAGCTGTATTTCATCGATTGCGCGCGCCACTTGGCGTGGGGATACGTCGACCAGCCGCCGCTGGCGCCGTTGATCGCCTGGCTCACGGCCCCATTGGGCTATGCGTTGTGGGCGTTGCGCCTGCTCCCCGCCCTATTCGCCGGCGTGACGGTGTTCCTCGCCTGTTGCATCGCGCGCGATCTTCGCGGAAACGGATTCGCGCAAGCCTTGACCGGTTTGACCGTCGCCATCGCGCCGGCATTTTTAGGCTTGGGATACGCGCTTTCTACCGAAGTGCTTTCGCCGGTTGCGTGGACGGCGCTGATCTATCTGACGATGCGGCTAGTGAAAACGCGCGACGAACGGATCTATCTCGCGATGGCGGCCGTCGTCATCGTCGGAATGTATGCGAAGTATTCGATCGCGGCGTGCGCGCTGGCCTTGGGCGTCGCGCTGGCGCTGACCGGGAACGCAAGGTTGCTCGCATCGCGATATCTCGCCGCCGGCATCGCGCTCGTCGTCGCGGCGCTGCTGCCGAATGCGATCTGGCAAATCTCTCACGGGCTGCCGATGCTCGGCGTGCTGCACGGCGATCAACTCAACCGGCACGCGCTCGCCAACGGCGTTGCCGACGAGTCGGCGAATCTCGCGCTCAACGCCGGCTACTTCGTTGCGACGCAAATCGCGTACCAAAATCCATTCTACGCCGTCGTATGGATTGCAGGCCTCTTCGTTCTCGCACGCGGAACGCCCGAAGCCGAGTACCGGTTCGTTCCGGTCGCCTACGCAGTGCTGGTCGGCGTCATCGTCGTCTCGATCGGTCGCGGATATTACCTGGAGGGCTTCTATCCGGCGTTGTTCGCCGCAGGGTCCGTGGGCATCGAGCGTTTTTCGGCGCGGCGTTCCTCGTGGTGGCGGCCGGGGATTCTGGTAGCCGCCGCGCTCGCCGGCGCCGTTTTCGCACCGCTCGCTCTCCCGGTTTTGCCGCTGCCTGCTTACATGCGATACGAAATCGCCATCGGCTTGAGCCGGCCGATGCCTCCCGACGGCACGCATCATCTGATCAACCCGTTATACGCCGACCAGCTCGGTTGGAAAGCCATGACGAAGACGGTAGCCGCCGCGTACTGGGCGCTTCCGCGACCGACGCGAGCGCAGACGGCGATCTTTGCCGACCGTTACGCGTACGCCGGGGCGATCGATTTCTACGGACCTCCGCTTGGATTGCCGCCCGTCATCAGTCCGAACAACTCGTACTATCTGTGGGGAACGCGCGGTTATAGCGGCCGCTCGGTTCTGGCCGTCGGAGCGACCGACTATCCGCTGCTGTTGCGGTCGTTCGGAAGCGTCGTTCAAGTCGCGGTCTATCGCAACGCATATCGGTGGATTCTCGAAGGTCCGTTGCCGATTTACCTCTGCACGCGGCCACGCGCACCGCTGGCGGCGATGTGGCCGTCGTTCAAGTATTACGGTTTGTAATACAGGATTGGCGCGCACTCGCGATTTATCAACAACCTCGTGCCTTCATCGCGATCTCGTGCTTGCTTGGGTTTCCTCGCGGCAGCCGCGTGCATGCTGTTGAGCGCGTGCGGCGGCGGTGGCGGCGGCTCCTCGGGATCTTCCGGCCCGCTGCCCCCGCTGCCCCCGGCAACGCAAGGCAAGTACTTTACGCACGTCGTCATCATGGTGCAAGAGAATCGCACGTTCGACAATCTCTTCGCGACCTATCCGGGCGCCGACGGCACGCGGGTCGGTAAACTCCACGACGGCAGCACCATCGTGCTGCAGGAGCACAATCTCTTCGACGTCGGCGCTCCGAGCAACAACCATGCGGCATGGCTTCTCGGATACAACCACGGAAAAATGAACGGCTTCGACCTGATCAATTTCGGAAAGTATTCGCCGAAGGGTCTCTATCAATACGTCAATCCCGCCCAAATCAAGCCCTACTGGACGCTGGCATCGCAGTACGTGCTCGCCGATCACATGTTTCAGACTCAGGGCAGCGGCAGCTTCACCGCGCATCAGGATTTAATCGCCGGCGGCACCAAGGTCGATTCGTCGAAAGCCATCGTCGATTTCCCCACGTTTCCGCCGTGGGGCTGCGACGCGCCGCGCGGAACGCTGACGACGCTCATTACGCGCAACAACGCAGTCTTGCCCAACGACGGGCCGTACCCATGCCTCCACTACCGCACGCTGCGCGACACGCTCGACGCGAAGGGCATCACGTGGCGCTACTACGCTCCGCAAGTCGGTCACAGTTTCGGCGGCTCTCTGTGGAACGCATTCGATGCGATCGATGCCGTGCGCCACGGACCGGAATGGAATACCAACGTGACCTGGCCTGAAACCAACGTGTTCAAAGACATTTCAGCCGGTGCGCTGCCTTCGGTATCCTGGGTGATTCCCGACTTTCTCAACTCGGACCACTCCGGCGCGACCGGCGATACCGGTCCTTCGTGGGTAGCGCAAGTGATCAATGCGATCGGAAAGAGCCCGGCCTGGCAATCGACGGTGGTGATCGTCGTGTGGGACGACTGGGGAGGTTGGTACGATCACGTGCCGCCGCCGGCTCCGATCGAATACGGCGGTCTGGGTTTCCGCGTTCCGATGCTCGTCGTTTCGCCGTTTGCAAAGCGCGGCTACGTGATGCATTCGGACTACGAGTTCGGCAGCATCATCAAGTTGGTCGAGGAGAACTGGGATCTGCCGTCGCTGGGCACGACCGACGAGCGCGCCGCCAGCTTCGTCAACGACGCGTTCAATTTCAATCAATCGCCGCGCAGCTTTACGCCGCTCGAGGCTCGCTACTCCCGTTCGTATTTCGAGCACGAGCGCCCGTCGAACCATCCCGTCGACGACGAATAACGCGCCGGCCGGCTGCGTCGCCCCGCCCGCGTCTTAGAACGTGAACGGGTACGAGTCGTTGGCGGCGTCGCAGTCGGTTCCGCTGCCGGGCGACGGTTGCCGCTGGTCGAGTGCAAAGCGAAGGTGCGTCGTGCCGTTGCCGGCATCGCTCGCGCGCATCGTTTCGTAGGTAACCGTGTAGGTTTGGCCCGCCTGCAGCGGCGGCACGCTTTTCGCGTCGAGCTTTTCACCGGGGACTTGATAAATGTCCACGAATTGCAGGACGTCCTTGGCTTGCGCCTGGCTGCCGTCGTTGGTCACGGTTACGGCCAGCGTGTAGTGACTGGTGCCGCCGGATTGCGCCACGTTCTTGACCGCGACCGACGTGATCGCCGGGTCGGGCCCGGCGCACGCCGCCGACGCGGGGGCGGTACCGGCGAGAGCGAATCCGAGCAAAGCGAGGAGGCTGATACGAAACATACGCAGGTCCTTCCGCTCGAGCACGCGAGCGTTTTCTCTTACCCCTTTTCGCGGCGCGGTAATCGGTGACTCAAGCCGACCCGCTGCCAAGCGGAAACGTCGCGTTTCTCTTTACCGACATCGAGGGCAGCACGCAGCGCTGGGACCACGATCGCGCCGCGATGCAGGACGCGTTGCGACGCCACGACGCGATCGTCCGCGCCGCGATCGAGTCGCACGGCGGTTCCGTGTTCAAGACCATCGGCGACGCATTCTGCGCCGCCTTTCCCAGCGTCGAGCGAGCGGTTGCGGCGGCGGCTTCGGCTCAACGCGAACTCGGCGCGCAAGATTGGGACGCGGTCGACGGATTGCGCGTGCGCATGGCCGTTCACAGCGGCGATGCCGACGAGCGCGACGGTGATTATTTCGGCCCGGCCGTCAATCGCGTCGCGCGCTTGCTTTCCGCCGGTCACGGCGGGCAGGTGCTCGTTTCTGGCGTCGCGGCCGACGAGGCGGCGCCGCATCTTGCGCCCGATACGGGGCTGCGATCGCTCGGAATGCTGCCGTTGCGCGGATTCCGTCAGGCCGAGCGCGTCTATCAACTGACCGCGCCCGGCATGCGTTCGGCGTTCAAGCCGCTGCGCGCGCTGGAAACGCCGCCGAACAATCTGCCGCGTCAACCAACCAGTTTCGTCGGCCGTCAGCCCGACGTGTCCAACGTCGAAGCACTGTTGCGAGCGAATTCGCTCGTCACGATCGCCGGCACGGGCGGCGTCGGCAAGACGCGTTTGGCGGTAGAGGCGGCTTCGGACATGCTCGAAGACACGCGCGACGGTGCGTGGTTCGTCGACTTAGCGCCGCTTTCCGATCCTGCATTGGTAGCCAGCGCGATGTTGTCGGCGCTCGGCGCCGACCAAACTTCGGATGCTCCGGCCATCGACGTTTTGCTGGGGTATCTCAAGGAGCGCGAGCTGCTGCTCGTGCTCGACAACTGCGAGCATCTCGTTGCGGAGGTGAGTCGCATCGCGAGCGCGATTCTTGCGAGCTGTCCGCATGTGACGATTCTTGCCACCAGCCGCGAGCCGCTCAACGTTGCGGGCGAACGCGTGCTTCGGTTGTCGTCGCTTGGAAGCGGCGACGCCGTCGCGCTGTTTGCCGAGCGCGCACAGGCCGTCAATCCGAAGTTTCGAGTCGACGACGCAAACCGTGCTGCCGTTGAAGATCTCTGCAACCGGCTCGACGGCATCGCCCTAGCGATCGAGCTGGCGGCAGCGCGCATGCGCGCCGTCTCGCTCGAGGAGCTCTCGCGCCGGTTGCAGCTCCGCGTGCTGACGGGCGGCCCGCGCGATCGCCAGGCCCGGCAGCAGACGATGCACGCGCTGATCGATTGGAGTTACGAATTACTCACAAACGAGGAGCGGAGCCTGTTTCGCGACGTTTCGGTGTTTGCCGGCGGCTTCACGCTCGACGCCGCGACTGCCGTTCACGCGGCCGACGAGGAGGATTCGTTCGACACGCTCGACCGCCTGACGTCGCTGGTCGATAAGTCGTTAGTCGTGGTCGAGTCTCGCGATTCGGGCGATCGCTACCGCCTGCTGGAGCCGATTCGCCAGTATGCGCGCGAGCGGCTCGATCAAGGCGGCACGACGCAAGACGTTTTGAGCCGGCATGCGCGTGCGTTCGCGGCCCTCGCGGAACGTGCGTACGTCGAATTCGATACGGCGCCCGCACCCGATTGGCTGTCGCGAAATCGGCTAGAGCTCGATAACCTGCGCGCCGCACTCGAATGGACGCTCGGACACGAAGGCGATGTCGTGACCGGCGGCACGATCGCTGGAAGTGCCGGTCCGATTTTTCTGCGCCTATCGCTGCTACGAGAAGGCATAGGCTGGTGCGAGCGTGCCCTGCAGTTCGCGGAACATCTAACGCCCGAAATGCGCGCGCGCATCCACTACGCGCTGTCGATGCTCTTATCACAACCAAGGCGCCAATCAGGCGGCGCTGACGGTCGCGCGAAAGGCCGTCGAACTCTACGGTGAATCGGGCGACGAACGTGGTTTGACGCGAGCGCTTTCGCAAGTAGCCTACCAGCTCGCCGACGTGCGAAAGATATGACGATGCCTTGCCGGTCGCAGGTGATGCCCTAGAGAGAGCACGGTCCCTGAATGATCGGCGTCTTCTAGCGGCGACACTGCAACGTTGCGCATGTATCTATCGGGCAGAAGATATCGCGCCGGCGCGCGATCGGTTTTCGGAAAGTGTATCGCTCTTTCGTGCCCTGGGACGCGATGACGAAACAGCTCGCGCACTGGCGCGGTGGGCCGACCGCGAAGCCCTAGCTGGAGAACTCGAGGCCGGTGCCGCAATCGCGCAAGAAGCCTTAGCGGGCGCTTCGACGATTCGAAGCCTGTACCTTGATGAACACGATTGCAAGCTGTCGTATTCATCGGGAAGATCGCAAAAGGGCCGCCGACGCCATTCGAGAGGCTTTGGCCTCGGCGATGCGGGCGAGTCACGCGCTTTACTACGGCGCTAGCAATTTTCTACGTAGCGGCGATTCGCTGCAACGAGGAGCCGACAGCCTCTGCCCGACTCTACGGCTACGCCGACGAACGCTTTAGACTATGGGAATGGCAACTTAGTCGAAACCGATCGTATCGATTGAGGAAGACCTCCTGCGAGCACTTAACTTGGCCTTAGGGCCGGATGAACTCGCGTCTGCCAAGGCGATCGGTTCCATTTGGGGAGACGAGAAAGCCGCGGCCCACGCCTCCCGCATTCTCTAAATTCTAGCAGGGTTGAGGACCGTGGTCTGGATTCATGCTGGCGCTGCGGCTTTCAGCCGAAACGATATCGAGCAAGCCGGCGCGCTTGAAGACGCACTCGTGCTGAAGCGAGAACGAACCGGTTACTCCGGCGCATCCGTTGGCGTTCCTGGTACGTTCCCGACAGGACGTTTGTTTTTTTGTGGTACGTCGCGGTAACGCTCAGCGAGCACACGCCGCTGGCTAAGTTCTGCGACCTGAGCACCGCCGATCGATAGGCCGTCTTGCGTTTGCTCGGCGACGGAGTACGAGACGTTGTTCGATCCATACGCTACGTTTATGACGCCGCCGACGACTTGGCCGTCCTGGGCTAGCGAGGCGCTTGCGCTGCCGGCCCCAAGTGCGCTGTCCTGGAACGAACCGCTATAGTCGCCCGAGTCGTTCACGATAGTCTGCAGTTGTGGTGGGGACTTGCGGTGCATTGCCAGCGCCGGGAACGCCACTCTGCGAATTCGTGGCGCAAGCGGTCAGTGTGATCGCAATCGAAGCCGAAAAAAGAAACCGAAAAGCATGCAACAACGTGCGTGTCATGAGAATACCTCCGTTGCGCGATGGCTTCGACGCCGCGAAGCCGCCTCCCCGGCAACACAACCGCGGCGCCGCGTGGTCTGCTAGGCCGGGCTGGTCTCCGGTGCAGGCTTTGCGCGGTCGGCAATTGCGGCGACGTCGTAGTTGAAGCGGCGCGCAACCGGGTCGGTCACGTCGACGATGTCGGCAAGCTCTTGTGCGTCGAACTTCGGCTTGTAATAGTCGGGTAGCGACAGCTTCTCGGTGTACGCAGCGCGGGTTGCCGCGAACGGCTCGGGCGCGAGTCCGGTGTGCGCGATGATGCGGTCGATCGTTTCGGCCGAGTCGCCGCAGAGATCTTCATAGCGCACGAGGCACACAGCCTTCGCCAAATCCGGATCGGATGCGATCTGTTTAAGGACGAAGTCGTACATGTACGCCCAAAAGCGCGCGCGGGCGCGCACCGTGCGGCCTTGATCGCGCAGGTCGTGAATCTCCTTGATGACCGCGTTGTCGCCGACGTTCGGCAGAATCTGCCGTTGACCGAACTCGTGGTGGCCGGTGAGCTCGATGATCTCGATCTGGCGCGGATCCTCACGATCGATTTCGTCCCAGATGCGGTCCTGCTTGAGCAGCGACGCAACGTGATCCACCGGATTCCGGACGTACAAGAGAAAGCGCGCGTCCGGAAACATTTTCAAGAGATACTGCATGCGAATGACGCACATGATCGCTTTGCTGAAGTAGCGAGACCGTCCGCGCGACAACAGCAGCTTGCGCAAATGCTCGGAGTAGAACCGTTCGAACGCCGGGTTCGACGTGTCGCGGTCGAGCACGCTGCGCTGCGACTCGTCGTGAATGTGGGGGAAGAAGTGCTCCCAGAGGATTTCCTCGCCCATCTCGGCGCTGTCGCGCGTCACTTGAATGCGGTCGCGATGGATGCGCGGAACCGGCTTGCGCATCGCGTCGACCGGAACCCGCGGGAAGATCCAGTTCCAAGCGTACGGCGCGTAGGGCATCAAAAAGTCGGCGTACTTGTGCGTCGTGACGTCGGGATGCTCGCTGAGCATCTGCAGCGAGATCGTCGTTCCGGCGCGCGGCAGGCCGCAGATGTAGACCGGACGATCGACGCGCACGTTCGCCAGCCGGCCGGCCAGCATGCGCGATTCGAGATTGCCGAGTCCGACAAAAAGCGGAGCGCCGGCGTGAACGCCGCGCACCGCCCAATAAAAGCCTGCAGGTACGCTGAAGCGCTGTTTTTCCGTGGTAGGCGCGGGAGCAGTCATGGGTCGTCAGGTTTTGTGCGGACCGCCGAAATCCATGCCGGGCAGCGGACGCCGAGCGGGGATCGCGGCTTTCTTACACCTTTTCGAAGACGGCGCCGATGACGGTCAACCCCGGGCCGAATGCCATCGTGAGAATCTTGCATCCGACCGGGATGTCGTCGGATGCGGTGATCTGCTCCCAGATGTGCGGCGCGGTCGCCGACGCCATATTGCCGTTTTCGAACAAAATTTGCCGGCTGAGCGCGATTTGCGATTCGTCGATCCCGAGCCGGTTGCGGATTTGCGTGAGAATCGCCGGGCCGCCGGGATGAATTGCGAAGATCATGCGCGACTTCTCGCGCTCGAAATCGAGACCGGCCTGTGCCGACACCGAAACGACGAAGTCGGCGATCGAGTCGCGGATCAAAAACGGTACGCGCTTCGAGAGCGACATGTCGAACTGCAGCGGACCGGGCCGCAACGTCATTTCCGGCAACGAATCCGGCAGAATCCGCTCCTCGAACGCCAACACGCGCAAACCTCGTCCGTCGCGCTTGGCGAACTCGGCTTGGGGATAAGCCGAATACTTGATGAAGCCGTCGGCAAAAAGCGTCGACGTCACGAATGCATCCGGTTGCTCACCGAGCAGATCGAAGTGCAGCGACAGAAACTCGGTATGCACGAGATCCACGCGTTTGCTCGGCGTCGGCAGCGACGAATACGACGAACCGACCAGTCCGAGCGCCGTGCGCACCGCCGGGAACGCGCCGTAGCATCCCATGTGATACGAATGCGTCACCGAGGTGGTCAACCAGCCGCGTCGCGACAAGTACATCTGCACGGGGCTCGGCGAGACGTATCCCGAGCACGTCACGTGAACGATGCCGTCCGGCGGCGTCGCCGAATCATCGTATACGCGCTCGAGCACGTTGCAGGCCGTCTGTTCGAACAGCGTCATGCGCGCGTCGAGCGGCTCCCCGGTCGCGACGCGCAAATCCCCGTACGATCCCGGCCCGGCGTCACCGGCGTGCACGACGAACTCCGAATGCAGTACGCCGACTTGGCGTTGCGAGATGTGCGTCGAGGAGGCACCGTAGCGTGCCATGCGCTCCGAGATCGTACGATGCAGTTCTTCGCGCTCGCTTTTGCCGGTCACGCCGCGTTTGGCGCTTTGCGCGATCGTCATGAAGTGCACTTGAATGCGTTTGAGTTCGTCTTGCGGCAAGAGCGGCGACAAGACGACGCGCTGAAAATCGGCGAGAACGACCGGTACCGAACGCGTTTCGGCGATCTGTGGAATGGTGCCGGCATCGCGTGTGAGAGTGCGGGGCTGAGCCGAGCCGAGAAGCGTGCTCGCGGGGGTCATGACGCCGCTATCTTTGCTTTCCGTGCCCGGCAAGCCTGCTCGAGTCGTATTTCGCCAGCGCGAACCGCACCATACGTAACCGTAGTCACCGCCATGCGGTGATTGCGGTTATCTTCACCGCACGGTAGCCTGCCGTGCGTTCGTGCACGACGCTACGCATCGTCGGGCGGATCGCCTTGCGGACACGTATGATAGCCGCGCGCCGGTATCGTCGTAAACGCACGCGCCGGTTTCGTGAAATCGAACATATCTCCGATGCTCGTCGCTCGCACGTCGGTCGAGCCGAGCCGCTGGAGACCCCAGTTGTCTTCGACGAAGCGCAGGATGCTCCCGAACTCATACTGCGTGTGCGAGATGTACCCGACGCTTTTCGAGTAGGGCGAAATGACGATCATCGGTACGCGAAAACCGAGACCGCCCTGATCGTCGATGAACGCCGGCGGAACGTGGTCGTAGTAGCCGCCCCAATCGTCCCATACCACGATAATCGCCGTGCTCGACCACGCCGGGCTGTGGCCGATCGTATTAACGATGGCGGCAACCCACGACGGCCCCGTGTCCGTGCCGGCCGCGTGGTCGGAGTTTTGTCCGCACGGAACGACCCATGAAACGGCGGGAAGCCGATTATGTTTCACATCGTCGAAAACGTCGGTCTCCGGTGAAATGACGTTCGCCCAGTCGGCTCCGTAGCGAACTTTTTTGATCGCGTCGAACGCGTTCCAAAGAAAACCGCTGCTCCCCGGCACGAGCAACGGCGGCACGTAATACTTCCACGACAGGCCCTTCGGATCGAGCACGTCGGCCATCGTCTTGTAGCTCAAACACGGGAAGGGCCCTTTATTGAAAAAGAATTCGCCGGACGTCGTGATGTAGGTCGTGACCGTTTTCGACGGAGCATCGCATCCCCACGGTCCCCCCGAAGGAAAGTCGATTAGGCTCTTGGTCGGCGCGAATGCCGTGCCGCCCGCGATCAGTTCTTGATGGGCGGTGAAACTGCCGCTGCCTTGCGTCTGAAACATGTGGTCGGCGAGCGAGTAATCTTTAGCCATCGTCCAATAGGGCGCAATATCGGCCGGATTGACGTAGCGCAGGGGATAGCGGCCCGCGGGCCCGTCGTTTCCGCTCGATCCGAAACCGATGAGGTCGAAGCCGTCCATTTTGCCGCCGTCGTATTCGGTGCGATAGCCGGAACGCATGTGATTCAGCTCTTTGCCCCGCAACGTTCCTTTAATGAGTTTAAAGTGCTTTCCGGTGTGCAGGAGGCCCACCGTCGTGCCGTCTGCGCCCGGAAACGTGGCGAACAAATTGTCGAAGCTGCGATTCTCCTGAATCACGATGACGACGTGCTTGATCTTTTGGTTTCCCGGCGGCGGCGAATTCGGGAATGCAGTCGACATCTGCGGCAGGCCCGGCATCGAGCCGCTTGGGCCGCTTCCAGCTCCGCACCCGCTCATCGCAGCGGCGACGACGAAGCATACTGCGCGCGAGACACGTGTCATGCGTACGCCCTATCGCGCGTTTCGCTCGATTCCCTCTTGCAGACGCGATTGTTGACCGTGGTCGCTTCGCGCTTATTCGGTGTCTACCGGCTCGTCGGACGGCGGCTGTCGCATGAAGAACGATTCGCCGAAGGCTGCGGGAATCGGAGAAAAGCGGCGCGGCGTCTGCGTGAAGTCGAACGCGTCGCCGATGCTGGCGGCGCGCTGGTCGTTTCCATTGATGCGTCCGAGCGCCCAATTGTCTTCGATGAATTTCAAAATGCTCGCGAACTCGTACTGCGTGTGCGTCACGTATCCGCTGCGTGCGTACGGCGACACGATGAGACAGGGCACCCGAAAACCTAATCCCTGGTAGTCGATCTGCGGCGGCCGCTCGTGATCGTAAAGTCCGCCCCAGTCGTCCCATACGACGACGATCGCGCTGCTTTCCCAATACCGGCTGGATCCCACAGCATTGACGATCGACGCAACCCACGACGGCCCGGTCGTGCCGCCGCCGCCCGGATGGTCGGAGTTCGACGCAATCGGAACCACCCACGATACCGCCGGTAATCTATTCGCTTTAATATCCCGGAAGAAGTTCGTATTCGGTGACGAGATGTTGTTATGCCACTCCGCGCTATAACGGACGGCGTGAATCGCGTCGAACGCGTTCCAGATCTGTCCGTACGTTCCGGGACGAAACGGTGGAACGTAATATTTCCACGATAACTTTGCGCCATCGAGGAGGTCTCGCAGCGTGGGATAGCTCAGGCACGGGAACGGTCCGCCGCGGTGCACGTATCCGCGGTTTCGCGTCAAGAGCGACGTGGTGGTTCCATCGGGCGCGTCGCAGCCCCACGGGATGGCCGACGGAAAGTCGACCAGGCTTTCGTCATCGTTAATCGCGGTGCTGCCGGCGATGAGATCCTGGTGACCGGTGAAACTGCCGCTGCCCTGCGTTTGAAACATGTGATCGGCGAGGACGTAGCGGCGAGCCATGGTCCAGTACGGTGCGATGTCGCGCGGGTCCACGTACCGGAAAATGTAGTTGCCGGTGGTACCGCCCGACGAAAAGTGAACGCTGTCGAATCCGTCCATCTTTCCGCGATCGTACTCGTTGGAAAAGGTTGCGTAGGAGTGACCGACGTCGCGCGTGACGAGGGGACTCTTCACCATAGCGACGGAGCCGCCGGTGTGCGTTTTGCCGTAGGCAGTGCCGTCGGCGCCCGGATACGTCGAAAAGAAATTGTCGAAGCTGCGGTTTTCTTGAATGACGATGATGACGTGCTCGATCTTCCGATGCTGCGTCGGCGTCGGCGTCGGCGTCGGGACGGCGACCGGCGGCGCGGCGGGGGCGCTTGCTCCGGAGCCGCCGCCGCCGGAGCAGCCTGCGGCGGCCAGCGCGGCAACGAACGTGAGGCGACGAACCTGCATTGAGACGCGATTCCTCCGGCAGGAGCGCCGGACCGCGCTCCGCCATTTAGTAACGAGACATGGCGAATGCTCCGTACTTGCTGTTTGACGTATTCACCGACCGCGCCTTCGCGGGGAATCCCTTGGCGATTTTTCCGGACGCCGTTTTCGACGACGAGACGATGCATCGAATTGCACGCGAACTGAATCTTTCGGAAACGGTGTTCGTGACGCGCGCGGAAGACGGCCCGGCGGCGAAGCTGCGCATCTTTACGCCGGCGCGCGAGATGCAGTTCGCCGGACATCCCACCATCGGTACGGCAATCGCCCTGACCGATCGTCTCGAATGGATCCGCCCCGATCAAGCCTCGTTTACGCTTCGGCTCGGCATCGGCGACGTTCCGATTCGCGTCGAGCGCGGGACCGCGACGACCGCCTGGTTGACGACGCCGGCGGTGACGTTCGGGCGCGAGATCGCTCGTGAGGATGCGGCGTCCATCCTCGGTTTAGGGATTGCCGACGTACGAGGCGATCTCGTGCCGCAGATGGCGGGCGCGGGCAATCCTTTCCTATACGTGGGACTTGCGGGTAAAGCGGCCGTCGACCGCGCCGAACTCGACGTTACGGCGGTGCGCGAACAGGTCGGATGGAGCGACATCAACGGCGTCTATTGCTTTGCGCAGACCGACGGCGGCACGTATAGCCGCATGTTCGCGCCGATGTCGGGCATCGTCGAAGATCCGGCGACGGGAAGCGCCACGGGACCGCTGTACGCGTATCTTTCGAGGTGCGGCGCGCTCGCGCGCAAAGAACGCTTCGTCACCGATCAGGGCGTCGCGATGGGGCGGCCCTCGGTGCTTCACGTGCGGATTCGATGGAATGGTGACGAGCCCGAGGCGATCGAAATCGGCGGAACCGCCGTTTTCATCGGCGAGGGAACCTTGCTCGTTCCGTAAGCGCTGCCGAAGGAACGCCGTGCCGATCGTTTCACCATCGCTGCAGAATCTCGAGCGCGCGGCGGAATTGCTGCGCGACGGCGGCGTCGTAGCGATTCCTACCGAAACCGTCTACGGACTCGCAGCTAACGCGTTCGATGCACGCGCCGTCGCGCGCGTCTACGAAATCAAGCGGCGCCCCTCGTTCGATCCACTGATCGTTCACGTGCTCGACGAGGCGATGCTCGCGCGAGTTGCCGCCGGGATTCCCGACGCGGCACGCGCGCTGATCGCGCGCTTTTGGCCCGGACCGCTGACGCTCGTGCTTCCGAAAGCGGCAGCGATTCCGGGGCTCGTGACGTCCGGACTATCGACCGTCGCGGTACGCATGCCGGCGCATCCGGTCGCGCGCTCGCTGCTCGAACTCGCGGGAGTTCCCTTGGCGGCGCCCTCGGCGAACCGCTTCGGCAGCCTCTCGCCGACGCGCGCCGCGCACGTTGCCGGCCAGCTGGGCGACGATCCCGACCTCATCCTCGACGGGGGCGCGTGCGAACACGGCGTCGAGTCGACGATCGTTGCGTTCGACTCGGGGGTGCGCGTGTTGCGCCCCGGCGCGGTGCCGCTCGAAGCTCTGGCGGCGCTGCTGCCCGAGGTGACGCTCGGTCGATCGGATGCGGAGATGCCGGTCGCGCCGGGACAACTCGCGCACCATTACGCGCCGCGAACCCCGCTGCGTCTGGTCGAGGCCGGGGGGAGCCGCATCGAAGGCCGGGCAGAGGCCGGCTTCTTGGGCTTCATGCGCCCGGCGGCGGGGTACGCGCAACACCGTGTGCTCTCGGAAACCGGCGATTTGCGCGAAGCGGCGGCGCGCCTGTTCGAGGCCTTGCACGAACTCGACGGCCTAGGGCTCGATCGCATCGATGCCGAGACGGTCCCCGAGGCCGGATTGGGAGTCGCCATCATGGATCGGCTGCGGCGAGCGAGCGCGCATTAAACGTTTCTAAAGCCAACGGTAACGGACGAGGTGTCGGACGCGTTTCGACGGTAAAGAGGAGATACGATGCCGAGTCAGTCCATTGGGACACGCGCCTGCGGCGCGCTCATAGTCCTCGCCGTTTTCTGCATGGGTGCGGCGGCGCCGCCGCTGCCGACACAAGTCGCCGGCGACGTGCACGAGAGTTACCGCCTGTTGATGTCGAGTGCGTACCGCCCGGTCAGCCAGCAGACGTTGCTTGCAGCCGCGAGCGACGCGCTGTCGGACCAGGCGCGCAAGCAGGGATCGACCATTGCTCCACCGGCGCTCAAAGTGCAAAACGACACCGAGGCCACGCTCTCCGCACTCGACGAAGCGATCGCGTCGTCGGCGGCGGCCAGCCACGGGAACGCAACCACGTTTGCGTACGCGGCGATCGCCGCGATGACGCGATCGCTGGGGGACCGGTACACGCAGTTCTTTACACCCGACGAGTTCAAGCAGTTTAACGAAGCGCTCGATCCCGAACGCATCAGCGGCATCGGCGTCATGATCGAGCCGGACGCCGCATCGGGCTACCTGCGGCTCACCTACGTCGTTCCGGAGACGCCGGCCGATCGTGCCGGTTTGCGCGGCGGCGACGTGCTGACCGCGATCGATTCGACGACGACCAAAGGTTTGAGCGTGGTCGACGCGAGCAAACTGCTGCGCGGCCGTGCCGGATCCACGGTGGCGGTGTCGGTGATGCGCACCGGATCGCCCGACGCGGCGTATACGATCACGCGCGAAGAGGTGCAGCCGCCGACGGTCGTTTTCAAAATGCTGCCGGGCGACGTCGGCTACGTCTACGTGATGGCTTTCGGAAAGGCGACGCCGAGCGAGTTCGACACAGCGATCGCGCGCCTAAAGGATCAGAACGCCAAAGCCGTCGTGCTCGATTTGCGTAACGACGGCGGAGGTTACGTCGATTCGGCGTTGCTCATCAGCCGCCGCTTCGTCGTCAACAAAGCGCTGTTGACCGTCGAAGAGCGCGGCGATCACGCAACGACGATCGACGCCGGCAACGAGGAATCGGTGACGATTCCGGTGAGCGTGCTCGTCAACCAATACACGGCGTCGGCGTCGGAGATCACTGCCGGTGCGCTGCAAGACGACGGCGTCGGTCCGCTGGTCGGCGTCAAGACGTTCGGCAAGGGCGTGATGCAAACGCTCACGCCGCTTCCCGACGGCGCCGCAATTAAAATTACGACCGCGCACTACCTCACGCCGCGCCGCCGCGACATCAACTTGCGCGGCATCGAACCCGACCTTCTCGTCGACGAGAACAAGGATGCCCGTTACGGGGACGTCGATCGCGACGCGCAACTGCGCGCCGCCGTTGCGCTGCTGCAGAAGAAAATCGCGGACAAGCCGTACACCTCCGCGTTACCGTAATCATGTCATCCTGAGCGGAGCATCGCGAAGCGATGCGTAGTCGAAGGACGAACGGGCGATTAGCTCAGCTGGGAGAGCGCCTCCCTTACAAGGAGGATGTCGGCGGTTCGAGCCCGTCATCGCCCACCACCCAACTGATTAGGAAGCAACCTTCCCGGTCAGGGATACTTAAGAAAACAGAGCGACTGCCTAGAAGCCAGGCAGCCGCTCTACGGATTCCAGATTACTCCTGGAAACGGCTTACAGTTCAACCCCATCGACTGGGAGTCTACGTACTGCAGGCAGCGTGCCCGCAATGACAATGGCCGTGACCTGTCGACGATTTGCAGGCGTCGCTGCAGTACTCACCACTCGTCGCTTGACACTTGCAGTCTTCACCCTTACATGGCATGTTGGCAGTCCCCCTTCAAGTTCCGTATACCCGAAAAGGTCTCGGCTATGCGTTTTGGCGGGGCCGGTGGGTAAACGGAGGCCACATTGAAAGTCCGTCTCGCTCAACGTCCTGCTTCGGCCCAAAACGTTTGTCAATGGTAGTGTTAATTCCAGGCTGGAATGAAGGAGCCGACAAGATGGCCGTCTTTGCGGACGGCCGTCACGGGCTGCCGGGACTTTCAGCTGCCGGATTCGAGTGCACCGTCTTTGATGGGGGAACCGGATCCCTTAGCGACCGCATCGATCAATTGTCGCGATTCATTGATGGTCTTCAGGCGGCCGATTCTACCATCTCAATGGTAGCGCTTTTCGGATACAGCGCCGGAGGGCTGACGGCACGCGGGCTGCTGCGTGCGTATCCCGAGTCGCGCGTCTCGGCCATTTTTCAGTTGGCAGCTCCAAACGCGGGCATCGTTACTGACGACCAACGCGGGGTCTTCCGGCGCATCCACTTTGAGCAAAGCGTAATTGAAGACATGGATGTAGAGTCTCCGTTCATGGCCTGGTTAAACAAGACGCCCGGTCATTGGGAAGCCGGCGGAACCCAAGAGAAACACTGGAAGCTGGACAAACCCCCGTGGGTAGCGCCCACAGACGTGCCCATCTTCAATCTCGCCGGGCGCGTACCGCGGTATGGCAACAACTCCGATGGCGTGGTTCCCGTTGAGTCTGCCACGCTGTACGGCCTACTTCCACACGGCTTTATTGATGGACGAAATGCGAATCATTTGAATCTGAGCGGTGCTTGGAATCCCGTGACGCTCCTCCTGCGCGGTTGGCGTTCCGACGATCGCCTGTGGCCACAGGCTGTGGCCGCGGCCGGCGCGTTTTTCAGAGAGAAAGAAGCGCTAGCTTGAATTCACTCAGCCCGTACACGGCAGCGAATGACGATGCCCTCGCGAACCGCATCGCTGAAGGCCCACCCCCCGGGGGAAGCTAAGACCACGCTCCTTGCCGTACGTAATTGCCGAGCGCGAGGGCGACGCCCTCATCCTCACCATGGACCGGCCCGACCGGCGCAACGCCTTATCGCTCGAGATGATGAACGAGCTCGAGTCGGCGCTCGAATCGGCCGGCCGGGAGTCCGCCCGGGCCGTCGTCCTCCGCGGGAACGGTCCGGCATTCTCGGCAGGACACGATTTGCGGGAGCTCGTCGGCCGCGACGTCGAGGCGTACCGGGCAATCTTCGATGCCTGCGTCGCCCTCATGGAGCGGATCGCGGCGATACCGCAACCGGTGATCGCCGAGATAGATGGGGTGGCCACCGCCGCCGGCTGCCAGCTCGTCGCCGCGTGTGATTTGGCGGTCGCCTCGACCCGTGCAACCTTTGCGACGCCGGGCGTCCGCATCGGGCTCTTCTGCAGCACGCCGATGGTCGCGCTGACGCGGGCGATCGGGCGCAAGCGGGCGATGGAGATGCTCCTCACCGGGGTGCCGATCGATGCCGAAACGGCACTCGCGTGGGGCCTGGTCAACCGCGTTGCCGCGCCCGAGCGCCTTCACGCCGAAGCGCTTGCATTGGCGCAGAAAGTTGCCGAGGCAAGCCGCACCGTTGTCGGAATCGGTAAAGCAGCATTTTATGCACAGGTCGATCTCGACACGGCGGCGGCGTACGCATACGCGAAAGAAGTGATGACGATGAACGCGCTTGCGAGCGACGCGCAAGAGGGCATCGGCGCCTTTCTAGAAAAGCGAATTCCAGCTTGGCGGCATTGACAAAAGTGCCATTTTTTGGTTAGTTTAGTGAACTGTCTGAACGACACGTGCGCCGCTCACGTGGGCTAAGAGCGAGCGCGAAGCGTCAACACAAGCGTCGCCCACACCCGGTATGCGCGAACCCGACAAAAAGGGCATTGCGCATACGCGACGGCAAGGGGACTCGCCAAACGGCGGGTCCTCTTGCTATTCCGGGGGCTTCGGCGGCGTCGGTCGAAGAGGCGGTGCCGTGACCTTCTTTCCACCGCGCACCCGCTATGCCGCGATCGTCTTGCTTGTGGCTCTTGCGGCGTCACTCGCAGTCGCGGCGTATCGCGCGCGTACCGAGTCGCACGCGCGGCGCGTCGAACTGGCGATGGATTTCCAAGACTTCGATGCACTGGCGCGTTCCTACAACTACAACCCCGCCGCGTTCCTTATCGCGCTGCGGCGCGCCGGCCTGACGTCGCTCGCGCTCACCGAAGAGCTGGGCGCGAACGTCGGCGACGACGGCAAGGCTTCCGCCACTACCGGGGCGGCGCTGATCGCGCAAGCACAGATTTCGCCGATCCGCGATCCGCTTTTGGCACGCCTCGTCGCGCAGCAGCGCATCGAGCCGGGCGCCGTCTATCTACTGATCAGCGATGGGTCTAACTACCGTCGATACTACGGCGAACTGCGGCTGCACTTCATGCCCAAGAGCGTGAAGGTATTGCGCGCGACGCGTCCGTGGCTGCTCGAGGTGCGCACGCAAATCGACTACTTCAACACCACCGCCCTCGGGATTCCGTCCAGTCAAATACTGCTCGCGCGCAGGCTGGGCTTGCTGGTTATTCCGCGTTTTCAAAACGACGAGCGGTTTGCGCAACCGCAAATCGAAGCGACGATTGCCGACGTGTTTCGCTACGATGCGAAGGTTTCGACGGTGATGTTTTTCGGATTGCGCAATCAGGTGCTCGGATATCCGGATCATCTCGAAGACATGGCGGCCGTGTTCAAGCGTTACGTCTTCAACTTCGGGGCGATCGAGACGTACGACGACAGCCAAATTCAAAAAGGCAGCGAGACGCTGGCGAAGCTCATCCCGGGTCGCACCGTGCGAGTGCAGGCGATCGCACGGACCGAACTCGACAAGATCAAGCTCGACCAGGTGGTCGCGCGCTACGCGTTGGGCGTGCGCGAACGCAACGTACGCGTCGTCTACTTGCGTCCGTGGGAACATCAAGACGGCGATCTCTCGATCGAAAAAACCAACGTCGAGATGGTCGCTCAGATCGCCGGCCAACTCAAGGCGGCTGGTTTTCGCCTCGGCCGGGCGACGCCGATTCCGCTGTATCACGGCAACAACGCGGTGCTCGTCGGCATCGCAACCCTGGCCGTCCCGTCGATCTTCGTGCTGTTGCTATCTTTTTTCGGCTGGTACCGCCGCTGGTGGGCGGTCGCGGCGTACGGTTCGACCGTGCTGCTCTACGCCGCGGGCGTGCTCTCGCATCACGACCTGTTCGTGCGTTCCGTGATTGCGCTATGCGGCGCACTTCTTTTTGCAACGGCCGCCTTCGTCGCGCTGATGCCGGCCTTTACCGAAGAGCCGGCGGAGCGCACCGGCACGCAGTTGCTGCGATGCATCGGCTGGGCGCTCGTCGCGACTGCGGTCGCACTGCTGGGCGCGCTCGTGGTCGTCGGAATCATGAGTTCGCCGCTGGCAATGGAGGAGATCGAGCGTTTCCGCGGGGTGAAACTCATCCTCGCGTTGCCGCCGTTGATCTCGCTCTGCATCTACATCTTCGATCGCCGCTTCGGGTCGGGCGTCGAGCGTCCGCGCGACGTTTTTCTCTCACCCGTCCTCGCCTACCAGTTGCTTGCCGGACTGATCGTCGTGGCGGCAGGCGCCCTCCTCGTGGTCCGCAGCGGGAACGATAGCGACGTGTCGCCGTCGCAGTTCGAACTCGTGCTTCGCCACGCCCTGACGAGCGTGCTCAGCGTGCGCCCCCGCTTCAAGGAATTCCTCATCGGCGTTCCGTGCATGATGCTCGTCTCGGCGCTCGTCGTCGCGCATCGCCGTATCGTCGGGTGGCTGCTCGCCCTGGGGGCCGGCGTCGGACTCGGCGACGTCATCGACACGTTTTCGCACCTGCACACGCCGCTGGGGATTTCACTGTTGCGCGTTTTCAACGGCTTGGTCGTGGGCGTCGTCATCGGTGCGCTGCTGGTGTGGATCTATCGCGTCCGGATCGCCGCGCGTGCGCTTGCGGTTCGTTAGGGCGCTTCACCGATGCGCGTGCTGCTCTCGGGGTATTACGGCTTCGGCAACCTCGGCGACGAGGCGCTGCTGGAAGTGATCGTCGGCCGCATGCGCGCGCGATTCCCCGCCACGGCGCTGGAAGTGCTGTCGGCGTCGCCCGGCCTCACCGCACGCCGGTACGGCATTGACGCCGTGCAGCGGTGGGATTGGCGCGCGGTACGCGCTGCGATTGCGCGCGCCGACGTCGTGCTTTCCGGTGGAGGAGGTCTGCTGCAAAACGCAACCAGTTTTCGCAGCCTGACGTACTACGCCGGCATCGTGCGCGAGGCGGTGCGTGCCGGATGCAAGACGATGATCTTCGCGCAGTCGATCGGTCCGCTCGACTTCTTTGGACGCATCCTGGTGGGACGCTTTTGCCGCGGCATCGCGCGGGCGACGGTGCGCGACGAACGTTCGCGCGCATTGCTCTCGTCGCTCGTGCCGAACGTTCCGGTCGAACGAACGGCCGATCCGGTCTTTCTCTACGACGTGCCGGACGAAACGCTCGATCTCTCGGCCGAAGGGCTAGGGCCGGAAAGCAGTCCGTACGCAGTCGTGAGCGTGCGCAAGGTTCCGGCGCTGCGCGAAGCCGCACCGATCGTCGCGCGCTGCGTCGACCGGCTGACCAGCCGCCACGGCATTCGCGTCGCGTTCTTGCCGCTCGGAGGCGTCGGCGACGCCGAGGCTTCAACGGAAATCATTCGGTCGTGCTCGACCGCGCCGGTGCTGCTGCCGGAATGCCCGCTCCCCAAGGCGGCGGCGATTTTGCGCGGCGCGCGCGCCGTCGTCGGGATGCGTCTGCACGCACTCGTGCTGGCGGCGCGCTCGGCGGTGCCGTTTCTCGCGCTCGCATACGATCCGAAAGTGTCGGCGCTTTGCGCGGACCTCGAGTATCCGCTCGAGCCGTTGTGGAGCGCCGGTGCGCCCCGCCGCGACGCCGGCGGCGACGACGAAATCGTCGACGCGCTCGTCTCGCGCCGCGACGAACTTTCGCGCCACCTTGCCGGCCGCATCGATGCCGTGCGCGCCTCGGCCGAACGCAATTTCGACGTGTTGAGCGAACTGTTATGACCGAGCGCGATTACCGCAGCACGCTCAACCTGCCGAAGACCGCTTTTCCGATGAAGGCGGAGCTTCCCAAGCGCGAACCCGAACGCGTCGCATGGTGGCGCGAGCACCGGACCTACGAGCGCCGTCTCGAGCGTAATGCCGCCGCCGATCCCTGGATCCTCCACGACGGGCCGCCGTACGCGAACAACGATCTCCACATGGGCGGCTTCTTCAACATGGTGCTCAAGGACGTGTTCGTGAAGATCGCGTTGCTCTCGGGCAAGTTTGCGAAGTTCGTGCCCGGCTGGGACATGCACGGCCTCCCGATCGAACTCGAAACGCTCAAGCACTTGGGGATTCGCGACTTTCACGCGATCGATCCGCTCGAACTGCGCGAACGGTGTCGCGAACGCGCGCTCTTTTGGCTCGACCGTCAGCGCGAGACGCGCGTGCGCATGGGCAACTTCGGCCTGTGGGAGCATCCCTACCGCACGATCGATCCGTCGTTCGAAGCGACGATCGTCTCGGCGCTCGCCGATTTGACCGAGAAGCAGCAGATCTACAAGGGCCTGCGCTCCACGCTCTGGTGCGTCCACGACGAAACGGCGCTCGCCGAAGCCGAAATCGAGTACGAGCAGCGCGTGTCGCCGTCGGTGTACGTTCGCTTCCCGGCGGATGCGGCGCAGGCGCGCGAAATCGGTGTGCGATTCGCGCGCGACGGCGGATTCGATGCCGGCGAAAAGCCGCTCTCGATGCTCATCTGGACCACGACGCCCTGGACGCTGCCCGCCAACGCGGCCATTGCGCTGCGACCCGATGCCACGTATGCGCTCTACGATTTGGGCGACGAGCGCGTCGTGCTTGCGGAGTCGCTGGGAGAGCGTTCGCTCGGCACGCGCTTCGCGGAGGCGTCGGTGCTGGGGCGGGCAACCGGCAAAGATCTCGACGGCCTCGCCGTCAGGCATCCGTTGATCGAGCGGGACTCGCACGTCGTGCTCGCCGACTACGTCGACCTCGAAACCGGGACCGGTGCGGTGCACACCGCTCCCGGCCACGGCGCCGACGATTTCGAAACCGGGATTAAATACAACCTCCCGATTCTCAATCCGGTGGACGCTGCAGGCCGCTTTACGGCGGAAGCGGGTCGCTACGCGGGGCTTTTCATCTTCGATGCCAACGCGACGATCGTCGACGACTTGCGCGCCGCCGGCGCCTTGTGGAGTGCGAGCGAGTACGCGCATTCCTATCCGCATTGCTGGCGCTGCCACAACCCGGTCATCTTCCGCGCGACCGCGCAATGGTTCATTGCGATGGATCAGAACTTGCTGCGTCAGCGAGCGATCGATGCGATCGACGACGTAGCGTACGTGCCTCCATGGGGCGCTCAGCGCCAGCGTCAGATGATCGAAATGCATCCCGAGTGGTGCATCTCGCGACAGCGAACGTGGGGCACGCCGATTCCGGCGCTGCGCTGCCTGCAGTGTAACGAGTCGATTCTCGACGCCGGCGTCGCGCGCCGCGCCGCCAAACGCTTCTTGGAAACCGGTGCGAATGCATGGTGGACCGATCCGGTGGAGGCGTTTCTTCCGCCGCACCTTCGCTGCCCGAACTGCGGCGCAGCGCGTTTCGAAAAAGAGCGCGACATCGTCGACATCTGGTTCGAGTCGGGCGTAACGCATCTGGCGGTACTCGGACGCGACGGTCTGCCGTGGCCCAGCGACTGCGTGCTCGAAGGCGGCGACCAATACCGCGGCTGGTTCCGCAGTTCGCTGATCACCGGGGTCGCGTTGCGCGGCCGCGCGCCGTACCGCCGCGTCGTGAAAAACGGATGGGTGAATGACGAACAGGGCCGTGCGATGTCGAAATCGCTCGGGACCGGGATCGGCGCGCGCGAGGCGATGGAGAAGTGGGGCGCCGACGTTCTGCGGCTGTGGATCGCGTCGGTCGAGTTCTTCGACGACGTGCGCTTCGGGCCGAACGTCGTCGAGCAAATCGGCCGCGTCTACCGGAACCTGCGCAACCGCATTCGATTCATGCTGTCGAACCTGGACGATCTCCCCGCCGGCGACGTCGTGTCGCCGGAAGACATGCAGCCATTGGATCGCCTGGCGTGCCGCGTCACCGACTCTTTTGCAGCCGAGATTCGCGCGGCGTACGACCGTTTCGACCTTCACGATGCGTACTTGCGCATCATCGACTTCGAAAGCGCGATGTCGAGCCTCTATTTCGACGCGATGAAGGATCCGCTCTACTCGCGGGGCGCGAGCGATCCGCGCCGCCGCAGCGCCCAATCGGCGTTGCGTTACGTCCTCATGCGGTTCCTCACGGCGCTCGCGCCGGTGCTTTCGTTTACCAGCGAGGAGGCGTGGCAGGCGCTGCCGGCGGCGCTCCGCGGCGACGCCGAGAGCGTGTTCGATTCGTCGCTCGAGAGCCCGAACTCGAAGCCCGGCGCTTTCGACGACGACTTGGATCGGTGGGAAACGCTGCGCGAGTTGCGCGCGCGCGTCGCGGCGAGCGAATCGCCGCGCGATTTCGAGGCGCAGGCGCGCCTGCGCGTTTCGCCGTCACTGTATCGTCGTCTGGCGCCGTTCGGCGACAATCTGCGCGAAGCGCTCGTCGTATCGCAGCTCACGCTCGAAGAAGACGCCGCCGCGGAAGGCGTCGCCGAATGTGCGTTGTCGCAGGCAAACGGCGAGAAGTGCGAGCGTTGCTGGAAGTTTCGCGAACTCGGGATCGATCCGGCCCATCCCGGCATTTGCGCCGACTGCGCGGCCGTCGTTACTGCTTAGGCCGGCGCAAACCGGGCGCGCCATTGCGGCCAGGTGTCGCCGGCGATGGCATCGCGCGCTTCTCGCAACAAGTCGTTGAGCACGTAGACGTTGTGATATGAGAGCAGGCGCGGGCCGAGCATCTCCTTGCTGCGAAAGAGATGAGCGACGTAGGCGCGACTGAACGAGCGGCACACCACGCACGCGCATTGCGGATCGATGGGTGAGAAATCGTTGACGTACTCGGCGTTGAAGACGTTGAAGTGCCGGTCCCGCGTCATGGCCCGGCCGTTGCGGCCGCACCGGGTCGGGTAGACGCAATCGAACATGTCGATGCCGCAGTCGATTGCTTCGAGCAAGTCCGGTACCGTCCCGACACCCATGAGATAACGCGGCTTTTCGGAGGGCAGCAGTTGCGCGCACGCGCGAGCCGTCGCATACATGTCCGCACGCGATTCCCCCACGGACAGACCGCCGATCGCATAGCCGGGGAAGTCGAGTTCGACGATTTCGCGCGCGCTGCGCTCGCGCAGCCCCATGTCGAGGCCGCCCTGCACGATGCCGAACATGGCCGTCCCCGGCGAGCGTGCGGCGGATTTCGAGCGGCGCGCCCAGGCCGTCGTGAGCCGGACGGCTTCCTCGAGTTGCGCAGGCGGAGAGGGCAGCTTCACACAGACGTCGAGCACCATCGCGACGTCGACGCCGATCGCTTCGCCGAAGGCGACGACGCCGGCGGGCGTAAAGCGATGTTCGCTGCCGTCGACGTGAGAGCGAAACGTCACACCGTCCTCGTCGAGCGTGCGCCGTCCTTCGAGGCTAAAAATTTGAAAGCCGCCCGAGTCGATCAGAATCGGGCCATCCCACGACATGAAACGATGGAGTCCGCCGGCGCCCTCAAGAACGCCGCGTCCGGGCCGCAGCCACAAATGATAGGCGTTTGCCAACACGATCTGCGTCTGCGCGTCACGCAGTTCGGCCGGCGTCAACCCCTTGACCGTCGCAACGGTTCCGACCGGCATGAAACACGGCGTCTCGACGGTGCCGTGCGCGAGTGCGAGCGATCCCCGGCGCGCAGCGCCGGAGGTCGCTCGTAACGAGAAACGCTCGGCCACGGCGCGCTCAGCCGTCCGACTGAAGCAACGCGCGGGCGGCGGTGTAGCCGGCGGGCGGCGGTGCTTCGAACTGCAGCGGCTCGCCCGTGCGCGGATGCGCGAACGAGAGGCGCCATGCGTGCAGCGCTTGACCGGGCAGATCGATGCGGCCGTCTTCCCTTCCATAAAGGCGATCGTTGACGAGCGCGTGTTTCATCGCAGCGAGATGCACGCGAATCTGATGCGTGCGTCCCGTTTCCAAACGAAACGTCAATTCGGCGTGGCGCGGGAAAGCGGCGCGAACCTCGTAGTGCGTGATCGCGGGCTTTCCGTCCGCAACGATTGCAAACTTCAGGCGATTGTTGGGATCGCGCCCAATCGGTCCTTCGATCGTGCCGCGAACGTGTTCGGGAATGCCGACGACGAGCCCGAGATATTCGCGATTGATCCTGCGCGCCTTCATCGACTTTCCCAGTGCGGAGAGCGACGCCTCATTCTTCGCCACTACCAGCAATCCCGACGTGTCGCGATCGAGGCGATGCACCAATCCGGGCCGCAGCGCGTCGCCGGGAAGCGCGCCCTGAAGATGTCCGAGCAGGGCATTCACGAGCGTTCCGCTGCGCGCGGCGTGCGCGGGATGCGTAATCATTCCGGCCGGTTTATCGATCACGATGACGTCGGAGTCTTCGTACACGATCGGGACGTCGATCGCCTCGGCGACGGCCACCGGCGGCGCGTGCGCTGCGACTTCGAATTCGAGAACGTCGCCTTCGGCGAGCGAACGCCCGGCTTTGCCCGCCGTTCCGTTCACGCGTACGTCCCCGCGTGCGAGCGCTTGTGCGACCTGCCCCCGCGATCGTCCGCTTAGCCGCGCAACGACGGCGTCGGTGCGCCGCCCCGCCTCGTCAGCGGTGACGACGTGTAACAAGGCTGCTGATCAGTAGCAAGCCCACACCCACCGTGATGCACGAGTCCGCGATGTTGAAAATGTTCGGCCAGATGCGGTAGAAGTCGATGAAGTCGATGACGTAACCGAAGTGCAGCCGATCGACGATATTGCCGATCGCACCGCCGACGATCATACCGAACGCGACGCGCACGGTCATCGAACGAACCGCCGCCTCGCGGAAACTGAACCAAAAGAGGACCAGGACCACGATCGCCATGCCGATCAGGAGCACGGCGCTGCTGCCGAACAGGCCGAACGCACCGTGGACGTTGCGTTCGTACGTCCACTTCAAAAAGTGCGGTATGACGAAGCGGCTCTCGCCCGGCAGAAACGACGTCGAGACGAGATGCTTGGTGAACTGATCGAGCCATAGCACGCCGATCGCGACGGCTGCAATGACGAACGCGTTGATCAGGTTAGAGTTTCGGTTGCGGAACAAACTGATAGAACCATCCTGCGACGTTGAGAAATGCATCGTTGACCAGTACGAAACCGACCACGATCAGAAAGGCACCGGCGGCGAACTCGACGGCCGGCAAGAAGCGCTTGATACGCGCCAGTGCCGGCAGCACGGCGCCTATCGCTCCCGCCGCCAATAGGAACGGCACCGCCAGGCCCACTGAGTACGCGCCGAGCAGCAAGGCCGCTTCGCCGTTGCGCTGCTGCGACGCAATCGCCAAAATTCCCGCTAAAATGGGGCCGATACACGGCGACCACCCGGCGGCGAAGGCCATGCCGACGACGAGCGACGTCCATACCGTGCGCCGGCCTTGCTGCTGCACGTGCGCCCGTTTGTCCATCATAAGGAACGGTATGCGAATCATGCCCATCATATGCAGGCCGAGAACGATGACCGCGACGCCGCCGATCTGCGCGATCAGCGTGCGATGTGCGACCAGCAGGCCGCCCAGCGCACTGGCCGTCAAGCCGAGCGTCACGAATACGCAGCTGAATCCGGCAACGAACGCGACGGCATGTCCGAACGTCTGCGCCCGAGCCGCCGCCGCGGCCTCCGCCTTGAGTTCTTCGAGACTCTCGCCGGTCAGCAACGAAAGATAGGCTGGAACGAGCGGAAGGACGCACGGAGATACGAAGGAAACGAGCCCGGCCAGGAAGGCGATGCCGACCGTAATGTGCGTCGTCGAGGTCATGCGCCCGAAATGGTTATCCTGCCCTCTGAATAAGGCCTGTACGAATGCAACACTGGTTCACCTATCCGACAAATATCGACCCGGTCGCGATTCACCTCGGGCCGCTGAAGATTCATTGGTACGGCATCGCCTATTTGGTCGGATTCGTCTGCGTCTATCTCTGGATGGCGCGACCCGCCGGGCGGCGGCGGCTCGGCTTGACCAAAGAGCAAATTCAAGATTTTCTCTTTTACGCCCTGATCGGCGTGCTCGTCGGCGGCCGCACGTTCTTCGTGATAAACGACATCATCAGCAAGCACGATCTTTCACTCTATCTGAGCAATCCGATTAACTTCATCGCGGTGTGGAACGGCGGCATGGCGTTTCACGGCGGCCTAGTCGGCGTCATCATCGCGATCGCGCTCTTTTTGCGCAAACATCCCGGACTTCGCTTTCGCGTGCTCTGCGACGAAGTCGTAATGATGCTGCCGGTCGGCATCACGCTGGTTCGGCTGGTGAACTTCATCAACGACGAACTGTGGGGACACGTTTGCGATCCAGACCATCCGTGGTGCATGGTGCCCAAGGACGTGATGACGTGGGGAACGTCGTACCGTCACCCGGCACAGCTGTACGAAGCCGTGCTCGACGTTCTCACGTTGCCGGTGCTGTTGATTCTCTATCGCCTCAAACCCAAGGACGGCGTCGTCGGCTGGACGTGGTTTACGATCTACGGCATCACTCGCAGCGTCGCCGAACTGTGGCGCCAGGCCGACTTCACGTGGATGGGCATCACCGGCGGTCAACTCTACGCCCTGCCGATGATCGTCATCGGAGCGATCGGGGTCGTCTACTGCGCCACGCGTCCGGGGGCGCGTACGGAGGTTGCGCCGGCGGCGGACGTTCCCGCCGTCTCGTGAGCGATGCCGTAGGCGAGCGCTACCGCGGCTTGCTGCGGGCAATCGACGAAGAACTCGCGGCGTGCGGCCGGCGCCCCGGTGAAGTGACGCTCGTGGGGGTCGCGAAGCGGCAGCCTTTGGAAATGGTGGGTGAAGCCATCCTCGCGGGGCTGAGCGACGTGGGTGAAAACTACGTGCAGGAAGCGCGCCGCGCGTTCCCGGCATTGCCTCCGGTACGCAAGCACTTCATCGGGCACGTGCAAACGAACAAGGCGAACGCGGTCGCGCAGCTGTTCGACGTGGTGCAGAGCGTCGATCGGCTCGAGGCGGCGCGGGCGCTCGACGCAGCCGCTCGCGCGGTCGGGAAGCGCCTGCCCGTTCTACTGCAGATCAACCTCTCGCCGTTGGAGCGCTTCGGTTGCACGCCCGGCGACGCGCCGGGCCTGGCCGAGACCGTGCGCGCCCTGCCGGGATTGGCGCTGGAAGGTCTGATGGCGCTCGCTCCCCCGGTTGCCGACCACGACGAAATCTCACGAGCTTTTACCCTCGCCGCCAAGACGTTCGCCCGCGTGGGTGGAACTACGTTCTCGATCGGAATGTCGGGCGACTGGCGCGAGGCGGTGCGCGCAGGCTCGACGATGGTGCGGATCGGCACGGCGCTATTCGGCCGGAGGGAGAGCCCATGAGCGTTTTCAGCAAGATCGGATCGTTCTTTTCGATACGCGACGACGAAGACGATGCGTACGAGGAGGAGTACGCCGGCAATCCGCGCGTCGTCCCGCTTTCGCACGCCGGCCGCCGGGGCGGCACGGAAGTGAGCGTCTACTCGCCACGCGGTTACCAAGACGTCGTCGAGATTGCCGACTCGCTGCGCAATCGCCAGGTCGTCATCGTCAACCTTCAGAACGCCGACCGTATGCTGCTGCAGCGCGTCGTCGATTTCACTTCCGGCGTGGCGTATACGATCGACGGAAGAATTCAAAAATTGGCCGAAGCCATTTACCTCGTCGTACCGGCCGGCGTCGTCGTCAATGCGGCCGGATTGCGCGAGTCGATGATGGCCGACGGCAGCCTCGACTTCATGTCGAACAGAACGTGAGATACCAAGGGATGGAAAAAATTACCGCGATCGACATTCAGCACAAGAGCTTCAAAAAGGCGCTGCAGGGATACGACCGCACTGAGGTCGACGGATTTCTCGACGAGGTCATCGAGTCGCTCGAGGACGAAGCGCAGCATCGCGCCGCGCTCGAGGCCGAAATCGCGGATCTCAAAGAACGGATCAGTCACTTCAAAGCGATGGAAGAATCGCTGCAAAACACACTCGTGCTCGCGCAGCGCACGGCCGATGAAACCAAAGCGTCCGCGCACAAAGAGGCGGATTTGATTCGCGAAAAGGCCCGGCTCGAGGCCGAACGCGAGATCGCCAACTACAACGATGCCATCGCGGAAGTTCGCCGCGAGCACCAGCGCACCGTCGAAGCCAACGAAAAGGCGCGAAGCGAACTGCGCAGCCTGCTTATGACGCACCTCGCGCTGGTGGAGAAGGTCGCGCCGCCGGTGCTTTCGCAAGACGCCGTCGCACCCGAGGCGCCGGCCGCGGCGAAAACGGCGCAAGGCACGGGCAAACCCAACGGCGAGCGCCTCGACGTGACGGCCAAACCGGCGCCGAAGAAGGGCGATCCACCGAGCGACGACACGACCCGCATCACGGTGTACTAGCCCGGATTGAACGAAACCGTTGCGGTCCTTCCCGGTGACGGCATCGGACCCGAAGTCACGCGCGCCGCAGTCGCGGTGTTGCGGCACGTTCGTCCCGACGTCAAGTGCGTCGAAGGCGTTGCCGGTGCAGCCGCGCTGGAGGCCGGCGAGCCCGCGTTGCCGCCGGCGACGCGAGCGCTCTGCGACGGCAGCGCGGCGATCCTCTTCGGCAGCGTCGGCCTTCCGAAGTACGACGGCAAACCGCTGCCGGAACGTCCGGAGCACGCGCTGTTCCTGCTGCGCCGCGACTACGAACTCTTCGCCAACCTGCGCCCCGTGCGCGTCTTTCCGGGTCTCGAGGATGCCTCGACCCTCAAACCCGAACTCGTGCGTGGACTGGATATGATGGTCGTGCGCGAACTGACCGGCGGCATCTACTACGGCATGCCGAAGGAGCAGCGTTGCGTCGACGGCGTCGAGGAGGCAGTCGACACGATGATCTATCGCGCTCCCGAGATCGAGCGGATCGCTCGCGTCGCGTTCGAGTCGGCTCGCGTTCGGCGCAAGCGGCTGACGTCGGTCGACAAGCAAAACATTCTGGAGACGTCCCGGCTGTGGCGGCGGGTCGTGGATCGGGTGTCGAACGATTATCCCGACGTTGCGTGCAGCCATCTCCTCGTCGACAACGCCGCGATGCAACTGGTGCGCAGGCCCGGCGAATTCGACGTGATCGTGACGGAGAACATGTTCGGCGACATCCTTTCCGACGAAGCCGCGATCCTCACCGGATCGATCGGCACGCTTCCGAGCGCGAGCCTAGGCACGCGCGGGACGCCGGGGCGCCGCTTCGGGCTCTACGAGCCGGTCGGAGGCAGCGCTCCCGACATCGCCGGCCGCGGCGTCGCCAATCCGACCGCGGCGATTTTGTCCGCCGCGATGCTCCTGCGTCACAGTTTGGACGACGAAGCCAACGCCGCGCGCATCGAACGCGCCGTCGAACTCACCTATGCTGCCGGCGCGCGTACCGCCGATCTTGCCGGCGCGTCGCCGGCACTCTCGACGCAGGCGTTCGCCGGCGCCGTCGCGTCGCGGCTGTAGGCGCTCGCGATGCACACGATCGTCAGCGCTCGGGCCCGCATCGCGGCCCTGGGCATGTATACGCCGGAACGGGTCGTCGCCAATGCGGATTTCGAGCAACAACTCGACACCAGCGACGAATGGATCGTCAAACGAACGGGCATTCGCCGCCGCCGCCGCGTCGCCGACGACCAGCACACGAGCCACTTGGCGATCGCCGCCATCGACGATCTTCTCGCACACCATCGCGACGTCGCGATCGCGGACGTCGACTATTTGATCGTCGGCTCGTCGACGCCGGACTACGCCTATCCCAGCGTCTCGGCGATGCTGCAAGCCCATTACGGGCTTCCGCGAACCGTCGGCGCCCTCGACATCAGCACGGCCTGCGCCGGCTTCGCGTACGGGCTCAATCTCGCCGCCGGATTGATCGGCACGGGACAAATACGTCGCGCGCTCGTGATCGTCGCCGACGCGCTGACGCGATCCGTCGACTACACCGATCGCTCGACCGCCGTCCTTTTCGGCGACGGCGCCGGCGCCGCGCTCGTCGAGTACAGCGAGCAGCCGGCGATCTTCGGCATGGACGCGGGTGCCGACGGCAACGGTGGAAAGTTTCTCTACCGAACCGGATTGCGTACCGAAATCAACGGCGTCGTGGACACGTCGCGGCTCCTGCGCCAAGAGGGTTCGGCCGTCTATCGCTGGGTGATGGAAAACGTGCCGCTCGCCGTTTTCCGCATTCTCGACCGCGCCGGCCTCACGCTCGGCGACATCGATTGGTTCGTGCCGCATAGTGCCAACATGCGCATGATCGAAGCGCTCGACAAGCGCCTGCCGTTTCCGATCGAGCGCACGCTGCTGAGCGTCGAGGAGTACGGCAACACCTCGGCAGTTTCGATTCCGCTCGCGCTCGTGCCGGCGGTGCGCGACGGACGCGTTCGTCCGGGGCAGCGGCTGCTGCTGGTGGGCTTCGGCGGCGGACTGGTGACCGCCGGAAACGTCCTGCTGTGGACGTAAAACCGGCGTCCGAACGCACGCGCGTTCGGCGGCTCCCCAAACGCGGCGCGTACGACGCACGCACGATCGCCGGCATTCTCGACGCCGGTTTCGTCTGCAGCGTCGGCATCGTTCGAGACGGCGCTCCGATGGTAATTCCGATGCTGTATTGGCGGGAAGACGACCGCGTCTATCTCCACGGCTCGCAGGACAGCCGGCTGTTGTCGGCGCTCTGCGACTCGGAAGCGTGCGTTACGGTGATGCATTTCGACGGCGTCGTGCTGGCGCGCTCCGCATTCCACCACAGCGTCAACTATCGGTCGGTCGCAATCGTGGGACGGCCGGAGCCCGTCACCGATGCAGCGGAAAAAGAGCGCGTGCTGCGCGCGTTCGTCGAGCGGCTGGTGCCCAATCGCTGGAACGCCCTGCGACCGGTGACGCAGAAAGAGCTGGCGTTGACGAGGATCGTTCGGATGCCGCTGAACGAGGCGTCGGCGAAGGTTCGCACCGGGCCGCCGGTTGACGATCCGGGCGATCTCAGCTGGCCCTGCTGGGCCGGCGTCATACCGGTGACGCTCGTTGCAGGGAAGCCGTTGCCGGAACTGAGCGCTGAAGGCTTCGAGGCTCCGTCGCTTTCGCTCGACTAGTGGCCCGCACGCCCGGTGTGGCCGCAGGTGCCGCCATGCAGCGCCGACCACGCGCGCTGCACCGCAGCATAGAGCGCGGGATTGTTCTTCAATCCATAACGCGGGTCTTCGCCCGGCTGCGCCGCATATTCGTAGATCGTGATCGCGGGCGTCAGGCGCGCGAGCTCGACGATCGTCGCGTACAGATCGCGCGCGTCCGATTGCCCGATTTCGGTCACGTACACGCTCGGTAAAGAGGCGTCTTGCCGCACCGCGGCGGCGCGTGCGATCGCGTTGGTCGCGCCGGCGAGATCGCCGATGGCGACGCCGTAGGGGTGGAAACCGTATCCGTCTACCGGAGCGTCCGCATCCCGTAGCAAGTGCGCGAGCGCGTACGTCCACGGCAGATCTTTACCGGAAACGCCGCTCGTAATGACGGGAATGCCGAACGATGCGACGATCGGCGCGACCTTGCCGTAGTATTCCGCATACGCCTCGACGTCCGGGAAGCGACTGATCTGGAGATCGGCTTCGTTGGCGATTTCGGCATAACGAATGCATCCTGGATACCGCTGCGTGTATCGCGCGAAGAACTCGCGCACGTTCTGGACCAGATCGTCCTCGCCGAGATCGTCGTCCTTGAGGCTCGGAACGATCGCCATCAGATGAAGGCCGGACGCGCAGACAACGTCCATGCCGTCGTCTTCGCGGCGCCAACGAATCTCGTGGCGCAGCCGGCTCGGAATCCAGCCCGTGCGGACGTAGCTCGCGTGGAGACGATCGCGAATGTCCTGCATGTTCTCCGGCGAGATGTAACGCGGGCGCAACACGGTCCACCAGTTTCCGCCGCCCAGCGTCGGTATCTCGACGCCGAGTTGCGCGACCGGCGGTGACGGCGGCGCCGTGGCGGGTTGGGGCGGTTGCGAGCGAGCGGCGTGCGTCGCAAGCGTCAACGCCATCACGGCGGCGGCGGTCGCGACGGCCGCGTCGTTAAACGGCCGTCGTCTTCTCCGCAATCGTGCGTCCGGTGAAATCGATGAAGCGGATGTGGAGCGTGGCGTGCGCGTTCGGATGCGCCGCCGCCCAGGCGCGCCGCCAGCCTTCGACGACCGCGCGGCGCATTGCGGTGTCGGTGTCGTCGTCGGTACCGATGTACGCCTGTAAATCGAGGCTGGCGAGGAGCGTCGTTTCTCCACGCACGTCGAAGCCCATCAGTACGCCCGAATAGGTTTTTTTGAGCGGATCGATCGCCGCAAGCTCGGTGGAGACGGTCCGTTCGTGCGCGGAAGGCGACGAGCAAGCGGCCAGCGACGGCAAGACGCACGCGATCAGGGCGAAGCGGCGCCGCACGGACGCTATCATGCGGACACGTTTCGTTCAACGCGCGCGGCTACCATGCGCTCCATGGACGGAATTGCATGGGCCGGCAGCGCAATGGTCGCCGCGCGCACGCGCCTCGAGATCGCGACCGCAAACTTGGCCAACGTTTCGACCGACGGATTCGCGCGCGTCGTCGCGCAAGGAAGGCTGACGGCCGAAGGCGTGAACGTCGCGCGCCGCATCGACCCGGCGGGGCGCGGACCGTTGCAACGCACCGGGCGCGATCTCGACCTGTCGATCGTCGGTCCCGGCAGTTTTGAGGTCGAGGCTTCCGGCGGCGCCCGAACCGGTACGCGCGCCGGATCCTTCACCCGCGAACGCGACGGCACGCTGAGCGATGCTTCCGGGCGAAAACTCATGGCGGGAGTACGAGCGATTCGCGTTCCCGAAGCGGTGCGCTTCGACGAGCGCGGGTGCGCGCTCGATGCCGCAGGAGCGGTGATCGGGCGCATTCCGCTTCCCGCCGGGTCCACGCTTCGCAGCGGTTTTCTCGAATCGGCGAGCGTCGACGCCATCCACGAAATGGTCGACGTGATGTCGGCGGAGCGTTCGTTCGAAAGCGCGCAGAAGGTCGTTTCGTCGATCGACAAGACGCGCGAGAAATCCGCGACCGACGTCGCGCGCGTGAAGTAGACGCATGGATCGCGCGTTGTCGGCCGCCGCCAGCGGCATGGCGGCTCAACAGCAGAACCTGGATACGATCGCCGACAATCTCGCCAACGCCGACGTCGCCGGCTTCAAGGGATCGGCGCAGCACTTTGCCGAGTTGGCGGCGGCGGGAGAATCGGGGCTCGGGACGGTCGCGCTCGGTGCGCGCCTCCTCATGACGCAGGGAAAACTTGCAAAGAGCGGCGGCGCGTTCGACCTCGCCATCGACGGGCCGGGATTCTTCAGCGTCATCGACGGCGCCGGTCGCCGCGCGTACACGCGCGACGGTGAGTTCGAGCGCGCCGCGGATGGGACGCTGCGCAATGCAGACGGCCTTCGCCTCGACGGCCTCCGCGTTCCCGCCGACGCGCTTTCGCTGCAAGTCGGGGACGACGGCAGCGTGCGCGCCACGTTTGCCGCGGCAACGCGCGCGATTGGACGCATCCGCATCGCCGTGTTTCCCGCGTCCGACCGCCTGCGAAACACAGGCGGTGCGTCGTTTGCCGCGACGCCGGAGGCCGGACGCGTGCGTTTGGTGGTTCCCGGGTCGGAGAACGGCCCGAAGGTCCGCTTCGGAATGCTCGAGCGCTCGAACGTATCCATCGTCGAAGCGATGATGCAAATTCTCTCGGCGCAGCGCGCGTATGAAGCAAACGCGAAAGGCGTACAAGCCGCGGACGAGATGCTTCGTATTGCCAACAACTTACAACGTGGATAACGCCGCGAGAGCCGGAGCGGCGTTCGAAGCGATGCTGCTGGAACCGGTGCTGCAGCCGCTGAACGCAGCGTTCGGCGAGTTCGGAGGGTACGGTCTCAATTTACTTGCGCGCGAGATCGCCGAGAAAGACGGGAGCGCTTTCGCACGGCTCATCGGTACGGCTCTGGAGCAGGATTGATGAATCAGGCTGAGGCGACCCGCGAGCGGACGATTCGCACGCTGTTGCCTTACGTCAAACGCATCGCTCGGCGCATTAAGCGTCTCGTGCCCGGATTCGACCTCGACGATTTGGTGGGTGACGGCAGCATTGGGTTAATTCGCGCCGTCGATTCGTTCGACCCCGCGCGCGGTCCGACGTTGCAGCAGTACGCGCGGCGGCTCGTCGTCGGTGCGATGCTCAACGGCATACGTCGCATGGATCCCGTTTCTGAGCGGGCGCGGCGCATCGTGCGGGACGCCGAAAACGAGCGGTACGGCTTGGCGGTGGAACGCGGCGAGATTCCGGCCGCCGCGGAAATCGATCGGCGCCGCCCCGGATATCTGCGTGCGATGGCCGCGGCGCATTGCGGACAGCCGCTGTCGCTCGACGCACCGCTCCCGCAGGGCGAAACGCTGGCGGGCGACTGGAGCGACGATCCCGCGCGCATTCTCGCATCGCGCAACCGCAGCGACGCCCTGTACGCGCTCGTCGACCGGCTTCCGCAACGGCAGCGCGACGTCGTGCTCGCACACTACTATCGCGGACGCTCGCTGCGTGCGATCGGCAAACAGATGGCGATATCTCCACAGCGCGCCTCGCAACTCCATCTCGCAGCGCTCGCTAAACTGCGTGCCGGGGCGTATGCTGCGGCGGATTGAACCTGAAGAGGTCGCCGCAACGCTCGCCGCGACGGGCGGGGCGCGCGCTTCGGAGCCCATCGTACCCGCGGTCGCCGAAACCGATCTCGAAACCACCGGGTTGCCGCACGACCATCCGCGCTGGGTGCGCGACGCCGTTGCCTTATCGCAGCGCGCGCGCCGTTTGCTGGAGCGCCTCGCGCCCGCCGTCGTCGCAGTCCTCACCGTGTGGGACCATCGCCTTCGCTGCATCATCGTATCCGGCCGGCGGGTGCACGTGGATGCAAGCGGCAGTTATCGTGTCGATGCATGAACGCCGGCTACTCCTCAGCGAACGTGGGCGGCGAGCGCAACCGCCACCGTGCCCGCTCCCAGGAAGACGAAGGACACCATGACTTTGGCGATTGCGACTTCGTCGAGACATTCCGCGACCCGCTTGCGCATCGAACACTCTCCCTTCGAGTGTTCCGATTACATCACGTCAACCTGGTACGGTTCTGGAAGTATCCATAGGACCGCCTGAGATTTGAGCGTCCGGCGTAAAAAGATTCTTGCCCGTCATGGCGGGCGGGACGGGAAGATCCATGAGACGCAGTACCGTCGGCGCGACGTCGCCCAGTTTTCCTTCTTCGAGCGTGCCTTCGAGGCCGCACGCGACGAAGATCAGCGGAACGCGATTGGTCGTGTGCGCCGTCAGCGGATTTCCGCCGGCATCGATCTTCTCTTCGGCATTGCCGTGATCGGCGGTGATGACCAGTAGACCTCCGGCACGGAGCGTTGCTTCGACGAGCCGATGCAGGCAGCCGTCGAGAATCTCGAGCGCGCGGATCGTCGGCTCCCATTTTCCCGTGTGACCGACCATGTCGGCGTTGGCGTAATTCATCACGATGACGTCGTACTCGCCGCCGTCGATCGCCTCGACGGCGGTATCGGTGATTTCAGCCGCGCGCATGGCAGGCGCGAGATCGTAGGTCGCCACCGACCGGTCCGAGGGAATCAGCCGCCGGTCTTCGCCGGCGAACCGCTCCTCTCGACCGCCGTTGAAGAAGTAGGTGACGTGCGCGTACTTCTCGGTTTCGGCGAGCCGAAGTTGACGCAGCCCGGCGCGTGCCACGATCTCACCGAAGGTGTCGTGTTGCGGTCGCGGTCCGAAGAGCACCGGATTGGGATAGTCTTCTTCGTACTTCGTCATCGTAGCGAAGAGCACGTCGCGATACGCAACCGGTTCGAATTCGTCGAACGGCGCGCCGCGATAGGCCTGGATGCCGGCGTCGAACGCGGTCGTGAGCTGCCGCGCGCGATCCGGCCGAAAGTTGAAGAAGATGCAGGCGTCGCCGTCTTTGACCGGTCGCGGATCGCCGACGATCGCCGGCGTGGCGAACTCATCGTCTTCACCGCGGGCGTAGGCGGCCTCGACGGCGTCGCGCGCCGAGGCTGCGTGACGTTCGCCGCGTCCCGACGTCAGCGCGGCGTACGCTCGTTGCGTGCGTTCCCAACGCTTGTCGCGATCCATCGCGTAGTAGCGTCCGCAGACGCTCGCGATCGCGCCCGTGCGGTCTTGTTCTGCGAGATGTTTCTCCAAGCGGTCGACGTATTGAAGCGCCGAGCGCGGCGGCGTGTCGCGCCCGTCGAGAAAGCAATCCACAGCCAGCGGAACGCGTGCAGCGACCGCTGCATCGATCAGCGCGAAAAGATGGCTCGAGCGAACTGTGCACGCGGCCGTCGGAGAGCAACCCCATGAGGTGCAGCGTGCCCCCGGTGCGCGCAACGTGCGCGATGCACTGCTGCAGGACCGCATTGCGCGCAAAATCGCCGTTCGCGATTGCATCGTCGATGAGCACCTGTCCCTGCGCGACGACGCGTCCGCTGCCGAGATTGGTGTGCCCGACCTCGCTGTTGCCCATGATGCCTTTCGGAAGGCCGACGGCTTCGCCGGACGCCACCAGCGTCGTCCACGGATAGCGATCGAACAGGGCGCGCCAATGCGGAAGCTCTGCGGCGGCGACGGCGTTTCCATGGGTTGCGTCGCTGCAGCCCCATCCGTCGAGCACGGCGATGATGACGGGCCGAAACTTCATTCTGCGGCGTTAGCTGCGAGGGTCGCGAAGCCGGCTGGATCGAGCGACGCGCCGCCGACCAATCCCCCGTTGACGTTCGCTTTACGAACGTACGCGGCGACGTTGCCGGCATTCATGCTGCCGCCATAGAGCAGCGGCGTCTGCGCCAGTCCGTCGAGCGAGCGACGAATGAGCGCCATCACGCGGTCGGCTTCATCGGCGTCGCAGTTGCGGCCGGTGCCGATCGCCCAGATCGGTTCGTAGGCCATCACGACGCGCGCGAGGTCTGCCGCCGGCACGCCGGCAAAGGCCGCGCGCGTCTGCGAGACGACCCGCTCGTCGGTATGACCGGCCTCGCGTTCGGCGTTGGTTTCGCCGACGGCAACGATCGGCGTCAATCCTTGTGCGAGCGCGGTGTGCACTTTGCGGTTCACGCTGCGATCGGTTTCGTCGCAATACGTGCGCCGCTCCGAATGTCCGAGGATCACGTGCGAGACGCCGAATTCCAGCAGCATCGGCGCACTCACTTCACCGGTGAAGGCGCCTTCGAGTTCCCAATGCATCGTCTGCGCGCCCAGCCGGACCCGCGTTCCGCGAACGTGGCGCCACGCTTCCGGAAGGGACGTGAACGGGGGTGCGACGACGATTTCGATCTCCGGTGGAACCGACGCAACGGCGGGTAAGAACGCGTCGAAGAAGGCAGCCGTCTGTGCGGCCGTCTTGTGCATCTTCCAGTTTGCGGCCACGATCGTGCGCGTCAAGGCGACTCCAGCGCCGCGACGCCGGGCAACGTTTTGCCTTCCAAAAATTCCAGCGTCGCGCCGCCGCCGGTCGAGACGTGCGTCATCTTGCCGGCAAATCCGAGCAGGTGCGCCGCGGCCGCCGCATCGCCGCCTCCGACGACGCTGATCGCACCGTGCGACGTCGCGCGCGCGATGGCATCGCCGACCGCTTGCGTGCCGCTGCGATAGTGCGGGTTCTCATAGACCCCCATCGGACCATTGAAGACGATCGTTTTTGCCTGCTCGATCGCCGCGGCGTAGGCAGCGGCGGTCGCCGGCCCGATGTCGAGGATCATCGCATCGCCGACGTCGCCGATATCGACGATGCGCGTTTCCGGCGAATCCAGTGACGGCGCCACGACGGCATCCTTGGGAAGGAGCAGTTCGACGTGCTGAAGCCTTGCGCGTTCGAACACGTAGATCGCCGGCTCGGGGTCGGGGTCGCACAGCGATTTTCCGACGTGGACGCCGAGCGCGGAGAGAAACGTATTGGCCATGCCGCCGCCGATGCAGAACGCGTCGACGAGTTGCATGAGGCGGTTGAAGACGCCGATTTTGTCTTTGACCTTCGCTCCGCCGATCGCGCAGACGAACGGTTTGGCGGGATTTTCAACCAGACTCGAGAGCGCATGCAGCTCGGCTTCCATCAGGAGTCCGGCAGCGCTCGGCAACAGGTGCGCGATGCCCTCGGTCGATGCGTGCGCCCGGTGGGCGGTGCCGAACGCGTCGTTGACGTAGAGATCGCCGAGATCGGCCAAACGCTTCGCGAACGCCGGATCGTTGCGTTCCTCTTCCGGATGAAACCGCACGTTTTCGAGTAGGACGGCCTGGCCGTCCTCGAGCGCGTCGACGGCGCGGCGCGCGACGTCACCGACGCAATCGCCGGCGAATGCAACCGGCACGTGGAGTCGCTCGGAGAGTGCGCCGGCCACCGGACGCAGCGACAGCGCGCGGTCGGGCTTACCATCGGGCCGCCCCAGATGCGAGAGGATGGCGACGCGCGCCCCGCGATCGAGCAGGAGCTTTAGCGTGGGAATCGCGGCATCGACGCGGGTGTAGTCGGCAATCGCCGTGCCGTTCATCGGGACGTTGAGATCCTCGCGAACCAGCACGCGCTTGCCGCGCACCCCAAGATCTTCGACCTTCGCAACGCTCACGGCGAGCGCCTACGGCGCGGCGACTGGAAGCTTCTCGAGGACGACGGCGGTCAAATCGGCCAAGCGGCACGAATAGCCCCACTCGTTGTCGTACCACGCGCCGATTTGAATGAGGTCGCCCAGCGCGTTGGTCAACTTCCCGTCGATAATCGAACTGTGCGGATCCCGTTTGAAATCGCTCGAGACCAGTTCCTTTTCGGTATACCCCACGTATTCGCGGAGCTCGTTTTCGGCGGCGCGGCGCAGGATGGCGTTGAGTTCCTGACGCGTGGTCGGCTTCTTGGTTTGCGCGACGAGATAGATCATCGAAACGGTCGGGGTCGGAACGCGCAAGGAGAATCCGTCGAACGTTCCCTCGACCTCCGGAATCGTCAAGTAGAGAGCCTTAGCGGCTCCGGTTGAGGTTGGAATGATGTTGGTGGCGGCGTTGCGGGCTCGGCGTAAGTCCTTATGCGGGGCGTCGAGAATGTTCTGATCGTTCGTATAGGAGTGAATCGTCGTCATGAATCCCTTGACCCACCCGAGATGATCGACGATCGGCTTGACCGCAGTCGCGAGGCAGTTCGTCGTGCACGACGCATTCGAGATGACGTCGTGCTTGGCGGGGTCGTAAGCGCCGTCGTTCACGCCGAGCACGACCGTGATGTCTTCGCCCTTGGCCGGCGCCGAAATCAACACTTTCTTGGCGCCGCCGCCGTCGATGTGCGCGCGCGCTTTGGCAGCGTCGGTAAACAGACCGGTCGATTCGATGACGACGTCGGCGCCGAGGCGTTTCCACGGTAACTTTGCCGGGTCGCGCTCGGCCATTACCTTGATGCGACGGTCGTCGATGACGAGTTCGTCGCCGTCGGCCGAGACGTCGCCCGAATACGTTCCGTAGTTACTGTCGTACTTGAACAGGTGCGCGCACTCAGCGGCGCTGGTGAGATCGTTCACGGCGGCAATCTCGACGCCGGGATGGCGTTCGATCAACGCCTTCGCGAAGTTTCTTCCTATGCGGCCGAAACCGTTGATACCGATGCGCATGCAGGACTCCGTAAGCAAACGTGAGGGTTTCGGTGTTACCCGGCGCGCGTGGTTGGCCCCTGCCCCCTGTGCAGCCGCTCGGCCAAGCGCGCGAGTGCCGCCAGCCGGCTGCTGACGGTGGGCTTCGTAATGTGCGGATTGCAGCGGCGACCGAGTTCGGCGAGCGATTCGTCGGGGTACGAGATTCGCAGCTCCGCTATTTCTCGCAGCGCGGGAGAGAGCCGGCGCAAGCCGTACGCGTTCTCGAGGTACTCGATGACGCGGCGTTGCGCGGCTGCCGCCACGGCGGTGCGTTCCAGGTTTGCCGCCTCGGTGTTGACCAGGCGGTGAATGCGATTTTTCGTTTCCCGCAACGCGCGCACGTCTTCGAGGTGCAATACCGCGGCGAACGCGCCTATGAGCGTCAGCAGTTCCACGATGGCATCGAAGTTCTTGTAGTAGACGACGCGGCGTGCCTTGCGTAGCGTAACCTTCGGAGCGACGCCGGCGCTATTGAGCGTCCATTCCAAACGCGCCGCCTCGCCGGCGGAGGGAACGACGAACTCGAGATGGTAGCCGTGGACGCCGGCGGCCAACGATCCGCACGCCAAGAACGCCGCACGAATCTCCATCAGCCGGTCGCAGCGATGCGCCGGCTTCGGTGCGAATGCGCGCAGACGTTCGGGGATCGCAATGGCGAACGTCGGTAAACGGCCGAGGCGAGTTGCGTCGCGCGTTTCGATTGGATACGATTTGCGATCGCTGTCCAGAAGCGACCAAAACAGACGCGCGACCGCGTTGCGATGGGTGACGAACTCGGTGCGTTCTCTGCGCGCACCGTAGAGCACGAGGCCGCGCAGCAGCGCGTCGCGACAGTGCGTTTCGGGGGGCACGTCGCGTGCGAGCGCGTCTTTGGT
Organism: Vulcanimicrobiota bacterium; assembly: GCA_963812155.1. GTDB lineage: Bacteria > Vulcanimicrobiota > Vulcanimicrobiia > Vulcanimicrobiales > Vulcanimicrobiaceae > Tumulicola. Next base: position 92,878 of record CAWETW010000002.1, on the reverse strand, counting down.
ATCGGCGGAAATCATATCCAGTCGGCGGGCTCGTCTTTGCGCGTCGTGACGATCTCGTACAGCTCGGCAGCGTGCACGCGCGGCGTCATGCGCAATGGAACCTCGCGCACCACAACGGTGACGAAGCGCGTCGCATAGTGGATCTCGAGGACGTCTCCCGCCTTCACCTGGTATCCCGGCTTGAGCGGCTTGCCGTCCTTGGTGATCCGCCCATGCTCGCTCGCCTCGTGCGCTTCGCTGCGCCGTTTCGAAAGACGAGAGACCTTGAGAAAGCGATCGAGGCGCATGCGGCCCTCTTCGGCGTTCTGCCGGGCGTCACTTGAGACTTGAAAGCGACCTATCTTGACAAGTTCCGATATATCGAATACTATCCCGACCTATGAACCCATTTTGGTACGCGCCCGGCTGGGGCGGGGGGTTCGAAGGGCGGCACCGCCGTCACGGACGCCGTTTCAAGCGGGGCATTTTGAAATTGGTGATGCTGAAGCTGCTCGCCGAAGAGTCGCGACACGGATACGACCTCATTCGAGAGTTTCGCCGTAAAGGGTGGCCGGGCGGACCCGGATCGGTCTACCCGCTGCTCGCAGCGCTCGAGGAGGAAGGCCTCATCACCGGCAGGGACGAGGGCGAACGGCGCACGTATGAAGTCACCGACAAGGGGCGCGAGCATCTGCGCGGACACGCGGTCGACTTCGGAAGCTTCTTCGAGAAGGAAGACGACGAGGAAGAAGCGCCCGAGAGCGAAACCGACGGTGGCTTGCGCGAGTCGGCCGGCAGGCTGATGCAAGCGGTAGCCCAGGTGGGACCGAGTTCGAAAAACGAAACGATCGAACGTGTGCGCGACTTGCTCGACCGCACGCGCCGAGAAATCTACACGCTTCTCGCACAGGAGTAGTTCATGGCGCAGGCCTCGGCCGCCCGGCGTCCAGGCGTAAACGTTTTCGACGAGAGCCGCCCGATGTGGCGGCTCCTGCTCGTTTTTCTTATTCCGCTCATGCTCAGCAACGTCGTGCAGTCGGCGTCGCAAACGATGGCCAGCATCTGGATCGGACGCTTGATTTCCACGCAAGCGTTAGGCGCCGTTTCGGCCGTCTTTCCCGTCATCTTTTTGCTGTTCTCGTTCGTCTTCGGCGTTTCGAGCGGCGGTACGGTCCTCGTGGGCCAGGCCTTCGGCGCGCGCGACCATCATCTGGTGAAGAAGATTGCCGGGACGGTGCTCGGCGCGGGGCTCTATCTCGGAATCTTCGTCGCAATCCTAGGAAGCGTCGGATCGCCGGTGCTGCTGTCGTGGCTCGGCACGCCGCACGACATCTTGGCACAGTCGGATGCCTACGCGAAAGTCATCTTCCTTACCATGCCGATCTTCTTCGTGTACTTCGTCTACGTGACGATCTTGCGCGGAACCGGTGACTCGTCGACCCCGTTTTTCTCGTTAATCGTGTCGGCCGCGCTCGCGATCGCGATTACGCCGTTGTTCATTCTCGGTTGGCTGGGACTGCCGAAACTGGGCGTCGTGAGCGCCGCGGTCGCCGGACTTATCGCGAACGCCGCGGCGCTCGGATGGCTGGTGGTACACCTCGCGCGCCACAATCATCCGCTCAAGTTCGACCGCGAAACGCTCTCCGACATGCGGATCGATTGGAGCATTCTCTACCGAGTCGTCAAGATCGGCGTTCCGACCGGGATCCAAGTGATGATGGTTTCCCTAGCGGAAATCGCGGTGATCTCGTTCGTCAACCACTTCGGATCGCGCGCGACCGCTGCGTACGGCGCGGTCAATCAAGTCGTCAGTTACGTGCAGTTTCCGGCTATTTCAATCGGCATCGCCGCTTCGATCTTTGGCGCCCAATGCATCGGTGCGCGCCGCGAGGATAAGCTCGGATCGGTGATCCGTTCGGCGGTCGGCCTCAACTATGCCGTCGGCGCGATCATCATCGGGCTCTGTTACGTCTTCGCATGGAACATCTTGGGCGCGTTCATCACCGATCCGCAGACGCTCGTCATCGCGCACGGCCTGCTGATGATTACGCTGTGGAGCTACGCGGTTTTCGGCAACTCCGCCGTGCTCAGCGGCGTCATGCGCGGCAGTGGCACCGTGCTGTGGCCGACGGTCATCGGCATCTTCGCGATTTGGGGCGTCGAAGTTCCCGCGGCCTACCTGCTCATGCATCGCGTCGGCATCGAGGGCGTGTGGATGGGCTACCCGATCGCATTCTGCACGGGGCTCGTCCTGCAGTATTGCTACTACGAGTTCGTCTGGAAACGCAAAACCCACGAACGCTTGGTATAGTCCCTAACGTATCGCGCCGCGCCCGTGATGCCGCACGCCCGCGGCTCAGCGGCGTTTTTTGGATTTTGGCGTGACGCACGTGCCGCTGGCGCGGCATACGACGACGGGCGGTTCGAGAACGTCGCCGGCGCTGTCGTTGACGTCGGGACGCGCCGCAATGACCTTACGCGCTTCGAACTCCATGCGGCGGGAGGTGTTGCCGACGTTGACGATCCTGCCTTCGGCTTCGATGTAATCGCCGGCGTAGACCGGCGCGACGAACTCCACCGTGTCGTACGCGACGAAGAGCCCTTCGTCGCCGTCGAGGCGGATCAGCAGTTCGGTCGCGACGTCGCCGAAGAGTGCGAGCATGCGCGCGCCGTCCACGAGATTTCCGCCGTAGTGAGCGTCGTGCGCGCTCATGCGCAACCGTATCGTCGCTACGCCGGCGTCTTCGCCAGTTGCCACAGTTCCTCGAGTTCGTCGAGCGAAAGGTCGGAAAGAGTCTTCCCGCCGGCGGCGGCACGTTCTTCCATGAAGCTGAAACGCCGATAGAACTTTTCGTTGGCTTGGCGCATCGCCGTCTCGGCGTCGATGCCGAGGGCGCGCGAAAGGTTCACCAGCGTAAAGAAGACGTCGCCGAGCTCTTCGCGTACCCGGGCGTCGTCCTGTTTTTCGCGGCGCGCATCGGCGAGTTCGCGCACCTCCTCCGCGAGCTTGTCGAGAATTCCGGAGACGGCCGGCCAGTCGAAACCGACCCGCGACGCCTTCTCTTGCATTCGTTGACCGCGCTGCAGCGCGCCCAGATGTTTGGGAATGCCGTCGAGCCGGCTCTTGCGCGCGCGGCCGGTCTTTTCCATCGCTTTGAGACGTTCCCAGTTGCGCCACTGTGCGTCGACGTCTTCGATGACCGCATCGCCGAAGACGTGCGGATGGCGGCGCACCATCTTGTTCGAAAGCGCGTTGACGACGTCGGCGACGCCGAACTTTCCGGTCTCGGTGGCGATTTGCGAATGGAAGACGATCTGCAGCAGCAGGTCGCCCAGCTCCTCGCACAGCGCGTCTAGGTCGCCGCTCTCGACGGCTTCGACCACCTCGAACGTCTCCTCGATGAGGTACGGAACGAGCGTGCGATGCGTCTGCTCGCGGTCCCACGGACACCCCATCCGCAACCGCGCCATGATCTCGACGAGATCGTCGAACGAATACTGCGCCGATTGCGGCGGAAGCGGCACGAGCGGCAAGGCCATCGCCGCCGACAGCGTCGCACGCGGCATGCCCGGCACGATCTCGGTCGCAACGCCGGCGTGGTCGAGCGCGCGCAGCAGCTGCGCGAGGCCGGGAAAGTCCGAAAGCGGATTTCCGAGGATGGCCAACCCGAGCGCATGCCCGCGGGTGCTGACTCGATCGGCGAAGCGCCCGAGTTCGTCGGCAACGCCGGCCACGAAGAGCGCCGGGTCGTCGATGAGGCCGCCGACGATCTCGACGCCGTTGCGAGCCAAATATCCGCGCAAGTCCGGCGGAGCGAGCGGCGCGGCGGCCGCGCCGATCTCACGCAATGCGTCGACCGCGCCGATGGTTAGCAGACTCGGATCGCCGGGTCCGAGGCCCGCGATGCGCACCAGCATGGCCTCGCGACTTCGCGCGCGCAGTGGAAAGGCCCCGGCGTGCTGCCGGGGCCTTTCCGAGAATCGCGCGAGCCGGGTTACTTCGTCGGTGTGGCCGCGGGAGCCATCGACGCGGCCGGCGGTACCGTCGGCGGCGGTGACGGGAAGAGATCCGCGAAGCGCGGATCGAGCACTTGGATCTGCGCCGTTTGCTGCAAGCCCTGCAGGAACGGCTGGATCAGCGGCGCTTCTTGCTGCTGGCGCAACATGTCGGTGATGCGCGGCGTCGCGCTCGCGAGCGTCGCTTTCACCGCCGGCTGTACGGCTTCGACCTGGATGACGTGATAGCCGAACGGCGACTTCACCGGTTGGCTGACCTGATTGGGCTTCAACGAGAACGCGACTTGATCGAACGCCGGCACCATTTGGCCGCGCCGGAAGAATCCGAGTTCGCCGCCTTTGTCCTTGCTGCCGGGATCCGTCGAATACTGCTTCGCGACGTCGTTGAAGTTTTGTCCCGATTTCAACAGGCCTTCGACTTTTTGCGCGGTCGCCAAATCCTTCACGAGGATGTGGCGCGCCTTGATCTGCTCGGGCTTGTCGAACGCCGCGTGGTTCTTATCGAAGTACGACTTGATTTGCGCCGGCGTGACGTTCACCCGATTTGCCAGCGCCTTGTCGAGAATGATCTGCTCGCGCAGCGCCTCGCGAACGTCGTCTTCGCTGAGTCCGCGCGCCTTGAGCATCTCGTCCCACGATCCGTTCGGAAAGTTTGCCTTGAGATCGTTCTCGCGTTGCACGATCTCGTCGTCGGTGACGTTGATGTTGTTTTTCTTGGCGTACTGAAGGATCAGCGTCTCCTGCACCATCTGCTGCAGCGTACTGCGCGCGCCCGGGCTGGATTCGAGTTTATCTTCGAACGCGGATTTGCTGATCGGTTCACCGTTGACCGTTGCGACGGCGTTGCCCGCGCATGCCGCGAGCGCGGCACCGAGAAGCAGGGCGCCAAGGCCCGCGATGACCCGTTGGGCTTTCGACATTGTCGGCTCCAAGGAAAAAGAGCAGTGTGTAACAGGCGGGGCGCGCGCCCCGCAGTTCGTTCCGCAGGTTCGTGCGCAATCCCGGCCCTCCTCTCGGCGAACTCTCAGGAGCGCCGAAGCAAGCGGTCACATGGCCTCGAGGAGCCCCGGAGCAGCGGCATCCAGATGCTTTCCCCGCTGTCGCGGTCGCGTATGGCGGGCAGATCCACGAGGATGCGGCCTTCCGCGAACCGGAAGCGATTGTTCGTCAGCGACTGAAAAATCGGAATCGCGGCGGGATCGAGGTCGAACCCCGATCCGACCCCAAGCGTCAAACGGGTCTCGTCGACGACCACCCGCGTTACGTGCTTGGCCAGCGCAATCGTCCGGAGCTTGGTCAGCTCGATCAAGCGCTCGAGCGGCCGCGGAAACGGACCGAAGCGATCGCGTACGCCGGCGGCGATCTCCGCGACCTCGGCCTCCGTACGCGCCTTGGCGAGCTGCTGATACACGGCAATCTTTTGCGAGACTTGCGGAATGTAGTCGTTCGGAACGAACGCACTGATCTTCACGTCGATGACGGCCTCGCGCCGGTCCTCCAGCGCGGCGCTCATGCCGCGACGTTCGGCGATCGCTTCGGCGAGCATTTCGCAGTAGGTGTCGAAACCGACCGACGCGATGAATCCCGACTGCGCCGCGCCGAGCAAGTTGCCGGCGCCGCGAATCTCGAGGTCGCGCATCGCGATCTGCAATCCGGAACCGAGGTGCGTGAACTCGCGGATCGCTTCGAGGCGCGCCTTGGCCTCCTCGCTCAGCGCCTTGTGACCCTGATAGAGCAGATAACAGTACGCCTGGTGATTCGAGCGTCCGACGCGCCCGCGCAGTTGATAGAGTTGCGCGAGCCCGAACTTGTCGGCGTCGTTGACGAGCATCGTGTTGACGTTGGGGATGTCGATGCCGTTTTCGATGATCGTCGTGGCAACGAGCACGTCGAGTTCGCCGTCGATGAAGGCTTGCATCACCGGCTCGATCTCCGCTTCGCTCATCTTTCCGTGGCCGACACCGATGCGCGCGCGCGGGACGAGTTTGGCCAACGCGTTGCGGACGGCGTAGATCGATTCGATCCGGTTGTGCAGATAGTACACCTGGCCGCCGCGGTCGAGTTCGGCTGCGATGGCATGCTGGACGACCGCATCGCCCGCGGGCACGACGAGCGTCTTGATCGACATGCGGTTCTTCGGCGGAGTTTGAATGAGCGAGAGATCGCGCACGCCGAGCAGCGACATGTGCAGCGTTCGCGGAATCGGCGTGGCCGAAAGCGTCAGCACGTCGACGCTCGCGCGATACTCCTTGAGGCGCTCCTTGTGCATCACGCCGAAACGCTGTTCCTCGTCGATGACGATGAGGCCGAGGTCCGCGAAGGCGACGTCTTTTTGCAGCAGCCGATGCGTGCCGACGACGATGTCGACCTTGCCTTCGGCGAGTTCGCGCACGATGCGTTTCTGCTCGGCTTTGCTCTGAAAGCGAGATAGCTCTTCGACGCGCAGCGGAAACCCGGCGAAGCGCGCGCTGAAGGTGCGGTAGTGCTGGTCGGCCAGCAGCGTCGTCGGAACGAGGACCGCAACCTGCTTCTTGTCGGCGACCGCCTTGAACGCCGCGCGCATCGCGACTTCCGTTTTTCCGTAGCCGACGTCGCCGCACACCAGACGGTCCATCGGACGCGCCGATTCCATATTGACTTTTGTTTCGTCGATGGCTTTCTGCTGATCGCGCGTCGTCTCGTAGGGAAACGCTTCTTCCATCTCCACTTGCCACGGGCGTATCGGCAGCGAACGCGTGTCCGCGTGCGAGCTCGCGCTCGGCGTAGAGTTGCACCAGGCCGTCGGCGATTTTGCCGAGCGATTCGGCGACGCGCGCCTTGGTGCGCGCCCAATCGGCGCCGCCCATTTTGGAAAGGCGCGGGCTCTGCCCTTCGGCCGCCGAGTACTTCGCGATCTGATGCATCTGCGTCACGGGCACGAGCATCCGGTCGCTGCCGGCGTATTTGAGATCGAGATAGTCTTGCGTCGCGCCGAGAATCGTTTCGGTGCGCAAACCGAGATATTGGCCGATCCCGTGGACGGCGTGCACGACGTGATCGCCGACGCGCAGATCGGCCAGCGTGACCGGTACGCCTTCCTTGACGGCGCGCATGTGCACGCGCTTGGGCGGGGCGCCGTAGATTTCGCGGTCGCCGAGCACGCGCAAGCGCAAGCTGGAAACGCTGAATCCGGAGTCGATGCTGCCGGCGCCCACAACCGCCGAGCCGCTGCCCAGGCGTTCGCCGATTGGAACGCCGGCGGCGCGCAGGATGTCGGTCGTACGCCCGACCGCGGTGCTGACGATCGCAATCGTCTCGCCCGCGGCGACCGCATCGCGCACGCTGCGCGAGAAGAGTTCGATCTGGCGGTTGAAGTGTTCGGCGGGACTGCACTCGAGAACGAACGCATCGAGCGCTTGCGGCGCCCAACTCGACGCGGCCCGGTTCTCGATCGCCCCCGGGATGACGAGCGTGGCATGGCGTCCGATCGCCTCGCCGAGTTCGCCGAGCGCCGGAGGTGCGGCAGCGACGTCAGCGAGCAACGCTTCGCCGACGTGGTTCTCGTCGACCGACAGTTCGCCCGACTCGACCGCCGCGAGCAAGACGTGCTGCTCGCGCGTGCGCTCTTCGTCGAGTGCGGCCGCGATCGATGAGATCATCGCCGGCTCGTCGAGCACCACGATCGCATCTTCGGGCAGATAATCGAAGATCGTCGCGCGCCGCTCGAACGCCAGCGGAAGCCACGTTTCGGGAACGTCGGCGTTCGCACTCAAGAACGCTCCGAGCTCGCGACGTGCGGCTTGCGGCCCGTCGAACCGCTCGAGGATGCGCCGGCGGTACCGTTCGTCGCGCGGTATCTGCGACCACGGCACGATCTCGACCGACTGGAGGCTACCGGTGCTGCGTTGGGTATCGACGGCGAAACTGCGGATGCTGTCGATCTCGTCGCCGAAGAACTCGACGCGGACCGGCGCGCCGGCGTTGCCGGGGAAGACGTCGATGATGCCGCCGCGCACGGCATATTCGCCGGCAGCGCTCACCACGTCGCAGCGATCGTAGCCCATTGCGTAGAGCCGTTCTTGAATTCGCTCGAAACCCGGCGACTCGCCCGAGCGCACGGAAAACCGGAGCTCGTCGAACAGCGCGCGCGGCATGAGATATTGGCGCACCGCCGCGATTGGAGCGAGGACGATGCGCGCGGCTCCGGCCGTCAAATCGGCGAGCAGCGTCATGCGTGCGCTGCGCTCGGACGGGCTTTCGATCGCGCCGAGCGCTTCGTCGCGCGAGCGCAGCAAGGCGGGCGTCTGCGGATCTTCTTCGCCGAGATAGAAAAGCAGGTCGGCGAAAATGCGCTCGGCCGCATCCGGCGTTGGAACCAGAACGAGCAGCGTGCCGCCCAGCGCGCGCTGTACGGCGGCGAGCAGTGCCGGAGCGCGCCGCGGTGGCCGTTTCGTGCAGCGCGTACGAACCGGGTTTTTTCCCGGGCAGTGCGCGCAACTCGCGCAAGCGCCCGAGAAGGGCCGACATCGAGCGGCTCGAGGTCGTCAGATGCCGCACGAGCGCATCGTGCAGGGAGCCGTGCGCGCGGTCCGGCGGCGCTGTGAGATCGGCGGTGGTCATGGTGAGCGGTTGATTATACCAAACGCGGCTCGACGCGGAAGCAGCAGTAAAAACGGCAGCGTCGCAATCAGCCCGAGCCACGCAACCGGCATCGGGGTTCCCGGGTAGACGGCGTCGGGAAAGTAGCGCAGCACGGCCGCGAGCGTCAATGCCAGCAGGGTCGCGGCCGCGCGCGTGCCCGGTGCGATCGCGGCAATGGCTGCCAGCCACACCCCGTACCACGGATAGGGATTGGGCACCAGCAGCCAACCGGCGAGCGCCGCATAGAGCCAACCCTCGCGATCGCCTCGGCGCAAACGCGCAAGCGCGGCCCACACGAGCGCCGCAGCCGCGCAACCGGCGAACGTCCACGCAACCCCCTCTGCGATGGCGTTCGAGCCTGCAATCGCCCGCGCGAGCGGTTCGACGAATGCTTGAAAGGAGGCTTGCGGCGCGTAGTGGGCGTGCGGCGCCAGCTGCGTCGTAACGCCGCGGAAGAAGGGGAGCGAAAACGCCAGCGCCAGCACGGCACCACCGATCGCGCCCAGCCATCCGCCCAAGAACGCTGGCGGCAGCGATCCGGCAACCGCCGGGAGTTTCACAAGGCCGGCGCACGACGACAGCAGCGCGCCGAGCTGCACGTATCCGCGACGTGCAACCGCGACGCCCGCCAGCACGACGGCGAGCGCCAGGGCGTCGTTGTGGCCCTCGGCGGCGCACCAGATTGCGACCGGATTGAGCGCGATCGTCGCCGCTGCGGTGAGACGCTCGCGCCGGCCGCCGGGATATGCGGCGTACGCCAGCAGCGCACAGGCCGCCAGCGCTGCCGACGACGCCGCGCGGAATCCGCTTAGCGTCGCCGCCGTGCCGAACGATGCCGTTACCGAAACGATCGCCGAAGCAAGCGCGACGAAGAGCGGCCCATAGACGCAGACCGGCGGCGGGTTTCCCCACTGCACGATGGCGGCGTCGAAGATCGGATTGCCGCTCGGCAGCACGCGGTGCGCGTACGGATCGGCACCAAGGCGCAGCAACTCGCCGTATACCGCGTAGGCATATGCGTCGCTCGAAAAGACGGCCGGCGCCGCCCACGCGCACGCAACTGCAAACGCGCACAGCGCCGCAACGCCGAGCGGCGTCGTCAGGCCGGCGGAGCACGTGCCGCGCGCGACGATGCGCGCGTACGCGATGCCGCCCGCGGCGAGTGCGAGTGCGAGCACGCAAAACGCCGCCGCACCGAGACCGCCCCAACTGGTGACGACTGGAAGCGGTTGCGCGAGGGCGACGGCCACCTGGGGTGCGACCTGCGCGAGCAGCAGGCGCTGCGCGATCGCGGCGACCAGCAGTGCGGCCGGAATCGCGAGCGCGACGCGAAGCGCTTTCAGCCTGCGCCCCGCGCAGCCGCGGCGCGCGCGCCGTTTGCCGCGGCCGCTGCAATGCCGGCGAGCACGAACCACGCCGCGCCGACTTTAGGATAGAACACCAGGTAGTCGGCGATCTGATGGACGGTCAACGCGATTGCCGCCGCGAGCGCGGCGAGCACCCACGGCGAACCGTCCCGGACGCGCCGCGCAAACGAACCAACGATCGCCGCAACCAGCGCGACCGTCGCGAGAAACAGTGCGATCCCGCCTTCCGCGAGCGATTGCAGAAACCAACTGTTCGCGTGCGTGCGAACGCCGCTCACGCCGTATGCGGGCAGTTCCAACTCGTAGTTTCCCGCACCCACGCCGAGCAGCGGATGCGCGCGCCACATGCGCCACGCGGCGCCCCAGAGTTCGCGGCGGTCGCCGACGCCGCCGGCGTAGGCGCTCTCTTCGAGCGAAACGCGCAGCACGTCGGCGGTGTGCGCGTAATACGCCCACCACCCGACGACCGCGAGTCCGGCGGCCAGACCGAGATACGCCGGACGCAGCGCACGCAGCGCAGGCCTGCCGCCCGCGACGATCAGCACGACGCCGACGACTGCCAGTCCGAATATCCCCGCGCGCGAGAACGTCAGCACGTCGGCGCACGTCGCCAATGCGAGGGCGGCATCGGTCAGCGCCGACCGGCGGACCAGCGTCCACGCGCCAAGTGCGGCGATCGCAACTTGAAAGTATCCGGCCAGCTGATTGGGCCCTTCCAAGACTCCGGCGATGCGCGGTACGATCGCGTTGCCGACGTAGAGTCCGGAAGGCGCGCCGGTGAACTCCTGCGCGAGCGCGCTGAGTGCGACGGCGATTGCGGCGACGGCGAACGCTCCGGCGACGGCCGTATCGTCGGGATCGATTCGAAAGCAGAGATACGCCGCGGCGAGCATCAGACCGTATTCGGTAAACTTCAGCGTTTCGCGCACGGCCGCGCCTGGATGCACGGCGACGAACGCGGTCGCGGCCGTGAGCGCCACGTACGCGCCGATCGCACACAACAGCAGCGGCATCGGCCGGGCGCGCAGCCGCGCAAGCGCTTCGGGGTGTGAAGCGAGACCGGCCAGCAGCCCGAGCAGCGCCGCTTTCGGCAGCGTGACCGTCGTTCCGGCGACGTCGCGCGATAGAGCGAACGGCGTGACGAGCACCAGCGCGCAGAGTCCGTATGCCGGCCGGCGAATCGTCACGACCGCGACGGCCGCGAAGAGCGCGACGAAAATGGTCGCCGACCACGGATCGAGCGCGACTGGGATCGCGAACCGATCGACGACGGGATGATACGTCAAGACGTCTTCGGCGAGCCTACGAGCGCTCGACGTCGTCGATCAAGTAGAGCGGGCGTCCTTTGACTTCGTCGTAGATGCGGCCGAGATATTCGCCGAGGATGCCGAGGCTGATGAGCTGCACGCCGCCTAGGAAGACGACGGCCACGATCGTCGAGGCCCACCCGGGTGTGTATGCGGGCGGGTGAACGCCGAAGAGTTTGTCGACGATCACGACCAGCGCGTAGATGAAGGCAACCGCACTGACCGCGAAGCCGAAATAGGATGCGAAGCGCAGCGGGATGTCGGAGAACGACGTGATGCCGTCGATGGCAAAACGGACCATCTTCGGGAGAGGATATTTCGTTGCGCCGCTCAGGCGCACGTCGCGATCGTACTCGACGCCGGTTTGTTTGTAACCGACCCAACTGACCATGCCGCGCAAAAAGCGATGCCGTTCCGGCAAGCGCTGCAAGGCGGCAACCACGCGCCGGCTCATCAAGCGAAAGTCACCGGTATCGACCGGAATCGAAACTTTCGTGAGCCGCTTGATCGCTCGGTAAAAGAAGCCTGCGGTCGCGAGTTTGAACGCGCTCTCACCTTTGCGCGTACGGCGGACGGCGTACACGACGTCGAACCCTTCCTGCCACTTTTCGACGAACGCCGCAATGAGTTCGGGGGGATCCTGCAGGTCGCCGTCCATGAGAATCACCGCATCGCCCCGCGCCAGTTCGATGCCGGCAGTCGCCGCCAGCTGATGGCCGAAGTTGCGCGACAGGTTTACCAGCACGAGGTTCGGACGCTCGCGCATCTCGGCGCGGACCGCATCGGCGGTCGCATCGGAGCTGCCGTCGTTGACCAGCACGATCTCGTAGGCGGGCCGCCCGGGCAGCGAGTCGAGGGCCCCCGTCAATCGCTCGAGCAGCGGCGATACGTTTCCTTGCTCGTCGTGCATCGGCACGACGATGCTGAGCGCTGGGCTGTGAGCAATCATTTGGGCTCGGCGTTCGACGTCGCCGCGCGCGAACCCGACAGCCAAGCGGAGGCGCCGCTCTGAACGAGAACGTCCGGCCCGTAGTGCGCTCGGCCGGAATCCTCATTTTCATTACGTCCATTGCGATCTTACCGGCGTGCAGCCGTCCGCAGCCGGCGGCAACGCCGTCGCCGGTTCCGGCTGGGACTCCCCGCGCGCTGCGCGTCCCGCATCCGTCGCGGCTCGCGACGCCCGTACCGAGTCCCACCGTGCGCGCGACGGCGACGCCCGCTCCCGTGCGGAGTGCCGCGGCCGTCGTACCGGCGCCGACCGTTCCGCGACTGTCGCCCGACGCCTCGCCGCGAATTCTCTCGGTGGCAATCGACAAGACGGCGGTGAGCTCCGGCGATCACGTCTCGGGCACGGTGCTGACGAGTTCGAATGTCGCAAGCGTCGAAGTGAGGATCGGCGGCTACGGCGTCACGCTGAACAAAGTCGGTGTCGGGCGTTTTGCCATGGCGTACACTGTCGGCGATCTACCGTTTTTCGTGCACGGCACGTTCCAACTGCAGGTCATCGCCCGTAACTCGCGCGGCGACAAGGCGCAGACGAGCGTGCCGATCGAAGTGCGCTGACCTACGCGGGCGGATGCGGGTGGGGCGTCGGAATGCCCGGTGACGGGAAACCCGACGGCAGATTCGGGAACGGATTGGGATTGTAGGGCGTCGGCAGCCCATTGGGTTGCTGGCCGCTCGCATTGCTGCTCGAGTCGAGCCAGGCGTAGACGGTGTCGCGAAGCGTGCGCACGTCGGCGTCGGTGACGACGATCTCGCGCGGCGTACGCTGCAAACCGTTCTGTGCGATCTCCTGCGATTGGAAGGAACCGCGGTCGTAGAGATACCGGAAGATCGTTCCCGAGTTCAGCCGCCGCGTAATTTGATAGTGCAGCGTGTCGATGCGATCCATTGGAATGGCCTGCGCGTTCCAGCCGCTGGCGTCGGTCGTGATATAGACGCTCGCCGAAAACGGCGTGGTCGGCGGCACCTGCACCGTAAACGTGACGAGCACGGGCCGGCCGGAGAAGTGCTGCGCCGGCACGAGCGTGTGTCCGGGCGCCGGCGTCGCCGGAACGAGGTCCGGGTTGGGAATCGGGCTCGACAACGCAACCGCGAAGCGCGCCACATCGGCGAAACTCCCCTCCGCCGGCAGCGGCGAGCGCGAAAGGTCGAGTTCGGTGACCGTGCCGGTCGCGTCGAAGTGCGCGCGCGCCCAGACGCGGGGCTCCGGGACGATGGTCGCCGGCCCGGTGCCGGCGGAGTCGCGGATGAGGACGCCCGGCGCGACCCGGAAGCCGTCGCCGGTAGTAAAGAAGACGAAACCGTCTTGATAGGCGAGGAGTTGCCCGGTGACGGCGATCGTCGGCCCGGCGGCGACGAGCGCGACCGACAGCAGCGCGCACGTCACCGCGAAGATGCGTCGCAATCGCGTCACTGCGGCAGCACCTGAATGATGAAGTTCGGGCTCCACTGGATGTTGCCGTAGTTGAAGTAGTACGTTCGCTGCACGTCGAGGAGCATGTGCGGCAGCAATTTGAAGCGCACGTCGGCCGTGAGATCGTAAGGCGGCTGTCCGAGGTAATTGTTATAGAGCGGCTGCCCGATCACATTGGTCAGCGGCAGCGGAAACACGTTTTGAAACGGGGCCGGAAAATCGGTGTGCTGGCGCGCAACCAGCGACGCGTTGAACTCCGGATTCGGAGCGTAGGTCGTGCCGAGGATCAAGGTGCGCAGCGTCGAGGCGCCGCGAAACGCGGTCAAGCCCGGCGGGCAGAACGGATTGTTCGGCGGATTTAGGGGATTGCAGGGTTGATAGCCGCCCTGAAGATAGCGGTCGACCGTGTTTTGAATCTGATAGCTGAGGTAGGCGTTGACCGGCCTCGAGAACTGGCGGCTCAAACTGAAGGTCGTATTCGTGTTGTCGATATGATGCGGCAGCGAGTTCCACTGGCGCTGTTTGTTCAGCACGGCGTTGAAGTAGTACGTTTCGTACGGATTGTCGCGGTTGCCGATCTTCACCGACGGCATGAAGAGGTTAAAGCCGGCGACCTCGTTCCAAATCGTCGTGTACACCGTCGGGCAAGCGACCGGCGCCGTGCCTTTTTTGAAGATGCACGTACCGCCGAAGGATTGTAGGCCGCTCTGGGAAGCGGGAATCGGCGTTCCGTATTGATTGGCGCCGACCGAATCGTGGTTGAAGCCGTAGCCGCCGTAAATTTGTTCGTAGAGCGGCAGTTTTCCGATGCGGTTTTGGAAACTCGTCGCGGTGAGCTGCACTTGCGACGGGTGCGAGAGATTACCGGCGCCGACGGTATTGTTAGGATTGAACGAACCGGGCCCGAGCAGGTTGTAGTTGGTGAAGTTGGAGTTGAGCTGCAGGTAAGAGTGCGGAAAGGCCTGCGTCATGTTGACGTACGTCGTCTGCGTCACCGAGAGCGGCGGGGCCTGGAGCAATACTCCTTGGTTGATGTTGTACTGCGTAAAGGTCTGAATTTGGAAGCGCTGGCCGAGTTTCTCGTAGAGCGTCAAGTTGAAGAAGCGGTCGGACTTGGTGAGCGGGTTGGCCGAGAAGATTGCGTACTCGTGATCGCCGACGAAGTGCTGTTCGAAGGCGAGATACGTATGGTTGAAGGTGTCGTAGCGCAAGTGAATGGCGGAGAGCGAGTTGTTGTTCCCCGCGAAGTTCCACGTCGCATCGAAGTTCGCGCCCGTGAGCGAGTTCTGCGCAAAGTATTGATTCGGCGAAAAGTTGACGACGTAGGAGCCCAGCGGGAGCCCGACGCCGCCCACGTAGGCCCATGCGCCGGCGAACCGGGCATAGCTGCGGGTGCCGATCACCGCTTCCGACGCGGTGACGCTCGGATTTTTCGGCAACTCCGGGAAGTTGAAAGTGTCTCCCGGCATGATGCGCCCCTTCACCGGGTGCGCGAGGTCCCCATTGAGGAACGTCCAGCGGTCCGGCTCGGTGGTCACCGGCACGAAATAGATGCGGTTGAAATCGAGGAAATCCGAGAGGGCGGCGCCCGTAACGCTCTGACCCCGCATTTGCAGCGTCACGTGCCCGGCCACCAGAAAGCGATTGAGCTTGAGGTCCATCGAAAAAGCGTCGCCGGTGACCGAAAAGCCGTCGCTGGTCTCAACGCGCACGTGACCGTCGGCTTCCACCCGAAACGTGTCGTAGTAGAAGGCGAGGTGGTCCGCTTTCAAGCGAACGATCGTATTCGCCCGCGCGCAGGCGCAAGCGATCGCGAACGCGAGCGGCACGAGGACCGCGCAGAGCGAGAGGCGTCGCACGATATACTCCGGGGAGTCCGATGAAGTCAGCCAACCCGGTTTGGGCCGCGGGCAGAGGTATCCTATCGGTAAAATCTCAGCGAGCGCGAGGCGGCCGGGGTCGAATTGGGTGCAAGGCGGCAGCAACCGACCGGGACGTCGCCGCGCCGCGCCGCGCATTCCGAAGGTGACCGAGGTCATCGGACTTCGTGATCGCGCAGACCGGGGGCTTTGAGGCGAATGCCGAAACGACGCAGCGGTGCAATCGAGCGGCCTCAGAGTTTGCTCGATGAGCGCGCCGGGGTGCCGAGCGGCGCTGGAGCATGGTTCAAGCACACCGCGGATACGATGAAACGAACGAACCAAGGATATAACGGAGACCACAGTTTGTCTTTGACGGCCGTCGCGCGCAGCACTGCCGCCGGATGGAACGTATAGCGTGCAGGCCGCGATTGCTCCGGCCGCATGCCGCGACGTTCCCGCTTCTTGGCGTTCGATCAAACGCGCCACCGACGTTGCTGTGGGACTCGTCTTGCTCGTGCTGACCGCGCCGATCGTCTTAGCCGCCGCCGTCGGCATCGTCTTCACGACCGGCGGCGCTCCATTCTTCGCTCAGGAACGCGTCGGCCAACACGGCCGGCGTTTCAGAATGTTCAAACTGCGGACCATGGTCAACGGCGCGCACCAGATGCGCGAGGACCTCATGCATCTCAACGAGGTCGACGGGCCGGTCTTTAAGATTCGCAACGACCCGCGCACGCATCCGCTCGGGCGTTTCCTGCGGCGCGCCAGCATCGACGAACTTCCGAATCTGCTCAACGTCATCTGCGGCGACATGTCGCTGGTGGGTCCGCGGCCCGCGCTCCCGAGCGAAGTGGAGCATTACGACGGCTTTGCGTTGCGCCGGCTGACGGTTCCGCAGGGCATCACCTGTTTGTGGCAGGTCAACGGCCGCAGCGAGGTTTCTTTCGAAGAGTGGATGGCGCTCGACAACCGGTACGTCGACTCGTGGACGCCCTTAGGCGATCTCGCGCTCATCGCGCTCACGGTGCCGGCCGTCCTGCGAAAGGACGGCGCCCATTAAGCATCTTCGCGTCGTCCCTCAATCCAAGCGTTCGCCGTCCCATCGCTTTTCACTCGGGGCGTCGACGCTCTTCATCATGGGCGCTACGCTCGTCTCAACCCTGCTTGGATTCATGCGCGAGGTCGTCAGCGCCAAATACTACGGGACGCGCTGGGAGATGGACACGTTCTTGGCGGCGGCGACCGTCCCGACGATCCTCTTCGGCGTTTTCAACGGCGCGCTGGTAAGCGCGCTCGTCCCGACGTTCTCGGAATATCTCGCGCACCACAAAGAAGACGAAGCGTGGCGGCTGGCGAGCACCGTGTTGAATCTGCTGGCCATCGTTCTCACCGCGTGTGCGGTTCTCGGCTACTTTACCGCCCGCTGGTACGTTCCGGTCATCGCTCACGGATTTCCGGCGCCGCAGATGAGCGTCGCGATTCGCATGACGCGCTGGCTCATGCCGAGCATCGTCGCCGTCAGCCTGAGCGGCGTGCTCTCGGCAATGCTCAACGCCTATCACCGCTTCCGCTCGACCGCAATGGTCGGCGTCGCGGTCAACGTCATTACGATCGCAGCGGTGCTCGCATTCAATCACCGCCTCGGTATCTACGCGCTCGTGATCGGCACGGCGCTCGGGCTGACCGCACAGCTGCTCGTCCAGTTGCCGTCGTTCCTCGCGATTGGAAAATATCGCTTTATCATCGATTTGCACCATCCGGGTCTGGGGAAAATCTGGGCGCTGCTGGGGCCGATCATCGTCGGTTCCGCGGCCGGGCAGATCGCGCTCTTCTTCGATCGCTTTTTTGCTTCGACGCTCTCGCCGGGCTACATCGCCGGCATGAACTATGCCGTCAAGCTCGTCAACTTCCCGCAGCAGATTTTTGCCGCCGCCATCGCGACGGTGATCTTTCCGCTGCTCGCGGCGCAGTTTGCGCGCGATAACCGGCGCGGCGTCGCGCGCAGCCTCGTCACCGGTCTTCGGCTGGTGATTTTCATCACGATTCCGTCGCTCTGCGCTTTGATCGTGCTGGCTCGCCCGATGGTGCAAACGCTGTTCGAGCGCGGGACGTTCCAGGCCGGCGCGACCGACCTGACCGCCTCCCTGCTGCCTTACGCCGCGGTCGGACTGTTGGCCCTGGCAGCCAACGTCGTGCTGACGCGATGCTGCTTCGCCTGTAAAGAGACGATTTGGCCGGTGACGATCTCCGTCGCGACCGTGGTCCTCAACGTTCTGCTCTCGCTGGTGTGGCTGCCGACGTTGGGCGCGCGCGGCCTGCTGCTGGCGAATTCGCTGAGCCAAACGATGCAGGCCGTGCTGCTGCTGATGCTGACGGCGCGGCTGGTTCCGGGCATCGACTGGCGCGCTCTGCTGGTTTCGACGGCAAAGATCGCGGTGAGTTCGCTGGCGATGTTCCTCGCCTTGAAGTGGATTGCGGCGCTCGGCGTTATGCCGGATGCTTCGCTCGCGTCGCGCGCGTGGTTCCTGTTCGGTCAGCTCGCAATCGGCGGCGCGGTCTTCCTCGCGGTCGCGCGCGTGCTCGACGTCGAAGAGCTCGAACTGGCGCGGCGCACGATTCTCGCAAAGTTCGAACGCAATCTCGTCAGTCCGCCTGAAAACCGCGAGGCACCGATCGCATGAGCGCCACCGCAACGCTCGAGCGCCCGCCGCGCTTTTCCGTGATCGTTCCGGCGCATAACGAGCAGGATCGCATCGGAAAAACGCTCGAGGAATATGCCGGTGTTTTCGCCGATTCAGAAATCATCGTCGTGCTCAACGGCTGCACCGATGCGACCCGCAGCGTCGTCGACGCACTGCGCGAGCAGCACACCAACGTTTTGGCGGTCGACATTCCGCATCCCGTGGGCAAGGGTGGGGCGGTTCGCGCCGGTTTCGTAATGGCCCGCGCCGAGGTCGTCGGGTACGTCGATGCCGACGGCTCGACGCCGGCGCGCGAAATGCGCCGGCTCTGCGAGGCGGTCGGCGAAGGCGACGGCGTGGTCGCGTCGCGGTGGCTGCCGGGATCGCACGTGGCGATTCGCCAGCCGTGGGCGAGGCGGTTTGCGAGCCGCAATTTCAATCTCATCGTACGCCTGCTTTTTGGCCTGAACTACTGCGATACGCAATGCGGCGCGAAGGTCTTTCGCCGCCGCGCCCTCGAGCGCGTGATGCGCGACGTCGAGACGGCTAACCTCGCCTTTGACGTCGATCTCCTGTATGCGATGAAGCGCCTGCGAATGCGCGTGCGGGAAGAGCCGACGTACTGGATCGACGTGCAGGGCTCGCGCGTGCATCTGGCTTCGGCATCGCTGCACATGTTTGCGGCGATCGTCCGGCTGCGGCTGCGGCATTCGTTCCTCGACTTCGTGGTGCCGACGTACGATCGCATGTTCCCCACCAATCCGATCCGGCTGCACCATCATTTGCGCATTCTGGTCGTCAACTGGCGCGACCCCAACCATCCGCAAGCCGGCGGTGCCGAAACCTATCTCTTCGAACAGGCCAAGCGCTGGGTTCGTTGGGGACATCAGGTTGAATGGCTGAGCGGCGGATTCGCGGGCGGCGCAACGCACGACCGTATCGACGACGTGCCGATTCGCCGTGTCGGTAACGCGCTGACCGTATACGCCGCGGTCCCGTTTGCGTATTTGCGCGAATTCCGCGACCGCTTTGACGTCGTCCTGGACTCGTCGAACGGAATTCCGTTCTTCACGCCGCTCTTCTCGATGAAGCCGAAAATTTGCGTCGTCTATCACGTGCACCGCGAAGTCTTCAAGAATCATTTGCCCGGCTGGCTCGCCTACGCACTGGCGTGGTGCGAAGAGAAGCTCGTTCCGCTGGTCTACCGCAACGTGCATTTCGTGACGATTTCCGACGACACGCGCGAAGAAATGCGGCGCGTGGGCATCGGCGACGCTGGGACCGGGCTGGTGCGCTGCGGGGTCGACGGATCGCTGATTCCCGGTGAAAAGGCGGCGCTTCCGACGGTGCTCTATCTCGGACGTCTCAAAGCGTACAAACGAGTCGACCGTCTCGTCGAGGCGTTCGCGAAAGTGCGCCGGCGCGTTCCTACGGCGGTGTTGCAGATCGCCGGCGCAGGCGACGCGCTCGAGGGACTGCGCGAACTCGTCGCGCGCTTGGATCTCGAGGGATCGGTGACGTTCGAAGGCTTCGTGGACGACCGGCGCAAGCGCGAACTCCTTGCGCGCGCGTGGGTTACGGTGAGCCTCTCGGAAATGGAAGGCTGGGGCATCACGGCGATCGAGGGGAATGCGTGCGCGACGCCCGCCATCGCCTACGACGTTCCCGGCTTGCGTGAGGCGATCGTTCACGACCGCAGCGGGCTGATCGTTCCCGAAGGCGGTGACGTCGCGGCTGCGATCGTCGCGGTGCTCACCGACGACGTGCTTCGCCGGCGGCTGGAGCACGGCGCGCTGGCCCGTGCGGCACGATTCTCGTGGGACGAGACGGCACGCCAAATGCTCACCGAGATGATGCGGGCCATCGTCGGAGTCGATTTTCGCGCCGTCGATCTCGACGGCCGGTGGACGCTCTTCGGCGCGCCTGCAGCCAACGATGCGTCGAGTCTGGTCGACACGCGCTCGCTTCGGGGCTAACGTAGCGACACGCTGCCGCAAATGAGGAACTCGTTGCATCGATTCCCGGCGATCGCGCTTGCGGTCTCGCTCGTTGTTGCGGGGTGCGGCCGGACGGTTCGCGACGGCGCGCCTTTCGACACGAAGGGGTTCGTCGGCGACTTGGGTGCGTTTCAATCTCAGCCGTCGCAACGCACGTGGGAACCGTTGCGCGTTGCACTCGTCAAGACCCCGCCGAATGCCGCCGTCGAATCGAGCGTCGTCCAGGTCCTTTCCGAAGCGGCCGTTTCAGAGCGGTTGCTGGACGCCGCAGCGGTCGATTTGGCGACGGTCGACTGGTCCGGGGCGATCAAGTGGGTGCGTCAATACAACGTCGCGGCGCGCACGGACCAGTCGCCGCGCGGACGCGACGTGGTGCGTGCGACCGCGCGTTTGGGGTGGCTGCTGCTGGCGTTGCGTCCGAACTACGCGAAGGATCCCGTCGATCTCACGCACGCCGACGTGCGCGACGCGGCGCCTTTCGTCGGGCAAGCGATGAACCTCACAAACGTCGATTTCTCCGGTGCCGATTTGCGGGGCGGCACGTGGCGCGGTACCAATGTCGGCGGCACGCAGTTGTCGTCCGCGTCGGTCGACGGCTCGCTGCGGTGCGCGAACTGCACGTTCGGCAACGTGCGCTATCCCGGCGTCGTGACGCTGGCCGGCGGCCAGTGGGCGCCGCTCTGAAAGAGCGCTGGCACGTAGGGACATTCGCGGCGGTGCTCCTCGTCGAAGCCGCGCTGCTTCCCTGGACCGCCCACGTTTACGACGTCACCGCTTTTCTCTCGCACGCCGAGCGCGTGTACTTCGCGCGCGTCCCGCCGGCGGCGCTGTGGCCGTTTGGGGCGATTTCGCTGGCCGCTTTGCTGTCGTCGCAGCTACCGGTGCTGTTCGTCCCCTCGCTGTGGGGCGCACTTCCACTGCGCATTGCGCTGCTGAAACTGCCGGCGTGGCTCGCCGACGTCGCGACCGCCGCGATCGTCCGCGCGAGCGCGACGAGCCGCGCCGACGCCGACGCGTGGGCGCTGCGATATCTCCTCGACCCCGCCGTCGTTTTCGTGACCGTGTTTCACGGGCAGAACGACGCGTTGCCGAACGTCTTCGCCGTGGGCGGCATTGCGGCGATGCTCGCCGGCCGTTACGAACTTGCGGGATTGGCGCTCGGGCTTGGAGCCGGAACGAAGTTCTATCCGGCGGCGTTCGTGCCGCTGCTGCTCGTGGCGGCATATCGCAACGCGTCGCTCGCGCGCGCTTTGCGTGCGGCGGCGGCGTTTGCCGGCGCGGCAACGCTCACGCTCCTGCCGGTGTTGTGGGGACGCGCTGCGTCGGTCTTCGCGGCGTACCGCAACAACAGTTTCGGTGCGGCGGGCGGCGGCGTGTCGACGGCGTCGCTGTGGACGCTCGTCCCGCACCATCTCACCTTCCCCGCGCTGCCGGTGATCGAACAGATCGTCGCGGTTGCAATACCCGTGATTCTCGCCGCGGCGGAACTGCGGCACGTTCCCGGGCGCCGCGACGTTGCGCGCGCGGCGATGCTATCGGCGCTCGCGATGGTGCTGCTCAATCCGGGCGCGCATCCTCCGTTCTACTTGTGGATTGCCGGGCCGCTGGTGCTCTATGCCGCCGTTGCGGGTGACGGCATCGTGAGCCTGGCCGGGCTCGCGCTTTCCTGCGCCGGTACGCTAATGCAGTTTTGCCAAGAAGGGAGCGACGAGTACTTTCTCTTGAACTTCGGCGTCGTACCGCGGGCGCATATCTTGCAATGCGTCGCGCCGTCGCCCGCGCTCGCGGCTGCAGCGCTGTGCTGCGCGCTGCTCATCGTCGTCGCAGCGTACCGGCGGGAGGCGTTCGGCGGATGGTTCGCGCAAGCGTGCGGGCGCACGGCCCGGGTCGCCGCCGCACTAACGTTCGTCGCCTTTACCGGAACGATCGCCGTCGAAACGGCATCGGCTGCAGCGCTGCGCGGCCCGAACGGCGCGTACGCGGCCGAAGAGCGCGACGTCAACACCTTTGCTGTGGCGCCCGCGATCGCGCATTCCGGCGACGGATGTTCGCTGACGTACTCGGCCGAAGACGTCGTCGTCTTTGCGGCCAACACATACGCGGCACGTTTTGCGACCGCATCGCTCGGGTATACGCTGTACTCGCCCGAGATCGTAACCGTTCGCGGGCGTACGGTGCCGGCGGACGCACTGCCGTCGAAATTTGAAAACGTCGATTTGCGCGCGATCGATCAGCAGACCGCGCGCGTCACGCGCGAGTTCGACGTCTCCGCGTTGTTGCGCCCGTACCGGCCGGTAGAGAGGGTCGGCGAACGTCCGTGCTCGCTGCTCGCGCACAATCCGCTGCTGATCTACCGTTTCGACGTAGCGGCGGCGCGCGCCGCAGCGGCCGAACTGCCGTTGCTCGAGCGGATCGGCGTCGCGTCGTACCGCCGTTAACTGTCGTAATTGTCGAATGAAGACTTCATTAGCTGCCAAGGAACCCGTTGCCGCTGCGTTAAACGGCGGTATAATGCCTGACGCTCTCCCGAAGACGGCCGGCGTCGCGCTGATTCCATGCTACAACGAAGGCCGTAATCCGGTCGAGCTCTGCGCAGCGATACGGGCGGTGCCGAATCTTCAGGCCGTTTTCATCGACGACGGAAGCACGGACGATAGCGCCGCCGCGCTCGATTCGCTGACGCAATTCGCCCCGCAAATACGCGTGCGGCGAAATCCCGAGCGCGTCGGTAAGGTGTCGTCGCTGCTCGCCGCGATGCGCGAACTCGACTCCGCCGTCGAACGCGTGCTGTTGATCGATTGCGACGTCGCCCTGCCGCCGGCAACGCTGGCGAACGTGCTGGACGAACTGGAGCGAAGCGATCTCGTGCTCGCAAACGCCGTTGCGTTGCCGCATCCGCGCACCTTTTGGGAGCGCGGTGCGATCTTTAGCGCGCGCCGGCACGAGCGGTTGCGCGCGCAGGCGGTCGCGCGCTATCCGGCGCTCTGCAGCAACGGGCGTCTGATCGGAATGTCGCGCCGACTCGTCGAGGCGATTCTGGGCAGTAACGTGCCGCGCCATACCGAGGACGCGCACTTCATGCTGGTGTGCATCGCGCAGGGTTTCTCGCACGCCTATCTCTCCGGGGCGGTGCTGGAATATCGCACGCCGGATACGCTCGACGACTATTTGCGGCAGTCGAATCGTTTTACCGAAGGGCGCGCCCTGTTGCGCGAGCGCTGGCCTCCGGAAATGCTGGAGCGCTGGTACGACCCGCAGCCGGTCGACTTGGCCCGCACGTTCGCCCAGCAGGCGCTTTGCGATCCGGTCGGAGCGGCGGCATTTCTGACGATGCTTGCCGCCAAAGCGGTGCAGTCGCCGACGTCTCGTACGCAGCAGGGTGCGTGGGCGGTTGCGGGCAGTACCAAATCCTTGAAGGAACTCCGATGAAGATCGGAATCGTGACGTCGTTCCCAGGCGGCGACGCCGCCAAAAGTTCGATTGCGTACTACTCGCAGACGATTCTCGACCCGCTGCGCGGGGGACCGGACGAATTCATAATCTTCGCCGATGCCGAACCGGATTGCCCGCTCGGAACGGCTCAGCCCTATGCGCCGAACGTTACGGTGCGGCGTTGCTGGAAGTTCGGCTACCTGTCGGCGTTTCAAATACTGGCTGCGGTGCTGCGCGAGCCGGTCGACGTGCTCCATCTCGAGTACGACGTCTATCTCTACGGCGGCGTCGTCGCGGCGTTGTTGCTGCCGTTCGTTCTGAAACTCTTGCGCCTGCGCGGCACGCAGATCGTCACGACGCTGCACGGCGTCGTATCTCAGCGCGTGGTAACGCGCGAGATGCTGCGCGAGAACGGGTTCGTTCTACCCTATTCCCGCATCGGCCGCGCGGGGTTCTCCACGATCTACCGGCTGTTCGATTGGGCAGCGGACCGCATCATCGTGCTGGAGGTCGAACTCGCCGGCATCCTCGAGTCGGATTACGGCGTTCCAGCGAGCAAGGTGTACGTGTGTCCGCATCCGCTCATGCACGAGCACGCGCGACCCGGCTCCGAGCAGGCACGCCGCCGCTGCGGGATCGGCGACGGCAAGGTGGCGCTGTTTTTCGGATATGCCTCCTACTACAAAGGATTGGAACTGCTGATGGACGCGTTCGCAAAGGCGCGCCGCAGGCTCCCCGATTTGGCGCTTCACGTCGTCGCCGGGCGCCATCCGCGCCTGCGCGGAAATCCGCGCTACGAAGCGTTCTACGCGGCGTTGCGCGCGCGGGCCCGTGAAGAAGGCGCGCACATGTACGATTTCGTTCCCGAGCCGCAGCTTGCCGACTTCCTGGCCGCCGCCGACGTCGTCGTCCTGCCCTACACCGCAGCGTACGGTGCAAGCGGTGCGCTCAACGCGGTGCTGGCCGCGCGCAAGCCGGTCCTCGTTTCGACGCTGGTGCGCTTCGAAGGCGCGCTCGAGTGCCAGACCTTCGCGCCCGATGCCGGCGACTGCGCGCGCGCCATCGTCGATTTTTTCAACGTCCATCGGCGCGAGGTGGAAGATCGCGTCGAGGCCGTCGCGCGCATGCGCGATCGCAGCGTCATCGCGCGTATGATCCAGGACGTGCGCACCGGCCGCGCCACGCCCGTCGACCGCTCCGGCGATCCGCTTCCCGCGGTCGCGCTCGGCCGTGGCCGATGAGCGTTCGCCGCCCCGGCACCCGCCTCTATCAGTGGTTGACGGTCGCAGTGCGCTTCGTCTACGACCGCCCCGCTCTGCTGGCGCTTCTGCCGTTCGCGGTCTTCTTTCCGTTGCTCGACTCGCGCGGCTTGTACGAATACGGCGACGCAAACTTTCCGCTCAATCCGTTTTGGGCCGATTACATGTTGCCGTGGAGCGGTGCCGCTTCGGCCGGTGCCGACAATACGTTCATCGGCGTGCCGCGGCTGGTCTACCACCTCGGCATCAACCTCTTGATCGCCGTCTTCCACAACCTGCAGGTCGCGCAGTGGATCTGGTATTCATCGATGACCGTGCTGGGATTGCTGGGTGCGTACGCGCTGGCAAGACGGCTAGGTGCCGGCGTCTATTCCGTTCCCCTCGCGATTTTCTACGCGTTGAACCTGTGGTCGTACGACCGTATCGCCCAGGGCCTCATGTACCTCTCGTATCAGGCACTTCCGCTGGTCGTGTTTCTGTTCTTGAAGTATCTGCGCCGCCCAACTATGGCGACCGCGCTCTACTTTGCCTGCTCGCTGCTGCTCGTCATCCCCGCGCTTCAGGTCAGTTACTTGGCGGTCGTCATCTGTCTCGTCATTGCGGTGCGGGAGGTTCTTCTGCGTGGCGCTCGCGCGATCGAACCGTTGCTGGGGTTGGCCGCTGCCGTCGTCGCCGCGAACGCATTCTACATCTTTTCGATGGTCGCGGATCTGCGATTCAATGCCGGCGGAAACATCGCATTGGTCAACCAGCGGTTCACGATCGGCACGTTTCTTCATTACGCGACCAACATCGGCATCTTCAACACGTTGCGGCTGCAGAGCTTTTATTATACGTCGATCGCGCGCCAGCCGTTCCTCGTCGCACTCGGATGCGCGATTCTGCCGCTGCTGCTGTTGGGACTGGTGCTCTTGGCGCGTCGTCCCGCGTTGCGGTCGCCGTTCTACCTGGGCTTGTTCTTCGCGCTGTTCGGGCTGTGGCTGGTCGACGGCATCGTCGTCGCGCCGGCGGCCTATACGTGGTTCCACTTCGCCGTCCCCGGAATGCGCTCGTTCGTCGAGCCGGATTACTTCTCGCCGCTCTACATTTTCGGTGCGTTCGTCATGCTGGCCGCCGCGCTGCGAGTCGCGGTTCGCGCGTATGGCGGCGCCTGCCGTATTGCGGTGTGGATCTTAGCCTTGAGCGGAATCGTACCGTTCCTGCCGGTCTCGGGGGGTGCGTCGGGGATGCCGCAAACGGGTCAGCCGCGCCAGTACCGCACGTTCTCGCAATCGCACGTGCAAGGTAATACGCTCTGGCTGCCGCCCGATCGCGGCGTACAGTATCGCTGGTCGCCCTACACCATCAACGGATTTACCTCGCTCAACTCGCCGTCGGACGCGCTCGGACCGGCGATGGCCGAATCGGTCGCGCCCGGCACGCTGCGGGTGCAGGCGCGTTTGTCGGATGCGTTTCTCAGCGTGCAGCCGAAAACGGCTCGCGCACTCGCGCCGATCATGGGTGTCGGCACGATCGCGATTGCCGCCGACTCGTATAGTCCGAGCCTGCAGTGGCCCGATCCCGAGGTGACGGCGTCGCTGGAAACGCTCGCGCTCTTGCAACGTTCGGGATTCATTGCGGCGCGCAGCGATAACGTCGACGTGAACGTTCGTCTCGTAACGGCAACGACGCGCCCGCCGCAACCGGAGATCGGCGTCTACGACGAACCGGTGGACGCCGGCGGTTATGAAAACTTTATGTGGCGCGCGGTCCTTGAGCCGAGCGCCGCGTATACGCCGGTTGCGGCCGATCTCGCGCCGGGCACGTCCTTCGGCGACGTGCGGTTGCCGCAGGCTCCGGCGCCGGTGATTTCACAGCGTACGGTTCCGGTATCCGAGTTCCGCGACTGCGCGCATCAGCGCCGTCACCCGCAGATTACCGGCGCATCGCTCTTCGTGCAAACCTACCTCCAGCCACGCTGCTTCTCGCTGCCATTGCCGAAACTCGCTCGCGTCGCGGCCTTGCAAGCGGTTCTCGACGCGCAGCCGCTGGGGGCCGCCCAGATTCAACTCGACTTTTTGCGCGGCCGGCACGGCGCGATTTGGGTCGATCCGCAGTTGCCGGCGCAAGAGGTGCCGGTCGGAGTCCGTTCCGCACACCTGACCGTACACGTTCCCCCGTACGCCATGGCGACGCTGCGCGGTGCGACGCTGCGGTGGGCCGCGCCAAACGCTGCGCCGCCAATCCTTCCGCCTCGAACGTGCTCGGCCTCGCGCGTTACGTGGAGCGAGCAGAATCCGCTGGCGTACACCGTGGAGGCGACGCTGAGCGGCCGCTGCACCGTCGTCTTCCGGCAATCGTTCGCGCCGATTTGGCGCTTGCAGCGCGTTAGGGGAACGGCGGCGATCCTCGGTCACGTGCAGATCGACGGCTTCGCCAACGGCTGGATCGTCAACGGTTCGGGACCGGTCACGTTTCGCATCGTGAATCTCACGCTCATCGCTTATGCCGGAGGAATGGTGCTGACGATTGCGTGCCTGCTGCTGGCGCTGGGCTTAGCCGTGCGTTCGGCATTGGCGCGCACGTCGCTGCGTGCCGGGCGCGTCCAGTCGCCGGCGTGATCCCGCGCGAACGCCGCGCGGCGCTGCTGACGTACGGCACGCTGGCGCTGGCTTGCGCCGTTTCGGTGTGGCCGATCGTGGCGTCGCACAGCGTTCCTGCATTCCAGCAAGATTGGGCGTGGCCGCTCGCGCGTCCGCTGGCGTTCGAGTGGTTCAAGACCTTCGTTGGACTTTGGGACGGACGCTCGACTGCGCACGCCAACTTGTTGCCGTGGCAAACGTATGCGGTCGCCGCGCAGTTTGCGCTCGTCGCACTCTGCGGCGTCGCCAACGGGCTGGCGCTGTGGATCGCGCTGATCGAGTTTCTTGCCGCGGCCGGCTGCGTGGCCATGCTCTCCGGCTTCGGGGTCACATCATGGCCGGCACGATTCACCGCGGCGTTCTTCTATGCGTTCGGTCCGGTCGTCTTCACGCGCATTGCTGCCGGACATCTCGCGTATCTGCTCGGTTACGCGCTGCTTCCGCTAATCGTTGCCCTCGCGCGACGCGTCGTCGAACGGCCCGACGCGATGCGCGCCGTGCTGCTCGGCGTTTGCCTCGGCGTCGCGGCGTCGCAGATTCAGTTTCTGGCGATCGCGTGGTTTGCGATCGCGCCGTTGCCGTTCGTCACGGCACGAGTTCCGGGATGGGGACGCCGGCTGTGCGCGGCCGCCGGCATCTCGATCGCCGTGCAGCTCCAAGCGCTGCTGCCGCTGGCATTCGGGTCGGCTGCGGCGATCTACGCCTCGCAGCCGGCACTGCTGAGTTTCGAGTATAACAACAGCGCGCCGGCCGGACTCGCTCCGGTGATGCTCGGCTACTTCACGCACTATTACGAGACGTACGCGCCGGCGGGCGTCGTGCTCGCGCTGTACGTGCTGCTGGCCGTCGCCGTTGCGCTGGCGCTGTTTGCGGGACGGCGCTCGGGCGGTGCCGCAATCGCGCTCATCGTTACCGGCGCCGTCCTCACCGCCGGACTTTACGGACCGCTGAGCCCCGTGCTTGCGTGGGCGTTCGAACGCATTTCCTACGCCGCGGCCTTCCGCGATTTGCACTACTTCGCTGCAATCACGGCCGTGGGCATCGCGCTAGCGGTGGGAGCCGGCTTGCAGCGGCTGCCGCCGGCATTCGCCTTCGGCGTTCTGGCTTTGATAGCGGTGAGCGCGGCGCCGGCGTTGAGCGGAACGGAGCTGCGCGCGCTGATCGTTCCTCCCGTCTACGTTGCCGACGCGCTCGCCGACATGCGCATCGCCGCCTCGAACGGACCCGGTCGCGTGCTCTGGCTGCCGGCCGAAGAACCGCTGGGCTTGACCGGTGCGGCCAACGACGGACGGGATTTTACCGCCTACGGTCCGGCGTCGAATCCGTCGGTTAGCGACGACTATCAGAATCCGCAACTTGCCTATGCGCTCGCGATGCTGCGTATGGGTGCCCCGGATTGGAACGCGTTTGCCCAGCTGAACGTCCGGTATTTCGTTTTTCGACGGTACGTGCGGTCGCGCGGCTGGGGAAGCTTCGGCATCAATGTGCCGATGGCGTTCGTTGGGCTCGGCGACGAACGGCTCGAGCGCGTTGCGGCGCGCGCGCGCGTGTTGCGGCCCTTGCGCCGGACGGCTCTCTCCAGCGTCTACGAACTCCCGCGCAATAACGGGTTTACTTACGCGGCCGGCGCCGGCGAAAGCCCGTTGCGCTACTCCGAACTGCGTCCCTTCGAGGTCGCAATCGCATCGCCGCAGCCGCAAATTCAACTGCGCGCGTCACGCGAGAGTCCCGATCCTCGACGCGGCTGGGTTTCGGGAAAACTCGGATGGCGTTACGCCGCGTGGCTTCCCGACAGCATCTATCCGTTCGTGTGGACGACGTCGCACGTTCCGCTCGCTTTTCGCACGCCGCCCGGCAGTTGCGTACTGGCCGGTGCACAGCCGCGCGGCGGTCGTCTGCGCCAAGACGATGCGACCGTTGCGGTGCGAGGTTCGTGGAACCGATATGCGCTCGACGGGCGCGCGCCGGTCGTCGCTTTTCTGCCGCACGCGGGCGACGTTTCGGCAATCGCCGGCCGCGCCTGCGATCGGAAGGCGCACGCGCCGCCGCAGCCGGTGTTCGTCTTCGCCGCCGGCTACGATGCGGGATGGCGCGCGGTCGACGGGACGCGCTGGGTTTCGCCGCGGCTCGCGAACGGCTGGATGATGGCGTGGGACGCGGGGAGCGGGGCGCGCCGCCTCGTCTACGTTCCGGCGTTGTTACAGGTCGCCGGCATTCTCACAATGCTCGCGGTTCTCGGCGCGAGTATCGCGCTCGCCCGTAGAACCGACGCGTCGCGCGCCCCTACTCCGCCGCCGGAAGGGTGACCCAGCCGCCGCCTTTTTCCACCGAGGCGCAGGCGGCTTCAATGCAGCGTACGACGTCGTAGCCGACGCGCTCGCCGACGCGCGTCGTGGCGCCCTCCCGGATGCCGGCGTGCACGTCGTCGACCAGTTTGGCGAGGGGTTCGCGCCCGTCCAGAATCGGAATCCGCACGTCGCCGAGCCGATAACTCACCATCTGCTGCGAAAGCGTCTCGTGGGTCGGGTTACGCACGACGCCCTTGTCATAGATGCGCAACTTTTCGGACGGATCGACGTCGTCCCACACCGTCATGCGGCTGCTGGCCGAGAGCATCATGCGGCGCACCTTGACAGGCGAGAGCCAACTCAAGTGCACGTGCGCCAGCCGTCCGCTGCCGTAGCGCATGAGCAGGAATGCAACGTCCCACACCGGCGGATGGATGTAGGCCGTCGCCGAGCACGCAACCGCCTCGGGCAACTCGCCGAAGACGTGATTGAGAATCGAGACGTCGTGGGGCGCTAGGTCCCAGATCACGTTGGTTTGCTGAAACAGCCCGAGATTGACGCGCGACGACTCCGCGTAGTAAATCTCGCCCAAGTCGCCGTCCACGAAGGCTTGACGCATCGCCTCGACGGCGCCGGCGTAGAGAAACGTATGATCGGTGAACAGCCGCACGCCGCGCCGCGCCGCCGCTTCCAGCAGCTCCCTGGCCTGCGAGGCCTCTTCGGCGAGCGGTTTTTCTACGAGCACGTGCTTTCCGGCATCGATCGCTTGCATCGTCATGGCGTAGTGCAGCCGCGGCGGCGTCGCAATCGCGACCAAATCCACGTTCGGATCCTTCAGGGCATCGTCGAAATCGGCGGTCGGCCGGCAATTCGGAAACAGCCGCTGCACGTGCCCGCGCCGGCGTTCGTCGAGATCGACGATCCAGGTGACGCTCCAGTTCGTGGAGGTGGCGAAGTTGCGGACGAGGTTCGGGCCCCAGTATCCGAGGCCCGCAATTGCTACGTTGAGTTCACTCACGCGTGCTGCATCGGACGCACGGCCGCGCGCAGCGAGTCGACCACGTACTCGACTTGCTCCGCGGTCATTTCCGGAAACATCGGCAAGGACAAGACGCGATGCGCGGCGGCCTCGGTTTTCGGAAAGCGCCCCTTCTGCGAGGCCAACTCGCCGTACGCCGGCTGCAAGTGGATGGGAATCGGATAGTGGATGCCGCTCTCCACGCCGTGCTGCGCCAGCCGCGTGCGCACGCCGTCGCGGTCGGAAACCTCGGTCACGTACAAGTGATAGACGTGACCTTCGTCGGCGATGCGTTTTGGTATCGGAAATCCGGCCGCAGCGAGCGCCTCGTCGTACAGGCGCGCGTTCGCGAGCCGCGCTTCGTTCCACGCATCGAGATGCGCGAGTTTGACGTTGAGCACCGCAGCCTGAATCGAGTCGAGACGATTGTTATCGCCTTTGATCGCGTGTTCGTACTTTTTCATTTGACCGAAGTCACGCAGCAGGCGAATGCGCTCGTCGATCGCGGCGTCGTTCGTCACGACCGCGCCGCCGTCACCGTAGCAGCCTAAGTTCTTGCCCGGGTAGAAACTAAAGCACCCGATGTCGCCGATGCTTCCGGCGCGCCGTCCGTTCCAACGCGCTCCGTGCGACTGACATGCGTCTTCGACGACGCGCAACCCGTGCCGGCGAGCGACGTCGAGAATCGGCTGCATCGGAACGACTTGTCCGTAGAGATGCACGGGCATCAGCGCCTTGGTGCGCGGCGTGATCGCGGCTTCGATGGCGTCGGCGTCGATGAGATAGTCCTCGCCCATGTCGACCAGCACCGGCGCTGCGCCGGTCGCCGATACGGCAAGCGCGGACGCGATATAGGTGTTGGCGGGGACGATGACTTCGTCGCCCGTACCGATCCCGAGCGCTTCGAGCGCAATCTTCAACGCGGCCGTCCCGGATTCGACGCCGATGCAGTGCCGCGTGCCGTTAAATCGCGCGAACTCGCGCTCGAAGCGATCCACCTGCGGTCCCATGATGAAGCGCGCGCTCTCCAACACGTCGTCGATTGCCGGAACGATCTCGGGCTTGATCGAGGCGTATTGCGCTTTGAGGTCTACGAAAGGAACGTTCATGCTCGCCCCTTTCGGGAACTGCAGGGCGCAACCATGCGCCGGACCTGCTACTAACGTCGCGTGCGACGTTCCGCTACAGGCTCCGGGCTTCGCAGCGCGAACTCCCCGCGCGCTAATCTTCAGTCATCACGGAGGAGAGTGTGGCGTCCCCTAAGTCGGTTTTGATCACCGGCGGCGCGGGCTTCATCGGCTCGCATCTCGTCGACGATCTTCTCGCTGCCGGACACCGCGTGACGG
Organism: Vulcanimicrobiota bacterium; assembly: GCA_963812155.1. Classification (GTDB taxonomy): domain Bacteria; phylum Vulcanimicrobiota; class Vulcanimicrobiia; order Vulcanimicrobiales; family Vulcanimicrobiaceae; genus Tumulicola. Next base: position 60,665 of record CAWETW010000002.1, on the reverse strand, counting down.
TGTACGATAACTTTTCCAGCGGTCTGCGTGAAAATCTTCGCGCGGACGACGTCGAGATCGTGACCGGCGACGTGCTCGATCGCGATGCGATCGTCGCTGCCGCGCGCGGTAAGGACGTCGTTTCACATCAGGCGGCGCAACTCGAGATTACCAAGTGCTTGGAAGATCCGATCGGCGATCTTCGCACGAATCTCATCGGCACGCTCAACGTCTTGGAAGCCGCGCGGCTGGCCGGAGTCGAGCGAACGATCAATGCATCGTCGGCGTGCATCTACGGTCAAGCCGTCGCTCCGCCGAGCCTCGAAGAAGGACCGCACGATCCCAACTGGTCGTACGGCGTCAGCAAACTGGCCGCCGAAAAGTACGCGCAAGTCTTTTCGAACGATTACGGATTTCCGGTGTTCTCGCTGCGCTACGGCATCGTCTACGGCCCGCGCGAATGGTACGGACGAGTGCTGACGATCTTTCTGAAGCGTGCGCTGGAGGGGCGCCCGCCGGTGGTATTCGGCGCCGGCGATCAACTGCGCGACTTCGTCTACGTCGACGACGTCGTGGCGGTCCATCGGGCATGCATGGAGACGGCCTTGACGGGAGCCCACTCGTTCAACGCCGGAACCGGAGTCGCGACGTCGATTGCGGACTTGGCCGATCTCGTCTGCGACGTCACCGGGATCGACGCGAAACCCCTGCGTGAAAACGTCGCGCCCGGCGAACGTTCGGAACTCGTCGACGGACGCATGCGTCTGCCGGCCGAACTCGGCGTGATGCATCTCTCGCCCGCCAAGACCGGACGGCTCCTCGGCGTTCGTCTCCAGACGACGCTGCGCGACGGGATGGCGCGCGAGTGGAGCTGGTTGCGCGAACATCCCCAGCGCTGGGACGTCATGCACTACTGATTCGACGCGATGAGGATTCTAATTTCTGCCGGCGGAACGGTCACGGCTCAATCCCTCATCAAAGCGCTGCGCGAAGACGGTCGCGCATCGTTCGTCGCCATTGTTGACGTCGACGATCTCAATGCGACGAAGTTCTTCGCGGACGAATTCGTGCGCGTGCCGCTTGCCGCCGATCCCGGCTTCGTCGACGCCTGCCTCGCCGCCGTAGAGCGTCTGCGGATCGATCTGTTCGTGCCGATCATCGTCGAGCGCGAATTTCTCCCGCTCGACGGCGCGCGCGACGCTCTTTCCGAGTTAGGATGCACGCTCGCCGCGCCGCCCCCCGACATCGTGCTGACCGCCGGCGATAAGCTCGCGTTCGCCGCGTTCCTCGACGGCCTCGGCATCGAAACGCCCAAGACCCTCGCGTACGAGAGCGATCTGAGGGACCTCCGGTTTCCGGCGTACCTGAAGCCGCGCCTCGGCTCGGGTTCGGTCGGCACACAGCGCGTTTCGAACCTCGACGTCCTGCGCGACGCGGCGCGCGGCCGCACCGGCCTGATCGTTCAGGAGGCGGTCGACGGTAAGGAGTTTACCGTCGATTGCTTCGCCGCCGAGCCGGGGCGCGTCGTCGCGGCCGTACCGCGCGAGCGCATCGCGATCAAAGCCGGGGTTTCCGTGAAAGGCCGCACGTACCATCATCCGCGCATCGAATCGATCGCGAGCGACGTCGTGGCGAAATCGGGAATCGCCGGACCGGCGAACGTTCAAGGCATGCTGCGCGACGACGGCACGTTTTCCATCATCGAAATGAATCCGCGCTTCTCGGGAACTCTCGCTCTTACGACCGCCGCCGGCATCAACTTCGCGACGCTGCTGCTCGACCGTTACGAGGGCAAACCGCTTCCCGACTTGCGGGGAAAGCATCGCGCCGGCGTGACGATGATGCGTTACTGGAGCGAAGCCTTCGAGTATCCCGACGGGGAGCGCCGCCTGGGAACGACGATGCTTGCGAAGCATTCGTCTTAGCGGGGTTCCTTTCGAAGACGCTCGTCGCGGCCATCCAGGCCGCTCCTGCTTCACCGCTTTTTCGCAACGTTCAAAGGAAGTTGCGGCCCTCCAGGCCGCATTGCGAAAAAGTCGGAGACTTCTCAAAGAACCCCGCTAAACCGAATGCCTTGCCCGCATCGGCGAAAAGCTAAACAAATAATGGGTGTGTCGATGCCGACAGTGGCTAAAGACGAAGGATGTGGAATTCGCCGGGTTCGAGCGGCGTAACGTCCTGCGACTCGAGCGGAAGATCGCGCAGGATGCGTTCGAGCACGCCGAGCGTACCGCGATGCGCGACGACCAGCACGTGAGCAACGTCGAGTTGCAGCAGTTCGGCGGCAAACGGCCGCAGATGCACCGATTTGTCGGCGAAGCTCTCGCCGCCGGGCGGACGGAAGCGTACCGGATCGTGCCGGCGGCGGGCAAGTCCGGCGGAATCGTTGATCTCGAGCCACTCGGCCGTACGTCCCTCCCACGTTCCGAAGTCGACTTCGCGCAGGCGTTCGTCGCAGCGGTGGGCAAGCCGCGGTGCCACGATTTCGAGCGTTTCGATGCAGCGCCGCATCGGGCTGCTCAACGCGCGATCGAACGAAAAGCCTGCGAGTGCGGCGTGCGCGCGCTCGCTTTGTTCGCGGCCGAGGCGGTTGAGCGACGGATCGTTTCGCGAGAGTATCGCGCCCGCGGCATTGCCGTCGGTAGCGCCGTGCCTGCAGAGGACAATCGTCATCAATTTCGCCTTATTGTAAGCGTGGGAGGGAAGGCCTCCGCGGCTGGCCAACCTGCGGGCGGATGTTCGCGGCGGTCACTTCCCGTCTTTCGCGCTGGAACGTCGCCGTCGGCATTTATGCGATCGTAGCGCTCGCCGCAGTGGCGCCGGTTTTGCTTGCGCCGGGCACGATCGGACACCACTGGGACTGGATGATTCCCGGCGACCCGTCCGAATTGCGACGCTTCGCCCTGACCGACGGATCGGCGTGGCAAGATTACGATTTCGGATCGTACGTCACATATCGCTATGCGACGGTGCTGACGAGTCTGCTCTTCGGCGTACCGGGATACCTCGGATTGAGCGGCGGCTTCGTGACCAAAGGCCTCGTCGTCGCGAGCGTCTTTCTCTCGGCGATCGGGATGCGTTACTTGCTGCTCACGCTGACGCGCGAGGATCCGCATCCGCGCGACGGCGCGTTCGCCACGCTCGGCGGGCTACTCTATGCCCTCGCGCCCTACGCGTACAATCAAATCGTTGCCGGCGATCAGAGTGCGCTCATCTCCGACGCACTCAGTCCGATCGTCATCGCGCTGGCGTTGCGTTGCATAGCCGAGCACGAACGCCGCTGGCTCGCCCAAGCGTTGGGCGCGGCGCTGCTGATGGGCATCATCGTCGCGTCGGTCCAAGTCTTCGTCTTTACGTTGGGCGTTATGTGGGCGATCTGCTTGGCGACGTCGTGGTCGAAGGTGACCGCAATCCGCTTAGGCGTTCTGACCGCGGTCTCGGTCGCACTGTGTGCGTTTTGGTTGTTACCCGCGCTGCTGGCAGGCGGGGCCGTGCACACCGTCGTGCAGACGTCGCCGATCGATACCGCGATCGCCACCTTCGGTCAGTTCTCCAACCCGCTGCTGACCGTGACGATGCTCGCCTTCCCGGGCGAGTTCTATTTGCATGCGCTCGATCGCGGCGCGGCGCTGTTTTTCGCGGCGTGCGCCGTGCTGCTGGCGACCGTCGCCACGGCGTATGCGCGCCGCCGGACGCCGCTACTGATCGTTCTCGGCATCTTGTTTGCATTGACCGCAATCGTGCCGCTCGGCGGAAACCGGTTCTTGGGTCCGGCGATCATCGCGGTTTTCCGCGCGCTGTTGCCGTACAGCCTGTTTCTGCGAACGCCTCAACATCTGATGTTCGTCATGGCGCTCGTGCTGCCGGCCCTGGTCTATCTCGCCGTGCGGAACGTGCCGGAGCGTTTTTCGAGCGCGGCCATCGTTGCGGGCGTGTTCGTCCTGGCCGCGTATGGGCAGGGATTTTTCGTGCACGGTAATTTCTTCGGACTCATCGGTCCGTTCGGCGAATCGCAAGGCGAGCGTGCCGAAGTCGCACAGACCGCCGTAAACGGCGACGAGTACCGAACGCTGTTCGTCCCAAACTCGCCGAGCTTCTATTTTCATCCAGGCATCTTCGACTACTATTTCGAGGGATCCGACGATCCACAGGTGCGCTTCCTTCCCGGCATGTCGCTCGGCGCCGGACAGAAATGGACCCCCTACGACCGGACCCAGGAGTTGGTCAAAGCGCTCGACGAGTTCGTTCCCGACGGTGCGGACCCGGCCACGCAATCGATGTTATTGAAGATGGCGGGTGTCGGACGCGTCGTCGTGCATCATATCGGCACGCCGACCGCCGGCATCCGCCTGAAGACCAACGGCGACAGGAAGTATCTCGAATCGGCATTGCGGGCGACGGGTCTGGAAACGCTCGCCGGATCGTACGACGATCGCTCGACGTGGCGCTTCGACGCGCCGGTCGCGCGCGCTTACGCTGCCGATTGCGTCTTCGGGGTTCCGTCGCAAGCCGATCCGTACGACGTGCTCGCGCTCGCCCCGGCGGCTGCATCGTGCGCTCGCCCGGCCACCGTCGCGACCGGCGTTACCAGCGCGAGCTCCGAACAGATCGTCACGTCGGAAACGTTCCGCACCGATCGCGCGCCGGGGCTCGTTCTGGATATCCAGCCGTCGAACGTCGACCTCGAGTCGCTCGACGGCGGTCGCGGATTTTACGCCAACGTTCCGGCGCGCGCCCAGGACGTCGAAATGTTCGGGCTTCCGCCCAGACCCGCCGGTGTCACCGGCATTGCGCTGCGGATGTATTCGACCGCACCGCGGCGCGTCTACGTGCAGCTGTACGCGCCCGACGAACTCAACTTTCTACAGGCGACCATCGATTTCAGCGGCCCGGTGCAAGACGTTGCGCTGAACTTCGCAGACTTCGGGGGTGTCGGGCGGCCCGATCTCGGAACGTTCCGGTACGTGCGCATCGCCTCGGTCAACAAGCAGAACCGCGACGTTCGGATGTACGTCGGCGCCGTCAGATGGCTGTACGCGCACGCGCAAACCGCCGTTCCGCAGTATCTCACCGTGTCGGGAAATCGTTGGGACGGATTTTACTTCGGAGGCAACCGCGATCGCGTGATCTTCAGGCCAACCCCTTCCCGCGCGCCGGTATTCGCGAGGGTGAACGTCCCGCGGAGCGGCGCATACGACGTCGTCGCGCGCATGCAGGACGTCCGGCGTCAACTCTCGCTGCGCGCCTCGGTCGACGGCGCGATGGGCCGCTGTTCGCCGGCCGGCGGCCGAGTCGACGAGACCGTTCGCCTCATTCGCCTGGCCCACGTGCCCTTGCGCCGTGGTGCGCACGTGATCGGGCTGCAGTACTGTAACGCTCCCGTCCAAGGGAAGATCGGAAGCGGGGTGCAGTCGCTAATCGTTGCCGCGGCAGCGTTTGCGGCGCCGGCATTTCGTGCCGGCGGTGCGGTCGGCATCGCCGGCGAGGGGCCGGGAACGTTACGTCTGAACGCGACCGGCCGCTATCTCATCTTTACCGACTCGTTCGACGACCGCTGGACGGCGACGCAAAACGGCGTCGTGCTGCCGCACGCAATCGCCAATGGGTATGCCAATGTGTGGCGCATCGCCGACCCCGCGGCCGGGGACGTCGTGCTCACGTTCTGGCCGCAACGCTCCTTCGAATTCGGAATTGCCGTTTCGTTGGGTTTGGCGGTCGCGTGCCTGGTGGTGATCGCAGCGACGCTCTACGAACCGCGCGGCACGCGCGCTTCCGTCACCGAGCGCGCCGGAATCGCATGAGCGCACCATCGGTGAGCGTGGTCGTCGTGTCCTACAACCGGCGCGACCAAGTGAAAAGCTTGCTCGAGTCGATCTATCGCGGCGATCTGTTGCCGGACGAGGTCATCGTCGTCGACAATGCCTCGCGCGACGGCACCGTCGAGATGCTGGCACGCGACTTTCCCAGCGTACGCACGATCGCCAACGCCGAAAACTACATGGGTTCGCACGCCGTAAATCAGGGAATTGCGACCGCGACCAGCGAGTACGTCTACGCGACCGCCGACGACAACGTCGTCGACGGGCATTGCCTGCGGGCGCTGCGCGACGCAATGCAAAATCTTCCGGACGCCGCCCTGGTCGCTCCGGTGATGTATTTCTACGACGAACCGGAGCGCGTCTGGTTTGCCGGATGCGAGGTCGGCATGGTCACGGGATTGACGCGGTTCTTCACCGAGATACCGCACGATGCGTCGGTCGAAACCGCCTGCGCGCCTAACTGTTACATGGTTCGGCGCAGCGTGTTACGCTCGATCGGCGGCCAAGACGTTGCAGTCTTTCCGTTTCACCACGAGGAGGCCGATTGGTCGTTTCGAGCGGCGGCGATCGGCTTCAAGAGTTACGTCGCCCGCGACGCGCGCGAATGGCACAAGACGCCGGCTCCGAAGCGGCGCCCGCTGATCGGTTCCGGAGATTTCTCGATCGACGATCCGGCGCGCGCGTATTTTCACGCGCGCTCGCGCGCTCTGCTGGCGCGCCGCCACGCGAGCCCCGGGCAGCGTGCGGCGTTCTTTGCGGTGTTCTTCCCGTTGACCGTCGCCGCGTACGTTGCGATCTGCGCGTTCGAAAGCCGCGCGCATCTGAGGACGTCCTGGGCGTTTCTTCGCGGCGCGTTCGCCGGCGCGACGATGCGCCTGCCGGAGCCGCCCCCGCCGCTGGTTACGGACTGAGGCCTAGCCCGGCCCTTTCGGCAACGCGGCGGGCTGCTCGTGCGGCACGTAGCGGTATCCGGCTTCGTGCAGTCGCGCCAGGCGCGTGAAGACTTGCGGCTTCGCCTCGAAAAATACGTTTACCGCCGACCAGAAACCACCGTACCGGCGCTCTTGGTTGAGGTAGTCTTCGATGTCGACGCGATCCATCAACCGGCGGCCGATGGCGTTGATGAGCAGACCGCGAAAGCCGGTCGGCGAGAGGGCGGCGCCGTAACGGTCGCGCGAGTAGGTGCGCGCGCGTTCGAGCGGATTGCGTAGCCACTTGATTGCCGACACGTAGGTCAGCAGCATTTCATTCCAGACCGCGGTTTGGTTGAGCCGCACGGCCCCGAGTTCGTGGGCGAGAACGAACGATATGACGTCCATCGTTTTGCGGTCGTCGATGTCGAACAATACCTGATGGAGCACGATGTAGTTCTCGCGCCAGGACGAGAACGCTTGAGAGAACGGCTCGATCGTGCCGGTCGTGATGAACAGTTCGGGCATCTCCGTCATGCCGAGGCGCTCACAGTGGCTGCGGAAGACTGCATAGACTTCGGGAAATTGGCGCTCCGAAAGGCGAACCGAATTGCCTCGGACTGACGCTTCGCGGCGATTTCGGTTCAGCACGAGCAGCGGGACGCCGATCAGCGCGGAGATGGCGAGCACCCGAAGGAACGAGATGTCCTTTCCGATGACCGGATGCGACTTCATCCAAGCGGGCTGGTAGAAGATGAACGCGATGGCGATCGCCATCAGCAAAAAGTTCCCGACGACCGACGCGATGAAGACCGGCCGCTCGAGCGGGTCGCGCAAGGCGGATTCGTCGAGGGGGGCTGGTTCTCGCACCGCGTCGTCCATAGCCGGCTACAAGAACGGCAACGCCGCCAGGCGGACGATACCGTAGATCAGCGCCACGATGCCGACGAAAACGACGATCGCGTGGCGCGGATACGCCATCTTCGTGCTCATGCCGGCCAGAAACGAGACGCTCGCAAACACGACGGTTAAAAGAGTGAAATTGTCGGCGTGCCGGTTTGCGGTTTGCGCCGCGTCAAAGGCCTCGCGAGCCTGAGTTTCGTACCGCGGTGCCGCGTCGGCGTTTTCGCGGCCATACTGCGGCATCTCAAACGGCGACGCGGGAGCGTGCGCGTTGCGCAGGGGATGCGTTGCGAGCCACGCGCGCGTGGCGTCCCGCATCGGCGCGCGAAAGCGCTGGAAGAAAAAGGCCGCACGACGAGCGTTTCCCTCGTCGACCGCGTCGACGTACTGGAGAAACATGTTGACGTCAATGGCGGTGAGCGCGATCGAGCGATTGGCGATCACCGCGGAACTCACGCGCTCCGCGTTTGCCACGTTGTAGAGGCGCGTTTGCTCGCCGCTCCAGCGCCCCGATTGATACCCGCAGACCGCCGAGAGCACCGCCGCAGCCGAGATAAGCGTCACCGACAAAACGTCGACGATGCGATCGACCACGCCCCGCTCAAGCATCGCGCTTCCTCGGGGCTCGTTCCCGATTCACCTCCGGCGGCTCCGCCCGGAACGGTTGCGAAAGCGGCGAGGTAACGCGCCACAACCGCAGCATGACGCTGAAGAGAAACGCCGTGCTGATTCCGAAGAGCAACATCCCGTCACCGGCTTCGATTGCGCCCATTAATCGCCATTCCGGCTTCGGCGTCAGATCCGACGCTCCGCGCGTCGTCATCGAGCCGACCGAGTAGAGCATCGCATCCGAAGACGTTGCAAGGGCTCCGGTCTTCAGATACGCCCCCGCCCACGCGATGCATTCGATGCCGTGGAGCACCGCGAGCGTCAGTGCGGCGGCGACGATGATCCCGATGACCCCCGGACTGCTGGCCAAATACGTAAATCGCCGATCGACGTCATCGGACCAAAAGGTGCGCAGCCCGCGCGTAATGGCCGTTATGCCGGCGACATGGAGGCTGATCGTGACAAAAACGAGCGCCGCACTCCAGAGCCACATGCTTAACATTTCTTTACGATGTTTACGTTTCGCCAGAGGATGCAACGTCGGCGATGCGATCGACGATCGGGCGCTCGACGTCGGCACGATATCGAATCCTCACAGTACCCGCCGGAGTTCTCGTCACCGGTGAGGGCGCGCCTGCCGCCGGCTCGGGAGGATCGCTTGCGTCGACGCCGCAGCATCTCGCTATGCCTGCACGATGGAGCGAGGAGCAGTTCCTTAGGACGTTTCCCGCCAAGTCGGTCGAATGGCCTATCACGGGCTTGAACGACCAAGGCGGCATCGACTGCTATAAGACGACCGAACTGGTCGGCATGCTGATCGGAGACGTAACGGTTCACGACGGCGCGCAGCTCATCCTTAGGGGGATGGTGACCGGCAAAGTCGCGGTGCAAAGTGGTGCGGTCGCCTACGTCCACGGAGTCGTGGCCGGCGACGTCACCGTTAGCGGGGCAATAGCCGTTTACGGCATGGTTTGCGGCGCCTTTCTCGAGTCGAGCGGCTCCGTCGCATTCGTTTCGAACGATTCCGTGATCACGTCCACCGTATCGTAAGGAAAAGCGCTTTTAACATTTCTTCATCTTTGTAAATCAGCGTCAATCGGCGCCCCGAGGCGAGCAGGCGCGCGCTGCCGGCCCGCGAACCTTCAGCCCTCCTCATCCATAGTCGCGACGGTAGGGCGACCTCTTTACGGGAGTACAGTATGGCTAACAAAAAGCCCAATATTTTGATTCTTTGGGGAGATGATATCGGCATCTGGAATGTCAGTAAATTCAGCAACGGCATGATGGGATACCGCACCCCAAACATCGACCGCGTCGCCAATGAAGGCGGCCTCTTCACCGACTATTACTCGCAGCAGAGCTGCACCGCCGGCCGCGCCTGCTTCATCACGGGTCAGAACCCGATTCGCACTGGCCTCACCAAGGTGGGCATGCCCGGAGCGACGGTCGGCCTGCAGCCGGAAGACCCCACCATCGCCGAGCTGCTCAAGCCGCAAGGCTACGTCACCGGCCAGTTCGGCAAGAATCATTTGGGCGACCGCAATGAGTTTCTGCCGACCGTGCACGGCTTCGATGAGTTCTTCGGCAACCTCTACCATCTCAACGCCGAGGAAGAGCCCGAACTCCCCGATTATCCAAAGGATCCGAAGTTCAAGGAAATGTTTGGGCCGCGCGGCGTGCTTCATTGTAAGGCGACCGACACGGACGACCCCACGGTCGATCCGCGCTTTGGCCGCGTGGGCAAACAGACGGTCGTGGACACCGGTCCCCTGACCAAGAAGCGAATGGAAACCATCGACGAAGAGATCACCAGCGCCGCGCTGGAGTGGATGGAGAAACAAGCCAAGGCAGATCAGCCGTTTTTCCTGTGGTACAACTCCACCGCCATGCATTTCCGCACGCACGTCGCACCAAAGAACATCGGTAAGAGCGGGCAAGATCCGTACAGCGATCGAATGGTCGTGCACGACGAGCAAATCGGCATGATGCTCGACAAGCTCGACGAGTTGGGCATCGCCGACAATACGATCGTCATGTACTCGACCGATAACGGCCCCGAGAACGATACCTGGCCCGACGGCGCCAACACGCCGTTCCGCGGGCAAAAAGACTCCAACTGGGAAGGCGGCTGGCGCGTGCCGTGCTTCATGCGCTGGCCCGGCACGATCAAGCCGGGGGCGGTTTATAACGGCATCGTCTCGCACATCGACATGTTCCCGACGCTGCTGGCCGCTGCCGGCAATCCGGACGTCACCCAGCAGCTGCTCGACGGCTGTAAGGTAGGCGGTAAGAAGTTCAACGTCCATCTGGACGGCTACAACATGATTCCGTACCTCAGCGGTGCGGTGAAGGAAAGTCCGAGAAACGCGATCGTATACTTCAGCGACGACGGCGACGTCATCGCGGTCCGCGTCGGCGACTGGAAGTTCAATCTGTCGGTTCAACGGGCGAATACGATGCAACAGTGGGCCGAGCCGTTCGTGAAACTCCGTTTGCCGCATATCATGAGCTTGCGGCGCGACCCCTTCGAACGAGCCGACTTCAACTCGAACACCTACTGGGACTGGATGGTCGACCACGCGCCCCAGCTGTACATGATGCAAGCGGTGATCGCGGGACAAATTGCGGACTTCGAGAAGTTCCCGCCGCGCCAAAAACCGGCTTCGTTCAACCTCGATTCGGTGATGGAACAGGTGAAAACGCCGCACGGTTAGCACCCGTTGGACGACGACGAAGCGATGGCGGCGCAAGCCGCCATCGCCGCTCGCGTGGGCGAGTTTTACGAAAACCATCCGTATCCGCCGCCGCTCGACGACGTGGCGGCATATCGCCGGAGCTGGGACGAGCGGCGCCGGGGAGCGGAGTCCGCCCTCATATTCCCTTCGCAAGCGTATCGCGACGACCGCAGCATTCTCGTTGCCGGATGCGGCACGATGCAGGCCGTGCACCACGCTTTACGCTGGCCGCGCGCCCGCGTCGTGGGGATCGACGTCAGCGCCACGAGCATCGAACTTGCGGCCGCGCTGAAACGAAAACATCGCCTCGACAATCTCGAACTGCGCCGCCTCGCCGTCGAAAGCGTGAACGAACTCGGCGAACGCTTCGACTTTGCCGTATGTACCGGCGTGCTCCATCATCTGGCGGATCCGGTCGCGGGATTACGTGCGATTCGCGCGGCGGTACGTTCCGGCGGTGCACTGAACGTCATGGTCTACGCGCCGTACGGGCGCGCGGGCGTCTACATGCTGCAGGAGTACTGCCGCCGCCTCGGGATTGGCTGGTCGAGCGCGGAGATTCGCGATCTCGCCGCGACCCTCGAGGCGCTCCCCGCCGATCATCCGCTCGTACCGTTGCTGCGTGCCTCGCCGGATTTTTTAAATCCGGACGCGCTGGCCGACGCGCTGCTGCATCCGCGCGATCGTGCGTACGACGTCGCGCAGTTCTTCGAGCTGCTCGATCGTGGTGGATTCACATTCGCGCGATGGGTCCGCCAAGCACCCTACCTTCCGGCGTGCGGGGGGCCGGCCTCGACGCCGCACGCCGCCGTGCTTGCGCGGCTTCCGCGCCAAGCGCAGTACGCGGCGATGGAATTATTTCGCGGGACGATGGCGCGTCACAGCGCGATCGCATACGTCAGCGACGATGCGTCCGCACCGCGCGCGGTCCGTTTCGACGGCGACGACTGGCTTGGATACGTTCCCATTGCGGTGCCCGGAACGATCGCCGTGCGCGAACGCCTTCCCGCCGGTGCCGCGGCCGTGCTCATTAACCGGAACCACGTCGATACCGATCTCTATCTTCCCGTGAGCGCGCGACAAGAACGCCTCCTTGCAGCTGTGGACGGCGAACGAACCATCGCAGAAATTTGCGGAGACGCCGAAGACCGGACGTTCGCGCGCGATTTTTTCAAGCAATTGTGGGAATGGGACCAGATCGTTTTCAATGCGTCGTAAGTGCTGCCGCAAGGGGAGGGAGCGATGCGCGGTTGCGAGAAGCAGGCGACCTCTGCGCAAAGGCTGCCATGTGATCGTACCACTCGAACGCGTGCGGGAGTAGCTTGTGATCATCGAACGAATCCTCGCGGCAATCATGCTGGCGTCGCTGACGTTCGGCGCCGGCCTGCAGGTCAATCGCGCGCACCTCGTCGAGATTTTCAAGAACGCCAGTCTGCTCGTTCGTGTGTTGATTGCAAACTTTCTCATCGTTCCTGCGGCCGGGTACGGTCTCGCGCGGCTCTTCCGCTTGCCCGTCGAGGTCGAGACGGGTTTTCTACTCATGGCGATCGCGCCCGGCGTGCCTTTCGTGCTGGCGCAGGTGCGAAAGCGCGGCGGCCGTCTCGCGCTGGCGGTGGAGCTGGCCTTCGTGCTGCCGCTGCTGTCGATTCTCACCATCCCGATCACCGCAGCCCTCGTGCTTCCGCCGGGAGCTTCGGCGCACGTTCCGCTCGGACAGTTTCTGGTGACGCTCGTGCTGTTCCAGTTTCTGCCCCTGCTGCTGGGAATGCTCGTTGGCGAGCGCTCGCCGGCAGCGGCGCAACGATTGGGAAGACCGTTGGAGATCGTGTTTTTCGCGGCGGCGATCGCCTTGATCGCGGTCCTGGCGCCGAAGCTCGTCCACTCCATCGCATCGGTGTACGGATCCAACGGCATGTGGGCGATGCTCTGCACCGTGCTCGTTTCGCTGGGCGCCGGATGGCTGCTCGGCGGCCCGGCGCGTCAGGACCGGCGGGTGCTCTCGCTCGGCACGGCGCTTCGTAACGTCGGTCTCGGCGCACTCGTCGCGACGTCGAACTTCCAAAGCGACCAAGTCGCCGCCACGGTGCTCGTCTACTTTATCATCCAGTTCGTTCTCGTGACGATTCTGGGTGCGTACTATGCAAAAACGGCGAAGGTGGTCGCATGACGCCGCTGATCGTTTCGAAGTTCGGCATCTGGACGCTGACGACCGTCGACGTCATCTCACTTATTGCGGCTACGACGAATGCGTTCAACGGCGCGTTGCTGGCCCGCAGGCCCGATCACTACAGGCATTTTACGGTTATCGGGATCATCATTCTCGCATATGCGGGCGGCATAGGCGGCGGCATCGTGCGCGACGTGCTCGTCAATAAGATCCCGTCGCCGCTAGAGAATCCGTGGTATTTGATCTTCTGCTTCACCGCAGCCGCGCTGGCGCTGCTCATCGATTACGTCAGCGCCCAGCGATTCAAAGACGGTTTGTTCCAGTTCATGACGGCGTTCTCACTTCCGTGGTACGCGATCGTCGGCGCGCAAGCCGCGCTTCACGCGAATCTCGGGTATATTGCGGCCGTCGTCATCGGCGTCATCGCGACGACGGCTGGGCGCTGGATCATCGACGTCGCCTGCCTGGTGGTTCCAAAACAGCTGGTACGCGGCGAGTTCTTCGTGTTGGCGGCGATTTTGACCGGCACCGCATACGTGCTTTGCAATCAAACTTTCGGCATGTCGGTGATATCTTCGACGGCCATTGCGTTCGTCGTCGGGTTTGGCTTCCGGCTGACGTCGCAGGCGCTGGGCTGGGAAGAGTGGGAGCCGTGGGAACCCGCCCCGCTGACCGTAGGCGAGAAAGACCGCAAGCGGCTTGGCGAGGGCCTTGCGGCCGAGTTCGACCGCCACGACTAACGCGTTAGAGTAGCAACGTGCGCGACGGAATGATTTGGATCGAACCCGCGGCGTTCCGCATGGGGTCGGACCGGTTCTATCCCGAGGAGGCGCCGGCGCGCGAGGTACGCATCGACGACGGGTACTGGATCGATGCGTACGCGGTGACGAACGCCGACTTTGCGAAGTTCGTGCGCAAGACCGGATACGTGACGGTCGCCGAGCGCGTTCCAGACGCAGCCGATTTCCCGGGCGCGCCGGCCGAGAATCTCGTCCCGGGTTCGATGGTTTTTCACATGACCGGGGGCCCGGTGAATCTGCGCGACTACGCGCAGTGGTGGTCGTGGGTGCCCGGCGCGTTTTGGAAGCATCCCGAGGGCCCGGGCAGTTCCAGTGCGTCCCGCCCCGATCATCCGGTCGTCCATGTAGCATGGGAAGACGTGGACGCCTACGCGCGATGGGCCGGTAAGCGCCTACCCACCGAAACGGAATGGGAATTCGCCGCGCGCGGGGGACTCGACGGCAAAGACTTCGTGTGGGGCGACGAGATGGAACCGAACGGAAAGCCGGCCGCGAACACCTGGCAGGGCGAGTTTCCGTGGAAGAGCACCGCCCGCCGCGGTCCCGGAACCGTGCCGGTCGGATCGTTTGCAGCAAATGGATACGGACTCTTCGACATGGCGGGCAACGTGTGGGAGTGGACGTCGGATTGGTATACGACCGATCGCGGCGTCGCATCTCCGTGCTGTGGCGGTGACGCGCGCGAACGAAGCTACGATCCGTGCCAACCACAGATTCGTATTCCTCGCAGAGTGCTCAAGGGCGGGTCGTTTTTGTGTTCGCCCGGATACTGCTTGCGCTTCCGCCCTGCGGCGCGCTCGCCGCAAATGATCGACACCGGCATGTCGCACCTTGGATTCCGCTGCGTCCGAGACGAAGGCTGACGACGTGCGCCGCACGCCACGGGCGCGCGGTTTCGTTCGAGGATTCGGCCCAGGACTCGTAGCGGGAGCTTCCGCCAACGATCCGACACGGTCGGCGCGATTGCCGTCGTCGCTGCCGCAACGGGCTACGGTCTGGCATGGCTCGTCGTGCTGCTACTCCCGATGCTTGCGGTGATTCAGTGGGTTGCGGCATCGGTGGCGTCCGCGTCGCAAATGAGCCTGCAGCAGGCGATCGTACAGTCATACGGGCGCGTTCCGGCGACCATCGCCGCGGCGGCGATCGCCGGCATCGGCATCGTAACGCTCGGGGCCGACGTGCAAGCCGGAGCGCAAGCGTTGACGTTGCTTACGCGTATTCCCTTCGAGTATTTCGTCGTTCCGCTGGCCGCCGTTGCCTTCTGGCTGCTCGCGACGAAATCGTACGTGCGCATCGAGCGCACGCTCGCAACGTTTACGCTGATATTCCTCTGTTACATTGCCAGCGCGATGCTGGCGCGACCGAACTGGCTCGACGTACTGCGCCACATTGCCGTTCCGCATTGGAGCGCGTCGCCTGCGTTCGTCACGGGCGCGCTCGCGTTGCTTGGAACGACGCTCACCGGATACGTCTACTATTGGGAGTCGATCGAAGTAGCGCAACGCCGTCCCGAACCCGCGCAGTTCGGTGCGTTCAATGCCGACGCGGTGTTGGGTATGCTCGTCGCCGGCTCGAGTTTTCTATTCATTCTCGTGGCAACGGCGGCGTCGTGGGGAAGCGAGGGCACCCCGATTCGCACTGCGGCCGATGCGGCAGCTGCGCTCAAGCCGTTGGCCGGATCGGGCGCCGAGATACTGTTCGGGATCGGGCTGCTCGCATCGGCGGCGATCGCACTGCCGGTCATCGCGGCGACGAACGGATACGTCGTCGCGCAAACCTTCGGGTGGAACTACGGCCTTGCGAACCGGCCCCGCGAAGCCCGCGAATTTTACGGCGCCATCTTCCTTTCGCTGGCCGTGGCTGCGGCGATTGCGATGATTCCCGTTCCGACGATGTGGCTGCTCTACTGGGCGTCGGTGGCTGCCGGACTGGCGACGGCCGTCACGCTCGTCTTTACGATGCTCGTCGCGCGCAATCGGACGGTGATGCGCGACCGGCCGATCCGCGCGGCGGTGGCATGGGCCGGTTGGACCGTGACGGCAATCGTGACGCTTTCGTCGCTCGCATTCATTCTTTCCCGGAGCGTTGCGCTCGCGCATCGATAGCGTCGGCGAGCGGCTGAAGCAGCAGGTTCAAAAACACGATGGCGGCAGTACCGGCGGCGGCCTGCGTCCATAACCCAAAGCCGGCGGCGGCACCGACCGCGGCAGTGGCCCAAATCGTCGCCGCGGTGTTGAGGCCCGTCACGCCCGCCCCAGCACGCAGAATGACTCCGCCCGCGATGAAACCTACCCCGGTGACGACGCCGGCGACGATGCGCGTCGTATCGCCGCTGTTCAACGACGTGTCGAGTAACGCGAAGAGTGCGGCACCGGTTGCTACAAGGCTGCTCGTGTGGAGTCCGGCTGCACGCTGCCGCCACTGGCGCTCGAAACCGATTACGATGCCTGCGAGCGCCGCCGCACCCAACCGGAGAAAAAATTCGTTGGCGGTCACGCCGCTTTCCAGTGGGCGCGGTCCTGAGGTTCCCTAATACGAGCGAACGTTGCGCAGGCCCGCGGCCCGAAACGCCGCCGCGATCTTGTCGGAGTCCGCGCCGGCATCGGGATAGGCGATGACCGAGCGGCCGGCCTCGATGGCTTCGTTGAAGTTTTCAGCCTCGTCGTCGGGCACGGATAAACCGGTGAGATAGTTTTTGGTCGCGCCCCGCGATGAGAACGACGAAAGCGAGGCGCTGCGGCCCATCGGAACGCCGGTGCCGCCCGAATCCCCCATGATGCCCATGCCCTTGGTCATGTCGTCGGAAAGGCTGTTGGAATCCATTGATTCGACGACGTCGACAAAGTCGAGTTCGGACGATTCGTCCTCGGGAGTCGAGGCGGAAGCGCTGCGGAGGACCTTCACCTTGCTCAGGTCGATCTGCTGCGCGCTCAGCGCGCTCTCGATAGCCGCGGAGTCGTTTCCGGGGAAGATGCCGACGACCAATCCTTGTGACACGCGAAGTCCTCCTTACAACAGCACTGACACTAACGCTTGGACGTGCCGATGGCGTGACCGAGACGTTCGATGCCCACGCGTATCATCTCTTCCGAGGCATTGGAAAAGTTCAGGCGCATGCCGTCGTGTACGTCGCGGCTCGGATAGAAACTCACCCCCGGCACGAAAACGACTTTTTGCTCGGCGCAAACCGCGAGCAAATCGGTGGTATCGCTCCCGGGAAGCGTAACCCAGAGAAACATTCCACCGTGCGGCGGCACGAAATGCAGTCCGGTCGAGGCGAAAGCGGAGAGTGCTTCGGCCATGACGTCACGGCGTTGACGGTACGTACGCGCGATCGTCGCAACGTGTCTGGCGAACTCCGCTTCGTCGCTGACGTATTCGTGGAAGACGTATTGCGCGAAGGTGCCGCTGTGCAGATCCGAACCCTGTTTGGCGAGCACGATCTTTTCGCGGATTTCTTCGTCCGGCACCACCAGCCACGCAACGCGCATTCCGGGCGACATAATCTTGCTGCCGGTGCCCGAGTAGAGAATCGGCGCGGCGCTGGGATACGAAGCGAGCGGCGGAAGATCTTCGCCTTCGAAGCGCAGTTCGCCGTACGGATCGTCCTCGACGATCGGCAGATCGTAACGCTCGCAGATGCGAACGATACGCTCGCGGCGCTCTCGCGCCAGCGTCCGTCCGGTCGGATTTTGAAAGTTCGGGACGAGGTAGACGAACTTCGGAAATGGATCGGCGCGATCGAGCACGCGCTCCAGCGACTCCGGAATGGCGCCGTCGTCGTCGGTTTCGACCGTGAGATAACGCGCCTGATACGCGTCGAACGCTTGAATCGCGCCGAGATACGACGGATGTTCGAGGACGACGTGATCGCCCGGATCGAGGAAAATTTTTCCGACGAGGTCGAGCCCCTGCTGAGAGCCGTTGACGATGGTAACGTCGTCGGCTTCGAAGGTGCGATTGGTGCGGCGCGAGAGCCGCTCCGCTACCCAGCGGCGCATTTCGGGAATGCCCTCGGTAACGCTGTACTGAAGCGCCGCCGCGCCGCGTCGCTCCATGACGCGCGCAGACGCATCGGCGATGCCTTGCGTGGGGAAGAGTTCGGGCGCGGGAAGTCCGCCGCCGAACGAGATCACGTCGGGCTGCTGCGTCACCTTGAGCATCTCGCGAATCGTCGATGCGCGAAGATGCGCGGTGCGTGCCGCGAACTTGGCCGCCCGGGAGACCGTCGTCACGGGAGGCTAGTTAGCCAGTGGGCACCGGGGGTCCGCTCAGCGGTGGCCGCGGCGCGGCGCTGGGCCCGACGAGCGGCTCGCCGGTGAACGCCAGGATTGCCGCGCCCATGCCGATGAGGAAGACGAAGACCGTCACGAGGATACCGATGACCGGGACGAGTTCGGCCGCGGTGACGAGTACCAAGCCGGCGATCAGCGCGACGAGGGGCGCCGGCGTGCTCGACGGCTTGATCAGCTCGCACAGCCGACGGCCGACGAGAAGCCCGAGCGCCGCTTTCCCGAGGAAGATCGCGCCGACGATCGCGACGCCTTCGAGGACGATGAACGGAATCAGCACGATCGTGCAGAGCAGCAACAGCGCGAGCGGCAGTACGGCGACCCAACCGAAGAGTCCAACCGCGGCGCAAAGCCCCGGATGGCGTTCGAGGCGGTCGAGCGCGATGCGCGTGCGCATCGGGAAAATCAGGAAGAAGAGCACGACGACGAGATCCGACGCGATGTGCCAGAGCATGCGGTAATCGGCGAACGGCGGCCGCCGATCGGGCGGCGAGGACCACGGCACCACCGCGCTGACGACGTCGCCGCCGACGGTGTTGACTTGTCCGGTGATGACCGCGCCGGGACGCTCGTAGAGGTCGCCGCCAATGACGACGACGTTGCCGTCGACCATGCCGGCAATCGTCGCATCGCCGGCGATGACGGTGAGATCGCCCTTGACCATTTGCCCGGGCTCGACGACCACCGAACCCACGTACGTGCCGCCGTGATAGACGCTCGACCCGGCGCGCGCCGGCGCGGCGAAGGCCGCAAAAAGTGCAAGAAAGAGGGTCGCGACGGCGGCGGACTTGCAAGATCATGCGGCCTCCACCGGCGCGGCGAGATAGGCGCGCAGCCGCGGCCGGACGCGGCGATAGAACACGAACACCGCGGCGAAGAGCAGCACGTCGACGACGAGCACGCTCACGACTGCCGGCAGCGCAAACGGCGCGATCGGCCAAATCGCGTGCGATCCTTGTGCGACCGCCCGCGCCGACACTTTGCAGAGCTCCGGTGACGCGCGCCGAGCGGCAGGTGCGGCCGCAGGAATGTCAGGGCCGCGCCCGTCACGATCCACGCCGCAACGAGATAGAACGCCGCAAGCGGAAGCAGCGGCTTACGCAGCGGTGCGGGAGCGGGCAGCAAGCGCACCGCCGTCATCACGTGTCCGGTGAAGTCCGCGCGCAAGCTCGGGCGCGCGCGCCGTCATGAGCAGCGCGTCGACGACGCGCAGCCGGCGATGCGCGGCATCGCACGCCGTACACGTGCGCAAGTGCGCCGCCATCGCGCCGGTCTGCGCCGCGTCGAGCGTTCCCTCGACGTACGCATCGAGCAGCGGCTCACACCAGGAGCAGCGCACGCGGCCCTCCTCTGCCCGGCACGGCGCGCTCTTCGATCTCGCGCAGCTTCTTGGCCAGCGCGATCTTACCGCGGTGGATCAGCGTCTTGACGTTGCCCAGCGAAAGCCCGAGCGTACTGGCGATCGTGTGATACTCCATGCTGTCGAAATACCGCAAGGCGAGCACCGTGCGCGTTCGTTCGGGGAGCTCCGCCAGCGCCGCGCGGAGTTGGCGCTCGGCTTCCTCGCGCAACACGCCGCCGGCCGGATCGGCCTCGCGCGACGGATCGGGAAGCGAGTTCTCGAGCGTTTGATCCTCGGAAAGCGGTTGCGCGACGGGACGGCGCAGCGATCGGCCCAGATGCGTGCGAACGACGTTGCGCGCGATTTGATAGATCCAGGTCGAGAACTTTCCGAGTTGCGGATTGAACGTTCCCAAATGCGCGTACGCGCGCAGGAACGTCTCTTGCGAGAGGTCGGCCACGTCGGCAGCGTCGCGGAGGCTCGCGCCGACGAAGTTTGCAATTCCGCGCTTGTAGCGCTCGACCAGCACCGCGAAAAGCTCCCTTTCTCCCTCGCGAACTCGTGAGACTAACTCTTCATCCGTCACCGGTGGGTGTCTCTAGCGGAGGTCTACCCGCATGCAGCCGCGTTTGTTACGCTTCAGCGGTTTGCGAGCAGGCCCAGGGAGCGAGCGCTCGGGTTCGCTGCGTCCTTGGCCGACACGATGGCCTGCGACGCGTCGACCGGCCACGCAACGCCGAGGTCCGGGTCGTCGAAGCGAACGCCGAACTCCGCAGCCGGGTCGTACAGGGCGCTCTGCTTGTAAAGGAAGATGACGCCGTCGGTCAACGCCACGAAGCCGTGCAGGCAGCCGGCCGGAACGTAGAGTTGACGGTGTTCGCCGGCGCGCAGCGTCTCGCCGTGCCAGCGACCGCGCGTCGGGCTTTCGGGCCGCACGTCGACCATCACGTCATACGCCTCTCCGGCGAGCACGCCGACCAGCTTGCTCATGCCGCGCGCGCCGTGAAGGCCGCGCAGCACGTTGCGGTGCGAGAACGAGACGTTGTCCTGCACGAACTGGTCGGGAACCCCGGCATCGCTATAGCGCGTCGAGGAGTACGTTTCTTTGAAAAAGCCGCGTTCGTCGGAATACGCCGGCAGCGTGAGCGCCAACGCGCCCGCGACCGGGAGCTGCTCGACGTGCATGGCCAGCCCCGTTCAAAAGGGATTCGGGAGACCCTTCCTCGTAGGCCGGACGAAGGGATTCGCTCACTTGGGAGACGGGGCAACAGGCCATGGCGTCAGTTTCGGGCTTGATCGATCGCGGCATTGCCCGGCTTCAAGGCAGCATTATGGTGCGCCAGGGAGTGCTGGTTTTTGCCGCCACGATGGTGCTCAATCTGGGCGGATTCGCCTTCCACGCGGTCGCCAGCCGGCGTATCGGCGTTGACGACTACGGCATTCTCTACGCCTTAATTTCAACGAGCACGATTCTGGCCGTCCCGGCGAATCTGGCGGCGCCCGTCATTGCACGATTTGCCGCCGAGTTTCGCGTGCTGCACGACGACCGGCACGTGCGCCGGCTGGTCGTTGACGTCGCGCGCGCTTTCGGAATTCTCGGTGCGATCTACGTGGCCGTCTCCCTGGTGACCATGCGGGCGGCAGCGGCGTTCCTCCACGCGCCGCCGTGGATCGTTCCGCTCGTGGCCGTTCTCGGCGGCACGCTGCTGCTGAGTTTGGTACTGCGCGCGGTCGCGCAAGGGACGCAAGACTTCGCCGGATTCGCGCGATCCTGTGTCGCCGACGGCGTTGCCAAAGTCGCCGGCGTCGTGCTCTTCACGGCCGTCGGCCTGACCTTGCTGGGCGGCATGCTCGGCTTTTTGTGCGGGGCGATCGGCGGCGCGACCGCGATTGCGTTCAACCTGACGGCTCGTTTCCGTGCGGTCGAAGGCTGCATCATTCACTACGATTGGCGGCGCATCGCGATCAGCGGCATCGGCGCGGCCGCGATTACGCTGGCCGGCGCCTTGATCGGATCGGCGGACGTGATCCTCGTCAAACATTTCTTCGATCCCGAGCAAGCCGGCATCTATTCGGCAGCATCGCTGGCCGGAAAGATCCTGCTGTACTTCGTCGGTTTCGTTCCGACCGTGCTGCTGCCGCAAGCCACCGAGCGTCACGTCCGCGGCGAACGCACGCGCGACGCGTTGGCGATGTGCGTCGCCTTGCTCCTGGGCATCTCGGTGGCCGGGCTGATTGCGGTTCGGCTCTTCGGCATCGTGCTGCTGCACGCGCTCGTCGGTCACGCTTTCGATGCGGCCGCGCCGCTGTTGCTGCCCTATAGCGCGGCGATGACGTTCCTTGCGCTTAGCAGCGTGCTCGGTGCCTACGGCATCGCGACGCACCGCATCGCGTTTGCGGCCCCGCTGCTCGTCGGCGTTGCGGGAACGCTGCTCGCTATTGCGGCGATGCATGCGTCGTTGGAACAGGTCGTGCACATCGTCGCCATCGGAAACGCGCTGACCGCGATCGCGGTAGCGTGCGCGTTGGGTTGGCAGTCGCTGCACGGACAACGCGCAACGGCGGCGACCCGGCCGTGAGGCGGGCGCTGGTCGTCGGCGGCTCGGGACAGCTCGGAACCGAGATTCGGCGCCACTGGACCGACTGGACGTTGATTGCGCCGCCGCACGCGGATCTCGACCTGGAAGATACCGGCGCGCTTGCGGCCGCGCTCGAACGCCATCAGCCTGAAGCCGTCGTAAACTGCTCGGCCTTTCACAACGTCGACCAGTGCGAGCTGGAGCCGGAACGCGCGCTCGCCGTGAACGCGCTTGCGGTCGGACGAGCCGCGCGGCTGTGCGGCGGGCGGGGCGTTCGCTTCGTCACCGTCAGCAGCGACTACGTCTTTGACGGTACATCGGCGCGGCCGTACCGGGAGGAGGACCCGGTGCACCCGATTTCCGCGTACGGCGTCTCGAAGCTCGCCGGCGAGCTGCTGACCGAAGCGCTCGGCTCGGACGCCCTGGTGGTGCGGACGTGCGGCGTCTACGGCGTCCGCCCTTCGGCGAGCAAAGGCTATACGTTCGTCGATCGCGTCATCGCGCAGGGCCGGTCGGGAGAACCGCTGCGGATCGTGGATGACGTCTTCGCGTCGCCGACCTTCGCCGGCCATCTGGCGGCGGCGCTGCGGGCGCTTGGTGGAGGCGGGCGCAGCCGGCCTCTATCACGCCGCCAACGTCGGACCGGTCAGCTGGTACGACTTTGCGCGCGAGGCGCTCGCGCAGGCGGGCGTGGCGGCGAGCGTCGAGCGCATCTCGGCGGACCAGTGGAAGATGCCCGCCCGGCGTCCGGCCTTCTCCGCATTGGAGAGCCGCAAACTCGCCGATCTGGGCTTCGACATGCCCTCGTGGCAAGAAGGTCATCGCGGCCTACCTCGCGCTCTCCGCGCGCGGCAAGGCGCCTTCAGCCCCGTAAGCCAAAGACTCTCCCGTGGAGATCCGCATCGACCGCGCCGCCGTCGACCGCTGCCGCACGCTGGCGGCCGCTATCGTCGCGCCCGTCGAGGAGTTCATCGACGGCCATTCGACGGTCTCGGTCGAGCGGGCGGTGCTGCGCTTGCTGGGCGTCGACGGGGTCGGTCGCGACGACGTTCCCGCCCCGAATCTGATCGTCGACTCGCTGACCGCCGCCCAGCGCAGCCGCGGCGTTGCGCTGGCCTTCGGCCGGGCGATCGCCGAAACGGGTCTCACGCCGGCGACCCTCGGCGAGGCGATTGCGGGCGGAAGCCGCGCGCTGGCCGATTTCGACGACGTCCCCGACGGGGCCGCGACGCCGGCGCGTTGCGGCCGCACGTCGAGGCGGCGCTCTCACACCTGCGTTCGCGCCGCGCCGAGCGCAGTGCGTTGCTCGAACGTCTTCCGCAGGAGCCCGCGCCGCTGCTGTACGTGATCGTCGCCAGCGGCAACATCTACGAAGACCGCACTGCGGCGGTGGCCGCCGCCGAAGCCGGCGCCCAAGTCATCGCGGTCATCCGCTCGACCGGACAATCGCTGCTCGACTTCGTGCCGTACGGGCCGACGACCGAAGGCTTCGGCGGCACCTACGCGACGCAGGCGAACTTCCGCATCATGCGCGCGGCGCTCGACGAGGTCTCGGAAAAACTCGGGCGCTACGTGATGCTCACCAACTACGCGAGCGGCCTCTGCATGCCCGAGATCGCGGCGATGGCTGCGATCGAGCGGCTCGACATGCTGCTCAACGACTCGATGTACGGCATTCTCTTCCGCGACATCAACATGAAGCGCACGTTCATCGACCAGCACTTCAGCCGCGCGCTCAACGCGTATTCGGGCATCATCATCAACACCGGCGAAGACAACTACCTCACGACCGCCGACGCCGTCGAGCAAGCGCCCGCGGTGCTGGCTTCGCAGTTCATCAACGAGGAGTTCGCGCACCGCGCCGGACTGCCCGACGAGCAGATCGGCCTGGGCGACGCATACGAAATCGATCCGGATCTCCAGGACGGCTTCCTCTACCAAGTCGCACAGGCGCAGCTCGAACGGCAGATCTTCCCCGACGCACCGCTCAAGTACATGCCGCCCACCAAACACATGACCGGCGACGTCTTCAAAGGTCATCTCATCGACGCGCTCTTCAACTTGACGTCGGTGATGACCGGACAAACGATTCATCTCTGCGGCATGCTCACCGAGGCGATTCACACGCCGTACCTTGCCGACCGCGCGCTGTCGCTGGAGAACGCGCGCTACATCATGAACACCGCGCGCCATTTCGGCGACGAAATCAGCGTGCGCCCGGGCGGCCGCATCGAGCGGCGCGCCGACGACGTGCTGGCCGGTTGCGAAGCGCTGCTCGAACGCGTCGCCGATCTCGGATTGATGGAGGCGATCGACGCCGCGACGTTCGCCGACGTGAAGCGCTCGCCGGACGGCGGCCGCGGCTTCGACGGCGTCTTCGAACGCGCCGCCGGCTACGTCAATCCATTTGTGCGCGCGCTGCGCGGCGAACCGGTGACGGCGTGAGCGGTCTGGTCAAACCGTACGGCGACACCGTGAACGACGGTAAGGTGCAGCTGTCGTTCACGCTTCCCATCGAATGGAGCGAGGCGGCCGACGAAGCCGCGCGCCAACTCGCCGTAAAGATGGGGCTGCGCGACGTGCAGGTCGTCGACGGCCGGCGCATTGCCGAAGGATTTTCGTTCTTCGTCGTCTATGCGAGCACGCCGCACGGCATCGACGCGGAATCGATCCAAGCGCCGTCGGCTCGCTCGCATGCGATGAGCATGGAAGAAATCGACGCCTACGTCAACGAGCGGATCGGACGGAAGGTGCGCGTGGCCGGCGCGTGCATCGGCACCGACGCGCACACGGTCGGCATCGACGCGATCCTGAACATGAAAGGGTATAAGGGCGACTACGGACTGGAACGCTATCGCGGATTCGAGACCTTCAATCTCGGGAGTCAAGTCGCCGTCGAAGATCTGGTGACGTTTGCAAAACAGCGCGACGTCGACGCCATTCTGGCTTCGCAAGTCGTGACGCAGAAGGGCAGCGATCTCAAGAACTTCACGCAGCTGGCCGAGCTGCTCGAAGCCGAGAACCTGCGCGATCGGATCGTGTTGATTTGCGGCGGCCCTCGCGTCACCAACCTGATGGCCGGCGAGATGGGCTACGACGCCGGCTTCGGCCGCGGCACGCTGCCGAGCGAGGTCGCAGCGTTCGTTGCCGTGACGCTGGCTGCGCGGCTCGCCCGGCGACCCGTTTCGATCGGAGCGCAGGCGACGTGAAAAAGACCGCGCTGATAACCGGAATCACGGGGCAGGACGGCTCCTATCTCGCCGAACTGCTGTTGGAGAAGGGCTATCGCGTCGTCGGCATGACGCGCCGCACGAGCACCGAGGTGCACGAACGCATCGAGCACATCGTCGGCGACGTCGATATCGTCTCGGGCGATCTGCTCGACCAGACGTCGATGACGGCAATCGTCAACGACGTGCAGCCCGACGAGTTCTACAATCTCGCCGCGCAGTCGTTCGTTCCCGCGTCGTGGAGTCAGCCGGTGCTGACCGGCGAGTTCACCGCGCTGGGCGTGACCCGCGCGCTCGAGGCGATCCGTCATTGCAGCCGTCCCGTGCGGTTCTATCAGGCTTCGAGTTCGGAGATGTTCGGCAAAGTGGTCGAGGTGCCGCAGACCGAGACGACGCCATTCTATCCTCGCAGCCCCTACGGCGTGGCCAAAGTCTACGGGCACTGGATCACGGTGAACTACCGCGAATCGTACGGCATGTACGCCTGCAGCGGAATGCTCTTCAACCACGAGAGCGCGCGCCGGGGCAAAGAGTTCGTCACGCGCAAGATTACCGACGGCGTCGCGCGCATCAAACTCGGTCTCGCCGATAGGCTCGCGCTCGGAAATCTCGACGCGCAACGCGACTGGGGCTATGCCGGCGATTACGTGCGCGCCATGTGGCTGATGCTGCAAGCCGACGAGCCCGACGACTACGTCATTGCGACCGGCCGCACGCACAGCGTCCGCGATTTCGTGCGAATTGCGTTCGAATCGGCCGGCCTGGGTTCGTACGAACCCTACGTCGTCATCGATCCGCGCTTCGTTCGGCCCGCCGAAGTGGACGTGCTGATCGGCGACGCGAGCAAAGCGCGCCGAAATCTCGGCTGGGTTCCCGAGGTGAGCTTCGAGCAGCTGGTAGAGACGATGGTAAGGGCCGACCTCGACCGACTCGCCGAACGCGCCCCGGCTTAACGACGCGTGCGCGCGCTGGTCACGGGGGCGAGCGGCTTCGTCGGGCGCTATTTGGTGGGCGCGCTGCGCCGTGAGGGTTACGAGACGCTGGAGTGCGGCGGCCCGCACGAAAACGACATCGGGGGCTTCGTTCCACTCGACTTGGCAGACGTTGCTTCGCTTCGCGCGGCGCTCGATATCGGGCGTCCCGACGTCGTCTTCCACTTGGCGGCGCAGACGTTCGTGCCGGATTCGTTTTCGTCGCCGGCCGCGACCTATGAAACGAATGCGATCGGTACCGCGCGGCTGACGCAGGCGGTGCGCGAGTACGCGGCCGCCGGCGCGCCGATGCCGCGCATTCTGTTTACGAGTTCGGCGGAAGTCTACGGCGCGCGCGACGCCGCCGATTTTCCGCTGCGCGAAACGCTCGAACCGCGTCCGGCAACGCCGTACGCTGCGAGTAAGTGTGCCGCCGAAGCGATTCTCATGGCGGAGTCGCGCGCGTTCGGAATGGACGTAGTCGTCGCGCGTGCGTTCAATCATATCGGGCCGGGGCAGAGCGAACGTTTCGTCGTGCCGTCGCTGGCAGCGCAACTCGCTGCGATCGCCGCCGGCGGCGAGCCGCTGCTCATGGTCGGCAATCTCGAACGCCGCGCGCGATTTTCTCGACGTGCGCGACGTCGTTGATGCGTATTGCGCCCTCGCCCGCGACGGCGTCGGCGGCGAAACGTATAACGTGTGCAGCGGAACGCCGGTCAAAGTGCGCGACCTTCTGCGCGATTTGATTCACATCGCCGGCGTGGCCGTGGAGGTCCGTGAGGATCCGCAGCGGTTTCGTCCGCTCGACGTGCCGGTGTTCTTCGGCAGCGCGGAAAAGTTGCGCTCGCGCTGCGGCTGGGCGCCCGCGATCCCGCTCGAACGTTCGCTGCGCGAAGTGTACGCTCACGCATGGGGAATCCGCGCTCCCGCGGGTAACCCTTGGACCGCATGACCGGCTCGGTGCAAGCCTTCGTCTTCAAAAATCGCGGCGCGCTGCTGGCCGTGCCGGCCGTCGCGTTGACGGCGTTCGGAAAGCCGAGCGCGCTGAGCGTCACGCTCGGACTTCCGCTGGCAATCGCAGGCGAACTCGTGCGCTGCTGGGCGGTCGGATACTCCGGCGTCACCACGCGCGGCGACGAAGTGACGGCGCCGGAACTGGTCACCGCCGGGCCGTACGCGTACGTGCGCAACCCGCTGTACGTCGGCAACTTCGTCACGGCGGCCGGCTTCGCGATCGCGTTCACGGGCCGTAATTCACCGTTGGCGCGTTTGGCGCTGGTCGCGGGTTCGCTCGCCGCAATGGCCGGCGTCTATGCGACGATCGTGCCGCACGAAGAAGGTTTTCTCAGATCGCAGTTCGGCGAAGCGTTCGATGCGTATTGCGCCGAGGTTCCTCCGGTGATTCCGCGACTCGAACCGGCCGGCGGCGGAAGAGGCACGTGGCGGCCTTCCGTCATCAAAGAAGCCGAAAGCCGCACGTTCGCGACGTTCGGCGCGATGCTCGCGGCGCTGGCGTTGAAGGCATTGAAAGCGTAAAGGCGATGAAGCCCCGCGCCGGCCTCGTTTTCGCATTATGCGTGACGGCGTTGGTCGCGGCGCTCGAGTTCTGGGGCGGCATACGCTCGCGCAGCCTCGCGCTGACGAGCGACGCGGTCCACGTCTGCATGGATCTCTTCGCGTTGACGATCGCGTTGATCGCCGCATTCGGCGCTGCGCGCCCCGCCGACCCGCGCCGCACGTACGGTTACGGACGCATCGAAGTGCTGGGCGCGCTCGTCAACGGAACGCTGCTGCTCGTCGCCACCCTGGTCATCGCGTATGAGGCGATTCGCCGTTTCGGCACGCCGGTCGAGCCGCACGCGCTCACGATGACGGTGGTCGCCGCAATCGGTCTCTCGCTCAACGTCTGCGTCGGCGTGGTGCTGCACCGGCAGGGTGGCAGCGATCTCAACGTGCGTGCGGCGCTGTTCCACGTGTTGGGCGACGTTCTCGGCGCCGCCGCCGTCATCGCGGGCGGCATCGTCATCGCCTTCACGCACGCGGCCTGGATCGATCCGGCGCTCTCGCTCTTCGTCGCGGCGATCATCGTCACGGGCGTCGTTCGCTTGATGCGCGACGCGACCAACGTGTTGCTCGAGAGCGTGCCCGGCGACGTCGACGCGCCGGATCTGGTCGCGCGCCTCGAGCGCATCGGCGGCGTCACCGGCGTTCACGACCTGCACGTCTGGTCGATCGCCAGCGGCTCGCACGCGCTCTCCGCGCACGTGCTGCTCGACGACCGCCGCCTGAGCGAAGCGACCGACGTCTTACGCGACATCAATCGCTGCCTTGAATCCGATTTCGGCATCACGCATGCGACCATTCAATTCGAATGCGACAATTGCCCCATCGTCGTGAGGCACTGAAATAGGGGCTGCCCGAGCGTCCCGAACGCGCACGAGCCGCCGCCGGCAACCTTTTCAATGCGGAACGGAGCCTAGGTGAGGCCGGGAGCGCGCGCGAAGGGTCGCGGGCTATGATGAATACCCGTTCCAAAGCCGTCGTGCTCTCGACGGCTCGTACGCCGTTCGGCAAACTCGGCGGCGGTCTGGCCCCGCTCACTGCGACGACGCTCGGAGCGGTTGCGCTGTCCGGCGCGATCGAACGCGCGAAATCGATCCGACCGAAGTCGAGCACGTGATGTTCGGCGAAGTTCTGCAGGCGGGCGTCGGTCAGAATCCGGCGCGCCAAGTCGTCTTCAAAGCCGGGCTCGCCAAGACCATGACGGCCGAGACGGTCAACAAGGTTTGCGCGTCGGGACTCGTTGCGGTCGTGCACGCGATGCGCGCGATCAATGCCGGCGCGAACGCGGTGATTGCCGCCGGCGGCATGGAGTCGATGTCGAACGCGCCCTATCTGCTGCGCGACGCGCGCTGCGGCTACCGCTTCGGCGACGGAACGCTGATCGACGCGATGATCTACGACGGACTGTGGGATCAGTATTTCCCGATGACGATGGCATCGCAAGGCAGTAAGGTCGCCAACGAATTGGGATTGACGCGCGAAGAGCAAGACCGGTTCGCGTTCGCGAGCCATCAGCGCACGGCGGCGACGCATGATGCCGGACGTTTCGCCGACGAGATCGTGCCGGTAAAAGTGGCGACGAAAGCCAAAGGCAAAGTCGTCGTCGACGCGCTGCCGCGGCGCGGACAAGCGCGCGTTCCGGCGGCCGCCGGCGGTGCGCGCAGCCGCGTCTGGGAGCACGAACCCTCGCAACAGTTTACGCTCGACTACGAAGCGTATGGCGCCGTTCGTGACCGGGAACGAACCGTCGGCGCTCGTCGATCGCGACGAAGCGGTTCGCGGCGACGCAAGTTTGGAATCGATGGCGAAACTGCAGCCGCTCGAGCGCGACGGCACGATCACGGCGGGCAACGCGCCGGGCGTGAACGACGGTGCGGCGGCGCTCATTCTCGCCGACGCCGACTATGCGGCGCAACACGGATACGAGGCGCTCGCCACGATTGAAGAGCACGCCACGGTCGCATGGGATTCGCCGTACATCTGCTTGACGCCGGCGATGGCGGCGCAGAAACTGCTCGATCGCACGGGCTCTCGCGCAGCGACATCGCCGTGTGGGAGATCAACGAAGCCTTCTCCGCCGTGGCGATTTCGTCGGCGCGCAATCTCGGCCTGGACGAAGGCGAGATCAATCAGTTTGGCGGCGCGGTCGCAATGGGTCATCCGATCGGCGCATCCGGAGCGCGGTTCGTCGGCACCTTGATCAACCAACTGCGCAAGCGCGGCGGCGGCTACGGCATCGCCTCGATCTGTTCGGGCGGCGGCCAGGGCGACGCGCTGCTGGTGCGGGTCGGATAACCGCACGGCTTCGAAACGCGCTTGAATTGAAAATTGCCGTCATCGGTGCGGGGCAGATGGGCTCGGGTATCGCGCAAGTCGCGGCGGCCGCCGGACATAGCGTGCTGCTCAACGATCGTTGCGCCGACCTCGTCGAACGCGGCATCGCAGGGATTGGAAAGAACCTTGCGCGCAGCGTCGAGAAGGGACGGCTGACCGAAACCGGCCGCACGGAAATCCTCGGACGCATCGTTTCGGCGCCCGCGATCTCGTCGTTCGACGTCGACCTCGCGATCGAAGCGGCGACCGAGCATCTCGACACGAAGCTGGCGATCTTCCGCGCGCTCGACGACGCGTGCGGGCCGCAAGCGATCCTCGCCAGCAACACGTCGTCGATTTCGATCACCGTACTAGGTGCCGCGACGCGCCGGCCCGAGCGCGTCATCGGCATGCATTTCATGAACCCCGTGCCGGTGATGCAACTGGTCGAGATCATTCGCGGCGTCGCGACGTCGCAAGAGACGTACGACTTTACGCGCGCGCTGGCCGAGCAGATGGGGAAGACGCCGGTCGAAGTGCGCGACTTCCCGGGCTTCGTATCGAATCGCGTGCTGATGCCGATGATCAACGAGGCGATCTACGCCGTGTACGAGGGCGTTGCGACTCCGGAAGCGGTCGACACGGTGATGAAGCTCGGCATGAACCATCCGATGGGGCCGCTGACGCTGGCCGATTTCATTGGTTTGGACACCTGCTTGGCGATCATGGACGTCTTGTATACGGGTTTCGCCGATTCGAAGTACCGCGCGTGTCCGCTGCTGCGTCAGTACGTCGCTGCGGGCTGGCTCGGGAAAAAGAGCGGCCGCGGTTTCTACACGTACGCATGATCACGCCGGCCCGCGAACAGTTCGGTTTGAGCGACGAGCAGCGCGAGATCGCAGCGCTGACGGCCGAAGTCGCGCAGCGCGAAATCGCGCCCCACGTCGCTCGCTGGGACCGCGAGCACGCCTTCCCGCGCGAACTCTACACGAAACTTACCGACGCCGGCATCATGGGTATCCTCGTTCCGGAGGAATACGGCGGAGGCGGCGCCGACTATGTGTCGTACGCGCTCGCGATCGAGGAGTTGGCGCGCGTCGACGCGGGCGCCGCGGTGACGGTGTCGGTGCACTCGATGATCTGCGCCGCGATTCTCAAGCTCGGTACCGAAGCGCAGAAGCGCGCGTGGCTTCCGCGTCTTGCCGCCGAAGACGTGCTGGCGGGATTCGCTCTGACCGAACCGGACGCCGGATCGGATGCCGCCGCGATTCGCGCGAGCGCGGGGCGTGACGGCAACGGCTACCGTTTGAACGGACGCAAGCAGTGGTGCACGAACGGCAGTTATTGCGGCGTGATGATGGGGATGTTCCGCACCGGCGGTCCGGGAGCGCGCGGCGTCAGCGCGTTTCTGATCGACTCCGCGTTGCCGGGCATCGCCGTCGAACGCGTGACCGAGAAACTCGGCATTCACACGAGCAATACGTGCGACGTCGCATTCGACGACGTTCCCGTCGTTTCCGACGCGCTTCTGGGTGAGGAGGGCGAAGGCTTCGGCAGCGCGATGACCGCGCTGACGTCGGGACGAATCGGCATCGCGGCGCAGGCGGCCGGCATTCTCGCCGCGTGTCTCGACGAATCGGTTGCATTCGCGAAGGAGCGCCATGCGTTCGGCCGCGCGATCGGAGCATTCGAGGGCGTTTCGTTCAAGATCGCGCAGATGGCGACCGATCTGGACGCGGCGCGTCTGCTGATCTACCGCGCTGCGGCGCTCGCCGATGCGGGACGGCCGTTCACGATCGAAGCGAGCAAAGCGAAACTCTTCGCATCGACCGCGGCGCGCAAGCATGCGTCGGAAGCGTTGCAAATACACGGTGGATACGGGTACACGACCGAGTTTCCGGTCGAACGCCACTATCGCGACGCGAAGATCACCGAAATCTACGAAGGCACCTCGGAGATCCAACAACTCATCATCGCGCGCGCGCTGATGGGAAAATAACGCGCCCACACCTGCATAAGGAGCACATCCCGTACCGTGAACCTGATGGAGTACCAAGGAAAGGAACTATTTCGCCGTGCCGGCATTCCCGTGCCGGAGAGCCGTCACGCCGTCACGCCGCGCGAAGTCGCGGAGTTCCTCGAACACGTCGCCGGCGAGTGGGTCGTCAAAGCGCAAGTCCTCATGGGTGGACGCGGTAAAGCCGGCAAGATCAAGTTCGCGCAGGGGGCCGAGCAGGGGCGCGCGGTCGCCGAAGATATTCTTGCAACGCCGATGCCGCCGAACCGGCAGAATCCCGACGGCGAACCGATCAACTCGCTGCTCGTCGAAGCAAAGCTGCCGATTGCGAAAGAGGCGTATTGCGCGATCGCGATCGACCGCGCGACGAAAAAACCCGTCATCATGGTGAGCCGCTTCGGCGGC
This sequence comes from Vulcanimicrobiota bacterium, assembly GCA_963812155.1. Taxonomy (GTDB): domain Bacteria; phylum Vulcanimicrobiota; class Vulcanimicrobiia; order Vulcanimicrobiales; family Vulcanimicrobiaceae; genus Tumulicola. The sequence goes on along the minus strand of CAWETW010000002.1, from coordinate 28,030 downwards.
ATGGACATCGAAGAAGTCTCCGAGCAGCATCCCGAGTCGATTGCGAAGTTTTTCGTCGACACGGCGATCGGATACTCGCCGTTCATCGGACGCGAACTCGCGTTCGACGCGGAGCTGGATCCTGGTTATCGCAAACAGTTTCCAGCGATTCTGGCATCGCTGTACGACGTGTTCTTTCGCTACGGCGCGAAACTCGTCGAAATCAATCCGCTGGCGCTGACGGCGGACGGCCGCGTCATCGCATCCGATGCGAAGGTCGAACTCGACGACGATGCGCTCTTCCGGCATCCCGAGTTCGCCGAGTGGCAGAAGTCGCTGCCGCTCGACGAAGACGAAAAGCTGGCCGCGGAATCGGGGCTGGGGATTCGGAACTTCCGCCGCTTCGACGGGAACGTCGGCACGATGGCCAACGGCGCGGGCCTTGCGATGGCCACGATGGACGCCGTGAACTTTGCCGGCGGCAAGGTCGCGAACTTTCTGGACGTCGGCGGCGGCGCCAACGCGGAGCGCGTGCGAAACTGCTACGAACTCGTCGTGAATCACACGCCGGCGACGGCGTTCTTCATCAACATCTTCGGCGGAATCACGCGCGGCGACGAAGTGGCGCGCGGCATCGTCGAGGCGCTTGCGACGACGAAGTCGCGAAAGATCCCGCTCGTCATTCGCCTGACGGGAACGAACGAAAAAGAGGGGCGCCGCATTCTGGCCGACGCGGGAATGACGCCGGTCGAAACCATGGACGAAGGCGCGGCCCGCGCCGTCGAGATAGCCGGTCGCGCGAGAGAGACGGCCGCCCAATGAGCATTTTCTTAGACAAGAACAGCAAGGTGATCGTCCAGGGCATCACCGGCGCGGAAGGTTCGTACCACACCGATCGGATGGTCCGATACGGCACGAACGTCGTCGGCGGCGTGACGCCCGGCAAAGGCGGTCAAAAGACGCCGCACGGACTGCCGGTCTTCGACACGGTCCGGGAGGCGGTCGCCGCGACCGGCGCAACCCACACCTGCATCTTCGTTCCGCCGCCCTTTGCAGCCGACGCACTCTATGAGGCCTACGATGCCGGTATCGGCGTGGCCGTCTGCATCACCGAAGGCGTGCCGGTGCACGACGTGCTGAAGGTCGTCGGTTCGACTCCCGGCATGCGCATCATCGGCCCCAACTGTCCCGGGCTGATCTCTCCGGGAAAGGCGTCGGTGGGCATCATGCCGGGGCACGTCTTTGCCGAAGGCGACGTCGGCTTGATCTCGCGCTCCGGGACATTGACCTACGAGGTGGTCGACGGCCTCACGCGCGCCGGATTCGGACAGTCGACGTGCGTCGGCATCGGCGGCGACCCGATCATCGGCACGACCTTCGTCGATTGCCTTCGGGAGTTCCAGAACGACTCGCAGACCAAAGCGATTGTGATCTGCGGTGAAATCGGCGGCTCCGACGAAGAGGACGCGGCGGCGTACGTGCGCGAGCACCTGCCGCAGACGCCGGTCGTCGCGTTTGTCGGCGGCCGCAATGCCCCGCCCGGCAAGTCGCTCGGACATGCGGGCGCGATCATCTCGGGCGGCTTTGGTACGGCGCAGAGCAAAATCGATGCCTTCCGGGCGGCCGGCGTTCCCGGTCGCGGAGCGGCCGTCGCAGATACCCGCCTTGCTGGCACAACGGTTGGCTTCCGCGGTCTAAACGAGCCCGCTTTCATCTTAAAAGATTCTAAAGGAACGGACGCCGAGGCCAGGAAAGTGCCTCGATTGCGTCACCTGGGATTCCGCTGAGGCCGAAATTTGGCCCCGGCTCGTCCTCGAGTGGCGTCAAGCCATACACTGCTGATCGAGGGCAAAACATGAGCAGATCGCGCACCCTCCGTCAGGTCTGCGTGGCGCTCGCCCTTCTTGTCGCTTTCCTTTGCCAGGCAACATGGGTACTGGCGGGAACGACTGGAAGGCTGAGCGGCCAGATAACAGACACAAACGGAGCTCCGATTGCCGGCGCGGCCGTGAAAGCGGCCTCGGCATCGCAAACCATAACCGCCACCACTGACTCCAGTGGGCACTTCACCTTCCTTTCGTTGTCTCCGGACACGTACACCGTGTCGGTGACGAAGGAAGGCTTCAACCCCTCGGCTACTCCGGGCGTCACGGTCTTCGCCGACCAGTCTCAGACCATCACGATCAAGATGGAAAAGGGACTGAAGACGATTGCCAACGTGAGCGCCCGCGCGGCCGGAAACCTCGTAAAATCGGGTACGACCGCGGACGTTTACTCGGTAAACGCCGCAACACAAGCCACCGTCCAGGGCATCGGCGGCGGCGGTAACCTCGACAGCGCCTATTCTGCGATTTATTCGCAGCCGGGCGTCGTCTCACAAATCGGTAACTACGGCTTCGGCCAGGTCTACTACATTCGCGGATCGTCGTACAGCCAAGTCGGCTACGAGTACGACGGCGTTCCCGTGAACCGAGCGTTCGACAACTACAACGCCAACTCGCTGTCGAGCCTTGGATCGCAAGAGACCGAAATCTACACCGGCGGATCGCCGGCCGGCGGTACGTCGGCCACGCTTGCCGGCTACATCAACCAAGTCATCAAGACCGGCACCTTCCCGGGTTACGCCCAAGCCACGCTCGGTATTGGGACGCCCGCGTTCTATCACAAGGCCGCCGTCGAAGCCGGCGGCGCGACCCCCGACCGGCTGTTCTCCTGGTACGTCGGTATTCAGGGCAGCAACCAAATGTACAACACGCTGGACGACACCAACGGCGCCAATCAGCCGATCGACGGAAGCGGCCCGAACGGCATCTTCTCGTCGGTCTTTAACGCCTACGCGAGCACGCTGTCGTTCTATCCCGCAGGGCACGTTCTCGACGTGCGGTCCGAACGGCGCGCCGTCCGGATCGCTCGGATACGACCCGACGTTCGGGCTTCTTGGCGGCGAGAAGACGCAGAAGTTCCCGAGCCAGCCGACGTGTAATCTCTACACGCCGTGGTCGGGTTCGGGCTTCTTGGGATTGCCCGTCAACACGTCGGACCGCGAAAACGTCGCCAACTTCCACTTCGGCATCCCGCATCACAACGACGCGGGCAAAGACGACGTGCAGCTCCTGTACTACAACTTCGCCTACCATCAGTTCTTCGGCTCCAGCGTAGCCGACCAAGGCGGCGAGGCGTACATCAACCAGGGCTTCCCGGGGTGGCAGAACATCGCTGCCGACTTCGGCATCACCACCTATCCGGGCTCGAACGGTCCGTACAAAGACCTATGCGGATACGAAGCGATCTTCTTCGTAGGCTGCGCGACCACGGGAACGTCAACGCTTCCGTACGTCGACACGCACGTGTTCGGTCCGGGTACGACGTTCGGGCAGTCGTCGTCGACGGCAAACGTCATCAACTACTCGGCGCCGAGCCAGCCGGCCCATCCGTTCCATGGCGGCGTCCCGATCGACGGGCGCGACACGACGTGGAACAACGGATCGGTCATTAAACTGCAGTATCAGAAGAACTTCGGTTCGACGGCGTACGTGCGGTTGATGGGCTACTCGTTCTACTCCAACTGGCTGATGAGCAACTTTAACTTCGGCAACGAAGCGGTGACCGCGTACGGCTACAACGACGCCGGTTTCGGCTATCCGTCGCCGGATTACGAGCTCAGCACCCACACCCGCGGCCTCCAGTTGATGGGGGCGGATCAAATCAACGCGGAAAACCTGTTGCAGTTGACCGCCAACTACACGACCGCGAGCGTCGTGCGCTGGAACAACCAGTGGTACGGCGCGCCGTCGCATCCGACGAACTTCGTCGACTCGCACGGCAACTGTTACAGCCTCCAGACCGGCTCGTCGTCGAACTGCCTGCTCTCGAGCACCGGCGGCACGTACGGCACGCCGACGGGCTCGTTCTTCAACGCAAGCGGCAGTCCAATCGCCTACACGTCGAACAACCCGTGCGCTCAGACTTCCGGATCGACCGGAAACCCGGGCTTAGTCGGAAGCGCCGCGTGTAAAGCCGGAGCCACGACGATCGTCACCGTTCCCGACGGATACGGCACGATCAACAACGTGGTGCCACAGTTCGCGTCGGTTGCGCTGCAAGACGAATGGCGCCCGACGGATCGCTGGGACATCAACGCCGGCGTCCGCTTCGAAAGCTACGTCTACCAGCTTCCGCAAACGTCGAACCCGGAGTCGAACTTCTGGTTCGCGCAAGCGCAGAACGGCTATTGCTACGATCCGAAAACCGGCCAGCCGATCCTCGTTCCCGTCGCGCCCGGCACCCCGCCGGGTAACGCGGGACCGCAGGTCATTCCCAATACGCCGGGCAGCGGGGAGATGCCGGGCCTCTGCTACTCGTCGCCGGGACATCCGTTCATCTCGCCGTCGGGCCAGCAGGCACGCCATCCCAACGGTCAAAACGGCAGCGGCCTCTTCAGCAGCACGAGCCCGACCGGGTTCTCGCATCCGCTGTGGTCGCCGCGCGTCGGCGGCACCTATACGTTCGACCCGGACGACGTGCTGCGGTTCAGCTACGGCCGCTACACGCAACCGACGGAAACTGCGTTCGAGCAGTACCAGAACGTATCGGGTTTAGGCATGGCGAAGTTCGACTTCCAGCACTTCTGGGGGCTCGGCTTCACCAATCCCGGCCACGACAACCCGGTGCAAACGTCGAACAACTACGACCTCTCGTACGAAAAGCACCTCAAGGGCACCGATTGGACGTTCAAAGTCTCTCCGTTCTTCCGCTGGACGACCAATCAACTCGTGACCGTCTCGCTCGGCGGCAACTTCGCATCCGGCATCAACGCTGCAACGCAGCAGACCGCCGGCGTCGAACTGGCCGTGCAGAAGGGCGATCCGACGCGTAACGGTCTCTCGGGGCAGCTGTCGTACACGTTCACCAGCGCGAAAATCAAATACAGCACGCTGGCCAACGGGTCGAACGCCATCGACGTCATCAACAGCTACATCTCGGTGTTCAACGCTCTGACCAAGAAGGGCGGCGGCGCGCCGTTTTACTGCATCAACGGCGGGGGTCCGAATGGAACGCAACGCTCCGGTGCAAACCACAAACCAATGCGGCCGTAGGGCGACGATCGCGAATCCCTACTACCACTACGCGGAGCAAGCGCTGCTCGATCGCAACGGCTGGTACGACGCGTACGCGAACAACCCGCCGCAGAGTGCGCCGGACACGGTGACGCAGACGGCGATCAATCCCAATGTCTTCGCCGGGTTCCTCAACTACAAACACGACAAGTTCACGGCGTCGATCAACATGCTCCTCAACGAGGGCAACACCTACGGCTCGCCGCTGGCGGTGACGGGGCTCGATCCGCGCGACTGCTTCGGCAACCAAGGCCATACGGTTCCCGGACTGAAGGGGTCGCCGACCGGCGCTTTCGCGAACTACCAGTACTGCACCGCGTCGACGTTCGCGCCTTCGGGTTATCTTGTCAATCCCGAATCCGCAAACCGGTACGTTCGACGGTCTTGCGAACTATCGCGAACCGTGGCAGCTCAACATGGGCATGCAGTTCGGCTACGACGTGACGCCCCGGGTGCACGTGGTCGCCACGCTGGCGAACATCCTCAACGAGTGCTTCGGCGGAACGCCGATGCCGTGGACGGCCGCATACAAGCCGAACAACATCGTGTGTGCGTACGCTCCCAACGGCTTCTACTACCTAGGCAATCACCGGGCGCGGGTTTCTTCTACGGAAACAACCCGCACGCTCCGCAAAACGGAACGGCCGGCTATCCAGCGGTCTTCAACCAATCGTATCAGCCGCTGTATAACTCGATTCCGTTCCAGGTCTACTTCCAGGCTCAGGTCAAGCTCTGAGCCGAATCCGAGTCTGACCCGAAGCCCCCGCTCGCAAGAGCGGGGGCTTTTTTCTGCCATAAGCGCGTGAGCGGGGGCTTTGCCTCCTGCATCGAAGCGCGAGCCGCGATGCAGTACGGATACAAGTGCGAAGACTGTGAGGTCGCGGTCTTTCCGGTGACGACCCGATCCGAGCTGCAGTGGCTGCGCGATCGTATCCACGTCGTACGCGAGGTCGCCAAGCATTCCGCCGGCGGCCTCGATTCGTGGATGATGGAAGGGTTCGCATTTCTCGACGAACATAGCGGTCACGGCATCATGCTCGTCTCCCGCCGTCAGGCGTAGTTTGGGACGAACTAGGGCCGACGAAAAAAAGAGGCCGCCTGAGGCGTCCTCGTCCTTCGACTGCGCGCCTGCGGTGCTTCGCTCAGGATGACATAGTTGGGCGCTTCGCTCAGGATGACACGAGAGGAGCTCCCGCGGCTCAGGGATGACGCAAGAGCAGCTCCGCTTAGGATGACGTCAGCGGGATACGCAGGTGTTGGCCGGGTTGAAGGCTCGCGCCGCGGAGGTGGTTGACGGCGCTGATGCGATCGATGGCATCTTGAATGTCGCCGCTGCCGCCATGGTCTGAGGCGATCGACCAAAGCGTGTCGCCTGGATGGACCGTAACCGTTGTATAGCGCTCGGCCGTTGCGGCATAGAGCCGCATGCCCGAAAGGGTCGGGAGTGCCACCATGAGGCTCAACGCGGCGAGCACGATTACCGGCATGAGGGTCAACCGTTTACGCCTGGTCATCGTCGTTTCTCTCCTCTCGTATCCCATATTTTGTGGCAAACGCCTGTTCGTCCACTAGATTTTACCATATCGTCGCCTTCGGCTGTCAAGGGATTTCTCGAACGTATGTTTGCCTCAGCGGGCGGCTTTGTGGTAGAGTTATACCCGGCCCTAGTGCCATACGCCAGGCACTCTCGCAGAGAGCGTCCGGATTTTTTGGGGGATCCTTCATGGGCGTCAATACCATCGAAAAGCCTGCAACCGAGCGGCAGCGCCGTATCCTTCAGGCCATCGCCGACTTTAAAGCGGAGCGCGGATACCCGCCATCGGTCCGCGAGATCGGCGAGAAGGTCGGGCTTTCATCTTCCTCAACGATCCACGCCCACCTCAAGGCGCTCGAGCGGCGAGGGCTTATCTCGCGCGACCCCACCAAGCCGCGAGCGCTGCGAGCCGTGCCGCAGGCTTCCGAAATGGCGCCGCCTGAGACGGTGGTGATGCCGGTTCTCGGCAAGGTCGCCGCCGGCGTTCCGATCACCGCGGCCGAGAACATCGAAGGCGAGTTCGTGCTGCCGGCCGGTTTCGTGCCGCGCGGCTCCCACGCGTTCATGCTGCGCGTCCAGGGCGATTCCATGGTGGAGGCCGCAATACTCGACGGCGATTTGATCGTGGTGCGTCCTCAGCGCACCGCCGACAACGGCGAGGTCGTCGTCGCAATGATCGAGGGCGAGGCGACCGTCAAGCGTTTCTATCGCGAGCGCAACCGGATTCGTCTTCAGCCGGAGAATCGTGAGATGGCGCCAATCTACGCGAACGATGTCGAGATCATCGGCCGCGTCGAAGCCGTCGTCCGCCGGCTCTGACGGCTCGAGCAGCTCGGACACTTCCCCGCTCTTCCTCTGGTTCGAACGTCACGCCGTACCGGTGATGCGACGTCTCGGCGACGTGCCGTTTTTCGTGGCCGTCCGGGAGGCGCTTCCGTGGAGTTTCATCGGGTTGCTGGCGGCATTCGCCGCGATCTTCGCGTCGCAACTCTCGACGCATGAGGCGCTCGGTCTGCGCGTCGCCGCGGCGCTGCTTCCGGCGTTCGGCGCGATGGCGGCGGTCTTGGCAATCTTGCTGCCCATCCGGCTCGCGCGCGCGACGGGTTACGCGATGCTTCCCATGCTGCTCGCCGGCGTCGGATGCTTCGCGCTCGCGCTTCCGCGTCCGTTCGGACCGGACCCGATTGCGTATCTCCACGCGCTCGGCGCATCCGGCCTTTTTCTCGCGATGCTGGCATGCGCCGTTACGGCCGCGTTGGCGGCCGCCTTTGCCCGCGCCGGCGCGGGCGCACCGTGGTTGGCAGCTGCGGCCGCGCTTGCCGTCTTTGCGGCGCTCGCGCTCGCAAACGTCTCGATCGCGGCCGGCATCGCCGAGGCGATGCGCCCGATATCGCAACTCGGCGACACCTACGGTGCGCTGATTGCGATCGTTTTAGCGCAGACGCTGCTATGGACCGCCGGCGTGCACGGACCGGCCATGCTCGCCACGGTCGTCACGCCGGTCTATCTCACGATGCAGATGCAAAACACCCACGCGTACGCAGTGCACGCACCGCTTCCGTACATCGTCGTCGTCTCGCTGTTCCTGTTCGTCTTCCCGGGCGGTGCCGGTGCGACGCTTCCGCTGGCGGCGCTCCTGAGCGTTTCGCGCGTTCCGCGGCTGCGCCGCGTCGGCCGCGTGACGCTCCTGCCGGCGCTGTTCAATATCAACGATCCGCTGATCTTCGGAGCGCCGATCGTCTTCAATCCGTATCTCGTCATTCCGTTCGTCGCGGTTCCGCTGGTCTTGGCGACGATTACGTACGGCGCGGTCGCGGCGGGCTTCGTCTCGCGCGCGGCCTTTTACGTTCCGTCGTCGGTCCCGACGTTCGTGTCGACGTATTTGGCGACGCAGGACGTGCGCGCGATCGTCCTGGCCGCGGTGAACGTGGTGCTGGCCGCGCTGATGTACTATCCGTTCGTCCGCGCCTACGAGCGTCACGCAGCCGCAACGTGATCGAAACGCTGTGCGCGCGCTTCGGTATCGACGCGCGGCTGCGCGACGCTGCGCTGCGCGCAGCGCAAGAGACCGCGGCGATCGCCTACGCACCGCAACGAGAGGTTGCCGCCAACGTGCTCGAAGCGTTTGCACGCGAAGGCCTCGCCGAGAGCGACCTCTACGGCTCGACCGGATACGGCTACGACGATCCGGCGCGCGCGCGTTACGAATCGCTCCTCGCGCGGATCTTCGGGGCCGAGCGCGCGCTGGCGCGTCTCTCGATCGTAAGCGGGACCCATGCGATCGTGACGGCCCTCGCGGCGTGCGCGCCTGCAGGCACCACGCTGCTGTCGGTTACCGGACGGCCGTACGACACGCTGCGCAGCGCCATCTGCGACGCACCCCACGCGCTGGTCACGCAGGGCGTAGCGTATCGCGAGATCGCGTTGCTGCCGGACGGACGCGTGGATCTGCCCGCGGTCTTGCACGCGATCGACGCGGAAAAACCGTCTGCGATCTTCGTACAACGCTCGCGCGGGTACGCACCGCGTAAGTCGCTTCACGTGCGCGAGTGCGCGCGTGCGTTCCAAGCGATGAAGGCGCAGGCCCCGGACGTGCCGATTCTCGTCGACAACTGTTACGGCGAGCTGGTCGAAGCGCGAGAGCCGACGCACGTCGGCGCGGATCTCGCCATGGGTTCGCTGATCAAGAACCTCGGCGGCTCCATCGCACCCGCGGGCGGCTACGTCGTCGGGCGGGGCGATCTCGTCGAACGCGTCGCCGCGCGTCTCTACGCGCCGGGCATCGGCGGTGCGCTGGGCCCGACCCTCGGGTTCGGTCGCGCGCTCGTGCAGGGTCTGTTCCTGGCTCCGTCGATCGTCGAGCACTGTTTGCGCGGCCTCGATTTCGCCGCAGCATTGTTCGCCGAACTCGGCTATCGCGTCGAGCCCAAACCGGGTACGGTCCGCACCGACATCGTTCAGGCGATTGCCCTCGGTTCTGCCGAACGCCTCATGCGCTTTGCCGCCGGGCTGCAAGAATCGTTGCCGGTCAACGCGCGCTTTCGTCCCGAACCGGGAGCGGTGCCGGGCTATGCCGAGCCGGTCGTCATGTCGAGCGGCGCCTTCGTGGCGGGCGCGACGATCGAACTCTCGTGCGACGCGCCGCTGCGGCCGCCGTACGAGGTCTACCTTCAGGGCGGCGTGACGTACGCGCACGCGTGCCTCGGCGCGCTTTTGGCGGCACGAGCCGTCGGCTTTGCCTCGCCATGACCTCCGGGCCCGGCTAACGAAAGCGTGACCTCGATGTATCTGCTCGAGGTGCTCAGCGGTCCCCTCGACGGCAAGACGTGGGGGTTCGAGCGCGAGATCACGATCGGGCGAGACGACGCGGTGGCCGGGGCCTGCATCGCGCTCGACCGCTACGTTTCGCGCCGCCACGCGCTGCTGCGGGTAGACGACGGCGCGCTCAAACTCACCGATCTCGACAGCCGCAACGGCACGAAGGTCGACGGGCGCGTGGTCTGCGGCGACGTCGCGCTTGCGGTCGGCGCTCCATTCATCGTCGGACGCACCGTGCTGCGCGTCACGCGCGCGTAGGCCATCGCCGCATGCAAATCGTCACTTCGGTCGCGCGCGCCCGCGCGCTCTTCGACGCGCTGTCGCGACCGCTCGGCTTCGTTCCCACGATGGGCGCGCTGCACGACGGTCACGTGCAGTTATTGCGATACGCGCGCGAACGCAGCGCGTCGGTCGCCGTTTCGATCTTCGTCAATCCGCTGCAGTTCGGTCCGAGCGAAGATTACGCGCGTTATCCGCGCGATCTCGAAGGCGACCGCGCTATACTCGCGGCGGCCGGCGTCGATGCGCTTTTCGCGCCCGGCGACGCCGAGATGTATCCAGCCGGCTTCTCGACGTCCATCGACGTCGGACCGGTTGCGGAGACCTACGAAGGCGTGGTGCGGCCGCATCACTTCAGCGGCGTCGCGACGGTCGTCGCAAAACTGCTGCACGTCGTCCGGCCCGACGTCCTCTACCTCGGACAGAAAGACGCGCAGCAAACGTGCGTGCTTGCAAAAGATGATTTCGGATCTCGCATTCGGCGTCGGCGTCGAGATCGTCCCGACGATTCGCGAGTCCGACGGACTGGCGATGTCGAGCCGCAACGCATATCTCGACGCACGCCAGCGCGCCGACGCACCGACGCTCTACCGCGCGCTGACCGCCATGCGCGACGCGCTCGAGCGTGGACGTTCCCGCGAAGACGCGAACGCCGTAGCGCGCGCCACGCTCACGCCGCGTGCCGTTCCCGACTACTTCGACGTCGTTTCGGCGACGACGTTCGAGCCGCTCGAACGGCTCGAAGCGCCGGCGTTCGTCATCGGCGCGGCGCATTTCGGAACGACGCGCCTGATCGACAACCTCTACGTCGCGCCGGATGGAAAGATTCCGGCGTGATCGCGGGCGCGCGCATCTTTCTCGGCGTCACCGGAGGCATCGCGGCGTACAAGGCGGCGGCGCTCACGAGCACGCTCGTGCAGCGCGGTGCGGCCGTCGACGTCGTGCTCACGGAAGAAGCCGAACGCTTCGTCGGCGCATTGACGTTTTCGTCGCTGACGTCGCGTCCGGTGTATTCGTCGCTGTGGGACGCACCCGAACGCATTCCGCACATCCGGCTCGTGCGCGAAGCCCGGGTCGCGGTCGTCGCACCCGCGACCGCGAACGTCATCGCCAAACTCGCCGCCGGCATCGCCGACGATCTGCTCACGACGGCACTGCTGGCGGCGCGCATTCCGGTGATTGTGGCGCCGGCGATGAACGATGCGATGTACGAACACCCGGCGACGCGTGCGAATCTCGCCGCGCTGCGCGCGCGCGGGTACGAAGTCGTCGAACCGGAGCGCGGATACTTGGCCGAGGGTGAGAGCGGCGTCGGCCGCTTGGCCGCCGAGGAACGCATTCTCGACGCCATCGAAGCGGTGCTCGCGCGGCGCGCGTCATTGAGCGGATTGCGCGTCGCAATCACGGCCGGTCCCACGCGCGAGGCCTTCGATCCGGTGCGCTTCGTCAGCAATGCGTCGACCGGCGCGACGGGCATCGCGCTCGCGCGCGAAGCGGCGCTGCGCGGCGCCGACGTGACGCTGCTGCTCGGCCCGACGTTGCTCGAATCTCCGCCCGGCGTGACCGTCGTGCGCGTCACGACCGCGCAAGAACTCTACGACGCCGCAATGGAGCGCGCCGCCGGTGCCGACCTCATCATCGCCGCCGCCGCCGTCTCCGACTGGCGGCCGGAACGGCGCGCGGAATCGAAGACGAAGAAGACACCTGAAGATGTGGTCGTGCGCATGGTGCGCAATCCCGATGTCCTGGCCGCGCTCGGCGAACGCAAGGGAAAGAGTTTCCTCGTCGGTTTTGCGGCCGAAACCGACGATCACGAACGCAACGCGCGCGAAAAGCTGGTGCGCAAACATCTCGACGCGATTGCCGTTAACGACGTGCGCGAAGAACGCGGATTCGGCACGGGAGAGAACGCGTTGACGCTGCTTTGGGGCGCGCAAGGGCGTCGCGAACTCGGTCGTGCGGGCAAGGATGCGCTTGCGGTGAGACTGCTCGATGCGATCGAGTCACTCCGAAACGGAGCCTCGTAAAGGCGTGCTGCTGGCAATCGACGTCGGAAATACCGAGACGAAACTCGGCTGCTTCACGCAGGCGGGCGACTTGACGCACACCTGGCGCGTGACGACCGACGTCAAGCGCACGCCCGACGAGTACGGCGTGTTCTTTCATGCAGCTCTTTGCCGGCGAGCGGGGTAGACCCGAGCGCGGTCGCCGCCGTTGCGATCGCCAGCGTCGTGCCGAAACTCGATCCCGTGCTCGACGCCGTGTGCCGGCATTTCTTTGGCGTAGCGCCGTTGTTTTTGCGCGCGCACGAGCAGCGGCTGCTTCCGGTCCTCACCGAATATCCGGCGGAGTCCGGTGCGGACCTGATCGCCGCCGCCATCGGCGGACGCGCGCGCTTCGGTGCGCCGCTGATCGTGGTGAGTTACGGCACGGCGACGGTGTTCGTCGCCATTTCGCCGGCGGGAGAGTATCTCGGCGTCGCAATCGCGCCCGGCATTACCATTTCGATCGACGCGCTCGTCGGGCGCACCGCCAAACTTCCGCAGGTCGCGCTCGACGCGCCGGAACGCACGATCGGACGCACGACCGATGCCGCGCTGCGCTCCGGCATCGTCTACGGCTTCGCGGGTCAGACCGAAGCGATCGTGGAGCGCATGCGGCGCGAAATCGCCGCGCCGGCGCGGGTCGTCGCGACCGGGGGTCTCGCAGAACTGTTCGCCCGCCACACGACGGTGGTCGACGCCGTCGACCCGCATCTCAGCTTGGTCGGCCTGCGGCTGTTTTACGAATCGGTCCGCGCGTGACGGCGCCGCCGATAGGCGCACGCACGTACGTCGTACTCGGCGCATTGACGCTCGTCGCCGGCTACGGCGATGCGGTCGCGTTCTTCGGTTTCGGCGTCTTCACCGCGAACATGACGGGCAATACCGTCTTGCTCGGCGGGGCGATCGCCGGCCGGGTGTTCGGAGCGCTTCCCGGCAACATCGGCGTTACGCTGCCGCTCATCTCGGTCGTCGCATTCGTCGGCGGCGCACTTGCCGCCGCACTGCTGCTGCGTGGCCGCGCGAACTTCCGGCGCCGTGCGCTGTGGCTGCTCTCGGCCGTCGCGGCGTTGCTTGCGGTGACGGCGTTGCTGCAACGGGGGCACGCTCCGCGCACGTTGTCGGTGGCGTTGCTCTCCATCGTGATGGGTTTGCAGAGCCTGCTCGCGGTTCGCTCCGGCGTCGGAGGCGTGTCGACGACCTACGTGACGGGAACCATCGTTCATGCGATCGACACGCTGCTCGGGCGCCCGGAGCCGGACGCCGTCGCGCGCAGCGAGGGGCGCGCCAACGCCGGCGTCTGGATGGTATACCTCGCGGGAGCGTTCGCCGGAACGGCTGGGCTGCGGCTGTTGGGCGCAGGCGCGCTGTGGGTGCCGGCCGGCATGGTGGCGCTGCTGACGGCCGTGGTATAGTATCCGCTTATGGCCGTTCCCGCGCTGAAAATCGGTCCGATCGAAGTCTGGCCGCCGCTCGTTCTCGCGCCGATGTCCGGCGTGACCAACCGGACGATGCGAGCGCTCTATAAGCCCTTCGGGTTGGGACTTACCGTCACCGAGTTCGTTTCGGCCAACGCGCTGCGTTTCGGCAGCCGCCGCACGATGGAGATGATCGATCAGCACGGCGTGGAGAAGCCGGTATCCACGCAACTCTGGGGCGACGATCCCGCCGTGATGGCGCAGGCCGCCAAAGTCGTGCGCGAATGCGGCGCCGACATCGTAGACATCAACTTCGGCTGTCCCGCGCCCAAAGTGACCAAGACGAACGGCGGATCGGCGTGCTTGCGCGATCCCGACCGTTGCGAAGCGATCATGCGCGCGGTCGTCGCCGCGGTCGACTGTCCCGTGACGATGAAGATGCGTCTGGGCTGGAGCGCCGACAGTCTCGTCTACGCCGACGTTGCACGCCGCGCGCAGTCGGCCGGCGTGCAGGCCGTGACGCTGCACGCGCGCACCGCCAAACAATTCTATAAAGGTGAAGCCGACTGGGAGCACATCGCTGCGCTCAAGCGCAGCGTCGACATTCCGGTGATCGGAAACGGCGATCTCGACGACGCTCACGTCGCGCTCGAGCGCATGCGCACCAGCGGCGTCGACGGCATCATGCTCGGGCGGGCGACGCTCGGCAATCCCTGGCTCATCGCGCAGATTCGCGATCTCATGGAAGGGCGTCCGGCGCAACCGCTGCCTTGCGCGCCCGACCGCTTGGCTTTCGCGATCGTTCACTACCGCGCGATGCTGCGCGAACTCGGCGAGGCCCGGGCCGTCCCGCAGATGCGCAAGCACGTCGCGCTCTATCTCAAGGGCATGCCCGGCGCGGCCGCGCTGCGCGAGCGCTTGATGCACCTCGACCGCGCTGACGACGCGATCGCGTTGATCGAGTCGGCGATCGCATCGTTCGAAGCCGAGCCCGCGGCCGCGTGACGCCTGCCGAACTGGCCGCCGAGGCGTACGAAAACTACAAACGATACGTCAACCCGCCGCTGGCGCGGGTGATGAAACTCTCGGGGTCGCCGGTCGAGGTGCGCGCACGCGGCTGCACGATCTGGGATCAAAACGGGAAAGCGTACCTCGATTTCGCGGGCGGATACGGCGTCTTCACGCTGGGCCATTCGCATCCGCGCGTGCTCGACGCGGTGCGCGCGCAGATGGAGTTAATGTCGCTTTCGGGTAAGACGATGTTCAACGTGATGCTCGGACGTGCGGCGCGACGCTTGGCCGAAATCGCGCCCGGCGATCTCGAAATCTCCTTTTGGTGCAACAGCGGCACCGAAGCGATCGAGGGCGCCATCAAACTCGCGCGCGCCGCGACCGGACGCACGAAAATCGTCAGCACGATCGACGCGTTTCACGGTAAGACGATGGGTGCGCTCTCGGTCAGCGGCCGCGAAACGTTCCAGACGCCGTTCCGCCCGCTGCTCGAAGGCTTCGCACACGTTCCGTACGCCGATGCCGGCGTACTGGACGACGCGCTGCAGGATGCCGCCGCGTTCATCGTCGAGCCCGTGCAAGGCGAGGGCGGCGTGAACGTTCCGCCGCTAGGATATCTCGCGGCGGCGCGCGCGGCGTGCGACCGCACCGGCGCGCTCTTCGTTGCCGACGAAGTGCAGACCGGACTCGGCCGGTGCGGGTATCGCTTCGCGTGCGATCGCGAAGGCGTCGTTCCCGACGTGATGACGCTCGCAAAAGGGCTCTCGGGCGGCGTCATGCCGGTCGGTGCGTTCATCGCAAGACCGCAGGCGTGGACGCGCGCTTTCGGCAAGGCGCCGCTGCTCCACACCTCGACGTTCGGCGGCAACGAACTCGCGTGCGCCGCGGCGCTCGCCGCGATGAACGTGCTCGAGGAAGACGGTCTGGTGGAGAACGCACGCGTGCGCGGCGAGCAGCTGCTCGCCGGCGCGCGGGCGATCGCGGCGGAGTTTCCGTCGGTCGTCCGCGACGTGCGCGGCCTGGGTCTGGTCGTCGGCGTCGAGCTCGCAAACGAAGGGTACGGCGGCTGGATCATTCCGGAGATGCTCAAGTCGGGCGTAACGGCGGCGTGGACGCTCAACGCGCAGCGCGTCATTCGGCTCGAGCCGCCGTTGATCGTCACCGAAGCCGAAGTCGAGCGGGCGCTCGAAGCGTTGCGGGCAGGGGCGGCTACTGCACGCGAGAAGCTCGGCGTATTGTAAGGAACACATACCTTTGCCTTACGTCGAAACCGCGACGACGGTCGCCGCACCTGCTAGGATCGTGTACGAACTCGCCAAAGATCAGGAACGTTTTCCGGAGTTCATGCCCGACGTCGAGATCGTCGTCGTGCTCGAGCGCCACGCCGAGCGGCGTCATTTCGCGCTGGAAGACGCTGGTCGAAGAGGCGCCGATCGAATGGATCGAGGAGGATCGCTTCGACGACGATGGCTTGCGCATCGACTACAAACTGCTCGAAGGCGACCTCGACAAGTTCGAAGGTGCCTGGACGTTCGTCGAACGCGACGGCGCGACGCACGTCAACCTCGGCGTCGACTTCGATTTCGGCGTGCCGACGCTCGCCGAACTGATCGGCCCGACGCTCGAAAGAAAAGTCCGCGAGAACAGCGAGATGATGCTCGCCGCCCTCAAAGAAAGAAGCCGAAGCAAGCGCCGTCAAACATGAATAAATTCTGCTTCGTCATTCATCCGCTCTCGCTCGAAGACGTGGCGCGCTACGAGCCCGGTGCCAAGGGCAAGGGCGACGCGATCATGCGCAAGATCATGGAGTGGATGCCGCCGTGGACGGCGGTGCACGTGACCGGCGTGCGCGCGCCCGACGGCCGCGAAACCGAAGGCTGGTTCGTCTCGGCGTCGCTGCTGCCCGAGCAGATGGTGACGCTTCCGCGCGAAGAGGTCTACGACCGGATCCTCACCGCGATCGACCTCGGCGCGGAGCTCGGCGCGCAGGTTGCGGGGCTGGGCGCGTTCACCGCCGTCGTCGGCGACGGCGGCGTAACGATCAACGAGCGTTCGCCGATTCCCGTGACGACCGGCAACTCGCTGACGATCGCTGCCGGCGTGGAGAGCTTTTTCCGCGGGGCGAGCGAGATGGATATCGATCCCGCGCAAGCGACGGCGGTCGTCGTCGGAGCGACGGGCTCGATCGGCGGCGCCTGCGTGCGTCTGATCGCGCCGCACGTCAAGCACCTGATTCTGGTTGCGCGCAACGAAACGCGGTTGCGCAAGTTTCACGCCGCGAACGCCGGCGAACTTGCGTGCGAAACGTCGATCACGACGAATATCTCCGACGCGGTGCGACGGGCGCAACTCGTGCTGACCGCGACGTCGTCGACGCAAGACATAATCGAGCCTGAGGATTTGCAAACCGGCGCCGTCGTGTGCGAACTCTCGCTTCCGCACGACGTCAGCCGGCGCGTCGCGCCGAGCGGCCGGACGTGCTCGTCACGGAGGGCGGCAACATGTTGGTGCCGGGAAATCCGCGTTTCGAACGCGTGCGCGAACGCGGGACCGAGTTCGATTTGAATCTTCCGCCGCGAACGGCGCTGGCGTGCATGAGCGAGACGATGGTCCTTGCGCTCGAAGGCCGCTTCGAACCCTACACGCTCGGCCGCGGGATCGACCTCGCGAAGATTGTGGAGATGCAGTCGATGGCCGAGCGCTGCGGATTCAGGTTGGCCGACATGCGCGCGTTCGATGCGGCCATTACGCCCGAACGAATCGCCTCGATTCGCGCGGCGGCCGCGGCGCGCCGGCAGGCGGGAGCGGTCGCGTGAAAACGATCGTCTCGGTATCGCTGGGTTCGTCGACGCGCGATCACCGCGCGCAGACGCAACTTTTAGGCGAGACCTTCGACATCTCGCGCAAAGGCACCGACGGCAAGTTGGACGAGGCGATCGCGATGGTGCGCGAGCTCGACGGGAAGGTCGATGCGATCGGCTTGGGCGGAATCGACGTGTACCTCTACGCCGGCCGTCATCGCTACGCGCTGCGCGACGGCCTGCGCCTGCTCGAGGCGGCGAAAACGACGCCGGTCGTCGACGGCAGCGGCTTGAAGAACACGCTCGAGCGCGCGGCGGTTCGGTTTCTGCAAGACGACCTGCGCATCGACCTGCGCGGCAAGCGCGTGCTCATGGTCAGCGCGCTCGATCGCTTCGGCATGGCGCAGGCGCTCGTCGACGCCGGCGCCGACGTGCTCTTCGGCGACTTCATCTTCGCGCTCGACAAAGACATGCCGGTGCGCGATCTCAAGACCTTCGAAGAAATGGCGGAGAAGTATCTGCCCGACGCCTGCAAGCTGCCGTTTCAGTTCTTCTACCCGACCGGTAAGAAACAAGAGAAGGCGCCCGACCCGAAGTATCCGCAGTACTACGAGGAAGCCGACGTCATCGCCGGCGACTTCCATTTCATGCGTCAATTCATGCCCGATCGCCTCGACGGAAAACTCGTCCTGACCAACACGGTGACGCCGGCGAATCTCGACGAGTTGAAATCGCGCGGCGTTCGCACGCTCGTCACGACCACGCCGGAGTTCGGCGGGCGCTCGTTCGGTACCAACGTGGTCGAGGCCGCGCTGCTGGCGCTCCTCGGGAAAACGTGGGCCGAGGTGACGCCGGCCGACTACGAGCGCGTGCTGCACGAGTTGCAACTGCGGCCGCGCGTCGTCCGTTTCGGGTGAGGGAACCCGTGAAGAAGACGCTCGGGCGGCGCGGAAGGGGAAGGATTTTACCTCCCGAACACACCGCGCCAGCGCCCGCGGGCGCGCTATCGCTTCCAAGGGATCCGGACGGCTTTCGCTTGCGAATCCCGTCGTAAGGGGCTGTATTTGAACGACAAAGAAACCGTCCTGACCGCCGAGGGCTTGGCCAAGCTCGAGCTCGAGCTCGACGAACTCAAGACGGTGCACCGGCGCGAAGTGAACGATCGCATCCGCCAGGCAAAAGAGTACGGCGACCTGAGCGAAAACGCGGAATACGAGGACGCGAAACAGGAACAGGCATTCATCGAAGGGCGCATCCTCAAGCTCGAGACGATGATCCGCAATGCGCGCATCATCGACGAGTCGGAGTACGCCTCCGACGAAGTGCATCTGGGCGCGATCGTTAAGGTCAAAGACCTCAAGACGAACGATAACTACGAATTTTCGATCGTCGGTTCGGCCGAAGCCGATCCATCCAACCGGCGCATTTCGAACGAATCGCCGCTGGGGAGCGCGCTGATCGGGCACAAGAAGGGCGCGACCGTCGACGTCTCGACCCCGCGCGGCTTGGCGAAATATAAGATCGAATCGATCAAGCGCAGCACGCCGAAGAAGGCGACGAAAAAAGCGAGTTGACGCTGGGCGATCACGGCGACCTCGGAAAAACCGAAGCTGCGCTCGTAGCGGCCAGGCGCGAACACCTGGCCGCTTTGCGTTCTGCGGGCAACGATCCGTTTGCGCGCACGCGTTACGACGTGGACGCAACCGCCGCAGAACTGACCGCGCGCTACGGATTCCTCGAACCCGGGCAGCGTGCGGAGGCCGAAGGCTGGAGCCTCGCCGGACGCGTGCTTTCCAAGCGCACCATGGGAAAGACCGTTTTTGCGGATCTTGCCGACCGCACCGGTCGCCTGCAGCTCTACGTCCGTAAAGACGAAGTCGGCGACGACGCGTTCGGGCAGTGGGAGCACCTCGACCGCGGTGACCTCGTCGGCGTGCGCGGCTACGCGTTTCGCTCGAAAATGGGCGAGATCACGCTCCACGTTACAACGTTCGCGGTGCTTGGGGAAAGCGCTGATGCCGTTGCCCGACAAATGGCACGGGTTGGTCGACGTCGAGAAACGGTATCGCCAGCGGTACGTCGACATGATCGTCACGCCCGGGGTGCGCGAGACGATTATGGCGCGTAGCCGGCTCGTTGCCGAGATGCGCAGATTCATCGACGGTCGAGGATTTTACGAGATCGAGACGCCGACGCTGCTGCACGTCGCCGGCGGTGCCGCGGCGCGGCCCTTCACGACGCACTGCAACGCGCTCGACCGGATCATGCAGCTGCGCATCGCGACCGAACTCAACCTCAAGCGGCTGATCGTCGCCGGCCTCGAGCGCGTCTACGAAATCGGCCGGATCTTTCGCAACGAAGGCATCGACACGACCCACAATCCGGAGTTCACGATGCTCGAACTCTACGCGGCGTACTGGGACGTGGGCGACATGATGGAATTCAACGAAGCGCTGATCGCGCACCTCGTCTCCGTCGCCACCGGCGCCGCGAGCGAGCTCACCTACGGGGAGCGCACGCTATCGTTCGACCGTCCGTTCGCGCGCGTTTCGTATCTCGACGGCATCGCGCGCTACAGCGACGGCAAGTACGCGCGCGATCGTTTGCTCGATCCGGCCGGCGCCGCGGCGATTCTCCAGGAACTCGGGCTGCCCGCGTCGCCGACGCACGGCCACGCGCTCGACAAGATCTTCGAACGCGTGCTCGAGCCGCATCTGGTGCAGCCGACGTTCGTCACCGACTATCCGGTCGTCATCTCCCCGCTCGCCAAGCGCAAACCCGGCGATCCGGATCTCGTCGAACGCTACGAACTCTTCTGCGCGAACATGGAAATCTCCAACGCCTTTACCGAACTCAACGATCCCGACGATCAGCGCGTGCGGTTTGAGGCGCAGATTGCCGAACGTGCCGAAGGCGATGAAGAGATTCCCGAGCCGGATTGGGACTACGTGCGCGCGCTCGAATACGGCATGCCGCCGACCGCGGGCATCGGCATCGGCGTCGACCGCCTCATTATGCTGCTCACGGGACAGCACTCCGTGCGCGAAGTGCTGGCATTTCCGCTGCAGCGGCAGCACGGCTGATGCGCCGCCGTTCCGCGATTGCGTGGCTGCTGGCCTCGTTTGCGGCGACGGCGATTCCGGTACTCGCCAAAGACACGGCAATCGCGCCGTACTACCTTCCGGCGGGAACGGTCAATCTCACGCAATTGCTGGCGCCGCCGCCGAATCTCGACTCGCCGTTGGAGCGGTATGACGAGAAGAAAATTGGCGAGGCGCTGGCGCAGCGAACGAATGCCGATCTCGTTCAGGTCGCGACCGACAAACACCGTTCGATCTTCGTCTTTTCGAGCGTGCTCGGCAAGCAGTTCCTTCCTGCGAGTCTGCCGCTGACCTCCGCACTCTTTCGACACGCCGGCGCCGACACCGAAACGCTCGTCGAACAGGCGAAGGCGCACTTCGCGCGGCCGCGCCCTCCAGGCGCGCCGCAAACGCACGGATCGTATCCCAGCGGCCACGCAGCGTTCGCAGCGTGCAGCGCCGTGTTACTCTCGCAGATGGTCCCGGAGAAGCGCGACGCGCTCTTCGCCCGCGCGAGTATCTTTGCGGAAAGCCGCATCATTGCGGGCGTCCACTATCCCAGCGACGTCGAAGCGGGCTGGATTTCCGGGACCGTCATTGCCGCGGCGCTATTGCGGCAGCCGCGCTTCCAATCGGATTTCGCCGCAGCGACGGTCGAACTGCGCGCAGCGCTCGGACTCCCGGAGAAACCGGCGCCATAGCGTGACCACGGTGCGCCTTACCGTCGAGTACGACGGCAGCGCGTTCAGCGGCTTTCAGTGGCAGCCGCGCCTTCGGACCGTGGCGGACGTCTTGGAGACGACGCTGACGCGCCTCTTCGAAGAACCGGTGAAGGTCGCCGCCGCCGGGCGAACCGATGCGGGCGTGCACGCGTGCGGGCAAGTCGTGTCGTTTACGACGGCGCGCGCGTTTCCGTTCGATCGCCTGGATCTGGCGCTCAACGCGATGCTGCCCAGCGACGTCGCCGTGCGCGATGCGGCCGTCGTCGCCGGCGCATTCTCGGCGCGTTTCAGCGCGACCGAAAGAACGTACGTCTACGCGCTGCTCGCGGATCGCCGGCCGTCGCCGCTGCTAGCGCGGCGCGCCTATCGCGTGTGGCGCGCGGTCGACGTCGCGGCGATGCGCGATGCCGCCGCGGCGCTGCGCGGCGAACACGATTTCCGCTCGTTCTGCGCGTCGTTGCCGGACGGCGGCGTGACGGTCCGCACCGTGCGGCGTCTGGAAATCGAACGCCGCGGGGATCTGGTGCGCGTCGAAATCGCGGCCGACGGCTTCCTGCATCGCATGGTGCGCACGATCGTCGGGACGCTGGTCGAATGCGGATCGGGGCAACGGTTGCCCGGCGAGATGCGCTCGGTGCTCGCCGCCTGCAATCGCCGGCTCGCCGGACACACGGCACCGCCGCACGGCCTCTATCTCGCGGGCGTCCGTTACGGCGAGGAGTACGATTCGTTTGCGGAGCCGCCGGTGTTCCGCTGGGGTGACGGAGACTAAACTATTTCGCCGAGGAGGCGCTCTAGTTGGCGCGTCTGTCCGACGCTAAGCCGGCGCAGCAGGCGCGCCGCGCCTTCGCCCGCGGTCCGCAACGCATCGGTGGTGAGGGCTCGCCCGGCGGCGGTCAATGCGACGCGGCTCGATCGCGCGTCGCCGGGTACCGGCTCGCGCTTCAAAATGCCGCGCTTGACCAGCGGGAGCACGGCACGCGTGACCCCCGACGCGGTGATGCCCAGCTCCGCCGCGAGGTCGGTCGGCCGCAATCGCGCGAGCGGGCGGGCGGCCAGCACTTCGAGCAGCCGCAGTTCGGCCAGACCGACGCCGTGATGGCTGCCCAACTCGGCATCGAGGGCGCGCGTCATCGATGCGTAGGTTTTTGCCAGCCGGAGAACGGCGGCGAGCGGTGCTTCGTCCATGGGGAGCTACTATACTTGATACATCAAGTATGTGTCAATGATGTGCGGAGTCCAAAACGCTTGACGGCGCGGTCGCACGCCAAGTAAGATGCGTTGGTTTTCAGCACCCTCCGACAGGACGACGCGCACGATGCGAACCTACCAACAGAAGACGGCGGAAACCAAGCACGATTGGTACATCGTCGATGCAGCCGGACAGCGTCTCGGGACGCTTGCCGTACGTATCGCGCGAGCCCTCTCCGGCAAACATAAGCCGACGTGGACGCCCCACATCGATGACGGCGATTTCGTCGTCGTCGTCAACGCGGAGAAAGTGGAGCTCGGCGGTAAGAAGCTCGATCAAAAGCTCTACTATCGCCACAGCGGGTTTCCCGGCGGACTGCGCGTCCAGACGGCGCGCGAGATTGCGGCGAAACATCCCGAGCGCTTGATCGAAATGGCGGTTCGCGGAATGCTCGCGGGCAACCGCACCCGCAACGACCAGCTTCGCCGTCTCAACGTATACGCCGGCGAGAGCCATCCGCACGGCGCCCAGAATCCCCAACCGCTCTTCGAGCGTTCGTAGGAGGTCCGTTTTGAGCGACGTCATTCAAACCACCGGCCGCCGTAAGCGCGCCGTTGCGCGCGTTTCGCTGACGCTGGGCCAAGGACTCATCCGCGTCAACGACAAGCCCGTCGAAACGTACTTCCCGCGTCCGCAACTTTTGCAGATCGTGCGCCAGCCGCTCGAAGCGACGCAAAGCCTCTCGCGCTTCGACGTAACGGTGAAGGCCGAAGGCGGCGGCGTGACCGGGCAAGCCGGCGCCGTTCGGCACGGCATCGCGCGCGCACTCGTTGCGATGGACGAAAGCTTCAAGGCGATCATGCGGCAACACGGGTTCCTCACCCGCGATCCGCGCGAAAAAGAATCGAAGAAGTACGGCCGTAAGCGCGCGCGCAAACGGTTCCAGTACAGCAAGCGCTGAGCGCGACGTTTTGGTTCGCCGCCCGCCTGGCGGCCGTCGTCCTCGGGGCGGCGGCGCTGGCGTGGCGGCCGAACGCTTCGTGGATCGAACGCGCGTATTCCAACGGCATCTATCCCGCTCTGGGAGCACGCCGCGTTCATCGTTACCAATCCGTTGCCGTGGTCGCTGGGCGACGTCGCGGGGCTGCTGGGCGCCGTCGCGATCGTTTGGCGAATCGTCGTCTACGTTCGCTCGCGGCGGCGGCGCACGCTGCACTCGTTCGGCACACTGGTCTTCGACGTCGCCGCTATCGCCGGTCTCTACGCCATCTGGTTCGAAGCGTCGTGGGGGTGGAACTACGCGCGCGCGCCGATCGAAACGCGCGTCGCGTTCGATGCGGCACGTGTGACGCCCGCCGCGGCCACGCGACTGCGTACGCGCGCGATGGCCGAAATGAACGCGCTCGCAGCGCCCGCTCACGCGCGCGCCGCGACCGCCGCTCGACCTCGGCGTGCTTCGCTGACGGCTGGCTTCCCGCCGTGCAGCGGCCGGCGACGACTGGTCGCCGCAAGCCGGACCGGCCAAACCGACGATCGCCAATCCGTTCATGGAGGCGACCGGCACCAGCGGGTTCATCAATCCGTTGACGCTGAACACGCAACTGGCGGGCGACGTCCTGTGGTTCGAGCGGCCGTTCGATCAGGCGCACGAATGGAGTCACGTTGCGGCCTACGCCCGCGAGGACGAAGCCAACTATTTGGCGGTGATCGCCTGTCTGCGTTCGCCGGATCCCGCGATGCGCTATTCGGGCTGGTTCGAACTCTTTCTCTACCTGCCCCAGAAACAGCACTATAACCGCCGCGAGTTCGTGCCGCTCGTATGGCAGGATTTTCAGGCGATTCGGCGCCGCGACGCGCATCACGTCAACGTCTTGCTCGCGCACTGGACGTGGCGCACGTATAACGTGTACCTGAAGAGCAACCGCATCGCGTCGGGCATTGCAAACTACAACGAGGTGACGCGTCTCATCTTGGGCGTTCCGCTCGACCCTGCGGGACTGCCGGTGCGCGCGGCGACATACTTCGGCCATCCTTAGGACTGCCCCGGGATACGGCTCCCCGCGAAAATCGTCGCATGTTCGACGTCGGGGATTCTCTGCGCGGCGCGTTCGACGAGGCCAACGCGCGTTTGCAGCACGCGCAACGCGCGGTTGCCGCCGCCAACGCCGGTGGCAATGCGGGGCGAAGCGCCGACGCCGCGATGGCGCAGACCGCGCAAGCGGCGATCTTCACCGAGGCGCTGCTCGGGATCGAGCGTTCGCGTTTTCAGGAACTAAAGGCGGTGCTAAAGTGACGCTTCCATTGCTCGACGCGGCCGCTGCCGCGATGGACGCGCAACGCGCCGCACTCGACGTTGCGGCCCGCAACGTTGCAGCCGCCGAAGCGGCCGGTCCCGACGCGCGCTACGCGCGCCAGATACCGCAGTTCCGCGTCGTCGACGGCGCCGACGGCGAATCGCGCGTCGAGTTTTCGGGCGCTCGCACCGAAGCCGGCACGAACGTCGACATTCTCACCGAGATGATTGCGGTGATGAACGCGTCGCGCGCGTATGAATCCGACGCGGCGCTCTTCGACGCCGGCAAGACCATCGCGCAACAGACGATGGAACTGGGACGTCTATGACGGTCGAGCCGCTGATTCCCGATGCGCCGGTGGCACGTTCGCTTCCGCATGACGCGGGTGCCGGAGAATTCGCGCGGTCGCTCGACGCGCTCGGCGCGATGCTGCGCGACGCGGAGAATGCCGAGGATGCATTCGCTTCCGGTGGCGGCACCCTGCAGGATGCCGTCTACGAGCGCGCGCGCGCCGACGTCGCACTTTCGGCCGCCACGGCGGCGGCACAGCGTTGCGCGCAAGCGATTTCGTCGATCCTCAACATGCAAGTGTGACGCAGGCCGCACAACTCGCCGCTCGCTGGAACGCGCTATCGCAGCCGGCGCGTGCCGGAGCCGGTGCCGCTGCGGCCCTTTTCGCCGTCTTGGCCGTTGTGTGGGCCGTCGCGTCGCATCCCGCTCGCACGCCGCTCTTCGCGACGCCGTTGCATCCGGAGCAGTTGGGCGAGGTCGAGGAACGCCTTGCCGGTTGGAACGTCGCCTTTACGCCGCTGGCCGACAACGTCGTCGTCGCCGCCGGCCGGCGCAACGATCTGCTGCTGCGGCTTTCGCTTGCCGGCGTGCCGCACGCCCACGTGCAAACGACCGCCGAAGCCCTCGCAGGCGTCGGCGTGCTGACGCCGCAGGCCGTGATCGACGCGCAGACGCGCACCGGTCTGGCGGGCGACATCGAAGCCGGCCTGCGAGGAATCGACGGCATCGACGACGCCCGCGTCATCGTCGCGCCGGCGAAGACGGCGGAGTTCGCCGACGAGTCGTCGCGCGACGCCAGCGCCAGCGTTCGCGTGCGCCTTCGAACGGGATCGCGTCTGGCCCGCGATGCGGTTGCGGGTATTCGCGCCTTCGTCGCAGCCGGCGTTCCCGGCTTGACGCCGGAACGCGTGACGATACTCGACGATCGCGGCGTCGCGCTCGGCGACGACAACGCCGGCGCGGAGGCCGGCGATCTTCAGGGATCGTTGCAAACGGCGCTCGACGCGGCCTTCGGCGAAGGCGCTACGGTCGTGCGCGTGCGCGCCGAGTATAACCGCGATCGAAACTCCGAACGCGACGTGCGGCGGGCGCCGCTCGAGGGCGCCGGCATCGGACGCGCGGCGCGCATCGAGAGTCTCGACGACGGCGGCAAGCGCTACCGGCGCCGCGACGAGAGCGAAGACCGTGGAAGCGAAACGCGCGAACTCGTCACCGAGTCGGGCGGCGCAACGATCCGCCGCCTCTCAACGGCCGTTTTTCTCGACGTCGCACGCGGACTCGATGCGGTTAAGGTGCGCGACCTTGCCGGCGCGACGGTCGGGTACGACGCCGGACGCGGCGATTCGCTGGTCGTGCAGGCCGTCGATTTCCGTCACGACCGGGTTGCGCGAAAAGATGCGTGGTGGCTGCTGTACGGCGCCGTCGTTCCGTTGCTTCCGGTTCTCGCCGTCACCGGTGCGGCGCTGTTTGCGGCTCGAGCGGCGTTGCCCGGATTGACGTCGCTGCTGCGCGCCGTCGTCGAACGCTCGGCCATCGATCGTACGGCGAAGGCGGTCGCGGGCTTCGCGCCCGCGCGCGTGCGCAGCGTGCTTGCGCAGGAGCCGCCGCACGCAGCCGCCGCGATCATAAGTGCGCTTCCGGCAGCGACGGCGGCGGCAGTACTCGATATGTATCCACAGCACGAACGCGAAGCGATCGTCAAGCGCATGGCGCGTCCGCATTCGCCGCTCATCGGCGATGCGACGGAGTTGCTGCGCCGCCATGGCTGACGGCTTCGTTTCGTTCGACGCATTCCTGCGGCAAGCGCAACCGCCGCTGCAACCCCTCGCGCTTCCCGACGCCGGCGATCCCCTAGACGAACCGCCGCCCGTGCGCGTAGACCCGTGTCCCTGCGCGGGCGCGCTCTCCGAAGTACGCCGCTTTCACGCGGCCCTCGCCGACGCGCTCCACGTCGCACTGGAAGGACTGCTTCGAGACGTCGCGTGCGACGTGCTGGCGCGGGAACTTTCACTCGCGCCGGCCGACGTTGCGGCGATTGCGGCGCGCGCCGTGACGCGATATGCAAGCGAGTCGCCGCTGCGAATTCGCGTGCATCCCGACGAAATCTTTCGGCTGGACGGCATGGAGGTTCCAGTCGTGGCCGACTCGGAATTGCGGCGCGGCGACGTCGCGATCGACCTGCAATGCGGAACGATCGACGCCGGCTTGGGCGCCCGTTTGCTGTGCGCGCTCGAACGCGCGCCGTGATTGCGCACGGCCGCGTGCTCGCGGCACGCGGCGGATTGGTCAGCGCGAGCATTCCGGGCGCGCGTATCGGGCAGTTCGTCGAAGTCTCGACTGCCGCCGAAGCGATTCCTGGCCGAATCTGCGCCGTCGACGGCGCTCGTGCGGTCGTTGCCGTCTTTGGCGCCGGCGCGGGGATCGCACGCGGTGCGCGCGTGCGCGCCCAGCCGTTTGCCGATACGTGTGCGCTCGGAACCTGCGCGTTCGGGCGCGCGCTCGACGCCCGCGGCAGGCCGCTCGACGGCGGTCCGGCCCCGCAGGGGCGGCGTGTCGCCCTAGCGCAGACGCCGCCGGCGCCAAACGAGCGCGTTGCGGTCACCGTGCCGTTTTGGACCGGCGTGCGCGCGATCGACGCACTGCTCGCACTCGGGCGCGGTGCGCGCGTCGGCATTTTCGGCGCGCCCGGCGCGGGTAAGAGTATGCTGCTGGAAGCGATCGTCCGTGGATCGCGCTGCGATGCGGTCGTCGTCGGTTTGATCGGCGAACGCGGCCGCGAGGCCCGGCGATGGATCGACGCGCGCATCGCCCACGCGACCATCGTTTGCGCAACCAGCGACCGGCCGGCGACCGAACGCGTACGCGCTGCGGCGCTGGCATGCGCGCAGGCTGCGGCGTTGCGCGAACGCGGTCTGCACGTGCTGCTCGTCCTCGACAGCCTCGCTCGCATTG
>CAWETW010000001.1:0-869688 GCA_963812155.1 Vulcanimicrobiota bacterium | reverse complement strand
GCGATTCGAGCACCCCAGCTTCCGCAATTACTATTTCGTCGAGAGGTCGATGATGACCAGATCTCCCTTGCAGCATGAGTTTTCGAGAAGGACCCTGCTGCGGTCGGGCCTGGCTCTGGGTGCCGGCATCTCGCTCGGTTCGCTCGTCGGCTGCGCTACCCCGACCGGGGCACCCGGACCGCGCACGGCCGGCCTGGCGCTCAACCGCTCGCTGGTCAGCCTGGACAACAAGCTCAACCAGTTCGATGCCGCGCTCACCGTGCAACGCGCCGTGCGCCAGTCGCTGATTACGCTGGATCAGCACCTCAAGCCGCAGCTCGTCCTGGCGGACAGGTTCGAGCTCACCAACCCGAGGCAGTGGTATGTGCACCTGCGCCCGGGAATCATCTACTCCGACGGACGGCCGGTGCAGGTGCAGGACGTCGCCACCGCCCTGAAGATGTACAGCGAGGTCAGCGGCTCGTTCGTCGGCGGGTTCTTTCCGGAGTGGCCGACGGTCGATCAGATCGACGAGTCCAGCTTCACGCTCAACACGGAGCGCCCAGTCCCGGTACTCGATTACCTGATGACCAACATCCTGATCACTCCGGCCGCGGACAACCGCCCCGAGGAACTGCAATCCGGCGTCGGTTCAGGTCCCTACATCGTCACCGCCAGCAACCGCGGAACCGGCAACTACACGCTGGAGAAAAACCCTAAATATTGGGGCCCCGCGCCGAACATCGAGTCCGTCGACGTCCGGTTCGTCCCCGACGAGTCCAACCGGGTCGTGTCGCTGCGCAGCGGACAGATCGACGTCATCGATTCCATCTCCCCGGACTCCGCCGATCAACTCTCCGGGCTGCCGGGGGTCACCATCGATCGTGTCGACGGTGTGCGCCTCAACCAGCTGTTCTACAACTTCCGCAAACCGCCGGGCCACCCGCTCGCCGACGCGCGGGTGCGCCGCGCACTGACCTACGCGATCGACGGTAAGTCGTTGATCGACGAGGTGATGCAGGGCTCGGCCACCGCGTCCAAGGGGGTCATTCCCATCACTCTCGACGGCGCGATCGAGACGGGCGAGTACATCTACGATCCCGCCCGCGCCCGCGCCGAACTCGACGCGCTGGGAGTCCGCGATCTCAATCTCAAGATCATTTGGGAGACCGGCGAATTCGTCGCCGACACCGACATCATGGAAGCCGTCGTGCAGATGCTCTCAGCAGTGGGCGTCCGCCCGAAGTTGCAGCAGTTCGAGCCCGGCGGCGACATCTCCACCTGGCGTCAGGGCAAAGCCGGCGACTGGGACGTACTCGGCAACGGCTACCCCGGCCCCACCGGCCTCGGCATCACCATCATGCAGGGAATGTACGCCGGCACCGCCGAAAAGGAGGCCACCCGCGACACCTACCACGGCTACATCTTCCCGCCGATCACCGACATGATCACGCGCGCGTCGGAGGACCCCGACCCCGCGCGCCGGGCAGCCCTGCTGGCCGATGCACAGCGAATGATCTGGGACACCTGCCCAATGATGTGGTCGTTCGTCCCCAAGGTCGTCCTCGCCCGCCGAAGCAGGATCGGCAATGTGGGTCTGCGCCCCACCAACTCCTATGACCTCAGCGCCGCCACCCTCAGCGCATAACCCTCCACCACAGATCCGGAGCACCGATGACCGACCCAACAGGCACCATTTCCGGAAGTACCGACGGCGTCGTGCGGTCGAGCGAGCAGGGCGGACGATCGGATGCTCTGCTGCCCGCGCCGCAGGTGCAGAATCACGCAGCGAATCTCGCCCTCCTGCCAGATAATTCGCTTGGCTGTGTCTGGTTCGCGGGCACCCAGGAGGGCGTCCCCGACATCAGTGTCTGGTTCTCGGCCCTGACGCCGGGCTCAGACCAGTGGTCGACACCGGTGCAATTATCCGACGACCCCAGCCGGTCGGAACAGAACCCCATTCTGCACGTCGTCGACGATCGGTGCGTGTGGCTACTGTGGACCTCCCAGCACGCCGGCAACCAGGACACTGCCCGCGTGTTGCGCCGAATCTCTACAGACGGTGGCCGCAACTGGGGCCCCACGCACACGCTGATCCCGGAAACAGATGCCGGCGGGGTCTTCGTCCGGCAGCCGATCACCGTGCTGCCCTCGGGTCGACTGCTGCTGCCGGTGTTCCACTGCGTGCGTGTTCCCGGCCGCAAATGGGTCGGCGACCGCGACTACAGCGGCGTGCTGATTTCCGACGACGGCGAGACGTGGCGCGAGGTTCTCGTTCCCGACAGCATCGGATGCGTCCACATGAACATCGGCCGACTGTCGAACGGATCGTTGATCGCGCTCTACCGCAGCCGGTGGGCGGACCATATCTACCGAAGTGTGTCCTGCGACGACGGCGAGACGTGGTCGGCTCCAGTCGCCACCGAACTGCCGAACAACAACTCGTCGATCCAGTTCGTGGTGCTGCCCGATGACCGACTTGCCTTGGTGTTCAACAACTCCAGTGCCCTCGATGCAACCGAGCGGCGCACCTCCCTCTACGACGAGATCGATGACGACGGGTTAGCAGAGGGGGCTGCCGTGCAGAGTGTCACACCCATCGACGACGGTGACAGCCGGTCAGCGTTCTGGGGGGCGCCTCGTGCCCCAATGACGCTGGCCATCTCCGATGACGGCGGACTGACGTGGCCACTGCGCCGAGACCTGGAGACCGGCGACGGATACTGCCTCACCAACAACTCCCGCGACGGACTCAACCGCGAATACTCCTACCCCAGCATCACCGGTTCGGCCGACGAAATGCTGCACATCGCCTTCACCCGATTCCGGCAGGCCATCCAATACGTGCGCGTCGATCCATCGTGGGTGCAGGACGGCCCGACAACGTGACCCAGCGGCACACCCCAATGTCTCAGCGGCGCGCGGTCGTCACCGGCGTCAGCTCCGGTATCGGTGCGACTGTTGTCCGGCGATTACTGGACGACGGCTGGTCGGTGATCGGATTGTCCAGACGCAAACCCGACTTCGACCACGATGCGTTCTCCTGGCGGCAGTGCGATCTCAGCGACCTGCCCGGTGTCCGATCTGCGGTATCGGGGCTCGGCTCGATCGATGCGATCGTGCATGCCGCGGGCCTGCAGCGATCGGCCCGACTGGGCCAGCTGTCGCTCGCGGACGGCCGGGAGATGTGGGAGGTACATGTCGGGGCCGCTGAGGAGCTGGTCAATGCGCTGATCGGTGACGTCGTCGACGGTGGACGCATCGTGCTGGTCGGCTCCCGGACCATGACCGGTGCGGCGGGTAAGAGTCAGTACACCGCAACCAAGGCTGCCCAGCTGGCGATGGCCCGGTCGTGGGCCCTTGAGCTGCTCGAGAGGGCGATCACCGTGAACGTTGTAGCTCCAGGACCGACCTCGACGCCGATGCTCACCGACCCGGCCCGCGCCGCCACCCCGCCCCAGATCCCCCCGTTTGGCCGGTTGATCGAACCGGAGGAGATCGCGGGGAGCGTGGCATTCCTGTTGAGCCCCGACGCCCGCAGCATCACCGGCCAGGCGCTGGTGCAGTGCGCCGGGGCATCGTTATGAAAATGCGTACAACGCGCAATTCTGTTAGTATTAATCGCACGAAACACGCAATAATTTTGGCGAGGACGAGGTGACGAGAACCGGAGGTATCGGCGGTGACCAGCGACATGTGCTGGTGCTGGCCGACGACCTGTCCGGCGCAGCAGAAGCCGCAGCCGGATTCATCGGGCGCGGACTCGGTGTCGAGGTGCTCCTGCACGCCGGCGTCCCAAGCCGACCGGTGACGGTGCTCGACCTGCACACGCGCCGACTCTGTGTCGCTGACGCGGAGGATGCCGTGGCCCAAGCCCTTTCGATCGCAGACGGCAGGCAAACGATCATTAAGATCGACTCGCTGCTTCGCGGCCCCATCGACGCCACCGTGCGTGCCGCGGCCGCCACCGGGCGGCCTGTCATCATCGCCGCCGGCAATCCCAAGCTGGGACGCACCGTGGTCGAGGGAGTGGTGCTCGTCGACGGAATCCCGTTGGACCAGACCGACCTATGGACAGCGGAGAGCGCCCCGGCGCCCCGCAGCATCGCAGACGCGGCAGGTCACGTACCCGGAGTTCAGATCGTCGATATCACCTCCGACGCTGACCTGGATAGCGTTGTCGCCCACGCAACTGCGGACACAATTCTGATCGGAACGGGCGCACTGACCGCCGCTGTCGCGCGGACACTGCCGCAACGTTCAGCAGCGCGCCCCGTCGCTGCATCCTCACGTACGGTAATCGTGGTCGGAACAGCCGATTCCGGCGCCTGCGCTCAGCTGCGTGAGCTCGAATCCGCCGGGACGGCGGTCGTGCGAATTGACTCGGCGGACCTGCTTGCAGGGCGCGCTGTCAAGCCGGTAGCGCACGATGCAGTGGCTCTCGCCATCGACGGGCCGGTCGCGCCCGAGAACGCACATCGGCTGGTGCACGCCCTCGCCGACGTCGCCGCCGGGATCATCGATGACTCCACAGATCTAGTGCTCACCGGTGGCGAAACCGCTCGGACCGTGCTCGATCGACTCGGCGTGGATCGAATCGAACCCATTCACGAAATCCATGCGGGCGCCATCGCGTCCGTCACGCCGGACGGCCGGATCGTGGTGACCCGGCCGGGCAGTTTCGGCGACCATCGCTCACTCGCGACGATCGCCGCATATCTACGACCCAACAACAGTGAGGCACATCCCATGTCAAAGAACCTTCCCTACGTTGCCGTGACGATGGGTGACGGTGCCGGTATCGGGCCGGAGGTCATCGTGCCGGCGATGCTCGATCCGCAAGTCGCCGGATGGTGCCACCCCGTCGTCATCGGTGACGCAGCGCGTCTGCGGCGTGCGGCCAGAGTTCTCGGCCTGGAGCCGCAGATCGTTGCCGTCGAACGGGTTTCCGACGCCGAGTTCAATCCTGGCACGGATCAATGTCATCGATCTGGGTCTGCTTCCCGACGATCTCCCTTGGGGCGAACTGTCCGCTGTGGCAGGCCACGCGGCCTACGAATACATCCGCGTGGCAAGCGAACTGGCAGTGGCCGGCGACGTACAGGCGATCTGCACCGCTCCGCTGAACAAGGAAGCCCTGCATGCCGCCGGACACATCTTCCCCGGCCACACCGAGGTGCTCGCGCACCTGACGGGTACCGAAGAGGTGTCGATGATGCTCTCCTCACCGACGCTCAAGGTCATCCACGTGACCACCCACATCGGGCTGTTGGACGCGGTGGCCAAAATCGAGCCCGGGCTGGTGGAGCGGACCATCCGCCGCGGTCACGACGCGCTCGTGCGATCGGGTAACGCGAACCCGAAGATCGGGGTGTGCGGTATCAACCCGCACGCCGGTGAGGGAGGCCTGTTCGGCTACGGCGAAGAGGAGCAGAAGATCATTCCCGCAGTCGAAGCGCTGCGTGCCGAAGGAATCGATGTGCACGGGCCGTTGCCCGCTGACACCGCGTTCTTCCTCGCCGGCCGTGGGGATTACGACCTCATCGTCGCGATGTACCACGATCAGGGACACGGTCCGGTCAAGGTGCTCGGCCTCGAGGCGGGCGTCAATATCACCGTCGGCTTGCCCGTCATCCGCACGTCCGTCGATCACGGAACGGCCTTCGATATCGCAGGTAAGGGAATCGCCGAGGCCGGTAGCATGGTCGAGGCCCTGCGGCAGGCGGCGGAACTGGCCACCAGCAAGGCCGCAGTCTAGGAAAGGCGCGATGGTCCGACAGTCACAGGCGCGACGTTCCGAGATCGTCCGACTGGCCAAGACCAGCGGCCTCGCGAGCGTCGATGATCTGGCGATCCTCTTCGGCGTCACCCCGTCGACCATCCGCCGTGATCTTGGAAAGCTGACCTCCGAGGGTTTGCTCGCGCGAACCTATGGAGGCGCGATCGCCCTCAATGCGCATCCGGAGTCGTCGATCCGACAGCGCGCGCTCGAAGGATTCGATGCCAAGCGGGCGATCGCGAAATGGGCAGCGAGCCAAGTGCTTCCCGGCGAGACGGTCCTGCTCGACGCTGGCACCACCGTCGGTGCGATGGGAGAGTTTCTGCGCGACACGCAGCGGCTCACGGTTATCACCGCCGGGCTCACGGCCCTCGAGGCGCTCGCCGACGCCGACGACGTGCGGGTCGAATGCCTCGGGGGAACATTGCGACACCTCAGCCAGGGCTTCCTCGGGCCGCTTACCGAAGCTGCGCTTGCCCGAGTGTCCTTCGACCGCGCGTTTCTCGGCGCCGACGCCGTCACCGCCGATCGCGGAATATGCGAGGCAGAGCTGGAACAGACCCGGCTCAAGGAACTCATGATCGAGCGTGCCGGCGCGGTGTACGTCCTCGCGCACGCCGCGAAGCTAGGACAGCGACCGTTTCACGCCTGGGCACCCCTGCCTCCCCCCGTCACCTTGGTCACCGATTCCAGTGCGACCGACGAGCAGATCCGCCCCTTCACCGATGCAGGCATCGAGGTTGTGACGGTCTGAGGTTGGCGCTGTCGGGCATCCCGTCAATTCCGCAGGCGGGCGCATGACACTGCTCTCGCTTCATGGAAAATGACCGACATCGCTGAGTCGAAACTCTCGCTGGATAAGTCGCGTGCACGCCTCGGAGCGGCCATGATCACGTCGCCGCAATGGTGGAACCCTGGCGGTCGCAGCGTCTATCGCGTGACCGACGACTCAGCTCTTACCAGTTCGGCGACAGAGGCCTTGTCATGGCCCATGGTGAGCATCCGACTGTCTTTCCTGCGATGTGGGAGCGATGGTGACCGAGCAGCAACTGGCCACCGTGTCCCGGCATGTCAGCGACGCAGTAAGCAAGGGTGCGGCGGTACTCACCGGTGGGAAGCCGAGAGACGATGGCCTGTTCTACGACCCGACGGTGCTGGTCGATGTCGACCACGGCATAGACTGCATGCGGGAGGAGACGTTCGGCCCCACATTGCCGGTGATGAAGGTGCGTGATGCGGCCGAGGCGATCGAGAAGGCCAACGACTCCCGGTTTGGGTTGTCGGGCAGCATCTGGACGCGCGACAAGGTCAAGGCGATGGCGCTGGCCCGGCAGATGAGCACCGGCGCGGTGAGCATCAACAACGTCCTCACTAGCGTCTCCCAGTTCCCCCTCCCAATGGCGGGCTGGAAGGACTCTGGCATCGGTTCCCGCTCCGGCGGCGCCAATGGAATCCGAAGGTACTGCCGGACCAAAAGCATTGTGACCGAACGGATTGCCATGACGAAGGAACCAAATTGGTACCCATTCAGCCGCACCAAAGGCAAGATCGTGTCGGCGGCGGGCAGGTTCCTCGGAGCTCGGGACTGGCGGCGCCGACTCGGTCGCTGATTTGACTGAGCCGGTCCTCACGTCCGTGTGGTCTCAAGAGCGCTCAACCGGTCAGCGCATCACTGAACAAGAGAGTAGCCGGTCGCTATCCCCAGAAGATGGGATCGGCTCGGTCATCGAGGTAGTCAAGCAGGTCTTTAGACTCCGGGGCTGGGATCGAGAGGTTCGTAGCGGTGGTATTTCAGGTTCCGGTCTCGCCAGTACAGGGTCCATAGCCCGGTTTCCTTGGTGTCAGGTCGATTTGGCTCTCTGGAGCCAAATTTCGGGACCAGAATTTGACTAGTCAAGGCTCGCGCGTGAAAAGCTCATCACGAGGCATCCCAGACGTAGAGAATGTCCGGGGCGCCTTCCTCGTTGTCACCCGCGGTCCGTTCCATCGGGCGGAACCCGTGCCTCTCATAAAAACGTTGCGCCCCGAGATTCGACTCGAAGGTCCACAGCCTCAGGCCCTTCGGGCGAGTGCGCTTTGCCAGCCCGATCAGCTCGCTGCCGATGCCACACCCGGTCAAAGTCGGTTCGACGTAGAGCTGCTCGAGCCAGTCTTCATCGAGTACCAACAGGCCTACCAGCGCGCCGCCATCGTCCTCGGCTACCCAAAGCTCGGTGTGAGCTACGACCCACTCCGCAATCCAGCGCCGTACTTCGTCATCGGTGTGGGCGGTCATCGGGATCGTGGCCTTCGCAGCCTTGCGGGCAGAGAGGTAGAGGGCCGACACCGCAACTGCATCCCGGTCGGTTCCCCTCCGAAGCCTAAGGTCCATCCAATGATGATCCCCGGTCTCGAAAACGACATAGGAGCGTCTGAAACTTTGTCTCGGATATGGCTGGCGATATGACGGACAGCGCTGAGCAGCGGTGAAACGATAATGACGGGGACCCCAGCGGGGATGGTGGCGGCCATCTCCGCCTGATATGGCCTCAGTGGCAGGGCGCCGGCAGCCCGAGCGTGCACGCGCTTGCCCCCGAGTTTGCGTTTGAGGTCGCCCGCCGCGGCTACGCTGTCGGCGCGACGGTACTTGCGGCGGTGTTGCCGCCACACGATGGCCCGACGGCCACGGTGCCCGTGTCCATGTCCGACGATGGACTGGAGGAGCGCGATGGCGTCGAAGCCAGGCCGCGCAGCCGTCGCTGTTCGACGAGCCCGATCGGCATCTAAATGTCCACCGTGTCGCGGACGTGCCGAAGGCGCCTCGATCAGTTTTCGATCATTCATCCGACGTCGATGCTCCATCACGTGTTGCGCGGCGCAAAGGCGCTGCTCGTAACGTGACATAGGCATGATTGGCCGGAGCCGCGGCCGTCCTAGGGGGCCGATCAATTCCGAGTGAAAGCAGCGACGCTGGCAGTAGAGATGACGATTGTTGGTCGTATGCTGTGCCCGCACCACCTCCGGCTCGCTGCTGCGTGCCAACTTTCCGAGCAATGCCCTTGGCGCCGAAAGGCTTAACGCAGCGGTCCTGGTGAAGCGGGCGTGAGCTCGTAGTCAGTTGAGTTGACTGGCCGGACGGAGCAGGATCTCGTTGATGACCAAGTGGCGGGGTCGGGCGAGGGCGAATGCGATGACCTCGGCGATCTCTTCGGGCTTCACCGTGGCCACGGCGTAGCCCTGCTGCACTGTCTCACGCGTCGCTTCATGGGTGATGACCCCCGACGAACTAACGGACGTGACCACTAGTTTGGTGTAGCCCGGTGCGCGCTTTCGCAGCAAAGCGGCAAGTACTGGTGTGAGTTCGTCGTGGTAGTCGTGCACGGTCGCCGTGGCGGGATGGGGACGGATGAGGCGCTCGACGTTTTGAACGAGTCTGTTCATCGGTCGGCCCAAGGCGCTTGACCGATCGCCGACCGCCACCGACGCGGCGGCGGGTGTAGGGTCTCACGCCGCGCTTCAAATTCTCATGGGTAACTTCCAACGGGATTCAAATTTGAAGCGGCGCTGAGACACGCGAATGTGCCTGCGCGGCATTCGCGTTAGCGAGTGCGATGCTTCGGGCATGCATGCCAGTGCGGATGCGGTCGAGCGGTAGCGGTTGGCATGGCTTCGGGGGCGAGGACCGCTGCGACGACCGGCACGTCGGTGAGTCGGCGGTTTCGCTCGTCGACGCGGACGCGGACGTCCTCGCTGCGGCGTGGCCGTGGCGTGAGTGCCGATGGCGCACCGGGCAGAAGCATTACTCGGCAGTTATTGGTCGGCGACCGAGGGTCGCCATGTCATCTATGAGTCGCGGCTGGAGCTCGCCAGGCGTGTTGTTCGCAGATTTCGATCGGTCGGTGCACCGCATCTGTGCACAGCCGTTCCTGTTGGTGGCGCGATCCCACGTGCGCATGATGCAAATAATTCCGTGAAGCCTCTTCGCTCGGGCGGAACTGCGGGTAAGAATGAGCCGATTCAGGCACTTCAGCCCATATCCTGGAGGACGTGAGCTTGACCGCGCAGCGGCCTGTACTGGGGCGTTGAGATCGGATTCTGCAGGAGGACAACGTGGTGCGATGTGCGCCGACCAGTCCGTACAGAGCCTGGGTCAGCTCGGTGGACCTCCCGGGACGGGGCACTACTGCCGTGTGGCAGTGTGCCGGCCCACCTGATGCGGAGACGCTCGTCCTGCTGCACGGCGTGGCGATGACCGCCGAGTTGTGCTGGTTTCGGGTTCTCGAGCAGCTCGGCCGGCAGTTCCGCATTGTGGCGCCTGACCTGCGCGGCCATGGCGACGGGATCCCGCTTGGTGGCTCCCGGTTCCGGCTGGAGGACAGTGTTGACGACATCGCTGCGCTGGCCGATGTGCTCGACATCAAACGCTGCGCCGTCGTGGGCTACTCCATCGGGGGGATGGTCGCGCAACTGCTGTGGCGCAGGCATCCTCACTTGGTGTCCGGGCTTGTTCTCTGCGCCACCGCTCGCAACGTCCGGGGCTCATGGCTGGAGAAACTCACATCGCTTTACCTGCCGACGACGACAGCGGCACTGTATCTATTGCCGTTTGCGCAGGCGATCACCGCTGAATGGTTGGGCGGCAGCCTGCTGGGGCGCATCCAGGATGGCGAATCGCGGGCGTGGGCCCGAGCACAGCTATCCAGGACGAGCCTGCCTGCCGCCATGTCGGCCGTTGAGTCGGCAGTCGAGTTCACCTCGCATGAGTGGATCGCGGAGGTCGACGTGCCCACCGCTGTCGTTATCACCACGGCCGACGATGTGGTGCCGCCAAGTCGTCAGCGCCGGCTCGCCCGCGCCATCCCGCCTGCTGCTGTGTTCGAGTTGATCGGCGACCACGCCGTCATTCTCAACGACCCGGCACGTTTCGCTCAGGTGCTGATCGCTGCGAGCCGATCTGTGACCGGGGCAATCGACGGCCAAGCGGTTGGGGGTGAGCCGGCCTGAGCCCTGCCGCGGGAGTGCGCCCGGCCGACCGCGACGTAGCCCGCCCCGAGCGAGAACTCGTCGACCCGAAGATCGGTGAGGAACTCTTCCAGCCGAGCCCAGGGCCGGCCGAAGCCATCAAACGATCGAATGTAGGGTCGGTGTTGTGCCCGGATCATCGGGTTCATCATGACCATCCATTCCGGCGCGTACTTGCCGCCACCCGCTGCGACCCACGCCCCCGGACGTAGATGGTCGAACACGTTGGCCAGCGCGGCCGGCGACTGCAGGACATCGTGTACCGCGCAGAACAGGGCCGCGTCCGCCATAACGGGGATAGCCGCGGTTTCGACCGGGGCTTGCACGATGGTGATGTTGTCCCACCCGTGTCGCGCGATTCTGTCAGCGGACAGCGAAACCATCTTCGGCGCCTGATCGA
Organism: Vulcanimicrobiota bacterium; assembly: GCA_963812155.1. Taxonomy (GTDB): domain Bacteria; phylum Vulcanimicrobiota; class Vulcanimicrobiia; order Vulcanimicrobiales; family Vulcanimicrobiaceae; genus Tumulicola. The sequence continues at coordinate 858,529 of CAWETW010000001.1, read as the reverse complement.
TCCCGATGACCACACCGGAGCTGCCCACCCGGTCTCGCAGACCTTCGAAGCACAGGCCGGTCCCGCAGCCCACATCGAGCACAACATCGCCGACTCGCAGCGGGAGTGCGTCGATGATCCGCAACCGGTCCCTCTGGAAGGCTGCCGTCCTGCGGTCGTAGAACTCGGCGTCGCACCCGTATGAACTCTCCACCGTCGCTAACACCACTCACCTCACTAAGGTCAATCGTCAGAAGTATCCGTTGAGGCCGTGGTGTAGCTGAACCCTGAGCGTCACAGCGAGCCGCTTTGCCTCGGTGAGATGGCCGGCATCAAAGAGATGCGAGACGAACTCCTCAGAACGTGTTGGGAAAGTGACTCGGCGTGCCTGCGTGACTGATGTGGCTCAAGTGGTCAGTGTGGGCTTGTGGCCGAGAACAAACGCTATCCGTCCGACCTGACCGACGCGCAGTGGGAGCTGATCGAGCCGTTGGTGCCCGCGCCGCGCTCCGGTGGCCGTCCGGCGGTTCATTCCCGGCGCCGCATCGTCGACGCGATCATGTACGTCAACCGCACCGGATGCGCGTGGCGTCAACTGCCGCATGACTTTCCACCGTGGGCGACGGTGTTCTGGTATTTCAAGCGCTGGCGCGAGGACGGTGTGGTTGACCGGCTCCACGATGCAGTGCGGGACCGCGTGCGGGATGCGAGCGATCGGGACCCGATGGCCTCGGCCGGGTGCGTGGACGCCCAGTCGGTCAAGGGCGCCGACACCGTCGCGGCGGCCGTGCGCGGATTCGATGCCGGGAAGAAGGTCAACGGCCGCAAGCGCCACGTCGTGGTCGACACGATGGGCCTGTTGCTGCTGGTGCTGATCACCTCGGCGAGCGTGCAGGACCGCGACGGAGCACGCACGCTGCTGGACCGGGTGAAGATGGCGATGCCGTCGCTGTCGCTGCTGTGGGCTGACGGCGGCTACGCCGGCAGGCTGGTCGAATGGGCCGAGGCGGTCGCCCACATCACCGTCGAGATCGTGCGTAAACCCTTGGGAATCAGGATGTTCCAGGTGCTTCCCCGGCGGTGGGTGGTCGAGCGCACATTCGCCTGGATCGTGAAATGCCGCCGCCTGGACCATGATTACGAGCGACTGCCGGAGACCAGCGAGGCCATGATCAAATGGGCGATGATCGGATTGATGGTCCGACGGCTCGAGCCGCCACCCGGCCGCAAGCCGTGGCAACGCGCCCTCAACCGCCGCCTGACACTTTCCCAACACGTTCTGAGACCGCGATCGCCACCTCCTCGTCCGCGGCGGTGGCCGTCACGCTGACACGACCACCCGGACCGGTGTGGCGTAGCGCATTGTCTAGCAGATTGCCCAGCACTTGACCCAGCCGCTCGGGGTCGCCCCACAACGCGGGCAGGTCGTCGGCGACGCATGATGTCAGCGCCACGCCTTTCGCGCCGTAACGAGGCGCGAATGCCGACACTGCGGTGCCTATCAGTGTCTCGGGCGATGTCCACCGCGCGTCGATGGACGTCGTGCGGCGTTCGGCGACAGCCAGTGCGTTGACATCGACGCTGAACCGGGTCAGACGGCGGGTCTGGTCGCGCAGAGTGCTGACGGTGTCCTGGTCGAGGCGCTGCACACCGTCCTCCAGCGCCTCCATGTACGCATCCAGCACCGAGACCGGGGTCCTGATCTCGTGCGCCAAGTCGGCGAGCATTTGGCGGCGCGCATCGTCGACGACACCGAGCTCTTGGGCCATCTTGTTGAAGGCCGCCGCGACCGCGTCGAATTCCTTACCGAGGCGTGGTGGCGCAACTCGGATGTCGTAGTGGCCGTTGGCAACCGCGGAGGCCGCTTGAGACAGGGCGGTAGCCGAGCGGTGCACGCGGCGACTGAGATACCAACTCAGGGTCAGCGCCGTCAGCGCGGACACTCCAAGGGCGATACCCACCGACAGGGCGGTCGCATCGCGGAAAGCACGCTCATAGGGGTGGTTTCCGTTGAGCCCGGGTACCACCGCCTCATCCATGAGCCGACGAAACATCGGCGGACCGACGATCGCGGCGACAACACTTGTCGTGGCGATGCCGGCGATGATGACCACCGAATTAGCGACCCAGAGCCGCATCCGGATGCCAGGGCCCCGCGTCGGGCGTCGCGAAAGCATCATCACCCCGTGCCCATGCGATACCCGACGCCGCGCACAGTGGTGACATATCGCGGCAGGGAGGGGTTGTCGCCCAGTTTGCGTCGCAGGTGCCCAACGTGGACATCGACGATGTTGTCGTTGCCCACCCACGAGTCGCCCCATACTGATTCGAGCAGTTGCCGTCTGCTGAGCACCGTGCCCGGGCGTGACGACAACGCGGCCAGCACGTCAAACTCCGTGCGGGTCAACATGATCGGTGTGTCGCCAATGTGTGCTTCCCGGCTGTCGACGTTGATGCGGAGGGCGCCGAACCGGCGGGGTGGGCTCAGCTCTTGGCCCGGATCCGAGCCATGCGTGGGTGTGCGGCGGGGTCGACGCAGCACCGCGCGGACCCGGGCCACGAGCTCGCGGGGGCTGAACGGTTTCGTGACGTAGTCGTCGGCGCCGACAGAGAGGCCGACAATGGTGTCCACCTCGGTGTCACGGGCGGTCAACATGATGACGTAGGCGTCGGAGAAGACTCGGAGTTGTCGGCACACCTCGATGCCGTCGACGCCGGGCAGTCCGATGTCAAGGATGACGACGTCGGGATCGACTTCACGTGCCAGGGTGAGTGCACCGTGTCCGTCATGGGCCAGGTGGACTTCGAACAGCTCTCGCTTCAGGTAGCTCGCAACCACGTCGGCCAATGGGGCTTCGTCGTCGACTACCAACGCCCGGAAGTCCTGGACCGCGGCTGCTGCGGCATTGTCCATGGATCCATAGTGCCCGCGGATCGCTGCACGGTCGACGCGGTGCGCTGCAGGTGCGGCGAATCTTCATCGAAACTTCAGGAGTTCATCAGCGAACAAATAGCAAACCGGTCGATATAGCAGACAATACGCGCGTAGCGGAATTGTCATAGACCGCCGCCTTGTCGACGCACAACGGGCCGGCCAAGGTGTGACTACCGATTCAAACAATGCAGGTACCAGGCCACCAGATCTGCGCTTATTGGAACGGATAACGCCAGGTAGAGACGCGGCAAAGGCGCGACCTCGGATGGGATCCATTCCGCTGATGAATGGTCGCCTGACGTAATCCGTGCGGGTCGATTTCTTTATCGAACCTTCAGTGAGGAATTAGCAGAAGGACGTTCTGGGCGGTCAGGCTTGCGGTGTCTCAGCAAGAGACATTGCAACAACGTCACCCAGGAGGACCACGATGAGAAAGATCAGTTTCACTGTTGCAGCTGCAACGACGTTCACCGCCGCGGCGCTGGGATTGGCCGGCACCGCCGTGGCGGCCCCCACGGTAGGCGGGAACGCCGCCGACGCCGTGAAAGAAGCTCCAAGCCGAGGCTACAACGTGCAGATCAACGGGAGTGTGACCGATCCGTTGTCCGCATGCGCAACCACCGGCGTGCACGGCGTTCTTCCCACTACTGGGAGCTCGTTCACGACCGTCTATGTCGACGTCTCGTGCCCTGATGACCACTAGTTCGATACCTCATTTCCTCAAGAGGAAGGCAGTCTGCATGATCATCACCCCAGTAGCCGCCACCCTTGACGAGAAGGCTGCCCCGTTGCTGATGCGGGTGGGCCAAATCGTCGCCCGCTACGGTCTGGTCGTTGTCCTGGCCTGGATTGGGTTCGGCAAGTACGTGAAGATGGAAGCGCGTGTGCTCATCGAGCTCGCTACCCACGCCGCAGGCCTGCCCGTCCTCTCTGCTCAGCCGGGCCAATTCCTTCTCAAGGACCTAGTGCTCATCGGCGTGTCGATCTGGACACTGGGCGACTCGCTTCGCTGCGCTGGACCCTCGCGCGCTGTTACCGAGCCCACCTGAGCGGACCTCTTGCGCCGCGCCGGTTGGGTCGGGTCGCGCAGTTGTCGCGACATTGCCTTGGGGCACTAGCGTTATGACGTGCGTTCCGTCGCCGTCCGCCTCTGCGCCGTGGCCGCTGCCGGCGTCCTCGCCATAAGCGGATGCGCCGGTGGGCACCCTGCCGGCGTATTCAGCCCCTCCCCGGCCGACGCCGGACGCGGCCCGTGCGAGGTCGCCAAGGAGACCGACGTGCCGGCCACGATGCGCGACGGCACCGTGTTGCGCGCCGATGTCTACCGGCCCCGCACCAGCGACCCGGTACCCGTGATCCTGATGCGCACCCAATACGGAAAATCGGGTGCACAGGCCGGATCGCGTTACCAGCCGCCCGATTGGTTCGCTTCGCACTGCTATCTGGTGGTCATTCAGGACGTGCGCGGCCAGGGTACATCGGGCGGCACGTTCAGCGAGTTCACCAATGACATGGAGGACGGCTACGACTCCGTCGAGTGGGCCGCCACGCTGCCGGGCTCCAACGGCAAGGTCGGGATGTACGGCTCGTCGTACGTCGGCGCCACACAATGGCTCGCCGCTACGACCGCGCCGCCGCATCTTGCGACGATCGTCCCGGCAAATACCGCCTCGGACTACTACGACGGGTGGACGTACGAGGGCGGGGAGTTCCGGCTGGCCTTCGTGCAGCCGTGGGCAATCGGACTCGCGACCTCCGCCGCGCAGAACCGCAACGACCAAGCCACGGCCGTGAAACTGAAGGCGGCTGCCGGCGATCCGACCCGATGGATGGACTTCCGCCCATTCAAGGACCTGCCGCCGATGCAACCGCAGAACCCCGTGGTCGCACCCTGGTATTTCGACTGGATCCGGCATTCCACCCGCGACGACTTCTGGAGGCAGTTCAGCATCAGGGAGCGCTACCCGTCGGTGAAGGTGCCCGTGCTCCACTTCGAGGGCTGGTACGACGCATTTCTCGCCGGAGGCACCGAGAACTTCGCCGGGATGATCGCCCACGGTGGCACCGAGCTTGCCCGCGACAACCAGCGCTTGGTCATCGGTCCGTGGGATCACGTCAACTGGGGCAGACCCGGCTCGTCCCCGGCGCCGCTGCTCAAGGACATCGGCGCGGTCGGAGACAGTCCCATCAACAACTTGATGCTGACCTGGTTCGACCACTTTCTGAAGGGAGAGAACAACGACGTCGCCGGAAAACCCAGGGTCGACTACTTCGTCATGGGTGCCAACACCTGGAAGTCCGCGACGAGTTGGCCTCTGCCACAGACAAACTGGACTACGTTCTACCTCTCGGGGCCCGGCGGAATCGAAGACCGCAAAGGTGAACTCGTAGCCGCCGCGCCCGGCGCCCAGCCGCCGGATACCTACACCTACGACCCGGCATTCCCAGCGCCGAGCCTTGGCGGTCACTCCTGCTGCGGTGCGCAGTCCGGCCCGCAGGGACCGTACGACCAGTCTCCCGTCGAACAGAGATCCGACGTCCTGGTATACAGCAGCGCGCCGCTCGAACGCGACACCGAGGTGACAGGCCCGGTGAACGTACGACTCTGGGCCCAATCCACGTCGATGGACACAGATTTCACGGCCAAGTTGGCGGTGGTCAAGCCCGATGGCCGGGTGATCGATCTGAACAGCGGAATCCTGCGGACCTCATTCAGGGACTCATTATCCGATCCCACATCGACGACGCCGGGTCGCCCATACGAGTATCAAATCCACGTCTGGCCAACCAGTTACGAATTCCGGACGGGCGATCGCATCCGGGTGGAGATCTCCAGCAGCGACTATCCCCAATTCGCGCCGAACCCCAACACCGGTGCACCCTTCGGAATGGACACGGCTACCCGCACCGCGGTCCAGACGATCCTGCATGACCGGGAGCACCCATCCGCCGTTACGCTACCGGTGATCTCCGGCTGATCCGTCGCAGCCCCGATATTCGAAAGTTGGTCCGAGCTCGGACCGACAGCGTAATCGCGGCACCCGCTTCACGAGTGGTCGTCTCGGCGGCTATTCCGCAGATACAGTGGTTGGCCGCTTGATCGCTCTAATCGCTTCGGCGAGCGTCCAGAATGAAAGACCCAGCAACGGAATGTCTTTAAGTAAGAACTCCCCTGTGAGCGAGATGGCGGGGAAGCCGCCTCCTGCCGGCTCACCTACGCCCGGCGTTGTGAAGAGAAAGCTCACCGTCGAAAGCACCCTCAACTGCGCCGTGATCAGTCCAGTACGACACTTCCCACCAGCTTCACCGGCTTCCATGACGCGGTGGGCTTCCCGGATGTCGTTGAAGGAAAAGACGGGGGCCGGAACGGCGTCGAGTTGACCGTTCTTCATTTGTTCGGCGATGCCGCTCAGTGGTCCGTCCGACAGCGGGAAGCCGGCCGCAACAACGGTCGTCAGGTGGCGCGCTACGTGCATGAGTCACTGCCTCTTCTTGCTGAAGCTCGCCAGTGCATCTCAGTGAAAAACCGGGTTTGATGCCCGCACTATTCTGGGGTGTATGACCCAGTATGTCAACAGTGGGGGTGGAACCAGAGCCTTCGTTTCGAGGTCCAGATTGTGCGCGGGCAGCGCCGCAGACACATCAGCCTAACTGGGCGATATGACCCAGTATTCGGTCAATGTTGTCCCAAACCAACACGGCATAACTGTGAGTGCGCTGTGTAACACGGTTGACATGAGGAGTGGCCATTGCGCGGAATGGGCGAGCCGACCCATAATGGCGTCGGTGTCGCACACTGGGTGTGGTCACGGGACGAACGTCGAACTCGGTTTTGAGGAGGTCGCAGATGGCTATCGTTCATCACCGCTACGTGACCGTCGATGGACATCGGCTGTTCTATCGCGAGGCCGGTGACGCTGAAGCGCCAGTTCTTCTCTTACTCCACGGCTTTCCGACTAGCTCCCACATGTTTCGGCATTTGATTCCGGCGCTTGCCGACGAGTATCGCGTGATCGCGCCCGACCATCTGGGCTTCGGTCTGTCCGATGCGCCATCGGTCGACACCTTTGACTACACCTTCGATGCGCTCACGGCGCTGACCGCCGGGCTGCTGCGCAGCCTCGGGGTTGAGCGGTACGCGATGTACGTGCAGGACTATGGAGCGCCGATCGGCTGGCGGCTGGCGTTAGATAAGCCGGAAGCGGTCACGGCGATCATCAGCCAGAACGGCAATGCCTACGACGCCGGATTCGTCGAGAGCTTCTGGAAGACGGTGTGGGACTACCAGTCTGCACAGACGCCCGAGACAGAGGCGGCGGTGCGGCAGTTCTTCACGCTCGAAGCGACGCGGTGGCAATACGTGACTGGTGTTCAGGATCAGACGCTGGTGGATCCAGAGTCGTGGTTTCACGACTATTCGCTGCTGTCACGGCCGGGTAATGATGCGGTGCAGCTCGCCCTGTTCCGGGACTATGCCACAAACCCGCCGTTGTATCCGCGGCTGCACGAGTATTTCCGTGCCACCCGTGTGCCGCTGTTGGCGGTATGGGGTCGAGGCGACCAGATCTTCGGTCCCGCAGGTGCGGAGGCGTTTGCGGCGGATCTACCTGCTGCCGATATCCATCTGCTCGACGGCGGACACTTCCTACTGGAGTCCGCGGTTGACGAGGTGACGACGCTCGTCCGGGGTTTCCTCGCCCGGCAGCTGCAGGGGTGTGACTCAAAACCGTCTACATAGCAGCGCCTATCGAGCACCGGGTGGTGCGGGGCGCCATTCATTATTGTCCGCCGCCGGTCGGCAGATCCGCGGACGCGATCGCCGACGCCGCGGCTGATTTCCTGACACCGGCACCGCTGGTGGGTCGTTTACCCCATTTTCGTGGGACGCGGGGGTACCGTTGCTTCCGATGTCCACCGCAGATCTTCACGACGCGCAAGCGCTCACGGCAAAGGGGCGAGCCACCCGCGAGCGGATCCTGCAGTCAGCGGCAGAGGTGATCCTCGTCGACGGAATCTCAGGACTCAACCTGAAGAAGGTGCGTGAGGCGGCCTCGGTCAGCGGCTCGCAGCTGACGCACTACTTCGTCGATAAGCAGGCGTTGATCCGGGCGGTAATTGGTCGCCAGATCGACGTGGTCCTTGACTTTCATCGCCAGCCAAACCTTCGCGGGCTGAATACATTTGACGACTTCGAAGAGTGGATCGCTGCGAACTTGCGCTACTTGCGATGCATCGGCTATGTGGGAACGCCCACCTACCACACGCTCGCGGGACACCTCGTCAAATCTGACGAGGTTACGCGCAGGACGCTGGCGGCGGGTTACTGGCAATGGATCGAGCTGATCGAGCACTCGATCCGGCGGATGAAGGACCGGGGTGTTCTCGTAACGAAGGCGCAGCCCAAAAACCTCGCCATGGTCATCGTCGCCAGCCACCAGGGCGGAGCCACCATGACTTTTGCCTACCGCCAAGAGCGGCCGCTGATGGACGCGCTGCGATTCGCGGTGAACTACCTGCGCATGTTCGCCGCCGACCCAGCCGAACGAGTCGCACACCGTCCTCGCCGGACCCGCGATCGGCAGAAACCTCAGCGCGACAACGCCAGCGAGCAGAACTCGGTGCGGTTCACTGCCAAGGGACTCGAGCAACGTGCACGCATCGTTGACAGCACCGCCCGGTTGATTTTTGAGCGCGGAATTGCTCGGACCAGCCTCGCGGATGTGCGCAGCGCTGCCGGTGTCGGCGGGTCACAGATCTCGCATTACTTCGCCGACAAACGTGACCTGACACGAGAAGTCATCGCCGCGCGCACCGACGAGGTGATCAAATTTCATACCCAACCACGGCTGGGTGATCTCGACAGTTTGGCGGCCTTGCGTGCATGGACCGAGGCCTGCGCGGCTGAGGCGGAATCCGTTTACCTGCGGGGAGGTTGCATCTACGGGTCGTTGGCCGGTGAACTGCTCGAAGCTGATAATGAAGTTCTGGACGACCTGGCCGCTGGCTACGAGCGATGGCTGGCGGTATTCCAGCGCGGTTTGACCGCGATGCGAAGCCGTGGCCGCTTGACCCCCGACGCTGACCCACGCCACCTGGCGGCCGCTCTCGTCGCCGCGCATCAGGGCGGCACCATGATCACCTACGCCACCGGAAGCGCGGAACCACTTCGCACGGCGCTCGACGCCGCCGTCGACTACGTCGGCTCATTCAGGCCGGCGCCCGTCAGGCGCCCATCGCGGTCGACGCCGCGACCAAAAAAGTAGTCCTGACTGCAACGTCACTTTCAGCCGGCCGTCAATCGAAACTGTGGCGAAGCTGGGAGATCCCTATCAAGTTGCCAACCTCTCTAGACAACTTTGGGATCACCAGCCCAGAATAATGGGCGATACATCCCAGTAATTCAGCAAGGAGCTCAGGCCTTCGGACAGCAATCTCTCAGCTTCGCCAGCGTCGATGCGACGCGGAGAGCCAACAGTGCGCGGAATTTCATGCACTGACGATCAATTTCACTGGTAAGGGGAAGAGGCGATGGGATTGGCATGGCAGCAGGGCACCACTGGCCGTCAATACGGCCGGTCATTTTCTCACCCCTGAACCGTTGCCGCCGCGGCTGCTGTTCGCTGACCGCGCCGACAGATGCGGGTGCCCTGACGGCAATCGCTGGGTGCGACAGGAGCGGGGGCATCGTTGATTCGCCAGACGGGCGGATGACCGGGACGTGACGCCGGACCTTGAAAAGCTATGGCACGAGGAGGATTACGACGATGACTGTACCTGTGCAGGCGCGTGGCGACGGCGCTGACCTGAATGGTGTTTACGACGTGATCGTATTGGGCGCCGGACCCGTGGGTCAAAACGTTGCGGCCCGCACCAGGGCGGCTGGATTGTCGGTGGCCATCGTCGAACGGGAACTGGTCGGCGGCGAATGCTCGTACTGGGGGTGCATTCCGAGCAAGTCCGTACTGCGTCCGGTGATCGCCATTGCCGATGCACGCCGCATCGAGGGTGCCCGCGAGGCAATCGACGGCTCGATCGCGCCCGCTGGCGTATTCGGACGCCGCGATCGCTACGTCACCAACTGGAACGACAGCGGCCAAGCCGATTCGGTCGAGGCGATGGATGTCGCACTGGTGCGCGGTCACGCCCGCCTCGACGGGCCGATGCGCGTTGTCGTCGCCACCGCTGACCAACTCGTTGCCTTGGCGGCCCGCCACGCGGTCGTGATCTGCACGGGCAGCACCGCAGCGGTGCCCGACATACCCGGCGTTGCCGAGGCGAAGCGGTGGACCAATCGACGGGCGACCGACAGCAGCACGGTGCCGCAACGATTGGCGGTGGTCGGTGCCGGCGGAGTCGGCGTCGAGATGGCAACGGCATGGCAGGGCCTCGGATCGAAGGTGACGCTGTTGGCCCGGACCGCGCGCCTGCTACCGAGGATGGAACCGTTCGTGGGCGAGTTCGTCAACAATGGCCTCACCGAAGCCGGGGTAGACGTCCGCACCGGTGTTTCCGTGGCGGAGCTGCGCCGCCCCGGCGGTACTGGACCTGTCACGGTAATTCTCGACAATGGCGACCAGTTCGAGGCCGACGAAATACTCTTCGCCACCGGCAGGACGCCCAACACCGGCGATATCGGACTCGAGACGATTGGCCTCTCGCCGGGATCCTGGCTCGACGTCGACGACACCTGCCTCATCCGTGGCGTCGCCGGCGACTGGCTCTACGCCATGGGCGACGCCAACCACCGAGCCCTCTTGACACACCAGGGCAAGTACCAGGCTCGCATGGCGGGCAACGCAATCGGTGCCCGGGCCCAAGGACAGATCCTCGACGACAGACCCTGGGGCGCCCACGTCGCCACAGCGGATTCACACGCGGTACCCCAGGTGTTCTTCACCGATCCTGAGGCCGCGTCTGTCGGTTTGACCACCACGCGGGCCGAGGAGTTGGGGCACCGGGTCAAGACCGTCGACGTCTACATCGGCGAGACCGTTCCGGGCGCCAACTTCTATGCCGATGGCTACACCGGCCGCGCTCGTATCGTTGTCGACCTCGACCACGGCTACCTGCGGGGCGACGTTCGTCGGCCCGGGAGTCGCAGAGCTGCTGCATTCGGCCACCATCGCAGTCGCAGCTCGGGTGCCCATCGATCGGCTGTGGCAAGCGGTGCCGTGTCTCCCGACCATCAGTGAAGTCTGGTTGCGCTTGATGGAAGCCAACCGCGACACCACCGATGGCACGCCACGACAAGCAGTACTCGATCACGAGCCGGCGGTGTCATGACCGGCACCGATCAAATGCCCGCATACCCAGCAGACCAACAATCACACGGAGGTAGGTGATGTTGCAGATACGAGATCACGGTGTATCGGACTACACGGCATTGCTGACAATGACGACAATCCCATATACCCGTAGGTTCTCGGCCGATTTGGCCTAATACCGCTCTCGGCCTGGCGATCTGGCGGTCACAAGGTCGATACCGTCTCACAGACAGGACGTGAATCATGACTTCGAATCGCACCGGCTACCGGGTGATTGCTCTCGCCAGTGGTGCTGCCCTCATCGCGATCGGCGCGCTCACCGCTGGTTGCGCAAACAATGAGCACCAAGCGCCGTCAACGACGACCACCACGACGACTACCACCACGACACCCCGCCCACCAGCACGGCACCTCCATCACCGACGGAGAAGAACCTCAGCCCGAACGGAGGCAACTTGTTCACGCCCCAAGTCATCGCGCCACCGGCACCGACTGAGCCACCCGGGGTTCACCGTCACCGCAACGGGTAGCGACACGGACAGGATATTGATCATGACTTCGAATCGCTTGCGTCCTCGCCTGATTGCTCTGGCCGGCGGAACTGTCCTCGTCGCAATGGTCGCGGTCACCGCTGCATGCGGCACTGGCGGCAATCAAGCGCCGTCGACGACCACGACCACGAACGTCGCCATCGAGCACAGCCCCGCCCTCTCCCACCGAGAAGAGCGTCAACCCCACCGGGGGCAACCTGTTCACACCCGGAGTCAAAGCGCCCCCACCCCAAACAGTTCAACCGGGCGAGCACCCGGGCATCAACGGCGTTCCCTAAACTGTGCCGCCGCTGCGTCTTGAACTACTTAGGCCCCACCGCCAAGAGATCCCGCACGCTTTCGAGGCGACATCGTCTTCGATAACGTGTCGTTCGCATTTGACACCGACGATCCCGTGCTGCACGACATCACCTTCAATGTCACCGCCGGAGAAATGGTGGGCATCGTCGGTCCCACCGGCGGCGCCAAGTCAACCGTACTGAGCATGATGCCGCGCTTCCGAGATCCCGACTCCGGGCGCATCTGCATCGACGGCTTCGACATCCGCAACTTCAAGCTGCACGGTCTGCGCACTCAGATCGGATTTGTGCTGCAGGAAACGGTGCTGTTGCGCGGCACCGTGGCCCGACAACATCGCCTTCGGTCGACCCGATGCCACCGAAGAGCAAATCGTTCGAGCAGCCGAACTCGCGAACGCCGACGAATTCATCAGGCGCATGCCCAAGGGGGCGACGCCCATAGATAGGCAGTCCGCTTACACATCGAAATTCACGTTGACGCGCCGTCAGCTCCGGAGCACGCTCTAACGGGCACATCTTGGGTCACGGGCCGTGGGTGAACAGCCGAGGGTTTCGCACTTCGCGGTCGCGGGTATCGCGGCGGTGAACGAACATGCCGGCTCGCGTCCGAATCCGTGGGCCCGGAGGGCCCGCCCGTCCGACGGGAATTCACCGTGACACAGACTTCGCCTCCGACCTCGGATAACGCATACATGCGCGACCGGACGCGGCAGCGCCCACATGTAGCGCCGCACACCGACGACGCACCCACCGGGCCGATCAGTCGCGTCGCGGTGCCCACCGAAGTTTCGCGCTCGCACGGTCAGCCCGCAGCGGAGTCAGGGCTGACGGGGCCACGTGGCCGTCATCCCGGACGAGTCCTCGTGATCATCGGGCTTGCCCAGCTCATGGTGGTCCTCGACACGACGATCGTGAACATCGCACTGCCGTCGGCGCAAAGCGCGCTGGGCTTCGGCACCGAAAGCCGCCAGTGGATCGTCACCGCGTACTCGCTGGCCTTCGGTGCACTGCTGCTCATCGGCGGGCGATTGTCGGACATCATCGGTAGGCGCCGCACCCTGCTTGTCGGATTGCTCGGCTTCGCCGCGGCGTCGGCCGTCGGCGGTGCCGCCGTCGGCTTCGGCATGCTGGTTGCCGCGCGGGCAGCGCAGGGCATCTTCGCCGCAATCCTGGCGCCCGCAGCGCTGTCCACGCTCAATGTGACGTTCACTTCCGGGCGGGAACGAGGTCGCGCGTTTGGGATCTACGCCGCAATCGCCGCCGGCGGCGCCGTCGTCGGGCTGCTGTTGGGAGGAGCGTTGACCGAGTGGCTGTCCTGGCGGTGGTGCCTGTACGTCAACCTCCTCTTCGCCCTGCCCGCGGCCGCTCTTGTGCTTACCTACCTGCCCGCCAAAGAGGTTCTCGCCGTCCGCACACGTGAACTCGATTGGCCTGGGGTGCTGGCGGTTTCGGGCGGCCTCTTCTGTCTGGTGTATGGGCTGTCCAACGCCCAGACCGACTCGTGGACCGCCCCGCTTACGGTCGGCATGTTCGTAGCCAGCGCGGCGCTGTTGGCGGCGTTCAGCGCGATCGAGGTCCGCGCTGCACAGCCGCTGCTGCCGTTGCACATCGTCACCGACCGCAACCGCATCGGGTCATACCTGGCGATCGGCATCGCGTTCTGCAGCATGTTCGGCGTCTTCTTGTTCCTGACCTACTACCTACAGCAGACCCTGCGTTACAGCCCCTTGATGACCGGTGTCGCGTTCCTGCCGTTCGCGGCTGGCATCGCTGTTTCGGCCGGGTTGTCCAACACTCAGCTGGCACCACGTCTTGGATCCCGTCCGCTGATCCCGGTCGGGATGGCGACGGCCGCGGCGGGCATGTTCTGGTTGCGTCACCTCACCGCATCATCAACATATGCCGGCGACGTGTTGGGGCCACTCATCGTGCTGGGTCTGGGTGTCGGACTAACCTTCGCGCCCGCCATCGCAACCGCCACCGCAGCAGTCCCTAACGACGATGCGGGTGTCGCCTCGGCGATGGTCAACACCAGCCAGCAGATCGGCGGCGCGGTCGGCACCGCCGTGCTTTCCACGATCTTCACCTCGGCGCTCGCCCGATACATCGGCAGTCACCCGCCCGGTCCGCGCGTGCAATCGGCGGCCGCCATTCACGGCTATACGGTGACCTTCAGTGTGGCCTGCGGACTGTTTCTTGTCGGTGCGGTGATCACCGCGACGCTGCTGCGCAACGGCCGATTACCCACGGCCAATGCAGGCGATCAAGGGACTGTAGAGGTCGGGCAGGACGACGAGGGGGCGCCGGCGAATGGCGGGGACGCAGTGGACGTAGCCGCACTACAACGCCGGATCGCCGAGCTGGAGACCGAAAACCGTTACCTGCAAGAGGTTCTGCACATCCGCACGGTCGCCGCTTCGACAACGCACTGAGGTGCGGGTTCACGCGCGTGTCTCACGTACCTAACGATTGTGTTGTGTCTCGGCGTCGACGCTCGCGTAAGTAAGGCGGCTATGGTCAGGTGGAAGCTGATGTCGTCCGCAGGAGTGTCCGCCCCCCGCCTGGCCGTCGCCGCGGCGGCGTGTTCAACGCTGCTCGCCTTCGGGGTGTCTTCTGCCAGTGCCGCGCCGGCCACCGACGACCAGGGTTATGTCGACTCCACCGCGCGGTGCACCCCGCCAAACACAGCAGCCGCTTTTGGCAGTACTGAAACGTCGCGCGTGGCGATCTGCAAGGCATCCGGCGGTCAGTATGAATACCGCGGCGTGCGGGTGCGCGATGGCGCCAGGCTGATCACCTCGGCCTCGCAATCCGGCGATCGATACGTCGCGGAGAACGGTGGAGTCACGTACACGGTGTCGACGAAATCTCTGGTAGTCAGCGCGGGCAACAAGGTGATTCGCGAGGAACCGATGGTGGACTTCCACCGGCCGGAAACGCCAGCAGCGCCGGCCGCGCCGCCGACGACGACAACCCCGACCACGCCGTTGCCGCCGCCGTTGCCCGCCGAGGTAGGTGGCGGCCGGTGAGCCTCACATGCCGATGAGCGACTCGATCCAGCTGCGCGCAAAGTAGAGAACGAAGCCCGCCGCGACGATCCAGAGCAGCGGGCTGATCTCCCGCGCCTTTCCGGCTGCCGAGCGCAGCACGACCCACGCGATGAAGCCGACTCCGATGCCGTTGGCGATCGAGTAACTGAATGGCATCGTCGCCACGGTCAGCACGACCGGTAGGGCCACCGAGAACTCTGATATGTCGATGTGGCGCAGGTGCGACACCATCATCACGCCGACGATGACCAGCGCCGCGGCGGCCACCTCGGTCGGCACGATCGATGCCAGCGGCGAGACGAACATGGCGGCGAGAAACAGCACTCCCGTCACCAGATTCGCTAAGCCGGTGCGCGCACCTTCCTCGATGCCCGCGCCGGACTCGATGAAGACGGTGTTGGACGACGACGACGACGCCCGGCCCACGACCGCGCCTGCGCCCTCGACGATCAGCGCCGACCGCAGCCGCGGAAACGTCCCCTGCGGATCGGCTAGCCCGGCCTCGCGCGCCAAACCAGTGAAGGAACCCATCGCATCGAAGAAGTTCGCGAAAACCAGTGTGAATACGAGCATTACCGCGGCGAGCACGCCGATCCGTCCGAAGCTCCCAGGCTGAAGTCACCAACGAGGGATAGGTCGGGGAGCGCGAACGGTGATCCCGACAAGGTCGGCACCGACAGGCTCCAGCCGCCAGGGCGCTCGGTCGCCGCCCCCAGGTGCCAGATCGCCTCGATGGCGACCGCGACGAGAGTGCCGATGACAAGCCCGATCAGTATGCCACCGTGCACGCGCCGAACGACGAGGATGCCTGTCAACAAGAGTGTGAACACGAATACGACCGTAGGGACGGTGTTGAACGAACCGGTGCCACCGGTGCCCAGCCCGACCGGTGGTGACGGCATTCCGGTGGAGCCGACGAACCCGGCGTCGACCAGCCCGACGAAGAGGATGAACAGCCCGATACCGGCCGTGATGGCCAGCTTGAGCTGCATCGGCACGGCATCGAAGACCAGCCTGCGCAGCCCGGTCACCGCCAGGAGCACGATGATCAGCCCGTCGATGACCACGAGGCCCATCGCCTCGGGCCAAGTGAGCGAGCCGACCACCGTCGTTGCGAGGAAGGAGTTGATGCCGAGCGCCGCGGCGAACGCGAATGGCAGTCGCGCGACGACGCCGAACAGGATCGTCATGATGCCCGCGGCGAGCGACGTCATGGCCGAGACTTGCGTGAACTCGAGCTTGTCGCCGGCGACATCCGCACTCGACAGGATGATCGGGTTCAGCACGATGATGTAGGCCATCGCGATGAAGGTGACCACGCCGCCGCGTACCTCGGCGACGATCGTTGACTTACGCGCCGAGATTTCGAAGAACCGATCTAGGCGATGCACTGCTCGACCCTAGGGGCGCACTGCGTAAGGGTCACCAGTTCCAGACGGATTGGTCGCCGGGCGGGTACTGGGCGCAGATGTCGGTCGTGTGGGCGGCGCCCCTGTTGTTGAAGAACAGCTTCTGGTGGCTCGGCCACGCCACGGTCAGCTGATCGGCGAAGTTCGTCGCCAATTCCTCCGAGTAGGCCCGGCGGCCGGCGTAGTCCATTGAGAAGAACCAATGAATATGCTCCTGCGTCGCCTGGTGAATCTCGGGGGAGTGATTGTTGTAGTCGATCATGTACCGCTCGTAGTACGCCGGTTCGACATCGCGCGCGGCGGCCATGATCTGCTCGACCGTGCAGGTGGTCTTGAGTATCCGATTCGGGATCGGATAGTCATCGGTGGCGTCGGCCGAAGCGATACCGGCTGTGGCCATAACGGTTCCGCACATGGCGAGCGTGACCAGCCCTGCACGCTGATACATGGCCTTCACCTCTGTTTGGCAGCGCCACATGGATTGAACATTCGCTTTTCGGACTGCTCCTCAAAAGGCTGCGAGGACGCCGGCAGCGACGAATTCCCCCGCCACACCGTCGCCCCGCTCATCATCCGCACGTTCGAACGCGGCATCGGCCCGCTCCACTAATCCATTTACGGGAGCCACTCCACAGCCCCCGGACTTACCGACGGGTAAGTATCAGTGTACAGTTGTTCACCGAAGTGAGGCGTTACCTCCACTGACCGGGCACAGAAAGGACGAGTGGCTGTGTCGTTTTCTCTTGAACTGTCTGAGGACGTGATCCAGGTCAGGGACTGGGTTCACGAATTCGCGGCCACCGTCGTGCGCCCCGCAGCGGCGGAGTGGGATGAACGCGAGGAAACCCCGTGGCCGGTCATCCAGGAGGCGGCCAAGGTCGGCCTCTACTCAATGGAGTTGTTCGCTACCCAAGCCGTCGAGCCAACCGGCCTCGGGATGCTGGCCGTGTTCGAGGAGATGTTCTGGGGCGACGCCGGAATCGCGTTGTCGATCCTGGGCACCGGGTTGGCCGCCGCATCGCTTGCCGCCAACGGAACACCCGAACAGCTCGGCGAATGGCTCCCGCAGATGTTCGGCACGCCAGAGGATCCGCTGCTTGCTTCGTTCTGTTCATCGGAACCCGGCGCGGGCTCCGATGTGGGCGCCATCCTCACCCGCGCGCATTACGACGAAGCCAACGACGAGTGGGTGCTCAACGGCGTGAAAACGTGGGCCACCAATGGCGGAATTGCCAACGTGCATATCGTTGTTGCGTCGGTCCATCCCGAACTCGGTAGCCGCGGGCAAGCCACGTTCATCATCCCGCCGAACACGCCGGGGTTCAAACAGGGACAGAAGTTCAAGAAACACGGAATTCGGGCCTCGCACACCGCCGAGGTGATCCTCGAGGACGTCCGGGTCCCGGGCCGTCTAATCGTCGGCGGTAAGGACAAGTTCGACGAGCGAGTCGCCCGCAGCCGCGAAGGCCAAAGTGCCGCAGGCCAAGCGGCGATGAAGACCTTCGAGCGGACACGACCTACTGTCGGCGCAATGGCGCTCGGGGTCGCCCGCGCAGCGTATGAGTACGCGCTGGAGTATGCACAGCAGCGGGAACAGTTCGGGCGCAAGATCGCCGACTTCCAAGCGATCGCGTTCAAGCTGGCCGACATGAAGTCCCGTATCGATGCGTCGCGGCTGCTGGTGTGGCGCGCCGGCTGGATGGCGCGTAACAACAAGCCCTTTACCAACGCAGAAGGCTCGATGGCCAAACTCGTGGCCAGTGAAACAGCCGTCTACGTGACGGATGAGGCGATCCAGATCCTGGGTGGCAACGGCTATACCCGTGAATACCCGGTCGAGCGCATGCACCGGGACGCGAAGATCTTCACGATCTTCGAGGGCACGAGTGAAATCCAGCGGCTCGTCATGGGCAGAGCGATCACCGGCCTACCCATCAGATAGCGGTTATCCGGTCGGCGTGAACGAAAAGACAAGCACGGCAAAGGCTGCGATCAACAACAGCCACGCCACCACCGGAACGAGAATCCCGCCGCGGCGTCGTGCGGTGAAGAACGACAGCACGACCGCGACAACCGCGACGATCGGCGCTCCGAACTCGATGAGCGTGAAGCCCAGCTCACCGGGGCCCTGTCGCGGACACGGCTGATCGTTGCATCCGGCTGTGCCGAGGACCTGCACGTAGGCGAACACGACGACCGCGATTGCACCCGGCACAGTCGCCAAAGCGAGGATCCAGTTCGCTATGCGCCCGGTACGCCCGACCTCGTTAGTGCCTCGCCGGTCGATCGCGGTCATTGTCGCCACGTACCCGACTGCAGGGCGTCTCAAACCGCGCGAATCCCGGTGTACACCAACAACAAACCAATAGCCGCCAGGAAGCCAGCCATCAGAATGGCGTGCTGTCGCTCCATCCACTGCTTCAGCCGCTCGAGCTGATGATCCACTCGCTCACCGGCGAAGGCGTAGGCGAGTATCGGAACCAGGACCGACGAACCCGCGATGACGGTGTAGTACGCAACGGCCAACCATGTTCCCGGCACAGATAACGACGCCGTCCCGATCACCAACCCCGCTGCGGCGTTCATCACTAGCACCTTGGGATTGACCAAAATCAGCCCAACGGCGATTGCGCCGGCGCCGACAGGTGTCATCCTGCTCAGCCGGTTCAGCCAGGCCAGCTGTTTGGTGACCCGGTGACGGGTCAGCCATCGCCACACGGCCAGCGCGATCAGCGCGATGCCGACCGCGATCCGCACCCACGCCGCCCAGGTCGGGGCCGGCCGATTGAGCCCGTGAAGCAGGCGAGGCACCTGCACGAACACGGCCGTCGTTGCCGCCAGCCCGACTAGCCAGCCAGCCATGAAGGCCAGGCCGGCGGGACGGGCGCGATCAGACTGCAGCACCAGCACGATTGCCGGGATGATCGTCAGTGGTGACATCGCGACTACCAGCGCCAGCGGAATGAGCTGGCCGAGCACCGCCGCCCAACTACCCGACAACGGCGGCGAGCCTCAGCCAGCTATTGGCGAGGTCAGCGGGCCGTGAGCGCCAAGTGCCGCGAACGCGGCTTGTGCCGGCCGTGCACCAGGAAGGCCAGCCAACGAAGGTCGAGAAGCACTCTGATCGGTCCCGTCTCTAGGCGCTCTTGGTGAGGAGCGGAAGGAGCCGACGGCGTTCCAGCACCGCGTCGGCGAAATGGTTGAGCGCGTCCGCGACAGATGCCGCCGTCGGCAGCTCGACCCGCTCGTCGAAAATGCGTACCGCGCGACTGACCGGTTGGCTCGCGATCAGCGACCACTCGACCCCCGCGGCGGTGCAGGCGTCGTCGACGTCGCACAGCAGCGAAACGATGTGCGGAGTAGCGGAAATCACGCCGCTCAAATCCAGCACAACCGGCTTCTCCCGCAGGACGAAGCGCCTGGTGTACTGGCTGACCTTGTCGAGGTTCGCGTCGTCGAGATCGCCGGTGACCGTCACCACAGTTGCCAACTGGCGGCTGCACGCCCGGATCTGGGCGCCGTCGCACTCGAATGCCGGATTGCCGTACATCTGCAGCCTCCCCTCGATCGCCGACCTGTTACTCAAACTACGGAGCCGATCAAGGCAACTGGGAGTAACCGCTAATACTTTAATAAGAACCGGTTTTGGATCGGTCAGCAAACTGCTCAACCACGGCGCATCCACTGGGGTCCTGAGTAGTTCTCCCAGGGGTTGTAGTCGGCGAGCAGCGGCTCCTGCGGCGGCCGCTGGTCCTCCGGTACGTGCTGCAAGTTGATCCGAATCCGGTACCAGATCGAACTGGGCCCCCGCATGCCGTCGACCAAAATGTCTGCAGGCTGGAGCTTTTCGGCTACTGACGAGTAACGTTCGCGCCATTCGTCGAGCGCGGCCATCGCCTCATCTTTGGTCTTGGTCCTTGCGATCTCGATCAGCGGCATCACCGATTGACGTCTGCCTATACCTTTCTTCGCACCCTTCGGCGCTTCTCGGCCGGCTCCCGCAACCGGTCGGCGAGGTCGAGCAGCGCGTCCAGCGTGCCTGCGTGATCGTCCATTCCCTCCCATGGATCGCCGTAGTCCTCGAAGCGCTTCGGCACGGTGGCGATCGTGAAGTTCTCAGGTTCGCAGTCGGCAACCTCGTCCCAGAACAGCGGCGTCGACACCCGGGGCGTCCGGTGTGGCCACGGAGTACGCCGAGGCGACGGTGCGGTCGAAGGCGTTTTGATTGAAGTCGACGAACACGCCTTCGCGCTCTTCCTTCCACCACCGTGCCGTCGCCAATTCGGGCGCGCGGCGTTCGACCTCTCGGGGCAACCGTCTGCGCCGCCAGCCGAACGAACTTGAACGGCCACCGCCGCTGAATGCGGGCGTAGATGTGAAAGCCGCGGGACCCCGACGTCTTCGGCCAGGCCGTCAGGCCGTGCTCCTCGAGCACCTCGCGCGCGACCAGGGCCACGTCGACGATCTGCCGCCACTGCACGCCTGGCATCGGGTCGAGGTCGACGCGCAGTTCGTCTGGATGCGCGAGATCGTCGGCGCGTACCGGGTGCGGATTGAGGTCGACGCAGCCCATGTTGACCGCCCACACCAGGCCGGCGGCATCGTGGATGACGGCCTCCTTGGCCGAGGTGCCCGACGCGTACTTCAGCTCGGCGACGTCGACGAAGTCCGGCCGCTTCTCCGGTGCCCGCTTCTGGAAGACTGCTTCCTCGGTAATGCCCTTGACGAACCGCTTGAGGATCATCGGCCGGTCCCTCACACCGCGCAGCGCCCCCTCGGCGACATCGGTGTAATAGAGCATCAGGTCCATCTTGGTGGCCCCGATATCGGGGAAGACTACCTTGTCGGGATTGGTGATGGGCAGCTGCCGACCGTCGACCTCCAGGTACACCGGACCGGGCATACCGTCATGTTAATTTGCCGGCCGCAGTGAGACGGCCGTCACATATTGTGGGGTCATGTCCAAGCTAGCCGATCTTCCGTTGCAGGCAGTCGCCAAAGCCCAGCAGTACGCCGAGCGAGGGTCCGCAGAATTGCACTATCTCCTCAAAACGCTCTGAGGCCGGCGCCCTCCAAGTCGGAACCGCCGCACATTGCCGCGATGGTCGCCGACATGCGGCGCTGGGGCGAATTCGGCATGATCCCCGCGCTCAACGCGCGCCGCACGCCGAACCGCACCGCGATCATCGACGACGACGGCGAGATCACCTTCAAGGAGCTCGACGAGGCCGCGCACGAGGTCGCAAACGGGCTGCTGGCAATGGGGGTCAAGGGCGGCGACGGAATCCTGGCCCGCAACCACCGCTGGTTCCTCATCGCGGTGTACGGGGCGGCCCGCACCGGCGCCCGCATCATCCTGCTCAACAGCGAGTTCTCCGGACCGCAGATCAAAGAGGTCGCCGAGCGCGAGGGCGCGCACGCCGCGACACATTCTCACCGTGCGCAGCCGCGGCTACATGTTCAAGGTGTAGCCGACGTATTTGATGCCGGCGCTGCAGTGGGCGGTGCCCCTGGCACTCTTCGCGGGCGCAATTGCCGGGGCGCTGCTGGCGATGGCATTTCGGCGGCGTCCGCGGCCTCCCGCCGTAGCGGCGCCGCCGGAGCGCACCGAACGGCCGAATGCCGGCGACGGGGCCTTCGTGCGGCTGGTGCGGGCGCTGCCGATCGGCATCGTCCTCACCGACGCGCAATGCCGGGTCGAGTTCGCCAATCCGGCGGCCGGCGCGATCTTCGGATTCGATGCCGAGCGAGCCGTCGGTTCGCACGCGATCGAGGCGATCCCGAACGTGGAGGTAGAGCGCCGGATCGACGACGCGATGCGCGGCGAGGCTTCGGTTGCGCCCCTGACCTTGACCGGCGCCGAGGGCCAGCGCGTCTACCGCGTCTCGGTCTATCCGCTCGTCGGTGAAACGCGCGCAGCGCAAAGCGTCGTCGTGCTCGCCGACGATCAAACGGCGCTCGTTCGACTCGATCGCGCCGGGAAAGAGTTTCTCTCCAACGTTTCGCACGAGCTGCGTACGCCGTTGTCGTCGATCAAGCTCATGCTCGAAACCGTCATTGCGTCGCCCGACGACGAAGCCCGCGACCTTTTCTTGCCGCAGGCGCTCGCGGAAGCGGATCGTCTCACGGCGCTCGTGCAGCAACTCCTCGAACAGGCGCGTGCCGAGTCCGGCCAACTCAAACTCGCACTGCGCGAAATCGATCTCGAGGAAGTCGCGCATCCCATCATCGGTTCGTTCGAACCGCAGGCCGCGTACAAAGGGGTCGCACTCGAACTGCTGACGCTGCGCCCGGTGCAAGTCGAAGCCGATCCCGACCGGCTGTCGCAAGTCTTCGTCAACCTCATCGACAATGCGATTCGCCACACGCCGCAAAACGGCCGGGTCAAAATCGAAATCGACGCTCGCGATAGCGATGCCATCATTCGCGTGCGCGACAACGGCGAAGGCATTCCGTACCGCGACGTGCCGCGCATTTTCGAACGTTTTTACGTCGTCGACCGCTCCCGTCGGCGCGAGAGCGGTGGTGCCGGGCTGGGATTGGCGATCGTCAAAGGCATCGTCGACGCCCATGGCGGAGCGATTTCGGCCGAATCGACCCTCGGACG
Organism: Vulcanimicrobiota bacterium; assembly: GCA_963812155.1. Classification (GTDB taxonomy): domain Bacteria; phylum Vulcanimicrobiota; class Vulcanimicrobiia; order Vulcanimicrobiales; family Vulcanimicrobiaceae; genus Tumulicola. The sequence continues at coordinate 835,435 of CAWETW010000001.1, read as the reverse complement.
CGGCACGACGTTTACGATTCGGTTGCCGATCATGCGCATCAAGCGAGAGGCGTAAGTGACGAGCGGCGACGAAAGAACGCGGCCCATGCACGTGTCCGACCCGGAACCGGCACTCCTTTCGCAAAGCGTCAAACTCAAGGCCGAGCACGTCGACGTCTCGTACGGGACGTTTCGCGCGCTCAAAGACGTGTCGCTCGACATGCGCCGGAATTGCGTCACCGCACTCATCGGACCGTCCGGCTGCGGAAAATCGACCTTCATTCGGGCCTTGGACCGGATGCACGATCTGACTCCGGGGGCGCGCGTCACCGGACGGGTGCTGCTCGACGGCAGCGACATCTACGCGCCGGAGATCGATCCGGTGACGATCCGCCACCGCATCGGCATGGTGTTTCAACGGCCGAACCCGTTTCCGAAAAGCATTTTCGACAACGTCACGTATGGGCCGGCCGTCCACGGCGAACGGCGCAAGGGCGTTCTGAACGACATTTGCGAGCGCAGCTTGCGCCGGGCGGCGCTGTGGGAGGAGGTCAAAGACCGGCTGCACCGTTCTGCGCTCGATCTTTCCGGCGGTCAGCAACAGCGACTCTGCATCGCGCGCTGCCTCGCCGTCGACCCGGAAGTGATCTTGATGGACGAGCCGGCCTCCGCGCTCGACCCCATTGCGACGAGCAAGATCGAGGATTTGATCGAGGTGCTCAAGCGCGAATACACCGTCGTCATCGTCACGCACTCGATGCAGCAGGCGGCCCGCATCAGCGACTACACGGCGTTCTTTTTGCTGGGCGACATGGTCGAGAGCGACACGACGTCGTCGGTATTCACCAAGCCCCGCGACAAGCGGACCGAAGACTACATCACCGGACGGTTTGGTTGAGATGGCGAAGCATCCATTGGTCTTAAACTCGACTTAACGAACGCTTAATCGCAGCCGGATAGACTGAGGGCGTCCTCGTCAACCTCGAAGGAGCCTTCCGTGCACCACCTCGTCGCACGCGCGGGATTTCTGGCAGCAGTGTTGGCTCTGGGGAGCTTCGCGCTCGCGCCGGCGGAAACGACGGCCACACCGGCGCCCGCGAAGGTTGCCCAAGCCGAACCGGCTCCGAAACCGTCGCCGAGTCCGTTCACGTACCGCGGATTCTTCCGTTCGTACTACTTCACGCGGCAAAATGCGTCCAATAATCCCGGCACGCAGTTCAATTTCTCGCCCGGAGCAAAATATAATTCGAACGGCGTGAACCAGGCGTCTCTCAACAATGCCATCGATTTGCACGTCGACTATCACTTCGCCGGAGGCGGCTGGTACGTCGGCGGTTCGTATTTCTACGCCAATCCGATTGCCGGACCGTGCACCGTCGCGACGACGCACGCGCACGGCATGCCGTGCGTAACGCAATCGCCGCCGAACACGAACCCGGACGATACCTTGCCGGGATTCGCACTGAGCACGTTTCCCGAAGCCTATCTCGCCTATTCGGGCTACGGGCTGAACGGGAAGGTCGGCGATCAGCTCTTCACGTCGCCTTGGGCCGCTCCGTACGACGGGACGCGCCTCAAGCCGGTTGCCTATCAGGGTGCCGACGTGTCGTACGCACTCGGCAACGCGTGGCTATTCGAAGCCGCCGATATGATTCAGTTCGAGAACCGCACGAGCAATACGTTCGGCAGCACGACGCTGCTCACGTCGTTTCCGGCCGGCGGAGGCGGCATGGCTGCAAACATCTACGTGCCGGGCGGCGGAAACATCAACACGAACGGCTTTGCATACGCGCGCGTCGGGTACGCTCCCAAGGGCAGCGACTATTCGCTAAACGGATATTTCTACGGCGTCTCGTCGCTGCTGAATATGTGGTGGTTCGACGGCAAGTACACGATGTCGACGAGCAAAGTGCAGCCGTTCATCGCGCTGCAGGGCGGTGTCGAGAGCAATGCCGGGGCCTCGTATATCGGAAAAATACGCAGCTCGGATATCGGCGTGCAACTCGGCGCCAACGTCACGCCGAACGTGCTGCTGACCGTCGGTTTCGATTCGATCCCGTGGCAGACCGACAACGTCGCGTTGCCGCACGGCGTGACGTGCAACAACTCCACCTATCAAATCTCGGCTAAAGGCGCGACGCTCGGCTACTTCTTGCCGGGTAACGGCGGTTCGTCGGGGCAAGCCGGCGTCTGCTTTACCGCAACCCAACGGCAGCACGAACGTCTACTACGGCGGATGGGCGAGTCCGTATACCGACAACTACGCGACCGATCCGTTCTTCACGACGTCGATCTCGCAAGGCATGGCGGATCGTCGCGCTCCGGGGACGTCGTGGAAAGCCGCCGCGACGTATACGTCGACGAACAAGCGCTGGATTTTCGTCGCGAGCGATGCGTGGTACAACTACGGCAACGCACTCGTCGGTGAAAACACCAACGAGTGGACGCTCGACGGACAGTACCACTTCAGCCCGGTGACCGGCAGCCGCTATAAGGGATTGTTATTGCGGTATCGCTACGCACAGCGCGCCGAGTCGAACACGTTTTGCGGCGCTTCCGCAACGTCGTGCCCAGCCGGAGCGTCGATTGGAAGCTCCTATCTCGGCGGCTTACCGCTCTTCAAGTACAATCGCGCGCAGCTCGAATACGACTTCTAACCCGGTCGTCAGGCCCCCAGAGGACCGCCCGGCCTCGTCTCCGGGCGGTCCTGAAATTTTGCTTTTTTGACCAAGGTCATCAATACATGCCTGCATAAAGAAAGATTAGTCAACTTTTCTTGAAGGAGACACCTTTCTTTATGCTGACCACCAGCGCACGGCTGGGCCTCGTCGGGCTGGCAACCGTCGTCTGCACCGCGACCGCCCTGGCCGATCCGGCCGCTCCCGCTAGGCCGTTAGGGACGGGCGCCACCGTCGCACAAACGCAGCCTGCTCCCAAGCCGACGGCCAGCCCGTTCCAATGGAGCGGTACGTTTCGATCGTACTACTTCACCCGGCAAAACGCGTCGAACAATCCCGGCGCTCAGTTCAATTTCACGCCCGGCGCGAAATACAGCAGCACGGGCGTCAATCAGGCGACGTGGAGCTCCTCGATGTCGCTCCATGGCGAGTATCGGTTTCCGGACATGGGCGGCGTCTTCATCGGCGGCTCGTACCTCTATTCCAATCCGCTCGACGGTCCGTGTTCGTTTGCAGCCTCGCACGCAAAGGGCAAACCCTGCGTGAGCCAGGCACCTCCAAATACGAACCCCGACGATACGCTGCCAGGCTTCGCATTGAGCACGTTCTACGAAGCGTACCTCGGTTTCCGCAACGCGAGTTGGTATGCCAAGGCCGGCGATCAGCTCTTCACGTCGCCTTGGGCCGGTCCGGCCGACACGCGGCTCAAACCGGAGGCCTTCCAAGGTGCCGACGTGGCGTTCACCGGAGTGAAGCATTGGACGTTCGAGGCGGCAGACATGATTCAGTTCGAAAACCGCACGAGCTCCACGTTTCAAAGCAATACGCTGTTGACGTCGTACCCCGCCGGCAACTCGGGGCTACCGGCGAACATCTACGTACCCGGCGGTAACTTCATTCAGACGAACGGCTTCTTCTACGGTAGAGCCGGCTACAACGACGCTTCGACCGGCATCGTCGCGAACGGATATTTCTACAGCGTCAGCGATCTCATGAACATTTGGTGGTTCGACGGCAAGTACACGTTTGGGGAAAGCAAAGTCAAACCGTTCATCGCGCTGCAAGGCGGAACCGAGAGCAACGCCGGCGCGTCGTTCCTAGGCAAGATTGATAGCCAGGTGTTCGGCGCACAGATCGGCGCAAACGTTGCGAAGAACGTGCTCCTGTCGTTCGGCTTCGATACGCTGCCGTGGCACAACGATACGATCGTGTTGCCGCACGGGGTCAGCTGCAGCAGCAGCACGAATCAAATCACCGCGAAGGGTGCGACCCTGGCGTATTTTCTGCCGCTGGTCAATAACGGCACGGGCCAGTGTTCGAACAACACCAACGGGACGACGAACGTGTATTACGGCGGCTGGGCAAGTCCGTATACCGATAACTATACCGCCGATCCGTTCTTTACGACCAACGGTTCGCAAGGAATGATCGAGCGGCGCTCGGCCGGCACCTCGGAACGGCTGGTCGCGACGTTCACCTCGAACAACAACCGCCTCGTGTTTCTCGCGGCGTACGGCTGGCTCAACTACGGCAACGCGGCCGCGCCGAATGCCAACACGAACGAGTACGATCTCGACGGCATCTACCGATTCAGCCCGTATAAAGGCACCGGCCCGTATAAAGGCCTGATGCTTCGCGACCGGTATTTCGTGCGGAACATCCAAAACACGTATTGCGGCGCTTCCGACACGACGTGCCCCGCCGGCGCGTCGAGCGGCTCGCAATATCTCGGCGGCCTGCCGCTCTTCAAATACAACCGCGCCCAACTCGAATACGACTTCTAGCCTAACGGCAACGAATCGTGAACGTTTGCGGGAAGCCGCATCGTGCCCCAGATCCAGGAGGCGAGGGCCGAAGTTTACTACGGTGGTAATCGAGGCCCTCGCCGACACCGATGTGGGGCGCGAGGCGGCTTCCCGGAGAAATGAACGCGGCGGCCTGAGGTGGTATACCTTCGGCCGCCGTGCCTTTCATGAAAGCGCTCTCAAAGTCGGGCCCCCAGCCCGGTTTTACTTTGAAAGACCTGCCGGTTCCGGAGATTGGGCCAACCGACGTCTTGATTCGCGTCGAGAAGGCCGGCGTGTGCGGGACCGACCTCCACATATATACCTGGGATTCCTGGGCACAGGCTCGGATTCGCCCTCCCATCGTGGTAGGCCACGAGTTCATGGGGACGGTCGCCGCGGTCGGCGACGCCGTGCGCTCGATTCGTATCGGCGACCGCGTGTCGGCGGAAGGGCACGTGGTCGATCTCACGTGCTTATTGTGCCGTACCGGCCAGGCGCACATCTGCGAGCGCGTCGAGATCATCGGCGTCGACCGGGACGGCGCGTTCGCCGAGTACGTCGCGGTACCCGAGTACAATGTGTGGAAGCTCGACCCGGCAATTCCCGACGAGTTCGCGGCGATTTTCGATCCGCTCGGCAACGCGGTGCATACCGTGATGTCGGCCGGCGTCAGCGTCAAAAGCGTCGCGATCACGGGCGTGGGATCGATCGGCCTGATGGCGATTCCGGTCGCGCGCGCGGCGGGAGCGTCGGCGGTCTACGCCGTTGACGTCAATCCGGCGAAGCTTGCGCTGGCCGAGCGCCTCGGTGCCGACGCGACCTTCCTCGCCGGAAGACCCGAACTCGTCGACGAGATCAAAGCGCTGACCAACGGCGACGGCGTCGACGTGCTGCTCGAGATGTCGGGCAGCGGACCGGCAATCGATGCCGGTTTGCAAATGGTGCGTAACGGGGGGACCGCGGCGCTGCTGGGCATTCCTTCCGATGCGGTCAACATCAATCTCGCCGAACGCATCATCTTCAAGGGGCTGACCGTATTGGGAATTAACGGCCGGCGCATGTTCGAGACGTGGTACCAGACGCAGGCGCTGGTAAAGAGCGGCCGCGTCGACCTGCGGCCGATCATCACGCACGTGTTGCACTACACGCAGTTCGATCGAGCGTTCGAATTGATGCGCAGCGGCGAAGCCGCAAAGATCGTGCTCGATTTCAAAGGGGATGTTGCAAAGCCATGAATCAGGCGTTCGAAGAGAAGCTCCGCGGCGACCTCGAGGCGCTCAAGCGTGCCGGGACCTACAAACGCTTGCGTCACATCACGACTCCGATGGCGCCCGAAGTGCACATGGAAGAAGCGGGCGACGTCATCGTGCTGTCGAGCAACAACTACCTCGGGCTTGCCGATTTGCCGGAAGTGGTCGAGGCCGGAAAACGAGGGCTCGATCGCTACGGTGCCGGAACCGCGTCGGTGCGCTTTATCTGCGGAACGTTCGATATCCATCGCACGCTCGAAGAGCGGATCGCGTCGTTTCTCGGTACGGAAGCCTCGCTTTCCTACGTTGCCTGCTGGAATGCCAACACGGGTCTTTTTGCGACCATTTGCGATCAAGGCTCGGCCATCGTCTCAGACGAGTTGAACCACGCCTCGATCATCGACGGCGTGCGGCTCGCGAGCAAGGCGCGCCGCGAGCGCTACAAGCACAGCGACATGCGCGATCTCGAAGAGAAGTTGAAGGCGCGTCGCCGGCTGCTTTCCGATCGTCGTCGTAACCGACGGCGTGTTCTCGATGGAAGGCGATTTGGCGAAGCTCCCCGAGATCGTCGCGCTCGCGCACGCGCACGGCGCCATCGTCGTCGTGGACGATTCGCACGGAACCGGCGTCATGGGTAAAACCGGACGCGGCACCATCGAGCATTACGGATTGACCGGCGAAATCGACGTCATCACGGGAACGCTGGGCAAAGCGCTGGGCGGCGCGGCCGGCGGCTTTGTCGCCGCCAGCGATGCGCTCGTCGACACGCTCATCCAGCGTTCGCGGCCGCAGCTTTTTTCGAACGCCTTGCCCGCCACGGTCGCGTGCAGCGCGCTCGAAGCAATCGACTATCTCGACGCGCATCCGCAGCTCGTTGACACGCTGCGCGACAACACGGCGTACTTTCGTGCCGGTCTCGAGCGTATCGGATACCGGCCGCTGCCGGGAGAAAGCGCGATCGTTCCGATCATCGTCGGCGAAACGGCGTTCGCGATCTCGATGAGCGACGAGCTTCTCAAACGCGGCGTTTTCGTAACCGGCTTCGGGTATCCGGTCGTGCCGGAAGGCACCGCCAGAATTCGCGTGCAGATCAGCGCCGCGCTCACGCGCGACGAAATGGACCGCGCGCTGAGCGCGTTCCAAAGCGTCGGCGAATCGCTCGGAATCCTCACGGAGCCTCACCCGCCTGCATAGGCGCCCGCTTGCGGCGTATTCCAACGATCTCGTTGCGGCTCGCTGGTCGCTTTGGCGCATACGTCACGGCCGCCCAGCCGCTCCTTGGAATGAACGCTTCGCGGAAGCGCCGAAGGCCCGGATTTGCGGAGGTTTTCGAATGAAACGGGTCTACCGTCTTTTTCTTTGTCTTGCGTTCGCTTTTGCGTTTTCCGGCGCGTCGCAGGCTGCAACGCCGACGCCGCCACCGGCCACGCCCGCCGGGGCGCCGGCCAACTACGACGCCTTCGTTCGCGACGCCAAGGTCATCCCGGGTCTCGTCTCGATCCTTCGCAAGGGCGGTAAAGTCTATCTCGTGCTGCAGAAAAGCCAGCTGGGACAGGATTTCGTTGAGACCTCCGTTCCCGCGACCGGACTCGGCGGATTCGGGCCGGCGCCCGGCGAGCCGTACGTCGCACCCGCGCGCATCATGCGTTTCGAGCGCGTCGAGGACACGGTCGTCATGCGTTGGCCGAATACGTTTGCGCGCGCCGATCGCGGTAACCCGGCGGAGATCAGCGAAGCCGCATCGCTGCCGAGCTCGGTCATCGCGGTCGTTCCCATCGTTGCCGAATCGCCGTCGCTCGTGGTCATTCCGGCGGCGCCCTTCTTAGGCGACGTCGCAAATTTCGCAGCGCAATTCGATTCGATCGCTCCCAATCCGGCGCATGCCTATCGGCTGGATACGTCGCGATCGTTCTTCCTCGACGCGAAAGCCTTCCCGCAAAATACGATTCTGCGGGTGAGTCAGACGTGGGCCAGCGGGTCTCCGGATACGATCGACAACGCGCCCGACGCGCGCAGCATCGAAGTCAAGATGACCTACAATATCATCGCTGCGCCGAGCAACGGTTACATGCCGCGGATCGCGGATCCGCGCGTCGGGTACTTCGAACAGCCGCTCATCGACTTCCAAAACGATACCAGTCCGACGCGCAACGTGTACTATCTCAGCCGCTGGAATTTCATGCCCGAGCATCCCGGCACGACGTCGCAGGCCAAGAATCCGCTCGTCTTCACCCTCAGCAACGACGTTCCGGTCGCGTACCGCGACACCGTTCGCAACGCGCTGCTGACGTGGAACGCGGCGTTCGCGCGGATCGGGATTCTCAACGCCGTGCAAGTCGTGCAGCAACCCGACGATCCGAGTTTCGACGTCGACGACATCCGGCACAACATGGTGAGCTGGTTCGACGCGCCGATTCCGCAGTACGGCGCGGAGGCGCTGGTCATCACCGATCCGCGCACGGGCGAGGAGATCAACGCCGGCATCAACATCGATGCGGTCGAGGGGCTGGGCCTCCGGGCGTATCGTTACGTCGTCGCGCCGGCGCGCGGGTTGTCCGACAGCACGTCGCTCGAGCAAGCGTTCACGCTTCGGGAGATTCGCGCGGTCGTGTTGCACGAATCGGGGCACGATCTCGGCCTGCAGCACAACTTCATCGGTTCGATGGCCTACACGGCTCACGAACTGCAAGACACCTCGTTTACGAGCACGCACGGCGTCGCGACCTCGGTGATGGAGTACGCGCCGATCAACCTCTGGCCCAAAGGCACGCCCCAGGGCAACTACGAGCAGCTCGTGCTCGGGCCGTACGACTACTACGCGGTGCACTTCGGCTACGCATACGTTCCGAACGCGAGCAAACCCGAAGCGGAGGTGCGTACGCTCAACGGCTGGGCCTCGCGCTGGGCCGACCCGATGTACCGCTTTGCCTCCGACGAGGATGCGTTCTTCAATAACGGGCATGCGATCGATCCGCGCGTGCAGCAGGACGATCTAACGAACCATCCGCTCGCGTGGGAGCAGATGCAACTGACGATGCTCCACGGCATCATGAATGCGGTGAACCGGCGTTTTCCCAGGCAAGGGCAGGCCTACGAGGAAGCGCGCCGTGCCTTTTTGACGCCGCTGCGTTACTACACGCGCTTCGCCGCGATGCCGGCGCATATCATCGGTGGAGAGTACGTGTCGCGAGCGAATGCGGGCGATCCGCACGCCTCGACGCCGCTTACGCCGGTTTCGCGCCGCGACGAATACCAGGCGTGGCGAGTGCTGCAAAATGCGCTGTTCTCGGATGCCGCATGGCGCTTCAATCCGCGCGTCCTTCGGCTGCTGACCTATCGCGAAGTGAGTTCGCTGGGACCGGGCGGAACGTGGGTGTACAATCCGACGCCGCGGCACGACGTCGACGTCGTCGGCATCGCCGGCGCGACGCAGGAAAGCGTGCTCGGCGAACTCTTCGCGCCGTTGACGCTTTCTCGTATCGACGACCTCTCTACCAAGTACGATCCCGGCGCGACGATGACGCTCACGGATCTCTTCGACTGGACGCGCGACGGCATTTTCGGCGACATCGAAAACGGCAAGGCGGTGCAAGCCGGCGTCGTACTGCGCAACGCGCAAGTGAGCTTTGCCAAACGGTTGGCAAAGCTGTGGACCTCTCCGGCCCCCGGTACGCCGCCCGACGCTCAGGCGCTGGCGCGGTTGCAGCTCGAGCATCTGGTGAACGCCTCGTCGACTGCGCTGCACCGTTCGAATCTCAACGAGTTGACGCAAGCGCATCTGGAAGCGCTGCGGGCGTTGGCGCAGCAGGCTCTGGAGGCCCGCGCGACGATTGCCGCCCCCGCTACTCCGACGTCACCCTGATCGCAGCATCGAACGCGGTTCGGTGCGAAGGCGAAGGACGAGCGTGCAACTCTCCCGCTGCGCAATGGAAGTGGATTTTGCACGCTCGGCGCGTGCACTTCGACTACACGAATCAGCGCGTCTATTTCAAACCGATCTAAGGCGTGTCATCCTGAGCGGAGCGCCCCTTAGAATGGTGTCACCCTGAGCGGAGCGCCCCTTAGAATGGTGTCATCCTGAGCGGAGCATCGCGTAGCGATGCGCAGTCGAAGGACGCTACGTCAATGCTTCGTTCCACTCGCGGACGTGCCAGCCGGCGACGACGCCGTTGACGACGAACGGATCGCCGGCGGCAAACTGCTCGGCGGCTTCGCGCGTGGTAAAGACTGCCATCGCGCCCTCGCGCGGATCGGCGAACGGTCCAATCATCAACAACTCTCCGCGATCGACGAAGATTTGCCAGCGCGCGCGATGCGCGACGAAATGCGCCGGCGCCTTTGCAAGGCCTTCCGCCGACGGCTCGTAGGAAAGCACGTACTTCATGATTCGTCCAGTTCACCTCGCAAAAGGAAAGGCCCGTCTTTCGCCGTCCACCTCGGAGCTTGTCAGTTCTTTTTTCTGCTCAAAATGACTTTGAAAAAAAACACGTCCGGAAGCGACGGCGCCGACGGACCTGTTGATTGGTTGCGTGGGCTTAGGTATCATGTCCGTGCCTGCTCTCGAAGGCCGTCGCGGGAAGAGCGCCTAACGGCTCCACGCCATGTACAGCCTTCCAAAGTCCGTTATAGTCATCGGCATCCTGACGGTCGCAGCGACCGGATGTAATTCTTCGGACTCAAGCGCCACCATCTTCACGCCCTCGTCGGCCTCGGTCCAGCAAAAACAGCATCGGCAGTCGTGGATGTTGGGTGAGGCGTCGGGCGAAGATTTATTGTATATCGAAGATGCCGAGCTAGGAAGTATCGAAGTATATTCGTACACGCCTCCGAAGTATAAACTTATAGGATTGCTTGCGAATCCGAACGGCTACAGTTTTTTATGCGTTAACAAGGCGCAAGATATTTTTGTCACCGAGCCGCATGCCGTCATAGAATATAAACATGGCGTGACCTCGCCACTGCGCATTTTGGGCAACCTCGGAGGCCCACTTGGCTGCGCAGTAGACCCAGCCACAGGCACGCTCGCAGTTCCCAATGCCACCCCTACCGCAGAGGTTGTTTCTTTGTTCAAAAAGAATCGAGGAAGGCACACGAACGTACCGCTTCCGAAACCGTATTTAGTCCGCGATTACTGTGCCTACGACAACAACGGAAACCTTTTCATAACCTCGGTCGACGCGTCTTATCCGCATTTTGCTTTGCTGGAACTTCCTAAAAACAGTAAAACCTTCGTCGAGATTTCGCTGGACGAAACGTTCACCGACGGCGTAAGCGGCGGAATGGTATGGGACGGAAAATACCTGGATATGGCGGATTACCAGAAAAACGTAATCTACCAGTTTGCGATCGCCGGTCAGAAGGGGACGACCAGCGCAACGATTGATCTACAACGATCCTATAATATAGGTGGTTTTTTTATCGAAGGAAGGACGCTGATCGTTCCCGCTGCCAGCAAGCCGCATCAACCCTCGCAAGATGTCCCAGGAATAGTCAACTTGTACGACTATCCGGCGGGAGGCAAGAAGACCGGCGTGATTCGTGGAGTCAGCTATCCCTTGAGCGTCGTTGTTAGCCTAGCGAATTCGTAGGTTCAAAAACGTAAAGCAACAGGTCCAGAAACTTCGCCGTTTCTGGACCTGTGGATTTGGTTGCGGGGGATGGATTTGAACCACCGACCTTCGGGTTATGAGCCCGACGAGCTACCGGACTGCTCCACCCCGCGGCAAAGTTAACCGCTCTACGACAGCCGGGGTTGCGCCCCTGCCTAGGGTCCGGCATACATTCTTACCATGACGCTTGCGTCGGTCATTCCGAAGGTCCACCTGCATTGCCACCTCGAGGGCAGTCTGCGGGCCGCGACGTTCGTCGAGTTGGCGGGCCGTCACGGCGTGCCGTTGCGTTACGATCCGGCGGGTCCGGCGCTGCGCGGGGGTGAGCCCGATCCGGCGGACCCTTACCGATTTGCGGACTTTCGTGAATTCCTATGGACGTTTGCCGCCGTCAGCCGCGCCTTGGCCGATCCGGACGACTATGCGCGGCTCGCCCGCGAGTTCGTCGAGGATGCGCTCGCGCAGAACGTCATATACGGCGAGCTGTTCGTGTCGCCGTCGGTGTGGACGTTCTTCAATCCCGAACTCGACGTGCGTGCCGCTTTCGCGAACGATTGCCGGCGAACTGCGCTCGGCCGCATCCAAGGCGGAGTTTCGGCTGATCGTCGACCTGACGCGAAACTTCGGATCCGACCGGGCAACGGAAGTTGCTCGGCTCGCGACGAGGCTTGACGATTGTGGAATCGTCGGCGTGGGGCTGGGCGGTGATGAAGCGCGTTTCCCGCCCGAGGCCTATGCCGAGGCATTCGCGCTCGCCCGCGCGTCCGGACTGCGCTGCGTCGCGCACGCGGGCGAAGCCGCCGGGCCGCAGAGCGTCGCGGCCGCGGTCGAGACGCTAGGCGCCGAACGGATCGGTCACGGAATCAGTGCGCTGCGCGATCCGGAGGTCGTGCGATGCTTGCCGATCGTCGCATACCGCTCGAAATCTGTCCGACGTCGAACGAACGCACAGGCGTCGCGCTCGACGGGCTGCATGCGCTCGTCGAGTTCGAGCGGGCCGGGTGCATCGTCACGATCGATGCCGACGATCCGGCGCTGTTCGGCACGTCGATCGAGGCCGAATACGCGCGGGTCGAGCGGATCGCCGGCGAGCGACGCGCTCGCGCGCTACGTCGCGCAATGCGATCGATGCGAGCTTCGCTCGCCCGTCGCACAAGCGGGAACTGCACGCGCGTTTGGCCGCGGAACTTCGGGGAGTGCGCCGAAGTACGAAGAAACCGGAACAACGAGCAGATGTCGGGCCATAGCCATTTCGCCGAATCGATCGAGGAGTATCTCGAAGCCGTCTACCGCCTCGAGCGTGAGGGTCCGGGCGTAACCACGTCGGGTCTCGCCTCGATGCTGGGCGTTGCGCCGGCGTCGGTTTCGGGCATGCTCAAGAAACTCGACAAAGACGGCTACGTCGAATACGTCGCGCGCGGAGAGGTAAAGCTGACGCGCAAGGGTCTCGAGGTCGCGGTCCGCGTGTTGCGGCGTCACCGCCTGGCGGAACGCCTGCTCACCGACGTGCTCGGCATGCCGTGGGACGAAGTGCACGCCGAAGCGTGCATGCTCGAACACGCCATCTCCGAACGCGTCGAGAACGCGCTCATCGACCTGCTGGGAAATCCGCAGACCTGTCCGCACGGTCATCCGATTCCGCCGCGTGATCTGAGCGATCCGGCGCATCGGGCGATGCCGCTCGCGCAGATCGAAGGCGGCCGTGCGCGCGGTCGTGAGCGGCGTGACCGACAGAGTTCCGGAGATTCTGCGCTATCTCGGGAGAGATTGGATTGCGCCCCGGCGCGAGCGTTTGCATCGTCGAGAAGGCGCCGCTCGGCGGTCCGGTGACGGTCGAAGTCGGACGGCGCGCAGCACGCGATTTCCCTGGAACTCGCGCGCATGGTGATCGTCGCGGACGACGCGGCCTAAGCTGCGTTCAGCACCATGATGACGCGTTTCCTGATCGCGCTCAACGTGATCGGCTACCTCTGGGAAATCAAGTCGCCGGGATCCGGAATGCTGTCGCTGGGTGGTCGGCGGCAATCATCGAGCGCGTGCTCGACGAAGGCTCGCTCTATCCGGCCGCCGTGCTGCAGAACGGGGAGTGGTGGCGCATTTTCACCGGCGCATTTCTTGCACGGCGGCTTGCTGCACATCGGCGTCAACATGATGTCGCTGTGGTCTCTCGGGCGCTTTATCGAGTACGTCGATCGGGACCCTGGCGCATGCTCGTCGATCTACGTCGTATCGCTGGTCGCTGCCGGGCTCGGCGTCGTGTACTTCAGCCCGCCGGCGGCTGCGACCGTCGGTGCAAGTGGTGCGATCTTCGGCCTCTTCGGCGCGCTATTCGCCATCGGTTTCAAGCTCGGCCGGCCCGGCATGGATCTGGTCAAGGCTAATCTCGGCATCCTCGTCCTCAACCTCATCATCACGTTCACGGTGCCGTCGATTTCGTGGCAGGCGCACGTCTCCGGGCTTCTGGCCGGCTTTTTCCTGACGCTGCTCGTGTTCGCGCCGCCGCGGCGCGTGCGTCCGGTCGTCGTCGATGCGCGCACCGGTGCGGCGCTCGAGAGCGAATACGAATCGCCTCCGCAACCGCGGTGACGCTTCCCCAAACGATCGAGGAGACGTTCGCGCCGGGCGGCCCGATTGCGCGACGCGCTGCCGGGCTTCGAAGCGCGTCCGGGACAAGTGCAGATGGCGCAAATCGTCGAGCGCGGCATCCTCGAGGGGATTCACACGATCGTCGAAGCCGGAACGGGCGTCGGAAAGTCGCTCGCGTATCTCGTGCCCGCGGTACGCAGCGGAAAGAAGATCGTGCTGTCGACCGGCACGATCGCGCTGCAAGAACAACTCGTGCGCAAAGACATTCCGCTCGTGTCCGCCGCGCTCGGCGTGCCATTACGCGTCACGCTGCTCAAGGGGCGCGGCCACTATCTGTGCAAGCAGAAGTTCGAGCGCATGCGCGCCGACCGGCTCGTTGCGTCGTCGCGTTCGATGCAGCGCCTGTGGGAGTGGGCGGGCGCCACAGAAACCGGCGATCGTGCGGAGCTGACGTTCGTACCGAATGCCGGCGAGTGGGAACAGCTCGACGCCGACGCCGACGATTGCGTCGGCGAGTTCTGTTCGCATTTTCGCGACTGCTTCTCTTCAAGAAGCGCGACGAAGCAAAGTACTGCCGATATCGTCGTCGTCAACCACGCGCTGTTCTTTCTCGATCTTGGCGATGGGCGGCGGACTGCTGCCGCCGTACGACGTCGCGGTGCTCGACGAGGCGCATCAGTGCGAACGCTGGGCGACCGACGCGCTGACCGCGACGCTCTCGCGCGCGACGATCGGCCGGATGATGCGCAAGCTGCATCGCGCCTACGACCTTGCCGCCGGCGTTCGATCTGCGCTTCGACGAAGGCGTGCGCGCGCTGGAGTCGGCGCTTCGCGCGCGTTCCCGGCGAACGCTATCCGCTTGCGGCCAACGATGCGGCGTGGCCCGCGCTCGAGCGAGTTGCGCGACGCTCTGTACCAGCTTGGAGAACTGGCTTTTCGCCAACTGGCACGCGGCGCTCAAACACGTGCCGGAGAACGACGCCGAAGCCGAACGGCGGCGCGATCTGGCGATGCGCGTCGTCGTCGCGCATCGGCGCCGATCGATCGCGCGCAAGCGCCGTCGGAGCAGGCGATCGCGTGGGTCGAGCGCGGCGACTCGGATGGACGTTACAGCCTGCGCTGCGCGCCGTTCGACGTCGCCGAGTTTCTGCGGGCGACGCTCTTCGCGCGTACGCAGAGCGTCGTGCTGACGAGCGCGACGATCGCGACCGTCGTTCGAGTTTCTCAAGCGGTCGCTCGGCATCGACGAAGCGCAAGAGTTGATCGCTCCGTCGCCGTTCGATTATGCGAACGCAGGCGCGCTTCTTCGTCGCGCCGCCGGCGCTCAACCCGAAGTCGCCGGAGTTTGCCGCGCGCGCGGCGCCGCTGGTCGAGGAGTGTCTCGACCGCACGCGCGGGCGCGCCTTCGTGCTCTTCACGTCGTACGCGCGGCTGCGCGAAGTCTACGCGCTGGTGCGCGAGCGGATCGCGTATCCCGTCAAATCTGCAGGGCGAGTTGCCGCGCGCGCAACTGCTGGAGTGGTTCCGCAGAGACGCCGAACGCCGTGCTTTTTGCGACCGGCACGTTCTGGGAGGGCATCGACGTCGCCGGCGACGCGCTCTCGTGCGTGATCATCGACCGGCTTCCGTTTCCGTCGCCGAGCGATCCGCTCGTCGTGGCGCGCGATGCGCGCGCTCGAAGCGCGAGGGCTCGACGGATTCGAGCACTACATGATTCCGGCGGCGACCGTGCGGCTCGAAGCAGGGCTTCGGACGGCTGATTCGCAGCACCAACGATCGCGGCGTCGTCGCACTGCTCGACGGACGCGCGGCGTCGACGCGTTACGGCGCGACGATCCTGCGCGCGCTGCCCCCGGCGCGCCGCATCACCCACCTCGACGAACTGGCAGAGTTCTTCAGCGAAGCGTAGGGTGTTACTCGCCGGAGAGCGATTCCACTTTCGCACGCTCGACGAGTTCGTGCACCACCGACGAGTCGGCCAGCGTCGTAGTATCGCCGAGCGTTCGTCCCTCGGCGATGTCGCGCAATAGGCGCCGCATGATTTTTCCGCTGCGCGTTTTCGGAAGTTCTTGGGTGAACGTGACGTACTTCGGGCGTGTGAACTTGCCGAGCCGTTCGGCGACGTGGTCGCGCAACTCGTCGGCGAGTTCCGGCGAGCCGTTTTCAGCGCCCTTGAGCGTCACGAACGCGTAGATTGCCTGGCCGGTCGTTTCGTCGAGTTTTCCGCAGACGGCCGACTCGGCCACCTTCGGATGATCCACGAGCGCGCTTTCCACTTCGGTCGTCGAAATGCGATGGCCGCTGACGTTCATGACGTCGTCGATGCGTCCCATAAACCAATAGTTGCCGTCGCCGTCGCGCCGGCAGCCGTCGCCCGCGAGGTACGCGTGCGGAAACTTCGACCAGTACGTCTGCCGGTAGCGTTCGTCGTCTCCCCAAATGCCGCGCAGCATGCCCGGCCATGGACGCGTCAGCACGACGTACCCGCCGCCGCCGAGCGGCACCGTGTCGCCGCGCTCGTCGACGATGTCGGCCGCAACGCCGGGGAGCGGAAGCGTTGCGCTGCCCGGGTGCAGCGTCGTCACGCCGGGCAACGGCGAAATCATGATGCCGCCGGTTTCGGTTTGCCACCACGTGTCGACGACCGGTATGCGGTTGCCGCCGATCCACTCGCGATACCACATCCACGCTTCGGGATTGATCGGTTCGCCCACGGTTCCGATGAGACGCAGCGACGAGAGATCGTGCGCGGCGGGGTGCTCGGTTCCCCACTTCATAAACGTTCTGATCGCCGTCGGCGCGGTATAGAGAATCGTTACGCCGTAGCGCTCGACGATTTCCCAAAAGCGATCCCGTGCCGGGTAATCGGGCGTGCCCTCGTACAGCACGCCGGTCGCCGCGTTCGCGAGCGGACCGTAGACGATGTACGAGTGGCCCGTCACCCAGCCGATGTCGGCGGTGCACCAGTAAACGTCGCTCTCCGGCTTCAAATCGAAGACCAGGTCGTGCGTCGCCATGACGTGCGTGAGGTAGCCGCCCGTCGTGTGTTTGATCCCCTTAGGTTTGGCGGTCGTGCCGCTCGTGTAGAGGAGGAAGAGCAAGTCTTCGGCGTTCATCGCCTCCGGTTCGCACGTTGTCGGTTGGCCGGCGACGATCTCGCTCCAGTAGCGATCCCGTCCTTCGCGCATGAAGATATCGTCGCCGATCCTGCTCGCGACGATGCAGTGGCGGATCGAAGGCGTCTGTTCCATGGCGACGTCGCAGTTGCGCTTGAGTGGAATTTTGTTGCCGCGCCGCCAGCCCCAGTCGCAGGTGATGAGCGCGACGCATTGCGCGTCGTTGACGCGATCGACGATCGATTCAGGCGAGAAGCCGCCGAAGATCACCGAATGCGCCGCGCCGATGCGCGCGCACGCGAGCATGGCGACGGGAAGCTCCGGAATCATCGGCATGTAGATGGCGACGCGATCGCCCTTGCGAATGCCCAGCCCGCGCAAGCCGTTGGCGAAGCGGCAGACGTCGTCGAGCAGTTCGCGATAGGTGATCGTGCGGCGATCGCCAGGCTCGCCTTCGAAATAGTAAGCGATCTTTTGTCCGTCGCCCGCGCGCACGTGGCGGTCGAGACAGTTCACGGACACGTTGAGCTCGCCGTCGCCGAACCAGCGGGCGAACGGCTCGTTCCATTCCAACGTCCGGGTAAACGGTTTCATCCATTCGAGCCTGCGTGCCCACGAAGCCCAGTACTCGAGGTAGTCGCGCTCCGCTCGGGCGTAAATCTCCGGTTGCGCGTTGGCTTGCCGGGCGAATTCGGCAGACGGTGCGAAGCTGCGCGTTTCGTCGAAAAGCGCTTCGATGGCGGTGCTATCGCTGCTCATGCGTCACGGTTAACGAGGCAAGGCAACGGTGCCTGCCGAAACAACGCGCGTGACGTGGAGTGCGTGCGTGCTTGCAGCGCTGAGCGCAACGGCCGGCACCGGTCTATCCGGCATCCGTTACAACGCGCCGGCTCCCGATTTCGCGATTCCCGCGACCGATGGCGCACATTCTCTCTCCGATCTTCGCGGGCGCGTCGTGATCATTGATTTTTGGGCGACGTGGTGCGATGTATGCACGACCGAGATGCGCTACTTCGTCCGCGCGCAGCAGTCGTTCGGAAGCCGGGTCGCCGTGTTGACGATCTCGCCCGAATCCCGTGCCGTGGCGGGCACGTATTTTCGTTTCGCAAAGATTCCGCTGCCGATCGTCGAGGACGCCGACGGTTCGATATCGCGTGCGTACTCCGTGTCGAAGATACCGGTCACCCTGGTGGTCGACCCGGCCGGCGACGTCTCGTATGTCTCGGTGGGCGGCCTGAGCTGGGACGAACTCCGCAGGGCGGTCGAGCAAGCCGCCGCTCCCACCAGTGCTAGCACTCAAACGCCGAGAGTGCTACAGTAAGGGGCTATGAGGGAAGAGCCCGGCGGCCTCGACAAACGCAAAGCCTACATTCTCGCCACCGTCGTCTACGAATACATCGCCACCGCTGAGCCGGTCGGATCGCAGACGCTCACCCAAAAATACCAATTAGGCGTGAGTTCGGCGACGGTCCGCAACGAAATGGCCGAGCTCGAAGCGGGCGGCTACTTGGTTCAGCCGCACACGTCTGCCGGCCGCGTGCCGTCGGACGCAGGCTACCGGACCTACGTCGACCAGCTGATGCAGCCCGAGGAACTCGGAGTCGACGACCGGCGTCGCATCCGCGACGAACTGCACGACGCCAGCCGCCAGCTCGAAGACATCATCGACAGCACGACCCGCCTGCTCGGACGCCTTTCGAACAATCTCGCCTTCATTACCAGGCCGCACCAAGAAACGCAGACGTTTCGCCACGTGCAGCTCATCTGGCTGACGCCGCGCACCGGCGTGGCGATCGTCGTGACCTCGCTCGGCGTCGCGTCGCAGAGCCTTTTCGAACTCTCCGAAGAGCAGCACGCCGACGACCTTACGCGCTTCTCCAACGCGCTGAACGCGCACTTCGAGAACCGGCCGCTGTGCGAGCTTCCGGACGCCGACGTCACGGCGCTCGCCAGGGAAATCGGCGCGCACGAGGATTTGCGCGGCGCGGTTTTGTCGGCGCTGCAGTCGGCGCGCTCGCACGAACAGCCGACGATCGCGTCGGCCGGTGCCCAGAATTTACTCGACCAGCCGGAGTTCCAAGATCTGCGCAAGCTGCGTTCCATATTGCGCATCGTCGAAGAGCAAAAGACGCTCTATCAAATCGTCGCCGACGCAATGAGCGCCGACGCGCCGAGCGTGAAGATCGGACGCGAGTTGGGCAACGAAGAGCTGGCCGATCTTTCGGTCGTGACCGTTCCGTATCGTTTCGGACCGCATGCGCTGGGCATGCTCTCCATTTTGGGTCCGCGGCGCATGCCGTACGGCCGGCTCGTCGCGCTTGCGTCGGGCACTGCCGAAAGCCTGAGCGAGCGCCTATCCGACGTGGAGCGTCACTAAGCTCCTTGATGCCGACCGTGGACTACTACGAAATCCTCGGCGTCGCTCGCGACGCTTCCGGGGACGAAATCAAACAAGCCTATCGCCGGCTGGCGCGGACGCACCATCCCGACGTGTCGCACGACAAATCGGCGGCAGAACATCGCTTCAAAGCGATCAACGAGGCGTACGAAGTGCTCTCCGATCCCGGCAAGCGCGCGCAATACGACCGTTTTGGCGTGGTGGGCAATGGCGCCGCGCAGGGACAAGGATTTGGCTTCGACGCCGGATCCTTCGGCGACATCTTCGACATGTTCTTCGGCGGCGCGCGCAGTTCGGCGCAAAACCATCACGGTCCGCAGCGTGGCGCGGATTTGCGATACGACCTCGAGATTTCGCTGGAAGAAGCCTTCGCCGGAACGTCCAAGCAGATCGAGTTCACGCATCTGGCACAGTGCGACGCGTGCCGCGGATCGGGCGCGCGTCCGGGTACGCTCGTTACGCCGTGCACGACGTGCGGCGGTTCCGGCGCCGTGCGCGGCGTGCGTCAAACGCCGCTCGGACAGATGGTGACGCAGTCGACTTGTCCACGCTGCCGCGGGGAAGGGCAAGTGGTCGAGCATCCGTGCGACGTCTGCCGCGGTCACGGACGGCGCGAAGTGGAGCGCGGCTTGACGGTCACGGTGCCGGCGGGTGTTGACGACGGCTCGCGGATTCGTATTGCCGCACACGGGGAAGGCGGTATGCGGGGCGGACTTCCCGGCGATCTCTACGTGTATCTCGCGATCGCGCCGCATCCGTACTTTCAGCGAAACGGGCAGGATACGTACGCCGACGTACCCGTGAGTTTCCCGCAGGCGGCGCTCGGCGGCCCGGTGACGGTGCGCGCGCTCGATGGAGAGGTCGAGGTCAATCTCACACCCGGAACGCAGCCCGGAACGGTGCTGCGGCTGCGCGGCCGCGGCATGCCGGCCGTGCGCGGCGCGCATCGCGGCGATCATCACGTCACCATTCACGTCGCGGTTCCTACGAAACTCAACCGCGAACAACGCGAGCTGCTCGAGCGCTACGCGCAGGCCGGCGGCGACGACGTCGAAGATCGCTCGTTTTTCGAGCGCGTCAAAGACGCTTTCCGCCCCGACTAAAGGTGTCGTCCTGAGCAGAGACACGCCGCGGCGCGGTCGAAGGAGCGCGCGGCGGTTTTTCGTCGAGGGCGTGCGCGCAAGCGGAGCGATCGTCGAGATCGGCGGTGCCGACGCGCGCAAGATTCGCCGAGTGCTGCGGCTGCGCGACGGTGACGAAATTGAAGTCATCGACTCGGCCGGCACGTCGTTCGCCGCCGAGCTCGCAATCGAGGGCGCGTGCGTGCGCGCTACGCTCGGCGTGTCGACGGTGTCGGCCGAACGCAGCGAAACCGGCGTGCGTTTCGACGTAGCGCAAGCGGTTCCAAAGGGACAGAAGATGGACTACGTCGTCGAGAAGACGACCGAACTCGGCGCGGAAGCGATTTTGCCGTTTCGTTGCGAGCGTTCCGTCGCGCGCGCCGACGTTGGAAAAGAAGAACGCTGGCGCCGGCTGGCCGCGTCGGCGTCGCGGCAGTGCGGGCGCGTGCGCGTGCCGCACGTGCATTCGATCCTGCCGTCGTTTGCCGCGCTGCTCGAGCGATTCGGTGAGTACGACGCGGTTGCGTTTGCGTGGGAGCTCGCGCCGCGAATACCATTGTGCGAAGCGCTTCCCGAGCTGTTGCGCGACGCCAGCCGGGTGCTGTTGGTGGTAGGGCCGGAAGGCGGCTTCGCGCATGCGGAAAGCGAGGCTGCCCGAGCGCGCGGCGCCGCACTCGTGTGGATGGGGCCCAGAATCCTGCGCGCCGAGACCGCAGCCGTGGTGCTGCTGGCCGTGGCCGATGCGTTTGCGCAGGGCCAAGCGTGCGGGCGACCGTAGGTAGCGGGCCTGTGAACTCGGCGTTACCATTCTCGATCGTCATTCCGACGTACAACGAGGCCGGCGGGATCGAAGACTTGCTTCGAGCGCTTGACGACGTCTTTCGCGCCAATGCGCTCGACGGCGAAATCGTGGTGGTCGACGACAACTCGCCCGACGGAACCGGCGCCATCGTCGATCGGCTTGCGCAGGCGCTTCCGGTGCGCTGCCTGCACCGCCCGGGGAAAATGGGCCTTTCGTCGGGCGTGATCGACGGCTGGAGCGTCGCTCGTAAGGAGTCGCTGGCGCTCGGCGCAATGGACGCGGATTTCAGCCACGACGTCAACGCATTGCCGAAAATGGTGGAAGCCCTTGCATCGGGACGCTACGGTCTGGCCGTGGGCAGCCGTTACGTGGCCGGAGGCGGCATCGCGAACTGGCCGCGACGGCGCATCGTCACGTCGCGCGTCGCATGCTGGCTCGCCCGCCCGCTCACGAAGGTCAAGGACGTCACCAGCGGCTATTTCTTAGTGCGCCGCGACGCACTCGAAGGCGTTAGTCTCGACCCGATCGGATTCAAGATCGGGCTCGAGGTCATCGTCAAAGCCAAATACGGCGACGTCCTGGAAGTGCCGTACGTCTTCAAAGACCGCGAAGTCGGCGAATCGAAACTCAACCAAAAAGAGATCGTGAACTACCTCAAGCAACTCGGAAAACTGTATGCGGCACGCATCGCGCCGCGCGGGGACGTCGCGCCTGCAGCATCGGGAGGGCGATAGTGCCGCCGATGCCGGAATGGCTGCGTTCGCGCCGCACGAAGCAGCCCGACCAACGCGAAGCCGCGCTGTGGAGCAAGTGTCCGAAGTGCGGCGAGGTACTGTACCGGCGGGATCTGCTCGCGAACGCCGACGTGTGCACCCGCTGCGGGCATCATTTTCGCATGGGCGCCTACGATCGCATCGCCACGATCGTGGATGGGGATTTCTCGGAGATCGGGTCCGACGTCGTCAGCGCCGATCCGCTGGGCTGGGCCGACAAGCGAACTTACGCCGCAAAACTCAACGGCGATCGCGAGAAGAGCGGCCTCGCGGAAGCGGTCGTGTGCGGCTTCGGACAGATCGGCGGCTTCGACGTCGCGTTGGGCGTGATGGATTTTCATTTTCGCGGCGGCACGATGGGTACGGTCGTAGGCGAGCGTATCGCGCAACTGCTGGAAGAAGCACGCCGCCGGCGCGTTCCCTGTATCGTGTTTACCGCTTCGGGCGGCGCGCGAATGGAAGAGGGCATGCTCGCGCTCGCGCAGATGGCAAAGACGACTGCGGCCGTGACGCGCTTCACCGGCGACGGCAACGTGCTGATTACGGTGCTCACCGATCCCACCACCGGCGGCGTCGCGGCATCCTTCGCCTTTCAAGGCGACGTCATCGTGGCCGAGCCCAAAGCGGTCGTCGGATTTGCCGGACGGCGGGTGATCGAGCAGACGATTCGCCAGCGTCTTCCGGATCAATTCCAAACCGCGGAATTTTTACTCGAAAAAGGCGCCATCGATATGGTGGTCGACCGGCGCGCGCTCAAAGAAACGCTGGTCCGGCTTCTGGAATACGCGACCCCCGCGCGTAAAGGCGTTCGCGCGTGAACAACAATCCGATCGTCGAACGCGAAAAGGGTTTGGTGGAACTCGAACGCCGCATCGCCGAGTTGCGCGCGGCGAACTCCACGCAGCCCGTCGACATGTCTTCGGAGATCGCCGCGCTCGAGCGCAAATACCAAGAGGTGCTGCGCGAGGTCTTCGGCACGCTGACGCCGTGGGAAAAAGTGCACATGGCGCGCCATCCGAACCGTCCCACCGCGCTCGATTACATCTCGCGCTTCGACCGCTTCGACGAACTCCATGGCGACCGCCAGTATCGCGACGATCCCGCGATCGTCGGCGGATTTGCACTGCTGCGCGGGAGGCCGGTCATGGCGATCGGCCAGCAGCGTGGGCGCGACACCAAAGAGAACCTTCGCCGCAACTTCGGAATGCCGGCGCCCGAGGGATATCGCAAAGTGCGCCGCTTGGCTAACTTGGCGTCGCGCTGGGGATTGCCGATCGTGACGCTCGTCGACACCAAGGGTGCCGACCCCGGAATATCGTCGGAAGAGCACGCGCAATCGGAAGCGATCGCAAGCTGTCTCCAGGAGTTCACGCAAGCCCGCACACCCATCGTGGCCACCGTCATCGGCGAAGGCGGTTCGGGCGGGGCGCTCGCGCTGGCGATCGCCGACCACGTCATCATGCTGGAGCACAGTACGTATTCGGTCGCGTCGCCCGAGGGTTGTGCCGCGATTCTCTGGTCGGACGCCGGCAAGGCCGAGGAGGCGGCGGCGCGGCTGAAGCTCACGGCGCAAGACTTGCAGCGTTTCGGCATCATCGACGAAATCGTGCCGGAGCCGCTTGGCGGCGCGCATCGCGATGCGGGTTCCGTCGTGGCGCGCGTTTTGGGATCGATCGACGAAGCGCTTTCGCGTCTGGAAGGGCTTCCGGCTGAACGCCTGCTCGACGAGCGCTACGAAAAGTACCGTCGCATAGGCACTTGGCGCCCCGATGCAGAACCGGTCCGTTAGGAATTCGTGAAGCACTCGCAATCGCAACTCGTCCTTCGTCTTGCCGGCCGGATCACGGCCGCTGCGCTCGGACTCCTCGTCGCAGTTCTCGTTGCCATTCAGTTCGGACGCGCCATCGGCGAGAACGTGAGGATGGCACGTCAACTCTCCTCAATTCGCGCGGACGTTGCGACCCTTGAAAAGCGCCGGTTGCAGCAGCGCGCCGAGATTGCGCGACTGCGCGATCCCGAAGGCGCAGTTCCCGAGATCCACGATCGGTTGCGCATGGTGAGCAAGAACGAGACGATCATCTTCGTTAGCCCGGTTCCGTCGCCGGCTCAGTGAACGAACCGGTCGACGGCATCGTCATCAACCTCAACGCCTACGGTGCGACCGTGCGCTTAGAAAACGGCGATCTGGCGAGCGCGCCGCCCGCCGACGTCGAAGCCCACCGCGCGGATTATCAGCGCTCGCTCACATCGCGCCGGGAACTGGCGTTTGAGCTGCGTCGCGAAGGGCGGCGCCCGGTCGTCGCGCTTGCGCCGCAGATCCGCGACGAGGAATTGGACGAACAGATCGCTTCGTATTTGCGCAGCACACAAGAATGGGACGCGCCCGACGGCGTGCCGCAAGCCGAACGGCACTTTCTTCGTAAGAAGCGGCGCGCAGCGCTGTTCGCCCAAGATTGAGCAAGCGCTACGCCGTCGTTTCCGTCGGCACGAATTCGACGCGCATGTTGCTCGCCGACGTTGCACCGGACGTTCCGCGCATCGAAGCGGGAGCGTCGATCGGCACGCGCATCGGAGAGGGTCTAGGCTCGAGCGACCCGTTGGGAGAGGAGCCGATGCGCCGTACGCTCGATGCCATCGCACAGCTGCAACGGCGCATCCGCGGGCATTACGTCCGGCTCTTTGCGATTGCGACGAGCGCCGTGCGCCGCGCGAGCAACGCTGAGGAGTTCCTCGCGCGAGCACAGGAAATACTCGGCGTGCCGATGCGCGTGCTTTCCGGAGATGAGGAGGCCACGGCGTCGTATCGCGGCGCGATTTCGGCCCTGGGCACACTGCGGGGCGAGCGAGCCGGCGTCGTGGATGCGGGGGGCGGCAGCACCGAGTATGCGGTTGGCACGGGCGTTGTCCCCGACCGAGTGCTGTCGTGCGAGGTCGGCGCGGTCGGTCTCACCGAAGCGTTGCCGAAGATGGCCGGACGCGACGGCGCGGTCGATTCCGAAACCATCGAGCGCGCGCGCAGCCTCGCGCGGGAAGCCCTGAAGCCGATCGCGGAGTGCGACGCGGTCGAACGCGTCGCATTGGTGGGCGGCTCGGCAACGACCGTAGCCGGAATATTGCGTGGGCGCCGCGGAACGCTGCCGGCGTTTCGCTTGACGCGCGACGATTTGCAGGGCGTGCTGGAGCGTCTTTGCGCCATGCCGCTCGAGGAGCGCAAAAAAGTGGCCGGCATGAAGCCACAGCGTGCCGACATCTTACCGGCCGGTATCGTGGTGCTCGACACCGCACTGGAGAGCATCGGCCATTCGGAATGCGTGGCGACGACCTCGGATTTGCTGCTGGGCGTCATGCTGCAACACCGCGACACCGCCGGCCCGACGGCAGGAGAAGTCGGCTTCCCGCGCGCAGGCTCTCGTCCGTTAAGGAATCTAACGTAATGGATGACGCTCAAATACGCGCTCACATCGAGCAGCTCGTGTCCGAAGAGCATCAACTGCTCGAACGCGGCGAAACTCGTTCCCTAACGCCCGACGACCGGCGCCGCCTGGAAACGGTGGAGGTGCAGCTCGACCAGTTTTGGGATCTCCTTCGCCAGCGTCGCGCGCGCCGCGATGCCGGGCAGGACCCCAACGTCGCGCACTTGCGTTCGGAAGACACCGTCGAGCACTACCGCCAATAGCGCTCGGTCATGGGATGGTGGTGGAATCGGTAGACACAGCAGACTTGACACATCGGTTGAGCCGCAGTGAAGGAAACGCACTGCGGGATGCGCTCAAATTCGGCGAACTCTCTTTCGTAAAGACGTGACGACGCCGAGCCAAGCTCCGTAGATTGCGGAGAAGGTGTAGAGACTGGACGGGCGCGGCCTACGTGAGATCGATCCTCATACGGTCAAGGCACAGTCCGGACCACAAACGCAAGGTGCGGTGGCGAAAGCCATAGTGGTGCGAAAATCTGCAGTCCGAAAGGACGTCCGGGTTCGAGTCCCGGCCATCCCATAGAAACTGGCCGTTATTACAGCGTTTCTCGCGTGGCCATTTTCGCCCCGATTGCCATTGCGTTGCCATCCGAGTTCAGGTGAGGTTGCATCTCGGACGGGCCGATGAGGGACGCGACCTTGGGTCAAGCGAATGTTAAGCGGAGGAGGTAGGGACGATGTACGTTCCCCATCACTCGATCGCTGCCGTGGTCGCTGCCATTGTTCTTGCGACCTTAATGCCGGCTTCGGCCGCTCCGAACGCCGTCGCATCCGGTTCTTTCGCAGGCTGTCCCGCGCACGGCTCCGGCGGGGACCCGCAAGTAAACACTCTCAAGAACCGCAGCACCGCGCCGGCATCTGCCAATCCGATCACCGTTGCCGGTATGAAACAGCTGCCGGAGCTACCCGTCGGCACGCCCGCCATGCGCGCGAACTGGCCCCCGTCCGCACGCGCGACGATTGAACCGCATGAGGCCCAGGGCGCTGTGTTCACCGGTTACATTCTGCAGGTCGCGCGCGAAACGGGCGAGCCGAGCAATTGCGGATCGACGCAGCCAAGCGATGAAGATGTTGAACTCTTTCTGGCTCAGCGACCCGGCGTAACAAACGGCCAGCAAATTATTCTTGGCGAAATAACGCCCCGTTGGCGCGCCGCCTATACGTCGTGGCGACCGGTGAATCTGCGCGGCGTTGCAGGGGGCAATCGTATCCGCATTACCGGCTGGTTATTATACGATCAAGAGTCATTTAGCGAAACCCACGGCGGAACTGCGACGCCGTGGGAAATCGAACCGATTACAAAGGTTGAGGTGTTGCGGAACGGTAGCTGGGTGAACCTCTAGCTGGGGCGCTCCGGCGGTTAAGTTAAAATGAAGCCCCGGCGCTAGACGAGCCAGCGGGGGCTACTGCATAACCGCTGGGTATGCCAACGTCGCCAAGGCTTCCCAATGCCTCGGGTCCGGGGCACGTTAGCGGTACGCCGCAGACGTAGTCGTTACGCCGGCCTACGCTAACCAACGTAGCGGGTTGCCGGTGTATCCACATTCGGTCCAGACGAAATCCGAACGAGCAGCGTCAGCATGCCACCGCGGAAGTTTCTCGCATGGGTTGAAAAAATACGCTTGCCCGAACGGATTTGTCGACGTTGAGGCGCACGGTGGAGGAACGATCATCTAAATCGTTTCCAATTGATGTATGTCCGGGTTCACTCCCGGCCTTCCAAGGAAACTGTTTACTCCATGAGGTACGCGCACGGTCATCCCAAAATCGAGAGGATTCTACAATGCGCTTCTGCCGTACGAGAGTTATCGCGTCGTCGCTTATCCTTGCGGCTTTCACGATCGCCGCAACGCCCGCCGGCCCAATGACGGCGGTCCGTCAGTTTACCGACGGCTTCAATGCCGCCAGCGTAAAGGGTATGCAGGCCGCCTGCGCTTCCGCGACGGCCATCATCGATGATTTTCCGCCGCACGCCTGGATGTCGTGCAGCGTCTGGTACGATGCCTTCGTCGCCTTCTCAAAGCAGGACGGTGACACGGATGCAAGGATCAACCTTGGCACGCCGATCCACGTGAACGTCACGGGAAACGTCGCCTACGTCGTCGTGCCGACGACGTATACGTTCAACCATCGCGGAAAGCCGACGACGCAGACGGGCTCGACGTGGACGCTCGTCGTGAAAAATACGCCCGCCGGTTGGCGTATCACGGCTTGGGCCTGGGCCGACGGCAAATAAGCACCCCAAAGTAGCTCCGCTAACGATGACGGCGTTACGGTGGCGCCTTCACCCGAGAAGCGGCGATTGAAGCGAGCATGTCGGGCGTGCTCTCGATGCGCTCGAGATGCGGATAGCGCACGCCGTCGTGATAGTCGAGCGACAGCGTCTGGTACCAACCCGTCTGTTTGACGATCAGCGCAATCGGCGCGCTCGCATGCTGCGCGCGCCGCACGGCGTATTCGAGGACGCCGGCGGAAAACTGCTGACCGTCGACCGCGAGAATCGTCATTCCCGGTACGAGCCCCGCGCGCCACGCCGCCGAGTTCGTGCGGACGTCGCGGACGACGCCTTGCGTGGTGAGGTTCGCTCCGTAGGCGTACCATCCCGAGATGCTATCCTCTCCGTCGCCGGCCGTGACGAACTCGTTGCGCGTCGCCGTATACGCGAGACGCCAGCCGGCGCGTTCGAGTTCGTCGGTGGGCGGATGCGGTGCCGGACGGTACACGTAACGCTCGAAGAACTCGTGCCAGTCGTAGGGCTCGACGGCGTTAAGGAGCGCTTCGATCTGCTCGCGCGTGTACGTCACGACGACCGGTCCGGTGGTGGACGGTTCGGTGAAACGGTGCAGGAACGTCTCGAGCGAACGCGTGCCGTGCGATTGCGCACGCACGATCGTATCGACGTCGAGCCAAAGGAGTTCGCCTTCGTTATAAAAGTCGTTGGAGTTCCGGCGAATGGAATCGTAGTCGCCGTGCGCCAAATAGTAATACGGTGCGCCGGTCGTCACGTCGATGAGGGGCGTCGTCGCGCGGCCCGATTCTAAATCCATGCCGGCATACACCGAGGCGAGATATTCGGGGAACGCTTTGGGTTCGCGAATGCCGCACCGGAACGAGAGCAAGTCGCCGAGATACTGGTTCATGCCCTCGTAAACCCACAAGAGATCGGTCTGCATCGGCACTTGGAAGTTCGGCGTCGTCAGATCCTCCGGACGCCGGTACTTGCCGTTCCATGAATGAGAGAACTCGTGCGGTATGAGGTCGCCTCCGGAGAGCGACTGCGACGGATCCGTCAGAAAATCGCGTCGCCGCGCGATTGTCGCTCGACTGGTGGTGCTCGATGCCGTCCGAGGCGATCGCATCGCTGAGCGCGAGCAGTGCGTGATAGTCGATGAAATGACGCGACCCGTACATTGCGAATGCCTCGGCCGGCAGGCGGCGATAGGCTTGCAACAGTTCCGCCGGTATGTCGAGGTCTTGCGGGTCGTCGGCGAACGCGTCGAGCTGCACGAACGACGACCCGTCTTTCCATAAATCCCATTTCTTCGCAAAGCGCCCGAGGTCGAGCGGCGAATCGACGAGATGATTGAGCGGCGTCACCGCAAACTCGACGCGATTGCCCGATTGCACCGGATCGCGCAGCGCGGTCGCATATTGCCAGCCGTCGGGTAGCAGAATCGACGGTTTGAATTGAGCGTCGTGGGAGTCGGTGCCCTCGCGATAGAGCAACGCGCGATTCCAGTTTACGATCGTCAGCGAGCGCGTCGACATAACGTCGCCCGGCGCGTTGAGGAGCACGTCGAAGTCGACGTCCACCGCGGCGGCGCCCGGCGGCACGATGACGTGAAATGCGTAGAGATCGATGCGATCGCGCCGCCAGTCGAGCGCAACGCCGTTTGCGGCGACGCGCATCGCGGCAAGATCGTTCAGCGGCCCGGACGGCGCGTGTTCGCCCGGTATCCACTTGGGATAGACGAGCGTCAGCGGACCCGGCGAGACGGGAATCCGCTCGTGGGCATAGAGGATGCCCCGGGATGCCTGCGACGCGTCGAGCACCAGCGTGACGGGTGCCGGCGAGCCGGCCCATGCCGCTGCGGGCGTGCCGGCGAGTGCCAAAAGTATCAAGATCGCGCTCCGATGCATTCGGCCCGGCTTCTGAGCGCGGCGCGGCTGACCTTGCGCTCGGCTTCATCGGAAATTCATCTTGGCGGCAGGGGCGGCCTTGTGCCGGGACCAATAGCGCCAGGTTCTTTCCCAACCCCCTTCCTCGGAGGTCGGTAGTCCACGTGAAGATCGTGGTAACGGTCAAACTCGTGCCGGATCCCAATGCGGAGAAGCGCATCGATCCGGCGACCAAGCGTCTCGTTCGCTCGGGTGTCGAGACGGTGCTGAATCCCTACGACGAATACGCGCTCGAAGCGGCGTTGCAACTCAAGGAGCGGAGCGGCGACGCGACGGTCTCGGTCTTCAGCATGGGGCCCGAAGCGTTGCGGGAAACGCTTCGCAAAGCGCTTGCCATGGGCGCCGACGATGCGGTGTACCTCAGCGACGCTGGCTTAGAAGGAAGCGACGTGTGGGCAACTGCGTACGCGATGTCGCGGGCGTTGCAGAAAACCGGCTTCGATCTGCTCGTCGTCGGAGGATTGACCGACGACGGCAGCACCGGCGCCGTTCCGGGTGCACTGGCCGAGTATTTGGGACTTCCGTGCATCACCAACGCCCGTAAGGTTGAAATCGAAGGACATGCGTTGCGCGTCGAGCGCGAGACCGACGGCGGTTTTCAGATCGTTCGCGGACCGCTGCCCGCCCTGCTGACGACGGCGCTCACGTTCGGCGAACCGCGTTACGCGTCGCTCAAAGGCATCATGGGGGCGAAGAAAAAGACGATTGCACCGATGACGTTGGCGGACCTCGACCTGGATCGCGCGGTCGGCACCAGCGGATCGAAGCTGCAACTCGAGCATTTCGCACCGCCGCCGGTGCGCGGCAAGGGTCGAACGGTCGAGGCGGCCGACGGTGCGAGCGGCGCGCAAGCCATTTTCGACTTTCTCAAAGAGAAGAAGCTCGTATGAAAGACGTCATCGTTTACGCCGAGCATCGCAACGGCAACACGCGCAAAGTCACCTACGAAATGGCGACGCAGGCGCGGGTTTTGGCCGGCGCGCTCGGCGGCAAGGCGCACGCCGTCGTGCTGGGTGCCGGGGCCGCGGCGCTGGCCGAACGGTTGGCGCGGTATCCGCTCGACGTGGTTCACGTCAACGAAGACGCCGACGTCGATCGCTATTTGCTCGATCCGGTCGTCGATTACGTCGAGGCCGTGGCCCGCGAAACGGGCCCGGCGCTGCTGCTCGTGCCGAACACGCTGTCCGGTCGCGACGTCGCGGGCGGTTTGGTGGCGCGTTTAAATGCGGGCATCGCCGCCGACGTCACCGACTTTGCCGTCGATGGCGGCCGCGTCGACTGCACGTCGCCGAAGATGGGCGGCGCGCTCGTCACCGTGTGCGCCATCAAGCCCGCCGATTACGGCATCGCGACCGTCCGGGCGAACGCCTTTGCGGCTGCGCCCGGCGGAAATGGCGCAGAGGTTCGCCCGCTCGCAAAGCCCTCCGGTAAAACCTACGCCGCCCTGGTGGAAAACGACGTCGAAGAAGGCTCGGGGGAACTCGCACTCGAGGAGGCTCCGGTCGTCGTAGCAGGGGGCCGGGGGCTCGGCGGGCCGGAACCTTTCGATGCGTTGCTGAAGCCTCTCGCGCGTGCGCTCGGCGGTGCCATGGGCGCGTCGCGCGCCGCGGCCGATGCGGGGTGGGTGCCGTACAGCCTGCAAATCGGACAAACGGGAAAAACGGTGACTCCCAACCTTTATATCGCGGTCGGCATTTCGGGCGCGATTCAGCACAAAGTCGGGATGCGCTCGTCGGGCACGATCGTTGCGATCAACAAAGACGGCAGCGCCGCGATCGGAGAGTTTTCCGATTTGCTGGTCGTGGGCGACGCGTTTGCGATCGTCCCGCAACTCACTCAATTAATCGAAGCCGCCAAAGCATGAGCACACCAAAAGGAACCATGAAACGACTCGTTCTTACAACCATCGTCGCGCTCGGATGCGCGCTCGCCGCCTTTGCCGCGACCAGCCCTTCGGCACAAGCCGGATTGTTCGGCGGCAAATCCTCGACGCCGTCACCCTCACCGTCGCCCTCGGCGCTGCCGACCGCGAGTCCGGAGCCGCCAAGCGTTGCGATACCGCGACTGGAAGCGAAGCTCAAGGCCAATCCCAACGACCAGCAAGCGATGTCCGAGCTGGCCGCGCAGTTCTTGCAAATCAACCGGCCGGAACTGACGCTCCAACTCACGACGCATCTCTTGCAAATGGGCGACAAGACCGCGCAGGTCTACTACTACGACGGCTTTGCTCGCGAACAAGGCGGCGATTCCCGCGGCGCCACCTACGATCTCGAACAAGCTTCGAACCTCGACCCAACCAACATGGGCGTGCTCGCGCAGCTCTCCGAGATCTATCTGAAAACCAATCGCGCCGCCGACGCCGAACGCGTCGCCAAGCGTGCGGTGACGTTCAACAAGACCGAACCCGTCGCGCTGGAAACGCTCGGCAGCATCTATGCGTCCGAGCAAAAGTTCGACGATGCGCGCGCGCAGTTCGAGTTGGCCTACAATCTCAATCCCAAAGATACGGCGCCGATCTTCCAGATCGCGACGACGTACGCGCAGCAAAACAACATTCCGATGGCGCTTGCAGACGATCAACCGCGCGCTGATGATCGATCCCGAAGAGCGTCCAAGCGCTGGTGTACAAGGCCGATCTCTACGCGAAGCAGCACGACGACGCGCAGGCGTCGGCCGCCTACGACGACGCGATCGTCGCGGCGTCCAGCGACGACGAAAAAGCGCAGATCATGGTGCGCAAAGCCAGCTACTTCGTCGGCGAGAAGAAGACCGCGCAAGGCGAAGCGATTCTGCAGCAGGCAACGACGCAGTATCCGAAAGTCGCCGGGCCGTTCGTCGCGTACGGTAACTACTATGCGTCGGTGCACCAATGGGATAAAGCGGGCGCCAAATTCCAAGCGGCGCTTGCGATCGATCCGGACAATCCCGGAGCGCTGCTCGGCCTCGGCGAAATCTCGATGCAGAGCGGACACGTCACCGACAGCATCGGATACCTGAAGCACTACACGCAGGTCTCGCCCGACGCGCAGGGTTTCGCGCTGCTGGGTCAAGCCTACTCGCAAGCGCATAACTACGCGAGCGCGCGCGATTCGTGCGGAAAGAGCTTCGAGATCCAACGCTCGCCCGAAACGCTCGGATGCGTTGCCGGCGCCGACTTCGAACTGAAGAACTATAAGGAAGCGGCGAAAATCTTCGACGCGCTCGACCGGAACGCGCACGGTTTTCTCGATCAGAATCCGACGCTGCTCTACATCGCCGCCAAGTCGTATCAAAATGCCAACCAATGCGCGAAAGCGGTGGCCACGTATAAGCGGCTGCTGCCGATGATGCGCAAAGGCACGAAAGACTACGCCAGCGTGCAACAGTCGGCGTCCGGCGGCTGCGCGAAACCCAAACACTGAAGTTCGTCACCGACGCGCGTTACGGCGACCACCTTCGCGGCGTAGGGCATCCCGAATCGCCCGACCGCGTGGAGGTGGTCGCTTCGCGTTTGCGCGCTCTCGGCGTCATGAAGGATGAAATTGCGGCGCGCGACGCGACCGACGAAGAACTACTGCGCGTGCACGGGCCGGAGTATCTCGAGCTCGTCGAGCGGGAAACCGCAGGCCTCGTCAGGGCGCAGGAACTCTCGACCGGCGACGTCCTCGTCGGACCAGGCTCCCTGGCGGTCGCGCTGCGCGCCGCCGGCGGGGCGGTGGTCGCCGCCGAGACCGCCGTCTCCGGCAGCGAGCCGGTCTTCGCGCTGGTTCGTCCGCCGGGACACCACGCCGAGCCCGGGCGCGGCATGGGGTTCTGCATCTTCAATAACGTCGCCGTCGCGGCGCGGGCCTTCCAGGCTGCCGCCGGCGGGCGGGTGCTGATCGTCGACTTCGACTATCACCACGGCAACGGCACCGAGGCCGTCGCCGGAAACGGTCTCTCCTACGTCTCGACGCACGCCTCGCCGGCCTATCCGGGGACCGGGCTGCACAGCTATAAGACCGGCTCGGACCTCGTCGTGAACGTTCCGCTTGCCGGCGAGCGGCGTCTCGACCGAGGCCTTCGTCGCGACCTGGCGGTCGCTGCTGCCGGAGGTCGCCGCGGAGGTCCGGCCCGATCTCCTCATGGTCAGCGCCGGCTTCGACTACGCGGCAGGCGACCCGGTGGGCGACCTGGGGGTCGGCCGCGAGGCCGCCGGCGCGCTGGGCTGCGCAATTGCGGGATGCTGCGCGCCGCTTCTGCGGGGGGCGGGTCGCCTACGTCCTAGAGGGCGGTTACGACCTGGACGTGCTGACGGAGTCGATCGCGGCGATTTCCCGTGGCTGAGGCCCCAAATCTCAGCGTTCTTTCAAGGAGGCGGAGCGGGTAGTGCGAACTAGCGTTCTCAGCGGGCGAAGGAGGGTAACCCAGCCGGGTTTGCCCGATTTTGCTTGTCAATAACAACTACCTGAGGAGGTATTAATGATCCGGAAATCATTCCGGCACGTCGTTACCGCCCTGGTACTGCTCGTCGCATTTGCTGGCCAGGGAACATGGGCACTGGCAGGCACGACGGGTGGTCTCACCGGTTCCGTCGTTGATGCCGATTCCGGCGCTCCCGTATCCGGGGCGGACGTGACGGTCGCAAGCCCGTCGCAAACCGCGACCCGGACTACCGACGCCGCCGGCCGCTTCACGTTCCTCGTGTTGCCGCCGGACACGTACACAATCACCGTTGCAAAAAGCACGTACCAATCGATCAGCATCCCGGGCCAAGTCGTTTTCGCCGACACGGTGCAGACGACGACCGTCCGGCTGCTCCATAGCCTCAAGACCATCGCGCATGTCTCCGCGACCGGAGCCGGCTCGCTGGTGAAATCGGGTACGACGGCCGACGTCTACTCGGTCAATGCCGTCGCGCAAAAAGCCGCGGCGGTGCTGGGCGGCGGCGGCGGCCTGAACTCGGCCTATTCGGCCGTGGCCAGCGTCCCGGGCGCGTACGTCCCGGCCAACCAAACCGGTTACTTTCAAACCGTCTCGATCCGTGGCGGCGATTACGACCAAGTCGGCTACGAGTTTGACGGCGTTCCGGTAAACCGGTCGTTCGATAACTATCCGTCGAGCTCGGCTTCATCGCTGGGCAACGCGGAAGTCCAGGTCTACACCGGTGCGAACCCGGCCAACTCCGAGGGCCAAGGCCTGTCGGGATACATCAACCAGGTCATCAAGACCGGTACGTATCCGGGCTACGCCACGGGCGAACTCGGCATCGGCACTCCGGCGTTTTACCATCGCGCGATGGTGGAAGCCGGCGGCGCGACGCCCGATCGTCTGTTCTCGTACTACGTCGGCGTCGCCGGTTACAACCAGGACTTCAACTACGTCGACAACCAGAACGGCGCGAGCTACGACAATTGGGTCGGCGCTCCCATGAGCCTCGCCCCGAACATCAGCTACGCCCCCACGACGAACTATCTCGTGGGTGCGCCTGCGCCGTGGCAATACTTCATGGGCCCGTTCAACTACGCGTTGCTGTCGAACATTTCGGCTCGCGACGTCGTAGCGAACTTCCACGTGGGCATCCCGCACAAGAACGACGCCGGTAAAGACGACGTCCAAGTGATGTGGGACAGCGAGTCGTTGCACAACAACTTCTACTCGACCACCAACGACATCACGTCGACGGCTGGTTGCCCTGGAAACATCACCGGAGCGCAGTGTGCGAATAACATCGGGCTCGGCGCACCGGTCTACATCGACAGCGTGACGTGGAGCTGTCCAGGAGCGGTCGGCGGCGCGTTTTCTGCGTCGGGGCTGAACGGTCTGAAGAACTGCGTCAAGCCGTACTATTTCCCGAACAGCCAAAACCGTACGGCTCCGTTCCAGACGATTCCCGACACCGCCAGCGACACGATCTGGAACAACCAAGAAATCGTGAAGGTGCAATACACGAAGAACTTCGGTTCGACCTCGTTCTTGCGCCTCTACGGCTACACGTACTACAGTGACTGGCTGCAGAACGGTCCGCAGACCACGTATGCAGACTTCGCCGGCTGCTGTTCGCCCGACTACGAACTCACGTCTCACACGCGCGGTCTGAGCCTGCAGTATCAGAATCAGATCAACGCGCAGAACCTGATCAGCGCGCAGGCGTCGTACGTTACGGCCAACAGTGTCCGCGACAACAACTCGTTCTACGCCGTCGGCGGCGAAACGGCCGCTGCGGTGGTGAGCTCGGCCAACCCGTACGGCGGTCTCTGCTACGCAGCTCCGCCGTCGACGTCGACGGGCAACAAGGCGTCGCCGGTCGCATGTAACGGCTCCGGCGTACGGTTCGGTACCATTCAATCCGGTACCGTGCCGGACGTCAGCGGTTTGACGTGCGGCGGCGCTCCGTGTGAGTACATCGTCACGGAGAACGGCTTGCACGCCACGTACAACCAAGTCGTCCCGCAGTTCTTCTCGGCCTCGCTGCTCGACGAGTGGCGTCCGAGCGATAAGTGGCTGATCAACGCCGGCGTGCGTCTCGACACGTTCACGTTCATCGGGTCGAACACCGACACCGGTCAGCCCAGAGCCTTCTGGACGAATGCGTTCAACCTCGATAACTGCATCAACGACGTCAGCGGAAAGCCGACGAGCAAGGCATCGTTGGGACTCAACCCGACGCAACCGTGTCCGTCCGGGTTCCATAACGCCAACTGGCAAAATACACCGGCGAACTTTACCTACCCGATTTGGCAGCCGCGCCTCAGCGGCACGTACACGGTCAACCCCGGAAACGTCGTTCGTTTCTCGTTCGGCCGTTACGTTCAAGCGCCAAACGCGGCATTCGAGCAGTACAACACGCTGCAAGAAAACCTGGCGGCGTACGACGCGGCGAACTTCTATCAGTTCGGCCGCACGTCACCGGGCTATCCGATCTCGCCGCCAACCTCGATCAACTACGACGTTTCGTGGGAGCACCACTTCAACGGAACGGAGATGTCGTTCAAGCTGACGCCGTTCTTGCGCCAAACGCAGAATCAGATCCAGAACTTCTTCTTGGATCAGAAGACCGGATTCGTTTCCGGTCTCAACGCGGGTAACCAGCGCAGCCAAGGCGTCGAGTTCCAGTTCCAAGACGGCGACTTCTCGCGGAACGGATTTGCCGCGCAACTGTCGTTCGCATACACCAACTCCTACATCCACTACGGCGAACTGCCGTCGGGTCTCTACGGCACGACGGTCATCGGCGGAACGAACCAGCAGATCGCTGCCTACAACGCGTACACCCAGGCGTGCGCGCCGGGCGGTAAGTACGTCGGCAAGGTCGGCGCAAATCACGTTCCGTTCTGCGGCACGACCACCAACGGTCAGCCGGCGGCGCCGTGCTACACGACGGCCGGCATTGCGGTCTACAACTGTACGGCGGCCGACGTCGGCAATCCGTATTGGAAGAATCCGCAAGGGCTGATCGATCCCAACACCGCGTTCCCGACGTTCGACATCTTCCCGGGCGGTATCGGCTCTGCTGCTGCCTCCTACGGTGTGCCGTACGCCGCATCGCTCATCTTGAACTATAAGACAAACAAGTGGGCGATCACGCCGTCGCTGCAGTTCGCGGGCGGCGGCAAGTACGGCGTTCCGCAATCGAATCCCGGTTTCGATCCGGCCGCTTGCGGCGCGGTTTTGCCCGGCGTTGCCGGATTCAACGGAGGCGGTCGCTACGATGCGCTCTCCTGCGGATCCATCGGCGCCGTTCCGAACACGTACACCGGCGTCTTCGATCCGCTGGGATCGTTCACGCAGCCGAACTTCTTCGGCTTGAACCTGCAGTTGACGTACGACGTCAGCCCGCGTCTGTCCGTAGTCGGAACGCTGGCGAACCTCGTCAACACCTGCTGGGGTGGAACGAAGGCTCCGTGGACGTCCGACAACGGTAACGTCTGCGGATACGGCACGGGCGGTTTCGGAAGCGAAATCTTCCCGGTCGGCAACCAGTTCAACCCGGCCGGCCACAACGGTTCGATCATCCAACCGGTCGTGAAGTATCCGTATAGCCCGATATTCGGACCGTTCAACCAAGACGGAAACTCGACCAAGACCCCGTTCCAGTTCTACATCACGGCGAACATCAAGATCTAATCAACCAACGTCCGTAGAACGAAGAGAGGCCTCCGCATTGCGGAGGCCTCTTTATTTGTATTTGGGTGGGTTTTACGGTTCGAGGGACGCAGCGATACGTTTGAGTTCTTCGAGCGACAGATTGCCGAGCAGCGCGAAATGCAGCGATCCGTCGCTCCAGGCGAGCAGCGCGTCGGGGCCCTGCTCCGCGTAACGCGCCTGCCGGCCCCCCAGCGAAAGCGAGCGCGGATGCAGCGACTGCATGTCGAGCGATGCATCGCCGGCGCTTTCGAAGAGCGAGACGGTGCGGATGCCGTCGGAGAACAGGACGTGCAGCGTAGGGACGTGCTTCATTTCCACGACATGGCCGTCGACCGACGAGAAACCGTCGGGAAGAAACGACGGCACGCGCGCAGCGAATCCGGCGCTGCGGACGACGCCGGCGACATCCTTCGAGGGCACTGCGAACGCCGGCTCCTTCACCGTGGCGTATCCGTGGGGAAGGTCGAAATCGGCGTCCGGAAGGCTCGGCGCGATGCGGACTTCTTCGAAGCGCATCTCGCTGACCAGCGAACCGTCGGCCGCGAACTCCTGTTTATCGAGCACGAGCTTCGTCCGATCGTCGACGCGAACGAGCATCGTCACGCGGTTCGTATATTTGTTGACGAGCGCGACGTCGTGCACGAGGCGTCCGTCGAACGCTTCGACGGTCCGCTTGACGGCCCGGTAGTTGGCGCGCATCAGGAGATAGTTGTCGTCGCGCGCGATTTGGTCGCCGGCGGCCGCGTTTTGCGTGGCGACGACGCGATGCTTGCGCACGTCGACGAAGTCGCTCTGACCTCCGCGCGTGACGATTTCGTCGCCGTGCAGACGCGGCGGCGACAAGTACGTGCGTTCGGTGAGATCCGGCGCGCGGTGTTCGATGCGGTAGACCCACACCTGCGAGGTTTGATTCCCGATGCTGACGACTTCGACGGTCCCGGCGTACGACACGTTCTGAGGCGCCGTCATCGCATCGAAGACCAAACCGTCGGCGGGCTCCTCGGACGGAGCCGCACTCGCCAGCGAAAGGCTCGCCGCCATTGCCGCGACGGCTGCAGCAATCTTCAGCCGCGTCATCGGCCCTCGTCGGAGGTCAGCATTACCGGCGCGTTCGTGCCGTCCTCGAACGGCATCGTGCTCGCAAGCGCGGCGTGATTGGCCATGTAGGCAGACGCGTCGACGGCGCCGTTGCTCGGCGCCGAACGAGGAATGGTAAAGGAGAGAATAAACGCGACCGCAAGGACGGCGGCGATGCCGGCGGCCGCGAACGCGCCGAACGACGCCGGCAACCGGTGCCACGACCAGCGCGGACGGTAGGCGCGATCGTCTGCCGCGCGCGCGCGAATCGCCGTTGTAAGGCCCGGCGGAAGTTCGCGCTCCTCGGCTCGGCCGTGCGCCTTGAGCAAATCGACTAAGCGCCGCTCCGACTCGTGCGCGCGCGCGCAGTCGTTGCATTCTGCGAGGTGAGCGTGGACGTCGGCGTCCTCGCGCTCGGAGAGCTCTCCGCGCGTGTAGTCGACGAGGCGATCGGGAGAAAGGTGTGAGGTATTCATAGCGACGGTTTCACGTTCCGGGTGACGAGTTTACGAAGTTGGCCGCGCGCGCGGTGAAGCCGCGAGCGGACCGTGCCGACCGAACAACCAACGATTCCCGCAATCTCCGCATAACTGCACTCCTCGATATCGGCCAGTACGACGATCTGGCGTTGCTCCGAAGAGAGCGCGCCCAGCGCCTGCGAAACCGGTTCGCTGAGATATCCTTCGACGAGGTCGTCGATCGGATTCTCGGCCAGCTGGCGGTCGGCGCCGGAGCCTCTCGGCTCGTTGTCCTCCGGAATCTCTACCAGATAACGTCCTTTTTGGCGCCGAAGTTCGTCGCGATGCAAATTAGTGACGATGCGATAAATCCACGAAAGGAAGGACGTCCCGGGCTTAAAGCTTCGCCACGCGCGGTAGACGCGGAGGAACGCCTCTTGAGTCAAGTCGCGGGCGTCGGCGTCGTTGCTCGTGAGGCGCAAGGCGTAGTTGTACGCGGCCTTGCCGTACTGCTCGACGGCACGCTCCAAGAATTCGGCCTGCTCGGGAGTTCCGGGTTCGACCGGCTTGCGGGGTGCTGCCATGAGCCTCCCTGCTTCTTATCGCTACCTAGGCGAGCGGCCCTTCCCGTTACGGCTTAGCCCAGAGGATGCGCGCCACCCACCAAAGCGCGCCGCCGACGAGCAGCACGATGATGGCGAATAGGGCGAGTTCGAGCAGCACGATGCCCGCGAACTGACTGCCGCCGCACAGCGCGACGACGCTCGCAATGAGAGAGAGTTTGAAGCGCTCGAAGGGATTGCTCGACAACCCGGCGATCGAGCGTGCCTCCGCGAGCGCCGCCTGCGGGTCCCATGCCGCCGTCTGTGCGACGTATCCGATGCGCCCTTGGGAGGTGACGATGAAGAGCTTGTCGTCGTGCAAGAAGTTGCTGGTGGAGATTCGCAACGAACTGATGCGGAACTCGTCGAGCACGCGCTTGATGCTCGTTCCGGTTCCCGTGAGCAGCGACCAGATCGCCGGATTCGCGCCGTAGGCGGCGCCGTAACGGCGCAGCACCGCCGGTGAATCGTAGGGTGGATCGAGCGTGATCTCGACCAATGCGAAACGGCGCGGATCCAATCGCGACTGCAAGTAGGCAAACTTTCCGCTGATAGCGGGACAGAGCGTCCGGTCGGGACAGCGCGTGAAGACGAATGCGACGAGCGTCGTCTTGCCGGCAAATGCGCGGTCGAGTTCGACGATGCGGCCGTCTTGATTCACGAGCGTCGCCTTTGGAAGCGGGCTCCCGAGTTCGATCGGAATGACGCGTCCCGGTTCGGGCAAACCGGGAACGAAGGGTCCCGCGGCGACGGCTTTGCGCAGAGTCCACGGTTGGGTCGACCGGTCGAGGAGCGCGTCGACTTCGATGCCGGGCGCCGCGGCGGCCGCAGGCGCGACGCGGTAGCGCCGAATCTGCGCAGGGAGCATCATCGGCACCGCGTCGGTGCGCACGATCGCGATGCCGCCGGCAAGCCTGGCCAGGGTCGTGCCGTGCACCGGAACGGCGGTCAACAGCGCCGCGAGCACGAGATGAAGGGCGCCCACTACAGCCGCGTCATGGCGTGCGCCAACGTCGCATCGGACGCGCCGTCGTCGCTGATGTCGCGTATCGTTCCGCGCGGATCGATGAAGTAGATGATGGCGGAGTGGACGACGTCGTACGTGCCGGCGCGGCGAGCGCGTCCCGGCACCCGTTGCGCCCACACGTGGTAGGCGGATTCCACCGTCGCAACGTCGGCCGGCGCGCCGGTCAGTCCGACGACCGGCCCGTCGAACTGCCCGACGAAGCGGTGCAGCACGGCCGGCGTGTCGCGACGCGGATCGACGCTGACCATCGCGATGCGAACGTTGCCGGCGCCGGCTCCCAGCGTTCGGCGCAGCCGCGCCAGTTTCGCGAGCGTCTCGGGACAGGTATCAGCGCAGTGCGTGAAGCCGAACGTCAGCACGACGGGATTGCCGCGCTGCCCGTCGAGCGCCCAGGGGCGGCCGCTATCGTCGGTCAGCGTGAAGCCCGGCGCACGCGGCCCCGGCGCCGCGCAAGCGGCCAGAATCGCGGCGATGGCGGCCGCCGCCAGCCGGGAGAGGTTGCGGATGCGGAGATCCATGCTCTCTCATAGTACGCCCGAGTGGCGCGGATGCGCTCTGAAAGAGGTCGCCGCTCCCGGTTCGGCGCAACGAAAGGCGCCGTGAACGCTGCCGTTTTCGCCTGCCGCCTGGTGATCGGCGTATTACTCATGGTCGCCGGCGCCCTCAAGGTTGGTCACGCGCCTGCGCTCGCGGCGGCGATCGCGGGGTTTCGTCTGCTTCCCGCGGCCGTCGTGGGACCGTTGGCCCTGGGTCTGCCATTTTTCGAACTCATGCTCGGACTCTATCTCGTTATCGGCGTCTTCACGCGCCTCGCAGCAACGATTGCCTGCGTGCAATTCCTCGTGTATGCAGCCGTCGTTGCGTCGGCGGTGATGCGTCACATCCACGCCGACTGCGGGTGCTTCGGCCCGGGCGACATAGCCGTGGCAGACTGGCCGCACGCGGCATTCGACCTCTTACTCGCTCTTGCGAGCGCATTTATTGCCTACCGTGCGCCGGGTGCGCTCGCCGTCGACCGGAGATTTCGAACTTCATGAACCAACGCGGACTTGCGGTGCTCTCGATCGTCGTCATCGCGGTTATCGCCGTTGGGGCGATCGCCTGGTATTCGTTGCGACCGTCCCACCCGCTCACCTCGGCGTCGCAGGCGCCGGTGTTGGGCAAAGCGCAAGTCGGGCAGCCTGCCCCAGACTTCAGCGTTTCGACCACGAACGGACTCTTCGTGTTAAAGAACTCCGAGAAGCCGCTGTTTCTCGAGGTCTTTGCGACCTGGTGTCCGCATTGCCAGCGCGAGACCGCCGTCATCGACCGCCTCTATCAAAAACATCGCGCGCAGGTCGATTTTCTCGGCGTCTCCGGCAGCGACACGGCGATCGACGGTACCTCGCCCGCGTCGCAAGCCGACCTTCTCATGTGGGTGCAGCGGTTTAACGTGCGGTATCCCGTTGCATACGATGCCTCGCTCGGCGTCGCCAACAGTTACCTGCAAGGCGGCTTTCCGACGATCGCGATCGTCGGAAAAAACAAGGTCGTATCGTATCTCGGTTCCGGCGAGCTGTCGTACGCCGAGCTCGACGGCGCGTTGAAAAAGGTGCTGCGCTAGAATCAGTCGTTCGGCGGAAACGCGTAGTTCGCAGGCGGAACCACGGGCGTACCGACCTCGAGGGTAATCTGCTGATGCGACAAGAGCGGAATCGCCTTGAGATCGCCATCGTACCGCGCGCCGTTGACGTAGGCGGTGACCGGTCCGCGCAAACCGGCGATGCCGTCACGCGCGAGCGGCTGACCCCAGATGTCGAACAGCATGCCCAGCGTATACGGCCCGCCACCCGGCGC
This sequence comes from Vulcanimicrobiota bacterium, assembly GCA_963812155.1. Taxonomy (GTDB): domain Bacteria; phylum Vulcanimicrobiota; class Vulcanimicrobiia; order Vulcanimicrobiales; family Vulcanimicrobiaceae; genus Tumulicola. Next base: position 792,576 of record CAWETW010000001.1, on the reverse strand, counting down.
CTGCACGTCGGGCGTTTCCACGTGAATGATGCCGCTCGTGTCGTGCGTGTGTAGCCAATAGAGGCATCCGCCGCCCGGCAGCGCCTGACTCGCCGAAAATCCGATCAACCGCGGGACTTGAATCTGCTTGCCGTCATCGTACAGGGCCAGATGCGAGTGAATGTGCAGCGCCTGGCCCTCCTCTGAGAGACAGGTGATGCCGTCGACGTTTTGTCCGGTGCCCCCGCGCGGAGTGTTGCCGGTTGTGAAGTGCGACGCCCCGACCGCCTGACCGTCGATCAACGCGACCGGTTTTTGACTCGCATTGGGGCCGGGCGACGGCGTCGCATAGGCGGCTTTGAGCGCCAACGATTGCTCGAACCGCATGCCGCCGAAGATCGCGATGACCAACAGGATCAACACCGCAACGCCGATGTAGATCGGCATCATGGGGTCGCGGCGCGGCGGCGGAGCGTTGCCCCCGCGGGCGTGGCGGCGCCGTTCGGCGCGAGTCTGTTGCGGTGTCGGCATCGAACCTCTTTATAAAGACGGAGTGTTGACGAGTGTTTCGCGCGCGACCGGCGGGTCGGCCGGATCGAGCGCTTTGCCTGGAACCAAATAGTTTGCGACGTAATCGGCGACCGCGTCGCCCAGCGGCGTCGCCGCTTGCGCATAGCCCGTTGCGTGCGTGCGCTGCATGCGCGCGCAGGTGGAGTACTGGTATTTTCCGCGCAGCCGCTCGGGCATCTCGATAAACTCGATGCGCTCGGGCAGGTCGAGCGCGCGGAAGATGGGGCGCACGAGTTCGAGCCACGTCTGCGCGCGGCCGGAGCCCACGTTGAACAAACCGCCCTCGCCGGACTGCGCGAGATGCAGCGTCATCTCGGCGGCGTCCTTGACGTAGATGAAATCGCGGCGTTGCTCGCCGTCGCGAAAGTCCGGACGATAGCTTTTGAAGAGTTTCACGCTGCCGGTGTCGCGGATTTGTTCGCAAGCCTTGCTAACGACGCTGCGCATGTCGCCTTTGTGGTCTTCGTTTGGCCCAAAGACGTTGAAATATTTGAGCCCGCAGATTTGCCGGTCGAGCCCGCTGCGCCGGGCGTACACGTCGAAGAGGTGCTTCGAGTAGGCGTACATGTTGAGCGGCCGCAGCGTTCGCAGCTCCGCGTCGTCGGAGAGGTCGTCTTCGAGCGCGCCGTAGGTTGCGGCCGACGATGCGTAGATGAAACGCTCCGCCGATTCTAGCGCCCAATGCGCGAGGTTGCGCGTGTACTCATAGTTGTTGCGCATGAGATAATCGCTGTCGTCTTCGGTCGTCGACGAGCAGGCGCCCAAATGAAAGACCGCGCCGATGCTCCCGAAATCATCGCCCTCGGCAATGCGGCGCTCGAAGTCGTCGGCATCGAGGTAGTCGGTGAAGCGGAGCGGGACGAGATGACGCCACTTCTCGGTACGGTCCAGCCGGTCGACGACCAAGACGTCGTCTAGCCCTCGGCGGTTAAGCGCCCAAACGACGGCGCTGCCAATCAGGCCGGCGCCGCCGGTAACGACGATCGTACCGCGGTCGAGATCGAACATGGGGTGTCCTAAATCCCGCGACCGGCAGAGGGAGTCCTCCGGGTAATGTGCGAACGCTTTGCAAATCATGATTTGCAAATGTTTCGCATGTTCGCTCACGTGCCTGCTTCTGGCCGCCTTGCTCGATGGCGGGGCGCGAGCCGCCGGAGGGGCGACCCTCACGGGAAGCGTCGTCGACGGCTTCGGGCGGACCGTTTCCGGAGCTCAAATCACACTCGAAGGAGCCGGCTTGCGGCTGCGGCGAGAGGGCGACGTGCACGGCGCGTTCGTCTTTACCGGTCTTCCGCCGGGCAGTTACCGGCTCACGGCGCGCTCGAAGGATCGCGAGGGCTTCGTGATCGTGGACCTGGCCGCGAGCGGCGCTTCGGTGACGATCGAACTGCTGACAACCGTCGGCCGCGTGGCCGCGAACGTCTCCCGGCCGCCGGTAAAGGGCTCGGGTACGGACGTGACGCTCAATCAGACGATGCTCGACCGGATGCCCTACCAGGGATCGTTGCCGCAGACGCTCCTACAACTTCCCGCGGCAGCGCGAGGCGCCAACGGCGTGGTGCACATCAACGGCGATCACGGCGACATCAACTACTACGTCGACGGCGTTGCGGTCCCTCAAGAACTCAACCGAGAGGTCGGCAGCGAGATCGACCCCAGCGACATCGCATTCATGGATGTCGTGGAGGGCGCGTTTCCGGCGCAATACGGCGGGCGCTTTGCGGCCGTAATCAACGTCAATACGCGCATCGGGAACGGATCGGCCGGCGCTTCGGGATACGCGCAAGCCGGATCGTACGCCGCCTACACGTCGTACGTGAACGTACACGCTCCCGCGGGAAGCGGGCAACTCTCGCTGGCGCTGGCGGCGTCGCAGGGCGATCGCTTCCTCGACCCTCCCAATTTCACCGCCGTCCACGACGACGGTTCGCAGACGAACGCGTTCCTGCGCTACGCGGTTCCCTTCGGTAAGGACTATGCGAACGTCACGCTCATCCACTCCTATCAGTCCTTCCAGATTCCCAACGACGTCGCGGGCGGAGAGCCGGCCGTCACCGACGACAACGAAACCCAGAGCGATTCGTTCCTGGCGGCGCAAGTGCACCACGCGCTCGCGTCCGGCGGCGCCTTCAGCTACGGCCTCGGTTACAAGCAATCGCGCATTCGCGATTTCGGCGATGCACCGAACGATTTTACCTACGGCTACAATCTCAACGTCGCCGCGGGCGGATCGCGCGGACGACTGTTCCAACGGCAGCGTCGCGGCCTGCGCCTACAGCCTCAATGCCGACCGAACGGCGCGCGACCTGATCGTGAACTTCGACGATCTGCTCGACGACCGCAAGCACACCATCCGTTACGGCGCGTCTTACGACGTGACGCTCGTCGACAAGAACTATGCGGTGACCCTGCAGCCGCACAACTTCCTGGCTCCGGTGTTGACGCCGGAGCATCCCGATGCGGCGATCGCCGTCGTCGACGACACGCCCAACGCCGGCCACACGAGCAGCGCGTATCTTCAGGATTCGTGGGCGATGTCGCCGATCTGGCTGCTCGACGCCGGAATCCGCCAAGACTTTTTCACGATCTTCTCGACGCAGTTCCAGGAAGGCTTCGCACAGACGAGCCCGCGCATCAAGCTCACGCGGCTGTGGGGGAATCGGGCTTCGGCGTACGCGTACTTCGGCCGGTTCTTTACGCCGTTTTCCTTGGAGAACGTCTCGCCGAGCGCCGCACATCTGTTGAACCTTCCCGATCAACCGTCGCCGGTGACGTTCGACTTACGACCGCAGCGCGACAGCGTCTTCGAAATCGGCGGTCATCTTCCGGTCGGGCGCGGAGATCTCGGCGCCCGTCTGATGCAGAAAGACGCCGTCGACCTCATCGACGACACGCAAGTCGGCGTCACCGCCCTGCACCAAGACATCAACTACGCCGCCGGCAACGTTTCGGTGCAGAGCGCCTACTTCCAAATGCCGTTGACGGCGGGCGGACGCGCCTATATTTCGTTGACGCACGTGCGCTCGGTCAATGCCGGCTGCGAAACGCAGTTGCTGGCGCCGTGCTTCGGCGCGCCGGCCGGGTGGACGCCCGCCGATCACGACCAGAACTGGGACGCAACCGGCGGTATGCTCGCCAACGACCGTCGCGGAGGCTGGCTGGCGATCGACGCCGAGTACGGTTCGGGATTATCGTCGGATTACTGCATGCCGGCAAGCTTCTCGTGCAAAGTGCCGCCGCATACGACGTTCGACTTCGTTAAGGGGATTGGGTTGCGCGGTGGAACGGCACTCACGCTCTCCGTCTACAACGTTCTGAACGATCGCTACCGAATCACCTACCAGAATGCCCAGGGCGACCACTATGCCTCCGGACGCACGTTCGAAGTGGGGTGCCGGTTTGCCACCCCACAACGCTAGCGCTTAGAACGGAGCGCTGAGGCGGAACAACAGGTTGCGGCCGCGATTGTATCACCGGGCGCTTGTCTTAAGGAGCGTGACCGGCGTGATTCGCAGCCGCCACTGGAATGCGCGCAACCCGGCTAGCATCGCTAAGTAGAGTGTTAGCACTGGCAAGGCCTGCCACTCCGCTTGCCGTCCACCGCGCACGAACATTGCCGCCTCGATCGAGCATCAGCTCTGTTTCCCCGCCGTCCTTGGGAGAGCGAAACAAAGCGAGCGTTGCCGTAACATCCTGTGACACATTCACTACTGGAGTCGCGCGATTGGTTCTTGGGCCGAGATCGACCGCGACAAGGTGCAGGCCGGCGGCGGCCAGTCGCGGCTGCAATTTCGCCAGTTGCTCCAATCGCGCTCGCGGTATGGGCGTTGCAAAGATTGCCACAAGCACCGGCCCTTTCTTGAGGAGTTCGCTCAGCGTACTCTGCGAATCGTCTTGCGCGAACGCAAAATCCGGAAACGGGAATGCCGTGGCCGTAGTGATTTGCGACCCTATCTGTTGCGAGAGAACCCCCGCCGCCCGCGCCTTCACGAAATTGATCAGATCCCACCGTTGGTCGGGAGACAGCTTGCCCGCAAAACCCGGCATAACCCCATTGTCGCTACCGTGGCTAATCCACCAGAACACTTCGCCCGGTTTATGTGCGAATAGATGTGGTTCGATCAAGTTCGCCGGACGAACCGCAAGCTGATCGGCAAGCGGACCGTCACCCCGGCCGGTGGCTCCGTGACATATAAGGCAGTTCTTTACGTAAAGCGGAGCCCCGCGGTCGATGGACGGTGCGGCGAAGGCCTGCGTCGACGCATAGAAGCTCGTGGGGTATGCACGCACGATTCCAGAGCGCAGCGTAACGCAACTAACGATGCCGAAAACGACGGCCAAGGCAATGGAGGCGGGCATCACGCGGTAGCGTTTTCTCTCGGCGATAACGAGCGTGGCGATCAGGCTGACGGCGAAAGCGGCGGCGGCGGCGTAGAACGCCGGCTGCGTACCCGGTGGAATCTCGTTTATATCAAACCGAAATGGAAGCGGCCAGCGTGGCTCGGTGTGCAGTCCCGGAGGCAGTATGCCCATGATTCCGACGATGGCAAGAACGAGGACGCCGATTCCGGACTCGACGGACGCGTTGCGGACCACCTGCCGAAGTTCTTGCAAAGGAGAATTGGGATCCCTCATAGCGCCGGCGAGGCGAGGTAGGAGTCGCCGCTGATTGACGCTCGCTAAGATAATCATCATCGCGAATAGCGCTATTTTGAGGAGTAGGAGTTGACCGTATAACGTTCCGAGCAATGCTGGAACGCTGCCTGCTAGGAACCATGTGTTCACAACGCCGGTTACGATCAACGTTCCCACGCACGTGATCCCAAGCACCGAAAACCGCCGCGTTGCCGTACACGCAGCCTCAACCATCGGCGGGAAATTGTCGCGCGATGCTTGAGCAAGGAAGAGAACGAGCGGCAACAGGGCGCCGAGCCAGCCGCCTGATGCCAGTAAATGCAAAACGTCGGAGGGCAGATGAACGGCGTCGAACGGCACGTCTTCGGTCGCTGCAGCATGGCCGGCCCATGCCAGCGAGGCAATAAACGCGCCGGCAGCGATGAGTCCGACCCAGCCTGCCACATGTTTGCGACTCCGCGCCTGTACGGCCAAACACGCTGCTAGGACGATAATAAGTCCGGCGCGTATGATCCACGCTGCGCCAAAGTGCGTTTGCGTCAAGACGACGTTGATGGTGCCGCCCTGAAAGACCCCAGCGAGGGGCATCCCGCTCATGTTCGCTGCAACGATGGCAAGCCAAGCGCCGCCGCTTATGAGTGCGGCGAGCAGGCTCACCCAAGCCAGCACGAAGAGCGACCGGTCCCACCGCCCCTCAAACGTTAGTGCTGCCGGCGTGCGGCGAAAGGCGGGCCATACGATGAAGCACCATAATACGAATACACCAACTAGCGACACACTCGCCGCGAAATGGAGCATTCGCACAGCGCTCAGGAGCGGATCGATGGCTTAACTCCCCTTGACTTGAAAGGTGAAGTCGCCTTGGGTCGTGTGTGTATCGACCGACAACGCATGCCATTTTACCGTATAGCTTCCGGCCGTCAACGGCTTGAGCTTGACGTCCATCTCCTGTTTATTGTTAGGATCGACCGCCGAAGAACCGTCGGCTACGGATTGCCCCGATTTGTCGGTCACTTGCACCCAACTAAATGCCGGCTCGAGTTCTTGCGTGAACCAAACATGCACTACTGTGGGTGCGGCTGATACCGTGCTACCTACTTCGGGATTGGCATGGTCGAGAAATGCGTGCGCTCGAACCACAGCCGGAGCTACGAGCAGTTGGGCGAGCAAGAAGAGCGTTGCGATAATCCGTGCGTTCATGGCTTTCCCCAAAGATTTGTATTGACGAGTGGCCTGCCGAAGAAACTCTTATTGAATGAGTCGAGAAATAAGTGATATTGAACGATAAATCCCGTGCCTTGTTCTAAGCGCGAGGCTCCGTTGGCCGGGATGACGGCCTCGGCACCTATCTGCCAAGTGTTCGCATCATAGAGGAAACCGGGCGAAATCGTCCCCGTGGGCGTGCCGCCGCTGTCGGGGCTACTCATCGCAACCTCGACGAGCGGTGTCAAGCGTGTGAAAAATTGCGGAATGTGCAGCGCCTTCACATTCTGTTGAAGGTAAGGCATCGAGTACTGAAAGGACGCTGCGTAACTCCACGCGGCCGGACTCTCACCGGCGTTATCGGAAAAATCGCGGCTGAATTCGCCGGTGATTGCGAGCGGGCGCAGGTACCCGGACGCGGTGCCAAAGCCTTTGCCGAAATAAAAAGTTGCCGAGGTGGATCCGACGTCCTCGATGATACCCGCATCGCGAAGCTGCTTCGAACCGCTGAGCGGCAAGTCGCGAACTACACCGACCGCCCAGACGAATTCTTGGCGAGGGTGCACCTCGCTGCAGGGGTGCTGATCCTTAAGCGTGATCTCCCAGTTGTCCCATCCTGCGTAACTCTGGCCCGGACTGCGCTGCGTGATGAGATCGTTGCTGATTCCGAAGCCCAAGTCTTCGGTAATAGTCTTATCCCATTCGAAGCCGTAGGTATTGCTTTGTGCCGACGACGTCGGGGTGAGCGTGACCGTCGGTAGCGATACCTCGTCGCTTACGCCGGGATCGTCCATGGTTAAGGTGGCGGGAAAGACGCGGTCTCCGCAGACGACGTGCGCCTGTGCGGTTCCCCGCCCCATGAGAATCCAAACGAGCACGGCGCCGAGCGCCGCGTAAATGCGAAACATAAATCCTCCGGTGAAAAGAAGCGAGTGCGAACGAGGATCTGCGCGTTACGCGCAGGCGTTCGCGACCGGAGGAGGACGGGCGAAGCGCCGCCGCAGCAGCGGCGAGCGTCGAGCGATCGGCGCGGGAGCCGCGCAGCGCACCCAGTGCGGCGACCGCTGAGCGAAGGCCGGGCGTCCGATGGCGATGGCTGCGCCGGCGAGAAGCCGGACGCACCAGCGCGCGACCGCCCAGACGGCCCATACGGCAACGGCCAAAACCAGCGCCGTCACGACCGCATTGGGATCGGCATGGCGCGCCTCGACGCGCTCGCCGAGGGCGAACCAGAGGCCCGCCGCGGCGAAGACCGCCCACCCTCCGGGCAAGCGTTCACACAAGCGGCTGGCCAGCACCGAGCCGTCGGCGGCTGCCCGCGAGCCGGTCCAAGCCAGCGCGGCAATCGAGGCGAGCAGTCCGAGGCAGCCCGCTAGCCCGAGTTCCAGGAACCAGGAGTGGTACGGGCCGCCCATGGCGTGGCCGCCGCCGTAGAGCGCCGAATGCGCCACGAGCGAGGCAAGCAACCCGAGGACCAGGGCCCCCGGAATCCCGCGGAGGGTCACCTGGGTTCATTCTACGGGAGGGCGCGGGGAGGCCTTGGGTCGGCGTCGTACTGTCGAGACCCCCGCCTCTGGCCGCTACTGAACTCGGTGGAAATGGGAGTCTGCACATGGTCGAAAATGCCGACACGGTGAGCTTGATTTGCGCGTTGCTCGTGCGATTTCCGGAAGTTGCGTCGGTTCGCTCGCTGCCGGGCGAGCGGACTCTGCGGCTCACCTTCGCGTTGCGCCGCCGGCTCGACCGCACCGCACAGAGCGACCTCGTCGAAGCCATCGACGATCACGTGCGCGCTTTCTTGTCGCTGTCCAAAGACGACGCCGGAACGCTGGAGCTGGAATGTGAGAGCGACCGAGCGATGACGTTCGTCCACGTCACCCGGGACTTGGAGAGTTTTACTAAAGAGGAACTCGAGCTTCAGGTCGCATTCTTCGGCGATCGCTTCGGCGACGCGCTCGTCCGCAATCCCGTGCCGGACGATCATCTCGATGCGGATCCCGCCGCGCAAGACGAAGCCGCGCTCTGCGCCGTCGAGGCGCTGCGCGATCCCGCCCAGTCCAAGAGTCTGGTCGGCTTCCGCGAAGAGAAGCGCGTGCTCGTGTACTTCTTGAAGACGCAGAAGAAAGCCAAGGCGTCGGCGCGGCGATAGTTCCCGTCGTCCGCCTGCTGCTCGTCGGGGACGTCGTCGGCTCACCCGGACGCGAGACGCTCAAACGCTGCCTCTCCCTCGCGCGCGAGCAGCACCAGGTTCACGCGTGTATTGCCAACGGCGAAAACGCCGCGGGCGGTTTCGGGTTGACCGCGCAGACCGCCGAGGAGATGTTCGCCAGCGGGGTCGATTTCATCACCAGCGGCAATCACATCTTCGACAAACGCGACTTTAAGGGATATCTGGAAACGACCGAGCGGGTCGTGCGTCCGGCCAACTATCCGCCGTCGGCGCCGGGGCGCGGAAGCGGAACGTTCGTCGCCGCCGGCGTGACGATCGGCGTGCTCAACCTGATGGGACGCACCTTCATGCCGCCGGTCGACGATCCGTTTCGCAGCGCCGACGCGCTCGTCGACGAACTCCGGGCGCAAACGCCGGTCGTGGTCGTCGACGTACACGCCGAGGCGACTTCGGAGAAAGTCGCGCTGACCCGGTATCTCGATGGGCGCGTCTCGTGCATCTACGGAACGCACACCCACGTGCAAACCGCCGACGAACAGATTTTCCCGGGCGGCACCGCCTACATCACCGACGTCGGCATGACCGGACCGACCGACGGCGTCATCGGCATGGAGCAAAAAGCCGTGCTCGACCGTTTCCTTACAGGAGTATCCGAACGTTTTAACGTCGAGAAGAACGGCACGAAGCAGTTTTGCGCCGCCGTAGTGGGGATCGATACCGCTACCGGCAAAGCCACCGAGATCAAACGCATCTTCCTACGAGGTATCGCGTGAGCGCCGACGGTCCGTTGAAAGTATCCACGAAAAGCAGTCCCAACGCCGTGGCCGGTGCGCTGGCCGCGACGTTGCGCGAACGCGATAGCGCCGAACTTCAGGCCGTCGGCGCGGGCGCGATCAATCAGGCGATCAAGGCCGTCGCGATTGCGCGTAACTACCTCAAGGCGGCGTCCATCGACGTCGTGTGCGTACCGGCCTTCATCACCGTCGCGATCAGCGACAACGAGCGCACCGGCATTTCGCTGACCGTCGAACGCCGCGCCTGCGTATCTACCCTCGAGCCGTCAACGGAGACCGTGGCGTGATCGTCGATCTGCATTCACACAGTAACGTCAGCGACGGGACGCTGGCGCCGCAGGCGCTGGCCGACTTCATGGGCGAGCGCAAGGTCGAAATCTTCTGCATTTCCGACCACGATACGCTGGGTGCCTACGGCGCCTTCGAACCGCCACCCGATTCGCACTACATCACGGGCATCGAAATCAATACGACGTGGCGAGAGAACGAAGTGCACGTGCTCGGCTACGACGTGCCGTTGGGACCGTCGGCGATCAACGAACTGCTCGAATACAATCAAGAGCAGCGGCGCGGTCGCGCGCAAACGATGGTTGACCAACTCCGGGCCGCGGGCTACGGATTGACGATGGAAGACGTCCTGCGCGAATCCGACGAGGCGCACTCCGTCGGGCGGCCGCACGTCGCCAAGGCGCTTGTACGGAGGGGGATGACCGAAAGCGTCTCCACGGCCTTCCGCGACTTAATTGGCGGCGGCAAGCCGGGTTACGTGCCGCAGCTCTATACGACGCCGCAACGCGCGATCGAAACGATCGCGGCCGTCGGCGGCATTCCCGTGCTCGCGCATCCTGGACGGCTGCGGGACCGCAGTCTCATCGACGACCTGGTCGAGCATGGAATGCGCGGAATCGAAGTCTTCTATCCGCTGCACGAACCCGCCGACGTTGTCGAGTTTCGGGCAAAGGCCAAGCAGTACGGGCTGGTCATGACCGCGGGCATGGACTTCCACGACATTCGCTATCACACCAAAGGCGTCGGGATGGAGATCGAACGAGCCGATATCGCTCCATTCCTCGAACTGGTCGAAGTCTTCGCGTGAGCCTCGCGCCGGCCGCCGCCCTCGCGCTGGCGATTGCGGCGCCGGAGCGCACCCCGCGCTTGAACCATTCGGTCCTCGCGGCCGAAGTCTACGATCTCGACGCGCGCCACGTGCTCTACGCGCGGAATGCGTCGGTGCTCATGGATGCCGCGTCGACGACGAAACTGCTGACCGAGGGGACGACCCTCGCGTTGCTCGGACCGCAGTTCCGCTTCACGACGCCGGTCTACCGTACGGGCGCCGTTGACGGCGCCGGCGTACTGCACGGCGATCTCGTGATCGTCGCGGCGGCCGACCCGAATCTGTCGCAACGCATCCAACCCGACGGCACGCTGTCGTTCGAAAACGAAGATCACGCCTACGACGGATCCGCCGCCACCAAAGCGGTACCGGGCGATCCGCTGGCCGTTCTGCGCGAACTCGCCGCCGGCGTTGCAAAGGCCGGTATCAAGCGCGTCGACGGACGCGTTATCGTCGATACGTCGCTCTTTCCGGACCAAGGAAGCGAATCGGGAACCGGCGTCACGATATCCTCGGTCGTCGTGAACGACAATCTGGTGGACGTCACGGTCACGCCCGGCCGATCGCCGGGCGATCCCGTCACGCTCGCGGTTTCACCGCAGACGCCGTACGTTACGTTCGTCGACAAGGCGACGACCGGCGCGCCGAATAGCGACGCGACGATCGATCTGAGCACCGATGTGACCGATGCCGGCGGACGGCACACCGTCACCGTCACCGGGTCGCAACCCGCGGGGGCGAGCGTGCTCTACGCCTATCGCGTTCCCAATCCGCGGCGCTTTGCCGAAGATGCGTTGGTCCTCGCGTTGCGCGACGCAGGCGTCACCGTGGCCACGCCGGACGCGGGCGGGGATACGAGTCCGCCTGCGACCTCGGCGTACGTTCCCGCGAACCTGGTCACGCAGCACGTTTCGCTCCCGCTCGCCGAAGACGTGCGGATAACGCTCAAGGTGAGCGACAATCTCCACGCCGCGCTGATGCCGTACGTATGGGCAGCCTACGTCGCGCACGCGCACGGCGACTACGCGCGCGCCGGACTCGCCCTCGAAGGAAAACTTCTCACCGGCGCCGGTCTCGACTTGCAGGGCGCCTCGCAGAGCGACGGTTTCGGCAGCGGAATCTACTCCGCCGACTTCATGGTGCATTATCTCGCGTGGGCGCGAATGCAGTCGTGGTATCCGTACCTGCTGCGCGGTTTGCCGATCATGGGCGTCGACGGAACGCTGGCCGGCATTCAAACGCACTCTTCCGCGCGGGGTAAGGTTTTCGCAAAAACGGGGACCGATGGAAGCGACGATTACCTCACCGGCGGCGGCGTCGTCGAAAAAGCGCTCGCCGGCTACATTACGACGAAGCAAGGGCGCCACGTTGCTTTCGCGTTCTTCATCAGCGCGATGAAGGGACCGCACGACGAGGAAACCGGAGAAATTGCCGGACAGATTCTCGGCGCGATGGCCGGCGCGACCTACGAGTCGATCTAACCCCCTGTGTCATCCTGAGCGGAGCGAAGCGCAGTCGAAGGGCGCGCGAGTGCGGCGTTCACGACTTCGCGTACGTCCGCTAGTATCGCGGCGGCTTCTTTTTCGTATCGCTCGAGCAGTTCGGATTGTGCCGCGATGGTTCGTTCGTCGTGCATGTAGCGATGGTTGACGCGCACATTGTAGGCGCACGCGGCGAGCGCGGCATATGCAAACTCGGCGCCGCAACCGGCATCGCCTGCGAGATTGCGGTTGGGAATCTGCAACACGCGCTCGGAAAGTTGCAATACCCGCAATACTAACTCGGCGGCTTCGAGCGGAGCCTCGGCCGCTGCACGCAACGACGCTTCGAGCGCTTCCGCGCGCGCGGCTCGTTCTTCGTGACTCGCTTTCGGCAAGCGTTGCGCTGTAACGACGGCGGCAAACGCGTGCTCGTCGCGTTCGCGTGCTGCCGTCAACCGGTCGCGCAGCGAATCGCTCTCGGCGGCCACCTCGCCGGCAACGTGTGCTTCTGCCGCGTACTTTGGACTGGCGCCGCAGATGCGCGCGACCATTGCGACCAAAGCGGCACCAAGAGCCCCGACCACGGCGGCCGCGCTTCCACCGCCCGGTACGGGTGCTTCCGAGGCGAGTCGCGATGCGTATCCGTCGAGCGATTCCACCCCGCTCGTTTATCCGGGAGCGAGCCCGAGGCCCGCCGAAGAGCCGTTCCCGACAACAACCGCCACGAGAGGAAGAAGAGCAGTGCCAGTATTGGATCGAACCGCCGGCGACGTAAAGGATCGTGGTCTCGCCGAAGCCGGCCGCGCGCGCATCGCGTGGGCCGGAGCCTATATGCCGGTGCTGGCGCAGATTCGAGATCGTTTCGAAGTCGAAAAACCGCTGGCCGGCGTGCGCATCGGCGCGTGCCTGCACGTCACCACGGAAACGGCAAACCTCATGCTGGCGCTTCAGGCGGGCGGCGCGGAACTCGCGCTCTGCGCGAGCAATCCGCTGTCGACTCAGGACGACGTCGCGGCAGCGCTGTGCGAGTACGAGATTCCGACCTACGCGATTAAAGGCGAAGATCACGCGACGTACTACGGGCACATCGAATCGGTGATTGCGTCGAAGCCGCAAATGTCGATGGACGACGGTTGCGATCTCGTGACGACGATCTACACCAAGCATCGCCATCTGCTCGACGACATGATCGGCGGATGCGAGGAAACGACGACGGGCGTCATTCGATTGAAAGCGATGCAGCGCGACGGCGTGCTTCCGTATCCGGTCGTGGCGGTGAACAACGCACTGACCAAGCACATGTTCGACAACCGCTACGGCACCGGTCAGTCGACGCTCGACGGCATCATTCGCGCCACCAACGTCTTGCTGGCCGGCCGGACGCTCGTGGTCGTCGGATACGGCTGGTGCGGGCGCGGCATCGCGTCGCGCGCGTCGGGGCTCGGCGCGCACGTGATCGTCACCGAGGTCGATCCGCGCAAGGCGATCGAGGCGCAGATGGACGGCTATCGCGTCATGCCGATGGCGCGACGCCGCGAAAATGGGCGACGTCTTCGTGAGCGTCACCGGCAACTATCACGTCATTCGCGAAGAGCATTTCAAACTGATGAAAGACGGCGCGATCGTCTGCAACTCGGGGCATTTTAACGACGAACTCGACTTGGACGCCATTCGTCGCATCAGCACCGGCGTCGCCAGACCGCGCACCTTCGTCGACCAGTACACGCTGCACGACGGCCGCAAGGTCTGCATTCTCGCCGACGGCCGGCTCATCAATCTCTCGGCCGGCGAAGGCCATCCGGCCGCCGTCATGGACATGTCGTTTGCAAACCAGGCGCTGTGCGCGGCCTACCTCGCGCGCACCCACGGCAGCCTCGAGAAGAAAGTCTACGACGTTCCGCTCGAGATCGACGAAGAAGTGGCAGAGCTAAAACTCTCGTCGATGGGCGTCGAAATCGACGTCCTGACGCCGGAGCAGGTGAAGTACATGGCATCGTGGTCGGAGGGAACCTAACGTGGCGTACCGCCGGTTCTTTACCAGCGAATCGGTAACCGAAGGCCATCCCGACAAGGTCGCGGATCAAATCTCCGATGCGGTGCTCGACGCGCTGCTGCGAGACGATCCCGAATCGCGCGTTGCGGTCGAGACGTTCGCGATTACCGGACAGATTCACTTAGCGGGTGAGGTGACGACCAAAACGTACATCGACATTCCCCGCATCGTGCGCGAGACGATTCGCGAGATCGGCTACACGAAATCGGCGGTTGGCTTCGACGCCGAAACGTGCGGCGTGAACATTTCGATCGACGAACAGTCGCCCGACATTGCGATGGGTGTCGACAAGTCGCTCGAGGCGAAGGGCGGCGACGACGACGAGTTCGAACGAATCGGCGCGGGCGATCAGGGCATGATGTTCGGGTACGCCTGCCGCGAAACCAACGAACTCATGCCGCTCCCGATCGTGCTCGCGCACAATCTCACGCGCCAGCTCGCGGCCGTGCGCAAGAACGGCGACATTCCGTATCTTCGGCCCGACGGCAAGTCGCAAGTCACGGTCGAATACGAGGGCGACCGCCCGGTGCGCGTCGACGCGATCGTGGTTTCGACGCAGCACGATCCCGACATTCCGCTGGAGATGATTCGCAACGAGGTGACGGAGAAGGTCATCAATCACGTCGTTCCGTCGTCGCTGCGCGACTCCGAAACGCGCGTGTACGTCAATCCCACCGGACGCTTCGTCATCGGCGGTCCGAAAGGCGATGCCGGTTTGACGGGACGCAAGATCATCGCCGACACATACGGCGGCATGGCGCGCCACGGAGGCGGCGCGTTCTCCGGCAAGGATCCCACGAAGGTCGATCGCTCGGCCGCGTACGCGGCGCGCTGGGTCGCGAAAAACGTCGTGGCGGCTGGGCTCGCCGACCGATGCGAGGTGCAAGTTGCCTACGCGATCGGCGTGGCCCACCCGATGAACGTGCTCGTCGAAACCTTCGGCACGGGAAAAATCGAGGAGGACGCGATCGCGCGTGCGGTTGCCGCCGTCTTCGATCTGCGTCCGGCCGCGATCATCCACGATTTGAAGTTGCGGCGTCCGATCTACCGTCAAACCGCCGCGTACGGTCATTTCGGCCGTCCCGATCTCGATCTGCCGTGGGAACGGCTCGATCGCGTTGAAGCGTTGCGGAAGGCGGCGTCGTTTACCGGCGAAGCGCTGCGCGTTCCAAACTTTGCCACGTCGAAGGAGCGATAACGTGAAAATGACCGATGCGCGTACGATGCGGGCGACCGCGGCGGCGGCAGTAGCCTTGGTCGCTACGCTGGCCGTCGCGCAAGCCGCAACGATTCCCAACGGTACCAAGATCCTTTGCGTGCTGGGACAGGGCGTCGACTCGCGTACGGTCACGGTCGGCACCAACTTCAAACTGCGGATCGACGATCCGACGCTTCCCAGTTTGGAAGGCGCCGCGATTCACGGCCGCGTTACCGACGTCGCCGGTACCGGCGGCCTGTCGCGTGCGCGTATCGGCTTCATCCTCGATTACATTCAATTCCACAATGGGAAGCGTGCCGCAATCCACGCCCTCGTCGTGAGCAAGTACGTCACGCAGACGAATACGGCGGTGAACCGCCAGGAAGCCGTCAAGTTTTCGCTGCCTCCAATGCCGACCGGCAGAGTAACGCCCGGTCCGATTGCGTGGCAGATGACGTTTCGCAAGGATGCGGCCCCCTCCGTGACGCCACCGCCTGCCGGCAATACGAGCGGCTACGTGTACGCACAAAAATCTAATGAGAATATCGTTATTCCGCCGGGCGCCCCGGTTACTATTCAACTGACGAGCAACCTGACGACGCCCTAACGCCCGTCTCGTCGCTCGACCAGCAAGCGTAACGAGGACGGAAACGATACATGAAAATAGGAACGAGGCTCGGGCTGCTCGCGGGAATCGCCGCGTTCGCCGCTGCGACGCTGGCCGCTCCGGCCGAACAAAGCATCACGCTGTACAACGGAACGGTGCTGAACGCGCGACTGAATCAAACTCTCGAAAGCGGCTCGGCGCATGTCGGCGATCAGTTTACGATGACGGTCGTGCCGCCGTATCCCAGCGGCGATCCCAACTTCCAAGGCGCGACGATCGGCGGTGAAGTGACGCGCGTCGTTCCCGCCGGACAGGGGCGCAATCCCGAGATCGTCATTCAGCCGCGGTATCTGCGGCTGTACGGCGGCAGCACCGTGACGATTTACGGAAGCGTGACCAGCATCGCCGCAAACAAGAGCACGGGCCAAACGGCCGGAAAGGCTGCGCTTGGCGCGCTCGCTGGCATGCTAGTCGGCAACGCCATCGGTAAGACGATCTTCCACGCGAACGGCTTCGGTGCGATCGGCCTGGTCGGCGGGGCGATGCTCGGCGCCAACAGCAAGTCGAATTTCACGATTTCGCCGGGGGCCCAGGCGACCGTCCAGCTCTCGCAGACGGTCACCGTACGGCGTCAGGCGTCGGCCCCTTACTAGGACCGGCGGGCCTTACTGAACCGAGGCCGCCGGTTGCTGCGGACGCAGCGCCGAGAGCGCGGAATGGTGCTTCGCGTGAGCCACGACGACCGCGATGACTTTGAGGGTCGGACGGGGCGTCGTGTGGGCCGCCATTCCTAAGGCACCATAGCCGGCCAGGGAAATCACGACCGCGGACACGAGGGCGAGGGTGGAGCGGATCATCGGGGACCTCCCGTACTCCTAAAGATTTAGTTGATAGGCCCACTCTACCGCGGCCGCTACCGGCTGTCAACTAAAAACTTAAGAGATAAATCTCAAAATCGCCTCAAGACGTTGCGGGCCGTACGTTTCCCGCGGTAGAATCCCGCGGGTCGGCATTCGTTCCGGATTAGCTCAGTTGGTAGAGCAGCTGACTGTTAATCAGCGGGTCGCTGGTTCGAGTCCAGCATCCGGAGCCATTTGAACCGATGGAATCCCTCGTGAAAGCGGGGGATTTCGTGTGTTGGGCCTCTCCGACACGACGAAGCTGGGTTTCGGGTCGTCACGGGAACACGGGCTTAGGAGCCCATGAAGGCGAGAAGGTCGGCGTTTACCTGATCCTTATGCGTCGTCGGCATGCCATGCGGAGCTCCCGGATAGATCTTGAGCGTCCCGTTCTTAACCAGCTTCACTGCCAGCTCGGCAGCGTCGGCGATTGGTACGATTTGATCGTCGTCGCCGTGCAGAAATAGTACCGGAACGTCGATCTTCTTGAGGTCTTCCGTCAAATCAGTCTCCGAAAACGCCTTGATGCAGAAATAGGAACCCGGCATGCCGCACATCGCGCTTTGCAGCCAGAACGACTGCCGTACCCCCTCCGATATTTTTGCGCCGGTACGGTTGTAGCCGTAAAACGGCAGTGAAAGATCTATCCAAAACTGACTGCGGTCGGTCAAGACGCTTTTGCGGAGTCCATCGAACACGTCGCTAGGCAAACCGAGGGGGTTCTTTTCACTCTTGAGCATGACCGGTGGGATGGCGCTGATGAGTACGGCTCTAGAAACGCGTTTGGTTCCGTATTTGCCGATGTAACGCGTCACTTCGCCCCCACCGGTCGAGTGGCCGACGTGAATGGCATCCTTGAGCTCGAGATGCGCTACCAGCTGCGCTAAATCGTCGGCATAGGTTTCGATGTCGTTGCCCTGCCACGGCTGGCTAGATCGTCCGTGACCGCGACGGTCGTGCGCGATGCAACGAAAGCCGTGAGATGTCAGGAAGAACATTTGATCTTCCCAAGCATCGGAAGAGAGAGGCCAACCATGGCTGAAGACAACCGGTTGGCCCGTTCCCCAGTCCTTGTAGTAGATCTGCGTACCATCTTTGGTGGTGATGTAGTTCATTCTCGCTCCTTGCTAAAGCGCTGAGTGGGGCGTTGCCTCTGATGACGGCGGATCGCGTATCCGTCAGTATGCGCAAGGGACTTATGGCCACGGCTAGACAAATCCGGTCCGATCCGATAATTCGGAGTGCATGACCGCCACCGGCCGCGCCACACCTTAGCTAGAACAAGGTCAAGTTCCGGGGCACAATGGCCGCAACGATAGCGCGCAGCAGCTTAACCTACGACGAAACGATCGGGTCGCTTAAAGAAGCGATTACCGGGGCGGGCAATACCATCTTCGCCTTAATAGACCAGACTGCCGCCGCGCAGAGCGCCGGATTGTCGTTACGTCCAACGACGTTGCTTGTTTTCGGAAATCCGAAAGGCGGAACGCCTTTCATGGACGCGTTTCCGCAGGTCGCACTCGATCTTCCCCTCAAACTTTTGGTATGGGAAGAGGAGTCAACCGTCAACGTTGCCTACGTCCCAATGTCGGACATTGCAGCTCGCAACGGCGTCGTTGGGATGGATGCTCGAATCGAAGCGATCGATCGCGCCGTCGACTCAATGCTGCGCTCTGTAACCTAAGATGTTGATGCGCTACCCCGACTGGGTTAGTCGCCAGGAGTTTTTGATACTTCCGAGGCTAGTAGGGACATGATCGTACAGTCCATTCACTTCACGTTTCCTCCGGGCAGCGCGGACGAGGTCGAATCGATCTTGCTCGAACTACGCGATGCTTCACGCAAGGAGGCCGGCGTCGTATCCTTCGACGTGGGTCGTAGCCGCGACAAGCCAGGCGTTTTCGCGCTCTGGGAAGTCTACCGCGACGCCGAAGGCCTCCAAGCACATACGCAAACGGAACACTTCGCGCGCCTCGTCGTTGGCCGAATACGCGTCCTGGCAACTGAGCGCGTTGTTGAAAAGGTCGAGCTGCTGTGAAACCGGCGCAGCGACGGAAACGTGAGGGAACAACATGAGAGACAGTATCGATCGCCGTGCCTTCTTGAGCAGCGCTGCGATGGGCATCACGGCCGCCCAACTTGGGGCGTTCCGTTTCGCCGGGGCACAAACGCTGTCCGGAACGCAAAGCAGTACGGCCGTTCGGACGTTTCAAGTCAGTATTCCGGAAGCGACGCTGACGGAGATGCGAAGGCGCATCGGCGCGACGATTTGGCCCGACCGAGAGACCGTTACCGATGACTCACAAGGTGTGCCGCTCGCGCTGATGCAAGGCGTTGCCGGCTATTGGGCAACGGATTACGACTGGCGAAAGTGTGAGGCCAAACTGAATGCACTGCCGCAGTTCGTCACCAACATCGATGGGCTCGACATTCACTTCATTCACGTTAAATCAAAGCATGAGAATGCGCTGCCGCTGATCGTTACGCACGGCTGGCCCGGGTCGATTATCGAGCAGCTGAAGATCGTCGAACCCTTGACCCATCCCACGGCGCATGGCGGGAGCGCCGCCGACGCTTTCGACGTAGTGATTCCATCGATACCCGGCTATGGATTTTCGGCGAAGCCGGCCGTAACCGGTTGGGACACCGCGCACACGGCGCGCGCTTGGGTCGTGTTGATGAAGCGTCTTGGTTACACGAAATTCGTCGCGCAAGGCGGCGATCTCGGCTCGGTCGTTACGACGCTAATGGCTGAAGAGGCCCCGCCGGAGTTGCTGGGCATGCACACCAGTTTGCCGGCGTCGGTTCCACCGGCGATTGCAAAGTCGCTGAGCTGCGGTAATCCGGCGCCGGCAAGGCCTTTCCGGTGATGAGAAGCACGCGTACGAGCAGTTACAGCTGCTGTATGGGAAGCAATTTGCCTATGCGGCGTTCATGCGCACCCGGCCCCAAACGCTCTATGGCTTGGTCGATTCCCCTGTGGGGCTAGCCGCGTGGCTTTTGGATCACGGCGATGGCAACGGACAGCCTGCCGCAGCGGTAGTCTCCGCGGTGGCTGGACGCACCATCAACGGACATAGCGCCGGCGACCTAACGCGCGACGATGTTCTCGACAACATCACGCTGTACTGGGTAACGAGCACGGCGATTTCGGCAGCGCGCTCGTATTGGGAGAATAAGGTTAGCCCAATAAATGCAGCGAACGTCGCAATTCCCGCTGCCGCAACCGTATTTCCTGACGAAATCTACGAAGCACCGCGCAGTTGGACGGAACTCGCATTTCACAACCTCATCTATTTTCACAAGGCGTCCGCGGGCGGTCACTATGCCGCGTGGGAGCAACCGCAAATCTTTTCAGAAGAGATTCGCGCCGCCTTTGCGCCGCTGCGCAAATGACCGAATGCGAGCGATGGCTGTAGACGGAGGTTCGATCCATGCGCATTTGCCTCTTAGCGGCCCGCCGGCCCTCGCCGGCCTGGCCATCGCGCTTGCTTCGACGCGGCATCCGCCGCCGGCGGTGCCGCGCTGCCCGGGGCGACAAGCTCACCGGACATCGTCGATCAGTGCTCGCGACGGGTCACGTCGGATCAGACGCTCGAACACCGTGTCTTCGCCAATCCGCAGACGTCGGCTGCTCCGTACGTCGTTCGGCTCTGCCCCGAACTCCGGTACGTTAAGCCCGCTTTACACGGGCCAACACCCGTTCACGGTATGGGTTTTTCGCCCGACCATAAGACGCTGGTACGCGTCTCCTTGCCGGCGAAGTCCGACTCTTAATAACACTGCGTCGAATGCCATAAAGCATGCGACGTATGTTGGGCGAGCCCCTCACGAGCCGTTCTTCACACCGGACAACCGCGAGCTGATGCGCGTCACGATTCGTCCGAGAATTACTGAGCGTCATCGATACGAAAACCTATCCGAGGTCCGCCGAATAACGGTTCCTCGACCCGCTATGACGATCTTTTCCGCCTGACGGCCGCTCCGGATACGTCTGTTCGAGTTTTACGCCGCGACCTGATAGTACCGCCACACGGCACGCGATCGTTGGCCGCGTGCAACAAGTATCGCCTCTTCTGTCCGAACATCGCCGTAACGCCCGATCAAACACAGGTGTGGGAAACGCTCAAGGACACCGGCCGCGTTGAGGTGTTTGAGGCCAATCCGCCGTTTCGCGTCCTATCCGTTCTCGACACGGGCCCGATTACCAACCACGTGAACATCGTTCGAAACGAAAGGGGCAGTTCGCATACGTAACCGTCGTGGCCTGAACGTCGTCAAGGTCTGCACGACGACGCCGAATATGGACCGCCGTGGCGTCGATGCCGACGGGGGAGCTGCCGCACGGTATTTGGCCTTCGGCGATGGGTCGCGAGTCCGTTGGGTTGGACGAACGCAAACGCTGTCACCGCCATCGGTCGCTAATCGCATAATCGCTGCCATTCCTTCGGGTGCCGTGACCGTAAAGCATCGCCTACGTACCGCAACGCGTACTAGTCGGCGATGGGACGTTAACCTGGAACCGCTGGCGGATTCGGCGAAGCGAGTCATCTGGTCCTTCGCGACTCAAGGCCGTCGGAAGGAGACCGTAACCGTGCACAGTCGGGCCTTACGGATCTTATCGAAGTGGCCGTTACGGGACTCGATCGGCAACAGCGACTCCCTCGCCGCTTCCCGAAAGCAGACGGGCATCGAAAACATCAGCCCGACGCCACTCAAAGCCAAACCCAGTCGGCGCGCTTGCAACCGCATGCACGCAACTCCTGCAATCGTGTCGCCGAGACGCCGAGCACAACGGTTCACCGGTTCTCGTCATTATTGAAAACGGCCGGTGGAAGATACCCTTGCTGCTGCACGCAGTAGCCAGCGACGGTGCCGTCGCGCCGCCGGAACCTACAGGGGCGTGGCTACGCGTTCCGACGTGTTGTAATTCGTATAGTGAATTTCGATCGTCTGGCCCGACATTGCGATGCGTGCCGCGACGGGAAGGTTGTCGAGGCCGATCCAGACCGTTTCGTCGTTCCCGCCCGAAGCGTCGTGGAGGTGAAAGCCGCGAACGAGCGTCGTGCCGATGGTTTTCGTCCCGAGCGCAACCACCGTATATAGATCGCGCACGTCGATCGACGGAGGTCCGCCCAGCTGCCATGCGGCGGCCAGGAGCGCCTGATGTTCGCCTCCGTCGGGAGACGGCGTCCAGCGACCGGCGGCACCCTTTACGTACTCCGTATCGCCGGTGAGAATGATTTGCGATCGTCCGGTCGTGATGTGGAAGCGGTCGGGAAGATTATATTGGACGGTGGCGACGTCGCCGTTGCTGAAGCGCTCGGTCGCCGTAACCGATCGCACTTGCGAAAACGCGACGCGCATGGCGTTGACCTCGCTATAGGGATCTTGCGTCGCCGCGAATGCCGTCGCAGCAGCCATTTGCGTGAGCGCCAGGCAGATCACGAGGGTCGTACGCATTTCTGCTCCTTTTCCGCCGCCTTCGCCAAGCCGATTCTTGGAGGTTTAAGTCGTACCCAGAACTAGCGCCGAAACACGGTACTGTGGATAAGTGGCTGCACCGTTGAAATCGAGCGCGGCCCCGCTTGCTTGTTCGAACGCCGAAGCGGGTTTGCGCAAGGTGCGGGCGTAGGTTCCGCAAGTCCGAGGTCCGCATCGACGAAAAGGAGTGCCGTGTCGGATCAATCGATCGTATTCGAAAGAACGATTCCAATCTTGCGAATGTTCGACGTTTTGAAAGCGCGAGAGTTTTATCTCGACTATCTCGGATTTCACGTGGAGTTCGAGCACCGCTTCCACGACGACGCGCCGCTGTTCATGGGCATAGCCCGTAGCGGCGTGCGCATTTTTCTCAGCGAGCATCACGGTGATGGTACGCCCGGTACCAACGTCGTCATTCAGACGTCGGGCATCGATGCATTCCATCGCGAACTCGTTGCCAAGAAGTATCGGTATTTCAATCCGTCGATTCAAACGCAGGAGTGGGGAACGCGAGAGATGGTCGTGTACGACCCGTTCAACAACCACATCGTCTTCAGCGAGTCCATCGCCGGCGCGTAAGATTCAATGAAAAAGAGCGACCGCCTGATCCTCCAAGCGGTCGCCTTAGAATGTCGCTGAGCTTGAGATTTACTCGTCGCCGAACACGCGACGCACTTCGTCGCGGTTATCGGGCCGCGACTTCACGCCGAGGACGATCCCTCCGCGATTGAGGCCCTCGTCGTACATGACGGCCTTGTCCTTTGGAATGCCCGCGCCGACGAGTGCGCCGACGATGCCTCCGGTCGCCGCGCCGGCGCCGAGACCGGCGAGAGCTGCTGCGAGCGGACCAACCACGAGCGGAAGCGCCGCGCCGCCGGTTCCGACGACCGCCGTAACGCTGCCCGTCGCAATAAGACCGGCCACGATTGCGCCGACGCCGCCGCCGACGACGCCGCCCGTTACCGCGCCCTCAGCGGCGTGACCGCCGCTTTTCGCGACGAACGCCTGCGCCTTCTCTTTGTCGCGCATCATGACGCTGATGTCGTTGTCGGAATAACCAAGGTCCCGGAGCCGCCGAATGCGAGCGTCGGCCGCATCCGAATCGTAGTAAATGCCGGATTCAAAATCTGAAGTTGTTGTATTCATGCTCGACCTGCTACCCCAACCAGAACGCGCCCAAACCGTACGTGCAGTTTTCCGCACGGTCGTTTTTAAGCGAGCTACCCGTTGTAGCCCTGGATTGCGAGCGTCGCGTTTTGCCTGCAAAAAGTTAAAATCTGCCGAGAGTCCCTCGCATGCAGTTTAACCAACGCGAACCGCCGGGCAAATATTCCTGCGGTGTTCACATCAAGCCAAACTCGAAAGGAATTCCATGGTAACCCGACTTCTTAGCACGCTCTCCGCAACGCTGTTGCTCGCCGGCCTCGCGCTTCCGCTCGCGGCTCAGCCGACGGCGCCCGCACGCCTTCACACCGAGTTGCATCGCATCCGCCAAGGTTACAAAAACGGTACGATCAACGAAACGAAGTTCAAAACCGATATGGTGCGCTGGCGCGGGATTCGCCGGCAGATGCGCCACGATTGGCACCACAACAACGGGCCGATGACCAACGGTCAGCGTAAGGCCATCTACCGCGACGAGCGTAGGCTGGGTGAGCGCATCCACGACCAGCGCCAGCGGCCGCCGCAGTAGCGTTTACGATCGCAGCCCCGCTGTCCGTCGCCGGGTGGAAGCATAGCGGGGCAGCCCGAGTATAAAGCTCGGGCTGCTTTCCACGAACGCGATCGGGAGACGTTCTCCCGTTACGGAGGATCCTGAACCGTACCGATGACCGTTGCCGTCAGGCCTTTGTTGAAGCTGTAGAGATAGGTTCCGGCCGGATACGCGAAGACGTCGACGCTGGTATTGGTCTTGTCGCCGCACGCTAAGTTCGTCTGCGCGTGGTTGAGCGAACACTGCGGCGAGTGCCCCTGGAGCGGGTAGACTTTCGGCACCTTGTCGTACGGAGGCGCGTAGAAGTTGAGCGTCACCGCCGCATCGTCGGTAATGATGAGGTTGTCGGCCTTGTCGAACGTGATCGCGCCCGGTGCACCGTTTTTAATCTTCCCAAGCAGCGTGCCCGGCATTTGACCGCCTTTGAACTTTAACACGCCGGTCGTGCTGTCCGCCGAGAAAAACGAAAGGTAGACGTTACCTTTTGAATCGACGCCGATTCCGTTGGCGTAGAAGACCTGCGCGTTGGTAAGAAAGCGCGTCGGCTTGGTCTTGCCTTTCGGATACACAGCTACGTTGCCGGCCGTACTCGACGGGCCGTTGATGTTGTTGACGTAGCGCGTTCCGTCGGGTGCGAATGCGATGCCGGCGGGTTGGCCCTTAGCATCGCTGAGCGTGGTACCTTCGGCGCCGCAGTTCGGAGCGTACGACACGATGTCGGCCTTGCCGGATTTGAGATCGAGACCTTGCGGCACCCACAGTTCGTCGGATGCATCGACGCCGAGGGCGTTGATGCCCTCACCGACCGATTTAATCTGGCAGAAGTGACCGTTGTTCTTCGAGTCGTTGGCATGGTAGTCGTCCACCGGCGTCGAGCCCGACGCGTCGTACGAAGCGACGTACACCTGCGCCGCGACCACCATTGGATCGACGAAAACCAGTTTCCCGGTCGCATTCGGCCGCATGGCCGGCGCGCGATCGTCCATCGAAACGAATTGCGACGGCATGCCGCCCGCGTTACCGGTTGCCGGCAACTGCGCGGATCCGGAATTGGAACAGGCTGCGAGAAGAAGGAACGCCGGGCCGAGCGCCGGCGCCCAAGCGAAAGAACGCTTCTTATAGATGTGCAAAACAGCACTCCTCAGGAGAAGTAGGAGCGCAACATCACCCGGGTTGCTCCCCCTACTACGGTGCTGGCGCTCGCAATGCCTGGACTACGCCGCTGGCGGCACGCTGTTTTCGTGCACTGGAGCAAGCTAGCAATCGGCCGCGTCGAGCGCCGCCGACAAATCCGCGATGAGATCGTCGGAGTCTTCGATGCCCACTGAGAGCCGCAGCAAATCCTCGGTAATGCCGAGTTGCTCGCGCTCGTGCGGCGTGAGCGATGCGTGCGTCATCACTGCCGGGCTGCACACCAGCGACTCGACGCCGCCGAGCGACACGGCGAGCGTAAATACCGACGTCGCTTGTGCGACGGCGCGCGCGCGCCGCGTTCCGCCGGCGGGACGAAACGTCACGATGCCGCCGAAGCCCTCCATCTGCCGCCGCGCGAGATCGTGCTGCGGGTGCTCCGGCAATCCGGGATACCGAACCTCCGCGACGTCGTTGCGCGCGGAAAGAAACTCCGCGATGCGCTGCGCGTTGCGCGAGTGCACGAGCATCCGCAGCGCTAGCGTTTTTACCCCGCGCAGCGTGAGGTACGCGTCCCACGGGCCGGGCACGGCGCCGACCGCATTTTGATGGAACGCAATCCGCTCGCCGACCGCATCGTCGGCTGCAACCACAGCGCCGCCGACAACGTCGCTGTGCCCGCAGATGTATTTCGTCGTCGAATGCACCACGAGATCGGCGCCGAGCACCAGCGGACGCTGCAGAAACGGCGACGCAAACGTGTTGTCGACCGCAACCAGCACGCGGCGTGGTTTCGTGCGCGCGAACGCCGCAATGTCGGAGAGGCTCAGTGCCGGATTGCTCGGCGTTTCCAGCCACAGCATCCGCGTGTTCGGCCCCGCTCGCGCCCACGTTGCGTCAACGTCGGTCGTGTCGACGAACGTGACGTCGATCCCGTACGCGGGCAGCACTTGCGTGAAGAGCCGGTGCGTTCCACCGTAGATGTCGCGCGCCGCGAGGAGATGGTCGCCGCAACGCAACAGCGACAACGCGCCCGCAACTGCCGCCATTCCCGAACCAAACGCGCTCGCGCACGCGCCTTCTTCCAGCGACGTAATCTGCCGTTCCAGCGCTAAGCGCGTCGGATTTCCCGAACGCGAGTAGTCGAATCCCTTGGAAACGCCGACTTCCGGAAGCGTGAACGTCGCCGTTTGATAGACGGGGATGATCGTCGCGCCGGTTGCCGCGCACGGTTCCTGGCCGCTCCAAATCGCGCGCGTAGAAAATCCCCGGCGCGCCGTCGCAGGCTTGGCAGCGGTCAGCATACGCCGCACTCCGCGATGACCGGTTCGAGCAGTGCGCGTAGTGCCGCCGCGTCGGCCAAGAATGCATCGTGGCCGTGCTGAGACTCGAGATACAGGTAGCGTGCGTCGAACCCGCGCGCGGCAAATCGTTCCGCCGCTTCGCGCACTTCGTCCGCGGGAAAGAGCCAATCCGACCCGATGCCGACGAACGTCAGCGCCGGCCGGCGGCCCGTGAAGCCGTTCGTGTGGACGTCGCGTACGTCGAACGTCATCATCGCCTGCGTGAGCACGTCGTAACTTCGAGCGTCCATCCGCGCCGCCAGCCGATCGGCTTGCACGTCGAGATAGCCCTCGACATCGAAGCGATCGGACTGCCGTCGATCCGCGCGCCGGCCGTGGCGCGCGTCGAGCAGCGGGGCGCTTTTGTACGTCAGCATCGCAATCTTGCGCGCCAGCCGCAACCCGCCGGCGGGGTCGAGCAACAGCGCCTCGCGCTGCAGCGCGCAGAGTGCGAGGCTCATCGCATGCAAACCGTCGTGCGCTCCGACGATGATGGCATGGCGAACGCGTTGCGGCGCCGCGAGCGCCCACTGCAATGCCTGCATTCCGCCGAGCGAACCACCGATAACGAACGCAAGATCCTCGAATCCGAGGCGATCGAGCGCCCGCATTTGCGCGCGCACGAAGTCGCCCACGCCGGCGCGCGGAAACGCAGCGCCGTACGGAAGATCGCCGGGCGCCGGCGACGCAGGGCCGGTCGAACCGTAGCAACTTCCCAGCGCGTTGATGCCGATGACGCACCAGTGCCGCGGGTCGAAGAGGCCGCCGTCGCCCACGATGCCCGGCCACCACTCTGCGGCGCGGCTCGAACCCGTGAGCGCGTGCGTGACGAGCACGAGGTTGGAACGTTCGGCGTTCGGCGTGCCGTAAATCGTCACGCGCTGTTCGACCGCGGCAAGAACGTCGCCGCTGTCGAGCGTGAACGGGCCGATGCCGATCGTTTCCTCGCGCATCACGCGCACGCTTCCGGCCGCAGCGCGCCGGCGATCGCCTCGTCGTCCCACACCGGAAAATCGGGCAACGCGTCGAGCCGCCGGTGCCGTTCGAAGAACGGCGCGACGTCGAGCGCGGGCTCGAGCGCCGGGAAGCGTTGCCGTGCCGAGAAATCGCGGCGTTCGCCGAGTTCGCGCAGCACCGCGACCACGTCGCCCAGCACGGCCGATGCGGTGGCGCGCCCACCCGCGCCGCTGCCGCGCAGCGAGAGCCGCCCCGCATCGCGCGCGACGACGTGCGCGACGTTCTCGGCACCTTCCGTGCGCGCAAACTCGTGCTCGCGCGGAACGAGGGCGACCGCAACTTCCGCCGCGATGCCGCGGTCCGTGCGCGCCGTCGCGGCGAGCAGACGCAACCGCATGCCGCTCGCTGCGGCCGCTTCGATATCGCGTGCCGAAACACCGAGAATGCCGCGCCGCCGAATGCGCGGCGAAATGACGGCGACGCCGAACGCAAGTTGCGCGATCGCCGCGAGTTTGTGCGCGGCGTCGGTGCCTTCGACGTCGTTCGACGCGTCCGATTCCGCGTAGCCTAAATCGCGCGCGCACGCCAGCGCCTCTTCGAACGACGCACCGCGTTCCATCGCCTCGAGGATAAAACCGCACGTGCCGTTGAGAATGCCTGCAACCGCTCGCACTTCGTCGCCCGCTAGGGCTTCGCCGATCGTCCGCAGCAGCGGAATTGCTCCGGCCACCGCCGCATCGAAACGTAATGCGACCGCGCGCGTTGCCGCCAGCGCGCGCAAGCGCGGCCCTTGCGTGCCGATGACGTCTTTGTTTGCCGTGACGACGTGCCGTCCGCGATCCAGCGCCCGCTCGACCAAACCGGCCGCCTCGGTCGAGCCGCCGATGAGTTCGACGACCAGATCCACCCGTGCATCGTCGACCAGCGCGACCGCGTCGCGCGTGAATAAGCGGCGCTCGAGTGAATCCGGGCGGTCTTTGGCCGCATCGCGAATCGCGACGCCGCAGAGTTCGTAGCGCACGCCGGCGGCGCGCTCGATCGCGTCGCGCTCGCGCTCCAAACGATCGGCGACCTCCGAGCCGACGGTGCCGCAACCGAGCAATCCGATTCCGACGGTCACGTTCATGTTTCGAGCCTCCTGGTGAGATGGGAAAGCGACGAAATAAAAACGCCCCTTACGTCATTCGACGAGGGGCGCGTAAAGCAAGAAACGATTTTGGAAACTACGTAGCGTGCTCCATGCCGACCCTCACCAAATGCATCTGCATTCGGCACATGGGACGAAACATACAAACTGGCTTCCGGGACATGGCCGAAACCATAGCACGCACGGGGTCCAGCGTCAAGGGCTGAACCGGCGAATGGAGACCCTCCGCAACGGTGGGGGCCGCCGCAATCGTAGCGCCATTGCAATTGCGAGCGCTACGCCTCGGCGCCTAGCCCATGCGCCTCGATGCAGAGGGTGTCACCATGCATTGCCTGGCGTAGCATTCGCTTAATGGCGTTCCAATATCTCGGCTATGACTTTGCTTTTTACCGCTGCATAGTCATTGCTATCGTTTCCATTGCTGACTCGCAAGTTGGACTTTCGCGCTTTCGTACGCCGCCTGGCCGTGTTCTACGCCGCAGACTCAGTTCCGGTGCGGCAACGAGTAGCCAGAACGCTATTTACCTCGTCGGGCCGCCCGGCGTCAATCATCTTCCAGCCGCTCATTCTCATATCCCCGGAGAAAATAACGTGCCAGGGCGTTCGACATTCACCGGACGGGCGCCGAGTGCTAGCGACTAGGGAGTGGCGGTGGGACTAACTACGACGCCAATTGGAGCGCTTTGCGAAGGCAGCGTAATTGTTGTTATCGCGTGTCCTCCGCTCGGATAGTGATATAGGCGAATCTTGTTACAACTTGGGTCTGAAACAATCGTAATGCCACCTTCGATGAAAAAATCCAAGGCGTCGCACGATCCGTCAAGATGCGTGGTTCCGATTACTTTGCCTCCCGTTGACCTATAAATGTCGTTCTCAGATGGACCAACGTTTTCAATCGCCATATGGATACCATCCCATTGCACTCCGCCGGGATAGTTTACGTGCTTGTCGAGGGAAATATCTTTGAACTTCGATGAGCCTTTAGGAAGCTCTGAGTACAAAAACACACCATCATGGGAGATTGAATCCACGAATAGATTTCCCAACTTGTCGTAACTATCAAAGAGCACGTAATTGAAATTCGGGTCGGCTAAAAGCTTCGGCTTTCCCTTTGCAGCCGTGTATACGGCGATTTCGCCAGATTGCGAACCTTTCTGTGTCCAATTACTGACTGCAAGATCCCCATTCAGTCCATTTACAGAGCAGCCGTACGGATGCCCTGAGTCGCTCAGGACTGCCTTCGGCTTCGTGCCCCCGTGTGCGTACTCAATGATGTCTGAGGCATTGTAGTTGGCAATAAAGACGTCGCCTTTTGCGTCAACGCACGCGCCTGTTGGATCGGCAAACCCAGTAAGCTCTCCGACCAACCTGGCGTGCGGATACGAGTAGACATAGACTACGGCGTAAGCTTGATCCGCCACGTACAACAGATCGCCACTTTGGGCTCGGAAATCCATCCAAGAACGACTCGCCCGCAATCCCGTCGACTTTGGAGCCTCACGATGCGACGGCAGCCCACTGAACGGGGGCGATGTGAAAGCTAGGTTTCCGCACGCGGCCAAGAGCGCCGCACTAAGTGACGCTGCCACGAGGCGAAATAGAGTCGTCAATTGTTGGCCTCCGAAGAAGATAACGTGCCAGGACGTTCGACAGCCGCTGCCAAGCCTCCGAGTGTGATTCGCCTAAGTCCGTCTGGACTGCCCGGGGGCCGTGGCTCGGAGGCAGCGCAAGCTTGGCGCCGCGATGGAACCGAGCGCCATTCGGGCTCTAAGATGAACTGGCGCTTCATAGGAAGTAAGTCTTCATTCTTAGATCTTAGGAGCCGAGCGCGAGGAAAGCTGGATATTCGATGCCATGCGTAACCGTGCGAATGAGTGAATAGCTTCCGGAGCCATACACGGTAACGCTGCCACGGTCGGTTGGGTAATTGCCATTATTTGCAACGTAGAGATTGCTTGACCCGTCGACAGCAAGTGTTACGGGAAAGTCGAGACCCTGGCTAACGACATGCAGAGGCGTATTGGTACCGGGACTATACACAGCAACACTATCTTGATCGTTTGTACAGCCACCGCGATTCACGCACGAGTTTAGTACGTAGAGATTTCCCGCGCTATCCGTAGTCATAGCGTACGGTATCGTAAGGCCGGCAGTAATTGTCCGTATTGGTGAACTTCCACCAGGAGCGTACACTGTGACGTTCTGGGATGGTTGTGAACCGACATATGCATTTGCGACGTAGAGGTTCCCTTGTAAGTCCAAGGCGAGCGCCTCGGGGCCTGCGATGCCGCTTGTGATAGTCCGCTCGGGCGAGGTACTTCCCGGTGCATAAACGGCAACGGAGTTAAATCCTGTTGCAAGGTAGAGATTGCCTCCGGTGTCTAGCGCAAATAGAGTACCGTATCCACGAAATTGCCGAACGAGTCCCTTGTTGCGCGGACCATATTCGCACAGGTTACGATCTCCGCAGTGTAAGTAGAGATCGCCCGAGTCATCAAGCACGAGCAGGCGTGGATAATAGGGCTTCGCATGAACCGTCCAGGCGAGCTTAGCTCCGCGATTTTCATAGACATCTACCGCGGCCGCTGTCTCGCCGGCAACATAGAGATGGCCTTGGCGATCCGTCGCTACCGCACCACTCTTGGGTCTAATCTTTCGAAGGTACTTAGCTCCGCCGGCTGCGAAGATCGCGGTGCCACCGCTTCCTGAAACATACAATGCCGTGCTGCCACCGCTATTTGTCGCGATGGCAGCCTGGCGATTCGAAGGTATCGCCGATGTACCGGTCGGCATCAAAACGCCGCGACCGCTGCATGCGGCCAAGAGCGCCGCGGTCAGTAACGCAGCAACAAAGGTGTTTAGAGTCTTCATTCTTAGATCCTTAGAAAAATAAAGCGTGAACGGCGTTCGAGACCACGAGCTACACGTTCGGTGACATTCCCCGAGTTCCATCGTAGGAACGGCCTTGCAAGACGCCTAAGCGCTTTTGGCTGCTCCTTGCGATTGGAGGGGGATTTTATGCGCAGAATACTCGCTTTGCTTGCGATGGGAGCCGGGATGCTTGCATCGACCGCTTGCACTTCGACCGTCTCGACACCGATAGGCTCATCCGACTCTCAATCGTCGCTACTCAGTTCAAGCGTCGTTCCGAGGCCATCGCCCACTCTGCTAGAGCGTCCCAGTCGCGGGGCAAAGCCGCGCGGTTGGCTGGACGCGAAAAACGCAACAGGAGCGCTCGTCTATGTTGCCGGCGGCAACCAAGTCGCAATCTTCCGAGAGAAAGATGCCAAACCTGTCGGAGCAATTACCGACGGTGTTGCTGGTGCATACGGGCTCTTTGCGGATGCGAAAGGCGGTCTGTACGTCGCGAACACTACTACGATAACGGCGTATCGGCCGGGCACGATACATCCTTGGATTACCTACACCGACACGGCCAGTCCGTTGTACGTCGTAACCGATCATTCGGGCAGGGTGTACGCTGCGAACCGCAACGGGACCGTCACCGAATATCCGCGGCAGCAAACGACGCCGGATGTTACGATAAAGACCCCGGGTCACGAAGCTGACGGTATAAACTTCGACCAGGCATCGAATCTGTATGTAGCCTATCGCGGCCGGTCGGTAGATAGCATCGAAGAGTTTGCTCCGCACTCGACGAACGGCCGGATCTTAGGTATGCACGTCTCGTCGCCGCAAGGCTTGCAGATCGATCGCTCCGGAAACATTATCATCGTCGAGAGCGGCAACGGGACCGTCGACGTGTATCCGCCTGGAAAGAACCATCCGTCCCAAGTCGTGAACACCGGCTGTTGCGCTACGCAAATCGTTCTTGGTGGAAACCAACGAAACATCTATTACTCCGATTACGCCGACCATAACGTCTACATCAGCCCCTATCCTCTGGGCGAATTTCGGGTGAAGATCGAATCCGGATTGGACTACTCTCAAGGTATGGCGCTCAGTCACGAAGAGAGATAAATAAACGGAAACGCATTGCGAATTGACTGCCAGCTGAGCCGCTGCCCGAGCCGTAGCGCCGCGATGGAACTAAGCCCCGCTCGTGGAACGAGCCTAGGCCGCGCTTCGTTGTGCGAAGATAAGGCGCGCGATCTGCGGCCTTTTTATGACGGCAGATCTATGCTCAGCGCTGCGTATCCGTTTCGCTCCGTCATAAAACAAGGTTCGCAGTTTGCGTTTTGAGAAATGATGCCGCCGACGCGCTTCGGAAGGAGACTCGCGATGCGTTCTCTCAAGGCGATCCAGATCGCGTTTGCCACAGCGGCGGTAGCTTTCGGGGCGGGTTGTTCCAGCGGCCCGACACAAGCGCCAGTGCCGTTCGCGGCCCAGAGCCGCACGCGAGGGAATTATTTTTCGCACCGGCTATCACGGCGTGGGGTTCAACACGTGTCCGGCGACGGGACTACTGGTCTATGTCTCCGATCAAGCCGATGGTACGGTGAACATTTTTGCCGGTAATCTTGCCGGTCAGGCGCCATGTGGGATTCTGACAGGATTCAATAGCGCGGGAGGTCTGATGGTCTCATCAGGCAACCTTTACGCGACCAAGGGACCGCCGTCGCCCAACGTCGAGGCGTATCATCGGGGCGGCACGAGCCCGTTCAAGACCTACGTCGACGCGAAATGCGGTGACGAAGTGCCTGGTGACGTCACGGTCTCCGACGATGGATACGTCATTGCTTCGAACCTTTTAGCACACTTCTGCTCATCTGGGTCGATCTCGGTGTGGAAAAAATCGTCTGGTGCGTTGGTCGCGAACTATCAGAACGCGAACGCTCAACCGATTTACTCTTTGACGATCCAAAAAGATGGTACCCTCTACTACAGTGATGGCACTCCCGGGCTGTGGGTGGGTAAGTGCGTCGCCGGCGTCTGTACGTCATTCACGAACACCGGCGCGGTATTTGGTTTTCCCGGTGGCGTGCGATCCGTGGGTGGTGAGCACGTCGTTCTGATCGACGACCAACTCGGAAGCGTACTCACGTACGCGCCGCCCTCATTTGGGACCCCGTCAGGGAAATGCACCGTTGCGGGGCGTCCCGTCGGCATGGATCTCAATCGCAAAGAGACCCGCGTATTCGTGGCCGAGGCGAATCTCGGCGTTGTAAAGGAATTCAAGTACCCGGCGGGCGGCGGTAACGGGCAGGCCTGCACGCATGTTGGCAACGTAACAACGTCAGGCGGGTCTCCCGTCGGCGTCGCCGTCGATCCTCCCGAGTCGCTCTGATAGCACGTCGAGTAGCCAATACCTCGCGCGAATACTGCGGCATCGATCCAACCCACATCGCGGCACCGTTGCCCAAATCAATCGCGTTGCGTCGACTGACCCGGCTCGATCTCCGCAAAGATTCGGTCGGCATGATAGACCTGCCGTAATCCTGCCAATATCGTGCGGCTGTCCACGAAAACCGCACGATTGGTAGCCGCCTCGTACTCGTAGTTACCGCCGAGGCCGAAGATGTTCGTGTCAAAGAAGACACCGACGATCTCCGCCTCCCGGTTCAGCGCGGGGCTTCCGGAGTAGCCGCCGATCGTGTCGTTCGTCGTCACGAAATTCATCGGTGTGGAAAGGTCGAGCGACGCCTTCGCCAGCACCCAGCTCTGCGGAAGGGCAAACGGCGGGGCGCCGGTCGCACGATAGTACAGGCCGGCGATCGTCGTGTACGGCTCGACCAAACGTCCTCCGGCGTCGGTAAATCCCTTAACCGCGCCGTAGGAGAGACGTAAGGTGCCTGTCGCATCGGGATCGATACTGGTTCCATAGACGGCAAATCGAGCTCGCGCAATTCGCTCGGCGGCGGTCCGGCTCGGAGCGCTGAACTCAGCGTCGACTTGCTGGCGCACGGCGCGCACTTCCGGATCGATTGTAACGGCGAGGCGAATCATCGGGTCCGTCGACGCAGCGATCGCCGCCGCGCCTCCTGCGTAGAGCGCCTTACGCACCTTCGGATCGGCGAGCTGCGTGCCGCGGACGAGCCGCTGTGCCAGCTCTTCGGGCGATTCGTTGCCTAACAGCTTGTGAACGAAAGGATCGTCGGGACCGAGCTGGCGTTGCGCGAACGTAAACGCAAAACCGAGCCGCAGTTCCTCGAAATCGGTGTAGATCGGCGTGGGCGCTTCGAGCTGCTGCTCGACCTCTGTCAACGCCTGATCGGTGAACTCCGGCAGGCGTTCGGCGTTTGGTTTTACGCGTTCAGCCGCCGCCTGCACTAGCGTGAGGGCGTAGTCAAGGAGACCCGAATCATCAAAGCTGATGATGCTACCTATTGCACGCGTGGCACCGAGCTGTAGTCGTTTGCCTTGGATCGCGGCCATTTCGTCCCACGCCGACCCGAACCGGCCGGCGAGCGACGGGTTCGCGGCGACGGCCGACTGAAGGCGCCGTTCCTGGGCTTCTTTGGCTGCAAAGAATGCTGGAGTGAGGAGGGCTTTTTCGTTTCCGAGCATGCTCTTATAGGAATTCTCCACATTATTGAGAGTTGGTTCGGCTTCGCTAGAACGTTGCGGACTTTCGCTAGAAAAGCGTTCGAGTAGGCCGCGGTACTCGGCAAAGGCCACCAGCCAATAAGGCCACGCTTCGTCCCGAACGTAACGCAGCTCTGAGACGGTTAGCTCGCGACTCGTGGTTGCGGGGTTACCGGAGACGAACGTGAGCTCGCCGGGCTTGGAGCCGTTCCGGCTCCATCGGAAATAATCGGAAGCGCTCGCGCCTTTGCCGCCATCGTACGCGCGCAAGAAGCAGACGTCATAAGCATAACGTGGAAAGTTAAAATTGTCGGGGTCGCCACCAAAATACGAAATAGCCTCTTCGGGAGAAAAGGCGAGTCGCACGTCAGTAAATCGGTGGTACCGATAAAGATCGTAAACGCCGCCCTCGTACAGCGAGACGAGATCGCAACGGGTACTCGCGTCGTCCCCACAGCTCTGCTCGAGCTTCGCGCGCCCAGCGTTTAACGCCATAGTTTGTTCGACGCCCGTCTTGCCGCGCATGGCTGCTCGGATTTGGTCGGTTACGTTGCGAACCTGCACGAGTTGATCTAACTCGAAAGCAGGGCAGCGCCGCTCGTCAGCGGGTGTGGGCGCAACGAAGCCGATCTGGGCGAGATCTTGCTGCGGCGTCGACAGGTCGTGGATGCAGTCGTCGATGCAGTGTCGCGCCGTCATGACGATCCCGTTCGGAGAAACGAACGACGCCGAGCAGCCGGCGGGCAGCAGCCGCAACGAGGCTAATCGGACGCGGTCGAGCCACTGCGGCGACGGTGTAAAACCGTATGCCCGACCGACGCGATCAGCCGGGAAGTTATCGAACGTCCACATGCCCTCGTCGGAGAGCGTGCGCTGAGGAATAAGACTCAGTGCGAGGGTGATGAGAAGGATCCGTACCATGCGCCGTCCTTTCGTGCGGAGCCAAGACGGCGAGGAAGACTGCCGTCAGACCGCGTGGAAAAGGCGAAGTACCTCGGACTCTTCAGCCGCGGGGCCACAGCGCCTTCCTACGCAGTGCGGCGATCCCGCTATTTCTTGCACCTTCAAAT
This sequence comes from Vulcanimicrobiota bacterium, assembly GCA_963812155.1. Lineage (GTDB taxonomy): Bacteria > Vulcanimicrobiota > Vulcanimicrobiia > Vulcanimicrobiales > Vulcanimicrobiaceae > Tumulicola. Next base: position 756,538 of record CAWETW010000001.1, on the reverse strand, counting down.
ATCTGGCGGTCTGTGCGCCGCGCTGCGTCCTGCGTCGTCGCTGATGATAGTCTCCCTTATCAGTGGCTAGGGCTGACGCGGCGAATGGAACGTGACCGCACCGACCGCGCCACCTCGAGTGCGTGGCGCACGTTGGCGGCCATGGCGAGCATCGCGGCGATGCCCGCCAGCGCCGCAATGCGCAGCAGCGGCGCGGAACCTATGGATAGTCCGAGCGCGCCGCACAAGACGGCAATTTGATTGATGGCCAGCGAGGCGAGACCCCAGCGGCGATCGAGCAGTTCGATCGGTTCGGTTTCGTCGTCGTCGTAGATCGCGATCGTGGCCAGCACACGAATGCCGGTGTGCATGAGGTGCGCGTTGAGCGTTTGACCGACCCATCCCACCAGCAGTAGGAAGAGCATCGCCGAGGAGAGATCGTAGCCGGCAATCGTCGTTACGCCCAGCAGCGATGCGACGATCAGCCACACCATCGATGCGAAAATGAACTCGCGTGGCAACCGGTGGCGTGCCGAGGGTGCACGTAGCGCGCGCAGCGTCGTAACGGCATAGAGCAACGCGCTGACCGCCAGCAATATTCCACCGAACACCGCAACGGCACGCACGTGCGTCGCCGAACCCGCGATCCACACGATCAGCCCCGCGAATGCCGTCGAAGAAATCGTCACGTGCGCGCGCCGCCGGTCGCTTCGCCCGATGAGACGATTGAACGTACGCGCCGAGACGCCGGCGACCAGCAGCGCGATCCAGCCGACGACGCCGAGCGCCCCGTGAATCGGCGCCAGCTGCAGCAGCGCCGGCCGTCCGCCCGTCAATGCCGCAGCCATGATAAATCCGAGCACAACGGCCGCGAGCAGCGCCGAGACGACGAGGCAGAAGGCACGCGCGATCGTGCGCGCGGCGGCGTCGCCGTCGCGCAACGCGGTGACGACGGTTGCGAAGAACGCCGCCGCATAGGCTGCAATTCCAATCGTGACGACCGCTCCGCCGGCAGCAATGACGGCCGGCTGCCAAAACGAGAATCCAAGCAGCAGGAACACGACGCCCGCCATGTGCACCAAAATAGATCGCCTGGCGAGCCGTGGGAAACGCCATGTGACGTCGGTGACTGCGGGCACGACGTGCGTCACGAACGCGAGTGCGGTCGTCGTGATCCATCCCAACGCAGCGGCATGAATCCAGACCAACCGGACGGGCGAGAGCGCGCCGGCAGGCGAGGCTTCGGCTGCAAACAGCGCTCCCCACGAAACCAGCAGCATCGCTTGCGCGAACAGCAGCGGCAGCGGCGGGATAAATGGTACCGGCTTGGGTTGCATCACGGAACGTGCGTGGCTCACGTACTCACGTTAGCAGGCGAGAATGTCGCCCGAAAGCACGAACGTCACAGAGCAGTAACGGTGTTGGCGCAAGCCGAACGGGGGGTCCTCGGAGGATGCACGCTATGTCTCGTTCGCTACGCCGGAGTTTCTCGTGGGTCGTCGCAGCCTTACTCTGCGCCGGCTGCACCGGCAATGCAGTCACCGTCCCGCCGCCGCTGACGAGTTCTCCGAACCCGCCGGTAGCGCTCGGTAGCGGCACGCTTGCCGTCATCAATCGCGACAATCTCGCCGCGCAGCGTGTGTGGATCTTCCCGCCGCACAGCGACAATTTCACCAAAGAACTCGTCTTTCCCGGCGCGCGATACGTGCCGAATTCGTTGGCGTTCGACCGCCGAGGGCACCTCTATATCGGCTATAACGATACCGCGGGCGACGGCGCTTACGAGGTGGTCGAGGCGAATATTAGCAACCTCGACATCGTACGCACGATCCGCGGCCTTCCGCGATGGGACCGCAGCTCCGTCGCCGTCGACAGCGCAGATTACTTGTACGTCAATACGAAATCGCTCGTCGGCGGCGATATCAAGATTTACCGGCCGAACACGGAGACCAACCCTGCCATCGAGATCAAGTCGATCCTCAGGCCGCTGGTCACGCTCGTGTCAGGCGACGACCTGTGGGTCGGATATGAAGGATTGGGAGTGCACTCGCTGACGCGTTATCACGTGCGCTCGTCCAATCAAACGGCCTCTCTAAAGATCGGCACCGACGAGCCGGTTGCGCTCGCCGTCAACACCGGCGGTACGTTGATTGCGCCGCTTTTAAAAAGCTCCGGGGCCAGGGTTGTCAACGTCTACGACGTCAAGTCGGGCCAATTCGCGCGGCAGATTTTTCGGGGACCGAACCTCGAAGCATTCGTTGGCGACCGTTCCGGGAATCTCTACCTCGCGCAGAGAGGCGTTGGAACCGACGGCCATATTTTCTTTTGCAGCTTCCGCGATTGCCCGCATTCGGTCGAGAGCCTCGCACGCCGGCCATTCGAGCTCGCGGTGAGTCCGCTCGACGGAAGACTCTACGTCTCAACCGACGGCAAACGCAGCATCGAAGTGTATCATCCGCGAACCGGCAACCGCGTGCAGCGGATTGCGTTGCACGACTTTGCGCCAGGTCCCCTCGCACTCGAGCCGTAAGCGTTGATACGAGAAGCCGTTCCCGACGAGAGCGGAAGCGTCGCGAAACTCCTCATGCGGCTCTATCAAGAAATCGGCCACGTCCCTCCGGAAAACGCCGCACCTGAAAACGTGACGGCGACGCTCATCGCCGAGGAGCCACGCTATCGTGCGTTGCTGGCATTCGCGCCGCATAGCGAAGAACCGATCGGCACCGTCGAACGCGACCCAATCGGCGTGTTGACGCTCTGCGAATCGTGCGCACCGTACGCCGGCGGCTATTTCGGCACTATTCAGGAGTTTTACATCGTGCCGGAGATGCGCTCGCAGGGCGTCGGGCAAGCGATGCTGGAGTACGCGCGTGAGATCGCACTGCAGAAGAAGTGGAACAGACTCGAGGTCACCGCGACGCTCGACCCGAGCTTCGCGCGCTCCGTCGCCTTCTACCGCTCGTTCGGCTTCCGAGACTCCGGCCCACGCCTCTACCTCCCGACCGTGTCACACTGACCGCCTCAAAAAGTGCGTCACGCGTTTGTGTCACGCTGAGCGCCCCTGCGATGTGTCACCCAAGGTGTCACGCTGAGCGAAGCGTGCGAAGCACGCGGCGTCGAAGCGCGGCCTGAGTAAATGCGTAGTCGAACGGACGCCTCAGACGTCATTGTCATCGGCGCCGGCGCCGCCGGCGTGGCGGCTGCGCGCACGCTTGCGCGTCGGGGCTACAGCGTCGTCGTCCTCGAGGCGCGCGATCGCATCGGCGGCCGCGTATGGTCGGAGGCCGTCGGCCCGCACCGCATTCGCGCCGAACTCGGTGCCGAGTTCGTACACGGATCGGCGCGCCGCACCATGGAGCTGCTTACCGCCGCCGGCACGGCGACGGCCCCACTCGGTGACGCGTTGTGGATTCCCGACGCGCAGGGAGCGCTTCAGCGCGCGGATCGCGATTCGACGTTCTCAGCGTCAATATTCGAGCGTGCCGAAGAACTCGCCGGCGACGAAACCGTGGACACGTTCCTCAGTAGGTTCGATTCCGACCCCGCCATGCGCGAAACCACCGCCGCCGCGCGTGCCTTCGTCGAGGGCTTCGACGCCGCCGACCCCGCCGTCGCAAGTGTAAAATCCATCGCGCAAGAGTTTCAATCGGGAACCGATGCGTCGTCCGTCAGGCCAATCGGCACCTACGCACCGATGTTTGCGCTGCTGCAGTCGGAATGTGAAAACGCCGGCGCATGCATCCATCGTTCGACCGTCGTGCAAAGCGTTTCGTGGCGCACCGGTGCGGTGGCCGTTGAGGCGATAGCCAAAGGCGAACTTCCGCAAACGTACCATGCCCGCGCCGCGGTCGTCACGTTGCCCGTCGGCGTGCTGCGCCACGAGGGCGATGACTCCGCCGTATCGTTCGAACCGGAGTTGCCCGCCGAAAAGCGCGATGCGTTGCGCTTCATCGAGATGGGACCCGTCGTCAAAGTCGCGCTCACGTTCCGCTCGGCATTCTGGAAACGCCTTGCGGACGGACGCTATCGCGACGCGGCATTCTTCCGCACGCACGGCGGCCGCTTTGCGGGATATTGGACGCAAGAGCCGATGCCGGGCGAACTCGTGATGGCGTGGATCGGTGGTCCAAACGCCGAGGCGGTCGCACGTATGCCGCACGACGATATCATCGCCGCCGCCGTGCACGATTTTGGCGAGCTGTTCGGCGAACCGCAACTCGCGCGTAAGGAGTTCACCGGCGCCCTCACGCACGATTGGGTGCACGATCCCTTCTCGCGCGGCGCCTACAGCTACGTGCTTACGGGCGGAATGGGTGCGCGCCCAACGCTCGCCGCAGCGGTCGACGGCACGCTGTTCTTCGCGGGCGAAGCATGCTCCACCGACGGCCAGGGCGGCACGGTCAACGGCGCGATCGAAACGGGCGAACGTGCCGCTGCAGAGGCCGCATCGGCGCTCAACGCCAAGGGTTCGCGTAATGGCTGAGAGTGCGTCGGTGTTGCCGGGCTGGTCGACGTTTTTCGCAACGATGTGCACGTCGGATGCCGCGCTCATCGGCCTCATGTTCGTCGTCATCACGCTGGTGGCAGGCATGGAACGCAGGCAACCCACTCGCGACGGCCTGTCGACTTACAGCTCGCCGAACGTCATGCATTTCTGCGGCGCGCTGTTCGTCTCGGCCGTGCTGATTGCGCCGTGGCACTCGCTGGTGGGCGCCGACATTACGATCGGCTTAGGCGCGCTTTACGGACTTGTGTACTCGCTGCGCGTGATTCTGCGGACGCGGCAGGCCAGCGCGGAGAGCGCGGCCGAGGCCGGTTACGTACCGGATCTCGAGGATTGGGTGTGGTACACGATTATGCCGTTCGTCGCGTATTGCGCGATCGTCGGCGGAGCCATCGCGCTTTCGCGTGCTGCCGCGCCCGCGCTGTACGCGGTTGCCGCCGGCGTTCTGCTACTCACGTTCATCGGCATCCGCAATGCATGGGACGTCGTCACCTTTCTCACGGTGATCGAACGCCCATAACCCGCCCGGGTGTCACATCTCGCAGTTGCGTGCGCGATTGAGCTACGGCGTCAGCTCGTACACATTTCCTAGGTTATGCATGCCGCCCTCGGGAGTCGTGCCGTACAGCGCGCCGTTATGGTGGAGCAAGCGGGCTTGGGGCTTCGCTCCATCGGAGCCGTCAAAGCTGTACAGCACTTTCTCGGTGCCGTCCGTGCTGATGCTGTACACGGTTCCGCAGCCCGATCGGAAACATCCGTAAGGACCACCAAGAAAGGTCGTGCCGTACAGCGTGCCCTTTACGTCGATCAAGCCCCCAATGGGGAGCGCTCCGTCGGAGCCGCCACCAAAGCTGTGGAGCACCTTCTCCGCCCCGGAGCGCTCGATGCTGTATACGATGCCTTTGTCCGCCGTGCCGCCTTCGTCGGCCGTGCCGTACAGCGTGTTGCCCACGTTGGTTAACCCCTCACCGGGATACGCTCCGTCGGAGCCGCCGCTAAAGCTGTACAGTACCTTCTCCCTGCCGTCCGTGCTGATGCTGTAGACGGTCCCTTTGTCCGACGTGCCGCCGTAGCGAGTCGTGCCGTACAGCGTCCCGTCTACGTCGGTCAAGTACGCGCTGGGCTTCGCTCCGTCGGAGCCGCCGCCAAAGCTGTACAGAACCTTCTCCTGGCCGTCCGTGCTGATGCTGTACACGGTCCCTTTGTCCGACGGGCCGCCTTCGGAGGTGGTGCCGTACAGCGTACCGCCAACGTCGGTCAAGCTCGCAAAGGGCTTCGCTCCGTCGGACCCGCCGCCGAAGCTGTGCAGCACCTTCTCCGCGCCGTCCGTGCTGATGCTGTAGACGGTCCCTTTGTCCGACGTACCGCCGTCGCGAGTCGTCCCGTATAGCGTGCCCTGCACGTGGATCAAGCCCGCGTAGGGGAAGATTCCGTCGGAGCCGCTGCCAAAGCTATGCAGCACCTTCTCCGCGCCGTCCGTGCTGATACTGTACACGATTCCAACCGCATGCGTGCCGCCATAAAAGGTCGTGCCGTACAGCGTGCCGTTCAGGTTGTCCAAGCCCGCTGTCGCTGCCTCTCCGTCGGGATGCCCCTCAAAGCTATGCAGCACTTTAATAGACCACGCAGGCAGGATGCGATGCGCAACTGTGCGAGCCGATGCAATCGCTGAGGCTTGCGGGATCGAGCCGGGCGCCCCGAGCGGCGGCTGCGATCCGCTGCAGCCTGCGAGCATCGCAGCAGTCACGCAAATGCTAAATGCATAGCGACGAGGGTCGAAAATCTCCATCTGGCGTTTGCTCCTTTGATGCATAAACGGACCAGCAGCTTGGAACGTTCTATCCAGCCGCTCCCTCCCCCTGCACGAGGCCTAAGGCGTCGCGGGCGACGGCGACGGCGATGGCCCCAACACATCGTGCAATTCGCCCGCATGCGCTCGAAACGCGCGCTCGTCGAACAGCCACGCCGGCAGCGTCTGCGGAAACCGCATCGTCTGCACGGTCGCCTCGAAGTGCAGCAAGACTCCCGAAAACGGCGGCGCCCACGTCCACTTCCGGTGAATCACCAGCCAATACGGCCCAACCTGGCCGAAATCCTCAAGCGCGAAACTCGTTTCGAGCACCTCTCCGGGCATCGGCCGGTACGTGCCCTGGACGATCGCGCGCAGAATGCGGCTCGTTGTGGTGTCGATCCACAACTCGCGCAAGTTATGTTTCACGGGATCCTTGCGCGGATGCAAGACGAGATGCGCGATCGCACCATTTCGCTCCGCCACCCGTACGTCGTACGACGGCGAGCCAACGGCGGTGACGTCGGCGATAACCTTTAAATCCGAGAGGTCGGGCAGCATATCGGGAGCCGAGGGTTGCGGCGCAGGCTGTTGCTGCCGCGCAATCAACCACGTGTCGGGCGCAAAGTACGAAGGGCCGATGACGACTTCGTGATCGCCGGGCTCGGCGAAGACGACCTCCCGCCGCTGCGTCGAATCGAAGAGCGCGCGGTCCGTGCGGTCGTCGGTCGACAGCACGTCGCCGCTTCCGGGCACCGTTGCGGTCGTGATGCGCCGTTCGGTGTCGTCGATGAATGCCGGCTGGTCGAGCGTCGCAAGTGCGCGCATCGCCGCGGCATAGATGCGGTACGCGTCGGCATCCGTGGATGCAGACGGCACCGGTGAAGGAGAGGCCGAGGCGGCCACCGCGGCGACAACGAATCCGAGCATGGCGTTTCAGATATTCTTCATGATGGCTGCCTAGGCTTGTCTGGTCTCACCCGTTGGAGGAAGTATGTATCGTTCGGTTTCGCACGCAGCGGTCTGCATTGGAATCGCTATTTCGCTATCCGCCTGTTCGCAGGGTGCCGGCGCACCGGCCGGCTCATCGCTTCCCGCAAATTCGGGACTCTTTGCGCGAGCGGGCGGCTCGGCGGTGCCGGGAACGATCGGCCTCGGAAAAATTCTGACGACGAAGGACGGCGGTCAAATCTATGGGTTCGACGTGAATCAAAACGGCACCGACGGCATTCTCGCGTCGGCCGCCGACACGTCCCAGCCCGGCGTGTACAAAGTATCCGTCGAAACGTTCGATCAGAACACCGGCAAGATTACGAAATCGTTCGCAAGCTCTATCGGCAAACGTAACTCTTACGCCCTCAACGGCATCTACATGGGCGACGTGGCGCTCGTCACGCACTTCGTAACGCCCAAGGGCACCATTTACGCGACGCGCAAATATCGCACGGTCGCGCCGGTGACCGCAGGGAAGTTCACCGGCAACTGGACGCCGTCGATCGCCGACGTCAACGTCCAATCCGGCGCCGAAAATCAGACGACGTCGACCGCCGTCCTATTTGCCATCGAATTAAAGAACCAGGACAAACCGGATCTCTTCGTCTCCGACGTTGCGGCCAATACGTTCAGCAACGTCATCCACCTCGACCCCAACCTGTTCGGCGGCGGCAACGGCCCACAACTCGGCCAGTACACGGCCGCCAACGAAGCGGTGTTTGCGCTCTCGCCCGACGGCGGCCGCGTCGGCGGTGTGCCGCCCGTCAACGTGCTCATCAATCTCCAGAACGGCAACCAGACGAAGTTCAACGGCTATAACAACGGGCCGTTCCATGCGGGGTACGTCAACGGACTGGCGGTCGACCCCAATACCGGCGTTGCGGCGACGACCACGGAGCTCAACGCGCAAGTCGAGTTCTACGACCTCAACACAGAAGACGGGAATCGCCGCCGTCCAGTTACCCTGCACCGGCAACGCCAGCCAGAGCAACAGCGGCGCGGGGATCGCGGTCGACCCCGTGCACAAGCTGTTTCTCGTCACGGATCCGTTCTATTGCAGCGGAAGCCAAGGCAGCGCGCTGGTCGTCTACGACGAACAAGGCAATCTCATCGAGACGATCACCGGCTTCACGTTCGCGATTGCCGAACCGGCGCCGGCGCTCAATCCGACAAAGCGCATGGGATGGGCGTTCGGGCCGCAGTTCAGCCAACTGCAGCAGTTCTTCTATTAGTCGGCGCAACACATAGGAGTCAACGAACTCCTTGAACGTGCCCTTATAGGGAAACGGCCATAGCGTGATTAAAATGAACGGTCCGGTCAGCCGCTTCTACGTGGCCGGATTAACATTATCTTTTCTTAATCTCGGGACTGCGTGAAGGAGCCCCATGACGACAAATAGACGGTCGTTCATTCAAGAGACGCTTGTTGGAGGCGTCGCTGCTGCGACATACTTCGCGATTCCCCGTTCGGCAAACGCGCAATCGCTCTCGTCAGCGGAAGCCCGGCAGATTGCCGAAGACGCCTACATCTACGGTTATTCGCTCATTACGACCGAAGTCACCCGCGTTCAGGGGAGCAACGTCTCCGGGGTTGACATCGAGAGATTAAGGGCGCCACTGAACCAGTTCGCGAATGCGCCGAAGTACCCGCCGGCGGACTATCGCGGCGTCTCGGCCCCCAATGCCGATACGCTCTACTCTGTAGCTTGGCTCGACCTTTCCGAACCAATGGTGTTCAGCCACCCCGATATGGGTAGCCGCTTCTACCTGTTCGAGATCGTCGACCTTTGGATGAGCGATCTGCAGTCCGCGCCGAGTGCCCGCACCGCGGGTGGAAAGGCTGCGAACTATCTGATTACCGGTCCAGGCTGGAACGGCGACGTTCCGACCGGGATGCAGCACATTCCGATGGCGACTCGCTACATGGTCATTCTCGGCCGCACCTACGCTGACGGCACCGAGCAGGATTACAAAATCGTCAACGACCTACAGGCGCAATACAAGATCACGCCGCTCTCTGCTTGGGGCAAGCCGTACACGCCTGTGGCGCCGCCGGTGAACCCGAACCCGGCCGTCAGCATGACCGCTAAGCCGCAGCAGGCCATTCTTGCTCTGGGGACGGCTGGTTATTTCAACCTCATGGCCAAGCTGATGGGCGGCGCCGCGCCGCCGGCGGCGGAAGATGCGCCGATGCTCGCTCGCATGGCCAAGATCGGCATCGTGCCGGGGGCGCCGTTTGAGATGAGCAAGCTCGCCCCGGCAGTGCAGTCCGCATTGAACGATATTCCGCAGACCGCTTTGAAGAAGATCGCGGCCAACCAGAAGGCCTTAGGTGCGATCGTCAACGGCTGGGTGGTCACAAAAGGTCTCGGTACCTACGGAACCAACTACCTAAAACGCGCCGTCGTAGCAGCCTTTGGTTGGCCCGCGAACCAGCAGGACGACGCCGTGTATCCATACACGCAGGTCGATTCCACGGGACAAACGCTGACGGGAGCAAACAACTATACGCTGACATTCGCGAAAGATGCGACGCCGCCAACCAATGGTTTCTGGTCGATCACGATGTACGAGATCGATCAAGGATGGTGGTTCGTTCCCAACCCACTCAATAAGTTCACGGTTAGTCCGCGCAATAACCTGACGAGCAACCCCGACGGTTCGGTCACGCTATATTTCCAAAATACGTCGCCGGGCGCCGACAAGGAAGCCAATTGGCTGCCGGCTCCCAAGGGCGACTTCATCGCGATGATGCGCATGTATTGGCCAAAAGAGAACAATCCTTCGATTCTCGATGGCACCTGGACACCTCCGGCAGTAGTCAAAGTAAGCTGAGCCCCGCACGTGCCGGGGGCGCTTCGATGTTCTTCTATCTCGGGTTGTTGACGATTCTTGCGTGCGCTGCGCAATCCAACGCGCCGGCATCGGCTGCCCCGGGAGCGGCGACCGCGCCATCGCCTTCGCCGGCGGCGACCCCGCCATCGCCCGCCCTGACGGATCCGTGCGGCGGTGCCCAAGAGCTTTTGAAGAAATATCTGTCGGCCTCACCCTGCGTCTTTGTTCGAGGTCAGGGAAGCATTCAAATGACGTACGCCGGTACGAATACCGGCGTTTCGTTTCCTTATACCGTAAATGGCCGATCGGCAACCGCTACGGTATCGAGTCACGCTTTTGGATATCCCGGCGCGATACTCAACATCGGCGTCACGCCAACATCGCAGGTCACCGTCGTGCTGCCGACGTTTTCACAAGTTAACAACTCGCAAACGGGGGCCGTTGCCGGCACGGCGGATATGGAGTTCCGCTACAAGCAGCTGTTGTATTTCAATCGAAAGGGAGGGGTCTTGGGTGGAATTCTCGCGACGTACAAGGCGCCAACGGGATCGCCCGGGCTGAATGCGCCAGGGCCCACCTACGAGCTCAATCCGCTGCTCAACATTGCATTAAATAAATCGAGATCGATTGGTGCGAATTTCTCCTTTCCGGTCGCAAACGTTCCGGTGACGTCGCAGTCCGGCGTTAACGGGCGCGCGTGGCAATTTTCGCCGCAGGCGGTCGTTCTCTGGCGCTCTCCTGGAGGAACGCTGTTGGCACTTGTCGGGCAGTACGCATTTTCGAATAATGACGCCTACCTGACCATTAATGCAGCACAGCTGCTCTCGAGAAACTTTCAACTGCAGGCAACCTACGGTGGCAACAGTTCGCTCGTAGACTACGTCAATCCAGTCGAAGATATCGGACGTATCACGGGCAACGTGTATCGCCGTTCGTTTTCGGCGGGATTTAGCTATCTGATCGGTAGTAGCGAGGCTCCTTCACCTTGAGCGTTCACTTGGCATTCTCGCGTCGTATTTTAGACCATCGTAACGTCGAGGACGATCTTGCCGCGTGGATGCGCGAGCGTGCCGGCCAGCATTTCGTGCGCTTTGCGCGCGTCGGCGAGGCTGAGCACGACGCCGAGCTGAGTTTTCAACGTTCCGTCGTCCACGAGCTGCGCGATTCGGGTAAGCTGATCGCTCGAAACGCGAACGATGAAAAATGCGACGCGAATACCGTACGTCTGCGCGAGCTCTTGCGACGGCGGCGAGACGCTCGAAACGAGGATGCCCGCGGGCTTGATAAGGCCGAATGCGCGTCGCTGCGTATCGCCGCCTACGGTGTCGATCACTACGTCGACGTTGGAAACACGGTCTTCGATGGCCTCAGTTTTAAAATCGATCACTTCGGCCGCGCCGAGCGCGCGCAGATAGCTTGCATCGCGTTGCTCTGCAACGGCGACGACATGCGCGCTCGCGAAGCGCGCGAGCTGCACGGCGTAGGCCCCGACGTTTCCCGCAGCACCATAAACGAGGACGGTTTGGCCGGCCGAGAGTTGCGCGCGATCGAAGAGCATCTGCCACGCGGTGACTGCGACGACCGGCACTCCGCAGGCCTCGACGAAACTGAGCGACGCAGGCTTTAAAGCGATTGAATCGAGATCGGCCGCCGCATACTGTGCGTAGCCGCCGGTAAAGGCCGGATTCGTTACGCCGTAAATGGCGTCGCCGCGTCGCAACGCGGATGCGCCGTCAGCGACCTCTTCGACGATGCCGGCGATATCGGAACCAGGCGTTAGCGGGAGCGACTGCGGTAGACCGCTGGTACCGGTGCGGACAAGGGCATCCCATGGTCCGACGCCGGCAGCACAGACGCGTATGAGTGCTTGGTTTTCGGCGGCCGCGGGGCGCGGAGTCTCCTCGAGCACGAGCTGGTCAGGACCGCCAAACTGGTGCACTCTCACTGCGATCATGTCCTAAGGGTACTCAGGTGCGGTGCGGCGCGCAACTCCGCTGCGGCGATTGGCGCTGGGGGCTTGGCAGCGACTGTCGAGCTCGTGACACCAAGCCGAAACACATCGTGGTCGACAGCTCGGGAACTATTATGTTTCCACGTCCCGTTGGATAGAGGCTTATCCCCACGGCGAATCATCGAAGGCATACCGCATTTTCCCAGGCGGCGGTCCGATAGCGGTTGATAGTGACGACGACCTCTACGTTGCTGAGAACGGCGCGGTGGCCGTGTCTGCAGCGAAGACCAAACACAACCCTCGCAGAGTCGAAGTGACGGGGGACATCACGGCTCTTGCTTTGGACACAACTCAGGAGCTTTTCGTTGGTGTCACAAACGTCGTGTCCGAAGGACGCTGCAACAGTGCGGTGTACGTATACAGTAGTTCTTCGGGAGAGTTGTTGCGAACGATTCCCAGGACATCTGTGGTCCCTCTGCGATTGTATTCGACGCGCAGCAAGACGCCTAGATCGCAAATGTAAGCGCTGCAGGCAGCTACCAGCAGAGCGTCGCTGAGTTTGCCGCCGGAACGACGAATCTCGTCCGACTGATCACCGCAGGCGTTTCAGATCCGATTTCCATCGCGATGAGCGCAGACGATAGTTTGTTTGTCGCCAACAATCTGCAGAATACCGTCTCCATTTACGGGCCTGGTGAGGATGCACCAGAGAAGATCCTAACAAAACAGATTAGCGGTCCGTCCTTTGTAGCCGTCGGCCCTTGAACGAGCAAACGCCGAGGCCACACCCCTACTGGCTGACGACGGCTGCAAACGGCAGCGAGATGCCGGTTGTCATAGTCGAAAAGAGCGTACCGTCGGAAAGATTGTAGATGCGCACGATGCTCCCGGTGTAGTCCGGAACGATGACGTGTCCGGCACGCCGCCAAAGCCCATTGGTTTGCTGCGTTCCGTTAAACTGCAGCGTGTTGACGACGGTCGCCGTAGAGCCCGAGACTAACAGCTTATACGCCCCGGACGTTCCCTGGTTTGCAAAGTTCCGATCGCCTAGCAGCAGTGTTGGATTGATCCAGTTGATTGCAACCGGCTGATAGAGCGCGGCACCCTTGAGCGTGAGCCGCTTGAACGCTGATCCACCCTTTGCAAGTCTATAGAGTCCCGGGCCCCCGCCCCCATCGCTGCAGTAGCTATAGGCGCATGGAGTCCCGTCGACGTAGAGGTTGCTCTTGTTATCGTAAGTGACAAAGTATACGTCTCCGAACCCGCCGGAGGTGGAGTAAATTCTTCCGGGTCGCCGCCCTTTGGGATACACTTTGACGTCGCCGTGCGGGGCAAACTTGGCGTTTGGGTGCTGGTTTGAAACAGCCAAATTGCCGGTTGTCGGATCTACGGCGCAGGCGTAGGGAAAAGCTTTGAACTCCGTGATCTTGAAAATCGGAGTTGTGCCACCGTGCGCGTACTCAAAGATCTTCCTTGTGTCGTAATCCGTGATCCAGACATTGCCGGCTTTATCGGTGCACAAGCCGGTGGGCGAAGAAAAGCCGGTGAGCGTCCCGACTAAAACGAGCCCGCTGCCGTCGAGATACGTGTATACGGTGACGTCGCCGGTGCCCCAGTTGGAGATGTAGAGCAAGTTCGGTTGTCTTTGGGCGCCGGGCGTCATCCACGACTTGCCGTGCGCAGCATAGGTAACGCTCGCCGAGGTTTGCGGTATCGCACCGGGCACGCCGATCGGCACCTGCGATCCGCCGCTACTGCACGCTGCGAGGACGGCGATTGAAATGCAGACGAGTAAAGCGTAGCGGCCGAGCCCAAAAACCTTCATTCGCCGTGTGTCCCTTCTCTGAATAGGCCCGGCTTTCGTGGACAATTAGAGATTGGGATTTCACGTCGCCGATTCCCGCTCAAGGCGGGCGACCAGAGCTAGCCGACGGCTCAGCGACGCGTTTTGGACTTGCGATGGAACGAGGTGCCGTTCGAGGAAGAGCACTTGTCCAAGTCAATTGTACAAGTGTCCGTTGCGGAAATCGTGGACGGGCCCCATCCTATATCGTAGGCATAACGTTCGCCTCGGAACGCGGACTGACTTCAAGGAGGATGGGCACGGAATGAAACAGCTAAGCTATCTCATCGGCGCGTGTCTGGGCGCGACGCTCCTAACGGCGTGCGGCGGCGGTTCAGAAACCCCACCTGCGGCGATGATTTCCACACAGATGGCATCGCGCGCTCGGGTGGACCGCGCGAGAAACCCCTGCTTGACAAAGCGTTGCATCTACGTAGTCAGCTTTGAGTCCTATAACGTTACGGTATTTCCGCTGCACGCTAACGGTGACGTTGAGCCGGTTCAATCAATCCAGGGTCCCTACACTGGGCTGTACGGTCCGCTCTGCATAGCACTCGACAAGGACCGTAACATTTACGTTAGCAACCTCTATACACCATCGGTAACGGTTTACTCTGCGGGTGCGAGCGGCGATGTCGTGCCAATCAGGACGATTAGCGGGTCAAACACGGAATTAATCGCTCCCTACGGACTCGCCGCCGACAATCTTGGCGGCGTTTACGTCACGAACGACTACTACAAGTTCAAGAGCGTCGACTTCTTCGAGGCGGGAGCGCACGGTAACGTTTTCCCAAAGCGTCTGACTAAAGGTTTCAAAACGGGCCTGCAGGCTCCCACCGGCATTGCACTCTCCGGAGAGCCTCCCCTCGCGCAGAAAGAGATGTACGTGACGAATAATACGAGTAACAGCGTGACGACGTACTTGGCGAAGGCAAACGGGAACGTTTCACCGATCGGCACGCTAGAAGGCTCGTACACGGGCCTGGCTGGGCCGTTAGGAATCGCCGTGAGCCACAGCGGTGCGACCGCAGGTATGACCTACGTGGCGAACTCCGGCGCCAACAACGTGCTAATCTTTGCCGCGGGTGCGACCGGTAACGTCGCGCCAGTCACGACTATTGGTGGCACCAACACCGGCCTTTACTATCCGAGCGGCGTCGCCCTCGACGCGACGGCGAGCATATATGTCACTTCCGGCAACGCCGTGCTTGTCTTCGCGCCGGGGCGCGCACGGGAACGTTGCGCCGATTCGTAAGATTCAAGGGTTTGACACCGGTTTTGTCGAGCCTTCGGGCATAGCGATCCGCTAGGCGCAAGGTCGAGCGCGGTCCACTCGCCCTTGTAGCATCGTTGCGCGCTGCACGCGCTCCGCCATCGGCCGCCCGCAAGGACCGCTTCAATGAAGCACAAACAAGACGGAGAGGAGGGATGCAATGATTCGATGCTGGTTGCGCGCGGCGCCCGTTATGGCTGCCGTCTTCGCATTTTCGCTGCCTCAGGCCGCTCGCGCGCTCGAAACGGTACCGTTCGCCTTCGACGACGGAACGATCCGCGTGCAAGGCACGGTCAACGGTCGCCCCTACCCCATGCGTATCGATCTCGGCGCCGGCATCGACGTGCTTTCGCAAAGCGCCGGGTCGCGCAACGTGAACGTTACCAGCAAATTCGTGACGTTGAACCTCACCGGCCAGCGCGTCGATCTGCCGGTCGGCAGTGTCGTATCGATGGCCCTGGGCCAGTTTACCGTCAATAGTAAGAAGATCGGCATCTGGGGCGGTCTCGATGGCACCGGTATTGACGGCTTGATTTCGGCGTCGGCGTTTCGCGACGTGACCGCGACGTTCGATTTTCGCCAGCATCAGCTGTTGATCGAAGATGCTGTATCGCTTCCCCAGCGCAAGCAGTTCACCGATCGCGTTCCGCTCACGCTGCAAGACGAACTCGATACGTCCCTTGGCGTCTTTGCAACCTTCGATTTCGGCAACGGCCAGACCGGGTTGTGCGCGATCACCACGGGTACGCGCGACATCATGATCGACCGCCGCTTCGCCGCGAAGCTCGGCGTGAATCTCGCCGACCCCGCCTTGAAACACGTGCGCACGCCGCTCGGCGAAGGGATCGCCGCCACCATCGGATCGCTGAGCCTGCTCGACGACCATCGCTCGGCGATGCAGCACCCACCCGTCGTGTTCGAAGACTTGGTCTACGATTGCAATGTGGGCAACGATTTTTGGGCGGATAAAATCTTTACACTCGACATTCCGCAACACATGATGTACGTCGCGCCGCCGGTGTGATCGGCGAGGTTTACCGCAGAGCATTCGCCGCGAGCGTCGTCGATTTAGTTTCCTGCGACCGGGGCGTGCGCTCGACGAACGATCCGGAACCCGTGCACGACGCGCGCGTCGCGCTGCGGCGCCTGCGCTCCGATCTTCATACGTTCCGGCCGATTCTCGATTCACATTGGGCCGACTCGCTGCGACAGCGCATGCGTTGGCTCGACGACTGTCTCGGTAAGGCGCGCGATCTCGACGTCTTGATCGAGGTGCTTGAAAAGCGTGCGGCGGAGGCGTCGTCCAACGGTGCGCCGTCAACCGAGCGACTCGAGCCATTGCGCGCCGAACGCGAGGAACGCCATGCCGAGCTCCACGCCGCGCTGCGCGAGCCGCGCTACGTCAGCCTGCTGGAAGACATCGTCGGCGCCGCCCGCGCGCCTCAACTCACGGGCGCCGCCGATGGCCCGGCGCACAAGAAGGCCCGAAAACTGATGCGCAAGGTCTGGGGCCGTGCGCGCCGGCGCGTTCGCGAACACGAACGCTCCCCGAGCGAACGAACGCTCCACCAAGTTCGAATGAAGGCCAAGCACGTGCGCTACGCCGCCGAATGTTTCGGGCCGCTCGCAGGCAAGCGCGTGAAGAAACTCGCGCGCCGCGCGGAGTGCCTCCAAACGTTGCTCGGCGATCACCGCGACGCGATGGCCGCTGCAGCACACATGCATGCCGAACCGCCCCCGGAGCCCGACTGGAAACGCATGTGGAAGAAGATGAAGCGGGCATACGCCCGCTTGTAAGAACCCTGCAGCTAGCGCTCCTGTGTCACGCTGAGCGCAGCGCGCCGCGGGACGCGAAGTCGAAGCGCAAGGCCACGCCGATCGAGGCGGGGCCTTCTTTATCACATGGGTGCGCGCAAAGCCGGCTAGTGCTTCAGCAGCCCGGATAGCACGGCGGCAGAGGCGGTGGCGGGTACGGACCTTGCTGCTGCGGGTATTGCGGCGGATACTGCTGCGGGTATTGCGGATACTGCTGCGGGTATTGCCCGTACTGCTGCGGGTATTGCCCGTACTGCTGCGGGTATTGCGGCGGTACTGCTGCGGGTATTGCCGCGTACTGCTGCGGGTATTGCGGCGGATACTGTTGCGGGTATTGCCCGTACTGCTGCGGGTATTGCGGATACTGTTGCGGGTATTGCCCGTACTGCTGCGGGTATTGCGGATACTGCTGCGGATATTGCCCATACTGCTGCGGGTATTGCGGCCGGTACTGCTGCGGAGTATTGCTGATACTGCTGCGGTTGCTGATACGCGTACTGCCGGGAGACCTGCGCCGGTACGTTGAGTGGTTTTGCCATCGCGACGTTATCTCTATATTTTGCGAACGTCGCAGGGTCGCTTTGGAACAGCGCAATGAGGTCGGCTGTGCGCTGCGCGTCACTGGGATGGTCGGCGTTCGAAGCTTGCTGCGCGCCGTTTAACGCTTGGCCGTGCAGCCGTAAGTTCCAGACCATGCCCCATGGATTGAAGCCTGCCTTCGCGCAGGTGTAGGCGCCGGCGCGATCGGCGTTCGTCTCGGCTTGACGCTCGGAGGCAATCGCGGCAGGATCGTGCGCCGTTCGTCCGCCTTGAGTCGCCTGGTATATGTCGAACACGTCGTGATGAATGTCGTGATTGACCTCATGACAAAGCACGCCCGCCAGCTCGTCCTGGTTCCTTAAAAACGAGAGCATGCTGGTGGCCACGTACACGTTGCCGCCGGGCATCGCGACTGCGTTTGGCGTGCCCTGGTTGAGAAGAACGAAGTGGAACGGCGCAAAATACTGTGGATCCGCCACAGAGGCGATGGCTTTGCCGATCGGATCGAGCGTCTGATAGAGCGGCGACTGCTGCGGAACGATCTCGCCGCGCTGCTCGTACTGCATGAAACGCTGTTGGCCGATCTGCGTTTCCCACGTTCTCTGTTGGGGCGTAACGGTATCGGAGCGTGCCGCTTGCGGCCAGAGACATGCGGCGAGAAATACGGCGACGACCGTTCGGCTAAAAAAGTGAAAGGTCACCGGGCTCATCTTCCCGAGGCGCACGAGCATGAACTGCCGCAATTCCCCGGCAAAGGCTAAGAAACGATGAGAACGACCGGCCGCTAGACGGTAAAGGCCTAGAGCAAGCTACCGGCCGTACCGTTCAAAGCGATCGGAGCGCATAGTGCAAATAGACGACGCCGGTATCAAAGCGTCCCGTCTCGAGCAGTTCGAGATTGTGCCGCAAGCCGGCACGGAATGCCGGCTTTCCGCCGCCGACGATCACCGGGTTCACAAACACGTAACACTCGTCGACGAGATCGGCTTCGAGTGCAACCGACGCCAGTTCGGCGCCGCCGATGTCCATGTCGTGCTCCGATTTCCATTTGAGTTCGCGAACCGCCTCCACGTCAAACTCTCGCTCGACGCGCGTGCGGCGCGTCGTGGCCGACGCCAGCGTCCGCGAAAAGACGATTTTCTCTGCCGCTTGCCAAACCCGCGCGAAATCGCGCCGCTCGGGCGGGTACTCCTCGACGTCCGCATCCCAATACGCCATCGTCTCGTACACCCGCCGTCCGTAGAGATACGTGCGCATCGGCCGCAGCAAATCGGTGATGAACTCGTGCACGCCGGCGGGCTCGACCCAATCGAAGGCGCCGGCTGCGTCTTCCACGTAACCGTCGAGCGACATATTCGCAATGTAAATCAACTTTGACATGTGAGACGAACGGACGCTTCGAGCGCGGCACGCGCGATGCCCTCCGCCGCGCCCGCGCGGGGAAAGCCGGCGATAGCGCTCCCCGCCGTTCCCCAACCCCGAAAGGATGCGGCCGCCCTGAATCGCATTCTAGAGGCGGATGCTTAACGAGAGTACGGAGCGTACACGCCTCCAGGAGATGGTGCGTGCCGACGCGCCCTGGCGCCAATGGGGGCCCTATCTCAGCGAGCGCCAGTGGGGAACGGTCCGCGAGGATTACAGCCGCGACGGAACGGCCTGGGAATACCTGCCGCACGATCACGCGCGCTCGCGGGCGTACCGCTGGGGCGAAGACGGCATTGCGGGCGTCTGCGATCTGCACCAGCGCTTGTGCCTCGCATTAGCACTGTGGAATGGCGAAGACCCGATCGTCAAAGAACGCCTCTTCGGGCTCACCGGCAACGAAGGCAACCACGGCGAGGACGTTAAGGAATACTATTTCTACCTCGACAATCTGCCGTCGCACGCCTACATGAAGATGCTCTACAAGTATCCGCATCGTGCGTTCCCCTACGCGCAGCTCGTCGAAGAAAATCGGCGGCGCACGCGCAACGATCCGGAGTACGAACTGCTCGACACCGGCATCTTCGACGACGATGCCTATTTCGACGTCCAAGTCGAATACGCCAAAGGGAATCCCGACGATCTGCTCTGCCGCATCACAGTGACCAATCGCGGGACGCAGCCGCATCCGCTCCACGTCCTGCCGACCCTATGGTTCAGAAACGACTGGTCGTGGAAATCCGGCGTGCGCCGGCCTGAACTCAAATTCGAAGGGCACCGCACGTGGGGCAGCGTGACGAGCGCAACGCATCCCAAGCTCAACCCGTACTACTTTTACACCGAAGGTGAAGATGAACTGCTCTTCACCGAAAACGAAACGAACAACGAACGCCTCTTCGGAACGCCCAACCCGACCCCATGGGTGAAGGACGGCATCAACCAATACCTCGTGCACGGCGAAAACGCGGCCGTCAACCGCGCGGATTTCGGAACGAAAGTCGCATCACACCACGCGTTCACCCTTGCGCCGCAAGAAACGCGCGTCGTCCGGGCTCGCCTGAGCCGCGATCCCGTCGAACGGCCGTTCGGAAAAGACTTCGACGCGCTGTTTGATCTCCGCAAGTCCGAAGCCGATGCCTTTTACCGCGAAGTCAATCCGCATGAGCTCACCGACGAACTCCGCTCGATTCAGCGCCAGGCATTTGCCGGCATGCTGTGGAGCAAACAATACTATGCATTCGTTGTCGGCGATTGGCTCAACGGCGATCCGCTGACGCCGCCGCCGCCGCGCGAACGGCTCGAAGGCCGCAATCAGGAGTGGGCGCACGTCTACGCCGGCGACGTCATCTCGATGCCGGATAAATGGGAGTATCCGTGGTTCGCCGCCTGGGATCTCGCGTTCCACGTCGTGGCGTTCGCTCTGATCGATCCGGCGTTCGCAAAGCAGCAGCTCGTGCTGCTCACGCGCGAGTGGTACATGCACCCTAACGGCCAACTGCCCGCCTACGAGTGGAACTTCGGCGACGTCAATCCGCCGGTGCACGCGTGGGCCGCGGTGCGCGTCTACCAAATCGAGAAGAAGATGTTCGGCGGCGTCGGCGACCGCGAATTCCTCGAGCGCATCTTTCAAAAACTGCTGCTGAACTTCACGTGGTGGGTCAACCGCAAAGACGTCGAGGGCAACAACGTCTTCCAAGGCGGCTTCCTCGGGCTCGACAACATCGGCATCTTCGACCGTTCGGCGCGCCTGCCGACCGGCGGCCACATCAATCAGTCCGACGGCACCGCCTGGATGGCGGTCTACACCTTAAACCTGCTCGCGATGGCGCTCGAAATCGCGCAGCACAACCACGTCTACGAAGACATCGCATCGAAGTTCTTCGAACACTTTCTCTACATCGCGCACGCGCTCAACAGCCTCGCCGGCGAAGACGGCCTCTGGGACGACGAAGACGGCTTCTACTACGACGTGCTCAAACTCGGCGACGGGCGCGCCGTTCCGCTCAAGGTGCGATCGCTGGTCGGATTGCTGCCGCTCTTTGCGATCGCCGTCGGCGAGCGCGGTATGGGTTTGCGGATTCCGGATTTCCGTGAGCGGTTGATGTGGTTCCTGGAAAACTCGCCGGCGCTCTGCGCCAACGTCGCGTCGCTCGATAGCGAAGGCTATGACGGGCGCTTATTGCTCGCGGTCGTCGATCACGAGCGCCTCGAACGAATTCTCGCACGCGCGCTCGACGAAGAACATTTCTTGAGTCCGTTCGGAATTCGTTCGATGTCGAAATACCATCGCGAGCATCCGTTCGGGCTCGAAATCGGCGGCCAAACCTATCGCGTCGACTACGAACCGGCCGAATCGACGACCGGCACGTTCGGCGGAAACTCCAACTGGCGCGGACCGGTGTGGTTTCCGATGAACTTCCTGCTCGTGGAGGCGCTGCAAAAGTTCCACTATCAGGCGGGCGACGATTTCAAGGTCGAGTGCCCGACCGGGTCGGGCCGCATGCTCACGCTCTGGGAAGTCTCGATGGAACTCTCGCATCGCCTCATCAACCTGTTCGCCGCCGGTCCCGATGGCCGGCGTCCCGTGTATGGGTCGAGCGAAAAATTTCAAAACGATCCGCACTGGCGCGACCACATGTTGTTCTTCGAATATTTCAACGGCGACACCGGTGAGGGGCTCGGTGCCAGTCACCAAACCGGCTGGACGGGATTGATCGCGAAGCTCATCCAGCAGCACGCCGAGTATTGCGAAAGCGGCACGCATCCGTTCGAGACCGGACGCAAGAAGGTCACCGACGCCCAGCGAGGCGCATAACGCCACGATGAACGTTTTGAGCATCGACATCGGCGGCACGCACGTGAAATGCCTCGTCACGGGGGCGACTGAGAAGCGCGAGTTCGCGTCGGGCCCGGAAATGACGCCGCAAGCGATGGTCGACGGTGTTAAGCACGCGACCTCAGATTGGGATTACGACGTCGTTTCGATGGGCTATCCCGGTCCGGTCCTGCACGGGAAACCCGTCGCGGATCCGCGCAACCTCGGGCGCGGTTGGGTGGGCTTCGATTTCGAAAGCGCTTTCGGTAAGCCGGTGAAAATCGTCAACGACGCGGCGATGCAGGCCCTCGGCAGTTACCACGGCGGAAAGATGCTCTTCTTGGGGCTCGGTACCGGGTTGGGCACGACGCTCATCACCGACGGCACGGTGGAGCCGATGGAACTGGCGCATCTTCCTTATAAGAAGGCAACCTTCGAGGACTACGTCGGCGAACGCGCGCTCAAACGGTTTGGAAAGAAGAAGTGGCGCGAACAGGTCGCGAAGGTCGTCAAAACACTCGTTGCCGCTCTCGAACCCGACGACGTCGTCATCGGCGGCGGGAACGTCAAGAAACTCGACACGCTGCCGCCGCTGTGTCGCAAGGGAGACAACGCCAACGCCTTTACCGGCGGTTTTCGTCTCTGGGATGAAGCGAAAGGAACCCAAGCGTGACACCGTGTCATCCGAGCGAAGACCCAGCGTGAGTCAAGCTCCGCATCCGAGCGAAGCGAAGCACGGAGTGCGGAGCGCAGTCGAAGGACGGCGTGGTCGGCCCTCCAAGAGCACTACGAAGCGATGCGCGACGTGCATTTGCGCGATCTTTTCGCTCGGGATCCGCAGCGCGGCGATCGCATGAAGCTCGAAGCCGCCGGCGTCTATCTCGACTACTCGAAGAACCGCATCACCGATGAAACCGTCGCGCTGCTGCTGCGCCTCGCCGAAGAATCGCGGCCTGCGCGAGCGCATCGACGCGATGTTCGCCGGCGAGAAGATCAACGTCTCGGAGAGCCGAGCCGTGCTGCACGTCGCGCTGCGCGCTCCCAAAGGTGCCTCGATCGTGGTCGACGGCGAAAACGTCGTGCCCGCCGTGCACGCCGTGCTCGACAAGATGGCGGCGTTCTCCGACCGCGTTCGCAGCGGCGACTGGCGCGGCCACACCGGCAAGCGCATCGTCAACGTCGTCAACGTCGGCATCGGCGGCTCGGATCTCGGGCCGGTGATGGCCTACGAAGCGCTCAAGCTCTACAGCGACCGCGACATGACGTTCCGCTTCGTCTCCAACATCGACGGCACCGACTTCGCCGAAGCGGTGCGCGATCTCGATCCGGCCGAGACGCTGTTCGTCATCTCGTCGAAGACGTTCACGACGCTGGAGACGATGACCAACGCCCACACGGCGCGCGATTGGATGCTCGCCGGGCTCGGCGGCGACCAAGCCGCGATCGCCAAGCACTTCGTCGCCGTGTCGACGAACGCCGCAGAAGTGGCGAAGTTCGGCATCGACACCGCCAACATGTTCGAGTTCTGGGATTGGGTCGGCGGCCGCTACTCGATGGACTCGGCGATCGGCCTTTCGACGATGCTCGCGATCGGCCCCGAGAACTTCGGCGACATGCTGGCCGGCTTCCACGAAATCGACGAGCACTTTCGCACCGCGCCGTTCGAAGCGAACCTGCCGGTGCTCCTGGGGCTGCTCGCCGTCTGGTACAACGATTTCTTCGGCGCGCAGACCGTCGCCGTGCTGCCCTACGAGCAATACCTCAAAGCGCTTTCCCGCCTATCTCCAGCAGCTGACGATGGAGAGCAACGGCAAGCACGTGACGCTCGACGGCGAGCCCGTCGCGCACGACACCGGTCCGATCTACTGGGGCGAACCCGGCACCAACGGCCAGCATTCGTTCTATCAGCTGATCCATCAAGGCACGCGGCTGATTCCGTGCGACTTCATCGGCTTCGCGAAGCGCTCAATCCGCTCGGTCATCACCACGACATGCTCATCGCCAACGTCTTCGCGCAAGGCGAAGCGCTGGCGTTCGGCAAGACGCCCGAGCAAGTCAAAGCCGAAGGCACGCCGGATTGGCTCGTGCCGCATCGCGTCTTCGAGGGCAATCGTCCCACCACGAACACTGCTCCTGCGAACGGCTCACGCCGAAGGCGCTCGGCAAACTCGTCGCGCTCTACGAACACAGCGTCTTCACGCAAGGCACGATCTGGCACATCGACTCCTTCGATCAATGGGGCGTCGAACTCGGAAAAGTGCTCGCCCAGCGCATCATTCCCGAAGTCTCGACGCCGCAAGAACCCGCGCTTTCGCACGACAGGTCCACCAACACCCTCATCCGCCACTACCGCTCGCTCAGGAGAACGTAACAAATGCAACTCGGAATGATCGGACTCGGACGCATGGGCTCCAACATGGTGCGGCGCCTTATGCGTGACGGCCACGAGTGCGTGGTGTTCGATCGCAATCAAGCTGCCGTTGCCGAGTTGGCAAAAGCCGGTGCGCGCGGCGCCGATTCGCTCAAAGACCTCGTTGCGAAGCTGAACAAACCGCGCGCGATGTGGTTCATGGTGCCGGCCGCGGCGGTTGACGGCAGCATCGCGGAACTCGCGCCGCTGCTCGAAAGCGGCGACGCGCTGATCGACGGCGGAAACTCCTACTACGTCGACGACATCCGGCGCGCGAAGGACCTCGGCGGCAAAGGCATCGACTACATTGACGTCGGGACGAGCGGCGGCGTCTGGGGCCTAGACCGCGGCTACTGCATGATGATCGGCGGCCCCGATGCCACGGTGCAGCGCCTCGATCCCATCTTCAAATCGCTCGCTCCGGGAATCGGCGACATCCCGCGCACGCCGGGGCGCGACAAAGCCGGAGGAACGTCCGAACTCGGCTATCTGCACACGGGGCCCAACGGCGCCGGGCACTTCGTGAAGATGGTGCACAACGGTATCGAATACGGCCTCATGGCGGCCTATGCGGAAGGCTTGGGCGTCTTGCAGTCGGCCGACATCGGCAAACGCACGCAGGAAGTCGACGCCGAAACGACGCCGCTGCGCGATCCGGAACTCTATCAATACGACTTGAACCTCCCCGACGTCACCGAGGTGTGGCGTCGCGGCAGCGTCATCGCGTCGTGGCTGCTCGATCTCATCGCGACCGCATTGATGGAAGATCCGGCGCTCTCGAAGTTCGGCGGCCGCGTTTCCGATTCGGGCGAAGGGCGCTGGACCATTAAGGCCGCCATCGACGAAGGCGTTCCCGTGCCGGTGTTGGCGAGCGCGCTCTTCGAGCGGTTCTCGTCGCGCGGCAACGCCGAGTTTCAAGACAAGCTGCTCTCGGCGATGCGTTTCGAGTTCGGCGGACATTTGGAGCAGAAATGAGCGATCAGCCGGTGCATTCCGACGCCCTCGTCTTCTTCGGTGCGACCGGAGACCTGGCGTATAAGAAAATCTTTCCGGCCTTGCAGGCGATGATCAAACGGGGAACCCTCGACGTGCCGGTCATCGGCGTCGCAAAGGCGGGTTGGAATCTCGATCAACTGAAGGTCCGCGCTCGCGACAGCGTCGAGGAACACGGCGGTCTCGACAACGATGCGTTCAACAAACTCTGCACGCTGTTGCGCTACGTCGACGGCGACTACGCCGACGGTGCGACGTTCGCGCAACTCAAGACGCAGCTCGGCGACGCCAAGCATCCCGCGCACTACCTCGCGATTCCACCGCTGATGTTCGAAACGGTGATCGAGCAGTTAGCGAAGTGCGGCGCCAGCGCCGGCGCGCGCGTTATCGTTGAAAAGCCGTTTGGCGAGGATCTCAAATCGGCGCAACATCTCAACGCCGTGCTGCACCGTTTCTTCGACGAGTCGTCGATCTTCCGCATCGACCACTTCCTCGAGAAGCGCCCGATACGCAACATGACGTTCTTTCGGTTCTCCAATCCGCTGCTCGAATCGTTTTGGAACCGCCAATACGTCGAGAGCGTGCAGATCACCATGGCGGAGGACTTCGGCGTTCAAGGGCGCGGCGTGTTTTACGATCACACCGGCGCAATCCGCGACGTGATTCAAAACCATCTCTTTCAAGTATTGACCACGGTAGCGATGGAGCCGTCGTCGCGCAGCGATAGCGAGTCGATTCGTAACGAAAAGGTGCAGGTGCTCCAAGCGATTCCCACTCTGGACCCCGGCTGCGTCGTGCGCGGACAGTTCAAGGGGTATCTGCAGGAGAAGGGCGTCGCCGCCGATTCGAAGGCGGAAACGTTCGCCGCGGTGCGCCTGTTCATCAACACGTTTCGCTGGAGCGGCGTCCCGTTCTACATCCGCGCCGGCAAGGAGATGCCGGACACGGCGCTCGAGATCGTGGTGCGTCTGCGCAAGCCGCCGCAAATCTTTCCAATCGCTCCCACCTCCGACCACGTGCGCTTCCGCTTGAGTCCCGATACCACGCTGGCGATTGGCGTCGCCATTATGGCGGATTCAGACGACAAGGCGGTGCCGATCGAACTCATGGTCAGCCGCCACCCGAGTGCGCAGCAGGAGGACGCGTACGAACGCGTTTTGGGCGATGCGATGGCCGGCGATCAAACGATGTTCGCCCGCCAGGATTACGTCGAGGAAGCGTGGCGCATCGTCGACCCGATTCTCGACAACGCGACGCCGGTCTACCAGTACGAGCCGGGAACCTGGGGCCCGTCGGAAGTCGACCGCGTCACGCCGCCCGGCGGCTGGGTGAACCCCATCGTCGACAAAGCCCCCCACGCCGTCGCCCCCTAGACGCCACCAATGTGTCATCCTGAGCGACGCTTCAATGTGTCATCCTGAGCGAAGCGCCGCCTTATGGTGTCATCCTGAGCGAAGCGCCGCCTTATGGTGTCATCCTGAGCGAAGCGCCGCCTTATGGTGTCATCCTGAGCGAAGCGCCGCCTTATGGTGTCATCCTGAGCGAAGCGCCCGCAGGCGCGCAGTCGAAGGACGGCCACACCTAACATGTTGATCGCTGCTGTAGCGCTCGCGTCCGCGCTAAACACCGAAGCAGCGCGGGTCGTCGAGTCGGGAAAGACCGTCGGCGTGCAGTATGCCGTCGTCAGCAACGGCATGATTGCGGCGTCCGGAGTCGCCGGCATTGCCGATATCAACGCACACGCGGCCGTCACCGAAGACACGCGCTTTCGCATCGGCTCGGTCACGAAGCTGTTCACCGCGGTCGCCGTCATGCAACTCGTGGAGCATCACGAGCTCTCGCTTGACGACACGCTTGCGCGATTCGAGCCGTCGTTTCCGAGCGCGTCGTCGATCACGGTTCGCGATCTGCTGCTGCACCGCAGCGGAATTGCCGATTACCTCGACACGGCGTTAGCGAACGGGTCGGCACAAAAGCCGACGACCCCGCCGGAAATCCTGTTGCAGATGGCCGTGAAGCCATTGCTTTCGGCACCCGGTTCCGCATTCGCGTACAGCAACACGAACTACGTGCTGCTGGGGCAAATCGTCGAACGCCTCTCCGGCCTGGCACTGCACGAATACTTTCGCGCGAAAATCTTCGAACCCGCGGGAATGACGCAGACGTTCGCGGGTCCGCCACCGTCCGGCATACCGCTCGCGACGGGCTACGTCGGCCGGCCCGATGCGACGTTCGCGCCGGCCGATCCCGGCGATATCACGTGGTATTACGCCTGCGGCGACGCGTGGTCAACCGCGCAAGACCTCGCGCGCTTCGACGTGGCGCTGATGAACGGCGTGCTCCTCCAAAGCCCGACGCTTCAAAGCATGATTGCCGCCGCGCAGCCCTCGACTTTCGGTCATCGCGTTACATACGGCCTCGGCCTTACGAGGCATGTCGTCCGGCGGAAGCGATCCGCTCGTGGGCCATCACGGCGGTCTGCCCGGATTCGAGGCCGAAGACGAAATGATCGTCCCCGACCGGTTCGCCGTCATCTCGCTCGGTAACGCGTCGTCGTATCCAACGTATTTGATGAACGCGGTGGCCTTCGAAGCGCTCTATCCCGATCGCGTTCGCGTCTTGCGCGCCGAGTCGCTCGCCGACGCGAAGGCAAAGGCTGCCGAAGAAGACCCCGGCTTAACCAAACGCCTCACGGCATTCTTCACATCGATCTTGTCCGGGAAGCTCGATCCGGCCGGGCTCAGCAGCGCCATGGCGTCGGCAATGACGGCCGACCAGGTGCAGCAGATCGCTCAATACTTTGCAAAAGACGGCAAGTTCGTCAAGCTGCAATACATCGACCAAGATACCGTTCAAGGCTACCGGCGCTACCACTACGGCGCCGTATTCAGCGGCGCGTCCCAACCCGTGATGTTCGTGCTTGACTCAAAGAACGAACTCTCCGGCTTCTTTCTGCAGTAACCGCAACGCAGGGTTGACCTTGTACGGCAACGCATCACCCTGGCAGGTGGACGAACCTTACTTCTGCACGTCGCAATGCTTCATTTCACTCGAGTTATGGTCGTGTTGCTGCGCCGCCAGCCACTGATGAATGGTGGCGACCACGTTCCGATCGGCGCTCGCAAGAGTGATTGCCGCTCCGCTGGGCGTCTCAAAGTAGTGGACCGACACGAGAGAAGCGGCGGCCGCCAGCTGAGCTAAACCCGGCATCGCTTTTCCGTGAATGTACGCGGGGTCGGAGTAGTCGCCTCGGGCGAACATTGCTGCCTCTTGGAGCAAGTGCGATCGAACGAGGGCAATCTGCGTCGGTTCATATCGTGAACAACGACTTCAACCACGCCCCCACTGGCGCTCGGCAAGAACATGTGCATGGCCTGCTTCTGGTCGAACGGCATGACCTGCGCGCCGTGTTCCATGACCATGCCTTGGTGCGAATCGTCCGCTTGGAGCGCAAGCGGGTAGACTGCGAGCGCCATAGCTAAGACAGCCGGTATCTACTACGTTTCATCGAGGACCTCGGATAAGAGTGAGAGTGAATCGAGAAGAGCGTCGCGTTTATGCGCGGGGATTGCATCGAAACCTTAGAGAAACGTGCCCGTCGTGACGCGGCGAGACGTTGCACGGCCTTTGATCCCGCCGCCGTTAGCCGGAGCCTCAACAGCCGAGAATCGTCCCTGTCCCTGGAGCGATCTAGCCGCCGCGCATCTAGAGCATTTTAGCGAACCTGCTCACCGTGTCTTTTCCAACCGCAGTCACGTCGCGAGTTCGTTTTCGAGAAATGCCGGGATCGTTGGCAAGCTCAAACACTGCTTGTGCCTCCCTGACTGAAATCGGTGCGCCGCAAGGCGTCTGGTCTGGTCGGTGCAACCCAAGCGCGCGGATCAGTCCAACGATCTGCTGCTCGAAGGCGACGGGCGATGCGTGAATAGTTCGATGAGTCAACAGTTGCAGTATACAACTGGATCGTTCCTGTCGTCAATCCCACGTTGCGGACTGCCGCCGCTGAACCATCGTCGAATGCAGGGCGGCCCGGCGCTCGGCACTCGTCTCCCACCGCTCTCAGCCGCGCCGCCGATCGGCGGCGTGGCTGCGGAATTGGCGCCCTAATACTTCGGCTAACTCGATCAGATTGCCGAATGGATCGGCGAAGAAGGCAAGCTTGCGGCTTATGGCAGGCAAGATAAACGGTTCGGCAACGATCGCTACGCCACGCTCGCGAAGCGCGGCGAGCGTTTGATCCACGCTCGCAACGGTGAGGCAGAAGTGGTGGTAGCCGCGATATTTCAGACTATCGCCAAGGTCCGTGTAGGGGCGTACCTCCGTGGGAAGCGAGTCACCGCCGCCGAGGATCTCGACATAGAAATGATCGTCTGTCGGCGGGGCAAAATATGCGAGCTTCGCGTCGGCAAAATCCCATTCTGCGACGACCCGGAAATCGAGCTTGCCGACATAGAAATCCTTGGCTTCTGCCAGGCTCGGCGTACGCACGGCGACGTGATGACCGCGCATATCGGCGAAGGGTGAGGCGCTATTTTTATCGGGAAGAACAAAGTCGGCCACGAAGTCTCCTGTCAACGGGCTTGTAGGAAGACGTGGTGCTTTGTTTCTGCTGCACTATATCCTGCGCTTCGTCGCTGAACTACATCATGCACGCCGTTCAAGAAAGTCCGCGGATCGACGCGAATGTAAGCCCTACGGCGTGGTCGACGAAATGACGTAGTCGCTGAACGTCGCGGCGGCGGAGAGCGGCATGTGCGGACGGTCGACGTCGGCGTCGAGCGTCGACGGAAGCAGAAAGCCTCGAACGTCGCCAGAGCCCACCGTCATGTGGATGTGCGTACCGTCAGCATAGGATGCATCGACCCAATGCGCGCCGGAGGACGGGCTCACGGCCACCGTCGCTGATTTGAGCGATGAATCGTGCAAAGATTGGAGCGCGAACAGTGCGTCGCCGTCGTTTGCACCGATATTTCGGTAACGATACCGGTCCGCCCACATGCTCGTGTCGATCATCGACAAGTCGATTTGGTGCGTGCCTGATGAGAACGGCAGATTCGACAGGCGCAAGAAGTAGTGGTCGCCGCGGCGATAATCGCCGGTGCCCTGCACGTGAAAGTGCAGCCACGGAAAGTGGCGCATCGCCATCGCGACGTTGGCGTGAAACGTGAAACTTTCGAGACCGACGTTGCGCGTGGAAATCGCCGCAAGCACGCCGTCACCATCCGCGGGCCCACCGATTGGTGCTCCCGAAACGAGCGATGCGACTAGGCTGCTCGTGGAGGCTAGGGCCACGACGCCGGCTAGAAGATTCATCAGCGAGATGCTCTGCCCGTACTGTACCCACACTTCGTGGGAATTCACCTCGCGGCATAAGAAAGCGCTCGTATGATCGGCTTACCGGCTAACGCGGTGCTGCTCGCCTTCGAAGGGCCGGATCCCTATTCGATGGTCGGCGGTCTCGGCACGCGCGTCACCGAGCTGGCCGCTGCGCTCGCAGCCGCCGGTATCCGCACGACGCTCGTCTTCGTGGGCGATCCGGCTCGCGACACGGTCGAGCGACCGTCGGATAACCTCGAATACCGGCGCTGGTGTCAGTGGATTTCGGCATACCACCCGGGCGGCGTCTATGACGGCGAGTGGGGGAAGAGCCAAGACTTCACGGCAAGCGTCCCATCGTTCGTGGCCGATTCGATCGTCGCGCCGGCGGTCGCGCGCGGCGAACGCGTGCTCGTGATCGCCGAAGATTGGCAAACGGCACCGGCCGCGATCGAACTCCACCGGCAACTTCTCGCGCGCGGTACGCGCACGCACGCCGGCATCATGTGGAACGCGAACAACACGTACGGCTTCGAATCGATCGACTGGCGCGCGCTCACCGATGCCGCCCGCATCACGACGGTCAGCCGGTACATGAAGTTCGAGTTACGCGCGCGCGGCGTCGAATCGCTCGTCATCCCCAACGGAATTCCCGAGCGTATCATCGGTGGCCCACCCGACGAACTCGTCACGTTACTCAGCGAGGCGATCGTGCGCCGGCCGCTGTACGTCAAGATCGGACGGTACGACGAGGACAAGCGCTGGATGCAGGCAATCGAAGCGTTTGCGCAGGTTCGGGCGCAGCACCCGCAAGCGACGCTCGTCGTTCGCGGCGGTCGCGAACCCTACGGCGATGCCATTTTTGCCCGCGCGCGTCAGCTGGGCTTAGACGTCGAAGACGTCGCGCTTTCATCGCGCGAGCCCGAGGCGTTTGCCGAGGCGTTGAAGCAGGCGCAATCCGCGATCGTCAACTTACGCACGTTCGTGCCGGAAGAGGTGCTGTTCGCGCTCTATCACGTCGCCGACGCGGTGCTTGCCAACAGCGGCAAGGAGCCGTTCGGGCTTGTTGGGCTCGAAGTGATGGCGGCATCCGGCGTCGCGGTTACGGGCTCAACCGGCGAAGACTACGCACAACCGTTCGAAAATGCCGTCGTGTGCGACACCGGGGATCCCGCCGAACTCGCCGCTTACCTCAACGCGCTCATCGCCGATTCGGCGCTGCCGCACGCCATCCGCGCCGCAGGTGCTGCTACGGCCGAGCGTTTTACCTGGCCGCTCGTGCTGGAAATCCTGTCCCGAAAGCTCCTGTAGTGCAATCGCGGAGGCCGACGTCGAAACTAGGCCTGCGTCTGCCGTAGGGAGCCAAACCGTTGCGCATAAACGTGCGTTAACTCGGCGCCGAACAGCATGATCTGTGCCGAATAGTTCACCCAAATCAAGAAGACGATGATGCCGCCGAAGCTGCCGTAGCCCGACGAAATGCCGGCGCGGCCGAGATACCACCCTAACAAAAACTGGCCTATCACGAAGAGCAGCGCCGAAACGAATGCACCCACCCAAACGTCTCGCCAAGAAATGCGGCATTGCGGCAACACCTCGTACATCACCGCGAACAGCACCGTAACGAGCGCGAGCGAGACGATGAAATCGCCGGCCTTTAGTAAGGATGGAAGGGCCGGCAGAACGTTGGCAAGCGCCGCGCTTGCCACGGTGAGCATCGAGTTCAAGCCCAGCGAAACCAGCAGCAGGAACGCAATGGCAAGAACCATTCCGAAGGAAAGCAAGCGGTCTTTGATGTTCTCGAGCAACGTTCTCTTCTTCGAATCGACGTCCCACACGGTGTTGAGCGCGTCTTGCAACGAAGAAAACAGCCCAATTGCTGCCACGACAAAAATGGTCCACCCCACGAGTTGCGATAACAGACTTGCGTTTCGGTGAGAGAACGTCGTCGTGACGATCGCTTGGATGCCGCGTGCCGCCATCGGGCCCGCAGTCGACGACATGTAGCCATACAGTTGATTGAGCACCACCTGATGGTGGCCTAGAAAGAAGCCGGCGATTTCGACGATCACGATAATCAGCGGCGCAATAGCGAAGAGCGTGAAATACGAAATCGCAGCCGCCAGCCACTGCGCCTTATGCCGCTGATACTCTGAGAAACTTTCCTTGACGAGCGGGATAATGTTCCCGAGCGCTCGTCGCTCCATGCTTTTCGCCCTCCGGTGACACCCCTTTCCCCCCGTCCGAGAAGGGTCAATCGCTACGACCAGGCGTTTAGTCTCGATGCATGTTGGGAATCTTGGGCAGCAACTGTTTAGGGAGCTACATATGCCTGGAAAAAAGACCGCAAAGAAAACCCCCGCCCGGAAAAAGCGCGCCGGCACAGGCGCTGTCGCAAAAGCAAAAAAGGCGACCGGCAAAGTTATTTCAAGCGCGACCAAGACCGCCAAAACCGCGGCTGCTCATCCGCGGAAAACGGTCCGAAAGGTTGCCGGCAAGGTTCAGAAAACAGCGAGCCGCGCCCACGAGGTCGGCGTGACCGTAGCAGCGGCCGGCACCCTCATAGCGGAGACCGCCGACGTGGTCGGAGCCCTGGCCGAGCGAGCCAAGAAAACCAAACCCGCAAACAAGAGCAAAACCCGCAGATGACGAGGAAGGGCGGACGCTCTCGCGCCCGCCCCCGTGTCTCTTGGACGAGTGTGCGGGCTAGAGTGCTCGAATGTTTTTGGGTGAGCCCCAGCCGCCTGGACCGGAATAGGTCTTGTATTGATGCGTACCGGCGGTGCAGAGATAACTTCCGCCGCAGCTGCCGTCGGCGCCGCTCGTTATGTCGTGCAGGCGGTGTGGTCGCTGCCGTCCCGTAATGTCCCAGACAAACTCGCCGCCATTTTGACTCGCAGCGTTGCCCTCGAGCGCAACGACGCCGGCAAGGAGCGGTGTCGAGACGCTCGTGCCGCAAACGCCGGTCCAACCGCCGTAAAGGCCGATATACACCGATACTCCGGGATTACAGCCCGCCTGGCCCGATATGTCGGAGTCGGTGCGGCTGGCGCAACCGGGATCGTGTTGCCACGATGGCTTCGGAACTGCCGTGCCGACCTGTGTCGCGTCGGCGCATCCCGCGCCGGCGTCGTTCCAGATACTCTCGGTAAATCCGGAACCGTTTACTGCTAGTTGCGTCCCCCCGACCGAGATTACGCTGTCGAGTGCCGAGGGCGCGCCGATGTTGTCGTAGCCGGCGTCGCCGGATCCGGCGAGATACGCAATACCCGGCGTGTCGAAGTAGCTGGTGAAGTTCGTGATGCCGCAGTTCGAACTGCCGTAGCAGATCCAGCTGTTGCTGAGGATCGTCGCGCCCAGCGTGACCGCCTCTGCTTCGGCCGTTGCGAGATCGGTGAAGAAGTGGCCGCCGGCCTCCATGAGAATGATGTTGCACTTCGGGCACGAGGCCGACACCATGTCGAGATCGAGATCGGTCTCAAGGCACCAACCGTAGTTTTCACAGCTGGGTGGATAGTTGCTCTGTTGTCCGCTTTCGTTGTACTTCACGAGTTTGGCCGTGCCCAGGCCGAACTGCGAACGATATGCGGCGAGATCTGACGAAGCATTGGCGAGGTCGCCGACTTCGATGACGGCGACGGTCGTCGTCGATCCGTTGTTCAGCTTCTTTGTAAGGCCATACGCGCTTTCGAGTTGCTGGGCCGTAAAGCCGCAGGTCGTCGGCGAGCAAGCCGGGACGATTCCGCCCTTCAAAACCTGAAGCGCCAGGCACGTCGGCCTCCCGACGACTTGCGGACACGCGGTGCGAGCCTCGTGCTTCGCTGCCCACTGCGGAATGTGTTTAAACGTGACTGACCCGGTTTGGGACGCGCCGGCCGATGCCGGTACGTCTGTGGCGCCGCCCGCGCTACAAGCGGCGATGGCAAGCGTCGCAAGCAGCGACGCGGCGAGTTTCAACAGTCGGTCCACGAATAGCTCCTTTGATGAAGAATAATCTGGTGTTCCGGTAGACCTGTTAAAAAGCAGAATCGTACTATAAACTTTTCGCTGCGACGGTGCCCAGCGGTTCGTCGAAATTGCCCGTGAAGATGGCAATCGGTGAGCCGCCCGCAGGGTAGCTAAAAACCTCACCGTTGTTGTTGAACGCGTCGCCGCAATAGACGACGCCGTTCGCGATCCAGGTCTGCGCGCAGTCGCTGGCGCCGACGAACGAAATGGTGTGCTGCAGCGTCGCGGTCGTCCCGTTGACCGTGTATTGATACATCTGGTTCGCGATCTGGTCGAAAACGGTCAGATACGTGCCGTCCCACTGCACCGAGCCGGGGAACTGCACGGTGTTGCTGGTTTTGATCACTTGCGTCTGATTGCTGCCCTTCGGGAGCTCGATCAGCGCAAAGTCACCTTGGCTGGTGAAGCCGTCGAAGAAAAGATTGCCTAGGTTGTCGTAGCCGTCGAAGTACTCACGTTGCAGCTGCGATTTGACGAACGTACCCGAGCCGGTCGCGTGCTTAAAGATGAGCACGTCGCCCTCGGACGTCCCATCCAAGATTCCGACCGCGAGGTCGCCGTCGTTATTCATGGCGCAGCTCGAGGGCATGCTGCCGTCGGTAACGGCCGGGAGCGTCTTGATCGGCTTATGCGGGACCACGTACTCGGTCATGTTGTCGAAGGCTGCCATGATCCAAAACGTTCTGCGCCCGTAGCCGTGGAGGACGTTCGTGCACCCTTGGCCGCCGACGTCGTTGATCTCGCCCGTCTCGCTCTCTTTGATTGGATAGTGGAAGATGCCGGCGTAGCTGCCGTAAAAGTTGATGATGTACTCGAAGTACTTGGATTTCGTATTCGGGTTCAGGTCGGAAACGATCGTGTGGTAGTGGGCGCCGTGCGGATTCGGACGCGCCGCCGTGACCAACCGGCCGTTCACCGAGGCCGTTCGGCCGATGTATTGGACGTTTGGCGCACTGCTCGACGGCGCGACCGCCGAGCCGCCGGCACACGCCGAGCACATCGCGAGTGCAACGAGCGCACCGGCGTATTTTGCCAAACCAGTCGGATTCATGAAATTAGTCTCCCCCGAGTGAACGATCGCAGATGAGATCTCGACCGAGACCGCCCGGCTCGGCGAGTCGAAGTGCCCGCAAGGCCGCTTCTTAATCGAGCTGGTGCCGCCGACCTTGCACACCCCGGACGGCGCGACGTCCGCTTGCTCTTGCAGGCGACGGAAGAGGCGCTTCGAACCGGAAGGTTCGTCATCGCTGTGTCAGGAGTGAGGTTTAGAATGCCGTCTTTCAACAATCGCATGCTCGTGCTCGTCGCGGGAATACTGCTTGCGACCTCGGCGTGTGGAGGCAACACGACCGTTCCAACCGGTTCGTCGCCCGCCTCTGCGCCGTACGCACGTTCCGTCGCTCCGGACGATCTCTCGTCGATTTTAAAGAAACTGACGACGGACGTCGTCATCGGTTCGACGGTTGATGCACATAACGGCGATAAGGGGCCGCGCGCAATTACGCTCGTAAGATCCACGTTCGTGCTCAAGGCGGGCCAACTGCTCTTGTGCAACTTCGAAGACTCCACCGGCGCCGCCGGAAAAGGTTCCACGATCGAAATCCTCAATCCGAAGCCGCACTCAAAGCCGGCGACCTTTACGCAAGACACGAAGATCCAGGGCTGCGACGGCGATGCGATCACCGAGCAAAACCAAGTCTACGCGACGGGAATGCTCAGCAAGCTCCTTGCGAAGTACGATCAGGGCGGCACGTTCGAGAAGAGTTTTAGCACGGACATCAGCGCGCCGTTCGCTGACGGCGACGCGTACTGCGGAGAGCCGTACGCGCCCGAGGACATCTACGTCTCCGATTCCAAGACCGGAACGCTTATCAAAGTCGCGTTTACCGCCGTGACCGGCCAAACGACGTTCACCGAAGTGATCAAGGGTTTCGCCGTGAACCACGGCTCGGGTTGGAGCGTTTTAGGTCCGTCCGGAATCCAGTATAACAGCCATAAGACCGGCAGCCTCTGCAACGACACCCTCTACATCGTTGACGGAACCAATAACACGGTCGTCTCGGTTTCGAACGCCAGCAATCTCCTCGATAAGGACGAGATCGTCGTGCAGCCGGGAGGGAAAACGTTCAATTGCAAGCATCCGACCTCCACCTGTGCGAAGCTCGTCCATAGCGGCTCGCCGCTAAACGCGCCGGTCGCTTCGGCGCTGCTGCCCAACGGCAACCTGATCGTTGCGAATACCAAAGGCGGAAACAAACTTGTGGAGATGACGCCCGGCGGAAAAGTGCTTGCGACCAAAACGCTCGACGCGAGCATGACGGCCCACGTCTTCGGCCTGCTCGCAACCGGAACCACCGACAGCGACACGGCGCTATTCTACACCGACACCGACACCAACACACTCCACGAACTCAAACAATAGGTGCCGCGCTACGCGCGGCATCACTTTGGTGTCACCGTCGAGGCAGGCGCGCCCCAATCTGTGTCATCCTGAGCGAAGCGCCCGCAGGCGCATCTTACCGTGTCATCCTGAGCGGAGCGAAGCGCAGTCGAAGGACGAAGGGGCGCCGCTTAGTCGGGTGGGCCCCCGTTGCGCTCGATGAGTTTGTCGCTTGCTTCAAAGTGTTGGTGGTCCATGAGGTATCGCTGCCCGTACTGAGCGTGGAACGGTTTAAACGTGGATGGCGACTGGCCGAAGTCGAACATATCGACGATTGAATTGGCTCGCACGTCGGTGGATCCCAACGATTTCGTCCCAAAGGTTTGTTCGATAAACCTCAGTACGCTTCCGAACTCGTACTGCGTCTTTGAGACGAAATGGTGCTTTGCGTAGGGCGACACTACGATCAGCGGTACGCGCATTCCGAGGCTGGTGTAATCTAGCTGAGGCGGAGGAACGTTATCGTAAAAACCGCCCCAGTCGTCCCACATGACGAGGATCGCCGTATTTTTCCAATATTGGCTCTTGCCGACGGCGTTGACGACGGACGTTACCCACGAAGGCCCGAGTTTGTATCCGCTGGCGGGGTGATCGGATGTGGCCAGGCTGGGAATCACCCACGACACTTGCGGCAGCCGGCCGCTTTTGATATCCGCGAAGACTTTGGTGTTCGGGATGGTGACGTTCTTCCAGTCCGATCCGTACCGAACGCGCTTGATGACGTCGAACGCATTCCACACGCGCCCGCCGAAATCGACGTACGGCGAATTGAGATCGTATGATTCCACGTAGTACTTCCAGGATACGCCGGCAGCATCGAGCACGTCGGCCATCGTTCCATACTCGGTCAAACACGGAAACGGTCCGCCGAAATCGTCTACGCGACCATTCGAGTAGATGACGCCGGTAACCGTACCGCTCGGCGCGTCGCAGCCCCACGGAATACCCGATGGAACGTCGGTGAGCGCCATATGATCGTTTAACTCGTTCGTGCCCGCGATGATCTCCTGATGTGCGACGAAACTGTCGGTCGTGGCCGTGGAGAACATGTGATCCGCGAGGCCGTATTGGCTCGCCATATCCCAATACGGTTGAACCTCGGAACGTTCGACGTACGCGTACGGATAGAATTTCGCAGGGCCGAGCGAACCACTCGTGCCGAGTGAGATTCTGTCGAACCCATCCATCTTGCCGCCGTTGTATTCCAGTTCGAGCGACGCGTGGGTATGCGAGATATCGGTTCCCCCGAGGCAGCCGCACGTCTCCAACGTGATGGGGTGCATCCGCACGACGTGTTTCTGAGGATCGGGGTCGTTACAAATCTCTTTGAAGCCCGGCGGCGTATACGGCACGCACCGTCCAATCGTGCTCGTGTCCGCGCCTGGAAACTTCATAAAGAGATTGTTGAAGCTGCGGTTCTCTTGAAAGACGATAATGACGTGCTGAATCGGCGTTCCCGGCACGGAAGAATGTGTCGGCCCGGGCGCGGGCACATTGGTCGTGATAGTGGAGCTGCAGGCGCCCAGGATAAATGCAGCCGAAATTGCCGACAGGAAGCCAAAGCTGCGCTTCATATGGACCTCTTCGGTGGAACGCTGACGGTCATCGCGTAAGGATATACGCCGACGACGAAGGGATTTTCTGCCGGGAAGCCGGCAGGATATGGATAACCGGCAATCGTCGGGCCACTCGAGCCTTCCTCCTCAATCGAACTCGCGTAGATCGTTTTCCCCGACAGCCAAAAGCTACGGAACCAGTACGGCTGTTTTATGGGGAGGTTAATATTATCGATGAACGTCGCGTTGCCGTTGTCGATCGAATAGCGCCATAGCTGATAATCGTTTTCGTAGGCCATCACGAAATACTTGCCGTCCCACTGGACGCCGCCGCTGCCGTATCTGGTCGTGATATTGACGGGCGTAAATTGCTGATGCCCACGCAGCAGCTCCGCGTACCCGGCGTCGCCGTAACCCGTCGGCACGTCTCCTTGGATAATGAGATCGCCCTTCGAATCGTAGGCGCAGAAGTACCACGTCTTGAGAACGTGCGACGAGTACGTGTGGGGCAAACCCTGCGCTTGATGGTAGATCTCAAGATTTTGCTTACCGGTGCCGTCTCCATAACCGACCACGGCGAGGTCGCCGCTCTTCGGGTCGATGGCGCATCCCTGCGGCGCATATGAAAACAGTTGTGCGGTGGGCTGCGTCGCACCGCGCGCGTACTCGACCATCTGCGAACCGTTGCGTTGTTCGTTGCCGATCCAGACGTTGCCCGACTTGTCCGAGCACATCGCCCGCGCATCGTTGAGCGTGAGCTGCCCGACTAACGTTCCTTTCGGATAACTGTACACGTCAACCGTTCCGAAGAAGCCCACGTAAATGAGGATGCCGTGTAGCGCTGCGGGATCCATCCAAGAGCCGGTTCGCGCCGGCTCATTGCGTTGATTAAACGAACCGGCCGGCAGTCCGGCCTGGCGGTCGCCGGCGCATGCGGATAAGGCTAAGGCGCTCGCTATAAGACCGGCACGGCCAATGGCAGAAATCCTAAGCATGATCTTTCCTTCGACGAAGCATGCAGGCTGACCCTGAGACGTGCGGAAACGAAAACGGTCGTTACGTAAGGAAGGCCCACTCATGCGCATTCACCTTGTCCGAACACACGCTGCTTGCGTGCTGCTGGCAATGCTGGCCGGCTGCTCGGGGCTCGCGCAGACGGCGCCGCCTCACAACGCCCCGCTCGCATCGACGATGTCGCCGGCTGCGAGCGGCCAGACGAATCTGCTGTACGTCTCCAACGCCTCCAACGTTACGGTCTACACGTATAACGACGGCAACGATATCGTACAAGTGGGCACCCTCACCGGCTTCACTTCGCCGCAAGGGATGTGCACCGACAACGCCGGCGACGTTTGGATCACCGATTACGCGAGCGGCAACGTCTACGAGTATGCACATGGCGGATCTGCGCCGATCGCGACCATTACGGCGAAACTGGGACTTCCTTACGCCTGCGCCGTCGATAACGCGACCGGCAATCTTGCAGTTTCCTACGAGCATCCCTACGGCCACTTTCGCTCCTATGCCGAAGTCGTCGTCTATCCCCACGGTCAAAAGCCCGGAAAGTCTTACGGTCCCAAAACCAACTTTTACCGCGCATACTTTCTAACGTACGACGATCAACGCACGTTGTATGCGACCGGCATCGCCTGCGGATATTCCGATTGCTATCGAGCAGGCTACGTCCACTTGTTCAAACTGGCACCGGGTCATTCGACGTTTAGGCTCGTCCAAGGGCCGGCGCGTCAATCCGCTTCCAGTGCGATCGTGTGGGTGAATCCGTCGTTTCTGATGGGCACCGGGCATTCCGGAAACGGCGGCGCGGAGGCGCTAAAGGTGCAGGTGAGCGGCAATAAATCCACTCTTGTCGGGAAAGTGCCCTTCGCGCAGACGTTCTTAACGTACGGCTTTTCGCGGCGAGCCGATCTCGTAATCGTTCCGGACTACGCCGCCAACGCCGTCCAAATCTATCGCCTCTCCGACGGCACGCTCGTTAGTAGCTTCACGCAGGGCCTGTATCAGCCGTTTAGCGCCGTCGTGAGCCAAAAGGGATGACGTCTTGAAGGCTCCCCTTCGAGCTACGTTGATACCAATCGATCGATTCGTTCCGTAATTTCATCGGCATATTGCCGGGCCTCTTCGTCGGAACGTCCTTCGGCGTATACGTTGAACTGCGGCTCGGAGGCGTCGGGAAGCACGAGCACCCAACCGCCGTCGCGCCCGATGCGAATGCCGTCGGTGAGCTCGACGTTTTCGCCGTTGGTTTCGTCGAGCAGGCGGCGCATGATTTGACCCTTGCGTTCCCACGGGCAGTGATCGCGGCGCGTCGCCAGATGCCAAACGGGAAGTTCGTCGACGATCGCGCTGAGCGGACCGCCCTGCGCCGCAATCAACTCCATGATCTTCGCCGCCGCGTAGAGCGAATCGAAGACCGGTTGGAACTCGGGGAAAATGAGCTCGCAGTTGGCGCCGCCGGCAAACGCCAGCGACGCGCCCTGTTCGGCGGCGAACGCCATCAGCGAACGGCGGTCGCTGCGCGTGCGCACGACCGTCGCGCCGAGCGCTTCGGCGACCGTTTCGATCGCACGCGGCGCCATCACCGGCACGGCGACCCGCGCGTTGGGAACGCAGCGCGCGACCAGCATGATGAGCAGCGCCAGAAGCCGGCTGTCCTCGATGATGCGGCCCTTGTCGTCGACGATCGCCAGCGCTTCACCGTGCTGGTCGAGCAGAATCCCCAGATTGGCGCCGAGCGACGTCGTAACGTTGCTGAGTTGTTCGAGGTGACGCTTGCGGTTGCGCGCAAACGTCAGCACCTTCGTGTTGTCGAAAAACGCGTTGAGCGCGATCAGCTCGACGCCGAGATTGCTGAGAATGCGCGGCAAGATGAGCGACGAGCTTCCGTACGCATAGTCGATAACCACCCGTAGATTCGCGCCCGACATCGCTTGCGGATTGAGCGCGGCGAGGAATCCGTTGCTGTACCCTTCGAGCGTACGCTCGGGAAAACTCAGATTGCCGACCGCCTCCATCGGCGTACGCCGAAAATCTTCACGGAAAAAGATGTTCTCGACTTTGCGCTCGGTTGACTTGTCGACGTTCACGCCGTGACTATCGAAGAACTCGAGCAAGTAACGGTCGGGATCGTGGGGCGAAATACCGGTGTGAATGCACGCGTCGCCCCACGCGCGCACGGCGTAACGCGAAACCGGCGTTGGCAGCTCGCGCAGATCCTGCACGTTGACGCCGACCGAGAGCGCGCCCGCGATGATGCAGCGGTTGGTGAGACGCGAGGCCGGATGCGCGTCGCGGCTCGTCATCAGCGTTTGCCCCGGATGCAGTACCGAACCGATCGCTTGCCCGAATCTGAGCGCGAACTCCGGCGTGATTTCGATATTCGCGAGCCCCGATACGCCGTCGGCGCCGAAGAGCGAGCCCGGCCACTTGATGCCGTAGATCAGCGACATCGATACGATCGAGCCGGCCGCAACCGATTTTTCGGGCCAGAGTTTGATGTTCGACGGCACGGTCGAGCCGCTGCCGAGCGTGCTGCCGCGCCCGATTACCGCACCTTCCATGATCGTCACGCGGTCCTTCACGATGACGCGGTCGGCGAGCGTGCAACCCGTGAGGCTCGAATTCTCGCCGACATAGACGTCGTCCCACGCGACGGTCCGGTGGAGGCGCGCGTTTTCGGCGACGATCGACGACGATCCGATTGCCGTCAGCTCTTCGATGACGGCGCCGGCTTCGATCGTCACGTTGCGTCCGATGGCGAGCGGGCCGTGCAACTGCGCGTCGGGTGAGATCCGGCAGTCTTCACCGACCCAAATGCCGGGGCGAATCTGCGTTCCCGGAATCTCCACGCGCACGGCGCCGGAAAGCGCGTCGTAGTTGGCCTGCAGATACTGCTGCAGGTTGCCGATGTCGCTCCAGTAGCCGCCGACGACGTGTCCGAAAATCGGTTTGCCGTCGCGCAGCATCAGCGGAAACAGATCGCGCGAGAAATCGTAGTTCTTGCCGCTCTCCATGTACGCGAAGATCTCGGGTTCGAGCACGTAGATGCCGGTGTTGATCGTGTCCGAGAAGATCTCACCCCACGACGGCTTCTCGAGAAAGCGCGTGATGCGTCCGTGCTCGTCGGTGACGACGACGCCGAACTCCAGCGGGTTGGGAACGCGCTGCAGCGCGATCGTTACCGCCGCGCCGCGGCTCTTGTGGAAGGCAAGCAGCTCGCTGAGGTCGATGTCGGTAAGCGCGTCGCCGGAAACGATCAGGAAGCGTTCGTCGCCGAGCAGCGGTTCGGCGAGCTTCACCGCGCCCGCCGTGCCGAGCGGCGTGTCTTCGACGACGTAGGCCATCGAGACGCCGTGTTCCGAGCCGTCGCCGAAGTAGTTTTCGATCTCGTCGGCGAGATAGTGCAGCGTCGCGACGACTTCGGTAACGCCGTGGCGGCGCAGCAAATCGACGATGTGATGCATCACCGGCTTGTTGGCGACCGGCGCGAGGGGCTTTGGGCGGCTCGACGTCAGCGGACGCAGGCGCGAGCCCTCGCCCCCGGCCATAACGACTGCCTTCATCCGGCTCCCACTCGAAACGTCACGGGTTTAGTATCACACATCAGCGCGCCGATGCGGAAGAGCCGGCCGTCGGCGGCGAGCGCTTCCATCGGAAGCGAACGCTTTCGCTGCCAGTTCGGATGCTCGTCGACGGTGCCGGGCACGTTGACGCTCGCCGTCTCACCGAGTACGTCTTCGATGGCGACCACCTTGAGCAGCGACGGAGTTCGCGCGAGAAAGCGGTGCACCGCATCGGAAAGGAGTTCGGCTGCTGTCGCGCTCCCGCCCGCACCCGCATCGTCGCGCAGGCGCGCGGCAGACGCCTCGTCGATGCAGCCTTCCCGCAGCAGCGCATCCACGAGTGTGTAGCGTGCGTGGCGGCGCTCGTCGCCGCCGCCGGCCGTCCACCATCCAAGCAGCGGAGGCAAATCGTGCGTGCCGATGCTGGCCGCCGCCAATCGCGGGTATTCCGCGGGCGGCCGAAATGCGCCGTCCCACGTCCGCTCGAAGTACACCAAGCGCGACGAGAGCACGCGCGCTGCCTGCAGCCGTTCGCGAAATCCATCCGGAACCGTGCCGAGATCTTCACCGACGACCGCGCAGGCGTTGGCGACGCTCTCGCGCGCGAGCACGCGCAGCATTGCGTCGAGCGGATAGCGCACGTACGCACCTTCGGTTGCCGGCCGCCCCTGCGGAATCCAAAACGCGCGTTGCAGCGCCATCACGTGATCGATGCGCAAAATACGCGCGTGACGCATGTTGGCCCGCAGCAACGATGCAAACGGTGTGTACGCGCGTTCCCGCAGTGCGCGCGGCGAAAGCGGCGGAAGGCCCCAGTTCTGTCCGTGCACGTTGAGCGGATCGGCCGGCGCGCCGAGCGACGCTTCCGCGGCAATTGCTCCCGGATCGCTCCAGGCGTCGGCGCCGTTGCGATCGACGCCGACGGCCAAGTCGCGGTACAATGCCGCACCGCTTTCGCGGTCACCAGCCGCCGCACGGGCGAGTTGGCGATCCGCCGTCCACTGTGCGTAGCAATAGAAATCGACGCGATCGCGATGCTCGCGTGCGAATCGCGCGACGTCGGGAGAATCCGGCGAGCGGTACTCCGCCGGCCACTGCAGCCATCCATAGCAGGCGGCGTCGCGCGCGCGAAAGTGTTCCGCCAGCGCCTCGTAGCGCGCGAGCCGTTCCAGTGTTTGGCCGCCGTCGCGCACGAACGCGCGAAAATCCGGGGCACGCGCATCGCCGGGACGCTCGAGATGATTGACGCGAAACGACTCCCACAGCAGTCCGAGAACGACGAGCTTCGCGCGCGCAACGCCGTCGTAATCCACGAGCGCCGCGTCGCGTAACCGCTGCAGCGCTGCGGCAAACTCCGGCGCGGCAACGAGAGCTTGCGCTCGCGCCGACTCCGTAAAGTCGGGTACGGCCGGGACGTCGATGTAGAAGATGTTGAGAAAGAGCCGGCTCGACGGCGCATAGGGGCTCGCCGCACGGGGATTGTTCGGAAAGAGTTCGTGGAGCGGATTGATTGCCACGGCCGCGGCCCCGGCTCGCCCCGCGAGACCCACGAGTTCGCGCAGGTCGCCGAAGTCGCCGATGCCCCAATTACGGCCGGAGCGCAACGCGTACAGTTGCGTCGCGAGCGCCCACGTTGGCCGCGACTCCCACGCCGGCGGAAGGTAGCACTCGGCGGATGCGCTGCCGTCTGCGCCCTCGGCGTCACCGGCGGCGCTTTCGGCTTGCGCATCGCGCAGCGACGAGCGCATGCGGCGCTCCGACCCGGCGTCGTAGCCCATCGCGTGCAGCAGCGCAGCCTTCGTTTCCCGCGAAACGATCGTCTCGTTCCCG
The DNA here is from genome assembly GCA_963812155.1 of Vulcanimicrobiota bacterium. Classification (GTDB taxonomy): domain Bacteria; phylum Vulcanimicrobiota; class Vulcanimicrobiia; order Vulcanimicrobiales; family Vulcanimicrobiaceae; genus Tumulicola. The sequence continues at coordinate 711,646 of CAWETW010000001.1, read as the reverse complement.
AAATAATCGCGGAACGACGGAAGGATGCCCGCCGTTTCTGCGAGCCGGTCGAGCGTTTCCGTCACGGCGCCGCGATGAAGAGGACGAGCGAGCGATCGACCACGTCGTAGCGCTCGCCGGGAAGGAGCGCGCCGTTGCCGGCTGTTCCATTCCAACGCGCCGTGTCGATTTGCGTCATCCAACGGCCGCCCGACGGCACCGGCGGAAGGGTAAAGGCCACGCTAGCGTCGTGCGCGTTCACGATCAGCAAGAAACTGTCGTCGAGCTCGCGATAGCCCTGAAGGCTGATGAAGCGGTCGCCGGTGTCGCCGCTCAACACCGCGGCGAAACTTCGCAGCGATGCATCGTGCCAATCGTCGTAGGTCATTTCACGCGCGTCGGGTGCGTGCCACGTAATGTCCTTCAACGGCGAGTCGCCGGAGATTGCGCCGCGGAAGAAGCGTGGGCGCCGAAAAACCGGATGCGCGCGACGCAATGCGATCAGCCGGCACACGAATGCGAACAAACTCCCGCTTTCGTCGAACATGTGCGAGCGATCGAGCCAACCCAGATCGTTGTCTTGACAGTAGGCGTTATTGTTTCCGAACTGGGTGCGGCCGAGTTCGTCACCGGCCACCAGCATCGGCAATCCTTGCGAAAGCAGCAGCGTCGCAAAGAAGTTACGCTTCTGGCGGTCGCGCAACGCGAGAATGCCTGCGTCATCGGTCGACACCTTCCGCGCCGCAGTTCCAACTGAGATTGTCGTCGGTGCCGTCGCGGTTGTCGTCGAGGTTGGCTTCGTTGTGCTTGTAGTCGTACGAGACGAGGTCGGTGAGCGTGAAACCGTCGTGCGCCGTCACGAAGTTCACGCTCGAGCGCGGACGCCGCCCGCGCCGGTCGAAGACGTCGCTCGATCCGGTGAGGCGCGTCGCCATTTCGCGGATGTTGCCGTCGCCGCGCCAAAAACGGCGCACGCCGTCGCGGAAGCGGTCGTTCCATTCCGACCATCCGGCTGGGAAGTCGCCGAGATGGTAGCCGTCTTCGCCGAGATCCCACGGCTCGGCGATCATTTTCACGCGCGACAGCACCGGATCTTGCTCCAGCGATGCCAGGAAGTTGCTCTGCGTGCTGAACCGGTTGTCGCTCGTGCGCGCCAGCGTCGTCGCCAAATCGAAGCGGAAACCGTCCACGTGCATCTCGTTGACCCAATAGCGCAGCGAATCGGTCACCATCTTCAAAACGCTGGGATGGGCGAGGTTGAGTGCGTTGCCGCAACCGGTCGTATCGGCATAATAGCGAGGATCACCGGCCAGGCGATAATACGACTTATTGTCGATCCCGCGGAAACTCAGCGTCGGCCCGAGTTCGCTGCCTTCGGCGGTGTGGTTGTAGACGACGTCGAGAATCACTTCGATCCCCGCATCGTGCATGCGCGACACCATCGTCTTGAACTCGCCGAGGTCGGCGCGCGAGAGATACCGCGGCATCGGCGCGAAAAATGAGATGGGCTGGTATCCCCAGTAGTTGCGCAAGCCTTTTTGAATGAGGTTCCGGTCGTCGACGAAATTCTGCACCGGCAGCAGTTCGATCGCGTTGACCCCGAGCCGCGTCAAGTATTCGATGACCGCCGGCGACGAAAGGCCGGCAACCGTTCCGCGGCGCTCCGGCGCAACGCCGTGATGCTTCATCGTGTAGCCGCGCACGTGCATCTCGTAGATGACGAGGTCGTGCCAGCGCGTGTGGAGCAGGCGATCGCTGCCCCACGTAAACGCCGTATCGACGACGACGCATTTCGGCATGCCGGCGGCGTTGTCGCGCCGGTCGAACGACAGATCCGCCCGCGGCGAGCCGACACGATAGCCGAAATGGGCGTCGCTCCATACGATGCCGCCGCTCACCATGACGGCATACGGGTCCAGCAGCAGTTTGTGGTGATTGAACCGGTGGCCGTTCGCCGGGTCGTACGGACCGTACACGCGATAACCGTAGAGCAACCCGGGCCGCGCGTCGGGCAGATAGCCGTGCCAGACGGAGTCGGTGTACTCGGGCAGCGCGATGCGTTCGACTTCGCGGCGTCCGCGCGGATCGAAGATGCAGAGTTCGACCTTCTCCGCATTTTCCGAAAAGAGCGCGAAGTTCACGCCCGCACCGTTCCACGTTGCACCCAGAGGATAGGGCCGCCCCGGTAGAACGGCAGCTCGCCGCGATGCGATCATGCGCCCTTATGCGTTTTGCCGGGGGCGAAAACCTCGTCTAACGTTTTCGTGGTCGGACGGCTGCCGCTTTACGATTCGCGCAACAGCGGAACGTGTGAATTAAAGAAGGGGACCGGCCTATACACACGGCCAGTCCCCTTTTCGCTAGCGCACGTCGGTCACGTGAAGCGGTGATTCGATTTAGCGGTTACCTGGGAAGACGAGTGCATCTTCTGGGCCTTGAAGGACTCCGGCGCCGACGGAGTACTTGATTTGCGGACTCCCCGTCAGTTTCGCGAAATCGACGCGTTGCGTCGTGATGTCGGCCTGCCACGTTGCGGCGTCCGACTTGACCCACGAGCCCGAGACAGGATCGTCGAAACCGGTGATGGTCGAAATCGGACCGCCGGCCATGTTGGACGTGTTGAAGATATGCACGGTTCCACTGGTTTGGCTGGTGCTCTGGTCGTTGATCGACAGTTTACCGTTTCCGAGCGCTCGAATGCCGCCGGGGAAATCGATTCCGAGGCTGCCGAACTCGGTGATGGTTGCAGTGGACGGTACGTACTCGGCGACACCGGTGACGAAGTTCTGGTCGACGTAGTCGTACCAAACATTACCGGCGGCATCGCAAGCGACGAAGAACGAAAAGAAAATCTTGCTATCGGGGATCGAGCCGGTCGGCGACGTCGCGTTCTTCTTGAAGATTTGGATGCTGCCGTCGACGTTGCCGTTATCGGCGTACGTGTTCGACACGTACACCGTGCCGTTCGGACAAACGGCTACCGAGGCCGGCGCTTGTTGGTTTCCTTCGTTGAGGATCTTTGAGGCGGTGTAACTACCAGGAGTGTAAACGTTCACCGAAGACGTGCCTTGGCTCGTCACGTACAGGTTTCCGTGACGGTCCCGGTCCATGCCTTGCGGTCCGACCACGTCACTGATGGTCGCGATGATCGTGCCGCCCCGTTCCGGTTGGAACTCCTGGACGACGTTGCCCAGATAGTCGGACACGAAAAGCGCGCGTCCCCAAGTGGCGTGGCTTCCGTTAGGAGGTATCACGTGCGGCACCTTGACGCCGCTATTGCGCAGCGTTTCGAGTTGCGCAGCCGAAAGCGCAAAAGCGCCGAGAGGTCGCTTCATCCCTTGGATGAAGGCCGGCTGACGGCCGGCTAACTGCGCACCCGGCTGGGCGCCAATGGTCGATGGAGAGAGTTGCGATGCTCCGGAACAACCTGCAAGCAACGCGAGGGCGCCCCCGGCGAGTAAGGCGCGGCGGCATTGAGACACAAACAATTGAAGAACCTTTCTGAGAGCCGTCCGGCGAAGCGGGCACTAATGCCTGATCGATGCCCGAGACGAAGCGCTAAGGAATCGGCAAGGCTTGCCGCGACTCATCTTGCAGGAACGGCCCGCAGTGGGCCATGACCACTTTAGGCTATGCGGCCTAACGGAGCAGTCCGAGGTGATGTGCGCGCGCCACCGCTTCGATGCTCCCTGAGGCACCGAGTTTGCGGGTGGCCGCCTTGATTTGGTTGCGTATCGTATGGATGCTGCGGGCGTGCTTTTGAGCGATTGCCTTGGCCGTTCGACCGCTCGCCAAGTCGACCAAGACGCGGATTTCAGCATCCGTGAGCAGCGCAGATCCTTCGTCATGCCGCAGCGAAGCAAGCGCGGCGGCGACCGCTTCCGCAATTCCCTCTTGGCGCGCCAAACGCAAGCGCTGGAGAGCCTTTGATGCCGATTCGCTTCCAAGCGCGGAACCCAGCGCAGCGAGATCGCGCGCGAACGACGCCAGCGCGCGCGTTTGCGCGGTGGGAGCGAGATGCGGTAAACGGCGGACTGCGGCTTCCGCGTGGCCGAGCACGATTTGCGCGACCGCCGCATAGCAGTCGGCTTGCACGTTTCCAACGGCGTTTTCTCGAGCGGCTGCTTCCGCAACTCTGCCGCACGCGCGGAGGCGAAGTGATGCATTCCGCTCGTCGCCTCCGAAAGCTGCGAACATCGCAAGCGCCGCGTTCAAGAGGCGCCGTTCGGAAGGGTCTACGACGTGATCGTCCAGCAGTGCTAAAACCCTATAACCTTCTGAAAACTCGCCGTCCCAACTCAGACGCGTTGCCAAGGCGAAACAGCACTCAAGTGCGTCGCGGAAACCCGAATGCACCGTTATCGCCGATTCGATCGCCAGCGCGCGCTCTCTGCGCCCTCGCTCGACCTCGAGAACGTATTGCGCGCTGAGCGCATACGAACGGTGTCGCCGATCTCCCGTGCGTTCTGCCGCCCACTCGATCTGTTGCGCGTGCCATAAGGCCGCAGCGTGATCGTCGCGTATCCCAATAGCCACACCGTATAGAATGCTCTGCGCGCAGATAAAGTGAAACCACGCGCCGAGGCGATGGGCGAGGCGCGAAGCCTCGCGGCCATGTTTTTCTGCATCGGCAAGGTGACCCGCTTGGAATTCGACATATGACAGCCGTTGCAACGAGCGGACCAGCAACCCCTCATCGTCAAGGTCTGTAGCAACGTCTACGGCGTGCCGTCCCTCCAGGAGCGCATCGTCTAGACGGCCCGTTAATGCCAGGGCCATCGCGTAAATGCCGTGCGTATCCATTCGCTCTATCGCCGTACCCACGTCGAGCGCGGGGAGTATTACGTCGAGAGCTTCAGTCTTGCCCTGATTGAGATAATGCAGGGCCCGGTGACGACAGATGCCGGCGTGAACTTCGGGAGTCGTCGTTATGTTGTGTGCTTTTTCGTACAGAGCGTTCGCGCGTTCTAACGCGCCGGCTTCCGCTTCGAGTTCCGCGCGCAAGCATACGACGATCGGGTCGTCGCGACGTATCGATTGTGGCAGCGTGCGAATGGCTTGTTCCACGCCGGCCCAACAGCCCGCATCTAGCAGGGCCAAGCCTTCGTCGCGAATCGCTGCGAGCGCCGAGTCCGGAGCGTAGCTCCGCTTCAAATCGAAAGCGCGTCCGACAAGACCCGACGCTCGTAGCGCCGCGGCTGCACGGAGTGCACGAGCTTGCCGGTGGGTCGCGGGAATCTGCACGATCATATACTGGGCGAATACCGGATGCAGCGAACGCCGATTTCCTACATCGCATGACGGAATCGCCGCGCCGTCGAGCCATCGCAGATCCGCCGATGCGTCTTCACGGCCGAGTGCTGCGAGCATCCCTTCGTCGAACTCGCCCAGCAACGCCAGATCGGAAAGCAGCTCGCGACGATCGTCGTCGAGTTGTTGAAGTATTTCTGTAGCGAAGTATGCCGACAAGAGCCGGTGCGTCGTCGCGAAGGCACGCGAGAGATCCGACGACGAACGCTGCAGAGCGGCGAGCGCGAACCTCACTGCGACCGGCCATCCACTGGTTGCGTCAGCGATAAATTGCATCGCGGCGTCATCGGTGCGCAGACCGAGGCTCTTTGCGGCGCGGCGAATTTCGTATGCCGTCAATGACAAATCGCTTTGCCCGACCGGCGCGGCTGCTTTCCCTTTCGCGATCCAAGTTGCGATTGGTAGCCCGACAGACTGGCGGGACACGAAGGCCCATCGCGTTTCAGGAAACCGGTCGACCAACTCCGCGATCGTGTCGGGCCCCGGCCCGTTACCGGCGAAGGCGTGTACGTCGTCGATGACGATGAGGCGATCCCCCGACGAGGCCGCCGCAAGGAGTTCGTCGGAACCGAGCGTCGCCGCGTCGTGCCACTCGTGGGCTACGCCGGCAGTCGCGGTGCGTACCGCCGTGGTTTTTCCCCATCCCGCAGCGGCCTGAACGACCGCGACGCGGTACTCCAACGCTTCCCGTACGGCATGGACCCCGGTTCGTGCTTGCTCTGGCGACCTTAAGATTGCTCTAGCGTTCACATTCCTCGCCATCATAGACGAAGATCGCAACCGACAGCGGCGGCAGGGTGAGCGAAAGCGAATCGGCGTGCCCGTTTGCGGCGATCGCTTCGCTAACGACGCTGCCTTGATTGCCGACGTTGCTGCCGCCGTAGTGCTCGGAGTCGCTGTTGAGCGCTTCGCGATAGGTCCCGGGCTGCGGCACGCCGATGCGGTAACCATAGCGCACTACCGGCGTCGCGTTGACGACGCACGACCGCGAACTCGCCGGCGCGGCTGCGCCGCAGAAACGCGAGCACGCTGTTGGCGCTGTCGTCGCAGGAGATCCATTCGAATCCCTGCGGCTCGCAGTCGAGTTCGTAGAGCGCCGGCGTCGCGCGATAGAGACGGTTGCAGTCGCGGACGAGGTGCGCCACGCCCGCATGCAGCGCGTCGTCGAGCACGCCCCAGTCGAGCTGCGCGTCGTGATTCCACTCCTTGGGCGCAGCGATCTCGTCGCCCATGAACAGCAGTTTCTTGCCGGGATGCGCGATCATCAGTGCCAGCAGCAGCCGCACGTTCGCGAAACGCTGCCAGCGGTCGCCCGGCATTTTCTCGACGAGCGGACGTTTGCCGTGCACCACTTCATCGTGCGAAAGCGGCAGCACGAATCGTTCGCTGAACGCGTAGATCAATCCGAACGTCAGATCGTTCTGATGGTAGCGGCGGTAGACCGGATCGTATCCCAAGTAGCGCAGCGAATCGTGCATCCACCCCATGTTCCACTTGTAGCCGAATCCCAGTCCGCCGTCGGCCACGGCCCCGGTCACCAGCGGCCACGACGTCGACTCCTCGGCAATCGTGACGGCATCGCCGTGCGTATCGTGCAGCGTCTGATTGAGTCGCTTCAAAAACTCGATCGCATCGAGGTTTTCGCGACCGCCGCGCGCGTTGGGCACCCACTCGCCTTCGCGCCGGCTGTAATCGAGATACAGCATCGAAGCGACCGCGTCGACGCGCAGACCGTCCACGTGAAACTCCTCGATCCAATAGAGCGCGCTCGCGATGAGAAAGTTCGCCACCTCGCGACGCCCGTGATTGTAAATGAGCGTGTTCCAGTCCGGCTGAAAACCCTTGCGCGGATCGCCGTATTCGTAGAGATACGTGCCGTCGAAGAATGCGAGGCCGTGCGGGTCGCTCGGAAAATGGCCCGGCACCCAATCGAGAATCACGCCGACGCCCAGCCGATGCGCCGTGTCGACGAAGCGCCGGAACGCATCGGGCGTTCCGTACCGGCTCGTCGGCGCGAACATACCCGTCGGCTGATACCCCCACGATCCGTCGAAGGGATGTTCGGTCACCGGCAGCAGTTCGACGTGCGTGAAACCCATCTCGGCGACGTACGGCAAGAGTTCCGCCGAAAGTTCGTCGTAGCTGAGATAGCGATTGCCCTCGTCGCCCCGGCGTCTCCACGAGCCCAAATGCACTTCGTAGATTGAAATCGGCGCGCCGGCGCTCGCCGCCGTCGCCGCGGCGTTCAATCCAGGCGGCATCGGTCCATTCGAACCGCGATTCCGCCTCGACGATGGACGCGGTCGCAGGCGGCCGCTCCGCATAACGCGCGAGCGGATCGCTTTTCAACGGAAGCAATCCGCCTTCCGGACGTTCCAGTTCGAACTTGTAGCGTGCGCCGCCGGCGACGCCCGGAATAAAGATCTCCCACACGCCGCATTCGACGCGCTTGCGCATCGGATGGTAGCGGCCGTCCCACCCGTTGAAATCGCCGACGACGCTGACGCGCAGCGCATTGGGAGCCCACACGGCAAACGCCGTGCCGGCGACGCCGTCGATGGTGCGGCAATGCGCGCCGAGCACTCGCCACAGTTCGTGGTGGTTTCCCTCGGCAATCAGGTAGGAGTCAACGTCGCCGAGCAGCGGTCTGAAGCGATAGGGATCCTCAACGAGCATGGGGCCGCCCGAACCTTCGACCTCGAGCACGTAGTCGAACGGTTTGCGCCGGCGCGCAAACCGGATTTCGTAGAGCCCGTCGTCGTCGAGCCGCGCCAACGCGCCAAGATCTTTGCCCTCACGCGTCCGCACGCGCACGCCGAGAGCGCGCGGTTGCGACGTGCGCAGCACGAGCCCGTTGCCTTCCCGGTGCATGCCGAGATACGCAAACGGATCCGCCCAATACCCCCGTGCCATTGGCGCCCCTATTGCGCTAGGGGGCGAGGCCGCCCTGCGCCGAGGCCGGGAATCTCGTGCCACGCTCGCAGCAACTCGCCGACGGACCACGCTTGCGCGATCGCGCCCTGCGGCGCAAACGGCGCCGTCGCGTCGGCAATTTCGCCGATCGTGCCGAGTCCGGCATCGAATATCGAATCGGCGAGCGGCCGCAGAAACGATCGTGCCGCGGCGGCATCGCGATAGATGCGTGCGTGCGCGATTGCGAACGGGCCCAGCAGCCAGGCCCAAACGGTGCCTTGATGGTAGGCAGCATCGCGCTCGCCCGGCGGACCGCGATAGTATGCGACGTAACGCGGGTCCTCGGGCGCGAGCGACCGCAACCCGGCGGACGTGACGAGATGCGCCGCGCAGACGTCGACGACGCCGCGCGCGCGCTCCAAAGAGATCACTGCATGGGGCAGTGCCGCTGCGAAGATCTGGTTCGGCCGAAGCGACGCGTCGCTACCGTCGGGTCCGTCGATGACGTCGTAACAATATCCGCCTGCCTCGTTCCAAAACTTCTCGAATCCCGTCCGCGCCTTTGCGGCAAGCGCAGCGTACGTCCCGGCGCCGTCATCGCCCAGGCGCGTCGCGAGAGTCTGCATGCGCATCAGCGCGTTGTACCAAAGGGCGGCGATTTCCACGGGCTTCCCCATGCGCGGCGTGATGACCCGGTCGCCCACCTTCGCATCCATCCACGTCAGTTGCACGCCGGGCGCGCTCGCGACGATGAGCCCGTCGCCGTCCATGTGAATCCCGTAGCGCGTTCCGTCGCGATAACGTGCGACGACCTGCTGCAGCGACGGCCACAACGCACGCAGCGTCGCGTCGTCGCCCGTAAGCTCGACATAGCGCGCCGCGGTCTCGACGTACCACAGCGCCGCGTCGACGGTGTTATATTCCGGGGCTTGGCCGTGTTCCGGGAAAAAGTTCGGCAGCATGCCGCCGTCTACGAACGCCGAAAACGTCGTGAGGATCGAACGCGCGATTTCTGGCCTCCCGGTCGTGAGCGTAAGGCCGGGCAGCGCGATCATCGTGTCGCGTCCCCAATCGCCGAACCAATGGTAGCCCGCGATAATCGAGCGCGCGCCGGGGTCCGTATCGATCGGATGCGCGACGACGAATTGATCCGCGGCGAGCGCGCACTGCACGAGCCTAGCCGGTTGCTCGTCGTTCCGCGCACTCCCCACGCCGGAGAACGGCGCCGTGCGCGGGTATGCGGCCGTCACCGCGGCATCGTGCGCCGCTCGACGTTCCATCGCCGCGACGACGTCGACGGTTTCAATCGCCTCGTCGGAACACGCTATCGCGATCGACGCCCCCGGCTCCAGGGTGACGCTCGCGCTGCCGGCTGCAAGATTGTCGTCGCGGTCGTCCAATCCGCGCATCGTTTCCTGCGCGAGCACGAAATCGCGGTACCACACGTTTTCTACGGCGATTGCGCCCCCATCGGCGGCGATCCAGAAGGGGCGTCCGTCGGCTACCGCATCCACTCGAAGGCGCCGCGGATCTTCGCTCGTGATGCCGATGTGCCAATCGCCCGCGTGCGTATTTCCGTGGAAGTCGCGATAATTGACGAAGATGCGCAAGGAAAGATCGATCGGAGAGGCGGCGCGCAGCACGCGATACTGCACGTACGTGCGGTTTGCTCCGGGCTCCATCCACACGCGTTTCTCGAGCAGCGCGTCGGCGATTGCATACTCCCAGACCGGTAGGCTGCCGTCGAGACGAAAACGCTCGATGAGCGTGTAGCCGTTCGGCGAAACGTAGTCGTCGCGCCAGCGATTGGCGTTGAGTTCCGCGCGCCGGCCGCGATAGGTCGCAACCTCGTCGATCTTCGCGACGAGGAGCATGCGCTCCACCGGCGGACGAAATGCCGCAATCAGCAACCCGTGGTAGCGTCGCGTCAGCGTTCCGGCAATCGTCCCCGACGCGAAACCGCCCAAGCCGTTCGTGACGAGCCATTCCCGGCGCTCGGCAGAAGCCAAATCGCCGCAAACCCCTCGCCCAAACTCAATCACTACGTGTTTTCAAGCGGGTGTTTCTGCTGCCCCGCATACTCGCCGCGCTGCAAGATAAGCTTTCCGACCAACGCCGTCCACCCGGTTTGATGGCTCGCGCCTAATCCCGCGCCGTTGTCGCCGTGGAAATATTCGTAGAACGGCACGTAGTCGCGCCAGAGCGGATCGTCCTGAAAGGTGGTATTGCCGCCGAACACGGCGCGCCGCCCCGATGCGTCCCGCTCGAAAATCGAAATCAGACGTCGTGACAGCTCGTCGGCGACTTCCCAAAGCGTCGCCTGCTTCCCGGAGCCGGCCGGCATTTCAACCGTAAAGGCGTCGCCGTAGTAGTAGTGCAGCTTCTGGAGCGCCTCGATGAGTAGATAATTGATCGGAAACCATATCGGGCCGCGCCAGTTGGAGTTACCGCCGAACGCGCCGGTCTGCGATTCGGCCGGTTCGTACCCGATGCTTCTCGTGAAACCGCCGATCGACAGCACGTAGGGATGCTCGAGATGGATGCGCGACACCGAACGGATGCCGTACGAGCTCAGGAACTCGGTTTCGTCGAGCATGCGCTGCAGCAGGCGCACCAGCTTCTTCGCGTCGACCAGCGCCATCAGGTATCGCTCTCGAATGCCGCCGCGTTCCATGTAGGCCATCGATTCGACGAGGTCGCGCCGGTGTTTCACGAACCAGTCGACGCGCTTGAGAAAATCCGGCAACTTCGCGACGACGTCACGGTCGGCGACTTCACTCGCGATCAGGGGGATCAAACCGACGAGCGAGTGCACCTGTAATGGAAACGGCGGCTTGCCCGGCACCTTCAGCCAGTCGTAGTAAAACCCGTCGGCATCGTCCCACAGTCCGGAACCGCCGAGCCCGTTCATCGCCTTCGCAATGAAGAGGAAATGCGCAAAGAACTTTGCGGCGATGTCTTCGTAGGCGGGGCGTGTCTGCGACAGCACGAGCGCAATGGCGAGCATGTTTCCGCTGAAGACCGCCATCCAGGCCGTCCCGTCGGATTGGTCGAGGCGAACTTCCGGCGGCAGCGCGTTGCGATCGATGACGCCGATGTTGTCGAGCCCGAGAAAGCCGCCTTGGAAAATGTTGTTTCCTTGGGCGTCTTTGCGATTGACCCACCACGTGAAGGTCAGCAGCAGCTTTTGGAAGACCCGCTCGAGGAAGAGCGTGTCGGCCGCTCCGTTGATCTTCTGATCGATTTGATAAACGCGCCGTGCCGCCCACGCCCACAGCGGCGGATTGACGTCGCCGAAATTCCATTCGTACGCCGGCAACTCGCCGTTGGGATGCAGAAACCACTCTCGCGTCAGCAGCATCATTTGGTGCTTGGCGTAGTCGGGATCGAGCAACGCCAGGACGACGCAATGGAAAGCGAGATCCCACTCGGCAAACCACGGATATTCCCACGTATCCGGCATCGATAGAATGTTGGCGGCGTGCAGGTGCGTCCAATCGCTGTTTCTGCCCGTCGCACGCTGCGGCGGCGGAGGCGGCATCGCCGGATCGCCGTCGAGCCATTCCTGCACCACGTAATAGTAAAACTGCTTGCTCCACAAAATACTCGCAAACGCTTGACGCGCGATCGAGCGCAGATCGTCGCTGAGCGGCACGTCGGCGACTTCGGCGTAGAACTCGTCCGCTTCGGCGCGGCGCCGTTCGAACACGGCATCGAAATCTGCAAACGGATCGCCCGGCGCATCCCCGTTCGCGAGCCGGAAACGCACGGTCTTTGACTCACCGGGTTGAAGGTCGAAGTGGTAACGCGCCGCGGCTTTCGTTCCGGTGTTTTTCGGATTCACGGCATCGTGCCGGCCGTGCACGACGTATGAATCGATGCCGTCTTTGACGTACCGTGTCGGATTGGGCGAGCCGAAGAGCCGCTCGTAGTTCGTCTCGTTTTCGGTGAACAGCCACTCTTGCGGCGCATCGGCGTAGAAATCGATACGTACCGAGCCGCTCGTGTTCGGCGGTGAGCCGATCGACGCCGTCTCGTATCGCTGGAAGCTCGCGAGATCGACGGTTTGTACGCGATCCGTGCTGCCACGACCACGTGTTGCGAAACCAGAGCGTCGGAAGAAGATCCAGCGAGGCGGCCTGCGGTCCGTGATTGACGACGGTGATGCGCCCGCGAACGTCGCTGGGATCGGCTTTCGCATACTCCACGACAATGTCGAAAAAACGGTTGTCGTTGAAGATTCCCGTGTCGATTAACTCGAACTCCGGGTCTGTTTTCCCACGCCGGTGATTCTCAGCAACGAGCCACGCGTACGGATACTCGTCGTGCGGATAGCGATAGAGCATCTTCATGTACGCGTGCGACGGCACGTTATCAAGGTAGAAGTAGTACTCCTTAACGTCCTCGCCGTGATTGCCCTCACCGTTGGTAAGGCCGAACAGACGCTCTTTGAGAATCGGATCCTTTCCGTTCCAACACGTCACCGCAAAACACAGCAACTGATGGTCGTCGCAAATGCCCGCGATGCCGTCTTCGCCCCAACGATACGCGCGCGAGCGCGCGTGGTCGTGCGGAAAATAGTCCCAGGCCGTGCCGTAGGGGCTGTAATCTTCGCGCACGGTCCCCCATTGACGCTCGCTGACGTAAGGGCCCCACAAGCCCCACGGCTCCCGCCTTAGTCGCCTGCGCTCGAGCCTCTCCCTCTCAGCACTCATCTGGTGCCAAGCGTTCGGCTCGTGCGGCCGGTGTCGCCTGCGAGCCCACGCCCGATTCGTCCCAGGGGATTGCTCGCAAATTCAGCGCCGTGATAAAGTCGTGTGGCGCTATGTCGTTGGACGAAATCGTGTTGCCGGAAAGCAAGCCAGAGACCGAATGGGTCGGCGGAAGGCCGCTGCAAAAGGTGAGCCCTCAGCGAACGCATTCGCGTCTGCAAGCCGCGATGACGATTCGCCTCGACCGCTGGGCTGCCGGACGCGGCGAAGTTGGGCCCGAATGGCGCTTTCGCGTCGCTCCGCCGGGCGAGATGCGGCGGTGTCACGCTGAGCGAAGTGAGCACTTCGACTCGCTTCGCTCGCTCAGCACAGGCTCCGCGAACGGCGTCGAAGCGCCGCGCGCTACGCCTGCTTCTGTGCCGTTCGCGGAAATCGCGTCGCCGATTACTTGCGTGACGGCGGCTTTTCCTTGCTCCACCGCATCTGCAGCGGCGGATTTCGCTTGTTCGGTCATGCGTTCGCCGATGCGACCCACGCGGTCACGCTCGATGTCGCTCACGGGCAGACAGAGGCCGATGAGAAATCCCGCCGCAACCGAACCGATTGCCAAGCCCAACGGATTGTTTGAAGCGATCGTTCCGATCGTCTGCACGGCTTGAGAAGGCGAAGGCATCGCCGCAACGGCACTAGCCGCCTTTTCCTTAGCGCCCGAGGTTGCGTCGCCGATGGCGTCGCCGGCAGCGCCCACGGCACCCGTGGCCGAGGAAACGAAGTCGGAGACTCTGCCCTTGATCGCTTCGACGCGATCGCTGACCGCATCTCGAGTGCGAGCAGGCACGTCGGTTTTATAGGCGAGCGCCTCAACCGTGTCGCCCATGCGCGCCTGCGTCTCCTCGATATCTACGCCGAATGGTATCGGGATTCTGATCCACGAAAATCTCCTCTTTAGCGGCCGCGCGCAATTCCGGCGCGGACCTCGGTAATGTCATCTTTGATCGTTTGAATCGTTTGGTCTGGAATCGGACTTCCGATTTTCGTCAGCGACGAGCGTCCCCGCATCGCGGCAAAAGCCGCGACGGCGCCGTAAATCACCGTGACGATCAGCGCGGCTGCCCACACCGGCAGTGCCAAAGACAATGCAGCAATGAACAGCGTCGTTAGCGTGCCGAACGCGCCGATCGCGAACAGCGCCGCGATCCCGAAGTCCGCCGCAGGGCGTGTGGCTTGCTTGAGCGTGCCAAGAACCTCGCTGCGTGCCAGCATGACTTCCTGCCGTATGAGCAGGGACGTCTCGGCGGCAAGCTTTTGCAGCAGTTCGGCGATGGAAAGGTCAGCCTGAGCCGGTGCGTTCCTCATGCGAAATCCGTTGCCGCCTGCCGCCGCGCCGCCGTCGATCTCAACAAGCGTGAAGCTATGATACCGGCAGCGATTCCGGCGCCCGCGACGATCCACGGCTGCCGCCGGCCCAAAGCCTCGGCGTCGGCCATCATACGGTCGAGCGGAGTTCCTTCGATGTAGGTTCCGACGCGATCGATGAGATCGGCGCCGCGCTCGGCAAGGTCGGCCGCCATGGCCGTGTTCGAGTCGCTGCGCAGTTGATCGGCGACGGTGCGCATCGTTTCCGCCGTCGTCCTGATACGGCGACCGGAGTCCGCCGTTCGTGCTTCGAGTTGCCTGGTGACGTATCCGGAAAAATCAGTCGTGTCCATAGTAGGCGCATGGTACCCGCCTCACGCGCCGCCTAAGCACGCAAAAAAAGACATCCGGTTGGCCGCCTAGGAAGCTGACGGCGCTAAGTTCGTAGCGCGATTGCGGCGGCCCGAAGCTACATGTCTCCGCCGCCGGAATACAGGCCGAGGACGGCGCCCGCCGGGTCCATGATGATGCTGAACGAACTCTCCGACCCTTCGATCTTGGTGATGTCTTTAATGACGGTTGCGCCTAGCGACTTGGCTTTCTCCGTTGACGCGGCAAGATCCGAAACGGCAACGTAGGGAAACCAATGCGGCGGAATGCCCGGTTCGGGCGTCGTCAGCATGCCGCCGCCGACGCCGTATTTGTGTTCGCCGACGTCGATGATCGTGTACTCTCCGCCCATGACGTCGTTGTACTTCCAATCGAAGAGCGATTGGTAAAACTGTTTCGCTTTCGCGAGATCGGGCGTAACCAGTTCTGCGTGGACGAAGGGATTGTTGGGCACGATGCGCTCCTTCACGGCATTGAATTGAGAAGGCGCCCGTTGGCGCTGAGGCACGCCGTTCCTTCCGTTGACGCCCTCGCTTGCCCGGAGTATAAGTGAGTCATGAAACGAGTGTGGGCGTTTGTCGTAATTTGCACGTGTCTGGCGGCCTGCCGAGGCTATTCCGGCGCGGTCGCACCGGGAGCGCCTGCGACGCCAAGCGGCACGAGCGCCGGAGTGCACGCAGCCGGCGCGTCGATCGTCGTTCATCCCTCGCAGACCGGCGCGACCGTTTCCGGTTTGGTGATGGGTGCCAATATGGCGACCTGGTACGACGTCACGCAGTCGAATCTGTCACAAGCCTTTCAAAAAGCCGGCATGACGGCGACGCGTTGGCCCGGCGGCTCGGAATCCGACAACTTCCATTGGCAGACGAATAGCCTAGGACAAGGCGATTGCAGCGGAGGCTACGTCAATCCGAACTCGACGTTCGATAATTTCGAGAGCGACATCGTTCGACCGGCAAAACTGGATCTCTCGATTACCGTGAACTACGGCTCCAATCCGGCGTGCACCGGGGGCGCCGATCCGTCCGAAGCTGCCGCCTGGGTGACGTACGCCAACGCCACCAAACACGACAAAGTCCTGTGGTGGAGCGTCGGCAACGAAGAGTACGGCTCGTGGGAAACCGACAAGCATTCGCAACCGCACGATCCCACGCAGTACGCGCAAAACGTCGCGAACGGCTTCTATCCGCAGATGAAAGCCGCCGCAAAAATGCCGATCGGCGTGTGCGTCGACGTCGATCCCAATACGTCCGGATGGGATTCGACCGTGCTCGCCCAGGCGAAGTACGACTGCGTCGAGCTGCACTACTATCCCCAAGGCAACACCGTCAACGACGATTTTCTCATTCACAAGGCGGCGCCCGGCATCACGACCTATCTCAAGGCGCTCAAAGGCGAACTCGCCGCAGCCGGTCACGGGGCAACGCCCATTTACGTCGGCGAAATCGGCTCGACGTACGCCACGCCGGGAAAACAGACGATGTCGATCACGCAAGCACTCTACGCCGGGCAAATTCTCGGCGAACTGCTCGAAGACGGCGTGACGCGTGCAACGTGGTGGCTCGGCTACGGCGGCTGCAACTCGAAAGACGGCGGCGGTGACTTCGACCCGTCCCTCTACGGCTGGCAAGATTTCGGCGGCTTCATGATCTTCTCCGACGGAACGCTGCAAGACGGCTGCTACGAGCGAAAACGTGCCGCGCGGAACGATGCTTGCCGACGGCGCGCGCGTTCCAGGTCGCGTCGCACTTCGTGCGCGACGGCGAGCATATGCTCGGCCTCACGAAGTCGTCGCTCCCAAGCGTTCGCGCGTACGCGTCTACCTACAACGGCGGGTACGCGTTGATGCTTTTCAATCTCAACAAGAATTCGAGCGCGAGCGTGCCGGTGCAGATCGACGGCAAGAGCTCGGGTTCGGGCGGTACGATCGTCACCTATGACAAAGCCTTGTACGACGCGTCGAAGAAGAACGTGTGGAAAGGCCCCGCAACGTCGACGCTCCCGGCTTGGACCGGCAGCTTTATGGTGACGCTGCCTCCGTGGAGCATGGTCGTCGTCCGCACGTCGTAGTACACAAGGTGTCACGCTATTCGTGTCACGCTGAGCGACGGTAGAGTGTATCACGCCATTTGTGCCACCCCGAGCGAGAGGTGAGATTTGTGTCACCCTGAGCGAAGCATCGCGAAGCGATGCGGCGTCGAAGGGCAAAGCGCCGCCACGGATGATGCATAGGGAACGCATTACCCTCGCCGGTCGCGAGCTCGAAATCGAAACGATAGGCGGCAGCAAAAGGGCGCCGGCGCTCGTGTTCCTCCACGAGGGCCTCGGCTCACTAAACCTCTGGCGCGACTTCCCCTTGACGCTCGCCGAACGCACCGGATGCGCGGCGCTGGTCTACTCGCGTTACGGGAACGGCTTTTCGGAACCGCTGCGCGAGGCCCGAACGCCCGCATACATGCATGAGGAAGCGCTAACGACGTTGCCGGCGCTGCTCGAGGCGCAAGGCATCCACGACGCAATCCTCTTTGGACACAGCGACGGCGCGTCGATTGCCGTCATCTTCGCCGCCGAACACCCAGAGATCGTGCGCGGCGCGATACTAGAAGCGCCGCATCTCTTCGTCGAGGATCTTTCCGTGCGAAGCATCGCTGCAATACGCAACGAATTCGAAAAAGGGCCGCTGCGCGAACGTATGGCGCGCCACCATGCCGATGCGGGCCGGACGTTCTACGGGTGGAACGACGTGTGGTTGTCGCCGTCGTTCCGCGATTGGAACGTCGAATCGTTTGCCCAGCGCATCGAATGCCCGCTGCTCGTCATTCAAGGGCTCGATGACGAATATGGCACCGTCGCACAGGTCGACGCCCTCGCACGCACCGTGCGCGGCCCGGTCGATCGCCTCTTGCTCGCGCACTGCGGCCACGCGCCCCATCGCGACCGCGCCGCCATGGTCACCGAAACCGCCGCCGCATGGGTGCGTGACGCCCGGCCCTAAGGCTTCGGCGTTAAATGCAACTCCGCGGCGGCGTAGTCGAATTGCACGACAAACTGGCGTAAGAAGGCCGCGCCGAGGTGGCCGAATGCGGTCCCTTGCAGGGTCTGCGTCGTGCCGATTTTCTGGGGACCCGTATGGTAGTCGCCGATCGTCACCTGCGGAATGTTGCCGATGAGTTCGACGCTCGTGCCGCCGACGCCGGCGACGAGGCGCCGCTCGGTAATCGAAAACAGCGTCGTGTGCTTCGTGTAGAAGCCGTAGGCGAGGTTGATGTTCGATTCGTCGCCCGTGTCGACGGCGAGCTTCGCTTCGACGGTGCCGAGATGCACGTTGACCACCGGAACGAAGTTTTCAAACGACAGCGGAATCGTAAATGCATCGGAAGCCGGCGTCGTCGCGAGCCGCACCACGTGATCCGCGGCGTCGATTTCCACGCTCGCGGTGCCGAGGAAATCCGCGCCCAGCACGACGTCGTAGCCATAGCGGCTGATGTCGTTGAGCACCACATAGTACGCCTCGGGATAGGTCGCATTGCCGACGCGCAGCGGGCCGGCGCGCACCACTTGCGTCGAGTAGTCGCCCAGTCCGCGCACGTGGAACGTGCCGATGACCGCCGCACCCAGCCGCGCGGCGAGTTCCGAACTTAGCGAAAGGCCCGAGTTGCCGGTGTCAATCAGGCACCGCACGGGGACGTCGTCGACGGTGCAGTTGACGACCGGCGTGACGTGTGCGGGATCGGTCGCAATCGTTTGCGGCGTCGAGCCGGCAAACTGCGGAACCGGCCCGCGCGGCGGGTGAAACGCCGACGCGACCGGCGTGCGGTCGTCGTACCGTTCGAGCACGCTGCCGTTGTGCAAAATCTGGAAGGGAACCGAGAACCCGTTGACGCGCCGGTAGTCGCGGTACTCGAACGTATCGTCGCCGCCTAGATCGCGCACGTAACGCACGAGCGCGTCTGACGGATCGACGAAAAGCCTAATCGGAATGGCGTGCGCATCGGTCACGAAGAGCGTCCGGTAGCGCTTGCCCGCGACGTTGGCGGTGCCGTCGTCTATGAGGCGTCCGCCGTGCGAGGTGAATCCCGGCGCGAGAAAACTCAGCGACGCGACCATGCGCAACGAGCGCAAATACGGTTCGGGATCCGTCGACGTCGGCACCGCCGTGTCGTTCATGTTTACGGCGTAGAGGCGCGTTCCGTCGAAATAGGTGCCTTGGCAGAGCTCGCCTTCGCACCGCCGCACCACGAACGGCACGCCGTTGCTTTCGCTCGAGACGACCGTCGACTGTCCTTCAAGATTCAACCGTGAGATCGAAACGAAATGCGTGCTCCACACCGGTCCGGCGGCGGCGCGCATGCGGTCGAGCAGGTGAAGGAAATCCGGCGACGGGGCGGCGCCGAGCGTCGCCAGGAGGAGCGCGAAGAGCATGACCGGCCGTCCGGCGAAACTGCCCATCCCATGGAGTTCGATTTGCTCGACGGCTACCTTCTCAACGGCTCGCCGGCGAAGAGCGAGGTCATTCAGCGCTTGCTCGGGTCGCCGCCCCCCAGCCCGCGGGCGGCGCCGTTTTACGAAGGTCTACGGATTCTCGGCGCCCGGACTCCCGATTTGACGTTGATGGCCCTGCGTCTCGTGCTCGGCGGGAAAGTCGCCGACGATGCATCGGTCACGCGCCTTCGGGAGACCATTGCCCGCGCACGAGCCGGCGATGAATCGGCCCGCGAAACGTACCGCTCGCTCTGCAGCGACGCCTGATGCACGCAGGCCCGCTCGCGGCGCACGACCTCGTCGCATCCTACGGGCGCCGTGTTGCGCTCGATCGCGTCTCGATCTCCGTGGGACCAGGCCGCACGCTGGCCGTCGTCGGTCCATCCGGTGCCGGCAAAACGACGCTGCTGCGCGTGATCGCCGGATTGCTGTGCCCGCGCAGCGGTGATGTCACGCTCGCCGGCCGCAGCATCGTGCACGCGCCGCCGCAACGCCGCCGCATCGCCTTCGTCTTCCAAGACGATGCGCTCTTCAACAATATGACGGTGCGCGCGAACCTTCGATTCGCACTGCGCACCAACGGACCGTCGTCGTCGGCACTTCTCTCCGAGACGGCGACCGCGCTGCACGTCGCGGGCGTGCTCGATCGCCGGCCGCGCGAACTTTCCGGCGGAGAACGGCAGCGCGCTTCAATGGCGCGCGCGCTGCTGTCGGATCCGCTCGCGCTGCTGATGGACGAACCGCTCGCGCACCTCGATCCTTCGCTGCGGCGAACCGTTCGCGACGAAGTCGTGGGCTTGCGCCAACGGTTTCCCGGACCGATCGTCTACGTCACGCACGATCACGCGGAGGCAATGAGCGTCGGTGACGAGCTCGCGGTGTTGATCGACGGACGCATTGAAGACGGCGGCGATCCGGCCGTCGTCTTCGATTCTCCGCGAACGATCGCAGTGGCGCGCTTCCTCGGCGACCGTCCGATGAACGTGCTCGACGGCGATCCGTTGCTCGGCATTCGGCCGGAGCACGTGCGCGTGGTCGAGGGAGCGGAATTGCGCGGTCGCGTCACGCGCCGGGAACCGACCGGCGCCGACGCTTACGTCGTGGTGGAAACGGCGCGTGGCGACGTCACCGCGCGGGTTCCGGCGGGCCTCGCGGTGCGTCCCGGAGACAACGTCAACTTGGAATTTCCGGCAGAGTTCGTGCGCAGGTTCGACCGCGCGTCGGGCGTCGCGCTGCGATGAACGGCCTCAACGCGCTCGCACGCGGCGTCGTGTTTTGCGGATTCGAAGGCGAGACGTTCGATCCGTCGCTGCCGTTGATGGGCGGCTACGTGTTGTTTGCGCGTAATGCGTCGTCGCTGCCGCACGTGCGCGCGCTCACCGATCGGCTGCGCGAGCGCGCGTTCGACGACGGAACCGCGCCCGCGATCGCGATCGATCAGGAGGGCGGCCGCGTCGTGCGGCTGCGCGACGGAGTCGAGCCGATGCCGTCGATGATGTCGCTCGGCGCAGCGGACGATCTCGAACTCGCGGGTCGCGCCGGAGAACAGGTCGCGTTCGATTTGCGGCGCGCCGGCTGCACGATGAACTTTGCGCCGGTACTCGATCTCGCGTTGCACGCAGGCAACACCGTGATCGGCACGCGCTCGTTGGGCTCGCGGCCCGACGCCGTTGCTGCGCTCGGATCGGCGTACGCCGCCGGTCTGCTGCGCGGCGGCGTCGTCCCGTGCTACAAACACTTTACCGGCCATGGCGCGACGGCGACCGATTCGCACGAAGCGCTGCCGTTGGTGAGGGACGATGCGCAAACGCTGCGCGCGCGCGACGTCGTTCCGTTCGCTGCGGTCGCGCGGAACGCTCCCGCGATCATGGGCGCGCACGTCGTCGCGACGGCGCTCGACGCCGTGAATCCCGCAACCTCGTCAGAACTCGTCATTGGCGGCCTTTTGCGCGGCGAGCTCGGATTCGACGGCGCATTCGTCACCGATTGCCTGCAGATGTCGGCGCTCGACGGGCGCGGCGGCACGGTCGATAATGCGGTTGCGGCACTCGCGGCGGGTGCCGACGTGTTGCTCGTTAGCCGCAGTCTCGCGCTCGCGCTCGAGATCGTCGCTGCGATCGAACGTGCGGTGACCGATGCAACGCTTCCGCGCGGACGGCTGGAAGAAGCCTTTACGCGCGTTGCGGCACTGCGGCGCGCCGCCCAACCGCCGATTCCGCTCGATGCGTTTCCGCCGCATCCCGGCGTCGGCCGCGAAATCGCCCGCCGCGGCGTGACGCTGGTGCGTGGATTCGCGCACGTCGATCCGTTGGCCGCGATCGCCGTTTCGTTCGAAGGCGACCATCTTGAAGGCATCAACGTAGCCGGCACGCGGGCACGCGAATCGTTACGCCACGAGTCTCCGGCGCTTTCAGAACTGAAGCTGCCGCTGGATCCGGCAGCGGAAGAAGTCGAAGCGGCATTGCGCGCGATTCGCCAAAGCGGCCGGCGTGCGCTGATCCTGGCACGACGCGCGCATTTGCACGACGCGCAGGCGGCCGCGATCGACCGCATTCTCGCCGATGCGCACGACGCGCTCGTCGTTTCGATGCTCGAGCCGTTCGACGTGCCGCTCTTCGCGCGCGCCCGCCACGTGCTGGCCGCCTACGGCGACGACGCGGCCGCGATCGGCGGGCTCGCCGACGTGCTCTTCGGCGGCACCCTTCCGCAAGGGCGTATGCCCGTCGATCTCGATTCCGGCGACGCGTCTACGCTCGATGCCTGATCGCTTCGAGGGCGTCGACCGAGTATTGCGTGATGCCTGCGGCAGTGAATTCACCGGTGCAGTCGCGCGCATTGAATCGCACGGCACCGTCGTATTCGAACGCGCCTACGGCACGACGCGCGCCGACGGGCTTGCGCGTCCGGTGTACGTCGATACACGCTTCGATCTCGCATCGCTGACGAAACTCTTCGTTAGCACCGTTGCGCTCCGCCTCGTCGCCGCGGAACGCTTGACCCTCGACGACTCACTTGCCGTGCGAAACGCTCAAGCCCGTCACTCACCTGTGGAGCGAAACGCTCAAGGGTGTCATCCTGAGCGAAGCCGCGAAGCGGCGCAGTCGAAGGACGCGCACGCCGCCATCACGCATGCGCATGCTGCTCGACCATACGTCCGGAATGAACTCGGGCGCCGACTATCGCACCATCGCGAGCGAAAACGTCGAACGTTTCGCGCTCGAACGCGATCTCGTTGCACGACCGGGCGAACGCGTGATCTACAGCGATCTGGGCTTCATCGCGCTTGGCGTGCTCGTCGAACGTGTGACCGGAACCAGCCTCCCCGAATTGGTGCGCGAAACGTTCGCATCGCCATCGTTGGGATTTCGCCCGCGTGCGAGCGAGCGCGCGTCGATCCCGGCGACGGAAGAAGACGACTGGCGCGGCCGCGTGCAAGGTTTCGTGCACGACGAAAAGACGTATTTGATGAACGGCGTCGCCGGACACGCCGGCTTGTTCGGCACCGCACGCGACGTTGCGTTGCTGACGGAGGCCTATCTCGGTCCGCTGCGCGGTCGAGCGAACGCTTTGCTCGACGTTGAACTCGTGCGCGAGGCGGTGCGCGAACAGGCCTACGACCCGGTGCTGCGTCGCGGTTTGGGCTGGGCGCTCAAGACCAACGATGAGAATTCGTGCGGTCGATTGATGGACCGCTCGAGTTTCGGACACACCGGCTTCGTCGGCACGTGCGTGTGGGCCGATCCAGTGCGCGACCTCCAAGCCGTGCTGCTGACCAACTCCGTGTACTTCGGACGTTACGATACGCGCGACACGCGCGCGGCGTTTTACGAAGCCGTCGTTGACGCTCTGGAATCCGCACGATGATCGCGATCGGGTTGATGAGCGGAACGTCGCTCGACGGCGTTGATGCCGCGCTCGTCGAGATCGTTCCGCGCGGCGATACCTACGCGCTCGAGCTCCTGCAATTCGAAACGCACCCCTTCGACGAAGGGTTGCTCGCACGGTTGCGGGCCGCGATGCCGCCCAACATCGGCACGGTGGCCGATGCGGCGCGGCTGCATCGCGCGCTCGGCGAGGCGTTCGCAGGTGCGGCGCAGAGCGTCGCGGGCGCGCATGCGATCGGTTTCGTCGCCTCGCACGGGCAGACGCTTTTCCACGACGGCCCCAACTCGACGACGCTGCAAATGGGTGACGCCTTCGTCATCCGCGAACGCCTGCGGGCGACGGTATGCTACGATTTTCGCAGCGCCGATTGCGCGGCCGGCGGCCACGGCGCGCCGTTGATTCCGTACGTCGACGCCCTGCTTTTCGCACGCGCCGATGAAGACCGCGTCGCCATCAACCTCGGCGGCATCGCAAACGTGACGCTGCTCCGTGGCGACGGAAGCGTGACGGCGTTCGACACCGGCCCCGGCAACATGCTGCTCGATGCGTTCGTTCGTGCCCGCACCGGCGGCGCAATGCCGATGGATCGCGACGGCGCGCTGGCGGCGGCCGGGCGTGTCGACGCCGGCGTGCTCGCCGCGATGCTCTCCGATCCGTATTTCGCGCAGCCGCCGCCCAAGAGCACCGGACGCGAGCGATTCGGCGACCAGTTTCTCGCGGCGCACCAATCGGCGCTCGCGAACCTTACGCTCGAAGACGGGCTTGCGACGCTGGCAGAACTGACGGCGGCGACGCTCACCGATGCGGTGCGCGCACGCGGTTTCTCGCCGGCGAGCGCGTTCGTCGCGGGCGGCGGCACGCGCAACCGGCATGTGATGGGGCGCATCGCCGCGCGGCTTTCGCCTCTGCGCGTCGAAACGACCGACGCGATGGGCATTCCGGCGGAAGCAAAAGAGGCGATTGGATTCGCGGTGCTCGGTTACGAGACGCTGCGCGGCCGCGCGAGTAACGTGCCGCGCGCGACCGGCGCCGCGCGTGCGGTGCCGTTGGGCGCAATCGCTCCGTATCGCCTGCACGAATTACTCGCCGAAGTGGAGCGCGAATGCGCGGCGTCGCCGTAGGCGTTGACGCCGGCGGCACGCAGACGATTGCGGCCGCCGCCCGTGGAGACGAAACGCCTCGCACGTTCGAGGGCGCGGGCGCAAACGCCAATATTTGCGGCGTCGATGCGGCGGCGGAGACGATCGCCGCAATCATTTCGCAGGCGCTGCAATGCGACGAACCCGACGCGATCGCTGTCGGCGCTGCCGGGGCCGCGCGCCCGGAAATCGCCGACGCAATGACGCGCGCGTTGATGGCGCGCTTCCCGGCGGCACGCATCGCGGTCACGCACGATCTGCACATCGCGCTGCGCGCGGGAATTCCCCAAGGCGACGCCATGGTGCTCGTCGCCGGCACCGGTTCGGCGGCCTACGCGGAGATCGGCACGCAATCGTTCCGCGCCGGCGGCGGCGGATATGCATTCGGCGATGAAGGCTCCGGCTTTGCGATCGGCGCGGCGGCGCTGCGGCTGTTGCGCCGCGCGATGGAAGGCCGCGTTCCGCACGATCGGCTGACGGAGCGTCTGGCCGAGCGCACCGCCGCCCGTAGTCTCGACGAGCTCAGCCGTTTTGCTTACGGCGCGGGATCGCCCGTCACCGCGGTCGCCTCGGTCGCGCCGGACGTCATCGCATCTGCCGGCGACGGCGAGCGCACTGCGGTGAAAATCGTCCAAACCGCGGCGCTCGAACTCTTCGAACTCGTGCGCGCCCTCTGCCGCAGCGCCGGCGCCGAAGGCCGCACTCTTCCGCTCGTATGGGCCGGCGGACTGTTGCGGAGCAACAGCCTTCTGACGTACTTGATCGAAACGCGTATCGCCAACGAGCTGCCGAAGCTCGAAATCGTCAAAGATGCCGCCGAACCGTATATGGGTGCGCTCGCGCGGGCACGTGCGCTCCTGCAGAACGGCACCCCGTGAGCGCGGAACTTCCCGAAACCGAACGCGTCGCATTGCACACGGCCGGGCTCGACGTGATGGCGACGTCGCAACTCGTTGCCACGCTCGTCGCCGAGCAGCGCGGCGCGGCCGAAGCGGTGGCCGCGCAGACGCAGCGCATCGCTGCCGCCGTCGACGAAATTGCCGCGCGCATCGCGCGCGGCGGACGGCTGCACTATGCGGGCGCCGGCAGCAGTGGCCGTCTCGGTGCGCTCGACGCCGCCGAGATGCCGCCGACGTTCGGAACGCCTGGCGATACGGTGCGGGCGCACGTAGCCGGCGGAAGCGAAGCGCTCCAACGCGCCGTCGAAGGCGCCGAGGACGATCGCGCAGCCGGTGCCGCCGCGATGTCGCAACACGTGCAGGCGGACGATGCCGTCGTCGGAATCTCCGCCGGCGGAACTGCCGCGTTCGTGCTTGGTGCGATCGAACGGGCTCGCGAAATTGGTGCTTACACCGTTGCACTGGTCAACACCGAAGGTTCGGCGTTGGAAGCCGCCGCCGAGAACGCCATCGTGCTCGCGACCGGGGCTGAAGCCATCGCCGGTTCGACCCGCATGAAAGCCGGGACCGCGCAGAAAATCGCCCTCAACGCGATTTCCACGGCCGTGATGGTGCGCCTCGGGAAAGTGCACGACAATCTGATGGTCGACCTCGTCGCGACCAACCAGAAGCTGCGCGACCGCGCGTTGCGGCTCGTGTGCGCGATCGCCGAGGTCGATCGAACGCGCGCCGAAGAACTCCTGGCGCGGACCAGCGGTCGCGTGAAGGTTGCGGTCGTGATGCAGCGCCGCGGTCTCGATGTGGAAACCGCGGAGGCGCTGCTCGCGCAGCACGACGGCGTGCTGCGTGCCGTTTTGTGATCGTTCCCGCGCTGCTCCTCGCCGCCATCGCGTTCGTACCGATGGACGACAGGCCGGTAACGGCGCAGCTTCCCGTCATGCTCGGCCGCATCGCCGGCGTCACGATATCGACTCCGCCGCCGAGCGACCTCGGGCACTATCTCACGCCCGGCAACGCCGATGCGATCGGCCGTTGGCTCAACCGCGCGAGCCGTAAGCGGGAAAATGCCGCCTTCGTCGTCTCGTCGGACATGCTCGCGTACGGCGGGTTGATCGCCTCGCGCGTTCCCGGAGCGTCCTACGCCGGCGCTCGATCGCGGCTGACGCAACTCCGCGTAACGCGCGCCCTGCGCCCCGACGCGTTCGTCGGCGTCTTCGGCACCGTGATGCGGCTGGCACCGACGGGCATCCCCGCCGGCACCGACTACTTTGCGGCCTATCCCGTGTGGCAATACCTGCAGCAGTATGCGAATTTGCACGATCCTCCGCTGGCGAGCGAAGCGGCGGAGGCGCAGCGGCTGCAAAGCGCGATACCGCAAGCAACGTTCGACGCATACATCGCCACACGCGCGCGCAACCTCGCCGTCGATCGGTACTTACTCGACATGGCCGCATCGAAAACGTTCGACCGGCTCGTACTCGGGCAAGACGATGCCGGCCGGTTCGGGCTGCACGTGCGCGAGGTGCAGTTGCTGCAATCGTTGGTTCGTGACCAGGGGCTCGGCGATCGCGTGTCGATCGAACCGGGCGCCGACGAACTCGGCATGTCGCTGGTCGCGCAGGCTCTGGCGCGACGCGCGCACTGGACGCCGCGCATCGCGGTTGCGTACTCGACCCCTGACGGCGCGGCGTTTCAAGATCCGCTCGAGTTTGCGCCGGTGGATACGACGATCGGCCAACTCATCGCGCTGTGCGGGGGCGTTCGCGACGACGCAGCGCCCGACATCACGCTGTTCTTTCGCATTCCCGGAACGACCGCCGCTCAAGACGCTGCGTTTCAAACCGCAATGCGTGACGAAGCGGGGCGCGGGCGACAAGTCGCGCTAGCCGATCTCTCGTTTCTGCGCTCGTATGCGGACCAGGCGGCATTCGCACGCGGGCTTCTCGATTCGGGCTTGGCGTCGCGACTCGACGCGTACGCGTCGTGGAACACCGACGCGAACACCGTCGGCACGGCGCTCTCCGAGGCGATTGCGGCCGGCGCCGGAAGACGCGCCGGTACGTACGACGGCCTCGCGCATCGAACGTTTACGTTCGTGCGTTTCCTCGACGACTACGCGTTCCACGACGAGGTTCGCCCCGACCTCAACGCGGTGCTCGAGTCGCAGCACGTCGCCGACCACACGCTGCTTCCGGGAGCCGTCGCTGCGCCGTTGAGCGAGCGCGATCGCGCGTTGCTATGGCAGCGAGCCGTCTCGATCCTCGCACAGCTCGATCCCGGCTATCACATTGCCGCACTCGAAATCGACCTCCCGTGGAACCGCACGTTCGAAACGCGTATCGACGCCGCCCTCGCCCCCAACCTTTAACGCAGCGTCTTGTGTCACGCTGAGCGCAACGCGTGAAGTGCTTCTGCGACCACACTAGATTGCTTGACAGGCTAACCAAGCCGGGGTATTGTTGGCTTCCGCCGCTGGTGGTGACCCGCAGGCGTTTGCTCAGGCGGTGAATCGATGTTGATTGATCGGCATGACTTCTGTAGGGCCGCGGCGATGGCCGTCGCCGCCGCTCCCCTAGGTATCTTCGGTTGCGCGCACTCTAACGGCACTTCGGGCACTTCGAAAGGGAATTCCGCAATGACTACCGTTGCAGAGCGCACGGGTAGCGATGCTGCTATTCGTCCGTTTCCTCACATAAACGTTCCCGAATCGGAACTTAGCGATTTGCGCAGGCGCATCACCGCGACGAGGTGGCCAACACGGGAGCTGGTCCAAGATGATACGCAAGGGGTGCAGTTGGCGACGACGCAGGCGCTAGCTGCTTATTGGGCGGACGGCTACGATTGGCGCAAGATCGAGGCTCGATTGAATGCGACGCCGCAGTTTGTCACCCAGATCGATGGAGTCGACATCCACTTCATTCACGTTCGTTCTAAACACGACACCGCATTGCCGCTCGTCATCACCCACGGGTGGCCCGGTTCGATCATCGAGCAAATGAAGGTTATCGGACCGTTGACCGATCCGACGGCGCACGGCGCTAGCGCGTCGGACGCGTTTCACGTTGTGATTCCGTCGCTTCCCGGATACGGCTATTCGGGCGAGCCGGCGGCCCTAGGCTGGGATCCCATACGGGTTGCGAAAGCCTGGGTCGTACTGATGAATCGCCTCGGATATGATAAATTCGCCGCGCAAGGCGGCGACTGGGGCGCGTCGGTAACGCAACAGTTAGCAATAATCGCCCCGGACCACGTCGTTGCCATTCACAGTAATATGCCGGGAACCGTTCCCGACGACATCTTAGCGAAGGCAATCGCCAACGCGCCGCCGCCCGCCGGCCTTG
This sequence comes from Vulcanimicrobiota bacterium, assembly GCA_963812155.1. Lineage (GTDB taxonomy): Bacteria > Vulcanimicrobiota > Vulcanimicrobiia > Vulcanimicrobiales > Vulcanimicrobiaceae > Tumulicola. The sequence continues at coordinate 683,240 of CAWETW010000001.1, read as the reverse complement.
CGGGCGACGAACTGAACGCATATCGGCAGTTGGCCGACTTTTATACACATCACCTTGGGTACGCCGTCGAAATGGCGAATCGCCCCCAGACGCTTTACGGTCTCCTCGATTCACCGATCGGGTTGGCCGCTTGGATTCTCGATCATGACAAAGACAGCTATGAGATGATCGCGCCGGCCTTTGCAGGCAACCCAGGTGGCCTTTCGCGCGACGACGTTCTGGATAACATCACGATGTACTGGTTGACGAAGACGGGAATCTCGTCGGCGCGTCTCTACTGGGAAAACAAACTCGGCTTTTTCAATGTGGCGGGCGTAAAGGTTCCGACCGGCGTGAGCGCGTTTCCTCACGAGATCTACACGGCGCCGCGAAGCTGGTCGGAGAAAGCGTATCCGAAGCTTGTGTATTACAAGAAGCACGACGTTGGCGGGCACTTTGCCGCGTGGGAGCAGCCGCAACTGTTTTCGGAAGACGTTCGCGCGACGTTCCGATCTTTTCAAAGTAAGACTTCCCAATGAGCGGCATTGGAATCGAGCGCCCGTCCTTATCCGACGTCTAACGATTTCTAGGGCGTTATTTTAAATATCGTGCCAAAGCCGGCCGTTCCGCCTGCGGAGGTCGTGCCGTAGAGCGTACCGTTCACGTTGACGAGCGCTCCTTGCGGATTCTTGCCGTCGACTCCGCCTTTGAAAACGTGAAGCACCGTAAGTTTACCGGAAGGGCTCAACTTAAAGACGCTGCCATCTCCCGGCGCGGATGCGGACCCGTTATAACTGTATTCGGTGGTGCCGTAGAAGTTGCCGTTCACGTACGTCAACCCGGCGGTCGGGCCCGGATACCACGGCTGTATGAGGAAGCTGGCGATGACTGATTCTTGACCGCTCAATCCCAGCCGAAAAACGGAACCACCGCTGATGTCTCTGCCGCCCTCAGTCGTGGTGCCGTACAAGTCTCCGTTATTAAACAGCAGAGGCGCCGTAGGGTTAAACCCGTCGGGCGGCCCTTTGAATCGATAGACGACGTGTTCGCGGCCCTCGCTATCGATGCTAAAGACGGTACCGCACTGAGAACCACAAAACGATTCGTAATGGCCGCCGCCCCAGGTCGTTCCGTAGAGCGTCCCACGTACGGAAAACAATCCGGCTGAGGGATATGCACCATCCGGATTGTTATTGAATTTATGTACGATCGTTTCGCTTCCCGAGAGCGTCGCTTCGAAAACCGATCCGCATCCCGGATATCCAGGCGCGTCGGCTCCAGCGCCGTGACGTCGATCGCAATGGCGGCTCCCGCCTCCTTCGTAGGTCGTTCCGTAGAGTGTGTGGCGAACGTAGATCAGTCCGCCGATAGGGTATCTACCGTCCGGCTCCTTTCCGAAACTGTGTAACACGCTCTCTTCACCGGTCGGGCCGATCGAGTAGATGGTTCCGAAGTTCTCGGTGCCGCCGTAGAGCGTCGTCCCGTAAAACTGATCGTTGACGCGGATAAGGCCGGCAACTGGGTTCGCGCCGTCGCTGCCTCCCTTGAAACTGTAGAGAACGTTTTCTTTTCCGGACGTGGTAATTTCAAAAACCGTACCGCATCCGTTTTCGCACAGCGAGCCTGTCCCGCCCGCCGAGGTCGTCCCGTACAGCACGCCATACTCGTTGAGCAGATGCTTGAGCGGGGTCGCCCCATCGCTGCCGCCTTTGAAGCTGTAAACCGATACGTAGTGCGACCCGTTCGCCGGCGACAATCGTTCCGTCGCGGCCGTCAACGGTAGGCCGCCGCTGCGATCGCCGCATCCGGTCGCAAGCGCCGTCAATGCAAAGGCGAGAGTCACAAAAGACGTTGGTTTCACGGTTAGTTATAACCTCGGCGGAGAGCCTATGTGAGGAACGTTCCACGCCGAGCGCCGGCCGCGATGGCAAAAAGAAACAAAGGCGCATTGCTCGCGACTTGGACGAGCGACACCACGAACGCATCTTTGCTCAGGTTTGTCATCAGCCAACCGGCGGCGGCGCTGTACATCCACCCGCCGATATTTGAAACGACGGTCGCGATCCACACGACCGTGAATGCCCGATATCGGAAGGCCGCCAACGGCGATGTATCCAGTGGTTCTTCCTTAGAAGCTGCGGCAGCCGCGCGCTCGTTCAACCCAGTCACTAATCTAACTCGCGAGAGGTAAATCCTCCGGCCGTCGGACGCGCCGCATGGTACAATAGTCAGCCACAGAACGGCGAAAAGGGTTGTCGGTCAGGGTACGTCTGAGGAGAGATTGCTGATGTTTGGTCGGATTCAAAGCAAACGCGACGAACACGTAGACGACAAAAAGCAGGTTCCCGAGCTGCATCCGGGTGCGGACGTGGCCCCACCGCCGGCCGAGGAAACCCCGGACGCGGAAAACGCTGCCAATGTGGAGCGCGAATGGCGCGAAGGCGCTAAGAGGCGCACGAGTGTTATGCAAGACCTCAACTGGGAAGTCTACGTGACGCCAGGTATTCCTATTGTCACTCGGGACCGGCCGCCTGGTGTACGAGAGACGTATTTCCAGGCAATGGCGTCTACGCTCATCTACGGCAGCGAGGACGCCGTTCTCGTGGATAGCTTTATGACGGTCGAGCAGGCCAATGCTTTGGCGGATTGGGTCGCATCGAAAGATAAGAACTTAACGGCGATCTACATTACACATGGGCACGGAGACCACTGGTTTGGCGTCGGCACGCTGCTCGAGCGGTTCCCGAATGCAAGAGCGGTGGCAACGCCGAGCACGATCGAGGTTATGCGCCGGAATGCTTCCCCGGAGGCCCTCGATGGCGTCTGGAAAGCCGCATTCCCGGGCCAGATTCCGGACACGCTCGTGATTGCGAAAGAGCTCGTGGGAAGCGCGATCGATATTGAAGGGCAAGAACTCGTTGCGGTGGAGGTCGGTCACACCGACACGGATCATACGACCTGCCTGCACGTACCGTCGATTGGGCTTGTAGTTGCCGGAGACGTTGCGTACAACGACGTTCACCTCTATCTCGCCGAGTCAAATGCACAGAAGCGACAAGAGTGGATTGCCGCCCTGGACAAGGTTGAGTCGCTCAGCCCACGTGCGGTCGTCGCTTCGCATAAGCGACCCGAAAACGACGACAATCCGCGGGTTATCGAAGAGACGCGGCAATATATCCGCGATTTCGATCGGTTAGCCGAAGCGACAAGAACCGCGCAAGAACTCTACGATGGGATGCTGGGCCTTTATCCGAACCGAATCAATCCCGGTTGGGCGCTGTGGAGTTCGGCTCGCGCCGTGAAGTCGTAGCTCCTAGCAGTCCGAGCATCGGCGGAGTATGATTGCCGCATGAGATTTGTCCTATTCCCCGCCCTCGCTCTCGCTTTAGCGGTGTTGCTGCCTCAGCCCGGGCGCGCGTTCCCGGTCGACTTCGGCCACGGCTTCGTGACGCATCGCGTGAACGTGTCCGGTGGGATGGTCAGCGTTACCGTTGGAGGGCGCGGGCCGGTTGTTGTTTTGCTGCACGGTTAGACCGCGGCGCGGCGCGTGCACGATGCGGTGCACTCCCTCGGGCTTAGCCGCGTACGGGTGGTCGGCCACGACATCGGCCTGATGGTCGCGTACGCCTACGCGGCGATGTACCCACACGAAGTCGACCGGCTCGCGTTGATGGATGCATTCTTGCCTGGAGTCGCAGGCTGGGAACCGATCTATAACAATCCCAACCTCTGGCACTTCCGTTTTCGCGGGTCTACACCGCTCGCATTGGTTGCCGGGCGAGAGCGGATATACTTCAATTATTACTGGAACGAGTTTGCCGCCGATCCGAATCGCTCGCTGTCGCAAGCCTCTCGCAACGAATACGTCGCCGCTTACTCGCCCCCCGGGAGGATGGCCGCGGGTTGGGCGTACTTTGAATCCTTTCCCAGTACCGCCGTCGATTTCTCGAAGCTCGCCGTGAACAAGCTCAACATGCCGGTGCTTTCCATCGGCGGCGACAAGTCATTGGGCGTTGCGCTCGGCGCGCAAGCACGGCTGATTTCCGACGACGTTACCGTCGTCGTCCTCAAGAACACCGGGCACTGGCTGATGGAAGAGAGCCCGCTCGAAACGATCGCGGCGCTCACAAAGTTCCTAGAGCGGCACTAGCTCCCTAACGCGGACTCGATTTCCCGTTGACTGTCCTGCTATGATGGGAGGGATGGACGCCCGCTTCATCGCCACTGCCTTCGCGACGGCTTTTACGATCATCGATCCGATCGGCATGATTCCCCTCACCCTCGGGGCGACGGCGCGCGTCTCGGCAAAGCGGCGCAATCAGATCATCGATCAAGCGGTGCTGGTAGCCGCCGGCATCATGTTGTTCATGGGTTTGCTCGGGCGCGCGCTGCTCGGCTCGCTGGGCATAACGCTTCCGGCATTTACCATTGCGGGCGGCGTGCTGCTTTTTCTCATCGCGATCGACATGCTGTTCGCGCGTCCGACCGGCGCGAAACGAACCGAAGCCGAGGAGCGCGAAGCCGCGGCCACCGAGAATCCGGCCGTCTTTCCGTTGGCGGTACCCATGATCGCCGGGCCCGGAACGATCGCGACGGTGCTGCTGCTCGTCGATCTCTCGCACGGCGATCGCGCCAATCAGACCGTCGTCGTTGCGGCCTACGCCATCGCGTTGTTCGTAACGTGGGTATGCATGCGCGGATCGTCGCTGCTGTTGCGAGTGATCAGCAACACCGGCATTCACGTCATCAGCCGTTTGCTGGGAATCATCCTTGCCGCTCTGGCCGCACAGTTCGTTATCAACGGATTGATGCAAACGCCATTGTTCAAACATTAAGCAGTGCCGTTCGATCACATCGATCTGCGGGTCAGCGACTTTGCCAAAGTGCGCAAGCTCTACGATGCGCTGCTGCCGGCCATGGGCTTTACTCGCATCGTGGAAGACGCTGAGTCGATCTGCTACTACCAGCCGCAAAGCGATCGCTGCACCGCGTTCTTTGCGCTCGACCTGGCGCCCGCACACCGGTCAAACGAAAACCGCATTGCATTTCGTGCCGCCGATCGCGCCGAGGTCGATCGCCTCGCAGAATTGGCGCGAAACGCCGGCGCAACGGCCTTCGAGCCGCCCCAGGTCTGCGACGAGTACACTCCCGTTTACTACGCAACATTTTTCGAAGACGCCGACGGCAACAAACTGGAGATCTGCTTTCGAAAACCGCCCGAAACGTAGCTTAATGCCGATTGGAGCGTAACAGGCTCCATAGACCTTGCGCCGACACCGTGAGCGACAAAAGAGAAACAACGGCAAGCGCGAGCAGCGTCCAGACGAAGAAAAACGCTCCGCTCATTTTACCGATCTCGATGCCTTGGAGGCCTCCGGCGCCGGTGACGTGGACGAAGAAGATGGTCAGCCCGGCGAGCGATCCGAGCAGCATGATAATATAGCCCGCCCGACGTTCCGACAGCATCAGCGTTCCGTACAGCCAAACGGCAAGAATGGCTACTATCAGCAGGTTTAATGCCACGCCTTTTTCCGACCCGTATACGATGTCATCCACCAGGTGGAATGATGCGAGAAGGATCGCGAGGAGCGACGTTACCGGCAATACGAGGTTTCGCTTCATGCAGAAGGCTGTCTTAACCCGGATTCCTCATATGGGGATCCTTTTCGAGCTGCGGCGAGATGATTCCGGCTGCTAGACAAAGCGCTTCGAGTAGCGGTCTTCGACTAGTCTTTTCTGGCTAAATACGTTACGCTTAACGCCGGCAGGGCCCAGCCGAGCCTGGGGTTGCCGCTTGCCGACGCTTGAGAATCGTTTTTCGATATCGACTCTAATGCGAGGAGAGGCAATGGCACAGACTACACGGCCCGGTTCGCGCTCCTGTATGCAGCGGCGATCCACCACAGGCATTCGAAGGTCGATCCGTTTTGTTGCAACCGTCCGAGCAGCGAATGTCGTCATCGTTGCAGTTCTTATAAGCGCCCTCGGAACAGCAAGTGCAGAGACCCTCGATTCCGGCATGGGCATGTCGGCCAAAGTTCTGCTCGTAGCTCAACTTGATGCTAAGCAAGTGTCACCTCCAAACTCGTCAAAAGCTACGGGGACAGGCGCCTTTGTACTAGACAGCGCCGCGCACCGCTTAGAATACAATCTTACGTATGAAGGTCTGGAAACCGGCGCGCCGGAGACGATCGCCCTTTATAACTTTGGACCAGGGAAAGATGGGAAAGTCGTCGTCACGCTTTGCGGCCCGCAAGCGTCGCATTGTCCGCAACAGACATCAGCAACGGTTTCCGGAGAAGTTGCGGATGCAAGTGCGCTTAGTAACCACTTCATCGGTGAATTTGATGCCGGCAGGGTGTACGTCGAAATTGAGACTCGTGCGGGACGGGCCGAGATTCGCGGGCAGCTTGGGCTCAATAGTGCTATGGTGAAAGTCGTAAACTACGCGTCGCACCTAGCACCGATCGCCGGCACTCATTCCCAAGGTACGGGCACCGCCATACTGAGCGCGACTTATCTGCCGGATGGTAAGGTGGCTGTATTTTACGCGTTGACTGTCGCCACCACGTCAAGCGTCCCCACGAGAGCCGTGCTTACGGGAGGCTCGGTTCCGAAAGCGCGTTCGTCAAGTGCGACTCTTCGTTTACCCGCAACCGGAATACAATACTCCCGCGACAGGAGGGGCGGTTCTCTCAGCGGATCTTACAATATCACGGCGACCGAGAGCGGAGCCGCTGCTTCACGACTGCTCTCAGCCGAAAGCCCCGCGATTAGCTTAGTCGTGTTCACAAGCCGCTTTCCCAATGGCGAACTCTACGGCGACTTAAGGCCCATTCGCTAATGCTCTACAACGTGAGAAGTATGCGTTTTAGGAACGTTGAAGCCGAGGGCCGTTCGACGGCTGCGTTGCGCGTCTTGCTTTGTGCGTTACCGCTTGTTGCTTGTGCATACGCTATTCCGGCAAGCGCCAGTCCGTGCACTAGCGGCGGGTCGCTCTCCGTTACCGCGGCCTCCGATAGCCTTACTCTGACGCCCGCCGTCGCGACCACCTTTAATTTTGGGGAACACGTCGTCCTTACAGCCTCTGCAACCGGCTTTTCGATTGCGAGCTACACATGGTCCATCGATGGTCCAACCATCAAGGACTATAACGAAGACTTAGGGACGGAACAATCTCCACCGCTCGCAACAGCGTTAGCCTGGTCGACCACGCCCCTCACCGCCTCGGATTTGAGCCAAGGCTCCGTGAGTTTTTATTGGGTCCCCGCTGCCGGCCAGATGGAACCGAACAACGGGCCCTTTGCACGAAACGTAACCCTAGCCGTCACGAAGGTCGGCGGCGGCACGTGCAGCGTCACGATGCCATATTCGGTCGGGCGAAACGAATCAGATATGACCAAGCAGGCCGAGGACTTTTACACTTCCAATCATCGGGCGCCAACGGCAACGAATCCGCTCGACGGGCATGTCATCGACGAGCACATCTTTTGGCACGCAAATATTGACGGAAACCAATCGGCCTTCCCAGCCTGGATGGGTTTCCTCTCCTGGCACGGCGAGCTCGTGCGCCGCTTCGATCTTTGGCGTCAGGAATTTGGTTACAACACGGTAGCGCCCTGGTATCCGGGGAGAGCGCTCCCGACAGGGCCACAGTTCGACGTAATACCGAGCTTGCGGCTTACTTACAATCCTGACAACAATCGAATTCCAACCTACTACACCATGACGGGTGGTCTAACGCATGATTCCGGCGGGGAGTTGAGACTTGCCGACTATACCACCCTGAGTGCTTTCACTACCTCGTTCGAGGGAGGGTTTCACGGACAAGTGCACTGCGACATCGGCGCGGTGATGGGGGGAAACTCATTCTTCGAGACGAGTGGGACGAGTTTCGGCAGTATGTGCCTTGCGAGTTCACCGAAAGATCCGATGTTTTGGCGTTGGCACGGCTTCATCGACACGCTCTTTCGCAACTACTGCGACCTTCACCCTAGCAACTGTAGTGCGCCGTCGCCGGCCGACCCTAGTGCCGATCCGTGGATGGCGGACAACTCCACCGACGTCACGGATAATGGTACTGTTCCATCACCCGGAACGCACTGGATCAGTCCGGATATATGGAACCGCCTCGCGCCGGTAACGACTCCTGCGTGCGTGGCCCCCGTTGACGGGTATGGCGATCAGGTGACTGCCGGAGGCGTCGTCCGGAATTGTGGCTCGTCGGCCGACCATCAAAATCCCGTATCGGGCGTTACGAACTACCTTTACGGAACGTTGCGAAACACGCGCCCAAATGCGCCGCGCGTTGTTTACGCTGAGGTTGCGGTCTACTATGCCCTTGCGTCGTCGGGCCTTACGTACCCGGCGAACTTTACGATGATCCCGGAAACTCGGCAGTTCATCACGTTGTATCTCGAGCCCGGTACGACCACAAGCATCGGTCCCATCCCTTGGGTGCCGCCAGCTGTCCCGCCGCTGAATGACCACTATTGTCTTTACTTGCGAGTCTTGAGTGCGCAGGCAACGCCGCCGGTCGAAGGCTTAGGAATTGATACCGATGTCGCCGACAATAACGACCTCGCCTGGCGGAATATTAAGGTCGTTGCACCTGGGGACTCGAGTCCTCCGGGCTTCTTTATTGTGCGCAACATCGGCATCAAAACCGAGCCGTTAACGCTGCAACTTGAGATCGCACCTTCGCTCTCCCCAGGCGTCGTCCGAATCACCCTAGATGAGACCTTAGCGCGCGCCCTGCACGACGGCGGCGGCCGGATCGACGGACTGAAGCCGGAAGGCAAAAACACTTACCTGGTCACGAGTCCGAAAGCGGCATTCCGTGGCCTCCTCATGGCTCCACGGCAGGAAGGTCACGTCGCGATCGAACTTGGCCCAACCTCTCCCTCGGCTCAGGGCGACGTAACTTTCACGCAGATTAGTTCTCGAGGCGTCGACGGCGGCGTAACCATTCGCATCACGCCCCGAACCTCTGCCGCGCACACCGAAGCGACTCCATAAACCGGCGTCCGTTGCCACGGGCGCGACACTGCGTCGCCGGTAAACGAAGGCGCCTCCCGGGTTTACCGGGAGGCGCGGGGTGGAGGTGGAGTAGGAGTTCGGAGTTGCGTTAGGCCGGAGGCTGCTGGTGCTTGCCGCCGCCGTGGCGGTCACCACCGCCGCCGCCGCTTCCGCCGCTCTGCTGACGCGGTGCTTGCTGGCCGCCGCCGCCGCTCGCGCGGTCCTGACGTTGGGCCGGAGGCGCTTGGCGCTCGAAGGAGCGCGGCTGCGCCTGCGGCTGGAACGTGCGCTGCGGTTGGAACTGGCGTTCGGTCTGCGCTTGCGGTTGGAACGAGCGATCCGTTTGCGCCTGCGGGCGGAACTGGCGTTCCGTCTGCGCTTGCGGCTGGAACGTGCGTCCCGACTGAGCCTGCGGTTGGAACGTGCGGTTCGTTTGCGCCTGCGGACGGAACACGTGCTCCGTTTGCGCTTGCGATTGGAACGTACGCGGCGCTTGTGCTTGGAACCGGTTTTGGTTCGCCGGCCGAACCGGCGCGCTGAAGGTGCGAGCCGAGATCGGATGCGTTGCGACGTGCGTAGCGTTGACCGGATGCGCTGCGAAGTGCGTAGCGGTCATCGGGTGGGCTGCCATCGTCCGGTTGGCAACGTTGGCGTGCATCGGAGCCATCCGCGTCTGGGCGAATGCCCGTCCGCGTTCCAGGTTACGCGCGTTGTCAATGTGACGCTGCGAGGCGATCCGGTGATCGTTGTACGCGATGTTGCGTCTGAGCTGGTTGATGCGCGCCTGATTGTCGCTATGTGCTTTGATGTAGGCGATACGCGACCGGTCGTGAGCGATCAACGATTGCTCGTTGGCGATGCGATGATGGTTCGCGTAGTTGAGCTGAGCGACCCGTCCGGGGTGCATGTTCGGCGGACGCGTCGGCGCTTTCGTGTGCCATTTGCCGCCGTAGTAGTAGTACTTGTTGATGGTGTACGTGTTGCCGCCGGTCGGATAGCCGTAGCCGTACTGCGGGTAGCTGCGAGCCGTAACCGGGATAGCCGGTGTAGCTCGGATAGCCGTAGCCGGTAGACGGGTAGCCGTAGCCGGTTGACGGGTAGCCGTAGCCGGTTGACGGGTAACCGTAGCCGGTCTGCGGATAGTAACCGGTGGTCGGATAACCGTAGCCGTAGCCCGGATACTGCGGCTGGAAGGCCGACGAGATCAAACCCGTCGCGACCGTTCCGAGCAGCATATCGAGGATGGGGCTACCGGTGATCGACGCTGTCGGATAGCCGTAGCCGGTCTGCGGATAACCGTAGCCGGTCTGCGGATAACCGTAACCGTACTGCTGAGGATAGCCGGTCTGCGGGTAGCCGTAGCCGGTCTGTGGGTAGCCGTAGCCATACGGTTGCTGCGGGTAGCCGTAGCTGGTCTGCGGGTAGCCGTGCCATACGGTTGCTGCGGATAGCCGTAGCCGTAAGGTTGCTGCGGATACGCGGACTGCTGCGGATAACCGTATTGCTGCGGATAGCCGTAAGCGTATTGCTGCGGGTAGCCGTATTGTTGCTGCGGATAACCGTATTGTTGCGGATACGCGTACGCAGCGGGCGCCGTGCCGTATGCATACGGATTATACGCATAAGGGTACGCCGGCGGGGCCGCGGCGATGGACGGCGGCATCAGCGGGGTGCCGAAGCCGTACGGCGCCAACGCCGACATGCCGACGAGCGGCTGAGCCGTCGCGGAACTCGGCGGGCACCAAACCCAAACGTTACTAATGAACGCCCACTGGCCGCTGCCGTACTGCGGGCAGCCTGCGGGCTCCATCGTTGGGGACACCGGGGTGAGCGGGGAGATCGGAGAGTTGCTCACTATGGGTGCGTAGGTTCCAGGCGCGTAAGCTTGCGCGCCGGCCGGGACCGTCGCAAGCAGCGTCGAGGATGCGAACGCGGTCGCCGTGAGCAGGCCGAGAAACCACTTATTTGTCATGTTGTGCATATACCTCTGGAGCGATTGTCCCCCAAAGGCCGGAAAGATGCTCGTAGTTCCGATTAGGCCGCCGTTAAGGCGCGGTTAGAAGGGCTTGGCGGCGGGCGGCTGACAGAGTTCGATCAGGACGCCGCCGGTCGATTTCGGATGAAGAAACGCAATCGAATTACCGTGGGCTCCCTTGCGCGGCCGCTCGTCGATCAGCCGCACGCCGGCCGCCCGAAGTTCGTCGAGCTTCCGTTCAATGTCGTCCACTCGAAACGCCGTGTGGTGCAGCCGGCTTTCGGCGTTCCCGCGGTAGCGCGCGATCGGCGAGTCGGCCTGAAGCGGGCGCAGCAGTTCGATGACGGCGTCGCCGGCCGCGAAGCCGACCGCCTCGACGCCCTTGGTCGGCGATGATCTCGCGATAGATTTCCGTGAACCCCAGGGTTTCTCCGTAGAGCCGGACGGCCGCGTCGAGGTCTTCGACGACGATGGCGACGTGATCGATCTGCATCGGCGCTACGCCACCACCTCGCGCGCGCGATACACGCCGAAGACGTCGCGAAGCACGCCGCAAATCTCGCCGAGCGTTGCGCCGGCATCCACCGCTTCGATGAAATACGGCACGAGATTCTCCTTGCCCGAGGCCGCGCGCCGCACGTCCTCCAGTGCGCCGTCAGCCGCGTGCTGGTCGCGCGCCGCGCGGAAGGCACGCACGCGTTCGGCCTGCTCGCGACCGGTCGCGTCGTCCACGCGCTGGAGCGCGATGGCGTCGTCGCTCGCGTCCTCGGCGAACTTGTTGACGCCGACGACGACCGCGTCGCCGCGTTCGACCGCCTGCTGGGCGGCGTACGCCGATTCGGCGATGCGCGCTTGCATCCAGCCGCTTTCGACGACCGCGACGCTGCCTCCCAATGCGTCGATTTCCTTAATGAGCGCGTCCGCACGTTCGATGAGATCGTTGGTGAGCGACTCGACGTAGTACGAGCCGGCAAGCGGATCGACGACGCCGGCGACGCCCGATTCGTAGGCGATGATCTGTTGCGTGCGCAGCGCCAGCTTCGCGCTTTGCGCGGTCGGCAGGGCGAGCGCTTCGTCTTTTCCGTTGGTGTGCAGCGACTGCGTGCCGCCCAGCACGGCGGCCAGCGCCTGCAGCGTCACGCGGACGACGTTGTTGTCGGGTTCCTGCGCGGTGAGCGTCGAGCCACCCGTTTGCGTATGAAAGCGGAGCATTTGCGAGCGAGGATCGCGACAGGCGAACTCGTCGCGCGTGATGTGGGCCCACAGGTAGCGCGCGGCGCGAAACTTTGCGACCTCCTCGAAAAAATTGTTGTGCGCGTTCCAGAAGAAGGAAACGCGCGGCGCGACCGCATCGACGTCGAGACCGGCTTCCCGCGCGGCTCTCAAATACGCTTTGCCGTTGGAGAGCGTAAAGGCGATCTCTTCGAGCGCCGTCGAGCCGGCTTCGCGGATGTGGTACCCCGAGATCGAGATCGCATTCCACAGCGGCACTTCGCGCGCGCAGTACGCCATCACGTCGGTCACCAGACGCATGGACTGGTGCGGCGGATAGATGTAGGTGCCGCGCGCGGCGTATTCTTTGAGGATGTCGTTCTGCACGGTCCCGCCGATTTTGTCGAACGCAATGCCGCGCCGCCGTGCGACCGCAAGATAGAGGGCCAGAAGGATCGACGCCGGCGCGTTGATCGTCATCGAGACGCTCACGCGGTCGAGCGGAATGCCGTCGAGCAGTGTCTCCATGTCTTCGATCGAATCGATCGCGACCCCGGCTTTTCCAACTTCACCGAGCGCTTGCGGCGCATCGGAATCGTAACCGAGTTGCGTCGGCAGATCGAACGCGACCGACAGGCCGGTCTGACCGCGTTCGAGCAGGTAGCGATAGCGCGCGTTGGATTCTGCCGCCGTCGCAAACCCGGCGTACTGCCGCATCGTCCACAGCCGTCCGCGATACATCGTCGGATAGATGCCGCGCGCGAACGGAAATGACCCCGGCTCCCCTAGTTCGTGCGACATCCCTTCCACCGCATCGTAAACCCCGCTGTCGTCCGTCACGGCGTTTCGCCAAAATGCGTTGCGATATAGTCAATCCAATAGTGATAGATGTCGACGGTTCGCACCGGGTCACTGGGGAAATGTCCGGCGACCGGCCACACGCGCAGCGTTGCATCCTTGCCGTTGTCGCGCAGCGCGCGCCAGTACATGGACGAGGTCGCGAAGGGGTCGCGATTGTCGCCGACGTCGGAAAGAATGAGCACGGGCGTCGTGACGTCGCGCACGTACTCGATCGCCGATGCGCGTCGCCACTCTGCCGCGTTCTTCGCGACGAACGGCGATCCGTGGAAGAGGTCGGCATCGGCGAGACTATCGTCGGCCGTGCCGTAGTCGGTGATCCAATCGTTGACCGACGCACCGGAGACCGCCGCCTTCCAAATGTGATACTTCGAAATCAACCACGCCGTCATGATACCGCCGTACGACCAGCCGCACACCGCAATGCGTCCGCGATCGACGATGCCGCGCGACTCGATAGCGGCAACCGCCGCCATGATGTCTTTTCCCGGACCGTCTTCCGGATCGTACAGGATCGCGCGCTGGTAGCGTATTCCGAGGTTCGGGCTGCCGCGATAGTTCGGCCGCAGCACGAGCCAGCCGCGCGCCGCCATCACTTGCGCCCAAAAGTCGAACTCGATCATCGAAGGATCGTCCGGACCGCCGTGCACGTACACGATGAGTGGATAACGCCGGCCCGGCGAGAAACCCGGCGGCTCGTAGAGCACGCCGTCGGCGGTGACGCCGGTACTGGTTGGGAACGTCACGCGCTGCGCGGCTCCCCATGAAAACGCGGCGAGCGCGGCGTTGAAGTCGGTGATTTTCGCGACGCTTCCGGCGGCCGCGCGCACGTAGAGTTCGGGCGGCTGCGCGGTGGACGTCGCGATGAACGCGATCGAGCCGTCGCTGGCGATCGCGCCGGGAAGATTGGGCGGATCGGCGGAGCCGGTCGTCGTGCCCGGAATGCCGGGCGTCACGTCGGCCGTGTCGAGGCGCTGCGGCGTGCCGTGCAACGGAATGCGATACAGCGCGTTCGTCGTGCGGTCTTCGAAGACGCCGACGAGGCTTTGCGAATCACTCGCCCAGGCCGCGCCGGAAACGTTGCGATCTAGCGACGTGCCGACGGCGTAACCCTTACCGCCGGAAGGCGTGGTAACGAAGAGCTGCGAGAGACTGACCTGCGGATCCGCGTTCGACACGGCGTAGGCGATGTGCGAGCCGTCGGGCGAAAACAGGGGACCGCCTTCCCACATGGTCCGGCCGGTGAGGTAGCGCACGTCCTTGGTCGCCACGTCCACCAGCGCGATGCGCGAATAACTTTGATCGTTGAGCACGCCGTTACGGGAGACCGTCACGGCGATCGCTTTGCCGTCGGGCGACCACGAAATCGTCGAGTCGCCGGCGACGCTTTGCGTGCCGGACGTCAATTGTACGGGAACGCCGCCGGTAAGATCCGCGACGAACAAGTGATCCGGCTTTGGCTCGGAGTGCGCGACGATCGGTTCGGTCGTGAAGACGAAACTATTGCGGAAACGATCGGCGCCGCTGCGGACGGGATCGGGATCGGTCGCTGCGTAGGCGACGCCTTGACCGTCGGGGCGCCACGCGAACACGTCCACGTCGGTTTTCAATGCGGTAATGGCGCGGGGCGCACTTCCGTCGAGCGCGCTCACGTAGATTTGCGCATGGGCGTCGTCGCCGGTTCCGTCGGGCGCGAGATAGGCAAGCTTGGAACCATCGGGCGAAAACACCGGAGTCGACACATCTTTGCCGCCGTTGACGATCGTTTGCTGGGTTTTCGTCCGCAAGTCGACGAGAACTAAATCGTCGGTCCTGCGATTATCGTCCCAGACGGTGTGCGAAACGACGAGCGCCGCCCGCGTGCCGTCGGGCGCAAGCGCCGGCGACGACAACTTGACGAGCAAACGGTAATCGTCGGATTTGACGATCGCCGGGGCGGCGGCGCCGGTTGCGCAAAGCAACGCGAGCGCCGCCGCAACGGGGCGTGCGAAATTGCAGCGCGGAACTAGACGCCTAACGGGTACGCCTCCTCACCGTGGAGCGCCGCGTCGAGTCCAGCCTGCTCGGTCGCTTCGTCGACCTTCACCGGCGTGATGAAATTGATGAGATACAGCATGCCGTAGGTAAAGCCGAAGGCCCACGCGCTGCAAACCAGCGCCGAGACGAACTGCTTGCCGAGGAACGCCGGATTGCCGCGCAGCAAACCGTCGGCGCCGTTCGGATTCCACAGCGTCGAAGCGAAGACGCCGAGCAGCACGATGCCCAAGAACCCGCCGACGCCGTGAACGCCCCACACGTCGAGTGCATCGTCCCAACCTAGCCGGTTCTTCAGCGCGACCGCGTAGTAACACACGAGGCCAGCAGCGACGCCGATGATGACCGCGGTGGTCGGTGACACGTAGCCGGCCGCGGGCGTGATCGTCGCCAAGCCGGCGACCGCGCCGGTGAGCAGACCAACGAACTTCGGTTGGCGGCCGCTCGCCCACTCGATGAGTAGCCACGTAATCGCCGCGAACGACGCCGCGATGTCGGTGTTGAGAAATGCCGAAGCGGTCACCGCATCGACGCGCAGCTCGGAGCCGGCGTTGAAACCGTACCAGCCGAACCACAGCAAACCGGTGCCCAGCGCAATGAGCGGAACGTTGTGCGGTTTGCCTTCCACCACGTGACGGCGGCCGACGTAGAGCACCGACGCGAGCGCGGCGAATCCCGCCGACGCGTGCACGACGATGCCGCCGGCGAAATCGAGCGCGCCCCACTTCGCCAAAATGCCGTCGGGACTCCACAGCATGTGCACGAACGGGAAATAGACGAAGACCAGCCAGCCCGTCAAGAACCAGAAGTAGGCTTTGAACGTTACGCGGTTGGCGAACGCTCCGGTGATGAGCGCGGGAGTGATGATCGCGAACATCATTTGATAGGCGATGTGGACGATGAGCGGTATGCCCGCGTCGTTGCCCGTAAACATCGTCTTCAGCGTGACGCCGTGAAGAAACGCGTAGGTGGTCGGGTTTCCGATGATGCCGTGCCACGTCGGTCCGAACGATTCCGAATAGCCGAATGCAAACCACAGCACGGTCGTCCATCCCAGCGACATGAAGCTTTGCATCATGATCGTGAGCACGTTCTTGCGCTGCACGAGCCCGCCGTAGAAAAACGCGAGCCCGGGCGTCATGAGCATCACCAGGCTCGCACACAATAACATAAAGGCGGTGTTTCCGATGTTGAAAGCCGGCACACTATTCATCGCGTATCCTCCTGTAGCGCAGTCCCTTCCACAACCTTCGGCTTTGTCATCCTAACCGCCGCGAGCCTATTGGTGTCACCCTGAGCGCAGCGTGCGAAGCACGCGAAGTCGAAGGGCGAAGGGCCGCGATTACTGATGCAAAAACGACAGGCCGGCTCCCACGTAGTGCTGGCGCTGGCCGCCGATAAGGGTGGGCGAAAATCCGTACTCGACGTCGAACTGTACCGAGCCGCCGAAGTCGCGCACGTAGACGAAATCGAACCAACTCTTGCCGCCTAAGTTCGGGCCGGCCGAGGAGAAGAAGGCATACTCCGCAATGAGCTCCGAGGGACCCGGAAGCGCGGCCGTAACGCTGAGCGTCGGCGTAAACGCGAAATACGATTGCGGTGCACCGGAGGAGTTCGCGCCGCTGAATGCATTGGCACCGAGCGTCCCGGCTACGCCGATGACGGAGTTGACCGTATACGCCCAGTTGAAGTTGCCCGTAAACTGCGCGTTGCCCGCCGTGAACGCGTGCGTGCCGCTGGGAACCGTGACGACGGCGTTAACGCCATACAGGAAGTTCGACGTGTACCCGAGTTCGTATTTAGCTCCGAGACTGAGATCGGTCGCGCCTGAAACGACCGGAGCGCCCACCGAGGTGCGCGCTTCGCTCGGCGCCCCGAACTCGAGATCGAAATGCGGATCGAACGTGCCGAAGCGAATCAGCGACTGCGGATAGACGACGAAGTTGCCGCCGCCGCTGCCCGTCGTCACGGTGTTCGTGTAGCCGTTTTCGATGTCGAATTCACCGGTGCGAACGGTGCAGACGCCGGTGCCGAACGTCGGCCGGTTCACGATCGACAATATCGAACCGCACGGATCGCTCGGCGGAGAAGGAGAAGCGGCCGGAGTTGCCGCCGGTGCCGCTGATGCGGCCGGCGCGGGCGAGGCGACGGGCGTTTGCGCCGGCGCCTGATTCCACGCGCTCGCATACACCAGCGAGGCGAACGCGACGACGCCGAGTAAGAACCTCACGTCAAGGTGACGAGCGGCGAACCGGCCTCGACCGCATCGCCGGCGGTGCCGTGAATGCGTGCCACCGTCCCGCCGCGCTCGGCTCGAATCTCGTTCATCATTTTCATCGCCTCAACCACTGCGACGACTTGTCCCTCTTCGACGCGCTGGCCCGCGGCGACGCCGATGTCGACGATGATGCCGTGCATCGGCGACAATACCGCGTTCCCGATTGCGCTCTTCGACTTTGCAACTCCGCCGAGCCGAGGCGCCTGCCGGCGCACCGCCCCGTTCGCGTTTCCGCTTTTCTGCGGAAGATCGACGAGCCGTACGCGAAAGAGCCGATCGTTCACCTCGACGCGAATTGCGTCTCTTCACCGGTGTCATCCCGAGCGAAGCTTTTTGTGTCATCCTGAGCGAAGCTTTTTGTGTCATCCTGAGCGAAGCTTTTTGTGTCATCCTGAGCGAAGCGAGCGTTAGCGAGCGCAGTCGAAGGAGCGTTCCCCAACGTACGCGCGAACGCTTCGAGCGTTGCGGTGCCGTACGTGTCGTTTACGACTTCGGGTTGGTCGCACAGTGCTCGCAGCAGCGGCAGCGTCGTCGGCACGCCCTTGACGACGTACTCGTCGATCGCCCGGCGTAACCGCGCAATTGCCTGGGAACGCGTCGGCGCCCAGACGACGAGTTTCGCAATCATCGAATCGTAGTCGGGCGAAATCGTCCAACCGGCGAACGCCGCCGAATCGACGCGCACGCCAAGCCCGGCCGGCTCGCGATACGCGGTGATCCTCCCCGGCGCAGGGCGAAAATCGTTTGCCGGATCCTCCGCGTTCACGCGCCCCTCGATCGCCCATCCCGAGAACGCAATATCGTCCTGCGTAAACCCCAGCGGCTCGCCGGCCGCAACGCGGATCTGCTCGCGAACTAAATCCAGGCCGGAAACCATCTCAGTTACCGTGTGCTCCACCTGAATCCGCGTATTCATCTCGAGAAAATAGAATTCGTCGCCCGAGACGAGACATTCGATCGTGCCCACCGAATCGTAGCCGATCGCGCGCGCAGCTGCGACCGCCGCTTCGCGCATTCGCTGCCGCAACGCGTGCGGGAGCGTAACCGGCGCCTCTTCCCACAGTTTTTGATGACGCCGCTGCAACGAACAGTTGCGCTCGCCGACGTGTACGATCCGACCGTGCTTGTCGGCCAGCACCTGAAGTTCGATATGGCGCGGATTCTCGAGATATCGCTCGGCGTAAATCGTGCCGTTCTTAAAGTAGGTTTCAGCTTCGCGGCGAGCCGTTTCGAACGCCGATTCGATCTCCTCGGCCGTACGCGCGACCTTGAGACCCTTGCCGCCGCCGCCGGCGGACGCTTTCAGCGCCAACGGCAATCCAAACGCTTCGGCGGCCCGGCGTGCGGCAGACGCATCCGCAATAAGCTCGGTGCCCCCGGGAACGATCGGAACGCCGGCGGCCTGCATTGCCGACCGCGCGCGCAGTTTGTCGCCCATCGCCTCTATCGCATCGGCGTGCGGTCCGATCCACGTCAGTTCTGCCGCGGTCACGTCACGCGCGAAGGCGGCGTTTTCGGCGAGAAATCCGTAACCGGGATGGACCGCTTGTGCGCCGGCACGCAATGCGACGGCGACGAGCTTTGCGCCGTCGAGGTAGCTTTGCGACGGAGGCGCGGGGCCGATCAGGTATGCTTCGTCCGCCATCCGCACGTGGAGTGCATCGCGGTCGGGTTCCGAATAGACGGCAACCGTTGCGATGCCCATTTCACGCGCCGTGCGCGCGACGCGAACCGCAATCTCGCCGCGATTGGCGATTAGGATCTTGTCGAACACGCGTGTCTGAGCGAAAGCAAGTCGTCGAACTCGAGTTCCGGATAGCGCATCGCCAGCAACCAAGGTGCTACGTGCACTTCTCTCGCCGCAGTATCATCGGTCCGCGTAGCGACGGCGAGCGCGACGGCGATTGCGGCAAGTTCGTCCGCCCCCGGCGCCTTCACGCCGACCCAAAATCCGGTGGATACATGCCCATCATGTGATATCCGGCATCAACGAAATGGACGTCCGCCGTAATCGCCGACGAAAGATCCGACGCAAGAAAGACGGCCGCATTGCCGACGTCTTCCGGCGTAACGTTGCGCCGCAGCGGCGCGACCTTGGGCACGACGTCGAGAATGCGCGAGAACCCGCCGACTTGACGGGAACTCGCCGTCTTGATCGGGCCCGCCGAAATGGCGTTGACCCGAATCCCCCGATCGCCGAGGTCGTAGGCGAGGTAGCGCACGATCGATTCAAGTGCCGCCTTCGAGATGCCCATTAAATTGTAGTTCGGCACGATCTGCGTGGCGCCGAGGTACGTCAGGGCAACCACCGAGGCGCCGTCGTTCAGGCCCTCGCGCAGCGCATTCACCAACGCGATCAGCGAATACGATGAGACGTCGAGTGAGAGTGCAAAACCCGAGCGCGACGTATCGAAAACCTTACCGGCGAGATCTTCCTTGTTCGCAAACGCAATCGAGTGCGCCAGCGCGTCGATCGAGCCGAAGCTTTTCGCGAGATCGGCTCGCATCGCTTCCAGCGATTCGTCGCGCGAGACGTCGCACTCCACCACGTGCGCGCCGTCGAGCTCCTTTGCGAGTTTCTCGACCTCGTCGCGGACGCGCTCGCCTTGATAGGTCAGCGCGACCTTGGCGCCGTGCTCGTGCAGTTTACGCGCGATTCCGGTGGCGATCGACCAGCGATTCGCAACGCCGGTGACCAAGGCGCGCTTTCCCTCGAGGAGTTTCACCCGGCGTACATACCATTACGGCTCGCCGCGCCCCTTTGACACGGCGAGCCTCTCAGGTTTACGGAACGGTCGATCCGGCGCCGCTAGTATTGGCCGCCGGGATTGGTCGCGACCCCCAGTGCGCCGTGCAACGTTTCGTAGGTCGTCACCACTCCGCCGTTGGCGGGACCTTGAAGAATTCTCCCTTTGCCGTAGTCGGCGAAGTAGAGAAACCCGCCGCTTCCCCCGGTTGTCGGAGCCACGCCGTCGACGATATTCCCGGTGTTATGCGGAAATTGGTGGAAATGGTACGGCGAGCACGTGCACGGCGTAAGCGTCAACGGCCCGGCAGGCGGACCACTGACGGTCCACGTCTGCACGAGTTGCGCAGCGTTATTCGGCGTGTTGCTCGCCACGCTGAGCGTGTCGCCCGCGGGGGAGTCGATTCGCGAATACATCCCGACCCACGTTGATCCGCTCCCAAGGCCCGCGTCGACGAGCGTTTGGCCCGGTAAACCAACGTTGGCACTGGCGAGATAGTCGATGTGCGACGTCCCGCTGCTCGTACCATCCTCCACGAAAAAGTTTCCTGCGCTGTCGAAAGCGCAGTACGTTTGTCTCTGCAGTTGCCCGGTGGCGTCCCCCGTCGGCAGACTGCCGCTCGGAGCGGTTGGCGCAAAGAACTCAACGATGCCTTGCGCGGCGCCTTGCTGAATATTTCCAACTCCCACGACGCCTTGGGGGCTGACGCAAACGCCCCACGGATTGTAGTCGGTATTTCCGAGTTTCGTGTTCAGCCACTTGACGTAGTTGCCTTGGGCGTCGAAGACGACGATGCGATCGTTTAGCAGATCCGCGACGTAGAGGTAGTTGGGGTTGCTGCCCATCGCCACGGCGTACGGTTGTTGGAAATGTAGGCCGGCGTAGGATCCGTGAAGACTCACGCACGGCGCGGAATTTGCGGCCAGGTATCCGTTAACTCTGCCGGTGCTCAACGACGATGCCCAGAGCGTGGGCGTGCAATTTGCCGGATGCGCGCCGCCGTGGTGGCCGTTTTCCGCCGCCATCGGCGTCGATCCGGCCGGCGGTGAAAACTGACTCCCGGCTTTGCCGCAGCCGCTCAATACGACTGCTGTCAATAAAAAGATGCTCGCCGGCCGATAAACCTTCGAAACTCTCATGAAGTGCTCCATTCCTTCAAATCGAGTATCCGCACGATATACTCGTGCGGTCCCGCGATTGGCGGTCACATGGTATTACGTCGCCGTCGCCGAGCCCCTTCCGGAAAGCTATTGATACGGCGGGCTAAGAAACGTTTCCGCCGGAAGGGATCTGGGAAAACTCATCTGCGTCAGCCGGTAGCGCCACACGCCGTGGCCCACCATGAAGCCCAACGTGCGTACGCCGGTTTCGATGACGCCGTCGGTCTGCAGCCAATAACCACCGACGGTTCCATAGTGTTGCTCGACCGATCCGCTGAAGCCCGATTCGCGAACGTTGAATCGCATCGTACAGAAATGCATGTTCCGCAAGTCGACGACGACGTCGGCCAGTTGATGGCGCGGGTTCGGTTCGCGTGAGACGAGATGCAGAGCGTGTCCTTCATCGCCGTCGGTGCACACCGCGGGACCCTTGTCTTCCACCCGATAGACTGCGCTGCCCATGACGGTAACGACGGCGATCGTCCGTAAATCGGGTGAAGGTCCGGGTGTCGGCGTCGCAGACGCCGAGACGGGCGGCTCGGGTTGCTGATACATGAGCATGCCGTCGCGCAGTGCCCGGAACGCGCCGTACCACGTCGGGTCGAAGAAGGCGCGTGTGCTGACGAGCCTGCGTCCCTCGTAGTCGGTAATCTCGGATGCGTAGTCGTCGGTTCGATGACGGATCGACCATTCCGATGGAAACGCCCCCGGCCCGGTGGTCATCTCCAGCCAGACGAGATGCCGGATGACTCGCAGGCCGATCGACAGGTTGTCGCCGTCGCCATCTATCGTGTAGGTGAGGTATCGTGGTTGCGGCAACGCGCGCATCGATGCGACGGCCGCGGAATAAAAGGACTCGGGCGTCGAAGACGGCGCGGCATCCTGCGCTCGCGTTTTCGCGAGACTACACGACAGTGCCAGCACTCCCATCGCGATCGTAATTGCCCGTCTCATACGGCGATTCTACAACGGGCGGCAATGCGCCGCAGCGATAAACGATGAGAAAGGCTGAGCCGCCCGGCTGTTTCCTCGGCGGCCTTCCAGAGCGCCCGATAGATCGACGCCGGCTTCTAATCGGAAGCTAATACTCGACCGGCTTCTCTCGACGCGCGCGGGTGCAATATAACAGTGAGGAAGCTCATATGAGAAAAGAACAGTTTGCAGGATTGATCCTTGGGCTGATCGTCGCCGCCGCGGCGCTGATGAGCCCCCTTTCCGCCGATGCTCAGATTCTCTACGCGGGATTCGCTCCGAGTGTCGTCGCGTATTCTCCGCCGATCCCTCCGATCCAAACGCCGTACTGCACGCCGTTGAGTTACAACCAGATGGTGTGGCAGCCGGGCGTTGGTTGGGTGTGGTGTCCGGTAGCGCCGGCGGCGGCATACGCACCAATACCGTATGCGCCTACGCCGGCGTACGCGCCGGCGATACCGTATGCGCCCGCCGTAACGTACGCGCCGCCTGTGCCGTACGCACCTGCTGTAACATACGCTCCGTACGCACCTGCCGTAGCGTACTCCCCGTACGCACCCACGGTGTATCCGGCGTATAGCGGGTCGCTCTTGGGTGCAGCGGTAGGCCTCGGCGTCTTAGGCTTAGTCGCGTCGGCAGTGAACGCGCCGCTATACGGCGCCGCCTATCCGACGGCGTATCCGGCAGCCGTCTATCCCGCGCCATACCCTGCGGTCGCCGCGTATTCGTACTATCCAGGTTACGCGATGGCGGCCGTGAATCCGGCGTTTTCGGTGGCGCCGGCGGCGGCATACTCGGTCGTCAACAATAGCGTTGCTCGGGTGACCCACACGATCGTCGTGCGCCGAAACGGAACGATCGTCCATCGCCGGGTTATCGGTCCCGCGCGAATCGCGCACGCCGTGCGGCCCTTCCACGTCGCCACACGAAACGCAATCGCTCGCGCCAGGATTGCATCGGCCCACGCCCGTCGCGCAGCCGCACACGCTCGCATAGCGACCGCACACACTCGCATCGCGGCCGCACATGCCCGGATCGCACACGCTCGCATCGCCGCCGCACACGCTCGCATCGCGGCCGCGCACGCGAGATTCGCAACGGCCCACGCAAGAACCTCAACTGCGCACGCGAGATTCGCAACGGCTCCGCGCCGCGCCCCGGCGTTCGCGCAGGCGCCGCGCATGCACTCGGCTCCGCGCATGCCCTCAGCTCCGCGCATGATGGCGGCGCCCCGCGTATGGGGAGGCGTTCCGCATGGAATGGTTGCCGGACCGAGAGGCCGCCCTCCACATTGATACGCCTCGGACCGGGCTAAGTTTGTCCCGATTCGTGGTATACTTCATCCGGTAGTCGCGTCCGCCGCTTTACCAGCGGACGCGATGCCGGCGTTTCTGGAGCGAAACGCTCGAAGCATAATCATAATCCGTTGCAATACTGAAGGAGAACCATGAAATCGTTTCACCTCTCGGCCCCGAGCGCATTGTGCGCGTGGGCGCTTGCGGCACCTGCGCTGACGTCGTGCGGCGCGGCTACCGCGACCGTCCCCTCTTCGCAAGTCGGCTCAAACGCCGTTCGAGCTGCTGCCGCGAAAGCGTTTCCTGCGACTCCGTGCGTGAGTCAGGCGTGCATCTACGTTACGAACCCGAACTCGAACTCGGTCACGGTATATCATCGGAACTCGAACGGCAACGTGACGCCCGTTCGTACCATCAGCGGTAGCAATACAAGGCTGAATAACCCGGTAGCCGTTACGCTCGATTCGTCGCATAACGTGTACGTTTCTAACAACAGCGGCAATAGCGTGACCCTCTATCTCGCGGGAGCGGGCGGTAACATCGCGCCCAATGCGACGCTCGCGGGCCCGAACACGGGGCTGAACGGACCGCACGGAATCGCGTTGGATTCAACCGGCAGAATGTACGTTGCCAACTTGAATAACAATACCGTTACCGTCTACGCCGCCGGTGCAAATGGCAACGTCGCGCCGATCCGCACTATTTCAGGTGCGAACACCGGTCTGCTGCAGCCGTCCGGCCTCGCTCTAAAACCCAACGGAAGAATCTACGTCACAAACATCCAGAACAGCACGATCACGGTGTACGGCCCCACGGCAAACGGGAACGCCACGCCCGTTCAAACGATCGCCGGTGCCAACACGGGCCTCTCCGGCGACCTCGCAATCGCTTACGGAGGCAACAAGATCTACGTCGCAAACGACTGCAACAATACGTGCAGCATCGTGACCGTCTATCCGTCTACGGCCAACGGTAATGTGGCGCCGCTCCAAACTGTCAGCGGCGGCAATACGGGATTAAACTTTCCGTACGGCATCGCCGTAAGCGGCACGTCCTTCTACGTTGCCAACGTCTTCGGCCAGAGCGTGACCGTCTATCCGACGAGTTCCAACGGCAACGTGCCGCCGGCGCGGACGATTACCGGCGGAAACACGCAGTTGACCGGCCCGTGGGGCATAGCCGTGAACTGACGCCTTGCCCTTAGACGAGGTTTCTCCTAGAGCGCCGATTGCAGCAGCGTGTATCGGCGCTCTTGTATTGCATGGACGGCCCACACGCCGGCGGGAACGAGCGCGCCGTTTGGGATCAGATGCGCTACGAGAGTGGCGTACACTTCGGGCGCCGGTTTGTTGAGGTGCTTGGCGATGTAGCGCGCGAAGCCTTGGGCGGCGTTATTGCACACGAAGAAGTGCGCGCCGGCGTCCGCGATCAGCGATTCGATGGAAATATCCTCGCGGCCGCCTTTCTTGTGCAGACACGGGTTACCGCGCTTCTTTGCGTCGTAGACGCTGTCGAAGTCTTTGGCGACGTCAGCGTCGACCGATTTGCGTTTCGTGACGAAGACCGGGACGAAATATTCGTTCCACGCGGTATCGTCAAAACCGAGCGTTACGGACAGCCCGTGATAGAACACCGCAACCGGACGCACGTCGGAGAGCGATATTCCGATGTCGTGATAGGCGTTGAGCGTGTTGCGCATGCCGCCCAGCACCACACCGCCGTCGAGCTTCGTAGAAGCGAAGAGATGACGGTGCGGCGCTGTAACGTTGAGCACCGTATCGAAGGCGACGAGATCGAAGTGCAGCGGCGGCAGCGACGGCGCCGGCGAAGGTGACGGCGAAGGTGACGGCGACGATGATGCCGGCCGCGCCGGCGATGCCGAAGGCGCGGGGCTTGCTCCGGCCGCGGGCGCAAGAAATGCGAGAGTGCCGCTCGCAATGAAATCCGAACGCGTCTGCATCGCTACGATGGAACTCCTTTCGGGAGCGAGGAGCGTTGCACGGCGGCAACGCACAGTGCACACCATTGGAGGTGCGCTACGAACTCCACGCGTCCTTTAGCGTTGTGCCGTCCCGTGGTAAAATCGAGGAGGCGGCACCGAAATGCCGCCTCCTCTCTTGTGCTCGGTGGCCGGTCTTAGAAGATCGAGTTTGCGAGATCTTGCTGCATGACGTAGTAGTCCACCGAACCAAGACCTGAGGGTTCGTCCCATCCCGGCGTTGCCGCACTGGGGATTCCGTTCGATCCGTAAAGGACGTCGTGGAAGCCGCCAATGGGAGCCGTCGTGTCGGGCGCCAGCGCCGGCGTATCGTCGCCGGGCTCACCCGACGGCGTGCACGCCGTCGATTGCAGCGGGCACGGTTCGTAGTAGCCGTACACGCCGTAATAAATGGGCGCCGCGAAGCCTAACCGGTTGTGATAGTGGGTCTCCAGGCGCGCCCAGATTCCCATAGACATCGGCGACGAAAGGCTCGTGCCGCCGACGCCTTCCTGTGCGCCGTTGACGAAGACGTCCATCGGGCAGCCGTTGTTATCCGCGCACATCGAGATGTCGGCGAGGCCGCGGATGGCAGCCGGGCCGCACGTGCCGCAGATGCCGTTCGCTTGCCAATACGGCGCCGATTCAAAGGCGCTGAAGCCGCCGCCGGTTCCGACCCAGACGTGCTCGCCGTAGTACGTGCCCGGTTCGCTTCCGTTCGCATTGGTGTCGAGCGTCGTGCCGCCGACCGCAACGACGTACGGCGACGATGCGGGATAGCAAACTTCGGGCGCTCCGCTGTTGGGCGCACCGGTCGCCGCCAGCACCGGACACCCCGTGCCGTTGTCGCCGGTCGATGCGAACATCGACATGCCCTGAGACGCTGCCTGATTGAACTCCTGATCGTCGAGTGCCATGGCTCCGTCTGCGAACGCCACGCTTTCGACCTCGCCGAACGACGAGTTGCCGGCGCGAGTGAGATTGTCGTTGACCCATTTGCTGTACGCAAGCGCAATGTCCGAGTCACCGAGCGACGTCGTGTCGTAGACGTAGAGCCCCTCGAGTTTATCGGCGATACCGCTGGAGATCTGCGTATCGAGATCCCATTCGTCGATGCCCGACGTATCGGCGCTCGGCGTGCCGACTTGCACCTTCGTATACTTCACTCTCGGCAGTCCCCAAAAGGCTTCTGCCGTGCGCAAATCCTTAACGACTTGCTTGACGTTACCCTCGGCAATCACCGCCACCGCCGTCTTTTTTCCGGTGCTGCAGGCCAAACACGCAGCATCGTAGGCCACTTGGTATTGCGGCGGCCCATATTCGCCACCGATGCAGATCCCGTTGACGACCTGCAAGCACGGCGGAGGCGTGCCAGAGGCCGGCGCCATGCGTGGATATTGCGTTTTCTTGAGATGAACGTGCATCTCGTACGCGTTCGACAACCCGAGGACCGCCATGACGACGCCCTTGAGCTTGGCGGGAACGAATGCCGGCTTGACGTTGCCGTACACGAGTTTCCCGTTCGCCATGACGCCTTGGATCGACGTGTGGAACGCCTCCTCGGCGTGCGCGACGGTGCCGGTCGCGCTGACGATCAAGTTGTTCGGCTCGATCGTCGCTTTGGTGAAGCCCTGCCGTTCGAGATACTGTGCCACGGCCGCGGCTTGCGCGTGCGTGGGATTGAACATCGCAGTAAATTGCTGCGGGGTCAGCCAGCGGTGAAAGTTCGCACCGCCGGAAGCGTATTGCGTGCGCAAGTACTGCTGTGCGCCGGTGCGGTCGCGCATGGCGAGACCGACGACGACGTGCAGCGGCATCGTAGCCGGTACGGCGTTCGGTTTCGAAATCTGAGCGAAGTTCTTGTCGGGGAGAGCGTGGGTAGCCGTAGCCGCCCAGCCTTGCGGGACGTTTTCGATTTGCGACTGTCCAGGGGCACCGCCGTTTACACCCGGCATCGACGGTAGGGGCGACGCGCCGTTTCCACTGCAGGCCGCCATGGAGACTCCGAGAGCCAGAGCGGCCCAAACGGGAGAGTTCTTCATTGGTGGACTCCTATCGTTCGTAGCAGCAAGTCAGACTCGGCGAAGCCCGCTTACGCGCGTCACCGGTCGCGAAAATCGTAGCCGTTTTACGGCGTTCGAAACCTCATTTCGCCCACACAGTTACTGCTACAGTTGCTCTGCCTGGTGTTATGAAGGAGGGCAGGGGCCGTTTCAGGCGTCTTGAAGGTTGCCGGGCTGTGTTTCCACACGCTGAGACTCGGCGTACGGTCTCTATCCTGACGGCGGTTGCCTTGCTGGCCGGTTGCTCGGGCGGGCCTGCGACGCCGCCGCAACGGCTGGCGAATCCCTCGTCGGTGTTCGGGCCGCTCTCGCCCGACGCACAATTCTACGGTTACGACGACGTGTACTCGGCGCAGACGTTGGCAAACACCGCGACCGTCTACAAACGCAAGGGTCTCACCCTGACGCCCGTCCAGACGCTGTCCGTCGGCATCGCGGCGCCGCAAGGGACGGTGGCCACTCCGACCGGCTGGTGGTATCTGGCCAACGCGGGCGCCGCCGACGTGCTCGTCTATCGTTCCACCCGCAAGGGCCCGATTGGACCGGTTCGAACGCTCGACGACGGTGGCGAAGTGCCTGTCGACGTCGCCGTCACCGCGGACCGGAACCTCGTCGCCGTTTCGAACGCTACGAGCGGGACCAGCGGCACGGGTAGCGTGAGCGTCTACCTCGATCGCGGGTCGACGCCGTCGCGCGTGCTCACCTACGGCAGCGGCGCGGTGCAAGGGCAGGGAATCGCGATCGATCCGCAAGGCAACTGTTTCTGGAGTTTCAACGACGCGAGCAAGCCGGGCGCGCTCGGCTCGATCGTGGAGTTCCAACAATGCAGTGGAACCGGAACGCTGGTGGCGTCGGGCATCGCGCATGCCGGCGGAATGGCCTTTGACCCGGCCGGCGACTTGTATTACGTCGACGAAGCCAACGGGGTTTATAAGTGCCGTCAGACATCGCGCTGCAAACTCTTTGCCACCGGATTTGGTTTGCCGACGAATATCAACTTCGATGCCAAGCACAAGAATCTGTGGATTGCCGATGCGGCGGGCTATATTGACGCCGTAAATCCCAAGACGGGCGAAATTAAATCGCAGACGACGTCGATCGACGGCGACCCCTACGGAATCGCACCCGCACCCGGCGCCTAGCCGCATCGCACCGTCCACAAGGTTGACGATCGTTTCGTAGTGCGTGGCGGCGCCGATCTAGCCGGCCTGCTAAAGCGTCTTCGGATGCAGGCCGGTCTTTCGCAGCAAATGCTCGCCGATCGCGCGCTGATTAGCGTACAGGCCGTTTCTGCATTGGAACGCGGCAGTCGCAAAGTTCCATATCGCCACACCCTCGAACGCATCGCCGACGCACTAAGCCTTACCGGCGCAGCACGCACCGAGCTCGAGTCGGCAGCCAACCGCGCGCGCGAATCGCGTTTCGAAGAATCCGTCGCACCGGCGGCGCACAACTTGCCCCGCCAACTCACCGCGTTTTTCGGCCGCGCGGAAGCGGTAACAGAAGTCGCCGCGCTCGTTGCCCGCGAGCGGCTCGTTACGATCGTCGGCACCGGCGGCGCGGGGAAGACGCGCCTCGCCGTGGCCGTTGGCAACGCACTGCTCAACACTTTCCCCGACGGCGTGTGGTTCGTCGATTTGTCGCCCCTTGCCGATCCTTCATTCGTGCCGCAAGCCGTAGCGAGCGCACTTCGCGTCCAAGAATCGCCGAATCGTCCGCTGCTGGAAACGCTAATTGCCTACGTCGCGCAGAGGCGAGCGCTGATCGTGTTCGACAACTGCGAGCAGGTCGTGTCCGGAGTGCGGACGGTCGTCGGCTTGCTCATGCGCGAATGTGCGAACGTTGCGCTGTTGGCGACCAGCCGTGTGCCGCTGAGCGTGAGCGGCGAGCGCGCGTATCGCATCCCGCCGCTTGCGGTTCCGCAGGGCGGAAGGCCGGCGCCCGAAGATGCGCTTCGTTACGGTGCGATTGAACTTTTCGTCGACCGGATGAGGGCGAGCGATTCGAGGGCCGAGCTGGCGCGTGAGAACGTAAAGCCGATCGTTGACATCTGCCGGCGGCTCAACGGATTGCCGTTGGCGATCGAACTGGCTGCAGCACGGACGGCGGTTCTTTCTCCGAATCAAATCTGCCAACGCCTCGATAGCGTCTTCGAAGTCCTTTCCGGTGACGGCGCTGCAGCCGTTCCGCGGCATCGCACGATGCGCGCCGTCATCGACTGGAGCTTCGCCCTGCTCTCTGCGCAGGCGCGCCGGCTCTTTACTCGGCTCGCCGCGTTTGCCGGAGCCTTTTCGCTCGAAGCCGCCAGCGACGTCTGCTGCGACGAACGGCTTCCGCCCAGCGATTTGCTGGAGTTGCTATCGTCACTCGTCGCGCAATCATTGGTCGCCGTCGATTTCGAACGCGGCGATGCGCGCTATCACCTTCTCGAAGCGACGCGCCAGTACGCTCTCGAAAAACTCGCCGAGTACGGCGAAGCAGACACTATCGCGGAGCAACACGCGTTGGCGTTTCTGCACGTGGCCGAGCGATTCGATCGGGAGTGGTACGATGCGCCGGATCGGGCGTGGTTTCGAGATGCCGAAGCGGAAATCGATAACTTCCGCGCGGCGCTCACCTGGGCTCTTGCCGATCGGCACGACGTGCGTTCCGGCCAGATGCTTGCTGCGGCGCTGGCTCGCGTCTGGTACTCTATTGCGCCGGTAGAAGGGCGGCGATGGGTTCGCCTCGCGATCGAATGCACGAGCGGCGAAACGCCGCCTGGCTTGCAGGGACGCCTCTACGTTGCCGATGCGGAGTTGTGCGGATCGCTCGGCGAATACAAGGCTTCACTGTCGGCGGCACAACGGGCCTCGGAATTTGTCGAGAGCCTCGACGACTTGCAGCGAGCGCGTGCGCTGGAAGCCGCGGGAAATGCGCTCGGCGGACTAGGCCGGTCGGAAGAAGGGCAGAGGCTGCTAGAGGAGGCGCTTGCGATTTCGCGCTCCCTCAACAATCGCCGCATGCAGGCGCTCGTGCTCGGCGACCTCGGAACGGCGCATTCTCGACGCGGCGACGTCGAGGGAGCGAGACGGTTGTACGCCGAGGCACTCGTTTTCTACGAAACGCTCAATCTCGAACGAGCCGCTGCGTCGATTGCGGGCAATCTCGCGGAGGTTGAGTTTGCCTCCGGAAACGCCGCTGCGGCGCTTGCGCTGGCCGAGAAGGCTCACACCGGCCACGTCGCGACGCAGAATCGCCGCTCCGCCGCAAACGATCTTTGCAACATGGCAGCCTATCTGATTGCCCTCGACCGTTTCGACGATGCGCGCGCTTGCGGAGCGGAGGCGCTGCTCGCCGTTCGCGACGTCCGGCAAACGGTGCTCACGGCATTCGTGCTGCAGCATTTGGCGGCAATCGGCATATTGCATCCCCGCGATACGGATAACGCCGGCAACCAAGGCACCGCCAGCGATACGCGCAAGCGTGCCGCAATGTTGCTCGGCTTCGTGAACGCGCGGCTCGCAAAACTGGAGGCGTATCGCGAATATACGGAACGCCAGGAGTACGATCGAATCACGGCGGCCCTGCGCGACGCTCTCGGCGAGGATTTCGAAGCTACGCTGGCGCTCGGCGCCGATTGGTCGGAAGACTCCGCCGCCGCCACCGCCCTGGATGTGTAACCGTGTCACGCTGAGCGAAAGAAAATGTGTCACGCTGGATGAGTCACGCTGCGCTCGCTGCGCTCAGCGTGACACGGAGTTGCTTCGCTCAGCGTGACACAGGGTGCCGGCGCTTCGACGCCGCTCGCTGCGCTCAGCGTGACACGGAGTTGCTTCGCTCAGCGTGACACGGATCGGCTGCGCTCAGCGTGATACGGCGGCGGCGGTGGCGGCTTTGAAGGCATCTTGCAGCGTGGACAGTGCGGCGTTGCCGCCGTCGGCGGGAAGCGTTGCGTCTAGCGAAGGCAAAACGCCGGAGTCGCCATGGAGATCGTAAAGCAAACTGCGGTTCCACGTCGGCACGGAAGGCTGGTAGAATGCGTTTTCCGCCGCGCGCAACCGGCCGTACAACGTAGACGCCGCCTCGGTATCACCGCGTTGAATCGCGGCGTCGGCCGCTGCATCGAGCTGAGTCGCAGCCGCGAGGAAGCTGTCGGCGCTGGGTCCGAGTGCAGCGACGACGGCCGCGCGACGGGTGTCGTCGCCTTTCGCCTTCGCGAAATCCGCAATGCGCTCACGGAGCGCCGTCGCAAGGGTTGCCAATCGCACATCCGGGTACGTCGCATCCGCTAAGCGCAGGACGACGATCGACGTAAAGCGCGCCGCCGCCGCAGCTTCGTGCATTCCCGGATCGTACACGGTAAGCGATGCCGGATCGTCGTACGCGGAGTGATACGTTCCGAAGGGACCGCCGAAGGCACCGGCTGCGGCCGATATATTCTGGCGGTAGACG
Source organism: Vulcanimicrobiota bacterium (assembly GCA_963812155.1). GTDB lineage: Bacteria > Vulcanimicrobiota > Vulcanimicrobiia > Vulcanimicrobiales > Vulcanimicrobiaceae > Tumulicola. Next base: position 651,237 of record CAWETW010000001.1, on the reverse strand, counting down.
AACGGCTCGTGGTCGCTGCCGCCGCCGATCGCCGAAACCTCACGCTTGGGATCCTGCTTCTGCCAATATTCCGAAAGTAAATCGCGGCCACCGGGCGCCGAAACGGCGGTGGAAGTGTCGCGCAGCATGGCCGCCAGATCCGGCGTCGCCGCAGCGTAAAACGTTGGCCCAAACGCGACTTCGTCGGTATTCACGTATGCAACGCACCCGGACCGAAGCGCCTCCTGATGCTGCTCGACCCACTCGTCGCTGCCGAACAGGTTGAGCTCTTCGCCGTCCCAGGAACCGATGACGATCGTCCGCTGCGGTTGCCATCCCGCCGCCTTGAGTTTTCCGAAGGCGCGCGCAAGCTGCAATAGGTCGACCGTCCCGCTAATCGGATCCACCGCGCCGTACGTCCACGCGTCGCGATGCCCGCCGACCACCACCATTTGGCCGTTCGTCGACGCACCCGGCATCGTGCCGATGACGTCCCAAATCGGACCCAAAAATCGCCGCGTTTTCAGCACGAAGTGCGCGCGCACGTCGCCGCCGAGATGCAGCGGAAACGCAAATCCGGGATGCCAGTCCGCCGCGCCGACGGGGCCGCCCATTGCGGCAAGCAGTTCGCGCGCCACCGCACCGGTAATCGGCGATTCCGGAATTGACGGCAGCTTGATTGATGAAAACGCCTTGTGCTGCGCGCCGGGTACGGGAATCCCGATCGCCGTTGGGTCTCCGGGATCGTTCGTGAACGTCATCGTGTTGCGCACCGCGGCGCCCAGCGGTCGCCACGCCCCGCGCGGATAGGTTTCGCCCATAAAATAGCCGCTCGTCAGCGGGTCGTTGAATACCAGCACCGCTTTCGCGCCGTGCTTCGCCGCTTCAAACGCTTTGGCGGTGAGCGCGCCGCCGCCGCCGCGCGCAACGACGATTGCGCCGCGGACGTCGACGTGCTTCTGCGCCAACGCCGCGAAGTCGTCCGCAACGGCATGATTCGCGTACACGAGTGGCCCGGTAACGTCGCCGTCGTTGCTGTAACCCGAATACGGAATGCCGATCGCCGCGTGATTGTGTGAGTAGGGATCGCCCGCGACCGCCGGCTCGTAGAGACTGATGTCGTGGGGATGCGCGCCCAGAAGCGTCAAGCGATGTTGCGTCGGCCACGCGATGGGAACGTCATAGGTGACGAGCTTGGCATCCCACCCGGCTTTCGTCAGTTCCGCCTGCACGTATTGCGCCGTCCGCAGGTCGCCGGGCGTTCCCATGCGGTGCACGTATCCCGCCAGCGCGACTTCGTCGCGCCGCGCTTGCGACTCCGACGGCGACGCCGCAACGATACCCTCGTAACGCGTCTCGCCGGCCAACTGCGAAGGCGTGAACCCGCGCGCCGTGATTCCGGTCGTGAGGAGAACGCAGATTGATGCGGCGACGACGCGGCGGAGAATGTACACGTTCACCTCACGGGAAAGGACGGCTGGTCAAGTGTGCCAAACGCGCCTGGGTTCCGTTTTGCGCGCGCTCCCGCGCGATGTCGGCTTTACTGCCGGCGAGTGACGATGCGAGTTCGCCTAAACCGGCATTGAGTTTTTCGTTCGCGCGCTGCCACTGCGCCTTTGGGATAAATGCGACGCCCGGATAGAGCGCCGGCATATCCAGGACGGTATGATTTTCGCTCTGCACCTTTCGGATGGTGCGCACCAGCGGGTCTATGTCGCCGAACGCGTAGCCGTTGATGGACGGTCCGACGAGTTGAAGAAACCCATCCTGCGCGTGGTAGAGTTCGAAGGCGCGATTGCCGATGCTGCCCAACCGCTTTGGGTCGGCTAACAGAGCAAACTGCCGTCCTTTGTATTGTGCGGAGTAAAACCAGTAGGTTGCCTCGTTGCGATAGCCGAGATCGTACAAACGAATCGCGGCGACGTAGAGCTCGAGGAAATTTAGCCGGCTCCAGTGCTGCTTCATCTGAAGAATCGTCGCCACGACGGTCGCCTGGTTATTGGAAGCCAGCCCCGCGCTGTAGGTTCCGACCCGAACGGCCGGACCCGCCGAGTTGTAGTATGGCGTCACGTACGCATCGATGTGTCCGGGATCGCTTGCGGCCGACGCGAAGGCCGGCGTGAGCAGCCCGGCAGCCAACGCAGCGGCCGCAGTAATCTTGCGCATCACAGAGGGATATTGCCGTGCTTGCGTTTCGGCCGCTCGACCCGTTTGGTCGAGAGCATGTCGAGTGCATCGGCGATCGCAGCGCGCGTCTGGTGCGCCGGAATGACGTCGTCGACGTAGCCGCGCTGCGCCGCGATGTACGGGCTAGCGAAGCGTTCGGTATACTCCTCGACCATCTCCGCCATGCGCGCCGCCGGATCGGGCGCCGCCGCGATTTCGCGCCGGAAGATCGTCTTGACCGCGCTCTCAGCGCCCATCACCGCAATCTCGGCGGTCGGCCACGCGAGATTGACGTCGGCGCGAATGTGTTTGCTCGCCATGACGTCGTAGGCGCCGCCGTATGCCTTGCGCGTGATGATCGTAATCTTCGGAACGGTTGCCTCCGCGAACGCGTAGAGCAGTTTCGCACCATGAAGAATGATGCCGCCGTACTCTTGATCGGTTCCCGGCAAGAACCCGGGAACGTCGACGAACGTCACGAGCGGAATGTTGAAGGCGTCGCAAAAGCGCACGAAGCGCGCCGCCTTGACCGACGAGCGGATGTCGAGCACGCCCGCGAGCACGTTCGGCTGGTTGGCCACGATGCCGACGGTGCGTCCCGCGACGCGGCCGAATCCGCAGAGCACGTTGCGCGCATACGCCGGCTGGATTTCGAAGAAGTCCTCGTAATCGAGCACGGCCGTGACGACATCGCGCATGTCGTACGGTTTGTTGGCCGCCTCGGGAACGACGTCGTCGAGCGCGTCGACCTTACGATGCGGATCGTCGTCGCAGGCGAAGCGCGGCGGATCCTCGAGATTGTTCTGCGGAAGATACGACAGCAGCGAACGCGTCAACGCGTTGAGTTCGTCTTCGTCGGATGCGACCAGATGCGCGACGCCGCTGCGCGTTGCGTGCGTCGTGGCGCCCCCGAGTTCTTCAAACGTCACGTCCTCGCCGGTGACCGTCTTGATGATTTCGGGGCCGGTGATGAACATCTGCGAGATCCGTTCGGTCATGAGGATGAAATCGGTGATTGCGGGCGAGTAGACCGCGCCGCCGGCGCACGGTCCGGCGATCAGACTAATTTGCGGAACGACGCCGCTGGCGGCCACGTTGCGCCAAAAGATTTCGGCATAGCCGCCGAGCGAAACGACGCCTTCCTGAATGCGTGCGCCGCCCGAATCGTTGATGCCGACGATCGGCGCGCCGGTGCGCACCGCGAGATCCATCACCTTGCAGATTTTTTCGGCGTACGCTTCGCCCAGCGAGCCGCCGAGAACCGTAAAATCTTGAGAGAAGAGGAAGACTTGGCGGCCGTCGATGGTGGCGCGTCCCGTCACGACGCCGTCGCCGAGAAACTCTTTTTCGTCGAGCCCGAACGCGTTGGTGCGGTGCACGACGAAGCGGTCGAACTCGGTGAAGGAGCCGGAATCGACGAGCGCCGTGACGCGTTCGGCGGCGGTGCGCTTACCGCGCGCGTGCTGCTTTTCGGCAGCCTCGCTGCCACCGGGCGTCTCCGCCTGGCGGCGTTTTCGGGCGAGCTCGTCGTACTTCTCGCGCGTCGTCTTCATCGTCGTGCGTGTTGCACGGCACCGCGCGCGCACCCTTCGCGAGTGGTCCTCGGCATCTGCAATCCAAACGCGGATATCGCGGCGCTCAAGAGCAGGCAGATCGTGCAGATGCCGAATGCAAGGCGATACCCCGCGGTCAGCGCTTCCGAGGATGAGAGCCCGGCGGAAAGAGCGGAGCTCGTGTACGTGGCAGCGATTGCAGCGAGCACCGCGAGACCAAGCGCCCCGCCGACCTCGGCGCTGGTATTGACCAATCCGGAAATGAGCCCGGCGTCCGATGGGGTGGCGGTCGACATGGCAAAATCCATCACGCACGGGAATGCGATGCCCATCCCGACGCCCATGAGCAACATTGCCGGAAGAATCACGGCTGCGAACGACGCGTGCGGGGACGCAAGCGCAAACACCGCGAGGCCCGCTGCCGACAAGAGAAGACCCGCGATCAGCGGTACGCGCGGTCCGAAACGCTGCATGAGGCGTGCCGACGGGCCAACCGAGAGGATGCCGATTGCGATCGTGATCGGAAGGAATGCGAGCCCCGTTCGGATCGCGTCGTACTCCAGCACTCGGCGCAAGTACAGCGAGTAAAGGAAGAAGAACGCAAACAGACCGGTGACGACGAGCACTTGAAGGACGTTGCTCCAGACGACGTTGGGGGCACGAAATACGTGCAAGGGAAGCAACGGCTTCTCGCTGCGTGCCTGACGAACGACGAACATCGCCATAAGGGCGACGCTGACCGCGCCGCATGCCCCGATCTGCCACAACGATTCGCCTTGAGGCACCTGCACGACCGCGTAGACCGCCAGCATGAGCGACAGCGTCAACATGGACGCTCCGAAGCCGTCGGCGCCCTCCTGTATGCCGATGCCGTGCGCATCCGGGATAATGCGCTTCGCAAAGAAATATGTGGCAATTCCAATGGGAACGTTCACGAAAAAGATCCAGTGCCAATTGAGGGCTTGCGTGAGTACGCCGCCGACGAGCAGTCCCACCGATCCGCCGGCCGAGGCGGTGAAGCTGAACACGGAAAGCGCTTTCGCGCGGTCGTGCGCGCCGGTGAACGTGGTGAAAATCATCGCTAAAATGACCGCCGACGCCATCGCGCCTCCTAGGCCTTGAACGAAGCGCGCGCCGACCAACATCCACTGTGAATTCGAAAGGCCGCAGAGTAACGAGGCAACGGTGAAAATGCAGATGCCGACCGCAAAGATGCGTTTCGTACCGACGAGATCGCCCAAGCGACCCGCCAACAGCAACGTACCGCCGAATGCGATCATGTACGCATTTACGGGCCACGCGAGCCCGGCGTTGGTAAAGCCGAGGTCGTGCTGAATGGAGGAAAGCGCGACGTTGACGACCGTGTTGTCGAGAACGATCATCAACATTCCGGTGCACAGGACGATCAGCGCGCTCCAGCGCGAGTCGAAAGAATATGAAAGCCGTCGCAAGATGCTTGCTCCTCGTCAAAAAGAAGAAACCGAGGCGATAACCTCGGTTTCAGAACCAACGAGCGTTCGGTCCGGGTTATCGGTGCGTGTGAGCGGGAAATACCCCAAAACGAACGGGTTTCATAACAGGCCTATCGTACCACGCGCTGTCAACTCATCTGCGCTAATGCGGCGCCACGCTGATCCGGCCGATCCGCACGAGTTCCGCATCGCTGGTCACGCCGGCCGGGCCACCGAAGGCGACGAAGGAGAGGAACAGCGATGTCCCCGGTCCGGTCGCCGTGAATTGAAGCGTCCTCGCGCCGCCCGGCGACATCGCCATGCCGTTCATGCGCGGCATCGACAGTTCGAAGCTCCCGAACTCACCGATTTCGAACGAGCGTGCCTGCGTAATCGGCGCTCGGGCCATCGGTAGATTGGCATAGACTCCGAAACTGTAGCCGCCGCGTGCGCCAAGAGCCGTAAGTTGCACTCCGTCGAGCTCAATCGACACCGAGCGTGCGCTCGCGACGAGGCCTTCGAGCGGAATTTCAATCGTTACCGGTCGCAGGCCCAGCGAGATCGCGCCGGCGGAGTTCTGCACACCCCTCGCAGCAACCGGCGGCCGTGCCGGCAGTAAAGCGTTCCGCGGCGGCGTGGGCAGCGAAAGGCTATCGTAGGTATACCCGAGGTTTTTCGAATCGTTCATTTCACGAACGCTGACGTTCCACGATCCGCCGAGGTTGTAGGCAAACCGCTGGTTCCAAAACAGCCCGTCGTTGTCAGGCGGCATGTGACGGCCATTCCCCGCCGCGATCCACGCCGACCAATAGCGGTCGATATTGCAGTGATGCACCCAGAAGATGGGGTCCTGAGGCGCTGATGGCACTTGCCCCATCGAGCCGCCGACTTGGTCGTGCACGCGGTTGTGCGGATTGCGCTCGGCCAGGTCCTCGAAAGTTGTGCCCGGTCCCCACGGAAAGACGGTCACGCTGTCGTCGAACGCGCTAAACGTCAAACCTGGCACGTTCGTACGCTGCCGTCTCGACCAGTAGAGCGGGTTGGCGGCGCCGTCCTTCAGCGTCGGTTCGGTAAAGATCTTCGGAAGATTCGGATTCTTGTAGTAGTCCCAATACGGCAAGCAAAAGTTTTTGTTGCCCGACGCCTGACGCAATATTTGTTCGAAGTAGTATAAGAAGCCGCGGTGCCACGAGATGAAAAATGAATCTGCGTGCTTGCATTGATTCCAAACGGAAATCATATCGGGCGGAGGATTGCCGGCGGGCATCCAGTGGCTGTTGTGCCAGTATTTGTAGCTTCCCGTGTTTCTCGGGTCGACGACGTCACGCATCGTTTGAATGCCCGTGCGGAGTGCTGCTACGAGATCGGGGTGCTTGCTGAACTCTTCGATCTCCATCCGCGTGAAGAGGGTCTTTGCGAACGGCGAACCTTGGCGCTGGAATCCGCGCGATACGGGTTCGATGAATGCGTTAGGGGACGAACAGGCGGCGAGTGCGGTGGCCGACGCAGAGGAAAGCAAGAAGCGGCTACGATTCATGACGGTGCTCCTTTGGGTTGAGGGGCTTACCAGATACCGAGCAGCACTTTCACGTCGTCGGATGCCATGGTGCGTGGGTCCCACGGCGGTGTGAAGGTGATCTCGACGTTCGCGTCTTTGACGCCCTCGAGCGAGAGCACTTTGTCTTCGACCGACTTCTTGAACATCGGCCCGACCGGGCACATCGGCGAGGTCAGCGTCATCATGACGTTGACGTGCTCGCCGTTTTCGCCTTCGACTGCAATGTCGTAAACTTAACCCAGTTCAAGGATGCCGAGGTTCAACTCGGGGTCCTTGACGTCGACGAGCGCATCGCGCACCTGCTCAACGGTCGGCATGAGTCGGGATTCCCCGCGTACCCTCGCAAAACACCTGGAACACCCTTTAAGGAAGGACCTGGCAAGCCCCGCGTCCGACAAGAGACTTAAGGCGGTTCGCGTTACGAAACCGGTCCGGCTGCGGTAGAGTTACAAGGTAACGCGCGGAAAGGATAGCCGAAACCGATGTCAATGTGGGAGCCCTTCACCGAGCGAGCGCGTCGTAGCATCGTGCTCGCTCAAGAAGAGGCGCAGCGCCTCGGCAACAATTACATAGGGACCGAGCATATTCTGCTCGGAATCATCTCCGAGGGCGAGAGCCTTGCCGCCAAAGTGCTCGAGTCGCTCGGCGTCAACCTCGCCAAGGTCCGCCAAGAAGTCGAGGCCATCGTCGGCCGCGGCGGCCAGACCGTCCAGCAGGAGATGGTCTTCACTCCGCGCGCCAAGCGCGTCATCGAGCTCGCCTTCGAAGAGGCCCGCCAGCTCAACCACAACTACATCGGAACCGAGCACCTCCTGCTCGGACTCATCCGCGAGGGCGAAGGCGTCGCCGCTCGCGTGCTCACCAACCTCGGCGTCGACCCGGCCAAGGTCCGCGTGCAGACGACCTCGCTGCTTGGGGCCGAAGGGCAGCCGCCCGCGCCTAAGGGCAAGAGCAAGACGCCGACGCTCGACGCGTACGGGCGCGACCTCACCCAGCTCGCGCGCGACAACAAACTCGATCCGGTCATCGGCCGCAACAACGAGATCGAGCGCGTCATTCAGATTCTCTCGCGGCGTACGAAAAACAACCCGGCGCTCATCGGCGAGCCCGGCGTCGGCAAGACGGCGATCGCCGAAGGTCTGGCGCAGCGCGTCATCAAGGGCGACATTCCCGAACCGCTGCGCGACCGGCGCGTCATCACGCTCGACTTGGCGGGCTTAGTTGCCGGCACGAAGTACCGCGGCGAGTTCGAAGAGCGCATGAAGCGCGTCATGGACGAAATCCGCGGCGCCGCCGGCGAGATCATCCTTTTTATCGACGAACTGCACACGCTCGTCGGTGCGGGCGCAGCCGAAGGCGCGATCGACGCCAGCAACATCATCAAGCCGGCGCTCGCGCGCGGCGAACTGCAGTGCATCGGTGCGACGACCCTCAACGAATTTCGCAAGCACATCGAAAAGGACTCGGCACTCGAACGGCGCTTCCAGCCGGTGATGGTCGGCGAGCCTAGCGTCGCCGAAACGGTCGAGATCCTTAAGGGCCTGCGCGACCGCTACGAAGCGCACCACAAGGTTCAGATCACCGACGAAGCGCTGAGCGCAGCGGCAAAGTTGAGCGATCGCTACATCACCGATCGCTTCCTTCCCGATAAAGCCGTCGACCTCATCGACGAAGCGAGTTCGCGCGTACGTTTGCAGGCAACGCTTCCGCCGCCGGAAGTTCGCGAGATCGATGCGCAGCTGCGCTCGGTTGTCGCCGAAAAAGAAGCCGTCGTCAAGAATCAGGAGTTCGACAAAGCCGCCGCCATTCGCGACCGCGAAGAGAAGTTGCGCCTCGAGCGGCGCGCCTCGAGCAGCAGTGGCAGGAACGCCGATTGCAAGCCGACCGCATTCTGCGCGTGACCGCGGAAAACGTCGCCGACATCGTATCGGCGTGGACGCGCATCCCGGTGAGCCGCCTCGCCGAAGCCGAAACCGCCAAACTGCTGAAGATGAAGGATCTGCTGCACGAGCGCGTCGTCGGCCAAGACGAAGCGATCGAAGTGATTACGCGCGCCATTCGCCGTTCGCGCGCCGGCCTCAAGAATCCGAGCCGGCCGATCGGCTCGTTCATCTTCCTGGGGCCGACCGGCGTCGGGAAAACCGAAGTCGCGCGCAGCGTCGCGGCATTGCTGTTCGACGACGACGAATCGATGATTCGCATCGACATGTCGGAGTACATGGAGAAGTATTCGGTGAGCCGGCTCGTCGGAGCGCCGCCGGGATACGTGGGATATGAAGAAGGCGGACAACTCACCGAAGCGGTGCGTCGCCGTCCGTATGCAGTCGTGCTGCTCGACGAAATCGAAAAGGCGCACCCCGATGTCTTCAATCTCTTGCTGCAAGTGCTCGACGACGGCCGTCTGACCGACTCTCAGGGCCGCCAAGTCGATTTCAAGAACTGCGTGCTCGTGATGACGTCGAACGTCGGCGCGACCGGCATGGCTACGACCACAGATATCGGTTTCCGCCCGCAAAAGAGCACGGCGGAAGACGAACAAAAAGCCTACGAGCGCATGAAGAATAAAGTGCTCGAGGAAGTGAAGACGACGTTCCGCCCCGAGTTCCTCAACCGCGTTGACGAGATCGTCGTGTTCCATCAACTGACGCGAGAAGAGATCGAGCAAATCGTGACGCTCGAGCTCGAAAAAGTCGTCCGCGAAGTCAAGGCGCAGGAGATGGATCTCAAGGTCACCGATGCGGGCAAACTTTTGCTCGCGCGCAAAGGTTGGGATCCACAGTTCGGCGCGCGTCCGTTGCGGCGCGCGATTCAGCGCATGGTCGAAGACGAGTTGGCCGAGGAGATGATTAAAGGCGTCTTCGGCAGCGGCGATCACATCCTCGGCGACGTCGATCCCGACGATCCCGACAAGATGAAGTATTCGAAGATTCCGTCTGTCGAACCGCCCGCCGCTGCGCCGCCCGAACCCGCCGTGTCATCCTGACCGTCTAACCGTGTCACGGCTGACCGCCGCTAATTGGTGCCACGCCGACCGCAGCGCGCACCCCACCTGACCGTGAGCAGTGGCGCTGGTTGTGTCATCCTGAGCGAAGCGCCCGCAGGCGCGCAGTCGAAGGACTGGCACTACCTGCCGCGATGCGCCCCGTGCGTCAATAAAGCGATTCATGAATGCGCTCACGGAGGCCGGGCCCAAATCCCAGTCGAAGCGCACGCCAGTGCTGCTATTAGCCGTGCTGGTTGGCAACTATGCCTCACACTGCAAGAAGCCGGGCACGACGCCTGATAATTTCAAAGGAGCAAGGTTAATGAACACCCGTGGTTTACTAAAGTGCGCCGGCGCCATCGTCGCACTTGCAGTTGTTTCGGCATGCGGAAGCGGCTCGTCGGTCGCGCCGCTGGGCTCGGCCGCTTCGTCGAGCGAAGCCGTCTCGCTCAAGCCGCACTACGTCGGCAAGACGCTGTTTCTCCATGGAAAGCCGACGACGGCGGCGAGGATCAACCCGCTTCCTCGTTACGCTCAGCTCGTCCCAAATGCTAAAGTCACGCAGTACGAGTACGTCTTCAACTTCTATTACTCGTACGCCAGCATGTTCAACTATCCGACCAGCACCAACCAGGTCGGTACGCTTAACGGTGCCGGCGGCCAGGGGTGCACGAACCGTCTGCAAGGCTACGGGAAAAACATCATGTGGAACGCGGGGCGTACCAATAACGTGATTACCGAATACGCCGTCCCCAGCAATAAGGTGCTCAAGACGCTGCCCCTCAACTATACGTACACGTCCAGCTGCGCCATGAATAAAAACGGCGACCTTGCAGTCGGAGTTCTGCTGGGTGATAGCTTCAGCAACGCCGGGCAGGTCATCATTTTCAAGGGAGCAACTGGGACGGGCAAGGTCTATCCCACGCCCTTGGCCAGAGAGTATTTCTGCGGTTACGACCCGAGCGGCAATCTCTTTGCCGACGGCTTCGATGCGAACGGGAACTTCACGCTCGTCGAGCTTCCTGCAGGCGCCAAGAACTTCGTGACCATCAAAACGAGCAACTCTCCCCAGTTCCCCGGATCCGTGCAGTGGGATGGAAATTTCATCACCGTCTTCGATCAGATCACGAGCGAAACGTATCGGTACACGGTGAGCGGAACGACGGCCACGCTCAAGCGCACGATCCAATACTCTGGAGCGAGCGACTGCGCGCAAACCTGGATCGTTAAAGGTCTGATCTACTGCGGCGACGCCGGAAACAACGACGGCGAGGTGTTCGCGTACCCAGCCGGTGGTGCCGCGGTTGCGATCCTTACGGGCAGCTTCGACGAACCACTCGGTGTCGTAGCAGCGAAGCACATCTAGCTTCTCCCCGTATCATCTTGGGGGCCAGATTAACGATGCTGGCCCCCGAGATACCAATCTCGGGTTAGGGACCAAACTCTACATCGACCGGATTACGCACGCGCCGGCATTACCAAATTCGCGATTTGCGACAGCACTACAACGTCGTGCTGATTGAGCGTTTCCAGCCGAACGCGCAGCGTTCCGCGATCGGGGCGCCGCTCCGAGCGAATCCGCTCCACGATTTCACCGCGAACGCGTAACGTGTCGCCAGGCTTCACCGGCGCGAGCCACCGCAGTTCGTCGATGCCGCTGCCGATAATGCCGGTTTCCCGCATGACGCCCGACTCGACCACCAGCCGCATCGTTACCGCCGTCGTGTGCCAGCCGCTGCACGTGAGCTCTCCGAACACGCTGCGCTTGGCCGCGCCGGCATCCAGATGGAACGGCTGCGGGTCGAAGGCGCGCGCGAACGCGAAGCTCTCGTCGGCGGAAATCGTCAGCTCCGCGGTTTCAAACGTCTCGCCGACGGCGAAATCGTCGAGAAACGCCTTCGCCACGGGTCAGACGTCGAGACCGCGCCGCGCCGCTTCGGCTTTGTAGAACGCCGCAATCACCGATCGGAACGCGCGATTGCTCGCGACCAGCTTCTCGGTCGGCACGCCGATCGCGCCCGTCGCCGTCTTCCACGCATTTTCCCACGCCTCGAAAACGGCCTCACCCTGCGGCGCGGCTCGGACCATTTGCACGACGACCTCGTCGGGCACGTTGGGAAGAAGTTTCGCGAAGGCATTCCAATCGAACGCATCCCAGCTCGTAAATTCGGCCATGCGTGCGGGTTCGAACCAGGCGGTGCAAACTCATCGCGCCGCGTAGAGTAGCGCCATGCTGCATCTGTTGATGGCCGGACTCCTCGCCGCACAGCCCGCGCCCGCGACGCCTTCACCCCAAGCGCCGGCATCGCCGGCGCCCACCGCGTCGCCGCTCCCGGGCGCACCGCCAACCGGCTCGCTGAGCGTTACGCCGAACGCCGTGAATCTCAACCCGGCGCAGCAGCGTGTCGTCACCGTAAGCGGCGCGACCGCCCCGCTCACCGCGACGCTCGATCGCAAGCTCGTCACCGTAAGCGTCGACCCGAGCGCGACGAGCGTCACGATCGATGCAAGCCAAGCCACCGGCGAGGACGTGCTGCACCTCGCAGACGCCAACGGCGCCCAAGCCGACGTGCCGATTCGCGTGGCGTTCAACGCCGGCACGATCGTGCCGCAGACGGCGCTGACCGTCACCGGCAATCCCGCCGATCCCGCGTGGCTCGCGCGCCAAGTTCGCGCGTGGGTGGCGCGCCTCACCCCGGCACTTCCCGGCGCGCAAGCCGCCGTCGGCGCCGTCGACGCGCCGGCCCAGCCGCTCGCTCCGGGAACCCAGCAGCAGTTCGTCGTTCCCGTGCAAATCACGAGCGACGGGCGCTACTTCGACCAGACCGGCCAGACGACGGTAGACGTGCAGAACGTCGCCGCCGCCCCGTTCGTTCCGTCGCTGCTGTTTTACGACGACGATCCCGAACACGTCACCGCCGACGGCGTCCTCTTTCGCGGCACGGTGACGTCCGCAACGCCCGCGCGCCTCTACTACTACCACGACAACTATGGCGATCCGCGGCGCATCGTCGTGCTGCTGAGCACCGAGGGCGACGATCCGGCGCAGGTGCACTTAGTCGACGCGCCCGCCGGCCCCAATATCGACGTGATGCAAGTCGGGCACACGGTCAGCCGCGACTTCTTGCTGCGCAAACCGCTGAACGAAGGCATCGAAGTGCAGGTCGCGCAAGGCGCGCCGTTCGCGCTGCGCGACGCGCCGATGACGTCGCGGCAAGGCGTGGCCGGAAGCGTCGACCTCCGGGTGCTTTCCGGCGGACCGATTACGGTGACCGTGCTGGCGGCGTCGCCCGGCGTCGATGCGCGCTCGCTCCTGGGCGGCGCGCCGCTGGCCGGCGACGGCCACCAGCGCACCGGCGTCTTCCGGCTCGACGGCTTCGGATCCGATAGTCTCACCTACGCTGTCGGAGGCGCCGACGCAAAGGTCGTCATCGGCGACCGCGAACCGACGCCGCCGAGCGCCGATCCGAACGCGCCCGGACACGACTACGGCGACTACGGCGTCGCGCACCGCGTCGATCTCAACCTCTCCAATCCCGGCGACGCGGCGGCGACCGCCTATCTGTATTTTCGACCGATTGCCGGCATCGCGCGCTCCAGCTTCCTCGTCAACGGGAGCCTCGTCGAACTGGGCTGCGTGCGCCAGCCGGTGCCGTATCAAATCGCCGCGCTCACGTTGCCGCCGGGCCAAACGCGCGCCACGCTCGAGACGATGACCGACGGCGGCTCGTTCTATCCGGTCGAGGTGGGCGTGACGGCCACGCCGCCCACCCCAACGGCACCGCCCATTAACGCGCCGGACGGGTGCTTTCCGAAGCCCTGAAACTTTCGTCGCCGCCTTGGCGTAGGTCAGGGTGAGTCATGACCGCTGTGCTCGATGCCGCGCCGAGCGAACCGAAAATCGTCGTCCTGGTGAGATTGCTCAACGCGATCGACGAAGGCAATCACAGCTTCGAGTCCCTCAAGGACCGCATTGCCGAAGGCGGCCGCCGCCCGAGTACTCGCAGCCTGCGGCGTTACCTGTCGATTCTCGCCGAGGCGGGCTTCCCGATCCACTTCGATCGCGCGAGCAACACGTACCGGTTCGCCGGCGGCTACAGTTTGAAGCGCCTCGATCTCAGCAACGGCGAGCTGTTCGGACTGGTCGCGTTGCGGTCGCTGGGCGCCAGCATCGGCGGCGCCATCGGATCCTCGATCGACGAAGTCACCGAAAAACTCGTCGGAACGGCTGGGCGCGGCGCTCGCATGCACGCCAACGGGGAATCTCCGGTCGCATTCCGGCTCTCCGAAATCGCGCTCGACGCGAATGGCGAGCGCGCCTTCGCGATGCTCTCGGCCGCCGAACGCGCCTCGCGCAGCGTACGCTTTTCGTATCGCGACAAGGACGGCCGCCGCTCGACGCGCACGATCGACCCCTACGGCTTCGTCATCAACGCCGGACGCATCTACTGCGTCGGCTACGATCACGACCGGCGCGACAAGCGGACCTTCGCCATCGACAACGTGAGCGAGCCGGACGTCCTCGGCGGCACGTTCCTGAAGCCGGCCGGCTTCAGCATCGGCGAGTTTGCCGGCGGCTCTATCAGCGGCGTGATGCACGGTGAGGAGACGATCGCCGTCACGGTCGCCTTTGCGGCGCGCGTGGCCAAGGCCGCCATCGCGGCGCGCGTGGTCGAAGAGCGGCGAATCGAAAGTCGCGCCGACGGTTCGGCGCTGATCACCTACGTCGTCACCGACGCCGACGAACTCGTACGCTGGGTGCTCGGCTGGGGCGCGCAAGCCGAAATCGTCGACCCGCCCGAAGCCCGCGCCCGCATCGCCGAGCTCGCCTCCGAAGTCGCCACCAAGTACGACGCACCATAAATAACGAAACCCGCTGAGGGCAAAGCCCCCTGCGGGTTCCGACGTATTCACTCACCGTACTCGCCTGTTTGGTTCTCGGGTGGGAGAACCTCACCGACGTCGATCGGCGGTTTGATCGGCTTCTCGGAACGTCGCTCATCGCAACGTCCACGTGTACTTCCGATCGCGACCGATACGTGTGTCGCGCTTCGAACTGAACGTCGAAGTTCGTGCATCATAGCACGCAGCTATTCCCACGACAAGCGTGCGCTCGACATAATTCACAAGCTCTCCACAACTTTTTTTCGTTATGCACCGGCAACGGTCGGGTTATCCACGGCGCACGGCGAACACGCGCTTGCATGTTGGCTTTTATCTTCGCATTGCTCGTCGTCGCGCAGACCCTTTTCGGCGGATTGCCGATCGACGGCGTGCAGTGCAACTCGGCCGAAGGCGCCGTCGAGCACGTCCACGCACACCTGCAGATTTTCAATCACGGCAACGCCGTCGCGATACCGCAGGGCGTCGGAATTTCACAAGTGCAAAACTGCCTCTACTGGATTCACACGCACTCGGGCGACGGCTACATCCACATCGAATCGCCGGTGACGCGGACCTTCACCCTCGGGCAGTTCTTCGACATCTGGGGCGCCGAGTTGAGTTGGACGCGCGCCGCCGCCGCGGTCGCCAAACATGGCAGCCGGCTGTCGATTTGGGTGAACGGGAAGGCGTGGCACGGCGCCGATCCGCGCTCGATCGTCCTGCGCGACCACGAGAGCATCGTGATTCAAGCCGGGCCGCCGTTCGCGAGGCCTGCCGCCTCCGACTGGACGAAGATGTAAGCGTGCACGCCGAACGCTCCGCCGAACCCGTCGAACTCGACGGCCGCAGCCTGACGCTCGAAGCGCTCGAAGCGGCGGCCGGCGGCGCACCGGTTCGAATCGGGGCGCAGGCGCGCAAACGCGTCGAACGGGCACGCGCGTTCGTCGAAGAGCGGTTCGCATCCGGCGACGCGATCTACGGCGTCACGACCGGCTTCGGCCGGCTCGCCAACGTGCCGGTCGCGCCCGCCGACGCCGGGCTGCTGCAACTCAACCTCGTGCGCAGCCACGCCGCCGGCACTGGCGCGCCGCTCGACGCGCGGCTCGTGCGCGCGGCCGGCGTGTTGCGCGCGAATTCGCTTTCGGCCGGCCATTCCGGCATCAAGCCGGAGACGCTCGACCTCATCGTCGAGTTGCTCAATCGGGGCGTGACGCCGGTGGTGCCGTGCCAGGGATCGGTCGGCGCCAGCGGCGACCTCGCTCCGCTCGCGCACATGACGCTGACGCTGATCGGCGAGGGCGAGGCGTTTTTTCAGGGCGAGCGGCTGTCGAGCTCCGACGCATTGAGCCGAGCCGGACTGACGCCCGTAACGCTCGGCGCAAAAGAAGGGCTGGCGCTGATCAACGGCACGCAGATGATGACGGCGATCGGCGGGCTCGGCGTCTTGCGCGCGGAGCGGCTCGCGGCGGCGGCCGACGTTATCGGCGCGATGTCGCTCGAGGCGTTTCACGGCAGCGAGCGCGTCTTCGACCGGCGGCTCAACGAACTGCGCCCGCATCCGGGGCAGATGCGTGTCGCCAAGAATCTGCGGGCGCTGCTGGCCGGATCGCAGATCGTGGAATCGCACGCCGAGTGCGGACGGGTGCAAGATCCGTACTCGTTCCGCTGCATCCCGGTGGTGCACGGCGCGGTGCGCGACTCGATCGCCCACGTGCGGCGGGTGACCGAGATCGAGGCGAACTCGGTGACCGACAACCCGTTGGTGTTTCCCGACGATGGTGAGTTTCTGTCCGGCGGCAACTTCCACGGCGAACCGATCGCCGTCGCCATCGACTTTCTGAAGTTTGCGATCTCCGAACTCGCGTCGATCGGCGAACGGCGGCTCTACCTGCTGCTCAACGCCGAGGATCGCGGGCTGCCGCTCTTCCTGACCGGGCGCTCGGGGCTGCAGTCGGGGCTGATGATCGTGCAGTACACGGCCGCGGCGCTCGTCAACGACAATAAGGGGCTGGCGTGGCCATCGAGCGTCGATTCGATCCCGACGTCGGCAGGGCAAGAAGATCACGTCAGCATGGGGATGACGTCGGCCAACAACCTCGAGCGCGTGCTCGACAACGTGGAAGGCGCGCTGGCGTGCGAACTGTTGGGCGCGCTCGCCGCGACCGATCTGCGGCGACCGCTGCGTTCGGGCGCCGGCACGCATGCCGCCCACGATCTCGCGCGCCAAACGATCGCGCCCTGGACCGAAGACCGCGCCCCCGCCCCCGACATCGCCTCCGCCCGCACCCTCATCCGTTCCGGCGAGCTGGTCGACGCTGCCGGTGTCATCCTGAGCGAAGGCGCGTAGCGCCGCAGTCGAAGGACCGCCGGCCTCCTCGGTGTCATCCTGAGCGAAGGCGCCCTCTCTTGGTGTCATCCTGAGCGGAGCGCCCTCAGGCGCGCAGTCGAAGGACGGCTCCAATTTAAGAGAAATCTTGACTCATACTCCATATCTGGAGTAACCTACACCCATGGACGCCCCCGCCGTCTCCACCCTCTCCCGGCGCGACCTCGCACCGACGGCGGTCCGTGCCTTCACGCGGCTCGCCGAGATCTGGCACCTGACGGGCGCTCAGCAAGCGAAACTCCTCGGCCTCGACGACACCCAACTGTCGACGCTGTACAAGTGGAAGAGCCAGCCGCAACGCGCCAACCTCTCGCACGACACGCTCGATCGCATCTCGTACCTCACTGGAATCTACAAGGCGCTGCATATTCTGCTCCCCGACGACAACGCCGCCGACTCGTGGATCCACCGCGCAAACGATACGCCGCTGTTTGCCGGCCACGCACCACTCAAACGCATGCTCTCCGGCACGATGCACGATTTGCACGTCGTTCGCGCATACCTCGACGCCGAACGCGGCTAAGGTGTCATCCATTCCAACCTCGCGCGTCCACTGGCGTGCGGCGAAGAGAATCATTTCGACTCGGTTCCCCAGTGTTGGAATCCTCGACCGCCTCGTCGACGAGTCGGAACTCGACGCACTGCTCGAACTCGACGCGCGCACAAATCCGCGTCTACGCGAGCAACTCGGCGCGATCGCTTCGATTGCACCGGCCGAGCGCGTCATCGGGCCGGGCGCAACCGTGATCATGGCGCCGTTCGCCCACCCGAATCCCGAAGGGTCACGCTTTTGCGACCCGACATTCGGTGCGTTCTACGCCGGCCACACATTGCCGACGGCGATAGCCGAAGTCCGCTACCATCGCGAACGCTTCATGCGCGCTTCCCATGAAGCGCCGCAGATGCTCGAACTGATGCTGTACGAGGCCTCAGTGCGCGGCGACTTCACCGATATCCGCGCAAGCGACAATCGCGGCTGGTACAGCCCCGTCAGCTACGAAAAATCGCAGCCCCTCGGCGTCCGTCTGCACGCCGCCGGCAGCGATGGTATCGTATACCGCAGCGTTAGAGACCCGTCCGGCGAGTGCGCTGCCATCTTCAAACCGCCGCGCGTTTCACGCTGCCATCCGATCAAGCCGCTCTTCGCGCATTGGAACGGCGCGGGAATTACAGCCATTACCGCCCCAGTCATCTAGGCGGCGTGAGGTGCGACGTCCCTTTGCAAATGGCGCCCGCTATCGCGTCCGGGCCAAGTGTATGGTCCTTATCTTGTCCGCGATTCCCCTAACCAGCGGCAAAGCAAACCTCTCGGGGTGCGATTACGTACAGATTTAAAACAGCGACTAGGCGTATGCTTTAGCCTAGAATAGGTGGACTCCAGGCTCACAGCTACTTGCTTTAAGCTCGCACGGCACATTGTTCACGTTTTCAAAATCTGCGAACTTGATGAGCCTTTCGGATTGGCCGCGCCCCTTACTGATGAAGACACCGCAAATGGTGAGCGATCCGCGATATGCGGTTCCACCTTTTTGAAGGCGTAGCGCCGATAGTGCATTCGAGAGGGGACTCGGCTGAAATGGTTTTGATCGATGATCGCACTGCGGGAAAATATGATAAGCGGATCGTCAGCGTTATGAAGGTGAAGATTGACCCGAAGCAGGCTGCTCCTTTATTGAACGCAACACTTGATGCCTTTGCTGCAGAAAGCAAGACTGTGTTGCCCTTCGTTGCGTCGCCGCCCGCTATCGATTCCAGGAGTTTGCCAGGTGGCCTCGCAAATCCATGACAATCGCCCGGGGCTTAGAAAACGGGCGCACACCTGCATTTGCGAGTATAGGAGCATATGGCTATCAACGCTGAAGAACTGCGGGCGATTCAAGCGCCGATAAAAGAGCAATACAAAGCGAAGCCAGATGCCGCGTTAATCACGCTGAAAGCCGAAGGCCGTCTCGGCGAAGGCATTACGTGCAACGTTCAAACCGGGAAGGCGCTCATCGAAGCGGGGTTACATCCCGCTACGGGCGGAAGCGGTTTGAGCGCTTGCTCCGGAGACATGTTGCTCGAGGCGCTTGTCGCATGCGCCGGAGTTACGCTCAGCGCCGTGGCCACCGCAATAGGAGTCGACATTCGAGATGCCGTGGTTAAAGCTGACGGCGATCTTGACTTCAGAGGAACCCTCGGAGTAGCCAAAGATGCACCGGTCGGATTTAGCCGAATTCGGCTTGGGTTCGCACTGGACACCGACGCATCCGAGGAGCAGATCAGCACACTGATTCGCCTAACCGAACGATATTGCGTCGTGTATCAGACGCTCCGACAACCGCCCGAGATATCCGTTTCCGCCGGCCCTCCGGCTTAGACTCCAAGACACGGACCGCGGCGTGCCCACGTACATGGATATCCACGAGATTCCGGGAGTTACCGCACAAGCGGTTGGCGTCGCGCATGCGGCAGATGTTGCGACTCAGGGCAAGTACGGGGTGGTTTATCACAAGTATTGGCTCAATGAAGCCCAAGGCAAGGTGTTCTGCCTTTGCACCGCGCCGGATCCCGAGGCAGCCATGAGCGTGCATCGCGAGGCGCACGGTCTCGTCGCCGTGAAGATCATCGAGGTCGCACCCGAGGTCGCGGAAGGCTTTCTAGGCGGAAGTGAAGTGAATTCGGACGGTGCGGCCCTTGTGCCCGGCAACGCCGGGAACGAGCACGATTCCGGAATAAGAACGATTCTGTTTACGGACGTTGTCGGATCGACGTCGATGACTCAACGCCTTGGTGATGACGCTGGTATGGCGTTACTTAGGGTTCACGACGAAATCGTGCGAAGTGCTCTGGAATCGTTCGGAGGCCGTGAAGTCAAGCACACGGGCGATGGCGTAATGGCAGCGTTTTTGTCGGCTGCATCAGCCGTTCGATGTGCGAATACCATTCATCAAACGCTAGCGGAACATACGTGGGAAAACGACGACTGCTGTGTGAAAGTTCGAATCGGCGCGGCTGCCGGAGAGCCGGTGGAAAGTAATCGCGATCTATTCGGATCGACGGTTCAACTCGCGTCGAGGCTTTGTTCGCACGCTCAGCCCGAACAGAGTCTGGTGTCGAACGTGGTTGCAGAATTGTGCATCGGAAAAAGCTTGGCGTTCCAAGACCTCGGCCATGTAAGGCTCAAAGGCTTCGACCAGGTGGTCAAGGTTTCCGCGGTTCGGAGGCCGTCTGAGAGCGTTCCGAGCGCGTCGCTTTTACAGTAGAAACGGGACGAGCATTTTCGTTCGGCTGACGTACGCTGGATACTCCTTCGGGAACTGCTTTATCATGGTTCGCTTTCAGCTTTAGCGGCATAGGCGAAATACGCGAAGAAAACTCGGAGCAGAAGGATCCGCGGGAACCAGTTGACGAGCGTCGGCAGCGCTGCCTGCAGATCGATGTTACATGGACGGAACTCGCATAAGACGCGAGGTCTCAGGGGCCGAACCGGAAGTTCCGAAGCCCTTGTGTAGTATCGTCAGCCCGGAGATTGCGGATCGATAACCAGAAAGCCAGGATTGGTAACCTGATCTACCAGCAGGATGGCGGAAGACTGACGAATCAGTCAGAACCTCGGCCATCTGATGGCCGCCTCATCTAAGCGCTACGCAATCCGCAAGGCACTGGATGCGGACATAGCACTACTTCCTGCAATCGAATATGCTGCCGATGAACTGTTTCGGCAGCAGGGTATAGGTCCGTTACCTTCGCCAGCAGATGAAGAAACGTATCGACGATCGCTCTTCACGCTTGTCGCCGGTGATCCGCCAGTCGGATTCGTTCGTGCCATCGAAATCGATGGAGAATTCCACTTGGAGCAGATGTCGGTGGTTCCCAAGCATACGGGGAAAGGCGTGGGAAGCGAACTTTTGTGCCACGTCATTGAAGCAGCACGAGAGTGTGGGTACGCTCGTTTGACGTTGATTACGTTTGCTCACATTACATGGAATGCTCCGTTCTATCTGAAGCGGGGGTTCAATCCTCTACCGAAATTGACGACCGGACTAAAAAGGCTTCGCGAACGCGAGAAAGCGCTAGGATTGGATCAACTGGGTAGCCGAGTGGTCCTTGCGCTGAACCTCGATAAGAAAACCTAAACCCGAGGCTTGGAAGCCCCCTTATATGGCCGAAAACCGGAAGTTCCGAGGCCTTATGTAGTATCAACCTTTATATTGCGTAATTGGAAATACGCGACGTATACTTTGGTTGTGGAAAAGTGGTTTCCGATTAGGACAACCCGCCTGACGCTCCGAGAGGTTACCGCTAACGATGAAGCAGACATCCATGAGTATCGCGGCGACCCCGCCATTTCAAAGTATGTTGACTGGGGACCAAACGAGCCACACGAGACACACGACTTGTTGTCGTCTCGATTGCGCGATCAGCTAACGTGGCCTCGCGATAAAGTGCTACTAGCGGCCGAACTTCTTGCCGAGCATAGAGTGATCGGGGGAGTTGGTCTTACAATTCTAGATCCACCGAATCGAACCGCCATGTTTGGATACGCATTCAATAAGCGCTACTGGAACCAAGGCTATGCCACGGAAGCCAGTCGCGCAGTTCTTCACGTAGCGTTCTCTGTATTACAACTGCATCGTGTTTGGGCTACCTGCGATGTGCGCAACGTGGCTTCGTGGCGAGTATTAGAAAAGCTAGGGATGCGTCGCGAAGCGGAATTCCAGGGTGACGTCTTCCAAAAGGGAACTTGGCGTAGCTCATACCTGTACGCTATGCTGGAGGACGAAGCAGCCTCTTTGCTCACATAACCAATGCCAGCAATCGGTCATCGGCTGTACTCTCGTCAGCGCATGCAATCGGCAAACCAGGGTTATCCCTAGTCGTTTATCCCTGGTCTCAGGGCTGGCGACACTACATGAGGATCTCGGAACGTCAGGCCAGGCCTCGCTTCGATCTTAGCATCACGCTCGTTTACCTAGTCGTGACAAGTGACATCTTTCGTTAGTGTAGCGCAGCGCGGCCCTCAAGCGATCGGCTTGGCTTCGCCGCCGATCCACTCGGCGATCTCGCCTGGGAGACGGTGCACGGCGCACCGAAGCGGCTGCGGGTCGTAGCGTCGTGGTTGATCGAACTCGGCTTAGAGCAGCAGCGCATGGCGCACGCAATGGGCGACGGGGCTCCGCCGAACTTCACCCGCGACGTTGCGCGCAGCCTGCTCGACGCCCGGCTCGCAGCATATAACAGCACGCGGGGCGTTGCCCGCGAAGAGGTCGACGCCGCGTTCGCTTGGCTGACGAGCCCTTACGTATCCCGTGCCGTCTGGCTCGACGCGGGGCAGACGGCCATTATCGTTCGCCCTCGCTGACGATCGCTAACAGAACTCGCACAAGAAGATCGCACCCTTACGGTATAGGCCGCCCTTGAGCGTCGTGCCGTACAACGTGCCGTCCATCAGCAGCACTCCCGCCCACGGCTGCGATCCGTCGCCGGGGCCGCCGGCGAAACTATGCGTTTCTCCCAACGCTCCCTGCAGCGAAATATTATACATCGCGCCTTTATCGGATGCGCCGCCGAAGCTCGTCGTGCCGTAGAGTTCGTTATCGAAATTAACGAGTGGCGCGCGCGGCCGCGCTCCCTCGGCCGCGACAAAATCGTGAACCACGGCGAAAGCGATAGGCCGCACTTTCGTCGGCGGAATGAGTTTGAAAATCGTGCCGTCGCCATTCGTTCCGCCGCCTTGTGCGGTGCCGTAGAGCGTGCCGCTTACGTCGAGCAATCCCACCCAGGGGTTTGCCCCGTCGGACCCGTCAAACGCGTGCAGCACCGTTTCCACGCCGGTAGCGGGGTTGAGGCTAAAGACCGTCCCGTCACCCGAATTACCGCCTTGATCGGTCGTGCCGTACAGCAAACCGTCCATGCTGATCAAGCCGCCAATCGGCGATGCGCCGTCGGGGTTGCCGCCGTGCGGTCGCCCGTGGAAGCTATATACCACTTTTTGCGTACCGCTCGTGGTGATGCCGTACACGACTCCGCGATTGCCGTCGCCGCCTTCGTAGGTTGTGCCGTAGAGCGTGCCGCTGACGTCGAGCAGTCCCGAGAACGGCAGCGCTCCATCGTGACCGTTAAAATCGAGCAAAACGGTCTCCGCGCCGGTCGTTGGATTGACGCTAAAGACCGTACCGTCGCCATGTTTCCCGCCGTAGGGCGTCGTTCCGTAGAGCGCGCCGTTGACTTCGACCAAACCCGACTGCGGAGAAACTCCGTCGGAGCCGGCGCCAAAGCTGTGTAGCACGGCCTCGCCGGCAGCCCCGTACCCGAACACCGTGCCTTTGTTGTATTTGCCGCCATATTGTGTCGTACCGTAGAAGCAGCAGCCCGAACCGTTACTCAACGCAACTAACGCCGCTGCCGGGTTTGCGCCGTCGGCGCCGTTGCCGAAGCTATACAGCACCTCGTAGTTCTGGGTAGCCGGAATGCGATGTGCGAACGCTTGCGTTGCCTGGATCGGAGGCTGCGAACCGCCGCAGGCCGCGAGTAAAGCCAAAGCCGCGGTGCTCAACGCATAACGGCGCAGATTAACGCTATTCATAGAAGGCCGCTTTCGGTGGCATCGTTCGGCCCCCTGGGTTCCCCGTGCCGCTAAGCATGGGGCTCTTCGTCGATTCCCACGCAACTTTCGAACGCACGTCTAAACCGCTAACGCTTCCTCGATTGCGTGGTCTTCCAGCCATGCGGCGCCTTCGGCCGCAAGTTTTTTGATCTCATCTGCGCCGATCGTTTCGCGCAGCGTCGCGACTAACTTGTCATGGCCCCATTGCTCAGTGATTTCGCGTTTCATTCCGAGCTCGCCGTATTTCGCATCGACGTAGCCCAACAACCGAGCAGCGCGTCGCGTATCTCCGGCGAGCGCTGCAACGAGGGCCAGATGCTGAAGCGCGGTGGCGAGGAACAGTTCGCTTCTTGCCTGCCGGGCGAGACGCAATCCGCCGCGTCCCGACTCGCGGGCTCCTGTAAGGTCGCCGAGTGCGATGCGATAGGCGGCGCTGTTAACGCGCCAGTTCGCTGCAAACGATAAGTTTTTCCCGAGCGATCCGAGCTCCAGCGCCTCGTTCGTCCAACGCAGCGCCTGCGCGGGATCGCCCGCCGCAAATTCCATCTCCGCCATTGAGCCCAATACCGATGCAATGCCAAGCTCATCGCCAGTCGATTTCCAGCCCGCGAGAGCATGCGCATAGAGCTCGCGCGCCGCGCCGAGATCGCCTCGGCTCATTTCGATGGCCGCCTGCAGCACGAGCAAGTCGACAACCATCAACGAATCTGCGCACGTGCGCGACCCCGCAAGCGCGAGGACCGTCGTCTTGTGGGCCTCATCGAGGCGGCCCATCTGATACAGTGCGTAGCCGCGAAGTCGCAGTGCGCGCGCCGCGCCACGTACGTCGCCGACAGATTCGTAAAGCCGCAGCGCCTGCTCGGCCGCGTCATAGCAGCCCTTGCCGGGTAAGAGTCTCGCCTGCGTCAACCACAACCTCGCTGCAATGCGCGGCTGCTCGGCCTCGTCAATGCGCGGGAGCGCACGCCCAATCCAATAGCGCCCTTCGACGACGAGGCCGGTATGCAACCAAAGGCGTTCGATTGCGCCGGCAATCGCGCCGCCTAACACGGCGTTATTCTCGAGCGTAAGCGCCCACTCCAGCGCCGTCCGGTAGTTGTCCAGCTCGGGCTCGACGGCGGCAAGCCATGCAATCGTCGAGACGCCGAGCCATTCGTCCGCAGCTTCGGCCTCGTCGCGAAAGTATTCGGCGTGACGTCTGGCCATGCGTTCGCCCTGTCCCGATGCGTTGAGTTTCTCGAGCGCGTACGCGGCCGTTGATTCGAGCAGCCGGTAGCGTTCGCGCTCGCCGCCGGTGTCGGCGACGACCAGCGATTTGTCGGTCAAGGACTCAAGCACCTCGAAAACGTCAACGTCGTCGAGATCGCCGCCGCAGACTGCTTTCACGGCATCCAGGCCAAATCCGCCGGCAAAGATCCCAAGGCGCGCAAACAACAGTTGCTCGTGTGACGCGAGTAGGTCGTAACTCCAGTCGATCAGCGCGCCGAGCGTTTTCTGGCGCGGAAGCGCGGTGCGACTCCCTCCCGTGAGCAGCTTGAAGCGTTCGTTGAGTCGCTGCGCGAGGTTAGGGATGGAAAGCATCTTGACGCGCGCGGCAGCGAGTTCGATTGCCAGTGCAATGCCATCGAGCCGCTGGCAGATCTGGGCGACGATTGGTGCGCCGTCATCCGTGAGCGTAAAGCGCGTATCGGCGGCCTTGGCCCTATCCACGAAAAGGGCAACGGCGCCATAGCGCAGCGCTTCATCGGGCGTCAAGCCGGCGGCCTCAGCTGGAACCGCCAACGACGGGAGCCGGTGCACCGCTTCGCCGATGACGTCGAGCCTTTCGCGCGACGTCGACAAGATGCGAACATCCGGCGCCGTTGCTAAGATGTTATCCGCAAGCGCTGCCGTCGGCTCCAGCACGTGCTCGCAATTGTCGAAGATGACCAGCAACTTCTTGCGCCGCAGCCATTGCGGAATCGCCTCGTCGATGCGCCGCCCTTCCTGTTGGCTCATACCCAGCGCCTGCGCGACGACGCTGGCGACCAGCTCCGGGTCGTTGATCGGGGCGAAGTCGACGAACCACGCCCCGTCGGGATAGCGATCGAGCAGTTCAACGCCGACCTGGATTGCCAGGCGCGTCTTGCCGACACCACCCGAACCAACCAGCGTGAGCAGGCGGTGATGCTCGAGCAGCTCCTTGACTTCGGCTACGTCACGTTCGCGCCCCACGAAGGTGGTGCGCGAAACGGGCAAGTTGTTCGGCAGTGCGTCGAGTGAGCGCAGCGACGGAAATTCGCTCGGCAACCCCTCGACGTCAATCTGCCACACGTGCTCGGTGTCGGTGAGATCGTGCAGCCGCTGCTCACCGAGATCGACGAGCGCCGTGCCGGCGGGCAGATCGCCATGCGTGAGTTCACGGGTAGCGCCGGAGAGCAGGATTTGGCCGCCGTGACCGATAGCCACGAGCCGCGCGACGCGATTGACCGCCGGTCCGAAATAATCACCGTCGCGCTCGTCGGTTGCGCCGCTATGCAGCGCCATGCGCACCGCCAGACCGCCGACGGCGCTCCAGTCCGCGCTCGCGAGTCCCCGTTGCGCATCAGCAGCAGCTGCGACAGCGCTTGACGCCCGCCAAAACGCTGCGCAAAACGCATCGCCTACGGTCTTGAAAATGTAACCGCTATGTGCTTCGATGGCCGCTCGAAGCAGCTCGTCGTGGCGGCGCAATGCATCGGGCATCGCCGCGCGCTGCTGCTCCCAATGTTGCGTGCTGCCCTCGATGTCGGTAAAAAGCAGCGTGACAGTTCCAGTAGGACGGGGTGCATTGAGGGCCATCTGTGTAAGCAATGCACTGCGCGGCCCTTCGCGGATCTACCTGCGGGAGGATCGTCATCGTTCCACCAAATTAGTCGGGATGGAACGCGTCACGGGAGTTGGCGGCCTGTTTTGGTGAATCAGCTTCGTGACGCGCGCCTCACCGTTGAGAGCAATCATGCCGAAGGAACGGAGAGTCAGGCGATGGCTGACAACGAGTTATTCGAGAAGGGTCTCGAGACGCGGAGGCAAGTACTCGGCGCTAAGTATGTGGACGCGAACCTTGAAGGTTCTGACGAATTCATGCAGACGTTTCAACGAGCCGTTACGGAATTGGCTTGGGGCTACGCATGGAGTCGTCCCGGACTCGACCGGAAGTCACGAAGTATCTTGACGCTTGGAATCCTCGCAGGACTGGGCCGTTTTCAAGAGCTGGGCATTTACACGAATGCCGCGCTCGGCAGCGGCGTAACGGTCGACGAAATCAAAGAGGCTTTGGTTCAGATCACCGTTTACTGCGGAACGCCCACGGGTCGACAGGCATTCTTGGCGGTGCATGAAGCTATAGCGTCTGCAAAGGACTAACTGGACGTTAGCACGCGCGGACCGGACAGCTTCAGAATTGCGATTTGGGGTGCTAACAATGCGATTTGTGTCCCCTCGACCACAATATGACGATACGATGCATTCATAGCGATTGTCCGTTGAGAGAAAGAAGACAGCGACATGGACGACCTAGATCCGACATGCACCGATCCGGATAAGTACAAGACGATTTTCGAGAACGACCGGGTCCGAGGTTTAAGACCTAGGCTCCATTCGGCGGCACACTGTGAGGCACGGCAACGCGTAGAGGTGCAAACGACAAGGGCATCGTTCGTCTGGCTCCTGAGACCTCGTGTCTATGCGAGTTCCGGCCACGTAACATCAATCTGAAGCCTTGCGACGCCTTTTGGATAAGCTCCGTCCGGATATCGCATGCTCCAGTTGCGCGCTTGGACGACGAGATATTCAAAGTTCTCCCATACGCCCGGTCCTCCGCGCTTGCGTACTAGCGGAACAACGCCCTCGACAATCTGCCATCTTGAATACACATCGAGCAACGACTCCTCAGGGATCAGCTTGTGCTTCACCAGGCTACCAACCCAGTCATATGAGTTCGCGAGATTTAGCCACGGGTTGTTTCTTCGCTCAAACGTCCCGTCGAGGAGCGTGCGCCGGTAGGCGGGATCAGGCATACGTAATCTGAGCAGTTCCCTTGCCCCATCCACCCATTCGTTGAATTGCGGATCCTCTACTCGCTCCAGGACGGTTAGCAAGCCGGTAAGTTGATTCTGGTCGCGTAAATGGCGTAGTTGCACGACGGCGGCGATCGCGGTCGCCGCAATCACGATAAATGTGCCGACAGTGGCGACGGTGTTTAAGGTCTCCTGCGTCATGACTGAGCCCTCCCATGCGCAGGTTTTCAGTGGCTTGGTTTTGTCCTACGTTGTACGCAGACCTCCTCAGAATGGAAAGGTGCGACGGCATCACGTCGTTGAGATCATCGCTCTGCCGCTAACGCGGCGACCGTTGACGTGACTTCGGCATCTTGGCCCTCGCCGATGACCGTCTTTCTGAGCCGCCCGTGACGGTCGAAGATCAGCTGCGTCGGCCAGTACGCAATGCCGTAGGCGTTCCACAGCTTCTCGTCGTTGTCGATCGCGACCGGCCACGAAATCCCTTGCGTCGCGAGCGCCGCAACGACGTTCGCCCGTACGCGTTCAAAGGGCGTTTCCGGAGTATGGATCCCGACGACGAGCAGATCCTTCGTCGCGTAGTGGGCGCGCAGGGAGCGCAGTTCTGGGACGACGTGCTGGCAGTTAATGCAATCGAAGGTAAAGACGTCGACGACGACGACTTTGCCCGCATACGACGCGGCGGCAGGTCGCGATCCGATCCACTGCGGGGCGCCGTAAAGCGGAGCGAAGGCGCTTTGCGCGAGCAGGATGACGGAAAGTAAAACATTCATTGCTTTGGTACGATTTGCCCAACGTGACCGGATGAGTGATTCGAAAAGCATCCGGCCGAGCTCCTCCGGCGTTCTCTGAGCGGATGATACGGTCGCCCGCGTCGAAGTCTGTGCCCCACGATGCCGGCGGGCGAGGGAGATGAGGTTTTGGCTGCTGCGTTTGCGGCGCACGAGGGCTGGGCGTTCGGCGAGGCCTATCGCCGCTACGCGGCGCTGCTCTATTCGGCAGCCTATAACGTGCTGGGTAACGCCGACGACGCTCAAGATTGCATAGCGGACGCAGTCGCAACGCTTTGGCGATCGCGAGGAGCATACTCAGCGTCCCGCGGCAATCTGCGAAGCTTCCTCGTGGTCTGCGTTCGCAACGAAGCAATCTCGCGCCGCCGGCGCCAGTCTCGCGCACTTCGTCTGGAGCAACGCCTTGCCGCGCTGCCGGTGGAGCACGAGCAGTTGCAGGTGGCCGATCCGATCGAGCGCGACCGGGTTCGAAGCGCGCTCCGCGCGCTGCCGCCCGATCAGCGCACCGCGCTCGAACTGGCGTACTACGAACGAAAGACGCACAGCGAGATCGCAGCCGAACTTCACGCGCCGCTGGGTACGATCAAGAGCCGCATCAAGCACGGCCTGCGAAAACTCGGCTCCGTTCTGAAATCGACCGTAGCTAACGGGGGCGATCGGTTGTGAGATACGAGCACGTCGAGGATCGAGCCGCGCTGTACGCGCTCGGTGCACTCTCTGACGACGAACGCGCGGCGATCGACGCGCACCTTCGCGAGTGTACCGTCTGCATGGAGGAGGTCGGTGCCGCCGAGGACGACGTCGCTCGGATCGCTTTGGCGGAGCCGCAACGCACGCCGCCGCCTGCCCTCGAGACCCGTATCGGCCAATTGGTGCAACCGCGCTTCCTCGAAGCGCAGCGCCGTTCGCGGCGTGTGGCGTGGCCGTACGCGGCAGCGATGGCAGCAGCGCTGCTCCTCGGACTTCTGCCCTCAGCCTATTTCTGGTCGGCGAATCGGGCGGCGCACGTCGCCATGCTCGCGCAAAGCGATGCGATGGGTCGCCTGGCGAGCGCTCCGCATCGGACGGCGCGATTTCAGCCGGCCAACGCGAGCCCGCCCGCGGAAGTGATGTACGCGCTCGACGGGTCGTGGTACGTGGTTGTCGTACGAAGCGCATCGAAGGCACTCGCGGTCGCGTGGATGCACGACGGCACGCGCACGATGCTCGGCAATGTTGTTCCGGCCGGCAGCGTCGCGATGCTCTATCTTCCGAAGAGCCACCGCATGGATCGGCTCGCGCTCATGGATGGCGGTCGCGTCGTTGCCGAGGCGACGCTTTCATGGCAAAAGCAGAACGCAGAACGGGCCCGCCGAAGCGAGCCCGTTCTTTCAGTAGCCAACGCTTCTGCGCGGGCCGGTGTGGTCGAGCGGGGTGCCGGCTCGGTTCAGTGCGGGGCCGGCGTCGGCTCCGGTGCGGTTTCAAACTGCTTGTAGAACGCGTCGCTGCTCATCGGCCGGCCGAGAAAGTCGCGCACCTCAACGTCGGGTTCGTAGATGCGCGCGGGCGCGAGAATCGTCTCGCGGTAGCGCATCCCGACCGCCGGGTTTTCCAGGCCGCCGTTTTTGAACGCGGTAAACATGTCTTGCGCGTACACGAGCGCCCACAAGTAGCTGTAGTAGCCGGCATCGTAGCCGAAGAGGTGCCCGAACGATGCTTGCGGATGCGTTCCGGCAACCATCGGCAGCGGCGTGTATTCCGAAGAAATCTGCCCCCACACGGCCGTCGTGTCGACGTGCGGACCGGTCGAATGGTAGGCCATGTCGACCATTCCCAGCTTGATTTGGCCGAGCGTAAAATACGCCTGGTCGACGTAACGCGCGGCGACCATCTTTGCAATGAGATCGTCCGGGAGCGGCGCGCCGGTTGTGACGTTGGAACTGACTTCCTTAAGAATCGCCGGCTCCCACATGAAGTTCTCGAGCATTTGCGAAGGCGCCTCGACGAAATCCTGACGGAACCCGGCGCTCAGCGTTTCGTACGGCGCGGTCGCCAGCAGTGCCGCGAGATTATGCCCGAACTCATGAAAAAACGTGATGACGTCCTGATGCGAAAGCAACGCGGGCGCGCCCGGAGCCGGCCGTGGCCAGTTGCCTAAGATGGCGGTGACCGGCGGCCGATAGCTTCCGTCGGCCAGCCGGCGTGCCGGGACGAGCGGCCAGTTCGCAAAATGCGAATACTTACCGGGCCGCGGAAAGAGATCGAAGTAGGTCGTCCCGACGAACCGTCCGCTCTGCGTGTCGAACACGTTGTAGCTAATCACGTCCGGCGCCCACGCCTTTGGATCGGCTACTTTAACGAACGTTACGCCGAGAAGCTTGTGGTAGAGGTTCATGATGCGGTCGATCACGACCTCGACGGGAAAATATTGCCGTATTTCCTCGTTATCCACCGAGTATGTTGTCTTGACGAGTTGATTGTTATAATACGTAACGTCCCACGGCTCGATGGGCGCGTTCGGATCGCCGGTTTCCTTCGCTTTGAGCGCCGCCAACGCCGCGAGGTCGCGTTTGGCCTGCGGCATGAGTTTTGCGTCCAGCGAACGCTCGAACGAGAAGACCCGCGCCGGCGTTTGCGCCATGCGATCGGCCAGCTGGTAGGCGGCCCAAGAATCGAATCCCAACAGCCGGGCTAACTGGTAGCGCACGTCGATGGCCTGTTCGAGGACCGCCACGTTGCCGACGGCGCGATTGTTGTACGCCACGTAATACGTCTTACGCGCAGCCGCATCGCTCTGGTTTTCCAGGAACGGCACCACCGTGCTTTCGTTGACCTTCACGGTATAGGTGCCGTCGGCATTCTGCGTCAGCGTTTTCACGAATCCGGGCGGCAAGCTCTGTGTTTGAGCGGCCGTGATGGTCACCGTCGCCTCGTCGTTGTTGAGGGTGGCTTGCCATTTGCTGCCGAGATCGGTCAACTGGTTGGATAGGGCGACGAAGCTCTTGCGTTTGTCGGCCGAGAGCGCCGCGCCGGAGCGGCGAGCGCTGACGAGATAATACTCGAGAAGTTTCTTGTCGGCGGGCGTCTTAGCCGTCCCACTGTGCTGAACCTCGACCAGTGCATGATAGACGTCCGGACGCGCTCCGAAAGCGGCGAAATAGTTGCTCTGGGCAATGTTGCAGCGATCGGACGCATCGCGTACCGGCTTGTCGAGCGCCATGTTGAAGAGGAACCCTTGCGCTACGAATTGGTCGTTCAAGTCGGCTTCCGCGTTTTCCAGCGGAAGCAGCGTATTCTGGAATGTGCGCGGGCTCGGCACCGCCATGATCCGTTTGACCGCTGCATCCAAGTCGGCTATTTGTGCCGTGCACGTCGCCGTGATCTGCTCGGGTGTGAGATTCCAGTCGATCTGGGTGGGGTGAGCCGGTTGAAGCGGCGGCGGCTCCGCCGGGGCGGCGCCGAGGGCCAACGGCGCCATCAGCATTGCGAGTAGCGCAGAGACGATTCGCGTAGTCCTATCCATCATAACGGCGCCTTTTCGCGGTAAGGCGGCAAAATTCCGACCGCATCGTTCGCCGAGCCGGTTGATTTGAGGGAACCTTGATGGGAGGCAAAAACGAAGGCCCGCATCTGTCCCCCTCGTTCATGTCAGCTGCGGGCCAATGAAAAGCGCCGGCTGCGTTCATCGCGCAACCGCACTACTCGATAAACGCAGCTGCGGCCCGGTTCGTTCCCTTTTCGTGCAAGAGGCCCGCCCCGATCGCTCGAGAACGGGCCTCCGCCTTGGTACCCCCAAGACCGTTCCCTGTGAAGGGACGTCTAGTTGCGACCGGTCACGCGCTGAACCATCGCATAAATAATCGAGATCTGCATTTGATTATGCGCTCGGTGAGGCGGCCGGGAAAGCGACGACCCTTACGATTGACCCACACAAATAAAAAGGGCGGACGCTTTCGCGCCCGCCCTTGCGTTGGACGTAGTGCCTTGATTTTAGAAGGCCTTATCGTTCTTCGGCGAGCCCCAGCCGCCCGGGCCGGAGTACGTCTTGAACTGACCGGTGCCGGCGGTGCAGAGGTAGCTTCCGCCACAACTGCCGTCGTTGCCGGTGGTTATCGCGTGCAGGTTATTGTTCCGCGATTGCACCCTGAGTTTCCAGAAGTGTTCGCCGCCGTTCATGTGCGCCGCGTTACCTTTCAGCGCGATGACGCCGGCGAGGAAAGGCGATGCAACGCTCGTGCCGCATGCGCCGTTCCAGCCACCGTAGACGCCGCTGTAGATCGCGACGCCCGGCGAGCAACCCGACTGCGACGAGATATCGCCGTCGGTTCGGCTGGTGCAGCCCTTGTCGTGCTGCCACGAGGGCTTGGGAACGTTGGCGCCGACCACGGCCATATCCGCGCAGCCTGCGGACGCGCCGGACCAGATGCTTTCCGTGAAGCCGCTGCCGCTGGTTGCAAGTTGCGTTCCGCCCACACCGATGACGGTATCGAGGTCCGACGGAGCGCCGATCGTGTTGTAGGCATTGTCGCCGGTCGAAGCGAGATACGCAATGCCGGGGGTGTTGAAGAAGTTCGGGAAGTTCGAATCGCCGCAATCCCAATCGTTGGGGCAGCTCCAGCTATTGCTGAGAATGGTCGCGCCCAGCGTCACGGCTGACTTCTCGGCTTGTTCGAAGTCGCTGATCCCGCCCTTAGCTTCCATGAGATAGATCGTGCACTGCGGACACGACGCCGAAACCATGTCGATATCGAGCGCCGTCTCGAAGCACCAGCCGTAGTTGCGGCAGGTCGGCGGGTAGTTCGACGTCTGCCCGTTCTCATTATATCGGGTGAGATTGCCGGTGCCGAGGCCGAACTGGGTGCGATAGGTTGCGAGATCGGACGTCGCCGCGGCATAATCGCCGGCTTCGATGAGCGCTACTTTCGTGCCGGCTCCGTGGCCAATCACGGGCGTGAGACCATAGGCGGTCTCGAGCTGTTGCGGCGTGAAGCCGCAGCCACCGGTAGGCGAACAGGCGGGTACGATGTCGCCGGCTCCCACTCGAAGCGCCAAACAGGAGAATTTTCCCTCAAGCGTCGGACACATCCGCTTCGCCTGATGTTTTGCTTCCCACTCGGGAACAGTGTGCTTGAACATGGGAGAGACGGCCTGAACGCCGCCCGATGCCGGCATGTTCGAAGAACCGCCTGCATTACAAGCGGCCATTGCGAGCACCGCCACCAGCGGTGCCGCGAGTTTACACCATCGATTCACAAGAAACTCCTTAGGACTAAGAAGAGTTATTTTGTCTCGGGGATGGCTGTATTAGAAACCGCTGAGGATGGCCCTTCCGCTTGCTTGCTTACTAGCCGAGGCGACCTCCCGAATGCTGAAAGGAATGCATTGCGCCGCGTGGCATTTCGCCGCATTGTGAAACGGTTTCATCGTACGGCGGCGATATGCGCATCGCTGCTGATCGTTGCATGCTCGGCCTCGCCGAGTGTGCGGCCGCTGCCGCTCGAGCAAACCGCCGTTCTCACGAGACTCAATGCGACCGGCGCGGGAAAAATCCAACACGTCATTTGGGTCGTGCAGGAAAACCGCAGTTTCGACGATCTCTTCCAAAAATATCCCGGCGCCGATACGGTCTCGAGCGCAAAGAATTCGAGCGGCAAGACCATTCCGCTGCAGGCCATCTCGCTGAAAGCCGCCTACGAAGTCGACCACTCCTCCGAAGCGATGTTTCATGCGTGTCATGGGAAGGGCAAACTTCCCGGCACGCAGTGCCGGATGGACGGCTTCGACCAAGAACGTCAATATAACGGGCCGCCGCAAGGCATGTTCGCCTACGTGCCGCAGAACGAATCGAAGCCCTACTGGGACATGGCGCACGAGTGGGTGCTGGCCGACAAGATGTTCGCTTCGCAACTCGACGAAAGTTTCGTCGCGCATCAATACATCATCGCCGCGCAAGCACAATCGAGCGTCAACGTACCGTTTTTCTATTGGGGTTGCGGCGGCGGCAAAACCGACGACGTCGAAACGTTGACGCAGCAGCGCACTTACGGCGGCGAGCAGCGCGCCTGTTTCGACTATCCAACGCTCGGAGACGAGCTCGACTCGGCGGGATTATCGTGGCGTTTCTATACGAGCACGTTCCGGACGCCGTTCTCCGGACTCTGGTCGGGGTATCAGGCGGTTCGGCACATCTTCCGCGGACCCGATTGGAAGACCGACGTCATCACGCCGCAAAAGACGTTTCTCACCGACGTCGCCAATGGAAAACTCGCAAACTTTACGTGGATTACGCCGCTCTGCCGCGAATCCGATCATAGCGACTGCGGAGGCGGGCAAGGGCCGTCGTGGGTGGCGTCGGTCGTCAATGCGGTCGGCCAAAGCCAGTTCTGGGATTCGACGGTGATTTTCGTGCAATGGGACGATTGGGGCGGTTTCTACGATCACGTTCCGCCGCCGCATAAGTCGTACGACGGCTTGGGCTTCCGAGTGCCGCTAATCGTCATCTCGCCCTATGCCAAGCAAAACTACGTCACCCACGTGCAATACGAAACCGCCAGCGTGCTGCGTTTTGCCGAAGACTTGTTCGGCTTGCCTCAACTCTCCGTGCCGGACGCGCGCGCCACGTCACCGGCCGCCGATTGCCTCAACTTCGCGCGGCCGCCCCGCAAGTTCGTGCCGATCGAAGCGCCGCAGAACGCGATGTATTTCCGCACCCAGCCGGACGACTCGCGCATCCCCGACGCCCAGTAACGCGCGCTGTGCGCCTTCTCAGCCGCCGAGCGTAAGGTACCCTCGGAGGAGCACGGCAATTTGATCTCCGGCAGGCGCCGCGGGCGCCGGAAAACGTTAGCCTGGTCGGCCTTGATTTCGGCGGTGCTGCACGTCGTTGTGCTTTCGCTGCTGTTTTACGCGTTCGCGCGAATCGTCATCACGCCGGAAGGCAGCCGCGAGCGCATTTCCGACACGACGGCGATTGCGATCGAACACCCGGCACCGGTCGTACGGAAACGCTCGGTGCAGCATCACGCGATTCGTAAACCGACGAGTCTTCCGCCGCCGGCTCCGGCACGCCACGAGCTCGCAAAGGAAAATATCGAGGCACCTCCCCAGCCGCCGCCCGAACGCCCGCATAAGGCCGGCGTGTCGTCGATCGAACGCGATCGCACGGCGTTTGCGCAAGAAGTGGCGCAACTTAACCGGCGCAACGATCCGCACGCGATTCCCACGATCGATCCCGCGTCGGCGGAATCGGGGTCGAAATCGTACTCGTTCGACGCGGCGCGTTACAACAACGGCGAGTCGCACGGAAACGGTCTCATCTTTCCGGTGCGAAGCTGGCACGAGCGCGGACTCGACTGCTATTACGCGCGCTACGAGTACACGTATCCCAGCGGCGCTTCGGAAGAAGGGTCGATCCCGTGGCCGGTCTGTTACGAGCCCGCGACGGATCCGTTCCACGAACCGCCGCATCCAATGCCGTTTCCGTTGCCGGAAGCCGGCTACACGCTGCCGCCCGGTACGATTATGCCTCCGCTCGAGCGTCAAGCCTACAACGAATGGATCGCCTCACAAAACGTCTCACACTAAGCGCAGCATCCTTTACAGTGTCACCCTGAGCGCAGCATCGAACGAGGTTCGACGCGAAGTCGAAGGGCGGCCCGAGCGCGAGCATCCTTTACGGTGTCACCCTGAGCGCAGCATCGAACGCAGTTCGATGCGAAGTCGAAGGGCGGCCCTAATCTAACAGCAGCACGTCGAGCATGCCGTGCGTCTTCGAATCGTCGGGGCGGCGCCAGAAGTTTTCGTCCCAAAGGTAATCGCTGTGCACCCACGGATGACAAGAGTGAAAACTTGACTTTAACCGCGTATTTTCGCAAATCTGCGTCGTGGCGCCGTCCGTATAGGATTCGATGTGATTGGCGACGAGGTCGGTAAAGTACCAGTGGTTCGCCCAAAACATTCGGTGTCGCGGGGTCGGAGCTGACGAATGCAAAATCGTTCGGTGAAGAGCTTGCCGTAGACGTCGTTGCGCCAATGATCCGCCGAAGCCGAAACCGTCGGCTGTTTTACGTCGAAGAAGAACTTCGTCTTTTCGAGCGACGAGCCAAACGTGACGAACGCGCGGACGCGATTCCATTGCTCCGGAAGTAACGCCACCCTCCTGCGTCAGCTCGTGGACGCTAAGAAGGCGTCCAGCCGATCGTCGATCCGAGGCTATGCGCCGCGACGACGACCCGATCGTAGAGCGGCGTGGGATCGTTGACGCCGCGTATGGCAAAAACCGTCGGCTGGAACGGGTCCACCTCCAGCGTCGACGCGGGCCGGATTCGGCACGCAAAACCTGGAGAATCACCCCTTCGACGAGCTCGACGATCTCTTTGCGAAACTTGTAAAACGCCGAGTTTTCATCGTGCGTGGTATATATTTGCACGTCGCCGAGCGTGTTAACGAAAAACTCGTTGAGCGTGCCCAACGCCGCTCGAAAGAAGCCGACGATTGCAACCACCGTTAGTGTGCGCCCACATGAGCCGGTGGGTCGGATCCGGCACGAAAGGTCTGAACCACGGCCACCACCCTAAGGCCGAAACCGGCTACGATTGCAAGCAAAGCCATGAACCACACTCGCCAGAGCCGACGCGGCTCGAGCACTCCGGGAGCCGTCCGGCTTACCCGCTTGCGCCGGTAAGACTCCGCACAAGTATGATAGAGGCTGATAGTCTAATTGTGTCGCGGCGTACGCGCCGATAAAGAGTACGGCGACGTAAGCGATTGCCGGCCATGCGAATTTCTGCAGCGATGATATAGGGTGCAAGGTGAAGTCGAAGAGCGACGGTACCCCAGTTCCGCATTGCGGCGCGTGGTTGTTCAATGCACAAGCCGCTGCGTAGGAGAAAATATTGTAGCCCCAATCGGCTGCCCATATGGCCGCAAGCAGAAAGGCGAGGCTGATCGCCAAAACGGCTACCAGCAAGACGAGATCGAACGCCACTTTCCCGAAAGCTGGAGTACAGCCGAGCGCTGGCATTGAGCGGAACGAACATCGCGTCGGCGAGCCACGCCAGCATCTTGCCGACCGTCGTCTGATTCTTATCGATCGGGCTCCAGTAGGCTTCGAAAACGTCAAAGTACGACCGTTTGGGATCGTCGGCGTTATCCGTGCGTTCGCAGACCCGCAACGCGGTCGCATGAACATCGCCCGGGTCCGCGTTTGGTTTCGCAATCTTCGGCCAGAGAATATTTAGTTTCCACTCGTGGCCGCCCGGCATCTCGTTAAGGCGCCGGTGCAGCTGCGTACCGAACAGGTCTTGAATCTCGAAGCGGGCCGTCGGATGGATGCCGTGAATCACGACGACCGCGGTTTTGTTTTGTGTCATCCCAACTTCTCGTTCAGAAAGGCGATGAGTTCGTCGTAGGCGGCCCGCGTGGACGAGCCGGGTGTATCGCGGTAGTGCGTGGTGAACACCGCGTGCGCGTGCGGGCACGTCGGCTTGAGCCGGCCGTTTCCGCGAACGTTGTCGAACGTCGAGCGCAGCGTCAGGTCGCGAAGTTCCGGCGATATCCAATCGCCGGCGAACCGAAACGCGAGGATTTCGGCGCCCGCGGCAATGCGCTGCCGTATGGCGCTCACGTCTTCGCACGAAAGCGGAAGCGCCGACTTCAGCGAAGTCGTCAGCCCAAACGGGAGCGCCGGTTCGGATACGACCGGCGCCAAAACCCACGGATCGAGCATCATCGTTAGGGCGAAGCCGCCCGTGAGGCACAGCCCGATCGCGCCGATTCCCCGTCCCCCGAAATCCTGGGAGATGAGACGCCCGAGCGAGCGTCCCCACTCCGCCATCGGGCTCGAGCGGCACGAGGAAAGAACCGCGAACTCGTGGGCGACGCAGAAAAAGCCCAAGCCGCGTGCGTTCGGCTTGCCGAACAGAACCGGCACGAAAACCGTAAAGCCCGCGTCGACGAGCCGCCCCGCAAATGCGAAGTCTTCCGGTGACGCGCCGTACAGTTCGTGGAAAACGATCACCGGCGGCCCGGACCCGGCGCAATACACGTCGCGCGGCGGCGTGAGTTCGGATGCGCGGCCGTAGAGCCGGAAATCTTTGAAAGTCGTCCCCGGCGCCGGCTGCACCGCGTTACGCCGCCGCTTGAGCGAGCGACGCGGCTGCGGCTATCACCGCGAATGCGCCGCCGGTGCTAAACGCGATCCCGAGGGCGACCGCCTTCCCCAAAATGGTAATGACCTTCGACAGTTTCGAGACGTCGGCTTGCAACGCGTGTGCCTGAGCGTTTCCAGTTTTGGTTGCGGACGAAATGTTCGAGAACGCTTTCGCCGCATCGTCGAACGCGATTTTCGACGACCAATCGGCGAGGCTCGAAGCGATGTTTCCCAGGGTCGTCATGTCGCTGTTCAAGGTCGCGACCTGTCCGGCCGTGAGGTTGAAGTTCGGATCGTTGAGAATGTTTCTCGGCACCGACGAGAGGCTCGCGAAGTCTTGCGCGAGCTGTGCGACTTGAAGCGCGTCGAGAGCACCTGCTGCCATTATCGCACCGCCTGTTGAATTGTGGCGATATCGCCGGCAAACGTCGCAAGATTTTGTTCGACGGCCTTGACGAGATCGTCGGTGGAGGGGTGTTCGCTGCTATTCTTGAGCTGCTCGTGGGTCGCGTAAATAGAATCGAGCGCCTTTGCATAAGCGATCGAGGCGGCACGTTTTGCGTTGATCGCCCGCAGCGCGGCGATCATTGCGGCGCGTTGCCGCAGAATGCGCTCCTTGAGCTTGAGCGGAAGCTTTCCTTGCGCGGGCGGCCGCGAGCCGATTTCCGAGCGAATCAGCCCGTTGTAGAATCCGAACGTCACGTCGTATTCGGTGGAAAGCTTTACCGAATAGTTCGAAGCGACGATCTTCAGAGAGTCGATCGCCGTTTTGAGATCGGGATCCACCTGTACGACGAGCGCGGCAATGTCGCGCTGTTGCGTTTGAACGATGAAGAAGTTCGCGATATGATTGGCGAGGCTCGAAAATGCATCGCTCTGAGGTTGGCTGAGCAATCCCGGCGCCACGAGAGCGTTTCCGAGCGGTTGAAACGACGGAGCGTTGTCGACCGACGCAATCGCGCCGAGTGCTTGAACGTAGCCGAGGACGACTGCATTGTGGCGGCTCCAGTCGGCGCCGATTGCAATTGCGCCGGCGCAGGTCTGCAACATATTCGCAGGCGTTTGGTCGGGAGGCGAACCGGCGACGGCATATCCCGGCGCCAGCGTGAAGGCGACGAAAGGCATCTCGCGCGGTGCCATCTCGTATTCGTTCGCCCGCACGCACGTCTGCCCGTAGTCCGCCGCAACGGCATCGAACGAACCGGCCGCAGCGGCCGTCGTTTCGGCGTATTTTTGTACCATCGCGAGGTCCGGGGTCGAGCGACATCCGGTCAAAAAGATGCCGATCGCAACGAAGATCGGCACGAGGCGGCGATTCATCGCAATCACACCTTCCGCGCTCGGCTTATGCGCGAGCGACGAATACGCAAAAAGCGCGTCCGTGCAAGGATTACGATGGTAGGATAGCAAGCGGCTCTAAGGGCGTCAAGTGCCCGGTTCCGAGCGGCATAAATTCTTCAATAGGAGTCCATACCGGCTGCATGGAACGCAGCGGGTCCCGATGGATCCCAACAGCATCGCCGGGACGTGGATGCACTCCTGGGAAGAAGACAGCGGGGACACGACGGTGTTTCGCCCCGCTTCCTACGAATTTCCGCCGAGCAGAACGCGGTCTGGTTTCGAACTGAAACCGGATGGCTCGCTAAACGACATCGCCATATCTCCCGTCGACGCCCACGCGCCAAGTCCCGGAAAATGGCAGCTGACCAATGGGCAATTGGATCTAATTCCCGACGACGTTCAACAGCGCCGTACGTTCAAAGTGGTTTCGGCACAGCCGGATCGCTTGGTTCTTTCTCGCGCTAAATGACGTCCGGAGTTTTTCACGACGAAACGATAAGGAGATAAACGATGCCCGATCTACCGCGCCGCCGATCTTGTGGAACGTACGACGTACATCAGCGCCTGCTCGCGACCGTGCCGGGATACGCCGAGCGCCGAGCGGCGATCGAAGCATTTACCGAATCGCACATCCGTACCAGGGGAACGTCGCGTGCGGCGGTCGTCAAGATTCCCGTCGTCGTTCACGTCGTGTACAACACGACCGCGCAAAACATTTCCGACGCACAAATCACGAGTCAAATCCCCGTTCTCAACGCCGATTATCAGAAGCAGAACTCGCAGACTAGCGTTCCGTCGGTCTTTCAGGGCGTTATCGGCAATCCGCAGATTCAGTTCTTCATGGCGACCACCGATCCCAAGGGCGCCACGACCAACGGAATCACGCGCACGCAGACGACGAGCGCGTCGTTCTCGACCGACGATTCGGTAAAGTCGGCCGCCAAGGGCGGCGCCGATCCGTGGCCGAGCGATAAGTATCTGAACTTCTGGGTCTGCAATTTGGGCGGCGGATTGCTTGGCTACGCGCAGTTCCCCGGCGGACCGGCGGCGACCGACGGCGTCGTGATTCTCTATACCGCGTTCGGCACCACCGGCGCGGCCGCGGCGCCGTTCAACCTCGGCCGTACCGCCGTGCACGAGTGCGGCCACTGGTTCAATCTCATTCATATCTGGGGCGACACGAACGACTGCAGCGGTTCCGATCAAGTTTCAGATACGCCGACGCAACAGAGCCCGAACTACGGCACGCCGAAGTTCCCGCACGTTTCGTGCAGTAACGGTCCCAACGGCGACATGTTCATGAACTACATGGATTACGTCGACGATGCCGTGATGGTCATGTTTTCGCTGGGGCAGGTCGCCCGCATGAATGCCGCGCTCGACGGCCCTCGCCTCAGCGTGGTTAACGCCGGAAGCGGAACCTCAACGTCATCGAGTTCGGCCGGCACGTCGTCGAGTTCCGCGGGCGGCGGCACGTCGTCAAGCTCTGCCGGTGGCGGCGGTACGTCGTCGAGCTCTGCCGGCGGCGGCGGTGTCGTCGACGTCGGGAGGCGGTGGCACGTCGTCGCTCTGCCGGCGGCGGCGGTTCGTCGACGTCGGGAGGCGGAGGCACATCGTCGAGTTCGTCCGGCGATTCGTCGAGTTCCGACGATTCGAGTTCGTCCGACGATTCCTCGAGCTCCGACGATTCGAGTTCGTCCGACGATTCCTCGAGCTCCGACGATTCGAGTTCGTCCGACGATTCCTCGAGTTCCGATGATTCCAGCTCGTCCGACGATTCGTCGAGTTCCGACGATTCGAGTTCGTCCGATGATTCGTCGAGTTCCGACGATTCGAGTTCGTCCGATGATTCCTCGAGTTCCGACGATTCCAGTTCGTCCGACGATTCGTCGAGTTCCGACGATTCCGAGTTCGTCCGACGATTCCTCGAGCTCCGACGATTCGAGTTCGTCCGATGACTCCTCGAGTTCCGACGATTCGAGTTCGTCCGAGATTCCTCGAGTTCCGACGATTCCCGAGCTCCGACGATTCCTCGAGCTCCGACGACTCCGGCGATTCGAGTTCGTCAGATGACGGCGGCGGCGGAGACAGCGGTGGAGACGGCGGTTCGCGCCGAACCCCGCATCATCGCCATACGCGGTGACGCTACCAGCCTAGTTGATCGACGAGCCATTGTGCCGTCGCGCTTCTCGTCATCGGATCGCTCGGCCAGTCGAAAGACTGGCCGAGCTTCTGCTCGACGGCGGTGCGGGCGGCGGCCGTAAAGGGTTGCGCGGGATAGAAATTCATCGTAGCATCCGTGCCGCTCATCAGCCCGGAAACGCCCATCAAGTGCGCCGCGGCAAACCAGTCGTCGCCAAAACGCACGTCCGTCCACCAAAATATGGGCGCGCCGCGTCGCAGCAAACGCTGTTGATATGCGCGCAGCTTCGAGGCGTCGCTGGGGTAGCCGCCCGGCGCGATGCCGTTCGCCAATGCGTCGAGCGCGAGCGTTCCCGCCGCTTCGCCGATCGCCCATTCGACCGGATGCAGACGGTAGGCGCCGTTGGTGATGTGGGTCGTGCCGATGTTCTTGCATGCGGGCAGCAAGTTCGTAACCCTCACGGGCAACAGCGAGCGCACCGGAATCTCGAACGGATTGATCGGAATCCACTGTTCCGGCATGCCGGCGCCGGCCAGCCCGTGAATGTCGAGCGCGCCATAGAATCCGATGCCGCACGAATCGTCGTAGTTCCTAGCGCGCGGCCCCGGATTGGACGCTCGATCGACGTCCTGCTGAACGATCGTGTATTGCGCTTTAATGCGGCGTGACTCGCGAATGTATGGCTGGGCGGCGGTTCCGTCGGCCGTCGTAAACGCCTCGGGACACAGCCGCAGATTCGGATATCCGCTGCCGCGGCCGTCGTCGCGCGGAGCCTCGGTTTGCAGCCAATACACGTACGCGAGCGTCGCCTGCCGGGCGGCTTCGACGATCGCCGTATCCTTATCGGCATCGCCCGTGGGAATCGCCGCGGCCTGATAGTCGTTGCTTCCCATGTTGAGCATGCTCAAGTCGTAGGGAAGCGCTGGATCGTTGAAATTCGCTGCGGCAATATAGCGCCGGTAGCCCCACAGATCGGCGGGCGTCTGAAAAACCGTTTTGACGTAACCGCTTCGAACCGTAAAGCGCTGTTGTGCTTTGAGCGCCTGGTAGTTCGCGGGCTCGCCGATCGTGTGAACTTCGCCGTCGGGCCGCCGCTCCAGCGCCGCCACAACGGTTATCGGCTGAATCCAGCCGGGCCGCGCCACCGGCGGCGCGTTCGGTTCGTGCGTTTCGTCGCGGCTTTCCGCGCCGAGCGCGTATTCCACGCCCGCCAAGTGCAGCAACTCTCCGAGGTCGGTCGCGTCGAGAAAGTATTTCGCTTCGAAC
Organism: Vulcanimicrobiota bacterium; assembly: GCA_963812155.1. Taxonomy (GTDB): domain Bacteria; phylum Vulcanimicrobiota; class Vulcanimicrobiia; order Vulcanimicrobiales; family Vulcanimicrobiaceae; genus Tumulicola. The sequence continues at coordinate 607,981 of CAWETW010000001.1, read as the reverse complement.
ACCGTCTGCACGCCGTTGCCGTCGACGGCGGTCACGCTCGCGATCGACGTTCCTTGCACGGCGGCAGCCGTCACGCGCGCGTTCAATCGAACGTGCACGTTCGGCCGTTGCAACTGCTGCAGTAAGACGTCGTGCGCCACGGCCGGACTGGTGGCGAAGCCGCCGTCGACTCCGCCCGGGTTGAACGCCTTTTGCGCCGCGCCCGCCGGCGACAACGTAAAACCGCTGCGATAGTGCGTGCGAACGGCCTGTTGGAATGCGCGGTATCCGGCGGTGCTTCCGACCGACGGCGTGTATTGGCTGTCGTCGGGACGCGTCACCCCTTGAGCGGAATACTGACCGCCCAGCCACGCACTTGCCTCGAGCAGGCACACCGAGAAGCCTCCGCCCGACGCCGCCATGGCGGCAGCGCATCCGCCCAAACTGCCGCCGACGACGACGATGTCGTACGTCATCGGCAGCGATTGTAACACAATCGCGAGGAGACGCGACGGCGATTTTCAAAGGTCGCGCTATGCGGCCTAGGATCGGCGGCGAGCGGACGGGTGCGGCGCGATCGGGTCCGGCGCGATACGTTCAGGAACGCCGGCCGGAGAATGCGCACGACGGCGTCGCATTGCTCGGCTGGATGGAACGCGATGCGGCAATGCGCTTCTTGCTCGACGATTGCATTTCGGTCGTTCCGTTGAACGAGCGTTCCGCGTACGAGTTATGGCAAACCTACCGCGCGCGCGCCGAATCGGTGAGCGAACGCCACGCACGTGCGCCCGAGCGCCTGCCGCTGACTGCCGAAGAAGAAGAACGGGCGCGGCAATTTGCGGCGTTCCGGGCCGCCGCCGGCGCGGCGCCCGGCGAGGTGGTGAAAGTCGATCCGCTGCGGCTGGTTGCCGGTCAATACTACGTCGCTCTCGATCGCGCCGAGCAGTACGGCGATGAATGCGCCGACGACGACGGCTGGCTCGCGAGCGCGCTTCCGGTCTCGCAAGGGAATCCCGAGCTGTCGGTGAGGCTGACGAAGCGCATGCTCGACACCGATATTGATATCGATTTGCCGCACGCCGAGTTCACGTTCGGCATGACGCCGCAAGGATTGTTTGGGCCGATTCAAAGCATGGGCCACGTCAGCGTTGCGATGGCCGGCGAACGCATGGTGCTGACGAAAGGGTACCACCGGCTCTACGCGCGCCTCGCCCGGGCACAGGCACGTTCCCGTCCGACGATTTTCGCCGTCGATGCAGGCACGCTTCCCGGCGAAGCGGCCGTGCTCGAATCGCCCGGTCTGAATCCGTTCGGCGCGCGACCGGCCCTGATTGCAGATTTCTTCGACGACACCCACGTTGCTCGCGTGTACCTTCGCAAGAAGCGCTATCAACTGCAGGTACGGGCGAAATGGGTCGCGCTCGATGCCGAGCCGGAGGGCGCATAGGCAGAGCGATGCACGTGATGTGGATCTCGGACAGTCCGGATACGCCGTCGGGATTCGGTAACGTGAGCCGGTTCGTTTGCGGCGGCCTCGCGCGCCGCGGTTATCGCGTGAGCATCCTCGGTTGGCAAAGCCTGGCGCGAGCGCAATGGAATGGCTGCGAAGTCTATCCCGTGTTGCGCGATCCGCTCGGCATGGACGTCGTGTATCCGCTGATGACGCGCTTGCGGCCCGACGTGGTGGCAACGCTCAGTGACGTGTGGTGGCTGCCGTATTTTCGGCGCCGCACGTCCGGCGGCAGATGGAGTTGACCGATACGCCGTGGCTGCTCTATTTCCCGATCGACGGGGATACGGACGGCGAACGGCTTCCCCCGAGTTGGGTCGAACTGCTGCAAGAAGTCGACGTGCCGGTCGCCATGAGCCACTACGGAAAACGCATCGTCACGCAGTGCGGCGTGGCTTGTGACTATATTCCGCACGGCGTCGACCTCGAGGTCTTCAGTCCGCCGCCCGACCGCGATGCGGCCAAGGCGCTGGTCGGCGCGGAAGGGCGCTTCGTGGTGCTTGCGGATTGCCGCAACCAGCCGCGCAAGATGCTGCCGCGTTTGCTCGATGCCTTTGCGAGGTTCGCGCACGACAAGCCCGACGCATTACTGCATCTCCATACCGATCCCGACGATGACTTTGCGTCGTCGGCCATCTATTCGTACGACGTTCGCGGCGACGTGCGGCATCTCGGATTGGAGCGCAGCGTGCGCTTCAGCGACAAGTTTTCCGTGCTGCCGGGGCGCGGATTGACGCTCGAACGGCTCGCAAGCTACTACCGGGCCGCCGACGTTTTTCTGCTGGCGTCGACCGGCGAAGGCTTCGGTTTGCCGACGCTGCAAGCGTCGGCCGCCGGCGTCGTGCCGCTGGGCGGCGGATACAGCGCGACGCGCGAACTCGTTGAAGGTCACGGCGAAGCGATCGACATTGCAGCGTGGACGGCCAACGAGTTTGGCATCCGCGGCGCTTTGATCGACGTCGCTGACGCCGCGGCGAAGCTCACGCGGCTCTACGACGATCGCGCGCTGCTGGGCAGACGTTCGGCGCAAAGTCGCGCGTTTGCCGAAGCCTACGGATGGGACGGGATCGTCGATCAATGGGACGCGCTGCTGCGGTCGATCGGCCGCCGCCGCCGCCGCATCACGCGCTCGGCCCCGAAGCGCTCGATATCCGGCTCGTCGCTGATGGCGGGCTCGAAGCCGATTCTCGACGGGGTCTCGGTGCGGGTCAACGTCGTCGAACGGCGATACGGCCATCTGGAATCGTCGATTCTTGCCGAGCGCCGCGGCCGTTCGTCGGACGTTAAAATTCCGACCGTTCCGAAAGCGGCCGTCGTCGGCACGGTGAAAGTCATTCGCTGGTTCGGATACGTTGGAACCGGCCCGGGCGACGGCGTGCCGTTTGCGCGGCTGGAGGCCATCTTTCCGGCACTGACGCGTTGGGTGGCCGGCGCGGCCGTCGTTGAAGAGATGCGCTTGGACGTGGCGCAGAGCGTGTTGTTGTTGGATGTGGAGGGTGACATGCCGGAAGAAATGCTCGTGGACGCGGCCCTTCTGGGCGTTCCCTACGTGGGCACGGCAAAGCATAAAGCGCCGCGTACGCTTTGGCCGGCGCTCGAGGCGCGCGACGAAGATCAGGTCGTCGCGATGGCGCGGCTCATTCTGACCGATGCCGCGCTCGCGCAACGCATGGTTGACGAAGCGCGTGCTGCGTGCGCCGCTGCGTACGGTGCCGATGAAACCGCGATCGCCGGCAGCCTGCGGCGCCTGTTCGCCGAACGACAATCCGCTGCAGCGCAGCTCGAGGAACGGTAGCCACTCATGGCCATGAACATGTACATCGTTACCTTCAAAGGGGGCTACAGCGAGGAAGCCTCCCGCGCGGTGGCGCTCCAGGTCAAGCGTTTGGGCGGATTCATCCTGATGGTCACGCGGAACGGGCCGATCGTGGCGATCGACGACAGCCAGGCGGCGGCGCTCCACCGCAACCCGTCGGTCGAATTCGTCGGCGGCGTCAGCTATAATCCGAAGGGCGTCGCGGCAAAGGAGCTGCACCGGCTCTTCGTCGAAAACGCAAGCAGGCAGGTCCAGCGTTCGGATTCGCCGGTGTCGGATTCGACGGACCTTGAGGAACAACAATGAGCGTCGGTCAAGACCTTCTCAACGTTCCCTTCCCCCAAATGATTTTCAGCATGGCTCAAGCGATCGCCAAGGGTCAGTTGGCCCTCGACACGTCGTCGCTCAATACGCTGAAAGTTTTGGCGAACACGCAGTTCGACTGGCTTCCGGAAGTAACCGAAGTTTTGTACGCCAAGCCGATTCAGCTTAAGGGCGGCGCCAATGCTTCCGAGAATCCGATGGTCGGTACGACGATTACCGGCGTCGGCGTCGACGTTGAAGTGCCGAAGTTTACCAAGCTGACGCTGCTGCAAGCCGGGCTGAACCCGACGTTCTATCAGTTTACCGATTCGACCATCGAAGTGAAGATGTCGATTTCAAGCACGACGAGTTCCGAGAGCTCGTTGAGCGTCGGCGTTTCGGTTCAAGCTTCGGCGGGCTTCCTTTTCGGATCGGCGAGCATCAGTTCGCACGTGAACTACAGCACGACGAACAAGTATAACTATTCGGTGACCGGATCGAGTTCGCTGACGACCGAATTGAAACCGGCGCCGCCGCCCGCTCGTTTGTTCCCGACCTTCATTTTGGTCGATGCGACGAATCCGGCGCACGTAACGATCTCGAAGAGCTAGACGGGGAATGACCTTTTCGGAGGTCGGCGGCGAACTTCAGGAAGTCGATTTCGGCGAAATCGTTCGGAGCGTTGCGCAAGGAATTGCCGACGGCCAGCGAGCGCTGGATCTCAGCTCCATCAACACGTTGCAGATTCTCGCCAACACGCCGATCAGCGTGATTCCGGAGGTGACCGAAACGATCACGCCGGCGCCGTTTCAGGTCAACGTTCCCGGTCAAGCGCCGGTCACGGTGACCGGCGCGCGCATCAGCACGACGCCGTCCGATCCCGTGCAGATGAATGCGCTCCAGGCCGGTCTGCTCCCGACGTTTTATCAGTTCACCGAAGCCGTGATTAACCTCAAGGTTTCGGTTCAGTTGCGCGAGACGACCGAAACCGATACCGACGGGAGCACGAAGACGACGATCTCGGCCTTTGCGTCGCACGTGAATTTCCGAGCAAAAAACACGTATTCGTACAGTCTCAACGCTGCAACGACCGTCAACGTCACGATGCGTCCCGTTCCGCCGACCGTGCGGTTGCAGCCGTCGGTCGTGACGGTGAACGCGATGGGGCGTCAACCGACGGTTACGCTGAACGGCTAGCATTCGATGGAGACCGATCCGCTCGTCAACGCGGTCGAGCAATTTTCCGCGCCGATTGAAAGTCTGATCGTGGCCCTCGGGCAGGGCATTTCGGCGGCACAGCAAGCGCTTGACCAAAACTCGATCGCATCGCAGGAGCAGATCGATTCCGATCCCGTGCTCTCGCAATACGGCCTTCAGGCGACGTGGTATCAGTTTCCGCAAGTGACGATGAACCTGAAGATGGCGATCAGCATCGCGCAAGATCAGGAGCCGGCTTCCTCCAGTTCGAGCAGCGCGTCGCAGGGCGGCAGCGGGATCGGCATCATTCGCCCGCTTCGGCTCATCGCGCAGCCGGTCAGCGCGTCGTATCAGACGCACTTCAACTACGACGGATCGGCGGCGAGCGAGTTCAACATCGCGATCGCCCCGGTGCCGCCGCCGCGGGCGGGAAGCCAGGCGGCGATGCCGCCGACGTTAACCGCCGCACAGGTTCAAACGCTTGCTCTTGCGAGCGCGGCGAAGTTCGTCACGACGACCGTTTCGGGTGCGAAAGTGCCGGCAACGACCGACGCGCAGAACAACGCGCTGAAGTTTACCGTGAATTACAATGCGGCTGCGGCAACGTGGTACGTGTTGCAGTACGCCCCGTCGAATTCCAGCGTCACGCCGATCGTCGTGGCGGTCGACGACGCAACCAAATCGGTCCGCATTATCAGTTCTTCCTAGCGACTGAAGCGCTTCGCAGGACCGCAAGCGCGTGCGGATAACGAATCGGTTGGCGGGCGCCTGCCCTATCGCGGGCGCCTTCCGTGTGTCACACTGAGCGAAGCACACACATTACGAACTCGATGAATCGTCGGAACTCGAGGAATCGTCGGAACTCGAGGAGTCATCGGAACTCGAGGAATCGTCGGAACTCGATGAGTCGTCGGATGAACTCGAGGAATCGTCGGCGGAAGAGCTTGACGAATCGTCGCTCGACGAGGAGCCGTTGGTCGAGCCGCCCACCAGTTCGAAAACGCTGCGGCCGTAGGTTCCGACGCGAAGCAGACTCGGCGTCGCACTCGAATCGAGCGCGAGCGACGCGCATTCGACGTTCGGTAGTCCGGAGCCCAGCCGGCTCCACGTAGCTCCGCTGTCTGCAGACGAGAGCACGGCGGAATCGTTACCGATGACGATCGTCGACGGAGTGGTCGTTTCGTCCAACACGACGGTGTGAACCGGCAAATCCGGAACGTTCTGCGCCGGATCGGCATTCGATCCGCCGATGTCGCTCCACGTTGCACCGTCGTCTTTAGAGATGAAGACGTGCGCTGATGGCGACGTCGCCGTCGAGAACCCTTGGTAGACCACGACCACTGCAGCCGCCGCCCCCGACGAACTCGAATCGGAGGATGAACTGGAGTCGTCCGAGGAACTCGCGTCCGCCGACGAGCCGCCGTCGTCCGAGGAGCTCGTATCGTCGGGCGAGTTTGAATCGTCCGACGAACTCGAATCGTCCGAAGAACTCGAATCGTCCGACGAACTCGAATCGTCCGACGAGCTCGAATCGTCCGACGAACTCGAATCGTCCGAAGAACTCGAATCATCCGACGAACTCGAGTCGGCCGAGGAACTCGCGTCCGCCGACGAACTCGACGAACCGCCGGCCGCTGCGCGATCGATCGCAATAGCGCCGGCGCGACGATTCGATACTCCGGTCGACCCCGACGACGCCCGGAAGGCCGGCGGACTCGCCTTCGCGTTATCGGTGAGTTGTATGGAGCCGTCTTCGAATCCAAGCCAGATGCGGTTGGAATTACTCGGATCCACCGCGATCGCGGTAACGAACGGCGTGAACGACGCGATCGACGTAAACGCCGTGCCGCTTCCGGTGGCGACGTACAACTGGCTTCCACTCGACCCGTACACGATCGAACTGTCGTTGGGATCGAACGCGAAGTGCATCACCGATCCGGCCGGCGGACTGGGTATGCCGCTTGCGTTGGCCCACGTGTTTCCGCCGTCGGAACTGAATTGCGCTTGTCCCGTCGACGACGTAAAGACGCGCTGCGGGTTCTTTGGATCGACCGCGACGGGGCCGCCGTCGCCGTTGGTCGCCATATGCCAGTCGTTGCCGGAATCGCCGGGGCGCCGCCCGACGGTACCGGTGTCTTGGCACCCGCCGAAGGTGTAGGCGCGATTCGCGTCGCTCCCGCGGCCGATGTCGATGCCGTACAAGAGATTGGTGGCGACGCCTTCGTTGAGCGGCGTCCACGCCGCGCCGGCGTTGGCCGTGACGGCGACTCCGCCGTCGGAACCGAGATACATGCGCGTCGGCGCGCCGCCGCTTCCCCAATGCGACGGCGGGCTGAACGTGACGACGTGCTGATCCCAGTGCGTGTTGGCGTGCGAAGCGGCAGGACGTCCGAACGTCGTGCCGCCGTCACCCGAAACGTACAGTTCTTGAAACCCGAGATACACGCGGTTGACGTCCTGCGGATCGACCGCAATGACCTGATCGTAGCCGAGTTGCGCGCCGTTGTTTTCCGACGCGCAGTTATCGGCGTCGGCGAGCCTGGTCCACGTCGACGAACTCGAAGACCATTTATACAGGCCCGCGTACGTGGTGGCGTCTTTGGCGACGCTGGCATAAATGACCGAGGTGTCCGGCTTGGTCGATTGTGCGAACGAGACGAACGTAAACGCCGCCGGAGCGCCGGTATTCGAGAAGAGATTGGTCGGAAAGGTTACGCCGCCATCGGTCGACTGAAAAATTCCTTGACCGTTAACGGCAGCGTAGAGCGTCGTCGCATTCGCCGTATCCACGTGCAAGTCGCAAATCTGGCCGGCGAGCACCGGATTTCCGTCGTTGAAATTCGGCGCGTTGGCGCCCCAGGTGTTGCCGCCGTCGACCGAGCGATACACCCCTTTGGTCGAGCCGACGACCAGAACGTTCGAACCCATCGGTACGATCGCGACGATTGCCGACGTGACGAACGGATTGTTCGCGGCCGCGCGCGCCCGACGAGCTCGACGATGCACTACCGCCCAGCAGCGTCCAGGTGTCGCCGCCGTCGGCCGACGAGTAGATGCCGACGCCTTTGTAAAACGTGCTCGCGAAGTCGTCGAAGGCGTGTCCGCCGTCGAAGGAGTTTCCTGTACCTGCGTACAGCGTGGAAGAACCGGCGTCGAAGGCGAGCGCTCCCATCGAGAGCGAATCTTGGGTGTCCATTTTAGAAACCCACGTCGTGCCGCCGTCGGTCGATTTCCATATACCGCCGTCATTGGTCGCAAGATAAAACGTCTGATCCGACGATCCCGACGGATCGATGACGATGCCGACCACCTCACCTGCGACCGGACTGACGCCCTGATACTCCTGCACCGCGTCGATGCGCAGCGGTGCCGGGCCGATTTGCTGCCACGCCGCGCCCAGCGCGATTCGTTCGGCCGGCGATGCAACGCGCATGCGCTGCGTCTCTTGCACGCCTTTGACCCACAGGTCGGGACGCACTTTGCCCGATGCATCGCTGCGAATATCCTGATAGCGAGCGTGCCGGTGTTGCCGCAGCGCCCGCTCGACGCCGTCGCCACCCTCTCTTCGCGACGCGTCCACGTCAGTTTACGACCGTGCTCAAGGGCGCGATCGAGCAACGCCCACAGCAATGCGAACGCCGCAAACTCGGCCGTAAAGCTGCCGAAGCGAAACCACACGCACGCGATCGATAGCGCGGCTAAGAGCGCGAGCAGGCGCGCGAACGCGCGGCGCCGCTCCAAGAGCAACGGCAACAGCGCGGCCCGAAAGAGCCGGCCGGCAAGCCAATCGCCGACAAACCAGAGCGCGGCGAAGATACCGAACTCCAATAGAAAGCTCTCCGGCATCATGCGCGACTCGACGAGACGCTCGAACGCGGCGGAGACGACAAAAACGGTAAGAATTAATGCGGCGCCGTACGCGAGAAAGCGCGTAGCCCGTGAGGCACCCAACACCCGAATCATTGGCAGCCCTCCTACCGAAGAACGTTACGGCATCCAGCTCCCAGGCCCTGTGGTGCGCTCGGGGCTACGTGGTGTCGGGGAGCACTTTTTCTAAAGGCTCGCGCTGCGCCAGCGTCATCGCGCGCACCACGGTGTTTCCCCAACGCGTCGCAGCCATGCCGCGGGTTTGCGAAGAGGCGACGAGCCGAGGATCGGCGTTCCAGTTTCCCGCCACCCATCCGATTCCGAGCCGCGCGAAGGTATTGGCGGCAAGTTCGGGCGCGCGGTCGAGGCTCGAAGCTTCCGCCGCCGCCCAATCGGTCGCGACGACCGGAAACGCCTCGGCAAGTGCGGCGAGCGCGTATTCGTCGGCGGGAAACGGGGTACCGGCGGTCACGCGAATCGTCGAGACGACGTTCGGCGTCGGGTCGCCGGTCGAAAACCGCAGCGGCAGCCCGGCGACATCCGAACCTCCCGACCCGTTGCCGGCAAACAACAGCGATGAGGGATGCCGGCTGCGAATCGCGCCGATCAACATCTGCGCCGCATCGAGCCAATCGCCCGAAATCGCCAGCGGCGACGAAAAGATTTCGAATAGCGCGCCCGTTTCGCCGGCGTAACGCGTAGCCAGCAAACTCCAGGCATCGAACGTCGTTTGATCGGGCAGCGGCGCGGCGGTGGCACCGGCCGCAATCGGCGCCTGCAAACTCAGCAGCGTGTACGTTTTCGTTTCGACCAGTGCGGCGATGAGGTCGTCCAAACCGCTGAGAATCGTTGCCGCCGTGAGGTGGCCGTTTCCCGACATGATGGTCGCCGCTGAAAACGGGACGCGAACGACGTTGATCGACCAGTTCGTCAGCGCATTGAGATTGGTATCGTCGAGCGAGAGCGCGTCGCGCAACGACTGACCGCCGGCCGGCGCAAGCGCATCCAACCCCAGAATCGTTACGCCGCGTACGTGAAACGATTGGCCCAGCTCGTCGACGATAAAACCGCCGGCGGTGCGCAAACGAAGCAGCCGTTTTCCCGGCGCCTCGTCGCCGGGAGGCGGCAGTCCGGCGTCTTCGTTTACGGGCTCGGCGGCAACGGGCGCAGGTTGCGGCTCGGGCGCGGCCTCAGGCTCGGGTACGGCTTCGCGTAAGCGCTGGGCTTCCGCTTTCGCGGTATGTCTTCGTTCGGCGCGGGCGTGTTGCGTCGCGGCTTTCCGAAGTGTGGCCTCCCGTTCGCGGCTTAATCTCCGCCTCGCGTTGCAGGCTTTGCGCGGCCGTCGCCTTGTCGCGTTTGCGCGCTTTGCGATCGCTACGCCATTGAACGTGTTCCTCAGGCTTGGCAGTCGGTTTTGGCGGTTCGGGTTCGGGCTCTGGTGCGACCGGGGTTTCTCGTTCCAGGATGCGCGTTTGTTCCACGATCGCAATCGCTTCGAGTTCGGTGCGGCGCGAATGTTCGCGGGCTTCGGCGCGCTTTTCGCGTCTGCGGGCCGATTTCGCTTCGTGCCGTTCGAGAAGCTCCGCATCGAGACGAGCCTTGCTGCGATCGACGTCGCGCGGCGGCGCAAGCTCGAGCACTTCGAGCGGTTCGGGCTCCGGCTGCGCTTTGCGCTCCGGCTGCGCTTTGCGCGACGGTTTGATGACTTCGGGCTCGCGCTTTGGCCGTAGCGCGGCCTCTTCGTGATACCGCCGGCGGGGTTGGCGCTCGCGCTCGACGGCCGGCTCTTCGCGCTCGGGGATCGGGGCCTCGGGCTCGCCGCCTTCGGCTGTCGCCGGTTCGGCTGCCGCCGCAGCCGCCGCCCTCGCGTCGCGCCGCATTTGCCATTTCAGCGCGGCGCGTTCGACCGATGCGTCCTCGGCTCGGCGCCGTTCGGTCAGCAGCAGTTCGCGGCGCTCCGCTTTGTGGGCTTTGAACTTCTCGCGGGCCGAAAGACGCTCGGTCACGGAATCAGCGCGGCAGTTTTGGTCGTGAGATCGAGCGCTGCGGAAAGTGCGTAGAGATCGCCGGCGACGGGCGCCGCAGTGTTGCCCGTGAGGCGTTTGAGCAACGCGGCAAGCGCGGCTACCGCGGCCGCAAACGGTGCGGCGGCGGCTGCGGTCGCGCCGCTCCCCAGCAGCGTGGCGAGGTTGGCTTCGAACGCTGCAATCTTGCCGCTCTCCTGCAGAATGAATGCAAACGTCCACGACGATACCGACGACAACATCTCGCTGCTTTCGATGACGATTTGCGCGGCCGGTGCCACCGCCGGCGTACCGCCGGTAAACGGCATCCAGAACGAATCGGCGTACAGCGATTGCTTGTCGGCCAACACCGTGTAGAGGCTGCGCGGCGTGCTCGTACCGGGATCGGTTGGAACCTTTGCGATTTCGAACGACGTCGTCGCGAGCGACGTCGGCGCCCCGAGTTCGGGCTGGTAAAATCGCAGTCCGACCGAACGGGAACCGTCGGCAGCGGGAGCGCTCAACGAAAGAAAACACTGCACGGTCGACGCAAGCGAATTCACCGTGCGATCCGGCATGGTGGATTCGGCGAGCGCGGTGGCAAGGCCCAGCGAAGCGATGAAGCCGTCGAGCGGGATATCGGGCGAGACTTGCTGGGCCTGCTGGGAGACGAGTTGGGAGTTCTGCTGTACTTGACCGACGGTGTATTGGGTGAGCAAGTTGTTTCGGTCGACCAGCGTTGGAACGACGGCCTGGAGCGTTTGTAGCGATGCTTGAAGGGTGGCGACGTGCGTTTCCGCGGTAACGGCGCGCGTTTCGAGCGCGGCGTACGCGCTGCGTGCTTGTTCGATGTTATCTGCAACGAGTGGCATCGGCGGCCTCGATGTGAGCGGGAGGTTCCCACAATGGATTCGGGACGGAGGCGCAATTGGGCCTTTTCTTTCGCGCGCCGGTGGCCAACGAGGCGAGGGAGAGGCGGGCGTAAGCGACGAAGGGCGCCGATGGCCGGGTCGTGGGTACCCTCAGGAGAATCTCGTGGCCGAAGAAGAGAATTTAATCGGCGTTACAACCGGGATAAATATCCATCCGTTCCTTTTGGCGCCGGCGATCGGGTCCGTCGCACCATCCGGTGCCACGGTCGGCGGTCCGGCCTTTACCCTTACCGTCACGGGCAGCGGATTTACGACGGGTTCGACGGTGACGTGGAACGGCGCGGCACGCGCCACGACGTTCGTCGGCACGACGCAGGTCACGGCCGCCATTCTGGCGACCGACATCGCCGCCGTCGGCTCGGCTTCGATCGCCGTTTCGAATCCGTCTCCGGCGGTGGCCTCGAAAACGGTCAGCTTCACGATCATTCCGAACATCACCGACATCATGAACACGCTCTCGACGGTCGCCGGCGCGGCACCGGCGATCTCCGGTACGGTCGCGAACCTGCGCACCTTCATCACGAACCAAGATGCGGCGAACAGCACCTTGCAATCGCAGTTGAGCGACACCCAGTCGCAAGTCGGCACGCTCAACACGCAAAACGCGGCGCTGAGTAACACGATCGCCGACCAGAACGCCCAAATTACGAGGCTGCAGGCGAGCCTTTCGGCGGCGCAAGCGCAAGCTGGGACGCCGTCCGGCCCACAGACTGCGTCGCCGTTGGAAGTCGCGCAATCGTTGAAAGGCGTGCTCGATCAAGTCCAGACCGCGGCGCTGGGGAGTCCCGGCGTGCAGACGACGCTGACGAACCTCAACGTTCAAGTGAAGGCGTTGTTGAGCGTCGACCGCAGTTCGGGAACCGCCGAAGCGCAACTCGTCTTTCCCGATCCGACCGCACTGCCCGATCCCAACACGCTTTCGACCGTGTCGCTGTCGTTCGGCGCGATTCCGAATCTGCAGTCGAACGCCGCTGCGGCGCCGCCCAACGGGAATGCTGCCGGCAGCAGTTCGAGCGCGTCGCCGTCGTCGAGCGCCGGCAAACCACCGCCGTCGCGAAAATCGAAACCCTAGCGAAGGCACTGGTGCGCTTCTGGGTGTAGCGTAGTGCCGCGCGAGATATGGGTCGCCGGCTTTCCCTCGTTCTACGGCGGCGCCGATACGGAACTCGATCACCTCATCGATTTGCTCGTTTCCTACGGCGTCGAATTGCATTTGGTGCCGATGTTCGGCTGCGACGAGCGCATGAAAGCCACGGTGGTGGAGCGCGGCTGCACGGTGCACGCCTATCGTGACGACGTCTTCAAAGACCGCACGGTAGTCAGTTTCTGCAACGGCCGGTTTCTGGAGCATCTGCCGGCGATCGTCGAAGCCGGCCGGCCTCGCAGAGTCATTTGGTTCAACTGTATGACGTGGCTGTTCGAGCGCGAGAAAGAGGCGCATCGCAACGGCTGGATCGATTACTTCGGCTTCCAGAGCCAGTATCAGCGAAACATGCTGACGCCGCAACTCGAGCAAATCGCGCCGGTCGTGCGGAGCTTCCCCTACACGCCGTATTTCAACACCGCCCGCATCGAGTGGCGCTATCGGCCGTGGAAGGAGTTCTATCGGATCGGACGCGTGTCGCGCGACGACGCCAATAAATACGCCGCCGACACCTGGCGCATTTTCGAACGCGTGCTCGTGCCTAGCGGCGTGAAGAAGAAGGTGTACATCCTCGGCTACGGTCCGAAGGCGGCCGGCCGAATCGGCCGCGCGCCGGCGACGCTCGACTGGCAAACGTGGTCGCCGAACTCGATTTCGGCGGAGCAATTCTTCGATACGATCGATACGATGATTCACAAGACGGGCGGCTCGCGCGAAAACTGTCCGCGCGTCTTGTTCGAGGCCTATGCGTACGGCGCGGTGGCCGTGGTCGAGCGCGACTTTGCGTTCCCCGAGTTCGTCGTGCACGGCGAAACCGGCTACATGGGATCGAGCTCCGACGAAATGAGTTACTACGCGAGCATTCTCGCGATGAATCCGGCGGAGCACCGCCGCGTCGCCGAAAACGCCCGCACGCACCTCGGCGAGACGATGGGACGGCGCGAAACCTGCTGGGCCGGCTGGCAAACCGTTCTCGACGCGTAAGAAAACCGCGCAGCCGGCGGCCTTCGCTCAGTACGGCTGGGGGTGTTGCCCGTCTTGGAAGCCTTGGTCGTAGGCAGCTTTGAGTTTGCCCGAATCTGAGAAATCGCTCGCCGCAATCGTAAACGGCACTTCGGGACGAACGCAGAAGAGCGAAATCCGCCGTTTTCCTTTGAGTCGCGATTGCACCGCAGGCCATGCGCTGGCCACGTTGAGGAGCGCGGCGTTGCATAATCCGGCGGCGCGTAAATCGTTTTCGAGGATCGCGTCGAGCATCGCGCTTTGCGACGCGAAGCCGAGTTCGACGAGATTTCCTGGAATCGCGCCGGTGCCCGAATCGGCGGGAGGCCGCGAACGCACGACGACGACCTCGTCGGCACCAGCGGCGACCGCGAGCCCGATCGGCGCGCACGCCGCGCCTCCGGTAAAGAATTGCGGCGTGCCATTGACGTTCACCGCGACTGGAGCGAAGGCCGTGGGGACGGCCGACGACGCGAGGAGCACGCCGGCGTAGCTATCGTTCGTCATCGCATGCGTCTCTATTCCGGCGCCCGATTGAAAGGCCGGCTCGTTCGGCATCGCGTCGCCACGAAAAACGTGGAACGCGGCCGGCGCCATCGCGAGCGTATTCGCGGTGACGATGAGCGTGTTCCGGATTTTTTCGAACGACGCAAACTGCCGCAGCAGCGTCTCCAGCGGCGCGGGGTCGAGCACGCCGAGCAGCGAGAGCAATGCATGCGGCGAGCCGATCTGCGACCACAAGAGGATCAAGCGCGGCGCATACGTTGCCTGCGCGCTCGACGGCAGCGTGTGCCACTCGGCGAAGGCATTGAGAAATGCCTCGAAACTGCTTTGAACGGAAATCGGCGCGACCAGCTTGCGCCCCGGTAAGGACAGCCACAACGTTTCCAGCGCCGCTGCGTCGCCTTGCGCGGCCAACGCCGCATTGACGGCACCGGCCGCCGTGCCGGCGACGATATCGAACTCGCCGTTTTGGCAAAGCGCCGCAACTGCGCCGGCTTCGTAAGCGCCCTGCGCGCCGCCGGCTCCCAGAACGAGCGCGCGCAGGCTCACGACGAACCGCTCGCAGAATCGCTCGGAGCCGGCTTGTGTCCGGCCGAGCGAACGTTGACGATCGTGCCCAAGAGATCGAACCAGAATGGGGCGCCGAGCAAAATTGCGAGGGTCGTAATGAGGAACCCGAAAAGCTTCAGCAGCACCGCCGCCAACGATTGCGTGCCGTCTTTCAATCGAGCCGGCGTCCACCCGATGGGGAGTTGCGAGAGTTCCGTTTGGCAATCCGCGTTGCACGGCAGCGACGGTGACGGCGAGGCCGAAGGCGACGGCGTCTGCGTCGCGTGGGTTTGATAGTACGCGAGCGTCGTCGCGGCAAGGTTGTTCGCCAGCGCCGTATTTTTTTGTAGCTCTTGAACGATCTTCACCGAGTCGACGTTGAGACCGATGGCGATGAACAAGGCGATGTAGACGAGTATCGTTTGGGCGCTGCGCTTGTACCAGCCGCTAACGCGGTCCATGTGGCTGTCGTACCACGAACACAATCCCGCAACGAAGGTGTCGTAGTCGGCGCGCGCGTCGTTCCAAATCGGAAGGAGGACGTCGTACAGCGGTTTGTACGGATTATTCGCGCCGCCGAGCGCGTTGATCCCCGCGGCCACGTCGCCGGCCGTCAAGCCGAAGGTTGCGGCCGCGTTGGGGTTCGGGGATTTGCGCAGCACGTCGACGATCACCGCGGCGAAGTGCTCGGCGCTCACGTACGCGGGTACCTTGAGCGCCTTGGCGTCGTCGCTGGGCGGCGTCGCCGCCGCGTCCGGTATGCGCTGATTCTCGAACGTTAGGCCGGTGAGTGCGCGCCACCGGCTTCGCGATTGCCCCTTTGTATCCGCGAGCGAAGCGATCAGCGGGTGATTGAAGAAGTCGGCAGCCGCGCTATCGCCGATCATCGCGCGGACCCCGGCAATGAGCGTTTTAGCGCGGAGTTGCAGTGCCGTGGCGATTTGCTCGTTGATCCACGACGCTGCCAGCGCGAATGCCACGTACACGCCGATGAGCCCGACGATTGCGGTCAAGAAAGGTGTCATGGAGAACGCCTCCTTCGAGTCCGGCATTCGGCTCTTTCAAGAGAGCGTTTTGCGACGATTGCGCAGGTCCTGCTCGGCTGCTCGGGAGAAATCCATCCGCATCGCGCGAGCTACGGAGGTGTGACGAATGTCCGCGAACATCGCGATCATTAATGCGAGCACCGTCTTGAAGGATGCAGACGTTCAAGCCATCGTTCCGGCCTTGCAAAAACAGGTGACCCAGGATTTTGCGCCGGCGTACGGCTCCACCGCGACGCTGTCGTTCTATTCGCAAAGCGCAACGCCGCCGGCCGGAAGCTGGTGGATTACCGTGCTCGACAACGCCGATCAAGCCGGGTCGCTCGGATACCACGATTTGACCAACGAGGGCCTGCCCTTGGCGAAAGTGTTCGCAGCAGGGGACATTCAGAATAAAGCGAGCTGGAGCGTGACGGTCAGTCACGAAATGTTGGAGATGCTGGCCGATCCCGATATCACGCTGACAGCCTTCGCCCAAACCGACGCGACGACGGGTACGCTCTACGCCTACGAAATCTGCGATGCGTGCGAGGACGATCAATACGGCTACGAGATCGACGGCGTGCTCGTCTCGGATTTCGTCTATCCCGCATGGTTTGAATCGTTTCGAAAGCCGTCGAGCACCCAGTTCGACAGACAGCAGCGCATTACGCAGCCGTTCCAACTGCTGGGCGGCGGCTATATCGGCACCTTCAGCATCACCGGTGGAAGCGGCTGGACGCAAAAGACGGGGCAGCTCGCAGCGGCGCGCTACTCTTCACGCGAAGGCGTCGGCAGCCGTCGTGAGCGCCGCCGCATTCCGCGAGAGCAGTGGCTCGGCAGCAAGGTCACGTTCTCTGAGAGCCGCGGATTTTACCGGCTCCTCCGCCAAGACTAGCTATGCCGTGTCATCCTCATATCTTGAGAGGTAGGGGATAGACATAGATGCTATCCCCTACGCGGTGTCAGAGCGCCGTTGTCATCCGTGGGCATTTTCAGCCCGTCGCTCAGATCGGCGCTCGCACCAACTTTTACCGGCGAACCATGTCGAACGGTATCGTGGGTCGCTCCAGAGCTGAACCCGAATGTATGAGGTCGATTGAGGTTCGCTACATCGTGGGAGGGGAGAGTTCCTCGGTGGACGTGTTGGGAATCGACATCTCGAAGGCCGACTTTCACGGGTGTCTGATCCAGGGTAAGAAACAGGCGAAAAACAGCTTCCCCAATGCTCCGGCCGGCTATCGGCGTCTGCGCACGTGGCTGCGCAATCGCGGCTGCACCAAGGTGCACGTGTGCATGGAGGCCACCGGCGCCTATTGGATGGGCTTGGCTTGTGCCTTGCACGAGGCCGGCCTTGAGGTCAGCGTCGTCAATCCGGCTCGGACGGTGCACTTCGCTCGCAGCCAACTGCGACGTACCAAGACCGATCGAGTCGATGCGGAGATGATCGCGGAGTTCTGCAAAACGCAAAAGCCGGATCGCTGGAGCCCGCCGGCGCCGGAGATCCTCGAGCTGCGCGGCTTGTTGAGCTATCGGGCGCAGTTGATCGACGACCGCACGCGGCGTTCGCAGATCGTCAGCCAGATTCACGTCAGTAAAGAGCTTGCGCGATTGCACGCCAAGCAGTCGAAAGTTCTCGACCAATCGGTGGCCGCGATTGAACGGCAGTTGCGCGAGCACCTCGTGCCGAGCATCGAAGCCAGCGTGCTCAATCGATTTGCCTACGTTCATGTTTGGTCTGCTGGACGCATCGTAATTGCCGGTACGCCCGCGCGACCTCGAGCCGGGATAGCGCCGTCAGTCACGATATCGTCGGCGCACGAAATTAGCGCATCTTCGAGCTGACTGTACTCGATAAACCCCCTGCTGAGGAACTCGGCCGATGCATCCGGCTTCAGCGAATCGCCAACGAGCGAGCCAACAGTGATCCGATCCTTAGACATTATGGTCGGACCCTGGAGCCACTCTCCAAGGTGCTTATACTGGTTTGCGAGTGAGGAGATGGCCTGCGCCGTTCGTATCCCGGAAACATAGGTTTCAGCGCCCCGGGAGAAGAGCGAGACGCGAACTTGATGGGTAGAGGCGATCTATCGCCGCATCAGCTAGTAAGATGATGGCGGCGCCTGAGTCGGTATAGAGATTACGGTTTGCACCCATCTCGTATATTTTGGTCTTGTAAAATGGCTCCTCAAAAAGCTTACGAGTGGTCTCAATCGTATCGAGCATGGGGGCAATCTCGTGCGAGAGCGCTTCGGTTTTCCTCCTGGCGACCGGGATGATGTCGAACAAAGACTTCATAAGCGGAGCCTTGGCCGCAATCTCGGCGCGATAGCCAGCGATTGCAATCGATAGTTTGATCTGGCCACGCTGCGGTTCTGGGAGACGATCCAGAAACGAGTCATTCATTGGTATCTCTTATCCGTACCTTATGCCTACCGTAGAATAGACGCCAATTGTCGAGCGCTTGTAACGTTGTAGATTGAAGCGCTTCGAGTTAGGTCTCTGTCCAAGAGATCCTCCAGCTTGGGCGACGCACCAAGTTTTTTATCAAGTCTTGGGTTCTTTATGTGAAGCTGAATCCTCTTTGGGGATCACCGGGCTAGTCGCGTAGACGTGGAGATAGGCTAGTTCGGGCGAGCGGGTTGCGAGCGCCGTTCGGGGACACGCAGATAACGCGCGCGCACGAGTGAGGTGGGGGCACCCTCACACGAGCGGTTGCGCGGCGCTCTCAAACGAGTCGCGGGCGATCGACAACCACGTTTTGGGGGAATGGGTTCAGTCGAATGCGGTTGGTTACGCGCGCGCGCTCGACGCGCACGAGGGGGAGGGCGGTGGCCGGAGTGAAACGGACCCCGCTCGTCTCGCGCAATCGCTGAGGAAGCCGAGGCTGAGGGCTTTTCGAAGCGCACTATCAATCGCGCGCGCAAGATGCTCGGGGTTGTTTTGGAACGAGTCGGCGGACTTGCCAGCACCGGCGAGTGGCTGCTAAGGGCGCCTAAGAGTGCCAAGGATGTATCTGGCAATGTTAGTCCACTTAGCGCCTTCGTCAGCTCCGACGATGATCTAACCGAAGTGGAAGTATGACCGCTGCCGAGTTGCTCCGACGCGCTAACGAGCGTGGTCTCACAGGCTCCGCGCGGCGGGGGGCCGAACGGTCTAGTGGCTACTTGCTTATCTCGGGAGAAATAAATGCATTTGCTCGCCTATCGCTTTGGAAGCCGAGCGCTACTCGCCGCAATGTGTCTGATGTTCAGCGCGTGTGGTGCAAACGGTCTGCTCGTTGCTAAACAGTCCACTAACCTGCCTAACGTTCGTCCGCACCTCGAGTGCGAAGGCGCCAAAAAGGGAGCTAAGTTCGCAATTCCGGATGGAACTTGCCCTGAAGCGGGATTAGTCAAGGTAGGTACTTATCTATACGGCACAACCGCCAACGGCGGCGCCAATAACGACGGCGTTATTTTCCAAATCACGACGACGGGATCGGAAATGACGCTGCATGACTTTGCTCCGTTCGAAGGATACTTTCCATCGACTTTGACTCATGTCGGCTGCTGCTTGTACGGCGTGCTTTGGGCGGGAGATCTCGGCTACGGAAGTATCTTCAAGTACAATCTCAGCACCAATCATTTTTCGATACTGCACGATTTTGCTGGCACCGATGGCGACGGACCCCGCGGCCGTCTCTTCAACGACGGTGGAGTGCTTTATGGCACGACGCGCTCGGGCGGCAGTAACTCGCAGGGAACGATCTTTAGTATCACGACCGGCGGTGTGTTCACGCCGCTCTATAGCTTTCAGTCAACACCGGATGCCGTCGGACCAAACGGACTAGTGAAAATAGGCAATGCATTTTACGGCAGTTCGGAAGGCGGTGGGACGTTTGGCGGGGGGGCCCTCTTCCAGTTTACTCCGCCCAGCAGCGAAGGCGTGATCTACAGTTTTCAGGGCGGAAGCGCTGACGGTTCACTTCCGGAAGGCGATGTGATTGCCGTTGGAGGCCTGTTATATGGGACGACGGTCCAGGGCGGCCCAGAAGATTTTGGTACGGTATTCCAAGCCACGACGACCGGAAGCGAAACCGTCCTGCATAGCTTCGATGCTCAGGGGGCCCAGTCAGGGGACGGAGAAGATCCAATCGCGGGTCTCGTAAATGTGGGCAACACCCTATACGGCACGACGATAGGCGGCGGCCAGCACCACTGGGGCACCGTTTTCTCCGAGCCGCTTGCCGGCGGAAATGACACGATACTTCGTAGCTTCCGCGACAACGCCAACGATGGACGCACCCCGGTCGCGCCGCTCTTGTACGCTGGCGGTAAGCTTTACGGCACGCTGGAAGCCGGAGGGCCAAACGAGCAAGGCGCAGTTTTCAAAATCACAACGGGCGGCCACGAACATGTCCTCCATTTCTTCTAGTCGTCGAAGGAGCGATGCGGGATAACAGAATCGCTCGTAGTGGCGGCCAAGGACGTCACGTGGAATCGCGCGGCCGGCGTTGGGGCAATCGGGTTGCGGGGCGATTCCCATAGCAGGAGCGGAGCAAGGCTGCCAACGCAACGGAATCGACGTTATCTCGCACTCGGCCGTGGCCGTTAAGGACGACGCGGAATCCGTTAGGTACCGCTCGCGCGCGCGTACGAGCGGGGGTGGGGCGTCCCCTCAAACGAGTCACGTGAAATAGTGCGACCCACGCCGGGGCAAGGGGAAAGCCAGGCGCTCCAGGGAGACGCGCCAGGGTGGCTCGCGTCGTCCGAACTATAAGCAGTCGGACGGACAGTGTAACGCCGTGCACTATCTGGCATGGGGCGCGCACAATCGCGCAACCACCGCTTGAGCGATCGAGCCGCGCGGTATCCTGGAGCGGGTTTTCAAGGTCGCTTGCGTCGCACAACAGAAGTAATCATCGCACCACGCCAATTTGGAGAGTCGCGTAAGCCGCTGCGTTCGAGGTACATTGCCAGAGCTCGTGCTTGAACTACATTGGGGTTCTGTACAAGACTCAGTGCACGTTGAGGTTCAGTCAGCGATGCACGATGAGCATTTCTACGAATTTCGAAAGCCTTTATCGGCCGAGTCTTTTTGAATATCAACACCGGACAACCGCGCACGAGTCTCCGTACCAGCCGCCGAATTCAATCAGAAATATAGTGATTGTTCTATGTTGCATCCTGGCCATTTTTACCGCAATGCGTTTACGGCCCGTTCGAGCCGACTACGATCCTTTTCTGCCAGCTGCGGAGGCAGCGGGTCCTTACCGCGCTCGGGTTACAAGCGACCTCCAGAAACTTTACAATAGTCTAAATTATCCCGATCGCCACGTGATTGACGATTTTGGGTCTCTGCCGCGCGACATCCGCATAAAAATCGTAAGCGCGCTAGCATCAGTCATAAAACGCGCCCACACCGGGCCTGACGATCAGACACGCCAGCAGACCGATCAGGACGCACATTTGGCGGCCGTCGCCATTACGGGCATGAGAAATGAGGCAGTCGGACCTCTCATAAGCCTTTTGTCCGATCCTAGCGATTGGGTGCGTGGCGAAGCTTCGGATGCGCTTTCCAACATGCCCACCTACTTCCCGCTAAATGATTTTGACAATTTGTTCCACTCACTCGCGATCCCAATGACGACATTCGAGTAAACGGTCTTCAACTCGTGCAGCGAGCAAATCCGTACTCTGCGTTACCACTCCTTGCGGCGGCGGCGAGCGATCGCTCCGAATCTGTTAGGGACTTCGCGCGCTCGGCTCTAGTCGAGTTGGCTACAACGTTGCCAAATAACCCTGTGCTTGGCCAAGCAGCTCTTGCGGCCATTTCCCGCGCGCTAGGCGCTAGCGGCTGGAGGGACGGGGAACTGGTCGAAGCCGAGGCTTCCGTGGCTATGCCACTTTCCAATTCAAGGTCGCAGCTAACATGGATGCAGCTAAAAAGCGTTGAAACGCTTTTTGCAGATGACCTGCGCAGGGTCACTGCCAACATTCACGCTCTTAAACCGCAGCCGGCTCCTACTTCGTTGGCTGCTCTTACGGTAGCGGTATATGACATGCAGTCTGAACTGAGCAGACGCGCGTGGGTTGAGCGTCTCCGTTCTCTTTCTAAATTTCTGCTGCCCGTTATGGCCTGGATCTTCATTATTGCGATTTTCTTACTGTGCTTTTGGATCCGGCCGCTCGTCCTTTTACACCTCGATCGAGTCGCTAGCGTTTCCGATTTCACATTGCCCGCATGGCTTGGAGGAGTCAAGATAAGACTGCGCACTCTGCTGCTCCTCAGCGTGTTCGCAAATAGCGACCGTACTCTGGATGCATGGATAAGCAGTATTATTGGCGCCGCTCGATCGCGTTTTGAGGCTACCGACATCGCTCTTGCTCACCCTTTTTTTTGTCCCACTTCCGTGCACACTCAATGCGAACCACGTTTCCGAGGTAACGGACTCGATGATTTACTCCAGTTCGGACGTGTATCGGTTTTGCTTATCATGGGTGAAGGCGGATTGGGAAAAACAACGCTTGCTTGTCAAATTGCCCGCTGGGGCATGTCGGGCGCTATCGGAAATACCATAGCTTTGCCGGCCGTCATTGACTTCGATTTGCCGCAGGGGCAACATTTTTCGAGACGCTTCGCGGTAAGGCGGGGGCTTTGCTTGAGCGTAGCGACGACCTCAACGAAGAATTCTTTTCTCTGCTACTACGCAGGCGCCGCATTATCGCCATTGTGGATGGATTATCCGAGATGTCGGAAACGACGCGTAGCGCCGTAAGACCCGGCATGGCGGATTTCGTACCACGTGAGATAGTCATTACGTCGCGTGGTTACGAGACACTTGACGGCGTGCCAAGAACGACCATCCGCCCAATGCGGGTTGAGGGAAATCGCCTTTCAACCTTTGTCGAATCGTGCTTGGTTCAGACTGGTAAGAAGCAATTATTCGAGGACACGGAATACTTCGAGGCGCTCCGCCAGCTTTCCGCAATTGTGCGAAAGGGCACGGTTACCCCGCTGTTCGCGAGACTATTCGCCGATGTAATGGTGGCAGACAAAGAAGGGGCTGGACTTGGGCTGCCAATCTTTATCCTGCTCTCGTTCGACGCTATGTGCGAGAGCTTGCACTTAAGAGAGTATCGACCCTTAACTACGAGGAAATAGCAGATGCTGTTAGCAAACTGAGTTGGGTTGCAGTCCGTGATCGATTTTCACCTATGCCATTTGATCGCGCCACGGCGATTGCGGCTATCGGGGATAGAGGCGCTGACATTGTCGACGAGCTTGAAAGTCACCTATCACTACTCGAGCGAACCGGCTTTGCCCGAGATTTGCTTAAGTTTACAATGGACCCAATCGCCGAATACTCCGCCGCGGAATACCTTGTGCGCAAGGACCGTTACGCAACATTTTATCAGATTGCGAGTGTTGTGACGGAGCCCAGCAGCGACGCAGCTCGGGCGTTCCTACAGGTACTTCGTGACGTTTACGATGTAGATCACGGCAGCGGACCAGCATGAGATCCGAGTTGGCGGCTCACTCACGCTAAGCGTCCCTAACCGTCCTGTGCTCGGAAATTGCTGAACGATCCGGAGTCGCGTCGACGTACCCCGTAGGAGGTTAGGGCGAGCGGATTGCGGCACCGCTTCTACCCCTGCGCCCGGCATCCGCTACTGGACCGCGCCGGCGACATGCGGGCTACCGCGCGAAACGAGGCGCTTCTTGTGGTACCCCGTCCGGCCCGACGATGGAGTAGACGCCCAACGCGATGGAATGCGTAATCGCGTATCTTACGCAACCGCAGGCTCAGGCCACCACCGCGCATCGCCACGCGACGGCGTTTTTCTCTCGCGCGCACGCGTGACAGGGTGACATTGTGGTACCCCGGCGGCCGAGCGATTAAATAGGCGGCCACTGCGATGTTCAGCGAATGCGCTGCCCGAAGGCGGATTCTAGCCCCGTCAGCGCTTCCTTGGAAAGGCTACGCACATTATGAAAATGCGCTCTCGAAAGACGCTTAAGGAGTACGGGCTAACCGAAGAAATGTTTATAGCGCTTTACGAGTCCCAGAATGGACAGTGTGCGATCTGCGGCGTTTCCGAAGACGAGCTAGCCGAGAAGTACAGCGGTCCCAGTGACTGGGGGTCAGATCGAGTGCTTCACATCGATCACCAGCGCGGAGCTCGCCGCGGCGCGTACGAGGGCTGCTTTGCCGCGACTGCAACTTTGACCTCGAGGCTTTCGAGCGCGGCAAACCAGTCGCGCATCCTCGACGGCGAGGACTGTCGCTGCCGCGGAGAGATCCGCGCTTCGTGAAGTATCTTCGCAAACAATCGTGAGGGCGCGCTGGTCGCGACTTGTCGCTCGTCGGCTTCCGTGGCCCGCGAATTTTATTTCAGCAAATTTAGTCGCGGCGAACGTCCGAATGAGTCACGCGTTGGCCGCGAGGCCCGCGTTGGGGCAATCGGGTTACGCGGCATCGCTACCGCCGTCGGCCGCGGTGTCTGGTACTGCGACCGCCGCACCCGGGCTTAGCGCATGAACCGAGGCGCCCATCGTGGCGCCCCGGGCGGCACACGATTCGAGTAGAACGCTCAATGCGATGGAACCGATGTTCTCTTGCGTTCTCTCGCGCGTGCACGCGCGCGACGAAGGGGTGGGCGCGCCCATCAGACGGTCACGTGGAGTCGCGCGGTCCGCGTTGGGGCAATCGGATTGCGCGGCCATTGCTGCGGCAGCCGGGCGCGGCATCGGGTTGCAGAGCGCGGATCTTTCGCGCGCTACTCGGGCCACCATCGACCGAGACGCGCCGCCATAGTGGTACTCATGGGCGGACAACCGAGTGGGCCCCGGATGCCATGTAATGCAGATTATCTCGCGCTCGGGTGTCGCGTGTTAGGCGCGAAGCGCATCAGTAGGCTCGCGCGCGCGCACGAAGGGGGGCGGGGCACCCCTCGCGCGAGTCACGTGGAATCGCGCGGCTGGCGTTGGGGCAATAGGGTTGCGGGCGATTGCCATGGCAGGAGCCGGAGCAAGGCTGCCAACGCAACGGAATCAACGTTATCTCGCGCTCGGGTCGTGGCCGTTAAAGGACGACGCGGAATCGGTTAGGTATCGCCCTCGCGCGCGCGCACGCGCACGAGAGGGGGTGGCGATCCCTCGCACCGAGTCATTTTGCGGCTGGTTCGGCTGCTACTAACGCTCGTTCCACGGATCCCACGACTCTTCGTCGCCGGCATCCTCATCGCGGATTCGCGTAACCCAGCGTGTGAAGTCTGCCTCTGCCTGCAAGTCCGCTAAGGGCCGGCGACGATTGCTGGGATCGGACGCTCGCGGGTCATCCCGCTCGAGGTCGGCCAAGACTTCTTTGAGCCCCACGTGCGCTCGAGGTTGGACCGGCACCACTTCAGCGAGCGGCGCGAAGGCTTCAACGATCGGCGCTTCGCCGGGACGCGCACCCTCGACCTCAGCAGCGATCCGTGCCTTGCGGGCAGCGACGGAGGCGTTACCGCCGAGCCGACCGATACTGCGATAGTACCTGGGATCGCTACCGAAACGTCGCTTGGTGACGGCCCCACCCTTTAGCGCGAGCACCCGCATTCGGGTTCGGAACGCGGCATCCACATCATCGATCGCCATTAAGGACGAACTCTTCGCGACCGCTTAGGAGGACGCTTTCGAGTTTGTCCTACGACCCGAGCGGCGCAATACGCTTATGGTGCGCTGCAGATGGCTACTCGTGGGTGGGTCCTGGCGTCTGGCATGCTATCATCCGTGGTGGCGATATTCCCACAGCCCACTTGAACGATTCGTGCGCCGCCGGACGCCTCACGTTGGGTCCAAAGTTCGCCTGTGCCAAACGGTTGCCGTCAATGGCAACCGCTAGGGGCCAGTGATGACCACGCGGTCGTCCGAAAGCCTTATTTTCCTCGCTTTTTCGACCGTGGGCGACCACGCGCAACCGTGCTTGAACCGATTCGATTCCCGTTGGCGCTACCAATCTCGCTGTGAGTTTTTCAACGTTTGGCTCCTCGAACTTGACTCGCCGGTTCGCGCGAAGGCTTTCGCAAGCTCGCTCCTCCTGGAGGAGAGCACGCGCGTCGTTTTCGAGGCGACAATGGAACGAGTCACTATCGGATTCAAAATCCAATAAGAATGCCGGCGGATCGCAAGCGGCATACCCTCAGCAGTACGGTTCGACCTTCTGCAGGCAAGATGTACGCACGATGCGGCGCACGCCGAAATTTGCCGAATCGAAGGGGTCGAGTACCGTCGAGGCCGCATCGAATCGCCGCTGTATGACGCCGGGAAATTGCGCGTTGCCGCCTTCAATGCCCAGACCGCCGGGCGGATAAAACTCGACTGCCAGGATGCTGAGCGGCGCGTTGCGCGGCAATCCGGCCGCGTCGAGATCGGCGAAAATGTCACTCTGAGCAAACACCGCCTGACCGTAGTCATACACGAATCCCATCGTCGTGTCGCGAGGATCGATGGGCGTTGCCCCTTGATGACGCAATAACACGTTCCGATAGCTGCTGCCATCGGCTTGCAATGCCTGGGCGTATAGTAAGAACCCAATCACGGTCAGTGGTATACCGCCTCCAACCCGGCTTCCGTCGGTCGACACCGGCGTAGCATAGGGCGCTGTAGCAACGACCTGCCAGTCGGTCAACGAAAATCCGCCGGCGAGGATCGGAATTTCGAAGGGTAACGTGACGAGTTGCCAGGATGCAACCAACGGCAGCTCGGGCGCCGGATGCTGCACGCCGGTGACGCGCAGTGGCCGCGAATAGCGCGCGTGTGCCAGCGACCACGGATCTTTATGGCCGTAGCGCAGTTCGTAGGTCCACATCCCAAACAGGCGCGCGTCGTTTTCCGTTAGCCCTTCGGGCAACGGCAACAAGAACGTCACCGGATCGTCGGGCGACGCGCTGAGTTCGACCATCGCTTCAAGTCCGTCGGTATCGGTCGGCTGAGCCGGCGTGATCGCGCGAAGCAACTCGGGGTCCAGTTTTAGCGGCGGATCGGCGCCGGGTTGTTGAAAGCGCAAACTGGGATCGTTATATAACAGCGGGTCCGGCGCATACGCCAACATTCGCGCAAAGAGTCGATCGCCGTCTCCCGGTTTGTCGGCTACTTGCAACCACAACTGGCGATGCCGCGAGGCGGTCGATGAATAATCGCTCGCTGGAACGTATGCCGACAGCGCATATCCGGCCGACACCAATTTCGGGACGCCGTCCGGGATCATCGCGACCGGTAACCGCAACGCGATTGCCTCGCTCGTCGCGATAATCGGTGCCGCTTCGGACGGAATCGCGGCGCTCAGTTGGTAGGCTTCGCGGTCGGTAAAACCGTCGCGGGAGTCTCTAACCGTAGGATCGATTGCGTGAAAGAATACCAACCGCGTGTGCGTTCGATCGGGCGTGGCTGCGATGGCGGCGGCGCTGACAATTGGTGGAACCGTGATAGTACCGACCGTTGTCGTTAGTCCGCCGCTAAAGACGAGCGTTACGTCGACCATATTGCCGGCCAAACCGTCCCATGTCCAATCGCGCGCCAGCTCCCATTGCACGGCGACCATCCAATGCCGAAAGATCTCGGTCGTGCTAGCAAATGTGATGCTCCCGCCGTCGGGTGCGATGGTACTCTTGAAGCCGGTAGCGCCGAATGCAACTCGCTCGCCAGGGCGGCCTCGCAGCGTCATACCGTCGTGATCGAGTTCGAGTTGAGACGCAAGGTCTTGCATCAACCCCGCGACCGGATCGCCATCGGTGTGCGGTTGGAAGAACAAGGCTTGCACGTTGGGACGCGCGTTTGGCAATGCCGCAAATAGCGGCGAGCCTTCGGTTAGCGCGGGGGCTCGCACCAGAAGGCTGGCGGTGATGCCACGCGTGACCGGCGCGCGGTGCGCGCCAGAGGGAAAGCTTCCGAAATACGCATCCATTCCGGCCGGATTGGCAGCCAGCGGCGTGATCCGCAAACGCACGTCGCGCGACCGCGGAAGTTCGATGGGTCCCGATGTGGGATGAGGGCGTGGCGGCGCGATATCGACGATGTCGATATAATGAAGGTCTACCGTAAACGGAGCATCCTTCACGATGTCCGTCAGGTCGATTGGCTGCCCGGGATTCACCGGGATGTCTGCCAGCTGCGGAACGTCGCGCGTCGTCCGATACATTTCGACGAACAAACCATCTGCCGTCATGTCGTCGGCGCGATCGTGCGCCAGCGCTCTCACTTCAACGACAATTTCAATCGCTACGACGTCCGGATCCGGTACACCGGTGGACGTGACGTTATTTTTTGGCGGCGGACCGGGCGGGGGCGTGCCGTCGGGCTGCATGCCGAGCTGTGCCAAAAACGCATTCTTGGTGGCAGCCGCCACGGATGCATCGTGGCCGTAGCGCTGCGTAAACAACGCTTCCGGATAGGCCATGAGCGGACGTGAGACGGTCAAACGGTTGACGTAAGGGGCGACATTGGGTGGATCGGACACGGGATCAATGCTCAGACCTTTGGGTGCAACCCAGCGCGAAAATGTGACCCGCGTGCGCTCGGCGGTGGCTTCGTTGATCGGCGTGTCGGTTACGTCAGGCCCACCGCCGGTGAGATCCGCGAGGCGCGTGCGAAACTCGTACGTCGTTCCGTACAGCAGCGCGATCGCATTGTCGACGGCTTCAAAGTTCGACGCCTTGAGCGAGATGGCGTTCGGATCGGCCGCCGCAGTGCCGCCGGCCAGCAGATGTGGAATATCGTCGCGCGTGCCGAGCGGCATGCCTCGCCACTGCGCGAAATACAGCGGCAGCCAGAAATCGCGAACGTTCTTTGGCGAGGTTGGCGTCGGCTCGATCGTGAGGTCGCCGCTGAACGCGGTGACCTTGTCCTTAAGCGCGTCGGGCACGGAACCCCGAGCCTGCATCAGCGATTGCCAGCCGAGGTTGGTATCGGCCGGCAACTCGCCCGCGGCCGGAATACGAACGTCAACCCGATAGCCAAGGACTCCCAACGGCGCCTCGATCGACGGCGGCGCACCGTTCTTTTGGGCGGTTGCAATCGCGATCTGACGGTTCTGCCAGCGCAGCACTTGTTCGTCGTCCCAGCCGATTTGAATGCCGGCATCGGTGGCCGCGTTCACCGCGACTTTTCCGTCGCCGACGTGTGCGTCGAGCGAATCCGGCTGGCGCGCGTGCATCAGTTCGGCAAAGCCGTCGTCGTAGATTTCCGCTTCGATGATGGCGGCGTCGATTTCGGATTCGTTCGGCGTTGCCGGAGCTGCTTTCGGATTTGCAACCGGAAAAAGCACCGCCGAAAAGACTTGGCGCGGCGGCGTGGTCTTGGTAAGCGCCGGAATGCGAGCGGAATAATACTTCACCGCATCGTGCAGCGTTGAGTCCCACGGTGCGAAATAGAGGTCCGCCGGATCAAGCCCGACATACAACCATCCGCCGTCGGGAAATGCCAGCGCATCGTTTCCACTGAGCGTAAACTCGTAACGCAGACCGAGCGCACCCGCGAGAAACGGATTGCGTAACGCATGCGAGATCACTGCACCCCAACTCGTGGAGCGCGGACCGGGATCGATGCCGGGGGGACGTTGGGCGCGCAGCGTGCAGCCGAAGTCGTCGGCACTTGCGACATTGGGATCGCGCGGCGCTCCGGGCGGCAGCAATGCGGTGTACGTATCGGGCAGCGCTTTGCGGACGCGATCGTCGAACGAGAAGCCACCCCCGCCTCCCACGGAAGTATCTTGCGGCGAGAATTTGGTTTTGAGATCGGCGAATAACTCGAGTGCGTTGACGGGCGGATCCAGCACCAGCGTTCGCACCACGGTGGACGGATCGTCGAGTGCCGGTAGCGCATCCAGCGATGGAATGATTCCCGCGCGCAGCTGCAATGCGGTTCCCGCAAATGGGGGCGTGCCGGGCATCAGCGGTTGCGTCGGATCGCCGCTGGGCAATACGAGTACGGTTGCCTGCAACGACGCGCCGTTCCATCGCTGAGCGAAGGCGAGAAATGCCAAACGAAGATCGGAGAGTGCCATCGTGTCGTCTCTTAAATTAGTCCAGCGAGTGTTTTGCCGCTGATGGTTTCGCTGAATGGCCACGAACCATCGAAATCAACGTGCACGAGCCAGCACACGCTAATGTGGATGCCGACGGCCACTTCGGCCATGAGGGTCACCGTCGTTTGCTTTAAATAGTCGATTGGATCGGGTGGAACCTCGAGCAAATCGCTGAGCGGCCCAGGCGATACCTTGACGCCGACACCGGCGGTGAGCGTGAGCGAGGCGCTGGTAAGACCGTCCAACACGTCAACCGATGCCTGCCCCGTGAGCAATACCATCACGCCGATCGGGCTCGAGGTTGCATCCAGTTGCACGGCGATCACGATCGATGCGCTGCCCGAAACGATTTCAAAATCGATCGCGAGGCCGACGCCGATGCCGGCTTGCATCTTTACGCCCATGCGGTCGGAAGCGCCGAGTTGCAGCATCCCGTTTCCGCTCAGCGGCGAAACCAGCCAGTGGAACGGGGTTTGATCGTCGCCGAGACCGACGAAGAACGATAACGCCTTACCGGTGACATCGACATCGAAGCCGAGGTCGAGCGAAATGTCTTCGATGTAGCCGAGGCCCAGCGGTAACTTTGGAATCGGAAAGGCCTCGCGAATGCGCAGTTTGCTGCCCTGAAAACTCACGTCGAGTCCGGACTTTTTGGCGGCATCGGGCAGAAATACGAGCACTTGTTCGACGGCGGTCAAAACGTCCTTGACGACGCTGAGGGCACTGCCGTACTGTACGGCGAGATTGGAAAACGACGGTGCCGCTCCGTCGTGCGCGCTCGCATCGCCATGAACGGTAATCAACGGATCGTCGTCGTCGCCCCAGCCGTCGATCACCAGATTGAACGCGACGCCGGTAATATCGATCTGCCAGCGTGGGCTCCCGGCGGGATCCAGATGCAAGCGGATCGTGGACGGCTGCGAAACCTTATTCGGGTTCCAAGACGCCATTTGCAGCCGGATCGGCCCGAGTGGAATCAACGTGCGTTTGCCGAGATCGACGTTTTGCACTAGGTCGGTGCTTAGTTGCAAGCCGTCGCCGCTTGGCGCGAGCCCTGAGAATGCGCCGAAATCCAGCAGTGATCCGATATCCGGGAGCAAGCCGTTGTTGCCGAGCAGCGTACCGACATCGGCCAGTTTCGGCGTATTGTCGAAGTTGAGCGGATTGGTACCGCCGGCCTTACGTATCGTCGGATGTTCGAAAAACACTTTGTTGGCGCCGGTGACTTGCAGCACGCTATAGAAGTGCAGCGGATTGTTGAACGCAACCACATCTTGCGCGTCGGCGATGCGCCACGTTGCCGGATCCGCATTGGCACGCATTAGCGGCACCGGCGTCGTCGGTGAAAGCGCTTGCGGCGCCGCGTCACTGGCCGAACGCGTTCCAATCGACCAGGATCCATCGCGCGGCAGCCGCGGAACGCCACGCAGGGCAGAAGCGATCGTTTGCGGGTTTTGCGGCGAATGCACGACATCGGGCCGCGTGGGCGTGACTTCCACGCCCGTCAAACCGAGCTTAACGGCGGTCGCACTAACGTCCACTTCGGCCGCAATCGGCGCGCCCACAGTGCCGAGCGTGGTCATCACCAGTACGGCTTCGGCGACGGTCGGAATGTCTTTGGCATCGGCGATCAAATAGCCGGTGACACTGCGGCTGGGAAGACGACCAGTGACGCTTCCGCCCGTTACCATGAGGCCGTGCTGCAGCGGGTCGACGACCAGCTGGATGTCGGCATCGAACGTCACGCGGACGTAATGCTTGCCGGCGACGATCTCTTCAACGCCTTCGACGATGTTGCGCACGTTGTACACACCGGTCATTCCGCCGAGCTCGATTTCCCCCGCAGGCACTCCCGCATACTGGAAGAGACCGTCGGTCTTGGCGCGCCACCCGGTGTTTACGCGATCGACGTAACCGTTGGAATCGCGCGAGATGATCGTTGTGTTTACGACTTCTATGTGCCACGGCAGAATGACGCTCTTGACTTGCACCAGCTCGTACGCCGTGCGGCCCACGATAACGTCGAAGCGGGCTTCAGAAACCCCGGTTTCATCGCCGTGATACTGGAAATCCGAAAACAGGCTCGCGCCGTAACCGGATAGGTCGTAGCGAGATACCGGCACGAAATGGGTCGCAACGGTTCCGGGAACCGGGACGCCCCCAAAGTCTTCGTTCCACATCGTCGCGACGACGAAGTTGGGGGCATCGTCGCTGAGCATGCGCTTGACGTAATCGGAGTCGGCCTTGGACGATCCAGGGAGCACCGTCCGGTCGTTGGCTACATCGTAGCGTCCTTGAATGCTCAGCTGTTTGCCGCCGACGCGATCGGCGAATACCGGCTCGATGGCAAGCAAGTCGGGCCGCGCGATCGGCGGCTGTGTGTTGACGTTGGAGCGTGTATCGATGCCGGCGATCAAGCCGAACGGCAACGTGAGAAATGCTACGAGATCTGCACCGTTGCTATAGTCCGCTAGCATAAGGTCGTAGAACGCGCCGGGCTCAAAAGGCCGTAAGGCTGTAGTGAGCACACCAAGAATCTCAGGCGGCCCGTCGTCTTGTGAGATGCCGAAATAATTCCGACCCGGGGTCGAGCACCGGCTCCCACGCGATGCCCGGGACGCTGAACAGCGCCCCATTCTGGCCCGACACTGAAAGTTGCTGATCAACGATTTTTCCCTGTACGAGGGCCTGGTGATCCACCACCACACCGAACTGGTTTTGGGAACTGGAGACATCGTAGAGGGCATCCAGACGTTCGAAGATTCCGTCGCGTAACGCGAAGGCCAGACGTGACGCATGGCCGACCGGCGCCATATCAACGTTCGCGATTGATGGCTGGGAAAATTCAAAACCAACTTGCGGTGCTGACGGCTCTTTCCACGCCGTTGCCGCGATCAGCCGCTGTTCCGAAGTTTCGCCGTCGGGCGTCACGTTGGACGCATAAGGGTCAGGCAGGATCGGAATGACCCGATCCGCTCGGCTGCCGAGATACAAGGCGCCCTGCATGCCGCGGCCGGCCGTAACCTTCGCAAAGACGAGAAGCGAGTCGACGGCCGTCGTTCGCAATACCGCGTTTTCAATGACGTACGAGGATCTCTGGTCTGGAGCTAACCCGAAAGCGAAGGACGGCGCTTGCGTGCCTTCGACCACCAGCGTCGTATCGGTTGCGTGGCCGAGCGCGTAGAGTGCGACGATGGCTGAAAGGGATGGCGCATCCCCACTTGCCAGCACGGGACGATCGATGTTGGCAGCGACACGGCAGCCGATGGCGGCGGTAACCTCGCCGCCGGAAGTTTCGCTTTCGAGCACGAGCGTTCCACGCGCTCCAGTCAAGGAAATACTGGTAGCGGGCGGGGGAACGGATGGAGAGCGCGCATCCCATAATTCATAGCGGTCGGTGAAAGGCCGGTTCGCGGTGCGAGCGGCTACGCCGAGTACGCCGGTTTGCACGCGCAGCAGCGTCGTTGCAAAGGGGATGGGCGCGTCGAGTCGGCCCCAACGACCGCGCATTCCCGCGTCGAGTGCGAGGCCTAAGGCCCCGCCGCTGGACGCGTCAGCGAGCGTATCAGGGGTCGTCTGCGCCACGCGGAGTCGATAATATCCTGCAACGACCGAAGCGGTGCCGCGCAACGTGAACGACGGCGAGGTACTCGCGGTCACGCTGAAAGTCATCGGCGAAGTTACGGTCGCGAACCGCACTGCGATTTCGTAAAGGTCGGTATCGTAGGTAATGCTGGCCGCACCGCCGGCGAACGAGGCTTGTTCACCGTACGCGGTGAGCTGCGAATCGGACATAGTGGTGACGACCGCGCCGCTCGGCGCAAACGCTACCCCGAAATCAGCGGGCAGCGCTGCAACAGCGGCCGCCGCATCGTTGACCGTACCCGGCGACGGTGGCGCAGCTACCGCCGGCACCAAGGAGAGCTGTAGCGTGACGCCGCTTTCGACGGTGAACGTATCGCCGCCCGGACTGACGGTTATGCCGTCCGGTACGAGAAGCGTCGCGGAAGAAAACGCGATTCCAGCAAAGCCGTCGGCGGGCGCAGCGGGCGCGAGCAACGGTGCCGGAATCCACACGCTGCCGGGCCCAAGCGTCACCGTGCTTTCCCCGGGCTCGTTGGCGACGCTGATGGATGTCGGATGGAGATAAAGCACCGCAGCACCGCCGGGAGCACGGACGACGGCGATCTGATGTGGCGGCGGGTCGATTGTATCGATCCACGACGCCACGCCATGCTCGTCGATGAAGGGTCCCGCGGTGTGGGCGACGCGCATTCCGCGGGCCCACGGCGGCACTGTGAGCACCTCGAACGCTCCCACGATGGGCTGCGTGCGCATGTATCCTAGATCGCGGCCGTTGCTCGGTGGCGGCGCTTTCAACGGTTCAAATCGCGCGAACCGCTCACGGGCGCTGGTTGGATCCGCCTCGATCGGTAAGTCGCGTGCGAGCGTCCGCGTCAACGACGCACTGGCGTCGGCTGGAATATGCCGGGCGATGGAATGCAAGGACACGTCGATTCCTTTCGCGCGTGACGTGGAGCCCAATCACTGTAGCACTATGCCGTGCGGCTGTCATGCCGATCGAACGCGACGGCAACGGCTTGCGCTGAATAAAGCAAACGTCGGACTGCGCGATTAGTGTCGGTCGCTTGGCTGCAAACACGGCGAAGCGCCTGCCGCTTGCTCGAACGTCAACGAAGATGCGGCCCTCGCGCTGCTCCCGTTAAGGGTTTGCAGCGCGAGGTATGCCGTGGCGGCGTCAGTGCCACCAGGGCCCGACCGGCCCGAATCTTCGACGTGTAACGCACCGACGCCAAGACGCATATGCGCAGCGGCTCCTGTCGAATCGCGAATATGCCAAGTCGCAGAAGAATTCGATCGTTCCCTTGCGATTTACACCAAAAAGGAACGATCGACGGACGACGACCGGATGATACCGAGCGTCGTTAATGAACATCGCGGAGTTGCAAGCTGCAAAGAGTCTTGGGTTTGTCGAAGAAACGTTTAAGAAAACCGGATTCTGGCGTGATGAGCGAAAATCAGGTTCTTGATCGTCGCGCTCGGATTCGATTCCCGTTGGCGCCACGAAAACGCAAAAATGTCGGCGCTATCGGCCATTGCGAGTAATGTTTTGGCTCTTAAGGGTTTGGGCATTCCGTTCGCCTGGACTAGAGCCGGCATCTGCGCCCTCGCACACGAGCGATAACGGGCTTTGCTACGGCCGCCGTTAGAGCTATAGTGGTTCTGAACGCGTTGTACTTCCCGTACAAACGCGGCATGCGGTGATGCGCACCATGCTATAGCAAGAGGGCGATCTAATGAAGAATCATACAGCGAGATTTTTGCTCCCTTCGGTGTTCGTTCTATCCCTCGTCACATCGGTTTTAGTCAGGGCGGACGCGTCCTCGGGCACAAAAAGCGCCGTGACGTTAATAACTCCGCAAGAGATCAGATGGATCCCGTCGTCAAAGCTCCCCAGAGTGCAGGTGGGAGTGATGGATGGCGATCCGAAAAAGGTGGGTTCATCTTACACGTTGCGACTCAAACTGCCGGACGCGTACACGATACCGTTGCACTGGCATCCGGATACTGAGCGCCTTACTGTATTAACCGGCGTCGTGTTGTTTGGTGCTGGTGATAAAATGGACCCCGTAAAGACCACCGCTCTGGGGCCGGGCTCGTATATCGTTATTCCTGCGATGGTCCGACATTGGGTAACGGCGCGGGGGCCGACCATCTTTCAGGTCAGCGGCCTCGGGCCATTTAGGGTGAACTTCGTTAAGTGAAATCAGTTTACTCAAGCCGTCAACGACTGACGGCCGCGATGCTCGCTGGTTGCTCCGGAAACGATCGGCGGCCATGCCGGCGAGTTGCCGCCGGCTCCTTCGGCAAGACTAACTCGCTGCTTTTCCCTCGAGCGCTTGTTTGTACAGATGCGTGCGAGCTCGCAACGCCGCGCCGCAGGTTTTTACCATTGCGGTCGTGAGCGACACGCCGCTTGGAAGCGGCTGAAACGAACCGAGATCCCAACGGCAATCGGGATCGCTGGTAAACCCGCAGAGATACCCGTCGATGGTTGCAGCCTCGGCGTGCGTGAGCAACACAAACTCGCCGGTAGTATTGACGCTTCCCACGTCGCCGATGTGCGTGGTTCCCGACGTCACGGTTCCCGAGCTGTCGAGATCGTACTTGAGCGCGAATGCCGCCATTGCGGCGCACAGATGCTCGAGCCCCGCCATCGTAACGGAATCGGGTCCAAAATCCTTCTCGGTCGCGCCGGCCATGCCTCCGAGCGCAACGCCGATACCGCCGTCGTAGCGGTGCCAGGTGTGCGCCGCGGGCGAGTTGCCGTTGACGCCGAGTGCGTTGTCGGCCGGACTGTGCGTAATCTTGATTACCCAATCGCCGTTTTCGTAGTCGGCCATTCCGTTGTACTCGGTGAAGATGCAGCCGAACGGCGCGACCGCCCAGTGAAAATAGCCCCGCGTAATCGACGCGGCCGGAAGCGAAGGCAGAGCCGGCGTACAGCGTCTTGCTCTTGGCCAGCACTTTCGGATTGACGGATGCGGTCTGATCGAACGATGAAAGCGGATTGAAGGCCATCGAAATCCTCCTCCCTGCCGCCACCCGAAGCAGCGAGCAGACGCCCCGATTATACCACGCTTGACGCTGGTTGCGGTATGCTGGTATTCTGCAATTTAAGCGCCGTCTGCGACTTCTTTGAAGAAGGTGTCGAATGTCGCATACCATTACCGTTCCGATTAACGAAAACGGAATAATCTTCGACCCCATGATGAACGTGGTGGTCGCCGAAGCGATTGCGGACCAGCCGTTTGGGTTCGAGGACGTCTACGTCTATTCGCACGGCTGGTCGACCGACGCATATCTAGCGCTCGACGAATACAACCGGTTTTCCATCGACCTCTCCAAACAAATCCTGTTGGCAGGCGCGGCGAAGCCTTCGCCGCTTACCAATCCGCCGCGTAACTCGCTCGGTATCGGCATTCATTGGCCGTCGGAAATCACCGAAGACCCGGGCAGCAATCTCAACGCGCTGCAACTCTTTACGTTCTACACGATGGAACATCGTGCGGACAGCGTCGGAAAAAATGCGCTGTACGCGATGCTGCGCCTCATTCTCTCAAATCGCGCTGGTTCGCCGTTGCCGCTGCGACTGTTCCTGTTAGGGCATAGCTTCGGCTCGAAGGTGATTTGTTCGGCGCTCGACGACGTGCAGGCCGATATCGCGTCGAACGTCTTCCCGTCGCCGCCGCACGTTCAATATCGCGTCGTGTTGCTCGAGCCGGCAACCGACGACGATCATCTCGAACCCGGCGATATCTACGGAAATATTGCTGCCATGCGCGATTTGCGCATGCTGATAACGACCTCGCAACTCGACAAAGCGCTCAACGTCTGGTACCCGGCAGCCGGCAGACTCTCGAATCTCTTTCATAAGGGCGACCCGACGCCGGCGCTGGGCGCCGCCGGCCCGACTCCGGCAACGCAGGCCGCGTTCGGAGGCTCGACCGCGCTCGCGGTCGCGCTCGGCTTTACCGCGACGCAGGCCGCAGCGCCGGCGACGCGACTGATCGTGGCCGACTTGACGCAAGCGCATCAGCAACGCGTCGACGCCGGCGACTACGACGGCGGGTTTGCCGGGTCGCATTCCGACGTCAACTTCGACGAAATCTATCAGCTCGTGATGGGCTTCCTTTTCGCATGAACGACGGACCGAATCCTCAAGACCAAGCGCCGCCGCCGCAAGGCTTTCTCGAAACCGCCGATCGCTGGAAGCAATATCTCGTCGCGATAGCGGCCATTCTGACGGTCGCCGCGCAGCTCTGTGGGGCATCGTAGAGAACCAGTGGCGGCTCGCGGGCGTTACGCTCGTCTTAGCGATCCTCATCGTGGCGCTCTACGTCGTTTCGCATCGCGTTCCCATCACGAATCCGCGAGCCGCGATGGCAATTCGGATCGGAATGATTCTGCTGCTGATCGCGATTCCAGTATGTTCGCTCGCGGGACTGTTCGCGTATTCGTATCTGCCTCGGATAACCGAAGGCGATACGACGACGATCGCGGTGGCCGAGTTTACGGGCTCGCCGTTGCCCGATCCGTACAAGGATTGCCGCCCGAGCGACATGCTGGTGCATACGCTCACGAAAGTCGGTGCGCGGCTCGGCGGCGTGCGTGCCTTCGAGCTTCCCTACAGCATCGATCCCGACAACCGCTGGGCAACGAGCTGGGCCGCGTTTCACGGGTCGTTCGAGGCCGCCGACATGACGGTGTACGGCGAATACATTCCTTACGAGAGCCGGGCAAGCGCCTCCAGCGGCCATTCCGACGAGCTCGTCATCAATCCGGAAGTGACGCGCATCCCCTCGATCCCGCTGGGTTTTACGAGCGCGCCGCTCTACGGTTGGACGTTCACCGGCAGCGTCGCGAATATTCAAGAACTCTGCGGAAGCGATCTGCGCGACGCAGGTTTCGCTCCGCGCTTCTTAGACGATGCGCGTCGCGTTGCGTCGGCGATTGCCGGCCTGCGCGCGATCGGACGAAACGATTACGAAACGGCAACGGAGGCGGCAGGCGAAGCAAGGCGCAGCGAAGTTGAAAAGCCGCAGCCTTGCTCGGTGGATCCATCGAAAAAAGCCGAGACCCAAAACATCGAGCAGACCTCGTATTGTCCGGCCGTGCTGGCCTTTTACTTGGCAACGCTCGACGCACGCCTCGGCAATTTGAAACCGGCGATCGGCGAGTACGCCTATGCGGCGCCCAAACTCGGCACGCCGGCCGGCTATATCAATCTGGGCCAATTGTACATGAGCGTCGGCGATCCAACCGACGCGTTCAAAGCCTTCGACCTTGCCGTGAATACCGATCCGACGTCGGTGGCGGCGTGGGCGACGCGCTCGCAATACGAACGCGACTACGTGAAGCCCGATCAAGCGTGGATCGACTTACAGCGCGCGATGAAACTTCGTCGCCAGCACTATCAAGGGCCGTTCGACGATTTGGTGCTGAGCTTTGCGATCTATCAGCGCGGCGCTACCGGAAATACCAACTGCGGCATTAGCAGCTTGAAACAGGTGCTCTATCCCGATTGGCCGGTCGACCGGCGGCCCGTCAAAGATGCCGGCGTCGAGGCGCTCGTCCGGTACGGGCTCTGGCTCAAAGGCGCCAAAGAGTATCCGGACGCAATTGCCGACTTACAAGAAGCGCTCAAACACGCTCCCGACGACGTGCAGGCGAACTACGCCCTCGGGATTTCGTACGAACTCGAAACACCGCTCCAGCCGCGCCGATGCGGAAACGTTTCTGCGGCGCGCGGAATATGCCGCGGGCATACACGGATCAGGATTATCTCTACCAGGCCAACGCCGCCAACGAGCTTGCGACCAATTTCGACGGCGGCGACGCCCGCGAGCACGGCATCGATCTGGCCCGGGCTAAAACGCGTACGACCACTCGATCAAAAAGAATCCTGGAGCGGTGTACGCCTTTTTCGGGCGCTCGATTCTAGAGCGAAAAGATGACCCGAAGCAATCCCTTGCGGATCTTCAATCCGCCGCAAAACTGCATCCCGACGACGCAATGATTCAATCGTCGCTCGCGCAACTGCTCGATGCTTCCGGGCACAAGGCCGAAGGCGCAAAGTATCACCAGCAAGCCGCATTCGTCGTTCAAAACCGAATCTCGCAAAAAGAAGCCCAGGATTGGGACTCAAAGACCTGCGGCTACAAAAACGCCGACGAGTAGCTGCAGTTCGACTTAAATCTTGATGTTGATCGATAGGTACAGGTTGAACGGATTCGGCAGTACGAACGAGTTCGTATCGGCGTAGGCGGGAATGAACGACTGCGAGAACGCGGGGTTCAGTTTGACGCCGTTGGCGGAACGATCGTTCGGCGACGAGCCGTTGTAGAAGTTCGACACGTAGTAGAAGTTCGGAATGTAGCCGCAGGTGTAACCGTTGGGCGGGTACTGCTTCGTCCACGGCTCGACCGATCCGCCGAAGCAGGCGTTGACGAGATTGGCCGCCAGCAGATTGACCTTGATCGCCGGCGTCAGTTGATAGCCGACCGTCATGCTGAGATTGAGTTGCGACGGTTGCCGGTAGGAACCAAACCCGTCGAACGAGCCGGTCTGCTGGTTGGGAATGTAGAGCGAGCCCGGCGACGTGCCGTTTTGCGTGGCGGCCGAAAAGCAGGTCGTGTAGTCGGCCTGGAGTGGGTTCTTGGCGCTGGGAATCTTCGAGGAGT
Organism: Vulcanimicrobiota bacterium; assembly: GCA_963812155.1. GTDB lineage: Bacteria > Vulcanimicrobiota > Vulcanimicrobiia > Vulcanimicrobiales > Vulcanimicrobiaceae > Tumulicola. The sequence goes on along the minus strand of CAWETW010000001.1, from coordinate 567,841 downwards.
TACCCGTGCAGACGCGCGGATCGTAGCCGTACACGTCGGCGGGGTTCCCATACGGCTGCCCTTCGTTGAACGTCAGCGCGGGCGTGATCGTAAACTTTGCGCGTTTGTAGTTGACGACGAGACTTGCGACGTTGGGCGATAAGTATCCGAAGTCGAGGCCGACCGGATACCAGCCGTTGCGGTCGAGCAGCGGTTGCGGTGACATGCCGTAGTACGGGTTGAGGATCGGCGGATTGTACCCCGGTTTGAGCCGCACGCAGCGCGGATCGGGATAGACGTTGCCGACCGAGTCGTTCTCGTAGCATTTCGATCCGCCGCCGGCTTTCGTCAAGCCATTGAAGTTCGCGATGTCCTGATTGTAGGGATCGATCGGATTGATACTCGTTCCCGGAAAATTCGCCCATTTTTCCGAAGCGTTCGTGTACGTGTACGATAGAATGAACGACAGGCCGTCGCGGTCGAAGTCGCCCTTGGTGAACTGCAGCTCCACGCCGCTGACGCGCTCGATGCCGCTATTCAAGCCGCCCGACAATCCAAACGGCAATCCGATCGAATACACTTGGTTGGTCGCGTAGCGGTAGTACGGCGTCACTTTGATGGACATGTCGGTGCCTTTGAAGCGCCGCTCGTACGAGGCGTCGTAGTTGTCGGAGTACTGCACGAGCGGGTCGTGCTTCGGCGTCGTATAGCCGTACTGCCAAAAGGCCTGAAACAGTTCGTAGGCGAGATTGTTGTCCTTGGAGTTGTACTGCACTTGGTAGGTCTCGGGCTCTTGCGCGAAACGCCCGGCCGAGAAGCGCAGCACGGTATCGGGATTAATCGTGTACGTCACGCCTAACTGCGGCGTGAATGCGAAGTCGGTGAGCGACGGGCTGTAGTTGTTGCTGAGCAGCAGGTCGCCGTTCTTCCCGTCGGGATGCACCGTCTGCACGGGATGTGCCGGAATTGAGTTATCGACGGGGCAGTCGAATCCAACGAACGGCGTGGGCGGCAGTCCGCTTGCCGGCTTGGCCGGGATGAAATACGGTGACAGCGTCGCCGGGTTGTAGCAAAACTCGCGCTGGCCGGCAAGGAACCAGAAATTCTGGCCGTTGTTTGACGTATTGGCGAGTTTGTAGTCGTAAATCTCTTCGCGCAAGCCGAGATCGACGTCGAGCTTGTCGGTGGGGTTCCAGCGGTCTTCCAGCGCGAACGTCGTGAAATCGGGAGTAACGTTATTGATGAAACCTGAGTTGCCCGTGTAGGTGATCTCCCAGTTGGCTCCCGGCAACGCCGGTGCCGGCTCTGGATGGATGAAGGTGCCGCTCGTCAGCGAGCTGTTGCACGGCGCCGGCTGCCCGGCCTGATAGATTTGCCCTCCGGGGTAAACCCGGCCGGTGCGCCAAGCGAAACACTGTCCCCCGTTCGTGAGGTTGGTCGCGATCGATTGAAGCCCGTTGTTGAAGTTCGTATTGTTGTAGCGGTTGGTCGTCGCCGTCGTGTAGTTCGTGTCGAAGGTCAGCAGGTTGCTGGAGTTGATCTGGTCGGCGAAGCTGAACGCCAGGCCGCGCGTGTGCGAGTTCAGCTCGTAGTCGTAGCTCGTGACGCCGAATCCGATGAGATCTCCGCTTCCGAAACTGAGTGGGCTCGTCTGCAGCCAGTCGGAGTAGAACGAATAGCCGTAGATGCGAAAGTACGCATTCGATCCGATGTTCTTCTGGTACTGAATCTTCTCGATCGACGCATTGTTCCAAAACGAGTCGCGCGAGTCGGAGGGTATCGTCGACCACGTTCCACCCGGGCACGCGCCAGGGATAACCGGTGGGCCGCTGAGTTTGTAGGGGTCGATGTTTGCGCAGCGGTTCGTCGGCGAACTGGGCATAAAGTACGGCACGGGTTTAACGTTGGCCGGATTCTCACCGAACGACGTTCCGCCCGGCCACGTGATGTAGTCGGACCAAAACAGCGGGACCGTCTTGCCGGTAAAGACCTGGTTGAGTTGCGTGATGACGTTCGGCCCGATATCGTTGAGCGAACTGTAGTATTGACTCTGCAGCGCGATGTTGTTGTAGAGCAACTGCACGTCGTCTTTGCCCGCATCGTGCCGGTGCGGAATGCCGAAGTGGAAGTTGGCGACGACTTCGCGATCGAGGAGGTTCGAGTAGCTCGCGTACGCCGGCGAAAGCGTTTGATAGCAGCCCGGGTTGTTTGCGACGCCCGGCGGCGGCTTCGTCATCGGATCGTAGACCGGCGACGCGTTTGGACCGTGGTAGTAGTTCGACCCCGCGGGCGGCGTAAAGCCGCACTCCGGATAGACGCCGCCGAAGAACAAATTCGTCGTGTTGTAGGCGATGATTGGGTAGCCCCAAACGTCGCCGAGGTTCGAGCCGTTGAACTGATCGAGATAACGGAAGTCCTGATTGTAACCGCCCGCGCCGATATAGTAAGAGAACAGGCGGTCCGGCGTCGCGCCGCCGACTTCGAACTGCAGGTTGTGGTAATACGCCGGCGTTCCCACGCCGGCGCTGACGGTCGCGTAGCCGGGGAACGTGCCGGTCTTGATGACTTGGTTGATGAATCCCGCGAGTCCGCTCGCGCTTTGCCCGACCGTGCCGCCGCCGGCGTAGAGTTGCAGTTCTTGCTGGCCGAGCGTGCCCGCCGTGCCGCCCGGATAGTTGTCGAACGAACGGTTGACCGGCACGCCGTCGAACTCGTAACCGATTTGATCGAAGTTGCCGCCGCGAATGTAGACGACCTGATCCCAGCCTTGCTGATTGGGGGGAACGAAGGCGCCGGGAATCGTCGCGATCGCCGAATAGGCGTTGTTCAAGTTGCCGCCTCCGCCGACGCCGGCCACCGCTTGCGTCACCGTCGCGTTCACCGAGTACACGTCGCTGGTCGTGCCCGGCTTCACGACGTCCATCGAGGATCGGGTCGTTACGGTGGCGATGGTTTTCAGCGCCGGACCGAGGCGAAAGTGCACGCTCTGCGATTGATCCGCGAAAACCGTGATTCCGGTTGAGGTCGAGGTTTCAAAGCCTTGTTTCGAGACGACCATCGTGTACGTGTCGGGCGCCAAGGAGAGCAAAGCGAAGCGGCCCGAGGCATCGGTCGAGACGGTCGCCGTTTGCGAAGGACTCGTGGCGACCACTTTTGCGCCGGCGATCGGCGCGCCGGCATCGGTAACGACCGTGCCGGTGACGGTGCCGGTCGTACCGGCGAGAACGGATGAAAACGTTAAAATCGTCGATGCGGCAAAGGCCGCTAACGCGACGATGCGCGCGCGATTTCCCAGCATGCACGCACGTTCGCTCCAGGCTTTGGCTGCCCCTCGATTGAAGTCGCGCGTATGATTTCCGCACCCCGGACTGTGCGTGCAGCACGCGGCACCGGCCTCACTTGTGTGGGCTGGCCACAAGAAGCCGCCTTGCGCATGCTCTGCAACAACCTCGACCCCGAGGTTGCCGAGCGTCCCGAGGATCTCGTGGTCTACGGCGGCAACGGCCGCGCCGCGCGTTCTTGGGAAGCGTTCGACGCGATCCAGCGCGCGCTGCGCAGGTTGAAGAACGACGAAACGCTCGTGGTGCAGAGCGGCAAGCCGGTCGCGGTGTGGAAGACGCATGCGCGCGCACCGCGCGTCCTCATCGCCAACTCGAATCTCGTTCCGAAATGGGCCGACTGGACGACGTTCCGGGAGTTGGAGGCGCAGGGACTCACGATGTACGGTCAGATGACCGCGGGTTCGTGGATCTACATCGGAACTCAGGGCATCGTGCAAGGCACGTACGAAACGTTTGCCGAGTTGGCGCGCCGGCATTTCGGCGGATCGTTCAAGGGCCGCGTCTGTCTCACGGCCGGCGTCGGCGGCATGGGGGGCGCCCAACCGCTCGCAATCACGATGAACGGCGGCGTCGCTCTGCTCGTTGACGTCGATCGTTCTCGGCTCGACCGCCGGCGCGAGCTTCGCTATCTCGACCGCGTCGCGGATTCGCGCGACGAAGCGCTGCGCGAGGTCGAGCGCGCCAAGGGCGCCGGCGAGGCGCTGTCGATCGGTTACGAAGGCAACGCGGCCGAGGAGTTTCCGCAACTCTACGATCTCGGTTTTCGTCCGGATGCCGTGACCGATCAAACCTCCGCTCACGACTTAATTGACGGTTACGTACCCGCCGGCGTGACGCTCGAGGAGGCGGCGTCGCTGCGCCGGAGCGATCCGGCCGAATACGAGCGGCGCGCGCTGGCGAGCTGCGGCGTCCACGTTGCCGCCATGGTGCGCTACCTCGACGCCGGCGCGGTGGTGTTCGACTACGGCAACAACATTCGCGCGCAGGCCCAGCGCGCCGGGTTTGCGCGCGCCTTCGCGTTTCCGGGGTTCGTCCCGGCCTTCATCCGGCCGCTGTTCTGCCGTGGCTCCGGGCCGTTTCGTTTCGCCGCGCTCTCCGGAGACGAATTGGATATTGCGCGCTGCGACCAGGAACTGGCGCGGCTCTTCCCCCACGACGCGTCGCTGCTGCGCTGGCTCGAGCTAGCGCGCGAACGCATTGCCTACCAAGGCTTGCCGGCGCGCATCTGCTGGCTCGGATACGGCGATCGCGCCAAAGCGGGGGCGGCTTTCAACGAACTCGTGCGCACCGGTGAAGTGAAGGCGCCGATCGTCATCGGCCGCGACCATCTCGATACCGGCAGCGTCGCGTCGCCCTATCGCGAGACCGAAGCGATGAAAGACGGCAGCGACGCGATCGCCGACTGGCCGATTCTCAACGCGCTGCTCAACACGGCGGCCGGCGCGCACTGGGTGAGTTTCCACCACGGCGGCGGCGTCGGCATCGGATATAGTTTGCACGCCGGCATGGTCGTCGTCGCCGACGGCAGCGACGACGCGCGCGAGCGGCTTGCCACCGTCCTCGCGACCGACTGCGGCATGGGCGTGGTGCGTCACGCCGACGCCGGTTACGAACTCGCCATCGAAACCGCGGACGAGAAAGGCATCGATTGGCGTTTCTGATCGTTCGTGCGCGGACGATCGTGACGTGCGATGGCGACGCCCCGCAGTGCGGCCTTGACTTCGAACGCCTGGGCTGCATCCGCGACGGCGCGATTCTCTGCAAAGACGAGCGCGTGGTGGCGGTCGGGCCCGCGGCGAAGTAGAAGCACGCGCCGGTGGCGCCGAGGCTCGCGAACTCGATCTGGGCGACGCCGTCGTCGTGCCCGGTTTTGTCGACGCGCACGCCCATCCGCTCTTCGCCGGCGACCGGGAGCCGGATTTTGCGGCGCGCGTTCGCGGCGAAAAGCCATCGCTCGGCATGGCGTACACGATCGAACGCACGCGCAACGCGCTGCTCGATCCAACATCGTTCTACGAGCGCATCGTCGGGCCGCGCCTGCGCACGATCTTGGCGCACGGCACGACGACCCTCGAAACGAAGACCGGCTATGCGCTGCACAAGCCCGGCGAATCGGCACTGCTCGATCTCATCGCCGCGCATCGCGACGATGCCGGCGTCCCGCGCCTCGTCGCCACGTTTCTCGGCGCGCACGCGTTACCGCCCGAGTTTACAAGGGAGGAGCGCTTCGTCGACTATCTCATCGATCAAGTCGTTCCGGCGGCGGCGGCGCACGGCGCGGTCTACGCCGATGCATTTTGCGAGCCGGGATTCTTTTCGCCGGAGCAGACGCGACGCTATCTCGACGCGGCGCACCTGCACGGCATGCGGCTGCGGGTGCATTGCGACGAAATGGCATACGGCGGCGCCGCCGCGATGGCCGCGCAAGCCGGCGTGGATGCGGTGGACCACTGCAACTTCATCACCGACGCCGACGTTCGCGCGATCGCCGAGCGCGGCATCGTCACGGTCGCATGCCCGGCGACGATCGCCTATCTCGATTTGCCGCGCAGCGCGCCGGTTCGCGCGCTGCTGGAGGCCGGCGGCGAGGTCGCGTTCGCGAGCGATTACAATCCCGGGACGTCACCGTGCTTCAATTTACAAACGGTGGCGTATTTTGCGCGAAAACTCTTCGGCGTCTCCGCCGCCGAAGCGCTCTACGGCGTAACGCGTGCTGCGGCGCGTTCGCTGCGCAGCGACGCCGGCAGCATTCGCGCCGGCGGTCCGGCCGATTTCGTTGCACTGCAGATTGAATCGCCGGAGGAGTTCGGCTGGCAATTCGGCGGCAACCTCGCCCAATGCGTCGTCAAAAACGGCCTCGTCGTCACGCCGCCTGGTGTCATTCTAAACGCAGCACCGCGCCTGGTGTCACCCTGAGCGAAGCACCGCACCCTGGTGTCATCCTGAGCGAAGCGATCCTGAGCGAGCGTAGCGAGTCGAAGGGGAGCGACGTCGAAGGAGCGGCAGAATGACGAACGAGCTCGTGCAATGCGCGCGCGCACTTGTCGGCGGCGAACTGCGCCGCGATTTCGGTTTTATCGTGCGCAACGGTGTCATTGTGGAAAGCGGCGATTTTCGTGCAATCCGCGACGCGGCAAACGATTTGCCCTCACGATCGTTTCCCGACGACCGCCTCGTCGTGCCGGGCTTCATCAACGGCCATAGCCACGCGTACCAGATTCTGTTGCGCGGCTGGGCCGACGACTGGACCTTCGCCCGCTGGCGCAGCGACGCACTCTATCGCGTCGTGCCGCAGCTCACGCCGGCCGACGTCTACTGGGTTTTCGTCGCGGCGTTCTCCGAAATGCTGGCAGCCGGCATCACGACCGTCGCCGAGTTTTTCTATCTCAACGGCGCCGGCAACGCGCACGCCGAAGCGGCGATCCGCGCCGCGGCCGACACCGGCATCCGGCTTGTCTTTGCCCGCACGTGGATGGATGTGCAGACCGCACCGCCGGAGTTTCGGGAATCGATCGACGTGGCGGCCGAGCGTACGCGGGCATTGATGGAGGCCTTCCCCGCGGCGAACGTCTGCGTTGCACCGCACTCGCTGCACGCCGCTTCGCCCGACATGATCCGGGCGGCCGCCGATTTTGCGCGTGAATTCGATTGTGCCATGCACGTGCACGTCGCCGAGGCCGCGTACGAAGGCGAACGAACGCTCGCGCAATTCGGCGCCACGCCGATCGCATTGCTCGAAAAACTCAACGCCCTCAACGAACATACGGTCGCGATTCATGCCATTCACATCACCGAAGAAGAGAAGGACGCGATCGCTAAGGGGGGCGCACGCGTGGTTCACAACCCGATGACGAACCAATACCTTGGCGACGGGATCTGCGACGTCGAGGGTTTGCTGGCGCGCGGCGTAACGATCGGCCTGGGTACCGATGCCGATGTGAAGCCGTCGCTGATCGACGAGATGCGCCAGGCATCGCTCTTGCAGAAAATTGCGCGCAGCGACGGAAGCGCGCTCGGCGCGCCGATTGCGTACGATCTCGGCACGTCGATGGGGGCGAAAGCGCTCGGCATCGTCGCCGGCGATTTGGCACCCGGATGCGCTGCCGACTACGTGGTGCTCGACGGCAAGCGCGTGGATCCGTGGTCTCCGCCGCTCAACGCGCTGGTGTATCGCGGCGAAGATGCGTGGGTTCAGGCGACCTTCGTCGCCGGCCGGCGCGTCTACACCGGCGATGCTTCGCAGCTCGCGCGCAAGGCGTGGGAGGAGACCGCCGCCGTCGCGAACCGCTGGCTTTGAACTCTTAACGTTTTTGGAGGCGATATATGAAGAGAACGTTTGCGCTCACCGCGTCGCTGGTGTGGTTGCTTTTCGGTGCGGCTGCATGCACCGGCGCTAAATCGAACAACAACGCCGGCAGCGGCTCGTCCAACTCGATGCAGAGCGGTGCATCGGGCTCGACGCAGAGCGGTGCATCGAACTCCATGCAGAGCGCATCCGGATCGATGGAGTCGATGGGTGGAATGTCGTCTGCAAAGATACCGAACTGCGGTGCGGTCAAAGCCGTGTGGGCCAACGTTTCATCGAAGGTGTATCACGAACCCGGCGATCCATATTACGGCAAGACCAAGCACGGCATGTATTTGTGTCCGTCGCAAGCGAAGGCCGAAGGCTACCGCGCCTCCGGCGCCAAGGCTGCTCCGCAATAACCGAGCCGGGGAGCAAGAGAAGCGAGCTAGCAAGGCGGGCGTTGCCGCGCAACGAACCTAATCGAGGCGTTATTCGTTTACGTAAGCGCGAAACGACCATTTCCGGAGCTGAAAAAAGATGGGAATTACGTGAATAGATTTACTGTTGCATCGATCGCGGCCGCTAGCGCTGCCGTCGCGATCCTAACCGCTTGCTCCGGCGGGCCGCAAAGCGGTTCCACCGGGCTGCCTCAAACCACCGCCGGCGCCGCCGCTCGAGTACCGCGTCCGGAGCCACAGGCTACCGGGTCCTTTCTCTACGTCGCGGATTATTCGAAAGACAGCATCGAGATTTTACAGCGCGTTCATCAGCGCTGGTTGAACGCCGGCGCGATCAAAGAGTCGGTGCTCGAGCCTCGGGACGCTTGGGTCGACAAAAGCCACAATCTGTACGTCGCCAACGGGTTGGGTCCCGTCACCGAGTACGACTCCTCCGGAAAGTTGATCTTCGGGTACGAAAGTGCCGGATCGGGGAAAGCCGTGACGACCGACAATCACGGAAACGTCTTCGTGGTCGGCGTGGACGTCAACGAATATCCGCAAGGCATCGACAACGCGTTCAGTTGCGAAATGCCCAACGCCGAACCCGTCGCTATCGCCGTCGACAAGGACGGCAACGTGTTCGTAGGCGCCTTCCTCGGCAATGGTAGAGGAAAAATCGTCGAGTACGTGGGTGGACTCGTTAATTCGAAATGCGATTCGACCAGGCTCCCGATCCCCTTTAGCTCGGCGCCCCATGGAATCGCCATCGACAAGGAGGGCAATCTCTTAGCAACGGACCCGGATCGTGGCGTCGGCGACATCGACGTTATCGCCCCGCCCTACACGAGCATCACTCGGACGATCAGCACGGGGGGACCTTGGCCTGTAAGCGTTTCGCTCAACAAAGCCAATACGCGCATGTACGTGAGCGATTCGTCCCTGAATATGGTTCACGTAATGACGTATCCGGCTGGAGCAATTCTCACGAGCCTGGGCCCGACGGAGGGACTGACCCAACCCGATGCGGCCGTCGACGGCAACAACTTCGTTCCCTAGAGCGCGGCGTCGAGCGCGGCAAGCGCGTCGGGAAGGTTCTTGCGGCCGTACCCGACGCGCACGCGGTCGTCGCCCGCGTCGAAAATCGTGCTGGGAAGCAACAACACGCCCGCGCGCCGGACAACGTCGTCGCATAGACGCTCCGCGCTGCCGCCGAGATAGCGCGGAAACGCCGTCGTGCCGGCGCGCGGCCGGCGCCATTCGAACAGCGTCGTTCGACGGCGGAAAAATTCGTCGAGCAGATTCAGGTTCGCCGTCGTAATGGCGCGGACGCGTTCGTAGAGCGCCTCGGCGTGGCGCAGGCCGATCGCGGCCAGGAACTCGCTCGGCGCGCTGTTGCAAATCGTTACGTAGTCTTTGAATTCCGCCATGCGTTCGTAGAGCGCACGATTGCGCGTCGCAATCCAGCCGATCCGCAGTCCGGCTAAGCCGTACGCCTTCGAGGTCGTTCCGAGCGAAACGGCGCGTTCGTAGACGTCGCAAGCGGCCGGATGACGATCCTCCGCATGGCGTTCGCTTCCACGGTACGCCTCGTCGGAGAAGAGCCAAAGCCCGCGTTTGCGTGCGAACGCGACGACCGCATCGAAACGCTCGGTGTCGAAAACGTAGCCGGTCGGATTGTTCGGCGACGTGACGACGATCGCGCGCGTTTCCGGGCGCACGAGCCGCTCGAGGTCGTCGGGGTCGGGTGCGCCGTCGTTCGCGAGATCCGATTGCCAGCGCGTAATCTGCGCTCCGGCCGCTTCGGCGATCGAATATTGCGACTGGTACGCGGGGAACTGGCAGATGACGTGATCGCCCGGTTCGAGCGCGACGTTCATGAAGGAGAAGATCGGTTCTTGGCCGCCGCCGTGCACGAGGATTTGGTCAGCAGAGATATTCGCGTAGAGCGCGGCGATGGCTGCGCGAAGTTCCTCGGTGCCGCGCGCCGGCGTGTAGCCGAGCCGTAGCGCCGCCAGGCCCTCCGTCGCGCCGGGCTCGAGCGCCAGCACGCTCGCTCAGCGACAGGCTCTCGGCGTCGCTCGAACAGAGCAGGTACCGCGTCGAAAATTCGTAGCGATCGAAGTAGCGCTCGAGGGCAAAAGGCTTGGGCTTCATCCAAGCCGCTTCTGCATTAGCGCTGTGCCACCCTGAGCGGAGCGAAGCACGAAGTGCGCAGCGCAGTCGAAGGGCGCGCACCCCCAAAAAGGGATGCGTGTAAGCACTTGCATTGCTCTGTCGGGTGAGGTAGACTTTGTGCGTGCAAGTACCTACTTGCAGCCAAGCGCCCCTTCGCGGGCCGGCTGGAAACTTGGAGACCATGGAATCGATTGTGATCGAATACCGTCCCGACGCCTACCCGGTGGTAGAGGCGGCGCTGCTGGCGGCTCTGGCGGAGGGCGAAGCAACCATCGTCCTCGATTTAGACTCCCTCGATTCTCTCGACACCGATGGAGTGCGCGGTCTCATCACGCTGCTGCGCCGCGCCCGCGCGAGCGGCCGCGACCTGTCCCTCAGCGCGACCAAGCCCTCGATTCTGCGAACGCTCCAGGTCACGGCGCTCGACCGGCTCTTCGGGATGGTCGCGGCGGAGCCGGCGTGATGCGCGCACTAGTGTCCGCGGTCCTCGCCGTTACCGCGCTCGTGGCCGGACCCTCAGCCGCATCGGCCGCTGCCGGCGTTCCGAACCCGCACGACGTCGTATCCAAGATGGCCGACATGAATCCGTCGCTGCAATCCTACCGCGCGCGCGTCCACGTCGACGTCCGGATGTTGAGCTTTCCGTTCCTCGCGCCGAAACTCGACGGCACGTCGTACTACCGCCGCCCCGACACTTACGAAGTCGTCTTCGATCGCGTACCGAGCTACGCCAAGGGCTTCGAGCGGCTCTTCAACGACATCGGCGATCCGCTGCGATGGGAAAAGGATCAGAACGTCGCGCTCGACGGCGTCCGCATGCTCGACGGCCGCCAAACGATCGTGCTGCGCCTCACGAAGAAAATTCATAGCACGATTCTCGACCACACGCTGGCGTACGTCGACGCCGCGAGCTACGCGCTGGTCCGCATGGAATGGTACTACACGAGCGGCGGAAAGATCTCGATGACGCAGCAGTACGGCAAGCAAGGTTCGTACTGGGTGCCGCAAGCGCAGCACGCGGAAATCGACATTCCGCACGTGCGCGCGGTTGCCGACGCGCACTACGGCAACTACCTCACCAACGTCGCGGTCGATCCGCAAGGAACGTTTCGGCAATGATCGAGACGCGACGCGTTGCCGACTCGGTAAAGTCGGCATCGCCCGAAGAGACGCGCGAACGCATTCTTGCGGCGGGCCGTGAAGTAATCGCGAAAAAAGGCAAGCGCGGCGCGACCACGCGCGAGATCGCCGACGTCGCAGGCGTCAACGAGGCGACCATTTTTCGCCATTTCGGAACGAAGGAAGCGCTGATCGTCGCCGTGGCGCAGCATTTCTGCGGTTTCCTCGCGCTTCGCGGCGTCGCAGTGCAACTCGACGGCGATCTCGCCGGCGACTTGCTGACGATCGCACGCACCATGTACGAGCGAATGGAATCGCAGATGGACATGATCCGTTGGTCGCTCGTCGAACAAGACTACGAAGCCGACATCTTCGCGGCGACCGCGTGGCGTCCGCAGTTGGCGATCTTAGACGTCGTCGAGGAGTTCATGCAGCGGCGCATCGATGCAAACGAGCTGCACGGCGATGCCCAGAAGCTGGCGCTCACGTTCATGGGGTTCGTCTTCATGCACGCGCTCGCCGGCAAGAAGTTCCCCCATTCCCGGTTGCACGAAGGCGGTGCCGACGCGGCACTCCAATTTTACATCGACGTCTTTCTTAACGGAGTTCGAAACCGATAATATGGATACGCGCGAAGTCGATCAGCAAAAAAAGGCGCCTCGCGACGCGGGTAACGGCGCGAGATTCGACGACGATCTCGACCAGAAGCCTTCGCGGCCGGGCAGGCGCGTCTTCGTTATCGCCGGCATTGCGATCGTCGTCGTCGTACTGCTTATTTTCGGAATCCCGTGGGCGGTGTACGCGTTTTCGCACGAGGGCACCGACGATGCGCGCGTAGACGCCGACTTGGTCGCGGTCACCAGCCGCATTCCGGAGAAAATCCAGCACATCTTCGTCGACACCAACCAGCAGGTCAAGCGCGGCCAGCTGCTGATCGTGCTCGACAATAAAGACGAAATCGCCAGACTGAAGGCAGCGCAGGCGCAGTACGACTTGGCGCTCGCGAACCAACGCACGACCGCGCAGCAGGGTCGCGGCGGCGTGCAGACCGCGCAGTCCGAGGTGACCGCGCAGGTGGCGCAAGAACCGGTGGCGCAGGCCGGCGTCGCGCAGGCGCAGGCGCAGCTTATGGTGGCAGACGCGCAACTGCCCGCGGCGCAGCAAGCCTATCAGAAGGCTGCCGACGACTACTCGCGCGCGCAGTCGCTCGTCGCCAGCGGCGACGTCGCCTCCCAACAACTCGACGCCGCGCGCGCGCAGGCAGCTCAAGCGGCCGCGCAATATCGCGGCGCGCACGACCAAATCGCCGCGGCGCAGGCGACGCTCGCAGCGGCGCAGCAGAAGGTCTCGGCCGCAAATGCGGCCGCGGCCGCCGCGCAGGGCGGCGTGACGACGGCTCAGGGCAAACTCGCGCAAGCCAGCGATCCAAGCCAAATCGAAGCGGCCAAGGCGCAGCTCGATCTGGCAAAGCAGAACCTCGGCTACACGCACATCGTTTCGCCGATCGACGGCTACGTCGGAGAAAAGACGGTCGAAGTCGGGCCAGACGATCAACGCCGGCCTGACGCTGATGACGCTCATTCCCCATACCATCTACATCACGTCGAACTACAAAGAGACGCAGATGGGCAACATGCGCATCGGGCAGCCGGTCGACGTCAAAGTCGATGCCTATAAGGGCGTCACGTTCCACGGGCACATCGTCTCGATCAATCCCGCCTCGCAGAATAGCTACGCGCTCGTGCCGGCTCAAAACGCGACCGGTAACTTCGTGAAAGTGTCTCAGCGCATCCCCGTGCGCATCTCCATCGACGATCAGCGCGCCGATATGCCGTTGCGGCCGGGCATGAGCGTCGAGACCTTCGTCAAGACGTCGAAGTAGCGAGAAACCGTCCTATGATGGAGAGCCCGGTCGTCGAGTACGGCCTACGCAGGGCGATCATTAGTGCTGCGGTCATCGCCGCAACGCTGCTCGAGATCGTCGACATCACGATCGTCAACGTGTCGTTGCCGAACATTCAAGGCAACTTCGGCGTCGGCATCGACTTGAGCGCCTGGATCGTCACCGGCTACATCATCGCCAACGTCATCGTCATTCCGATCACGCCGTGGCTGGCGGCGCGGTTCGGCCGGCGTCAGTATTTCTTTGCGTCGATCGTCATCTTTACGTTCGCTTCAATGATGTGCGGCTTTTCGGGGAGCCTCGGATCGCTGATCCTCTGGCGCGTCGTGCAAGGCTTGGGAGGCGGCGCGCTCATCGCGACGTCGCAGGCGATTCTGCGCGACACCTATCCGCTGCGCGAACAGGGAACGGCGCAAGGCATCTTCGCGATGGGCGTCATCGTCGGGCCCGCGCTCGGTCCGGTGCTCGGCGGCTGGATCACCGACAACTGGAACTGGCACTGGATCTTTTTCATCAACCTTCCGGTCGGGACCATCGCCGCACTCTTGATTTGGAACTATCTGCGCAATCCGCACGAGCCGGAGCACAAGAAACTCGACGTGGTGGGCTTACTGCTGATGGCTCTCGGGCTCGGCGCGATGCAGTTCGTGCTCGAGCAAGGGCAGCAATACGATTGGTTCGACGACGGTAACATCCGGCTGGCCACCGGCGTCTCGGTCGTAGCACTGGTCGCGTTCGTCTTCTGGACGCTGCGCTCGGCCAATCCAGTCGTCGACTTACGGATTCTAAAAATGCGGCAGGTGGCCTCGGGCAGCATCCTCGGTGCGGTGCTCGGTATTAGCCTTTACGGATCGATCATCGTCTTGCCGCAGTATCTGCAGAATTCGCTTGGATTCACAGCCACGTTGTCGGGAACGGTGCTTCTCTTCCGCGCGGGAGGCGTCATCGCGTGCACGCCGATCACGGCGTTTTTGGCGCAGCGCGGCATCGTCGACGTTCGGATCTCGGCTTTCTTCGGATTCATCCTGTTGGGAATCTCCAACTGGATGCTCGCCAGCGTCACGACGCCCGAGTCGCAGTTCGGCACGTTCATCGCGGCGCTCGTAGTGAGCGGCGTCGGTCTGTCGCAGATTTTCGTACCGCTCTCGATCGCAGTGCTGGGCGGCGTCCCGGCAGAGGACGTGCCCGCGACGTCTGCATTCTTCAACGTTTCGCGCCAGATCGGCGGCAGCATCGCGACCGCCGTGCTTGTGACGATGCTCGTACGCGGTTTTACCGTCCACCAGAGCGCACTGGCCGACACGCAATCGCTCGGCCACGTGCCGACCACGCAGTTTCTGCAAACCCGCGGGGGCGAGCACTCGCGACCCGCGCTCTCGGGTTTGGAGGGTCTCGTGGTCAGTCAAGCCGCCGTTCAATCGTATGCCGACACGGCTCGCGCCGTCGGCATCGTCACGTTGCTGATGGCGCCACTGGTCGTGCTGCTCAGGAAACCTCGTTTGGACGTCGTCGGAGGAGAATAACATGCTCGTCAAGGGACGCAATCTTTGGGTCGTCGTTTCGCTGCTCGCAATATTCGGAGCGACGGTGCCGATCGGTCAGGTGTCGGCGCAAAGCAGCCCGATGCCGTCGCGCGCGCCGATTCCGACCAACGTTCCGTCGCCGATTCTTCCGATCGTTCCGACGGTCGCGCCCGGCTACGGCGCGCCAAGCGCTGCGCCGACCGCCGCCAACATCGCGGGCGTTGCGCAGCAGCCGTTCGTCGGGATTTCCCTGCAAGACGCGATTGCGATGGCGCTGGTCAAAAATCCCAATCTCGCCGTCTCTGCGTCAAACATGCGCGTCGCCGGTTACCAAGTGGTGGAGACGAAGGGTGCCTTCGACACGCGGCTGCAAGTCCAGCCGACCTCGAGCATGAGCGTCGAGCCGCCGCAAAACCCGTTCTTCGCCGGTCCGGGCGACGTTGGAAAGTATATTTGCACGCCTCCGGACTCTTTCAATTGCTTTAGTGGCAGCGGCACCCCGGCTCCGGTGTTCACAGAAGGCCCCGGGAACATCATCCAGCATCAATACTCGTTACAATACGGCTTGGGCGGTCAGACGGTGAGCGGCGGTCAATATACGGCCGGCATTCAACAGACGCGGACGTATAACAACATCACCTTCAACTCGTTCAATCCGTACTACCTCGCGTCGCTGAATCTGTCGCTGACGCAACCGCTGCTCCGCAATCTTGGGATGAGCAGCGCAAAACGCCAGTACAAACTCGCCATCGTCAACGCGGATTCGAACTCGGAACAGTCCCTGGTAGATGCTTCGAGCACGATTTCGCAGGTCGAGACCGCCTATTGGAGTCTAGTAGCCGCCTGGCGGAACGTGGCGATTCAGGAAACGGCGCTGAAAGACGCGGTGACGCAGCAGCAGAGTATCGTGCGCCTCGCCAAGCGAGGCGCCGCTGCGCCGATCGACGCCGTGCAGGTATCGACGCAGAGTCGCAAACTTCCAAGATAACGTGTTTTCCGCGCTGCAGAACGTGTCGGAACTGCAGAACCAGCTCAAGGGCTTGATCGTCACCAACGCCGGCGATCCGATTTGGATGGCTAACCTGGTGCCGACGACGAGCGTATCGCAGTTGCCACCGGCGCCGGCGCTCAACGAAATCGTCGCCGCAGCCTTGAAAAATCGTCCCGAGAGTCAAACAGGCCGCCGATAAATACGGCGCCGCCAATATCGACGTTGCGTTTGCAAAGGGTCAAGCGCTGCCGCAAGCCGACGCGCAGGTGACGTATCAAAGCAACGGCTTCGCGGGTCTGCTGCAGCCGACGCCCAACGCCGTCGTGCAAGGCTGTCCGTTCCAGCAAGCGCAAGACTGTCCGACGCCGCCTCCGTATACGCAGGGCGCGATGGCGCAGGCGTATCACAACCTGTGGACCTTCAAGTATCCGACCTTCAATATCGGCGTCACCGTCAGCTACCCGGTCGGAAATCATCTAGCCAATGGGTTGCGCGGCGTAGCAAACGAAGAGATGCAGCAAGCCGCTATCTACACGGCGGGCGTGGCCGCGACGAATCGGATACGATGCGCGCAACGCGCTTCAGTCTTACCAGTCGGCGCTCTCGCGTCTACACACGGCGAGGATTGCGCGCGAGTCGGCCGAGCAAGTCTACGCCAGCGAGGTCCGCAAGTACCGTAACGGTGCTTCGACGACGTTCCTCGTGCTGCAGCGGCAGGTCGAGCTCGAGCAGAACCGCGGTCGCGAGCTCCTGGCGCAAACCGACATGAACAAAGCCATCGTCGAAATCCAGCGCGTCGAGGGTACGATACTGACGCAGAACAGCGTCAACCTGCAAACGCTCGGCTCGGAAGCACTCGCACAATCCCCAGCTCCGCTCCCGACGCCAAGTCCGTAAAAGCGTGTTCGGCAAGAGTCGTTATCTGTGGGTCGGCGTCTCGCTGATCGCCATCGTCGCCGCAACGCTTCCGTTCCACGAAGCAGCGGCGCAGGGCGGTCCGGTTGCCGTGCGCGCGCCGATGCCGACCAACGTTCCGTCGCCGCTCCTGCCGCTGCTGCCGACCGTGGCACCCGGCTACGGCGCGCCGAGCGCCGCGCCCAGCAATGCCGACATCGCCGGCGTTACGCAGCAGCCGTTCGTCGCGATCTCCATGGAAGATGCGCTCGGAATGGCATTGTTGAAAAATCCGAATCTGGCGATTTCCGCGTCGAACGCGCGAATCTCGCACTATCAGATCGTCGAAGCAAAGGGTGCGTTCGACGTGCGCTTGCAAGTGGCTCCCACATCGAGCATGAGCGTCCAGCCGCCGCTGAATCTGTTCTTCGCAGGTCCCGGCGACACCGAGTTGTATCCTTGCCTCCCTCGCAACGATATCAGGTGCATCAATCCCGTTCCGTCGCCCGAGCCGGGGAAGGGGCCCGGAAACATCCTCCAGCATCAATACTCCCTCCAATACGGGCTGGGCGGGCAGACGGTCAACGGCGCCCAGTTCGCCGCCGGCATCCAACAAACGCGCACGTACAACAACACGACGTTCGACGCGTTCAACCCGTATTATCTCGCTACGCTCAACGTTTCGCTCACTCAGCCGCTCCTGCGCAATCTCGGAATGAATTCCGCGAAGCGGCAGTATCAGCTTGCAATCGTCAATGCCGATAGCACGTCGGCACAGGCGCTGGTCGACGCGTCGAACGCACTCTCTCAAGTTGAGGACGCGTACTGGAGCTTGCTGGCCGCCTGGCGTAACGTGGCCATTCAAGAAGCGGCGCTGAGAGATGCGGTTACGGAACAGCAGAGTATCGTACGCCTAGCAAAACGGGGCGGCGCCGCGCACATTGACGTCACCGAGGCGACGACGCAAGTGGCAACGTTCCAGGACAACGTGTTCGCCGCCGTTCAAACGGTTTCGCGGCTTCAAAATCAGCTCAAGGGTCTGCTCGTCACCAGTGCCGACGATCCGATCTGGAAAGCAAATCTGGTGCCCGCGAGCAATGTATCGGAACTTCCAGACGTGCCTACGCTGGACGAGATCGTGACGAACGCATTGAGAAATCGGCCCGAGATCCGGCTGGCCAACGACAAGTACCGGCAGGCGGCGATCGACTTTTCCTACGCAAAGAATCAAGGGTTGCCGCAGTTAGACGCGCAGATAACGTACCAAAGCAACGGTTTCGCCGGGCTCCTGCAAGCGACGCCCGACATCATTGCGAGTCACTGCCCGTTCGGCAATGCTCCCGACTGTCCGACGCCGCCGCCCTACACCCAAGGCGCGATGCCGCAGGCCTACCATAATCTATGGACGTTTCGCTACCCCAGTTTCAACGTGAGCGTAACGGCCAGCTTCCCGCTCGGCAATCACCTTGCGAGCGGGCTGCGTGACGTGGCGCAAGAGGAGCGCGAGCAAGCCGCGGTGTTCGCGGCCGGAGTCGCAGCGAGAATCGGCTTTGACGCTCGCAACGCGCTGCAGTCGTATCTTTCGGCGCTGTCGCGTCTCAATGCGGCGAGGATCGGGCGAATGTCTTCCGAGCAAGTCTATGCCGGCGAAGTCCGCAAGTATCACAACGGCGCCTCGACGACGTTCTTGGTCTTACGGCGTCAAGTCGAGCTCGAGCAAAACCGTGGACGCGAGTTGCTGGCGCAGACGGACCTCAACAAAGCAATCGTCGAGATCGAGCGCGTCGAGGGCACGATTCTCACCAAGAATAGCGTCAACGTTCGAACGCTGGGCTCTCAGGCGCTCGCGCAATCACCTGCGCCGCTGCCGACCCCCTCAGCCCACTAATACGGCGTTCGAATTCGGTCCGTCCGGCTGGAGTTAGCGCGCTCAGCGGCGGCACCGGAATACGCCACGACTCGTCGCCGCGTTGCGCCGCAATTCCGTGGCGCACCGTGGGAATAAACGGTAGTCCCGTCAACGTCGCGCGTCGTGCTGCGAGCAGGCGCACATCGTCGGGCAGACCCCGGAGATAGACCCGCTGCGCCAACTCGGGCCAGAGCGCGACGCTGCCCGAAATGCAGCCGGCGCCACCGCCGGCGACGGCGTCGCCGAGATAATGTTCGGATCCCGGAAACACCGCGAGTTCGGGATGGCGCGCGAGCAGTTCCGCTTGCAACGCTCGATCGTTGGAGCTATCCTTCAGGCCGCCGATCGCGCGAGGAAACGCCGCCATCAGCCGCTCGACGATATCGGGGTGGAACGTCATGCCGCTCATCAGCGGAAAGTTATACAGAATCACGCGCCCCGGCGGCGCGGGGACGCGCGCGAACAGCGCGTCGAAAAAGCGCATCATTCCGTCGTCGCCGGCGTCGCGATAGAAGAACGGCGGCATGACCAGCATCCCGGCGAACCGTAATTCAACTGCTTGCCGGAAAACGGTCGCTGCGTCGTCGAGTGATGCGGCTCCCGTGCCCACCATGATGCGGTCCATAGGCAGGCCGCTGCGCGCGACCGTTTCCATCATCGCGCACCGCTGACCGGCGCCGAACGACATCGCTTCGCCGGTCGTTCCGAAGAGATTCACTCCGTCGCAGCCGGTCGCCAGCAAGTCGCCGTAATACGGAATGGCTTTGGCGGCATCGGGCGCATACGATGCGTCGATCGGCGTGACGACCGCCGCCCATACTCCCTGCAAACGCCTTGTGTCGGCGTTACCCACGCGCGAACGCACCTTTGAGAAAGAAGGCCAGGTTGGCGGGGCGTTCGGCGAGCCGGCGCATGAGATACGGAAACCAGTTGCGGCCGAACGGAATCGCGAGCCGTACGCGATAGCCTCGATCGATCAGCCGTTGAGCGAGCGGCGTGGCGATGCCGTAGAGCATCTGAAACTCGAAGCGGTCGCGTTTGGGCAGCCCCTTGCGCGCGGCGAACGATTCGACCCAGGCAATCAATGCGGCGTCGTGCGTGGCAATGGCGGTGTACCCCTCTCCGGAAAGCGCCACTTCGGCAAGGCGCAGATAGTTCGCGTCGACGTCGGACTTCTTTTGATAGGCGACTGAAGCCGCTTCGAGATACGCGCCTTTCACGATCCGCACGTTGGGTCGCACTCGAAGGATTGCGTCGAGGTCGCTGGCGCTGCGGAACAGGTATGACTGCAACGCGAAGCCGACGTTGTCGAAACGCGACCGCAGCCGCCGATAAAGCGCCAGCGTCGCGTCGACGACGCTCGACTGCTCCATGTCGAGGCGTACCGTATTGCCGGTTGCCAAAGCGGTCTTCGCGATGGCAAGCGCGTTCTCGAACGCCAGTTCCGGATCAACGCCAAGTCCCACGTGGGTGGGTTTGAACGCGACGTTCGCATCGATTCGGCGTTCGGCGAACGCCTGGAGCAACGCGCAATACTGTGACGCAGCATCGCCGGCTTCGGCGGGATTCGTCACGGCTTCTCCGAGAATGCCGCCGGCCACCGCGAAGCCGCCGTCGTTCGCGGTGCGCGCGGCGCGCAAGAACTCCTCTGCGGTTTCCCCCGCCACGAACCGTCTCGCACCCAGCCGCATCCCGTAGCGATCGACGAATCGGTGCACCGTCGGGCTTTCGGCCGCGCTGAGAACCGCCGAACGCAGCAGCGCGCTCATGTCATCGCGGTAGCGGGGTCACACTAGTGCTCGCGGAGCGTGCCCGCGGCCGCTTTATCGACGAGCCACAGCAGCCGGCCCGGCGACGGCGCGACGATCTGCGACGGCAGCGCGACCGGATCGCGCGGCCCTTCGAGAACCTTTGCCAGAATCGCGGCTTTTTCCACGCCCTCAACCGCAAAGGCGACGGTGTGCGACGCGTTAATGACTTTCGGCGTAATCGTGACGCGCCACATCGCGCTCGATTCGGAATAGACCGCGCGCACGAGCGCATCGTCGTCGGCGTCGGGAGGCGAACCCGGAAAGAGCGACGCAGTGTGGCCGTCGGGGCCCAGACCCAGCAGCGTGAGATCGAACGACGGATTTTCGCCGAGGTCGGTGCGCAGCACGGCGGCATAGTCGCGCGCGGCCTCGGCCGGATCGAGCTCGCCGCGCATGCGGTGGACGTTTGCCGCCGGAATCGGTACGGCATCGAGGAACGCCAGGCGCGCCATCCGGTAGTTCGACTGCGCGTCGTCGGGCGGCACGCAGCGCTCGTCTCCGAAATAGATGAAGACGTCGCTCCAGGAAATTTCGCTCGAGCGCGGCAGCTGCGCGAGCAGTTCGTACGCGGCTCGCGGCGTGTTGCCGCCGGCAAGCGCGACGTGAACCTTCCCGCGTTTTGCCAGCGCGGTGCAGGCGACGTCCACGAAGAGATCGGCGACCGCCCCGGCAACCTCGGGGGCGCCGGGAAAGATCTCCAGCTCGCCCGTCATCGTGCCACTTCCCGTCGCGCGAGGATCTCGCCCGCGGCGGCGAGGGTGTCTTGAAAGATGCGATCGTGGCGTCCCGTGAGGATCGCGCGTTCGATCAGCGCCGACGTGTCGGCGTCGACGAGCGGATGGCAGCGTGCGGCATGGCGCGCGCTGCCTTCGATGGTGAGTTCGATCGCGCCCGGATCGCCCGGCTGCAGTTCCGCGACGAAATGCGACTGCGTCGAGTGCAATGCAACCCGGCGAATGCGCCGCGGCGGGCCGTCGTACGCGAGTGTGAACGCGATCTCGGTGCCGAACCGGTTGCAGAAACGATCGCAGGCGCACGGTTTCCATTCGAGACGGCTCGCGAGCCAGCCGAGCAGGTAGTACGCTTCGGCCGCGGAGCCGCTCGTGATCTCGACGCGCCGCAAGTCGAAGAGTTCGCGAATGACGTTTTTGCCGTCGAAGAAGAGCGCGATGCTCTCTTGCCACGGCGCGAGCCGCAGATAGGCGACGTCGCTGAGCAGCATATCCGGGTGGGCACGTTCGAACTCGACGAGCGCCCGCAGCCCGCTGTCGTCGCTCCCCAATGCCGAACTGTTGTAGACGATCGTTCGAGCGAGCGACGACAAAGCAGCGAAGAGGGCGTCGCCGGCGACGTGCTTCGAACCCCAGACCAGCACGACCGGCGCTTGCGGCAGCATCAGCGATGCCACGATCGATTGCAGCACGCCGGCATCCTCGCCGGCCACGCCGAGTTCGAGCCACTCCGCGCTTACCGTCCGCGCGCCGGACCGCTGCGTCGCGTCGAGCAAAATAACGCGCGCCGGATCCTTCGCCGCCAATGCCTTGAGACGGTCGCGCAGCCACGCGCCGATGGCGGCGTCTTCGAAATACGTCACGAGCGTCATCAGCGCGACGTCCATGCGATCGGGCGTGCGGCGCTCGTTCAACTCCTCGAGCAACGCCTGCACGTCGACCGTCATAGAGGACGCCAGTCCGAAAAGAGCTTCGCGGCCGCGGGCGGCCCCTGACTGCCGGCGGCGTAGTTCGGAAACGAAAAGTCCTTGCTGCTCGTCCAGACGTCGAGAATCGGCGTGACGAGTTCCCACGCGCGTTCGACGGCATCCCAGCGCGTGAACAGCGTCTGATCGCCGCGCATCGCGTCGCCGATAAGCCGTTCGTACGCCGGCGGCGAGACGACGCCGAAGCCGGTACCGTAGTTGAAATCCATGTAGACGCTGCGAACGTGATCCTTCGGCCCCGGAACCTTCGCCTCGAAACGCATCGCGATGCCCTCGTCGGGTTGAATCTTCATGACCAGCAACGTTCGGGCTCGATCGTCGTCGGTCGACGTCGCCGTAGAAGCGATGCGGAATCGGTTTGAACGTGACCGCGATCTCCGAGACCTTGCGCGCCAGCCGTTTGCCGGAGCGCAGGCAGAACGGCACGCCCGCCCAGCGCCAGTTGTCGACGAAGAACTTCACCGCCGCGAACGTGTCTCGGTGTTGGAATCGGGAGCGACGTCGTCTTCTTCGCGATAGCCGTGTGACGGCCTGTCCGTCGATGCTGCCGGGGCCGTACTGGCCGCGCGCGGACATCGACGCCACGTGCGTCGTAGCGACAGCGGGCACGATCGCGGAGAGCACTTTGAACTTTTCGTTGCGAATGGCGTCCGCGTCGCGAACCGACCGGCGGCTCCATCGCGACCAGCGCCAGCAGGTTGATGACGTGGTTCTGAATCATGTCGCGCAGCGCGCCGGCATGATCGTAGTAACCGCCGCGCTCTTCGACGCCGAGCGATCTCCGCCGCCGTGATCTGCACGTTGGCGACGTAGTTGCGATTCCAGATCGGCTCGAAGATCGTGTTGGCGAAGCGCAGCGCCATGATGTCTTGCACCGGCTCCTTGCCGAGATAGTGGTCGATGCGGTAGACGGCCGTTCTCCGGGAAGACCTTGTCGATCTCGTGCTGCAGCGCGCGCGCCGATGCGAGATCGGTGCCGAACGGCTTCTCGACGATGATGCGCGTCCAGCCGCCCCCTTCGGGGTTGCGGATCGAGGCCGGCTTTCTTGAGGCGCTGCACGACGACCGGGAAGACCGACGGCGGCGTGGAGAGATAGAAGAAGTGGTTGCCGGCCGTGCCGAAATCTTCGTCGTTGCGCGCGAGTAGTGCTTTGAGTTTGACGAAGTCGTTGTGATCGTCGAAATCGGCCGGATGTAGCGAATTCGCTTGGCGAAGTCGTCCCAGACGTGGCCTTCCGGCTTCTTGCCCGGCGGCATGAACTGCGTCGAGCTGTTGCTTGCAGTACTCGCGAAACGAATCGTCGTCGTATTTCGAGCGCGCAGAAGCCGACCAGCGCGAAATCGATCGGCAACGTTCCGTCCAAGCGCATCGAGTAGATCGCCGGCAGCAGCATGCGTTTGAACAGATCGCCGCTCGCGCCGAAGAAGACGATGCTGCACGGCTCCGTGATGCGATCGCTCGGCGAGGCCCGCGCGCAGCGGGTTGACGGCCGCGCCGTCGCTGGGAGGAGCCGCGATCATGCCCGAACCGAGAGCGCCTCGTCGACCGCGGCGATCAGCGCGCGCAGCGCGGCCTCGACGTCGCCTTTGAGATGCACGCGCACGCCGCGCCGGTTGCGTTTGTCGAGCGACTGCCAGTCGCCCAGCGCCTGCGCCGCCAGCAGCGTCCGGAATCCGACGTTCATGCCGGGAATCGCTGAAGTCGTCGGGATCGTCGGCAACGATTTGCAGCATGACGCACGTGTCGGGGCCGCCCTTGTGGAGTTGGCCGGTCGAGTGCAGGAAGCGCGGGCCGAAGCCGACCGTCGTCGCCACCTTGCACGCATCGCGGATCTTCAGCCGGAGTTCCTCGAGCAATCCCTCGTGCGTCTCGTTGCGCGCGATGTACGCGGTGATCGCCGCGTAATCGTGCGGGTGCATTTGCGCGAACACGCCCGAAAGCGCGGGAACCGGCACCTGCGCGCGGATCGTCTTGCTTCCCGAGAGGAAGGTCACGTCGAACTTCGGTCCTTCGACGTCGGGCGCGGGCTCGTCGAAACTTCCCTTCTGCGCGTATTGCGCGAGCAACGCGACGGTGTTGTCTTTCGACTCCTGGACGTTCGGCTGATCGAACGCGTTGATACCCAAGATCGCGCCGGCGGCCGCGACCGCGATCTCCCAGAGATAGAACTGCTCGCCGAGATCGTATTCGTCGTTCATGTCGAGCCGCACGACCGGATGGCCGGCCGCTTCGAGCGCGCGCAACGCATCGTCGACGCCGTTGTCGGGATCGGGCAAGTTCGCGCCGACGTAGACGAAGAGGCGGTCGTCGCCGTAGACGTCCGGCGCGCCGAGCGGCTCGCCTGCGATCGGCACGATGCCCTTGCCGTGCTTGCCGGTGGATTCCGCGATGAGCTGCTCCGCCCACGCGCCGAAAGCGCGTACGTCGGGATGCGTCACGATCGTGAGCTTGTCGCGGCCCGCGACCGCGAGGCCGCCGATCGCGGCGCCGAAACGCACGCCCGGGGCATCCTTGACCGAAACGGTGCGGTCGTTGGCGTGCATCGCGCCGAGCGCGCGGTCGAGCAGCAGGTTGATGTCGTAGCCGGCGATCGCCGCCGGCGCAATGCCGACGTACGAGAGCGCCGAGTAGCGTCCGCCGATGTTCGGGTCGTTGTCGAAACAGGCTTGGAACTTTTCCTCTTTGGCTTCGGCTTCCAGCGTGCGTTCCGGGATCGGTGATCGCGACGAAGTTGCGCCCGGCTACGCGAGGCGCCGAGCTGCTTCGAGACTTTCTCGTGAAAGTACGCGAAGAACGCGTTCGGTTCGGTCGTCGTGCCGCTCTTGCTCGAGATGATGAAGAGCGTGTCGGGAATGCGAATCTGCTCGTCGAGCTCTTTGAATCTGCTGCGGGCACGTCGAATCGAGCACCATGCAGGTGCGGATAGCCCTCGAAGTTGTCCGAAGGTATCGGCCAGCACGTCGGGCGCGAGCGAACTTCCGCCCATGCCGCAGACGACGGCGAAATCGAACTTCTCTTCGACTTCCCTGCCGAAAGCGCGCAGTTCGGGAACGCGCTTCGAGCATGTGCTGCGGGATGTCGAGCCAGCCGAGCGACTTCTTGATGATCTCCGCGTCGGCCGCGGTCGTTCGACCACAGCGTCGGATCGTGCGCCCACAGCCGCTTGAGAAAATCGGCCTTGCGCGAGCGTGTCGAGCGCACCGTCGAACGCGGATTGCGGAGGCCCCCGACGTGAGGCGACGCGCTCGCTGCCGCCGCTTTCCAGCAGCTTCTGCTTGTAGACGATCGCGCCGAGCAGCGCCGCGAACGAGTCGGAGAAGAGCGTGACGCCTTCGATCTGCAGTTGTTCGGTGACGTCGAAGAGCGAGATCTTCGCGTCCTGCAGCGCCTGCATGACGTCCGTGCGCCGCCGGCAGATCGCTCTCGACGGTGTCGGCCACGATCGTGCCGTGATCGAGCAGCGCGTCGATCGTCTTCGGCGGCATCGTGTTGACGGTGTCGGGGCCGACGACGGTCTCGACGTACATCAGGTCGGGATACGTGCGGATTCTTCGTCGACGTCGAGGCCCAGAGCGGGCGCTGCACGGCGCCGCCGGCCGCCTTGAGCGCGCGCAAAATCGCTCGCCCTCGAAGATCTCTTTGAACTTCTGGTACGTGAGCTTCAGGTTCGCGATGCCGGTCTTGCCGAGCAAATGCGTCGAGTTTCTCGCCCTTGGCGATGTGCTCGTGCAGCATCTTGTCGACGGCGGTGTCGATGCGGCTGACGAAGACGGAGTTGACGGAGCGAATCTTATCGATCGGTTTCTTCTCGGCGAGGCGCCGCTGCAAGCCCTTTGACGTACGCGCGCGCCGCCTTTTCGTACATTTCGATCGAGAAGATCAGCGTCACGTTGATGTTGACGCCTTCGTAGATGCACTCTTCGATCGCCGGCAACGCCTTCTTTCGTGCCGGGAATCTTCACCATGAGATTCGGACGGCCGACGCGCTGCCCATAAGCTCCTTGGCCATCGCGATCGTGCCTTGCGTGTCGTGCGCGAGCAGCGGCGAGACTTCGAGGCTGACGAAGCCGTCGTTGCCGCCGGACGAGTCGTAAACGCCGCGGAACTCGTCGCAGGCGCTGCTGGATGTCTTGGATCGCGAGATCCCAGAAGAGCGCTTCGGCGCTCTTCTCGGAGCCGATCGAGTTGCTCGCAGCTGCTCGTCGTAGTCGTTGCCCGCGCCGATCGCTTTTTCGAAGATCGTCGGATTGCTCGTCATGCCGCGCAGTCCGCTGGTCGATCAGGCGCTTGAGTTCGCCCGACGCGAACATGCTGCGGCGAAGGTTGTCGAGCCACACGCTCTGTCCGGCGGCGAGCAGCTGCTGGAGTTGGTTGCTTCACGATGTATCTCCTATGGGGTCGGCGAGTGCGAACGCGTTCGAGCGCGAGCGTCGGCGACGTGTCGGGCGTGAAGCCGAAGCCTTTGGCGATCGCGGCGGCCGGCGCCGACGCGCCGAAGTGATCGATGCCGAACGCGAGGCCGCGATCGCCGACCCAGCGTGTCCAGCCGAACGTCGCGCCGGCTTCGATCGACATGCGTGCCGTCGACCGCCGGCGGCAAGAACGCTAGTCCGGTAGGCCTGCGTCTGCTCGTCGAAGAGCTCCCAGCACGGCATCGAGACGACGCGCGTGCGCTGCCTTTGCCGTCGAGAATTTTCTTGGCATCGAGCGCGAGCGCGACTTCCGAACCGGTCGCGATGAGAATGAGGTCGGGCGTGCCGTCGTCGGCATCGGCGAGACGTACGCGCCTTGCGCGACGTCGGCATCGCGCGCGCCGAGAAACGGCAGCTTCTGACGCGTGAGCACGAGCACCCACGGGCTGCTGCTCCGGCCGCAACGGCCAGTTTCCACGCCTCGAGCACTTCCAGCGAATCGGCGGGACGGACGACGTTGCAGGTTCGGCGTCGCGCGCAGCATCGCGAGCTGCTCGATCGGCTGATGCGTCGGTCCGTCTTCGCCGAGAAAGACCGAGTCGTGCGTGAAGACGAAAATGCAGTGCAGTTGCGTCAGAGCAGGCGAGCCGCACTGCCGGCTTGCAGTAGTCGACGAAGTTGAAGAAGGTCGCGCAGAACGGCAGCAGGCCGCCGTGCAGCGCGATGCCGTTGGTGATCGCGGCCATCGCGTGCTCGCGCACGCCGTAGTGAATGTTGCGACCGGCGTAGTTGCCGGGCTCGAAATCGCCGCAGTCCTTGAGGTAGGTCTTGGTCGACGGGTCGAGATCGGCCGAGCCGCCGACGAGTTCGGGCAGACTCTCTGCGATCGCGTTCATCACCGTTCCGCCCGCGTCGCGCGTCGCGACGCTGCCGTTTTCGGCGTTGAACTGCGGCCACGGCAAGATCCGGCGGCAGCTCTCCGCGCAGCGCGCGTTCGAGTTGCGCCGGCGAGATCGCGGTTGCCGGTCTTCCACGCGTCGTACGACGTCTGCCACGTCGGCTTCGAGTTTCGCGCCCTTGGCGCCGACCTCGCGATAGAACGCCAGCACGTCGTCGGGAACGTAGAAGTCCGGCTCGAGCGGCCAGCCCAGTTCCTCTTTCGTCTTCTTCACGTTCTCGGGGCCGAGCGCTTCGCCGTGCGCCGAAGTACTTGTCTTGACGCGGCGACCCGAACCCGATGTGCGTGCGCACGACGATCATCGACGGCCGGTCGATGACGTTCTTCGCGACCGTGATCGCCTGGTCGATCGTGGCGACGTCGTTGCCGTGCGATCGCGTCGACGAACTGCGTATGCCAGCCGCTCGCTTCGAAACGCTCGGCTGCGTCGTCGGTGAACGTGACGTCGGTCGGTCCCGCGAGCGAGACGCGGTTGTCGTCGTAGAGGACGATCAGCTTGCCGAGCTTCAGATGCCCGGCCAGCGAGATCGCTTCTTGGCTGATGCCTTCCATCAAATCGCCGTCGCCGCAGATGACGTACGTGTAGTGATCGACGATCGGTGCGTCGCTGCGATTGTAGACCGCGCCGAGTGTGCGCTCCGCGATCGCCATGCCGACGGCGTTGCCGATGCCCTGCCCGAGCGGGCCGGTCGTCGCCTCGACGCCCGGCGTGCGTTCGGCTTCCGGATGTCCGGGCGTCTTGCTCTCCCACTGCCGGAACGATTTGAGATCGTCGAGCGAGAGGTCGTACCCGGTGAGATACAGCAGCGCGTAGAGAAGCATCGACCCGTGGCCGGCCGAGAGCACGAAGCGGTCGCGGTCGAACCAATGCGGATCCTTCGGATTGAATCGCAGATGCCGCGTCCACAGCGTGTACGCCATCGCCGCCGCACCCATCGGCATGCCGGGATGGCCGGAGTTGGCCTTCTGCACGGCATCGACCGCGAGAAATCGAATGGCGTTGATGCGTTGTTCGTCGGCGGCGGAGTTCGGCACGATCTCTCCTTTATGAAGCCCTCTCCGGGTGGGGTGAGGTCATTTCGCCCTTCCCCGTGTATTCCTTACCGAAACGGTACCGCCGGCCCCCGGCATGGTACGACGAGCGACGTGACGTAAAGCCGGGCTTGTGGCTGCTCGTCATGCGACGCTTCGCGGAGTTTCAGGAAGGAATCGAACGGCTCGCGCGCGGCGAAGGCGGCGTGCGCGGACCGGCCGGGCGTATCGTCGACGAAGTGATCGAGGCACTCGATGCGGGGGAACTGCGCGTCGCCGAACCGTCCGGTGACGACTGGCGCGTGAACGCCTGGGTCAAGCAGGCGATACTGTTCTATTTCCGCGCCGCGACTCGGAGTGGATGGGCGGCGAGCGCGACGCGACCGGTCTACTACGATAAAGTTCCGGTCAAACGCGACTACGAAGCGCGCGGCGTTCGCTGCGTTCCGCCCGGCGTCGCGCGTTACGGCAGCTTTCTCGGGCGCGGGGTCATCCTGATGCCGGGATTCGTCAACGTCGGCGCTTACGTTGATGAAGGCACGATGATCGACACGTGGGCCACGGTCGGTTCTGCGCGCAGGTCGGCCGGAACGTGCACCTGTCGGGCGGCGTCGGCATCGGCGGCGTGCTCGAACCGCCGCAAGCTTCACCCGTCATCGTGGAGGACGGCGCGTTCGTCGGCTCGCGCTGCATCGTCGTCGAAGGCGTACGCATCGAGCGCGAGGCGGTGCTCGGCGCGGGCGTCGTGTTGACCGCGAGCACGCCGATCGTCGACGTGCGCGGGTCGTCGCCGGTCGTGACGCGAGGCCGCATCCCGGCGCGAGCGGTCGTGATACCCGGGACGCAACCCAAGACGTTTCCCGCGGGAGAGTTTGCGACGCCGTGTGCGCTCGTCATCGGAACGCGCGACGATTCCACCGACCGCAAAACCTCGCTCAACGCCGTGCTTCGCGAATTCGAACTCGCCGTATGAATCCTCGCGTTGTTTCCATTCCCGGATCGTTGATTCGGCAGGTTGCGGCGCGCAAGAAGCATGGTTCGATCGATCTCGGTTTGGGCGAACCGACGCTCTTGCCGTCGCGCGCGCATTTCGAGCACGCGATGCGCCACGTCGTCGAGCACGGCGTCAAGTACGCACCCAACGCGGGCGATCCACGGCTGCGCGCGGCGATCGCGCGGCACTACGGCTATCCGGGAATGGATACGGTCGCGAACGTCTGCGTGACGGCGGGCTCGCAAGAAGCGATGTACGTGACGCTGATGACGCTCCTGGATGCTTCGCGCGACGAACTGCTCGTCGTCGAGCCGGCATTTCCGTCATACGTGAAGATGGCGGCGCTCGGAGGGGTTGCCTGCCGTACCGTCACGATGCGCGAGGACGACGGCTTCGCTTTCGACGCCGACCGCATTCTCGCGGGCGTGACCGCCGCGACGCGCGCGATCGTCTTCTGCTCGCCCTGCAACCCGACGGGGCGCGTGCTCGCGCGCGAGCAAGCCGAACTCCTCGCGAGCGCTTTGGAGCGGCGTGGCGGCGACCCCGTATGGCTTATTCACGACGAAATCTATCGCGAGCAGACGTTCGTCGACGATGCTGCGGATCTCGCGCAACGCTATCCGCACACGATCGTCACGAACTCGGTCAGTAAGAGCAACGCGCTGACCGGCTTGCGGCTCGGATGGATTCTCGGTCCGCAGCCGTTCGTCGAGCAGGCGATTAAAGCGCATGCGTGGGTCACGTCGTGCACCGATACGTTTGCGCAGCAGGTGGCGATTCACGTCTTCGAAAGCGACGGCCTCGGCGAACATTCGGGGTGGTACGCGGATCAGCGCCGGGAACGTGATTGCGGCCCTCGACGCGCATGCCTTGCACTACGCGCCCATTGACGGGGCATTCTACGCGTGCGTGCGGCTGCACGACGGCGCGAACTCCCTCGTCGCCGCCAACGAGCTCATCGACCGCCACGACGTCGTGGCGATTCCCGGCGTCGCCTTCGGCGCGGCGCTCGAAGGCTGGCTGCGATTGAGTTGGGTCGCACCGATCGACGACGTTCGCGAAGGCATCGCCCGCATTGCGCGCTACATCTCCGCATAACGCCCCGGCGATGATCATGAATGCTGGAGCACCTCTCGTTGCTGGTGCGTAAAACTACGCTGACAGCCTTTTGCGAAGTTTGATCAGTCGCTCCGTCTCTTCGAAACCGCAACGCTTATGAGCTTGAAGCGACGTTTCGTTTCCAACTTCCGTATCCGAAGCCAGTTCGGTAAAGCCGCGCTCCCGCGACCACGCTTCGGCGGCTTGCATCAGCGCTCGGCCAACACCAGTCCCGCGCGTGCCTGGTTCGACGTACCACCCCTCGACGTACGGCACCGGCATCGAGTCGCAACCGTCGGAAAACTCGCGGAACGAGAGCTCGAGAAATCCAATTGGCGCGATCGTCGCCGTCGGCGATGAAGACGACGTCGATGCGTCGGGTACTGGCAGCGCCGGCAGCAGAAGTCTCGCGCTTCGCGCGCCAGTTCCGCCGCATCCGCATGCGGCCAGAGCCGCGCACGCATCGCCGCCCACGCGCCGGTGTCGCCCTGTTCGAAGGCGCGGACTATGGCGATACGACGACCGTTTGTATGTTGGCGAACTCGTGGACGCCGAACGCGGACAACTCGCGTCCGTAGCCGCTTTTCTTCACGCCGCCGAACGGCAGTCGCGGATCGCTGGCCACCATGCCGTTGACGAACACCGCGCCGGCTTCGACGCGCGCCGCGAACTCCTCCGCAGCGCTCACGTCGCGAGTCCAGATGCTGAAGCCGAGGCCGTAACTCGACGCGTTCGCGAGCGCGATCGCCTCGTCGGCATCGGCGGCGCGCACGACGGCGGCGGCCGGCCCGAACACTTCTTCGTCGAACATCGCCATGCCCGGACGCACGTCGGCGACGACCGTCGGCTCGTAAAAGAAGCCGGGCCGGTCGATCCGGTTGCCCCCAGCAGCAAACGTCCGCCGCGTTCGACCGTGCTCCGCACTTGCGCGTCAACGCCGTCGCGCAAGTCGGCGCGCGCGCACGGCCCGATGGTCGTCGCCTCGTCGGTCGGATCCCCGGTACGCTGCCTCGCGCGTCAGTTCGACGAAGCGTTCGAGGAACGCATCGTACACCGGTTCGACCGCGATGAAGCGTTTGGCGGCGATGCAGCTTTGGCCGGTGTTTTGAAAGCGCGCCTTTACCGCCGTTTTTGCGGCGCGCTCGATGTCGGCATCCTCGAGCACGACGAATGCGTCGGAACCGCCAAGTTCGAGCACGCACTTCTTCAACGCCGCACCGGCGGCCGATGCGACCGCGACGCCGGCGCGTTCGGAACCCGTGAGCGTCACCGCGGCAATGCGCGAATCGGCGATGAGTGCGTCGACGTCGCTCGGTGGTCGTCAACAGCGTCGTGAACAGCCCTTCGGGCGCTCCGGCTTCGCGGAAGATACGCTCGATCTCGATTCCGCAGCGCGTCGTGCTCCACGCATGCTTCAACAGCATCGCGTTGCCGGTGAGCAGGGCCGGCGCCGCCGCGCGAAAGACCTGCCAATAAGGAAAGTTCCACGGCATGATCGCGAGCACGACGCCCAGCGGACGGAACGCGACGTAACTGCGCGCCGGTTCGGCGTGCGCTTCCTGCGGCGCGATCATCGCCGGCCCGTTATCGGCGAAGTACTCGCAGCACCACGCGCATTTCTCGATTTCCGCGCGCGCCTGTGCGAGCGGCTTGCCCATTTCGGTGGTTGCGACGAGCGCCAGCGCGCTCGCGACTGCTCGCGCAGTTTCGCGGCGACGTCGTGCAGAAACGCCGCCCGCCGGATCGGCGCGAGACTGCCCCACAGCCGTGCCGCTTCGGCCGCGGTCGAGAGACGTTCGTCGACCGTCGCGGCGCTCATATACGCAATGCGCTCGATCTCGTCGCCGGTCGCAGGATTGATCGTGATGACAGCGTTCACGGGATCAGAATCCTTGCGCCCACGGCCCGTTCGGGCCTGCGTACACTTCGACGAGCCTTTGCGGTTTCAGATACTCCTTGGCGACGCGCTGCACGTCGGCGGCGGTGATGCGCGCGAAGCGATCGTTGAGCGTCCGGTAGTAGTCGAGCGGCAGATTACTGGTGAGAATGTCGAGCACTTGCTTCGCCTGGCCGCTCGACGACGCCTCATCGAGCAGCGCATCGCTGACGAGGCGCACCTTCGCTTCTTGGAGTTCGGTTGCGGAAACCGGTTCGCTCTGCAGCTGCTCGAGCTGCGACCGCACGAACTTCACGGCTTCGACGACGCGTTGCGGCGATGCGCTCAACTCGACGCGGAAATCGCCGCGATCGGCGTTGGCGCTCACCGAGCTTCCGACGCTGTACACGAGACCGCGCTTCTGGCGCATCTCCTGCCACAAACGCGATTCGAACGCGCCGCTGCCGCCGAGAATTTGGTTGAGCACGAGGAACGTGTCGTAATCCGGATTCGAACGCGACACCGCCGGCTGCCCGAGCCGGATGAAGACTTGATTGGCCGCCGTCCCGATGTAGTCGTGCCCGCGCGATGCCGGCGGCATCGCCATCAGATGTGGATTCGGTTTGGGCCCGGTGGCCTGCCACGATCCGAACGCGCTCTCGAGCGCCGAGCGCACGCGCTCCGGCGAGAGATTGCCGACGACGGCGATCGTCGTGAGATCGGGCCGCCAATACCGCGCGGCGTACGACGCGAGATCCTCGCGCGTGATGCGTTGAACGCTTTCCGCCGTCGGCTGTCGCAGCGTCGGATCGTCGGAAGCAAGCAGCAGACGGTCGTAGGAGCGATCGATCATGACGCCCGAGATGCTGCTCTCCGATTGCAGGCTGTTGGCGAGTTGCGAGCGCTCGATCGAGAGCCACGGTTCGGCGAACGACGGATGCGCTTCGCCGTCGGCGAGAATGTCGACGATTCGCTCGAAGTCGCCGGCTTCGCCTTGCGCCGAGAAACCTTGACCGGTGTCGACGAAGGCGCCCATCTCGTCGGTGGCCTTGCGGCGCTGTTCGAACGGATACTTGTCGCTGCCGTAGTCGGCGACCGACGATGCCAGCCGCGAAATGCCTTCGTTACCCGGCGGCTGAAACGCCGGCGACGACGCGATGTTCCCGCGGAGCACGAACGTCGGGCGATCGGTTTTCTGTTGCACGATGACGCGCACGCCGTTGGCGAGCGTGAACGTCGTCGGCGAGAGCGTGCTGCGCGCGGTCGTCGGCGTACGGACCGCTTTCGAAATCCACGCGGGATCGACGATCGGGCCGCTGGGGACTCGCTTCGAGAAGTCGTCGCTGGCGGCGGCATCGCTCTTGCTGGAGTTTCCGCGCGGCGGGTTCGCGTTCGGACGCAAGTGTCCGACCACGGTCGGCTTGCTGAGGTACTTGCGCGCCGCGGCGAGCAAATCGTCGCCGGTCAGCGCCGCGAGGCGGCGATCCTCGTCGCCGATTTTTTCGCCGACGATGCCGTAGGTGTAGCCGGCGAGATCGCCGATGCCGTCGATCGAATCGGCGGAGTAAAGGCGCTCCGCGATCGTCAGCCGTTTTGCCGCGGCCACGAGGTCCGGGCTGAAACCCGTTCGAGCACCTGGTCGATCGTATTTTGAAAGATCGCTTGCGCTTCGGCGCTGGTATGGCCGGGATTGAGCACGATGAAGACGTTGAGCAAGGCCGCCGCGCAGCTGCGTGTCGGCGTTGGCTTCGATGGCGAGCGCGACGTTGGTCTGCACGAGCGCTTTGTAGAACGGCGAGCGCTGGTTCTCGAGCAGCGTCGCGAGCGTGCTGACCGCCGGTTCGCCGGCCTGGGTGTCGCCCGGAATCGCGTAGGCGAGATCGAGAATTTCGAACGGAAACGGAAACTCCGCTTCGACGGTCCGTTGTCCCGATGCGGGAACCGGGTTGCGGCTGGGCGACGGCGGCAGCGTCTTGCTCGGAATCGCGCCGAAATAGCGCTGCGCCTTGGCAAAGACGGTTTGATGGGAAACGTCGCCGGTGACGACCAGCGTTGCGTTGTTCGGAGCGTACCACTCGCGATAGTACCGAGCGATGTCGGCGACGCTCGCGTTGGCGACGTCGCTGCGGTTGCCGACCGGCGTGCGCCCTGCCGGCTGATCCGGAAACGCCGCGGCGCGCACGCGCGAAAGCAGATTGAAGAACGGCGACGACAGATCGCCGTCGATTTCGTTGAGCACCGCGTTGCGCTCGACGGCCCAATCCGACGCGCGCAGCGCCGCGTGCTGCATGCGGTCCGCCTCGATGAAGAGCGCGTCATCGATTTTGTCGGACGGCATCTCGAAATAGAAATGCGTATAGTCGTAGGTCGTCTCGCCGTTCATCTGCGCTCCCAACCGCGCGACGATGTCGTCGAGACCGCCCGCCGAAACCTCGTTCGTACCGCGGAACAGCATGTGTTCGAGGGCGTGGGCGAGGCCGGTTTTCCCGGTCGTTTCGTCGAGCGAACCGAATCCGTACCACATTGACGTTTGAACGACCGGCGCGGCGCGATCCTCGACGACCACGACTTTTAAGCCGTTCGAAAGCGTCGTCGTATAAATTCCGGCGTCGCCCGGACCGTTCTGGGCCGAAGCGGGTGTCGGAAAGAGTGCGATCGATGCGACGAGCGCGAGCGCCGACAGCGCGGGCGCGAGAATCTTCACAGCGCGGTAACTCCCAAGTAATAGGCTGCCGTCGCCTCGACCGCAGCCCGTGAAATGCAGCCGACGAGTTCGCCGCCGGTCGCCTCGATGCCGCGTTGCGCCGCGAGGAAACCGACGAGCTCGAACACCCGGTAGAGCGGCGTCGCCGCCTCGTCCGTGACGTTAACGGAAATCTGGACGCGTTCGTCGTCGAGCCGGAAGGCCAGCGCGCGGAGGGTGCGCAGGCCGCCGTCGCGTTCGCGCACCGCGCGTGCGATCTCGCGAGCGGCGCCGATGTCGCCGGTCGCCAGTTCGACGTTGAAGGCGATCAACAGGTCGCGCGCGCCGATGGCAATCGCTCCGGCGCTCTCGTGCCGTGCGACGTCACCTACGTCGGGCGCCCACAGCGGGTCCGCGAAACGCTCCTCGAGCCCTTCGAACTCGCCTCGCCGGACCGCCGGCAGGTCGCGCCGGTGCTCGTGGCGCGCCGCCGCGCCGTAATAGAACGAGGGAATCCGATACCGCTGCCAGATCTCTGCGCCGGCCCGGTGCGCCAACGCCGCCGCTTCGTCTAGGGTGCTGCCGGCCAGCGGAACGAACGGCAAGACGTCGAGCGCGCCGATGCGCGGATGCACGCCGCGGTGAACGCGCAGGTCGATCCGCTCGGCCGCTACCCCGGCCAAGGCGACGCCGGCCGCGACCACTTGATCCCCGCTGCCCACGATCGTGAAGACGCTGCGATGGTGGGCGGCGTCGAGGCTTCGGTCGACGAGCGTCGCCCCGCTCGGCGCGATGACTGCGGCCGCGGCCTCGAGGAAAGCGGGATCCCGGCCTTCGGAGAGGTTCGGAACAATTTCAAACAACGGCTTCGACGCTATCCGAGGGCTCTGCGAATCGCCTGAGCCACGTCGGCGACCTCGCCCGGCGCGATGATCTCGGTGAAACCGAGTTTGCGCGCCTCTGCGCGCCGGCGATCGGACGCATTGACCGCACGCACTTCGCCGGAGAGACCGAGTTCGCCGAACGCGACGAGATTCGGCGACAGCGCGACGTTGCGAAATGACGATGCGATCGCGAGCGCGATGCCGAAATCGGCCGCCGGTTCGCCGACGCGCAAGCCGCCGGCCACCGAGGCGTACACGTCGTGCGCGCCGAGATGCATGCCGGCGCGCCGTTCGAGCACGGCGAGGATCATCGCCAAACGCTGCTGATCGACGTTGTTGGCGAGGCGGCGCGGCGTGCCGTAACTCGTTTCCCCGACGAGCGCCTGCACTTCGACGAGCACCGGGCGCGAGCCGACGATCGATGCGACGACGCACGAACCGCTCGGCCGCGCGGCGCGGGCGCCCATGAAGAGCTGCGACGGGTCGGCGACCTCGCGCAAACCGTCGTCGTGCATCGCAAAGACGCAGATCTCGTCGATCGATCCGAACCGATTCTTGTACGCGCGTAAAATGCGGTACTCGCCGTTCGCATCACCCTCGAAGTAGAGCACCGTGTCGACCAGATGCTCGAGCAGCCGCGGCCCGGCAATCGCGCCGTCTTTGGTGACGTGTCCGACGATGAACGCTGCAGTGCCGCTGCGTTTGGCAAACTCGACGAGCGCCTGCGTGCAGTCGCGAATCTGCGTGACGCTGCCGGCGTACGCTTCGGACTCCGGCAGCCAGACGGTTTGAATCGAATCGACCACGAGCGCGAGCGGCGGGCGC
Source organism: Vulcanimicrobiota bacterium (assembly GCA_963812155.1). Taxonomy (GTDB): domain Bacteria; phylum Vulcanimicrobiota; class Vulcanimicrobiia; order Vulcanimicrobiales; family Vulcanimicrobiaceae; genus Tumulicola. The sequence goes on along the minus strand of CAWETW010000001.1, from coordinate 530,988 downwards.
GACTGTAACCGGTCGAGCACCGCGCGCAGATTCGTTTCGGGATAGACGATGAGCGGCGAATCGATGCCGAGCCGACGCGCGCGCAATGCAACTTGCGCGGCCGACTCCTCGCCGCAGACGTACACCACCTCGCCCTGGCGCGCCAGGCGCGCGGCGATCTGCAGCAGCAGCGTCGATTTGCCGGCGCCCGGCGGTCCGCCGACGAGCGTGACGCTCCCCGGAACGACGCCGCCGCCGAGCACCGCGTCGAACTCCGGCATCTCCGCGCTGAGCCGGACGAGCCGTTCGCCTGCAATCTCGCTCAGCGGCACCGGCTCGACCCCGGCCGAACCGCCCGCCGCGCGCGCAGCGCTGCTGCGCGCACCGGCAACCGCGAACGGCCGTTGGTCGAACGAGTTCCATGCGTTGCACGACGGGCAACGCCCGAGCCAGCGCGTCGATTCGAAACCGCACGCCGAACAAAAGTAGACGGAACGAGACTTCGCCACGGCTCAACCTGCGTTCGCCGTGCTAGGCATGACCCCCGGGCTTCGTCTCGGAAAGCCGCGGCCGTGGCGTTGGATCGACCCTTGCACATCGCAATCGACGGGCCGGCCGCCTCGGGAAAGACGACCGTCGCGCACCGGCTTGCCGAACGTCTGCACGTGGATTTCGTCGACACCGGCGCGATGTACCGCGCGCTGGCGTTCGTGGCGTTGCAGCGCGGCATCGATCCGGCCGACGGCCCTGCGCTGGTGCGATTGGTCGGCGCCGCCATAACCGAAACGTTCCCGGAAGAAACGCTGCAAGCCGAGGACGTCACTGCCGTCGTCTCGACCGTCGCGGCGCATCCGGAAGTGCGCGAAGCGATGGTCGCCGCGCAACGGCGGCTCGCCGAAGGACGCTCGGTCGTCATGGCGGGACGCGATATCGGAACCGTCGTGCTGCCCGATGCGCCGGTGAAGATTTACCTCACGGCATCGGTCGCCGCGCGCGTCGAGCGCCGGCACGCACAGCTCGAGCTAGCCGGAACCGAGGTCGACGTCCGGCGTCTGCGCGACGAGATCGAGACGCGCGACCGGAACGACAGCACCCGTGCCGTCTCGCCGCTCGAACCGGCGCACGACGCGCATCGCATCGATTCGAGCGCCATCACGATCGACGGCGTGGTAGATGCAATCCTCGCAATCGTGCGGCGCACGGACGGTGCGCGATGAAGCCGCGCGTCTACGATGTCGCCTCCGGTCTGTTGCGCATCATCTTTCGGGTCGCGTTTCGCACGCGCGCTTACGGCCTCGAGAACATCCCGCGCGACGGGCCCGCTCATCATGGCGTGCAACCATCTTTCGTATCTCGACCCGCCCGCGCTGTGTTTCTCGCCGCGTCGCATCAGCTTCATGGCAAAGAAAGAGCTGTTCGAAATTCCGGTGCTGGGGCCGGTGATTGCCGCGGTCGGCGCCTACCCCGTCGATCGCCAGGGCAGCGCGAAATCCGCCATCAAACAGTCGCTCGCCGTGCTTCAGAAGGGCGGCACCGTGGGTATCTTTCCCGAAGGTACGCGCAACCTCACGGGCGAGGTGGTGCCCCAAACCGGCGTCGCGCTGCTCGCATCGCTGTCGGGGGCGCCGGTCCTGCCGGTGTGCGTTCTCGGCGGCGACCGGGCGCTGCGTTTGGGTAAGATGAAAGTCGCATGGGGGAAGCCGCTCTCCCTTCCTGCGGACCGGAAAGCAACGCGCGACGATTTGGCGAAGTTTACAGAAGAGGTAATGAGCGCGATTGCGGCGCTCGCGGGGAGTATACGTGGAAATTCGTAAGGCGTCGGTTCAGGGGTTCTGCTTTGGCGTCGCCATTACGGTCAAAAAGGCCGAAGAGGCCATCGCCTCACGCGGCGAGGTGACGACGCTCGGACACGTCGTCCACAATCCGCAGATGGTCGAATCGCTGCAATCGCGCGGTCTGCGCAACGCGCAATCGGTCGACGACGTCGATGCCGGCTCGCTCTTCGTTCGCGCGCACGGATTGCCGGTCGACGTCTTCGAAAAAGCCAAGGGCAAGGGACTCGAGATCATCGACGCCACCTGTCCGATGGTCACGAAGATTCACGTGCAGGCCGAGAAGCTGAAGTCCGACGGCTACAAGATCGTCGTGATCGGCGATCCCGCTCACCCGGAAGTAAAAGGGACGCTGAGCCACGTGCCGGGCGCGTGGTGCATTCAGTCGGTGGACGACGTCGCGAAACTTCCGCGCTCGAGCAAGGTCGGCGTCGTCGTGCAATCGACGTGGTCGGGCGAAGGCTTTACCGAGATCGTGCAGGCGCTGGCAGCCAAATACTACGAGGTGCGCGCGGTCAATACGATCTGCACCGACACGCACAACCGGCAAGACGAAGCGCTGCGGCTCGCCCGCGACGTCGAAGTGATGGTCGTCGTCGGCGGAAAGACGTCGGCGAACACCAAGCATCTGGCCGAACTCTCCGAGTCGCACGGCGCGCGCGCCTACCACATCGAGAATGCGCAGGAACTCCGCCCGGAATGGTTCGACGGCATCAGCGTCGCCGGCTTGATGTCGGGCGCGTCGACACCCGGCTGGCTGGTCGATGAGGTGGAGGCGCGCATGGAGGAGCTGAGCCGTCAACCTGCTTGAGGCGTTCGAAGACGCCCTCGAGGAACGGCTCGTTAGCTATCGGGGATCTAGGCAGATCTCCGATATGCTTTTGTGCCACTTCGGATACGGACCGTACGGCCGGGCGCGGCGCGGCAAGCGGCTACGGCCGCAAATGGTCATGCGCGTTGCGGCCGGCGAAGGCGCGCCGCCGCAGAACGCAGTCGACGCCGCCGTAGCCGTCGAGATCTTTCACAACTACTCGCTCGTGCACGACGACATCGAGGACCGCGACGAACTGCGTCACGGCCGTCCGACGCTGTGGAGCACCTACGGTATCGGTCAGGCGATCAACGCGGGCGACGCGATGTGCGCGCTGAGTTTCTTGAGCCTCGAACGCGCGGCCGAGCATCTCGATCCGCACCGCGTGCTGCAGATGATCGCGCTGATGCACGAAGCGCACGCAGTGATGTGCGAAGGGCAGTCGCTCGATCTGCGCTTCGAAAGCGAGATGCTCGTCACGCTCGACGCCTACCATCGCATGATCGCCTGCAAGACGGCTCAGCTCTTCGACGCATCGTGCCGCTTGGGCGCGCACTCGGCGGAGTGCGACGAAGCGGTAATTGCCGGATATGGCGACGTCGGACGCGCGTACGGCATGGCCTTTCAAATACGCGACGACGTGTCGGGCATTTGGTCGTCGGTCGACGAAACCGGCAAAACGACCGGCAGCGACGTCGCGCGGCGCAAGTGGACGTTTCCGGTCGTGTGGGCGATCGCACAGCCTCGTTCGCCGGCACGCGATGCCGTCGCCGATGCATACGCGCAAGCGCGGCCGCTCCAGCCGGCAGAAGTGCAACGCGTCGTCGCGGCGCTCGACGAACTCGGTGCGAGAGGGGCCGCGCGCGCCGCCGCCGCAGAACATGTGGCCGTGATCGAACGCCATCCCAACGCCGAGTTCCGCGACTTTTTGCTGCGCACGCTCGATCTGACGGAACGCGTCCGCGAGGCGCGGCCCGCATGAGCGCCGGCACGCCGGTGCGGATGCGATCGCCCGAATCGATTCGGTCGTGGGCGTTGCCCGGGCTGGTGGTTGCGGGCTTCATCATACGCCTGCTCTTCATCGGTAACGAAGGCTTCAAAACCGACGTCGACACGTTCGAAGCGTGGGCGGCATGCTGGCGGCACACGGGTTCGCAAACTTCTACGGAAGCGGCGGATTCGCCGACTATCCGCCCGGCTATCTCTACATCCTCGGCTTCGTCGGCTGGCTGTGGCACGCGCTCTTCAACGGCAACTATACCGTTCTGAAGGTCTTGGTCAAGCTGCCCGCGATTCTCGCCGATCTCGGCATCGGCGTGCTCGTGTTCGGCATCGTCCGCCGTTTTGCCAACGAGCGCCTCGCGCTGGGCGCGGCCGCGTTCTACTTACTCAATCCCGCGATCGTTTATAACTCGGCGGCGTGGGGCCAAGTGGATTCGATCGCCGCCGGCCTCGCCCTCGGTGCGATCTATTGTCTGTTGCGCTCCGACGATGTGGCCGCCACGCGCATCAGCGGGTGGATCGTCGGCGCGTGGCTGCTCGTCGGCTATTCGCTGCTGATCAAACCGCAAGCGGCGGTCGTGCTGCCGCTGATGCTGGCGTTCGCATTCGTCGATCGGGAGCGGCGGCGCGTTCGCTTGACGTCGACCGCCGCCGGCATCGTCGCAGCGCTCGTACTGGCCGTCGTCCTCGTCGAACCGTTCCACGCCAGCAATCCGATTGCGGCATTTTCCTGGTTGATCGAGCGCTACAGTTACGGTTCGAGCGTCTACGCCTACAACAGCGTCAACGCGTTCAACCTTTGGGCGATTCGCGGATCCATGTGGCAGCCCGATACGACGCCGGTGAATCTCTTTGGTTCACTCTCGCTCGGGCCGCAGTATCTCTGGGGCATCGCCCTGGTGACCGTCGCGGTCGCGCTAGTGCTGTGGCGCTATCTGCAGGAGCGTACGCCGCGCGCGCTGCTCGAGGGATGTGCGGTCGTAACGATCGCGTTCTTCGTGCTGGCAACGCGCATGCACGAACGCTATCTCTTTAACGGGCTGCTGTTTACGATCGTCTGCATCCCGTTCGCGCGGCGCTACCTCTGGAGTGCGGTCGCATTGACGGTCGTGCTCTTTGCAAACCTCGAATACTCGTTGCAGTATTTGCACGTCGTCCAAAACAACGTCCAGGGCGTCAACGCGCAAAATCTCTGGGGTGCGGGTACGCCGGTCTTCGCGCTGATCGCGGTCGCGATGTTCTTCTGGCTGGGCTATCAGTTTCTCGGGGGCGAGACGGCACCGGCCGAAGTCGTCTCCGATGCGCCCCCCGAAGGCGAAGCGCCGGCGCAGAGCGCGATGGCTACGGCTGCCGGGGTGCGGCACTGGTTCGATCCGCGCGAGGGTCTCGTCGCGATGCGCGCGCCGCTCGACTACGTGCTTGCCGCTGCCTTCGGCGTCTTCAATTTCATCTTATCGTTCGTCGGCTACTGGTATCCGCCGGACAAAGTCTTCGATGAAATTTACTTCGCGCGCGCCGGTGAAGAGTATCTGCAGAATCTCCGCATCTACGAAAACACGCATCCGCCGCTGACCAAGCTGCTGGTCACGCTTTCGATGATGCTCTTCGGCGGCATGCCGCACGGTCACGGCCTGGGCGGCTGGACGTTGCTCAACGGCATCATCGGCCACGCAACCAACGGGGACAACTCGTACGGCTGGCGTTTCCTCGACGTCGTCTTCGGCGCGCTTGTCGTGATGCTGCTCTACGTCTTCGCCAAACGGATCACGGGTTCGACGTTCTTCGCGTGCGTTACGGCGCTGCTGCTGACGGCCGACGGCATGCACTTCGTCCAGTCGCGCATCGCGACGCCCGAAGGCTTCGTCATTTTCTTTGCAACGCTGGCCACCTACGCGTTCTACCGGTTCTGGATCAGTTCGCAAACGGGCGACCGTGCCCACGTGGAAGTTCCGGAATGGGGGTTCGCGGCGGCCGCCGCGGCGGCGCTGGTCGCCGGCGCGATCGTCGCGTTTGCGCTGCGCGCCATTTGGACGTTCGACACGGCGACGACGACGATCGCTACGCTGTACCTGGCGGCCGGGGCCTACCTCATCGTGCGCTACACGCTGCTGCCGCGCTTTTTCGGCGACGGCGCGCGGGAGTTGAGCTTCGGCGAAGGCTCGTACGCACTGCGCGCCGGCGGCGACACGACGGTCTACGCTGCCGACGGCGGAACGATCGACGCTCGCGGCAAGGTCGTGCGCGGTGCGCATTCGCAAAATCGCAGCGGGAAACTGGTCTATGACGACGATCCGCTAACCATCGAATACGGACGCGATGCGACGGTCACCTATCGCACGCCGGCGGGCGACGCGGTCTACGACGGCGAGACGGTCCGCGCGAACGGCGGCCGCGCCGAAGGCCGGTCGTCGAAGTTGTGGTTGATCGTCTTTACCGTCGCGCTCGGATGTCTGGTCAGCAGCAAGTGGTACGGCGTCATGGGGTTCGGCGTCAGCTTCATCGTGCTGATCGTCGTCTTCTTGCAGCGTCTCGTGCTGCAGAAACGGCCGGCGCTGTGGGGCAATGCGCGCGGATTTCGCCTCGACGGCGCGCTCGTGACGATTCTGTTCGTCAGCATGACGGTCTACGCGTTGGCGTGGATGCCCGACCTCGCGCGTCACTCGAACGACCCGAACGAGGTCCACAATCTCAACGACGTCGTCTATCGCCAATACTCGATGTTCGAGTATCACGACACGCTCAAAGCGACGCATCCGTACTCCTCGCAGTGGTGGGAATGGCCGCTCGATTACGTGCCGGTCGCGTACTACTATCAAGATCGCCGTAAAGACCAAAGCGACCCGAAGGGCTGCTGCGTCTACGAAATCACGTCGATGCCGAATCCGGCGATTCTATGGTTCGGGCTGCTCTGCGTTCCGTGGGTCGCGCTGCTGGCGTGGCGCGAGCGCAACAAGGGCTACGCGCTGATCGTGCTGACGTATTTGCTGCAGTGGCTGCCGTGGATGCGCTCGCCACGCATTACGTTCGCGTACCACTTTTACGTGGACATTCCGTTAATTTGCCTTTGCAACGCGATCGTGCTGCAGCGAGTCTGGCAATGGGGTAAGCGTCAGATGGAGCCGCGGGCCACGCTGTTGGGAGGCTTGGCGGTCGGCGCCTACGTCGCACTGGCGGTCGGCACGTTCGTCTATTTCTATCCGATTCTCGCGTCCTATCCGATCTCGTGGGATGCCTGGCACCACCGGATGTGGATCGACAAGTGGGTCATCGGTCCGGGATAATATAGCGAATCTCTTGATTTATTTCAAATCCAGGAAGCGAGGGCCGAGGTTTACTATGGTAAATGAGGGCCGAGCTGACGACGAGTTGAGATAAATCGATGTCTGGACATTCGAAGTGGCATAATATCAAGCTCAAGAAGGGCAAAGTCGACGCGCAGCGCGGCGCCCTCTTCACCAAGTTGAGCAAAGAGATCATCCTCGCGGCCAAAGGCGGTTCGCCCGATCCCGAGGCCAACTACCGGCTGAAGATGGCGGTCGAAAAAGCCCGCGTATTCAACATGCCGCAAGATAACATCAAGCGGGCGATCGCGCGCGGCGCCGGGCAGAGCGGCGAGCGCGAAATCGAAGAGATTCGTTACGAAGGGCACGGTCCGCACGGGCTCGCCGTCGTGGTGGACGCCGCTACCGACAACCGCAACCGCACGGCCGGCGAACTGCGCTTTCTTTTCGTGAAGCACGACGGATCGCTCGGCGAGACCGGCGGCGTCGGCTGGATGTTCGATGCGGTCGGTATGGTGGAAACCGATCCCGCCGGCAAATCCGAAGATGCATTTACCGAAGACGCGCTCGTCGAGGGCGTCGTCGATGTCGAATACGATCCCGAATTCGCGGTCGTCTACACCAGCCCGGCGAAGCTCGCAAGCGCCCGCGACGCATTGCGCGAACGCGGCATGAAGATCGAAGACGCGTATCTCGGCATGCGCGCGAAGACGAAAATCGCGTTGCAGGGCGACGAGCTTTCCGCGGCGCTGCGTCTTCTGGAGGCGCTGGACGAGCACGAGGACGTGCAACGCGTGTTCAACAACCTGGATGTGAGCGACGTTTCGCTGGAGGCCTTGGCCTGAGACTGACGCGCGGGTCGCTCGCGGAGTATCTGCCGCGCGATTGGGTCTTCCCGATCGTTCTCGCGGTGTTCGTCGCCGTCGTCGTGTGGTTCGGCCACCAAATTCACGACTTCTTGCTGCCGCCGTCCGACACGATTACGGTGCCGTCGTTCGTCGGGCAAACGCTCACCGACGCCAATGCGGAAGCCGCTCGCCTCAAACTCACGCCGGCGGTCGTCGATCACACCACCAGCGATCGCTATCCGAAGAACGTCATCATCTCGCAGCGCCCCGACGCCGGCGCGCAGGCCCGCGAAGGGCGTCAGATTTCGTTCGTCATCAGCGACGGCATCATCGCGCGCTTGATGCCCGACTTACGGTATCAGTCGATGCGCGAAGTGGAGCTCGACCTCTCGCGGGTCCGAATGAAGCTCGGCAAAGTGACCTACGCAAAAAGCGACATCGTTCCCGAGGGCCACGTCATCTCGCAGGACCCCGCGCCGCTGGCGAACGTCGGCGGCGACGACACCGTTACGCTGGTCGTGAGCCGCGGCGGGCTTTCGGCGCTGCAGGTGCCGAACTTTACCGGCATGCTCGTCGACGATGCTCGTGCCCTGGCCGCAAAAAGCGGCGTCAAACTCGGGCAGATTGTCTGGACGCCGCTGGGCCCGAACGGTCCGCCGCACGGCGCGGTCGTGCGCCAAATCCCGGCGGCTAAAGCGAAGATCGCATCCTTCGAGCCGGTTTCGCTGCAGGTGAGTGCCGGTCCGTACGAATCGGGTTACATCATTCGTCAAGTGCGCGTGCTCGTTTCGGTACCGGTTCCCGACCAGGCGCAGCAAGGCGAACAGCAAACCGAACAACAGCAGCAGCTCGACGTGCGGCTCACGGTGACCGACGCGACCGGCAAATACGATCTCTATCACGCGTTTGCCGAGCCCGGTCAGAAACTCGACTTCACCGTTACCGCGATCGGGACGTCGCTGGTCGACATGTACGTCAACGACGTGCTGGTCGGCGAAACGCGGCTGGGCACCGAACCACCGGTGGTGTACGGCAATAAACCCGCTTCGCCCCGACCGTCGAGCACGCCGTGAGCGCCACGAAGATCGCCCCGTCGCTGCTGTCGGCGGATTTCGCGCGCATCGCCGAGCAAATCGCCACGGTCGAAGCCGCCGGCGCCGATTACCTGCACCTCGACGTGATGGACGGACGGTTCGTGCCGAACATCACCTGGGGACCGAAGATCATCGGCGACTTGCGGCCGCTCTCGCCGTTGGTCTTCGATGCGCACCTGATGATCGTCGAGCCGGAGCGCTACGTCGACGATTTTCGAGCGGCCGGCTGCGACCGCATCACGTTTCACCTCGAAGCGACCCCGCACGCGCAACGCCTGCTGACGCACATCCGCTCGCTCGGAGCCAAGGCCGGCATCGCGATCTGCCCGCAAACGCCGGTCGTTGATGCTGCAAGACATTATCGAGGACTGCGACACGGTGCTCGTGATGAGCGTCAATCCCGGGTTTCTCCGGGCAGCAGTTCATTCCGCGCACGTTCGACAAGGTTCGCGAACTGCGCGAGATGATCGACGGCCGCGGCGTCGCGTGTCTGATCGAAATCGACGGCGGCGTCGGCGAGCGCAACGCGCGCGAACTCGTCGAGGCCGGAGCCGACGTGCTCGTCATGGGCTCGACGATTTTCGGTGCGGCCGACCCCGGCGCCGAACTCCGACGCATCCGCTCGCTGCTCCAGTGATCCGCAGTGTCATCCTGAGCGAAGCTCCCCTGAGCGAGCGCAGCGAGTCGAAGGGGCGCGCAGTCGAAGGACGAGCGGCAACTAACGAACATGCGTGAAGACGATGTCATCGCGGCAATTCGCGCGATTGTCGAACCGGCCGCTCAGCGGCGAATCGTGCTCGGCATCGGCGACGACGCGGCGCTCTGGCAGCCGTCGCGTTCGCACCGCAGCGCGATCACGACCGACATCCTCGTCGAAGGCGTGCACTTCACGCGCGACGCGATGTCTGCCGGCGACGTGGGGTGGCGCGCAATGGCTGCCAACGCATCGGATCTAGCCGCAATGGGCGCGCGGCCGCTGCTGGCGACCGTCGCGCTCGGCGTGCCGGAGGATTACGGCTTCGACGCGTTATGCGAGCTGTACGAGGGATTGTCGCAGTCGGCGCGCGCGTCGGGGCTGGACATCGCCGGCGGCGACTTGTCGCGAGCGCCGGTGCTGACGATCGCGATCACGGCCGTCGGCGAAGTGCGACCCTCGAACGTGAAGACGCGCGCGGGCGGACGCCCCGGCGCCGTGCTCGCGGTGACGGGTGTGCTCGGCGCGGCGCGCGCGGGGCTCGACTGCGCATCGGGCCGCGTTGCATTGACCGGCGACGCAGAACGCGATGCTTTGCGCGCGTTTCGCCGGCCGGAAGCGCGCTGCGCGGAAGGGCGCTTTTTCAGCGCGAGCGCCAACGTTCAGGCGATGATGGATATCTCCGACGGGCTCTCGACGGATCTCGATCGCCTGTGTGCGGCGAGCGGCTGCGGCGCGATTCTCGAGGGCGTTCCGGCGGCGCCGTCTGCGCGCGAGGCCGCTACGGCTTTGGGCGAGGATCCGGAGCGTTACGCACTTGCCGGCGGCGAAGATTTCGAACTACTGGTTGCGATCGCGCCGCGCGCTTTCGCGCACCTTGCGCGGCGTTTCAGCGCGCGTTTTAAGCGACCGCTGCATCGCGTCGGCGTGTTGCGCGCCGAAGCAGGGCTCGAGTTCCGCGGCGAATCGCTCGCCCGCACCGGCTGGGATCACTTTTCGGGATAGGGTTCCCCGCGCGGGCGAAGAGGCTTATAGCTTCGACTGCACTTCAGTGAAGAACGCGGGCCATTTTGTGGACGGAACGAGATCCTCGGCGGAGTACCACCAAAAGCCCGCACGCGTGTACGACGGGACGTTTGCAAAACTGAGCGTCTGGTAGTAGGAGAAGATGTCTTCCGCCTTCGACAGGCTGGATTGCGCAATCGGATGAGCCATCCCGATTTCGCCGAAACCGATCTTTGCGTTCGGAAAATCCTGTGCCAACGTGCGAAAAATGCCATCCAACTCTGCGTGCGAGGGACGGATGCCGTTATTGCCGGCTTCGTAATACGAAACCAGGACGTACCGTAAACCCGCGTGCATGCGGCTGGGGACGTAGGTTTGTTCCCAGGGCAGCATTTCGTAACCCGGCGTCACCGTCTTGGAACCCTGATAGTAGAGCGTGAGCTCGGTCGCATAACCTTTGGCGGTGACGGCGTCGTACATCGCCTCGACTTTCGCCATGACGTCGTGAGCCTGGGCCGCACACTCGTGCTGCGTTGGGCAGTGCACGCGGCTGAGCCATTCGCCGTTGACCTCGTTGCCGATCTCCCATAGGTCGATGCCGCCGCCAAGGGTCGTCAGGTAATCCTTCGCGCGCGATTTTACTTGCGAGAGCGTATAGCGCTTCATCGACGAGCTGTCGACCAGCTCGCCCATCGTATAGCCGTATCGATCCAGATTCGTAACCGCCGTGGCGTAGCATGAGGCTTTGATCGGATCGAAGACGACGCGGATGGCCGGCTGGTTCAGGAGTTGTTCCGTCTTCAGCTGCGCCTGCGTGGTCGCGCAGTGACTCGATATGTCATCGTAGGTGATGCCACGGAGATTCTGCGGAAGCGTGCGGACCGAAGATCTCGCCCCTTCGGGCACGAACCGGTTTGAGGCCGGGACGGACTGCGATGCCGAACACGCGCACAGCAATCCCGCGATTGCGAGCGCGCCGGCCGCGCGAAGCAGCGACACCGGAGCCGAAGTTAGGCCTTGCGGGTGATGCGCTTGGAGCGCAGGCACTGCGTGCACACCTTGGCGGTGCGGTGCGTGCCGTGATCGTCGACTTTCACCGACTGCAAATTGGGCAGCCAGCGGCGCTTCGTTTTGTTCATGGCGTGGCTGACGTTGTTGCCCGAACGCGGGCCCTTGCCACAGACTTCACAGCGCTTCGCCATCGGGATTTCCTTCGTGTCGGTCGGGTGAGAGAAACGTCGCATCCTTCGACTGCGGCGCTGCGCGCCTGCGCTCAGGATGACACCACTAGGGTAGACAACCAACGGATGATACCACGGCGGCCACCCGGGGGCAAGGAATCCTTGGGGTGCCCCCAAAGAGGCCCCGCCGTGGACGTGATCGTCTTGGACGGCCGGGGATATGCGAAGTTTCTCGCCGCCGGCACGTACTTCTTGAGGAAGTACCGGCAGGTCCTCAACGACCTTAACGTCTTTCCGGTCCCCGACGGCGACACCGGCACGAACATGTACCTCACCCTTCGCGCCGCCACGCTCGAGTCGGCCAAACTGCACGATGCCCCGATCTCGGAGGTCGCCGCGCGAGCCGCGGAGGGCAGCCTGATGGGCGCCCGCGGGAACTCCGGCGTCATCCTCTCGCAGATGCTCCGCGGTTTCGCACACCACGTGCGCCACCGGAGTACGATCGACACGTTCGTGCTGGCAACCGGCATGCGCGAGGCCGCCGCCGCCGCCCGACAAGCGCTCGTGCGCCCGGTCGAGGGAACGATCGTCTCCGTCGCCGATGCCGCCGCCGACGCCGCCTACAAACTCGCCCTCAAGGAGCCCGATTTCTATCGCCTCGTCACGGCCGTGCTGCGTGCCGCGAACGAGGCGCTCGATCGCACGCCGGAGCAGTTGCCGGTGCTCAAGGAAGCGGGCGTCGTGGATTCCGGCGGCGCCGGGTTCGTCTATTTCCTCGAGGGCATCTTGCGCTTTTTGCCGGAGAGCAAAGCTCGCGCGACGGCGTTCCCCCGGCGGCCTTCGCGCGCAAGCGTCTTCACGCCGCAGCAGCGCGTCGGCGAAAATAAATTCTGCACCGAGTTCGTGCTGCAGAACGCGCGTGCGAGCGTTCCGGAAGTGCGCCGGCTGCTCGAGCCGCGCGGCGAGTCGCTCCTCGTCGTCGGATCGGAACCGACGATCAAGGTGCACATGCACACCGACGATCCCGAACGCGTACAAGAAATTGCCGCGAAACTCGGCGAGGTGACGCGCGTCAAAGTCGACGACATGGAGCGTCAGCACACCGTGCTCGTCGTCGAGAAGCCCGCGAATGGACGTTCGATCGTCGCGCTCGTTCCGGGCGAGGGCTTCGAGCGAATCGCGCGCGAGCTCGGCGCCGAAGTCGTCGTCTCGAATGCGAAGAATCCCAGCGTTCGCGACCTGCTGCTCGCCGTGAACAAGTGCATTCACGACGACGTCTATCTTTTCGTCAACGACAAGAACGTCGCGCTGGCCGCATCGGAAGTCGTCCGCTTGACCGAAAAGCGGCTGCACGTCGTTCCTACGCCCGACATCGTCGCCGGCATCGCCGGACTGTTCGCCTTGGGCAGCGCCGTCGACGGCGAACTTCCCGATCCCGCCGCGCTGCTAGCTGCAACCGAACGGGTGCGCAGCGCGCAGGTGTTCCTTGCCGGCAAAGATGCGACCGTCGGCGGCGTGTCGGTCGCCAAAGGTAAGGCCGCCGCAGTTGCCGCCGGGAGGATGGTTGCCGGAGAAACGCCCGCCGAGGCGGCGCGGGCGGCGCTCCAGGAGCTCGGCGCCGCGGGGGGCGGCCTGGTGACCCTCTACTACGGGGGCACTCAGAAGGAACGGGACGCCCAGCGCCTCGGAGATGAACTTCAGGCATCTTTTCCGGAGGCCGCCGTCGAATACTACTACGGCGGTATGAAGAACGCCGAATATTGGCTGTCGCTCGATGAATAATAGCGCGACGCCCCGGATCGCGGTCGACGCCATGGGCGGCGATCACGCTCCCGAGGAGATCGTCGCCGGTGCCTTGCTGGCCGCGGCCGAGTCGAACGCGCGGATCGTGCTCGTCGGTGACGAGCCGCGCGTCCGTGCGTTGCTTCGCGGCGCGCCCGAGCGCGTGAGCGTCGTGCACGCGCCGGAGGCGGTTCCGATGGATCAGAACCCTTCGGCGGCCTTACGCTCGGCGGACCGTACCTCGCTCGGCATCGCGGTCGGCTTGGTGAAACGTGGCGAGGCCGACGCGGTCGTCTCGGCTGGAAACAGCGGAGCCTTCCTTGCAATTGCGCTCATCAAGCTGCGCCCGATCGAAGGCATTTCGCGCCCGGCGATCGCGACCGTTTGGCCGGGCCTCGACGGTCCGACCGTGCTGCTCGATTCCGGCGCCAACGTCGATTGCCGCCCGGAGTGGCTGGTGCAGTTCGCGATCATGGGTTCAGCCTATTCCAAAGGCGTGCTGAACATCGCTCATCCTCGCGTTGCGCTGCTTTCGGTGGGCGAGGAACGCACCAAGGGAAACCAACAAGTGCTGGAGACGGCGAAGCTGCTCGCATCGTCGCCCGTCAACTTCATCGGAAACGTCGAAGGGCGCGATCTCTTCCATAATGTTGCCGACGTGATCGTTACCGACGGCTTTGTCGGCAACGTCGTCCTCAAAACCGGTGAAGGCATGATCGCCGACCTCGCGATGGTGTTGCGGGAAACGTTGCTCGGAGGCGGCCTGTTGACGAAACTCGGTACCGCAATGCTGGCTCCGGCGTTGAAACGCCTGCGGCAGCGTTTCGACTACGAGCGCTACGGCGGCGCGCCGTTGCTCGGTTTGCGGGGAAACTGTATCGTCACGCACGGACGGGCCGGCCGCAACGCGGTGAAGCACGCGACGCTCGCCGCGATTCAAGAAGTGAACCACGACGTCGTCGGCAGGATCAATCGGATGGTATCTTCGTCGCTACCGCCCGTCGAAACAGTTCAGAAGGCATAAGGAGAGGCTCCCTCACCGTTGGCGGTAGCAATCGTCACCGACTCGACATCGGATCTCGAGCCGGGAGAGCCGCGTTCCGAAGGCATCGCGGTCGTGCCGCTCTACGTCGTGTTCGGCGATCGCAGCTATAAGGATCGCGTCGAACTTTCACGCGAGGAGTTTTATCGCAAACTGAAGTCGGAAAGCGTGCTTCCCAGCACGTCGCAACCCTCCGCCGGGATGTTCGAAGAGGCGTTTGCCGGGCCGGTCGAGGCGGGTGACGAGGTGCTCTGCATCGTCATTTCGTCGCATGTCTCGGGAACGATCAATGCGGCGATGGCGGCGGCGCAGCGCTTTCCCGGCGCGCGCATTCACATCTACGATTCGAAGACGGCTGCCGGAGGCCTTGGTATGATGGTGCAGCACGCCCACGCCATGGCGCAGCGCGGAGCAACGCTCGACGCGATCGTCGCATCGCTCGATGCCTGGCGCGAGCGCCAGCATCTCTACGCCTGTGTGTCGGATCTTTCTCACCTGCAGCGCACCGGCCGCATCGGCTCGGCTCAAGCCGCGATGGGAACGATGATGAAGATCGTGCCGGTGCTCGCGCTCGACGACGGAAAGGTCGCGGCCAAAGTGCAAGTCCGCACCTTCGCGCGCGCGCAGGAGACGATGCTCGATCTGATTCTCAAAACCGCTCCGCCGATCCACCAAGCGCAATTCATCGTCATGCACACCAATGCGCCGGCACTCGCACAAGCGGCCGAGGTGCGGCTGCGCGAACGTCTCGGCGACGAACGCCCCGCGCGTTTGGAGATTTGGGAGGCCGGCCCGGTGATCGCAGCGCACGGCGGTCCCGGCGCGGTCGGCGTTTTCGTCGCGCAAGGAGAATGAGCCGATGGCGCTCGGCGTCTACGTGCATCTGCCGTTCTGCCCCTATATCTGCCCCTACTGCGACTTCGCGAAGTGGCCGATGCGCGCGAGCGCGTCGCGCCGCTACCTCGACGCACTCCATGCAGAAATCGATCGTCAGCCCGCCGCTGCGGCTGCCACGCTCTTTCTCGGCGGGGGAACGCCCAATGCGTACGACGCCGCAACGATCGCCGCGCTCGCCGCGCGGTTGCGCGAGCGTTTCGGCGCGTTCGAGGAGGCCTCGATCGAACTCAATCCGGAGCTCGTGCGGGCCGGCGATTTCGACGCCTACGTGCGCGCCGGGATAACGCGCGCGTCGATCGGCGTCCAGTCGTTCGATCCGAAAGAAATCGCCGTGCTCGGCCGCAAGCACGTGCCGGACGACGTCGCGCGCGCCGTCACGTGGGCACGCGCTGCGGGCGTCGAATCGATCTCGCTCGACTTGATGTTTGCCGTGCCCGGCCAGTCGCTCGAGACGTGGCGCGAGTCGCTCCAGCACGCAATCGCGTTGCAGCCCGATCACGTTTCGGCCTACGGATTGACCGTCGAAAGCGGCACGCCGTACGCAGTGTGGGAGCAGCGCGAGCCGCAAGCCTTTTTCGACGACGTGCGCGAGGCCGAACTTTACGCTGCCGCCATCGATTTGCTCGCCGGCGCGGGCTACGAGCACTACGAGATCAGTAACTTCGCGCGCCCCGGTCATCGTTGCCGTCACAATGCGAACTACTGGGACAACGGCGACTACATCGGTCTCGGCGTAGGCGCGGCGTCGTTTCGTGACGGCGAACGCTCGGTGCACACCAAATCGCTCGACGACTATGTGGAGGCCGCGCTCTCAAGGCGTCCGATTCCTGCCCAGACCGAGCGCCTCGAGGGCGCCCAGCGGGCCGGCGAAGCGATTATGCTCGCACTGCGCACCGCGCAAGGGGTCGGCCTGGCCGAGTTCAAAGAGCGATACGGCATTGACGTCGTGCGCCGTTACGCATCCGTCGTTTCGCGGTTCGCCGAGTTGGGGTTGCTCGAACGCACCGAAGACCGCGTGAGGCTAACCGGCCGGGGCCGGTTCGTCGCCAACGACGTTTGCGGCGCTTTCTTAGAGGTTCCCTAACATTCGACTAGAGCCGAGTCTGGCACGAAATCTGCTGCGGGGCGCGTTCATCGTCATCTTCGGCGTCACCGGTTTTTTGCTGGGACGCGAAGCGTATCTCCATCTATTGTCGCTGCACGTCGCAAACGAAGGCCTGCAACTTGCCTTGCTGGTGATTTCGCCCGTCGTGGGCGCGATCGTCGGCGCGCTGCTCGCTCCGCTCGCGCAGACTTTAGTCGAAGGCGAGCTCGAGTCGGCCGAACGTGCGATGGAACGCCTCACGCCTGCGGAAATCGCCGGCGGCGCCGTCGGATTGATCGTCGGCCTCATCGTTGCGTTCCTCATCAAGAGCATCATTTTCGAAGTCGTAACCGGCATCGGCCGGGCCGGAACCTACGTCGCAATCGTGCTCTACCTCATCTTTGCGTTCTCGGCCGCATATCTCGGCGCGCGCGTCGGCGCCAAGACGCGCATCCTTCCGGTGCTCGATCAGGACGGCGCAAAACCCGGAACGGCAAACGTAGTGAAGGTCGTCGACACGTCGTCGATCGTCGACGGGCGCATCGTAAAAATCGTCGAGTGCGGATTCCTGGAAGGGCCGCTCGTGGTGCCGCGCTTCGTCTTGCGCGAACTGCAGACCATCTCGGATTCTGTCGACCCGCTCAAGCGGATGCGCGGGCGGCGCGGTTTCGACGTGCTCAGCCGGTTGCAGGAACTTGCGGCCGTCGAGATCAGCGAACGCGATTTCAACGACATGGCGCTCGGCAACGTCGACGCGCGTTTGGTGCGGCTCGCGCAGGAGATGAGCGCAAAACTCGTCACCAACGACTACAACCTCAATCGCATGGCGCACGTCGAAGGCATCGAGGCGCTCAACGTCAACGAGTTGGCGGATGCGGTGAAACCCGTCGTGTTGCCCGGCGAAGAACTGCACGTCGCCGTGATTCGGGAAGGTAAGGAGATGCATCAAGGCGTCGGTTACCTCGACGACGGCACCATGATCGTCGTCGAGCAGGGCCGCCGCTTGATTGGGGAAGAGACCGACGTGGTCGTTACGAGCGTGCTGCAAACGGTCGCGGGACGCATGATCTTCGCCAAGCCCAAACGCGAATGAGCCAGAGCCCTTTGGCATGGGGTGCGGTGATCGTCGCGGCCGGCCGCGGCGAGCGCTTTGGCCGTCCGAAACAGTTGCTCGACGTGGCCGGCCTGCCGCTGGCCGGCTGGTGCATCCGCACCTTTGCCGGTATGCCCGAAATCGCGGAACTCGTTATCGCCACCGAGCCGGCGTGGATCGAGCCGATGCGCGAACTGTGTGCGCGCCTGGGCGCCGATCGGCGCACGCGCGTCGTATCCGGCGGCGCGACGCGGCGGGAAAGCGCGTTCAACGGCTTGCGCGCACTATCGCCGCATTGCGACGGCATCTTGATTCACGACGGCGCGCGTCCGCTCGTACGCGCCGGGGACGTACGCGCCGCCATGCAGGTCGTGCGCGCCGGACGCGGCGCGCTCCTCGCCGGTCCCGTCGTGGATACGGTAAAGGTGGTGGATGCGCACACGCATGCGGTCGTCGAAACGCTCGATCGTGAGCGCTTGTGGGCGGCGCAAACGCCGCAGATGGCCACCGCCGCCGATCTGCGGCGCGCACACGAACTCGCCGCACGCGAGGGCGCGATTGCGACCGACGACGCGGTGTTGCTCGAACGCGCCGGTATCGAAGTCGTCGTCGTCCCGGCCTCCGGTGAAAACTTCAAAGTGACGCTGCCGGCCGACGTCGCGCGCGTCGAAGCGTTGCTGCGCGAGCGCGGCGCGGTGGAAGCTTCCCGGTGACGCGCGTCGGCTACGGCTTCGACGCGCATCGCCTCGTAGAGGGGCGCGCGCTCGTGTTGGGCGGCGTTCGCATCCCGTTCGAGCGGGGCGCGCTCGGCCACTCCGATGCCGACGTGCTGGCGCACGCGCTGTCCGACGCCTTGTTGGGCGCGGCCGCGCTCGGCGATCTCGGCGGCCGCTTCCCCGATACCGACGCGCGCTGGAAAGACGCCGATTCCATGGCGCTGCTGGAAGCGTGCGCGCGCGAAGTGCGCGATGCCGGCTGGCGCATCGTCAACGTCGACGCGACGATCGTCGTCGATCGCCCGAAACTCGCAGCACACGTGTTGCACATGCGCGAGAACGTCGCGGCGCGCCTCGCCGTCGGGCTCGACTGCGTGAGCGTGAAGGCTAAGAGCAGCGAAGGCTTGGGCTACACCGGCGACGGCAGCGGCATTGCGGCGCACGCGGTTGCCTTACTCGGCGAGGCGAACGCAGCGTGAGCGTCGTTGCGACCGGCGATCTCGCTGCCGCCATGCAGCGCTGGGGCGCGCTCGAAGAGCCGCCGCCGGCTGCGGCGTTGCGGTGGATCGAAACGTTCCTAGAAGCCTACGGCGCAACGTTGAGGAGCACCGATGAGGCGCGGCCGATCGTGGAAGCGTTGCGCGCCGAGAGCTGCATCGTGCCGGCGTTGGAACTGGAACGCTTACGCTCGCGCGACGTGCTGTTCTTCTTGGATGCGGTGGCGCAGTACGTGGACCATCAACCCGAACTTCGCGGCCTGCCGCTCGACCGCGACCTGCCTGCGATTGCCGATGAGTTCGGACTCACCCCGAGCGACGCGATGGCGGCGGTGCGCATGGCGCTGACCGGAGCCGCTGCGGGGCCGCCACTCGAACTGCTCTTCCCTCTGCTCGGGCACGAGCGGATCATGATGCGCGTCGGCGCGGTGAGCTCCCGGCTGCTGCACGGTCGCGGCTTGGTCCCGATTGCATTCGGACCCGACGGCAAACCGTTCGAGCCGATTCGCGGACGCAAGCCGCCCGGCGGCGAGGCATCCCCGCGGCCGGAAGCGGGGTTAGAGTAACGATGGCGCCCAAGCCGTTGGCATTCGTCGCTGCCGATCTCCGCGCGGCGCTCGATCGCGATCCGGCCGCGCGAGGATGGCTCGACGTCGTGTTGTCGTACCCCGGCTTCCACGCCGTCGTCGCTCACCGGCTGATCCATCCGCTCGCCGGCGTGCCGTTGCTGCCGCGATTTCTCGCCAACATCGCGCGCTTTTTCACGGGAATCGAAATCCACCCGCGCGCGCAGCTCGGCAAAGGCGTGTTCATCGATCACGGCATGGGCGTCGTAATCGGCGAGACGAGCATCGT
This sequence comes from Vulcanimicrobiota bacterium, assembly GCA_963812155.1. GTDB lineage: Bacteria > Vulcanimicrobiota > Vulcanimicrobiia > Vulcanimicrobiales > Vulcanimicrobiaceae > Tumulicola. The sequence goes on along the minus strand of CAWETW010000001.1, from coordinate 511,295 downwards.
GGGCGACGGCTGCACGATTTATCAGGGCGTGACGCTGGGTGGAACGAGTCTTTCGCACGGCAAGCGGCATCCCACCCTAGGCCGTAACGTGACCATCGGTGCCAACGCGGTCGTCCTGGGCGCAATCACGCTCGGCGACAACGTCAAAGTCGGCGGCGGATCGGTCGTCGTGCGAGACGTTCCCGCCAATGCCACCGTCGTCGGGGTGCCCGCGCGGATCGTCGCGCAGAACGGGAAACCCGTGCGCGCGGTCGTGGAGACCGTCGAGGAATCCTGGAGCTGGGTCATCTGAGGCTCTACAACTCTCGAACGCGCAGCGTCGAGGCGTTCGCGCCGTTACGCAACGGTGAAGTGCGCATGTACGTCTGCGGCTTGACGCCGTCCGCGCGGGCCCATCTGGGGCACGCGCGGTCGTTTCTGTTCTTCGACGTACTGCGCCGTTACCTGACGCATCTCGGCTATCGCGTCACGTACGTGCAGAACGTTACCGACATCGACGACCGCAGCATTCGCGAGGCGCAGGAAAGCGGCGTAGATTACCACGCGATCATCGATCGCTACTACGCGGAGTTCAAGGCCAGCATGCGCGCCCTGGACGTGCTCGATTACGATTTCGAGCCGTATGCGACCGCCTACGTCCCCGAGATCACGCGCATGATTGGCGAATTGATCGCGAGCGAACACGCGTATGCTTCGAAAGACGGCATTTACTACCGCGTCGCCTCGTTTGCCGGCTACGGCAAACTGGCGAATCGGAACGTCGCCGAACTCGAGGCGGGTGCGCGCATCGAGATTGACGAGGAGAAGGAGGATCCGCTCGATTTCGCGCTGTGGAAGTTCGCCAAACCGGGCGAGCCGAAATGGGCGTTCGATCCCTACGGCGACGGCCGGCCGGGGTGGCACATCGAGTGCTCGGCGATGGCCCGGGTGCTGCTGGATCCGTTAGGCGAAGGTTTCGACATCCACGGCGGCGGCGCCGATTTGATTTTTCCGCATCACGAAAACGAAATCGCGCAGAGTGAGCCGCTGATGGCGAAGCCGCCGATGGCGAACTTCTGGGTGCACGGCGGCCTGCTGCTCTTCGACGGCAAGAAGATGTCGAAGTCGCTCGGCAACTACGAGCCGCTCGCCGATTTGCTAAAGCGGCACGATCCCCAAGCGATTCGTCTTTCGCTGCTGCAGACGAGCTACGCGAAGGTGAAGAACTTTACCGAGGATTCCGTCGCAGGTGCCGCGGCCGCGCTGCGCACGCTGAAGAAAGCCTATCGCACGCTGCGCGCGGCGGCTGCACCCATACCGACCGATCTGAAGAAGACCGGCTACGTGCAACGCATCGAAGCAGAGCTCGACGAAGACATGAACACGGCGGCCGCACTGGCCGTGTTGCTCGAGTTTGGCGGGGATGCGGCGCGCGCGGCACAGGGCGCCGGTGCGGGCCAAACGCTGTACGAGTTCGCGTATCTCGCAACGCTGCTCGGCATCGAGCCCGACGACACGTGGCTCGCCGAGCCGGAAGCCGCGTTGCCGGGCGACATCCTGGAACGCCTCAGCCGGCAACTCGGCGAGCACTTCGACGGTGTGCCGCCGGAAGCCGCGATCGAGCGCGTCATCGCCATGCGCCGCGACGCGCGCGTACGCAAAGACTGGGCGGCGTCGGACCGTTTTCGCGATGCGCTGCTGGCATGCGGCGTCGCGTTGACCGACACGAAAGAAGGCACGACGTGGAGCGTCGCCGCGGAGTAAGACCCCGCGCGCCGGCCCTCGACTTCGATGACGTCGTTTACGGTATTCACGCGACGATCGAAGCACTCAGCGCGGGAGAACGCCTGCGCGCGATTCACGTTGCGTCGGATCGCCGGCGCGACGCGGCGTTGCGCGATCTCCTGCACCGTGCCGAAGAGGCGGGCGTGCGCGTTCGCTTCGAGCAGCGTCCGTTCTTCGCCGCGCTCCCCTTCAAAGCGCATCAAGGCGTCGTCGCCATCGGTCCGCCGTTTGCATACGCCTCGCTGCACGACGTGATGTCGGCGCCGGCGCGGGGGACCAAGCGGCTCTATCTGCTGCTCGATCATCTGACCGACCCGCACAACGTCGGCGCGATCGTTCGGACCGCGGAATGCGCGGGCGCCGACGCGGTGGTTCTCCCGGACCGCCGTTCCGCCGGCATCAACGCGACCGTGCGCAAAGCGGCTGCCGGGGCCGCGGCGCACGTTCCCATCGTGCGCGTCGCCAATCTGGCCGATGCGATCCGGACGATGAAAAAAGCCGGAATCTGGGTGGTTGGAGCCGACTCCGGCCCCACGGCGACCGACATGACCGCGGCCGACTTCGATCGGGACTTGGCGCTCGTGATCGGGGCTGAAGGCTCCGGCCTCGCGCCCCTGATCAAACGCGAATGCGACTTTTGCGTGCGCATCCCGATGCACGGCAAAATCGGTTCGCTAAACGCGTCGGTGGCAGCCGGCGTGCTGATGTATGAAGCGTTGCGCCGCCGACAGGACTAACCGGCGGGCTCTCGTACGCTTGCCTGACGGAGAAAAAATAACGATGAAAACCAAGGAAAAGCCCAAAGGTGTGGGCGGGAACGGTAAGACGAAGATCGTCGCAAAACCGCATTACGTGGAAGGCGAGGCCGCCGACCGCGTCCAGTTTTTCGACGCAAAGCTGATCCTCAAGCCCGACTTTTTCGATTCGATGCGCGGTTTTCGAATGTTCAGCGATTTGGTCGCGGAAGCGGTCAGTAAGGTTCGCGGCGTCTCGTACGCGCCGGCGAGGCTGGAGAAGGCGCGTCCGCGCATTCGCGAGGTGATGTTCGTCGACACGGGCGACTTCCGGCTCTACAACAACTCGTTCATCCTGCGCAGACGCACCGAATTCCAAGACGGCTTTCCGATCGGCGATCCCGAGATCGTCTTCAAGTATCGCAGCGACGACTTGGAAAAAGCTAAAGCGGTGGACGTGCGGCCCAATATCGCTGGCCCATATCGCATCAAGTTCAAAATGGAAGCGTTGCCGCTCAAGGATCAAGTCGGCAGTTACCGGCTCCTATACGCGCACAACTGTATCTTTCCGGTGAGTTCGGTGCACGCCGGCGACCGTACGAACCTTAAGACCATCGCCAGAGCTTTACCGGCGATGGCGGGGCTCATCGGCGATATGGAAGGTCGCGTAGAGTTGGTGAACTCGACGCTAGTCGAAGAAGTGCTGGTGGATCTCGGACCGATCGACTTCGGAAAAGGTTTGGTCGCGAAATCGAACATTTCGTTGTGGCGCTCCCTCGGCGATCACAAGGTGATGTGCGGAGAGTTTGCCTATCAAACGCGCTTCGACACGGCCGACGACGTCCACGAGATCGTGAAAAAACGCGTTGAAGAACTCTTCATCAAGCTGCAGATGATCGCATCGGGCTGGCTCTATCTGGGAACGACGAAGACCGGCCTCGTCTACCGCCTCAAGGGAAATCCGCCGCAAAGCCATGAGTGAGAGCGCGATTCCGGCGGCGATCGCGCCGCCGGCGCCCTCTCGCAAAATCGCGGTCCTCGATATTTTCCTGACGTTTTTGCTGATCGGCGCCACGAGTTTCGGCGGCGGCGTCGTGGCATATCTGCGCGGCGCGCTGGTGGCGAAGAAGAAGTGGCTCGACGACGTCGAGTTTCTCGAGCTCATGTCGATTAGCAACACGCTGCCGGGTTTGAACGCAACCAACATGTCGATTCTTGCCGGCGACCGTCTGGGTGGCACGGGCGGATCCATCGCGGCGCTGCTCGGCATGTGTTTGCCGGCGTTCGTCTTCATGACCGCCGTTGGGGTCGCCTACGGTGACCAACACGGCACTTCACGGCAGCTAGTAACGGCGGCGTTGGCGGGTGTGGCGGCCGCGGCGGTTGGATTGATCGCGGCGACGTGGTATCAGATCGGCAAGAAATCAGTCAAGGGCTTCTACGACGCGTTTTTCATTCTGGCAGCCGTCCTTGGCGTGAACCACTTTAAGTTTTCGGTGCCCGCGGTGCTGCTCGCGGTCGGCGCCGTCGCCATCTTCACCTATCGGCCGCGCCCACCGGAGAAGCCGAAAGAGATGGAAGCCGAGTCGGAACAATGGATCAGCTCTCTTCGTTAGCCGGCGTCTTCGCCTACCTGTCGCTGTTGACCGTGGGCGGCGGCATGGCCGCCTATCCGGAGATGAAGACGCTCGTTGTTAACGTCCATCATTGGGTGAGCGACCCGCAACTCGTCCACGTCTATAGCATCGGTCAGATGTCACCCGGGCCCAACATGATGATGGTTGCCGCGTTAGGCGTACTTACGGCGGGCATTCCGGGCGCCGTGGTAGCCGCAGTGGCGTTTTTTTTGCCGACCGGCATCCTTACGTTCGTGGTGGGGCGAGTGTGGGTGCGCTTGGCGAACTGGCCGTGGCGCGACTCGATCCAGCGCGGCCTCGGGCCGGTGGCGATCGGGCTAGCGGTCGCCGGCTTGCTCACCTTCGGGCACAGTTCGATCAACTTCAAAGACGGGATGCTCCGGGGTTTCGTGACGCTCGCCGTGGCGCTCGCCGTCTTCTTCGTGACGGTCCGCACGAAGATCAACCCGGCGCTGCTCATCCTGGGCGGCGCCGTCGTGGGCATCACCGCCCTCCGCTAGCGGGGCCGCCCCCGCTGTCATCCTGAGCGGAGGCGCGAAGCGCCGCAGTCGAAGGACGTCCTTGACGGTGGAGGGGCGTCCTTCCTATACTCAGGTGGATGTGTCGCGCCCGATGGGCCCCGGCCTGCGCATGCGACACACGGACCCACAAAGGCAGACAGCGACTATGGCAATGACCCATCCCGCGACGGATGGTCTGGAGTATCACGAACGGGTCGACGAAGACCTCGTAGCCATCGCCAAGACGGGCGACAACCTGGCGATGGAATACCTCCTCAACAAGTACAAGAATTTCGTCCGCATTAAGGCCAAGAGCTACTTTCTTATCGGCGCCGATCGCGAGGACATCATCCAAGAGGGGATGATCGGACTCTATAAGGCCGTGCGCGACTTCAAGGCCGACAAGCTTTCGAGCTTCCGCGCGTTCGCCGAGCTGTGCATCACGCGTCAGATCATCACGGCGATCAAGACGGCGACTCGTCAGAAGCACATTCCGCTCAACCAGTACATCTCGCTGAACAAACCGATTTACGATGAGGACAGCGAGCGGACGCTGCTCGACGTCATGGCGTCGCAGAAGACCTCGGATCCCGAGGAACTGGTCGTCACGCAGGAAGTTTCCGACGACATCCGTCAGCGGATTCGCCAGAATCTCTCGGAGCTCGAATCGCAAGTGCTCGAGTCGTATCTCGAAGGCAAGAGCTACCAGGAGATGGCGCGCGACCTCGGCCGCCACGTGAAATCGATCGACAACGCGTTGCAGCGCGTAAAGCGGAAGATCGAAAAGAATCTCGCCGAGTTCGAATTCCAGTAGGCCGCTCAAGGCTTCGCTTGAAGTAAGTCTATAATCGTTTCGTACAGCGCGTCTTTGTCGGCAATGGGATCGAGCACGAAGACGCGCGTTTCGCCGTCTTCTGGCTCAATGGCGACGGTGACGCGACCGCGGCCGCAGACGTCGAGACAGCTCGTATTGATGGCGCGTATTGCTCCCCACTGCTGGTCGGCTTTGAGTCGGTCTTTCAGCCAGTCGCGCAGATGGAAGTCGCCGATGCGCGCGGCAACGTCCGGATCTTCTTCGGGGATGCGTTCTTTGAAGCAACGCTCGCAAACCAGAACGAGTCCTTTGGCGAGCCATTTGGGTGAGACGTCTTGCATGCGTTTCCGGAAGCAGGTGGTGTGTAAGCCGACGGCCGGATTCGAACCGGCGATGCCTTTCGGACGTGATTACAAATCACGTGCCTTCAACCGCTCGGCCACGTCGGCGCGACCGTGCGCCGTCAGCGGCGCGACCGCTGTGCTTTCAACGCGGCGTTGCGCAGCCCTTGAAGGCGCTAGCCGACGACCGCCCACCCGACGAGCCGGTATTGCGCGCCGGTCGAGGTGATGGTGAGATTTCCGCTGCCGAGCGCGTCGGTACGCAGATCGGCGATTCTCGTGTGGCCGTCATCGATCACGCCCTCGATGCGTAGCGTCCGCGCGACGTGCATGGTCGTGAGCGCGATCGAATACTCTCCAAAGGTTGCATGCGAGACACTGACGCTCGACAGGCGGCCATTGCGGTAGCCAATGCGGAACGGAATCTTGAACGGCATGACCAGCGCCTTGCCGATGATGGCGAAGGTCGGCGTCGCGCTCGGGCACTGCGCGCGCGACCACGCGTCGAGCGGTTCGATCGAGCCGTCCGGTCCCACGAAAGCGGTGCCGGCGGCAATCGCGTTCACGGCAAGCGGTGCGCCGGGCCGGCGAAGGGGAGCAGCGATGCCGCTGGTGGCGCCCTGCCATCCAAGCGTCATGTCGAGCGCCGGGACCCACTCACCGCCGAATCCGGCAAATGTCCGGCAGAAGACGGCGCCGTGTCCGCCGCCGCGCTGAAGGTTTTCGAGAGCCACGACGCCGCCCAGCGCCGCGCCGAACGTATCGACCGCATCGATCGCCGTGGCGGCATACTGGGAGCCCGTGGGGCGGTGCGCCACGATCGCGGCTGCGTCACCGACCGTTTCGACCCCGGCCGACCCGGCAAGACCGGAATACGCGCCGTCGCCGCAGCCGGCGAGCGCCAAAGCGCAGGCCGCCGCGATTGCGAAGACTCGGGATCGGACCATTCCTCCTTCTCCTCGCCGCAGGCGACCGGCAGCTGCTACCCGGATGGTAATCGAAAAAAGTTAGTCCAAGATGAAAGACGGCGTGAGAGCTCGCCCGCTCCCTTTGCGCCCGAGGACTCCGAACGTGTCGCATCGTACCCTGGTCTGCCGATTTGTTGGGTAGGTGGCCGAGCGGTTAATGGCACCAGGCTGTAAACTTGGCGCGCGAAAGCGCTACGCTGGTTCGAATCCAGCCCTGCCCACCACGTTCGCCGCGGGCGTTGCATAGTGGTAATGCCCTTGCCTTCCAAGCAAGAGTCGCGGGTTCGATTCCCGCCGCCCGCTCCAACGTTTGTGCTTATTTCCGTCCGATAGCCCGATTTGGGTGACGGATGGGCTGACGGAAATCGATTACGCCAGGCTCGCGCTGGTGATTCGATTAAATACCTTCCAAAGTAAGTCGGTAGCGCCCCCGTGCTCTACGGGGGCGGCAAGAAATACAAGAAATGCCGCGGCTCCGCAGCATTGCGGGATAGATACCGTATTCGGGCGTCAAGCGTAATTGGCGTCGAAACGCTTCCCGGACCGCAGAATCCCGTAGGCCATGACGAGCAGCTTGCGCATGACGGCTCCGATGATCAGGCGCTTGTGTTTGCCAACTGCGGCTAGGCGCTCCGCGAAGATTCGAAGCAGAGGATTGAAGCGAAGCGCAACGATCGCCGGCATGTAGAGCGCCTTGCGAAGGCGCGAGTTCCCGGTCTTGCAAAGGCGCGGTTTGCCGTGAATGGACGTGCCAGAACACCGCTGCCGTGGTGACAAGCCGGCATACGCGGCGACCGCCTTGGCGGGTTCAAAGCGATCCAAGTGAGGAATCTCGGACAACAGAGTACCGGCGGTTGTTTCGCCGATTCCCGGAACCGACGTCAGCAGATCTCGCTTACGCTTCAGGTCAGGATGGTCATCGAAGTGCTGGCGGATTTCGCGCTCGACCTGCGCGATCTGCGCATCGAGCGTCGCGATCACCTCGCGGATCGAGGCCTTGACAACCGCTGCGTCAGTTGATTGCTCGTAGACGGATTGCTGCACCCGAGTGGTCTTAAGGTGCTCGTAGTGACGCATAAGAGCCTGTAAAATGCGGATTTCTGGCGGTGGTGGGATCCACGGATCCGGCGTCTGACTCTTGCAGAAGCGCGCTATGAGGGCGGCGTCGACGGCATCCGTTTTGGTTCGTAGCAGCTCGCTTTGAGCAAAGGCTTTGATGCGAGCCGGATTCATGACACTGACGAGAATTCCACGCTCGTGAAGATACAGCGCTAACGGTTCCCAATAGGCGCCGGTCGCTTCCATGCAGACGTGTGAATCACCGATGCGACGGTTGCTCAACCATGCCAGCAACTGCGCGAAGCCCTTCGGCGAGTTCGGAAAGGCCTTCTTTGCCTCAACGCGGTCGGTGAGAAGCGATGTGTGAAACGTTTCTTTTGAGATGTCGATCCCGACGAATGACGTCATTGTCTCGCCTCCAACGCCGGCATCTATCTCGGATCGACCTTGTGCATTCGAGCTGATACGCGATAGCGCCGCTCACGATACCGTCCGATCTCTATAGACGCCACTGGCAGGCCGCCTATCTATCCCACGAGGTCGAATCCCTAGGAGCTAAGTCAGCGTGACCTGCCTTCGCCCATAATATCCATGGCAACCCTGGGCAACGAAGGGCGACTAGCGACGACCGGCCCGACACGTCCGGACACCGATTCGAAACGTCTTATTTCACCGGGGTTTTTAACCGTCCGCGACGGCCCGCAACCCTTTGCGACGGACCGTGACCTGTAGGCAAAAATCTCGCACGGGCGGATTCGATTCCCGCCGCCCGCTCCAGAATTCGTGCTCATTCTAAGCTCGAAGTCACCAATTTGTGCGACGGAGGTGTGACGCGAAACATGGGAGACGGTACGAGAATTTGAAGAAGGCGATTGCTGATCGGGTTTCTCGCGGAATCTAAGTAGCGATTGTCGGTTTGTTGGCCTTACCAGTCACGGCTGCGCCGGTTGAATTCGTCGGCCACTACCGCTTCCCAATCATCGCGATCGCATTCGTGCTTATAGTGCTCGAGATTCGCGCAATAAAACGGTGCGCGCGATCTTCAGGACCGCCATTCACAACAATTATGGAACACCCGTTAGCACTGAAAGAGCAGTGAAGGTATCCACCTGTAGAGGAGGGTCGCCTTGCCTCCTCTTGAAAAACGAACGAGACTCGTCACCTTTTCGCGAGAAAGGAGAGTTCATCGATGGAGATCTCCAACTCGATCAAGCACCTCATTGGCATATCCGCGGCCGTTGCTGTTCTCACCGGCTGTACCGGCGGCGCGTCGCAGCTCACTGCCCCTAGCGGGGGAACCAACTCCGTTCGTCAGACGATGGGCGGCAATCGCAAAGTGGATACCTCTCAGTCGCTGCTGACTCCGCCCGGCGTCAAACCGAACCTGCATCGGACCATCAAGGACGAGCACATCGTGAAGCCCAACTGCTGCGCGCATAGGAAAACGCTTTTCATAAGCGACGAATTTGGCGGCTCGAACGGTGACGGTGCGATCTACATGTTCGACTACAGCTCGGGCGAGCCGTTCGGTCAAGTCGCACCGCCACCGGAAGGCTTCGCTTTAGTTCAGGGCGGATGCGCGCTCGCCAACGGCGACGTGATCTTCGCGAACGCTGATATGTCGACGCTGGATGAGTACAACCATAGTGGAGCGTACGTCCAGACGATCGCTGATCCGGGTCAGCGCCCGGTCGCATGCGCCCAGGATCCTGTCTCGGGCACCGTTGCGATCTCGAACGTCGCCGACACCACCAGCGGCCCTGGCAGTCTCTCGTTCTGGAACGGCTCGTCGCTGAGCCATCCGGTCCTGGTGCCGAACATGAACAGAGTACTCTTCCTCGGCTACAGGGGCACGTCGGGGGTTTTGTACTTCGACGGTTTTGATTCGTCAAACATCTTTCAATACGACAAGTATAGCGGCGGCCTATTCTTCAACGTTGGCATCCGCGGCGCATCAGTCGAATTTCCGGGCACGGTTCAGTGGTCGGCGAAAACGAAGGCGATGAACGTCGGCGACCAAACAACGTACTCTGCTCCGAGGTTCTACCAGGTCGATGCACGCGGTCACGTGATGGGCTCGACGGTTACGGCTTGCACGTCGTCCGATAAGTGCGACATCGTTCAGGCCTTCATCAAGGGATCGGGTCTGGTTGGACCGGACGCGGATATTGAGAATGCCAATCGCTTCGCCTATCCGGCGGGCGGCCTGCCGACGCTCAACTATCCGGCACCCTACGTGTCTCCGGTAGGCTCGGCCGTCAGCAGCAATAGTCCCTTCGACGGCGACTAAGCTTCGTCACATCCGACCAGGGGATCAAATGGAATTGCGGGCTCGCTTTGACGTGGGCCCGTTTTCTTTTTCTCTGGAGAGCTAGGCGCAGTCAATGGCACTCTTGAGGCACCTAAGGTGAGGGATTTGAGGCCTCAAATAACGCAGCGCGGATGCCATGCGCGCGATTGAGTTCAGCTAAGCGCTGAGACCCACGCGAGCATGTGGGCGATCAGGTAGGAAGGCCGAAAAACTGCCGGACAACGGCTGCTGACGACTTAGGGTCGGCTTCCACCTTAACTGATCGATCGCCGTGGCTTGTCGCATGCCACCCTGCAATCCGTGACCGAATGGCCTGTATCTCTTTCGATGTAGAGCTAGGCGGCTCGATACCGTCTAGCTCCAATAGCGCCCTCGAATAAACGCAAGCATAAAGTTCGCGCCTGTCCTTTACGAAAGCGACGTACTCCGCGCGTACTTGATTGATGGGCACGTTCAACTGCTCCGCCATTTTGTCAAGGACAGAATCTGGAAGGGCGAAGGGCCAAAACACTAGCACTCCGCTGTCAACCCCGAGTAAGTCGGCCGTTGAATCTACTGAGCCTCCGGGGTTAAGGGCTTCAAGGAGCTCCTCAAAGTAGGCCACTGAAATCGTCGTTGCTCCAAGGGACTTTTGTGTAGCTCTTTGGATAAAAAAATACCCCGCAAGGCGGCCCTGCAAACATCCGCTAACGCGCCCAGACCGCTTGAGGTTCAACGACGGCAAATACTAGTGTGCTTGAGAACGGAAAGAGCGGCCACTGAGGAGTTAGCAGCGGCCGCTCTGTGTCGTGGAAGTACTCAACTGTTTCTTGCTTGGGCGTTATGCCCGCGCGCCGCGTGCCTTAAACGTCAATGCTCCGGGAGCATGCGGGCGATCGAGTAGAAGAAGCGGACCAAGTCGAGGGGTCGGGGCGCGGAAGCCGGCTACCCGAGGGCTACTGCCAAATGCCCGTGATCGTCGTTGCGCTGCAGTCGTTCAGAATACATGGTAGGCCGAAGATCGATTCGATCGTCTGCAGAACCGAATAATGGTCCACGTCCTGCTGGTTGACGCTGCCCGGCACGACCATCGGGCCGACGAATATCGTCGCGATATGGTTCGTGTGATTGCGATCCGGCGACGCCTCGTCGAACGTAACGATCAATAGACCGTTGTGCTGCTCATTCCAGGCGATGATGGGCGGCAGGTGATTCGAAAGCCACTTGTCGCCGCGCGATATTTCGCAGTTGTGCATGTCGTTGCAGAGATTGGGCGTGATCCAGACGAGCGACTGCGGCGATTTCGGAAAGCGATGGTACACGAGGTTGTCGCTTGCCGGGACGTTCGTGAAGTTGACCCATGGGCTGTGCTTGCGCGCGTACTTCTGCGTCTCGCAGCCGGTGAATCCGTCGTACGGCATAGATTCCGAGTAGCCGCCAAAGCTCAAGCCCTGCGGCGATGAGTTCGGATGCTACGTTGGTGCTGTGGTAGCTGAGCGGGCACGGGTCGCCGTGGACGTGGTGCGTCGAGCCTGAAAACAACGCTAGGTAGTTGGGTTCGCTGGGATGGCCGACCGCGTGGCTGTTGGCGAGCAGCGCACCACTTGGAACGAGCGTCCCGTTAATATACGGCGCCTTCGGACTGCCGATGATTCTGTCTTCATCCTTATTCTCCATCAGGACGATCGTCACGTACGATGCGTGCGGCGATGCCTGCGGGGCCGGCGCTCGGCGGGCCGGCGCGGAGACGGCAGGAGGGTTGCTTCCGGTCATCCCGGCACCCGAGCACGCGGTCGCGCCCGCGACGAGCACGATCGCCCAACACGACCGTAGAAGTTTAGCGAAGTAGCTAGACACGAAACCCCCTCGTTGAAGCTGCGCGCGGATGTCCCGCGAACGGGTTGAGTGTTCCCAGCGTATCGTACTTGGTTTAAGCGCGTATTAACGGTCGACCGCACGGGTATAATCATTTCGTGAATGCGACCGAAATCTTTAGCGGAAAGCCCTTTGGCCTTGGCGGCGTGCCGTTTGGGAATGAGTTTGCGTACGTTACCGATGAGGTTGCGTATGCGACGGTCGAGGCTGCGTGGAACGCCGGAGTGCGCTACTACGACACTTCTCCATGGTACGGACTCGGACTGGCGGAGCGACGCTTGGGCAGTTTTTTACACAAGCAAACGCGCGGCGAATACGTTGTATCTTCGAAGGTCGGCAAACTCCTTACGGCGTCGCGCGACAATAATGCGAAAGAGTACTTCCCGTTTACTTCGTCGCCGAACAATCTCCGTTTTGACTACACCGCCGACGGCGTCAAACGCTCGATAGAAGACAGCCTGCAGCGCCTCGGCATCGACGCCCTCGACGTCGTCTTCGTGCACGACCTGTCACCGGATAACCGGTTGCTGCCCGGCCCGTGGGAAGAGCAATTTGAGATCGCGCGCACCGGCGCCTTCCCGGCGTTGAGTAAGATGCGCGACGAAGGCATGATCAAAGCGTGGGGACTTGGCGTCAACTCACCCGAACCGATTCTTAAGCTGATGGAGGTCGCCGATGCAAACGTCTGTCTCCTGGCACGTCAATACTCCTTGATCGATCACGAGAATGCGTTGCATCAGGTCTTTCCAAAGGCACGCGAGTGTGGAATGGTCTTCGTCGTCGGTTCGTCGCTTAACGCCGGATTCATCAGCGGAAGTGCGCGCTTTAACTATGGAAAGGACAATTACGAGATTCCGGCTGGAATCGTCGAGAAGCGCGCGCGGCTGCGCGCGATTGCGGAGCGGTACGGTGTCGACCTTCGCACGGCCGCACTACAGTTTTCGATTGCGCCCGACGTCGCGGTCGCGCTGGTTGTCGGCTGCGCAAATCCCCAACAGGTGCTCGCCGACTACACGTCGCTCAAAACGGGGATCCCACCTTCATTCTGGTTGGATCTCCGATCTGAAGGCTTGATTGAAAACGCCGCCGTCGTTCCCTCGCAGCCGTTCGCTTAGCTTAGGGCTCGGCGGCCGTTATTCGGCCGGTGGAATTCATGGTGCGCCGCCGTTGGAATCATGGTGGTGGTGGTGCTCGCCTTCGACCCTTTCGCACATGACGCCGGCACCCTCCAAAGCGTTTTCTTGCGTGTTGTGCAAGACTTTCGTGACTCGAAGCAACGCTGAGTCTGTCTGGATGTACTCTCCAACGTTCGGAACCCGCAAGAAGCTCAGCACTCCAATCGGATCCGGATCGCAATAAACGAGGACCTTAACAGGTAACGTCATTTCACATATTCTTTCGTAGTTGGTGACAGCTCAGCCTTCTTTTAAAGACCGTCTTTCCTCCGCTGCTACTGGCTGACTACCGCGCCGAACGGTGACGAAATCTCGGTAGTCAGCGTGGAGTCAAGCGAGCCGTTCGAGAGATCGTAGATACGCACGATGTTCCCAGTGTAGTCGGGTACCACGACGCGCCCGGCGCGTCGCCAGAATCCGTAGGCCTGCTGCGTTCCATTGAACGGAAGCGTTCCAACGACGGTCGCCGTAGAGCCTGAGACAAGCAACTTGTATGCTCCGTTCGTGCCTTGGCCCTCAAAGTTGTGGTCGCCCAGCAGCAGCGTTGGCTTGATCCAGTTGATTGCGCTGGGCGAGTTGAGCGTAGCGCCACTAATGGCGAGCTGGGAAAAGAACGATCCACCTCTTGAAAGTTTAAAGAGCCCAGGGTTGTACAACTGTGGTCGAGCTTGCGGTGCTCCTCGGTACGTCGGTTTCGAGTTGAGCGAGCCGCAGCCGGACGGAGGGCACGGAGCAGCGTCGAGATAGAGATTGCTCTTATTATCGTATGCCACGAAGTACACGTTTCTGAAGCCGCTTGGGAAGGTGTAGATGCTTCCGGTTTTCGCTCCCTTGGCATACACGGCGACGTCGCTTTTCGCCCCATACTTCGCGTGTGGATGCTGGACCGCAACCGCCAAGTTCCCGGTTAGCGGATCGACGGCACAATCGTAGGGAGCCCGAGGGGACGCTGTTTGATCGTACATATCGGAGTCGAACCGCCGGTGCGCGTACTCGGAAATCAACTTGTGCCGTAATCTGTAATCCAGACGTCGCCGGCACTGTCTGTGCACATGCCGCCAGGCTTTGAAAATCCTCCGAGCGTTCCAACCAAAACTAGGCCGCCGCCATCGAGGTACGTGTACACGGTGACGCTGCCGTTGCCTTGATTCGAAATATAGAGAACGCTTTGCTGTTTTTGGGCTCCGGATAGCATCCAGGATTTCTGGCTTCGGTACGGCGTGGATGCTCTGCCGTTGAAATCGAGGGACGATCCCGGCACGACTGGACCCGGTTGAGGCGATGAGCTACCACAGTCCGCGACGGTTGCTGAAAAGGCGACGACGCTCAATGCAACTTGAAGCGACTTCAGAAGACACATTGGGGCTCTCCTATTTCCTACTATTTATCCATGCCGTGATGGCAAACTTCGAAGCGATTGCCCAAGGGGTCTTCGAACAAGACTGCGTAGAACGTTGGGTGGTGCTGCTCGAAGTATTGGGGACCTTCAATATTTCGAGCACCATGCGTTCGAACCACGTCCGCGACTTCGTCAACAAAGGCGGTGCTTGGAGCGGCGTAGGCAATACGCGTAGTTGTGGGCCGCGCATCGGGATCGGAAAAAATATTGAAGAAATCCGCCCGGATGCTGCCGTAGCGCCGAGTATACCCGTAACGCACGACCCGTGGCGTCGTCGGCTCGGTACCGAAGAGTGCCATAAGGGCATCGTAAAACGGCCGTACGGCATCGGCATCGCTAACCCGCAGATCAATGTGACTGAAAAGCGGAAACGGATAGGTTTCAAAATAGCGCAAGCGAGCCTCGCGTAAATCTTCGTTTTGCTCGATCCGATCCATCGTCACCTCCTTTGATCTTCGTGACCTCCGACCTTGCGGGATCGTCGTGTCATGAACCTAAATCAGAATCTCGACAGCCAGAAAACCGTGCCTCCGCCGTAACCATCTCCGCTGTGGGTCGTGCCAGACAGGATGCTACCAACGTCGATCAGACTGGCATATGGCTCAGCACAATCCGTTCGTGAGAAGGAGCTGGAGCGATTCCGTGAAGCGGCCGAGGCGGTGAGGGCAGAGGCAGTGCGTGCTATCTTGATCAGCAACTGCAGGCTCGGCCATAAAGAGGGTAATCTAAGCTAGCGTCAACCTAAATCGTGAAGCGGTAATCTTTGGGCGTCTATTTTTGGATTTCGATGATGAGCTGTGCTGTCAAGGCCGGGGCGCTTTCCGATGTTGCAGAAAGGGTGCAGATCGGCTTCAACGGATCGTGAGCAATCAGAATCACGCGTTTAAAGTACAAATCCTTGGAGTGCTTCATCGTGTCGCTCGGGTGAAAACTTACATTGGGACAGTTTTGCTTCGTCTCTCTCACCGTTCTCTTTGACGATCACCGGATTGGGATCCCAAGACAGTGTCTCGTCGGGCCGAGCCATGCTCGCCCCGCCGCTACTACGGTTCCGTTGGAACGGAGGGTGACTGCGGAGCCCCGGAGCCGCAAGCGGTCAGATAGAGAAGGCCTAAGGAGAGTGCGAGGGGAGCTCGATAGTGAGACATATCGCTGGCCCTTTACAAGCGCAACAAAGAAGTGGCGCGCAAATTCACTATGGTTTAGAGCGCCCCTGTTCCGCGAACGCCTGTGCGCTGGCCTCGAGTGACGTGCCGCCGTACCCGAGGAGGACTTGCTTGGTCTATGGCTAAGCGACCCGCTGGGGTGTGCTGCCTTTCATTTGGAAGGCGGCATTTTGCATATGTTGCAAAGAAAGGGGACTCTGTGCGGCTTTCAATCCTTTCCTCGTCTGGAATCATTGCCGTCGGTCTGCTGTTTTCCGCTTGCTCCAGCGGCGGCACTTCTCAGGCGCTACCCAACGGCAACGCGTTCTCCGGTGGTAAACCCTATGCATCTTCGTAAACCGCCAAAGGGCATGTTCAAAGTACGCAACTTACGCCCGGACTGGCCGGAATCCGTGCTCTAACTATGCGTACGGCTGCATCGACGTCAACCAACAATCTCCGGGCGGACCCTATATCGAGAATGTCTGCGAAAATCTCGGATATACGTGCGCGCAGGAATACTGGCTGACCACCACAATCACGACCATCAATGGCAGACCCATTCCCAAACGATGGAGCAATTACTGGAATCCCAACCCGTTCTTTACCGACACTACACAAGATAACGTGAGCTACCAGTACATAACCCTAACCGGGAAACCATTCCCCGTTAAGAACAACAACAAGGCGGTCTCTAGTCTCTCGTATATTCAGTGTGACGGCGGCCCTGGAGCGGGCAACTGCTGGGGGCCGTGGGAATTCGGGATCATACCGGTAAATAATTAGTCCTAGCGCATCTCGCAACGCAACAAAATAAGGGGTTCCGGCAACTGCCGGGACCCCTTAGCCACGTCGGCTTCCGCTATTTGTGTCGAACGTCGTGGTGCGCATGACGTGCAGCCTGTAAAGTGATCCAACGATAGGTGGAGAATCCTGAGGCCTCCGGCCTCGAAGGAGACCACCGTGAAGAAGTCCCGGTTCAGCGAAGCCCAGATCGTCGGCATCCTCAAAGAGCACGAGGCCGGCGACGCGACCAAAGATCTCTGCCGGCGGCACGGCGATCAGCCCAGCGACGTTCTACGCCTGGAAAGCCAAGTTTGGCGGCATGGAAGTCAGCGACGTTGCCAAGATGCGTGCAGCTCGAGGACGAAAACCGTCGTTTGAAGCGGATCGTTGCCGATCAAGCGCTCCACATCGATACGCTCAAGATTGCCGCCTCGGGAAACTTCTAACGCCTGTGCAGAAGCGTCGAGTCGTACAGGCGGCTCGCGAGCAGCTCGACATCAGCGAACGCCAAGCCTGTCGGTACGTGCGAGCGAATCGGCGAATGATCCGTTACGTTCGCATTCCGAAAGACGACGGGCCGCTTCGTAGCACGCCTTGAAGAGCTGGCTGCGGAACGGCGACGGTTCGGCTACCGACGGCTCGCCGTACTGCTTCGGCGAGACGGCTGGAATCGTGAACATCAAGCGGGTTCTGCGCGTCTATCGCGAGGCGACATCTGCAGGTCCGCAAGCGCCTGAAACGTCGCGTTGCGACTCGGTCGAGGCGATCGGCTGCGCCGATCGTCTCCACGGTTAACGAACGCTGGTCGCTCGACTTTGTTCACGACACCTTAGAAAGCGGCCGCCGCATTAGAACGCTCAACATCGTCGACGACTTCACGCGTGAATGCCTCGCCATTGAGGTCGACACGTCGCTCTCAGGTGGGCGTGTCGCGCGCGTTCTCGATGCGATCGGCTCAGTTCGCGGCTTTCCGCAGACCATCGTGATGGACAACGGCACCGAACTAACGAGCCTTGCGATGGCTTGCTGGGCCCGCGATCGCAAAGTCCGGTTGCACTTCATTCAGCCCGGAAAGCCAACGCAAAATGCCTTCGTCGAGTCCTTCAACGGGCGCTTTCGCGACGAATGTCTTGAACGAGCACGAGTTCGCGAGCCTCGCGGCACGCGCGTTCAATCATCGAATCGCTGGAGAATCGACTACAACACCAATCGGCCTCACAAAGCCCTAGGGAACCGAACCCCCGAGGAGTTCGCACGCGGACTCCAAATCATACTACCGCTCCAGCTATCCGCGGCATAACTCAGGGCTGCACGTCACCGCCTACTGCAACAGTGTTCATAAATGCTTGGAGTTCAAATAAATGAAAACGCGACCCGGAATTTGATTCCGAGTCGCGCTCCGGCTTGTTACTGCCCGTCCCCGAAGTCTTTGAGATGCGGGATAATTAACGTGCAATTAGCACGACGATATCTATTTCTCGCCGTGGGCGCTTACTTCAAATGGTTGCGTCGCAACCAGCATGCCGTTGTTGTCAAGATCGTATACGCGCAGCTCGAATCTGCCGGCATGGCTCGGGACGAAGCGGAAATCGCGCGTTTCTCCGATCGTTAAGGCGGTGGTCGCCGTGCGTTCTCGCTGCAATGCCAACGCAAGGTCGCGCCCATCCTTCGCGATCGGAATCCAGCGAACGACGCGTCCATCGTCAACGAGCGACGCCACCAGGTTTTGACCCGAGAGGGTAAGCACTCCAATCCGAAGCCGCTGTGCGACGCCGGCGGACATCGAGATCGGTCGTGGCGTGAGCGACCCTCCAATCGCAACGAAGGGCGAGCCGGCCTTTTCGTACGACTCCGAGATCATTATGACGTGATCGGTGTTCGGATCGAACGACTGTCCCGGGGGCGTGACGACGAGTGCCCCGTCGAGGCCGCTTCCCAGTTGCCAGCCGTCGTCCATATGCGCGTGGTACATGAACGTTCCCGCATCCGGCGGCGCAAAGCGCGCGACGAACGTGCCGCCCGGTTCGATCGGCGGCGACACGCGCTCGCCGTGCATCGCCATGCCCATTCCCGATCCGCCGTCATAGTAGCTGTCGGCGAGCGCGATGCCGTGCCAGTGGATGCTCGACTCTTCGTGCGTATGGTTCGTAATCGCAATCGCTACCGGTTGATCGCGAGTAAGCACGATCGTTGGACCGAGATTACCGGTTGAATCGGTCGTGCGGTCGCCTTCCGATAAACGAATCGTGGCCTTCGCAAGACCGGGATAGGGCGGTTTGTTGACGTCCTGGTCGTCGAGCGCGAGCGAGAGACGCCGCGAAGCGCCGGTTGCGGCGGGCGTTCGATCGCCGGGACGCGCCGCGACGTGCAGCGCAATGACCATGCCGCCCATCGGCTCGTTCGGTAGGTGAAAGCGTCTTGCGACGGTTTCTGCTGTAATATCGTTTTTAGAGGGCTGGTGTGAAAGCATTTCCGTCACCGGCAAATGACGCGTGATGTGGTCGTCGATGTGGCAGTGGAACATCCAATCGCCGGCGCGATCCGCGGTCCACGTCAATTCCTCCGCTTCGCCGGGCCGGAAGGCATGCGTTACCTCGTCGTATGCCCCGGACCGATCCAGGCGGTAGTAGAACCCGTGTAAATGCATGGGGTGAACCATCAGAGATGCATTGAAGATTGCCCAACGCACGGTCTTGCCGCGTTGATACGTGAGACGTTCGGTTGCGGGGAATGCGCGGCCGTTGATGGTCTCGAGCATATAGAGAAAATTCGGTGTGCCGTCTTGGAGTTTTACGGCATCGTAAATCCCGAGCACGAAGATGTGGTCCACACGCGGGGCTCTCGGGTTTTCGGCGACGATTGCACCCGACAGCTCGGCGTCGCGAAAGATTCGGGTGTCGATCGTCTCGCTAGGATTATTGCCGTTTGCCCCGCGGTTGTCGCTGCCGTAGTAGCCGAATGCGCCGGGGTGGCTTAGTACGAAGGAAACCCGCCGCGTTGCGCCGTTGGCTGCGAGCACGACGGTCGTTGCACCAGGCGGGGCAAGGCCGCGCACGTTCAGCTCGTGTCCGAGCTCGTTGCGGAGCGTCACGACGATCCGCGTTCCGACCGGAACGCGAAGCAGCGGGCCGGGGATTTGCAGCGGCTTGCCGGCTTCGCCGAATGCCTCCACTGGAAGGCCGGCAGTGCCCCGGCCGTCGGGATACCACATGCCGCGCCGCGCAACGAGCGTCAAATGCAGCACTCCGTTGCGAAGGATGCCGGCGGAAACGGTATTGTCGTTCGCGGCGATGTCGTCGAGCCGCGTCGCGGCCGCCGCTGGAGCCGACTTCACGATGCCGCAAGCGGCGATGACGATAACGATGACACATACGATCTTGCCCATGCGACCACGGTAGCCGCATCCCGTGCCGGCGGCGTGCCGCGGGCTGCACCTCGCCTGACGCCCGTCGCCGGATCCGCCTAGCGGCGCCGCATGCTACAATGGCTTGGCCGTCGCAACGTCTAGGAGATCACTCGTGCTTTGGTTGTACGATCTCCCAACTCGGGTGATGGGGCTGCTGATCGTGGTCGTCTTCACCGCGCTCTCCGTCGTTGGGCTGTACGCGACGCGGCGCTTCGTCACCGCCATAACCGGGCCGCGCCCGGGCCACAACGAAGGTGTGGATGCGTACATCGCGGCGGCGGCAGTCTTCTACGGTATCGTTGCGGGCCTCATCGCCGTTGCAGCGTGGGAGCAGTACTCGAACTACGACGACAAAGTCACGCGAAGAGTTGCGAGCGTATACTCAGGCCGTGGTTGATGGATGGCCGCTTCTACAGCGTGGTGTCGTTCCGCCTCAGCCGGCCGCACTATTGAACGACTTTCAGTCGACGTTTTATTCCTTCGAGCCCAAGAACGAACGCGAGCGAATCATCCACGCCGCGGCCATTGAAGAATTCGAACGCATGATCGAGTTGCGGCGTCTACGCTTGCACGACAAAGACGCCGGGTTGCCCGAAGCCATGTGGACCGTCGTCGTCATCGGCGGAATCCTCACCGTGTTCCTCACGTATTTCCTTGCATTGGAGCGATTCAAAGTGCATGTCGTGATGACGATCGTTTCCGGTATCTTAGTGTCGCTCCTCATTTTCATGATCGCGGCCGTCGACCACCCCTTCCGCGGCGGAGTAAGTATCGGGGCCCGACGCCTTCCAACTCGTTCACGAGCAACTCCAGTCGCAACGGATCACGACGAAGCATTAGCATCGTCGCAGGTAATAGGACCGCTTCGCCGCGTTGTAAGGTCTATTCGACGTGAGCAAACCGGTTATTCTTGGAGTGGGCAACTGCGTTATTGGGGTGTTGGTCGACGCGCTTCGAGAACTCTCCGGCTCGCGCGATGCATTCGAGTTCGTTGCGTCGCAGAGCGGTCCGAACGGACGCACGCCGGTCGACGATGAGGTGCTGTCGCGGTGCTCCCTGCTCGTAGTTGAGGCGGCACCCTGGAAAAAATATCACGCGCTCACCGATGCGGAAAGGCTTCGTCTGCCGCCTTCCTGTCGCACGTTGCGCGTGCCGACAATTCACTTCAATAGCTTATGGCCGCTTATGACGACGGATCCACGCAACGTGCTGGACCCGCCTCAAGCGCCGTGGGGCCTTTTCCCGTTCGCGATATCGGACCGGCTCCGCTCTAAATATCAGACGCGTTGTGGCAAACCCGAAGGACCGGCTCGCCTCGTACCTTGCGGTCGATATCAACTTAGTCGTTAACCTCGACCGAAAACACGAAATAGAAACCACTGATATGAAATCGCGAGAGCGGGATTGTGAGATCCAGGTCGCCGACTACGTCATCTCCAACTTCCGTCGCACGCGACTGTTTTATATGTTCCACCATCCGACCGAAGAATTCATGACGTACATCACTATGCAACTGTTTTCACGACCGGAGGTCGCAGCGACGCTCGGCCGCACGCCGCCGGTGACGTCCGGAGCCGTTCGGCGGTGGCTCGACGAAAGAAAGGCTTTTTACGGGCAAAGCCCCGTTCATCCGGGGGTGGCCGAGCATTTCGAGTTGGAATGGTACGATCCAGGTTTACGGTACGAATGGCTGGGCCGCACGTTCACCTTTACCGAATGGACCGAGTTCTATCTCAACTACGATGGAAAAATAGCCGGCCATCGGTAACGTGCGCACTACCGTCCCGGGCGCGATTATCGCGCGCGCCCTCGCCTTGCCTGCGAAACCATTTTCTATCCTCATCGAGAGCGGCGGCACGAAGACGTTGTCGTACGGCGATCTCGCGCGGGAAGCTGGGGCCTTCTCGGATTGGCTGCGCGATCGTGGAACGAGGAAGGGCGATGTCGTCGTCGTCATGATGAATCACGACAACGCTATTTTCCCCGCGTTCGTCGGCTCGATGCTCGTGGGAGCTATCCCGAGCATCTTCCCGACGCTGTCTCCGCACCAGGATCCCCAACTGTTCTGGAGCGCTCATCAGCGCTTATTCGAGCGATTGCGGGCAAGCGTCATCGTCACCGACGCTGCTAACGTTCACGCGCTTCGCCGGCACCTTCCCAGCGTCGCCGCCCGCATCGTGACCTGTCCGAACGGGCACGGCGCGGCCGATGTTCCCGCGGTACGGACGGCGCTCGGCGATGAGAACGACATTGCGTTTCTGCAGCACAGCTCGGGCACGACGAACCTCAAGAAGGGGGTAGCCCTTAGCCATCGCATCGTGCTGGCGCAGGCGGCATCCTATTCGAAGGCGCTGCGCCTCACCGAGGACGACGTGATCGCCAGTTGGCTGCCCTTGTACCACGACATGGGTCTGATCGCGTGCTTCATATTGCCGGCATTGCGCGGCGTGACGACCGTCAACATCAGTCCGTTCGACTGGGTCTCCCGCCCGTCGATGCTGCTCGACGCAGTCGAGCGCTATCGCGCAACGCTTGCGTGGATGCCGAACTTTGCGTTTCTACACATCGCCCGAACCGCACCGCGCTCGAAATCCTGGAGCCTGTCCTCGATCCGCGCGCTCATCAACTGTTCCGAGCCGTGCAAGCCGGCCGCGTTCGACGCCTTTCGCGAACGGTTCGAAGGCTGCGAACTCAGAGACGAGGCCCTTCAGGTGTGCTATGCGATGGCGGAGAACGTGTTCGCGGTCGCTCAGACGGATCTATCCGTCCGCCCGCGCTCGGTGACCCTTGACGACGGAGCACGAGCTGCCGAATACCTCTCGTGCGGCAAACCGATCGACGGTGTCTCGGTCCGCATCGCGGATGCGGCCGGCGACGCGCTCGCCGACGGCGTCGTTGGGCACGTGCAGGTTGCCGGCGACTCGCTCTTCGCAGGATATTACTTGCGTGCGGAAACGCCGTCGCTGAAGAACGGCTGGTACGCCACCGGCGACATGGGCTTCGTCACGGACGGGGAGTTATACGTCACCGGCCGCGTAGACGATATGCTGATCGTTCGCGGGAAGAACCTCTACGCCCACCGAAATCGAACGAACGATTTGCCACGACGGCGTAAAGCCGGGGCGCGCCGTTGCGTTAGGAATCTACAATGAAAAGATCGGCAGTCAGGATCTCGTGGTCGTAGCGGAGCGCGCGACGGACGACACGAACGGCGATCTCGAAACGATCCGGCTTATCAAGGCCGAGATATTTGCGACGGCGGGCGTAACGGTGTCCGACGTATGCCTGGTTCGACGCGGCTGGCTCGTCAAGACGACCAGCGGTAAAATCAGCCGCGATGCCAACACTCGTGATACGTTCGCGAATTTGGAAACGGCGCACGACCGTGACGGAACTTACGCGAGCGGACGTTATGCGAAGGCTGCGCCGCGTTGCGGTCTAGACGTTCGATTGTGCCGAAAAGATTTCGGCGAAGGAACCGTAGCGCCCGACATTCGCGGCTGGGATTCGCTGAGCCATACGGTGTTTATGATGAACGTCGAGCAAGAGTTCGGGATCGAATTTCCGCTGGAAAGCATTTCGTCGCTCGGCACTGTGGCCGATTTGGCAACGGCGATTTCAGAACTCGTGAACCAACCGAAGCCGACTCCGGCGGTTAAACGCGAGAGCGCCGGCCGGACCCGAGAGGCGCGTCCCACCGGAGGCGGACGCAACGGCCGGCGCATCCCGTGCGGCGGCAGCGTAACGCGAACTCGTGAGAAAACCCTGAAGCAGGCGGCGCTCGTCTGCTGTGCCCCGGTGCGTCGCTGAGCGAGCATGCGCCCGCCGGGCAATCTTTCGGGAACTTTCGGGTATAGACGTGAACGGACTGCTCGCTTACAAGAGAAAGGACTGCGTTGAAAATGAAAAGTTCGCTCGTCGCCGCCGGCGCGTTTCTCGGTCTGATGCTCGCTGTGCCGGCCGGCGCGCAGACGCCGCCCTACGTCGATTCGAGTTGCGGCACGTGGCAAGGCGATTCGTGGGTTTCCAACGGTAGCTGCGCATCCGACGTTCACAAACACGAACGGGTTTCCGGAACGATTACCATTGTGAAGGGACATCTCGTCACGGTACAGCAGAGCGATCGGACCGTGGTAATCGACGATTCGCTCGCCCTGAAAAATGAACTCACGGGCCGCGTCGCGGTCGGACGTCAAATCGTGGCCCATGGTTATTGGGATAACGGAACGTTCTACGCAACGCTCTTGACGACGGGACCCACCACCCCGGGCTAGGCGCGATTCGAGCCGGCAGCGTACGCGTACGGCGGACGCTGCCGAGCTGAACACCCCGGATCGAACGTCGCTCGCTTCGGCAGAAAGAGAATGTCGAGTTGGGAATTACGTCAACCAACTCGAACATCTGAAAGCCGGCCTACTCCATCACGCGCACGAAGCGCAGTTGGTGATCGTAGAGCACGGCGCGCCGAAGCGGTATCGCATCGATAATCATATAGACGTGCTTCTTGGCGCCGCCGAGCCCCCACTGACTGATGCGTCCGTCTTGCAGTTTCGAACGTGCGATCGCATCGCGTACCGCCGGCTTGAGCCGCTCGAACGCAATCGTGTTCGGATCGAACGCCAACGTGGAGATGTCAGCGGGCGTGGCAACCCCGCCTCCGACGACGAGCTTCACCGGTATCGGGCCTAACGTCTTTCCGGTCGGAAAGATCATGTAACGTACCACTTTGTCGCTGCGAATCGGTTCCACCACGTCGATGGTGAGGCCATGGCCCGCCACAGCGCTTATCGACGTGAGACGCAGCGGCGCATAGCGCGCGGCCAGCGTAGATAGCGCTTTGCGAACCGCGTTTCCGTCGGTGAGGAACGGGTCGAGCGGACCGCCGTATGGATTGACTTGGGCGAGCATCGGGTCGCCGGTGCCGTAGGGCGCGGCGTTTTGGCTCTGCTTCGAACCCGAGCACGCGCCGAGTGCGGCGACGAGAATGGCCGCCGCTGCGGCGAGGGAGTGTACGCGCATGCGTCGTGCTATTGGACTTTGCGGGCTGGACACCCCTGGTGCGCTGCGCAAAAACCGCGGCGTTTGCGAAAGAATGGGCCGAGTGCCCCGAGCGAGAAGCGGACGCCCCTGGAGGTACGCAATGGCCCTGCGCAAGTACATTATCGAACGTGACATTCCCAACGTAGGCACCCTGGAGCGCGAGCAACTTCGCGAGGCGGCCGCACAGTCGAACGCGGTGTTGAACCAACTGGCGCCCGACATTCAATGGGTCGAGAGTTACGTTGCGGGCGACAAAACGTTCTGCGTCTACCTCGCCAAAGACGAGAGCCTTATTAACAAGCACGCCGAGATGAGCGGTTTCCCGGCGACGAAAATCACTGAGATTCGCAAGACGATCGATCCGACGACCGAACATCCCGGCTAACCAAGTCGTGCGCGGCGGTCTATGAATAGAGCGGCAACAATTCGTTAATGCCATACTGGTGGCATACGATTCCGGCACAATAAATTCATGGAAGAGCGGCCGGCAAAGCGGGACACAAAACGAATTGGCGATCGATCCGAAATAGAAGTTCTTACCGCGCTTGTACGCGCCGGCTATCTCGTGTCGGTTCCGTTCGGGGAGAATCAGCGCTACGATCTGATCGCCGAAAAGAACAACACGCTCCTTCGGATCCAAGTGAAGACCGGCCGCTTGAGAAAAGGAGCAATCTTGTTCAAATGCCATAGTACGCATTCGCATCGCAACGGAGTCTCGTGTCGCGGGTACGCAGGAGAGATCGAAGCCTTCGCCGTCTTCTGCCCGGATCTCGAAGCAGTTTTTCTTGTCCCCGTCCAGGACGTCAGCTTCCATGCATCGTTACGATGGACGCCCGCGAAGAACGGCCAGAACCGGGCGGTCAGATGGGCCGATCGGTACCTTCTTGCGCAAGCTAATCGTTCGGTAGGGAGCAAAGCCACAGACGGAGTACCGCATGGTGGTCGCAACCATTGCCGTTGTAGCTTAGTGGTAAAGCACATCCTTGGTAAGGATGAGAGCGCGGGTTCAATCCCCGCCAACGGCTCCATTTTAGACGCGGGCGCTCCGCTTGAATGCGGAACGCCCTTGCTGGAAACTTCGCTACCGCTGCGATCCGATAGGAGAAGTTAGGCAGGATGAGTCTCTCCCGCAAACAGTTGCTCGGCGCAGCGGCGTCGTTCGGCGTCATTGCCGCTGCGCGAACCCCCGGCATCGCAATCGCCGCCCCGGCGACGGCGGTCAACACCTCGGTCGTCGGTGCGTGGGCGCTCGAAAGCTTCGTCGTGGATACGGCGTCGGAACGCGGACGTCCGCGCTTCGGGCCCAACCCGGTCGGCTACCTCATGTACACGCCAAGCGGCCGGATGTCCGCGGTGCTGATGGCGTCGCACCGTGCCAAACTCGATGCCCCCAGCGGCGCCGGCTCAACCAAGGAAGAACTCAACGAATCGCTCGCAAACTTTCTCTCGTACGCCGGGCGCTATGAGATTCGCGGCAACCACGTCTTCCATCACGTCGAGGTGAGCGTGTTCACCAGTCTCGTGGGCACGACGCTCGAACGGCAATTTACGCTCGAGGGCGATACGCTGACGATCCGCACGCTTCCGCCGGAGATTTGGGGAACGTCGAACCGCCTCGTCTGGAAGCGCACCGTATAAAGGAAGAAACCGTGCATCACGACGTCAAGCCCGAAGTGGAAAAGACCGAAGAAGAGTGGCGCAAGGAACTCGGAGCCGAGCGATATCATATCCTCCGCGAGGCTGGAACCGAGGCGCCCTTTACCGGCAGTTTGCTCGCGCTACGCGACGACGGAGCGTACGTCTGCGGCGCGTGTGGCGCCGAGCTTTTTTCGTCGGATGCGAAATTCGATTCGCACTGCGGATGGCCGAGTTTTACGAGTCCGGAAGAGCAGCGCAACGTACGGCTGCTCGACGACGACAGTCTTGGCATGCGCCGCACGGAGGTGCGTTGCCGCCGCTGCGACTCACATCTCGGACACGTGTTCGACGACGGACCCGGCCCCGAAGGAACCCGCTACTGCATCAACTCGCGGTCCCTCGATTTCAAACCGCGCAACGCGTAGCGCGTCAGCAGAATCCGGGTGACGTTGGGTTTGTCGGACGAGATTTGCACCGCCATCGCTTCGGGCGCGCCGCGGCTTTCGATGTAGAAGGTCGCGACCGACCCGTTCGCACTGATTACGCGCATGGTTTGGGAATTGCTCGGTAAGCGCTGCCGGTAATACGCGTACACCTTTGCGAATGCGTCCGGCGTCGAAAAGCCCGCGATCGTGCGAGTTCGATGCCCGTCGGTCGTGGTAAAGGTGCTCGGGTCGTCCGCCTGGGCGCCGGGATAGGCGAATCGCGCAAACGGCTCGGATGCCGCCGCGCCGGCGCGCGCGGCCGTTTGCCCGTCCGCTCGCGGCGCACAGGCGCCGATCCCAAAGGCCAGCACGGCTGCGAGCCCGGCTTTTGCGGCGAGACGGAACACTATGCAGAGACTCCCTGCGAGCGCTCTTCTGCGAGCAACGATGCCGCCCATCTCGCGGTTATGCCGGACATGACGGCAAAAGCGCAGTTTCCGGCCGAACAATCGGCGTCGGGGGAGTTCGTCCGTCAGCAAGACGCCTTTCGCAACTGGGTCCGAGGACACGGCACGTCCGAATTTCCCGCCCAGGCCGGACGCTACCATCTCTACGTATCGCTCGCGTGCCCGTGGGCGCATCGCACCATAATCGTGCGCGCGCTCAAGCGGCTCGAACGCGTCGTCGGCATGACCGTCGTCGATCCGATCCGCGACGCGCGAGGGTGGCGCTTCCCCGCACCCGATCCGCTCAACGGCTGGGCGTTCCTCAGCGAGGCGTACTTCGCAACCGATCCCGCCTTCACCGGGCGCGTCACGGTTCCGGTGCTGTGGGACGCGAAAACCAAGCGTATCGTGAGCAACTCCGATGACGACATTATGCGCATGTTCGAGACCGAGTTCGGTTCGTTCGGGGATGCCGGACTCGATCTGTATCCCGAACCCCAACGCGCCGCGATCGACGCGCTCAACGAGCGCCTGTACGAAACGGTTAACGACGGCGTCTACCGCGCGGGCTTTGCGACCGGTCAGCGCGCGTACGAACGGGCGGCGTACCGTCTGTTCGAAGTGCTCGACGAGATGGAGGAGCGGCTGGCGACCAGCCGCTATCTTTTCGGAAGCCGCCCGCTCGAAACGGATTGGCGATTCTTCGTAACGCTCGTTCGCTTCGACGCCGTTTACTACGGTCATTTCAAGTGCAACCTCCGGCGCATCGCCGATTATCCAAATCTCTACGGATATCTGCGCGACCTCTACCAAATCGACGGCATCGCGGAGACCGTCAACTTCGACCACATCAAGCGCCACTATTACTACACGCACGACGACATCAATCCGACTCGTATCGTCCCGATCGGCCCGATGCAGGATCTCAACGGGCCTCACGGCCGAGCGGCCGTTTCTCAGGGGGATTTAGGGATGGATGTCCTACCATGACGCCATGACCAAGCACTTTCTCGCGTTAGCATTGGCGCTGGTTGCCTTGCCGTGCGCCGCGTTGGCCGATCCCAACGACTCGGCGCAGGCGCCGTCGCCGCTCTCGCCGGCCCAACGTCAAGCGATGTCGGGCCAGATCCAAGCCTTTCGCCAAAAAGAGATGCAGATGCATCAGCAGCTGCGCTCGCAGATACTCGAGGCCGTTTCGCCCGATCACCGTACGGCGATCGCCGATGCCATTGGGCAGATGGTGATTTCAGCGAGCCCCGATCCGGCAGCGACCGCTAAACAGATCGACGCGGTGCTCTCCTCGGGCGAACAGCAGCGGATTCTTTCGCTGCACGACGCGTTCGTTACGCAAAGCCAGGCGCTGATGCAGCAGCTTCACGATCAGCTCGCGCGTCAAGGCGCAAGCTCCCACGGACAGTGGTCGAACCGGCCGGCGCATCCGATGTCGATGCCCGGCGCAAACGACGCGGGCAACGTCGTGCTGATGGTGCTCGCGCACCGGTCGCCGATGATGATGGGCATGCCGGGAATGCCCGGAATGCGGCATGGTCCGGACGGACCTCAGCCCCCCGGAGGGCCGCCTCCGGCCGATGGCGCGCCGCCGCCGGACGGACCGCCGCCGGGCGCACCGCCGCCGCCGTAACCGGAAGCGTCCGCAAACGCGGCGACGAGCGACTCGATGCCGGCGCGATCGGCGTTGCCGAACCGTCGCGACCGCGAGGCTGTCGACGTCGAAGACGCCGGCCACCGTGCCGGATCGAAGAACGGCACGACGATCTCCGAGCGTGACGCCGAATCGCAGGCGATGTGATCGGCAAATGCCGCAACGTCGTCGACGACGACCGTTTCGCGGCGAAGCAGTGCGGCGCCGCAAACGCCGCGTCCGTGCGGTAGGCGCGTGCACGCCGGAGCTCCGCCGAACGGCCCGAGCACGAGATCGCCCTGGGGATCGGCGAAGTAGAACCCTGCCCAGTTGATGCCGGGAACCTCGTCGATAGACGAAGGCCGCGAAATTCGCGGCGTTCGCGAACGCAGTCGCGCTCGCCGTGCGAGCAACGCGCGTACTTGCCGTTGCGAGGCCGTACGAATCGTCATGCCGCCGCGTTCTAGCGACACCGCCGCTGCGAATGAGTCCCGGCAGCGAGCGCCGCGCGGTTGCACACGCGTAACGACGGCAAAAGACTCCAACGCTCGGCGAACGCGGCTGCGTCGAGCGAGCTCGGGCGCGCCGTGCGAGTTCCATCGTCGCCGGTGGAACCGCTCGGCGCGGCCGCCGTCCACGACCTTCAGCACCAGTCCCGTGCCGGAAGGCAGATGCGCCAGTCCGTGCACGCCTTCCGCGCCCGACTTAGCGACGATCGTTCCGCGGGCCGCGCGCATCAGCGCCGTGTCGAACTCGCCGGTTCCGGCGACGTATTCCGGATGCCGCCATCATGGCGTCGCGAACCACGCGCAAGCGCGCGCGCATCGCCGTCGTCGAGGCCGTTCAACGTTGCGAACGCGGGCAAACGCGAGCGCCGCGCTGTGCGCAGCGGGCACCGCGAAGACCGGAATTCCGCAGCCGTCGACTCCGAGCGGCAAGTCGTCGAACGTCACGTTCCGCACGCACGCGCGCAGAGCTCCAGAATGCGCTGCTGCGCCGGCGAGCTCGCGGGTCGCGATAGTGCCGCAACGTCGGCACCGAGCATCACGCTCAGCGCGAGATGCCGGCGTGCTTGCCGGAGCAGTTGTTGTGGATCGGCGAGAACGCGACGCCGTCGCGCAGCCAGCGCTTCGGCCGACGCCGTGTCGTACGGCGGGTGCGGCCCGCACTGGAGCGCGCTTTCGGAGACGCCGATTTTGTGCAGCATCGAGCGCACCGCGGCGATGTGGAACGGCTCGCCGTTGTGCGATGCCGCCATCAAGGCGATCTCGTGCGTGTCGAAACCGAATCGCTCGACGACGCCGGCGCGCACGGCCGCCGCCGCGATAAACGGTTTGGCGGTAGAGCGCAGATAGACGGGGACGTCGATTTCTCCACGCTCCAGCACGACGTTGCCGCGGTCGTCGCTCGCGCAGGCCGCGACCCGGTGAACCGACTCGACGATCTCGCCGCGCGTGACCTCGACGATCATCGTCCGTACGGATCGCGGCTGTAAATTGGTGCCTTAGAACCGTCGACGGTCACTGCGTACCACGGCGACTGCGTGGATTTCGTCAGGAGATTGAAGCGTTCGCCGTTGCGTGCGACGTGTGAGACGTCCACGGTGTAGCGCACCGGCTGACCTTGTTCGAAATGCGGACGCGCGGTCGCGCGGGCCAGATACGCGCCCCGGCCGCCGGCCGCGTTGTATACCGTGGCCGTGCCGTCGGGATCGACGACGACCGCGCTGGCTTGATCGATGCCGAGTCCGTAGACGGCGCCTCCGGGCGGCAGCAAGCCGCCGGCGAGAATACGCGCGAGAAACACGACCATGCGTCCGAAACGATCGCGCACGACGAGGTGCGTATCGGTGATCGTGCGCTCGAGCGACGGCCATGCGAAGAAACCGGTCGTGAAGCTGATGCGTTCCTCGAGCGGCGTCGCCACCGCATCGCCCGTGTGCGTGTCTGCGTCGTAGTGGTCGGCCGCAACCGCATCGTAGATGACGGCGCCTTGGATCGCGAGGCCGGCACTTCCGCCCCCGACGATCCCGCCGCGCCCGTACACGCGTTTCACGGCGGCGATGAGCGCGCTGCCTTTCCAGGCGACGTAACGCGATTGGTCTCCGCCGGCAAAGAACACCGCGTCGGCGCCGTCGACGACGTGCGCAACGCGGTCGACCTCGGCGCGCGACGCGCACGGCGGAATGAACACGGTTTGCACCGACGTGAAGTTGCCTTCGCGCAAGATGCCCTTGTCGTAGAGATCGGATCCGGATGCGCGCAGCACGACGAGATTGCCGAACGGCCGCGAGCCGCCGCCGAGGCGGCGATGCACCCAGGCGAACGCTGCTGCCGGTGCCTCCTCTTCGCCGCCGCCGGCCAGGATCAATCCGGGGCCGTGAAGGCGTCCGCTCGCCGCGTACGTGCCAAACGGCGGAAAGACGGTAATGGTGCATGCGAGCGCGAGCGCCGTCGCGATCACAGCTTGACCTGCAGTTGAATGTAGAAATTGATCGGCAGCGGATAGTTGAACGAGTTCACGTCGCCGTACGACGGGCTAAAACCGTTTTGGAAGAACGGATTGAGCGGTACGCCGTTCGCCTTGACGTCATTCGGACCCGTCCCGTTGTAGAAGTTGCTGATGTAGAAGAGGTTCGGCGAGTAGCCGCAGACCGTGTTGCTGGGCGGGAACTGCCGGCTCCACGCCGTGTTCGAACCGCCGAAGCACGCGTTGACGAGATTTGCGACCGTGAGGTTCGCCGACACCTGCGGGCTGATGTCGTAGTGCATCTGCAAGCCCATGTTGAACTGCCACGGCTGCGTGAACTGGCCGAACGTATCGAACTTCCCCGTCTCGGGATTGGGAATGTAGAGCGAACCGCTAGGCGTTGCCGCCAGCGTGCACGAGGTGTAGTCGGCCGTGTGCGGGTTCGAGTTGGCGATACCGACGCTTCCCTGATTGGCCGTGCAGACGCGCGGGTCGAGGCCTTGGAAGTCGGAGGGGTTCCCGTACGCGGCGCCCTCATTGAGCGTCAGCGCCGGCGTAATCGAAAACCGGTCGTGTTTGTAGTTGAGCACCAGCGCGAACACGTTGGGCGACGTGTACGGAAAATCGAGGCCCGTCACGTACCACGCGTTCGGGTCGAGCAGCGGCTGCAGCGGTGCGTTGTAATACGGATTGAGGATCGCATTCTTGCCGCAGCCAGGACGCGGACGCGTGTTGGCCCGGTCGGAGTAACAGGGCGCGCCGCCACCCGCCTTGGTCAATGCGTTGTACTCTTGGATATACTGATTGTACGGACTCACCGCGTTGACGCCGACGCCCTGAAAGTTGTTCCACTTCTCCGTCGAGTTGAGATACGTGTAGGAGAAGATGCCGGAAAGGCCGTTGCGGTTGAAGTCGCCCTTGGTGAACTGCAGTTCGACGCCGTAACTCGACTCCGTGCCGGCGTTGAGTGCGGGCGATGCGAGCAGCGTAGGAATGAAGACGGCCTCGTCGAGCTGCTGGGTCGCATAGCGATAGTAGGGCGTCACCTTCATAGACATGTCGGTGCCTTTAAAATGGCGCTCGTACGACACGTCGTAGTTGTCGGAGAACTGCGCCTGCGAGTTGTGGAACGGCGTCGTGAACCCGAAGGGCAGGAAGCCCAGAATCTGTTCGGCGAGATTCGGTTCCGCCGTGTTGTACTGAATCTCGTAGTTCTGAGGTTCTTGCGCGTAGACGCCGGCCGACGCTCGCAGCACGGTGTCGGGGTTCACCGTGTAGGTGAATCCGAGGCGCGGCTGCCAGTACGTCTGCGTGTACTTCGAGGGATAGTTGTTGGAGAGCAGCAGATGGCCGTTTTTGCCGTCGGGATGCACGGTCTGCACCGGCTTGCCGCTCGAGTTATCGATCGGGCAGTTGAAGCTGACGTAGGGTTCGATCACCGAGGCGTTCTGCGGCCGCGTCGGCAGCAGCACCGGCTCGAACGTCACCGGATTGTAACAGAACTCTTGCTGCGCGGCGGCAAACCAGAAGTTCTTAGCGGCCGTGTTGGTGTCATCGAGTTGGAATTGGTCGTCGGCATATTTCACGGCGATGCTCACGTCGATCTTGTCGTTGGGGCGCCATTCGTCGCCCAGCGAGATGTTGGTGAAGGCCGGGGTCACGCCGTTGATCAGCGCTTGATTGCCCAAGAACGTCAGCCGGAACGTGGCGCCGGCCTGGCACGCCGCGGAACCTGCCGGCAACGCGCCGGTCCCGCACGGATTGGGACCAAAGAAGCGCGGGCTGAACGGACTCCCGAACGAACCCTGGCTGATGAAGAGATTGCACGGCGCGCGGTCGCCGGCGTGGAACGATTCGTTACCGATGTTTCCGCCGCGATACGCGTAGCAGTCGCTCCCGTTGGTGAGATTGCTCACCTGCTGGCCCGACGTGTTCAAATAGTTGAAGTTGTTGACGCGCAGCGTCGTCGAAGTGATGTAGTTGACGTTCGCGCTGAGCAAGTTTTGCGCGTTGATTTGATCGCCGAAATCCATTTGCAGGCCGCGGGTGTGACCGTCGACTTCGTAGTCGTAGTTGGTCGCGCCGTAGCCGCTGCCGATGCCGCGCCGCGCGGCGCCGCTGCGGTTGGTGTTCGAGTAGAAGGTGTACCCGAAGAGCCGCAGATACGCGTTGCTGCCGAAGTTCTTCTGGTACTGCAGCTTCACGATGCTGGCCGTATCCCAGCGGGCGTCGCGATAGTCGTTTGGAAGGTCGGCGAACGTGCCGCTGGGGCAAGAGTTGGGTACGCCGAAAACGTTGGCACAGCGATCGGTTGGCGATCCGGGAAAGAGATACGCGATCGGAGAGGTTTTTGCCGTTTGCAAGAACTGCGTGTTGCCGGGGAAGGTGTAGAAATCGGGCCAGCGCGCGGGCTTGCTGACCCAGTCTTGCGTGTAGAGGCTTTGCGTAAACCCTTGACCGCCGTCGTCGACGCCGCTGTAAAACTGGCGGTACTGCGCCGACGACGTGTAGAGCAGCTGGACGTCATCCTTGCCGCCGTCGCTCTTGTGCGGCACGCCGAAATGGAAGTTGGCTACGACCTCGCGGCCGGCGATATACGAAACTTCGCTGTAGGCCGGAAAGAACGCCGAGAAACAGCCGGGATCGTTGCTGAGAAACTTCGTCGCCGGATTTGTGTACGTCGCACCGGCGGTGCACGTGGGATAGACGGCCGGATAGAAGGAGAGAAGCGTCGTCAGGTTGCTCGGCCCGGCGCCGTACGGAAAGACGTTCATGAGATCGCCGCCGTTGGATTGATCGAGGTAGCGGAAGTCCTGATTGTAGCCGCTGGTGCCGACGTAGTAGGAGAACAGCCGGTCGGGTGTGGCACCGCCGGCCTCGACGGAAACGTCGTGATAGAACGTCGGCGTGCCGATCATGCCGGAGAGGCTTGCGTATCCGGGATACGTGCCGGTCTTGACGACTTGATTGATGAAGCCGGCGAGGCCGGTCGCGTTGGCGTTCGCGCCGCCGCCGCCGGCGTAAATTTGCAGCTCCTGCTGACCGAGCGTCGACGCCGAGTGCGCCGGATAGTTGTCGAACGAGCGGTTCACCGGCACGCCGTCGTACTCGTAGCCGATTTGATCGTAGTACCCACCGCGGATGTAGACGGTTTGATTGACGCCCATCTGCCCGTTGGGAACGTAGGCGCCCGGCATCGCGGCGATTGCGGAATAGACGTTGTTCAAGCCGCCCCCTCCGCCGATCGGCGCCGCGGCCTTCGTCACGGCGGGATTGACCGAGTAAACGTCGGTCATCGTGCCGGGCCGAACTTCGTTGAGGGAAGAGCGCGATTGCACTTGCGCGATCGTTTTGAGGCTCTTTTGCAGCCGGAACGTCAAGTTCTGCGATTGGTCGGCGAAGATGGTCACGCCGCTCGACGCCAACGGTTCGTAACCCGTGCGCACGATCGAGATCGTGTACGTGTCGGGCGCGAGCGAGAGCAATACGAATGCGCCGCGAGCGTCGGTGTGCGTCGAGGCAACCTGCGACGGGCTGCTGGCGGTCACGGTCGCGTTCGCAATGGGCGTCCCGCTTGGGGTTTCAACCACCGTGCCCGCGAGGCTGCCGGTCGTTCCGGCCAGCGTGGGCCGGGCAATGACGGCGAGCGATGCGATGGTTGCAACGGCGAACCAGCGGCGTAACGGACGAGCTCCAATCATCCTGCGTTCCTCCGAGTAAAGATCCCTTACGTCGGATTATACGGAGGACCCCGAAACACCGGTATCCTGGATTCCCGCTATGCGGTGAGCGAACGCTCCACGTGAGCCGCGAGAGCCGATCGCGAATGCAAACCGAGACGAGTGAAGATCGTCGATAGGTGGTGCTCGACGGTGTGCTCGCTGATGTGAAGGCGTTCGGCGATCGCGCGATTGGTCGCGCCATCGGCGACCAGACGCGCCACTTCGGTTTGGCGCGGGCTCAACGCGAGGGCGCCGGCGGTCTCAGGGGCGGGAGTGCCGCCGGTCGAACGCGCTGCTTCCAGCGCACGCGCTTGATGGAGGCGCCAGCCGGCGTGTGCGCACGCGGTCGCAGCAGCCGCGCCGACGCGTCGCCTCCGATCGCCGCTCCCGCCGGCCTGCGCGAGCGCGATAAGGAGCCGGCAGGCCCGCCGGATCCGCGGGCGCAGCGGGGCGCCCGCGAGGAGGCGTTGCGCTGCGGTTTGCATGCTGTCGTCATGGCAGGCGCCGGCCTGTAGCGCCAAACTCGTGCACCGGTGCGGCTGCCGGAGTGCCGCGAGCGCCTCGCCGAGCAGGGCACGCGCTGCTTCGGGGGCTCGTTGCGCGCGGCGGAGCTCGGCGAAGGCCGCCGATACCGATGCGATGCGTTGCGGCTCTGCCGAGCGCGTGGCGAGCGCGAGGGCATCGTCGTCGGCGCAGGCCTCGAGCAGATGGCGGTCGTCGAGCCGCAGCGCCAGCGGGACTCCCACGGCGGCTGCTTTCGTTTTAAACGTCGCCGTCGTGACGCCGCTCTCGAGCGCTTCGCGCACCAGCGCGCGCGCTCGTTCGAGTTCGCCGGTGAAGGTGAGCGTGTTGGCAAAGTTGAGTGCCGAGTACGCCACGCGCCAGTTCATGGACGTGCGCCGCGCCTCCGCGAGGGCGATTCCATGGCGCTCGATCGCCAGGTCGAGCTCGCTGAGATCGAACGCGACGAGCGCGTAGTTATTCTCGATTTGGGCGATGAGTTCGCCGGACTGGGTTTCGTGCGCGATCGCCGATGCGCGGCGGCAGTCGCGCAACGCGGCCTGTGTGAGTCCGAGCGCGGTGCGCGTTTCGGCCCGGACCTCGTGAAAACAGGCGCGTAGCTCCGGGTTGAAGTGCGCGCGCAACGCCCCGGCGGCGTCCAAGTGACGTTGCGCCAGCGCCGGATCGCCGAGCGTAATCGCATACCGCGCGAGCGTCAGTTCGGCTTCGGCGCGAATCGCGGGCTTGGCCAGCGCGCCTGCCGCCGTTGCCGCTTGGGCTGCGGCGGTGTAACTTTCGGAGGTCCGTGCATCCACCCAATACTGGTCCGCCAGGCGCAGCAGCGCGCGCGAGGCGCCTTCGACGTCGCCGATGCGCGCGTACTCGGCGCGGCTCTTTTCGAACCACTCGGTCGGCTCTTCGCCGCACCCTTCGATCGAAAGCAGCGTGCCCATGCGTTCGTAGAGCGCCGCGCGCGCCGCACCCGGCGGGTACTCCCATCGCAATGCGGTGCCGTAAAACCCGATCGCGTCGCGGTAGGCGTAAAGGCTCCACGCCGACTCCGCGGCACGTTCGTTATAGTGCCGGGCGCGTGCCGCGTCGCGCGCTTCCGACCAATGATAGGCGAGTTCGGCGACGTGCGTCTCGCAATCGTCGGCCGTCTCGAGCTCGCGCGCGATGCGAGCGTGCAGCGGCGCCGCGAGCCCGACGATCATCTGGTCGGCAAAGGCCTGGCGAAACATCGCATGCCGGAACGCAAACGCGTACGGGCTCGGCGGCACTTCGACGAGAATGCCCGCTTCCACGGCGCGCTGCACGGCGCGCAGGACGCTGTGCGCCGGCTCGTCGAGAATACTTCCGAGAAAGGCCGCATCGAAGCGCTGGCCGAGAATGGCGGCGCGCACCAGCACGGCGTGTTCGTGCGCGTCGAGCCGGATCGTGCGCTCGCCGAGCGTGGCTTGCAGCGATAAGGGCGCGTGCGTCGCCAAGTTCACGCCGCCGGTCTCGGCCGCGATGCGCGCCAGCTCCTCGGCGAAAAGCGGGTTGCCTTCGGAGAGCACTTCGATACGCGACAGCGTGGCCGGCGCAATCGCGATGCCGGTCGCATGGCGTGCAACGATCGCCCGGATTTCGTTGCGATGCAATCCGCGCAGGCGAATGCCGTCGACGCGACGGCGCGCGACGAAATGGCGAAACGCGGCCAACGGCGGATTGACGGCGTCGTCGACGCGCAATGCCGCGACCAACATGACGCGCGCGCCGGAAAGATGCGCCATGAGGTGCTTGAGCAGTTCGAGCGTCGCCGAATCGGCCCACTGCAAATCTTCGATGACGGCAACCAGCGGCTTGCGCAACGCCGAACGTTCCAGCGCGCGCAGCGCGGCGTCGAAGAAGGCGGCCTTCTCGGCAGCGTTGGGACGTTGTCCGCGTGCGCGGTAGGGCCGGTGCAGCCCGCGCGTTCCGATGCGGTCGAAAATCGGCCAGAACGGTCCGTAAGGATCGCGCACGTGCTCGCTGCAGTCGCCGCGCGCGACCAGCGCTTCGCTGGAAACCGACGCGGCAAACTCCGCAATCAGGCTCGATTTGCCGATGCCGGCGTCGCCTTCAACGGGAACGAAACGCGCGCCGGAATCGCGCGCGCGCACAAACGATTCGCGCAAAAATGCCAGCTCGTCGTGACGGCCGACGAACCCATCGCCTGCTAGCGCTGCGGTGGAGAGCATTCGTCCGTCTTTCGCATCACGGAGCGAGGATTCCGCGCCGCACGGCGGGTAGCATGCTCGCTACGTGAACATTGGGCGTGCGGCCATTGCCGTAGCGGCCGCCATTGCGGCGGTTGCGTTCGCGGCGTGCTCGAGTGCGTCGCGTCAATCGGCGGGCGAAGGCGCATTCGTGCCGGCCGCGGGCAGCGGCGGTCTTTTGCCCGATTCCGGGAGCGGCGCCGGCAAGATCTTTCACGTCGTCATCATTTACCAAGAGAACCGCAGTTTCGACAACCTGTTCCAGGGCTACCCGCACGCCGATACCGTTTCCAGCGGCAAAAACTCCTTTGGCGAGACGATCCGGCTGCAACCGGTGAGTTTGGCGACGCAATACGTGCTCGATCATTCGATGCACGCTATGATTCGAGAGTGCCGCGGAACGGGAAAGTTGCCGGGAACCAGCTGCCGGATGGATGGATTCAATCTCGATTCGAACTGGGGCGGCCCCAAAAATCCTGAGTACGTCTACGTACCGCATTCCGATTCGAAACCGTACTTCGACATGGCGCACGAATGGGTGCTGGCCGACCACATGCATCAGTCGCACTTGGACGAAAGTTTCGTCTCGCATCAGTACATCATCGCGGCACAAGCTCATGGCAGCGTCGATCTCCCGTACGGCGATTGGGGCTGCGAAGGCGGCGATCAAGACGTCGTGCAGACCGTGACCCAACAGCGGACGTACGGCAAGACTCAGCCTACGTGCTTCGATTACACGACGCTCGGCGACGAGCTCGACCAAGCGCGCCGCTCGTGGCGATTCTATACGAGCACGGTCTTTCGCGACGGCGGGGAGTGGTCGGGCTACCAGGCCGTCCGGCACATTCGCTACGGCCCGGATTGGAAGAAGGATTTAATTACACCGCAGAAGCGGTTCATCAGCGACGTCGGCAAAGGAATATTGGCGAACGTCACGTGGATCACGCCGATCTGCGCCAACTCCGATCACGTGAACTGCGGCGGTGGATTCGGTCCGTCGTGGGTGACCTCGCTGGTCAACGCGGTCGGGCGAAGCCGCTTTTGGAATAACACGGCCATCTTCGTCACGTGGGACGATTGGGGCGGTCTCTACGACCACGAGCCGCCCGAGCACCTCGACTACGACGGACTTGGTTTCCGCGTCCCGCTGCTGGTCATCTCGCCGTTCGCAAAACACGACTACGTTTCGCACGTGCACTACGAAACGGGCAGCATATTGAAGTTCGCCGAAGACGTCTTCGGGCTGGGACGGCTCGCCGCCGCCGACGCGCGGTCGAACTCGCCGGCGTTGGACTGCTTTGATTTCATGCAGCGGCCGCGCCCGTTCGTGCCGATCGTCGCGCCGAAAGGGCCGAACTTCTTCCTTTACCAGCAACCCGACGATCCGCGACCGCCCGACTACGAGTAGCTATTGCAAGTCGTCCCCGGCGTCCGCCGGTTGGGCAACTCCAGATCCGCACTCCGTTCCCGCTCGGCCGCCCGCTATTCGGTCGGAGCAACTTATCGGCTGAAATCGAGCAGACGCGGGCCGGGCCCTTGCGCCGCAAGCTTGTCATCGGGATTGCGAAGCCAGCATTTGTCGAGCGAAAGACAACCGCAGCCGATGCACTGCC
The DNA here is from genome assembly GCA_963812155.1 of Vulcanimicrobiota bacterium. GTDB lineage: Bacteria > Vulcanimicrobiota > Vulcanimicrobiia > Vulcanimicrobiales > Vulcanimicrobiaceae > Tumulicola. The sequence goes on along the minus strand of CAWETW010000001.1, from coordinate 471,666 downwards.
CGAGCTGATTGCGTAGCGCGGTGAGGCGCGCGATGCGGTCGTCGAGGCTGCGCTTCCAACGATTCGATAGCGCCGACCAGTTTCTCGCGGAAACGGCTCGGTCTTCCGGCAACGTGTCGAGGACGTCGCGGATTTCGGATAACGGAATACCTGCGCGCTGACCAATTTTGATTACGGCGATGCGCCGTAGTTCCGCTCGCGCAAACCGCCGTTGATTGCCGTTGCTGCGCGTGCTGCGGATCAAGCCTTTCGATTCCCAGAAGTGAATCGTCGAGACGGGGAGGTCGCTTCGCGTGGCGATCTCGCCGACGGTAAGAAGTTCCATTTCAATCTTGACCTCAACTATACTTGAGGTTATAAACTCGTTCTCGTTATGGAATGGTTTCAATCAGGACACGTGGCGATCGTCACGGGAGGGTCGCGAGGATTAGGCAAGGCGCTCGCTTGGGAGCTGCTCGGTAAGGGACTCACGGTCATCATCGACGGCCGCGATCCGCTCCGGCTCGAACGCACCCGTCGTGCCATCCTCAACGACGTGTCCCGTACCTTGTCGAAGGACGAGGGGCGGCTCGGCAATCTCACCGCGATCCCCGGCGACGTCGCGGATCCGGCACACGTTCATGCGCTCGTCGCGGCCGCGAAACAGGCCGGACGGCTCGACCTGCTCGTGAACAACGCCTCGACGCTCGGACAAACGCCCTTACCGAGAATCGATCAACTCGACCGCGAGACGTTTCGCGCCGTTTTCGACGTCAACGTTTTTGCGCCGATCCATCTGATCCAACACGCGTTGCCGCTCATGGCGCGATCCGATCCGGGCACGATCGTCAACATCACGTCGGACGCCGGCGTGGAAGCTTATCCGGCGTGGGGTGGATACGGCGCAAGCAAATCCGCGCTCGAACACGTTTCACGCGTGCTGGCAGCCGAGGTGAAAGGCAATAGTTCGACTCGCGTGCTCGTATTCGATCCGGGCGACATGAACACGGCGATGCATCGAGATGCGATGCCCGACGCCGATCCGTCAGAGCTTCGGGATCCTGCGGATTCGGCCCGCGCGCTGATGCGCGCCATTGCCGAGATGAAGGGTGGCTTCGAGCGCGTGCGCGCTTCGGATCTCGTGACGGCGTGAGGGCTGCACAAATGCTTTCGCGCGGCTTGATTGAGGCGACAGAGCCGCCCGAATACCGGGGCGTAGCGCGCGACGGCGTACGGATGCTCGTGACCGACCGGAAGAAGCGCTCGCATACGCACGCGCATTTTAGCGATCTGCCGAGGCTGCTGCGCGCCGGAGATCTGCTCGTCGTCAACGATTCAGCAACGTTGCCTGCCTCGATCCTCGCGCGGCAAGGCAACGGCGACGCAATTCCCCTTCACGTGAGCACGAAGATCGACGAGCGGCTGTGGATGGTCGAGCCGCGCGGGCGGGTCGCTGTTGGTGAAACGCTAACACTCCCGGGCGGTGCCACGGCCGCGATGATTGCGCCGGTCGAGCCGCGACAACCGCGTTTGTGGTACGGGACATTTCGGCTCAATGCCCCGATGTACGCGTACCTCGCCGAGTTCGGAACGCCGATTAGCTACGGATATCTCCGCCGGAGTTTTCCCCTACGAGATTATCAAACTGTGTTTGCTCGTGAGATGGGGTCCTCCGAGATGCCCTCCGCAGCGCGCCCTTTTACGAAATCCGTCGTGACCGAGCTATGCGCTCGCGGCATGGAAATCGCGAGCGTCACGCTGCACTGCGGAGTGTCCAGCTTCGAGGCTTTCGAACGCCCGGCACCCGAACGTTTTACGGTCTCGCATGCTACGGCGGAGCGTGTTGAAAACGCACGACGAAACGGCCGTCGAGTGATCGCGATCGGAACAACCGTGGTCCGAGCGCTCGAGAGTGCCGCGACGGACGAGGGCGTGGTCGCCACGAGCGGTTGGACCGATCTCGTTATCGGCGAAACGTATCGACCGAGAGCCGTCGATGTATTGCTATCCGGTTTCCACGACGCAAATGCGACGCATATTTCGCTGCTGCATGCCTTCGTCGATGCCGACCTTCTTCAAGACGCATACGCGAAAGCCGCTGAAAGTGGCTACCGCTATCACGAGTTCGGTGACGTACAGTTGATCCAATAAAGTCCGCCGTGAGGGAACCGCGATTATTTCTGAGTTCCTGACATTTGGCGGTGTGCCCAAGCGGCGCGGACCGTCCGGCCTTCGCGTGAGGCCGCGCAGACGAAATCCATGACCCTTCCCTTAAGCCGGCCTACAGCGAGCAAGCAGACGGCCGGTCATTCTTCCGCCATGGGACTTGGTATCGGTTCCGTATAAACGACCCACCTTGCAACGCTGCGAGAGGAGAACGTCTACCTATGCGATTGTCTTCAGGCGCGATTCGGGTGTCTCTGGTGGCGGCGGCCGCGCTGTCGCTGAGCGCCTGTAGCGCCAACGGCGGCTCGACCTCGTCGCCCGGTATTCCCGCGTCTTTCTCGGCTCCGAATTTCGGTTTGCCGGAACGAGTGCACACTCACACCACCAGCGGCAAGATCCAGCACATCGTTATTGTAGTTCAAGAGAACCGCAGCTTCAATAATTTGTTTTACGGGTATCCGGGAGCAAAAACCGCAACGTTCGGCTACGACTCTAACGGAAACAAAATTACGCTTCAACCCTTGGGACTCGAAACGTCCTGGGACATCGACCACTCGTCGAACTCGTATTTTGCCGCATGCAACGGTACCGGAAGCATTCCCGGAACGAACTGTCGCATGAACGGATTCAATAACGAGTATGCGGGTTGCGGCCACTTCGGAGAGCCGAAGTGTCCCAACGCCGACCCTCAGTATAGCTACGTCCCGCAAACCGAGGTGCAGCCGTACTTCGACATGGCGGGGCAGTACGTGCTCGCCGACAAGATGTTCGCGTCGAACTTCGATGCGAGCAGTTTCATCTCGCACCAGTACATTATCTCCGGGCAGGCGGAGAGCGCCGTAAACTACCCCAGCAGTTCGTGGGGCTGCCCCGGCGGTTCCGGAGACAAAATCTCCGAGGTCGGTCCGCAGCGTCAGATCCCCAACGGGAGCGAAGTCGTTTGTTGGGATCCAACGACGCTCGGCGACGAACTCGACAAGACGGGGATCTCCTGGGCGTTCTATGCCGCCTCCACCAACGACGTCGGAAACATTTGGAGCGCCTATCAGGCCATTAACCATATCTACCAAAACGGTAACGGGCCCGACTGGAAAAACGACGTCATTACGCCGCCCTCGCAGTTTCTCAACGACGTTTCGAATGGGAACATGCGCACTGTCAGCTGGGTAACGCCGACGTGGGCCAACTCCGACCACGCAGGAAGCGGCTCCAAGAGTGGTCCTTCGTGGGTGACGCAAGTCGTCAACGCGGTCGGTCAATCCCAATACTGGAATTCGACGGCAATCTTTATTTTTTGGGACGATTATGGCGGTTGGTTCGATCCCGATCCGCCGAAGTACGTGGACTACGACGGGCTCGGGATGCGCATTCCGATGCTGATCATCTCGCCTTACGCCAAGCAGGGCTACGTTTCGCACGTTCACTACGAGCACGGCAGCATCCTGAGATTTATCGAAGATCAGTTTCACCTGAAGCGTCTCGCCGCCAGCGACCGGCGCGCCATCTCGCCGGCAAAAGATGCCTTCGACTTCACCAAGCCGCCGCGCAAATTCGTTCAATTCCAGTCGCCGTACGACAAGCAGTACTTCTTGCATCAGCCCGACGACTACCATTCCCCCGACGACCAGTAGCTCAACCCTGCCGTTCCAAGCGAAGAGGCGAGGCGTTCATCGCGTCGCCTCTTCGCTTTAGCGCACGCCGTAGAGTTGCGCCAGCGTTTCCGTTTTCGTGTCGATCAATCGGCCGGCGTCGTGCACCAGCCCCGCCTCGTCGTTGAGGTCGATGCCGAGGAACTGCTTTTCCAGATGCGTGGGAGTGTCGTTGAATCCGTTCTTGAGCAGGGCGACGTAGCGGCGGGAAAAATCCGCCGGCGCACGCTCGTATTCGTCGAAATACTTCAGCGAGAGCAGGCCTGCATACAAATAGTTGACGTCGTACAGCGGATCGCTGAAAAAAAGCCGGTCGCGCGCCCAATAGAGTGCGGTCGCCGGGTCGTCCGCGGATGAGGGATCGTATTTCGCAAAGACGGCGCGCGTGAGCGCGTCGAAGTCTGCGGCCGTTCGAAGCGAACGATCGGCGACGCCGCGATAGATGGCACTCTCCAGGTCGGTCTCCTCGGCCGATCCGTAGACCTGAAACGTCGCGTCTTTGAGGAAATAGTCGAGGTAGTAGGCGCGTGCGGCGTTCGTGGCAGCGGTCCGGTAGAGATGGTCCAAAAACAGCAGTTCGTTGAAGATCGCAAACGACTCGAACATGAAGTGCGGGCCTTCGTTGTAGGCGGCAATCGGCTGATGGAGGTTCATGAACTGCCGGTGTACCGCATGCCCCGATTCGTGCGCTACCGCTCGCACCGAGCCGGCGCTCCCGTCGTAGCTGCCGAAATACACCGCCGACGTCACGCGCGAGAAGCCCATCGAAAAGCCGGTGCGGTCGCAATGCGGATCGGTGCAGATCTCGAGGCGGCCGTTTGCCGGCGCGAGCAAAGCGGCGTACTGTCCGGCGTAGTCGTCGCCCATTGCTTGCTCCGCAGCCAGAATCAGCGGGATGGCGTCGGCCGGGGATACGGGCGGCGGACTGAAGGCCGGCGTGGGCGCGGCTTTCGCCACTTGACGGTACCGCGCATAGGCAGGCAACGATTTAACCGCTGCCAGTACGCGCTCGACGGACGCGCCCGACAGTGCTTTGTCGAAGTACGACGCTTCGGGCGCACCGCCAAAGCCACGCAGCCGGGCGACGCCGTTGTTCGCCGACGCGATCGCGACCAGCAGTGCCGCGTATGCATCCTGCCGGCTTTCAATCGAATCGCCCGACTTCCGCATTGCTTTGTAGGTCGTCGCCGATGCGTCGAGTACCGGCGTCACGGCCGTTGCGACGGCTCGCGCGTCGGCGGGGCTCAACCGATGCTTCGACTCCTCCAGTGCACGCTCGAGCAGAAACCGGAAAGGTCCTAATCGTCGGCTTGCCGTGAGCGACGCGATCCCCTGCGCGCCGAGCTCCTTGGCAGCACGCACCACCCGGGCGTGCGTGGCCTCCTCGACGTTCCCGAGAACAGCGTCGGCATCGGCGCCTGCCACGTCGCGATCGTCCTCCTCGGCGCGCAGATAGACGTAGACGTCGTGACGTTCGAGTTCCACGAGCAGCGCATCGTATCGTTGCAGCCATTGGTACCAACCATCCCGCGTGCGCGGCGCCGCCGAACGCGTGAACGCACGCGCCGCTGCGATGGCCGCTGCGCGCGAGTCCTGCTCGACCTGCGGACCGGAGAAGTAGCGGGATTTGTCGATCGAAAACCCGGTCGCAGGCATCGCTCCCACGAGAATGGCGGAGAGGACGGCGCAGGCCAAGCGAATCACCAGCCAATCCTAACCGTCAAAACCGCGAGCCGTCTAGGACGAACCGTGCGTTCGAAGAATCCGAGATCAGCGGCCGGCAGCGATTGCCGTGGCCGCTCCGTAACGCGTTGAGGAGGTGCTGCTGGTGGTCTCCAGGATAGCCGGTTTCGCCTGCTCGATTGCGATCGTATTGATGGCGTCGTCGCCGGCGCCGGCCGCCGCGCGAACGACGGTCGTCGTCTTTCGTCCTTGGACGGAAGGCAGGCTCGCGGCCGGCTACACGATCTCACAGCGAGTCGCCGGCTCGTGTTGGACGCACTCGCTCGCGTCGGACCGGCCGGATGCGTGGCGCTGCATTGGGATATACGATCCGTGCTTCGGACCGTCGAAGACGCGCGTGGTCGCGTGCGCCGTCAGCCCGTTTTCGAAATCCGTCGTGCTCCTGTCACTAAAGAGCCCGCTCGAAGTTGCGGAAGATCCAACGGCCAAAATGCTTCAACCAAGCGGCGAACCGTGGGGCTTGCGCCTCACGAGCGGCGACACGTGCGTCTTCGTGGTCGGCGCGACCGATGCGGTCCACGGTGAACGGCTGAACTACGCGTGCCGCCGCAGCGGATGGATCATCGGCCAGACGGATCGGTCGACGGCGACGTGGACGGCGCATACCGTGCAATGGCCCAAAACACGCGTCACGAGCGTGCAGATTGCCGTGGCGATCTTCTAATGCGTCTTTCGCCAATTGCGGCGGGGCGTCGTGCGAGCCTCGTTTGCGCCGCTCTGCTGAGTGTCGCTGCGCCGGCGGTTGCCGCCCAAGCGCCTGCGGCGCCACAAACGTCGGGGGCGGCCGCCGTCGTGGTGAAGTTTTACGAATGGTATCTCTTGCAGCACGGCCATCCCGAGAAACACTTCGCTCAAGTCAAGACGCTCTTCGACCCGGAACTCTACGACGAACTCAGCGGGTCGTATTTCAAGAGCGAGGGCGAGAAATATCAGTTCTACGTCAACACGACGCCCGGCCAAAGCATCGACAAAATGTCGAACTTCGATCCGTACGTGGGCGCCGCATCGCCGGCGACGTCGTTTGCCGTCGGCTTCCCGGCGGTCGGCCATCTGAGCGTGCCCCGCTCCGGGGCGGAGACTCAGATCCGGGAGGTCACTTTCGTCCCCATAACGTTCGCCTTTGGCGGCACTCAGGCCAAAAGGAGCGTCACGCTGCTGCTTTTAAGAAACGGCGGCGCTTTTCAGATCTACGACATTCGCTACGGCCGCATCCCGTTCTACTATGCGGGGCAAATTTCGGATCTCCAAACCTTTCTCAGCGCGTATAACTGTTAGACGCACTCCCGTTTTACGACAAGAGCAGCGGCTCTTTTTCGTCACGGTCGTACGCGATCTGCATTGCAGAAACGACGGCTCCTACATTGGTGCCGTCGAATTTCACGACGTTCGGATGCCTATAATCGGCGTTGTACGGCGTCACCGGCATAATACCGAGCCCGCGTGGCCGGTGGCGCAGCCATTGGGTCATGAAGTCCGGATAGTCGTCGAACAACAACTTGCCGTAGACGAGTCCTTTGTTCATTGCGAGGTGAATGTCGGCGTGAGCTAGTTCCGGCTGCACCTCGCACCATTCGACCTTCTCCATCCAGGCTTGAGGCTGCTTACGAGGGGCTTTCGTGAGGATATCTATATGGTAGCCGATGCTTTGAGCCTTGCTCACGATGTCAAACCCGGAATCGATGCGGGGGAGCTGGCGCCACCAGCCACGCTTCGATTTGATGAAATCCATTCGCGCTTTTATATACGCGAACCGATCTTCGAGATCGTGTAAGTTGGTGTCGTCGGCGATCTCGGGTTCACCAGGGAAACGCATTCGTCGTAAATCCCGCCGCATGGCACCGTCAAAGTCGGCCAGACTGCCATCGAGATCGAAAAGAGCGATTTTCTCGGTCTTCATGGGGCTCAACATTCCTTTCCTCACGACGATTTACAACCCGAGATCCTCTTGGGCTCGGCGGCGGGAGCAATGGCCGCCGTGTTCTTAGTGAATGCTGATTCCCCAGACGCAGCCTACTGATTTAATACTCTTGTTCGTATAGAACGAGGGAGCCAGCGTCGAACTAAACGGTTTCGTCGCCGTCGGATACGAATAAATGCCCGGTTTGTCGCCGCAATCGGCGTCGTAGAGATTCCCGGCGTTATCGAAATTCAGATCCGCTCCGAACTCACCGGGCGCGATGCCCTTCGAGTCGACAATGGAGGGGGAGTCTCCCGCCGTGAGATGATTGCTCGCGTATTGCGCGATCCCACCAGGCGTTCCATTGGACGACACGTAGAGGTTGCCGTCGCGGTCGAATATGAGTCCGCTCGGCGCGATGACGCCCTTCAAAAACTGCGGGTTACTATTCGAAATCGGTGGCTTGAAGATGGCGATCGCGTTCTTGCCGGAAGTCGTTCCCGTGTTCGCGACAAACAGACGTCCTTTGGAATCGAAACCTAAGCCTTGCGGCGTTTTGAGTCCCAGGGTGATCCTTTTTGCCGGTTGTAACGTACCGCTCGACGTAAAGGGTCCCGTGTACTCGTATACGGTGTTGTTCCCTTCTGATGAGACCCACAGGTTTCCCGACGCGTCGAAGGTCATGTGATCCCCGTCGACGGGGCCGGAGAGGACGAACGTCAAGGTCGGCTTGCTGTGCGTCGTCAGGGGCAGCGAGTACACCTGAACGATGCTCGAGTCGGACGCATGGCACGGCGACAGGTTCATCACCCACAGCTTCGATCCAACCGAACGGATAGCGTTCGCGCAAACGAATTGATTGTCGCCATTCCCGTCGATCCGCGTAACCTGCGAAGTCGCTTTCAAGGGCAACTTCGCAATCTCTACCTGCGGATTCGGGCGTGCGTAGAAAAGCGTCCAGTAGACATTCTGGGACGTTGCGTTCGCCCCGATTTTCGCTGCGGCATCGGCGCCGATGGACGGCACCGGCAACGCGGGAAGCGACGGCTGCTTCAACGCCTGCCCGCTACAGCCGGCAACGACCGGCACGGCTAGTGCGAATACAATGGAGAGAAGTTTCACGGGTAAACCTCCTGCGATATGCTCCAGCGGCCCTCACCAGGCCGTCCCGTCATTGTAGAGGTTTTTCCGCGGGCAGCCAAGCGGTCGTCCCCGATTGATTCGGTGTGCGACGCAAGCCGCTAGTTGCAAAAAGGAGGCGCCGAACGAATTCGGCACCTCCTTCAGTGAATCTACCCGTGTCTTAGTGGCAGTTGATGTCGAGCTTATTGAACGTTAGGGAGAGATTACCGCCACCGTCAACGCTGATGTCGGCGTTGAAGTGCACGCTAACGCCTGCGTCCGGCCCACTGCCCACGATCGTCATGTTGCCGACGCCTGCGCCGTGCAGCGTACCGCCGTTGGGTACCTCGACTTGGGCGTTGCCAACGCCTTTAAAGGTATACGCATTGCCGGCCGAGTCGGTCGCGGTAACGCCATCGAACTCGCGAACGCGTTGAAACTCTGTTGAAGTTAACCGTCGTGCCGGGACGCGCGTCCCGCGCATTGGGACCTTCTTAGGGGTCTCATCAGTTGAGAGTTAGCGGATGAACCCTGATGTTCAAAAGGGAGCTTCTGCACCGAGGCATGCGTGTTCGAGGAGCCTGCTGGCGTAAACGAGTCTAGTCTGGCTCGGCCTCGGTCGGCTCGGGCGAGAGCACCACTTGTCCAAGTCAGTTGTCCAAGTGTCCGTTCCGGATATCATGCAGAAACCGCATCATCGATACATGAGCGGGGGACGCTGCGGCCGTGTGCGTCTCGGGTCTTCAGCCCCGAAGGGAAATCTCATGAAATCGTTAGCGTACCGTGTTTCCCCAATTGGACCCTTAAGCGGCCCGGCGTCGTTGTGCTTAAACGGACGAAACATGCACTCACGAATAGGCGCCGCAGTTGTCGCCTTTACGGTCATTATTCTTGCGGGCTGTTCCGGCACGCCTCAATCGAATCTCGCTCCGGGCGCCGGGTCGCTCACGCCCTCGCTGCAATCGCGACCTGCGCTGCCTAATCGGCACGCGCGTCCACTCTGGACGGAAACCGTGCTGTATAGCTTCGCGGACAGCCCCGACGGCGCGATCCCAGGGGATACTATGACCGACGTAAACGGAACGCTCTATGGCACGACCAGATTCGGCGGCTCGGGCACCGGCACGGTCTTTTCAATCACGCCCTCCGGAACGTACAGCCTGCTCCACACCTTTGGCGGCAGCGGTCAACCCAAGGTCCCATTTGCGGGCCTGACCAGCGTGAACGTCACGCTGTTCGGCACAACTACCAGAGGTGGGACACACAACGAAGGGACGGTTTATAAGATCACAGGGTCCGGCGCGGCGAGGGTGCTCTACAGCTTCGCCGGCGGAAGCGACGCTGCAGTCCCATATTCCGGCCTAACCAACGTGGGCGGCACGCTTTATGGCACGAGCACCCAAGGTGGCGCGAACGGAGCCGGTACCGTCTTTAAGATCACCAAGAAAGGCACGGAAACCGTGCTCTACAGCTTCGCCGGCGGGACTGACGGCGCCGGCCCGTCTTCGGGCCTGACCAATGTAAACGGCACGCTGTACGGCACGACTCGAATCAGGTGGTGCAGGGTGCGGTAGTTCGGGATGCGGTACGGTCTTTAGTATTACAACCTCCGGCATGTATAGGCAACTCCACAGCTTTGCCGATGGACCGACCGACGGTGCGACCCCAGTGTACGGAAGCCTTAACAACGTGAACGGTAGGCTCTACGGAACGACCTCGTCCGGTGGTGCAAATGGTTTCGGCACAGTCTTCAGCATCAAAGCATCCTCCGGCGCGTATAGCCTGCTTTACAGCTTCGGGAACAGCCCCGATGGCGAAACTCCGGTCGCCGGCCTAACCAACGTTGGGAATACGTTGTACGGCACGACCTATTACGGTGGGGCAAGCGGGAGCGGCGCGGTCTTTAGCGTGACGACCTCGGGGACGGAAACCGTGCTCTATAGCTTCGCCGGCTCCCCCGACGGCGCGAACCCGGCTGGCGGCCTCACCAACGTGAACGGCACGCTCTATGGCACGACCGAACTTGGTGGTACAGGTGGTTCAAGCGGCGGCATCGGCACCGTCTACTCGCTTTCGCCGTGACGGTTGGCACTAGCACCAAATAAGCTCTCATCGCTCGCGTCGCAAAAAAATCGAGCCGCTCGCAAATATTACGGGCGGCTCCTCTTTTGTGCTAGGTCAGGGAAGCGTCTATCGCCGTAAGAGTGCGCAAGGAGGCGGAATCGACGTTCGGACGGTCGCCGCGTTGCTCGGGCACTCCTCGGCCTCGACAACCTTGAACGTCTACGGGCACGTCGTCGCGGGCAGCGGGCGGTCGCCGGTATCGACAACGCGATCGCAGCAGCAGAGGCGCGCCGTGCGACCGGTCAGAATTGATGCTTCGGCGAGAGATGCCTGGCAGCGCACGGCAACCGTTTGGCAACCGCGGGCGTTTCGAGGGCGATCGTTCACGAGGTCGATGCGGCGCAAACCCGCATGAAATAAGGCGAATCCACTGCGCGCCCGTAGCTCAAACTGGATAGAGCAGGGGACTCCTAAGCCCAAGGTTGCCAGTTCGATTCTGGCCGGGCGCAGGGTTAAAACAGCAGGCGGTCGTAAGGTCGCTTCCCGGCCAAAAAGAACGCTGGGGGCCGTAGCCTTGCGAGTGCCGCTGCGGTATGCTAGCATGGGAGTTCGAACGGACCCCGGGTCCGTTTTCTTCATGTCGTGATAGGCTAATGGCAAAGAAAGAAACGCGCGTAATGATCGTGATGGCGTGCACCGAGTGCAAACGCCGGAACTATAATACGCAGAAAAATAAGCAGAAGACGACCGAGCGGCTGGAGCGCAGCAAGTACTGCCGTTGGTGCCGCTGTCACCGGTCCCACCGCGAAACCAAGTAGGTATAGGGCGGTGGCGCAATTGGTAGCGCAACGGTCTCCAAAACCGTTGGTTGCAGGTTCGAGTCCTGTCCGCCCTGCCAATTTCCCTAGAGAGAATCTTTGGTGAACGAGCAAAAGAAAACCGCCCAGCGAGTCGTCGGCCAGGACTTCGTCCGAGGCGTGATCGCCGAAATGCGGCGCGTCACGTGGCCCACGCGCGAGGAGTGGATGTCGGCCACGATTTTAACGATCGTCCTGGTCGTTGGAGTCGGCTTGTTCACGTTCGTTCTCGATCAACTTTTCGGATGGCTCTTCAGTTTGATCCATCCGGTCACCGGATAATCATGCACGAAACGATGTCGGGAATCGGCGGCCAGTTGCCGCCCGAATCCACCGCGCCGGAGACGCCCGCGCACGAAACCGGCGTTGAAGCGCCTTACGCCGGCGCAGATACGCCGGAAACGGAAGCGCCCGACACGGAAACGCCCGGGACGGAAGCGCCCCACGCCGCAGCGCCCGAAATAGCTGCACCCGAAGAGGATGCGCTCGAAACGGTCGTGCGCGAAACCGAAGACCTCGAGAACCAAGCCTCCGAAGTGGAATCTGCGGTCGCGAACGAAGGCTTCGGTGCGGCCGAAGAAACGCTCGAGGCGGTCGAAACCGCGCCGCGCAAAGACAACCGCAACTGGTTCGTCGTTCATACCTACTCGGGTTACGAGAACAAGGTGAAGGCGAATCTCGAGCGCCGCATTCACTCGATGGGAATGCAGGACAAGATCTTCCGCGTGCTCGTGCCCATGGAAGACGAGGTCGAGTTCAAAGACGGTAAGCGCAAGATCACGCCCAAGAAAGTTTTTCCCGGTTACGTCCTCGTCGAGATGATCATGGACGATCAGTCGTGGTACGTCGTGCGCAATACGCAAGGCGTCACCGGCTTCGTCGGCAGCCCCGGACCGGGAGAGAAGCCCGTGCCGCTGCAAGAAAAAGAAGTCAAGACGATTCTCAAACAGATGGGCATCGAGGCGCCCAAGTTGAAGATCGATTTCAAGAAGGGCGATCGCGTGAAGGTGACGTCGGGCCCGTTCTTCGATTTCACCGGCATCGTCGACGAGATCGCACCGGAGAAGGAACGCCTGCGGGCGCTCATTTCGATCTTCGGACGCGAAACGCCGGTCGAACTCGAATTCTTCCAGGTGGAAAAAGTCTAACCGCGTCATTCGCAGCGGAGCGCCCGTAGGGCGCGCGGTCGAAGCATTCTCACGCAAGCGACCCCGGTGCGTGAGGTCTTACGAGGGGCAGAAGCATCGCGTAACGATGCATCGTTAAGGAGAGTATCGTGGCTAAAAAAATCGTCGGCAAAATCGGCCTGCAAATTCCCGCCGGAAAAGCGACTCCCGCGCCCCCGATCGGGCCGGCGCTCGGACCCTATTCGCTCAACATCATGGACTTCTGCAAGCAGTACAACGAGCGTACGGCATCGCAGGCGGGCATGATCATTCCGGTCGAGATTACGGTCTTCGAAGACCGTACGTTCACGTTCATCACGAAGACGCCGCCGGCTTCATTCCTCATCAAACAGGCGCTGAAGATCGAATCGGGCAGTAAGGAACCCAATCGCAACAAGGTTGGCAAACTGACGCAATCGCAGCTCGAATCGATCGCCAAGGTGAAAATGCCCGACATCAATGCGAACGACATGGATGCCGCTAAGAAGATCGTCGCAGGAACGGCGCGTTCGATGGGCGTCGAGGTAGAAGCATAATGCCGCAACATCACGGAAAGCGCTTTAAGAAACTGACCGCCGAGTACGACCGGCGCCAACTCTTCACGCCGCCCGAAGCGATCGCGCTCGTGAAGAAGAACGCCAACGCGAAGTTTGCCGAAACGGTCGAGGCGCACATTCGTCTCGGGGTCGATCCGAAGAAGAGCGATCAGAACGTGCGCGGAACCGTGCTGTTACCGCACGGGACGGGCCGCACGGTTCGCGTGATCGCGTTCGCGAAGGGCGACAACGCCAAATCTGCGCAGGAAGCCGGCGCCGACATCGTCGGCGATCAGGATTTGATCGATCGCGTCAAAGGCGGCTTCACGGAGTTCGACGTCGCGGTCGCGACGCCCGACATGATGGCGCAAGTTGGTAAGGAACTGGGACGCATCTTGGCACAAAAAATGCCCAATCCGAAGGCCGGAACCGTCACGCCCAACATCGCTGCCGCCATTCGCGATATCAAAGCCGGCAAGGTCGAATTCCGCCTCGACAAGACGGGCATCATTCACACGATCGTCGGCAAAGCGACGTTCGACGAACAGCATCTGTCGGAAAACGTCGCGACGCTGCTCGACGCGATCGTTCGCGCGAAGCCGTCCGCCGCGAAGGGAACCTATCTCCGCAGCGTCACGCTCACGAGCACGATGGGGCCGGGTGTGAAGGTCGATCCAAACCGGATCAAGGCGACGGTTTCTTAAGCTTCTCGAGCGTCATCAGGGGGCTGATGCGCCCCGAATACAGGTCGTAGACGCCGCCGGTGACCAACAGCTTCCCGGCCTTGACGGCATCGGCCACGATTGTCGAGCCTTTGGAGATGGCTTCGACGTTATTGCGGACGTTCTGAACGATCGCGTTGTGTAGCCAGCTCCCCGGCTGCTCTTTGGTAGCCTTGGCCGCCGGCTCGATTTTCTTGACGAGATCCATGATGTGGCCGGGTTGCGTCGTGCCGTTGGCGACGTATTTGATGCCAGCGTCGACGGCACCACAGTTGCTGTGCCCCATCACGACGATCAACGGTGTGCCCAGCATCGCGACACCGTACTCGATCGTTCCCAGGCCGAAGTCCGTGACGAAATTGCCTGCGACGCGGATCCCGAACAGATTTCCGGGCTCCTGATCGAAGAGTGTCTCGAGCGGGACGCGCGAATCGGAACAACTGAGGATCGTCGCGAACGGCTTTTGACCGGCGGTCAGCTCAAGGCGCCGTGCGGTGAGCGATTCGCAAACAGTTTGGCCTTTGATGAAACGGTCGTTGCCGGCTTGCAGCAGGTGGATGGCCTCGAGTGGGGTGTCGGCCTTTGCCGCGGGACCACCGGACGCGAGGGCGTTGCCGCCACCCGACGCGACTATTGCCGCCAAGCCGAGGCCCGCGGTGCCGAGAAAGCGGGTGCGATCGATGTTTTCGGGAGCCGATGCCATTGATGCCGTCCTCCACCGGGCTTGCAGCGCGTGCGGACCTGTGGTAATCTACCACAGGCTCCGAAGACCGTAGGCGGCCTGTTTTGGCCTTAATCGAAATGACCTGCCGAGGATGCGACCCGCGAAGCTTTGCGACGCATTGGTGCGCCCTCCGGTCGGATGGGCGCTTTCGTTTTTTATCGGGACCCTTCGCATCGTCGGCGCCGCAGAAAAGAGTACGTACCACATGCCAACCGCACGCAAAGAATCGGCCGTTCAGAAGTTGCGCGACCGGCTTGCCGCCGCAAAGAATCTTTTCTTGACCGATTACCAAGGTTTGACCGTCGACGAGATTACGAAACTGCGCGGCGAACTTCGCAAAGACGGCAGCACGTATTCCGTCGTAAAGAATACGCTCTTTCGTATCGCCGGCGGCGAGGTCGCCACCCGCCTCGAAGAGTTTCTCAGCGGTCCCACCGGCATCGTCTTTGCTGGCGTCGATCCGGTTGCTCCGGCCAAAGCGCTGAAAACGTTTAGCGATTCCACCAAGAAACTGGGCATCAAGGCGGCATTCATCGACGGCGACGTCGTCGATGCGGCGCAGGTCAACGTGCTGGCGAAGCTGCCGCCCAAAATCGAACTCATCGCCCGGCTCGTGGGTTCGCTGGCGAGCCCGTTACGCGGTCTCGTTACCGTGCTTTCCGGCAATCAAAGCGGACTCGTCCGCGTTCTCAACGCAATCCGCGAGCAAAAAGAAGCCGCGGCACCCAACGCTTAAGGAGATTGACTCGTATCATGGCTCTCGCCGAACTTATCGACCAAATCGACAAACTCACCGTTCTGGAACTCGCCGACCTCGTGAAGCAGCTCGAGGAGAAGTACGGCGTTTCCGCCGCCGCGCCCGCTGCGATGATGGCCGCACCCGCTGCCGCAGCCGCGCCGGCCGCCGAGCAAACCGAATTCGACGTGATTCTCGCCGAAGCCGGACCTGAGAAAATCAAGGTGATCAAGGCCGTTCGCGAACTCACGAGCCTCGGTTTGACCGAAGCCAAAGCGTTCGTCGAAAGCGCGCCTAAGCCGGTAAAAGAAGGCGTCACCAAAGACGAAGCCGAGCAAGTCAAGAAGAAGCTCGAAGAAGCCGGCGCCAAGGTCGAAATCAAGTAACGCGCGCGGCGCCGCTCTCGTCCGCGTCACGCTGAAAGCCGCGAGCTATGGGCCATAGTCCGAGCGTTCCCTGGTGGACGCAGCTGCTGCCGCTCGTGGTCGTCGTCGGAATTCTGGCGGTCCGGTTTTTCCGGCCGCAGCGCATCAGCGTGACGCGCATGTGGGTGGGCCCGCTCATCCTCATCGCCATAACCGGATGGGGAATCTACGCGACGCAACGTCTCGACCCGATTGCCGCGTGGGAAATTGCCGCAGGCGTCGTTGCGGGCGCAATCATCGGGATCCCGTTCGGCGTGCTCCGCGGCATGCATACCGACGTGCGTCCGACCGACAAACCCGGCGTCATGTATCTCGGTTCGTCGTGGGTGACCATCGTAATTTTTCTGGTTGCATTCGGATTGAGGGCGGGCGTGCGCGCGCTCATGCCGCACCGCGGCAGTCTCTCAATTGCAATCGGCGACGCGCTGCTCGGCTTCGCCATTGCCTTCATCGCCTCGAGTTACTACTTCATCTACCGCAAGTACGAGGCCGAACTCGCCGCGCGCGCAGCGTAAGCGCTCGTCGTGATTGAACGCGACTCCGTGCTGCGCTTCCTCCGGCGCATGCCGGCGGCGTGCGCGTGCGGCGCGCTCGCAGTTTTACCGGCGTACGTCCGGTCCCAAACGATCTCGCCGGCGGCGGGCTACGCGTCGCCGTCCCCGTCGCCTACGCCCTTCGATCCGTGCGGCGGCCCTGGACGTCTCCTTGCAACCGCAAACCGTCCGACCGTCGGCTACAGCGCGTGCGCGGTCGCGCCGCACACCACCGTCTTCGAGTTGGGCTATCAGAATCAAGTGAACGGTACGCCCTCGAACGGTTCGGTGCAAAGCCAGGTGCCGCAAAATTTTCTGCGCGTCGGCGTCGCGCCGCGGTTCGAGCTTGACGTCACCGGGCCGAACTACGTCGCAACGCGGCAATACGCGCCCAGCGAGACGGGCAGCGTGACCAACGGCGTTACGGATTCCGGATTAGGTGCGAAGTACGAGTTTGCCCCGGCTGGAAGATGGCTCTTCGCGATCGACGCGCTCGACCTGCCGCCGAACGGATCGCGCTTCCTTTCTGCCGGCAACGCGACGCTTACCGGGAACCTCGACGTCAGTTATGCGTTGAGTCCGGCGGCCGGCATCGGTACCACGATCGCCGTGTCGTCAACGGGCGGCTTTACACCCGACGGCGTTCACGCACGTTACGGCGTAACGACGCCGTCGGTCGTGCTGACGACGCAGATCCCGCACTACTATCAGTTTTACGCCGAATACGTCTACGTGTCGAAGCTCGCGCCCAACCTCGGAGGACGCGCGTTCCTCGACGGCGGCGTGCAAAAGCTGCTTGGCACGCGCACGGAAATCGACGTGGAGTACGGGCACTCGCTGATCGGCGATCCGGGCCTCGCGTTTCGCTACGTCGGGGCCGGACTCGTCGTCCAGTTGTGGTAACGAAGTGTCGCTAGTGGACGAGGAAGCCGACGAGTAGCAACGCGACGATGTTCAACACCTTGATCATCGGGTTGATGGCCGGACCGGCGGTGTCTTTGTAGGGATCGCCGACCGTATCGCCGGTGACCGCAGCCTGATGCGCGATCGAGCCTTTGCCGCCGTAGTGGCCGTCCTCGACGTATTTCTTGGCGTTGTCCCACGCGCCGCCGCCGGTCGTCATCGAAATCGCGACGAAGAAACCGGTGACGATCGATCCGACGAGAATGCCGCCCATGATCTGCGCGCCGTCCCATCCGGGAAGCACGTTAAACGCCGAGAGCAGCACCACGATGAGCGGGACACCGACGGGAATCAGCGCCGGGAGAATCATCTCCTTTAGGGCGTGCTGCGTCACGATGTCGACGGTCGTCGCATAGTTTGGCAGCGCGGTGCCCTGCATGATGCCGGGATTTTCGCGGAACTGGCGCCGCACTTCTTCGACCACCGCACCGCCGGCACGCCCGACGGCTTCCAGCGACAGGGATGCAAACAAATACGGCAGCAGGCCGCCGATGAAGAGGCCACAGAGAACGTACGGATTGCCGATCGCGAACAGGTTTTTCACCGAATCGACGCACTGACCGGCTTCGGCTCCAGGGCACTTGTGCTGAATCAGTTCTGTTAAGAATGCGGCAAACAGCACGACGGCTGCCAGCGCCGCCGAGCCGATCGCGTAGCCCTTGGTCACTGCCTTCGTCGTGTTTCCAACCGCGTCGAGCGGGTCGGTGACGTTACGCACGTCTTCGGGCATTTCGGCCATTTCCGCAATGCCGCCCGCGTTGTCGGTGATCGGTCCGAACGAATCGATCGCGACGATGACGCCGGCGAGCGAGAGCATCGACATCACGGCGATGCCGACGCCGTATACGTTGGCGTAGTGGTAGCTGACGAGAATGCCGATAACGATGACGATGGCCGGGAGCGCGGTGCCTTGCATCGAGACCGCCAGGCCGGCAATGATATTCGTCGCGTGACCGGTGATCGAGGCCTTCGCGATGTGCTGGACCGGCGGAAACTGCGAACCGGTGTAAAACTCGGTGATGAGTGTAATTGCGACGGTGATGAGCACGCCGACCAGCGCGCAGATGAAAATTGCCAACGGCGTTACGCCGATCGCACCGGCGAACGTCCGATCGGCGGCAAACCAAAAGCCGACGAGCGCGAGTACGCTCGCGACGCCCATGCCAAGATAGAGCGTGCCCATGATGCGGCTTTTCTGTACGTTTCCGATTCCGACGAAGAGCGTTCCGATGATCGAGGCGACGATCGAGAGTGCTCCTAAGACCAGCGGGAACGTCGTCGCGCCGGGAATGGTGCTTCCGAAAATCAAGTTGCCGAGCAGCATCGCCGCGACCGTCGTGACGCAGTATGTCTCGAAGAGATCGGCGGCCATGCCGGCGCAGTCGCCGACGTTGTCTCCGACGTTGTCGGCGATGACGGCCGGATTACGGGGATCGTCTTCGGGAATTCCGGCCTCGACCTTGCCGACGAGATCGGCGCCGACGTCGGCAGCTTTCGTGTAAATGCCGCCGCCGAGACGGGCGAAGACCGAGATGAGCGAGCATCCGAACGCGAGTCCTACCATCGCCTTGAGCGACAGTCCCGCGTCACCGCCGTTGACTTGCTGAAGAATCCAATAGTATCCGGACACCGCGAGCAATCCCAAGCCGACGACCAGCATGCCGGTGACGGTACCGCCCCGGAACGCGACGTTGAGCGCGGGCTTCAGTCCGCCGCGAGCGGCTTCTGCCGTGCGCACGTTGGCGCGCACCGAAACGAGCATGCCGATGAAGCCGGCGGCTCCCGACAGAATCGCGCCGATCAGGAACCCGATCGCGGCTTCTTTCCCGAGCGTAGGCGCGAAGAGGATGACGATCGCGAGCACGATCGCGACGATGCCGATGGTGAGGTATTGGCGCTGAAGGAAGGCCATCGCGCCTTGCTGGATGGCGGCGGCGATCGCCTTCATGCGCTCGTTACCCGCCGGTTGCCGCAGCACCCAGAAGGTGAGTGCAATTCCGTAGACCACCGCAAGGGCGCCGCCGATCAAACCGGCCACGATCGCTGACTGTGCCGTCATTCCAATCCTTCTCGTCTCAATAGGGTAGTAGGAAACAAGGCCCGCAGAAGGGCCGACCGGCCGGTATACAGCGTGTCCGCTCGGCCGTCCTGCTTCGCCCCGCTGTGTCACCCTGAGCGAAGGCATGCAAAACATGCCGTCGCTGTGTCACCCCGAGCGCGAACGGTGTCATCCTGAGCGAAGCCTGCGCAGCAGGCGAAGTCGAAGGACGAAGGGCTAGTTGCTTACCACCGTTGCGAGCGGCGACGTAAGGCCGTCGATCGTCTTGACCGGCGTTCCGCCACCCGGGAATTTGTAGTAATGGACCTTCCCGTTGATGTAGTCCGGAACGACCACTTGCGACCCTTGAATCGAGAACTCGTCGACGTAGGCCGAACCTTTGAGCGGAATCGAGCCCGCCTTCGTTCCCTTGCCGGCCGCGATCTTAAAGCGGTAGATCACGGAAGCGTTGACGTCGGCGACGTCGAGATACGTGCCGTCCCACGCGACGCCGCCCGCCGTAGCGATGGTTTGATTCAGCGGAATCGCAACGATGTGCGTGCTCCCTTTGGCGAGTTCGGCGACGACCACTTTGCGTGACGACGTCGTACCGTCGACGAATAGATTCCCGGCACCGTCGTAGCCGGCGTAGAACATGTGCGGAATGTTCGCGTCGGAGTAGACCTTCGGCGCGCCGATCGCATGCGAGTAGATTGCTAGGCTGCCGTGTCCTTTGGAGCCGATAAAACTCGTGACGGCCAGGTTCCCGCTCTTTTGATCGATCGCGCAGCTCAGCGGATTGTAACCCGGATCGTTCAGCGAGCGAAGCGGCTTGGTTCCACCGTGCGCAAAAACGCGCACTTGCGCGTCGTTTGGATCGCCGATGAAGACGTTTCCGGATTTGGAGACGCACATGCCGGCGGGCTGATCGAACGGGATGGTCGCGACCGGTTTGCCGTCGGGAAACGTGTAGGTCGCTATGTCGTTGCCTTCCGGATCCGAAACGTACAGCAGCGCCGATGCGTTCGGAACGTCCATCGCCTGCGTTAGGGCGCCGGGTGCGGCCACGCCGGGCGGCGAGAAGTGCTGGCCGGGTGTTGCGCAGCCTGCCAGCAGCGCCGTCAGCGTACAGCCAAAGAGAAATCGCGATGTCGTCGCGCTCATGCTCGATGCTCCAATTGCGGCTTGGGGAGTTGAACGGAAATGCGACGCTCGCGGGGAGCCTGCCTCCCGGCCCTCTTGCTTTGGTTGCAGCAGCAAGCGAACGGCGCGCCGAAGCGAAATACGCGTAGAATGGAAACCACGGATTTCGTCGTCGTCGGATGCGGGCCGGCTGGTGCGACGGCCGCGCGAGAAGCGTCGCGGGCCGGCGTTGAAACGGTCGTGCTCGAAAAAGACCCGGTCGTTGGTGCGAAGCGCGTTTGTGCGGCCGGGTTGCGTCCCGGATTCTGCCGGACGTTCGATTTGCCGCGCGAGATCGTGCACTGCGACACGCCGCGCGTCGCGCTCTTCGATATCACCGGCGCCGAGCACGCGGTTTTTTACGGTCCCGGGCACACGACGACGCGCGAAGAACTCGACGGGACGATGGGAACCATGGCGCGCCGCGAAGGCGCCCAAGTTCGAACGCAAGCGCTCTTTCGCGGCGTGGAAAGCGGCGGCGACGGCCGGACGATCGTCGAGTACGCCGACCTCGTCGCGGGAAATCGAAAACGTATCGCCGCCCGCAACGTTTTTCTTGCGTCCGGCGCCACGTTCAACGCCGACAACGTGCGCACGCAGGGCGAGACGGCGTCTTCACGGTTACAGTACGCGCCGTGGCGCGACGGATTGATTACGACGCTGCAATACCGCGTCTATCTCGACGGGCGGGCAGACGAAATAGCGTACCAAACGATGGAGATGCATTACTATCTCACGAGCGCGGCCCGTCAAGTCGTGGCGTGGATGTTTCCAAAGCGCGACCATCTTGCGATCGGGCTCGGCGTGATGGGAAAGATGCCCGGCGCGCAACTGCGGGAGGAGCTCGAACGCTTCACCGAGCGCATTCGTCAGCGCTTGTATCCGTCGGTGAGCGTGTTACGTGTGAAGCAAGAAGGGCATCTGCTCTACGGCGGTACGCCGAGGGCGGCGTTCTCCGACGATGCGGTGATGCTCGGCGGAACGGCTGCCGGTCTGGTGGACGCGACCAACGGCGAGGGAATTTTCGAGGCGGCAATGAGTGGCCGGATGGCGGCAGAGGCCGTCGCCGCCGAGCGCGATCGTCCGGCAGGCGCGGCCGCGCGCTACGCCGGCGCGGTGGGCGCACGGTTCGCGCGCCGGCTGATGCACCGGGTAAAGCTCATGCGGTTTCTCGAACGCCGCCCGGCGCGTTTCGCTATGCTCTTCGATTTGCTGGCGCGCAGTCCACGATTCGCCGACGTGCTTCAGAAGGAAGACTTCGAGCGGACGCTCGGCGATCGGCTCTATCTGTACGGTCAGGCGGCGCGTTTCGCCCTGCGTTCCGCGACCGGCTGAAAAGGCCCGGAATAGCGAACAGGAGTTCGATAGTGCACCGGGAAGAACTCCATCCGTGAGTTGGTTTGTCCGGCTGCGCGCGTCCCTCGGAAAAGCCCGGGAGGCATTCTCGGCGGTCACGCGTTTGGGCCGCCCCGGCGTGCCCCTGACCGCGGAATTCTGGGACGAGCTCGAAGAGACGCTGATCCTCGCCGATTTCGGCGTTCCGACGACGCAGAAGATCGTCTCGGGACTTCAGACCGTCTCGAAACAAGAGGCCTGGACGACGACCGACCAGGCCGTCGCGCGTTTCCGTAAAGACGTCGAACGTTTCCTCACCCTTCCGAATGCCGAGTTGCACTTCGACCGCCGTCCGGCGGTGGTGCTGTTCGTCGGCGTCAACGGAAGCGGCAAGACGACGACTGCCGGGAAATTGGCGATGCGGCTGCGCGAACGGCGCAAACGCGTCGTGCTCGTGGCAGCCGACACTTTCCGCGCGGCCGCGGCCGAGCAGTTAGGTATTTGGGCGGCGCGCAGCGGCAGCGAATTGATCCGCGGCGCCGAAGGCGCCGACCCGGCATCGGTGGTCTTCGACGCATTGCGCGCCGGCAAAGCGCGCGATGCCGACGCGATTCTCATCGACACCGCCGGACGGCTGCAAACCAAGATCAACCTTATGGAAGAACTGAAGAAGATCCGGCGCGTCGTGGAGCGCGAGCTCGGCGAACCGCCCGCGGAAACGCTGCTCGTCGTCGACGGAACGACCGGTCAGAACGCGATCTCGCAAGCAAAGCTATTCAACGCCGCGGCCGAGCTGACCGGAATCGTGGTTACGAAGCTCGATTCTACCGCCAAGGGCGGCGTGCTCGTCGCAATCGTCGACGAATTGGAAGTGCCGGTGAAGCTGGTCGGACTAGGCGAGACGCCCGATGCACTGCAGCCGTTCGTGCCGTCCGAGTTTATCGAAGCACTTTTCGACGAATCGCCCGAGAAGAATGCCAACCAGGTGGCACGCTCACCTGAGAACGTCGCATGGAACCGGTGACCCGCACCATCACGCACTAAGGAGAGGAACACGCATGGCGGCTCAAGACGAACGGCAACTCGCCCTCAATACCGCTCTCGCTCAGATCGAGCGTCAGTTCGGTAAAGGCTCGATTATGCGAATGGGCGATTTTCAAGAACGCATGTCGTTCGAGATCGTTCCAACCGGATCGATCGCGCTCGATCTCGCGCTCGGCGTGGGCGGTTTGCCGCGCGGACGCATCGTCGAGATCTACGGTCCGGAAGCCAGCGGCAAGACGACGCTCGCGCTGCACGCCATTGCGGAAGCGCAGAAAATGGGCGGCACGGCGGCCTTCGTCGACGTGGAACACGCGCTCGATCCGACCTACGCTGCCGCGCTGGGCGTGGATTTGGAGAACCTCCTCGTTTCGCAGCCCGACACGGGCGAACAGGCACTAGAAATCGCCGAAATGCTGACGCGGAGCAATGCCGTCGACGTGATCGTCGTCGACTCCGTGGCCGCGCTCGTCACCAAAGCCGAGCTCGAAGGCGACATGGGCGATGCTCACGTCGGTCTGCAAGCGCGCCTCATGTCGCAGGCACTGCGAAAATTGACCGCCGCAATTTCACGCAGCAAGGCGGTGATGATCTTCATCAATCAGCTTCGTGAAAAAGTCGGCGTGATGTTCGGAAACCCGGAGACGACGTCGGGTGGCCGCGCCCTCAAGTTCTACGCCTCCGTTCGCCTCGACGTACGCAAACTCGAAACGATTAAAATCGGGCAAGACGTCGTGGGAACGCGCACCCGCGTAAAGGTGGTAAAGAACAAGGTCGCCCCGCCGTTCCGGCAAGCCGAGTTCGACATTACCTATGGTCACGGCATCTCGAGAATGGGCTCGATTCTCGACGTCGCGCTCGAGCAGAACATCGTCGGAAAGAGTGGTTCGTGGTATACGTACTCCGAGCAGCGCATCGGACAAGGCCGCGAAAATGCCAAGGCGTTTCTCGAGGAGCATTCCGAGCTGGCGGGCGAGATCGAAGCCAAGATCCGCGAAGCGCTTGGTAAGACGGTATCACGCAACGGCTCGGTCGTGGTCGGTGCGGTAAAGGAGTGACCGCGTACGCCGCAGCGTTGCGGATGCTGGCGCGCCAGCGTCTCACCGAAGCACAGTTGTGGCAACGTTTGGAGCGCAAGCCCTACACCGATGCGGAAATACGCGAGGCGGTCGAGCGCGCGAAACGGCAAGGTTTCGTGGACGATCGCCTCTACGCGAGACTCTACGTGGAAGGGAAGCGCAAGGCCGTTGGTGATGCGCGACTCGTCGGCGAACTCGTGCGCAAAGGCATCGACGCTGCGGCGGCCACGCAAGCCGTGCGCGACCTCGACCGTGGCGAGCGAGAGCGTTGCTCGGCAGCCTTCCAAGCGTTAGCTGCCAAGGCCCCGGAGGTCGCATACGCCTCGGCGGCACGGAGGCTGGAGCGGCTCGGTTTTCCGGCGGCGACGATCTACCGCGTGCTTCGCGAACATGCGGCCGCCTTTGGCCCGTTTGCTGGAGTGGCGGTCGAATAGGGAAGGTTTCGGTCGGCTCTGAATAAGCCCGGCGAATGGCCTCGGAATTATTCTGCTTGCTAACCGGCCGGTCACGGTCACTCGCCCTTCTGTTGGGTCTCTGCGCGTTGGTGCTCCCGAGTTGCGCCGGCAACTCCGCTCCGGAACAGTGGACGCTCTGGTACATCCCCAACGAGCCCGCCATCGTGGTCCCGCTCGCGCGCGAGTGCCACACCTTCATCTTCGCGTCCGCTCCCGATGCGAAAAGCTATCGTGTCGTCATCGTCAAGCACGTGAAGAGCGGTCCCAACGACGACAATGCATACTTCCACACCGGCGACCACTTCACCGGAGCAATCGAGCTCGGCCCGGCGACCATCCACGACGCCAGCAGCGGTTATGACGTGAACGTCAACTCCGTTTACCGCATCGTGTCGTACGTCGCGGCGAAGGCTCGAGCCGACGCCGATTGTCCGCCGCCGAAACGTGCGGCGCCGCGATCCTCGCCGGCGGCGAATCCCTCTTCGTCCGTCCACTAAGGGTCCTCCAGCGGAGTACGCGCGGGCACTCCTCCCAGCATGCCCGTGCAGACTATCCTCGTCGCTGAGGACGACGCCGCAATTCGCGACCTCGTCACGCACCATCTCGAGCGCGAGGGGTTCGCCGTGGTAGGGGTGTCGGACGGACAAGCGGCGCTGCGGCGGGCTCGTGGCGTCGCCGACCTCGTGGTACTCGACGTTGGTTTGCCGGGCATCGACGGATTCGACGTCGCTCGGACGCTGCGGCGAGAACGCCATGCCGTGCCGATCGTCATGCTTACCGCGCGCACCGACGAGGTCGACCGCGTCGTCGGCTTCGAACTCGGTGCCGACGATTACGTGTGCAAGCCGTTCTCTCCCCGCGAACTCGTCGCGCGCGTCAAAGCGGTGCTGCGCCGCGACGGTCACGCCGACGAGCGCGCTCGCGCGACCCTTACCTTCGGACGGTTGGAAATCGACGAACGCGCGCGCGAAGCCCGCGTTGACGGAACCGACGTGTGTCTCAAGCCTCGCGAGTTCGCGCTGCTCATGGAACTGGCCAGCAATCAAGGCGTGGCGCTGTCGCGCGAGCGGCTGCTGCAGAAGGTGTGGGGTTTTGATTTTGACGGCGACGAGCGCACAGTCGACGTGCACGTCCATCGCGTGCGCCTGAAGACCGAATGTGCGTGGCACCTTCCGCACATGGTGCGGACCGTGCACGGCTTCGGGTACAAGTTTCAGTATCCGTAGTTGGGCGCCGTGCCGGCGATGCTCTCGTTCGACGCGCTGGCTCGTGCGGTTGGCGTGCACCTGCAGTCCGGAAGCAGCGTCCCCGTGCTCGTTTTTCGCATGCCCGAGTTCGAGCAGCTTGCGTGGCGTTCCGGGCGACGCAGCGCGCGCAGCCTCGAGCGCCGGACGGCGACGGCCTTTGCGTTGGCGGCACGGCGCGTGGTTCGGCGCGACGACCTTCTCGCGCACGATGACGGCTGCGACCGTTTCGCCGTCGCGTTGGTCGAACCGTCGCGCAGCGGACGCGCGCCGGAAGCGCGCGACGTCCGCGCGGCCTTGGAGCGCACCGCCGCGGCGACCGCGATGCTGACCGGACGCCCGATGGAAACCGGTTGGTGGCGGGTGGAGCGTCCCGAAGAAATCGCCGCACTTGCAGACACGCTCGACGCGGCACTCGAACGCGGTGCGCGGGAACGCCGCCACGGCCGGATGCTCGCGACGGTAGGCCACGAACTGCGCACGCCTTTGACCTCGATTCGGGGCTACATCGAAACGCTGCTCTCGGGCGACGTCGATGCGGCGACGGCGCGGCGCTTTCTGGAAACGGCGCGACGCGAAGCCCTGCGTCTCGGACGTCTCGTCGAAGGCATGCTCGAGTTTTCGATGCTCGATCTTTCGGCGCGGGCGCACGGCGCCGTCTGCGACGCTGCGCACTGCGTGCGTGCGGCGCTCGAAACCGCTCTGCCGGCGGCGCGCGAACGCGGCGTCACGATGCACGCCTCCGTGCCGGTGCCGGTTTGGACGCGCCTCGACGGCGATCTGTGCATGCACGCCCTGCTGAACCTCGTCGAAAACGCCGTAAAATATTGCGAAGAGAGGGGAAACGTCGAAGTCGCCTGCCGCCGCGACGGCGGATTCGCCGTCGTCATCGTTGACGACGATGGGCCCGGTATTGCGCGCGACGACAGCGACGCCATCTTCGAACTGGGCGTGCGCGCAGAAACGTCGCGCAGCGGAAACGGAATCGGGCTTGCAGTCGTCAAGGCGATCGCGGAGCGCGCCGGTGGCGACGTCCGTGCCCTGGTGTCGCCACTCGGCGGCGCGCGCTTCGTCTTACGGTTGCCGGCGGCGCAGGAGATCACTGCAACCACGCCCGGCGACGCCGGCGCGTGAGTTGAGGCTAGCTGTGAAGACTTACGGCCCGGCAGGCTTCTGCGAAACGATGGTAAGCGTTTGCTGGTCGAGCGAATAGGTGCCGGCGGCAACCAGGTCGTTCGGATTCGCGCAGATGACGCTATTGTTCGGACCGTAAATCACGACGAGGTTAGGCGCCCCGCATTGCGTCTGCGTGAGGTGATAACTGGACAGAAGTTTTGCGCCTGGACTGCTCGGCTGCACTTCGTACGACGTGTACGTCACGTTGTTGGCCGCCACGATCGAGCCGTACACCGCGGCAGTCGTCGCCCCGATCGCGAATGCGCCCCAAAAGCCGCCGCCCCAGTAGTACGGCGCCGGCCACCACGCGACTCCGCCGTTCCAGCCCCACACCGGATAGCTGCCGTACACCGGATTGGTAACGTAGGCGCCGTGATAGGCGTAGCCGTTGTTGACGTAGGTGCCGGTATGGTAGGTTTCGCCCCACGCGTTGGTGGCGGTGCCGGATCCGCTGTAGGTGTGATTGTTGAAGTTACCGGATCCCGAGTTGCTATACGAGCCGCCGTATTCGTTGCTCCCGCTTCCATTGTGCGAGTAGTTCCCGCTATTCACGTTTCCGCTCGTGCTGCCGCTGCGGCTTCCGTACGGGCTCGAGGCGCTAGTGCTGTGCGAGAAGTTCCCGTTCTGATTGGCGCTGCCGCTGCTGGTTCGACTATAGGAACCGTTCTGCGCCGTCGTCGTCCGGTTGTAGCCGCCACCCGTATTCGAGACGGACGTGGTGCGATTTGTCCCGTACGGTCCTGTGCTCGAGTGAGTCCCGCCCTGCGGGGGATGGGACGCCGCGGCGTCGTTATGAAGATCGAACCCGCCGGCTGGACGTGAGAATCCGCCGCCACCGCCGAAGCGGCCGGCGACGGCCGCGCCGGGGACGAGTGCGACGGCGATCGCGCAGATTAGAGCGTGTCTTGCGTTCATCGTTCGACTCCGTCGATCGTGCCGGTGAGCGACACGGACGTTCCCTTCGCCGTCGTTACCGACATCAGCACGCCGTGCGGTTGCAGGTGCGCGGACGAGAAGGAGAGGGGCTGCAGCGCCGTCGAGGGGTTCAGCCAGACCGTGCCCGACGTCAGCGCAACGCGAAACTTTCCGCCGTTTTGATAGAGTGTGGCGTCGTAGGGCAGGCATTTTACGAGAGCGTTTTCGCGCGTGCAAGCCGCCTTGCCGATTACGAGGGTGCCTTGCCCGTCGGCGGTCGTTACGACGAGCTCCGCGTTTCGAATGTGGATGCCCACGTCGCGATAGGTTTTCGTCGTGCCGTCGTGTTGCGCGATGGTAACGGTGCCCGTCGCGTCTGCCGGACTGCAAACCATCGCTATCGGGAACGACAGTGCGGCAAGGGCCATAAGGGCGCCGGCCGTCGTCGGAGGTGTTCTCACTACGCGATAATGCCACACGCGCTCGCGCCGCGCAATCCCATTCGTACATCCTGCGCGCGGAAGGAAAATGTCCCCACTCGCTCAAGCCTAAAGCCGATGCTTCGGGACGAAGCGATGCGCTTGATTTCCGGCCTCTCGTTGAAACCGCATCCGGAGGGCGGCTTTTACGTTCAAACGTTCCGGAGCGAAATCGACGTGACGGCGCCCTGGGCGGTGCGGCCGGCGATCACGTCGATTCACTTTATGCTTTCCGGAGACGAGTTCTCGTCGTTCCATCGCCTTCGTTCGGATGAGATCTGGCATCACTACCGCGGCGCGCCAGTTGCGATCGACGTCATTGAGCCCGGCGGCCGGCACGAACGGATGGTCATCGGAAAGCACAACCGCTGGCAAGCCGCAATCCGCACGGGATCGTGGTTTGCGGCGCACGTGCCGGTCGAGAATGCGTACGCGCTGGTCGGGTGCGATGTGGGTCCCGGCTTCGATTTCGCCGACTTTGAAATCGCGGCTCGCGAAGCGTTGGCGAACACCTTTCCACAGCACCGCGCTTTGATCGAGCGCTGGACCAGAGGCTAGGAACGGCGTGGACATTCCGACTGAGTGATGCAACCGTTCCGCTAGCACGACAACACGTTTCAACTGGTAGCGTCAACAAGATTCTTCCGAAGCGCACGGGGCGCAATGGCCCGCTGAACGTTCGACTGCCACGCTTTGCCGCACGAAGACACCGGCATGATGCAAAACATCTTGATGACGTAAAAGTCTCAAGAGCGTAAAAGTCTGAATGCTTGGACGCTCCGCAAGCGGGGAACTGCCGCCTGGGAATTGAAGCATAACGCACCATGATGCGCTCATTTTCGTTTCTGGCTGCGGGTATTTTGGCATGCGCGGCCGCGACGGCGTCGCCCGCCCCGGCACAGGAGACGCCGGCCCCCGCCGCGACCGTTGCTCCGAGCACTCCGCTGACACCCATGCAGCGCCAATACGACGGCCAACTGCACGTCACGCTGGCGCCCTACGTTTGGCTGCCCACGCTGCGCCAAAACGTGCAATATTCGATCCCGACGCTTTCGCAGCACGGCGGCGTTCCTATCCAGAGTTCGGTCGCCGTCGGCCCGAGCGACTATATCTCGAGCATCAATTCCGCTGCGATGTTCGCGTTCGAGGTGCGCAAAGGCGCGCTGGATCTGTTCGGCGACTACATCTATGCGAACGTTTCCACGTCGGCGACGGCGATGACGACGGTCGGCGGTCCGCTCGGACACGTTAAGATTCCCATAACGTTGACGACGAATAGCCGGCTCGCCACTTCAATCTGGGAAATCGCCGCGGGCTTCTCCGTGGCGCACGGCAATAACGCCGACGCCAACATCTTTGCCGGATGGCGCCAGTACCCACTCAATCTCACGTTGAACTACAACGCCGTCATCGGCAAAAAAGGCATCGTGCAGCCCGCTGGAACCGTCGTCGAAAATCCGGTGACCAACGACGTGATCTTCGGGTTACGCGGCAAGGCGTTTTTCGGCGATCATTTTTACGTCACGTATTACGGAGACGCCGGCGTCGGCGCCACCAATCAGACGTGGCAGGTACTGGGGGGACCCGGCTACATGTTCGATCACGGCCAAACGATCGTACTAGCCTATCGCACCCTCAACTACAACACGTTTCCCCAGAACTCGCCGGTACAGAAACTAGCGATGTACGGCCCTCTCTTAGGCTATACGTTCCAGCTCTAGTCGGTGACTAGACATACCTTTGCATGTTCGTTCAGAAGGAGTTTTCAATGAAACGTCTCGTTTTAGCGGTGGTGGCCGGTTGCGCAATCGCCGTATCGTCCGGGTTCGCCGCGCAGGCTGCGTCGCCGAACATGTCCGGCACGTGGAACGTGGAGCAAACCGGCCTCAACGGCAACACGACGGCCACCGTGAAGCTCACGCAGTCGGGCATGGGCCTCGTGGGCACGTCCTCGAACGGCACCGGCTTCACCGGAGAGTTCGTCAACGACACGCAGATCAACGGCAAATGGCACGGCCCGACCGGCGCCGGGTGGCTCACCGTTTACGCCAGTCCGAACGGTCACAGTTTCAACGGCACGTGGGGCTACAACGGACGCCCGGCCAACGGCTCCTTCGTCGGCAATAAATTCCTGCCGCCGTCGCCGATCAGCGCCGCGGGCACGTGGAACGTCAAGGGTGCCGGCGGTGAGGGCGGATTCGCTGGCACGATGAAGTGCACGCAATCCGGCCCGACCGTCGTCTGCCACGTCGGGCCATACATCATCAACGGGAAGTTCCGGACGAAGGACAAGGTGCGTGCAAACTGGACCGGGCCGACCGGAAAAGGCTGGTACTCGTTCTGGTTCAACGGCGACAATAACAGTTACAACGGCATTTGGGGCAACGGCGCCGATACCACGAAGCCGGCCGGCCGCGTCGTCGGGCAGCGTTCGCTCAACGCGTAGCCTTAAGGGTTGAAGGAAGCGGCGGTGCGCGTGGCCCTGCGCGCCGCCTGCTTTCGGCAACGAAGCCCCCGGATGCCGCAACGGGAAGGCGGCGGGAGGGGGGGCGCCTCACGTCGTAGGTATCAGCCCGTGGCTACGTCACGGGGCCCATTCGCGCACGCGAGCGAAGCGGAGTTCGCACGAGTATTCGACTTCTACCGAATTCCGTGGCAGTATGAACCCCGTACGTTTCCGATTTGCTGGAACGGCCGCGGCGAGCCCGTCGAGTTCTTCACACCGGATTTTTATCTTCCGGAGTACGATCTCTATATTGAAGTCACCGTCGCAAAACCGATTCGAAACTCGCGAAAGAACCGGAAGATGCGCTTACTGCGCTCGAACTATCCGCACGTCAACGTCAAGCTCTTTACGCGGCGCGACGTCGAACGCGTGCTCGCGCGTCCGCGGGCGGCGGCCGGATGATCGGCGAACCGCTCTTCGACGCGAATGCCATAGCGGCGCGGGTCCTCGAACTCGGCGCCGCGATCTCAGAGGACTACGCGGGTCGCATTCCGCTGCTGCTGGGCGTCGCCCGGCCGCCCGCGCCGTTTTTCACGGATCTGGCGAAAGCCGTCTCCATTCCATGCCAGCTCGACACGATTGCCGTCAATCGCTATGGCGACGGCCCAGGCATTGAACTTGCCAAGGACGCCGTCATTTCCGTTGAGGGTCGCGACGTGATCGTCGTCGACGATACGATCGACACCGGGCTGACGTTGCGGTTCGTCGTCAAGCGGCTGCTCGAGCGCCGCCCCGCGTCGCTGGCGGTCTGCGCGCTGCTCGACCGTCCGCACCGCCGGATCGCGCACGTCGAACTGCGCTATCGAGGTTTCGAGGCGCCGGACGTCTACGTCGTCGGATACGGTTTGGGATACGGTGGACGCTACCGCGAACTGCCCGCGCTCTACGGCCACGAAACGTGGCCGCGATGAACTTGCGGCACCGTTGTATTTCGATTGCGGCGCTGGTCGCGATGCTGTTCGCCGCGCTTCCATTGCGGGCTCCGGCACTGGAGCTGCATTCGATCGAGCAGGCGGCGGCCGATTATCGCAATTCGAACGAACAGTTGCAAGATATGTTCCGGTCGGCGCTGCTCGACACGGGGAAACTCGCCGAGTACGCGCCGGACGGAACGGCCTACGTGAAGACCGGCGACATTCCGGCCGAGTGGCTGCGCGACGCGTCGGCGCAATCGCGGCCGTATCTCTATTTCGCCAAGGACGATTCCGACGTGCGCCGTCTGCTGCAAGCCATCGTCGCGCGCATGACAAAATACGTTCAGATCGATCCCTACGCCAACGCCTACACGCTCGACTACCGCGTCTGGGAGCAGAAGTTCGAGCTCGATTCGCTGGCCTATCCGACGACGCTCGCATGGAGTTACTGGAAAACCACCCACGATTCGTCGATCTTTACGCCCGATTTTTCAAAAATGCTCGACTCCGTGCTGGCCACGATGCAGCGCGAGCAAGATCATCCACGCAATTCCAGTTACACGCATAAGGAGCTCGCGAACGACGGCAAGGGTCGCCCGGTGGGCTATACCGGAATGATTTGGACCGGCTTCCGTCCGTCCGACGACGCCTGCTACTACAACTTCCTCATACCGTCCGAGATGTTTGCGGTCGTCGCGCTCGGCGATATGTCGGAAATCGAGCGCGACGTCTATCACAACGTGGTCAAAGCGCGCGAAGCGAAGGCATTGCGCGACGAGGTTCAGCGCGGAATCCAAACCTACGGTTTGGTGCTCGTCCCGAAATACGGATACGTCTACGCATACGAGGTCGACGGTCTCGGGCACGCCATCCTCACCGACGATGCCAACATTCCGAGCTTGCTCTCGGCCCCGTACATCGGCTACACGCTGGCCGGCGACAAGTATTACGACAACACGCGGCGCTTTCTGCTCTCGCAAGACAACCCGTCGTTCTACCAGGGTCAGCGCGCGCGCGGCATCGGCAGCTATCACACGCCCGACCATTGGGTCTGGCCGCTGGCGCTGATCGTGCAAGGCATGACGGCGACGACGGCCGCCGAGAAGCAAGATGTGCTCACGCAGTTGCTGGCCAGCGATCCCGGCGACCATCTGCTGCACGAATCGTTCAATCCAAACGACCCGCACCAGTTTACGCGCCAAGATTTCGGCTGGCCCAACGCACTGTTTTCGGAGTTCGTCATGACGCAGTTCCAAGGCGTCGCCCAAATTCCGATGGGCGATACCGGCGACTTGGAGTTCCGTTCTGAGTAATTCCGGCTCCAAAGCCGATGTCATCGTTGGAATACAATGGGGTGACGAGGGCAAAGGGCGGATCGTCGACCTTTACGCCCTCGAGTACGACGTCGTGGCTCGTTTCGGCGGCGGCGACAACGCCGGCCACTCGATCGTCGTGGGTGAGACCGAACTCGCGCTGCGAATCGTTCCGTCGGGCGCGCTCAATCCTCACGCGGAATTGTTCGTCGGGGGCGGCACGGTCGTCAATCCGGCGACGCTGCTCGCCGAAATCGAGAAACTTGCGGCGCTCGGCGTCGACACGTCGCGGATAAAGATTTCAGATCGCGCGCACGTCGTGCTGCCGCGCCACGCTGCTGCCGATCGGGCTGCGGAGGAGGCGCGTGGAACCGGGGCGATTGGGACGACGGGACGCGGAATCGGGCCTGCCTACGTCGATAAAGTGGCTCGCACCGGGCTGCTGTTCGGCGACTACGCGCGCGAAGGCGGCGACGAGACCGCACGACGGCTCGCGCCGCACGTCGTTGACGGCGTCACCTACATCCACCAAAAGCTGGCCGGCGGTAAACGCGTGCTGCTCGAAGGCGCGCAAGGCTCGCTGCTCGACGTCGGATACGGCACGTATCCCTACGTCACGAGTTCGCACACGATCGCCGGAAGCGCGTGCATCGGCCTGGGGATCGGTCCGACGTCGATCGGTCGCGTGACCGGGGTCGTGAAAGCGTACTGCACGCGCGTCGGCGGCGGTCCGTTTCCGTCGGAGCTACACGACGAGCGAGGCGAGCGGCTTCGACGACAGGGCCGTGAGTTTGGTACCGTCACCGGACGGCCGCGTCGCTGCGGCTGGTTCGACGCCGTCGCGGGGCGCTACGCGGTGGCAATCAATGGGCTCACGGTCGCCGTGATGACGAAGCTCGACGTGCTGACCGGCTTCGATACGCTGGGTATCGTCACCGGATACCGCCGCAACGGCAAGCCGGCCGGTTTCAGCGCCATCGGCGCAGACGATGCCAACTTGGAACTCGACGTGGAAGAGTTACCCGGCTGGAGCGAGCCGCTCCACGATTGCCGGCGGATCGAAGATTTACCGGCCGCCGCTCGCCGCTACGTTGCCCGCGTCGAAGAGTTGCTTGCGACGCCCATCGAAATGGTCTCCGTGGGTCGCGAACGCACCCAACTCATCTCCATGACATCCTGAGCCCAAGAAACAGCGGACCGACGAAGCGTTAGCGACGAATTTCGAAGACGCTGCCTTCACCGATGCCCGGTCCGGGGCCGCCGAACTCCGTCGTGCCGAACAGATCGCCCGACGGTTCGAGGAGAAGCGCGCTTCCCGGCATGCCCCCGTCAGTCGGGTCGTCTTCGAAGACGTGGAGGATGTGCTCCGTCCATTTGCCGCCGTTTGCACTGAGTTTGAAGACGGTACCGCAGCCGCCGCCGTCGTTGCACTGCGGATCCCCGCCGTTGCTCGTCGTGCGAACGGAAGATGTGCGCGGAAGACTCGACGGCGCTCGCGGCGTTCCGCACGCGGCCACCATTGCAAGTCCGAGAATGCTCGCCAGTCGCGCGGTTGCACTCATTTGCGTTTGCCTCACATCGTCGTGATTGGACTCGCGGACGAAGAATAGAATGCGGAGAAATCGGCGGTTCGCCCTGCAGGCGGTCCTGGACTACCGGAGGCACGCCGAAGAAGAGGCAGGGCGCGTGGTGGCCGCACTCCGCCGCATGGAAAGCGCTCACAACCGTGCCATAGAACGCTGTCACGGAGCGGCCGTAGAATGTTTGCAAACATTACACGCCGCCGCAATGCTGAAAATCGCGGAGGCGCAAGCGTGTGAGTTTCAGTTAGCGGTGCTGCGCGACTGCGCCGATCGGCATGTCGCCGAAGCCGCCGGCATTCAGGCGCCTTTGGAGCGTGCCTGCCGCGACGCCGTCGAAGCAACCCGCGACCGGCGCGCGATCGAAACGCTGCGCGATCGTCATCTGGCAAAGTGCACCGCTGCGCAACGCCGAGTTGAGGAAGAAGATATCGCCGAAATCGACGCGTTGCGCGCGCGTTCGGAGATGCGCAGACCGTGACGGTGCTACGATGATGGGGTCGGCGATGGGTTGGGCGACGGTGGCGGCGAGCCCGACGACGCGGGCGACGGCGAGGGGGTCGGCGTCGAGCCGGGTGGATACTGGTAGCCGTAGAGCGCCAGCAGCCATATTTGTCCGCGCTTGACCGTCACGCGCGGCGTGGCAAAGTTGAACGAAACGGTCGTGTCGGTGGCCGAGTATTTCGTGTAAGTTGCGAGATACTGGTCGGTACGTTTTCCTCGTACGGCGGTTTCGTTGTACAGCTGAATCGCGAAGGAACGCGTCGACACTTGCGTCTTCGGAATCGTATATTGTACGGCAGCGGTACCGTTGAGGGCGAAATCCGTGTCGCTTTGCAGGCGAATCGCAACCATCGGCGTGATGCGCAGCAGCCGCGGATCGGGGTTCGTCATCGACGGAATGTCCTTCGGCAGCGGTTCCATTTGCAGCGTGATCGTGCCGGGCGGCGTCGGCGGTGCGTTCGGCGAGTCCGAGTCGTCGCTGTCGTCGGCGCCGCTCGATGCGGTAGCTGCCGGGGTGGGCGTCGGCGTCGGCGTCGGTCTCGGTGTTTGCGCCGGGCGACGACGGCGGCGCCGGCGTCGGTATGTTGAAGCTCAGCGTGCACGTGTACTGCTGGAAGAGCGGGCACTTTACGCCGTTGGGACCGTCACCGACAGCAAACTGCGACTGATTGGGCGCAAGCGTCGCTCCGGGCGACGTCAGTTCGGGCTGACCGTTGGCACCGATCGTCGGCCCTTGCATTTCGCCCGAGCCCATTGGCCCCGGCTGTTGGACCGGCGGCCCCATCATGCCGGGCATGCCGCCGCCGCTATCGAGCCCGCCCTGGCACGCGCCGAGAAGCAGCGCAACCGTTGCGAACGCGATTCGTACGTCGAACTTCATCCGCATCTTAGGTTTTCGACTCGACACGCGCGTTGAGTTCCTCGGCAAACGAGTCAACGTCGAGCGTCCGCTTTGCTTCGACTCCACGCTCGTTGACGTTCACCGTACCCTCGGCCGCCTCTTGTTTGCCGGCGACGAGAATGTAGGGAATTTTCTGCGTTTTCCAGTGGCGTATTTTGTAACCGAGCTTCTCGTTGCTTTCGTCGACGTCGATGCGGTGGCCCAAGCCGCGCAGCCGCGCGCCCACCTCGCGCGCGTACTCGTGTTGATGCTCGGAAATCGGTACGACGACCGCTTGCACTGGTGCCAGCCAAGCGGGAAACGCGCCGCCATAGTGCTCGACGAGAATTCCGAAAAAGCGTTCGAGCGAGCCCGCCAGCGCGCGATGAATCATCACCGGAGTGTGGTCGTGGCCGTCGCTGCCGCGATACTTCAGATCGAAGCGCACCGGCAGAAGGAAGTCGACCTGCACGGTACCGAGCTGCCATGTATGCCCGAGGGCGTCGCGCACGTTGATGTCGAGTTTCGGACCGTAAAACGCGCCGCCGCCCGGATCCACCTCGTGCGGCAACTCGAAACGCGCCAGCGCCTTGCCAATCGCTTCCTCGGCGACCGGATCGGTTTCGCCGCGCAGATGCGCTTCGCGCGTCGAGAGAACGTACTCGAACTCCGCGAAGCCGAACGCGTTCATCAGCCGGATCGCTTCGTCGAGCGTCTGTTCGAACTCGCCCTGCAGTTGATCGGCGGTGCAGAAGATGTGTGCGTCGTCTTGCGTGAATCCGCGCACGCGCGTCAACCCGTGCACGACGCCGGAGCGTTCGTAGCGATAGACGGTGCCGAACTCGCTGTAGCGCACCGGCAGTTCGCGGTAGCTGCGCGCGCGATCGCGATAGATGAGAATGTGTCCGGGGCAGTTCATCGGTTTGAGCCGGAAGCGCTGCTCCTCGACCTCGAGCGGTCCGAACATGTTCTGACCGAAGTTTTCGAGATGCCCGGAGATTTCGTACAGCCGCTCGCTGACGACGTGGGGCGTTACGACCGGTTGATAGCCGCGATCGCGCAAACCTTGGCGAATGAAATCCTCGACGAGCCCGCGCACGATCGCGCCCTTCGGATGCCAGAAAATCAGACCGGCGCCGGCGTCTTCCTCGACGGAATAGAGATCGAGCTCGGCGCCGAGTTTGCGATGGTCGCGCTTGAGCGCCTCTTCGAGCTGCGAAAGGTAGGCGTCGAGATCGGCGCGCTCGTACCACGCCGTCCCGTAGATGCGCTGGAGCATAGGGCGCCGCTCGTCGCCGCGCCAATAGGCGCCGGCAACGCTAGTGAGTTTGAGCGCACCGATCTCGCCGGTCGAGTCGGCGTGCCCGCCGCGGCAGAGGTCGGTAAAAGCGCCGATGGTATAGAGCGTGATCGGCTCCCCCTCCGGGATTTCGCTGGCAATCTCTACCTTATAGGGGTTGTCCCTGAAAATGCTGAGCGCATCGTCGCGGCTGACCGCCTGGCCGGTCATGGGGTAATCGGCTGCCACGATCTCGGCCATCCGGGCCTCGAGACGCGACAGATCGTCCGGCGTGAACGGGTCGGCCCGGTCGAAATCGTAGTAGAAGCCGTTCTCGATGGCCGGCCCGATCGTCGGCTTGGCCTCGGGAAAGAGATCCTGGACGGCGTAGGCAAGCACGTGAGCGGCCGTATGGCGCAGCTCGGGGAGCGGAGTTTTGACCTTCGAGTCGGACATTGAAGCGGCGCTTTCGGCGGCGCCGGGCCCCAGGGCCTTCGCGAACCTCCCGCTTCGGTTTAAGGCCCTCCCTATGCTTTCTTAATCTGTTCTTATCGTTTGGACCTGAGAATGGAGGCATGCGAAAGACTTTCACTGTCGCCCTCGCGGCGCTATTTGCCATGGTCGTACCCGCAGCTGCCGCGACGCAGCTCACCGGAGCCGGGTCGACCTTCGATTACCCATTTTTCTCCAAGGCATTCTACGAGTACAGCAAGAGCCACGGCGACGTGCAAGTGAATTACCAGTCGATCGGCAGCGGCGGCGGCATCGCGCAGTTTACGCAGCGCACGGTCGACTTCGGCGCCACCGACGTGCCGATGAACGCCGGCGAACTCAAAGCGGCCGAAGCCGCCGGCGGTCCGGTACTGCAAATCCCTGTCGCCCTAGGCGGCGAATCAATCGTGTACAATCTTCCGGGCGTCGGCAGCGGTCTGCACTTAACCCCCGGCGTGCTGGCAAACATCTTCCTCGGCAAGATTGCTAACTGGAACGATCCGCAAATCGTCAAACTCAACGCCGGAATGAAACTGCCCAACACGCCGATCGTCGTCGTGCATCGCTCCGACGGCTCGGGTACGACCTACATCTTCACCGACTATCTCAGCAACATCTCGGGCGAGTGGAAGAGCAAGGTCGGAACCGGAAAGAGCGTTACCTGGGTCGCGGCGAGCGCGATTGGCGGAAAGGGCAACGAGGGCGTTGCCGGCCAAGTGAACAACAATCCGGGCGCCATCGGTTATGTCGAACTGGCGTACGCGATTCAAAACAAGATGCCGCAAGCGACGCTGCAGAACGCTGCCGGCAAATATCTGTCCGACGCCCCTGGCGGCGTGCGCGCAGCGGCGGCCTCAAAGCCCGAACTCTCCCCCGCGAACTTCTCGATCGTCAACGCGAAGTGCGCGACGTGCTATCCGATTGCCGGCTACAGCTGGGTCGTCGTTTATCAGAGTCCGCAGGACAAAGGCAAAGGAAAGACGCTGCAGCAGATTCTGACGTGGCTAGCGGGCGACGACGCTCAGAAGATCGCGGGCGGATTGGATTACGTTCCGCTACCCGACAACGTTCAGGAGATCGCGCACAAGACGCTCGCTAAAATGCACGTCTGATCGACTTCGAGAGTAACGTGAAGGTAGGAAGCGCCTCGATCGTGTATTGGGGCGTTTCTCATACTCCGCGCTTGAGGCTATGAAGGCTCGAAACTATGCCGCAGTCGCGGCGGCGGATCGGATCTTTCTGTGGGTAGTGTACGCCGCCGCAGCGCTCTTCGTACTGCTCGTCGCAATGCTCTTCGTCGAGCTCGTGCACGGGTCGTGGCCTTCGATCCAAGCCTTCAAACTAAAATTTCTGTGGACGTCGGAGTGGAATCCGGTCACCGGTCAGTTCGGCGCGCTGCCGCTCATCTACGGCACCATCGTCAGTTCGCTCGTCGCGATCGTGTTGGCGGGCGTGGTCGGAATTCTCGCGGCCGCCTATCTGGCCGAATTTGCGCCGGTATGGATCGCGCGCCCGTTAGGTTTCGTCATCGAACTGCTCGCCGCCGTGCCGAGCGTCGTCTTCGGATTGTGGGGCCTGTTCGTGCTGGCGCCGTTTGTGCGCAACGCACTCGGGCCGTTCTTGCAAAAAACGTTGGGATTCTTGCCGATTTTTCAGGGGACGATCAGCGGCGTCGGCATGCTGACCGCCGGCTTGATCTTAGCGCTGATGATCCTTCCGACAGTCACCGCGATTAGCCGGGAAGTGATCGTTGCGATCGGATCGGATTTGCGCGAGGCGTCGATGTCCCTCGGCGCGACCAAATGGGAAACGGTGGCGCGCGTCGTGCTGCCGGCGTCGCGCATCGGCATCTTCGGCGCACTGGTGCTCGCCCTGGGCCGCGCGCTCGGCGAAACGATTGCGACGACGATGGTGATCGGCAACCGGCCGGAGATCGCGACGTCACTTTTCGCACCGTCGTACACGTTGGCGAGCGTCATCGCCAACGAGTTCAGCGAAGCTAACGGTGCCGTCTACGTGAGCGCGCTCATCGAGCTCGGCTTGCTGCTGTTCATCGTCAGCTTTGTCGTCAACGCGATGGCGCGGCTGTTGTTGTGGGCAGTGCTTCGGGAACGAAGGTAAGCATGGCGACGATGGACGTTGCGCGCTCGAAGAATCACGTCGCCGCACGGCACGCGTTGAGCCTTGCGGGAACGGCGGCGACCGCGGCCTGCGCCTCGGTCGGCGCGATCGTTCTGCTGCTGATTCTGGGATACGTCGCGTTTCAGGGTTTTCGCGCCGTCAATTTCGCCTTTCTCACGCAGCTGCCGGTGCCGGTCGGCGAGCCCGGCGGCGGCGTCGCCAACGGTATCGTCGGAACGCTGATTACCGTCGGTCTCGCGGTTGCAATCGCGACGCCGCTCGGATTGTTATGCGGACTCTTTCTCGCGCTGTTCGGTCGCGGCTGGTTTCCGGAAGCGGTGCGCTTTCTCTCCGACGTGCTCTCCGGAATTCCGAGCATCGCGATCGGTCTTTTCGCCTACACGTTGCTGGTTGCGCCGTTTCGTCATTTCTCGGCCATTTCGGCGTCGTTTGCGTTCGCGCTCCTCATGCTGCCGCTGATCCTGCGAACGTCGGAAGATGCGGTGCGCAGCGTGCCGCGGGCGATTCGCGAGGGTGCGCTCGCCCTTGGACTTTCGGAATTTGCGTCGACGATGCGCATCGTGCTTCCGGCCGCGAGAGCCGCCATCATCACCGGGATCTTGCTGGCAATCGCGCGCGTCACCGGCGAGACGGCGCCCCTGCTCTTCACGGCCTTCGGCAGCCAGTTCTGGGAGCTCAATCCGGCACAGCCGATGGCGCAGTTGCCTCTGCAAGTGTTCACCTACGCCATCTCGCCCTACCAGAGTTGGCACCAACAGGCCTGGGGCGGCGCGCTGTTGCTGATCCTCGCCGTGCTCGTGCTCAACGTGCTGGCACGGGTCGTGCTTTCGCCGAAGGGGCGCCGGTGAGCACGGGCGCAGTCGCTGCGGCGGCACCGTTGAGCGTGCGCGAACTCAGTGCGTATTATGGGGATCGTTGCGCGGTGGCGGGTGTGACGATGGCGTTTCGTGCAAATGCAGTGACCGCGCTGATGGGCCCGTCGGGGTGTGGAAAGACGACGATTCTGCGCTGTCTCAATCGAATCCACGAGATTGCACCCGGAGCCTATGCGCGCGGACGCGTGTTGCTCGACGGCGAGGACGTCTACGACTCCCAGATGAGCGTCATCGAGTTACGCCGCCGCGTGGGCATGGTGTTCCAGCGTCCTAATCCCTTCCCGACGCTCTCCATTGCCGGGAACGTGAGTGCCGGACTAAGCCGCAACGAAAGCCCGAGCGAGAAAATGCGGCTGGTAGAAAAGGCGTTGCGCGGCGCGGCCCTTTGGGACGAGGTCAAAGACAAACTTTCCCAGCCGGCAACCGCGCTCTCGGGTGGCCAGCAGCAACGATTGTGCATCGCGCGCGCGCTCGCCGTCGAGCCCGACGTGCTGCTGATGGACGAGCCGACGTCGTCGCTCGATCCCATCTCGACGCTGAGCATTGAAGAACTCATGACGTCGCTCGCGGACGAATACGCGATCGTCGTCGTCACGCATAACATGCAGCAGGCGGCGCGCGTATCGGATTACTCGGCGTTCATGCTCTCCGACGAACGCGGCATCGGCCGTCTCGTCGAAATGGACGAAACGACCAAGATCTTCACCAAGCCGTCCGACCGCCGCACCGAGGACTACATCACCGGTCGCTTCGGTTAGTCACCGGCCCGGCCAGGCGGAGATGGCTGGCGGACCCAGAACAGGACCTCCCGTCATTTCGTTTCAGCTGTGTAGGAGCTTCCGAATGCGCCTTGCGGTTTTCCGTTGCTTTGCGCTTGCCTGCGGTGTGGGCGTGATGACGCTTGCCGGATGCGGCAGCGTCGCGACGACCGGCGCGCCACCGGTTCAAAGCGACGTCCTTTCGCGGATCGCCAGTCACTCGTGGATGGCGTCCAAAGCACAATCCGGTGCGTTGCTGTACGTGTCCGACGTGAAGTCGAACAACGTTTTCGTGTACTCGTATCCGCAGGGCGAGCAGGTCGGGACGCTGAGCGGTTTTGGCAGTCCCCGCAGCGAGTGCGTCGACCCCGCCGGCAACGTCTGGATTGCCGATACCGGCGGCGACGACGTTATCGAGTTTCCGCACGGCCAGTCGCAACCGATCGTTTCGCTCAACATTGCCGGCGCCCCGACCGGCTGCTCGGTCAATCCGGTGAACGGGAACTTGGCCGTGAGCGGCGGCGTCAGCGGCTTAACCGTGTCGGTCTTCCGGCGCACGCAGCATGGCTGGGGGTCGCCGGTGCGATACTTCGACTCCGGCATGGCTGCCGCGGGATTCTGCGGGTACGACGCGTCAGGCGACCTTTTCGTCGACGGCGTCGACGCGCAAGGTGCGTTCGCGCTGGGGGA
This sequence comes from Vulcanimicrobiota bacterium, assembly GCA_963812155.1. GTDB lineage: Bacteria > Vulcanimicrobiota > Vulcanimicrobiia > Vulcanimicrobiales > Vulcanimicrobiaceae > Tumulicola. The sequence continues at coordinate 429,507 of CAWETW010000001.1, read as the reverse complement.
ACTGCGTCCGACGAGGCCGCGGATCGAACCACTGAAGACCGCGCAACCGTTCAAGACGCCCGGACAAATGGAATGGGACGGCACCAACCTTGCAATCGAGGATGCCGGCGTCTCTCCGACGGTGGTGTATCGCTTTTCTATCGGACCAACCGGCCATCTGAAAAAGATCGGCTCGACGACGCTGGACGGCAGCAAGAGCGTACGGGATTTCTCGATTACCGGCAGCACGCTCGTCGGCCCGGATCAACTGCGCGACCGGATCGGACTGTGGAATTATCCCGACGGCGGTTCGCCCGTGACTACGATTACCAACGTTCATGCGTACGGGGCTGTCGTCAGCCCCGCCCAGTAGGAGAGATCCATGCTACGTCGACTTTTCGCCGTTGCGATCTGCGCGCTGATCGCGGGATGCAACAGCCAATCGAGTGCGCCGGTGAATGCTCTTCCGAACGCACAACTGCCGGGCGCGGGCGGTGCCCCGATCGCGCCGAACAACGTCAACGAACTTCCCGAGCCGCCGGTCATTCATGCCGTGCACGGCGTCGCCGAAGTGAATCTGATCGCCGATCTCAATCCCGCCACCGGTCTCCCGGGTTTCGACTACAATGGGATGCACGGCGTCGCCCCGACGATCAATCTCAAACCGGGCGAGACGATCGTGTTCAATCTGGCCGACAACCTGCGGCGCGGCGGAATGGCGAGTTTCATGAATCTCCATTTCCACGGCATGGGTTCGACGCCGCTGGCTCCGGGCGACGACGTTCTGGGCATGTTTGCAACGCCGGGACATAGCGTTCGCTACAGCATTCACATTCCAAAAAATCAGCCACCCGGACTCTATTGGTACCATCCTCACATCCACGGCCAAACGAACTTCCAGGTCGGGCAGTCCGGCATGTCGGGCGCGATCGTCGTCGACGGCCTCGAGCACCATCTGCCGGGGCTGGGGGCAATGAAGCAGCGCCTGATCATCGTCCGCGACACGGGCGTCGGAGCCAACGCCATACCGGCCCCGCAAGAAGATTCCATGGACGGCATGGACATGGGCGGCGCACCGGTTGGCAAGCCGCATCTCATCAACAACGATCCGTGCGGACCTGAGGTCGGATTGCTCGTCTCGGTCAACGGAGCGTTGCAGCCGGTCATCACGATCCCTCCGGGAGAGCAGCAGTTTTTCCGCGTCATCAACGCGACCGGTCACAAGACGATGAAACTCGCCGTCGACGGCGAGTCGCTACAACTCGTCGCGGTTGACGGATTCGCGCTCGACACCAATCCGAAGAATCCGCCGACCGAGACGCTGCCCTACATCATCGTGCCGCCGGCTGCACGCGCCGAGTTCGTCGTGACGGGGCAAGCCCACGCGACGAAGTTCCGCACCGCATGCTACGACTCTGGTTCGGGCGGCGACCGCGATCCCAACGTCGTCCTGGCGAAGATCGCGCCGCCGGCGCATCACGGGGACGTGCGTTTCGAACAGCCCAAGCCGCTGAAAGTGGGCGCACCGCTTCCTTCGAACTACTACACGACGCCGTTGCCGGCCGCCACGACCAAGCGCACCGTCGTCTTCAGCGAAGGCCCGCGGCACTTTCTCATCGACCATAAAGTGTTCAACATTAACTCGCCCCCGGAGTTCGTCGTGCATACCGGCACGGTCGAGGAGTGGCACATCGCCAACACTACCACGGAAGTCCACGACTTTCACATTCATCAGATTCACTTCTTGGTGGAGAAAATCGACGGCGTCAAGTTAGCGCATCCGTATTGGGCCGATAGCGTCGTCATTCCGCATCTGCGCGGTAACGGAACGCCCGGTTCGATCGATCTCTTGATGAACTTCCGCGACCCCGTCATCAAGGGAACGTTCGTTTTCCACTGCCACATTCTCGATCATGAAGATGGTGGGATGATGGCGAAAATCCAGGCAATCTAAGAGCGCAGCCGGCGAAAGGACAACAATGAAAGCGTTCAACTTCCTCTCGGCGTGCTGCGCCGCATCCGCTCTGCTCGCGGGATGCAGCGGAGCGCAGTCATCACAGGCACTTCCGCTCGGCGCTGCATCCGGTACGGCGATGCCGGCGCGAGCGGTCCGTACCTGGATGTCGCCCGACGCGCACCGCCACAACCTCCTCTACGTGTCCGACAACAGCGGCTTCGTCTACGTGTTTCAGTATCCGAACGGGAAACTGGTCGGCACGCTGGGAGGCTTCGAGGGATCGTCGGGTCTGTGCGCCGATACCAAGGGCGACGTCTTCGTGACCAACACCAACGGCGAAGTCGTCCTCGAATACGCGCACGGCGGCACGAAGCCGATCGCGACGTTCTTGGAATTCGGCGCGTTCCCCAACGGTTGCGCGGTCGACCCGTTGAGTGGAGATCTCGCCGTCACGAACTTCGCGACGAGTCCGTCGCAAGGGCCCGGAAACGTTGCCGTCTACGCGAACGCCCAGGGTAATCCGACCTATTACACCGCCAAGGATTTCATGGAGTATTTGTTCGCTGGTTACGACGCCAAGGGAAATCTGTTCATCGACGGCGTGGACAACGGGACGACGCAGTCGCTGTTTGCCGAATTGCCCAAGGGTGGTAAGTCGTTGAAGAACCTCACCGTGGACCAGACGATCGGCTTTCCCGGCGGGATACAGTGGGACGGGAAGTACATGGCGATCGAAGACGACATGAAGGACACGATCTACCGCGTGAATTTCGCGGGTTCGGCCGGCACGACGGCCGGAACGGTGCATTTGAGCGCGCGCAGCCATCTCGTCGTCCAATTTTGGCTGCAGGGCAGCACGATCGTCGTGCCGTACGGCGGGTCGCTGCGGAGCGTCAAGAAGATCGGGCTATGGAAGTATCCGGACGGCGGAAAGCCGACCGCATCCTTCGACGGCATCGGCGCAACCGAATTGATCGGTGCCGCGATCAGCGTGATTCCGCCGCACTAACACTAACCGTGTCATCCTGAGCGCAGCGCGGCGAAGCCGCGCGTAGTCGAAGGAGAGAGGGCGGCGGAGGCGTCCTCGCCGAACGTCGCGAGTCTCACGTAGGGAGGTTTTGCGGTGTTTGAAGGACGGGTTGCAATCGTTACGGGCGGTACGCGCGGCATCGGTGGGGCGATCACTCGGATGCTCACCGGTCATGGCGCGTCGGTAGCGGCAGGTTACAGTCGCGGCAAGGACAGCGCCGAGCGCTTCCGCGACGAGATGACCGGCACGGGCGCAAAGGTGTCGATCCATCAGGGGCGCGTCGACGACGTTGACGATTGCAACCGCGTGTTCGAGGAGGCGATCGACGCCTTCGGGCGCGTGGATTATTTGGTAAATAACGCCGGCATCACGATCGATAAGACGATGCGGAAGATGACGCCCGACGATTGGCGCCAAGTCATCAACGTCAATCTTTCTGGCGCGTTTCAAATGACTAAAGCGGTGCTCGAGCACATGATCGAACGCGGTTCGGGCCGGATCGTTATGATCAGCTCGGTCATCGGCGAAACGGGCAACATCGGGCAAGCCAACTATGCCGCCTCGAAAGCGGGTCTTTTCGGATTTACCAAGAGCCTGGCGCTCGAGATGGCGCAGAAGGGCATCACCGTCAACTGCGTCGCGCCCGGCTTCATCGCCACCGAAATGGTCTCCGCGATTCCCGAAGCCGCGCTGAACAAAGTAATCGAACGCATCCCGCAGCGCCGTCTGGGCAAGCCGGAGGAAGTGGCGCGCGTCGTCCGATTTCTGCTCGAAGACGACGCCAGTTACATTACGGGCGCCGTCTTTAACGTCAACGGCGGCCTAGACATGTAGTGGAAGCCCTGATTTACCTCAACTCGTTGTCAACTCGGAGCCTCGTTTACCATAGTAAACTTCGGCCTTCGTTTCCTAGATTTGAGATAAATCGGGGCTTCCCTAAGATTCAGTCGTCGTCGGGCGGGCGCGTGTCGGGCGCGCGGGTGAGGAAGAAGCTCGGTGGTTTGGGTGCCTGTATCGCAGTGAACTTGCGCGGCAGCTGCGTGAAATCGAGGCAATCGCCGGCGGGATCGGCCGCACGCCTATCGCTGGCTGCGAGTTGAGCGAGCCCGAAGTTATCTTCCGCAAAGCGTAAGAGGCTGCCCGTTTCGTAGCGCACGTGCGAAACGTAGTCTTTTTTCGCGTATGGTGAAATGACCAGCAACGGTACGCGGAAGCCGAGCCCGTCGTAATCGACGTGCGGCGGCGCAACGTGGTCGTAGAGGCCGCCCCAGTCATCCCACATGACGAAGATCACGGTGGAATCCCAAAAATTACTCTTACCAACGGCGTTGACGAGTGCCGAAACCCACGAAGGTCCGTAGCCCCCGCCGCAGTTCACGTGGTCGGATTCCTCGCACGTCGGCGTGATCCAGGTGACGTTTGCGAGCGTACCTTTGGCGACGTCGGTAATGAAGTTCTTTTGCGGCGTAATAATGTCTTTTCCCCAGTCGGGGCCGTCGCGAATGTGGCGAACCGCCTGATACCCGGACCAGACGTAATCGCCGAAATCCTGGATGTCGCTCGTATAGAAACGCCAGGTAAGCCCGGCGCTGTCGAGTTCGTCGCCGAGCGTCTTGTAGTCGAAGCAGGCCGTTTGCTCCGGGCCGACTTTCCGTTCCGTGGTGATCGTGGCGACCTTGTCGCTCCGGCCGCCGTCGCAGCCCCAATACCAGCCGGGGAGATCGACGCTTGAGTGCGCCTGACCGGCAATGACGTATTGGTGGGAGACGAAACTCTCGTCGAGATGCGACTGATGCATCGCGTCGCCGACAACCCACTCGTGCGCCATGTCCCAGTAGGGTTTCGATTCCTTGCGCGGCACGTAAACGTACTCGGGATTCGTCGGTCCGCCCACAGAACTTTCCTGATCGAATCCGTCATCGCGGCATTGCGTCCCCAGAAGTTTGCCCGTCCCGTCGCAGGCGGAGATGAAGGCGGCCAGCGAGTGGTCGATGACGTATTGTTTCGCCAAACTCACCGGCTGCAGTTCGATCGTCTGGCCTTTGGAGTTCTTACCGCTCGAGACGGTGTTCGCGCCGGGATAGCCTTGAAAGAGATTATCGAAACTGCGGTTCTCTTGAATGATGAAAACGACATGTTTGATTTTTCCGCCGGAGATGCCGGCGGCGTGGGTTGCGTACGGCGCACCCTGCGGCGCCGGACTCACGATACCGTTGCACGCCGCCAGCGCGGCCGCAACTAGAAACGCGGGCCATTTTTTCATGAATTGGTCGGACCTCGTAATGTGAAGGAAGAATTGCCAAAATTTCGGGGACGCGAAGCCGCGCTCCTCGGCAGTGAACGGGAATCGCACCGCAGAAAAATGCGCTACTTTCGCAACGGAGGACGTACGTGAATCGTTCGAATGTGGTCGCCTTCGCGGCATTTTTCGCGCTGTCGTTCGCCGGATGGGCGCGGGGCTCGGTTGCCGGGGCCGTTCCGGCGTCTGCGCGGCCGGTCGCAGCGGCGTCGCGCCCTCATGCGGGCAACGTCGTCGTCGTCATCATGGAAAACCGCGACTATAGCCTCATCATCGGAAGCCCGCAAGCGCCGTATATCAACGGCACGCTGGTACCCGAAGCGGCATTGATGACCAACAGTCATGCGGTCACGCATCCCAGCCTGCCTAACTATCTTGCGCTCTTTTCCGGCTCGACCCAGGGCGTGATCGATGATTCCTGTCCCCACACGTTTTCGAGCACGAACGTGGGCGCCGCGCTGCTTGCGGCGGGAAAAAGCTTCGCCGGGTACTCCGAGTCGATGCCGGGCAGCGGCTCTACCGCTTGCTTCTCCGGGAAGTACGCGCGCAAGCACAACCCGTGGGTCGACTTCAGCGGCGTCCCGGCGTCTTCGAATCTCGTTTATGACGGCTTTCCAGCGTCGCCGCCGCAGCTCGCAATCATCGCGCCGAACCTCTGCAACGACATGCACGATTGCAGCACGCGAACCGGCGACAACTGGCTCAGGGCACATCTTCCCGCGGTGCTGGAATACAACGCCACGCATGACGGTCTGTTGATCCTTACCTGGGACGAGGCCGATCCCGACCGCAGCGGCACCAATCACGTCGCGACCCTGCTGATCGGGCCGGCGGTCGTTCCCGGCTCGTATTCGCAGGCCGTCACGCATTATTCGGTGCTTCACACGATCGAAGAGGCTCTGGGAGCGGCCTGCACCGCTCGCGCGTGCCGCACACCCGTCATCCAAGGCGTCTGGAAGTAGCGGCTCTCGCGGAAAAGGTAACCTGAGGAAGTGCTGCGTAAATCTAGCGCGTGAGCAGTCTACCGCTTGAAAAAAGAGTCGCACTCGTCACCGGAGGCGCCGGTGGCATCGGAGGGGCGATCAGCCGCCTCCTTGCCCAGGACGGAGCAACCGTCGCCATCTTGGGGCTTCCGGTCGACCGGGAACGCACCGAGAAACTCCGCATTCGCCTCAACGGGAGTGCCTCCCGGATTCACTTTTACGAGGGGGACGTCGGCATCTACGCCGACTGCCGGCGCGTCGTCGAAGGCATCGTCGAGGAACACGGACGCATCGACTACCTCATCAACAACGCCGGCATCACGCGCGATCACACCGTCCGCAAAATGACGGTCGAGGAATGGCAAGCGGTTCTGCAAGTAAATCTTTCGGGACCGTTTTTTATGACCAAGGCGGTCATCGAAACGATGATCGCACAGGACTTCGGCCGGATCGTGAACATCAGCTCGGTCGTCGGCGAGAGCGGCAACTTCGGCCAGGCGAACTACTCGGCAGCGAAGGCGGGGCTCCTCGGTCTCACCAAGACCGTTGCGCTCGAGGTCGCCAAGAACCACATCACCGTCAACGCGGTCGCCCCCGGCTTCATCGATACCGAGATGACGAAAGCCATGCCGAGCGCGGCCATCGAAGCCGCGATTTCACAGACGCCGAAGCGCCGTCTCGGACAGCCCGAAGAGGTCGCGCACCTCGTGCGCTTTCTCGTCGACGAACGCTCCGCGTACATCACCGGCGCCGTATACAACGTCAACGGCGGATGGTACATGTGACCGCGCTTTTCGAATCGCCAACCCTCCAGATGACCGCCGACGACTTGAGTTACGGCATCGACGTCACCGGGCTGGATCCCGCCTCGCTCAACGATGCACTGAAAGCCGTCATGGCGGATGCGATGGCCGATCCGATGCGCATGAGCACCTGGCTTTCGGGCTTCGCGCTCGCCGAACAAAACGTCGGTTTGAACATGATGCGACGCCTGGGCGGCCAAGAACCCGTCGCATCGGCTGGTCAGCGCGACGCCGCGCCGGACAAACGCTTTAGCGAACCCGAGTGGTCGGCAAATCCCATGCTCGCGGGAATCGTTGAGGACTACCGCGTGCGCTGCGAAGCAGCGATGCAGCTCGTCGAGTCGACGCGCTTGCCCGAAGCGACAAAACGCAAGGCGCGCTTCGCCATGCAACTCATGCTCGACGCCGTCGCGCCGAGCAACGTGCCGTGGCTCAATCCCGGCGTCCTGAAAGAAGCGATGAACAGCGGCGGGATGAGCCTCGTCCAAGGCATGCGCAACTTCCTCGACGACGTCCAGAACAACGGCGGCTATCCGCGCCAGGTCGACAAGTCGGGCTTCGAGCTCGGCAAGAACATCGCCGCGACGCCCGGGCGCGTCGTGATGCGCAACGACCTAATCGAATTAATCGCGTACGAGCCGCAGACGACGAAGGTCCACGCGCGCCCGCTTCTGTGCAGCCCGCCGTGGATCAACAAATACTACATCATGGATTTGGCGCCGGGACGCTCCTTCGTCGAATGGGCGGTGCAGCACGGCCATCAAGTCTTCATGATCAGTTACCGCAATCCCGACGCGTCGATGTCGCACTACAAGATGGACGACTACTTGCGATCCGGCGTGCTGGCGGCACTCGACACGGTGCAGGGGATTACCGGCGCAAAGGAAGTCAACATTGCGGCGCTGTGCCTCGGCGGAACGCTCGCGCTGATCGCGCTTGCATACCTCGCCGCGCACGGCCAATCGGGCCGCGTGCACGCTACGACCGTCACCAATACCCTGATCGACTTCAGCCTTCCCGGCGATCTCGGCATCTTCACCGACGAAGATACGATCGTGCGCCTGGAACGGCGCATGCGCGAGCGCGGCTATTTGGAATCCGCCGAGATGGCAAAGACGTTCGACTGGATGCGCTCGCACGACCTGATCTGGAGCTACGTGGTCAATAGCTGGTTCAAGGGCAAGCAGCCGCCCGCGTTCGACATTCTCGCCTGGAACAGCGACTCGACGCGGATGCCGGTGGAGATGCATTCGCAATACCTGCGCGCCTGCTATCTCAACAACGCTATCGTGAAGCCGAACGCGTTCACGATCGACGATACGCCGATCGATTTAAACAACATCGCGTCGCCGCTCTACGTGTTGGGCGCCGAAAGCGATCACATCGCACCGTGGCGCGCCACCTATCTTACGACGCAAAACGTCGGCGGCCCGGCGAAGTTTACGCTCTCGAACTCGGGCCACATCGCCGGCATCGTCAATCCGCCGGGCGGCAAGAAGAGTCTGTACTACACGAAGGAGCGGGCGCTGCGCGGCGAGAGCGCCGAAGAGTGGCTCGAAACGGCCGAACGCCGTCCCGGGAGTTGGTGGGAAGACTGGGCGGCGTGGGCGCAGTCGCACGGCGGCGAGATGGTCGCGCCGTACGCACTGCCGGACGGCGAACCGGCTCCGGGCGGTTACGTTCGCAACGAAGGCGGCACGCCGTTCCGGCCTCCCGAACGGAAGCGCAAAGCGTGAGCGATTCCGACGACGACCGGGGCGCGAGCTCCTGGCGCAGTCTCGGAGACTTCATTCGCGGTCAGCGCGAACTGGCGAATCTTTCGATGCGTCAACTCGCCGAAATTGCGAAAATCTCCAATCCGTATTTGAGCCAAGTCGAGCGCGGACTCTATAAGCCTTCGGCCGACGTGCTCAAGCAAATCGCGAACGCGCTGCATCTCTCCGCCGAAACGATGTACGCGCAAGCCGGCTTGCTCGACGATACCTCGGGCGGCGACAGTCCGCACGGCGTCGAAAACGCGATCAAACTCGACCCGCGTCTGACGGTCGACCAAAAAGAAGCACTGATCCGCATTTATCGCAGCTTCACCGGCACGGCCTAACGGGACACGAGCGTGCTTTCGCGCGGCGCGTTTATCGGATCGACGCTGAGCATCTCGGCGATCGCGGCGACGCGTCTCTCGGCGAGGGCACTGGGCGCGACACCCCCGGATCGGCCGGTCGTCCCCGTTCGGGTCGAGCTGGATCGCGTGATTCGCACCATCGCCGGCCTGCGGCCGTTTCGCGCACCGGGGTTCGTGCTGCGCGCGCAGCGGTTTTCGTCGAAGGTGCTCGTGCACAACTACGGGCACGGAGGAGGCGGATTCAGCCTCTCGTGGGGTTGTGCCGAACTTGCGGCCGATTTCGTGAAAGATCGATCGCCTTCGCACGCTGCGGTCATGGGCTGCGGCGTCGTCGGCCTGACGACGGCGCGCGTGCTGCAAGACCGCGGATGGCAAGTGACGATTTATGCGGCGAATCTTCCGCCGGATACCACGTCGAACGTCGCGGGCGCGCAATGGACGCCGACGCTGCTGTTCGATCGTAACGCCGCGACGCCGGCGTTCATGGAGACGTTTCGCCGCGCGGCACGCATCGCCAACCGGCGCTTTCAGTTAATGGCCGGTCCCTTGTACGGCGTGCGCTGGCTCGACAACTACGACCTCAAACACGATCCGCAGACGCCTGGCGGCGAACTCGACTATGCCGAACGAGCCGGCATCCTCGATCTCTACGCCGACGTCGAGACGATCGATCCCGCGACGCTGCCGTTCGTCGGATTCAAGAGCGTGCGCCGCTTCACGACGATGCTGATGGAACCGAATACGTTCTTGCCGGCGGTCCAGCGCGACTTTCTGCTGCGCGGCGGCCACATCGTCGTGCGCAGGTTTGCAACGCCGGCCGACGTGGCATCGCTGCAAGAACCCGTCGTCTTCAACTGCACCGGTTTGGGCTCGCGCGCGCTATTTTCCGACGGCGACCTTCAGCCGGTGCGCGGACAGCTCTCAATTCTCGAGCCGCAGCCCGACGTGGAGTACACGTACCTCGCCTCGAACATTTATATGTTTCCGCGTACGGACGGCATCGTGCTCGGGGGAACCTTCGAACCCGGAAACTGGTCGACCGCCGTGGACCCGGCGACGCAGGCGCGCATCGTGGCGGCCCACCAAGCCGTTTTTGCTCCTGTGCGATAAAAGTGGCATCCTTGCCTCGATTGACATATGCCCCAGCTGCTTGGTATACTTAGCACACGATTCACAACCCACCGAGGAGAGTATTGGAAAACATGTCCGTCAATGTCGTAGACTTCGTCAGCAAGATGCAGCAAGAGAGCCTGGCCGCCATGAAGCAGGGTCAGGATGCGAGCCTTCGGGCGTTCGATCAGTTCCGCGCCTTCGGCAAAGAGTTCGCCGAGAAGCCGGGCACGCTCCCGACCTTCGAGAACATGCCGTCGCCGACGCAGTTCGTCGAAATGTCTTTCGGTTTCGCCGCACAGATGCTCGAACTTCGCAAGCAGTACACGCTGAAGCTCGCCGAGATGCTCGTCGAGACGCAGAAGCAAGCCGAGGCCACCGTGAAGCAGGCTGCCGCGAGCGTTCAGACGTCGCAAAACGGCATGGTCGTCGGCCCGAAGCCCGTTCCCGCTAAGTAACCTTCTAGAGAACAAGGGGTAGCAAACCGCCCGGCTCGTGCAGCCGGGCGGTTCCTTTTTTGTGCCGCAGCCGGTACAATCGCCGCAGAAGGAGGGGCCTACATGCCCATTGCTAAGCGCCTCGCGGCGGAGTTCCTCGGAACGTTTTGGCTCGTTTTCGGCGGCTGCGGTGCGGCGATCTTCGCCGCTACGTTTCCATCGGCGAACAACGTACAGCTCGGTATCGGCTTCGCGGGCGTGGCGCTCGCATTCGGATTGACGGTGCTCACCGGCGTCTATGCGCTCGGTCCTATTTCGGGCGGCCACTTCAACCCCGCCGTAACGGTCGGTCTTTGGCTCGGCCGGCGCTTTGAGGCGAAGGACGTGATTCCCTACATCATCGTGCAGTGCGTCGCCGCGATTGCTGCCGCCGCGGTGCTCTACCTCATCATGTCGGGCCGCGCCGGCTTCACCGGCACCGGCGATTTTGCCGCCAACGGCTACGGCGACCACTCCCCCGGCCATTACAGTTTGATGTCGGCGTTCGTTGCAGAGGCAGTGCTGACGTTTTTCTTCCTGGCGGTCATTCTCGGGGCGACCGACAAGCGCGCTCCGGCGGGCTTCGCCGGGCTCGCCATTGGTCTGTGCTTGACGCTCATCCATCTCGTCAGCATTCCGATTACCAACACGTCGGTGAATCCGGCGCGCAGTCTCGGGCCCGCGCTATTCGCACAAGGCGGTTGGGCGGTCGGACAACTGTGGCTCTTCTGGGTCGCACCGATCGTCGGCGCCGCAATCGCGGGATTAATTTACTCGCAACTTTTGGCGGAAAAGACCTAACGACACGAGCGACCATCGGCTTCCATTGACGGCGCGCCGGCGAGAGGATCTCGTACGCGATCTCTGCCGGCCCGTCTCGACCTTCGACGCGGTCGCGCGGCGCGCGTACCGCGACGGATTGGCGTTTGCGCTCGTCGTGGCGATATCGGCGGCGGCGTACGCGCTGAACGTCACGTTCGGCTTCAATGCGCGCGCGACGGAGAGCGGACGAATCACCGAACCGTCGTTGCGGGCCGCGGTGCTCGTCGCGCGCGACGAGCGCAACGTGCCCCACGTCGTCGCTTCGTCCGAACACGACGTGTTTTTCGCCCAGGGATTCATCGAAGGCTCCGATCGGCTTTTTCAGATGGAGCTCACGCGCCGTTATGCCGCCGGCACGCTTTCCGAGGTGCTCGGTCCGCGGGCGTTGCCGATGGACGAGGAACAGCGCTATTACGATGTACGCGACGTCGCCGTCCGTCAGTGGCGGACGATGGCGCCTCACGATCGCGCGGCGCTGTGCGCGTTTAGCGACGGGGTCAACGCGGCGATGCGCTCGCAACCGCTTCCGGTCGAGTTCCGGCTGTTGATGTACCGGCCGCGGCCCTGGACGCCGCAGGACTCGCTCGCCGTGTCGCTGGCGGTTTCGATCGCGCTGGCCGATTCGTGGCACGACGTGCTCGCTCGCGACGATGTATGGCGGCACTACGGAGCCGCGGGCTTTACCGAGTATTTCCCGCTGAGCGACGACCGGTACGACGTCTCGTTGCGAGGCAGGCCGCTGCATGCCGCATCTTTCGAAGCCGGCGAACGCCTCGCGCGGCGAACGTTGCGGACGCTCGCGCTACACGCTCCACCGGTTGCGGTTCGAGCCGGAAGTAATGCGTGGGCGGCGGGCGGCGCACGCACGCTATCGGGCCGCGCGCTGCTCGCGAACGATCCGCACCTCGATTTGACGATCCCGGGTCTGTGGTACGTCGAAGATTTGCGCGCGCCCGGCATTCACGTCGCGGGTGCGTCGATCCCGGGAGCGCCGGGCGTGCTGCTCGGCCACAACGAACGCATTGCCTGGGGCGCAACCAATGCCGATACGTCGGCGATGACGTTGTTTCGCACGCGCTCGCTCGACGCGCGTTTCTGGGTGCGCGAAACGTTCCACGTCCGCTTTTCGAAAGACGTCAAGCGCGCGTACTACCGCACGCCGCGAGAGTTCGGCGTGCCCGACGCGTACGACGGCGGCCGGATCGTCCTCGTGCGCTGGCCGCCGTTCTTCGAAGGCGCGTCGGCGGTGTCGGCGTTTTTGGCGCTCGACCGGGCGCCGGGCATTGCGTCTGCGACGCGGGTTCTGCGCACCTACCGCGCTACGGCGGAAAATTTCGTCCTCGCCGACACGCACGGAAGCGTCGCCTATCACATGGCCGGCAACGTGCCGCTCGATGCGGCGTGGGGGCGCTACGTGCATGCGGCAGGCGACGCGCGCGTGCACTATCCCTCGGTTGCGTTCGCGCGGCTTCCCGCATTGGCGCCGTCGGGCGACGCGATCGTCGTGAGCGCCAACAACCGGATGTACGGCGACCGCTACCCATACCGGCTGGCGCCGGCGTTCGATCCGCCGTACCGCGCGTATCGCATCGCCCAATTACTGCGCGCGCGCAGCCGTTACGATGCCGCCTATTTCGCCCGCATGCAGTTGGATACGATTTCTCCGGTCGACGCGGAGTTCGCGCGTCTCGCGCGGCTCGGGCTCTTGCGCGACGGCACGGATCCGGCGGTCTCGAAGGTTGCCCGGACGCTAAGCGGCTGGAACGGAGCGTTCACGCGTTCGTCGCAGGCTGCAACGCTCGAACATGCGCTGCGCACGCGCCTAGAACAAAGCGCGCCGTCGCTCTACGCCGTGTTGCAGGCGCTGCGCGGAGGCACCGGTGAAGGCGACGTCGACGCGGATCTGCGCGCGGCCTCGTACGGCGCCGGCGATGCGCTCCAGCCCTGGGGACGAGCCGGTGCAGTTTCCGTCGAGCATCCGCTGGCGCCGTTGCGTTTCGGGTTTCTCAACGGTGCGACGTTGCCCGGCGACGGCGACGAATACACGATTCGCCTGCAAGAGCCCGGCTTTTCGCAAAGCTTCCGTGCCGTTTGGATCGCCGGCGATTGGGATGCCGGCGGCATCGCGATTCCCAGCGGCGAATCCGGCGAGCCGGGGTCGGGGCATTACCGCGATTTGAGTTCGGATTGGATCGCCGGTCGTTTGCGACCGCTTCCTTTCAGCACCGCGGCGATTCGCGCGGCGACACGGCAGCAACTCGTTCTCGTCCCGTCGAAGTAACGCTCGCCGGGAGGAGAAGACGATGCGAAACCATTTTGCGCTTTTTTTGACTACGGTTCTTTTTATAACCGGCTGCGGTGCTCACACGGCTCTTCCCGCGGGCTCGTCGGACGACGCCGTACGGTTGCAGCGCGTTCGTGAGAAGAGTTCTCCGATTCAAAACGTCATCATCATGGTGCAAGGCCATCGCGGCTTCAATAATTTGTTTGCAGGTTTTCCCGGCGCCGACTCCACCAAGCAGGGCATCGTGCATACCGGGCAAGTCGTGGCGCTCAAACCGATGACGATCGCCCAGCATCCATCGTCGCAGGCGCCTCTCGACGCGTTCGTCACGGCGTACGACAACGGCAAGATGGACGGTTTCGATCTCGTTTACAAGTCTTCTCCGCGCTTTCCTTACCATTTCGTCGCGCGCTACGCAGATTTCGCAATACTGGAAGCTCGCGCAGCAATTCGTTCTGGCCGATCACATGTTTGCGTCGTCGATTTCGAACAGCGGCTGGATTTCGCAACTGTATCTCTTGGCCGCGCGCTCCAAAGTGAAGCCGAACGAATACCTGGCCGATCATCCGTCGCAGCGTCCGTGGGGGTGCGACGCGCGGCCCGGCACGACGACGCCCGTTTACACCAAGCGCGGCCTGAAACTCGACGGACCGTTTCCGTGCTTCGATTGGAACTCGCTGCCGCAACTGCTCGACGGCGCGCATCTCTCGTGGCGGTATTACATTCCGGTCGGGACGCAAGGTACGAACGGCATCGACGCGCTGAGCTACATACGCAACGGCAACGATTGGCGCGAAAACGTCACGACTCCTCAGACGGCGATTCTCTCCGACATTGCGAAGGGCACGTTACCTTCGGTCTCGTGGGTGTATCCGCAAAACGAAAACTCCGACGATCCCGGAACCGCGAGCGGATCCAAGTGGGTGAGCACCGTGGTCGGCGCGCTGCAAAGCAGCCGGTATTGGCAGCATTCGGCCGTCATCGTCGTCTGGGAGTCGAGCGATTTCTTCTACGACGACGTGCCGCCGCCGGTGCTCAGCGGCGCGGAACTCGGTTTCCGCGTGCCGATGCTCGTGGTTTCTCCGTATGCGAAGCGCGGATACGTCTCGCACACGCAGTACGAGTTTGGGAGCATCGTGCGTTTCGTCGAGGAGCAGTTCGGATTACCGTCGCTCGATCAGACCGACCGGCGCGCGAACTCTCTCGACGACGCGTTCTCGTTTTGACCCCGGGCCGCTACGCCGGTTTGAATACCATCAGCAGTAAGATGACGACGACGATGAGAGCGAGGATTCCGCCCCAGATTTGGCCCCGCACCGCAAGGCGCCGCGCGTCGGAACCGGAGACGCCTTCACGGTCGACCGCGGCGATTTGCGCGCGCAGCGCCGGAGTATAGCCGAAATATCCGGCGAGAATTGCAATGGTCCAAAGCGTCAAGGCCCAAGCGATCCAGTGCGTGCGAAAAGAGTAGCCTCCGAGGGCGACCATTGCGGCACCGGTGGGAAGCAGCAGCAGATATGCCGGATTGGCGATCCAATTGTCGATGAACGCGATGCCGCGCAACGCCAGCGGGGCGAATTGCGGATGGGCGTTGGCCCGCGCGAACCACACGCCGTAGGTTAGATTTGCACCTACCGCCGCGATCGCCAGAAAAATGTGGAAGAACTTCAGTGTCAGGTACGCGACGGGCATGTTACTGGCTAGCCTATCACGCGAGGCCGAACGGGGCAACGCTCCACAGCTGTGCCATCGCCGTGGTGCCGGTCAGCGCGAGCGAGCGACCTCTTCGAAGTGATTGTTGACGATCACGTACGTCCATGCTTGCGGGGAAACGCGCATCGCACCCGAGTACGGGGCGCTGAACTCGACGACGACGCCAAGCAATAGACCGATGCAGCCGGCGACGATGGAGGTCATCGTAAATTGCAGCGCGCGGTCCTCGACGCCGAAGAGGAAGACGAACGCCAAAACCATCAGCGCGCCGATGACGAGTACCAGCGCCAACGCCGGCGAGAAGGTTTTTTGCGCTTCGATGATCCGCAGCCGCCGGTTGTCGGCGATGTCGCGCAGGCTGGCGGCAACGGTCTGGCGCGTCGTCGTGCGGTTCAGCGCTTCGTCGAGGTTTGCGCTCGGCCGGCCATAGGGTTCCCCGAGCGTCCCAATCGCGCGGACGAGCAACTCGCGCGCGCGATCGTCCTGCATTCCGTGGCTCAGCAACGCCCATTCGTGGTCTCGGACTTCGATCGCGTACGCCGCAAGGCTCCGGCGCATATGTTCTCGCCGCGGCTCGGGGAGCATTTGGGCAAAACCGAAGGCGTCGCCGACGTCGCCGGCTTCCACATCCGCGTTCTGCTGCGCGGAGTCGAACGCCGACCAGCTCGTGACGACGACGAAGCCCAGGACGACCGCGTAGAGCACGCCGACGACCGCGACCAGAAAGCCGGCGACGTCGTGATGGGGTATGAGCCGGTCGTGTGAAACCACGCGGTTGAAGAGCATTTGCGCGACGACGGCCAGAACGGCCGGAATCACGACGAACGCGACCAGCGTCAGCAGCGCCGGCGCAAATGACGCCCATTCCATGCGCGGGGTTTTCGCTGCCGGCGGGGAGACGTCCGTTCGCATAAAGAACACGCCGGCATGAAACCGTTCACCGCGATTCTTGCCTTATCGCTCTTCGTCGCTGCCTCTGCGGCCGGCAGTCGAGCCGCGGCCGTTCCGATCGCGCCCGAAGATTTGTTCAAGCTGACGTTGCTCAGCAGCGCATCAATCTCGCCGGACGGGGCGCACGTCCTCGTCGAGGCGTCGAAACCCAATGGCCCCAAGAATACCTACGATCGGACGGTCGATCTTCTCGACGTCGCAACGGGTAGTCTGAAGTCCAACGTCACGGGACGCAAGGGCGACGGCGATTTCGCGTGGATGCCCGACGGCGCCAGTTTCGTGTTCGTGCGCGCGCTGCCCAAGAAGAAGGCGCAACTCTGTCGCTACACGCTGGCAACCGGTGCGGTCGCGCAGTTGACGCATATGACCCAAGGCGTTTCGAATCCGGTCGTTTCACACGACGGGACGCGCATCGCGCTGTCGGTGAACTCGCCCGATTCCGATCCCGCGGCGCACATTGACTTCGGCAAAGCCGGCTTCACCCCGACGGCCGACCAAAAGAAGAGCGACATCCACGCGATCGATCAGCTCTTCTTCCAGGCCAACGGTCAAGGCTACACCTATCAGGACCACCCGCATATTTGGATCGTTGACGCGAACGGTGCCAATCCCAAACAGTTAACGTCGGGTCAATGGGCGGAAGGGTTCGATGCGTGGTCGCCCGACGACAAGACGATTGCCTTCGATTCGTTGCGTTACGAGAGCGTCGACAGCGGTGCGAGCGACGTCTACGTCGTCTCGTCGACCGGCGGAACGCCGCAGAAACTCGCGTCGAACCAGGTTTCGAACGGCGGCCTGTTTTTCAGCACCGACGGAACGCGGTTTTACTCGTTTCGCAGCGGCGTGCGTGATTCGGCGGAACAGCCTGCGCTCGTATCCACGGCGCTCGACGGCAGCGACGCGCGAACGATCGTAGCCGGAGATAAGGTCACGTGGGGCGACAGCCTGCTCGCCGATATGAAGGAGGGCGGAGGGTTGTGCGGGGCGCCGCTTCCCGATCCGGCGCACATTTTGCTGAATCTCGACGGGCCCGGTTACGCAAACCTCCGTGTGCTCGACGTGGGATCGGGAAACTTTACCGACCTCACGCAGCCCACCGGCGAAGCCTGGTCGTGCAGCGTGTCGCGTGACGGCAAAACGGTTGCCTATCTCTACAGCGACTTCACGCATCCCGCCGACGTGTACGTTACGAGTCTTTCGGGCGGACAGCCTCGCCAACTCACGCACGTGAACGATGCGTATTTGGCCTCGGTGACGCTGTCGACGCCACAGGAGTTTTCCGCAAAAGATCCGGCCGGCTACAGCGTGCAGGCGTGGTTCATGCCGGCGACCGGCGGAACGAAGGGCGGCAAGCATCCCACGATTCTCAATATCCACGGTGGTCCGGAGACGCAGTTCGGCAACACGTTCTTCATGGAGTTCCAATATCTCGCCGCACTCGGCTATAACGTGGTATTCAGCGACCCGGCAGGCAGCACCGGCCACGGTTACGCGTTCGAAGAAGCGCTGGAAAGCAACTACGGCGACGCGATGTTCCAAGACGTTCAGGCGGTCATGGATGCAGCCGTGCAACGGCCCGACGTCGACGCGTTGCGTCTGGGGGTGACGGGCGGGTCATACGGCGGCTATGCGACGCTGTGGGTGATTTCGCACACCGACCGCTATAAAGCCGCGGTCGCCGAGCGCGCCGTAAGTTTCCTTCAGAGCGAGAACCTCGCCGCAGACTTCGCCGGCAAGAACGGCTTGGGCGGCGGCTACTACACGTGGGGTCCGCCTTGGGATCCGGCCAGCACGAGTTACGCCGAAATTCTCACCGCTGACGTACGTCGAAAACGTCCACACGCCGCTGCTCATCCTCCACGCGGATTACGACACCCGGGCACCGATCGACCAAACGCTTCAGGAGTTCACGGCGCTCAAAATTCTCGGCCGCACCGTCGTCTACGTCGCCGTCCCGAACGAAAACCACGACCTCAACCGGACGGGCGCCCCAATCCACCGGGTCGAGCGGCTGCACATCATTGCCGACTGGCTGAATAAATATCTCATGCCGTAGCGCTTGCGCCGAGCATGGCAACGCATGTACGCCGTGTTCCTCGCATTGGTCGTGTTGGCGGTTATCGTCGCCGTATGGGTAAAGGGTGTCGGACTTCAAGATCGCTTTCAGGACTATCGCGCTCTGGCCGAAGGATTGCGCGTCGAGTTCTATTGGCGGCTTGCCCGTGTCCGGGAATCGGTCTACGATCACTATCTGGCGC
Source organism: Vulcanimicrobiota bacterium (assembly GCA_963812155.1). Lineage (GTDB taxonomy): Bacteria > Vulcanimicrobiota > Vulcanimicrobiia > Vulcanimicrobiales > Vulcanimicrobiaceae > Tumulicola. The sequence goes on along the minus strand of CAWETW010000001.1, from coordinate 410,720 downwards.
GCCAGGAAGGGGAACTCGATTGGATTCGCAACGCCATGCGCGCCGCGCGCCTGCACGAGCCGAACGGCGCGAACAACGCTGATCGATAGTTCCAATCGGGAAGCGATCCTCGAGGTCGTCCTCGCGCGCTGGGCGGCAGAACAGGAACGGTACTTTGCAGGCGTGGCGCTTGACGAGCAGCGACGTGCGAATCGCATCCGGTTGGGAAGCCAGGTGTGCCTCGGCATTGCCGGCCTCGCCGGGATCGCGTTGGCCGTTGCAAAGATTCTCGCAGGGCGGCTGAATCACGCGTTTCCATGGTCGGTCACCATCGTGACGCTTGCACTCGCCGGCGCCGCCCTGCTGACCGGATACGCGCAGATGCGCGCTTACGACGAACACGCGCGCCGCTACGAACGCATGCGCGAGCTGTTTCATCTCGCCGGCGAACGTTTGAGCGCGCTGTTGCGCGAGGGCGATCTCAACGGAGCGAAGGCGGTACTGGTGCAACTCGGCCGCGAAGCGCTGGCCGAAACGTGTGATTGGCTGCTGTTGCACCGCGAACGGCAGATCGAAGTTCCGACCGGATAAGCGCCGATGCCCGAGTTGCCCGACGTTGCGGCATACGTCGCCGCACTAGAACCTCGCATCCTCGGCGAAAGGCTCGAAGGAGTGCGCGTCGCCAGCCCGTCGCTGCTCCGAACGGCGGAGCCGCCGCTCGCAGATTTCGCAGGTCGCACGGTGCGAGAGGTTCGGCGCATCGGAAAGCGGATCGCGATCGGACTCGACGGCGACCGATGGCTGGTGATGCACTTGATGATTGCGGGACGCCTGCACTGGCGTCCGCCCAATGCGTCGCTCGCAGGGAGACTCAACATGGCGGGATTCGATTTCGCCGGCGGAACGCTGGTGCTTACCGAGGCCGGCAGCAAGCGCCGCGCGTCGCTTCACGCGCTGCACGGAAGCGCGGCATTGGCTTCGCAAGATCCCGGCGGAATCGACGTCTTCGCCGTGGACCTCGATGCGTTTCGCCGGGCCCTCAGTGCCGAGAACCATACGCTCAAACGCGCGCTCACCGATCCTCGCACGGTCGACGGCATCGGGAATGCCTACTCCGACGAGATTCTGCACGCAGCACGGCTCTCGCCGGTTGCGTTGACGCAGCGTTTGACCGGCGAGGAGTGGTCGCGTCTCTTCGACGCCGCCCGGGCGACGCTGCAGACGTGGATCGACCGCCTTCGTGCCGGCGCTGCCGGCGATTTCCCGGAGGGCGTGACGGCCTTTCGCAAAGAGATGGCGGTACACGGGCGTTTCGGCGAACCTTGTCCGCGCTGCGGGCAGCCCGTTCAGCGCATTCGCTATGCCGATAACGAAACGAACTACTGCGCGCGCTGCCAAACCGCAGGAAAACTGCTCGCCGACCGCAGTCTCTCGCGTCTGCTCAAAGGCGATTGGCCAAAGACGCTCGACGAACTCGAGCAACTCAAACGCGGTTAGCACGTCCGCACGCGGGAGGCGGGCGCGCCTCGTAGAACGTTGCATCGCAGCCGCGCGGTGGGCCCAAGTTCGGAAAGGGGTTACCTTTGCGCGTTCTTTTCGCAGCCCGCACCGCAGTCCGGTTGGCGCTCATCGCGTCGGTCGGCACGTTATCGTTCGTCCCCCACCTTTCCGCGGCATCGGCGCCGCGGGAGCCCTCCAAGCAAACGCCGTGCAGCGGGCCGCTGCATTCGGGCGCGATCGAAGAGCCGCCTCAGGTCGTGGTGTCGTCCCTGCCGGCCAACGACGCCGGCGTGCACGAACTGGTTCTGCGCGTCGTGCGGCAAGGCGATCGCTTCTGCTATCGCTACACGCTGGGCGGTATCGAGCAACGGCGCGCGCCGACGTTGCGGGTGCGTCGGGGTGAGACGTTTGCTATTCGCCTCGTCAACGAACTGCGCGGGTATGCGCCGGGCGCAACGATGCCCGCGAGCGCGCTTGCTCCGTGTCGGCCAAGCATGATGCCGGCGGCGGCGGCGGAATCGGTTCAGGGATACATGAACCACACCGCGATCGCGCGGCCGATGGCGATGAAGGATGTGGACGTCAACCTGCACATGCACGGTTTCCAGGGATCGGAGGCGCAGGAAAACATTTTTGTCTCGACGCTCAGCACCCCGGCCCACGCATGTGAAATCGTCATGACGATACCGGGGACGCAGCCTACCGGCACGTATTTCTACCACACGCACGCGCACGGCATGGCCGACGACGAAACCGCGGGAGGGTTGAGCGGCATGTGGATCGTCGATCCCGGCGCACCGCAGGTCCCGCTCTCCGACGACCACGCGATCGTTATCAAATATCGAGTCCCCTACGTCGTGACCGACAACTTCGTGGCCGATCTCACCCCGCTCGCCGTCATGGCAGTGCACGACGAAATGTCGGTGCCGCCCAAGCCGCCCGTGACGTTCGATCCGTTCGATCCGCCGCCGTGGCCGGCCAGCGTGCCGGTCCGTGACGGACGCGGAACGGCCGTGAGCGCGTGCGGAAGTCGCAGCGGCGTCCGGCTAACCGTCGATCGCAGCGACACGCCGGGAACGCTCGCCGTGGCACCGGGACGGCCTCAACTGCTGCGGCTGCTCAATGCCACCGCAGATTCGCCGCTGTTCTTACGCGTTCGCGACGACGCGGGCGCACCGGTGCCGTTGCACGTCGTCGGGCTCGACGGAACGCCCGTTGGCGGCGATGACGCGCAGCCGCTGTCGCAGTACGTCGCGATGAACGAAGTAACTCTGCCGCCGGCGGGGCGTGCCGACGTGTTGGTGACGCTCCCCGCCGGGAAAACGATCACGCTCTACGATGCGCCCCCGTGCGAAGCACCGGTCGACGAGGTTCCCATTTCGGCGGACGTGCTCGTCGTGCGCGCGCAAACGCAAGAAGCTACCGCCTCTGCATCTCCCGCCTTGGTTTCGCAACCACTCGATCCGGCGCAATCTCCCGCAGCGCGCCTCGTTGCCTACGCCAAGGCGAGCCCGAAGCAGATTCGCCGCCGGGCGTTCACCTACACCGAATACATCGTGCCTCACGGTCACGGTGAAGACAGCGCGTATTTCATTACTGAAACGAGCGCTCCGAAATTCGGCGAGCGCCCGTACTGGCCGGTGTACGCCAAGGGCGCCGGCACGCCGATCCCAAACGTCGTCGTCAAGCGGGGGACGATCGAAGAATGGGATCTCTTTAATGCAACCGTCGAGTCGCACAGCTTTCACATCCATCAAATGACGTTCGTGGCCCTCGATGCAAAGCCCGGGCCTGCTACGCTCGACACGGTGATGGTTCCGTTCGGTAAATTTCTGCCGAACAAGAAGAATCCCAAATACCCGTTGATTGCGCCTTCGCGCACGCGGGTCTTGCTCGACTTTCGCAACGTGATGCGCGGCACGTTCGTCTTTCACTGCCACATGATGTTCCACGAAGATCGCGGCATGATGGGCGTCATTCAAGTCATATGACGTTGGTGGCGCCGTCGCTCGAGCGGCTCGACGACTACGCCGGCGCGCTGCGGCGAGGATGGTCGCCCGACAATATGCGGCCCGAGGCGGCCGCCGAAAGTTTGGCCGCCATCGAGCGCGATCCGGAAGCCTTCGTGCGCAGTTTGGACGACCCCGAAGCAAAAGGCGGCCCCATCCGCATGCCCGACGGATCGCTCGTGCCGCGACTGCCCGGCTTTCATCGTTGGATCTGGGACGGGGAATTCTGCGGAACGATCGGCTTGCGCTGGACGCCGGGAACACCGGACCTCCCGCCGACCTGTCTCGGACACATCGGCTATGCGGTCGTACCGTGGAAACGCGGACGCGGCTATGCCAAGGCGGCGCTCGCCCAGATGTTGCCGCTGGCGCGCGCGCAAGGGCTGCCCTACGTCCACGTCACCACGCTGCCCGACAACGTGCCGTCGCAGCGCGTCATCCTCGTCAACGGCGGCGTGCTCGTGGAACGGTTCGTGCAAACCGACGCGCATGGCGGCGGTGAGGCGCTCCGCTATCGCATCGACCTAGCGTAAACGATGCCGTTGCAACGGCTCATAGAAGGTACTGCCTCGACCAACCAAAACATCCCCGATTGGCGTCTGCCATCGTCCCGGCGACGGGAAGATGCATTACGTCACTTGCTTTTTTTCGCCCTAAGAAAGAGGCTCTCTTCATGCAGGCACTTCGCCTCCTCGCTCTCGCAGGCGTCCTCGGAACCGCCGTCGCGCCGGCAGCTCTGGTTCTTACCCCGGCCGCCGCGATCGCCCAGTCGCAACCCACGAAGCAACAGTTAGAGACCGCCGTCAAAGCTGCACACCCGACGATTGGCCAGCTCCGCCAGCTCAAACAGCTAGAGCCGAACGTCAATAGTATGACGCCTGCGCAGCTCCAACAAGCGCTCCACAAGATTTTTTCGCCCGAACAACTCGCCGCAATCAGCCAATCCCTCAAGGCGCAAGGCGTCTCGATGCCCGGCCACTAGCCGAGCCGCTCGGAATCGCTTGACTCCGGGAAGCTCACGCCCCGCTTGGAACCGAACGCGCACCGGCGAGGCGGAACGTTATTTTTTATGAATCCTTCTCGCTCGAACGGGGCGTTCGCGATTGCGAACGCCCCGTTTCATTTCACATATGCGGCGTGGACCCAACTGGAAGCATGGCATGCGCGTAGGGCGTGTCCGCCCACATCACATACGGCTTACTCGGATCGGGATCGACGCTCATCGGGTAGCCCATTGATTTCACTGCCGGACCGAGGACCATGACGTGAGGGCCGGTCCTCACCCAGTGGTTGGTCGCCGTTTGCGCTCGGGCATACGGATCGGTATTGCTGGCCCCGCTGTCACCCGCGAGCATATACATAAAACCGACGCTGTCGGGGGGCGCTGAATGCGTCATGAGCGCCTTCATCCACGCCATGGCGTTCTGGTCGGCGCAGCCCGGCGTCACGTCGAGCATCATGCACGTGAATCCGTTCGTGCCGGTTTGCAGCGTGCGCATGCTGCCGTCCGCGTTCATCTGAACGATCGTGGCGCCCTTGACGACATTTTCCGGAGCAGCCGTCAGAATTTTTGCCATATACTCTGAATCGGACATCCCGCTGCCTTGTGCGACAGCCGCGATCGGCGCAATCAGCATCCCGGCCGCCAGCGCCGCACTCACCATGTAACGAAACATACTCTGTCCCTCCATCCCGCGTCGCCCTGTAGCCTGACGACACGAAATCTAAGCGTTCGTCCGGTGCGAGCGTCCCCCTGGCAGCGGCCGCGCAATGCCCTCGTAGATAGCCCCGGCGGCGACGATGACCGCCATCACGAGCAGGGTGACCCAGCCGTAGTTGAAAACGGCGCGCCCGCTGCCGAGCGCGCTCGGCCACACGATATCGAGCAGCATGAGCAACAGATAGAGGCCTGCGCCGATCGTGACCGGCACGCCCCAGCCCCGCAGCGTGAAGACGCCGCTCGGCTTCCAGCCGCGCATCCGCGCGATCAGCGCGCCGAGTACGGTCAGGAAAAAGGCCAAATAAATGCCCGAGGTTGCAAATGACACGAGCGCATAGAGCGCGGTGACGTTTGCCGGATAATCGAACCAAAGAATGCGTACCGGCTTACTCGGATTGACCAGCGCGAGCAGTAAGAAAAGAAACGGTACGATCGTGCCGACCAAAATGGCGTTGACCGGGGTGTGATGGGCCGGCGAAACCCGTTTGAGGCGATCGCTGAGAGGCAGTGCGCCGTCGCGGGCCAGTGCGAACGCAACGCGTGCACCGGCGCCTTGAACCGCCGTGCCGCAACTGAAGAACGCCACGACGACCATCACGAGAAAGAAGTTCTGCAGCCATCCCGGCAGTTCGCCGAGAATCACATTGATGCCGCCCGACACCACCGGGCCGACGCCCCCGTGCGGCGTCGCCAGCAGCAGGCCGAGCACCAAAACAAACGACGCAATGCCGCCGTAAAGCAGCGCGTTGCGCATCGCGCGCGGCACTTGGCGCTGCGCGTCGAGCGTCTCTTCGGAGATGTCGCCTGCCGATTCGAACCCGTAAAAAATGTACACGTTCGCAAGGATGGCGACCAGTGCCGCGCCGGTCCACCAGTTGCCGCCGAAGTTCAGCCCCAAAGGGTTGTTTTGTACGTGTTCGATGCCTTGGGTCGTGAACGTGAATCCGAAGGATTGATGGAATCCGGCAAGCGCCAGCGCAAGAAAGACGCCGAAGGTTCCGATCGTTTCGACGTAAACGCCGAAGCGCGCGACGTGGCCCATGATTTTGGCGCCGACCGAGTTGAGTATCGCAGAGAGCACGATGATGCCGCCCGCGATTGCAAAGATGACGAGGTGATTCGAAGGATCGAGCTTGGTGCCGAACCACGCGTTGGAGAGCGCGGTCACGTATCCCACGGCGCCGGAATCAACCGATGCCACGGTCGCCAACAGCGCGAAGCCGTAGATCCAACCGACGAACCATCCGTAACGCGACCCGACGGCGTATTTCCCGTATTGATAGAGCGCTCCCGAAAGCGGATACTCGCTGGAGAGTTCGCCGAAGACCAGCGCCACCAGCATCATGCCGCCGACGACGACGGGAATCGTCCAGATGTAGCGCGGGCCGCCCGTTCCCAACCCGAGGGTATACAGCGAATAAATCCCGACCATCGGGCTCAAGTAGCTGAAGGCGACCGAGAAGTTGTCGAAGAGCGTGAGCACCCGCGACAGCTCCTGACGGTATCCGAGGGCGCTGAGGCGGTCGGCGTCGCCGTTCGCCGTTTCAGACACAGGTGCTCACGAAACCGGCCAGCTCGCGGTCGAAGCGTTCGGCATCCTCGAAAAACGGTGAGTGGCCGATGCCCTCATAGAGCGACAGTTTTGCGCCCGGTAGCGTTCGGGCGCCGTACTCGCTCATGGCCGGTGCGATGATGGCGTCGAGCGTTCCTTGCGTGAAGAGCGCCGGCAACGCGATCGATGCGAGCAGCGCATCGGCGTCGGTCTTGCGCCCCAACAGCTTGGCGCGGATCGCCGGCGGCGCCATCGCGTTGTATGCCAGCATGCGCTCGAAATCGTCGGGTTCGGGTGCGCGAGCGAAACAGGCGCGAAGAAAGCGGCGAGTACCGTCGATGCTCGCCGCCGGGTCCGATGCGAGCGTTCCGCGGATTGTGCCGATGCCCTCGCCGTAATACTCGTCTGCGTCGCCGATCACGGCTGCAACGAAGTTGATGCCGGCGATCGCATTGGTTCCGTGCGTCGCAATGTAATCGAGAATCACGCGTCCGCCGTACGACCATCCAACGAAAACGGCGCGTTCGGCGCCCGCGGCGGCGAGCACGGCGGCGACGTCGTCGCCCCACCGTTGCGGCTCGCGATACGATTGCGCGTCGGCCGGCTTGTCCGACCATCCGTGGCCACGCAGATCGAATGCGATTAAACGAAACTCGTCCGCAAGCGTGCCTTCAAACTGACGGCGCCACGCGAGATGGCTCTGCGAAAAACCGTGGATGAAGAGAATCGGCATGCGATCGCGGGGCCCGGCCGCACGCACGCACAGCCGGACGCCGTCGCTCGAAACGGCCTCCAGATACTCGCTCTCCGGTGCGATCATGCTTCGCGCAGTTTAACGATGTATAAGCGATGCCTGCTTCGCCGGACACGGCTCAGACGAGCAAGGTCTCCTCGAAAGCACGAGCCTCGGTCCAGGTGCTTCCCTCCTCGATCAACGCATCCGCATCGGCACCCAGGGTCTCGCGGGCGGCCGCCAGGATTTGCTCGCGTTCGCGCCGCTCCGCGAAATCGCGGTACAGTCCGTATTCGGCGACGCGCGCATCGACGAAGCCGACGAAACGTACTGCTCGGCGCAGCCGCTCCGTTCGGAGCGCGGCGCCGGACACCGGTTGCAGCGCCGCAACCGTTGCTAGATGCTGAATCGCCCACGCGACGGCACTCGTCATGCTGCGTTCGCGCCCAAGGGCAAGCGCTTCGCGCGCGTGGATTTCGCTTGCCTCCCAGTGGCCCAACGCGCCTTCGTATGCCGCGATGTTGCACAGATCGTACGCTACTGCATCGCGGTCGTTCAACGCGGCGTCGGCTTCGAGCGCTTCGTTTGCTAGGCGTAACGCCGCCGCCGCATTTCCCCATTTGAATTCGAGTTCGGCGAGATTCAGCGCGACGTGCGCTGCGGGTCGTGAGGCGCCCAGGGTTTTGAACAACGTGAGGGCTTCTGCGAAGAGGCGCCGCGTCGAATCGGCATCTCCGCTCTCGAGTTCTAACACGGCCAGGTAAAGCAGAGCCGCTGCGACCGCGCGACGCGCGCCCAAGGCACGGCATTCGTCTAAGGCGGCGCTCAGACTGATTCTCGCTTCCGCCGTTTCTCCCAACATCCCACGCGCGGCGCCGGCGAACAAACGCGCCAGCGCTCGCCCTTCCGGCTCGTCGATCTCGGAAAAGCCCGCCAGAGCTCTTTGCGCCGCCGCCGCCGCGTCCCCGTATTGCTGCATGACCATCGCAAGGTGCGCCGCCGTCAGCTCAAGCCAGGCTCTCGTGCGATCCGGTTGTGAACTTCCGCACGAGTTGAGCCCCAGGCGTACCCACGCGAGGCCCTCTGCAGGGGCTAACGTGAACCAAACGGGGCGCAGCGCTACGGTCAGCCGTAGGGCGATGCTCAGGGCGCCTTCTGCGAGCGAAGGCCCATCTCAAGGCGCTGCGCCAGTTTTCCAACTCCGGCTCCGCGTTAGACCTCCATTGAATGTCCGGAGTAGCATCCCACAGCGACCCTAAGCGCTCGGCCAGTGCAAGGTAGGCGTTCGCATGTGCAAGGAGCGCCGCATCGAGTTCGCCGTGCGCAAGCAACTGATCGCGCGAGTACGCGCGCATCGACTCGAGCAAACGGTAGCGGGTTCTGCCCTCGATGGTGTCCGCGTGCACGAGCGATTTCTCGACGAGAGATGCGAGGGCGGCGAAGGACTCTTCGCCCATACCGTCGTGTGCCCCGGCGACGGCGGCGAGGAGGAAGCTGCCCGGAAAAACCCCCAAGCTCCGAAACACTTTCTTGTCGCGTTCCGGCAGCAAGTCGTAGCTCCAGTCGATCAGAGCCCACAACGTTTGCTGGCGTGGTATCGACGTGCGGCGGCTAGCGGTCAATACGCTGAACCGTTGATCGAGCTTTTCGACGATCTCCGTGAGCGAAAGCACTCTGGTGCGCGCTGCTGCGAGCTCGATTGCCAAAGGAATGCCGTCGAGACGCTTGCAGATTTCTCCCACGACGGGGGCGTTGTCGTCGGTCAACTTGAATGCGGCGTCCGCCGCGCCCGCGCGCTCGGCAAACAATGCGATTGCATCGTAGCGCCCAGCTTCTTCGGCGGTCGCAGTCGTGCTCGGCGGCACGGCCAACGACGGCACGCGATAGACGTGTTCCGCAGCGATGCTCAATGGCTCGCGACTCGTCGCGAGGATTCGGATATTTGGAGCACCGCGCAGAATCGCATCGACGATGCGCACCGTTTCCTCGATGACGTGTTCGCAGTTGTCGACGATCAGCAGCAGGCTGCGAGAGCGCAGATACTGCAAAACGACGTCGAGCAGCGGATGGTTCTGATGTTCGTGTAGGTCGAATGCCGACGCAACGGCTTGAACGGCCGAAGTGGGTTCGCTAAAGGCAGCAAGCTCCACGAGCCAAACGCCGTCGCGATACTCTTCGAGCAGCGTTTCAGCGACTCGCAACGCGAGACGCGTCTTTCCGACGCCGCCGGCGCCGGCGAGCGTCGTCAAGGGATGTGTGCGTACGAGCGCAGCGATCTCGGCGAGCTCGTTCGTGCGTCCAATGAGCGGCGTGAGTTGCGGCGGCAGATTGTTGGGATACGCTGCCGGCTCGGTGGTCCATGGACCGGCCGTCAGGCCTCCCACTCGTGTACCCGCGGAGCGCGCCGCGGCCTCGAACTCCCCACGCTGGTCGGCATTGAGCGCCAGCGCTTCGGCTAAGAGCTCGAGCGTCTTAGACTGGGGTTTGCGTCGGTGACCCCGCTCCAGGGCGCTGATCGCGAAAGAACTCATTCGCGCGCGCTCCGCTAGGCCTTCTTGCGACAGGCCCGCGCCAAGGCGATAGCGGCGCAGCAGCTGTCCAAAGACTGAAGAGACGGATACGTATTCCGTTTCCTGCATTCCCGCCCTAACCTTCGCTCCCGCGTGAACGGCTCCCGCGAACGGCCCGGTCACTTGTCCAAGTCGTTTGTCCAAGTGTCCGTTCCGCCGATCGCTCCGGAACGGCATCATCGATGCATGCTTTCCTGGGCCGCCGTTAGCCCGTTACACAGAAACGAGGATCAGATGGACGTTTCGAATACGCGCATAAAACAGCTGCTTGTCATCGCGGAAGCATTCCTTACGGCGGCGTTCTTGTCCGCACCGAGCGGGCTGCCTAGAAACCGATGCTACTGCGACAGTTGGTCCGCCGCTCCGAAGCCTTTCTTGCCGCCGAACGACGTCGTACCGTAAAAGGAGCCTTGCGAATACAGAAGCGCAGCAGTTGGGTTGCCGCCTTCGTTGGAGCCATTGAAGTAGTGAACCACGGCGTACGCCGGACTCGTCGGTGAGGGCGCGTAGCTGAAAACGGTGCCGCATCCGTTGGTGTCGCAGTCACCGGTGCCTCCGATGTCCGTCGTTCCGTAGAGCACGCCGTGCACGTTCACTACAGGGTCGACGGGCTCCGCACCGTCCTGCCCCTGTCCAAACTTGTGCAATACTTGCTCTTTCCCGGTTGAGAGGTCCACACTAAAAAGCGTTCCGTTGCACGTATTAGGGCAGAAGTTGCCGCCGCCGCAACAGGTCGTGCCGTACAGCGTGCCGTTGACGGCGCTGAGGCTCGCGAATGGGTTGCAGCCGTCGGGATCGTTGTAAAAGGGGTGGACGACGCGTTCGTTGCTTCCGTCGGTTCCGATGCTGAAGACGGTGCCGCAGAGGTGCTGCACAGGCGCGCCGCCGAGATCGGTCGTGCCGTAAAGCGTGCCGCCGACGTTAAGCAGCGAGGCCCAAGGGCTTGCACCGTCATTGCCGTTTCCGAAACTGTGCAACACGCGTTCGGCGCCGGTCGCCGGGTTCACGCGATAGACCGTGCCGCACGTTCCGTTAGGCGAGCCTCCGGAGGCCTTGCATATATCCAAACTGTACGTGCCGCCGCCGAGGGTCGTACCGTACAGAATTCCGTTGACCTCAATCACGCCCGTTACCGGATAGGCACCGTCTTGGCCGGAACCAAAGCTGTGAACGATCGTTTCGGTGTAACCACCGGCCGGCTTCGGATGAAGCTTGAAGAGCGTTCCTTCGTCGTACTGCCCGCCGTAGAACGTCGTCCCGTAGAGGTCGCCGCTCTTGTCCATGAACAGCGTCGCCAACGATGCCGCTCCGTCGCCGGAACCGCCTTTGAACGTGTGCAGCACGTCGAGCTTATATGTCGTCGTGCCCGTCTTCGGAACGAGGCGATAGACGATGCCGCAGCCGGTATTCGAACCGGCGTTAAATGGCGTCGAGCAGTTCGTACTGCCACCCGACATGGTGGAACCGTATAGCGCCGTCGGGTCGCCGATGAGAGCGCCTCGGCCGCCGGTCCCCGGCAACTCGTAACCGGACTTCGCATAGTCGTAGAAAGGAATGACGTGGACGGTTCGCGGCCTAGAATCGGCACGAACGGCTCCGAGCGCCGCTTGTATTGCCGGCAACGGCGTCGGTACGCTGTGGCCACACGACGCCGCGATAGCCAAGCTAAGGATAGCAAAAAGACGCGGGAGCTGTTTCATACGGCCCTCCTTTGACGCGTCGCCGTCTGCGCAATTCAGTTTTTCCTTCGGCCGAACCTGCTTGCTCGCTTTTTGCGTGCCGCTACTTCCAAACCTCGCGTGCGATGCGCAGCCAATTCAGTCCGAGAATCTTCCGCAGGTCGTCGTCGGAGTACCCCATGTCGAAGAGAGCTTCCGCGATCTCCGGAATCTGCTCGGGAGCGACGAACGGACATCCGTTCGGATAGCGCTTTGCGTCCTCGCCGAAGAGGTGCGGCGTCGCCGTAAACGCCGCCTTAAGTTCTTCTTGATCGAAGACGTAGTCGAGGCCGAGGCCGACGTGGTTGACGCCGGCAAGTTGCGCGACGTAGTCGATTGCGCGAGCGAACGTGACGCTTGAAACGTCGGCGTGAAAGGCGCCGACGCCGTTGATGCCTACGACGCCGCCGCGCTGCGCGCAGGCTAGAATGACGTCGTCGTCTACGTTGCGCGGATGGTCCCACAATGCACGAGGATTCGAGTGCGAGAAGATCACCGGTGTCGACGAGGCGGCAATGACGTCGAGAACGGTACGCTTGCCGGTGTGCGAACAGCACGGCACCATTCCGGCGCGATTCATTTCGGCAACGGCCGCCCGTCCGAAGGCGGTGAGTCCGCCGTCGTCATCGAGACAACCGCCGCCGGCGCGATTGTTGCGGTTGTAAGCGATGAGCATCCACCGGACGCCCAGATCGTAGTAGAGCGGAATCGTGCTCAACTGATCCTCGACCGCGTTGGCACCCTCGATATCGAAGAAGATGCCGAGCCTGCCGCTTTCTTTGGCAAGCGCGACGTCGGCGGCGCGTTCGACGAGGAGATACCGGTCCGGCCGCGCCTTGATCCAGGCGCGAAAATGTGCCAGCATGCGTACGTGCGCCTCGATGCCGTGCTCGCCGTATCCGACGTTCAATCCCACGACCGTCACGCCGGCCGAACGCAGGCGCTCGAGTTGCGGCAGGAAACGCTCGTCGCGAGGATCGAGCGGCATGCACGTGTGGTTGTCCCAAAGCACGGCGGTGCGAAACACGTTGCCGATGTGTGACCCGGCCGAGACGGTCATCGTCGGCTCTTGGCCGTTGCCGGGAGCAGGCCCCCCGTGACGCGCGGCGCCTACGACGTCGCGGTGATCGGCCTCGGTTCGATGGGCAGTGCCGTGCTGGCGCGATGCGCCATGCGCGGCGTGCGCGCCGTCGGCATCGAGCAATACGGGCTCGGACACGCTCTCGGAGCCGGGACCGGCAAAACCCGCATCATTCGCAAAGCGTATTTCGAAGATGCGGCCTACGTGCCGCTGCTGCTGCGCGCGTACGAGTTGTGGCGTGACCTAGAGTCGCGAACCGGAGTGCGCCTTCTGCAGCTGACCGGATTGCTGCTCGCCGGGGGCGAGCAGAGCGAGGTGGTAACCGGCACCCAAGCAGCCGCGCTGGCGTACGATTTACCGTTGCAGATGCTGACCGCGGGCGAAATGCGAGCGCGGTATCCGCACCTGCGCGTACGCGACGACGAAATCGGCGCGTTCGAGCCCGACGGCGGCATCATTTTTCCGGAGGCGGCCGTGCGCGCGCATCTCGCGCTGGCGGCAACGCACGGCGCGGCGACGATCCAGCACGCCGCGATGACGTCGTGGGAGGCCGGCGATGCGGTGCGGATTGCGCTGTCGGATGGCTCGCACGTGGAAGCGGAATCGGCGGTGTTCGCTCTCGGTCCGTGGTTCGCATCCGAGATGGCGCGGATCGGCGTTCCGCTCGTCGTTCAGCGCAACGTACAGCTTTGGTTTTCGCCCGAAACGGCCGGCTGGGATGCCGCGCACTTCCCCGCATTTCTCGTCGACCGGCCCGGCTTGCCGCTGCTGTACGGGTTCCCGGATCTCGGCGACGGCGTCAAAGCCGCGTTCCACGCACACGGAGAAGCGACCACTCCCGACGCATTACGGCGTGACGCCGGCGATGGCGACGTAGAACCGGTGGCGCGCGCGCTCGACGCATGGATGCCGGGAGCCGCGGGCCGGCTCCTCGACGCGAAGGTGTGCATGTATTCGCTCACGCCCGACCGCAACTTCGTCGTCGGGCTCCATCCGCGCCATCCCAACGTCGTCGTCTGCGGCGGCTTCTCCGGGCACGGCTTCAAATTTGCCAGCGTCGTGGGCGAGATTGGCGCGCAGCTCGCGCTCGACGGCGCGACGCCTCACAACGTCGGATTTCTTTCTCCGGATCGATTTCCGTAAATGCGCGAAAGCAGCGGCGTGAGGTACGTCCCGGGCGGAAGAACGTAGCCCGGCGGCGGCAGCGGCACCGGGATGTCGTGCACGAACGGCGGATGGGCGATGCGGTCGTCGTCGAGCGGATAACAGACCGGCCAGGGAATCGTGCCTTCCTCGCTTCCGCCGTGCGTGTATTGCGCGACGTAACGCGTGTAGTAGCAGATCGTCGTGCCCGCAAACCAGTGCCGCAGCGGAATCAGTTCGACTTGCACCGCGTCCAGATCGCGATGTCCCGGTACGTCGAAATAGGTGCGATGATAGGCGGCGGCCGGCGCGGGCGCTCTCGTGGCCAGACTTAACGGATTGTTGCGCGCGCGCAGTTGCGCGATCTCTTGAGAAAACCTGCGTTCTTGGTCGGCGATCTGTTGCTGCAGCGTCGGCGCCTGCGTCGGCGGAGTACGCTGCAAAGGCGGCTGCGGCGCCGCCGACGGCATCTCGCGCGCGAGTTCGTGCCGCGGAACCGGCGGCGGTGCGGCGCGCTCGATGGGATGCGGCCGCCGTGCGACGGGCGCCCGAACCGGATGGGGCGCTTGCACCACCCGCGGTTGCGGAATGGGGCGGCGCTCGATGCGCACGGAGGTCGAGGCGACCACGGTCTCGCGTTGCGCAGGCGGAGGCTTGAGCCAGGGAAGCCGGAGGAGTCCCAACCACGCCGTGAACGGCACGAAGAGTGCATGAATAAGAAGCGAGAGGATCGTCGCCCAGAGCAGCAGCCGGCGCTCGTGCGGTCTCTCGTCCCGCTCCCGCGAGATCATGATGCCGGAGTACGCTGCGCCGGGGTTTTTCCCGCCCGCTGCGAAACCGTCTCTATCGGTTCGAGTAGGGGAGAAGGTGTTGGAACCGTTTGATTCGGCCTCGGGTGAGGCGCAAGGTCATTACTCCGAAAGCCGCCGGGAGCGCCCGTCGCGGACGCTCATTTGGCTCGGTCTGGGGCTGAGCGTCGCCGGCCTCGGCGCAGCGGTAGCCTATGCCGTCGCGCGCGCCGTGATCGGAGCGCGGCGGTTACCCGACGATCCGACCAGCCAGCGCATTCAGCACTTGATCGACGAAGCGAACGCGCTGCTCAAGACGCTCGACGACCAGAAACACAGCGCATAACCGCTACGCCGGATCCCGCGGAATCTCGACGCTGACGTGGTTTCCGGTGTTGACGACGTGTTCCACGCGCAGCGCCGCTCCAAGTTGCGCGATGATGAAGAGGCCGCGGCCGCGTTCGCTGAGCGTATCGTCGGGCAGGCGCCAATCGGTGACGGGGATCGGCGGTCCGGAATCGATGACGTGCAACAGGATCGAACGTTCCAGCCAATCGACGGTGATCTCGACCGGTCCCGGCGCATGGCAGACGACGTTGCCTAACAGCTCGCCGAAAATGAGTTCGGCCGCATTGACGAAGGCACGGTTTTTGCTGCGGCCCCACAAGAAATCCACGAACTGCGATCGCGCGTCCGAGGCCGCGCGCGCATCGTCCAACGAGAGGCTCCAAACGCGTTGCGGTGCGACCGTGACGGCAAGTATTGCCACGTCGTCGTGCAACGTACGCGGAAGGCAGCTGCGCGCCAGGAGTCGTGCGGGCGATGCCGTCGCCGCAAACAAGTCGCTGCGCATCGCGTCCTGCACGAGCTTCTCACCGAGTTTCCAATCGCGGCGACCTTCGATGAGTCCATCGGTAAAAAACAGCACGATATCCGAAGGCTGCAGTTCGATCTCTCCGCTCGCGGTTGGCGCGGCGAGATGCCGGAGCCCTAAAGGCAGGCCGGCAGCGCACAGCTCGACGAGCCGGCCGTCGCGCCGCAGGATCGGCAGCGGGTGGCCGGCATTTGCAAAACGCATCGTGCGGCGATCCGGCGCAATAATTCCGACGAAGGCCGTGACGATCGCGTTCGGATAGCGTTTGCCGAGAAACCATCCTGCAGAATCCAAAATCCGCGTGGGGTCCGGCTCGTGCAGCGGTGCCATGCCCATCGCATGGCGCACTTTGCTCATGATCGCCGCCGCCTGAATGCCGCGGCCCGTGACGTCGCCTACGCTGACGACGACCGACCCGTCGTCGAGCTCGATGGCGTCGTACCAATCGCCGCCGACTTGTGCTTCCTCCCCCGCGGGAGCGTAGACGGCATCGAAGGCGAGGCCTTGCGGTTCGGCAATGATCGACGGCAGTGACGCCTGCTGAAGCGTCGTTGCAATATTACGTTCCCGCTCGAGGGTTTCGGCCCGCTCGACCGCAACCGCCGCCCGGCGCGCGATCTCTTCCAGCAACGCGACGTCGTGCGGATCCACTCTCGACGCGGCGTAGTGTGCGACGAGCGCGCCGTAGGTAGCCGAGCCGGTATGCCACGGAACGATGACGGTCGAGTTGGCATTGAGTGCTTCGATCGACGGCCACAGATACTGCCACGAGCGTTCCTTGATCTTTGCGGTGTCCTCGGTCAGAACGATCGTGCGGTGCTGTTTCAAGCGGCCGGCCAACTCTTTTTCCGCGTCGAGCCGAAGCGTCCGGTGCCCGCGCAGCGGCTCGAGTGCCGCATCGAGTGCCGCGTCGCGATGGACGATAAACTCAGTGCGTGCGGTATCGCCGGCGAGGCGCAGTATGGCACAGGCGTCGGCAACCTCGGACGCGACCATTCGTGCGACTTGCTCCATCGATTGCCAAGGATCGGCCGTTTCGAACAAGAGTTGATTCGCGCGTCCCGTCAAGCGGAGGATGTCCGCGGCGCGCCGTTCCTCTTGATACGCGCGCGCGTTGTGGATGGCCACCGCTGCGCGGCCGGCGACCGTCTGTGCGACGCTCAAGTCGACGTCCGAAAAGAGCCGCCGGGATTCACTCGACATCATCGTGACCGCGCCGCACGCCGCTTCGCCGGGAGCCGACAGCGGCACGATCATAACCGAATGCATCTCGAGCATACGGAGCAATCGCAGGTGTTCTGCATCGCTGGCGCTGGCTTCGAGCTGTTCGGCACGGACGCGTTCGACGAGCAACGGTTCGTTGGTCCGGACGACGTTGCCGAGAGCGCTTTGCGCGTCGGGCGGATAGCGGTCGCGGTATTGCTCGACGTACTCCTGAAGGGTTTGGTCTTTGTGCGCGATCGCTCGCGTCACGAATCGGCCTTCGGACGCCAGTGTGACGAAACACCAATCCGCGAACTCGCCGACTGCGGCGCGAGCCAAGTCCCGGCAAATGCGATCGACGTCGAACGGCGCCGCGAAAACGTTTCCCGCTTCGACCATGAAACGGAGATGGTCGCGAGCGCGCTGGCGATCGTCGATGTCGGTGGCGGTGCCGATCCATTGTACTATCGCCCCTTCGTCATCGCGAATCGGGACGGCGCGGCCGAGGAACCAACGGTAACTGCCGTCGGCAGCATTCCGAATTCGATACTCCTGCTCGTAGGGCTCGCCGCTTCGAATCGCGTCGCGCCAGAGCGACCAGGTTTCCTCGAGTTCGTCGGGGTGGATGACGCCCACGTCTTCCGAACGCCGCCGCAGTTCGTCCAAATCGACGCCGGTGTACTCGATCCACCGCCGATTCAGATAATCAATAGTGCCGTCGGGACGAGCCGCCCAAACGAGTTGCGGCATCGCTTCGGCGATGACGCGAAATCCTTCGTCGAAATGCTGCGAGCCGTTCGACTCGCGCCCAGCGCGCCGCTCCAATCGCATGCGAAGGGGCGACACATTAGCTGCGCCGCCCCAATTATCCAACTGGCCGCCCGGTTGAGCGCTTTATCGCAAGTAAAGGAAACAGGCGCCGTCGAGCAGCGTCTTCGCTCCTTGAATCGTGCGTAACGGCGTTGCCGGTCCGTTCGCGTTGCTGGCAAACATCGCGATCGAACCCCCGAAGTTCGCGACGTAGATATGGTCTTGGCCGTCGGTGACGACGCCGGTGGCCTCACCGAACCCGGTGATCGTCGCAACCGGCGTGGCGTTACCGCTGGCGCCCTTCGCGAAGACGATCAGGCCCGTGTTCTCGTCGGCGACGAGTAGCCGTCCGTGGGAATCGAACGTTAGAGCGAATGGCCGCTGCAGTCCGGTATTGGAGCCCGAGATGACCAACGAGGGAGCGTCGTTGCCCTTCTTATTGGACGCGAAGGCGACGACCGAACCCCCGTGAGTGTTCGCGACGTAGAGCGTACCATGCGAGTCCATCGCCATCCCGGTGGGCGTCGCCAACTGCGTCTTGCTGCCTTTGATCGAGCGAATCGGCGCGATATTGCCGTGTTTGCCCGCCGCGAATTCGCGTACGGCGTTGTTCGAGTAGTCGCTGGCGAAGAGGTTATCGGATGGATCTACGAAGAGTCCTTCGGTCGGGCCTAGTAGAGTTTTCGATCCTGAAATGGTCCACGACGGCATCACGTTGCCGTGCTTACCCGCAGCGAAGATTGCGATTTCCGTTCCGCCATCGTTGGCGGAGTAGATGTTTCCGGCCGAGTCGAGCGCCAGCGAATCGGGGTCTGACAGCGTCGTCTTGGAGCCGGCGATCTTCGACGACGGGGCAACGTCGCCGTTGGCTTGCTGGCGGAAGAGAAGCACGCCGGCCGTGCCGTCGCGATTGGCGGTATAAAGGTGTTTTTCGGGAGCCGCAAACGGCATCGTTCGTGATGCGGCCGATACCGGCATCGCCGGCGCATCGGCCACCGGGCGTTGACGGGTTCATCGCAGCGGAGCAACCCGCGAGGGCAACAACCATTACGAGCGTCGTAGGAACGCGCACGAGTCATCCTCCTTATTAAGGCTCGCTTGCCTTTCGGTCAACCCCGCGCCGAGTCCCTCACCGTCATGTCACGCTGAGCGAAGCGCCCTCATTGTGTGTCACCCTGAGCGAAGCCGCCTCAATGTGTGTCACCCTGAGCGAAGCCCGCGTAGCGGGCAGCGTCGAAGGGCGAAGAGACCGCGTCCTAGTGCAAGTACAAGTAGTTCGGGGTGTTCAGCAGCGTCTTCGACCCTTGAATCGTGCGCAGCGGCGTCGCTGGCCCGTGTGCATCGCTCGCGAACACCGAGATCGAACCGCCGCCCCCGAAGTCGGCGACGTAGATGCGATCTTGTGCGTCGGTAACGACGCCGGCGGCCAACACGAAACTGGTAATCGTCGAGTCCGGCTTTGCGTTGCCGCTCGCACCCTTAGCGAAGACGATCACGCCGGTACTCTCGTCGGCGACCAGGAGCCGTCCATGGGAATCGAAGGTGAGCGCGAACGGCCGTTGCAAGCCGGTCTTGCTCCCCGAAATGACGACTGAGGGAGCGACATTACCTTTCGTGCCGGCTGCGAAGGCCACGACCGACGCCGCGTGAGGGTTGGCGACGTAAAGCGTGCCGTGCGAGTCCATCGCCATGCCGGTCGGCCCAACCAACTGCGTTTTGCTGCCTTTGATCGATCGAATCGGCGCAACGTTGCCGTGTTTACCCGCGGGGTATTCACGAACGATATTGTCTGCGAAGTCGGTAGCGTAGAGGTTGCCCGACGGATCGATGAACAATCCTTCGGTCGGGCCCAGCTGCGACCGCGAACCCCCGATGGTCCACGACGGCATCACGTTTCCGTGCTTGCCTGCGGCGAATACAGCGACTTCCGTTCCGGAGTCGTTGGCGACGTAGACGTTGCCGGCTGCGTCGAGCGCCAGAGAGTCGGGGTCCGTAAGCGTCGTCTTCGAGCCGGCGATCTTCGACGATGGGGCAACGTTGCCGTCGGCTTGCTGGCGGAAGAGGAGCACGCCGGGGGTGCCGCCGCGATTGGCGGTATAAAGGTGTTTCTCGGCCATGGGAAACGGCATCGCCTGCAACGCTGGGCGCACCGGCGTCGCGGGGTTCATCGAAGCGGAACACGATGTGAGCGCAACGACCGTGATGAGCATCGTGAAAACGCGCACGAGCTACCTCCTATTAAAAGCTCGGCTGCTTTCGGTCACCCCCACGCCGAGTCCCGTTCCGGCGCACGTCACCC
Organism: Vulcanimicrobiota bacterium; assembly: GCA_963812155.1. Classification (GTDB taxonomy): domain Bacteria; phylum Vulcanimicrobiota; class Vulcanimicrobiia; order Vulcanimicrobiales; family Vulcanimicrobiaceae; genus Tumulicola. Next base: position 390,741 of record CAWETW010000001.1, on the reverse strand, counting down.
TGAGCCCTTCGTCTACGCGTGCTGCGCACGCTCCGCTCAGGACAAGCTCCGCGCCCGCAGTTGTGTGTCACCCTGAGCGAAGCCGCCTCAATGTGTGTCACCCTGAGCGAAGCCCGCGTAGCGGGCGGCGTCGAAGGGCGAAGGGCGAAGGGACCGCGTACTAGTGCAAGTACAAATAGTTCGCGACGTTGAGCAGTGTCTTCGACCCTTGAATCGTGCGCAGCGGCGTCGCCGGGCCGCTTGCGTCGCTGGCAAACACCGAGATCGTACTGAAATCCGCAACGTAGATGTGATCTTGGCCATCGGTGACGATGCCGTCGGCTCCGATGCCGGTGATCGTCTGGACCGGCGTAGCATTTCCGCTTGCACCCTTGGCGAAGACGATGACGCCGGCATCCTCGTCGGCGACCAGCAGCCGCTGGTGTGAATCGAAGGTGAGCGCGAACGGCCTCCCCAAGCCCGTATTACCGCCCGCGATGACAACCGACGGAGCCACGTTTCCCTTCTTGCCGGCTGCGAAGGCGACGACCGACGCCCCGTGGGGGTTGGCGACGTAAAGCGTGCCGTGCGAGTCCATCGCCATGCCGGTCGGCCCAACCAACTGCGTTTTGCTGCCTCCAATCGATCGAATCGGCGCAACGTTGCCGTGCTTGCCGGCGGGATATTCGCGCACGTCGTCGGCTGAAAAAGAACTCACGTAGAGATTGCCTGAGGGATCGACGAGAATCCCTTCGGTCGGACCTAACTGCGATTTCGATCCTCCTATGGTCCACGACGGCATCACGTTTCCGTGCTTGCCTGCGGCGAATACAGCGACTTCCGTTCCGGAGTCGTTGGCGACGTAGACGTTGCCGGCTGCGTCGAGCGCCAGAGAGTCGGGGTCCGTAAGCGTCGTCTTGGAGCCGGCGATCTTCGACGACGGCGCGACGTCGCCGTTGGCTTGCTGGCGGAAGAGCAACACGCCGGGCGTGCCGTCGCGATTGGCGGTATACAGGTGTTTCTCGGCCATGGGAAACGGCATCGCCTGCGGCGCTGGGGGTACCGCCGTCGCGGGATTCATTGAAGCGGAACACGATGTGAGCGCAACGACCGTGATGAGCATCGTGAAAACGCGCACGGGTACCTCCTATAAAAGCCCGGCTGCCCTTCGGGCAATCGCGCTCCCAGTCCCTCCGTCATGTCACCCCGGGCCCTTCGTCTACGCGTGCTGACGCACGCTCCGCTCAGGACAAGCTCCGCGCCCTCATGGTGTGTCACCCTGAGCGAAGCCGCCTCAATGTGTGTCACCCTGAGCGAAGCCGCCTCAATGTGTGTCACCCTGAGCGAAGCCCGCGTAGCGGGCGGCGTCGAAGGGCGAAGGGCGGAGGGGCTTAGAGCAGCGCAGAGGTCGAAGGGACCGCCAGATGCTGAAACTCGGGGCGCTACTCGACGTCGAGTTTACGGACCTGATGGCGAACGGCCAAGCCGTCGGGCGCGCGGAAGGCATGGTGGTCTTTTGCTTTGGACCGCTTCCTTCGGAACGTGCCCACGTTCGAATCGTCGCGATAAAGGCGAAGTACGCCGTCGCGGAGTTGCTCGAACTGCGCAGCGAGTCACCCTCGCGAACGCGGCCGTTTTGCCCGGTCTTTGGCGAATGCGGCGGCTGCCAGGTGCAGCATCTTGACTATCCGGCGCAGCTGGCGTGGAAGCGCGACGTCGTCACGGCCGCACTCGCGCGCATCGGCGGCTTCCGCGACGCCGTCGTGCACCAAACCATCGGCATGCCCGAACCACGCGCGTATCGCAACAAGATGTCGCTCGTGGTGCGCCATCGGGACGGCGAGCAGGCTCCGGTTCTCGGATTCTACCGTCAGCGTTCGCACGACGTCGTGCCGATCGACGCGTGCCCGATCGTCATGCCGCGGTTGAGCGAGTATGTTGGACGATTGCGTGACGAACGTCGGACGCCCGCGGCACAGGCCGCGCTGAAGGACGCGCGCCACGTCGTCGCGCGCGCGGCGGTTGCAAGCGGCGAGGCCGTCGTGACGATTACAAGCGCGCGCGAGTCGGCGAGTGCGAAAGCCGCCGCTCCGGCGTTGCTTGCCGAGCTCCCGAATGCCGTCGGAATCGTCAACTCGTTCGACTTGAACGGCGAAAATGCGATCCTCGGCCGCCGTTCTCGCACGATCGCCGGACGCGGTGAGATCGAAGAAACGATTGCGGGCATTCACTATCGCGTCTCGTCCGGCTCTTTTTTTCAGGTGAACGTCGACATGATCGCGCGCATCTTCGAAAGCCTGCGGCCGGCGCTGCGTCCAGCCATGCGGATCGTCGATCTCTACTGCGGAGCCGGGACGTTCGCACTGTTTTTTGCAGCGCAGGGATGCGACGTCTACGGCATCGAGGAAAACGCGCGCGCCGTTGCCGAGGCGCGCGCGAACGCGCAGCGCAACGGCTTCAACGCTCGAGCGCGCTTTCACGCCGGACGCGCGGCCGAGGCTCTGGCCGGCGGCGAGGGACGAGCGGCGATCCAGTCGGCCGGCGCGGTCTTTCTCGATCCGCCTCGCAAAGGCTCCGACGAGGCGACGCTGGCCGCGATTGCGGCAGCGCGCGTACCCTCGGTGTGGTATCTTTCGTGCGACCCCGCCACGCTCGCCCGGGATTTGAAGTTCCTGACCGCTAAGGGGTACGCGCTCGGGAGCGTGCAGCCGTTCGACCTTTTCCCGCAGACGGGCCACGTCGAAGCGCTCGCTACGCTCGCTACCACTACCTGATTGAGGCGGAATCGTTGTCGGATACTATCGACGTTCGCTACGTCGCCAAACTCGCTCGAATCGCGCTGACCGACGAAGAGGTCGATCGTTTCGGCGCGCAACTCGCCGACCTATTGACGCACGTCGACGCGCTCTCCGAACTCGACACGAATGCGGTCGCCGCAACCGCGCAGGTCGTCGAATCGCGCAACGTGCAGCGCGACGACGTTCCCGGACCCTGCTTGGATCGCGAGACGGTCCTTGCGCAGGCGCCGCAGCGTCAAGGCGGTTTCTTCCGCGTGCCGCGCATCATCGCCGAGTAGAGAACGAAGATGAGCGACATCGTGGAACGCAGCGCGGCAGAGATCGCGCGCGAGGTCAACGCCGGCAACATCTCGGCGAGTGAAATTACCGAAGCCTCACTGGCACGGGTTGATGCCGTGGAGGGCCGCACCGGCGCCTTTCTTACGGTGCTTCCCGAACTGGCACGAACGATCGCCGCCGGCGTCGACGCGCGCGTGCGCGGCGGCGAGCGATTGCCGCTCGCGGGCGTCCCGCTGGCCGTCAAAGACAACATGTGCTTGACGGGAACGCGCACGACGTGCGGCAGCAAAATCCTCGAGCACTGGGTCGCGCCGTATACCGCTACCGCGGTCGCGCGCATGCTCGCGGCCGGGTGCGTTCCGATCGGTAAAGCCAATCTCGACGAATTTGCCATGGGAAGTTCTTGCGAAAACTCGGCGCTCGGCGTCACCCGCAATCCGTACGACCTCGAACGCGTGCCGGGCGGTTCGAGCGGGGGTTCCGCGGCGGCGGTCGCCGCGCGCGAAACGGCACTCGCATTGGGCAGCGATACGGGCGGTTCGATTCGCGAACCGGGCGCGTTCTGCAACCTGATCGGTTTCAAACCGACGTACGGGCGCGTCTCGCGCTACGGGCTCATCGCGTTTGCGTCGAGTCTCGATCAGATCGGTCCGCTTGCGCGCACGGTCGAAGATGCCGCGCTCGCCTACGAAGCGATGAGCGGCCACGACCCGATGGACGCGACCTCGATCGATCGCCCGGTCGAGCCGGCGGTGACCGCGCTGCGCGACGATCTGCGCGGCTTGCGCGTCGGCATCGTGCGCGAATTCGATACGGAGAAACTCGGCGCCGAACTCGACGCCGCCTATCGCCAGGCCTATGCCGAGTTGGAGAAGCTCGGTGCGCGCGTCGTCGACGTGTCGCTGCCGACCGCCGACTACGGATTGGCGACGTACTATCTCATCGCTCCGGCGGAGTGCTCGTCGAATCTGTCGCGGTTCGACGGCGTGCGTTACGGGCTTGCGCGTCGACGCGCCCGACGTCCAAGCGATGTACGAGCGGACGCGGGCCGCCGGCTTCGGTCCGGAAGTCAAGCGCCGTATTCTCATCGGAACGCACGCGCTGTCGAGCGGCTATTACGACGCCTACTACGTACGTGCCCAGAAGGCGCGCACGCTCATCGCCCGCGATTTCGAAAAGGCCTTTGCGGATTGCGACCTCATCGCGTGTCCGGCAGCCAGTTGCGCGGCTTTTCGGTTCAACGCAAAAAGCGATCCGTACAGCATGTATATGATGGACTACTACACGATTCCGATGTCGCTGGCCGGATTACCGGCGCTTTCGGTGCCCTGCGGCTGGGTGACGCCTGCGGGCGGAAGCAATCCGATGCCGCTTGGATTGCAGCTGTGCGCGCCGCTGTTCGGCGAGGCGCTGTTGCTGGGGGCCGCGCACGCGTACGAACGCGCCACGATGCACGCCTCGCGCTACGCTCCACGCCTAGCCGATGAGGTGCGGGCATGACGCAGCAGTACGAAGCGGTAATTGGAATCGAGTGCCACGTCGAACTCAAGACCGAAACGAAGATGTTCTGCGGTTGTCCCAACGAGTTCGGCGGCGAGCCCAACACGAAGACGTGTCCGGTCTGCCTCGGCTTGCCGGGCGCGCTTCCGGTGCCCAACGCCAGGGCGATCGAACACATGCTGCGCGCCGGCCTGGCATTCGGTGCCGAGATACCGGCATTTTCGAAGTTCGATCGCAAGAACTACTTCTATCCCGACATGCCCAAGGATTATCAGATTTCGCAATACGACATGCCCCTGACGCTGGGCGGCAGCGTGACGTATTGGCTCGAGGACGGCCAGATGCGGACGTGCCGGCTGACGCGCATCCATCTCGAGGAAGACACCGGAAAATCGACTCATGCGGGCTCCGGCGACGGACGCATCGCCGGCAGCGATTATTCATTGGTCGATTTCAACCGCGCTGGGGTTCCGTTGATGGAATGCGTCTCAGAGCCCGACCTTCGCAGCGCGCAAGAAGCCGTCGGCTATCTCGAGTCGCTGCGACTGACCCTGCTGCAGTTGGGCGTCAGCGACGTCCGGATGGAGGAAGGCTCGCTGCGCTGCGATGCCAACGTCTCGATCCGTCCGGCGGGCAGTACGGATCTGGGAACCAAGACCGAAATCAAAAACATGAACTCGTTTCGCTCGGTCCAGCGCGCGATCGAGAGCGAGATCGAACGGCAGATCGGCGTGCTCGCAGCGGGCGAACGCATCGTCCAAGAGACGCGAGGCTGGGACGAGGTGCACGGCGTCACGCATTCGATGCGCAGCAAAGAGCAGGCGCACGACTACCGCTACTTCCCCGATCCGGATCTCGTTCCGCTCGAACCGGCGACCGAAGCCGCACTCGCCGAGTTCCGCGGGTCGGTTCCGGAACTGCCGTGGCAGCGTTTCGAGCGCTTTACCGCGCAATACGGCATCGCGCCCAAGATCGCCGCGCAGCTCGTCGGAAATCCGCAACTCGCCGCATATTTCGACCGCGTTGCAACGATCACGGGACGACCGCAACCGTCGGCAAATCTCGTCCTCGGCGATCTCTCGCGCCTGGCCAACGAAACCGGCATCGCGGTTGCCGAATCGGCGGCGACCCCGGAGTTTACGGCCGAGTTGGTCGCGTTGCTGGAAGCGCGAACGATCAATTCGAAAATCGGTAAGGAACTCGTCGAGCGGATGTGGCGCGGCGATGGGTCGCCGCGCGCGATCGTCGAGCGCGAAGGCCTGGGCCAAACCAGCGACCCCGGCGCCATCGAGGCGTTCGTCGAGGCGGCGCTCGCCGCGCATCCTGCCGTCGTGGCCGACTTTCGCGCCGGAAAGACGAACGTCACCGGTTTTCTCGTCGGGCAAATCATGAAAGCCTCCGGCGGCAAAGCCGACCCTTCGCTCGTTAAAGAATTACTGCAGAAGAAGTTGTCATCCTAACGTAACCATGATTGCCGACGAGCGAACGCTCGAAGCACTCGATTTTGCCGGCGTTCGCGATCGCGTCGTCGGGGCGACGCGTACGCAGCGCGGGAGAGCCCTCGCCGAGCATCTGGCCCCGGCGCAAGATTTTGCTTTGGTTGCCGTCGAGCAAGCACGCACGAATGCGGCCCGCAATTTGGTCGCCGGCGCCGACTTTCACGTGCTCCCGGCAATCGATACGGCGGAATTGACCCAGGCGGCGGAACTTGGTCGAACGCTGAGCGGAACCGATTTGCGCGCCGTCTCGGATGCGCTCGGCGCCGCCGGGGCCGCCTACAACGCCGTGCGCTCGGATACGGTCCTGGGCGCGGTCGCGGAGGGTTACACGCCGTTGCGCGAGCTGCAGCGCGCGATCGCCGACGGCATCGACGAACGCGGCGTTGTGCTCGATCGCGCGTCGCCCGCGCTCGGCCGCATACGCCGCAGCTTGGCGCAGGCCCAAGGCGACGCGCGCGACCGCGTGGGCGCGATCTTGCGATCGGCCAAATACGCAAAAGCGATTCAAGACAGCGTGGTGACGATTCGCGAAGGGCGGTTCGTGGTTCCGGTAAAGGCCGAATTCTCCGGCGAGTTTCCCGGCATCGTGCACGATACGAGTGCCAGCGGCCAGACGCTCTTCGTCGAGCCGCTCGCTGCGCTCGACGCGAACAACCGGCTGCGCACGCTGCGCCTGGATGAGGAGCGCGAAATCGCGCGCGTACTCGCCGAATTCTCGCACCGGGTCGGCGCGGATGCCGGCGCGATCGAGCGCAACGTCGACGTTCTTGCGGCGATCGATCTCATCGCCGCGAGGGCCGAGGTCGCGCATCGAATGAACGCGATCGCACCGGAGTTGCGCGACGACGCGGCAATCGTCGTGGTGAACGGGCGCCATCCGCTGCTCGGCGAACGCGCGGTGCCGCAGTCGCTGGTGCTCGACGCGGAAACGCGACTGCTCGTGATCAGCGGCCCGAATATGGGCGGCAAGACGGTCGCACTGAAGATGGTCGGCTTATTCGTGCTAATGGCCTACTGCGGTTTGCAGCTGCCGGCCGGCGCAGGCACGGAGGTCGGCCGCTTCGAGTACATGATTGCCGATGTCGGCGACGAGCAGTCGATCGTCGCCAACGCATCCACGTTCTCGGCGCACTTGGACCGGATGCGCGAGATGTTAAGCTCGGCCGGCGAGCGTACGTTGGTGCTCGTCGACGAGATCGGCGGCGGGACGGAACCCAGCGCAGGTTCGGCGCTTGCCGTTGCGATGCTGGAACGCTTGCTCGAGGCGGGAGCGCGCGGACTGGTCACGACCCACGCGACCGAACTCAAACTCTTCGCCCACGCGACGCCGGGCGTTGCGAACGCGAGCGTGCGTTTCGACCCGCATACGTTCGCGCCGACGTTCCATCTCGACATCGGCGCGCCGGGGCAGTCGCTGGCCTTCCCACTCGCTCGCACGATCGGAATTGCGGGCGAGATCGTCGAGCGCGCGCAACGGCTGCTCGACACGCGCGAGCGCGATTACGAGGCGGCTCTTGCGGAACTGTCGTTGCGAAACGCCGAACTGCAGAGCGAGCGCGACGCGCTGGCCGAAGAACGGCGTAGCGAGGCGCGCGAGACGGCGCGTTTGAAATCGGAGCGCGCGGCCCTCGACGCCCAGCGTCGCGCCTTCGGCACCAACGCCGAGGAGCGCATGCAGCAGGCTCTTCGCGATTTCGTTCGGCAACTGCAGGAGCGCGCGCAAGAGAACCGCTCGACACGGCCTAAGGTCACGCCGGCGCAAGCCGGTTTGCTCGCGCGCACGGTCGAGGAGATGCGTCGCGACCTCGGCATCACGAACGAGACTCCCGATTCGGCCGGCGACGGTATTTTCGCGGCCGGCGAACGCGTGCGCGCGTTCTCGCTGCAGCAGGAAGGCGACGTCGTCGAGGATTTCGGCGAAACGCTGCTGTTGGCGATCGGTCCGATGAAGACGGTCGTGCGAAAGGACGACGTCCGTCGCGTCACGGCGGTGCGCCCGCCGCGCGCGCGAATGGCTGCATCCGAAGATTCGCGCGTCACTGCGGCCGCTCGGTCGCGCTCGGAACTCGACGTGCGTGGAAAACGCTTCGTCGAAGCCGAGCCTCTGGTCGAACGCTGGATCGACGAAGCGATGCTCGCCGGCAACTCGCAGTTGCGCCTGATTCACGGAAAGGGCACGGGTATGTTGGGGCGCGGCCTGCAGGAATACTTGCGCTCCCATCCGTCGGTAAGTGAGGTGCGCTACGGCAACGAAGATGAAGGCTCCGCGGGCGTCACCATCGTCGAACTCAAATGACGCAAAGGGCAGCGTCGGTGCCGGGGCGTAGCGGGCGGGGATGAGCGCCCACCCCCGTTTTTCCGACGTCGAGTATTTACTCGACGGCTTCGAACACGTCGAAACGCGCGGCGATTTTCGGGATCGCTTGCAAGCGGGCCGCCCGCTCAACGTGAAACTGGGCATCGACCCGACCAGCCCCGACCTGCATCTCGGCTTCATGGTGGTGCTCGAGAAGCTGCAACGCTTCGCGGAGAGCGGACATCGCGTCACGTGGATCATCGGCGACTTTACCGCGCGCATCGGCGATCCGAGCGGGAAGAATGTTACGCGACCGCAGTTGTCGCAGGCCGAAATCGAAGCGAATATGGAGACGTATCGCCGGCAAGCCGCAAGGGTGCTGGACCTCGATCGTATCGAGGTTCGTTACAACTCCGAATGGCTCGACAAGCTCGGCCTCGCCGATCTCGTCAAACTTCTGGCGAAGACGACGGTCGCACAGATGCTCGAACGCAACGATTTCCACGATCGCTATAGTGCCGGTACGGCGATCTCGCTGCACGAACTTCTTTATCCGGTTGCACAGGCCTACGACTCGATTGCGGTTTGCGCCGACGTGGAACTCGGAGGAAGCGATCAGCTTTTCAACCTGCTGTTGGGACGCCACTATCAGCGCGAGCACGGCCAGCCGCCGCAAATTTGCGCGACCGTTCCGTTGCTGGTGGGGCTCGACGGACAGAAGAAGATGAGCAAGAGCCTCGGCAACTACGTCGGCATCACCGAATCCCCGGTCGAACAATTCGGTAAGCTCATGCGAATCGGCGATGACCTTATCCCCGCCTACGCGCGGTTAGCGGCGTTCCGATCGCAATCCGATAGCGACCGGTTGGCAGCCGAACTTGCATCCGGGCGCGCCAATCCCATGGACGAGAAGAAGGCAATCGCGCAGGACGTGGTCGCCCGCTATCATGGAGCGCAAGCCGCACGCTCGGCGCGCGAACACTTCGAAGCGACCGTGCAACGAAAGGAAATACCTACCGACGGTCTTGCGGAGATCGACGCGGGCGACTGCGTTCGCGTCGCGGAGCTGCTGGTCAAAGCGGGCTTTGCCCAGAGCCGCCGTGAGGCGGAGCGGCTCATCGCCGGCGGCGGCGTGAAAATCGACGGCAGCCCCGTGCACGAGCCGAGGGCGCCCTGGACGCCGGTCGAACCCGCGGTGTTGTCGGTTGGCTCTCGCAGGTTCGCGCGCATCCTGCCGCGGAAAGCCTGACCATGCCATCTGGAGTGACGTTTACGCCGGCCCCGCCGATCGAAGGAAGAACCTTCGTTTGCAAGCGCTGCAAGCGCGTCTATCCGTATCCCGAACCCGGTGACCGGCCGATCCGCTGTGAGTGCGGATGGTGGTACGTCAACGAGGGCAGCGGCATTCGCGAGACTTACTATCAGCGCATCGAGTCGTACCGCACCCCGCGCGACCTGCGCCGTCTTTTCCGGCACTAACTCCGACGTAGTAGTCCGGAGCGGTAGCTCGGGCTACCCCATTTCCTGCAACGCCTGGATTTCTTCGCGCGTAAATGTGAAGCGGCGGCGGCAAAACTCGCACGTCGCTTCGGTTTCTTCGCGTTCGCTCTGTAAACGCTCGAGTTCGTCGTGGCCGAGCGCGCGTAGGACGTTTTCGACCTTTCCTTTCGTGCAGGTGCACGCAAAGACGATATCCATCGAACGATCGGTGCCTGCGGCATCGTCGCCGAGGAGTTGTTCGAGCAGGAAGAGCGGGTCGGGCCGCTGCGCGATCAGCGACGTGACCGGCGGCATCGCGGCCGCGCGGTCCTCGAGCGCCGCGATCTCCGATTCGACGGCGCCGGGCAACATGCGCGCGATGACGCCGCCCGCAGCGACGACGCCGCGCGGATCGGCGAGCACCCCGAGCGCGACGACGCTGGGAATCTGTTCCGAGTTGGCGAGGTAGGCGGCGAGGTCTTCGGCGATTTCGCCCGAGTGCAGCGGCACGACGCCGACGTAGGGCTGGCCGATTTCGTACGATCGCGTGACGTGTAGCGAGCCGCTGCCGAGTGCGCCCGAGACGTCGAACTTTCCACGCGCGTTGACCGGCAAGTCGACGCGGCCATTCCGCGCGTACCCCCGCGCGCCGATGGTTCGCTCGTCGAGGAGCCAGGCGTCGGCGACGAGCATGCCGATAGGACCGTCGCCGCTAATCTGCAGCGAGATGCGTTCCCGCTCGCCGAGATTGGCGGCGAGCAAGACGGCGCCCGTCACGAGCCGTCCGACGGCGGCAGTGGCCGTAGGTGAGAGATCGTGGCGCTGCCGGATTTCCGTCACGAGCCCGGTCGTGACGGCAGACACGGCGGACGAGCCGGACGCAAAGGCGGAGGCACCGAGAAGACGATCGGGCATGAGCGCGTCGTGTTCAAACGAAGGCGGGTGCTTTTCCTGTCGTGAAGATGGGCCGCATGCACGTCCTCGTTATCCACGGTCCCAATTTGAATTTGCTCGGCAATCGCGAGCCGGAGATCTACGGCACCGAAACGCTGGCGGATGTGAACGAGATCGTCGCGACGACGGCCGCGGATCTCGGCATCGACGTCACGTGCGAACAACATAACGGCGAAGGCGCATTAATCGATGCGCTGCACGCGGCGCGCGGACGCTATGACGGCGTCGTGATCAATCCCGGCGCGTACTCACATTATTCGTACGCGATCGCCGACGCGATCGCGGCGATCGCAATGCCGGTCGTCGAAGTGCACCTCTCGAATGTCGCCGCGCGCGAGGAGTTCCGCCGGCAGAGCGTAACGGCGCGCGCCTGTTGGGGAAGCATTGCGGGTTTGGGCGCAATCGGGTATACGCTGGCGTTGCGGGCCTTGGTTGAAGGAGGGGGCGGCTAGCCGCGGTAACCGTATCGTGGCAGGGCGGTCGGCGAACCTCGTACCGCCGCGATGGAGAGCGAAGTTGACGAAAGCCGAATTGATCGAAGCCGTTGCAGATCGAGCCGAGCTCACCAGACGTCAAGCCGGCCACGCTGTAGAAGCCATATTCGACGAAATTGAAGGTGCATTGCGTCACGGCGATCGCGTTGCACTGACGCCGTTCGGAAGTTTCGTCGTACGCGAGCACAAAGCGCGCGACGGACGCAACCCAAAAACCGGTGAAAAGATCAGCATCGCCGCCCGAAAGGTCCCGGCATTCGTAGCGAGCAAGTCGCTGAAAAACGCTCTTCGATAAACGGCGGGCTGTGGCGCAGTTTGGTTAGCGCGCTTGACTGGGGGTCAAGAGGTCGCAGGTTCGAATCCTGTCAGCCCGACCCTGGTTCGAATCCAGTCAGCCCGACCATGTTTCGTGCACAAAATCGGGGAGTTTAGCACCGTGATTTTCGCCGTCACGCGAGGCGTAGCCCCAAGTGTGCCCTAACTCAGCCCGTCTACTGTCCTCGATGACTTCCAGCGGTGCGTTCGTACGAACGCACACCGAAGGGCCGCCAGGTTGGTGTTAATTTTCGGCGAAGCGCCAAGCTGAAAGAGGAGCCCGCCATGACACGCTTTCTCGTTGCCGCCGCCGCAGTCGCGCTCGCGACCGCGTGTGCCTCCAACCCTGCTTCCTTCGGCCCCATCGCTAACGGCCCGCAGGCGCCGGCGTCGCGAAGCGCCGCGACGTGTCCGAAATCCGTTGTCTACGTTGCAACGCACGACGCGACCATCGACGTTTACGATACGGAAAACCTCGACGCCAAGCCGTGCGCGACCCTGCACGGGTTTTCGGACCCGCGGGGATTTTTTGTTGATTCACGACACAATCTGTGGGTCGCCGATTCCCTTGCACGTGCCATCTACAAGTTTGCTCCCGGCGGCACGTCGCCGGTGCGGACGCTGAGCGATCCAAACGGCGTCCCCAACGACGTCACCGTAGACGAAAGAAGCGGTACCGTTTACGTCGTCGACTATTCGAACGACGTCGCACCGACCACCCTCGTCGAGGTTTACGCGAAAGGCAGCACGACGCCTACGGCAACGTTGGGCGATCCCGCCGGGCGCAATGGCGGTTTTGGCGCAGTCGACAATCAAGGAAACCTTTACGTCACCTTCATGACGCAGAGCAATACCGCTCAAGTCGATCGCTGGACGGGCGGAAGCGGCACGCCGCAAAACCTCGGATTGAAGCTCGTCTCGGCGGGTGCGATCGTGACCACCGCAACCGGCGCGCTCGCCGTTTGCGATCCCTTTGCCTACCGTTGCGGCGTCTTCGAACCGGGATCGCAAAAAATGTCGCACGTCTTTGGCCATATGGGCCGCTTCAACGACATCGTGCCGAACAAGGCTCCGTGGCTGCATCCCGACGCGTTCGCGCTCGACGGGCGGGAACGCCGCGCGTACGTAACCTCCATCTCGCTGAGCGAGTGGGCTTTCCCAGGACCCGCGAATCGCCCCAACCATCTGCCGGTCGACCAGATTAAGGTGCCGGGCGATGCCGGCGACGGGATCGCGGTCAGTCCGGCTTCGCGCCCGGGAAATCCGTACTAACGGTCAGTCCGACTTGATGGCCTCCGCATCGATGACGATATCGATCTGCGGGCTCACGACGACGCCTCCATCCGGCATCGTGTCGTTCCAGTTCACGCCGAAATCGTAGCGATCGATCCGCGTTTTTGCAACGAACCCCGCTCGGGTCTTGGGGCCCTTGTCGACGCCGTCTTCCCACCACGGAGTTTGCCAAGAGCCGAGATACCGGACTTCGAGCGTGACCGCGTGCGTCGTATCGCGAATCGTGAGGTCGCCGGTGACCTGGTAGTCGACCGGTCCGATCTCGACGACGCGGTCGCCCTTAAAGCGAATCTCCGGAAAGCGCTCGCAGTGAAGGAAATCGGCGCTGCGCAGATGATTGTCTCGCGCCTCCACACCCGTCCAACAGGTCGATGCGTTGATGACCGCTTTGACGGCTAACAGTCGCGGTTGCGACGGATCGAACTCGAGCTCGCCCGTCACGTTCTTAAACGACCCGCGAACCCACGTCACCATCATGTGCCGGGCGCGAAACGCTGCCGCGGTATGGCCGGGCTCAAAGTCCCATTTCATCATACCGTTGGCACTATGCGCCGCCCGCGCGCATTTCCTCTTACATTAAACGAAGGCACGAATACAGTAATAGCCTCGTCACGCAAGGTGGCAGAAAAGCGGACTCGAATCGTCCTGGCACCGGGAGGGCCGACGCATGCATCGCTCGCTTAAACTCGTTTTCGTCTCGCTGATCGTTGCCGGTCAACTGGCTGGATGCGCCGGTCGCAACACGGCGCCCACCTCCCCGTTACCCCAGCTCGCGCGGCCTGGATTGCCGGCAGCCGTACCGTCGGCGATCGATTGGCCCACCTTTGGGTTCAACCGGCAGCGTTGGAGCGACAATCACTATGAAAAGACGCTGACGACCACGACCGTCAATGGCCTTAAGCTCAAATGGTCGGTTTCACTGGGTTCAACCGTCAGCAACACGCAGCCGATCGTAGCCGCCAACGTAACCCTGCCGAACCAGAAAAAGACGCAAGTCGTGTTTGCCGGCGACGAAGACGGCACTTTTACCGCAGTCGACGCTCTAGCCGGAACGGTGCTTTGGCAGAAGCATCTCGGAAAGACGTCATCCGGCTGTTTTGGCGGCGCTTCGAACGGCGTCACGAGCGCGCCGACGATCGATCGCGAAAAAAGCCGCGTCTATGTTATCGATGGCGTGGGTAAACTGTGGGCCTTCAAAATGGCAACAGGCGCACAAGATCCGGCGTTTCCGCCGCTGCGCGTGTTCACAAAACCGCTTCATAACCACGTTTGGAGCGGCTTGTTGCTCGACGCAACCAACTCGACGTTGTATTACCCAACGGCTAGCCACTGCGACGACAACCTTTATTATGGGACGATAAACGCAGTCGACGTAGCTACGCAGTCAATCACAACGTTCCAGCTCGTCACCGACAAACATCAGTACTACGCTAACGGCGTCTGGAGTTGGGGCGGCGAATCCATCGATCCAACAAACGGCAACCTCTACGCTGGTGTTGGTAATTCGCTCGGCAAGCTCGGTGAGAAGGGTCAGTATAGCGACAGCATCATTGAGTTGACGCAGTCGTTAGGCTTCGTCGCGGACGAACAGCCGGAAAGCAATCTCAACGGCGATCTCGACATCGGAACGACGCCCGTACTATACAGGTCGGGCGGCAGCCTCTGTGCCGCCTTCGAACGCAAGGACGGCGCCTTCTTTACGGTAGACCGGATGCATCTGCAAAACGGGAGTTACGGATCGAAGCTTAACCTGGGCGGCAGCCTTGCAACCGCCGCGTATTTATCCTCGAGCAGTGCACTGTTCGTAAACGTTCCGTCCGGCCTAACGCGACTCGATACGCATCCAGGTTGCAAAGCAACGCAGAGCTGGCAGACCGCCATCGGTGGCAGTGGGGACTCCGTGCCATCCGTTGCCGGCGGCGTCGTCTACGCGAACGGCGGTAACGCGCTGTACGCCCTCGACGCCTCGACCGGCGCGATTCTGTGGAACAGCGGCTCGAGCATCAACGATTCTATCGTCGCAGAACCGACCGTCGTAAATGGTCGCGTCTATGTCGCCGCCTGGGACGGCAAGCTGTACGCCTTCGGTCTCTAACCGAAGCACTAGAGCACCAACGCGCCCGTAAGGTTTGACCCGCTATAGCGTTGCGCCGGCGATAGGTCGCATATCAATCAGGGGTGATAGACTTGCACCTTTCCGGAATAGACCGGCTGGGCGTAGTGCGGTGAGCCGCCGATGCAGTAGAGTAAACCATTCACCGTAGCGGATGCCGGACCGATCATTCCGAACGGCATGTTTGCGAGCTTCGTCCAATGATCTGCGACGACATCGTATGCGTCGAGTCTTTTTGTTGAGTTGCGAATCGGCGAGAACACGAGACCACCGGCAGCGTACAGCTTGCTGCCGATGGCGCCCGCGCAGCCACCGTATCGCAGCACCCGTGCGCTCTTCTTTGTCGTCCACGAATTCGACGTGGGGTCGTAGGCTTCGTTGTCGACAGTTGGCCCCGTACCGATCGAGCCTGCTGCGCTGACAATCTCCGAGTTGACGGTGGTCGTAAAGGCAAATGCTTTAGCGATTGTCATTGGGGCGACCAATGTCCATGAATTCGAGTTGGGGTTATATTTCTGAACGCCGGCGAAGGGAGTGCCGCTGCCGTTGAAGCCGCCGACGACGTAAATAGACCCATTCTCGACGGTGGCGGTCATGCTGTCGACGGCCGTCGGTAAGGGAGCCTTGGTCGACCACGTATTGCTGATGGGGTTGTATGCCTCGACGGTCGCCAGCGGCGTTCCGGTAAACGTCTCGCCGCCGATGGCGTACACGATTCCGTTCAGCGTTGCGGCCGCCAGCGCGGCGCGTGCCGTGGGCATGCGCTTGGCACGAGACCAAGTGTCGCTCGTCGTGTCGTAGACGTCGTTCTCGTTCATGATTGTCGTGTGGTTCTCGCCGCCGAGCAAATAAATGTTCGTACCGTTGGCTGCGGCGGCCCCGGTGAATTGCTTGGTCGGGGCGGGATTCCCGAGAGTCCAGGTGTTGCTGGTATCGTGACCGACGCGGCTCGCGGCAAGCATCGCCGGCGTGGGGGCTCCGGCTTGTTGCAGAACGCTATTGTCCGCAGCGCAGGCTGAGATTGAAAATCCGGCAACGATCGCCGTCACCCACGATACGGTTGTGCCGGCACGAAAACGATGCGACATAGACGAAGTTCCTCCAGGGCGTAGCGCCAGAAGCTCGAGGCGAAAACGGTGCGAGTATGTCATGGAATCATGAAAAAGTGCTGAAGAGGCTGCAAGTGCGGCATTTTGCCGCGATTCGAGGACACTCTTAAGGAACGCCGGCACGCATTCTTACTGCGACCCAAGTCAGGGCACGATCCGACGCGGACTCTAGGCGATATCTTGACGAACGGGCGAGGCCTGATAGGCTCAATGATATGAAAAGGTTGGCGTTCATCGCGTTCTGCCTCGCCGGTTGCTCGGCCACGATCGTACCCTCAACGAGCCCCTGGAGCGTGCAAAGGCCTGCCGCGGCCCTTCACGGTGAGAGCGGCGGCCGTCAGTTCCTTTACGTTGCGAACTACGGCGGGGAGGGGTCGGTTACGACCTACCCGCTGCTGCGCACTCAGCCATTGCGAAGCATCCGGTCTCAGAAGCCGAACGCCCTAGCGTTCGACGCTGCTGAAGATCTCTTCGTCTCAACCCATGGAAACGGTCTTCGCAACAGCGGCAACATCGCCGTGTATCCGCCCGGAAGCATTCGGCGAAAAGCTACGATCGACGAGGGCATCAGCGGGCCAACGGCGCTGGCAATTGGTTACCAAAGGCTCTTCGTCGCGAACTCGTCCGCGAAGAATCACCACGTGAGTGAGTATTCGTTGCCGAGTCTGAAATACGCTGGGAACGTTGCCGTCGATCCCAAGCTGCAAACCGTTGCCGAGAACCGCGGCGCGCTTTACGTCGCGCTCGAAAAGGCAATCGTCGTGTTCGACGCAAAGACCGGCCAAAAACTACGAACGATCGAGCACGGCGTCTCGTGCCCCAACGCGCTCGCGTTCGATCCGGCTGGGGACGCGTTCGTGGCCAACCGTGGCTGCCGTTCGAGCGACGACTCGATAACCGTTTACCGGCGCGGAACCGGCACTCTGCTGCATACGATTACCGACGGCATCAGTGGACCGGTTGCGTTGACATTCGACGCACTGGGCACGCTTTACGTCGCCAACAACGCGGCGAGTAACGTCGCCGTTTACGTGCACCGTGAGATTCACCCGTATCGCGTGATTACGGACGGAATTTTGAATCCGACGGCGCTCGCATTTAACGATTTTGGAGAGCTTTACGTCGCCAACTCCGGCACCGGTGCCGGCGACGTCACCGAATATGAGACGGGAGCATCGTCTCCAGTGCGCACCTTTACCGAGGGCATCAACGATCCAGTGGCGTTAGCAGTAGGAAAGCAATAGTCGACTCGGGCAATCCCCGCGGAGCCTTTTGGGGGATCGCCTCCAACGCAGACACTTCAAGAAAGGAAGCAAGAAATGTTGAAAGCCGGCGACCGAGTCTTCATTGACGCCACGAAGGAGGAAGGGACGGTCAAGTCCGTTCATCCGCATGAAATCGTCGTGCGCGTCAAAACGACCCAAGGACATGAAGATCGAAAATACGCACACGAAGATTTGCGGCTCGATGCGACGATGGAAGAGGCTTCCGGCTTCATCGATCACTAGGACTTCCCCAGAAGCGTTGTGGCTGATCGAGATGGTCGGCCAAGGAGAAACCACAGTGAGTGTAACGCCGAAGCGCCCCGAGTATCGTTGCCCTGACGGTCATGTGTTCTGGGGTGAGGGTGATCCGGAAACATCGCCTGAGACTCTTCCCTGCCCGCATAAACTTGAGGGAAGTCAGGACGCGTGCCGCAAGGAGGGAAAACGTTTCCACGGCCGCAGCGATTAGCTGAACCGGCGCGATCTTGTTATGCGCGGCGCGCGCTAAGGGACGTAGTTATTGCTATTGACTGCGGAGTAAGGAAACTCCAGCCCATTCGCGCCGTCGAGCGTGGTCAAGGTTGAACCCGCGGGGTAGGTAAGAACGCTGACGGTTCCGGCGCCGAAATCGGCGACGTAGGCTCTTGTGCCGGCCTTGATCACGGTGACGCTCGTTGGTTGGGTCCATCCGGACCCGAGGGTTCCCGTGACGGTCGTATATGGCGGCGCGATAATGTCCACGGCCGCCGCGGAGCCGTCGGCCACGAGCAGATTGCGATTCGTGTCGAAGGCCATCCCCGACGGATTGTCGAGCGTGACTGGAAGCTGCGTCGGCGTGCAATGCGAATTGACCAGTCCGTGCTTGAACTCCTCAATTGCACTCCCGACAGAGACGAACACGTTTCCGCGTTGGTCCACGGCGACGCCGACGGGGTTGCCGGCGGTCGAGCAGCTTATGAGCACGGTGTCGACGCCCGGCAT
Source organism: Vulcanimicrobiota bacterium (assembly GCA_963812155.1). GTDB lineage: Bacteria > Vulcanimicrobiota > Vulcanimicrobiia > Vulcanimicrobiales > Vulcanimicrobiaceae > Tumulicola. The sequence continues at coordinate 372,387 of CAWETW010000001.1, read as the reverse complement.
GTATTTGCACCGGACGGCAGCCCCGGCGAGTTGTTCGCCGCGCCGGAGCAATCCGCTAGCAATGAAACCGCTGGGCATAAGGCTGCAGCGTCCATGCCTTCGTCCTCGCTCCATTCGCTCCTAGCGCAGGTGTTTCTCGCAACTGGCGAAATGCCGTCGTAGACCGCACGTTAGGAGGCTTACGATGCGCTTCGTATCGACCATTGGAGTCCTCGCTGCCGCACTACTGACGGCTTGTAACGGAAACCTCGGCGGTGCGTCGCCGGCTCCGAACGGCTCGTTCGCCCGCGAAACGTCGCGCGCACGCGATACCGAACAGCGCGTCGCTCTTGTACGTCGCCAGTCGCATGGGCAGTCAGGTCTTGGGATTCAAGCAAACCTCGACCGGTAACGTGAGCCCTCAGGTAAATATCGCCGGCAGTAATACGCAGTTGAATTTACCGATTGCGATTACGAAGGACGCGAGCGGCCGCATCTTTGTGGCAAACAACCAAACGAACGTCCTCCGGTTTGCAGCAGGTTCCAACGGCAACGTCGCGCCGTCGGCGGTGATTAGCGGTTCGAAAACAAAAATCGGTAACGTCATCGGCGGGATTGCCATTGATGCGACGGGTCACGTGTGGGTCGCAAACGATAAGCCGACGCCGGCGATCCTTGAATTCGGCGCAAACGCAAACGGAAACGTGGCGCCCTTGCACACGATTTCGGGAGCCTCCACTGGCCTCCACGAGCCTGCGGGAATCGCGTTCGACGCGTCCGGAAAAATCTACGTGTCCGACGCGCCCGTGGCGGCGATTTTCGTCTTTGCTGCGGGGGCGCATGGGAACGTTGCTCCGGCCGCGACGATCACCGGCTCCAATACCAAACTGGACTGGCCGCTCGCGGTCGCGATCGAATCGAATAAAATCGTCGTCGCGAACGAGTTAAACGCGCCCAGCATCACCGCGTATAAGTTGACGGCAAACGGGAACGCAGCGCCGGCGTGGACGCTCGCCGGCTCGACGACGAAGATTACGGGTCCAGGCGGCGTGGCGTTCGATACCTCGGGCGATCTGTTTCTCGCCGACCTTTCGAATGCAATCCTGAAGTTCGCCCCCGCAGCCAAGGGGAACGTTGCGCCGATCGCGACGATCCAGGGCAGCAATACGCTGATGGGCGACCCCTTCGGCCCGGCGCCACTGTAAAACCGCGACAGACAGGATAAGCTAAAGAACTTTTCCGCGCACCGTCCAAATCGTGGGACCGGTGAAGAAGCGTCGCCGGATGTTGCATCAACGCTTGAGCGCGCTCGACGTCGCCGGAACTCGCGCCGTAACGCTCCATCAACATTGCGATACGCCCGTACGACGCGGCGAGAAGCGCGCCGTGATCGTTGCCGCGCTCGCGTACTTGCCGCGAGGTCGCAACGATGCCGGCGAGGCCGGCATCCTCGAATAGCGACGGGAGCGACGCGCCGAACGCTGGATCCCAACCCGCGCTTCGCGTTGCGGCCGCGAACGCCGAAGACGCGCGATCGAACGCCGGGTCGGCGACGTCCAAACGTACGCTGGTAAAATCGGCATCGGTCACCACGAGCCAGCCGCCGGGCCGAAGCGCGCGGACCATGCGGTCGAACGCGATGCGAAAATCCGGCAGATGCTCGAGCAGAAAGCGCGCGTGCACGAGATCGGCGCCGGATGGAAGATCCTCGTTGCGAATGTCGAGCCGTCTGAGGGAAATCGCCGGCGCCGCCGGCGGTTCGAGCAGTCGTAAGTCGAGATCGATTGCAAGCACCGACCCACGCGCGCCGGCTCGTTCTGCCAGCCATTTTGCAATCGAACCGCCGCCCGCGCCGGCTTCGATGCACGTCCAGCCCGCCGTCACGCCGGTTTCTTCCAACTCGGCAACCGTCCATGCATCGTAACATCGTTCGAGCAACGCAAGGCGTTGCCGTTCGGCCGCCGGATCGGCGGATTGCGCGAGCGTATACTGCGCGCTCAACATATTTTCCAGCGTTCCATCTTCGGCAACATCGTAGAAGGTCTTTGACGTTGTCGGCTTCGCCGTCTTTCTTGGCGTGCTAGGGGCCTTCGTTGTGAAAGGTCTTTCCTGTGTATTCGCGATTGCTGCGTTACCCAGCGAAGCAAAAAAGCCGTCCACCCGGCTGACGAGCGTGCTAAACGTTCACGGCGCCAAGTCAAGCCACCTGGCGCCGGGTTGTCTGGGAACCGCGAACCGCGTCGCGGCGCGTCTGCCCGTTACTGCGCCCCGATCCGCTGGTTGGCGTTGTTCAGAAGATAGATTTTATCTGCGTGCCGTACGCCCAACGCCTTCTGGTCGTAGATGATGCCGACGTATTGTCCCGCCTTGATGGCGCTCATTTGGTACGTCGTCTTGCCGTTGGCCGAAAAGACTTGGTCGAACTTCGGCACGATGGTAAAGCTCAGCGTCTGCTGGTCTTTGGGATTCTGAACCTTGATGTTCGAGGTCGAAACGTGAACCACGATGCCGTAGAAGGTCGACGCCGCCAGCGCGACGCTCGACGACGCGGCCATCAGGCCGGCGAAGAGCGCGGCCGCCGCCGCCCGCACGAATGTATGTTTCATGCCGGGCTTTTCCCCGTTTTGCGGGCGGTTCATGCACCGCCGCCGACGAAAGCCGCGGCATGCAGATGCGGCTTACCACCGGCGGCGCGCCCGAGGCAACCCTCTTTGCCGACGGCGGATCGCGCGGCAATCCCGGACCCGCCGCAAGTGGTGCCGTGCTACTCGACGGCGCCGGAGAGCTGATCGAGGAAGCCTCTGCGTATCTCGGCGTCAAGACGAACAACGTTGCCGAGTGGACGGCGCTGCTGCTCGGGCTCGAAGCGGCCGCCAAATGCGGAATTCGGCGACTGGCCATCCGCCTGGATTCCGAACTCGTCGTCAAACAGTTGCGCGGTGACTACCGCGTCAAGCACCCCGAACTCCAGCCGCTCTATCGCCGCGCCGTCGTGCTGTTGCGCGCATTCGATGAGATTGACTTGCGCCACGTTCCAAGGAAGCAAAACGCGCTTGCCGATCGATTGGTGAACCGGGTGCTCGACCAGGAAGCACCCGCGCGCGCAAAGTAGGAGCCGCGGTCACATGCGCCCGCCCTCTGCAATCGAAATCTTCATCGTCGCGCTCACCGCGATCTTTCTCGTTATCGGATGGCGGGTCTATGGCGGCCCGCATCCGGTGGCCGGCCTCAGCCACGCGCAGCGTGCGCCGAGTCAACTCTACGCGCGACTCACGATCCACTATCCGAACCCGCCGATTTACGAAGAAGAGTACCGGATGCAAGACATCGAGGGCGTCTCGAGCTACGACTACCGCGTCCGCTCCTACAACTGCAAAGAGATTACGATCAAGGCGCCCACCGGCAAGATCTACGACGTGAGCTTTTTCTTCGGCGGCCTCGACCAAGACGGCATCTGGCAGATGGTCAACCTTCCGCCGCTCAAGGGCGCCGACGCGTCGTACTCCGTCTACGTCAAACAACTTGCCGATTTCAAGCAGGGCGAGCGAACCGTCACCTTTACCGATCCCGCGTACTGGGCGCAGCGTGGTCATCGCAGTCAGTTCCATCTCGACCTTTCGAAGCAGAACGCCTCCGATCTGCTGCGCATGCAGAGCCAAGTGACCGGCGATCCTCGCTACCAGAAGGTCGTCGACGACTTTCGCGCATTCGGGCCCGACGAGTTCCGGCAAAACGTCGCCCTTGCGCTGGCGCGCGCGCGAACGAGCCGCTGCGTGCAGCCGTCTGCGTCACCGTGACGTTTCCGCGCGCGGCACGGGCCGCCGTCGTGTTAGCGGCTGCCGGCGCGCTGATCTTCGGCGTGTACGAAATCGCCGAGAGTCCCGGAAGCCAGCTCTTCGGAAAGACGCTGGTGAGCGGTCCGAAAAATCAGCGGGTCGTCGCGCTGACCTACGACGACGGGCCGAATCCGCCGTACACCGACGAAATTCTCGACGTCTTACGCGGGGAGCGCGTGCACGCAACGTTCTTCGTCGTCGGCCAGGCCGTTCAAGCTTACCCGCAGACGGTGCGGCGTGAGTATCGCGGCGGAAATGCGATCGGCAATCATACGTGGGGCCACGACCACCTGGTGCTTTACGATAGCACCGGTCTGCGCGAGACCCTGCAGCGCACCGACGACGCAATCTTTGCCGCCACCGGCGCTCACACGCGCATCATGCGGCCGCCATACGGCGGACGCGACTGGCTGGTGTTGGGCGAAGTGCGCCGGCTCGGATACACGCCGGTGATGTGGTCGGTGCCGCTGCCCAACGATTGGGAGTATCCCCCGGCGCCGGTGATCGCGGCGCGCGTCCTGCGCTACGTGGCAGACGGCTCCATCATCGATTTGCACGACGGCAACCGCGGCATCCTCTGCTCGAAGCAACGCGTCGCGTCGCACGTGTGCGACCGCAGCCGGGACGTCGAGGCCACGCGGTTGATCGTCGAGACGCTCAAACGGCGCGGGTACCGCTTCGTCACGATTCCCGAACTCCTCGAGATGGGCGGCCACGGCGTTGCCGGACCGGCTACGCGTACGTCCGGCCGTGGAGGCGGATGAAGCCGCCGTCGTGGCGATGCCGCGGATCGTGATGCGTCCAATGTACGACCGGCGGGCGCCCGGGATCGTGCACCATTTGACCGCGCACTTCGATCCGGTCGCCGGCGCGCACCGGACAGCGCGGCGCGATGGCGACGTTGTCGACGATCTCCACCGGACCGGCATCGCTGCTCGCTTCGAAGGCTTCGTGCATGCAGCGCGTGCGCGAACCGTAGAAGAATCGCGGGTCCGACGTGACCGTCGCATAGAAGTCGACCGTCGCCGGAGCGGTACCCGCGTATGCCGCGAACAGATTCATTGCGGCGCTCAATCACGCGGGCGCGCGTGGCGTCAAGCATGAGGCCGGTTCTTACGCGGCGCCTGCGTCTCGTGCCGGTGCTCGAGGAAAACGCGCACGTGCTTTGGCAGGTGCTCCAGCAGCCGGATTTGCGCGACTTTCAAGATTTGCCCGATCTCGACGCCGCGGAGTTTCGCCGCAACATCGCCCAGCGGCCGAAAGAACTGCGGGCCGGCGCGGTCGGGCGCTTCGAATGGATGCTGTACTGGAGCGCAGACGGTTCTCAACCGATTGGCTGGGTATCGTTGCGCATTCCCGAGCGCGCGACCGAAACGGCGGAGATCGGCTATAGCGTCGTGCGCGAGCATCGCGGCCGCGGCGTTGCCACGGAAGCGGTCGCCGGGCTCGTCGCCGAAGGATTCGAGCGCGCCGGACTCACGCGCGTGCGCGCCTACTGCGTTCCGAAAAACGTGCCGTCGCGCGCCGTCCTCGAACGCAACGGTTTCGTCGACGAGGGCGTCGCGCGGCACGGTGCCACCGTGCAAGGCCAGGCCGTCGACGTGATCGCCTACGTGCTCCCGCGCGGGCGCTGGGTCGCGCAGGGTAATCTCAGTTCGAGTCGCTCGGCCACACGATCGTGATACCGGCGTCGGCGAATCCGGCATAGCGCTCGCCGAGGCGCCCTTCGAGGTACGCGAGCAGCGGTTCGCGCACGACGGCGACGCTCAGGCGCGAGGGGAGCTCGCCGATCGCCACCCACTCCGCCGCGACGACGTGATCGACGGCGTCGCGCTCGTGGGGTAAGCGCAGCGCATCGCCGCCTTCCAGCGGCGTGACGTGAAACGTTGCATTGATGACGTGCGCGCCGTTGCCGTCGTAACTCTCGCTGACGTAGGCGAGCGCGCCGGCGTGTACGCGCACGCCGGTTTCCTCGTAACACTCGCGTTCGACCGCGTCGCGCAGCAGTTCGCCGGCGCGTTGCCGGCCGCCGGGAAGATTCCAAAGCGGCTGCGCGTGGTTGGCGTAGCGCGAGGCGACCAGCAGCAGCCGCCGCGTGTCACCGTCGGAGCCAATCGCTAATCCGGTCGCGATCACGATACGCTTCATGCGCGCCCGGCGTTTCCCGCGTAGATCGCTTCGATGCGCTCTACATGATCCGGCATCCGGTATCCGGCGGTCGCTGCAACCGCGTTTGCGGCGGCATGGCTCCACGCACCGGGATCGAGGAGTTCTGCGATCGCCGCGCCCAGCGCGCGCTCGTCGTGCAGCGCAACGATGCGGCCGGCGCCGGTCGGCGCGAGCCACTCGCCGATCGCCCCCGCATCGTAGGCGACCACCGGGCGTCCCCGCGCGAACGCCTCGATTCCCACCAAGCCGAACGGCTCGGCCCAGAGCGACGGCATCGCAACGAGCGTCGCCGTGTCGTACGCGTCGCGCATCGCCGCCGCCGCGAGCCTGCCGAGCGGCTCGGCGCGCACCGCACGCGCGCGCGCTTCGTCGAGCGTGTCGCCGAGATCGGGGCCGTCGCCGGCGATGCGCAGCAGCGGCCGCATCTGCGGCGCGATCGATGCCAACGCGCGCACCAGCGACCGCGCGCCTTTGCTCGGCACGACGCGTCCGGCGAAGAGCACCGCGTCTTCCTGCGGCCGCGGCGAAGGCGCGTGCGCGAACGCGCGCTCTTCGAGCGCCGGCGCGACGACGTGAATCTCCTCAGCCGCGACGCCGTTGCGGCGCGCGATGTCTGCGACGTAGTGCGACAACGCGATCGTCGCATCGGCCTGCGCGACGGCGCGCTTCACCGCTTCGCGCAGTCGAATGAGCCCGAACGTGCGCGGCCGCGGGCCGTACGCGCAGCCGCTGATGAGTGCGTGCCATCCGCACGCGGCGATTCCCATCGGGACCGTGCAAATGCCGCCGCCTTGCGGATATAGCCGGTCGCCGTTGGGACAGAATGGACGATGGTCGTGAAGGTGATACGCGACCCGCGGCACGTGCGTTCGCACGGCCGCGAGAACGCCGGCATCCAGTACGTTGTGTATCGCGGCGACGTCGGGTTGATACGACGCGGCGATACGCGCGACGGCCGCCGCGGCGCCGGCCGACGGCGGATCGTGCTCGTCGCTCCACGCAACCGTTTCGACCGGAACGCCGTAGGCATCCGGTTGAGCCGCGAAACGGGCCGCCACGCGCACGTCGTGTCCGCGAGCGCGCAGCGCGGGCAGCAGCGTGCGCAGATACGTCTCGGTGCCGCCCTCCGCGTCGACGCGCTCGCAGAGAACGAAAATCTTCACGCCGGCGCGGCCGCGACGTCGCGAAAGAGCGCGAGATGCCGGGCCGCGCTCTCGTCCCAATCGAAGTGCGTTGCGCGATCGAGTCCGCGCAAACGCAAACGCTCGCGCAGCGCGGCGTCGCTGGTAACGCGCTGCAGCGCCAGGGCCCACGCGCCGGCGTCGTCCGGCGGAGCGTAGAGCACCGCATCCGCGCCGATCTCGGGCAGCGATCCCGCGCGCGACGCGACCACGGGCGTGCCGCAGGCCATCGCCTCGACCATCGGCATTCCGAAGGTTTCGTGGTACGAGGCGAGCGTCAACGCGAGCGCGCCGCGGTAGAGCGCGCGCAACGCTTCGCTCGAACCCCGCGCCGTCAAATCGTCGCCGAGGTTGCCGGCGTGCACGACGCCGTCCCAGGCCGGTGCCGGCGGCCCCGCGACGACCAGGAGCGGTCGCGCGGCGTCGTTGACCGGCCACGCTTGCCGGTAGGCTTCGTAGAGCATTGTGAAGTTTTTCCGCGGTTCGCCGATGGGGTCGCCGACGAAGAGCAGATAACGGCGTTCGTGTAGCGCCGGCGGCAGCGGCTGCGCCGGACCCGGCGCAAACGACGGCTCGACGCCGTGGTAGATGACCTCGATGCGCTCTGAAGCGATATCGAAGACGTCGTGGAGTTCGTCGCGTCCGAAATCAGAAACCGCGACGAAGCGCGTGGCGCTGCGCGCCGACTCCAAGAACGGTTCCTGGGCGTGAGCGCGCCGCTTGGCATCGGCGTCCGGATAACGAAAGGGGACCGCGTCGTGAATCGTCGCAACGCTCGGCAGTCGCGATCGGAAGAAGGTGCCGTTGGCCGGATGCCACACGACGTCGGCCTGCGCCGGTCCGCCTGCCGCCGAACGAACGTGAAAGTTCGACGCGCCCAGCGCTTTTTCGAGCGCGGCGCGATGGCGAAATGCAAACGGCCCGCGCTCCAAGAGCGTGAGTTCGACGTCGTCGCGCGCGACCAGTCGCCGAAGAACGGCGCGCGCGTAGCGTCCGATTCCGCGCGTATCCTCGGCGACGACGAGCGCGTCGACGGCGAGGCGCAGGGACGGCATTGCCGACCGACTTCGCGCGTCCGGCGGAAACTCCGCCCGCGCGCGCGAACCGGAGTTCTCCTCGATGTCCGAACGCAACGCCGTTGCGGCGCATCTCATCCTCGGCGCGCGCGAAGAGCCGTTTCTCAGCGCACTCCTCGATTCGATCGCGGGTGCGGCCGAGCTGCTGATCGTCAACGACAACGCAGCCGGTGAATCGCCGCATGCAGACGTGCTCGCTGCCAGTGCGTTCGGAAGAACCGGCCGCCTTGTCGTCGACCATACGCCGTTTGCCGGATTTGCCGCCGCGCGAAACGTTTGCATGCGGCTGCACGAGCGCCGCGATGCCGGGGACTGGGTGGCATTTGTGGACGCCGACGAAGTCCACGACGCGCGAACGATCGCGACGATCGCTTCCAACCTCGGCCTCGTGCCCGCCGATTACGATTTCGTCGATGGCTACACGTGGCATTTTTTTCAAGCATTCGAGCACTACACGTCGATCGAACGCCGCATGATGTTCTTTCGCTTCAAAGCCGGAGCCTATTGGGAAGCGCCGGTCCACGAACGACTGGTCGGCATCGACGGCAAGCGGATCGCGCTGCCGTACGTGTACGCCCACTACGGCCACACGCTCGAGCCGCGCCGCCACGCGGAAAAGGGACGCCATTATTCGTCGCTCGGCGCTCCGGGCGACGTGCTGCCCGAGGAACGGCTGGCGGACTTCGACGTGGTTGATTATTTCAAGCCGGAGTACCCGCGCTTACTCCGCTTCACCGGCGCGCATCCGGCGGCAGCGCGTGCGACGCTGAATCGATTGCGGCCGCATCTCGCACCATATCACGCGCTGACCGAGCGCGTGGTCGCGGAGCAGCCGAAAGCGGTGAAGGTGCGCAACGCCATTCGCAAATTCAACTACGAACTGCGCTGGCGCGGCCGCGCACTCGACCCGCTCGCCCGCCGCCTCATGCAACCCCCCGTGTCACCCTGAGCGTCGAGAAAACAGCGTCACGCTAGACCGTGACGGTCGCGGGAACGAGAAGCTGAAGCTTGCGCTCGGTTTCCGAACCGGGCTCCGCAGTCATAACGATGAGCCGCATATCGCCGTCGCCGGGGAGTTCGAAGCCGGTGTAATCTAAAATGAACTCACCGAACTCCGGATGCAGAAATTGTTTGAGGCCTTCGGTTGAGCCGAGGACATCGTGCTCGGCCCAGAGGCGCCTGAACTCGAGCGAGTTGGTGCGAAGCTCCTCGATGAGTTCGACGAAGGCTGGATCGTCCGGATACTTGGCTGCGACGGCGCGAAAGTTTGCGACGCAGCGGCGCATGATGCACTTTAGATCGCCGTAACGGCATTGCGAGTGCTCGTCGCGGAAAAGGCGCCAAACGATATTGCGCGCGGGGCCGGTGGCGCTGGAGAAATCGCCGAGCGCATCGGCACTGCGGTTCCAGGCAAGCACGTCCCAGCGGCGCCCGCGGACGTAGGCCGGCGAGGGCTCGAGAGCACTCAGCACGCGCATTACGAGCTTGCCGACGCGTTCCTCGTCGTGCGACGCGACGGCGAGCGGAAGACCGGCGAGCAAGTAGAGATGACGGCGCTCGTCGGAGGTGAGGCGCAACGCGCGCGAGATCGAGGCGAGCACGTCGGCGGAGACGTTGATCGGCAGGCCTTGTTCGAGGCGCGTGTACCAGGTCGCGCCGATATTCGCCAGCAGCGCAACCTCCTCGCGCCGCAGGCCCGGCGTGCGGCGCCGCGCGCCGTCGGCGAGACCGACGTCCGATGGCACGATCTTGGCTCGTCGCGTCCGTAGAAAATCGCTCAGCTCGTCACGCCGCCCACTGGTAGCCTGCATCGTTGGTTCCCCTTTAGGTGCACCGTCCAGTGCTAGGATAAGCTAGGTTCTAGTCATAGCATCGCACAGCCGGTAGACTGAACGCAAGCCTCTCCCGCACATAAAACCACGGAGTATAGAATGCCGGTTGCCGAACGGGCCGTCCGCGTCGGCGTTATCCCCGCCCGGCCGCGCCCGCCGCGCGAAACGCCTCCGCCCTCTTCCGCTCCTTCGCTCGTCGAATACGGCTCGCGCCGCTATCTGGTCGTGGCCGGCGTCATGCTCGCGGCGTTGCTGCAAACCGTCGATCTCACGATCGTGAACGTCGCGCTGCCCACGATCCAAGGCAATCTCGGCGCGACCGTGGACGAGTCGACGTGGGTGTTGACGGGCTACGTGATCGCCAACGTGATCGTGATTCCGCTGACGCCCTGGCTGCAGCTGCGCTTCGGACGCAAGAACTATTTTCTCGTCTCCATTGTCGGCTTTACGTTAGCCTCCATGTTGTGCGGTCTCGCAACGTCGCTGAGCGCCTTGATTCTTTTTCGCATTCTCCAAGGCGCGTTCGGCGGCGGGTTGTTGGCGGTCGCACAAGTCGTACTGCGCGACACGTTTCCGCCCGAACAACTAGGGTTGAGCCAGTCGATCTTCGCGCTCGGCACGATCCTCGGCCCGTCGGTCGGCCCGACGCTGGGCGGGATCCTCGTCGACAATCTTTCGTGGCAGTGGGTATTCGACGTCAACTTGGTTCCGGGTATCGTCGCGTTTGCGTTGTTGTGGCGCTACATGCGCGATAACGGGCGGCCGCAACCGGCGCGAGTCGATGTGGCGGGGATCGTTTTGCTGACGATTGCGGTCAGTTGCATGCAGTACGTGCTCGACCAAGGCCAACACGACGACTGGTTTTCCGACCCGTTGATCCGGCTGTGCACGATGTCGGCATTGCTCGCGACGGCCGCATTCGTGTGGTGGGAGCTGCGCGTTGCGCAGCCGATCGTCGACCTGCGGATTTTGCGCCAGCCGGCGGTTACCGCGGCGTTAGCGATCGCGGGTGCGTTGGCTGGAATCGTTTTTCCAGCATTGTTGCTCTTGCCGCAGTTCACCGTTGAAGATTTGGGCTTTACGAGCACGCTCGCCGGAATGTTAATCGGCATACGCGCGCTGCCGGTGCTCCTGCTCACGTTGCCGGTCGCGCGGCTTACGAGCATCCCGAAGTTCGACTTGCGCTGGATGATCGCCGGCGGTTTAGGGGTGGCGGGAATCGGATTGCTCTGGTTAGCCGGCAGCACGACGACGCAGAGCGACCTCGGTTCGTTCGTTCTCCCGCTCCTAGTGATTGGCGCCGGTTCGGCATTCGTCTATTCACCGTTGCTCGTGGCGACGATGCGCGCGGTGGCGCCGGAAGCCGCGCCCAAAGCAGCGTCGTTCATCGTGCTTGCCTTTCAACTGGGCGGCTCGATATCGTCGGCGGGCATCGTTGCGTTTTTCGACCGGCGCGAACAGTTCCATCAAACGATTCTTGCAGCCGAAGCGACGATTTCGAGGCTGCCCGTCGCGCAGTTCTTGCAGCACGGAAGCGCTGCACAGCTGGGCGCCGCGATCGCGGCGCAAGCCGCGGCACTCTCTTACGCCGACGCGTTCTTCGTTACCGGCGTCCTCGCGATTTTGGCAACCCCCAGCGCGCTGCTATTAGCACGCAAACGAACATAGGAGGTACCTGCAATGGAATACGAAGCCGCTTGCGATCGGCTCTGTGACGATATCGCGCATCTGCTTCTCGACGTTCCGCGAGTGCCAATCGTGCGAGCGGCCTTCGCCGCCGGACGCGCAACCCAAGACTTGGCCGACGCCTTCCACCACGCCGCCGGTCTCCCCGACGATCCACGCTGGTCGGAGGCCGTCGAGAGCCTCGAACACTTCCTCGATATCTTCAGCGAGTCGAAGGTTGAAGGCGCGGCCGAACTTCGCGAGTTGCGACGCTTTGTGGCCGAGAATGCCGATGCGTTGTCGCCCCGCTACAAACTGAAGCTCGCAAGCTAAAGCCGCTCGCCCGCCGCGCTCAGGCAGCCTCCGCCGGCATTCCCGACGTCCCCGACGCGCGCTTCTGCTTTTTGATAAGGAAAACCAGCGGCGTCGTCAGGACGAAGACGATCGCGCAGAAGCGGAAGAGGTAGTCGTAGGCGATCATCGCCGATTGCTGTGCGACCATTCCGGTCAGCGCGGGAACCGAATAGCCGTGCGTCTGCGTGACGCCCGAGGCGAGCACGTTCCAGGCGACCGCGGTTTGATGCGTGAGCATCGTCGTGAGAATGGCGATGCCGAAACTTCCGCCGAGTTGGCGCAGGAGCGTGAAGACGCCGGTCGCGCCGGCGAGTTCGTGAATCGGCACGTCGCCAAGCGCGATCGTCGTGAGCGGAACGAATAAGAATCCTAAGCCGAAGCCTTGGATGAGTCGAGGCCAGAAGACTTCCCAATAGCCGGCTTGCACCGTCAGTCCCCCGAGCAGCCAGGTCGACCACGCAAAGGTCAACATGCCGAAGACGATCGACCATCGGCCGTCGATGCGGTTGAAGATTCGTCCTATGATGAGCATCGACACGGCGGTCGAGAGCGCCCCCGGCAACAACGCCATGCCGGTGTCGAACGCCGTGAATCCCAAGATCGACTGAAAGAAGAGCGGCAGCACGAGCGCCGTTCCGAACAGACCGAAGCCCATGATGACGCCGAGGAACGAGCCGACCGAAAACGATCGGAACTTAAAAACGGCGAGATCCACGATCGGATACCGGTCCCGCAGCGACTTGACGACGAAAAGCACGAGCGTGACGACGGATACGCACGTGAGCAGTTGTATCGTCGGCGACTGGAACCAGTCGTCGCGCTCGCCGCGCTCGAGCACGTATTGCAGCGATGCAAGGCCGGCGGTGAGCAGGCCGAGCGCCATGAAATCGATGCCGCCTTTCGGTTTTTGCAGGAACTTCGGGTTCGGAATGACGGCGAGCGTCAACAGAAACGCGGCGATGCCGATCGGTATGTTGATGTAGAAGATCAGCGGCCAGCTCGCGTTGTCGACGATGTAGCCCCCGAGCAGCGGTCCGATCGCGGGACCGACCATCGCGCCCAAGCCGAAGATCGCCATCGCCGCGCCGCGCTTTTGCGGCGGGTAGGTTTCAAAGAGAATCGCTTGAGCGGTCGGCTGAAGGGCGCCGCCGCCGATGCCTTGGATCACGCGATAGAAAACCAGCATCCAAATCGAGTGCGCGGTTCCGCACAGGAGCGACGCGACCGTAAACAAGCCGAGAGACGCGGCGTAGAAGCGCTTGCGTCCGAGCAGGGCCGTCAGCCAGCCGTTGAGCGGCATGATGACGACGCTGGCGAGAATATAGCCCGTCGCGACCCACGCGACTTCGTCGACGGTGGCGCCCAGATTGCCGCCGATGGTGGTCAGCGCGACGTTGACGATCGTCGTGTCGATGATCGCCATGATCAGCCCCAGCATCACCGTGATCGTGATGAGGCCGACCGGCGCTTGCTCGCGGTGACGAAATGGATTCTTCAGAGAATTTCAGGTTCGCATTCGACGGGAAAGTTGACGGACTGAGCAATGAAACACTTGCTGTGGGCTTCGCGATGCAGTTCGCGCGCGCGAACGGCGTCGCACCCGGGTGCGATCGAGACGCGTGGCCGCAGCAACGCCCGCACGAACCGGCCCTCGCCTCCGGCACTTTCCTCCATCGTACCCTCGGCCTCGTCAACGTAATCCGTGACGGCGATCCCGGCAACCGAAGCCAGGTGCAGATACCAGAGCATGTGGCAAGCGCTCAGCGACGCGACGAGCAGTTCTTCCGGATTCCAGCGGCTCGCGTCGCCCCGAAACGCCGGGTCCGACGAGGCGGCGATCTCCGGCTTGCCTGCAGCCGAGATTCCGTGTGCGCGCTCGTAGCTGCGATAGTCGCTCGTTCCGCTCCCGAGGTTTCCGTTCCACGTCACTGCGACGGCGTAGGAGTGCGTTCGTGTTCGATGCATGGTCGCGTGCTTTCGCGCGCCCGCGCGGCTGCCTTCAACGGAGTGCTGCCGGCGATTGCAGAACCTTTGCCGCGTGACCACCGGAACCGTCCGTGCGATAAACGTCGCGGATCTGCGCGAGCTCGCCCGGCGCCGATTGCCGCGCGTCGTCTTCGACTACGTCGACGGCGGTGCCGACGGCGAAGTGACGTTACGTGAAAACGAGCGCGCCTTCGAAGCGGTGCGATTTCGTCCGCGCGGCGCGGTTGCCAATGCCGAATGCGACCTGAGCGTCAACGTGCTCGGGCAGCATTTGAAACTTCCGTTTGGGCTTGCGCCGGTCGGCAGCAGCCGCCTAATGTATCCGCGCGGCGAATGCGCGGCCGCGGCGGCCGCGGGCGCGGCAGGCACGCTCTATTCGCTCTCGACGCTTTCGGGTTGCGCGCTCGAGGACGTTCGCGTGGCATCCGGCGGACCGCTCTGGTACCAACTCTACCTCGTCGGCGGCCGCGAGGCCGCCGTCAAGGCGATCGTGCGTGCGCGCGCCGCCGGCTACGCCGCGCTCGTCGTCACCGTCGACACTGCCGTGGCGGGTTTGCGCGAGCGCGACGTCCGCAACGGCGCGAAAGCCTTGTTGGCGCGCCGTTTTTGGACGATGTTGCCGCACGCGCGGCATCTGCTCGCGCGTCCGCGCTGGCTGGCCGATTTCCTGCGCGACGGCGGATTGATGCAGTTTCCCAACGTCGTGGTCGGCGACAGCCCGATGCGCTACGTCGACGTCGAAGGCGCGCTCGCGCAATCGTCGGTTGCGTGGAGCGATCTCGCGTGGATACGCGAGGCGTGGGGCCCGGCGCCGATCGTCGTTAAAGGCGTGCTGACCGGTGAAGACGCGCTTCGCGCTGCCGATGCGGGTGCGAATGCGGTCGTCGTTTCGAATCACGGCGGCCGCCAACTCGACGAAGTATCGCCGACGCTGCAAGCGTTACCCGAAGTTGTTGCGGCCGTGGGCGATCGCATCGAAGTGCTGCTCGACGGCGGCGTGCGGCGCGGCAGCGACGTCGTGAAAGCGCTCTGTTTGGGCGCGCGCGCGGTGCTCGTGGGACGCGCCTACGCATACGGTCTCGGCGCAGCCGGCGGCCCCGGCGTTACGCGCGCGATCGAGATTTTGCGCGAGGGAGTCGTACGAACGCTGCGTCTGCTCGGCTGTCACGCCGCCGGCGCGCTCGACGCCTCATACGTCGACGTGCCCGCGAGTTGGAGGCGCTCAGGTTAGACGCCGCGCGATCTCTCGCGCGGCCCGCTCTCCGGAAATGACGGCACCGTTGACGTAGCCCATATTGTTGTACGAGGTGTGCTCGCCGGCAAAAAAGACGTTCCCTTCCGGCACGCCTTCGATGCCGGCGAACTGCGTGTACTGTCCGGGTTTGTAATACGCGTACGCTCCGCGATGCCAGCGGTCGTGCGCCCACACGTCGAGGTACGCCGTCCCGGTATACTGCGCCGCGATGCCCGGATAAATGCGATCGAGCCGGCGCACGTACTCGCCGGCGATCGAAGCCGGAGCCGGACCGTGCGCGGGGGCCGGCAGCACGCCTCGGCGTCCGCCGGGAAAGCCCACGAGGATGCCGTAGTCGCCGGGTTGCGACGCCGAGACTTCCCACGACTCTTCGTAGGGAAACTGCACGTACGACGCACCGTCGTAGTTTTCGGCTGTCCACACGCGCCGCCGAAACTGCATGTGCAGCTTCGCGTTCGTGCCGAGATCGAGATGACGAATCGCGATGCGTTTGCGCGACGACAGCGTCACGCGGCGCAGATCGACGTCGCGCAACGTGGTGAACGGTAGCGCGAGGCAGACGTACTCGGCCGGCACGCCGCGGCCGGTGGGACCGTCATCGAACGTACAGAGAAACGAGCCGTCGGCGCGTTCGCTCAGCGCCGCCAGCGGCGCGCCGGTTTGGATCGTACCGGCCGGAAGCGCTGCGGCTAAACGCGACGCGATTTGGTCCATGCCGCCAACCACGTGAAGTGCTTCGTCGGTGCCGTCGATATTGAAACGGCGGTGCTTTTCCAGGCCGAGAAGGTAGAGCAGGTTCAGCGCACTCTGATCGCCCGGATCGGCGCCGAACTCGCCGACGCTCGCGTTCGCGAGCAGTGCGCCGAGCTTCGAGCCCATCCCGCCGGGGACGCGCTTCTCGATCCACTCCGCAACGGTCGTGCGGTCGAGCGCGCGGCCGGCCGGCGTCGATTGATCGTATGTGGTTGGATAACCGGCGGCTTTGACGTCCGCGCGCAGCCGTTCGCGAACGATGCCGAAGTAGTCGTGACGTGCCTCGTCGACGGTGTAGCGTTCGCCGTCGAAAAAGTAGGTCGTCCGTCCCTTCTCGTGACGGTTGACGTTGATCAGCCGTAGCCCGAGTTCGTCTGCGAGTAGGCGCACCGCATGCTGGTCGAGCGAGATGAATTCGCCGCCGTGCTCGGCGATTTGTCCCTGCGCAAAGTAGCCGCGCAGGGTCCAGGTTCGCCCGCCGATGCGGTCGCCGGCTTCGAAGATCTGCGCGGCGATGCCGGCCTGCCGCAGACGGTAGGCGCAGGTGAGACCCGCAACGCCCGCTCCCACGATCGCGACGCGCGCCCGGCCTCGCGCCGACGGTAACATCGAACGAGCGGCGCCTGCGCCTTGCGGGACGCCGGTGCACCCGGCGAGAGCGCCGCTCGCGCCGGCCAGAAAGGCAGCGCGCGTCAGCGTCACGAGAACCGCCGTTTCATGGAGACCGGCTTCGACGGCGGCAGTGAAGGAACCGACCGGACGTCCGGCAATCGAACGCCGATGATGCTTCGTTCGGCGCGTCCACGTGTCGGCGCACTCCCAGCCGTCCTCGTATGGACGCTCGCAGCTTGTTCCGGTTCGTCGGGCTCCGCGTACGGCAGCGGCGACCCCGCGATCACGGCGGCGAATCCGGGCGGCGGCCCGAGCAGTCCGTTTCTCGCCGACGGCCGAGCCGTGCTCAAAGCCTTCGATGCTATTGAAGCGCGCTCGGGAAAACCGCTGCGCGTCACGTCAATTACCTCCGACGGCGTCAACGGGCTGATGGTGAACGTTCAAGAACCAACCCATCGGCTCAACGTCGATGCGTACACGGTCGCTCCGAACGGCACACTGAGCGGCCCCATCCCGGTGCGCCTGATGTCGCTCACCGGCGGCCCCGTCACGCAGGCGGAAGTCGACGCCGAAGCCTTCGACCCGCGAGCGGTCGGCTTCGAGCGCCTCGCCGCCACCGCACGCGAAGGGATCGCGCGTTCGAAGTATTCCGACGCGCGCGTAAGCGAATGGGATTTTGCCGGCATGCACGCCGGCGACCGGCGCTTCATGTACTTTGAGGCTGCGCGCGTGCGTCCGGCCGCCGAACTCGGGCCGCACCTGACGATCGTCGCACTGCGCTTCTAGCGCGTTTTACGCGTGTGCTTCGCCGCGGCCGAACGTCGCGCGAAGCCGTTCGACGATTTCGAGGATGAAAAGTGCGGCGCGCGCGAGCGCCGGGATGAATCGCGGACGCAGTAGGCGAGAATCGAACGCGCGCATGTAGCGTTCGTTTTCATCGATGCAGGCGCGCAGGAATTTGGCCGGGGTGAGACCTTTGAGCACGTCCTCAAAGAGATTGATTTTACCGTCGGTCGTGCTGCTGCTGCTGCCGCCGCCGGCCGCCATTTCGCTGCCGCTCTTCGCGCGCCGGGTGACCGCTCTGAAGTATTCGAGGATTGTCGGAACGGCCTGCATCACGGGTCCGCGGCAACCCGAGCGGTCACGGTCCCAGGCGATCCAATTGACGAAAAACACGATGTGGCGTGCTTCCTCTTCCATGACGCGGAGGAAGAGCGACGTGAGCGAATCGGGCAGGATGCGTGCGTCGCACGCCAGACGAAAGATCCCGAATCCCGCGAACGAGTCGACACATTCGTCATATCCGAATTTGACGAAAGCCGCGCGGTTCGGCTTCTCGTTCGACGTGCTCGTTTCTGCCCTCAACCCGTAGCGCGAAACCATTTCGGCCAAAATGCGGCCGTGGCGGGCCTCTTCGTAGCCTTGCAGTTCGATAGCCTGGCGTACGAGCGGGTCCGCCTCCGTACTTGCATACCCCGCGAGCATTGCTCCGGCATTGACCTCGATCGAGAGCGCCATGCTCCACACCGGAATCGCGCGCAGTCGCGCGAGCGAAACGTCGTCGAGCGCGGGCCACGGCATGTCGCGCGGTTCGTACGGCTTGTGCGTCTCGATGAACGAGCGGCAGAAAAGCTGTTTGTGTTCTTCCGAACCGATCTGCATGTTTTCCGTGAACTCCTCGTGTTTGCGTGTAACGGCGCCGGGCGGAACGCGTCTGGAACCGGCGAAAGGCCCGGCCATGGTGCCGGTCCCCCAATGCGCTCCTTTGAGCGAACATCGCGCTCCCATCCTCGCCTACCTGCGCGGCGTGACCCTGCCGCTGCAATCGGTGGCCTGGACGATTATTGAGCAACGGCGCCGCGCGCGCAACGACGATTTCATGCTTCGGCCAAATCTCGTGCTGTGGGCGTGCTCGGCCTGCGGAGGCGGCGACAGCGAGCTCTCCGACGCGCTTCCGGTCGCCGCGGCTTTCGATCTGTTCGACCGCTTCATGCTGCTCCACGACGAGCTGGTGGAAGAAGGCGATGCCGGGAATGGTGCCGTCGAGCCGGTGGTGGCGCGTTGGGGTCTTGGCCAAAGCCTCAATGCCGGCGACGCGCTGTACGCGATGGCGTTGCGCGCACTCGCGCAAGACGTCCGCAACCCCGAGCGGCGGCTTGCGGCGGCATCGCTCGCGGCGCGCGCCGTCCTCGTTGCGATCGAAGGCCGAAGCAACGACGGCGAACGAGGCGCCCGCGCGCGGCAGCCTGCTGTCGCGCGTTCGTTCCGTGCGCCGCCGCAGCGCCGCATTAACCGGTGCCGCGCTGGAAAGCGGCGCGCTCGTCGCAGGTGCGCCACATGCAGTGTGCAGGGAGTTCAATCGCGCCGGACGGCTGTTGGCGGCCGCCGCGCAAAGCGGCGACGCGGCCCTCGCGCGCCGGCTCGCGCAGAAATCGGTTGCGTCGATCGAACGTTGCATTCCCCAACCACGACAACTGAACGTTTTTCAAAGTGTTGCCCGGCACGTCGCGACCCACGCCTGACGCGGCGACCGCCGGCCGGAAGGCCGATCATATCCGTATTAACGCCGAACGCGACGTCGCCGCAAAGGGCGTCACCAACGGATTCGAACGCTACGTCTTCGTCCATCACGCGCTGCCCGGCATCGATCTTGCCGACGTCGACACGTCCACGCAGCTCTTCGGGCGCCGGCTGGCAGCGCCGCTGCTCGTCTCGTGCATGACCGGCGGCACGCCCGAGGGGGCGCGCATCAACCGGATTCTCGCGACCGTCGCAGCCGAATGCGGTTTGGCGATGGGTCTAGGCTCGGGACGCGCGGCGCTGGAGTCTTTAGAGACGCTCCATACGTTCGACGTTCGCGCGCTGGCGCCCGACGTGCTGCTGCTTGCAAATCTCGGCGCGGTGCAGCTGAACAAAGGCTACGGTGCCGGCGATTGCCGCCGGCTCGTCGAGCGACTGCATGCCGATGCGCTCGTGCTGCATCTCAACGCACTGCAAGAGGCGCTGCAGCCGGAGGGCGATACATGCTTTCGCGGCGTCCTCGAAAAAATCGCAGCGCTCTGCGCGGCCGTCGATTTTCCAGTCGTGGTCAAAGAGGTCGGTTGGGGGATCGCGCCGGACGACGTCCGGCGGCTCTTCGACGCCGGCGTCGCGGCAATCGACGTCGCCGGTGCGGGCGGCACCTCCTGGAGTGAGGTCGAGCGCCACCGCATCGCGGAACCCTGGCGTGCACGCGTCGCGCAAGCGTTCGCCGGATGGGGAATTCCGACGGCCGAGGCGCTACGGCAAGCGCGCGCCGTCGCGCCGGTTGAAACGATCGTCGCCAGCGGCGGAATCGCGCACGGCCTCGACGTCGCCAAAGCGATCGCTTTGGGCGCCGATCTCGCGGGCGTGGCGGGACCGTTTTTGCGTGCCGCCGATGCGGGCGAGAAGCATGCCGGCGAGCTCGCACGCGAAATCGTCGAGACCCTGCGCGTCGCGATGTTCGTCCTCGGCACGCCTACGCTCCAAGCGTTGCGCGGCACCGAACGTCTGGTCGCGGCGCAGGCTTCCGCTGCAGACGGCTGAACCCGGAGAGCAAGCAACCCGCCGGAAGGCGAATAGAATCCCGTTCTCGGGGAAAGGAGCGCTTATGAACTTTCGTGGATGTATATGGCGGTTCGCGGCGGCCGCCTCGCTGCTCGCCGTCGCCTTTGCCCCTGCGGCGCAGGCACAGACGGTCATGGTAAACGGTTCTCAGATGTCGTTGAACCCCGGACCGATCGAACGGGCCGGGCGCGTCTTCGTGCCGCTGCGCAGCATCTTCGAGCGGATGGGTGCGAGCGTCGTCTATCAGAACGGGACGATTAACGCAACCCGAGGCCAGCGCACCATCTCGCTGACCATCGGCTCGACTCAGGCGACGGTGGACGGTCAATCCCAGCTCGTCGACGTAGCGCCGTTCATCGTCGGTGCGACGACGTACGTGCCGCTGCGGTTCATTGCGCAATCGCTCGGGGCGACCGTTGACTACAACTCGTCGACGAACGTTGTCGCGATCACGCATACCGGTGGCGGAGGCGGCGCGCCGCCGTACCCGCCGCCACGGCCGTATCCGCCGCCGCGGCCGTATCCCCCGTCGGGCATGGTGCAGTTGCGCGTGCAACAGCCGGCTCCGGGCTCGCGCGTCACCAACCGTTTCGCGCTGATCGCCGCGGAGTTCACCGCCCAGGTGCAGCCGAGTTCGATTCGCGTCTGGCTCGACGGCGCCGACCGCACCGGACAGTCCGGGATTTCGCGGACGAACTTCTCGTATAAACCGCCCGCGCCGCTGTCGTACGGATCGCATACGGTGCGCGTTTCCGGGCGGGCCGCCGACGGCGTCACGTTCGATCGCTCGTGGTCGTTCTCCGTAGCCGGTTCGGGTGGTGGAATGTCGCTGACGGTCGATCAGCCGGCGGCCGATCAGGCGGTCGGGATGTCGTTTACCGTTGCCGGTTCGACCGCCGCCTATGCCAAGGTCAACGTCACGGCCGGTCCGGCGGGTGCGCCGATCGGGCTCTACGCCGGCAGCACCACCGCCGGGTCCAAAGGCAACTTCCAGCTCACCGTGACGCTGCGCTCGATGCCCGGTTTGCAGGCGATTACGTTAAAGGTGACCGCGACCGATCCGAATACGTCGCAAGTCTCGCAACAAACGCTGCAACTGCGCGTCGGTCAGTAAACCGATTGAAGACAAGCGCCGGCGGGTTCGCTCGCCGGCGCTTTTGAATGCCGCAGGGACCCAGGCCGTAACGGGAAAGACCGTGGGTGCCATGCGGAGAGACCGAGCCGCGGCCGCGCCCGACCTCACCCTGGATGCAGCCGACGCCTATTGCCGTTTCTTAACGAACCGACACTACGAAAATTTTAGCGTAGCGTCGCGCTTCGTCGATGGCGAGCGCCGCGCCGATTTGAGCCGCATTTACGCGTTCTGCCGTTCGACCGACGATCTCGGCGACGAAAGTCCCAACGGCAGTGCCGAACCGCGTCTCACGCTTTG
Organism: Vulcanimicrobiota bacterium; assembly: GCA_963812155.1. Classification (GTDB taxonomy): domain Bacteria; phylum Vulcanimicrobiota; class Vulcanimicrobiia; order Vulcanimicrobiales; family Vulcanimicrobiaceae; genus Tumulicola. The sequence continues at coordinate 350,669 of CAWETW010000001.1, read as the reverse complement.
GCGCGACGAAGTCGAGGCGATGTTTGCCGGCATCCCGCCGGTCCATCCCGTTCTGCAGGCGCTTGCGCGTACGATCGAGCGCCGGCGAATTCCGGCGGCGCCGTTTTTGAACCTGATCGAAGCCAACCTGATGGATCAGCACGTGAAGACCTATGCCGGATGGGAGGAACTCGAGCGCTACTGCACGCTTTCGGCCGCGCCGGTCGGCCGCATGGTGCTGCGCGTCTTCGACGTGACCGACGCCGCCTGCGAGCGCCTCTCGGACGACGTGTGCATCGGGCTCCAGTTGGCCAATCACGCACAAGATGTCAGCCGCGACGCCGTGCTCGGACGTACCTACCTGCTGCAATCCGATCTTGCGCGCGGCGGGGTCGAGGCGGGCGTGCGCGGCCTCGTGGAACGCGCTCGCGTGTTGCTGCAATCGGGGCGCGTGCTCGAGCGGCGGATCGAAGCGACGGCGCTGCGCATGCAGCTCGCACTCTATCGCATGGGCGGCGAAGCGATCTGCGACGCGATCGAGCGCATCGGCTACCGCACCGATCGCAAGCGGCCCAGCGTCACGGCCGCCGTCAAAGTCTCATTGGTTGCGCGCGCGCTCGGTGCGGCGCTTCGCCGGACTCACGACGGGGCGGCGAGCGTTTCCATCACGCCGCATACGACCAAATGATTCACTTACCGAAGGCGCTGCGCGGAATCACTCCCGAGCAATCCGATCAGCACCGGGCCGAGCGCTTCAATCGAGACATGGCGCGCCGCGAGGCCGGGAACTTTTACTGGGGCTTCATTTCACTCGGGTACCACGAGCGCATGGCGATCTACGCGCTGTACAATTTTGCGCGCCAGGTCGACGACGAAGCCGACGGGATGAAGGAGACCGACACCGTCGCAGCGCTTCCCGAGCGCTTGAAACACCATCGCGAGCGCATCACGCGCGCCGTCCGTGGGGAGTACGGCGACGATCCGATTCTGCGCGTGCTCGCCGAAGCGATCGAACGGTATCGGATTCCCGAGCAGGAACTGCAGATGCTCATCGATGGCGTCGAGATGGATTTTAGTCACTCGCGCTATGCGACGTTCGACGATTTGCGGCAGTACTGCACGCTCGTAGCGTCGGTGGTGGGGCGCATGTGCGTGCGGATCTTCGGCTTTAGCGATCCGGTCGCGCTCCAGCGCGCCGACGATTTGGGTTTGGCGCTGCAACTGACGAACATTCTGCGCGACGTTCGCGAAGACGCGGTCGACATGCGGCGCGTCTACCTGCCGCAAGCCGAACTCGAGCGTTTCGGCGTCTCCGAGTCGGCACTCTTCGGCGGCGAAATCGAGCCCGGCTGGAACGATCTGGTCGCCTATCAGGTCGAGCGCGCTCGCGCGTATTTCCTAACGGGGTACGAAGTGCTGCAGTACATACCGCGTCGGCCGGCGGCCTGCGTGCACACGATGGCCGGCATCTACGAAGAGTTACTCAAGAAAATCGAACGCGATCCGGCTCTGCCGCTACGCGAACGCGCGGCCCTGTCAAAGACCGAGAAGCTGCGCGTGGTGGTCAGATCGTGGCTGAGCAGCAGCGGATAGCGATCGTCGGCGCGGGCCTTGCCGGTCTGGCCGCCGGACTCGAGTTAAAAGAAACTGGTGCGCACGTCGAGGTCTACGAGCGCAGCCGCCTGCTCGGCGGGCGCGCCACGTCGTTTGTGGTCGGTGGCTGCGAGGTGGATAACGGTCAGCACGTTTTTCTCGCGTGCTGCACGGAGTTCACCGGCTTCGTGCGCCGCATCGGCATGGAGCGGCACCTCCACGTGCAAGAACGCTTCGACGCGCTCGTGCTGGCACGCGATGGGAAGGCGGGGCACTTAAGGGCCGGCAACGGACGGCCTCCGTTCCATCTGCTCGCGTCCTTCGCGAAGTATCCGCATTTGAAGGCGAGCGGAAAATTGCGCGTGGCCCGCGCGCTCGCCGGCGCGCTGCTCGCAAAGAATGGCCGCTCGTCCGGCCCTCCGGAGGAAACCTTCGAAACGTGGCTGGTGCGCACCGGGCAGGATGCGGGCACGCGGCGCGCGTTCTGGGATCCGTTTTTCATTCCGGCGTTGAACGCTCCGTTCGATCGCATCAGCCGCGAGGATGCGATGTTCGTGCTGACGACCGCCTTTCTCAAGGATGCCGGCGCGGCGCGTTTCGGATTTTCGACGGTTCCGCTCGCACATTTCGCGACGGCGGCGGCCGACCGTCTCGACGGCGTGCACCTCGCGACGCCGGTCGTTGCGGTCGACGCGGGCGATCGCGGCGTGACGCTGCATCTGCTCGGCGATCCGGCGCCGCGCCGCTTCGATGCCGCGGTTCTGGCGGTGCCTCCGCCTGCGGTGGCAAAACTGCTCGGCGATCCCGGCCGTTACGGCGTCGCCGGCTTGGATGCGTTCGAACCGTATCCGATCGTGGACGTGCATCTGTGGCACGATGGTCCGAGCATCGGCGTCGATTTCGCCGCGGCGCTCGATTCGCCGTTGCAATGGATCTTCGAAAAGTCGCGCGGTTATCTGTGCTGCAGCTGCAGCGCCGCCGATAAGTATTTGCGGCTTCCCACCGCGCAACTCGAAGCGCTGGCCTGGGACGAAGTGCGCGCGTACCTGCCCGTGCTGCGCGGCGCGACGCTCACGCGCAGCGCCGTGACGCGTAACCCGGAGGCGACGTACCTGCCGCGTCCGGGCGTGCGACGCCCGAGCCAGCGCACGGCGTCGGCGGCGGTCGCCATTGCCGGCGCATGGACCGACACCGGCGGCTGGCCCGATACGATGGAGTCGGCCGTTCGCAGCGGCACCCGCGCCGCCCACGCGCTCAGCGCCGCGTGAAAACCACCCGCGAAGCGCTCGCCGCGAGCGTCGAATGGCTGCTCGCCGAACAGTCGCCCGAAGGCTGGTGGTCGGGCGAACTCGAGACGAACGTCACCATGACGGCCGAACAGGTCCTGCTGTTTCGCTTTCTCGGACTACCGATCGACGCGATTGCCGGCGGCGCGATCGCGCACATCTTGCAGAACCAGCGCGACGACGGATCCTGGTCGCTGTATTACGACGGACCGGCGGATCTCAGCACCACGATCGAAGCCTACGTTGCGCTGAAAGTCCTCGGCGTCGATCCGCAGCGCCAGGAAATGCGCGACGCGCTGGCCGTGATCCACCGTTTGGGCGGCGTCGCGCACGCACGCGTCTTCACGAAGATTTGGCTGGCGATCTTCGGCAAATATCCGTGGAAGGGCGTGCCCTCGCTGCCGCCCGAGATCGTCTACTTTCCGTTGTGGGTGCCGTTCAACGTCTACGATTTCGCGTGTTGGGCGCGCGGTACGGTCGCGCCGCTGACCATCGTCGTGTCGAAGAAGCCGGTTCGCGATCTCGGAGTGGACGTCGGCGAAATCGTCTTGCCCGGTACGGAGGACGAACTGGAGCGCGTGCGCGGCAGCGGCTGGTTGATGACGGTCGAGCGTCTCCAGAAACTGTACGAACGGCTGCCTTGGCAGCCGTTTCGGCGCAGCGCGCAGCGGCGCATCGCGCGATGGGTGATCGACCGGCAAGAAGCCGACGGCAGCTGGGGCGGCATTCAACCCCCGTGGGTGTACTCGTTAATCGCGCTCGACCTGATGGGATACGGACTCGAGCATCCGGTGATGCGCAAGGGCATCGGCGGCTTCGCGCGTTTTACGATTGACGACGGCGACCGGCGCACCGAGGTGGGCGGGCGGCGTTTTCTGGCGTGCATGTCGCCGGTCTGGGATACGGCGTGGGCGATGCGCGCGCTCGCCTTGGCCGGATTCGAGCGAACGCATCCTGCGATGGCGCGCGCGACCCAGTGGATGCTGCAAGAACAAATTCCCGACGACGCACCGGGCGACTGGCGCGTGAAGTGCGACGAGAAGCACGGAAACGGCTGGGCGTTCGAGTTCGACAACGATGCGTATCCCGACATCGACGACACGACCATCGTCGTGCTGGCATTGCTCGAAGGCGGCGACTCCGGCATGACGCGCGACTCGATCGAACGCGCGCGCCGCTGGACGCTCGCGATGCGCTCGCGCAACGGGGCGTGGGCGGCATTCGACCGCGACAACACGCGCGAACTGCTCTACCGCATGCCCTTCTCAGATTTCGGCGCGATGATCGATCCGCCGACCGAAGACGTCACCGCGCACGTCCTCGAAATGCTGGCCGCGCTCGGGTGCGGGACCGGCGATCCGTACGTCGCGCGCGGGCTGGAGTTTCTCCGCGAAACTCAGCGTCCCGACGGATCGTGGTTCGGGCGTTGGGGCGTGAACTTCGTCTACGGGACGTGGTGCGTGATATCCGCACTGCGCGCGCTGCGGACCGGCGACGCAATGATCGAGCGCGCCGCGGGTTGGCTGGTGAGGGTTCAAAACGCCGACGGAGGCTGGGGCGAGAGCTGCCACTCCTACGTCGACGAGTCGTTCGCCGGCGTCGGCCGGAGCACGGCGTCCCAGACGGCTTGGGCCGTCAACGCCCTGCAACTTGCCGGTATGCCGCAACATTCGGCGACCCAGCGGGGTCTTGCTTTCCTGTGCGATCGGCAGCGGCCCGACGGCACCTGGGACGAGCGAGAGTGCACCGGAACGGGTTTTCCCCGCGACTTTTACATCAACTATCACCTGTATCGCCACGTCTTCCCCATGATGGCCCTCGCCACCGACGCCGTCATTATGAAGGCATCAGCACCCACGAAAGGGTAACCGACGAGAATGAGCATGCCCCTGCAGCAGAAAATCGCGGTAGCGAAGTACATCGCCGGCAAGACGCTGCGCGGTGAGAAACGCTATCCGCTCGTGCTGGAACTCGAACCGCTGCTGCAGTGCAACCTCGCCTGTGCGGGCTGCGGCAAGATCCAGCATCCCGACGATATCCTGCGCCGTCGCCTCAGCGTCGAGGAATGTATCGCGGCCGTCGAGGAGTGCGGGGCGCCGATGGTGTCGATCGCGGGCGGCGAGCCGCTCGTGCACGATCAAATGCCTCAAATCGTCGAGGAGCTGGTCAAGCGCAAGAAGTTCGTCTTCCTGTGCACGAACGCGCTGCTGCTCAAGAAGAAGATCGCGCAGTTCAAGCCGACGCCCTACTTCGCGTGGATGATTCATCTCGACGGCATGCGCGAGCGGCACGACGAATCGGTCTGCCGGGACGGCGTCTTCGATAAGGCCGTTGACGCCATCAAAGACGCAAAGGAGCGCGGCTTCCGCGTCTACACGAATACGACGTTCTTCGATCAGGACGGCCCCGAATCGGTGCGCGCGGTCTTGGATTATCTCAACGACGAGCTCAAGGTCGACATGATGCAGATCTCGCCGGCCTACGCCTACGAAAAGGCTCCGGATCAGGAACACTTTTTGGGCGTCAAGCGTACGAACGAGGTGTTCAAAGCCGCCTTCGCCGACGGCAAACGCAAGAAATGGCGGCTCAACCACAGCCCGCTCTATCTCGACTTCCTCGAAGGCAAAGTCGATTTCGAGTGCACGCCGTGGGGCATCCCGTGCTACACGGTCTTCGGATGGCAGCGCCCGTGTTACCTCATGAGCAAAGAAGGCTACGCCAAGACCTATAAGGAGCTGCTCGAGGAAACCGAATGGTCGAAATACGGCCGCGGGAAGCACGAATCGTGTGAGAATTGCATGGCGCACTGCGGCTACGAGCCGACCGCCGTCCTGCGCACCACCGGTTCGTTCAAGGAGTCCGTGCGCGCCGCATTCGGCAACTAGAATGTGTCATCCAGAGCGGAGGCGCGTAGCGCCGTAGTCGAAGGACGCGTTTTTCTCACCGGCGCGAGCGGCTTCGTGGGCGCGCACGTGTTGCGCGAACTCCTCAATGCGGGCTACCGCGTGCGCGCGCTCGTGCGCAGCCGATCGCTTCCGCCGCGCGCACCGAGTCTTCCGCGCGACGAACGCCTCGAAATCGTGGAGGGCGATCTGCGAAACGCCGGAGCCTTCGCAAAAGCGCTCGAGGGATGCCGCTACGTCGTCCATACGGCGGCGCTCTATTCGTTTACACCGCGCGATCGTAGCGCGATGCACGCCGTGAACGTCACCGGCACGGAAAGCCTGCTCGCCGCCGCACATCTCGCCGGCGTGGAGCGTGCCGTGCTGACCTCAAGTTCCTCGACGCTGGCAGAGGTGCCGCACGGCGACGCCTATCACGCGTCGAAGATCGTGCAGGAGCGCACGGCCTTTGCCAGCCGCGTGCCGGTCGTCGCGCTGCTGCCGACCGCGCCGATTGGTCCCGGCGATTGGAAGCCGACCCCGACCGGGAAACTCGTGCTCGATTTTCTTCGCGGAAGAATCACCGCAAAAGCACCCGGCAGCGGCGGAATGAATCTTGTGGCGGTCGAGGACGTTGCATCCGCCCACGTTGCGGCATTGACGCGCGGGCGCCCGGGAGAACGCTACGCGCTCGGCGGAGAGAATCTTTCGATGGACGCGATTTGGGAGCTGCTCGCGAGCGCGACGGGCAAACCGATGCCGTCGTGGCGCGCGCCCTATCCGCTCGCCCTTGCAACCGCGTACGTGGACGAGATTCGCTGCCGCGTCCAACCCGGCGCCGTGCCCTTCGCACCGCTCGAAGGCGTGCGCCTCGCGCGCGAGCGCATGTATGCCGACTCATCGAAAGCGATCGACGAACTGGGGTTCCGCCCATCGCCGGCGCAAGTCGCCATCGAGCGCGCCGTCGCGTGGTATCGCGACGCAAACGAGCATACGTGGCAATGAAACCGGCGTGCGAGCGCTGCAGTGCTCCGCTTTCCGAAGAAACGCCGGCCTTTGCATGCACGCATGAGTGCACGTTTTGCCGCGCCTGTACCGACGCGCTCGGCTTTCGTTGTCCCAACTGCGGCGGAATACTCTTCGACCGTATGCGTGCGACCATCGCCGTTGCAACCGCTACCGAAGCGCTGGCCGTGAGCCGGGTGATGCCGGGTGCGCGCGTGTGCGAAACGGGCGTCGGTTTGGCTTCGCGCGCCGGCCCGTTCGGGGAGAGCGTCGTGAGTTGCGGGTTGGCCGGCGGCCTGCGCCGCGATCTGCCCAGCGGCACCGTGCTCGTACCGAAAGAAGTGCGTCGCCCCGATGGACGGACGCTGCAGTGCGATGATAATCTCGTCGAACGTCTGGCCAACGCGGCGCGGCGCCTCGGTTTCGACCCGGTGATGGATCCGATGCTTACCGCGCCGTCGATCGTCAACGGCGAAGCCCGCGATGAGTGGGCGCGCTTGGGCTACGCCGGCGTCGACATGGAGACCGGTTTGCTCGACGCTCCACGCGTTGCGGCGGTGCGCGTCGTGCTCGATACGCCGCAGCGCGAACTCTCGCAGGAGTGGATTGCGCCGGCGCGAGCACTGCGCAACCCGCGCAACTGGCCGCAAGCGCTGTGGCTGGCGCGGCATGCGCCGCGCTACGCCCGTCGCGCAGCGCAGGTGGTCGCGCTCGCAAACGTGTAAGCGCGATTTCCGCGCACGCTAGCGATGCTGCGGGCGATTCCCGTGCGGTAAGGCGAACACGTAGATGCGCCCTGCTGAGTCTTCCGGAAAGAACTTGTCCGCGCTGCCGATATAGATGTGACCGTTGACGACGGTCGGTGAAGAACTGACGACTTCTTCGTTGATCGCTCCGCTCCAGATGTTCGTGCAGTTGGACGAGCCGCACGGCCCTTCCAGCCATGCGAGAAGTTCGCCGGTGTTGCGCCCGGCGTACACGACGCCGTTGGCAACGGTCGGTGAAGAGACCACCGCTGCTTGGAAACCGGATCCGGAATCGGTCCATAGCGGGTTGCATTTCGAGGCGCCGCACCCGGCCGCAGCGTACACGGCCAACCCGTCCTCGACGCCGACGTACACCCGCTTTTTCGTCACGGCAGGCGAGCCGTTGAAGAAATCGGCGCTGTTGGCCGCTTGCCAGAGCGGCGCGCAGGTGCTCTGTCCGCAGCCGGCGGCCTTGAAGGCCGCGACGCCGTGCTGCGATCCGATGTAGACGTTGCCGTTGGCGATCGCCGGCGACGAATCGAAGACGGAATAGCCGAGCGTGCCCTTCCACAGCGGCGCGCACGTCTGGGCTCCGCATCCGGTGGCGCGAAACGCGTAGAGGTTTCCGTCGTCGGAGCCGACGTACGCGACGCCTTTCGCGACGGTCGGTGACGATTCGATGGACCCGCCCGTCGTTGCGGTCCACAGCGGCGCGCACGTGGACGCGCCGCAGCCGTTTGCGGAGAATGCGTAGAGCTTGCCGTCGTACGCGCCGACGAACACGCTGCCTGCGGCAACGGCCGGAGCGGATTGCAGGATCGCGTCGTGTCCGGCTAAGCCTTGCCAGAGCGGCGGACATTGCGGTTGACCGCAGCCGGCCGCGGAGAACACGTCCAGCTTTCCGTCGTTGGACGTTCGCGACGTCTGCGATCCGATGTACACGAAACCATTGGCGACCGTCGGTGAATCCATGATTTGCGCGATCGTCGTGGACGACCAGGCCGGTTTGGTGCACAAGCTTTGGCTGCAGCCGTTGGCATCGTAGGCCCACAGCCGTCCGTCGGTCGAGCCGATATAGACGGTGCCGTTGACGACGGCCGGCGACGAGTAGTCGACGAGTTTTCCGAGTTGGTCCTCCCACGCGAGTTGCAGTGACCGCACGTTCGTTTTCGTAATCTGCGTCTCGTGAGGGTTGACGCCGGTGCGGTGATCGTCGAATCGAAACTCGGGCCAGTTGACGCCGCCTGCCGCTTGCGCGACCAGCGCGCGCGCCGAAGCCGTCGGAAGGCCGGCGCCTCCGCCCGAACCCGAACAGCCACTCCAAACGAGCGACGAAAGCGAAGCCGTAGCCGACAATAAGGCGCGACGAACGTCCATGTGATTCCCTCCGCCGACAAGGTAGCGGGCGATCGTGAAAAATGGCTGAAGCTATGAAGGCCGGTTAAGACGGAGATAACCTGGGCCGTGCCGAAGACGCCGGCCCAACACGATGATTGTCGAACGAATCGCCTCACCGGCCGACGTCAAGCGCCTCGAGCGCCCCGAGATCGAAACCCTCGCCCGCGAAATCCGAGAAATGCTGGTCGAAACCTGCGCCCGTAACGGCGGCCATCTGGCGCCGAACCTCGGCGTGGTCGAACTGACGCTCGCGCTGCATCGCGTGCTCGATCTTCCTCACGATAAACTCGTCTGGGACGTCAGCCACCAGACGTACGTGCACAAAATTCTCACCGGCCGCCGCGATCGCTTCGGTACGATCCGCAAGGGCGGTGGAATTTCCGGTTTTGCGATGCGCAGCGAGTCGGAGTACGATCCGTTCGGCGCCGGCCACGCGAGCACGGCGGTGTCGGCGGCGCTCGGAATGGCGCACGCGCGCGATCTCACCGGCGGCGATGAAACGGTCGTTGCGGTCTTGGGCGACGGCGCGCTTACCGGCGGCCTCGCCTACGAGGCGCTCAACAACGCCGGCGCGCTGAAAAGCCAGTTCATCGTCATTCTCAACGACAACGAAATGTCGATCGCGCCCAACGTCGGGTCGATCGCGTCGTATCTTTCGGTGCTGCGCACCAAGCCGTTCGCAAACCTGGCGCGGCGCACCGGAAAAATGGTGCTCGACCGCATTCCGCTGGGGAGCGCGGCGAAGAAGGCCATCGAGTCGGCCGAGCTCGGGGCGATGCGCTTCATTTCGCCGACCGAAAAAACGGCGGTCATTTTCGAGGAGCTCGGGTTCCGCTACATCGGCCCCGTGGACGGGCACAACTTCGACGCGGTCGTCGACGCGCTGTGCACCGCGCGCGCATTCGACCGCCCCGTGCTGCTGCACGTGCGCACGGTCAAAGGCAAAGGGTACGAACCCGCCGAGCGCGATTCGCGCACCTTTCATGGCGTCGGTGCCAATGCGTTCGAGCCCAAAGACGGCTCGAAGAAGAGCAGTCAAGGCGCACGTCCGAAGTTTCAAGACGTCTTCGGCGATGCGATGATCGCCGTTGCCGAACGCGATCCCCGCGTCGTCGGGATCACCGCCGCCATGCCCGACGGAACCGGCCTCTCGAAATTCGGAAAGCAGTTTCCGGAACGCTACTTCGACGTGGGCATCGCGGAGGCGCACGCCGTCTGTTTTGCCGCGGGGCTCGCGTCCAGCGGCTTGCGCCCGGTTTGCGCCATCTATTCGACGTTTTTGCAGCGGGCATACGATCAGATCGTGCACGACGTCGTCGTGCAGAATCTTCCGGTCGTCTTTTGCATGGATCGGGCGGGATTCGTGGGCGACGATGGCCCGACGCACATGGGTCTCTACGATATCGCGTACCTTCGGACGCTTCCCAACGTCACCGTCATGGCGCCGCGCTGCGAAGACGAGCTGCTTCCGATGATGGAACACGCTCTGACCCTGAACGCGCCGGCCGCAATTCGCTATCCGCGCGGCTCGAGCAGCGGCTGCCAAATTGGCGATGCCGTTGCGCCGATCGTGCAGGGCAAAGCCGAAGTGCTTCGGCGAGGGCGCGGTGTCGCAATTCTCGCGTACGGCACGGCCGTCGATTTGGCGCTCGACGCGCACGAAAAACTGCGGGACGCCGGTTATGAAGATCTCCCGACCGTCGTCAACGCACGCTTTGCGAAGCCGCTCGACGAAGCGTTGCTGGTCGATCTGCAGCGCGAACACGACCGGCTGATCACGCTCGAAGAACACTCGGTGGCCGGCGGGTTTGGTTCGGCCGTCGCGGAGTGCGTCGCCGATCGCGGCCTGCGCTTTGCCCTCGAGCGTGTCGGCGTTCCCAACGTGCTCGTGCAGCACGACTCGCAGGACAAACAGCGCGCGATGTTCGGGCTCAGCGGCGCAGCCATCGCCGAGCGCATCGCCGCGGTGGCTCCGCTCCGCTCCGCCGCCGTCCGCTCCGCATAACTGAACGAACGGGCGAAGCGCTATAGCGCAAGGCGGAGCCGCTGTACCCAATCTCCGGTAGCATCCGACCACACGACCCACAGATCGTTCGTCGCTTCGTCGATGCCAACGGTGTGGATGCCGGTGTGGCCCGTGTCGATGCGGCCGACGAGCGTCGGCGCTGCTCCGGCGTTCATCGCCACGACGGTCACGATGCCGCGTCCGGCGCAGGCGACGAGAAGGCCTTTCGACCCGGTGTTGCATTGATCGATGTGCGGCTGTACCGCCACGCTGCCGGCCAATGCGCCGTCGCGCGTATAGGCGGATAAAACGCCGTTCACTCCGGAGACCGCGACTTGATTCGCGCCGGCAGCGAAGACGAGCGCGTGATTGTTTTCTAACTCCGGCGTCTTTACGACCGACGTCACGCGCAGCGTCTGCGGGTCGACGATAGCGAAGCCGCCGCCGTTGGCGAGATTCTGGTAGAAGGTTCCCGTTTTGGGATCCACCGCCGGCGACTCCAAAACGGTTGCGGGCATCGCCATCGTCGCCACCACTTTCATGGTTGCGGCATCGACGACGTAGACGTTTCCGCCGCCGGCTTGATCCGCGTAGATGTGGCGCCGTCCGGGATCGTAGGCAATCGCGTCGACATGTCCGGGGACCGATACGGATGCGATCACCTTCATCGTCGTGACGTCCACGCTGGAGAGGGAGTCGACGGTGCCGTTTCCGGTGAAGACGTTGCCGGTCTGCGGATCGACCGCGACGCCGTGCATCGGTCCGACCTCGACCTGACCTGCGACCGCGCCCGAGCCCGTGTCCACGACGAGGAGACGATTGCTCCGCGTATGCGCGGCGAACGCGCGGTGGCGCGCCTCGTCGATGGTTACGTAGTCGAACCCGCCGAAGACCGGGACGCGAACGGGCGGTGCGGCGACGATCGTCGGCATAACGGCGCTCCTATCGGCGCGGAAGTCTGACGCGCGGTATGAATCCGGGCGGAGGTGTCGAGGGCGCATTCGGCAGCGCAACCGGCGTGATCCCGAGCGAACCGCAGCTCATCGCCGGCGGGAACGCATTGACGACGTCGTCGGGAATCTGCGCGTCCGTCGCCGGAATCGGCGGCGCCGATCCATCGAGTCGCGCCGGATCGAACGCGCCGAGTAGATCGGTAATCGCGGAATTGCCGTCGCGTGGACCCTCCGGCAGATAGGGTTGTTCGTCGGGAAGCGACGCCAGCGCTGGAAGCCCGAACACGGCCTCGGCAAACTTGAGCACCGAGGCGGTGTCACCGGGATCGCTGACGATGCCGCCGCTACGCGCGAACGGCGAGATCAGAAGAAACGGTAACCGCCCGCCGTCGCCGCACGGCTGTCCGTCGGGACAGCGCTCGAACTGCGGCGGCGGGACGTGATCGTACTGTCCGCCGGGATCGTCCCACGTGATGAGAATTGCCGAATCGCTCCAATACTTGCTTCGGGCGATCGCGTTGACGAACGTCGCCACGAACGATTCGCCGATCTGATGGTCGCTGTCTCCGGGGCCGGGGTGGTCGTCGTCGCCGACGTAATTCGACTGGACGTATGGATCGGCGTTGGCGGGCTTCCACCCGAACTCGTTCTGGGATGCGCCCTTGACGTAGAAGACGCCGGAGTCCGCAAGCGTGCCGTTGCGCAGCGCGTCAAGCAATGGCTGCACTGCGTGCACGCCGTTCCAGAACACGTCGTTATTGCGTAGGTAGCCGAAGTATTGCGGTGCGTTGTGATGCGCTTCGTACCCGGGCAATGCGCGATCGGAAGACACGTAGCCCTCCTGATACCAGCCCCACGGCACGGGTGCATGGCCGAGCGCGATTAGTGCGCCAAGATCGCGTTCGACGCCGGCCGTATTCTGCGTTACCTGCGCGTTCGCCGTGCCGTTGAGCGTGAGCGGAAGCGTCGCGTACGCTTGCGAGACTTGAAAGGTCTGGCTCGTATCGGTGTACGGACCGAACGCCGGATCGAGATCGTCGAGCACCGGAACGCCCGCTCCCGTACCGGTGGCCGACGTCGACGGGTCGCGCGCCGCTTGGCTCTGACCCGATTGCGCCGCGATCACGGCGATATTATTCGGCGTTGAAGGCGAAATGATCGCCTGAAAGATGTGATCGAAGAGCACGAACGCGTGCGCGTATTTCCAAAGAAACGGAACCGTGTCGCAATCGTAGTGCGCCATCGTCTGAAGACCCATCGCTCGCGCGGCCGCGTCGTCACCCAATCGTTGGCGCGAGACGGTCTCCTGCGCCGAGACGAAGCCGTCCATTTTTCCGCCGTTGATTTTCTGCAAAAGGACGGGACGCGCTTGCGACAGCGACTCGACGTCGGGGTCGGTGATGCGGAACGGCGTCACCCACGTGTTGCCGATGGAATCGAACTGCCGGAAACCGTGCGCCTGCGCGAGCGGGGTTGATAAGTTCTCCGCCCCGGGGTACGTGCCGAAGTAGTTGTCGAACGAGTGGTTCTCTTGGAAAATTACGAACACGTGCTTGATGCGAGCGCGCACCGCCGCTGCGGTGGCGACGGTCGTAGAGCCCTGCGTCGTCGAGGTTGGCCCGGCGGTCAGCGCGGCGAGCGCCAAGACGGGGAGCGCCCACAGTGGCTGCATCGCAGTGGCTTTCGCGGCGTCACGACCGGGCACTGCCGGGCGCTGGAATGAGTATGCTGGCGGCGATCTTGTTGGCCGAACTCACCCTCTTCGTCGGTCTGACGCAAACGGGCTCCGGCGACTCGACGCGAGTCGTCGGGAGGGTGTCGTGCTACGTGCATTCGCAGCCGGTACCGAATGCAAAAGTGGTAGCGATTTCGGACTCCGAGGTTGCTGAAACGCAGGCCGACGGCCATGGCCGCTACGCATTCCTGACGCTGTTACCGGGCGAGTATCAGTTGATCGCGACCACGACCGCCTATAACGTCACCGGTGCCGCGGCGGTAGCGCCGCGAGCGACCCACGGATGGAACGATGTCGGCAACTTCGTCGACCTTTCGGCCGGCGTCGAATACCTGGCAAATATCGCGGTCGCTACGCCCTGCCGCTAGGGCACTTGCGCCCGCATGGACGTCACCTGGAAACCCCTGCGTACTCAGGACGTGCCGCGCGGGCGGCTTCCGGCCAGCGCCTTCGCCTTTCCGGCCGAACGCAAGGAGCCGCTCACCGACGCGGCCCACGTTCGCAGCGCCGTTGCCCGGTTCGCCCAGGTCGGCGACGTGAGCGACGGCGATCGAGCGCAGGCTTTCGCCAACATCAAGGCGGCCGCGGCGTATTTCGGCGTCACGGTCGGCGCCAAGAGCTGGCACGACCTCGTGGGATAGAGGCGTAACCTCCTTCCGGCCTGGGAAAAGGTCGAGCATCTGGTTTTCGATAGGAGGCAGCGATGCAAGGGAAAGCCACCATCCTTGGTCACCCGATCCACCCGATGCTCGTCTCGTTTCCCATCGGCTTATTCGGCGGGGTGCTCGTCTCGGACGTCATCTCCATCTGGGGAGACAAAACGTTCTGGCCGGAACTCAGCGTCTGGCTGATCGCGTTCGGCGTCGTCGCGGCCCTGCTGGCCGCCGTTTTCGGTTTCACCGACTACCTCACGGCGCCCATGCCGCCGGCTACGAAGCGCATCGCCACGACCCACATGGTGCTCAACCTGATCGTCGTCGCCTTTTACATCGCGGCGTTCGCCGTGCGGTACTCGGCGCCGGTCTCGCCGCTCGGCTACGTCTTGACCTACGTCGCGCTCGGCATCCTGGTCGCCTCGGGCTGGTATGGCGGCCACCTCGTTTACGTCGACCTGGTCGGCACCAAACCGGTGCCTGCCGCCGGGCTCCCGGAAGGGCGCACGATCGTCGGCGACCGGCAGCGCGTCTATCGGTAAACCCGACCCATTCCGACTTAAATCTAAGATTCGCGGAAGGGTTCCTTGACGCTCGCCTCGACGGGTGCTAGACTCGTTTCCTATGCCCCGCGGCGAATAGGCCACCTAAAAGATTAGGCGGGTCACCTCTGCATCGGTCAGAGCGTGCGCTCGTCTTTTTGGTGTGCCCGAAGCGTCCCAGCCCGACCCCAGCGTTCTTATACTAACGCACGCTCCCTAGAGAAAGAGATTCATGGCGAAAACGGCCGCTCCAAAGGTTCCAGCGAAGAGCTCCGCAGGGACCAAGAGCAAGTCGAAACGTGCGCCTGCGGCCACGACCAATGGCGCGTCCCAAGTTATGCCGGCGACCTTCCCGATGCCCACCGGCGCCTTTACCGTAGAACAGCCCCCCGACCCCGGTCCGCGCTACGACCGCCACACGTTTGCGAAGATTCCGCACGTCCTCGAGATTCCGAACCTGATCGAGTTGCAGAAGGCCAGCTTCGATTGGTTCAAGACCGAAGGGCTCGCCGAGGCGTTCGCTTCGATCTCGCCGATCAAGGACTTCACCGGTAACTTGATCCTCGAGTTCGGCGAGCACAGCCTGGGCGAGGCGAAGTATTCAATTGAGGAATGCCGCGAGCGCGACATGACCTACAGCGCGCCGCTGCGCGTCCGCGTCCGGCTCATCACCGCAGAGTCCGGCGAAATCAAGGGCATCCCGGATCAAGAGATCTTCATGGGCGATTTTCCGCTCATGACCGACAAGGGCACGTTCATGATCAATGGCGCCGAGCGCGTGATCGTGAGCCAGCTCGTGCGCTCGCCGGGCGTGTACTATAGCCAGGACGCCGATACCAACGCGCGTCCCACGTTCAACGCGACCATCATTCCTAATCGCGGCGCGTGGATCGAATTCGAAACCGACAACGGCACCAAGAACGACGAGACCGAAGGCACGATTGGCGTTCGCATCGACAAGAATCGCAAGATCTACGTGTCGACGTTCATCCGCGCGCTCTCGCGTCCCGACCTCGGCTACAATTGGGAAACCGACGAGGCGATCGTCAAACTGTTCAACGACAGTCCGCTGATTCGTAACTCCATCGAGAAAGATAAGGACGTCAAGACGCGCGAGGACGCGCTCAAAGAGATTTACAAGAAGCTGCGTCCCGGCGAGCCTGAGAATGCCGAAAATGCCGAAAAGCTGTTGGAGTCGCTGTTCTTCGACGAGAAGCGCTACGATCTCGCCGGCGTCGGCCGCTACAAGCTCAACGGCAAATTCCACTACCGCATCGAGAACCCGGATGCCGATCAGCGCGTCGACAAGCCGACGGTCGGCGTCGACGAGTACGCCGATGCGGGCCTGGAGATGCCGGCGATCGAGACGCGCTGCCTCACGCGCGCCGACATGATCGCCGTTATCCGGCGCCTGATCAAAGTGGCCACCGGCGTCGTCGCCAAAGACGACATCGACCATCTCGGCAATCGCCGCGTGCGTTCGGTCGGCGAACTGCTGCAGAACCAGTTCCGCGTCGGCCTGTTGCGTCTCGAGCGCGTCGTGCGCGAGCGCATGACGGTGCAAGACATCGAAACGGTAACGCCGCAGGCGCTGATCAACATTCGTCCGGTCGTGGCGGCGATTAAAGAGTTCTTCGGTTCCTCGCAACTCTCGCAGTTCATGGACCAGACGAACTCGCTGGCCGAACTCACGCACAAGCGCCGGCTCTCCGCGCTCGGCCCGGGGGGTCTGTCGCGCGAGCGCGCGGGCTTCGAAGTCCGCGACGTCCACCATTCGCACTACGGCCGCATCTGTCCGATCGAAACGCCGGAAGGCCCGAACATCGGTTTGATCGGATCGTTGGCGACCTACGGGCGCGTCAACAAGTTCGGCTTCATCGAGACGCCGTACCGGGTCGTGCGCGAGGGCATCGTGACCGACGAAATCGTCTACCTCACCGCCGACCGCGAGGACGAGTACATCATCGCGCAGGCCAATACGCCGGTCGATCCCGCCTCGGGAAAGATCATGAGCGACTCGGTCGTGTGCCGCTACGCCGAAGAGTACATCGAGGAACCCGCGCAGCGCGTCCAGTTGATGGACGTCTCGCCGAAACAAATCGTGTCGGTCGCAACCGCGTTGATTCCCTTCCTCGAACACGACGATGCAAACCGCGCGTTGATGGGCGCAAACATGCAGCGTCAAGCGGTGCCGCTGCTGCGTCCGGACACGCCGATCGTCGGCACCGGCATGGAGTATCGCGCCGCAAAGGACTCCGGCAGCCTGATCGTTGCCGACGAGGCCGGAACGGTGACGGCGGTCGACGCGCGCAACATCACGGTGCGCAACGGCGAAGGCGTCGAAAAGCCGTACGAGTTACTGAAGTTCGTGCGCAGTAACGCAGGAACGTGCATCAACCAGCGTCCCATCGTCTTGCTCGGCGAAAGCGTCGTCGCGGGACAGGTGATTGCCGACGGCCCGTCGTCCGACGAGGGCGAACTGGCGCTTGGCCAAAACGTGCTGGTCGCGTTCATGCCGTGGGAAGGCTACAACTACGAAGACGCGATCCTCATCAGCGAGCGCATGGTCAAGGAAGATCGTTTCACCTCGATTCACATCGAGGAGTACGAGTGCGAGGCCCGCGACACGAAGCTGGGACCAGAAGAGATCACGCGCGACATTCCCAACGTCGGCGAAGACGCGCTCAAAGATCTCGACGAGCGCGGCATCATACGCGTAGGCGCCGAGGTGCGTCCGGAAGACATTCTCGTCGGAAAGGTGACGCCCAAGGGCGAAACCGAGCTAACCGCCGAGGAACGTCTCTTGCGCGCCATCTTCGGTGAAAAGTCGCGCGAAGTGCGCGACACCAGCCTGAAAGTGCCGCACGGCGAAAAAGGCAAGATCATCGATGTCAAGGTGTTCTCGCGCGAAAACGGCGACGAGCTTTCGCCCGGCGTCAATCACCTCGTGCGCGTCTACGTTGCGCAGAAACGCAAGATTCTGCAGGGCGACAAGATGGCGGGACGCCACGGCAACAAGGGCGTCATCGCCAAAGTGCTGCCCGAAATGGACATGCCGTGCATGGAAGACGGCACGCCGGTCGACATCGTGCTCAATCCGCTCGGCGTTCCGTCGCGTATGAACCTCGGACAAATCATGGAGACGCACTTGGGCTGGGCGGCGCACATGCTGGGCATGCGCGTTGCGACGCCGGTCTTCGACGGCGCACATGCCGAAGATATTGCGGAGTGGCTGCAAGACGCGGGGCTTCCCGCCGACGGCACGACCTGGCTGCGCGACGGGCGCACCGGCGAGCGT
Source organism: Vulcanimicrobiota bacterium (assembly GCA_963812155.1). Taxonomy (GTDB): domain Bacteria; phylum Vulcanimicrobiota; class Vulcanimicrobiia; order Vulcanimicrobiales; family Vulcanimicrobiaceae; genus Tumulicola. Next base: position 332,594 of record CAWETW010000001.1, on the reverse strand, counting down.
TTCTCACGGCCGATCACGGTTGGCTTGATCTACATGCTCAAGCTGGCGCACTTGGTCGACGACAAGATCCACGCGCGTTCGACGGGACCGTACTCGATGATTACGCAGCAGCCGTTAGGCGGCAAGGCCCAGTTCGGCGGTCAGCGTTTCGGTGAGATGGAGGTCTGGGCGCTCGAAGCCTACGGAGCCGCGTATACGCTCCAAGAGTTGCTCACCGTCAAGTCCGACGACGTCGTTGGCCGCGTCAAAACCTACGAAGCAATCGTCAAGGGCGAGAACGTGATGGAGCCTGGCGTTCCGGAGTCGTTCAAGGTGCTCATCAAAGAGCTCCAATCGCTCGCACTCGACGTCAAAGTCCTCACCGAAAATCGGGAAGAGGTCGAGATCCGTACGCCCGAGGACGAGATGGGTGAGACGGAGCGCCGAGAGTACGGATTGCTCATGGGCGACGAGCAGCCGATCGTTTCGCAAACCGCCGTGGCTGCGCGTGAGGCCGCAACCGAGGTCGCCGACGTCCCCGCCGCAGCGCCGGAGGAAGAGGAAGAGGAAGAGATCGACGACAGCAAGCCGCTCGATGCAACGACCGCTATCCCCGCACCGCCGCCGATGCCGCGCGTTTCCGAGGTCGAGGCCGAGGAGGCGTTCGAGGAAGAGCCGGCCGAGGAAGAGGTCGAGGAAGGCGCGCAGGGCTACGAACTCGAGGAAGAAGACGAAGAGACCTACGAGGAAGACAAACCGGCGTTCGAAGAGGACGACGAAGAGACACCCTTCGTAGAAAACCAAACCGAAGACGAGTTCTAATCAGACGGTGTCATCCTGAGCGAAGCCGCACAGGGTGTCATCCTGAGCGAAGCGCCCGCAGGCGCGCAGTCGAAGGACGAAGGAGTAGCCCCGCGTAAAGCGGGGCTACTTTTTTAACCCGTGCCGCACAGGGTGTCAGCTACTGCTTCGTGCAGCTTCCGGTGACGGCGACGTGCCGGCCGGTCTTTGCTTCGGTAAATGACGATGCGAAGGTTACTTTCGAGCTGCTGACTTTCGTAATCGTGTTGTTTGTTTGCGACGAAATTTCGGCGGTCGGCGCAAAACTTACGTCGTGCCAACTGATTTTGTCGCCGTTCCAGCCGGATGAGAACGCCAATCCGTACGCCCCGCCTTGTCCGTAGGTGAGGTCGACCCAGCGATGCGCGTCGGAATCGTAGGTGTACTTATCGTTAACGGTGATCTTCGCCGGGATCCACGAATTCGGAGTGGTGACCGACGTTTCGTCGAGCCAGTAGCCGGACGGGTCCATCGTGTACGTGGACGTCGTCATGTACGCCGCGGGCCGGCGGGCGCTCTTGGTGCTGCAAGACCACGAGCCAACCAAAAACGCCATCGAAGAAAGGTTGGGTTTCTGTGGTGCGGGCACCGGCGTGCTTTCGATCTGAGCCGGAGCGTGCAGCGGAAGCGCCGCAACGGCGAGGGCGGCCACCATCGTTAAGCCCCAATGAATGCGCATGAGATCCTCCTCCTGTAGTAGCAGAATAGCTCGAAGGTTGCTCGCAAATACGAGGGGAACCTCCCCGTCGACATGAGGATCGGCATCGTCGGCACCGGGCGCATGGGCGCCAATATCGCCCAACGGCTCAACGATACGGGCTACACGGTGGCGGCGCTCTACGACGTCCGGCCGCAAGCGGCTGCCGAAACGGCACGGCTAACGGGTGGCGAAGTCGCGACGTCGCTCGCGCGCGTCACCGAACTCTCCGACGTCGTGATTACCGTCGTGAGCGACGACGATGCGATGTATGCAATCTTCCCAACGTCCGGCGATTCGCTGCTCGAAGGCGCGCGGGGAAAAATCTTCGTCAACTGCGCGACGATTGCACCGAAGGTCCACGTCGAAGTCGAGCGGCGCGCCGAGGCAAGCGGAGCGCGGGCGCTCGAAGCCTGCATGGCCAGTTCGATTCCGCAGGCGCGCAACGGCACGTTGTATTTGATGGTCGCCGGCCGCGAGGAAGCGTTCGCTGCCGTCAAACCGTTGCTCGAGTCGATGAGTTCGTCGCTGAAATACGTCGGACCGGCGGGTAAGGCCGCCGAAGTCAAAGCGCTCGTTAACATGGTGATGAACGTCAACACGGCCGGCCTGGCCGAAGGGCTCGGCCTCGCCGACGCCCTCGGGCTCGATCTCGAGGTCGTCCGGGAAATCTTTTCGCAGACCGGAGCCAATTCGCGCGTTCTGGAAACAGACGGCGCCGATATGCAGAATCGAGAACACGACGTCTACTTTTCAGCAGCGCACGCGGCCAAGGATTCGGGCATCGCGCTGGGCCTGGCCGAAGAGGCCGGCCTGCGTTTGCCGTTGGCCCGCGCCACGTACGAACAATTCGAACGCATGAAACGCCTCGGGCTCGGCGAACTCGATAAATCCGGCGTGTCGGAACTCACTTTCATCTCGCGTCATGGAAAGGACCAGTAAACTCATGCCTAGCACCGCGCAAAAACAAATTCCCTACATCAGTTCGCAGACCACCGGACCGATCGGCGCAGCGCATTTGCCGCGTTTGTGGACGAAGCTCACGCTGGGATATTCAGACCAACTGGCCGACGGCTGGGACCATTGCGGCGCCGGCTTCGATCAGATGACGATCGACAATCTCGGCCTCGACCGCGAGAAAGTCATGGAGTACGTGCGCACGCACAAGCCGACGTACGTGCAGTTCGAAGAGTACGTCGTCAGCAACGGTAAGACCGACGCGGAGACGATTCGCAAGCATAACGCGTCGATTCACGGATACAACCATGCGCCCGAACTCGCCAAGAGCATGCGCTCGGAGATGGGGCTAAAGAACGAGTCCGTGAACGATGCGGTAACCCTAAACTCGCTCGAAGATCTTCACGAACTCCACAAACAAGTCCACAGCCCCTAGCATCACCCGAGCGCAGCGCTCCTCTGTGTCACACTAAGAGGAGCGCGCGCCCCCTGTGTCGTCCTGAGCGAAGGACTTCCCCTGTCATCCTAAGCGAAGCCACTTGGTGTCATCCTGAGCGGAGCGCCCGCAGGCGCGCAGTCGAAGGACGCGCAGTGCGCTAAAACGCGCCGATGCCGTCGGGGCTGCCCCAGCCACCGGCCTCGGAATAGCGGACGAACTTCCCTCCGCTCTTCAAACGATACAAATATTGGTGGTGGGACGATTGCCAAAACGTCCTGCCACCGTTTTGTTTATTCGCATTGCCGGCTAAGCCGAAGACACCGGCGAGAAGCGGCGTCGCTACGCTGGTGCCACCCACGAGGAACCATCTGCCGGCACCGTAGCTGTCGTACTCGGCAACACCCGGCGTCGGAGCCGCGACGGCCGAGACATCGTTGGCTAAGCGATACGCACACGTCTTGTCATGCTGCCACGGCGGCTTGGGGAACGTTGTGCAACCGTTGCCTGCGTCTGGCCAAACGGTTTCTTTCCATCCGCGGCTTTCGCCGCCGCGCGTGAGCGTCGTGCCTCCGACCGCCACGACGCTGCCGAATGCGGCCGGTTCGGGAACGGACCCGAATCCGCCGTCGCCCGAAGCCGCAAGATAGGTCACACCGTTGGCATCGAAATACGATTGATCGAAGCCGGTACCGGCGAATCCATTGGTGACGACGTGCGCGCCGAGCGCGACGGCTTCCGATTCAGCCTGTTCGAGATCCGAAACGCTGCTCGAGTTCGCTTCGACGAGATCGATCGTGCAGTTCGGACATGAGGCGGAAATCATTTCGACGGCCAGGTCGATGTCCGTGCCCCAAGCCGAGTCGGCCTGCGGATAGTTCTTCGTCTGCCCCGCCTGGTTATATTTCGTGAAGTTCGCGGACGGTAAACCGTAGGTCGAGCGATAAGTCGCCAGATCCGATGCAACGTTCGGGTTGTCGTAGGCGTCGACGACCGCAACGACTTGTCCGCTGCCTTTACTGCTCGACGGAAGATTGTAGGCGGCTTGAAGATCGGCCGGACCGTATCCCGCCGGCGCGTTGCGCGACACGGATCGTCGAACGAACAAGTGGCCGGTCGTTGACGGCGCGGCAACCTTTGCGTTCTTTGCTTGCAGGCTGCCGGGAACCGAAGGTTGGCTTACGGGGCTGGAACACGCCGCAAGGGCCGAAACCGTTGCGAATGCGGCAATTTTGACCATTCTGCCCATGCGGGCATTTTTGACGAAGCGAAAAGGCTCGCCTTTACGCGGCGATGCTCGTCAGGTGCGGTTCCAGCTCGGCTGCGTTGGAGAGCGGGCCGCGGTCGCTCGTGATGCAGCCGCATGCTTCGAATGCCTGCTGCACGACGGCCTTGGCTGCGGGATCGTCGCCACAAAGCGGAATGTTGGCGCCGGTTTGCGGCAGCACGATCAGTGCGCGCACGAGGTCGTGCGTGTCGAGCTTCCGTGCAAGCAGCTCGGCGCCGCGATGCGGTTCGTCAGGTCCGCCGTCCAACGCATCTAGCACGATGCAGTGAACGCCCGAGCCTATAGCCGTGAGGGTCGCGTCGATTTGAGAACGTGCACACGCGAATACCAAAATGTCGCGCACTGCTTGGTCGTAGGCGTTTTCCGCTGCCACGCCGATGTCACTTGCCGCGCGCTCGGCGGCTTGCCTGTTTTGGGCGTCGCTGAAGCTAATGTCATGGCCGCCCGATGCGAGCAGCCGGCCGATCGCGACCGCGCGGGAGTTGGTGCCGATGATTCCTATCTTCATGCCTTTGTCGTACCCGCGAATCGCGCCGGTCATGCGCGGTGACCCCGGGCGGAGGCGCACACCGCCCCTGTGTCACCCTAAGCGCAGTGCGCCGAGCCCGCCAGCATTAGTGGGTCTGGAGCGCGCGCTTTGCCGCCGCATCTTCAGCGCGCGCGAGTTGGTCCAGCAGGAACCGGGCCAGTGCCGCGGCGATCGGCTGTCCGGAGGCCGCCTCGAAGTAGGAAAACGCCGGTGACGGATTCACTTCGAAGCAGAACCACTCGCCGTCGCGGGTCTGCATGAGGTCGATACCGGAGAAATGCAGTCCCATCGCGCCGGTCATGTCTCGGCAGCGCTGCGCGATGTCGTCGGGCAACTCGGTCTCCGCCATTCGGGTGTTGCCATAGCGATAATCGAGTTGGTCGGATTCGATGCGAAGCGCGAGAACGCGATCGCCGATCACGTGGACGCGATAGTTCATTCCGGTAAGTCGCTCCTGAAAACACGTCGGACACCACTTTACGTCGTCGAGAAAGGCGCGTTGTCGTTCGTCGAGCGGGCGCACGATGCTCCGGGTTCCGCTGATGGACTTGTAGATGACGTCGCGACGTGCCGACACGAACGCGCGCGCGGCGGCGGGGTCGTTGGTAAGGAAGGTCTCTGGAACGTGAAACCCGGCATTGCGGACCGCCGTCAGCTGATAGGGCTTGGAATTGTTCGCCGCCGCGGGGCCCGATTTATTGATGACGACCGCATCCGAGGCGTCGAGCCATGCCATCAACTGCATTTCGAACGCGGCTGCCCGTTGCGCGAGAGGCGCATCGCGTGGCAGGTCGCGCATCTCGTCGTAGTCGTAGAAGTTCGCGCCGCGCACATAGGCAACCGAGACCGCCGCCATCTCGACCACCGCCTCGCCGGCGGTCACCGTGCAGCGGCTGCCTGCGTCGTCGATTTCACAATCAAGCACCGAGGTAAAGACCTTTTCGTGATCTAGAAAGGCCGGCTCGTAGCCCGCCTGCAACAATGCGGCGCGTGCCATCACCATCGGCTCGTCCGTCATTGAGCCCCAAAGCAAAATCACGGCCGGCCCCGCATGAAGCGCACGATTGCCGCGCGATTTGCCGGGACGCGGACGTCGGGAACCGACCACAGATCGGCCAGGCGGTAGTCGCCGTCGCCGGGTGCAATGAAATCGGCGCACAGGTACGGCATTCGAAAGGCCTCGGATAGCGCTAGCAGGTGCGCTCGAACCGCGTCGGGGACGCGGTCTTCGACGATCGCGTCGCCGATGCACGTCGCGCGCACGCGTTGCCTCGCATCCGGCACATCGTCGTACGTCGTTTGTCCGTCGTGAGTCCGCACCCGCTGCAACGGAACGCCGGCGTTACGCGCGCCCCGCATCCATTCGATGCGATGCATGCCCAAGCCGCAAAGCGTCTTGGCCGTCGGCGGATTGAGTTTCGGGCACGCAAGCTGCGAGAGGAAGTAGATGAAGAAGGCCGTGGTTTCGCTTCGCACATACTCGCGATCGGCGGGCTCGACGTAGTAAAACTCTTGCGGCAGGAAATAGGCAATCGTCGAAACGACGCCTTCGACCTGGCGTGGCGACGTCTCGACGCCGTCGATCGTCAACGTCGCGGACGAAAAATCGCCGAACCGAACGGACGCTTTAAACGAACGATCGAGTTCGGAAGCGGTGACCAGCGAGGCGGCGCCAGGTGGAAACGTCTCCACCATTTCTCGCGCCGCCTCGTTGGCCAAGTTGCTAAGGACGAGGAACAACGCTCCTCGCGCTCACTGTTACCGCTGCTGCTTCCGGGTTTGCGGCCGGTCTTCGGCTTTGATGAATGCCGAGCCGAACGCCTCGAGGCGCGCCTCGAGTCCGGCAAGCCGCACGGTGAGCGTCCGTAACTCGCCGATCACCTCCGCGGGATCGCCGATGTTGCCGAATCCGGGATTTTCGACCGATTCCTTCGGCCCCTTGAAGTATTCGGCTATCGACTTCAGGTACTCGGCCGGATTCTTTTCTAAGTACTCCTTGTGCTCTTTGGTTTTTATCGGATCGTGATAGAACGCGAGTGCGTAGACGGTGGCGCCTTGTCCGGGCGTAAGATTGGCACCGCTAATCAGCGACGATGGCGGCGCGGGATCGGTGAGATCGACCCAGCGATCGAAGAGCGGGAGGGTCGACCACGTTCCATAGCCTCCGATATTCGGATGGTCTGCAGTGATGGTGCGTCCTGAGCTTGACGTATCCACCCAACCGTCGACGTTCGCTTCGGTCGTGATGGTGCCGCCCGGATCCGGAGTGCACGTTACGAAGTTGTTATCGATCAGCGAGTTGATGCTCGCGTCGAACGCATCGATGACGGCGCCGGTTCCGCCGTTTCCGTTATGGCCGGTGGGAACGTAGACGTAGTTGACGACGATCGGATTGCTACCAACTGTGCCGACCGGAGGAAGCATGGTCGCGACGTACGACGTGCGCGGACCCTCCAAACAGCCGGAGACGTTCGTGAACGCGTAAGCGAGGTGTTGTGAGTCGAGGTCGGGCGGATAACCGGGCTCATATGGCGTTCCCGCCATCAGCGTCGCGGTGCCGCCGGGATTAAGACCCGGGATGGGCGTGAATCCGCCGTAAGAGCTGACGACGCGCGGCTGGCGCGTGTGCGCCCCGGACGCGCCGAAATAAACGTAATTGATCGTAAGAGTGGGCATACACCCTACCTTTCACCCTGACGTTTCAGGTACGCGGAGGGTTTCGGCAGCATCGAACGGGCTCCCGGCTACACCTATCGCCGAACTCCCACGGCCGCCGGCGGCGCGGCTGCGGGAGCGGCTAGCGTGAGAAAAGCGTAAGGCCGTTAGCGGCGACGTAAGCCTTTAATGGGGTAAGGGACCGGATTTTCTGTGCACGTGGCGCCGTACCGTAGTACCGATTGCGGCATCGCACGCATAGGCGAGCGTGAAATAGGGTTTGCATGCGCGATGCCGCGTTTCGTGGGCTCCGAATACACGGAGTGCACGAGCCTTGCAGGAACATAACGATGCTCACCCCCCCCATCCATCACATATCGCACGCCGATTGCGAGCGCAATCTCGAGTACTACCGCATCGCGCAGCCGCTGATGCTGCGGCATTTCGGCGGCACGCCGATGGTCTACGCCGCCTACCCCCGCGGCCTCGACAACTACGCCGTCTATCACGGCGCGCTGCATGCCAAACGCCCGGCAACCTGCGAGCGATCGATGTGCTCACGCACGCCGGCATGCGCACCTACGCCGAGTTCTCCCGGCCCGCGATGAACTGGATGCTCGCGCACACCGAGCGCGGTCGAGTTTCACGGCTGGGACTGCACCGTAAACGACCCGACCCGCGCGCGCTTCGCGTGCATTCTGCTCGAACTCAATCGGCACGATCGAGAATCGGTCGCAAGCGCGGCGCTCGTCCTGCGCGATCGTCTGGCCGCGTGTAAGCTGCAGGCGATTCCTGTCAGCGGCGGCCGTCGCGGATGAACCGCTGCGTTTCACACTGGAGCCGAACACAATCGATTCCGAGCGCGTGCACCTCCATCTGCAAAGCTGTAGCGTTTGAGAGCGGCGACGCCAGCGTCGCGGTACGATAACTCTCCGAGCGCCTCGCGCTAGACGAGCACCGGCCGGCGTTCGATCTCCGCAAAAACGTCGGATTTCTGGGCGTCGTAGAGGTCGACGGCGATCTGCAGGTTGAGCCAATACTGCGCGGAGGTCTGGAAGGCATGTGCGAGCCGCAGCGCCATCTCGGTTGTCACACCGCGTCGTCCGTGACAGGAGTCAATGCACACTTTCCGCCAGCCCATGCAAGCAACCGTCCAAACCCGAGCTCCGTCTGGCCCTGCGGAAGTGGTCAGCGCGCACCGAAACCCGAAAGGCTCGCAATCCGTAAGCAGGGGGTAGCCTGAAAGAGGGTCTTTAATGAGCTTGCCGACCGCCATAGTCATCGCTACGGGAATGATCTGCGGCACCGTCCTGCTGGTAGTCCTGGTTTCTTTTCTCTGGGCCAAGCATCATTGAAAGCTCTAGCGCGGATCTTGCCGACCCAGACTGGCAATCTAGACTAGCCGCGGGCCCGCTCCCAGACGCCCTGCGACTTTTGAACGGGTTCCGCTACCTAACCCTGCTCGGCCCTTGCCCCCGAGGCGGCCCCCGAGTATAATCATAAACCGTGCCCGGGCGTCTTGGCGCCTCGCGGCCAGCGGCAACGGTGGGACCGCTTACGTGACAACGTGAGCCGCGCTCCCTGCGTCAGCGGCGGCTGCGGCAGCACGAACGACGGAGTCCCAACCCCTTGAACCTGATCGACGTCAACAACTTCGACGCCATGCGCATCGGCCTGGCATCTCCGGAGCAAATTCGCGCGTGGTCGTTCGGTGAAGTCAAGAAACCCGAAACGATCAACTACCGCACGTTGAAACCCGAACGCGACGGCCTCTTCTGCGAGAAGATTTTCGGCCCGACCAAAGATTGGGAATGCCACTGCGGCAAGTACAAACGCATTCGGTTCAAGGGCATGATTTGCGACCGGTGCGGCGTGGAGATCACGCGCGCCAAGGTTCGTCGCGAGCGGATGGGCCACATCGAGCTCGCGACGCCGGTGAGCCACATTTGGTATCTCAAAGGCGTCCCCAGCCGCATCGGCATTTTGCTCGACATGTCGCCGCGCCAACTCGAGAAAGTGATTTATTTCGCGGCGTACGTCGTCATCGATTCGGGCGACACGACGTTGACCAAGCGCGAGGTGCTCTCCGAGCAGAAATACCGCGAATCGCGCGAGAAGTTCGGCAACCGCTTCAAGGCCGGCATGGGCGCCGAGGCGATTCGCGAGCTGCTTCGCGACCTGAACCTGCGTAAACTTCAGGAAGATCTGCGCAAAGAATTCAAAGAGACGACCGGTCAGAAGCGCCTGAAGGCGATCAAGCGGCTCGAAGTGGTCGAGGCCTTCTTGGCCAGCGGCAACAGGCCGGAGTGGATGGTGCTTGCCGCCGTGCCGGTAATCGCGCCCGAACTGCGCCCGATGGTGCAGCTCGACGGCGGCCGCTTTGCAACGTCGGATCTCAACGATCTCTACCGTCGCGTCATCAACCGGAACAACCGCCTCAAGCGGCTGCTCGAACTCAACGCGCCCGAAATCATCATCAAAAACGAAAAACGCATGCTGCAAGAAGCGGTCGATGCGCTCATCGACAACGGCCGGCGCGGCCGTCCGGTCACCGGGCCCAACAACCGTCCGCTCAAGTCGCTTTCCGATATTCTCAAAGGCAAGCAGGGCCGCTTCCGGCAGAACCTGCTCGGTAAGCGCGTCGACTATTCGGGCCGTTCGGTCATCGTCGTCGGTCCGACGCTGAAGTTACATCAGTGCGGCCTCCCCAAAGAGATGGCGCTCGAACTCTTCAAGCCGTTCGTGATGAAGAAACTTGTCGATCGCGGTCTCGCGCACAACATCAAGAGCGCGAAGCGCATGGTCGAACGCGTGCGTCCCGAGGTGTGGGACGTGCTCGAAGAGGTCATCAAAGAGCATCCGGTGCTGCTCAACCGCGCACCCACGCTCCACCGCTTGGGCATTCAAGCCTTCGAACCGGTGCTCGTGGAAGGCAAAGCGATCCATCTGCATCCGCTGGTCTGCACGCCCTACAACGCCGACTTCGACGGCGACCAGATGGCCGTCCATCTGCCGCTGTCTGCCGGCGCGCAAGCCGAAGCGCGCATCCTGATGCTGTCTTCGAACAACATTCTGCTGCCGGCGTATGGCAATCCGGTTTCGATTCCGACCCAAGACATGGTGCTGGGGTTGTACTATCTCACGTTCCATCGCGACGAATACACCGGTCCCGCGAAGGCGCCGGTCATCGACGACTACGACCTGCAGTTTGTGCGCACGCCGCACAAACACGCGCCGACCGCCGACGCGCCGGGAGCGATCCCGACGTTCGGCGATCCAAAAGAAGCGGTAATGGCGTACGAAACGCGCAACGCCGGTCTTCAAGAGTGGGTCTACGTGCGCTGGCACGGCCAGCTCGTCAAGACGACGATTGGCCGCATTATCTTCAACATGGCGTTTCCGGAGGGCTGGGAGCATCCGTACGTCAACAAGATCATCGACAAGGGCGCGCTCAAGAAGACGATCACCGATTGCTACCGCAAATACGGCAACGCCGAAACGGCGCGCTTCCTGGACGCGATCAAGGATCTCGGCTTCCACTTTGCGACGCTCTCGGGCACGACGGTGTCGATCAACGACATCATCGTTCCGCAAGAGAAGTACGAAATCGTCGGCAAGGCGCAGAACGAGGTCGACGAGCTCCATCGTCTGTTCGACCAAGGCTTCATCTCCGACGACGAACAGTACAACAAGACGATCGAAATCTGGTCGCGTGCTTCGGAAGAAGTCACCGGCGCCATGCAGGCCGCGCAGAACCCGCTCAATCCCGTGTTCATGATGGCAACGTCGGGCGCGCGCGGTTCGATCGCGCAGGTTAAGCAGCTCGGCGGCATGCGCGGACTGATGTCCGATCCGTCCGGACGTATTCTCGAGATTCCGGTCAAGGCGTCGCTCAAAGAAGGCCTCACCGTCCTCGAGTACTTCATCTCGACGCACGGCGCGCGTAAGGGTCTGGCCGACACCGCGCTGCGTACGGCCGACTCCGGATACCTCACCCGCCGCTTAGTCGACGTCGCTCAAGACGTCATCGTCCGTGAGGAAGACTGCGGCACGAGCAACGGCATTACCGTCAGCGATATTCGCGTCGGCAAGGAAATCATCGAACCGCTGACCGACCGCATCATCGGCCGGCGGTCTGCCGAGGAAGTTCGCCTCGAGCCCAAGCGTCCGACGACGGCAATCGTCACGCGCGGTCAAGAGATCGACGAAGAGAAGGCCAAAGCGCTGATCGAAGCCGGCACCGAGCAGGTCAAGATTCGTTCGGTGCTGACGTGCCAGTCGAAGTACGGCGTCTGCTCGATGTGTTACGGCCGCGATCTCGCGACCGGGAATCGCGCGGACATCGGCACGGCGGTCGGCATCATTGCTGCACAGTCGATCGGCGAACCGGGCACGCAGCTCACCCTGCGAACCTTCCACACCGGCGGCGTCGCAACCGAAGACATCATCACCGGTCTGCCGCGCGTCGAGGAAATCTTCGAAGCGCGCAAACCGAAAGGACAAGCGACGATCACGGAAGTCACCGGCACCGTGAAGTTCGGTGAAGACCGCAACCGTCGCGCGATCTTCGTCGTCGACGATACGGGTGAAGAGCACGAGTACGACGTGCCGCACGGTACGCATCTGGCCGTCCATGAAGGCGATCGCGTGCAGCCGGGCGACCAACTCAACGAAGGCTCGCTCAATCCGCACGACATCCTGCGCATTAAAGGTGAGACTGCCTTGCAGAACTACCTCGTCCAGGAAGTGCAAAAGGTCTACCGTTCGCAAGGCGTCGACATCAACGACAAGCACATCGAAGTCATCGTTCGCGCGATGCTGCGCAAGGTGAAGATCGTCGAAGGCGGCGACACGCTGATGCTGCCGGGGCAACTCATCGAAGCGGCAGCGTTCCACGAAGCCAACGAACGCGTTCGCGCCGACGGCAAGGAGCCCGCCAGCGCGAACCCGGTTCTGCTGGGCGTGACGAAGGCGTCGCTGGCGACGGAGTCGTTCCTTTCGGCGGCGAGCTTCCAAGAGACTACGCGCGTGCTCACCGATGCGGCGATCAAAGGCAAATACGATCCGCTGCTCGGGCTGAAGGAGAACGTGATCATCGGTAAGCTCATCCCCGCCGGAACGGGCATGTCGCGCTACCGTAACGTCGAGATCGTTCCCGAGGGGCAAGACGTCGACGACGACGGCCGGCCGCGTCAGGAGTACGAGATGGCGTTTGCCGGCATGACTGCCGACGACGCGGCGCTCGCGGAGGTCATGGGCGCCAACGGCGACGGCATGAGCCGCCTGGTGACCGCGTACGAGCGCAACCGGGAGCCGCTGACCGTTCAGTACGAGGGCGTATACGAAGACAACGTCAACGTGCACGCCCCGCCGAAGACGACCCAGTACGACCGGCTCAAGGGCATCAACCCCGAGGATCTCTAGCCTCGGCGGGAGGCCGAGGCGGCTCACGGTGTCACGCTGAGCGAAGCGCCGAAGGCGCGACGTCGAAGCGCCGCCACTCGAGATTCTTAGCAGCAGCGTACGCATCGTGCCAGCCATATGGCACTTCCGGTGCGTACGATGCCGCCAATGGACTCGATCCTCGCGGCGAAGCGCCTTCCGAAACTCAGCGAACGCGCCATGCGGGAGGCGATCGCCAGCGTGAGCCTGACGCGGGAGCGCGGCGCCGGCACTCCCGGTCCGCGCGTCCTCGCCGACGACGCCCTCGTCCGCTTCGAACGGCTCGTGCGTCGCGCTGGGCAGGCGATCCGTCCCGCCCTCCTGTTTGCCGAACGCGACCGTATTCTCAACGATCTGCAGACGTTCGTCCGTAGCCGTTTAGCGTCGCGGCTATTTGCCATTCGGCGACACGACGTCGTCGCGCTCGGCGCCGCCGCGCGTCCGTTTGACGCGGTGCTCTACGGGCGCCGAGGCGGCCTCTACGGCGTCGTATTCCGCCGGCTCGCGAACGACGGAAAGCGGCTCGACGCGATGCGCGCCATTCGCAATGCCGCTCGAGCGTACCGCGGTAAGGGCCTGCGCGGCGTGCTCGTGTACGACTTTTGCACCGGAACGATTCGAATGCTGCGCTGCGGTGCGTATGCGGTGGAACTCGTCGCAGCGTAAAGCGTTGCGTAACCGGTTGCGCGGTACGGCAGCCCGAGCTTCAGCAACAGTAAACGGAGGCGCGCGTTTGCTCCGGTGAGAATCGACGTGCATGCGTTCGATTTCAGATCGAGGTGCATCGTCGTTTCGGGAAAGCAGAATCGATGCCGAGATCGTGGCGCGCCCGCGAGTGGTCGAGCGGTTCGCCAAAGCGAGTGAGCGGCGGATCGTATTGGTTGCTGCATCTGCCGGTTACGGCAAGTCGATAGCGCTGCAACAGTATCTCGCCCAACATTCCGAAGAAACGATCGCCATCGACGTGACGAACGAAGCGTTCGACACATCGGTTATCTCGAAACAGTTTCGCGGCACCGTCGTCGTCGACGCATTCGAGCGGGCTTCCGCCGAAACGGCTCGCGGCCTGGTTGAGCTCATCGCTGAAAACGTACAAGCGCGTTGGGTGGTCGCGACGCGAGCGGTTGACGCGCTGCCGGTGGGCACGTGGCTCGCGCAAGGCAACTGCGAATTGCCGATCGGCGTTTGCGATTTGCGCTTCACCGATGAGGAAATTGCGGAGGCGTGCCGTCTTTCGGGTGTAGGGTTTGAAGCCGATGACATCGCTGAAATCGCCGCCCTTACCGAGGGCTGGCCGGCAGCCGTCGCAATAGCCGTCAGAGCGCTGAAGAGCGGAATGGCAAAGCGCGACGTTCGGACGTTCGTTCGGGAAACCGCGATGGACTATCTGCGCGATCAAGTTTATCCGGTGCTGGGCGACCGCGAGCGCGAGTTGCTCGAGGTCGCGGCCGCTCTGCCCGAAATAGACGCCGGCATACTCGAGATCGCCGGATTTCCCGACGCCTTGCAAACCTTGGAAGTGACGCGAAAGCATACGGGGCTTCTCTTTGAGGAGAATCGTCGCTTTCGCACGTCAACCATCGTTCGCGATTTCTTGCGCCGTCAGACGGCTCTCGCCGGCAGTCACCGGTATGCCGCGGTTAACCTCCGGGCGGCAAAAGCGCTCGAATCCGCCGGACAGATGGAAGCCGCACTCATCACGTACGGACCTGCGCGATCGCAGCCCGACCTTCTCCGTATTCTGGAAACGAGCGGCTTCGATCTGCTGGAGCGCGGGCGCGCGGAATGCGTTTCCAATGCCGTTGTGGCGCTGGATGAACCCTCGCGCCGCACGAATCCGCGCATACTTGCGCTTCGTGGCGTTCTGCAATCCCTGGCCGGTAAACCCGTCCGCGCCGAAGCGCTCTTACGTCGTTCAATTGCTCACGCCAAAAACGACCGCGAGCTCGTCGCGACTGCTACGTTCAGGCTTGCACTTCTAATGGCAAATCGGGGTGAAGACATAACGGAGCTACTAAATCCCATTTCGCTTGATAGGCGCCAATCGGCCGCTCAAAGAGCGGAAGCGCTTTCAATACTGACCGCCCACTTCGCGCGATCAGGACAGCGTGGCGCAGCAATGCAGGCGATGCGGAGGGTAAAAGCGATTCTTCGCAGGTTGGAACCGGATTCGGTTCGTGCAAAGGTGTTCCAGCGTTTGGGCGTTGCCGCAATGTACGTCGGCGAGAACGGCTCGGCTAGAAAGCTCCTCTCACAAGCCGCAGAACTCGCGAGCGAGCTGGAGTTGTTTAGTTTGGCGAGCAGGGCATATGCCAACCTTTCTAATCTCATGCTTCACGCATTCGATGATGTCGAATGGCAACTCTGGTACGCACAAAAGGCGGCTGAAGAGGCGAACAAGGCTGGAGATGCGTTCGATATAGAAACGTCAATGTTACAATTACTCGTTGCAGAGTTGCGTTGTGGAAATCTACAGCAAAGCGTCGATATTGAGCATCGCTTGGCTAGCGCAAAGGCTAGAGACCAGTCCCGGAGCCACTATCTCGTACCGCCCGCGGCCCTTAGGCTCGCCTGGGAGGGTAAGTTTGCAGAGGCACACCGCTTGCTGGCCGGTTCATGGCGCATGCTTCATCACGATATTGATCGCGTCGTTTCCGGCGCAGAGTGTGCGCTCTTCTTAGCAATTGATGATAAACGTGCGGCATCTGTAACCTTGACGGAAGAGATACTTTGTCTTACGGCAGGGCTTACGACTGAAGGTCCTTTTTCGCATAGATCCGTTGCGACGGCTCTACTTTGCTGCGCGTTAGCCGAAGCAGCAAATGGTAGGCTCGCTCACGCTGAACGCATTTGTGGGCGAATTGGAACGGACACAGATGACCCGGTCACGGCGCTTATCAGGCGTATCGGCGTTGAAACCGTTTCAAAAATACGTTCCAGCGATATGGCAACGATCGAGACGGGCGCACCTTTACTCGATCGGCTGGAACCATTGGGCTATGCGCATTTGACTCGATTGCTGCGGGCGACATTTGCTGCTTTGAGCGCGAAGACGAAGCGATCAACCGGAGAACAGCTAACTGCAGCAGAGATAGCGACAATTCGGTTATTGGCAGAAGGACTCAGCCCAAAAGAGATCGCGTTTCGTCGGAACTGTACAGTGAAAACAATCAGAAACCACATCGGCAACGTGATCTCGAAACTGCGTTGCAACGGTCGTGTCCAAGCGCTCGTTCTGAGCCGGCGCGCCGGCATTCTGGACTAGGTAATTTGACCTAGGGACCTGACGAGGCTATACGGGCTAACCTAGGCCCATGTTCACCGTTTCTTGGGAGGTTGGCAACTATGCATCACATGCTCCTCATGCTCTTAGGGCTGATCGTAAGCATCGTGACGCCACCCACGCTCATCGCGTGAGGCGTTACAAGCCCTAACGATCTACTGCTAAGGAAAGGCTCGAGTGCCCACACCCGAGCGAAACAACCCGGGCTCTCAGCTCTCCCGTACCGGCCCATCGACGGCACGGGAACCTCCACAAACCGGGTTGTGGGCGGGAGGCGCCGCATCTGCGGCGCCTCTATTTTTGTGCCCTCAGAACTTGAAAGCCAGCCAGTTGGCACTCTTGGGTCCCAAACTGGGAGTATGGACGAGTATTTGATTGGGGCTGGAGCGCTCCTGACGGCCGGGCCCGAGGCGTCGATCGCCGGCGCAACGCTTCACGCGCAGACCGACCGGCGTCTCGCCGAGATCGTGAAGGCAGCCATCATCGACTTCGAGGCGGCCGATCCGGCCGAGCTCTCCCGGATCATCGCGATGATCTCGGGATCAAGCCGCCGGTACTTCCGCGAGGCCGTGGTCGAGCCGCTCTTGGAACGGCGCGAATGCTCCCTTGCCGAGGTGATCGGCCAGGTCGCCCGGGCGGCCGGGACGCCGGAAATCCACCTGTTCGCCCGTTGGTCGCCGGATGCTCGGATGGACGCGGAACTTGCAGCGGCCGGCGTCTGCATGATGATCCACCCCTTGGAAAGCATCGAACAGGCGTCGCTGGTTTGCGGACAGCGGGTCTCGCGCTGGCGGTCCCCTTTGCGAGCGGCGTAGCACCCTGGTTCAGCGCGCTCCAAGGTCCCGGCCCCAGGATGCAACGTAGATGTATACTATGCCTAACGCTCGTGTAGCGGTCATTGACGACGACCGAATGGTCCGGGAAATGCTCGAATTGGGCCTTTCGCGAGAAGGCTATGAAGTAAAGACGGCAACCGACGGTTTTGCTGCACTGGAACTCGTCAAGGCGTTCGACCCCGAGCTCATCGTTCTCGACATCATGATGCCGAAGATCGACGGCGTGACGCTCTTGCCGCGACTGCGGGAAATCACGCAAGCGCCGATCCTCATGCTGACGGCCAAGGGTGGCACCGACGACAAGGTCCGCTCCCTTAGTTCGGGGGCCGACGACTATCTCGTGAAGCCGTTCGTCTTTGAGGAGCTGATCGCGAGGCTTCAGGCCAAACTGCGGCGGCCCCAGCTCATCGAGGAGAACGTTCTTCGTTGGCGCGATATCGCCATCAATCCGGGAACGCGTGAGGCATGGCGCGGGAAGGAGCCGCTCGAATTTACCCAGCGTGAATTCGATCTGTTGGAAGTTTTCTTGCGCGAACCGCGGCGGGTCTTCAGCAAAGACCATCTGCTGGAGATCGTGTGGGGGCACGATTTCGAGGGCGGCCCGAACATCGTCGAAACCTACATCTCATACCTGCGCGCCAAGATCGATCGGCCCGGCGAGCCCGGGTCGTTCATCCGAACCGTTCGAGGTGTGGGGTACGGCCTTTCGCAATAGCGAAGCCTTAACGCGATGAAGCTTGCCTCACGACTCTCCGCGCTGTACGCGGTGCTGTTGATCGTGACGGTGCTGATCGTCATCCTTGCGTCGTCCGGCGCGCTCGTCCTGGAGCTGTCCAGGTTCACCGTGGACGTAGTGATCGCCAAGCATGAAGAGGCTCGCATTCTCGCGGATCGCTTCCATCGCGAGGGGATGTCGCTCGCACAGGCCGCTCCGGAGATCGTGGGGGCTCTGAGCGGCATCGGCCTGCGCGTCACCGTTTTCGATGCGAAAGGTCATTATCTCGCCGGCGATAAGGATCTTCGGCCGAAGGTGCTCGATCGCGTGCTCGCACTCGGCGGCATGGAACACTTCATTCCCCGCCCGCCTCCACACGGGCCCGGAAGACCGCCTCCTCCGGATCCGACGCGTTTCGATCCGCTCTCACTGGCCGCCGTCAACGGCGGATACGTCGCCTTCGTTTCGTCGACGCCGCTGCTGTTCGTGTCGCTCGTGCCGTACTGGCGCATCGTCTTGACGATCGCGATTCTCGCCATGGGCATCTCGTGGTATGCCGGGCGCCTCTTCGCGTCGCGAGCACTCCAGCCGATCGAGGAAGTCAGCAGCTCGCTCGAAGCGCTGGCGGGCGGCGACTATACGCAACGCCGCTTCATCATGAAAGGCGGCGACGAAGTCGCGTCGCTCACGCAGGCGTATAACGACGCGGCCGCGAGCGTCGCCGCGGTGATGGACGACCGGCGCCGGGCGGAAGAGCGGATGCGACAGTTTGCCGCCGACGCGTCGCACGAACTGCGTACGCCGCTGACCGTCATCGGCGGCTATATCGACGTTTTGCGCCGGGGCGCGATCGAAGAGCCGACCATCGCGCGACAGATCCTCTCCACCATGTCGCTCGAGAAGGAGCACATGCGCAGCCTCATCGACCGGCTCATGCGGCTTGCGCGCCTGGATTCGGAAGCAGTGCCGCGCGTGGAAGAGATCGACGTCGGCGACTTCCTGCGCGGACAGTGCGAAGCTGCGCGCCGGCTCGACGACCACCGCGTCATCGACTACAGCATTCAAGGCGTCCGTACGATTGAAGCCGACCGCAGCGAACTCGGCGAAGCCATCTGGAACATCGTCGAGAACGCGCTCAAGTACGCGCCTGAGGCACCGATTCACCTCGGCGCAGCGCGAACCAACGGCCACACCATCATCACGGTCCGTGACGAAGGGCCGGGGATGTCCGAATCGGAGCGCGTGCACGCCTTCGAGCGCTTCTATCGCGGCGACGAACGCGGCGAAATTGCGGGGACGGGGCTTGGACTCGCCATCGCCAAGCGCGCGGTCGAGCGCGCCGGCGGCGACATCGCGATCGATAGCGCTCCCGGGCACGGCACGGCCGTCACCATCAGACTCTAATCGCCTTCACACGACGCGCGCCGTAGGTCACAGGGACTCTTGAGGATCCGCCGCTTACAATTCC
The DNA here is from genome assembly GCA_963812155.1 of Vulcanimicrobiota bacterium. Lineage (GTDB taxonomy): Bacteria > Vulcanimicrobiota > Vulcanimicrobiia > Vulcanimicrobiales > Vulcanimicrobiaceae > Tumulicola. Next base: position 313,469 of record CAWETW010000001.1, on the reverse strand, counting down.
CGGCGAGCATGTTCCGGATAATTGCCGCGGGACTGGCTTTCGCCGTCGCGCTGTTGGCCGTACCCGCGTTCTCGCAATCCGATTCGGGCGAGATTACGATCGTCGTGATCGACGCCGCAAGCAAACAACCGATTGGACTCGCCCGGGTGTTGCTCGACGGTGCGGTCATCACGTCGGAAATCACCGGCGCCAACGGCACCGTGAAGTTCACCGACGTCCCCGACGGCATCTATCGCGCGCGCATCGTCAAGCGTGGCTACCAGAGCCTCACGTCGACTTCGTTCGAGGTCGTCAACGGCCGGCTCGTCAACGTCGCGGTCGCGCTCGTTCAAGATACCGGCGGTCTGAAAGTCATCGGAACGGTCAGCGTCAAAGCTTCGGCCGTCATCTCGTCGACGAGTATCGATCAGAACTCGCCGCAGCGACGGCTTTCGGACGACCTCGCCGGCGCGCTCAACAAACTCTCGGGCGTGAGCGTGACCACCAGCAGCGACGATAGCGACGCGACACAAACGATTTCGCTCGAAGGCCACGACGCGAGCCAAACCGCGCTGACGCTCGACGGCATTCCGCTCAACGCACCCGGAACGGCCGGAAACCTGCGCGGCTTCGCGAGCGACTTGTTCCAAGGTGCCTCCGTGCATCATGGGCGCGCAGGTCGGCGGGCTCGGCGGCTCGGTGAACTTTACGACGCTCGAGCCGACCCTGAGCTGGAATTCGCAACTGACGACGTCGGTCGGCAGCAACGGCAAGTACAACTACTCGGTGGGCGAGACCGGATCCATCGGGAAACTGGGAATCGCCGCGCAGACGGTGTACCGGCTGGTCCCGAGCCTCGTCGACGGACAGTACTTCCTCGATGCCAGCGGACTTGCGTACAATCACGACGGCGACACCGACTATTCGGGCAACCTGTTGAAACTGCGCTACGAGTTGGGCGATGCGGAGGCGTTGACCGGAACGTTCCTCAACTCGGCGCGCAACACCGAGATCGTTTGCCTGCGCCAGGGCGCTTCGCCGGCGTTGCCCTGCGGCTACGGTCCCGATAACTGGAACAACGGCAGCGTCCAGCTCTACTCGCTGACCGACAACGCGCTGCTCGGCGCGACGCAGCTGCAAGCGTCGCTCTTTTCGAGCACGTCGACGAACGATCTCGACCAGCTCAACCGCTACATCGACGTCTCGACCGGTCCGCTTCCCGAGCCCACGAGCGATCCGAACGGGTTCAATACGCTGACGAAAACGACCGGCTTCGTCGTCAACGCGACGTTGCCGGCCAAACAGAAGCACACGATCTCGCTCCAAGCCTACGGGACCTCGTCGCAGAACGTCACCTCGCCGCTGGTTCCGCAGTCCGCACCGTATTACAACGGCAGCGTCACCAGCGACTACGGCGCGATCACGGTCACCGACACGATGCACTCGAGCGATCGGCTGACGTTGGCCGCGTCGGCCGGCGCGAGCAGCGCAACCGGTTCCGAGGGCGTCACCGCACTCGGAAGCTTGGCAGCGACGTGGCGTCCGACGCCATTCGACAGCTACAGCGCCTCGTATGCCGTGGGCGGCGTGGCCGGCAATCCGGGGCGCGTCAATATCCTCAGCGATCCGGCGTCGCTGCGCTTTACGTGTTCGGGAAATCCGCCGCAGGACACCGCCTACGGCAGCGCGCCCGGCGACGAGCCCGGCCCGAGCTCGTCGATCTCGTATCGCGCCGGCTACACGCACTCCATGCACGGCGGCAACGTATCGCTCCAGCTCTACCGGCAAATCCAAGCCGGCGTGCTGCTCCCGGTGCTCGTCAACGGCTCCGCCTTGCTCGGCCAAGGCCTCTTCCCGCCGGGATACTTCGCGCAGGTCGAACAGATCTACGATTCGGCGGCCGGCTGTAATCTCAAGGCCGGCACCGCGTTCGGGCCGCAGCAGTTGTATTTCTCCACGCCGATCTCGGGCGTGAAGCGCGTCTACCAAGGCGCCGAGTTGACCGGCTACGCAACCTTCGGGAATCTCGTCGTTCAGCCGTACTACAACGTCACCGTCTCGACGGCCGAATCGGGCTCGCCGTACTTTTCGAACCCGTACTCGATTACGATTTCGGGCGAGCAGTTGCCGAACCAACCGCTCCAGCGAGCCGGGATCGTCTTCGACTATAAAGCGCCGCATTCGGCGCTCGAGTGGCTCGCCGACGCGCAATACACTGCAAAGAACAATCCGAACAACTTGCCGGCATACACGACGTTCGATGCCGGCGTGACCGCCGCGCTCTCCCGCGGAACGTTGACCTTTGCCGCCAGCAACATCACGAACACGTTCGGGGGCATTTTTGCCGGCCCGGCCAATGCGGTGCCCTACCAAACGCTCTACGGGGCAACGATCCCAACGATCGCGCGACCGTTGACGCCGCGTTCGTACTCGATGACCTATGGAATGAAGTTCGGTCAGGGCCTGGCGTCGTCGCAAACCGGTTCGGCCTTCAACTTGCCGCGTGGCGCGCGCGGAGAAGGCGGACCCCCGGGCGGGCCCGGCGGCCCGGGAGGCCCTGGCGGCGGCGGCGGCGGCGGCCGCGGGTTCTTCGCGCCTTTGCCGGCGTCGCCGCCGCCGGATCCATTCGCCGTCAACGCCGATGCGCAGCGCTGCAGCGGCGACGCGATGACCAAAGCGCAGACGCTCTCGTCCGAACTGAAAGCGTACGTCGCGCGGATCGAAGCGGCCAAAACCGCCGCGGGCTATCCGTCTTCGATGTCGGCACCGGTGGTGACCGGCGCGGCCGTCACCTATCACGGCCTAGGCACGACCTACGCGCTCACGATTATCGTCAAAGGCGCGGCCGGACTCCGTTCGGTCGCGGGGTGCCTGCCGCTACACATTGCACGTAGCGACGATCTCACCACGCGGCATTTGTACGCGCCGTCGAGCACGCTCTTCTTCGTACCGCAACTGACGTTCATGCCCTCGGTCGGCCTCTACTTCGTCGCGCGCCAGCAGCAAGCCGGACAAGAATCGTTCCGCATCTACGCGCTGCCGTCGGCGGCGCCGAAGACGCCGTTCGAAGTGCACGCAATCGGCGCGCTGTGCACGAACGACGCGCACGGGGTCGCGACGCAAGCGCTCGCGGAGCTGCAGCATCACTTTGCCAACGGCAGCGCGACGGCGAACTGGACGATTACGCCGCACTTGGCCTCCGCCGGGACGTGGTACGAACTCGATCCGGCCGATCCGAGCGTCGTTCCGGCGCTGTTGCAGTGCGGACGTTTGGCCGGGGCGACGGCCGACGACATCAAGGCGCGCGGCTTCGATGCCATGCCGGTTCCCGAACTCAACTACGCCGTGCCGCTCGGTCTCTACCTCGTGCGCCCCGCCCCAGGCTCGCGTCGCGGCGGCGCCGGTCCGTCGCCTTCGCGCGCCGTAGTCCCGCGCAGGACGCGCTTGCGCCGTAGGCGAAACGCGCCTGAAGATGCGTTGCATCGTTGCGCTTTCGTTGCTTGCCGCAGCGTTGCTGGCGGCGTGTTCCTCGCGCTCGGCCGGAGCGCTCTCCCGCAAGCGATGCAAGGCGCGGCGATCGTGCCCGACGCGGGCCTCCGGCGTGCAAAGGGCAGCAGACCACCCAACAGTACGCCAGCATCACTGAAACGCTATTGACGGCGGCGGAAGCTCTGCATTCCGGCATTCGGCGGCCTCGGCGGTTCGGTGAAGTATCCGCCCGCGAATCCTTCGACGAGCATTTCGCTGACCAGCAGTACGACCAACTACAACCACAAACTGCCGTCGCTGCATAGCGGAACGCCGATTTTCTATTCAACTGTCGGTCAAAGGCAGCACGTCGTTCGGCAATGCGGTCAAGGCCGGCGGCGGGTTACCGGAAAACCGATCCTGCCGGCAGCACGTATACCGCGTACGCGCAGGCCAAATCGACGGCTTTCCGATCAACTTCAAGCCGTGCTACGCCGTCGCGACGCAGGCAAGTACGGCGGCGTGCTGGGCGGCGTCGGCTCGCTGCTCAAAGGTCAAAGCGTTCCGGCGGAGCGGCGGGCGTCATCGAAATTTATCCCGGTAAAAGTACCGGCGACGAATGCTGAGCGCGTAGTTCACTCGCGTTCGGGCGAGTTTCCGTCGGTGCGGGCGAGCTCGACCATCTCGCGCATGCGGGGATGCTCGCCCTTGATGCCGCGGACCCACGGCTCGAAACGCGGCACGGGATTGCCCGTGCGAAACAGCACGTACCACACGTTCATCTCGCCCATGAAGGCGAACCGGCGTCTGAAGTCTTGGGCGAGTTCCGGATACGACGAAAAGCCCCGCAGATACGCGGCGATGCCGCCGAACTCGCGATCGACTTCGAGCAGCGTGCGAGCGTTGGCGATCGTCGCGCGGACCTTGCGCGGCGTGCGCATCACGCCGGGCGTCGCGAGCACGCGCTCCACGTCGAGATCGTCGTATCTCGCGACCTGCGCGGGATCGAACTGCGCGAACGCCTCGCGATAGGCATCCCACCGCTCGGCAATCTGCTTCCAGCTCACGCCGGCTTGAAAGACGGCGCGCGTCATCACCTCGAGAAAGTCGCGCGGCGTCGCAGGGTTCACGACGCCGGGAATCACCGGCGCGCTCACGGTGCGTGGCGCGGTGCGTCGAATGCGAGCGCCGCCATCATGGCAACGCCTGCCGGCAGCGCCGCTTCGTCGATATCGAAGAGGCTGGAGTGATGCGGATGGCTGGTTTGCGGCCCGCCGCTGCATCCGAGCGTATAAAAGCACGCGGGCACGCGCTGGGCGTAAAACGAAAAATCTTCGGCCCCCATGACCATCGCCGTTTCGATCACGCGCTCGTCGCCGAACGCACGGCGCGCCAACTCGCGCGCGTACTGCGTTTGAGCGGCATCGTTGGCCGTCACCGGATAGCGATCGAAATACGTAAAATCGTACGTCGCGCCCGAAGCGTCGCAGCAGGCGTGCAGCACGCGTTCGATGCGTTCGGCCATCGTGGCGCGGACCGTTTCGGAAAAGGCCCGCACGGTTCCCATCATCCGGCACGTCCGTGGAATGACGTTGTGAATCGTGCCGCCGTGGATCGCGCCGATCGTCACCACGGCGGGCTCGAGCGGATCGATCTGGCGCGAAACGACTTGCTGCACCGAGGTGACGAAGCTTGCGGCCGCATAAATCGGATCGACGGCATCGTGCGGTGCCGCACCGTGTCCGCCGACGCCGCACACTTCGATCTCGATCGAATCGCTCGATGCGTACATCGGGCCGTCGCGAAATCCGAGCGTCCCGGTCGGATACTTCGACGACAAGTGCAGCCCGTACGCGCGCTCGATGGAAAAACGCTCGAACAATCCGTCGTCGAGCATCACCTTGGCGCCGCCGGCGCCTTCCTCGGCCGGTTGGAATACGAGGCACACGCGACCGGCCACCTCGCTGCGTCGCGCCGCAATCAGCGCGGCCGCACCGAGCAGAATCGCGACGTGTCCGTCGTGGCCGCACGCGTGCATCCGGCCGGTCGAGCGCGAGCGGTAGTCGTGCTCCGTCTCCTCGCTGATGGGCAGCGCATCCATGTCGGCGCGCAGCATGATCGTTCGGCCGGGGCGCGTTCCGTCGAGCACGCCGACGACGCCCGTCTTGCCGACGCCCTCGTGCACCTCGTACCCGAGATCGCGCAGGCGCCGTGCCACCAGTGCGGCGGTTCGATGCTCGGCAAACGCCGTCTCGGGGTGCATGTGCAGGTCGCGCCGGACCGCGACGACGTCGTCGGCAAGCTCGCGCGGGATCGTGATGAGGGGGCTCATTGCGCGCGTCATTCGCGCCGCCGCGGGCGCCGCCCCGGCAGGACTCGCCGCGGTAAGGTCGCAGAAGCGGGCAGACGATTACGGGGTTAATGGCGACAGTGAATGAATCCGTTCTCTTTCGGAAGCATGCGCCGTATCAGGCGGACCGGTACGACCGCGTCCGTTGCGCCCTCGTGATTCCGCACCTCGTCCTGGGGATTCTGGGGTTCGCTCGCGTTCTGCGAGCGGTCTCGTTCGATCTTGCGGCCGCGGCCGCCGTCGCCGTCCTCATTTTTTACGCCGCGCTCGATCCGCGCGGCGCCCTGATCTCGCTGGTCGTTCTGGTCGTCTTTATCTTTCGACTCGGCTGTCTTGGGAGGTCAGTCTTGGAGCCTTTATCTTCGGGTGGGGCTTCCGATTCTTTGGGCACAATCTCGAAGGTAGCAAGCCGAAGGAGTTTTTAATTCGTGTACGTCGATGAATCGCTCACGTGCGTCGATTGTGGGCGTGAGTTTATTTTCAGCTCGGGCGAGCAGCGCTTCTACGAGCAAAAGGGCTTCCAAAACAAACCCAATCGCTGTCCGGACTGCCGGCAGGCCCGCAAAGCGATGCGTGCCAGCACTCCCGGCGGGGGCGGCGGCGGCGATCGCATGGGCGGCGGACGTCCGCGCGAAATGTTCACCGCGACCTGCAGCCAATGCGGCGGCGTGGCCGAGGTGCCGTTCAATCCGCGCGGCGACAAGCCGGTCTACTGCCGGGACTGTTTCCAAACGCGACCCTCTTTTAGTTAGCGGTTCGCAAGCTTCTCGGAAATACGAGCGCGACGACAAGCGTCACGGCGACGTTACCGGCAAGCGCGACGAGCCCCGGGTTGACGCCCAGCAGCGGCGTGGCCGCGTGCGTGAACGTCAAGGCGAGAGCGAATCCGGTGACGATTCCCGCCGCGACGGCCCACGCCGACACGCGCGGAAATGCGAACGCGGCAACGACGCCGGGCAAAAACTGCGTGACGCCGTTGTAGTAGATGAGGATGAGCTCGACGAGCGTTCTTTGCTCGTCGAGCCAGAATCCTAATGCGAAAAGCGCCACGACCACGACGAGGACGCGCGTCGCGAGCGTGCGCGCCCGGTCGCTCGTAGCGATTCCCAGTTCGCCCAGCACGTTTTTCGAAAAGATGCTGGCCGCGCCGAGCAATTGCGCGCTGGCGGGAATCAGCGCGGCCAGGCAGCCGGCCGCGGCCACGATGCCCACGACCCACGCGGGATAATATCGCTGCACGACCAGCAGAAACGACTGGTCCACCGCGGTCCCTTTCAGTCCGGGAACGATGAGCAACGCCGTGAGCCCGGCGAAAAAAACGAGCAGCATGATGATCTGGTAGAAGGGCAGCAGCATCGCGTTGCGGCGCAGCGTCGCCTCCGAACGCGCGCTGTATATCGCGCTGAAGCCGTGCGGCGCCATGAAGAAGCCGGCTGCGGTGAGAACGACGGTCGAGACGTACCACACGGTTCCGTGGGGGCCTATTCCGGCGCTCAGTACCAGATGGCCGGGATCGGCGTGCAGCACGCGGTCGATAACGTGTGCCGGCGACCCGAAGAATTGTACCGGAATGACGATGCCGGCGAAGACGACCGCGCCCAGAACGAGGATGTCTTTGACGATGCTGGCCCACGCGGTGCCGCGCAACCCAGCCGTAAAGACGAACAGGGCGATGGCCAGAAATGCAGCGCAGACTGAGACCGTCGCGTCGAAGTGCCCGTAGCCCGCGATGCGCAGCAGCAGTTGGAGTCCGCTCAGTTGCAGCGCGACGTATGGGATCAAGACGGCGAACTGCGTTACTCCGACGAACGCGCCGAACGCGCGGCTGCCGTAACGGTCGGCGAAGAAATCCGCCGCCGTCAACAGGGATCGCTCCTTGCCGACGCGCCAGATCGCCGGCAGAAGGAAGTATCCGATAATGTACGCGCAGCAGCCGTAGGCGAGAATGTAGTACGAAGGTGCGCCGAACCCGTACGCCCACCCCGAAGCGCCCAGGAACGTAAAACTCGTATAGATTTCTCCGGCCAGCAACACCCAGAGCAGCAGCGTCCCGAACGAGCGTCCGCCGACGATAAACTGCTGCGGGTCCATGGCGATGCGGCGCACGCCGAACAGCGCAAAGACGATCGTGCCGATCAGCACGGCGCCGACGATCGTGAGTGCGACGAACGGCGGGCTCATCACCAGCGGCGCTCGATGCGGCCGACGCACCACAGGAACGCGGGCGTGAGAAGCACCCACGCGACGATCCAGGCCAGAACGAACGGTAAACCGAGAATGCGGGGCTCGACGCGGTTGACCAACGGTACCGCAACCGTCAGCGCGGCAAACGGTATGGCCGCGACGAACACGCGCAAAGAAACCACCGCCTCGTAGTAGTATAGAGCGTTTGTGGAATCCTATTCCTACGATGCCGTCGTCGTCGGCGCCGGCCACAACGGCTTGGCGTGCGCGGCGCTGCTGGCAAAAGCCGGCTTGTCGGTCGCGGTCTTCGAGCGAAATGCCGAGATCGGCGGCGCCGCGGTCAGCGATACGAGCGTTTGGCCCGGCTACACCTTATCGGCAGCGTCCTACGTGTGCAGCTTGCTCGATCCGTGGCTCGTCGAAACCCTGGAGTTGCGCGAACGCGGCCTCGATTTCTATCGCAAGGATCCGTACGCGTTTACGCCGCTCGAAGACGGACGCTCGCTGCTGCTCGGCAGCGACGCGGCCGCGAACGCGCGCGAGATCGCGGCCTTCGATCCGGCCGACGTCGATGGGTTCGACGCATACGGCGAACGCGTCGAACGCGCGGGGCGCGCGCTGTTCGATTCGTTCTCGGATCCCGACCCGTGCTTCGAGCGATTCGATGCCGGCACGCAGTCGTTGCTGCTCGGCTCGGCTGCCGACCTCGTCGAGCGCTACGTGCGGACGCCGGTGCTGGCCGCGGAACTCGTCAACGACGGGCTTATCGGCACGAATCTCGGCCCGCGCGATGCCGGCACCGGCTACGTGCTCGCGCACCATTTGGCCGGACGCGTGCTCGGCATTCAAGGTGCGTGGGCGTTCGTGCGCGGCGGCATGGGCTCGGTGTCGGCGTCGCTCGCCGACGCGGCGCGCGCCCACGGAGCACAGATTTTCGCCGGCGCGGGCGTCGAGCGCATCGTCACCTACGACGATCGCGCGATGGCGGTCTTGTTGAGCGATGGACGCGAGATCTCGGCGCGCGCCATCGCCTGCAACGCGCATCCGCGCACGACGTTTCTCGACTTGCTCGACGCCGGTGCGGTGCCTGCCGAATTCGCCGAACGCGTCAAACGCTGGAAGAGCGTCGGTCCGTCGTTGAAACTGAACTTGGCGCTGGGCGAACTGCCGAACTTCAGCGCCCGGCCGGGCACGCACGCGCAACCGCACCACCGTGCGACGATCCACGTCGCGCCGTCGATCGACTACTTGCAAAAAGCCTACGACGACGCCGCGACGCGCGGCGAGAGCGACGAACCGCTGATCGAGTGCTTCCTGCAGACGCCGACCGACCCGTCGCTGGCTCCGCCCGGCAAACACATTCTCTCGGTCTTTGCGCAGTATTATCCGTACGACCGTGCCGATGGCTGGACGCACGCCAAGCGCGAGGCCGCGGCCGACACGATCGTTGCGATGCTCGGGCGCCTCGCGCCGAATCTTCCCAACGCAATCGAGCACCGGCTCGTGCTGGCGCCGCCCGATCTCGAGGACCGCTTCGGCCTGATCGGCGGCCACATTTTCCACGGCGAACTCTTGCCCGGCCAAATCTACGAAGCGGCGCTTCCCGACGCGTACGCCGGTCCAGAATCTCTATCTGTGCGGCTCGGGAGCGCATCCCGGCGGCTGCGTGAGCGGATTTCCCGGCAAACGCGCCGCCGCAGCAATCGAAGAAGACCTGCGCGCGAAGGCGAAGGAAGGCCTATGACCGCAAAGAGCACGTTCGTCGACCGAGCCGTTCAGGAGTATATTTTCGCGCAAACGGTGCGCGAAGACCCGGTGCTTACCGCGCTGCGCGAAGAGACGTCGCATCACGCCGACGCGCAGATGGAAATCGGACCCGATCAAGGCGCGTTCATGCAGTTGCTGGCCCGTGCCATCGGCGCCAAGCGATATCTGGAAATCGGCGTCTTCACCGGATATTCGTCGCTAGCGATGGCGCTGGCGATTCCCGGCGACGGACGTATCGTCGCGTGCGACGTCAGCGAGGAGTATACGGCGGTTGCGCGCCGTTACTGGGAACGAGCCGGCGTCGCGCACAAAATCGACTTGCGCATCGCCCCGGCACTGGAGACGCTGGCGGCGCTCGAGGCCGAAGGCGTCGATCCGTTCGACATGGCATTCATCGACGCCGACAAGACCAACGTCGACAACTACTACGAGGCGGCGTTGCGGCTGATGCGTCCGGGCGGTTTGATTCTCGTCGACAACGTCCTGTGGAGTGGACGCGTGCTCGATGGCAAGGAAAGCGACGCTAGCACGGCGGCGTTGCGCGCGCTCAACGCCAAGGCCGGACGCGACGAACGCGTCGACGTTTCGCTCGTCGCCATGTGCGACGGCATCTTGATCGCCCGCAAGCGCGAGTGAAGCGCGTCGTTTGCATCGGCGGCGGCCCGGCGGGACTCTACTTCGCGCTGCTTGCCAAGCAACGGTTTCCGCAATGGCAGGTGAGTGTGCTGGAGCGCAATCGCCCGCTCGACACGTTCGGCTGGGGCGTCGTCTTCTCGGATGCGACCCTCGACGCGCTGCGCCGCGCCGACGAACCCACGCATAGTGCAATCGTCGAAGCGTTCGCCCACTGGGACGATATCGACGTGCACTTCAGAGGGCACACCATCACCTCCAGCGGTCACGGGTTTTCCGGCATCGCGCGAAAGCGGCTACTCGCAATTCTTCAGGAGCGAGCGGCCGGCGTCGGCGTGGATCTGCGCTTTCAAACCGACATCGAGGACGTCGACGCCTATCGCGACTGCCATCTGCTGGTCGGAGCCGACGGCGCGAACAGCCGCACGCGTGCGGCCTACGAGCAAACGTTCCGGCCCAATCTCGATCGCCGGCTTTGCCGTTACGTCTGGTTCGGCACGACGCTGCCGCTCGACGCGTTTACCTTCATTTTCGAGCGCACCGAACACGGTTGGTTCACCGTCCATGCCTACCGCTTCGATCGCGACCTGAGCACGTTCATCGTCGAATGCCGCGAAGAGACTTGGCGCGCGCACGGATTGGATAGCGCTTCGAGCGAGCAGTCGATTGCGTTTTGCGAAGGGCTTTTTGCGCCGTATTTGGGCGGCCACCGCTTGATGAGCAACGCGCCGCATCTGCGCGGACGCGAATGGCTCAACTTCACGCGCGTCGGCAACGAACGGTGGGTGCACGAAAACGTCGTGCTCGTGGGCGACGCCGCGCACACCGCGCATTTTTCGGTCGGATCCGGTACGAAACTGGCGATGGAGGATGCGATCGGCTTGGCCGATGCGCTCGCGGCGAGCGATGGAGACATCGAGCAAGCGTTGCCCGAATACGAGGCATCGCGCCGAATCGAGGTGCTCAAACTCCAAAACGCGGCACGTAATTCGACCGAGTGGTTCGAAAACGTCGCTCGCTACGCCGGTCTCCCGCCCGAGCAGTTCGCGTACAGCCTGCTGACGCGCAGCCAACGCATCGGTCACGAAAACCTGCGCTTGCGCGATACGACGTACGTCGAACGAATCGAGCGCTGGTTCGCCGGCGGGGTCCAGATCCCACCGATGTTCACGCCGTTTCGCTTGCGCGGCCTCGAGTTGCGCAACCGCGTTGTCGTCTCTCCCATGGATATGTACAGCGCGGTCGACGGAATGCCCAACGATTTTCACCTCGTCCATCTGGGAGCGCGCGCGCTCGGCGGCGCCGGTCTCGTCTTCACCGAGATGACGTGCGTCACGCGCGACGGCCGCATCTCCCCCGGCTGCACCGGGATGTATCTGCCCGAGCACGCGGCCGCATGGCGGCGCATCGTCGAATTCGTACACGCCTATTCCCCGACGAAGATCTGTTTGCAACTCGGACATTCCGGGCCGAAAGGTTCTACGAAACTGATGTGGGAGGGCATGGACGAGCCGCTTGACGTTGCAAACTGGCCGGTGGTCGGGCCGTCGGCGATCCCGTATGCTCCCATCAATCAGATACCGCTGGAGCTGACGCCGCGCGGAAATGGACGAGATTCGCGATGCATTCGTGCGCGCCGCCGTCATGGGAATCGAAGCGGGCTTCGATATGCTCGAACTGCATTGCGCGCACGGCTACTTGCTGTCGTCGTTCATCACGCCGCTGCGAAACCGGCGCACCGACGAATACGGCGGGACGCTGGCGAACCGTTTGCGCTACCCGCTCGAGGTCTTCGACGCGATGCGCGGCGTGTGGCCGGCGCAGCGGCCGATCTCGGTCCGCATTTCGGCGACCGATTGGGTCGACGGAGGCATCTCCGGCGACGACGCCGTGGAGATCGCGCGTGCCTTCAAAGCCGCCGGTGCGGATCTTATCGACGTCTCGACCGGACAGACGTCGCCCGATGCCAAGCCGGTTTACGGCCGCATGTACCAAACGCCGTACGCGGATAAAATCCGCAACGAAATCGGCATCGCCACGATGGCCGTCGGCAACATCACCGACGCGGACCAGGCCAATGCCATCTTAGCGGCGGGACGCGCGGATCTCGTGGCGCTGGGACGGCCGCACCTTGCCGATGCCGCTTGGACGCAGCATGCAGCGGCGCAGCTGGGGTACGCGGACGCGCCGTGGCCGGTGCAATACCTTCCGGGAAAGCAGCAGTTGGAGCGTTTGATCGCACGCGCGCAGGAGCAGGCAGCCGGTGCCATCTGACGACGGGCTGCGCGGGAAACACGCGGTCGTCACCGGCGGAGCGCGCGGCATCGGCTTGGGCATTGCCGCGTTGTTTGCCGACCGCGGCTTGCGTGTGAGCGTCGTCAGCCGTTCTGCGCGCGCACCGCATCACGACGAACGGCTCTTTCGCGTCGAAGGCGACGTCACCGACGAAGCGCAAGTCGCCGCCGCGTTGGATGCGTGCCGCGATGCAAACGGTCCGATTGCCGTGCTCGTCAACAACTCCGGCATCGCCGAATCGGCGCCGCTGTTCCGGACCAGCCTGCCGATGTGGAACCAGATCGTCGCGACCAACCTGACCGGCACGTTTCTGTGTACGCGTGCGGCCGTCGAAGACATGATCGTCGCGAAGTGGGGCCGCATCGTCAACGTCGCGAGCACCGCCGGGCTCGCCGGCGCGGCCTACTTGGCGGCGTATTGCGCGAGCAAACACGGCGTCGTCGGGTTCACGCGCGCGATTGCCGCCGAGTTCGACGGCACCGGCATCACCGCCAACGCCGTTTGCCCCGGCTATACCGAAACCGACATGATGCGCAAAGCGATTGCGAACGTGTCGAAGCACACCGGCGCCGACGAGCACGGGGCGCGCGCGCGGCTCGCACAAACAAATCCGCTCGGTCGCATCGCAAGCGTCGAGGAGGTCGCGCAAGCCGTGTTCGATTTGGTCGCGGGTTCGCGCAACGGCGTGGCAATCGTCGTTCCCGGCGGCTCCGAAGCGTAGTCATGTGTGTCACGCTGAGCGCAGCGTGCCGCAGCACGCGAAGTCGAAGCGCGGCCTAAACCGGGTACTACGGCGGCGGGCTCGGCGTCGGGATTCCGCCGGAACCGCACTGCAGCGGCGGCGGACGCGTCGGGTTCGGGTCGGGCGCCGACGTGACGGCAACCGTGTCCGACGCAAAGGTCACTCCGAACCCGGCTTGATTCGCGCATCGGCTGCGGCGTCGCGACCGGCGGCGGCGTGGGGTCGCCGTTGCCGAGAAGAACGCCCCACTGCGCGAAGCCGACGCCGCCGGAGTTGCGCACCGAACAGACGCCGTCGTCGACGATCCAGCTGTAGATCGACATACCCGGCGTCCCGTGGGGCGCGTACACGCCCATCACGCTTTCTTCGGTCCAGCCGCCGGTCTGCGTCGTGCCGGTGACGACGAAGTATAAGTCGTAACACGCACCGTCGGCCGGACCCTGCCACACGTTGCGCTCGTTCGCGCAGCGTTGCGCGCCGAGCGTCGCGTTAAACGGAATGCCTTCGCCGCCGAGCGCGCCCGCGTACTGATCGTAGATGACGCCGCCGCATCGCGTCTTCGCTGCGGGCTGTGTGACGAGCGTCAGCGTAACGGCGGCGGTCGCCGGCGCCGGAGCCGGTGAAGGCGGCGTCTTGCCCGGCAGGCTTGCAAACGACAGATACGGCGAACACGCTCCGTCGAACTCGACCAGTCCCTGCAGCGGTTGCGCGTCGTAGGTTTTCGAGAGCGCGATCGTTACCGTCGCGCCTTTGTTCGGAAACGTCGTCGCCGGCAGCGAAAGCGTGCGGCGCGAGCGATGCGTGTACGCGTTGCCGCCATACGACGCCGTGAGCCATCCCATGACGTCTACCGCGACGCGCGCGGGCTGTCCCCAAGCGTCGACCACCGTCGCAGTGCAGAGGCCCTCGCGCACCGGATCGAGCGGGAACGGCGCCGGCGCATCGTTCATGCTTTGACCGCCGCGAGTTGGGATACGAATACGGCGCATGCGGCGGAGGCGGCGGCGTGGCGTCGCCTTCGTGCGCGTCGTACGGCGGCGAGTAGGGCGACGGCAAGACGTTGGGGAATTCGGCGACCCCGCTACCGCACGCAAAACCATCGGCGGCAAACCAATGCGTATACCCCCACTCGGTCGCCACGAACGTTTGACGCGCGTCGGCCGGCCAACGATACTGCAGCTGCGCGGGCGTGATCAGCGGCACGTTCGGCGTCGGCGAAGGATTGGGAGCGGCGGTCGCGGCCACCGGCGACGCGCACGGCAGGCGGCGCGTTACCGTATGCTGGGCGCTGACGAACGTGAGGACGAACCCGGCGCGCGGACACGGCGGCTCGATTGCGATCGCGGGAAAGCGTACGTCGCCGTGCGCATCGGTTTGCGGATAACGGCTCGCTCCGCTCACGTCGCCCGACGCGCCGAAAAAGAGCGAGAACGGCGGCGAGCCGAGCGTCGTCTCGGAAACGCCGGCGTCGGATGTCACGGGCATCACCGTGTCGGCGCGAACCTCGCTGGCCGCGGTGGGACGTCCGCTAAAGACGCGCAGCGTGAATCCGGCCAACGCGTGCGACGGGTTGCCGCGCGGCAGGAAAACGACGGTCGCACCGTTGCCGCTGGTCGCTGCGATCGCACGCGCGCTCGTCAGCGCCGCATCGAAATCGGCGGTCGCCCGCGCCAGCGAACCGGGATGCGAGCCGAGCATCCATACCACGCCCCCGGCGAAGAGTGCGAGCAGCCCGAGCGTGACAACCGTTTCCGCGAGGGTGAAGCCGGATTGTTGCGAGGAATCGTTCATGTCGCGGGCAAGTGCCCGCGGTCGTTAGGCGCCGTACCAGCGCAAATGCGGCCAGATCGTCGTCAGCGGCGCGACGGGGTCGCGGCAGAGATAGATCGGCGCCGGCCCTTCGACGATCCACTTGTAGGGTTCGCTCGAGGTGCGCACCAGCGTCACGTGGCGATAGAACGCGCGCAACAGATCGATGCGCGTCGCCCCGACCGCCACCATCGTGCGCCCGTCGTAGCCGCGCGTGCCCCAGAGATAGTACGAATTTTGACTCGAGATGACGGGTGGTAATCCGAAGCGCGGACCGTAGAAATCGAGCGCTCCGGCGTCGCCGTAGGTGTCGGCATACACCGCCGTCTCCGCTCGCACGCGCGGCGGCAGAGACCGGTAGACGGCGGCGACGTCACGCGCCAATCGTTCCCAGCCGAACTCTTCGGCGAAGACCGGCTGCACGAGATGCGGCGGCGTCCCGCCCCGGCCCGTCAAACCGAGCCGTTGCGAATAGGCGATCAGCCCGTCGACCGGCAGGATCGGCAACGACAGCGGTAACGCCACAGCGGCCGTCAGCAGCAGTGCCGACGGTAGTGCAACGCGCCAGGCCGCGGCCGCGCGCTCCAGCGCGACCGCTCCGATCGCGACGAGCGACGCGTAGATGCCGATGACGTAGTAGCCTTTGGCGCCCAATGCCACCGCCGTAACGGCGACTAGGGCATAGGCAATCGGCACGAAGCGCAGATCGCGCAGCGCGCTCACCCGAAACGGCGCGACGATCCCGGCAATCCAGATCGGAACCGCAAAAACGTTCGTATACACCACCTGTTCCAGGATGAAGGCCGCGGCATTGCGCGCGAGATCCGTGAACTCCAGTGCGGCCCCGATTTGGAGCGCAGGGCGGTGCGTCGCGTCGCCGCGCAGCACCTCGACGAAGGGCCAGCCGTGCGCGCCTTGCCACACGAGATTGGGAAGGAGACACAGCCCCACGATGCCGGCAACCGCCCACGGCCACGGCGACGCGAGCGCGCGCCGTTGCGGCGTCAGCAACGTGCCGGCGACCAGCGCGGCGGCG
Source organism: Vulcanimicrobiota bacterium (assembly GCA_963812155.1). Taxonomy (GTDB): domain Bacteria; phylum Vulcanimicrobiota; class Vulcanimicrobiia; order Vulcanimicrobiales; family Vulcanimicrobiaceae; genus Tumulicola. The sequence goes on along the minus strand of CAWETW010000001.1, from coordinate 297,206 downwards.
AGCAGCCCGATCGAATACTTGCCGTACGCTCCGAAGACGAGCGCGCCCGCGAGCAGCAGCCACCAGCGGCGTGCGTTTTCGGAACGTGCGCGAACGATTCGCAGCGCGGCGTAGATCGTCAGCGTCCACGACAGCGGCTCGAACGACGTCGTCGTCAACACGTTGCCGAGCAGCAAGTATGCCGGGAGCAGCATCGTCGCGATGCCCGTGAGGAGCGCCGCGTACCGTCCGCCGCCGAGTTCTCGCGCGAGTGCAATCGCGACGTAGACGGTCGCGCCGGCCGCCAGCGCCGGCAGCAGGCGCAATGCGACGAGATGGTAACCCGCCGGCGCGGAAAGCCATGCCGCCAGCGCAACGAAAGGCGGCTGGTCGACGTATCCCCACGCGAGATGTTTGGCGCAGGCGATAAAGTAGAGTTCGTCGCGAAAGTAGCCGTAACGCCACGACGTCGCGAGGTGCAGCAGCGCCGCGCAGACCGGCAGCGTGCGAGCCGGCGTCACGCCCGGCGCGCGGACGCCAGCAGGCTGAGCACGTAGCCCACGACGCCCGACCACAGCCACGTGCCCAATGCGATGTTCCAATCCCACCACAAGCCGCCGCGCAGTGCCGTCACGACCAAGTAGACGCCGCAGTACGTCATCGGAACCGTCGCTGCAAACGTACGAAAGACTGCGACGCGTTCGGGACGCGGATCGCGCCGGGCAACGAAGACGTCGGCGACGATGCCGGTCAGCAGCGCTTGCGCCGCGGCGACGGCGAGCAGGTTCGAATGGTTGGTGAAGGCGGCCGCCGGCGGAAGCCCGCCTACGACGTAGAGCAGCGTGAACATGCCGGGCGCGGGACGAAGTCGCGATACGGTCCAGATCGCGAAGCCGCCGATCAGCGCGCTCTGGAAAATCATGACGAGCACGCCGACCGAGACTTTGTAATAGCCGATGCTCAGCGCCGTGAGATAGTCGGGCGTGAACGGCGCGATCGGCGGCGGTGCGTCGCTGCGGCCGCCGGCGGGATCGATCGCGTAAGCGGTGCCGAAGTGCGCCAGCAAGCAGCCACGTCGCCAGGCCGAGCGCGAGCGGCGCCTGCAGCGCCAGCGTCGTCGAGCGCGCCCGGTCGGCGAGCACGCTGCGGATCGGGCCGCTGGCGAGAAAGAAAATGCCGAGCCCGAGAATTTGATGGGTCGGGCTCAAGAGTGCGTCGACGCCTTCCTCGAGTCCGAGCAGCCGGTGCCACAGCATGTCGCCGAAAGCGGCGCCGATGAAAATCGGAATGCCGATGAGTGCGACGCGATACGGCCGCGGAAGAGCGTCGCCCCAGGCATACCCGCGGTTGTGGTTGCGCGCCGCAAATCCGGCGAAGACGAGCATGAGCGCAAGCATGCCCGAGTAAAATGCCGCGTGATACGGCGTGAAGAACGATTCGACGGGCACGTGGCCGTGCGCCCACGCGTCGAGAAAGAAACCGCCGGAAACCCAAACGCAACACGCGCCCACGGCATAATCGAACGCAACACTGCGAGGAGCGGTCCGGACGCCGTGCATGGGATGGCCTTACGCGCAAGCGGCGGGAGCGCCCTCTGCGGCAGGAAAACCGTCGCCGTGCCGCTACCTCACTTGCGTGATGCACGCGTCCGGCGCACGTCCGGCGATGTTCGGAGCCGCCGCACTCGCGTTCGTGGCGGCTGCGCTCGGTTGTGCGTCACATCTTCCCGGCGTGCCGGCCGGCGTCGAGATCGGCGCGACGCGCGCGTTACCGACGCCGCGCGTCGCATCGCGAGATGCGCTGCCGCAAATTCTCGGCATGCACTTCTCGTCGCTCGACGTGCGCCGGGGCGAACGTTTTTCGGGTGAGTTCGTCACGAGCACGAACGTCGCCAGCATCGAGGTGCGCACGAACTTGTTCTCTATCGACGTGCCGCACACCGGAGCCGGCCGTTTTGCGTTCCAGCTCGACGTCCTCGACGCACCGCCGATCTTCATCCGGCCCTATCGCCTGCGGGTGATCGCCCGTAACAGCGCCGGAATCGAGTTCGAACAGGACCTTCCGTTTCAAATTCGATAAAGGGTTGGGCAGTGTCCACGCAAGCGCGTTACGAAATGGCCGGTCGCGTCGCGACCGTGACGCTCGATCGGCCCGAACGGCGCAATCCGCTGACGTTCGCGCTGTACGCGGAGTTGCGCGACTGGTTCGGGCAACGACGGCACGACCCAACGGTCGCGGCGATCGTGCTGACGGGCGCCGGCGAACACTTCTGTTCCGGCGGCGACGTGCACGACATCATCGGTCCGCTGACGGGCGCTACGCCCCAAGAGCTCCTCGAGTTCACGCAGATGACCGGCGATCTCGTCAAGGCGATGCGTGCGTGTCCGCAGCCGATCGTTGCGGCGATCGACGGAACCTGCGCCGGCGCCGGCGCGATTTTGGCGATGGCTTCCGACATCCGCTTCGGCACGCGCCGTTCGAAGGTGGCCTTTCTGTTCGTGCGCGTGGGCTTGTCGGGCGCCGACATGGGGGCGTGCGCGATGTTGCCGCGCATCGTCGGGCTCGGACGCGCGTCGCAGCTGCTCTACACGGGTGAGGCGATGCCCGGCGAGCGCGCACTGGAGTGGGGATTTTACAACGAACTCTGCGAGCCCGCCGATCTGCTCGCGCGCGCGCGAGCGTGGGCGGCGGCGATCGCGAGCGGCCCGACGCTCGCGCATGCCACGACCAAACGCATGCTGCATCGCGAGTGGGCGCTTCCGCTCGACGAAGCCATCGATGCGGAAGCGCGAGCCCAGGCGGAGTGCATGCAGTCGAGCGACTTCCGCCGCGCCTACGAAGCGTTCGCTGCGAAGCGCGCACCGGAGTTCGAAGGGAATTGAACGGCGCGCTGGCGTGGCCGTTTTTCGATGAGGAGCACCGCGCGTTCGCGGCGCTGGTCGAAGGGTTTGCTAAAAGCGCCGGCGCGCTCGACGACGAGCACGATGCCGACGCAAGTTGCCGCGCATGGGTGCGCGAGCTCGCCGGCGCCGGCATCCTGCGCGCCTGCGTTACCGATTTCTACGGCGGCGTGCGCACCGCGCTCGACGTGCGGACGCTCTGTCTCGCGCGCGAAGCGCTCGCCTACCGCAGCGCGTTTGCCGACTTCGCATTTGCGATGCAGGGTCTCGGCAGCGGGGCGCTGACGCTCTTTGGATCGGCGGAGTTGCAGCGGCGCTTTCTTCCGGCGGTCGCGCAAGGCCGGGCGATTGCAGCGTTTGCGCTCTCGGAACGGGAGGCCGGGTCCGACGTCGCGGCGATCGCCAGCCGCGCCGCCCGCGACGGCGACGCCTACGTGCTCGATGGCGAGAAGACGTGGATCTCGAATGCCGGCTTGGCGGATTTCTACGTCGTGTTCGCGCGAACGGGCGCGGCCGGTACGCGCGGCCTGTCCGCGTTCGTCGTGGAGGCAGACGCTGCCGGCCTTGTCGTTTCGGAGCGAATCGAAACGATCTCACCGCATCCGCTGGGGACGCTGCGGTTCGACGGCGTTCGCGTCCCCGCGTCGCAACGGATCGGTGAAGAAGGCGAAGGGTTCAAAGTCGCGATGTCGGTGCTCGACGTTTTCCGCAGTACGGTGGGCGCCGCCGCGGTCGGATTCGCGCGCCGCGCGCTCGACGAAACCCTCGCGCACGTGAGCTCCCGAAAACTGTTCGGCGCGCCGCTGGCGTCGCTGCAGCTGACGCAGGCGGCCATCGCCGGCATGGCGACCGATGCCGACGCGGCCGCGCTCCTGGTGTATCGCGCGGCGTGGACGAAAGATTCGGGCGCGGCGCGGGTCACCGCCGAAGCGGCGATGGCAAAGTGGTTTGCCACCGAAGCGGCCGGGCGCATTTGCGACCGTGCCGTGCAGCTCTTCGGAGGGCGCGGGGTGACGCGGGGCGAGATCGTCGAGAGGCTCTATCGCGACGTACGCGCGCTGCGCATTTACGAAGGCGCCAGCGAGATCCAGCAGCAAGTCATCGCCAAGCAGATGCTGGCACGCGTTCCCGCGCCGTGAAGCATACCGGTCACGTCGACGAATTCGCCGAACGCCACTTGCCGGCGCGCGACGCGATGCCGGAACAGCTCTTCACGCTTGCGGAAACGCCGTATCCCGAAAGCATCAACGCGGCGGCCTGGCTGCTCGACCGCAATCTCGAGATCGGCAACGGCGAACGGCGCTGCATCGTCGCGCCCGGCGGCGTCAGTTGGACGTACCGCCGGCTCTTCGAGACGGTGAACCGGATCGCCAACGCGCTCACGGTGCGCTACGGTCTGCGCCCGGGAAACCGCGTGCTCTTGCGCGCGCCGAATACGCCGATGCTCGTTGCCTGCTGGCTGGCGGTCCTGAAAGCGGGCGGCATTGCGGTCACCACGATGCCGCTCTACCGCTCGACCGAACTTCGCGTCATTCTCGAAAAGGCGCGCGTGACGCTCGCGCTGTGCGACGTCCGGCTGTTCGATGACCTCTCGAAGGCCTGCGATGGAGCCGAGGGCATCGCCACCGTGACGTTCGGTTCCGAGGGCGACTCCGAGCTGGAAGCGGCGATGGCGCGGCAACCGGATGCGTTCCAAGCCGTTGCGACGGCGGCCGAGGACGTCGCCCTGATCGCCTTCACCTCGGGAACGACCGGAAAGCCCAAGGCGGCGATGCACTATCATCGCGATATTCTGGCCACCTGCGACAGTTACGGCGCGCGCGTGTTGCAGCCGCGGCCGAGCGATCTCTTTTGCGGCAGCGCTCCGCTTGGATTTACGTTCGGTCTGGGCGGTCACGTGCTCTTTCCGTTTTCCGTGGGCGCCGCGACGCTGCAGTTGGAGAAAGCCGGGCCGGAAGACTTACTGCGCGCCGTCGCCGAGTACGGTGCGACCACGGCATTTACCGCGCCGATCGCCTATCGCACGATGTGCGCCGCCGCCGATCGGTACGATCTTTCGACGCTGCGCTCGTGCGTCTCGGCCGGCGAGACGCTTCCGTTGGCGGTGTGGGAGGCGTGGCGCGATAAGACCGGGTTGAAGATTCTCGACGGTATCGGCAGCACCGAGATGCTCCACATCTTCGTCGGTTCGCCCGAGCCGGAAATTCGTCCGGGCGCGACCGGCCGCGCGGTTCCCGGTTACGTTGCCGAAGTTCACGGCGAGGACGGCCGTCCAGTGCCCGAAGGCAGCGTCGGACGATTAGCCGTCAAAGGGCCGACGGGGTGTAAATACCTCGACGACGAGCGCCAGCACAGCTACGTGCAGAACGGCTGGAACTATCCGGGCGACGCCTATCGGGCCGACGCGGACGGGTACCTCTGGTACGTCGCGCGCACCGACGACATGATCGTGTCGGCCGGATACAACATTTCGGGCCCGGAAGTGGAGCAAGTCCTCATCGCGCACGCCGACGTCAAAGAAGTTGCCGTCGTCGGCAAGGCGCATGCGGAGAAGCAGACGCAGATCGTCAAGGCTTTCGTCGTGCTCGACGGTGCAGCTGCGCCCGGGGAGACGAAGGTTCGCGAACTGCAGGCGTTTTGCAACGAACGCATCGCACCGTTCAAGACGCCCCGCGAGATCGAGTTCGTCGCCGAACTGCCGCGTACCGAAACCGGCAAACTGCAGCGTTACAAACTGCGCTCGCGTGCTGCGGGGGAGCCGCTACCGATGAACGAGCAGAGGTAGCACCGGGCGAAAGTCGATGCTGCGCCCGGCCGCACCCTCGCCGAACGTCAACTCCATCACGTATGCCGGCGCATCGAACCACGCGAGCAATCCGAGACCGGCAACCGCTTGCGCCGGCTTGCGAGCGCATGGTGCTCGGCGGAAGTCCGATGCGCACGCCGGTCAATTGGCGCAGGCCGGCGGGATGCGCGATTGGCTCGCGACCTTTGGCATCGGGTCGCGTGGCAAACGGAAGGTACAGGAACTCCGGCTCGCTCAGCGGCGTCGCCAATGCGATGCCGATCGACACTTGCGCCGGCAGGTACGGCGCGTGATACGCCCACGTCGGAAACGGCGGCAACGTTTCGGCCGCGGGGTCGAGCGGACGAAATGCGATCCCGAAAGGACACGCCGACGCGTCGCGCCGCCGCCAGCGTTCCCACAGGCGCGTGCGGCGTGCGGGCTCGCGTTTGGCCGCAGCAGGATCGTCGATCCATAAGAGTTCGAGATACGCGTTTTCGAAGAAGAAGCGCCGGTTCGCGCTGCCTTGCCCCGCGTGCACGTTCGACGAGCCTTCGAGCAGGCCGTGCGCGATCAGCGCTTTCCCTTCGGGAGCGCCGCGATCGCAGCAGATGATGAGATGATCGATTTCTAACGGCACGGACGCGCGTTCAAGGAAGAATCGCCGTCGCTTCGATCTCGACTCGCGCCCCCGCTTCGAGCAATCCGGCGACGCATACGAGCGCCATCGCCGGATAGTGATCGCCGAAGATCTCGCGGTATCCGCGTCCCAATCCCGCCAGTGCGGCGCGGTACTCGTCGGTGTCGACGACGTACCACGTCAAGCGCACGACGTGCGCGGGCTCGCCGCCCGCGGCGCGAACGACCGCAACGACGTTGCGCAGCGCCTGCAGGGCCTGCGTCAGAAAATCGTCCCCGGCGAGCTCGGCCCGTTCGTTCCAGCCGATCTGTCCGGATACGGCTAAGAACCGTCCTTGCGCGACGATGCCGTTGGCGTACCCGCTCGGACGCGGCCACTGCGGCGGATTGACCGTCTCGCTCACGCGTAGTCTCCCGCGAGCGTCCGGTCGTTGCCCGCCGGCACGCCGAAGACGCGGAAGAGCAGCGTCGCGGCGACTGCGACCGCGAGGTTCGCGACCAGACTGTAGACGGCGATGAATCCGTTGAGATGCGCGCCGAAGATGTCGATCGTGAACGTCGAGGCGAAACCGGCGGCGTAGGCCATCGCGCAACTTGCGGCGATCCCGACCGCCCATCCCGCAAGCAGCGCGCGGGGATGGAACCAGCGCGTGAAGAGTCCCAAGGCAAAGGCCGGAAACGTCTGGACGATCAGCGAGCCGCCGAGGAGTTGAAAATCGATGGCGAACGTCACCGGAAAAAAGAAAACGAACAGAAGGCCGCCGGCGCTCATCAGCAGCGTGAACCCTTTCACCGCACCGACGGCCAGTGGTTTCCGATCGGCCGAGAACTCGCGCACGACGTTGCTGGCCAGCAGATTGGCCGCCCCGATGCACATGATCGTGGCCGGCACGAGCGCGCCGATCACGATGGCGGCACCCGCCACGCCGGCGAACCATCCGGGAAAATAACGAGCGAAGAGCAGCGGGATGACGCTGCTGCTGCCGTGCGCGACGGTGATTCCCGAGGCGATCGCGCAGTAGCCGAGCAGTGCCAGGAATCCGAGGAGCAGCGTGTAGATCGGCAGTAGCACCGCATTGCGGCGCAACACGTCCTTACTGCTCGCGGCCAGAATGGTCGTAATCGAACTTGGATAGAGAAAGAGCGCGATGCCCGAACCGATCGCCATCGTCGCATAGGTGAAGTATTGCGGCGGCGCGAGCAGCACCGACGCCGGCTTCGGGCGCGCGGCGAGCACCGTCTGCACCGAAGCGAAGATGTGCGGCCAGCCGCCGAGTTTGGCCGGGATCACCGTGATGGCGACGATCACGGTGACGTAGATGAGGGTGTCCTTTACGACGGCGATCAGCGCCGGCGCACGCAAGCCGCTGACGTACGTGTTGGCGGCGACCAGCACGAAGGCGATCGTGAGCGCCGGCATGCTCTTGTCGATCGCGAAGATGCCGCCCAGTTGCGCGAACACTGCCTGCATGCCGACGAGCTGCAGCGCGATGTACGGCATGAGCGCGATCGCGCCGGTGAGCGCCACCGCGATTTCGAGCGTGCGGTCGCCGAAGCGGTCGCGCACGAAATCGGCGCCGGTAACGTAACCTCGGCGCCGCGCGATGCCCCAAAAGCGCACGAGGAAGATGAACGCAACCGGATAGGCCACAAAGTTGAGCGAGAGCGGGAAAAAGCCCAGCGCGCCGATCCCGTAGACGAGCGCCGGGACGGCAACGAACGTGTACGCGGTGTAAATGTCGCCGCCCACCAGAAACCACGACAGGAGCGTTCCGAACCGCCGGCCGCCCAGCGCCCATTCGTCGATCTCCGTGAGGTTCGCGTTCCCCCATCGGCGGCCCAGAAATCCCAGGACGCAGACCGCGAGGACGAGTGCAAACAGGACCCAAGCGCCGCTAGACATCGTCGCGCGTCCGCGTCCCGTACGCGATCGCCGCAAGGACCAGCGACGTCACGACGACCCATGCCATTTGGAACCAGTAGAAGAACGGCAGCCCGAAGAGTGCCGGATCGGCGCGATTGTAGAGCCCGGGAAAAAGCGTTCCGGCAAATGGAAGAATCAGGAGCGCGTACCAGCCATACTTCCGCAACACGAGGTTCCTTCGAGCGCGACGTTTTGCGGGCGAGACAGGCCTACCTTTCGAGCGGCAGCGAGCGCTCCGCCCAGATCGCGCTCACCGAGTAGCGTCCGAAAAGGCTGGCCAGCACCATCCCTGCGATGCAGATCAGGGCGCCGGCGATTTGATGCCCTTCGAAATGCGCGCCGAGCACCCAGATGCTCGCAAAGCCCGCGACGATCGGTACGAGAAAACCGAAAAGGCCGGCGCGAGCGGCGCCGATGACCGAGATGCCGTAGTTCCAAACCGGCCACGTGAGCACGATCGGAAAGAACACCGCAAAGAGAAACGGGCCCCATACCGGCCAACCCATGTGCGAGAGATCGGTATGCACGAGCCGCGGGATGCCGGCGGGAAGGATCATCAGCATTCCCATCGTCATCGTGATTGCAACCAAGACGATCGGCGAATACCGTTCCGTCAATCGCGCGGTGACGACGTTATAGCCCGCAAACGATATCGAAGAGAACAGCGTGAGGAGATCGCCGATGCGGAACGTCGCGCGAGCCGCGAAGCCGCCTTCGAACACGGCGATGCCGAACAGCGCGATGCCCGCGCCGATCCAGCGCACGCTGCGCACGCGTTCGTGACCGAGCAGCGCGACGACGGCGATGGTGAAGATGGGCGCGGTGGCGCCCAGCAGCGCCGAAGCGAACGCGCTGGTGTTTGCCAGACCGAAAATCCATAAGTATTGATAGAGGCCATAGCCGAAGGCGGCGCAGACGACCAGAAGGCCGAGGTCGCTGCGGCGTATCGCGATCCGCTCGCCGCTTGCGTAGACCAATCCGAAGGCCAGCGGGGTCATCGCCAAAAACCGCAGCGTGGTGAAGGCAAGCGGATCCACGTGCGCGATGGCACTCTTGACCAGCACGACGTTGAGGCCCCAGCAGATGACGACGTACGTGAGGCCGAGATAGACCTTCCACCGGGGGCGCACGTGGCGCCGTTCGCTCCGGACGCGGCGAAGAACCTCGTGAAGCGTCGCGGCGGCAGTGCTGCGGTAGGAGCCGCCCGCTCGCAAGCGTAACCTGCATCGCAACGTGCTGACGGTTATGCAATAGGAAAGGGCGTGCACATGTCGGTCACCCAGCCTCCTTCGGATACCCCCTTCGGATTGGATGCGAACGTTGCCGCCGGGCTGGCTTACTTGTTCGGTTTAGTCGGCGGCATCGTGATGCTCGTCGGCGGAGGCACGAATAAGTTCGTCAAGTGGGCGGCGGCGCAGTCGATTACGCTGTGGGGCGGCTTGATTGCGATTCACATCATCTGGGGCATTTTGACGGCGCTCGTTCACATATTCTTGGTGCTGTTCCCGGTCTTGTGGCTCATCGATCTGCTTTGGCTCGTGCTCTGGATCTGGACGTTCGTGAGCGGTTTCCAAGGCAAGGAAGTGCGCGTGCCGGTGATTGCCGGCCTCACGGAGAGTCTTTTCAAGTCGGCTCTCTGACCGCTCTTTAGGGTTTCCACGCCGTTTCGCCGTCGCGCGATTCCGCGGAAGCCTGCCAGACGTTGGCGGGCATCTCGGCACCAGTGACGGCATTGCGGTAGATCACGTCGACTAGGGTTCCGGGCGCCGTGCCGGCAGGTGCGGTGCCCGCGTCGTCTCCGGGCGAACCCGCGGCGATGTCGGTCGCGTCCGATTGGCCGGCGAGCGCGGCATACGGCGCAACGCGCAAGGTGCGGAAAACGGCGCGCTGCGTGCGCGATGCAAGCACGGCGCCGTTGGGAACCAGCGCTTCGGCCGTGACCGTCGCATCGATGCGGCCTTCCCTCACGCCGTCGTTGCCCTGATCGTAGACGCTGCAGGCGGCGTCGGGGCACGGCGACGCGGACGGCGCAAGCATAAAGCGGACCCTCGCCTTTCCTTCGACCGTGCACGCGTCGCCCGAGCGCAGCCGGCAGCCGCCGATTCGTAACGGCGGTACGTTCAATCCGCGCGGATCGCCGCCGGCGATGACGGCTTGCGCTACAGCGAGGCGCGCCGCGGTCGTGGCGGCGTCGATCTCGGCCCGGACCGCCAGCATCGCCTGCCGCCGCACGGCCGTCTGCGCGAGCGCGTGCACGCCATGCAGCAGCGTCTCCGCGATGGCCGTGAACAAGGCGAGCGCAAACAGCGTCCGCAGCAGCACGCGCTATGGCGCTCCGGTCGGCGCCGGCACCAAGCCGGGCGCCGTGATGACCGTGCCGGGCAGCGGCGCCTGCGCTCCGACGGTCGAGGAGAGCGTCGCATGCTGCGCGGGATTGCCGGCGCGGGCGGTGACCGTCACTGAAATCGCGCCGGAGGGATCCGGCGAAACCGTAATCGAGACGCGAGCGGCGAGCGGCGAGCCGGCCGGCATCGGAAGCGTCGTTGCAATCGCTGCCGGTACGATCGTGCCGCCTTGATACTTGAGCACGTCGAGCGCGACCGGTAACTCTCGTCGAACCTCGTTTTCGAGCGCGTCGCGAATCGGACGCATGCCGGCAGAGCGCGTCGCGAGGACGGTCGCGTCGAGCACGGCTCCGGCAACCAATCCGGCAATCGCTACGGCGATCGCGGTTTCGACGAGTGCGCTTCCTCGCTGCGGCTCCATCTTCGCCGAAGTGCCCCGCCCGCGGACGCGAGCAACTGCGGCGGACGAAGCCGCAGCAGCGGGCGCTCGAAGCAATACGTCACCAGCGCGGCAAATGCTATCGTCCACGCGAATGCGATCGCCGTGTAGCGAACTTGCCACGGTGGGTCGTAATGTGGGTCGCCGACGTAGGCCGGCACGTGATGCCGCAGCAGTTCGCGCGCGATCAGTTGGTGATACAGGTAGAGGTTGTACGAAATTGCCGCAAGGAACCGTAACGGCGGATTGTCGAGCAGGATTTGCCACCAGCGCGGACTGCTGAGAAAACCAATCGCGAGCACCGCGAACGCGGCGCCCAGCAACGGCCGCTTGTCGATCTGCCAGACGCCGGCCCATTGATCCGCCAGGCGATAGCCGAAAAGATCGCGCAGCAGCCCGACGAGAAAGGCCGCGCCGGCCAACGAGACCAGTGGGGCCGCCACGCTCCATCGCGAGTTTCGCCAGCCCTCGCCGTACCGCGTGAACGCTCGCGCTGCGAGCATGCCGAACGCGAAGATATCCAGGTAGCCGGGTAGATTTTCTTCGTATTGCGGAAAGAGGGTCGCGTAGCAGCAGTGCGCGAGCGCCGCGCGCCACGCCCATGCGACGCCGATCATCGCCGCGGCCGTGAGCCACGGACGCCGGGCGAAGCACCACCAGATCAGCGGGAAGACGCAGTAGAACTCGACTTCCACCGCAAGCGTCCAGAGAACGCCGTTGATCGTGCCGTAGCGATCCGCAAACCACGTGTGCACGAAAAACAGATGGGAGACGAGATCGGGGCCGGTGGCGGCTCCGGGTTGGCGCTGCGCGTACCCGATGGCGTACGCGACCGCGATGGAGAGCGCGTAGGAGGGCACGATCTTAATGAAGCGGCGCCACGCAAAGCCGCCCCAGCCGGGACGCGGCGCGCCTGCGCCCGCAGCCCGCACGAACGGGTACGCAATCACGAAACCGCTGAGGAAAAAGAAAAGGTGAACGCCGATGAAGCCCGTCTCGGGTACGAACTCCAGCCAGTCGACCGGCGCGGGGAAGAACGAGATCTCCCAGACGTGGTACCAGAGCACGAGCAGGACCGCGATGCCGCGCAGACCGTCGAGCACGCCGAGGCGCCGTTCCTGGTGAATCGACCCGCTGGCGGCCATACGCAGCCCGGGCGTTCGACGGCAAGGATGTCGCCCCCGGGAGCGCGCGCTCCGGTGCGCCGGGCAAGCGTCGCAGTTCGTTTGACGCCGCACAGGCCCCCTGGTATACTGCCGTAGTTCAGGGACGAGGAAGGTCCCCGAGGAGCGGCGAGGCCATTCTCGGGGTGTGCTGCGCCCAAAGGAGAGTCGTTGCCCACCATCAACCAGTTGGTCCGCCGGGGCCGCGAAAAGACGGAAAAGAAGGTAAAGACGCGCGCTTTTCGCGTCGTCTTGACCGGTCCGAAGCCGGGTCATCCGGATTTGCCGATGCGCTCGTTCGAAGTGCCCGGGAATCCCCAGCGCCGCGGCGTCTGCACGCAAGTGAAGACCGTGACTCCGAAAAAGCCGAACTCGGCGTTGCGTAAAGTGGCGCGCGTGCGTCTGACCAACGGTGAAGAAGTGACCGCATATATCCCGGGCATCGGTCACAACTTACAGGAGCATTCGGTGGTGCTCGTGCGCGGCGGACGCGTCAAGGATCTTCCGGGCGTTCGTTATCACATCATACGCGGCACGCTCGACACGGCCGGAACCGCGAATCGCAAGCAAGGCCGTTCTAAATACGGCGCCAAGCGAGAGAAGAAGAAGTAATGCCACGCAAAGGCCCCGCTCCCAAGCGCCAGATTCTGCCGGACGGAAAGTACAACTCCAAAGTTCTCGCGCGCTTCATCAACAAGGTGATGCTCCGCGGAAAGAAGTCGACCGCCGAGAACATCACCTACGCGGCGCTCGAAATGATTGCAGAGAAGACCGGCCGCGACCCGATGGATGTTTTCTCGCAAGCGCTTTCCAACGCGATGCCGCTCGTCGAGGTGCGCCCTCGCCGCGTCGGCGGCGCCACCTACCAAGTGCCGATGGAAGTGCGTCCCGACCGCCGTCAAGCGATGGCGATGCGCTGGCTGATCGGCTTCGCGCGCAACCGTCCGGGCCGATCGATGGAGGAAAAGCTTGCCGGCGAGCTGATGGATGCGTCGAACAATGCCGGCGCAACCATTAAAAAGCGTGAAGATACGCACAAAATGGCCGAAGCCAACAAAGCCTTCGCGCACTATAGGTGGTAGAAAGAAGCACGGTCTAGTTTCGGCAGCGCCGGCTTGACGCGGTCCCGATGCCGGCAAGGCAGTGGCTGCATGCTGATTTGGGGCGCCCTACACAAAAAATTATATGCCAGTAAGACAATATCCGTTAGAGCGAACCCGCAACATCGGCATTGCCGCGCACATTGATGCCGGCAAGACGACGTGCACCGAGCGTATTCTGTTTTATACCGGTCGGGTCCACAAGATCGGCGAGGTCCACGACGGCGCCGCGACGATGGACTGGATGGTGCAGGAGCAGGAGCGCGGCATTACCATTACGTCGGCCGCCACGGCGACGACGTGGCGCGATACCCGTATCAACATCATCGATACGCCGGGCCACGTCGACTTCACCGTGGAGGTCGAGCGTTCGCTGCGCGTGCTCGACGGTCTGGTCGCGCTGTTCGATTCGGTCGCAGCCGTGCAGCCGCAGTCGGAAACCGTGTGGCGCCAGGCCAACAAATACAAAGTGCCGCGGATCATCTTCGTCAACAAGATGGACCGGATGGGCGCCGACTTTTTCAACGTGGTCGACAAGATCCGCGAACGTCTGGGCGGACGCGCGGTGCCGATCCAAGTCCCCATCGGCGCCGAAGACAAGTTCCAGGGCGTCGTCGATCTCTTTACGATGAAGAAGATCGTCTATACCGACGACCTCGGTTCGACGATCGAATTGGAAGAAGTCGAGGGCGAACTGCGCGATCTGGCGATGAAATGGCGCCAAGAGCTCGTCGAAGCCATCGCCGAGCAAGACGACGAGCTGCTCGAGATGTTCTTTGAAGGGAAAGAGCTGCCGATCGAGCGCATGAAGACGGCCCTTCGCCGCGCGACGATCGAAGGCACCGTGTTGCCGATGCTCTGCGGATCCGCGTTCAAGAACAAGGGCGTGCAGCCGCTGCTCGACGCGGTCGTCGATTACATGCCGTCGCCGATCGATGCGAAGCCAATCGTCGGCAAAGATCCGAAGACCGGTCACGAGCTGACGCGCAAGCCCGACGATTCGGAACCCTTCTGTGCGCTCGCATTCAAGATTGCCACCGATCCGTACGGCAACCTCACCTACTTCCGCGTCTACTCGGGCGTCCTGAACAAGGGTAGTTACGTGCTCAACTCGCGCAGCGGGCGCAAGGAGCGCATCGGGCGCATTCTCCGGATGCACGCCAACCATCGCGAAGACATCGACGCGATCGGCGCGGGCGACATTGCTGCCGCAGTCGGTCTTTCCGATACGCGCACCGGCGATACGCTCTGCGACGAGAAATCGCAGATCACGCTCGAGTCGATCACGTTTCCCGAGCCGGTCATCTCCCAAGCGATCGAGCCGAAGACCAAGGGCGATCAGGATAAACTCGGCCAGGCGCTGACGCGCCTCGCGCAGGAAGATCCGACGTTCCGTATGCGTACCGACGAGGAAACGCAGCAGACGATCATTGCCGGCATGGGCGAACTGCATCTCGAAATCATTCTCGACCGCTTGCGCCGTGAGTTCAAAGTCGAGGCGAACGTCGGCAAGCCGCAGGTTGCATACAAAGAAGCGATCACCAAGACGGTCGAAAAGCAGGGCAAATTCGTGCGCCAGTCCGGCGGCAAAGGACAGTATGGCGACATTTGGCTGCGCGTCGAACCGCAGGAGCCCGGAACCGGTTTCGTCTTCGAGTGGAAAATCGTCGGCGGCAAAGTGCCCAAGGAGTACTCGAAAGCGGTTCAGGAAGGCATCAAGGAATCGTCGCAAAGCGGCGTGCTTGCCGGCTATCCGGTGTTGGACTTCAAAGTCACCGCATTCGACGGTTCCTACCACGACGTCGACTCGTCGGAAATGGCGTTCAAAGTCGCAGCGTCGATGGGCTGGAAGGAATCGAACCGCACCGCCGGTCCGATTCTCCTCGAGCCGATCATGAAAGTCGAAGTGACGACGCCGAAAGACTACATGGGCGGAATCACCGGCGACCTCGTACGCCGGCGCGGCGTGATCCAGGCCACCGAAGAAGCGCCTGGCGGCGCGCAGGTCATCGCCGCCAACGTTCCGCTCTCGGAGATGTTCGGCTACGCGACCGACATGCGTTCGGCCACCCAAGGCCGCGCCACGTACACGATGGAGTTCTCACATTACGAGAAGGCGCCGAAATCGGTCGAAGAAGAAATCGTGGCCAAGGCTTCGGGCAAGAAGCCGGCGCACGCATAAAGCAAAGGCCACTCGAGGCCGAAGCCGACGACGAATCGGGCCGAATCCACGGCGCGTTGACAGGGGAAGGCGCGCCTTGGTATAGTCCCAGGGGTCACGCGCCCTCTTTTGGGGGCGTTTGCATCGTAACCGGTGAATGCGCTACCAAACGCCAGGGTCCGAGGACTCGGCTGGAACAGCGGTTTGCCGCCCCTCTCTCGCTTGCGTGAAGTGTAAGGAAGAAAATGGCCAAGGCAAAGTTCGAGCGCAACAAACCGCACGTCAACATCGGGACGACCGGTCACGTCGATCACGGAAAGACGACGCTGACGGCGGCGATTACGCATTGCCTCGCGACCGAAGGGCTGGCGAGCGCCCGCGGCGTCGACGAGATCGACAACGCGCCCGAGGAAAAAGAGCGCGGCATTACGATCGCGATCTCGCACCAAGAGTACGAGACCACGAAGCGCCACTACGCGCACGTCGACTGCCCCGGCCATGCCGACTACATCAAAAACATGATCACCGGTGCCGCGCAGATGGACGGCGCGATCCTCGTCGTCGCTGCGACCGACGGACCCATGCCGCAAACGCGCGAGCACATTTTGCTCATGCGCCAGGTCGGCGTACCGCGCATCGTCGTCTTCCTCAATAAGGTCGATCTCGTCGAAGACGAGGAGCTGCTCGAGCTGGTCGAGATGGAGATCCGCGAACTGCTGACCAAGTACGAATTCGACGGCGACAACACGCCGATCATTCGCGGCTCTGCCCTCAAGGCGCTCAACTCGGACGGTAAGCGCGGCGGTCCGGATACCGAGCCGATCTTCAAGTTGATGGATACGGTCGACGATTTCATTCCGGAGCCCGTGCGCGAAATCGACAAGCCGTTCCTGATGCCGGTCGAAGACGTCTTCACGATTACGGGCCGCGGCACGGTCGGAACGGGCCGCGTCGAGCGCGGTCAGGTGAAGGTGGGCGAAGAGGTCGAGATCGTCGGACTCAAAGAGGAAACGAAAAAGACGGTCGTCACCGGCATCGAGATGTTCCGCAAGCTGCTCGACATGGGCATCGCCGGCGACAACGTCGGCGTGCTTCTGCGCGGCGTGGATCGCAACGAAATCGAGCGCGGCCAGGTGCTGGCCAAGCCCGGTTCGGTCAAACCGCACAAGAAGTTCAAAGCCGAAGTCTACGTCCTTTCGAAGGATGAAGGCGGACGGCACACGCCCTTTTTCGGAAACTACCGCCCGCAGTTTTACTTCCGCACGACCGACGTCACCGGCACCATCAAGCTGCCCGAAGGCGTCGAGATGGTGATGCCCGGCGACAACGTGCAGATGGACGTCGAGCTGATAACGCCGATCGCCTGCGAAGAGGGTCTTCGCTTCGCGATCCGTGAAGGCGGCAGAACCGTCGGCGCCGGCGTTGTAACGTCGGTTTCGGAGTAACGATCCTCATCTTGACGCAGCCGCTGTCATCCTGAGCGAAGGCGCGACGGTGTCATCCCGAGCGAAGGCGCGAAGCGCCGCAGTCGAAGGACGAATCTCACTCCTATCCTTGAAAACAGAATAAAGAGAAAAGAAAAGATGTCAAAGCAAAAGATTCGGATACGTCTCAAGGCGTACGACCATCGGGTACTCGACCAGTCGGCCGAGCGCATCGTCGATACCGCCAAGCGCACGGGCGCGTTCGTGAGCGGTCCGGTGCCGCTGCCGACCGAGATCAACCGGTTCTGCGTGCAGCGTTCCACCAACAACGACAAGAAGTCGCGGGAGCATTTTGAAATGCGAACCCACAAGCGCCTGATCGATATTCTGCAGGCGTCGCCCAAGACCATGGACGCGCTCATGCATCTGGATCTGCCGGCCGGAGTGGACATCGAACTCAAAGCCTAGGAGCCGCCTGCGCTGCAAACCTTCGCGCCTCGCCCTCAAGGGCGGGGCGTTTTTGCGTTTGGCGAACGATGGGTTACGACCCCACGCACAGCCAACGGAGGATTGAACGGTGGAAGTAAAATCGAGTTACCTGGGGACGATGATCGCGCTCGCGACCGTGGCGTTCGGCCTGCTCGCGGCCGGAGCCTGGAACAAGTTCATCGCCGATTTCATCGCCATTTTTCTCAAGCCGGGCAGCGGCGTCTTCGCGGAACTCGTCTACGCAGTGCTCGTGACGATCCTGGCGATCGTGGTGATTCAGTCGCTCGGCAAACTTGCCGAGCGCGACATCGGGCCGAAGCTCTAAGGCGTTTTTTCCGCGCCTTCGGGCGCCGGGTTGGCGGCGTTGGCCTTGTGCGGCGGCTTTCCGGCGCGAATCTTGAACGCGAGCTCGGGACGGCGCTGCATCGGAGGATAGACGTGCGCCCGCATTTCGAAGCCCTTCTTGTGTAAGCCGAGCCGGTACGCTGCCTGCTGCGCGCCGTTAAGGATGTGCGCGCTCAACTGTTCGTCTCCGACGCCCAAATCCATCAGGCTGTGGACGTGGCGTTTGGAGATGAGGGTCGCGCGAATCTCCTGATCCTCGCGTGACGACTCGTCGTCCTCGTCGGCCGGATCGTGAAAGACGACCACGTGCTCGTCTTCATAGATGATCTCGTTATCGCCGACGACTTTCTCCCACGAACGAGGGTCTTTCGGCCACTCGGGCGGTCCGCCGAGGATGTCGCTGGGCGTGACGATCGACTTGTGCGCAGCCATGCCTGCCAATTGGAACTGCGGTGAGGGATTTCCTTGGAGGACGCAGCGCCGGCATTCTGAAAAGCCCGATGCCGGTACGCACGATCTTTGAATTTGGAGCGAAGCGATGACCGCATGGATTTCCGAACTGCTGACGGGCGACGAGCAGCATCAGTGGGAGAAGCCCGACCCGGAGCATACGTTTCGCGGGCGGCTCGACGGCACGCGGGCAAAGGCCGATGAGGTCGTCTACGAGGACGACGACGTCTTCGCGTTCCGCCACAACATCGACCGCAGTAAAGCCGAATGGTGGGAAATCCACGTCGTCATCATTCCGAAGCAGTGGATTCCGACGATCTTGGACCTTGGTCTGGGCGACGCCCGGATTTGGAACCGGCTGGTCGCCGGCATTCAGAAGGTCGCGCTCAAGATGAACCTTTACGAACAAGGCTTCGTCATCCGTATGGGCGTGCTGCCGCCCTATCAGCACACCGAGCACGTCCACATTCACATCCTCTCCGGCAAGCACACGTCGCCGGTCGTCGACCATCCGCTCCCGGATGTCAGCTGAGGCCAACGCTCCAGCCGTTACGCGCCCCTCGCTCCTGAGCGTTGCCCTCGCCTTCGCGGCGATCTCGTCGACGTCGTTCGGCGGAGGCCAGAAAGCCAGCATTCGCCGCCAGGTGACGTCGCGCGGCTGGATGGACGGCGAAGTCTTCATGGACGGTCTCGAGCTGGCGCAGGTGCTGCCGGGACCGAACATCCTCAACCTCGCGATTTACTGCGGGCAGAAAGCCCGCGGACTTCCCGGCGCTTTCGCGGCGTTCTTGGGCGCGAGCATTCCTCCGTTCATCATCATCCTCATCGCCGGCGCGCTCTACTTCAAGTTCGCGTCCAATCCGTACGTCCACGGTGCGTTGCGCGGGTGTGCGGTCGGCGCACTCGGTTTGACGATCGGCAACGCGCTCGAGCTGAGCTGGGACGAGCGCGGAGATTGGGTGAAACTGCTGTTGCTCGCGGTCACGGCGGTCGTCGTCGCGCTCCTTCGGATGCCGCTGCTGCTGGTGCTGGTCGTCTTCGGCGGCATCGGCGTCGCTCACGAATACATTCGTTCCCGCCGTGCGGGTACGGCTGCGAAATGAACGCGGCTTCCTTTAACACGGCCCTGCACTTGCTGTGGACGTTCGCGCAGCTCTCCGTGCTTGGGTTCGGCGGCGGCAAGGGCATCATTCCGCAGATGCATCGCGAGGCGGTCGACACGTTCGGATGGGTGACGAACGACCAGTTCAGCCAGTTCTACACGATCGGCAAAGCTGGTGCCCGGGCCGACGACGATCTTTGCGGCGTTGATCGGCTACGCGGCGATGCCGGCCAATCCGTTCCTGGGCGCCGGCATCGCCACCATCGGCATGTTCGTGCCCTCGAGCGCGATCATGGTCGTCGTCGACAAACTGTGGGAGCGTTTCTCGGCATCGCCGTGGCGGCCGATCGTTGCGCACGGTTTGGCGCCGGCCATCGTCGGTCTGGTATGGGCGAGCGTTCTGACGATCGCGCACGGAACGGCGTCCGGCGTCATCCCCTACACGATTGCCGGCGTAGTCGCGCTGCTCATGCTGCGCACGAAGTTGAGCGCACCGCTGCTCATCCTGCTTTCCGGGATCGTCGGGATCGTCGCACTCCGCTAGCGCGGGGCCGGGGAGTTTTTCCGCGGCCGGCCAGCGAACGACGGCGGATGCCCATCGAGCTTCACGAAGCCAGAACGCGCTCGTTCCACGGGACGAAGCGCCGCATCTACCATCTTCTCGAAGAAATGGGCACTTCGGGCGACCAAATTTGGCCGTTCGCCTCGCAGCCGTTCATGCGGTCCCCGGGACCGCTGGTCCCCGGCAAAACCGAGGAGTGGCATTTGGGCATGCACGGGGTTCTCGCGGAAGCGGCACCCGAAGAACGGATCGTCTGGCGCATAAAAAACGACGGCATCGACGGCACGCACGCGTTTCACCTCACGACCGAAGGAAAGCAGACGGTACTGGTCTATCGCGTCGATGCGATGCTCTCCGACACGGACGGACGTTTGCTCTGGCGGCGCTTCGAGGACCAATTCGAACGTTCGACCGAAGCGCTGTTCGACAAGCTCGCCCGCGTCCTCAAACGCTGACGCGGAGCGCGAGGTCGTCAACGCCGTGAAGCAACGTCGCCTCGGCCGGGACGGTCCACTCGTTTCCGCACTGGGTCTCGGCTGCATGGGCATGTCGGATTTGTACGGTGCGGGCGACGAGGCGGAGTCCCTGCGCACGATCGCGCGCGCGCTCGACTTGGGCGTGACGATGCTCGATACGGCCGATACGTACGGTCACGGCGCGAACGAGTCGCTGGTCGGCAAGGCGATCGCCACCTGCCGGGATCGCGTCTTCCTCGCCACCAAGTTCGGCATCGTCCGCGACCGCGACGACGCCTCCAAGCGCGCCATTGACGGACGGCCTTCCTACGTTCGCTCGGCGTGCGAAGCTTCGTTACGGCGCCTCAACACCGACCGCATCGACCTTTACTATCAGCATCGTCTCGACTTCGACGTGCCGATCGAAGAGACGGCCGGTGCGATGGCCGAACTCGTGCGGGAAGGGAAGGTTCGCTTCATCGGGCTTTCCGAGGCAAGCGCCGAGACGCTGCGCCGTGCGGCGAACGTGCATCGCATCACCGCCGTGCAGAACGAATGGTCGCTGTGGTCGCGGGATCTCGAAGGCAACGGACAGTTGACGGCGGCGCGAGAGTGCGGCGCGGCGATCGTACCCTACAGTCCCCTCGGACGCGGATTCCTGACCGCAACGATTGCGAGTCAGGACGATTTCGCCGAAGACGACTTCCGGCGTACCAGCGAACGCTTCACCGGCGAGCACTTCGATCGCAACCGCGCGCTGGTGCGCGAAGTGGAAGAACTCGCCGCGCGCAAGGGCTGCACGCCGGCGCAGATCGCCCTCGCGTGGCTGCTCGCGCAGGGCGACGACGTGGTGCCGATTCCCGGGACCAAGCGGGTCAGGTTTCTCGAGGAGAACGTGGCGGCGCTCGAGGTCGAACTCTCTGCCGACGAAATCGATACCCTCGATACCGTGTTTCCATCCGCAGGCAGTCAGCGGAAGACGATACGCCGACATGAGCTGGGTGAACCGGTGAGCGCGACGCGCACGGCGCCACGCGCGCTCGACGCCGTGGACTTCATCGGCACGTCGTCGCTGCTTTCCGATGAAGAGCGGTTGATCCGCGACACGGTGCGCGCCTTCGTTCGCGACCGCGTGTTGCCGGGCGTCGGCGAATGGTTCGAGGAAGGAACGCTGCCGCGCGAACTCGGCCGGGAGCTCGGCGCGCTCGGCCTGCTCGGCATGCATCTCGAGGGATACGGCTGTCCCGGGGCGAGTGCGGTCGCCTACGGGCTGGCGTGCCTCGAGCTGGAAGCGGGCGACTCGGGCGTACGCAGCTTCGCCTCGGTGCAAGGATCGCTGGCGATGTTCGCGATTCATCGCTGGGGCGACGAGGCACAGAAAAATGCGTGGTTGCCGCGCATGGCGCGCGGCGAAGCGATCGGATGTTTCGGTTTGACCGAACCGGACTTCGGCAGCAATCCCGGAGGAATGCGCACGTTCGCGCGACGCGACGGAGCCGATTGGGTGCTCGACGGAACGAAGATGTGGATCACCAACGGGTCGATTGCCGATCTCGCAATCGTCTGGGCGCAAAGCGCCGACGGCATTCGCGGTTTCATCGTGCCGGCGCAAACCAAAGGTTTTCGCGCGGCCGACATTCACCGCAAGCTCTCGCTGCGAGCCTCGATCACGAGCGAACTCGTCTTGCAGGATTGCCGCCTTCCCAGCGACGCGCTGTTGCCGGGTGCTCGCGGGCTGGGCGGTCCGCTGGCGTGCTTGAACGAGGCCCGCTACGGCATCGTGTGGGGAGCCATGGGCGCGGCGCGCGCGTGTTACGAAGCTGCTCTGGAGTATGCAAAATCGCGCGTGCAGTTCGATCGCCCGATCGGCGGTTTTCAACTAACGCAGCAGAAGCTCGTGGACATGCTGCTCGAGTTAAACAAGGGCACGCTGCTCGCGCTGCACCTCGGGCGCCTTAAAGACGAAGGCCGGCTGGCGCCCGCGCAAGTGAGCTTCGGGAAACTCAACAACGTTCGCGAAGCGCTCGCCATTGCGCGCCAGGCGCGCACGGTGCTCGGCGCCAACGGCGTGACGCTCGAGTATCCGGTGATCCGGCACATGAATAATCTCGAGTCGGTGCTCACGTACGAAGGTACCAGCGAAATGCACACGCTCGTGGTCGGCAAGGAGATTACCGGGCTGGACGCGTTCACGTAAAAGCAGCCAGGCGGTCGGGTCCGCGCCGTAGTATCGCCGGCGCTTGACGCGCCCAGCGGCGCCTGGTAAACTGCCCAGGTTGTGGTCCAGGCCGGCCGCGGCTTCGTTTCGTGTGCCGGCAACGGTAGTAGAGCAGTACGCCTGGACCCGTGTACTTAAATCACTCAGGACGAGGACGTATGAAGAACATCCTTGGCCGCAAGGTTGGGATGACGAGCGTATTCACCGACGACGGGCGCTATGTGCCGGTCACGGTGATCGAAGCCGGTCCCTGCACGGTCGTGGAGCGCCGGACGAAAGAGAAGCATGGCTACGATGCTGTCGCTTTGGGTTTCGAATCCGTAAAGAAACGGCGCGTCACCCGAGCCCTTGCCGGACACTTCAAGAAGCAAGGCGTCGAGCCGGTGCGCTTCGTGCGCGAGTTTCGCGACGACATCGATGGAGCAGACCTCGGCGCGACGGTCACCGTTGCGGCCTTCGAGCCGGGCGACCGGATCGACGTGGTCGGCGTCTCGAAAGGACACGGATTCTCGGGCGGCATCAAGCGCCACAACTTCAGCGGCGGCGGAGCCAGCCACGGCTCGATGATCCATCGCCAGCCCGCATCCAACGGCGACACCAACGCCGGCCGCACGCTCAAGGGCAGCCGGCGGC
The DNA here is from genome assembly GCA_963812155.1 of Vulcanimicrobiota bacterium. Taxonomy (GTDB): domain Bacteria; phylum Vulcanimicrobiota; class Vulcanimicrobiia; order Vulcanimicrobiales; family Vulcanimicrobiaceae; genus Tumulicola. The sequence continues at coordinate 274,093 of CAWETW010000001.1, read as the reverse complement.
CGGGTCAGTACGGCGTGGACCGGACGACGACCCAAAATCTTGAGGTCGTGCGTGCCGACGCCGAGCGCAACCTGTTGCTCGTGCGCGGCCCGGTCCCGGGAGCCAAGAACGGCGTCGTCATCGTTCGGCGCAGCGTCAAGGCGCCCAAGGCGGCGGAGGCCTAACGGGATGCCGAACGTTATCGATTCCGGCGGAAACGTCGTGCGCGAAATCGACGCGCCGGCGATCTTCGCCGCCGATCCCGCCTCCAAAACGCATCTGATCTTCCGCGCCGTCCACCGCGAGTTTGCCAATTCCCGCGCGGGTACGGCATCGACCAAAAAGCGCGACGAGGTTTCGGGCGGCGGCCGTAAGCCTTGGAAGCAAAAAGGCACCGGACGCGCGCGCCAGGGTTCGATTCGCTCGCCGCAGTGGCGCCACGGCGGCGTCGTCTTCGGACCGCAGCCGCGCAGTTACGTCCAGTCGCTCAATAAGAAGGAACGCCGTGCGGCCTTCGTTGCCGCGCTCGGGGAGCGCTTCGGTTCGGGCGCGGTAACGCTGCTCGACGCCGCAGAGTTTCCGATTGCAAAGACCGCCGAGTTCGCGAAACTGCTCTTCGGGAGCGCCAAAGAGGCAAAGACCGGGCCGTCGACGCTGGTCGTCTGCGCGCGGGACGAAGCCCACCGCGAGACGATCGCGCGCGTCGCCGCGAACCTGCGCCGCGTCGGCGTGACCGACGACGGCGCGCTCGACGTCAAGGACGTGTTGCGTTTCGAGCGCCTCGTCTTCACGACGGCCGGCTACGACGCAGTCGTCAAAACGCTCGCTGCCGACGGAGGCGCATCGTAATGGACGCACGCGACGTCATCATCGCTCCACGCATCACCGAGAAATCCATGGCCGATGCTCTGGCGCAGCAGTACACGTTTTTGGTGAATCCGCACGCGACGAAAACGCAGATTCGCCACGCGGTCGAAGAGCTGTTCAAGGTCAACGTCACCAAGGTGAACACGGTGAACGTCGGCGGAAAGACGCGGCGCTTCGCGCGGCGCGGCCTGCGGACGACCGGCAAAACGTCGGACAGCAAGAAAGCCATCGTCACGCTCAAGCCCGGGCAAAAGATCGAGCTGGGCGGCGTCAACTACTTTGAGCAATAAACAATGCCAGTAAAGAAATATCGGCCGACGTCGCCGGGACGGCGTTTCATCACCACGATGGATTTCTCGGAACTCACGAAGACCGCACCCGAGCGATCGTTGCTGGAAACCGGAAAGAAGCACGCGGGCCGCAACAACAACGGCCACATCACCGTGCGCCACAAAGGCGGCGGAACGCGCCCGCGCTATCGCATCATCGATTTCAAGCGCGCCAAAGACGGGATTGCGGCCAAGGTGGCGACGATCGAGTACGATCCGAACCGGTCGTGCCGCATCGCACTCGTGCATTACAAGGACGGCGAGAAACGCTACATTCTGGCACCCCTCGGTCTCAAGACCGGTGACGCGATCGAGTCCGGCCCGGGAGCCGACATCAAGATTGGCAACGCCTTGCCCATCAAGAACATTCCGGTCGGCACGGTCATTCACAACATCGAACTGCGCCCGGGTCAAGGCGGCAAGCTCGTTCGCTCCGCCGGCGTGTCCGCGCAGCTGATGGCCAAGGAAGACGCGTATTCGCAGGTGCGTATGCCGTCGGGCGAAGTGCGCAAGATTCACGTCGAGTGCCGCGCGACGATCGGTCAGCTCGGCAATATCGAGCACGAGAACCAAGTCATCGGCAAGGCGGGACGCTCGCGTCATTTGGGCAAGCGTCCGACGGTTCGCGGCATCGCGATGAATCCGGTCGATCATCCGCACGGCGGCGGCGAAGCGCGCTCGACGTCGGGCCGGCCGCCCACGACGCCGTGGGGCCAAATGACGATGGGCAAAAAGACGCGGCGCAATAAGCGCACCACCAAGATGATCGTTCGCAAGCGGGGTTCCAAGTAATGGGTCGCAGTCTCAAAAAGGGCCCGTTCGTGGCCGAGCATCTCATCAAGAAGGTCGAGAAGCTCAACGAAACGCGGGAAAAACGCGTCGTGAAAACCTGGAGTCGCGCTTCGACGGTCGTGCCGGCCATGGTCGGCCACACGATCGGCGTGCACAACGGCAAGACGCACATCCCCGTCTACGTCTCGGAAAACATGGTCGGACACAAGCTCGGAGAGTTCGCTCCCACGCGCCACTTCCGCGGCCACGGCGGCGATAAAGCGACGGTGAAACCGTGACCGCGGCGTCGCTTGCTCCCGGAGCGGTCGCACACCTGCGCTTCACGCGCACCGGTCCGCGCAAGCTGCGGCGGGTCGCCGACGCGATTCGCGGCAAGAGCGTTCGCGAAGCGCTCGTGTTGCTGCAGTTCGCCGACGTCTTTGCGGCCGAGCCAATTGCCAAATTAGTGCGCAGCGCCGTGGCCAACGCCGGCAACAACCACGATATGAATACCGACGATCTCTACATCGCGCGCATCACCGTCGACGGCGGCCCGGGCGGCCGCTTTACCAAAAGGCTGGATCCGCGCGCTCAAGGCCGCGCGTACTTCAAACGCAAGCGTCTCTCGCACGTGACGGTCGTCGTCAGCGAAGAGCGTCCCGCAAAGACGATGCGTAAGCGGGCCGGTGCATCCGTTCAAGCCGGTCGCCGTCCGCGGCGCGCTGCGTGCGGCCGCTTCCGGCGAAAAAACGACGGGGCGTAAGCGCCGCAAACAGACGGCCGCCGCGAGCGCGGGGGCTGCGGGGTAAGCATGGGTCAAAAAATTCATCCGGTCGGTCTGCGCCTGGGCATCACGCGTACGTGGGACAGCCGCTGGTTCGAGAAAAAACATTACATCGACTGGCTTCACGAAGACGTCGCCATTCGCAAGTTCCTCAACCGCTGGGTTCGCTCGGCCGCGATCAGCAAAGTCGAGATCGAGCGGCGCGCCAATCAAGCGCGCGTCATCGTGAATACGGCTAAGCCGGGCATCATCATCGGCAAGCGCGGCATCGGCATCGAAGAGATTCGCAAGAACCTCGAAAAGCTCACCGGCAAGAACGTGCAAGTCAACGTCATGGAGATCAAGCATCCGGAGCTCGACGCGCGCTTGGTGGGGCAAAACATCGTCGATCAGTTGGAGAAGCGCATCGCATTCCGTCGCGCGATGAAGCAGGCGATCATGCGGACGATGAAGGCCGGAGCGCGCGGCGTCAAAGTGCAAGTTTCGGGTCGTCTGGGAGGCGCTGAAATCGCACGCACCGAGCGCAACGCCGACGGCAAGGTGCCGCTGCACACGTTACGGGCCGACATCGATTACGCGAACGTCGAAGCCTTTACTACGTTCGGACGCATCGGCGTGAAAGTATGGATCTATCGCGGAGAAGTGCTGCCGGATCAATCGCGCGTTGAATCGAATTTGCGCGATCGCGCCGACCGCGGAGGCTTCCGCGAGCGCCGCGAGCGCGGTGGCCGGGGCGGCCGTGGACGGACCGACCGCGCGCCGCAGGCTGCGCCCTCCGCAGCGAGCGAAACTATGCCCGCCGCTATGAGTGAAAGCGCGCCCATCGCTGCGAGCGAAACTACGCCCGCCGCAACGAGTGAAACCGCGCCCATCGCTGCGAGCGAAACTACGCCCGCCGCAACGAGTGAAACCGCGCCCGTCGCTGCGAGCGAAACCGCGCCCGTCGCGGAAACGGTCACGACCGAGCCCGCAGGTCACGAACCGCCGATCGTGATGCCGGAACACGAAAGCGAAGCGCAGGCACTTACCGAAGCGGCGCTTCCCGATGAGAGCGCTCCCGAAGCTGGCGTCGACCGGCTGGTCGAAGCGGCCGCGCCGCCGTCGCACCAGGAGAGTCCCGCAACCGAACAAGCGCAGGGGGAGGCCGCACCGTAATGCTGACGCCCAAACGAGTGAAATGGCGCAAAGTGCAGCGCGGACGCATGACCGGCCGCGCGTTGCGTGGCAGCACGCTGACGTTCGGCGATTTCGGATTGAAGGCGACCGAACCGTGTTGGATGACGAACCGGCAGATCGAGGCGGCGCGTATCGCCATGACGCGTCACATCAAACGCGGCGGTAAGGTGTGGATCAAAGTCTTTCCCGACAAGCCCGCGACGAAAAAGCCGGCCGAAGTGCGCATGGGCGCCGGCAAGGGTAACCCCGAGTTTTGGGTCGCGGTCGTTCGCCCGGGACGCGTGCTCTTCGAGCTCTCCGGCGTCGCGCCGGACGTCGCTCGCGAAGCGCTGCGCCGCGCGGCCGCCAAACTGCCGATCGACACGAAGATCGTCTCGCGCGAGGAGGCTGGAGCATGAAGAAAAGCGGGCTCGACGAGTTTCGCACGTTCACGGTGAACGAACTGCAGCAGAAGGCGCGCGACACGAAGTCTGAACTGTTCAACCTGCGCTTCGCGCTGCGCACCGGCCACCTCACGGATTTCAGCAAGATCCGCGCGATGCGCCGTACCTACGCTCAAATTCAGACCGTCATCTCAGAAAAGCGCTTGGCCGAGGAACACCATGGAGCAGCATAACGCAACGAGGATCGCGCCGCGTCAAGCAAGGGCGCGTTGCCTCGAACAAGATGGACAAGACGATCGTCGTGGTGGCGGAGACGCGGGTACCGCATCCGACCTACGGCAAGATCATCCGCAAGTCCACGCGCTTCAAGGCCCACGACGAGCGTAACGAAGCCAACGTCGGCGACGTCGTGCGCATCGTCGAGTGCCGGCCGCTTTCGCGCGAGAAGCGCTGGCGTCTGGTCGAGATTATGGAACGCGCGAAATGATTCAGCACGAAACCCGGCTCAAGGTCGCCGATAATTCGGGCGCGCGCGAACTGCTCGTGATTCACGTTGCCGGCGGCAGCCGTCATCAATACGCGCACGTCGGCGACGTGATCGTCGGCACGGTCAAGAGCGCGATCCCCGGAGCGGCCGTGAAGAAGGGGCAGGTCGTTAAAGCCGTCGTGGTGCGTACGAGCGCTCCGATTCGGCGTAGCGACGGCTCCGTCGTGCGCTGCGACGACAATGCATGCGTCATCATCAAAGGTGAAAAGGACAACCTCGATCCGCGCGGCACGCGCGTCTTCGGACCGGTCATGCGCGAACTGCGCGACCGCGGCTTCCTGAAGATCGCCTCCCTCGCGCCGGAGGTTCTATAAAACGATGCCGGATAAAACGAGCATGATCAAAGGCGATACCGTGATGATTCGCCGCGGCAAAGAAAAGGGCAAACGCGGAATCGTGAAGGCGATTCAGGCGCGCCGCGGCACGGCGACCGTCGAAGGGCTCAACGTCGTCAAGCGTCACACCAAGCAGGGAAGCAAGTCGAGCAACATGGGCGGTTCGATGCAAACCGGCGGCATCATCGAGAAAGAAGCTCCGCTGCCTCTCTCGGCGCTGCAGTACGTTTGCGAAAAGTGCAAGACGCCGGCACGTTTGCGGAACCGCCGCACCTCCGACGGGTTGGTTCATCGCGTCTGCGGCCGTTGCGGCGAGCCGGCGCGCGAGTCGGCGAAGGGAGCCTAACGATGGTGACGCGCTTAAGAGAAAAATACGAAGGCTCGGTTCGTCCGCAGCTTCAGGAACGATTCGGCTACGCCAACGTCCATCAAATTCCGGCGGTCAAAAAGGTCGTCGTGAACATGAGCGTGGGCGAAGCGATCGTCAATCCGAAGGCGCTCGACGCAGCCGTCGCGGAGCTGGCGGCGATCACCGGCCAGAAAGCCATCGTGACGAAGGCTCGCAAGTCGATTGCGGCGTTCAAACTGCGTGAAGGCATGAACATCGGCGCCAAGGTCACGCTGCGCGGCGAGCGCATGTACGTCTTTCTCGACAAATTGTTTAACGTCGTGCTGCCGCGCATCCGCGACTTCCGCGGACTGCCGGCAAAATCGTTCGACGGACGCGGAAACTACAATCTCGGCCTGCGGGAACAGCTGGTGTTTCCCGAGGTCAACTACGACAAGGTCGACAAGGCGCGAGGCATGGATATCACCATCGTGACGACCGCCAAGACCGACGAAGAAGCCACCGAGTTTTTGACGGCTATGGGACTTCCGCTTCAGAAGGGGCGCTAGGGCAGTAGAGTAATGGCTAAGACGAGCATCATCGCCAAATCGCTGCGTACGCCGAAGTTCGGCGTTCGCAAGCACAACCGCTGCAGGGTGTGCGGACGTCCGCGCGGCTTCCTTCGGAAGTTTGCCATGTGCCGCATTTGCTTTCGCGAGAACGCACATCGCGGCGTCGTCCCCGGCGTAACGAAAGCGTCGTGGTGAAATAATGGCTGCTATCACAGACCCGATCGCGGACATGCTCACTCGAATCCGCAACGCCAACACCGCCAATCACAAGACGGTGGACGTTCCGGCCTCGCGTTCGAAGCAGGCAATCGCGAAGATTCTCCAAGACGAAGGCTTCATCGAGGGCTTCGAGCGCGTGAGCGAAGGTCCGCAAGGGACGATTCGCATCGCGCTCAAGTACGGGCCCGAGAAGGAGAAGGTCATCACCGGACTGCGCCGGATTTCGCGTCCGGGATTGCGCGTCTATACCGGAAAGAGCGACATTCCGCGCGTGCTGGGCGGCTTGGGACTCGTTATCATTTCGACGCCGCAAGGCATCATGTCGGGCAAAAGTGCGAAAAAGGCCGGCGTGGGCGGCGAAGTCGTGGCCTACGTTTGGTAAAAGGAAACCCAAATGTCTCGCATAGGTAAAATGCCCGTTACGGTACCGTCCGGCGTGAACGTCACGCTCGACGCCGGCAACGTGCTGGTCAAAGGTCCCAAAGGCGAACTGCGTCAAGCGATCTTGACGCGCGTCGTCGACGTGCGCGTCGAGGACGGCAGCGTCGTGATCGAACGCAAGGGCGAAGCCAAGGAACACCGTTCGGTCCACGGTCTCACGCGCACGCTGATCGCGAACATGGTCGAGGGCGTCAGCAAGGGATTCCGCAAGAGCCTCGAGATTCAAGGCGTCGGCTACCGCGCCGCCAAGTCGGGCGAGAAGCTGAATCTGAGCCTCGGCTACTCGCATCCGGTCGTCTTCGAACCGCCCGACGGCATCGCGCTTTCGGTCGAGGGTCAAAACAAGATCCACGTCGAGGGCATCGATAAGCAAGCCGTCGGACAGGTGGCCGCCGAAATTCGCCGCCTCCGCCCGCCCGAGCCCTATAAAGGAAAAGGCATTCGCTATGCGGGCGAATACGTTCGCAAGAAACTCGGAAAAGCCGGAAAGGCTGGCAAGAAGTAATGGCGCGCTCTAAGAACGATGCGCGGCGGGCACGTCACGAGCGCGCGCGCAAGAAGATCGGGGGCGACGCCGGACGGCCGCGTCTGCTGGTGCGCCGCACGCTGCACCATATTTACGCGACGGTGGTAGACGACGCGAAGGGTCACACGCTCGTCGCGGCATCGACGGTAGACAAAACGCTCGGCGGGCCGTTGCAGTCGAAAACGAACGTGGATGCCGCCAAGGCCGTCGGCAGCGCAATCGCGACGAAAGCCAAAGCCGCCGGAATTACCGACGTGGTCTTCGATCGGGGCGGATACAAATATCATGGGCGCGTGCGCGCGTTGGCCGATGCGGCACGAGAAGCGGGGTTGAACTTTTAATGCAGTTTCGAGGCGGTCGCGATCGCGACAACAGCGGCTTTGACGAAACCGTCGTGCGCGTCAATCGTGTTGCGAAGGTCGTCAAGGGCGGAAAGCGCTTCAGTTTCAGCGCACTCGTCGTGGTCGGCGATCGCAAAGGGAAGGTCGGTTTTGCCATCGGCAAAGCCGGCGAAGTTCCCGAGGCGATTCGCAAGGGCGTCGAGCAGGCCAAGAAGAGTCTGGTTACCGTGCCGATGGTCGAGAAAACGATTCCGCACGAAGTGCGCCACCACGTCGGCGCCGCGTCCGTGCTGCTCAAGCCCGCCGCACCGGGAACGGGCGTCATCGCCGGGGGCTCGATGCGCGCCGTGCTCGAACTAGCCGGCATCCACGACATTCTCACCAAATGTCTCGGCACGACCAATCCGATCAACGTGGTGATGGCGACGGTCGAAGCGTTGCGATCGTTGCGCACCGCCGAGCAAGTTGCCGCGCTGCGCGGCAAAACCGTGAAAGAGATTTACACCGCGCAAGCGTCGTAACGACGCGAACGAGCACGAATATGGCAGACGAAAAACAAACGAAGAAGGCGCCTTCGCGCCGCAAGTCTCAGACGTCCCCGGCCGGCGGCGCAGTCGCCACCGGCGACGCCGTCATGAAGTTGGGCGCGCTGGTGCCCTCACCGGGAAGCCGTCCCAAGCGCCAGCGGATCGGCCGCGGCCACGGCTCCGGCATGGTGAAAACCGGCGGCGAGGGAGGCAAGGGTCAGACCGTCCGCTCGGGCGGCGGCAAAGGCCCCGCCTTCGAAGGCGGTCAGACTCCATGGGCCCGCCGGCTGCCGCATCGTCGCGGATATTCGCAGAAAGCGCGCGACATCGGCCACTTTCGGACTCGCATGGCCGTGGTCACCTTGGATCGGCTCGCGCAGTGGGACGCAACCGTCGTCGTCACGCCCGAGGCGCTTCGCGAGAAGGGCGTCCTCAAGAAGACGCTCGACGGAGTCAAGATTCTCGGCGCCCCCAGGCCCGGCGGTACGCTTCCGCAAGGTCTGCAGTTCCGCGACGTACTGTTTTCCGAGTCGGCGCGGCAAGCGTTGACGGCCGCCGGCGCGCGCTTCGACGAACCTCACGATGCTCAATAATCTGCGCGCGGCAGTCCTCGTGCCGGAGATCCGGCAGAGGCTCGCCTTCGTGCTCTTCGCCTTCGCGTGGTTCGTCTTCATGATTCACGTGCAGCTGCCCGACGTCAATCAAAAAGCGTGGCAGCAGGCGTTGCAGCAAGGGACGTTTTACAACCTGCTGGGCTTCCTGTCCGGCGGCGCGCTGCAAAAACTCTCCGTCATCGCGATGGGCATCACGCCTTACATCAACGCATCCATCATTATGCAGTTGATGACCGTCGTGCTGCCGCATCTCGAGGAACTCGCCAAGAAAGGCGGCGAGGAGGGGCGCAAAAAGATCAGCCAGTACACGCGCTGGCTCACGATCGTGCTCGCGACCATGCAGGCGACGTTCATGGCCAACGCGATGGAGAAGTCGGGCGTCTTCTACGACCACAGCATTTGGTTCTTGCTCTTCGCGATCGTTACGTTCGTCGCCGGCACGCTCTTCCTGATGTGGCTGGGCGAGCAGATCAGCGACAAGGGTATCGGCAACGGCGTATCGCTCATCATCTTCATCGGTATCGTCCTGCGCTTCCCGACCTACGTCTCTCAGACGTTCACGTCGGCGTCGCAGGGCGCCGAATCGATTCTCAACATCGTCCTCTACATCGTCATCGCGCTGATCGTGATCGTGTCGATCATCTTCCTGTATCAAGGGCAGCGGCGCGTCCCGGTGCAGCAGGCTCGCCGGACGGTCGGCCGCAAGATGTTCGCCGGCCGCTCGACCTACATTCCGTTGCGCCTCAACAATGCGGGCGTCATCTCGATCATCTTTGCGATCTCGATCTTGCTGCTGCCGCAGCAGGCGCTGTCGTGGTTCGGACACACCGGGGTCGCTCCAACCTACTTCCATCTGCTCGGTCCGATCGAATTCCCCACCAACCTCGCGGCGCTGTCCGAGTCGTTGAGCGTGCACTTTTCCGTCAACGGCTTGGTGTACAACATCGTCTACTTTCTGCTCGTCGTGATCTTCACGTTTTTCTACAGCTCGATCGTTCTCAACACGCGCGACGTCGCCGACAACTTGAAGAAGACCGGCGCGTTCATTCCCGGCATTCGTCCGGGCCAGCCGACCGTAGACTACCTCAACAAGATCCTCGTGCGCATCACGACCGCCGCGGCGATCTACTTGGGCCTGCTCGCCGTGCTGCCGGGTGCGGTTCAGCGCGGTTTGTCGGTGACGACGTTCTATTTGGGATCGACGTCGCTGCTGATCGTCGTCGGCGTGGCGCTCGACACGATCACGCAGATCGAAGCGCGCCTGGCGATGCGCGATTACCGGGGCTTCATCAAACGGTAACGCGGGCTCTCACGTGCGATTGATTTTCCTCGGACCTCCCGGCGCGGGCAAGGGCACCCAGGCGCGAATGCTGCAGGAACGCTTTGGCGTCGGACAGGTTTCGACCGGCGACATCCTGCGCGAGCAACGCTCGGACGGCACCCCGCTTGGCCGAGAGGCCGAAGGGTACATGCAGCGCGGTGAACTCGTTCCCGACGCGCTGATATTGGAGATGATCGCGGCAGAGCTCGAAAAGCATCCCTCGGGCTTCGTGATGGACGGCTTCCCGCGCACGGTCGCGCAGGCCGAACGTTTCGACGCGATGCTCGCCGGCAAGAAGGTGCCGCTCGATGCAGTCGTCCTCTTCGACGCGGATCGCGCCACCTTGGTCTCGCGTTTGAGCGCCCGCTGGTCGAACCCGCGCAACGGCCGCACGTACAATACGTTGACCAATCCGCCCAAACGCGCCGGCATCGACGACGGCGACGGGGGCGCGTTGATTCAGCGCGTGGACGACCAGCCGGAAACGGTCGCCAAGCGGCTCGACGTGTACGACGCGCAAACGCGGCCGCTCATCGAGTATTACCGGAAGACCGGCAAGCTCGTCGAGGTCGACGCGCTGCGCAGCGTGCCGGAAGTCACGGAGCAGCTGCTCTTGAAGATTAAACCGCAGACGCTGAAGGAAGAGCTTTCGGCGTCACTGGCGGACGTCGCGCCGGCCGGTGGGCGGCGCAAGCAATGATCGCGTTGAAGTCGGCGCGCGAAATCGAAATCATGCGGCGCAGCGGACGAATCACCGCAACCGTCCTGAGCGAATTGATGCGTGCGGCTCGACCGGGAGTCAGCACCCGCGAACTGGACGCCATGGCCGAAAAGGGCATTCGCGACCGCGGCGGCGTGCCGACGTTCAAAGGATATCGCGGATTCAGCGGATCGATTTGCGCGTCGGTCAACGACGAAGTCGTGCACGGCATTCCCGGCGGCCGGCGTTTGCGCGATGGCGATTTGCTGTCGATCGACATCGGGACCACGCTCGAGGGCTACGTCAGCGACAGCGCGGCAACGGTGGCGGTCGGCAACATTAGCGCCGCCGCGCAGCGGTTGCTGGACGTGACGCAGGAATGCTTGTTCGAAGGCATTGCGGCGATGCAGGCGGGCAGACGCGTCGGCGACATCGGAGCGGCCGTTCAAGCGCACGCCGAGCGAAACGGTTACGGCGTCGTGCGCGATTTGGTCGGGCACGGCGTAGGGCGAGAGATGCATGAGGATCCGCAGGTCCCCAACTACGGCAAGCCCGGCACGGGAGCCGAACTGCGGCCCGGCCTGGTGCTGGCCGTCGAACCGATGATCACCGAAGGCGACTACGAGGTCGCAATCCTCAAGGACGGCTGGACAGTCGTCACGGCAGATGGTAAACTCGCAGCGCACTTCGAGCATACGATAGCGGTGACCGACGAAGGCCCGCGGATTCTGACCCTGCGCGACGCCGGCGAGCCGGATGTCGCCCAGCAGTACCGCCCTCCCCAGGAAGCCCGCGTATGACGAAGCACCCGCCTCGCCGTAGTCCCGAACTCAAATTCAATATCGCCACCGAGTCCATTTGGGCTCCCCACGGGGAGTCTCGAGCGGACCGGCATCGGAGCGCCTTACAACATGAAAGTTAGACCTTCAGTCAAACGGATTTGCGAAAAGTGTAAGATCATTCGCCGCGAAGGCAAAGTGCGCGTGATCTGCGACGTCAATCCGAAACACAAACAGGTTCAAGGATAAGGAAGAGATATGGCCCGTATCGCCGGCATCGATTTGCCTCGTGAAAAGCGCATCGAGATCGCACTGACCTACATTTACGGCATTGGAAGGACGACCGCGATGAAGCTCGTCGACCACGCCGGAATCAGCCCCGATTTGCGCGTCAAAGCGATGAGCGAGGACGACGAGAAGAAACTGCGCGACGCAATCGACGCGTTGGCGTTGCGCGTGGAAGGCGATCTGCGGCGCGAGGTTCAGGGCAACGTGAAGCGGCTGATGGAGATCGGCTGCTATCGCGGCGTTCGCCATCGCCGCGGCCTCCCGGTGCGCGGCCAGCGAACCAAGACCAACGCTCGCACCCGCAAAGGGCCCAAACGTACGGTGGCCGGTAAGAAGAAGGTCGCTACCAAGAAGTAAGGTGAATCGAATCGGGCTCGGCAATGCCGGGCCCGACTCGTTTAAAGGCGACACGGTGATCTACGTCGGAACCTGCGGCTTTTCGTATAAGGAATGGATCGGGCCGTTCTATCCGGCGAAGATCAAGCCGGTGGAGATGCTGCCCTATTACGCGCGCGTGTTCCGCGCGGTCGAGATCGATTCGAGTTACTACGGCGTCCCGTCGCCGCGAACCACCGAAACGATGGCGGGTCGCACCCCGGCAGACTTCCGGTTCAGTTTCAAAATGCCGCAGACGCTCACGCACGCATCCGGTGCCGCAACCGAACTGCACGAGGACGCGTCGGCATTTCGCACCGCCGTGGAGCCGGTGCTCTCGGCGCGAAAACTCGCCTGCGTCTTGGCACAATTCCCCAACGCATTCAAGCCCGCAAGCGCTTCCAACGATCGCTTAAAGCGCATCGCGGAAGCATTCACCGAGATACCGCTCGTGTTCGAATTCCGTAACCGGCTCTGGCAGCAGCCGGCGACGACGGCGCTGTTGCGCGAACTCGGCGTCGGATTTTGCAATGCCGACATGCCGGCCCTCGAGGGATTGCTCGCACCTTCGGCCGACGTGACGTCGAGCGTCGGTTACGTGCGCTTTCACGGCCGCAATGCGAGCCAATGGTGGCGCGGCAGCAACGTTAGCCGTTATCGCTACGAATACGCTCCCGAGGAACTGGTACCGTGGACGGAACGTATTTCCGAGATCGACGGCCAGGCCGCGCAAACGTACGTCTTTTTCAACAACCACGCCGACGGGCATGCGGCGCGCGACGCGGAGATGCTGGGCGCGCTGTTGATGGAGCGCTACGGCGAACGCGCAAACGAGACGCTCGCGATGGCCGCAGGCGACGTTCCGGCGCAGGCCGAGCTTCCGGGACTTCTCCCGTGAAGGCGGTCGTTACGACCGGAGGCCGGGTCGACGGCGAGTACGCGCGTCTGGGGGGAACGGCGGTGAAGGCGCTCGCGCCCGTTCGCGGCGTCACGATGCTCGACCGGATCCTCGACGCATTGCGCGGCGCGAGCGCATCGCGCATCGCCGTCGTCGGGGGGAGCGAGGTTCGGGCGGCGTGCGAAGCTCGGGTCGAGCGCTTCGTCGACGAAGGCATCACCGGCGAGCAGAACGTCGCGCTCGCCCTGCATGCGTGGGACGACGATGACGAGCCGCTTCTCTACGCGACGAGCGATCTGCCGTACGTGACGCCGGCATCGGTTGACGGGTTCATCCGGCGCGTTCCGGCCGGAGCGATTGGGATGCCGCTCATCGAACACGCGGCGTTCACCGCGCGTTGGCCGCAAGCACCGCCGGCCGGAATTACGCTGGCGGGCGAACGCGTGATCAACGGCGGCGTGTTCTTGCTGCCGCCGGGGAGCCGAGACCGCATCGCCGGTCTCGCCGCGACCTTCTTTAGCGCGCGCAAAGCGCCGTGGCGTATGGCGTCGATCATCGGTGTGGTGCCGCTGCTGCGCTTGGCGGCCGGCCGTTTGAGCGTCGCGGCCGTCGAGCGAGAGGCATCGCGCGTGGCCGGATTACCGTGCGTCGCCGTGCGCGGGTGCGCGCCGGAACTCGCCTTCGACGCCGACACCGTTGCGGAGTACCGGTATGCGTGCGAACACGCCTAGCGCGCTGCGCTTGGGCTTATTTTGGCTGGGTATTCAGGCCGTCTGGGGCGCGCTGCTCGGGATTTCGCTGCAGGCGCGCACGATCGAGCTGGTCGCCAGCTCGAATGCGCTGATCGCATACGGACGTTTGGCCACGATCGGCGCGCTCGTTGCCGCCGTCGTACAGATCGCCGTCGGGCCGTTCTCCGACGACCGCCGCCGGCACGGAAGCCGGCGCATCGAGTTTTACGTTGCAGGCACGGCGATCGGCGCGTTTGCGCTCGCCGGTTTTTTCGCCGCCGGAAACTTCACGGCGCTGACGCTCGCGTTCGTCGCATTGCAGGCGGGCTTGAATTTCGCGATTGGGCCGTATCAAGCCATTATTCCCGACGCGATTCCTCGTTCCGAATTCGGACGCGCGTCGTCGTGGATGGCGGCGTTGCAAAGCGCCGGCAACGCGCTCGGTGCGGTACTGGCCGCGACCATAAACGACGGCCGGATGCTCGCGTCGTCGTTGATCGTGCTGTTGGGCGGAACGGCGGCGGCGACGTGCGCGCACGTTCGCCGTATCGCGCTGGAACCGCCTCCGCAGCGCGAGCGGTTGCGCTTCACGCGAGGGTTTGCCGATTTGTTCGTGTCGCGTGCACTCGTTTACGTCGGATTCTACACGCTGCTCGGCTATTTGCTGTTCTACGTTACCGGAGTATTGGAAACGCCGTCGCTTGCGGTGGCCAAGCTGCAAAGCGGCGAGCTGATCCTCGCATTCACCGCCATGGGAGCGTTGGGAGCCGCCGCGGCGGCGCGCCCGTCGGATCGTTTCGATAAACGCCTCGTCGCAACGGCAGGCGGAGCCATCGTCGTCATCGCGCTCGGCGGGTTCATTGCGGCGCACACGTTTGCCGGCGCGGCCGCAGCGACGCTCGTCGCGGGATTCGGATGGGGCATTTTCTTGGCGGCGGACTGGTCGATCGCGTGCCGCATCCTGCCGCCCGGAGCGCTTGCGACGACCATGGGCATCTGGAATCTGGCCGTCATTCTGCCGCAGGTCATCGCTCCGGCCTTGACGACCGCGGTGCTCGCACACCTGGCCTTGGCGGCGGCAGGGGCGGCGCCGAAAGCGGCCTTTGCCCTGGCTGCGGCTGAGACTTTCATCGGAGTTGCCTGGCTTTGGCGTTTACCCTCAGCCGTGCTGGGGGAATAAGGGCTACCGTTGGGGCGGACCCCGCGCAACCGCACATCCGTTCGCAGGGTCCCACACCCGGCGGGAGCGCGTGCTCCCGCCATCAGTTAGGACTTCCCATATCTTAAGGAGGCACTCGTGAAACGACTGAGCACCGGAGTCCTCGCGGCGTTGATCGCAACGGCGTGGGGCTTCAGCGCGGTGTTCGCCCCGTCAAATGCGCAGGCGTCTGGAAACACAGGCAACAGCGTCTCGCAGACGGGAACAACGCCGCCGGCCAACTTCGGAACTCCGCCGTCGGGCCAGATTCCCATCCTTTATAACGACCACCACGTTTACACCAAGCCCGACGTTCTCAAACAGGGCCGCGTCCTTGCGGCGCTGGTCAAGGGCGGTACGGTCCTCATTCCTTTGCGGTCGATGTTCGAGCAGATGGGGGCGACCGTATCGTACGACCCCGGGAGCAAGACCGCCACCGTCAGTAAAGCAGGCTCGGAGGTCAAGGTGACCGTCGGTAAGCCTGAAGTTATGATCAACGGCGAATCGCGTCCGCTCGACGTCCCGCCGATGATCTATCAAGGCAACGTCCTCGTGCCGGTTCGCGTCATTTCCGAAGGCATGGGCGCGTACGTGCAGTGGGTTCCGAATCAGCACGTCGTCGTCGTCCGGTACATTCCGGCGACGCCGCCGCCGCCCCCGGCCAGCGCACCGCCGCCGCCCCCGCCGCCGACGCCGACGCCGGCTCCGGTGAAGACGCCGTACAACGACATTTTCGTCGCCGGCGACTACATCATCTCGCCGAAGGTCTACAACGAGTTTAGCCCGGGTAACACCGGCACGAGCTCGTATGCGGTCCGCGGTGCGATCGAGTTCAACGCGTTGAACATTCCGTGGATGGTCGAAGGTTCGTTCGAACAGTACGGTTATCCGCATAACTGCAACAACACCTCGGCGTCGGCCGTCGTCGATCCCGAGTGTTTCGTCACCGGAATCGGCGGTGGCTACCAGACGGTCGTCCCCGCGTTCAGCGCGCGCGACACCGACGTGGATGCGCGCTTGGGCATTCGCGTGCTCAATCCGCGCGTGTATATCGGCGTGGGCTACTTATGGCGTTCGACCAACTACGGCTACCCGAACATGAACGGCGTTGGATTCGGCATCGAAAAACTGCCCGATCTCAACGTGCCGCTCTCGTTCTTCGGAAGCTTCTGGTACTATCCGCAGGTCAAAGGCAATTTCTCGAATACGGCCATCTCCGCATCGCTCGCGTACACGCTGTACAAGTATCAGATCGGTGCCGATTACGTGATCGGCAACAGCCCGGTCTTCATCGAAGCCGGCTGGATGGGCGATAATCTCAGCAATAAAACGAACGCACCGTCCGGGGTAACCGACAACGGCCCGTTCGTCGGATTAGGCATCAAGTTCTAGGGACAATGGGGTCTCTTCCGTAAAGCAACGAGCTCCGGCGCAAGCCGGGGCTCGTTGTGAATTATGGGTATAAGCTGCTCCATCGGAGCTGGCGGGCGAGCTCTCGAGTGACCAGCTACTTGAGGAGGCCTCATGAAATCAATCATCTCCGCTGTCCTTGTGACTATGGCCTTGGTTGCTTCTCCTATGAGCACGCAGGCCGCTCCCTCGAACGGAGGACAGCGCGTTGCACAAGCGAGCCCGAATGCGGCGCCGAATCTCGGCACGCCTCCTTCGGGCCAAATCCCCATCCTCTATAACGATCGCCACGTCTACACGAAACCGGACGTTCTCAAGCAGAGCCGAGTGCTTGCGGCGCTGGTCAAAGGGGGGACGATTCTCATTCCGTTGCGCTCGATGTTCGAACAAATGGGCGCAACCGTGTCGTACGATGCCGCAAGCCAGACGGCGACGGTCAGCAAGCCGGGCGCAGAAATCAAAGTCACCGTTGGGAAGCCGGAAGTGTCGATCAACGGTGAAATGCATCCGCTCGACGTGCCGCCGGTAATCTATCAGGGCAACGTTCTCGTACCGGTGCGCGTCATCTCCGAGGCCATGGGCGCCTACGTCCTGTGGGTTCCGGATCGGCAGCTCGTCGTGGTGCGGTACGTCGTGGCCACGCCTCCACCTCCGCCGCCGCCAACCACCGCGCCGCCGCCGCCCGCGCCCACGCCTGCGCCGACGCCGACCCCGCAATACAAAGATCTCTTCATCGCCGGCGACTATATTATTTCACCGAAGGTGTATAACGAATTCAGCCCGGGCAATACCGGAACGAACTCGTATGCCATTCGGGGTGCGTGGGAGTTTAGCGCGCTCAACATTCCGTGGATGATCGAAGGCTCGTTCGAACAGTACGGATACCATCACGACTGCGGTTCCGCAACGAGCACTGCGATCAACCCCGAATGTTTCGTCACCGGAATCGGCGGCGGATATCAAACGTTCGTGCCGTCGTTCCAAGCGCAAGACGACGACGTCGACGTTCGGTTGGGCGTGAAGGTTCTCAACCCGCGTGTGTACGTTGGAGTGGGATATCTCACGCGGTGGAACAACTACGGCTATCCAACGACGCGCGGGTTCGGGTTCGGCGTCGAAAAGTTGCCGGATCTCGACGTCCCGCTGTCGTTCTTGGGAAGCTTCTGGTACTATCCCAGCGTCACCGGCAACTTCTACAATGACGAGTTTCCTCGTTCGATTACGGGGCAGCCGGGGCTCAAGCCCGCGACACTGCAGTTGGGATATTCGATGTATAAATATCAAGCCGGCGTCGACTACGTTATCGGTAAGAGCCCGGTATTCATCGAGGCGGGTTGGATGGGCAACTATCTCACCAACAAAACCAACGCGCCCGCGAACATTTCGGCAAACGGGCCTTTCGTGGGATTGGGTATTCGATTCTAGCTCGATCCAGCCGGGCCTAAGACAAAGGTAACCAAAAGGGAGCAGGCCCCACTACGGCAGGGGCCTGCTCACTTTTCGGGTTGCGCGACCGGCCGCTTCGTGGCATAGTGTTGCGAGGAGAGCCGCCAGGCGAGCTCTCGGATTCACTGCTTTTCAGGAGGCTTTTTGTGAAACCAACCCGCACCGCTCTGCTCGCAGTCCTAGTCGCGGCTGCCGGCACGCTCAGCGCGGTTGCAGCGCCGTCAGGCGCGGGGCAGAGCCTCGCACAGACGTCGTCTACGCCCGAAGCGAACTTCGGAACGCCGCCGTCAGGCCAAATTCCGATTCTGTATAACGACCACCACGTCTACACCAAACCGGACGTCCTCAAACAAGGCCGCGTGCTCGCGGCGCTCGTCAAGGGCGGTACGATTCTCATTCCGTTACGTTCGATGTTCGAACAAATGGGCGCGACGGTATCGTACGATGCCGGAAGTCAAACGGCGACGGTAAGTAAACCGGGCGCCGAAATCAAAGTCACCGTGGGCAAGCCCGAGGTGTTGATCAACGGCGAGTCGCGTCCGCTCGACGTCCCGCCGATGATGTATCAAGGCAACATGCTCGTTCCCGTGCGCGTCATCTCGGAAACGATGGGCGCCTACGTCTTGTGGGTACCCGACAAACATCTCGTCGTCGTGCGTTACATTCCCGCGACGCCGCCTCCGCCGCCGCCGGCTTCGGCACCACCGCCGCCGCCGCCGACGCCCGCACCGACGCCGAAACCGCAATACAAAGACTTGTTTGTGGCCGGCGATTACATCATCTCGCCCCATATATACAACGAGTTTGCGAACTCGTCGCGCGGGACGGGCGGTTCGTTCTCGGTTCGCGGCGCGATGGAATTCGACGCGTTCAACATCCCGTGGATGGTTGAAGGCGATTACAACAACTGGGGCTATCCGCATCCCTGCGGCGTAGCGCAGAACGTTGCAACCCCGCAAAACGCACCGCAGTGCTACGTTACCGCAATCGGCGGCCGTTTCGCGACCTACGTTCCGGCGTTCAACGCGGTCAACCGCGACGTCGACGTGCGTCTCGGCGTTCGGGTCTTCAATCCGCGCGTTTATATCGGGGTCGGCTACATCTGGGGTTCCAGCAACTACGGCTATCCGAACCTTCAGGCGGTCGGCGGCGGCATCGAGAAGCTGCCCGACCTCGATCAGGCCCTCTCGTTCTACGGCAGCGTCTACTACTATCCCAACTACAGGGGTACGTACACCAACGCGGCCATCAACACGGGCCCGACCTCGTACGGCATCGGCTACAACCTGCTCAAGTACAAGGTTGGCGTAAACTGGGTCGTCGCAGGGCCGGTCTTCCTCGACGCCGGCTGGGCCGGCGAGAACGGTGCGAACAAGAACAACGCGCCGATCTCGTTCTCGTTCAACGGTGCCTACGTCGGTCTAGGCCTCAAGTTCTAGCCCTTCGCCCCGCTGGGGATCGGAAGAGCAGCCAAGGGCCCGGCAGCCGCCGGGCCCTTGCGTTCGTTCCGAGGGTCGGGTAGAATGGCGGATTGTGGCGCCCGCTCTCTCCTGGGTGCCCGCGGCAGCGCGATCGCCATCGCCGAGCGTTCGTGAAAGCAGATCCTGAAAATGGGTCGAGGCGACGACACCCCGTCGTTCGGGGAAAGATAAATATCGGAGATTTCGGTTGGCTGCAAAGAAGCAAACGAAGTCGCGCCGTAAGCGCGAAGTCAAGAACGTTCAATCCGGCGTGGCGCACGTGCACGCGTCGTTCAATAACACGATCGTAACGATCAGCGACCCGCACGGAAACGTCGTGTCGTGGGCGTCGGCCGGTAATCTCGGCTTCAAAGGATCGAAGAAATCGACGCCGTTCGCGGCGCAGATGGCCGCAGAAGCGGCCGCGCGCAAGGCGATGGACCATGGAATGAAGTCGACCGACGTCTTCGTGAAAGGCCCGGGCGGCGGACGCGAGGCTGCAATCCGGTCGCTTCAGGCCGCGGGTCTCGAAATCACGATGATCAAGGACGTCACCCCAATTCCGCACAACGGCTGCCGCCCGCCGAAACGCCGCCGGGTTTAGTCAGGAGAGTTTATGTCGCGCTATACCGGCCCCGTATGCCGGCTGTGCCGCCGCGAAACCGCGGCCAGCAAAACGGGCGAAAAAATCAAACTGTTTTTAAAAGGCGACCGCTGCCTTTCGAAAAAATGCGCCGTCGAACGTCGCGGAACCGCGCCCGGCCAGAAGACCGCCGGCAAATCACGCACGAAGGTTTCGGAGTACGGGCGGCAACTTCGCGAGAAGCAGAAGATGCGCCGCTACTACGGCGTTCACGAAACGCAGTTCGAAAACTACTTTCGCGAAGCGGCGCGCGTCCCGGGTCAAACCGGTAAGACGTTTCTGGCGTTGCTGGAGCGACGGCTCGATAACATCGTGTATCGGCTGAACTTGTCGGGAAGCCGCGCGCAAGCGCGCCAGCTCGTCACGCACCGTCACTTTCGCGTCAACGGCCGCCTCGTGAACATCCCGTCGTACATATGCAAGCCCGGAGACGCGATCTCGATCGGCGAGCGCAGCCTGAAGTCGACCGTATTCCAGTCGAATCTCGAGGTCGCCGCCGGCCGGCGGCCGCCCGAATGGCTGGATTGGAACGATCAGGACAAGATGGGAAAAGTGCTGCAGATGCCGGCGCGCGAGCAGATCGACACGCCGGTGGACGAGCAACTCATCGTCGAATACTACTCAAGATAAGGACGCACAACTAAGGAAGGTCTGATTTATTCAGCGCTTCCTCATCTCTGCTGCTAGACGTACGATCGTTCGAGTCAGAGGACTCGGGCGGATAACGCAAGCGGTTACAAAGGACGACTCTTCTCAATGACTATTCTGGAAGCGCCCGCCGGCGCGACGATCGAAGTTCGCGAACGGCGCGATCACTACGCGAAGTTCGTGATCGAGCCCCTCGAGCGCGGATTCGGCATTACGCTCGGCAACGCGCTGCGGCGCGTGCTGCTTAGTTCGATCCCGGGTGCGGCCGTTACGTACATGAAGATCGACGGCGTGCTGCACGAGTTTTCTACCATCCCCGGTATGGTGGAAGATACGATCGCGCTAATGCTCAATCTCAAGGGTTTGCCGGTGAAGTTGAATACCGACGAACCCAAGGTGCTGATGCTCAACGCGGGCGGAGCTCGCGACGTGACGGCCGGCGACATCGCTCCCGACGCCGACGTCGAGATTCTCGACCCGGCGTATCGGCTTGCAACGCTCTCGGCAAAAGACGCCAAGCTTTCGATGGAAATCGGCGTCGAAAAGGGTCGCGGCTACGTGATGGCCGACCGCCAGCGGAACATCGAGCACATGATCGGATTGATTCCGCTCGACTCGATGTTTTCGCCGATTCGCAAGGTGAACTTCACGGTCGACGACACGCGCGTCGGACAAAGCGTGGATTTCGACCGGCTCACCGTCGAAATCGAAACGAACGGTTCGGTGACGCCCGAAGAGGCGCTCTCGACCGCGGCGCAGATCGTCCAGGAGCAAATGGACCTGTTCGTCTCGTTCACCAACCGCGCCGAACCGCTTCCCGAGGCGCCGCCCAACGAATGGGACGTGCCGGTTGAAACGCTGAATCTCTCGGTTCGTTCGTTCAACTGCCTCAAGCGCGCCGGCATCTCGAAGGTCTCCGAACTGCTCGATCTCACCGAGGACGAGATTATGAAGATGCGCAACTTCGGAAAGAAGTCGCTGGACGAAATCAAACAGGTGCTTACGGAGAGGGGGCTGTCGCTGCGTCTATCGTAGCGATTGACGACATGCCGCACAATATCGCCTACAAACGGCTCTCGCGTACCGACGGACACCGCAAGGCGCTCCTTCGCAATCTTGCAACGTCGTTCTTCAAACACGAGAAGATTGAAACGACGTCGGCCAAGGCCAAGGAGATCGGTCCGGTCATAGAGCGCTTGATCACCGCCGCGCTAGCCGGCGATCTGGCGGCGCGCCGCAACCTCGCCGAGTTCATCACCGAACCGGCCGTCGTCAAAAAACTCGTCGAGCAGATCGCACCGGCCTTGAAGGGTCGCAGCGGCGGCTACACCCGCGTTACGAAAACGCGGGTCCGGCCCGGCGATGCGGCCGAACTTTCGCTGATCGAACTGGTGAAGTAAAGGTTCCCTAGAAGCGCGCGCATGCTGAGACTGGCGTTGCTTTTCTCGGCCGTCGCGGTCGCCTTCGACGCGGTTGCGGCCGCCATCGCGCGCGCGTTCGCCTTCAACTACGGACAGTTTGCGTTGCTGGCGGTCATCTTGTTCGCAGCCTACGGCATCATAGCGGGTCAGCGTTTGCGCTGGCCGCGTGCGCTCGTTGCGGTGGCGATTGCGGTGATTGCCGACGCGACCATCGGAACGTTCGTCGCATCGCACGTCGGGGCGTGGATTGCGCCGAATCAAGCGGGACGCGAGGCCATCGGTTCGACCGTCATGACGGCCGCGCTCTGCTTCGTCGTCGCCGCGCTGGGCGTCGCAGTGGGCGGCCGCGTCGCGCGACATGCGTGACTAATAGCCCGCCGGAACGCCCCCGAAGAAGAGGCCTGCGCCAACGACCGCTCCGAGCACGATGAGAAATGCGGGCGCCTGTCGGCGTCCGTACGAGGAAGCGGCCAGCGCGCCCAGCGCCAGCGCGACAACGCCGGTACCGAGCAGATACGGGTCCTGGTCCTGTAGGACGTGCGTCACCACGACGCCGAAAAATCCGATGAAGAAAACGAGTAGCGGCGACGCGCGCCTGCCCAGCAGCAACGCCGTTCCGACGACTAGAATGCCGGCGAGCAACGCGCGCAACGGCAGCAGCGGTTCGCCCGCAAGGCCGACGCCGAGAAAGACCGAGGCGACGGCGACGGCGATCAGTTGGCGCACGAGCATTCAGTGCTGGAATTCACGCACGTCCATTTCGCCACGACGGCGGCGCGTGTCCCCCGCGAGGAGGCCCGGTGGCGGCCCTGGTACTACGCAAGCATGACCACGACGCTCGAGCGCACCGCGCCCTTCAAAAACGAAATCGTCAAGGACTTCAGCGACCCCGCCGATGCGGCGGCGATGCGCGCCGCGCTCGACTCGGTCAGAGCAGGCTTCGGCAAACACTATCCCCTCGTCATCGGCGGAAAACGCATCGAAACCGACGCCAAGATCCGGTCGCTGAACCCGGCCGACCCGTCGCAGGTCGTCGGCCTCACGAGTTCGGCGTCGAAAGAACAAGCTGCCCAAGCCATCGAGGCGGCGGCGCGCGCGTTCGAGTCGTGGAAACGGCTGACGCTCGAGGACCGGGCAGCGTATATTTTTAAAGCTGCCGAGTTGCTTCGCCGCCGGCGATTCGAGTACGACGCGCTCCTCGTGTACGAAGTCGGCAAGAGTTGGCCCGAAGCCGATGGTGACATCGCCGAAGCGATCGACTTTCTGGAGTTCTACGCGCGCGAAGCGTTGCGCTACGCGCGCCCGCATCCCATCGTGCCGTTCGAAGGCGAGCGCAACGAGATGATTTACATCCCGTTGGGCGTCGGCGCCGTCATCCCGCCGTGGAATTTTGCCGGCGCGATCATGGCCGGAATGACGGCCGCGGCAATCGTCGCCGGTAATACGGTCGTGCTCAAACCTTCGAGCGATGCGGCGATTATTGCGGCGTGGTTCGTCGACTTGCTGCGCGAAGCGGGCGTGCCCGACGGCGTCGTAAACTTCGTTCCTGGATCCGGGGGCACGATCGGCGATCTCATCGTGTCGCATCCGCTCGTGCGCTTCATTTCGTTTACCGGCTCGAAAGAAGTCGGACTGCACATCAACGAACTCGCCGCCAAACCGCAAGCCGGCCAAAAGTGGATCAAGCGCGTCGTTGCGGAGATGGGCGGTAAGGATTCGATCGTCGTCGCCGCCGACGCCGATCTCGACGCAGCCGTCGAAGGCGTTGCCGCGTCGGCGTTCGGGTTTCAAGGACAAAAGTGCTCGGCGTGTTCGCGCGCCGTCGTCGAAGCGCCGATATACGACACGTTTGTGGAGAAGCTTCGCGCGCGCGTCGCAACGATTGTGGTCGGCGATCCGGCCGATCCCGCGAACTACATGGGACCGGTCGTGAACCAGAGCGCGCTCGAGTCCATATCGCGCTACATTGAAAAGGGGAAGTCCGAGGGACGTCTCGTCGCGGGCGGCGAGCGCGTCGGGAACGTCGGCTTCTTTCTTCAACCAACGGTCATCGCGGACGTCGCGCCCGATGCAACGATCGCACAAGAGGAAATATTCGGTCCCGTGCTCGCCGTCATCAAGGCCAAAGATTTCGATGACGCGATGACGATCGCGAACAACACCGAGTTCGGTCTCACCGGCTCCCTCTACACCAGCGACGAACGCAAAATCGCGCGGGCGCGCGACGAGTTCTTCGTCGGCAACCTGTACTTCAATAGAAAGAGCACGGGGGCGATGGTGGGCGCCCATCCCTTCGGCGGCTTCAACATGTCCGGCACCGACAGCAAAGCCGGCGGCCCCGACTACCTGTTGTTGTTCATGCAGGCAAAGACGATTTCGCGAAAAGTCTGACGCTCGCCGGGGCTGGCTGCAACCAACCGGTCGCGAGCCGGTTTCAGGAAAGGTAGAGGGCGGCGCCTGAAGGCCGGCCGCCCGTGCGAAGCGGTCAGTCCCCGATGGGGCCTAATACGGCAGCTTTCCTTGACACGCCGGGACCCCGGCGATAAGATAGCCTTCGTGACTCTAGCCGCCGGGCGCAAAACGCGGTCGACAAGATACGCGTGCGACAGACCCGGCCGCTTAGGTTCGCTCCTTGAAAACTGAACAGTGCAGCAGCGCAAATAGTCTGTGGGTCTCCGACCTCTAAGACAAGGTCGATTCTGGCAATGTCTTTGAGAATCGCGAGAACGTACAATTCTGCCGGCATCCTTCGGGATGCGAACCGAGTCGCAAACGGTTCTGAAACGGCGCGCGAAATTAGAGAGCCTTGA
Organism: Vulcanimicrobiota bacterium; assembly: GCA_963812155.1. GTDB lineage: Bacteria > Vulcanimicrobiota > Vulcanimicrobiia > Vulcanimicrobiales > Vulcanimicrobiaceae > Tumulicola. The sequence continues at coordinate 249,226 of CAWETW010000001.1, read as the reverse complement.
TTGGCTTTCCATAGAGTTTTTTATGGAGAGTTTGATCCTGGCTCAGGACTAACGCTGGCGGCGTGCCTAACACATGCAAGTCGAACGAAGTAGCAATACTTAGTGGCAGACGGGTGAGTAACACGTAGTCAACCTACCTCAGCGTGGGGGATAACTAGCCGAAAGGTTAGCTAATACCGCATACGATCGCTAAGTGGCATCACATGGCGATGAAAGGAGCAATCCGCGCTAAGAGGGGACTGCGTCCCATTAGTTAGTTGGTGGGGTAACGGCCTACCAAGACTCCGATGGGTAGCTGGCTTGAGAGAGCGACCAGCCACACTGGAACTGAGACACGGTCCAGACTCCTACGGGAGGCAGCAGTGAGGAATTTTCCGCAATGGGCGAAAGCCTGACGGAGCGACGCCGCGTGTGGGAAGAAGGCCTTCGGGTCGTAAACCACTGTCGAGGGGGACGATATTGACGGTACCCCTGGAGGAAGCCCCGGCTAACTACGTGCCAGCAGCCGCGGTAAGACGTAGGGGGCAAGCGTTGTCCGGAATCATTGGGCGTAAAGCGCTCGTAGGTGGATCGGTAAGTCTGCAAAGAAAGACCCGGGCTCAACTCGGGGAACGGTGTAGATACTACCGATCTTGAGGCAATCAGAGGATGATGGAATTCCCGGTGTAGCGGTGAAATGCGTAGATATCGGGAGGAACACCAGTGGCGAAGGCGATCATCTGGGGTTGTTCTGACACTGAGGAGCGAAAGCTAGGGGAGCAAACGGGATTAGATACCCCGGTAGTCCTAGCCGTAAACGATGGACACTAGGTGTAGGTGGTATCGACTCCATCTGTGCCGCAGTTAACACAATAAGTGTCCCGCCTGGGGAGTACGGCCGCAAGGTTAAAACTCAAAGGAATTGACGGGGGCCCGCACAAGCGGTGGAGCATGTGGTTTAATTCGACGCAACGCGAAGAACCTTACCGGGGCTTGACATCCTGCGCTATCCTAGGAGACTAGGTTTTCCAGCAATGGAACGCAGAGACAGGTGCTGCATGGCTGTCGTCAGCTCGTGCCGTGAGGTGTTGGGTTAAGTCCCGCAACGAGCGCAACCCTTGCCGTGTGTTGGTCCAAAAGATCTCTCACGCGGGACCGCCGGTGACAAGCCGGAGGAAGGTGGGGATGACGTCAAGTCAGCATGGCCCTTACGTCCCGGGCTACACACGTGCTACAATGGAACGGACAACGAGTCGCTAACCCGCGAGGGCAAGCTAATCTCATAAACCGTTTCTCAGTTCGGATTGGAGGCTGCAACTCGCCTCCATGAAGTCGGAATCGCTAGTAACCGCAGATCAGCTACGCTGCGGTGAATACGTTCCCGGGCCTTGTACACACCGCCCGTCACGTCACCTGAGTTTAGTGTACCCGAAGCCGCCCGTGCAACCGCAAGGAGCAAGGCGTCTAAGGTATGCTAGGTAAGGGGGACGAAGTCGTAACAAGGTAGCCGTATCGGAAGGTGCGGCTGGATCACCTCCTTTCTAAGGAGTACATGTCGACGGCGCGTGAACTTTCACGCGTGCGCCGGCGTACCTACCTAAGTCGACCACAGACTTATGCCACCAAACGCCAAGGAGCCTCATCGGTCAACCCGACCGTAGGGCCGGAGGCGAGCGTGGCCGCGAACGGTAATCGACACCGTTTTCGAATGCGCGGCTCCCGCAATGGGGGTCTACCGAGGTAGAAATACCAAAAGGTGCTGCACTGTTCAGCTTTGAGGGAACGACCCTCGAGAATCGCGGATGGATCGCAAGGCGCCGGCCGGCGAAGTGTGCTACGGTACACGAGCCGTGACGGCAACGACGCGAGCCGCCGCGAGAGAGATCTTTGAAAACTGTATGGAAAAGAACCTTCATGTGTCGCAACACATGAAGCGGCCATCACAACCGTGACACTCTGAGCCTAGTGCGAAGAGCCGCGGTGAACGATGGTGCAATTTTGCGTATCAAATCAAAATGAAATAAGGGCATGCAGGTGGATACCTTGGTTCCACAGGCGATGAAGGACGTGCCAAGCTGCGAAAAGCGTCGGGGAGCTGCTAAGAAGCGATGATCCGGCGATATCCGAATGGGGCAACCCCCATGCCGTCATGGGCATGGACACCGCGATGAATTCAATAGTCGCGAGTGAGCGCACCCGGTGAACTGAAACATCTAAGTAGCCGGAGGAACAGACATCAAACGAGATTCCCGTAGTAGTGGCGAGCGAACTGGGAACAGCCTAAACCGTTCGTGTGCAAGCATTCAGGCGTTGCACGAGCGGGGTTGTACGGTAGCCGTCTCGGAGCTGATTATCCGAGCGCGAGTAAGAAAATCGATAGCTAGTAGAAGCCGGCTGGAAAGCCGCACCATAGAAGGTGAAAGTCCTGTAGACGAAAGCCATCGATCTCGCGGCGTTATCCGTGAGTAGGGCGGGGCACGAGAAACCCTGTCTGAAACTGGGAGGACCATCTTCCAAGGCTAAATATTCTGTGGAGACCGATAGTGAACCAGTACCGTGAGGGAAAGGTGAAAAGAACCCCGGGAGGGGAGTGAAATAGAACATGAAACCGCGTGCCTACAAACCGTGAAAGGCCCATGCGCAAGCAAGGCTGATCGCGTGCCTATTGAAGAATGAACCTGCGAGTTACTTGTAACGGGCTTGGTTAAGGTGTTGAACCGGAGCCGTAGCGAAAGCGAGTCTGAATAGGGCGTTTGTCCGTTGCAGTAGACCCGAAACCGAGCGATCTATCCATGAGCAGGGTGAAGCATGATTAAACTCATGTGGAGGCCCGAACCTGTTGTTGTTGAAAAAACATTGGATGACTTGTGGATAGGGGTGAAAAGCCAATCGAGCTCGGAGATAGCTGGTTCTCCCCGAAATAGTTTTAGGACTAGCGTTATGTGTTAACCCGCGGGGGTAGAGCACTGACAGGGCTAGGGGTCTTACCAGACTACCGAACCCAATCAAACTCCGAATACCGCGGCGAACCGCATAGCAGTCAGACTGTGGGGGATAAGCTCCATGGTCAAAAGGGAAACAGCCCAGATCAACAGCTAAGGTCCCTAATCGATGCTCAGTGGTAAAGGAAGTCTTGTCGCTTAGACAACTAGGAGGTTGGCTTAGAAGCAGCCACCCTTGAAAGAGTGCGTAATAGCTCACTAGTCGAGTGATGGGGCGCCGAAAATGTCAACGGGGCTCAAGCATCGAACCGAAGCTTTGGGATTAGTAAACTAATCGGTAGGGGAGCGTTGTGGTGTAGGCTGAAGCGCGACCGTAAGGACGCGTGGACGACCCACAAGTGCGAATGCAGGTATAAGTAGCGAGAAATGCGGGTGAGAACCCCGCACGCCGGAAGTCTAAGGTTTCCTGAGCAACGTCAATCGTCTCAGGGTGAGTCGGGAGCTAAGCCGAGGCTGAGAAGCGTAGGCGATGCACAAGCAGTTCATATTCTGCTACCACCGACGACCGTTTAGACTCCGTTAGACAGTGTCAGAAATCGTAACGGTCAGCCTCGCAGGAGCTTGCTCCTCGCGAGGACTTCTTGCGCGAGCGCTAGGAGCGTTGAGGGAGCGATCTATATGGATCGTAACCGAAGCGCGACGACGCGATCGTCAAAAGGACCCGCGACGTCTAATACCGCCTATCAGAGTCTATGAACCGATGGGGTGACGCAGGAGGATAGGTCAGCGCGCCATTGGATGTGCGCGTCTAAGCCGTTAGGCGGTGTTGTAGGTAAATCCGCAACACGTAACGCCGAGAAGCGAATGCGAGGCTCTTCGGAGCCGAAGTGACTGACTCCACGCTGCCAAGAAAAGCCTCTAGGAAGGATCGTAGGTGCCCGTACCGCACACCGACACTGGTAGACTGGCAGAGCATGCTAAGGCGACGAGAGAATCCCTGTTAAGGAACTCGGCAAATTGACCCCGTAACTTAGGGAGAAGGGGTGCCTTCTTTGGTCTAGACTTCGCGTCGAAAGCTGAGGAAGGCGGCACAAAATAGGTCCAAGCGACTGTTTAACAAAAACACAGGTCTCTGCGAACGCGAAAGCGGACGTATAGGGGCTGACTCCTGCCCGGTGCTGGAAGGTTAAAGGGAGAGGTTAGCGCAAGCGAAGCTTTGATCTGAAGCCCCAGTAAACGGCGGCGGTAACTATAACCGTCCTAAGGTAGCGAAATTCCTTGTCGGGTAAGTTCCGACCTGCACGAATGGAGTAACGACTTGGACGCTGTCTCAATGGGGATCTCGGCGAAATTGCAGTACCAGTGAAGATGCTGGTTACCCGCAGCAGGACGGAAAGACCCCGTGAAGCTTTACTGTATCCTGATCTTGGGTTTTGAGATTGTCTGTACAGGATAGGTGGGAGCCGATGATCCAGCGGCGCTAGTCGTTGGGGAGGCAACGTTGGGATACCACCCTGATAATCTTGGGATTCTAACTAGCCGCCATTATCTGGTCGGTAGGACATGGTCAGGTGGGCAGTTTGACTGGGGCGGTCGCCTCCTAAAGAGTAACGGAGGCGCCCAAAGGTTCCCTCAGGACGGTCAGAAACCGTTCGTACAGAGTGCATAGGCATAAGGGAGCTTGACTGCGAGACGTACAAGTCGAGCAGGTGCGAAAGCAGGGCTAAGTGATCCGGCGGTTCCGAATGGAAGGGCCGTCGCTTATCGGATAAAAGCTACTCCGGGGATAACAGGCTTATCTCCCCCAAGAGTCCACATCGACGGGGAGGTTTGGCACCTCAACATTAGGGGTGAAATGATGGAAACATCATTTAAAGTTCCGGCTTATAACGGTGAACTCCGATCGGACTCGTGGACTGAGGCCGAGGACAATACCGTGGGAAGTCTGACGCGCAATCATGCCGTCTGACCCCGTAACGACTGAGTCGCTTCCACTACGTGGAGCGACGAGATGGTGAGTCACTACTCGTTGTTTCGAGTAAATCTACGACCGCCATAATACGCCGGCTCCTCGCTCGAGCAAATGCCCGAGCAGGATGAAGATATAGTCTGCGCCATCGGTAACGATGGAGACACGCGCGATGTCGGATCGTCGCATCCTGGGGCTGTAGTTGGTCCCAAGGGTTGGGCTGTTCGCCCATTAAAGCGGTACGCGATCTGGGTTCAGAACGTCGTGAGACAGTTCGGTCCCTATCCGCTGTGGGCGTAGGAGATTTGAGGAGTGTGGACCCTAGTACGAGAGGACCGGGTCGAACGAACCTCTGGTGAACCGGTTGTTCCGCCAGGAGCATAGCCGGGTAGCTACGTTCGGATCAGATAAACGCTGAAAGCATATAAGCGTGAAACTGACTCCAAGATGAGATCTCAATCCCGTAAGGGTGAAGAGTCGTGGTAGACCACCACGTTGATAGGCCGGAGGTAGAAGCACCGTAAGGTGTGGAGCTGACCGGTACTAATCGCTCGGAAATTTTGATAAATACTACGCACCGCTTATGGCGGCACTGAAGGTTCTTTTCCGTACAGTTTTCCCGGCGCGATCGGCTGGAGCTCCGGCTCGCCATCGCGACGGGGATCAACGTTTGAGGCCCCAACCGGCTCGCGCCGGCTGGGGACCCCAACAAAGTTTCTGGCGTCCATGGCGGCGGGGTCCCACCCGTTCCCATCCCGAACACGGCAGTTAAGCCCGCCAGCGCCGATGATAGTCGGACCGCAGGGTCCCTCGAAAGTAGGTCGACGCCAGATTATGAACCGCAAGGCCCGTCGCACAACGCGACGGGCTTTTGCTTTTGCAGCGGACGTACGCGATAAATCACGCCGTTGGAATCGTCGGCCACGAAGAGACTGCCTTCCATGCCGATCGCAAGTCCGGTAGGCCTCCCGTTACGGTGCATTTCGCTGCTACCCTGAAATCCGCCGACGAACGTGCGCCACTGAGCGCTTGGATTTTGCCAATCGACGGCCGTCACCGGACGGCCGTCACGCATCGCGACCGAGACCACTTGCGGCATTGCGGCATAACCGCCGTTCTCAGCGCGATGCCACGAGCCGTGTGCCGCGGCAAAAAGCGTGCCGCGATACGCGCTCGGAAATGCGTAGCGCCCTCGAGACTGCTCGGGATAGAAGACCACCCCGATGATCGTCGAGTACGCGGGAAGCTCGACCAGCGGCGCGACGGTTTTCGCGCAATCCGCACCGGCAACGTACGCCCTGCGATTTTCTTCGCACTGCGGCCAGCCGTAATCGGCAACGCCTTGGTGAAGCGACACATCGTCGAGAAACTCGTAGGGATGACCGAACGGCAGATCGTCCTGGCCGGCGTCGCCCGCCCAGAGTGCGTCGCCGGCGGAGTCGACCGCGAGCGCTATCGCGTTGCGAATACGCGTCGCACGTTTGACGAGCGGACCGTCCGGAAGCTTCATCGAGAAGATCGACGCGCGCGTCGCGTCGGTTTCGACGCAGGCGTTACACGACGAGCCTACCGCAACGTAAAGCGTATTTGAGCGCTCGGAGACCGCTACCGACGTCGTCGTATGCACGTCGCCGTCGCTGTGAGGCGCGACCAGTCCCGAACGAACGGAAGCGATTTTGCGCAACTCGGTCGCCTTGCGCCGTCCCGGTGCGTAGCGCGTTGCAAAGACGGCGTGTTCGGTGGCGATGTAAATCTCGCTGGTTCGCTGCGAAAACGCGACGCCGGCGGCCGCGCCTTCGGGCGCAGTAGCGTATACGGAGGCTTGTGCCGGAGTGGCCGCTTCGGCATCCGGAACGATATAGACGTCGGCGTCGTGGGTTCCGACGATGAGGTCGCCGTCGGGCAAGACTGCCAGCTCGCGGGCGCCGGGTACGCGCGCCGCAATCTCGACGCGAAAACCGGCGGGCACGGTCACATCGGATCGTTCGGCGGAGACGGCCGAGCCGGTGCTCGACCACGATATCGTCGCCAACGCGGCAAGAGCCGCCGCGCCTGCGATGGAAGGTCTAACGAGCGTTACGATCATGGCTGATCCGCATCTCCCCAGTTCGCATCATACCCCGGCGAGCTTCCGCTATCATGCGGTGCTCTTCGATCTCTACGGGACGCTGATCGACCAAGCCGCAGCCGCGACGCCCGGAGCGCCGGAGCGTCTGGCCGAATGCGACGGTGCGAAGTGGGGAATCGTCACCTCTGCCGGCGCGGACTTGGCCGAACGGCTGATCGCGATGGCGAAGTTGCCGCGTCCGCCGGTTCTCGTTACGGGGTCGGACGTTGCGCGGAATAAGCCGGCGCCCGATGGGTACCTACTGGCGTCGCAACGGCTGCAGGTCGAGCCCGAACGCACGCTCGCGATCGAAGATACGGCAGCCGGCATTGCATCTGCGCTTGCCGCGGGAATGGACGTCGTTGCGGTGCTCTACGGACGAACGAATCTTGCGCGAACCGCGACGTTCGCAGTCGCCGACCTCACAAAACTGCGCCTTCGAACGGTCGAAGGCGCAGTCGAATTGACGTTAGTGAGCCGTCGTTAGCGAAGTGGAGGCGGCGGGGCCTGCGGGCCTTGCGGTTCTCCCTCTTGTCCCCGCCGCTGCTCGTGCTGAGCTTTCTGCGCTTGCATCTGTTGCGTAAGCTGCTGCTGCTGAGCGGGCGTCAGGATGCTGAGGATCTGCTCGTGCAGAGCGCGCGATCCCGCGTGGTCGCGCGGGCTTCCCGCGGGATGCGACGTGGCGAACTGATCGAGCAGGTGCTGAACCTGTTGTTGCTGTTGCGCCGAAAGATTAATACCGGAGAGCCGCTTCGTCCAGCGTTTATATTCGCGGGCCGCTTGATTCGTCTGTCGTTGGGTCTGCTGGGCCGGAGCTTGCGTCACTTGGGCGGACACGGCAACCGGCATGGTGAGAGCCGCGAGCAGCGCGGCTATGCTGGCGATTTTCATGCGCTTATCATACCCGTGGGGCAGGAGGGAAGCCTGAAGGAGGCATTAGGAACCGGGAAGCGGTTGCTTGTGCGCGCCGGGTCAGACCGCCAGTTCGAGCGTTTGGGCGGCGCGTGCCACGACCTCGAGCTTCGTCCCGGCCGGATCCTCGAAAAAGATTGCCGGATACGACTCGAAATCTTCTCCGCGCTCGATGTTGCGCGCGCCGATCTCGCGCAGAAACGATTCGACTTCGAGCAACCGGTCGTGCTCGATGCGAAACGCGATGCGCGTCGCGCCGGGTACGTGGTCGGGCCGCTCGATGAGACCCATGAAGAAGGTTGCGCGATCCGGCTGCGCTTCCTCGAAAAACTCGATCGTGTTGTAGCGATGATCGGCGGAGGCCTCGTGCCAATCGCCGGCATCGTCGACGTACGAAAACCGCTTACGCGGCAATCCTAACTCCGGCATCAGCGCATCGTAGAAGGATTCGACCGCCGCGAGCGATCGCACGCGGCAGTCGACGTGATCGAAACCGGCAAAGACAGGCACGCGAAGCGCTTACGGCTTGATCGCGATCGCCTTCACCGCATCCGAAGCTTGCGCTTCGAAACGCTTGAAGTTCTCGAAGAACAGCGAGGCGAGCTTCTTGGCCTGCGCGTCGTACGCGCTCTTGTCCGCCCACGCGTCGCGCGGATTGAGCACCTCGTCGGGCACGCCCGGCACGTGCTTGGGAATGCGCAAGCCAAAGAACGGTTCGGTCTCGAATTCGGGATTGATGCGCCCCTCGATTGCGGCGTTGACCATGGCGCGCGTATGCGCGATCGACATGCGTTTGCCGACGCCGTACGGTCCGCCCGTCCAGCCGGTGTTGACCAGCCAGCACTCGACGCGGTGTTCGTCGATCTTGCGGCCGAGCAAACGCGCATACGTCGTCGGATGATGCACCATGAACGGCGCGCCGAAGCAGGTCGAGAACGTGGCTTGCGGCTCGGTGACGCCGCGCTCGGTTCCGGCGACCTTCGCGGTGTAGCCGGAGAGGAAGTGGTACATCGCCTGTTCCGGCGAAAGTTTCGAGATCGGCGGCAGCACGCCGAACGCATCGGCGGTCAACATGATGATCGTCGACGGATGTCCGGCTTGACTTCCCGGCACGACGTTCGGAATGAACTCGAGCGGATACGCCGCGCGCGTATTCTCGGTCTTCGCTTCAGAATCGACGTCGAGTGCGCGCGTCTTCGGATCGTAGACGACGTTTTCGAGCACGGCCGAGAACCGGTGCGTCGCCGCCCAGATCTCGGGCTCGGCCGTCGGCGAGAGCCGGATGACTTTCGCGTAGCAGCCGCCCTCGAAGTTGAAGACGCCGTCGGCCGACCATCCGTGCTCGTCGTCGCCGATCAGCGGGCGGCTCGGATCCGACGACAGCGTCGTCTTACCGGTACCGGAGAGGCCGAAGAAGATCGCCACGTCGCCGTCTTTGCCGACGTTGGCGGAACAGTGCATCGGCAGCGTGTCACGCAGCGGCAGCAGGTAGTTCATGACGGTGAAAACCGACTTCTTGATTTCGCCGGCATATCTCGTGCCGCCGATCAAGATCATTCGCCGCGCGAAGTTGACGAGGATAAACGTCTGCGAACGGGTTCCGTCGCGTTGCGGGTCAGCCTGGAAGAGCGCTGCGTCGACGACCGTGAACTCGGGGACGAAACCCGGCTCGGGCGTCTCGGACGTGATGAAGAGATGACGTGCGAACAACGAGTGCCACGCGAACTCGCTGTAGACGCGGACCGGCATCCGGTAGCGTTCGTCGGCGCCGACGTAACAATCGAGCGCGTACGCTTCGCGTTCGCTCAAATACGCGCTGACACGTTCCCATAAGGCGTCGAAAGCCGAAGCCTCGATCGCTTGATTGGCGTCGTTCCAATCGATGTGATCTTCGCTCGAGGGTTCCTTGACGAAAAACTTGTCCTTCGGCGAACGTCCGGTGTGCGGTCGCGTATCGACGATGACCTGGCCGTCGGGACCGACGGCGCCTTCGCCGCGCTGCAATCGCGTGCTCGATCAGTTCGGGAACCGAAAGGTTCTCCCAGAGCTTCGCGACTTTGAGTTTTTCGGGAACGGTAAGAATGGTTCGGCCCTCCCAGGCGTGCTTTGAAAATTCGCTGTGTATCGACGGGTTTTCCACGTTCCCGGTGCGCGCCTGCAGGCGCGATGCGGAAGGGGTCCAATGGTCAAGGCCATGCGCACTGCCGGTCTTCTCTGTGCGGCGGTAGCCGCCGCGTTGCTTGCCGTCGCGGTTCCGGCAGATGCCGTATTGCCGTTCCGCTTTGGGCTTTTCCCGCCCGGTCCGCTCGACGGCATTACCGACGTCCCGGGCGTGCGCGTCGCACATGTGACGAAAGTCGAAGGCAGCACGATTCGAACCGGGGCGACGGCGGTGCTCCCCAACGCCGACCCATGGAATCACAAAGTCTCTGCGGCATTCGTCGCGTTCAACGGCAACGGCGAACTCACCGGCACGCATTGGATCGAGGAGTCCGGCTACCTCGAGGAACCGGTCGTCATGACCGACACGCTCGACGTCGGACGCGCCGCCGACGGCGTCGTCAGTTGGGTGATCGAGCACCATCCCGCGGTCGGCCGCGGCGACGACGTACCGCTGCCCGTCGTCGGTGAGTGCGACGACGCCGCACTCAACGACATTCAAGCGCGCGCCGTGAGCGGCAGTGACGTGGTGCGCTTGCTCGACTCGGCCCAGACCGGACAGTTCGAGCGCGGAAGCGTCGGCGCGGGCACCGGAATGAGCGCGTTCGGGTTCAAGGCCGGAATCGGATCGGCGTCGCGCGTTTTGCCGTCCGATCTCGGCGGCTACCACGTCGGCGTGCTCGTCAACGACAATACCGGAAGCGGACGGCGCCTGCTCTCGATCCTCGGCGTTCCGGTCGGCGAACGTTTGAAGGACGAACTGCATCCCGTCTTTCCCAAAGATGTCACGCTCAAAGGCCGTTTTGGATCGGGCAGCATCATCATCGTGATCGCGACCGACGCTCCGCTCGACAGCCGTCAGCTGCACGCGGTCGCATTGCGCGCCGCCCTGGGCATGGGGCGCGTCGGCTTGACGTCGCACGTCGGCAGCGGCGATCTGATTCTGGCATTCTCGACGTCGCACGTCTTCGAGCGCGTTGCAAACTTTACCGTGACGGCTCCCGCTCGTCCGATCCTCGAAGACGACGACGCGCTCGACGGTATTTACGGCGCCACGGTCGAGGCGACGCAAGCCGCCATCTACGACGCGCTCTTCGAATCGAAGACGATGTCGGGCAACCGCGGCGTCACGGTCTACGGGCTTCCGGTCGACCGGGTGCTCGAGATGCTGCGGACCGCCGGCGCCATCCCCTCCACGTCACCCTGAGCGAAGCGCCCACAGGGCGCGCAGTCGAAGGGGCGGCTTGACGCGAACGCGTCGAGGCGCTATGGTATGCAATAGGTGTATTACTGTATTAGGACACAAGGACACGATGGACGCGCGCCGGCTTTTCGTTGACAACGCTTCGCCCGTGCCGGTCTACGCGCAGCTATCGGAACAGATGCTCGGCGCGCTCGCGCGCGGCGAGGTCGGGAGCGGAGACCGGCTTCCGAGCGTGCGCGACGTCGCCGCGGCGCTCGAACTCAACCCGAACACCGTGAACCGCGCCTATGCGGAGCTCGAACGAATCGGCGTGGTGGAAACGCGACGCGGGCTTGGGACGTTCGTCTCACCGCCGCGCGCGCGGCGATCGGTAAGCGTTCCGCGCCTCGTTGAGATTGCCGAGCCGTTCGTTGCGCGCGCGCTCGGGCTCGGCTATGCCGGGCGGCAGATCGTCAAGACCGTTGCAGACGTCGTAAGGAGGAAGCCATGAACGCGCTTTTAGTTGCGGGAATCATCGTCCTAGCGTTTTGGCTGGAGGGGCGCCGGCGCGCGACCGCACGCCGCCGCGCACGCCGGATCGATCGCTGGAGCGGAACGACGCATTAAGGAAGGATGACCAGAGCTTCCTTAGGAGATTAAATCGCGTTCGACGAGTATGTTGCGCGGGTCGATGAGATGTTTGTTGAGGCCGAGTTTGTCGGGCGAGACGCCGAGCGCGAACGCGACCAGTTGCGGGAGATGAAACGTCGGAAGGTCGGTTCGTCCCCAACGCGCGGCCGAATCTGCCTGATAACCGTCGAGTGCCAGATGACAGAGCGGGCACGGCGTAATGACGGCTTCGGCGCCGTGGTCGGCGGCCATGCGCATGTTTTGGCCCACCATATCCGTTGCAACGTTGTCTTTCTCGAGTTGAATGTGAAAGCCGCAGCAGCGCGTTTTCCCGGCATAATCGATCGCTTCGCCTCCGATGGCCTCGATGAGGTCTTCGAGCGAGTGCGGACGGCGAGCCGACTCCCATCCGTTGACGCTTTCCGGCCGAATGATGTGACAGCCGTAGAAGGGCGCCACCTTGAGACCGTTGAGCGGGCGAACGACCATCGACCGCAACTGGTCGAGGCCGATGTCGTCGATGAGCAGCCAGAGCAAATGGCGCACCGTAACCGTGCCTTCGTACTTCGCGCCGAACTTGCGAAGGATGGCGTTGGCGTGGTCCATCAGCGCTTCGCTGTCGCGCAGCTCTTTGTTGGCGGCGCGCATGTGGCCCGTGCACGTCGAGCAGATCGTAATCACGTCGTCGAGGCCCAGTGCTTCGGCCTGCGCGTACGTGCGCGCGTTGAGCACGCGCGCGACGTCGCGATTGACGTCGTTGACCACCGACGCTCCGCAGCACGACGCCGCGGTGAGTTCGATGAGTTCGATGTTCAGCCGTTCGGCTAAGAGCATGGTGGAATTGAAGAGTTCGCGGCACGACTCTTTGGCGACGCACCCGGGGAAGAATCCGTACCGTTTGGTTGCGGCCGAATGGGTGCGCCGGTGCGCGTCGAGCGGAAGGTCTTCGGGAAGCAGGGTAGCGCTCATGAAACGGGCACCTCCAGCGATTCGAAAATCGTACGAACTTCATCGACCTTAGGAATCGGCTTGACGAACGGCGGCGGCATCTTGCCTTTGGCGGCCATCCGCAACCCTAGCGGCGCGACCTTGAGCAGGCCGCGCACGTTGAAGCGGCCGATCGTGCCTTGAATGACTTCCGTCTCGGCCAGCATGCCCGTCTGTTTGATCGTCTTGCCGACGACGAGGGCGTGGCGCGGACCGCGCTCGTTCATCATCACGCGATCCTTGATGGACGCGCGCTTGACGTCGATGATGCGGTCGTGCGGATCGACGTGCTTCGGGCAATACGAGCAGGCGTAGCAATGCGCGCAAAGCCACAGGTAGTCTTCGCTGATCTGCGCGATGCGCTCGGTGCGTTGGCCGTCGCGAACGTCCTCGATGAAGCGGTACGCGTACGCGATGGCCGCCGGCCCGGCAAAGGCGGGATCGACGCTGACCACGGGGCAGAGCGCGTAGCAGGTCGCGCACATGACGCAGTTGGCCACGTCGACGAGCTTCTTCATGTCGTCCGGTGAGACGCGGCGCTCTCGATCGTTCGCCGAATCGGCGTCTTTCGGCTGCAGGTAGGGCTTAAGCCGCGAATACTTGTCCCAGAACGGATCCATGTGCACCACGAGGTCCTTCATGGGCTGAAAGTTCGGCATCGGGTCGACGACCACGACGCCGTTTTCGTCCATCACCGTGTTGCACGGCGTCTTACAGGCCAGACCCGTCACGCCGTTGATGTTCATCGAACACGATCCGCAGATGGCCGACCGGCAGGAGCGGCGGAAACTGATCGATCCGTCGACTTCGGCCTTGGCCGTTTCGAGCGCGTCGAGAACGGTGGTCGTTTCCGGAATGTCGACGGTCACCGCGTCGCGGTGGGGCACCGTATCGACGGCTTCGTCGAACCGGAAGATGTTGAGGGTGATTTGCGCCATGGAGTCTGCCAACGCTCCTTTAGTAGGTTCGTACCTGAGGATCGAACTCGGTAATCGTAACGGTTCGCGAGTAATCGAGCCGCGGCGGTCCATCCGGCTGCCGCCAGGCGAGGGTATGCTTGAGCCAGTTAGCGTCGTCGCGTTCCGGGAAGTCGGTGCGCGCCTGCGCGCCGCGCGATTCGGTCCGCGCTTTCGCGCAGGTCGCCAGCGCCAGCGATGCGTCGATGAGGAAATCCGTTTCGAACGCTCCGACCAAATCGGTGTTGAACGTTTTGGATTTGTCCATGACGTAGGCATCGGCATCGAACTCGCGGCGGATGCGAGCCACGTCCTCGACCGCCTTACCCAAACCCGCGTCGTCGCGGAAGATGAAGGTATTCGCGCTCATCGTTTCGTTCATCGCGTCGGCGCAGCGCCGGCGCGCGCGTCCCGCGCGCTCGAGAGAGCAACGCGTTGACGCGGTCGCGCTCCTGCTTGAGCGTGCGGGTCGACGGATTGACGTCGCCGATGCTCTTGATGTAGTCGAGCGCGTGGGACGCGGCCCGCGCGCCGAAGACGATCGTCTCGAGCAGAGAGTTGCCGCCAAGCCGATTCGCGCCGTGAACGCTGACGCAGGCGCATTCGCCGGCGGCGTAGACGCCCGGCACGCGCGTCGCGCCCCACTTGTCGGTCTCGATGCCGCCCATCGTATAGTGCGCGCCCGGCAGAATCGGTATCGGCTCGTCGATCGCGTCTTTGCCGGTGGCGTCGAGCGCGAGCTCGCGAATCTGCGGCAAGCGCTCGAGAATCTTCTCGCGGCCGAGGTGGCGCATGTCGAGCAGCACGCAGCCGTCGATGCCGCGGCCGTCGAGAATCTCGGTCCACTCGGCGCGCGAGACGACGTCGCGCGAAGCGAGCTCGCCCTTGTTGGGCGCGTACTTGAACATGAAGCGTTCGCCGAGCGCGTTGAGCAGGTGCGCGCCCTCGCCGCGCGCGCCTTCGGTCATGAGCACGCCGTTCTCTTTGAGCGTCGTCGGATGGAACTGCATGAACTCCATGTCCATCAGCGGGATGCCCGCCTTATAGGCGACGCCCATGCCGTCGGCGGTCGAGGCGTACCCGTTGGTCGTCTTGAGGTACATTCGGCCGGCGCCGCCGGTCGCGAAGATCGTCGCTTTGGCGGTGACGAGTTCCAGCTCGCCGTTGCGCATGTTGTAGGCGACGATGCCGGCGCCGATGCCGTCTTCGATCGCCAGCGCGGTGCAGAAATACTCTTCGTAGACCTTCACGCCGAAGCGCTCGAGCTGCTCCCAGAGCGTGTGCAGGATGACCAGCCCCGTGACGTCGGCCGAGTAACAGGTGCGCGGCGTGCCGGCGCCGCCGAAGGGCCGCTGCGCGATGCGTCCGTCGGGCAACCGCGAAAAAATGCAGCCGCGATGCTCGAGCCAGATGATCTGCTTGGGTGCGTCCTCGCACATTGCGGTGGCCGCGTCTTGATCGGCGAGGTAGTCGGAACCCTTGACGGTGTCGAAGGTGTGCGCTTGCGCCGAGTCTTCCTCGCGGTTGCCGAGCGCGGCGTTGATGCCGCCTTGAGCGGCGCCGGAGTGGCTCCGGACGGGGTGCATCTTCGAGACGATGGCGACGTCCGCACCGCCTTCGGCGGCTTCGACGGCAGCGCGCATGCCGGCCAAGCCGCCGCCGATCACGACCACGTCGTGTTTAATCAATTCGGACCCTTTCCTGATGACCCCGTATCTCTGCTACCCTATACTATGCTGGCCGGGGGCCGAACCCCATGACTTTAGGCTGCCTGCAAGCCGGCACAAGGTCCTCCTCTAGGGAGTCTCGTTGAACCGTTTCGTCCATCTTCACGTTCACTCGGAATATTCGCTCCTCGACGGAGCGTGCCGGGTCGACCGCCTCTGTCGCCGTGCGGCCGAGCACGGTGCGCCCGGCGTTGCCCTTACCGACCATGGCGTGATGTACGGCGCCATGGAATTTTACTACGCCGCGCGCGATCACAAGGTCACGCCGATCGTGGGTTGCGAAGCGTACCTCGCGCCGCGCGGACGCTTCGATCGCACGGTCCGCGAGGAAGCGCACGTGACGCTGCTGGCCGCCGACTTGATCGGCTACCGGAATCTCACCGCGCTCGTCTCCAAAGGGCTTTCTCGAAGGTTACTACTACAAGCCGCGCATCGACCTGGATCTGCTCGCGCAGCATCACGACGGGCTCATCGTCCTGTCGGGATGCATGTCGGGATTGGTGGCTGCGCCGCTCCTGCGGAACGACTACGCGACGGCCCTGAAAAACGCCAAAACCTATGTCGAGATCTTCGGCGACCGGTTTTACATCGAAGTCATGCGCCACGGAATGCCGGAAGAAGACCTTATCAACACCGGGCTGGTCTCGGTCGCTCGCGAATTGGGCGTGCCGATCGTCGCGACCAACGACTCCCACTACCTCGACCGGACCGATGCGCCCGCTCACGACGTGCTGCTCTGCATCGGCACCGGGAAGACGGTTGCCGACGCCAGCCGGATGAAGTTCTATTCCGACGCCTTTTACGTGAAGTCGGCGGACGAGATGCACGAGATTTGGAGCGATCTTCCGGAGGCTTGCGAGAACACGCTGAAGATCGCCGATCGCGTCGACATTCGCATCCCCGAAAAGATCTTCCATCTGCCCGAATACCCGGTGCCGCAGACCGCCGGTGCGGAGAAGAGCGATGAGGAGTACCTGCGCGAGATCTGCCGACGCCGGCTTGAGCAAGCGATACGGCGAGGAGCGCGCGCGCACCGATCCCGCGTTGCGCGAACGCTTCGAGTACGAGCTCAGCGTGATTACGAAGATGGGATTCTCGTCCTACTTCCTCATCGTGTGGGATTTCGTGAAGTATGCGCGCGACCACGGCATACCGGTCGGACCGGGACGCGGTTCCGCGGTCGGGTCGCTGGTCGCCTATTGCCTGGAAATTACCGACCTCGATCCGCTGCGCTTCAATCTGTTCTTCGAGCGTTTCCTCAATCCGGATCGCATCTCGATGCCCGACATCGACACGGATTTCTGTGTCGACCGGCGCGACGAAGTCATCGCCTACGTCACCGAAAAGTACGGCAAGGATCGCGTCGCGCAGATCGTCACGTTCGGCACGATGGCGGCGCGTGCCGCGATTCGCGACGCCGGCCGGGCGCTGGGCGTGCCGCTGCCCGACGTCGACCGCGTGGCGAAACTCATTCCGTCGGGTCCGGGCGGCCTGACGATCGCCAAGGCCTTGGAGCAGCTCAGCGAGTTGAAGTCGCTCTACTCCTCGCGCCCCGAAATTCGCAAACTGCTCGATACCGCCAAAGAAATCGAAGGGCTGGCGCGCAACGCCGGCACGCACGCCGCCGGGGTCGTGATTTCGGCGGGCCCGCTCATGGAATACACGCCGCTGGTTCGTTTCAACGAAGGCGGCATCAACACGCAGTACGACATGGAGTGGGTCGAAAAAATCGGCCTCCTCAAAATGGATTTCCTCGGTTTGCGCAACCTGACCGTGATGGACAATGCGGTCAAGGAGATCCGCCGCACGACCGATCCGGAGTTCGACCTGTCGCGCCTCCCGTTCGACGACGCCAAGACCTTCGAGATGCTGGCGCGCGGCGAGACGATGGGCATCTTTCAGCTCGAGTCCGACGGGATGCAGCGCGTCTGCGCGGAGCTGCAGCCGTCGCGCTTCGAAGACATCATCGCCTTGGTCGCGCTCTACCGTCCGGGCCCGATGGAACTCGATTCCGAGTTACATCGCAATCAAGCACGGACGCAAGAAGCCGTATTACCTGCATGCCAAGCTCGAGCCGATTCTGGCCGAGACCTACGGCATCGCCTGCTATCAAGAACAGGTGATGCAGATCGCGCGCGACGTGGCCGGGTTCAGCATGGCCGAGGCCGACGAACTGCGCAAGGTGATGAGCAAGAAGCAGAAGGAAAAAATCCCGTTCTACCGCGACAAGTTCGTTCGCGGCGCGCAGGAAACGTCGAACATCGACCGCACGCTGGCCGAAGACATCTTCAAGTTCGTCGAACCGTTCGGCGGATACGGCTTCAACAAGTCGCACGCTGCGGCATACGGCTGGATCGCCTACCAGACCGCGTATTTGAAGGCGAACCATCCGCTCGAATATCTGACGGCGTTGATGACCTCGGTAAAAGACCGCACCGATAAGCTAGCCGAGTACATCGACGAGGCGCGCAAATTGGGCATCGTCGTGCTTCCGCCCGACGTCAACGAGTCGCTGGTCGATTTCGCCGTCGTCGGCGACCGCATCCGCTTTGGGCTCGCGGCGATCAAAGGCGTGGGCGAGGCGGCGGTGCGCAACGTCATCGATGCACGCAATCGTGGAGGAGCCTTTGCCGACCTCTTCGATCTCGCCAAACGAGTCGACTCAAGGCACGTCAACCGCCGCGTCTTCGAAGCGCTGGTGAGATGCGGTGCACTCGACGCGTTGCCGGGACATCGGGCCGCCAAGCTCGCGGCGCTCGACACGGCGTTGGAAGTAGCGGCGCGCGCGACGCGCGATCACGAACTGGGGCAGTCATCGCTCTTTGCAGAATCCGCGCCCGAGTCGCTCGCACCGAAACTGCCGTTCTGCCCGGAGCCGAGTTCGCGCGAGCTGCTCGCGTGGGAAAAGGAGACGCTCGGCGTTTTCGTCTCGGGCCATCCGCTCGCCGCGGTGCAACCGGTGCTTCTTCGCATGGGCGCACGACCGCTCAAAGAGCTTCACGGAATCGAAGACGATGCCGTGGTGAAGGTTGCGGGGATCGTCACGAGCGTGCGCCGGACGCTCACCAAGACGGGGCAGCAAATCTTGATCGCGCAAATCGAAGACACGACCGGGTCCTGCGAAACGATCGTCTTCGCAAAGCTCTACGATCAACTGCAAGCGACGTTCAAGGCCGACGCAACGCTCGTCATCGTCGGACGATTGCGGCGGCGCGAGCGGCGCGGAGCGACGCCGGGAGAAGATCCTCCGCTCGATCTTTCGGTCAGCGTGACGGATGCGGTGCCGTTCGTCGCGCCGGCCGCGCGTGCTACGGTCGCCGTTCCGGCGCGAGGGTGGCACGTCGAGGTCGCGGGGCGCGAGCAGATCGACCGGTTGGCGGCACTGATCGACGAGTGGCCGGGGGAAGTTCCCGTGGTCATGCACGCGCGGGGCCGCAGCAAGCGCGTCGGCCGGGGAATCTCGGGGGATCAGCGCGTGCGTGCGGAACTCGAGCGCATCTTCGGTACTCCCGCGGTCCGCGAAGCCGCGGACGTCACCGCCGACTGAGCCCGACGTCGCGCATGCATAAACTCGTGGCGCTCGATCTCGACGGGACGCTTATCGGCGGGGATTTGACGATCTCACCGCGCGTCCGCGCGGCGGTGGATCGCATGCAGCAGACCGGGGTCCGCGGGTGCCTCGTCACCGGCCGTATGTATCGCGCTGCGATACCGTTCGCGCGCGAGTTGGGCTTCGACGCACCGTTGATCTGCTACCAAGGGGCCGCGATCGTCGACCCCGTGAGCGACGACGTGCTGCGTCACGCGGCGCTGCGCAACGAGATCGTGCGCGAGTTAATCGCCGCCGCGGAAACCGACGGCGTGCACCTGCAGCTCTATCGCAACGACGAGTACTATGCGCAGTCGCGCAACCGCTTCTCGGATATGTACGCGCGGCTGGCGAAAATGCAACCGGTCGTCGTGCCGTCGCTGCGCGAAGCGTTTGCTTACAGCGACGCGACGAAGGCGGTCGTCATCGCCGACGCAGCCGACGCCGAGCGCTACGAAAGACGGCTGGCCGAACGTTTTGGTGCGCGCGCGTACGTCACGCGCAGTCTTCCGGAGTTCGTCGAGGTGCTCGATCCCGGCGTCGATAAAGGCGAGGCGTTGACGTTCGTCGCGAATCGCTTGGGCGTACGTAAGGAAGAGATCGTCGCGGTCGGCGATTCGTGGAACGACGCGCCGCTGCTGCGCGCGGCAGGTTTCGCGGTGGCGATGGGTTCCGCGCCGCCCGAGCTGCGCAGCATCGCGCACGCCGTCGTCGGCGACGTCGCCCACGACGGCGTCGCTGAAGCGATCGAAGCCTACGTCGTAGGCTCGGCGGCGTGAGCGGCCAGCGGCGAAAGCCGTCGCCGGCGCGGCGGCTGCGTCCGTTCTGGCTGCCGCTCACGCTTCTGGGGATCGTCGCTGCGTGCGCCGGCGCATTCGTCGTGGCATGGCCCGGTTTCGCGCCGCAGCGCGTCGCGGTCACGGGAAACCGCACCGTGCCCACTTCGGAAATCGCGCGCCGCGCACGCGTCGAGGCGCACGTCAACATGTGGCTGCAGAATACCGGGGCCATGGCGGTCCGCGTCGCCGCGATTCCGTACCTGGCCAACGTCCACGTGTACCGCGTTCCGCCGGCCACCGTGCTCATCGCGGTGCGCGAACGGGTGCCGTTCGCAGTCGTGCGCGGTGAAGGCGACGCGGCGGTCGTCGACCGCGACCTGCGCGTTCTCGCGACGGCAACCGGAGCCGAGACGCTCCCGGCGTTCGTGCTGGAGCGATACGTCGAACTCGATCCCGGCACGTTTCTCAACGACGCCGGCGTGAAGACATTGCGCGACGATTACGAGGTGATGATTGCCGCGCACGTCGTGCCGTTGGAGCTCACGTTCGACCGGTTCGGAGGACTCGTCGCGACCATGCGCGGCGGCGTGAAGATTCTCTTCGGCAGCGACGAAGAGTTCGACAAGAAGCTCGCGCTCGTGAATCCGGTGCTGAGTCAGCTCGTGCGCGATCGCAAGCGCGTCGAAGCGGTGGACTTGCGCGCGCCGTCCACTCCCGTGCTCGTGTTTAGAAAGACGTAATCGCGGCTACGTGTGCGCGGTAAGGTCGGCGTAGACCATGACCGAGCCGCCGATGATCGACACCTTGAGCTGGTCGTCTTGCCGAACCTTCGCAAAGTCGACCGAATCGCGTCCGGCGCCAAGCGTCGTTTCGTTCCCGTTGTCCATAGCGACGAGAACGTGCTTGGGGTCGACCACGCGTTCGACTTTCACGGTGTACGTACCGTCGGGAATCGTCGAAGATGCGACGACCGCGCCGGCGATTGCAGCGGCCGGGAAGCCCGCGGCGCCGATCAGCGCGAGTATGGTGGCGGAACGTTGTAGAGACAATTGCAAGGCAGCACTCCAAGCGGTCGTAAAGCAAGCGTCGTGCATCTCGTCGCGTTGAGCCGCCCCGGTCCGCGGGACGCGGAGATTCGCCATGATGCTCCACCGGTTGCCGCGGTCCCTGCGTCGCGTACTCATCCACAGGCTATGCGCAATCTGTTCGCACCTTTGTCCCCAAGGAGTTGGGCGCAGGCTCGCCAAGCCAAGCGAATCACGCGCGGAAGAATCAATCTATAGTAGGGAATGAATGGCTTCACCACAATATGTCGTGGTTGAGAATTTTTGAGACGGGAGCCGCCGGACAGGTGACGCACGGATGAAGGCCGAGACCGTTTGCGGGCTCGATATCGGGACGACCAAGACCTGCGCGGTCGTCGCGGTCGAAGGCCCGGCTGGTCTCGAAATCGTCGGCGTCGGCGAAGCGCCGTCGCTGGGAATGCGAAAAGGCGTCGTGGTCGATCTCGAGGAGACGATCAAATCGATCGAAGGCGCCACCGAGAAGGCCGAGCGCATGGCCGGCATCCACATCTCCGACGTCTTCGTGGGCATTACCGGCGACCACATTCGCAGCACCAATAACCGCGCGGTCGTGGCGGTCTCGGGTGAAGACCGCGAGGTCTCACACAGCGACGTCCGCCGCGTCATCGACGCCAGCAAGATCATCAACCTTCCCAGCGATCGCCAAATCATTCACGCGCTGCCGCGTTACTTCACCGTGGACGGCCAGGAGGGCGTCGACGACCCGGTCGGCATGGCCGGCGGACGTCTCGAAGTCGATACGCATATCGTTACCGGCGGCTCGTCGTTCATCACCAACGTGCTCAAGTGCGTGCACCGGGCGGGCCTGGAAGCGTCGGGGCTCGTGTTCGAGCCGCTGGCGAGCTCGGCGGCGACGCTCCAGCCCGAAGAGAAGCAAGTCGGCGTCGTCATGCTCGACATCGGCGGCGGGACGACCGACATCGCGGTCCACTCGCTCGGGAGCGCCATCTATACGGCCACGATTCCCGTCGGCGGCAACATCCTCACCAGCGACATCTCGCTCGGGCTGAAGACCACGCTCTCGGAAGCCGAAGAGGTGAAGAAACGGTTTGGCGCCGGCGTGCGCGACGCCGGCAACGAAGAGCGCTTCGAGGTGCGCACGCTGGACGGACGCGCCAGCAAGGAGCACACGACCGAGCAGTTGCGCCACATCGTCGTCCCGCGGGTCTTGGAGACGTTGCGCATGGCCAAGCAGAAGATCGTCGAGAACGTTCCCCGCGATCTCGTGCTCGGCGAAGTCGTGCTGACGGGCGGCGGTGCGCGGCTGCCGAATATCGAAGCAATTGCGGAGGACGTCTTCGGGTTGCCGGTGCGCGTCGGCTTGCCGAATCGGATCGGAGGCTTGACCGACGCGATGGCGCTCCCGCAATACGCCACGGCAATCGGGCTCGTGCTTTTTGGGGCGAACGACGAACTCGATGCCGCCGATCACAACCGCCGACGAGGCGGGTCGTTCGTACGCCGCGTCACGAAATGGATGTCGGATTTATGGAATTAGAACCTCGCCGCCCGCGTCGCAAACGCGCCTCCGCCGCAGCTCCGTCTCCGGCCGCTCCTGCCGAAGCCGTCACAGAAGCCGTCGCTCCTGCGCACGAAGCGGCAGAGCCGAATCCCGACGTATCGCTGCTGGAAGCGCCGGCCGAGCACGAGCCCGCGGTCGCCGCCGCTGCGCCGGTAATCGAATCGCCGGCCTCCGCGGAAGCGTCGCCACCGTCGCGGAAGCGTCGCCACCCGTCTCAGAAGCCCCGCCGCCTGCCGTCGCAGAAGCGCCGCCAACGGTTGCCGAAGCGGCGCCACCCGCGCCTGCCGAATCGAAGGAAAGACCCGCCCCCCAACGCACGCTTTTCTCCACGGAGGAACCGAAAAAAAGAATGGCCGATTCCCGACGTTCCGTTCCCGAGCCCGAACACGCCGCCACCATCAAGGTCATCGGAATCGGCGGAGGCGGCTGCAACGCCGTCAATCGCATGGTTCGCGCCGGTCTTTCCGGAGTGGACTTTTTCTCGGTCAACTCCGACGTTCAAGCGTTGCGCAGTGCGGCAACCGACAACACCGTGCACATCGGCGGCGGTCAGACCCGCGGTTTGGGAGCCGGCGCGAATCCGACCCTGGGACGCGAGGCGGCCGAAGAGTCGCGCGAAGATTTGGCGTTGATCCTCGACGGCGCCGACCTCGTCTTTCTCACGGCCGGCATGGGCGGCGGCACCGGCACCGGCGCTGCGCCGGTGATTGCTGAAATCGCGCGCGAATCGGGCGCGCTCACGATCGCGGTCGTCACCAAGCCGTTTGCGTTCGAAGGGAAGAAGCGGATGCAAATCGCCGAGAACGGCATCGTCGAGTTGGAAGCGAAAGTCGATACGCTGATCACGATTCCCAACGAACGCATTCTGCAAGTCATCGAAAAGAAGACGCCGCTCAACGAAGCGTTTGCGTACGCCGACGACGTGCTGCGCCAAGGCATTCAGGGCATCAGCGATCTCATCACGCAGCCGGGCCTCATCAACCTCGACTTTGCCGACGTCAAGACGATTATGACCGACGCGGGCTCGGCCATGATGGGCATCGGCGAAGGTTCGGGCGAGCACCGCGCGGCCGACGCGGCCCAAAAAGCGATCGCGTCGCCGCTGCTCGAGACGACCATCGAAGGCGCTCGCGGCGTGATCTTCAACATCACCGGCGGCCCGGACATGGCGATGTACGAAGTCAACGAAGCCGCCGAAATGATCAGCCGCGCCGTCGATCCCGACGCGCAAATCATCTTCGGCGCGTCGATCGATCCGGGAATGAGCGGCAAGGTGCGCGTGACGGTGCTCGCGGCCGGCTTCGGGCCGCCGCGCAGCTACTCCGACGCGCAGAGCGGCTACGCGTTCGATAAAACCGGAAAACTCGACGCCGTCTCTCCGGTGAACATGGACGATATCGAAGTTCCGGCGTTCCTACGCTATCGCGGCTAAGCAGCCGCGATGGCGTACTCCGCCCGCGTCCTTCTGGACTCGATAAGTCCGGCGGGGATTCGCCTCACCACGCTCGAGGTCACCTTCCCGCGTTTCGTTCTGGCCGAGTGGAATACGCACAGAGTCCTTTCCAGAAATTCCGCGAGTTCTCGCGCCGTGCCGACGAGCAAATTGCTGGAAAAAGTCGAGAGCGATCCGGTGTTACCGCTGGAATGGGGACGTAATAAAGCGGGAATGTCGGCTGACGACGTGCTGGGACCGGCGGATGAAGAACGTGCTAAGGAAGTGTGGCTGAGCGCTCGGGACGCGGCGGTGGAACACGCGCGACGACTGATGGAACTCAAAGTCCATAAACAAGAGCTCAATCGGATTCTGGAACCTTTCCTCTGGCATACGGTGATCGTTACGTCCACCGAGTGGGAGAATTTCTTTACGCTGCGATGCGCTCCGACGGCACAGCCCGAAATTCGCGAAGCGGCAACGAGAATGCGAGCAGTGCTGGAGGCTAGCACGCCGCAGCCGGTCGGCAACGGCGAATGGCATCTACCGTTGCTGCAAGACGACGAACGAACGCTCGACATCACAACGCAGAAAAAGATTTCGGCCGCACGGTGCGCCCGCGTATCGTATCTCACGCATGCCGGAACGCGCGAGATCGAGAAGGACTTAGTGTTGCACGACCGGCTCAAGCAGGACCGTCATCTGAGTCCGTTCGAGCACGTCGCGACGCCGGCGCCCGACGTGGAGTTTCACGCGAACTTTCGCGGTTGGATTCAAATGCGGCGGGAGATCGAGGCCGGATCTTGAGTGCGGCTGCGGCGTAACGCTGCAGCGGCGGTGGCGAGCAGCGTGACGAAGGCCGCCCATACCGGAATTTTGATTGCCAGCCACGAGCGGTCGGTCGTACGCAGACTTTCGACGAACGCTGCCCACTCCATCTGAACGACGTCGCGTGCGTTGAAGCGATAGGGTCCGCGAAACGCGTCGGGCAATACCGGCGGACGTAGTTCGAACGCGTACATGACGGCGGCGAGAGCCGCCAACGTGCCGATCGCAAAGAAGGCCTCGACCTGTAGGCGCACGAGCAACAGCATGCAGAGCAGCAAGCTCAGCGCGAAGAGTTTCTTCAACGACCACACGGCGATCCACGGGATCATGAGCGCGCAGAGCGCCGCCGCGCTTGCGTTGCGCGCCCACCCTCGCAGCGTTACCGCCATCACCGTCGCCGCCGGAATCGCGAAGCATAACTCCACGACGTGCACGTAGGCCCCCGCCATGACCGCCGCCGCGGCGGGAAAGAAGACGAGCAGCTCGCGGCGGTCGAGCGTTCGCGAGAGCCGCGTCGCAAACCACAAACCGATCGCGATGAGCGCGAGGAAAGAAGCAATTCCAAAAGTCCGTGCAACGCCGTCGGACACCCCTGCTGCAGCGAGAGCGTACGTGAGGCTGTACTGATACGGGAAGTGGACTTCGGCTGCTGCCTGCAGCGGAACGACGCGTTGAACGTATTCGAACATCAGCGCCGGGCCGGCCGTCACGAAGGCAATTCCGGCTAGACAGGCGAGCGTGACGACGGTCGCGATTCGGGCGCGCGGCACGAAGAGCAGCGCTGCCAAAATGACGGGCAGGCCGAGATGCGGTTCGATCGCCGTGAGCGCAGCGCAGACGCCGGCGATGGCGTCGCGCCGGTGGACGAGCGCCGCGCCGGCGAGCGTGAGAAACAGCAGCGCGAACGGTACGATCTGCCCGGCATTGAGTTCGACGTATCCGGCCGGCAGCGCTAGCACGATCGCCGCAACGTCGAGCGGAACGTTCGTGCGCGCCAGTGCCAGCATTGCCAGCAGCGTCGCCAGCACGATGGCGGCGGCGGCCAGTGCTCGTGCCTGCGCAAAGTCCAAACGCGCAAGGAGCATGAAGGCCGGGAAATCGTATGGCGGTTGGGGAGCGGGAATCGCCAGGGCGGGGTCCGTTCGGAAAACCGAGGCGCTGCCGAAACGATGCTCGCACGTGTGAAGCGGTTCGTAGGCGTAGGGATCTCGACGCGCGTCGAGTGCTTGGCCGGCGCAATAGAAGTCGGCGAAGTCGTACATTTGCCGCCACGGCAGCGCGTCGCCCAACCGCGTCACGTCGTGCAGCGTTGCGACGCCGAGCACGGCGATCGCGAGGGCGAGTGCGAGCCGGCGGCTCGCGTTCATCGCCCTCGCAGCGCCGGGCGCCGGCTGCGCAGCGTCTGGCGCAGCATCTGCAGCAGAATGAGCGCAATCACCGCGAACGTCAGCGCCAACAGCGTCCACGGGCTGCGTTGCGCGGTCGTGATCGCCGCGATCGCCTTCGACGACCGAATGTTCTCGAGCGGCACGGCGATCGTCGGCCCGTCGGCGCTGCCGATCACGAGCGAGTCGTTGAGGATAATCGGCGAACCGACGTTGAACTTCAGATCGGTTTGAATGCTGCCCAGCGGACGTCCGGCGGCGGCGTCGACGGCCCATAGTTTCCCGCCGAGATCGCCGAAATAGAGCACGCCGTCGCGCAGCACCATTCCGCCCTTGACCGGTCCCGCGACGCGCAGCGACCACTTCGCGCGCCCGGTTCGTGCGTCGAGCGCGCTGACGACCGGCGCGATCGGGCTGCCGTCGTAGAGCGTGCCGGTGTCGTACATCGGAATCGCCGACTCGTTGTACGACGGCTCTTTGCCGGTCACGGCCAGCGCGCTGTCCCAACGCAGCCGGCCGGTGCGGGCGTCGAGCGCGTAGACGTGCTGGCGCGCTTCGACGCCTTCGAGAATGATGGCGCCGGGTGTGGTCGAGAGCGGCGATGAGTACATGCCGAAGATTTGATTGCCGTCGGTCGCCAGCGGGCAATCGTCGAAGGCGCCGTTGCGGGCCGAAAACGCGTGCGTCCACAGCGTGGCGCCGTCGGTCGCGCGCAACGCGTAGACGATGTTGGGGAATCGGCCGCCGAAGTACGCGACGCCTTTTTCGAGCAGCACGTTGGTCATCGATGCGTTCGAGTAGAGCAGGCGTCGCCAGAGGTAGCCGCCGGTATGGACGTCGAGTGCGAGAAAGGCGCCGCTGCCGTCGACGTGCAGAAGCTTCGTTCCGAGCAGCGCCGGCATCGGCATGCCGCTCCCGGTGAGCACGAAGCTCCACCGGCGCTTGCCGGTTTGCAAGTCGATGCCGTTGAGGTCGCTGGAGCCCATGCCCACGAGGTTGTATGCCGGCGGATCCCATACGGGCGAGTCGCCGTTGCCGGTCCCGATCACCGTAATGCCGTCGCGGTAGACGGGCGCGCTCATCACTTGGTTGTCGCCCTTCCAGGTCCACACCGGCTTGCCGTTGCGCGCGTCGACCGCGTAAAGCGACTTGTCGTTAGACGCGACGAGCACGAGGCCGCCGGCCACGACCGGCGAGGCCGACGTTCCCTTGCTCGGAACGCTAAAGCGCCACGCAAGCTTATCCGGAAGGTTGCGATTGACGACGATGTCGTTTAACCCGCCTCCATGGCGGAACTGATCCCACACCTGCGATCGGTCGGCGCGAAATGCCGAATCGGCGGCCGGCGCCGGTGTCGTCAGTGCGCCAAGCACGAAGGCAATGGCAGCGTATCGCAGCGCAGACATGTGCTTCCGCCTTAGCGTCTACGGAAAGCGGAATCCTTTTTCGGTTGACCGAAACGCCGTTCCCGATTTCGAGCAAACTGAGCCGTCGCGTAAAGATTTACTTCGACGTATTTCACCTCGACGCTACCTATGATATAACCGTTTCCACGGCGCCGGTTTCGACCGGCGGCGCTGATCTTCTCTCGGACGGAGGGGTCGGGGTGTGACTCTCACGGAGGGGCTGCGAGTTCCGCGCGAACTCGATAGCCGGTTTCCGCTTGCAGGCAGCGATGCGTCGAACGACGACCAACCGGCGATTCATGCGGTTGATGAAATGTTCGACGCGGCAATTCGTGCCGGAGCGTCGGATCTGCACGTCGAGCCGTTCGGCGAAGGCGGTCGCATACGCGAGCGCATTGACGGAATGCTTCGCGAAGCACGGCCGATTTCACCGCGACTGCTTCCACGCATTCTATCGCGCATCAAGTTGCTGGCCGGCATGGATATTGCCGATCGCCGCCTTCCTCAGGACGGACGTTATTCGATCGAAGGCCCCGGCGGCACGATCGACGCGCGCGTGAGCTCCATGCCGACCATCGACGGCGAGAAACTGGCGATCCGTTTGCTGGATGGGCGGCAGCAGATACCGTCGATCGAGGCGCTGGGAATGAACGGCGCCACGTGCGAGCGTTTCCGCCGGCTCGTCCACGCACCCGCGGGATTCCTCGTCGTCTGCGGGCCGACCGGGAGCGGCAAGACAACGACGCTGTACGCGTCGATGCGCGAACGCAACGTCGCAGGGCAGCAGCTGTGCAGCATCGAGGACCCCGTTGAGATTCGCCTCGCCGGAGTTGCTCAGGTGCAGGTCAATTTGCGTGCGGGATTGACGTTTGCAGCGGGTCTGCGCTCGTTCTTACGCCAGGATCCCAACGTCATCATGATCGGCGAGATGCGCGATCCCGATACCGCTGCGGTCGCGACGTCGGCTGCGCTCTGCGGACAACTCGTCTTGACGACGTTGCACAGCAACGATGCGCTATGCGCCCTGGAGCGCTTGATCGAACTTGGCCTCTCCCCACGCGGCGTTGCAACGTCGGTAACGGCAATCGTCTCGCAACGGCTCGTGCGCCGGCTTTGCGAGCATTGCAAGCAGCAAACTATCGCCGAAACATCGGCGTGCGCGTTCGGCATTGCGCCCGGCAGCCTCGTCTACGAAGCCGTTGGCTGCGCCGCGTGTGACCGCAGCGGCCACCATGGCCGCCGGGGCGTATTCGAGATGGTGGAAATGTCGCCCGAACTTCGCCACGCGGTGGAGCGTGCAAGCGCTCCGGATGTGGTGCGCGATGCTGCGGAACGTTGCGGCTATCTGCCGATTGCAGTCGATGCCGGCAGATTGATCGGCGCCGGAGTCTGCAGCGTGGCCGAAGCAAGCCGCGTGTTGGGGGTTCGGTGAACGTCGGCCTGGCCGAAGGCCTGCCTGCGTCGATTCGCATCGCCGACGTCGCGACGCTCGCTCGAGGACGTAATGCTTCGGACGTGCACCTCACGGAGGGGATGCCGCCGATTTTGCGCGTCGACGGCGTTCTGGAGAGGACGGCGCATGCGCCGGTCGATGCGGAGGAGCTCCGCGATCTCGCCCGAGCGCTTCTGGGCGACGCCGGCGTTAAGCGATTGGACCGCGAGGGCGACGTCACCGCAACGTACGCCGATCCGAGAACCGGACGGCTGCGAGTGCACGTTTTCGCCTCGGGCCGCGTGCCGGCCATCGCGATCCGCTTGTTGCACCGCAGCGTTCCGACGCTCGGTTCGCTCGACGTTCCGCCCGCCCTCACAGGTTTGGCACAAGAACGGCACGGCATCGTTATTTTTTCCGGTCCCACCGGAAGCGGAAAGTCCACGACCATGGCAGCCTTCGTGGATTGCATCAACGATGGATCGGCCCGCCGCATCGTGACGGTGGAAGATCCGGTCGAATATCGTCACGAGAACCGGCGTTCGCTTGTAACCCAGCGCGAGTTGGGTTGCGACACTCCGAGTTTTTCAGATGCGTTGCGCGGCGCTCTTCGCGCCGATCCCGATGTGATCGTCGTTGGAGAGATGCGGGATTCCGCAACGGTGGCCGGAGCGCTAGCGGCCGCCCAAACCGGTCATCTGGTGATCTCGACGCTGCACACCGGAAGCGCGCCGCAAAGTGTGGATCGCATGGTTAACGCCTTCGCCGAGCATTTGCGCTACGATGTCCGGGCGCAGCTCGCCAATGCACTGGTGGGGATAGTGTGCCAGCACTTACTGCGCCGGGTTCACGGCCGGGGCAGGCGTGCTGCATTCGAAATTCTGATTGCAACCGACGCGGTCCGCTCCCTCATTCGCGACGCGAAGGCTCACCAATTGAAAAACGTGATGGTGACTGGAAGCCGGTACGGTATGCAAACCCTCGAACAACATCTCGAAGTATTGTTGCGCGATCGCGAGGTCGACCCCGAGGAGGCGCGCCGCTTCGGCGTCCGAGAAGCCTGCGAGCCGGTGGCATAGCGGCGCGGTCCATGGTCTACTACTACGCGGCTCGTGCCGCCGACGGCCGGCGGTTACACGGGGCAATCGAAGCGGCGACGCGGGAAGCTGCGGCGCGGCACTTGCGCGCACGAGACGTATTCGTGACCACGCTGGAAACGGCCGCGACGCTCGGCGGCGCATGGACGTTTCTGCGGTTGTCCGCGCGTTCGGGTGGCGCGCGACCGGTATTCTTTCGGTCGTTTGCGGCGCTCGTATCGGCGGGAGTGCCGGTGCGACGTGCATTGGATACGATGATGCGTCAAAGCGGCGACGGTGCGTTCTCCGAGACCTTGGCGTCGGTAGCCGCCGAGGTCGACGGCGGCTCGCCGCTGTCCGCCGCGCTTGCCGGCCACCCGCGGGATTTTTCTGCGGTCGCGATTGCGATCGTGAGAGCCGGCGAGGTTGCAGGTTCCCTCGACGAGGCATTGCTCGCGCTCGCCGAACTCGAAGAACGCGACCGCACGTTACGGAAGCGAGTCGCTGCAGCGCTCGCCTATCCCACCGTGGTTTCGATCGCATCGATCGGCTTGGTGCTCTTTCTGGTGGCGAACACGATGCCGGCATTTGCCGCCATGTTTTCCGAGATGCACGTGCCGCTTCCGGCCGGCACCCGGCTGCTGATGGCAGCGGCCGGCATGCTGAAGAATCGCGCGGCGTGGATTCTGCTCGGCGCGGTCATCTTGCTCGCTACGGTCGCGCTGCGCCGCTACAAAACGTCGGACGAACCGTGGGCAATAGCGCTCGATCGCATGCGGCTAGGCGTGCCCGTGCTTGGCGCCATTACCGTGAAGGCAACGGCGGCGCGCTTCGCCCGAACGCTCGGATCGCTGCTGCGCTCCGGCGTAGACATCGTCGCCGCGATCGAAGCGGGGACGGGTGTCGTCGAGGGCTTCGTCCATCGCCACGGCTTAAAAATCGTCGTTGATTCTTTGCGCCGCGGGAACACTCTGGTTGCGTCGCTCGAAGCGAGCGCGCTCTTCGACGCCACCTTTCTGCAGCTGCTGCAGGCCGGCGAAGAGAGCGGCACGGTCGACGACATGCTCTTTCGCGTGGCGCGCTATTACGAACTCGACGTGGAAACTGCGCTGGCATCGTTGACCAGCATTCTCGAACCTCTGCTCATTTGTGCCCTTGGCGCTGCCATAGGGACGATCGTTGCATCCATCATCATCCCACTCTACTCAATGATCGGAAACATACAATGAACGAACGACTCTCCATTATCGACCTTTGGACTACGCACCGGCGCCCCGAAGACCGGGATGCCGCTATTGAAGAACACCGTTATTTGTGCCGCCGAGCCGCTCGCCGGTTCGTCCGGCCCTCGCTCGACCGCGCCGACCTCGAACAGGTTGCCGCGATCGGACTGATTAAGGCGGTCGACCGCTACGACCGCGCGCAGGCGACGCCGTTCGAGGCGTATGCGTGGCTCCTGATCCTCGGAGAATTGATGCATCACGTGCGCGACGGAGAGCGGCTTCTGCGGGCGCCGCGCCGCATTCGCGATTTAGAACGCCGCTGGGTGGCCGCCGAGCGCGAACTCTGGTCCATTCTAGGAAGGGAGCCGCGCGAAGCCGACGTCGCACAATACATCAACGCGACGCCGGCCGAACAACGTGACGTTCGCGACTATCGCGTTAGTGGGCGGGTCGCGTCGTTCGAGGCGCTTCCAGTCGCGGCTTGGCGCGAAGAGTCGGCCGATTTCGAATCGATACTCGACGGCATGGCGCTCGAGCGCATGTTTGCCGTGCTGACCCCGCTCGAGACACAGATCGTTCGTTCGATTCATCTGGAAGGCACGACGATCGTCGACCTTGCCAAACGTTTGGGATATTCGCGAAGACACGTAACGCGGCTGCATCGTACGGCGATGTCGCGGCTGCGCGGACACGGTTCGGTCGTCTCGATGTAAATCGGCGCCGGGCACTACTGCGACCGTCACGACGCTACTTTCTAGTTGAGGTTGTACGATGGCTCTTGGCCTTGCGGGTGCTGCATCCCGTCGACTCCAGCCGCGCTATCAAGAAGGTTTTACGCTGATCGAAATGATGATTGTGGTGGCGATCATCGCCATCCTCGTCAGCATTCTCGTTCCGAACTTCGTAAGAGCGCGCGCGCAAGGCCAGACGTCGGCGTGTGAGTCGAATCTCAAGGAGATTGCTACCGCACTCGAACTTTTCCAAACGGATAACGATCACTATCCATCGAGCGGGACCGTAAACTCGAACAATGCGGAACTATCGCCGTATCTGAAACAGACGCCGGTCGACCCTGCGGGAGGACCCGGCGAATTTTACACGTTTACGGTCACCGGCGGCGATACGGGGTCGGCAGCGTACACCATTGTTTGCCCTGGAACGCACGACCCCGGAACGCTGCAAAACATCTCGCCGGATACGAGGTTTACGCACATCGAATATTCGTCCTCGGCTGGGCTGGCCGCGACCAACAAATGAGCGAGGCGTGGCTTACGATAGCGGCTTTCGGCGCAGGCATTGCAACGAGCACCGGCCCCTGCGTCGCACCACGGTTTCTTGCAGCGGTTACGCTCTGCAGCGGCAGCTCAGGAGCACGCCGATGCCTTCGGCTGGGATCGTTCGTTGCGGGCTCCGCATTGAGCTTCGTCGCCGCATGTTGGGCGGGGACTGCAGTCGCTCGCATCGCCGCGTATTCCGTGCAGACGTACGCCTTGCTGGCGATCCTTTGCGTCATTGCCGGCATCGCCGGCATTTTACGTACGCACCGATGCGCAAACGAGCGAACGTCGCCCTCGTGCGGGATCGCGTTCT
Source organism: Vulcanimicrobiota bacterium (assembly GCA_963812155.1). Lineage (GTDB taxonomy): Bacteria > Vulcanimicrobiota > Vulcanimicrobiia > Vulcanimicrobiales > Vulcanimicrobiaceae > Tumulicola. The sequence goes on along the minus strand of CAWETW010000001.1, from coordinate 216,327 downwards.
TTTGGGGAGGTGCCGCTGGAATCGTCGGATCGCCCTGCTGCGGGCCGCTGGCGGCGCTCGCGGGCGCCGGCTGGACGATGGCGGGACGGGATCCGTTCGTTCCGGCGGCGTTTGCCCTCGGACATGCGGTGCCGCTTGTAGCGCTTGCGGCCGGGTCGTCGGCGCACGTCGGCGGGTTGTTGCGACTGCGATGGCCGGTAGAGGCGACCGCGACGGTTGCGGGCGGTCTAGCGATTGCATTAGGCGCGTACTACGCGGTCCTGGCGTGACTTCGCATCCGGCGCGGCGCGTTGCGCTCGCTGCTGCAGCCGTTGCCGTTTCCGGGATTCTGCTTCGCGGACAAGTCGCCGATGCGCTGGTGGTCCGCGGCGACGAGTTTCTGTACCGTTCGAACTCGAAGGCGGCTTTGCGCTACTATCGTCGCGCCCTACGATTCGACGCGAACAACACCGTGGCGCTCGATCGCGTGCTGTTCGTGTCGACGCTGCTTCGAAATCGGACGCAGATGCGGGACGCGGTCGAACGGTCTACCGGTTACCTGGATCGCCGTCCGGACGACGACGCCATTCGCATGGATCGCGCGATGGCATGTCGAGCGCTGGGCGACGCTTCAACGGCGGCCGCGGACTTTGCCGTCGCGGGCTATCGCACGCGCGACGCACGCGCCCTGGCATTGGCCGGGTTCGCGTCACGCACCGTCGCAGACGAGCGCGCTGCGGTACGGCTTTTTCGCGCCGCGCTCGTCCTGGCTCCAAAAATGCCTGCGGCGTTGCACGCGCTTGCAGACGACGGCACCGGCCGTGACCCTCGGTATACCGGCGACGGCCGCGGCGGCGCTGCTAACCTTCGGAGCGATCGCACGAAATCGCAGTCGCGCGTACGGGGTAGAGTTTTCGAGCCGGTGCGCGGCGGCCATCGTTCCCGCAGCGATCGCGATGGCATTCTCGGTGTGGCTCGCAGTACACGGCGATCGATCGATCGGTAAAGCGGTCGTTCTGGCATGTACGTGGGTCTGCGCCGCGACCGATCTGCAGAGCGGCTACGTTTTCGATTGGATTTCGCTCGGCGGGCTCACGGCATCGCTGCTGCTTGCATCGAAGGCACATGCACTCGTCGGCGCGATGGCCGGCTGCGGATTAGGCGGCGGAGTACCGCTCCTCGTCTACGCTGTGACTGCCGGCCGGGGCATCGGTCTTGGAGACGTGAAGCTCGCCGCCGCCATCGGCGCCGGTTTAGGCGTCGCGTGCACCGTCGAAGCCTTACGCATGGCGGCGGTATGCGCCGGGATCGTCGCGTTCGCGCTCGTGATCACCGGACGAGCCCAACGCCGGAGCGCACTGCGTTTTGCACCGTTTCTCGCAATAGGAGCCTCGTACGGAGTCCTGGCGTGCGAGTGAAGAAGACGTCGCTGCCGCTCGGCGTCGATCTCGGTTCGTCACGCGTTCGAATTGCTCTCAGCGAGCACGCGGACGGTGCGGCGCGACTCGTGGCAGTCGCGAGTCGAGACTTACCCGAAGATACCGTGACGGCCGAATCCATCGCAGAACCGGAGCTCGTCGCAGCCGTCATTGAAGATGCGCATCGTGAGATCGGCACGCGTGAGCGCCGTTGCGTTTTCAGCGTAGGTGCCGAGGCCGCCTCACTGCGACTCGTGCGGTTTCCGGCCATGAGCGAGCCGGAACGCCGGCGTGCCGCGCACTTCGAAGCCGAACGAATCGCGCCGTGGGACCTTGGAATGGTTGCAACCATCGTGCGGGCGCATGCGGCCGATAGGGCGCGCCAACTCTATGGTGTCGGCGTCGCGCGGGCGACCGTCCTGTCGTCACGCAGCAGGTGCGTAACGGGCGCTGGGCTCCGCCCGGTCGCGGCCGATTACGAAGGATGTGCGTGGTACCGCGCGTTTCCCGAATACGATGCCGTGCTCGACATCGGATACCGGCGATCCACGCTGCACGTCTTTTCGCCGGCTGGTCCGCTCGCCGTTGCCGTCGGCGGCGGCGGCGCAGAGATGACGGGTGCCATTGCAGCCGATCTCGGCATAGACGTACCGGCCGCCGAACGAAGGAAGTGTTTGCTCGGAAACGCCGGCGCCGGCGTCGCGGCTCGCGACGAATTCGTGCAAGCGGTGCGTACCGCGCTGACAAAAGCTCGCGAACGCATGCCGGGTTTGCGGCGCTTTTCCGTCACGGGTAATGGGTCCCGGCTGGTCGGACTGCTCGAGGCGATCGAATCCGCTTGCGGCGTTCGCGCGGAGCACTCCACGAGCGGCGTGCTTGCGAGCAACGCCTACCCGAGCGATGTGTTGCGGGCGAGCGCGCACGACTGGACGCTGGCCGTGAGTCTCGCGGCATGGAGCGTGCGCGCGTGATTCGTTTTGATTTTCTGCACGATCCTCGCCCCGCCTTGGTCGAACGAATCGCGTCGCTGCGTCTTCCTCCCGAGGTATACGTACAGACCATTGTGGCCGGTGTTGCGGCGGTCGCGATCGCGGTCACGGCCGGCGTTGAGAGCCTCCGTCTGCATGCGGCGCGGTCGTCGGAGTGGCGGGTGCGGGAACACTTCGAAGAGACGCGTCACGCACTCGACGCGGTGCGCCTGCAATGGCAGCAACTCGACGCGCTCGCCACGCGCGACCGCCGGCTTCGTGAAATTCGCTTGTCGGGGTCGCACGTTGCGGTCCGAATTGCTGACGTCGGGAATGCATTTCCGCGTCGTGCCTCGGCGACGACGCTGACGGTAAGCCCTTCGGGTTACGCGCTAAAAGCCCGTGGCGTCGATTTGCCCGCAGCGTCTGCGGTACTCGGAAATCTCTTGGGCGACCGCGAGCTTGCCGCCGATGCGTCGTTCCGGATGACGCGTGAAGATGGATTCGGAGCCGGAATGCTTGCTTTCGAAATTCGCGCCGGAACGACCCGGTGACGCGCCCGGTGCCCGGCCCCACGACCTGGGCCTGGGTGTTTGTCGCTGCGCTTGTGCTGAGCGAGTACCTCTTCGCGATCGCACCGGCCGAGCGGAGCCTGCAAACCATCCGTGCTCGCGAGCACGAGCTTTACGATCTCTCCATCCGCAACGAACGGCTGTTGCGAGGCGCCGACGGTTTGTCGGCCGCACGGGACCGCGTGGCGCGCGACGTTGCTCGGCTCGCGGGCGAGCGCGGCGCCGGATCGGCGACGCTTCGCACGCTCGAACTACTCCAGCACGAAAGCTCGCACGTGCACGTCGCGATCGGCGGTTTGGCGCCGCAGCTGCCGGACGCGGCGGCGCAGACGGCCGGCGCGGAAGACGTGACGATAACCATGCGCGGGACCTATCGCGACGTTCTTGCGGCAATTGCCGATATTTCTCGTCACGAAGTCTTGCTTGAAGTGTCGGATGCGACCCTCGCGAGTGCTGCAGACGTCGCCGGTCAAATCGATGCAACGCTGCACGCAACGCTCTACTATCGGCTGGAAGCTCTGCCTAAGGAGAAGCACGATGAAATATTCGGGCGGCATTAGCCGCGGAACGTCGATCGCACCCTCCCTTTTCCTCGGCGCGTTGCTGCTGGTGCTCTGCGCATTGCCCGTGGCAAATCTCGCGGGACCGGTGGACGAATCCTTGGCGACGCCTCGTGCCGAACTAGGTTTGCCGGGACGGCTTCGTTATCCAACGCCCCGGATACGACGCGACCCGTTCGTCTCCAGCGAGGACGTGCCCGTTGCCGGCGGTTTGGAACAGGCCGTTGCCGGCATCGTCTTGCCACCGAATGCCGGCGCGTCGCAAATGGGACCGGCCGCCGGCGCGGTCGTGCGCGGCGTACTGCTCGGTGCGCACCCCGCCGCATTGGTTGAGATGGGCGGACGCGTCGAGTCCGTGCGCGTAGGTTCGCCGTTGCTCGGCTCCTCCGTAGTGTCAATCGACGCAAACGGCGTGGCGCTGGAAGACGGGGAGACGTTGCGCTTTCCGGTGAGGCATCCGTGAAGCGCGCGGCGCTAGCCATGTGTCTCTGTGCCGTCATGGCGGTGGCACCGGCGCGAGGGGCCACGGATTCAATCACGATCGACGTGCGCGACGTGGACATCAGCGACGTCATTGCCATGCTCGCTGCAGAGGCCGGCGTCAACGTAGTGACCGATGGATCCGTCAAACCGGAGCGCATAACCCTCCATCTCCACGGGGTAACGTTCGATGAAGCGCTGCGCGTCATCGCGTCGGCTCACTCCTTGCAGGTTCGGTCCGAGGGCGGCATTTTGGTCGTGGGCACGGCAGAAGCGATGAACCGCCGTGCGGCAGGCGTCGTCTTCTCTTTACGACACGCGCAGCCCGAGGACGTTGCAAAGGAGCTCACCGACGTACTTCCGGCGGGGACGGTCATCGATGCCGACAAGCGCAGCGCCAGCGTGATGGTTGCGGGTGATGAGGAAACGCTTACGCGTGCGCGGCGTCTGGTTGCGGCGCTCGATTCTCAGGCGTCGGCGGGCATCGATGCCGAATCGGCGACGCAGGCTTACCGGCTGCGCTTCCTGCGCGCCGACGATGCCGTCCCGAAGTTAAAGAGCGCGATCGCGGACGGCTCGTTTCTCGCCGATGAGGAACTCAATGCCGTGCTGGCAACGGGCGGCGAGCGCGTCCAGGCCGCAACGCGCAATTTACTGTCCGGCATCGACCGGCCGAGCGCACAGGTGCTCTTCGAGGTGAAGGTTGCCGACGTGACGCCCATCAACGACGCGAGTAACTTCGGTCTCGAGTTCGGCGGCGTCGACCTCCAGGGGAATCCGTTGCCTGGTGCCGTCGCGTATAACTTCGTCGGCGGGACGATCCCGGTTTACGTCACGCTCAATGCGATGGTGAGCAAAGGACGGGCGCAGATTCTCGCGACGCCGAAGCTCGTTACCGTCAACAATAAGGAAGCCGATTTAACGATCGGCGAGACGTATCCGATCGTCTACAGCACGTCGGTCTTCGGCGGACAAAACGTGCAGTACGTCGACATCGGCGTGCATCTCCGTTTGACGCCCACCATCGGCACCGACGGAACGGTTACCGCCGAGCTTCACCCCGAGTACAGCGAACTGGTTGGTTTCACGCCGACCGGATATCCGATCGTCGCTAATCGCAAGATCGATTCCACGCTTCGAGTTAGCGATAACGAGACAATCGTGTTAGGCGGTCTCATGCGGGATACGAGCAGTCAAACGATTTCCAAAATCCCCGGGCTCGCCGACATTCCCGTATTGGGAAAGCTCTTTCAAAATAAACAGATGGCGCACGAACGCGACGAGATCGTTTTTCTCATCACGCCGCACGTCATTTATCCGGGCGGACCGGTGCCGCACCGGTAGCTGGAGTTCGCTTGGGGTCGCCGATGGGCGCTTAAGGACCAAAGGCTAAGGAAATCGGAAACTTGATGCCTTGGTGGATGGTTCGCTTGAGAGTGTTGGTGCCCGCCGCATAGGCGGTGATCGTGTCCTCCGACCAGGCGTTACCCACGTAGAGGTCTCCGGCATTGTTGATTGCCATCGAAATAGGGAGGCGAACGCCGTCGGAAATCGTCCGGAGCACGTCGGAGTGGCCCGGAGCGTAGACCGTAACGGTACGCAATCCAAAGTTCGCCGAGTAGAGATTCTCGGAGCTGTCGAGCGCCATCGCCTTCGGCTCATTCACGCCTTGCGTGATGGTTCTCAGGAGTGTTTCGCCGCCGTTAGCGTACACCGTGATGGTGCCGTTCGTATTTCCGACGTACAAGTTCGTGGCGCTGTCGAGCACGAGCGACTGCGGATAATTAATCCCGTCCTTCACGAGGCGCACCGGCTGGTCGTTGCCCGGAGCGTAGACGGTGACGCTTCCGGTGTGGAAGTAGTTCGCATCGTACAGATTGCCCGACGCGTCAAACGCCAGCGCGTATGGGTTAGTCACTTGTTCGGTGATCGTTCGGACGAGGTTCGACGTTCCGGCGGCGTATGCGGTGATGCTGGCGAACACCCGAGGCTTGCACGTCACTTCCTCGCAGCCGGTGTTGCCCACGTAGAGGTTTCCAGCAGGGTCGAACGCCAGCGCGTCCGGAGCCTTGACGCCCTGCGAAATCGTGCGTAGGACGGTGCTGCTGCCGGGCGCGTAGACGGTGACCGTATCGCCGTGTTCGTTGGCGATGTAGAGGTTGCCGGCGCTATCGAACGCGAGCCGGACGGGGAAATCGATGCCGTCGGTTATCGTGCGTTTCGGGGCATCGTCGGTTGGGCCGTAGACGGTCACGTTGTTGCCGTGGCCGTTGGCGACGTACACGTCGGGGTCGACCGTGCCCTTCGGGCCGGTTGACGACGTCGAGGGCGATAGATTGGGAGCCGACCCCGAACACCCGCCCAGCGCGACGAGCGCACAGGCTGCAAAAGCTGCGAAAAATCGAGAATGCACGGTTCCTCCACATCAAAAAGCCGACGACACCATAGAAACGCAAGATCGCGCCGTGGAATCACCAATTTCGACGCTTGGTGACCGAAATCGATGGTTGATGAGTCTCGGAGCGAACTCCTGGCCGTGCACCCGCTTGCGCTGCGTGGCGGCTCGGACAACGCCATTGAGGGGTGGCGCGACCGCCTGCCGCCGAAAGGCTGGCGTCCGATGTTCTCCTACCTCACAGCCGGCGAATCGCACGGCCCCGCGCTCGTCGGCATCGTCGACGGCATTCCCGCGCATCTCGCGCTCGACGTCGCGGCGATCAACGACGTGCTTGCGCGCCGGCAAGGCGGTTACGGACGCGGCGCGCGCATGAAGATCGAAAGCGATGCCGTCGAGTTTCTCGCCGGCGTGCGCGGCGGCGAAACGCTCGGATCGCCGATCGCCGTGCTCGTGCGCAATCGCGATTACGACACGCCGTCGGTGCGCGCGTTGATGGATCCCCTGACCGGCTCGGGTGCGCCGCTCACCAATCCGCGTCCCGGCCACGCCGACTATGCGGGCGCGTTGAAATACCGCCATCGCGATCTGCGCAACGTGCTCGAGCGCGCGAGCGCGCGCGAAACGGCGATGCGCGTCTGCCTCGCGCGCGATCTGCGCGCAGTTTCTCGGCGCGCTCGGGATCGCGACGCGCAGTTACGTGAGCCAAATCGGCGATGTCGAATCGCCGGAGTTCGACGACTGGAAGCAGGACGACGTCGAACGCAGCGACGTGCGCAATCCGGATGCACGCGTGAGCGAACGGATGATTGCGGCGATCGATGCCGCCAAGAGCGGCGGCGACACGCTCGGCGGCCGATTCGTGGTGCGCGTCGACGGCTTGCCGGCCGGAATCGGCAGCAACCGCCAGCCGCAACAGCGGCTCGACGGCATCCTGGCCGGCGCCGTGATGGGGATGCAGACGGTAAAGTCCGTCGAGATCGGCCTCGGCGGCGAGGTCGCGTCCAAACCGGGATCGCAGGCGCACGACACGTTTGCGCTCGACGGCGAATCCGTCGTGCGTGCGAGCAATCGCGCGGGCGGCATCGAGGGCGGCATGAGCAACGGGCAGCCGCTGATCGTACGCGTCGCCGTCAAACCGATTCCGACGCTTGCCAAGGCGCTGCCGTCGGTGAACCTGCACGCGATGTCCGGCGCGCCGGCGACCGTCGTCCGCAGCGACGTCTGCGTCGTTCCGGCGGCAGCGATCGTCGGCGAAGCGATGGTCCGTCTGGCGCTGACCGCTCCGGTGCTCGAGAAGTACGGCGGCGACTCGATGGAAGAGACGCTCGACAATCTGCGTCGCAGCCGCGCCGCCGCGGCGGCGCTCTTTGGAGAAGAAAGCGTATGAAACGTCACGTTGCGCTCGTCGGCTTCATGGCCGCCGGGAAATCGACGATCGGTAAGCGGCTCGCGCGCCGTCTCAAACGTGCGTTCTTCGACGTCGACGATCTCGTCGTGCGCGAACACGGCGCCGTCTCCGACATCTTTTACGACGAAGGGGAGGCGGCGTTCCGGCGCTACGAGGCGGCCGCGCTCGAACACGTGCTCGACGAAGGCGAGCCCGGCGTCGTGGCGCTCGGCGGCGGCGCGCTGAGCAGCGACGAGAATCAACGGCTGTTGAAGAAGCGCGCGTATCGCGTCTTCATCAAGATCACGCCCGAGCAGGCGCTCGAGCGTATGCGGCACAGCCGGCGCGTGCGGCCGCTGCTCGGTCCGACCCCGTCGCTCGCGCGGATCCAGGAACTCTACGCCAAGCGCATGCCGCAGTACGCGCACGCCGATCACGTCGTCGAGGCGGACCACCTCACGACCGCGCAAACCGTCGACGACATCATCGCGTGGCTGCACAAGAAAAAAATCGCGATTCCCTGAGCCTCGTCGTCAACGACGATCTCGGCTATCCGGTGACGATCGGCGATCGATTGCGCCCGGAAATCGCGCGTTTCGTTCGGGAACGGGGCGCGCCGCTGGTCGTGCTCTGCGACGCGCACAAGAAGGTCGAGCGGATCGCCGAACAGATGGTGCGCGGCCGCAGCGCGCCCGTCATCGCCGTTGGGCTCGGCGAGCAACGCAAACGTCTCGCGACGATCGAGCGCGTGCACGAGCGCATGCTGGCGGCCGGCGCCGGACGCGACACCCTCGTGCTCGGCGTCGGCGGCGGCATCGCCAGCGACGTGTTCGGCTTTGCGGCCGCCACCTACATGCGCGGCGTGGCGTACGCGCACGTTGCGACGTCGCTGGTGGCCATGGTGGATGCGGCGATCGGCGGCAAGACCGGCGTCAACCTCGCTGCGGGGAAAAACCTCGCCGGCGTGTTTGCCGATCCGGTCGCGGTGTTTTGCGACGTGACCGCGCTGGAAACGTTGCCGCCGCGAGGGTTACGCGACGGTTTGGCCGAGATCGTCAAGGCGGCGGTCGTCGAAGGCGACGACCTTTTCGACGCGCTCGAGACGCTCTCTCCGCATCCGCTGCAACGCTGGCCCTGGACGGCGATAGTCTCGTCTGCCGTCAAAGTCAAGACCGCCATCGTCGCCGACGACCGCGAGGAAGCCGGCATGCGCGAACTCCTCAATCTCGGGCACACGTTCGCGCATGCGATAGAACGAGCATCGGCGTATCGCGTGCGCCACGGGGCCGCTGTGGCGCTGGGACTGCGCGCAGCGGGCTTGCTCGCGCTGCGATTGGGGCGGTTCAGCGAGCGCGAACATTTTCGCGTGCTCGCGCTGCTGGCGCTGCTGCAGCTTCCGGTGCAAACCACGCTCGATCCGGGCGCGATATTCGATGCGATGCGGGCCGACAAGAAGCGTCGCGGCGGACGCTTCCGTTTCGTCCTGCCGCGTGCGATCGGCGACGTGGAGTACGGGGTGGCGTGCGACGACCGCGCGGTGCGCTGGGTGCTGGCGCAGCTCGCGCGGACGCCGCAGGCGGTGCGGCGATAGCGCGCGTCGTCGACGTGCTGCCGGCGATTCGTTCGTCGCGCTTCGACCTGCCGCTGACCTACGACGCGGGCGATCTCGAACTCGCCGTCGGCGACGTGGTGCACGCGCCGCTGGGCGGACGCGACGTCGTTGCGTTCGTCATTTCGCCCGTGCGCGCAGCGGGGGAAGACGAGCGTGCGCTCAGGCCGTTGCGCACACGCCTCGACGTAGCGCCCGCCTTCGATGAAACGGGCTTGCATCTCGCGCGATTCGTGGCGGAACGCTACATCTGCACGCTTGGCGAAGCGTTATCGGCGGTGGTGCTGGCCGGTTCGGTCCCGCGCGTGCGCGATTTGCTGGCACGCGTCGGGGAACGTCCGCCGGCGGAACGGTTTCCGTCGGTGTCGCAGCGATTCGTGCGTTTGATCTGGATGGAGTTTGGCGAACTGTTCGAAGCGGATCGCCTGCTGCGCCATCCCGAAGCGCGGCGCATCGGCGACCGCGCAACGCTGCTGCGCCACGTGCAGGCACTGGTGCGCGCAGGAGTGCTCCGGCGCGAGCGCCGCTTGATCGATCCGCGCACGCGCGAATACCGCGTGAAGGTCCTCGAGCGCGGTGAGGAGCGGGTCAAGGGAAAAAAGGCCGAGGCGCTGCTTGCGTTCGTCGGTGCGCGCGGCGGCGTTCCGCGCGCCGACGCATTGCTGGCGGGATTTTCAAACGCCGTCATCGCCCGCGCCCTCGCGGCCGGGGCACTGATCGAGCGCGAGGTCGTTCCGGCGCTCGCGCCCGAGGAACGCCGGCTCCTCGAGACGCAGAGCGTGACGCCGACGCCGGAACAGGCCGCCGCGCTGCAACGGATTACGGCCTCCCTCGAGCGCCGTGAATTCGACGAGATGCTGCTCTACGGCGTCACCGGCAGCGGAAAGACGTTCGTTTATTTGGAGGCGATCCGCAGCGTCGTGGCCGCCGGCGGCAGTGCAATCGTGTTGGTTCCGGAGATTTCGCTGACGCCCCAAACGGCGCGCAGGTTTGAAGCGGCCTTCGGGCGGCGGGTCGCCGTGCTTCACTCGGCGCTCTCGGAACGCGAACGATTCGACGCGTGGCAAGCCTGCCGGCGGGGCGAGATCGACGCGATCGTCGGGGCCCGCAGCGCGGTTTTCGCGCCGCTGAAAAACGTTCGGCTGCTCGTCGTCGACGAATCGCACGACGGAGCCTACAAACAGGATTCGGTTCCGCGCTATCAGGCGGTGGCGGTGGCGCGCGAGCGCATGCGTCACGGCGGCGGCGTGCTGCTGTTGGGCAGCGCGACGCCGTCGTTGGAGAGTTACGCCGCGGCGAAAGCCGGAAAAATCGGCTTGATCGAAATGCGCAAGCGGGCGACGAATCTTCCGCTGCCGGCCGTGCGCGTGCTCGATCTCGCGCAGGAATTTGCCGGCGGTAACCGGCGCATCTTCGGCGGCGCGCTGGTGCAAGCGATCGCGATGCGGTTGGAACGCGGCGAAAAGAGCGTGCTGTTTCTCAACCGCCGCGGGAGTGCGGCGTTTGTGCTCTGCCGGTCGTGCGGCTTCGTCCCGCCGTGTCCGCGTTGCAGCATTTCGCTGGCGGTTCACCGGCGCGAGCGGCTGCTTCGCTGTCACTATTGCGACCATCAAGCGCCGCTGCCGTTGCGCTGTTCGGCGTGCGGGAGCGACGCGGTGAGAGAGTTCGGAATCGGCACCGAAGCGGTCGTGGAAGAAGTGCGCAGGCTCTTTCCGCAAGCGCGCGTCATGCGCATGGATTCCGACTCGACGACGCGCGTCGGCGATCACGCCCGCATTTTGGATGCATTCGAAGGCGACGGCGACGTGCTGGTCGGAACGCAAATGGTCGCCAAAGGCCTCGATTTCCCGACTGTCACGCTGGCGGCGGTCGTCGCCGCGGATATCGGGCTGCACGCGCCCGACTTTCGCGCCGCGGAACGCAGCTTCGCGCTGATCGCTCAAGCCTGCGGCCGCAGCGGACGCGCGCGTGAAGGCGAAGCGTTTCTTCAGACGTATGCGCCCGACCATCCGGCCGTCGTCGCAGCGGCGCACCACGATTACGCGGGATTCGCCGCGCGCGAACTGCGCGAACGCGCGTCGCTCGGATATCCGCCGTCGCGGCGGCTGGTCTATCTCGGGGTGATCGCGCGCGGCCGCGAGGACGCGTTGCGCGCTGCCGGCGCGTATGGCCGGCTGCTCGAGGACGTGGCGTTCTCCGAAGTGCTGGGGCCGGCGCCCTATCCGATCGCGCGGCTCAACGGCGAATGGCGATACCGGCTGGCCATAAAAACGCGGAAGCCCGCATTGCTGCGGGCGGCCATTCGCGCGCGCGTCCTGCCGGCGGCTCGCGCCGACCACCGCACGCGCTTGGTGGTGAACGTCGATCCCTGAGGACTACGACTTCTTCTTGGCTTTGCTTCCGCGCGTTTTCGCCGGCTTCTTCACGGGATCGGCAGCCCGGAGGATTGCCTTCGCCAGACGGGACTTCTTACGCGCCGCCTTGTTCGGGTGAATCACGCCCTTGTTGGCAGCCTTGTCGAACGCGCTCTCGACGGCCGGTGCCGTCGCGGTATCCGCCGAGGCCGCCGCCTTCTTATACAGTGTCTTGAGGCGTGAGGCGGCGTCCTTGTTCCGCGTCGTGCGTTTGGCGGTTTGGCGCGACCACTTTTCGGCGGCTTTGATATTGGGCAATCGATTCTCGCTTTCGTCGGGCGGCGGGCAACGGCCAGAAGTATACCAGCCGCTCCGCGGCGTGTCCAGCAAGCGCCGGCGGCGCTCAGGCGGGCGGCGTTGCGGCTTCCGTAGCGGGGGCCGTCTCGGCGTCCGTAGCGGGGGGCGTCTCGGCGTCCGTCGCGGGGGGACGGAGGCGGACGAAGACGATTCCGGTCGCGATGAGCCAGAGGGCCGACGGAAGCGCGCCCAGGACGCCGGGGCCGGGTCCGGTCGGCGACATCGTCGGATCGTTATAGAAGATCGAAAGCGTCGCAAAGGCCGTCCCCACGCCGGCGAGATAGCCTAACCACGCCAGCCACTGAGGCGCCGAGTGATGGCGGCGCATGCTGTGCGCGGCGGCAAAGAAGAAGATCGATGCGGGCGCGTAGCCGAGGCCGTCTTGGATGAAGAGAAACGCGGAGTACACGCCGGCGAATCCGCCTCCCTGAAACACCTCGGGCGGCACGTAGGCGAGCATGCTCTCGAGCGCCGCCGCGAGGATCGCCATGGTCGTCATGACGACGCCGGCAATTAAGGCCAGCGTTCCGAGACCCTCGGGCTGTCCGGTTCCGCGCCGCAGATACGCGCGCAACCCGACGAGGAACCACAAAAAGAAGGCTGACGCCGGAAAGCTGAGCCACGCAGCCAGCAGCAGGTTGTGGCGGTTGGCGTCGATCAGCAGCGCGAGACGGGCCGGATCGTTGGCCGGCGGCGCGAGCGGACTGGTGATGAACGTCGCAACGATCAGGACGGCGACGTAACAGAGGACCGACCAGCCGGCGGAGCGTTCCGCGTGCACGTTTTCCATGAGACGGCTGAGTTACCGCGACTCCGAAAGCGCTCCTTCAGCGATGTTGAGGTACGATGCGTACCGGCTCGGCGCGATGCCTCCCGCATCCACGGCCTTCCGCACCGCGCAGTCGGGTTCGGAACGGTGCGTGCAATCGCTGAAACGGCAGTGCAGCGACGGCTCGCGCAACTCGCGGAACGCCCGCGCGAGTTCGGCCGGGGCGATCGCCCCGAGTCCGAACGCGCCGATTCCGGGACTGTCGATAAGAAACCCGTCGCTCATCCGGTAGAGCCGCGCCGCGGTCGTCGTTTGGCGGCCGATTCCGAAACGCGACACTTCGCCGACGACCGCTTCCCCGCCGAGTGCCCGGAAGATGGTGCTTTTCCCGACGCCCGAGCTGCCGGCGAGCAGTGCGCGGCGGCCGTGCAATCCGCCGCGCAGCGCCTCGAGATCGTCGCCGGTTTTGGGATTGACGACGATCGCCTCGTAACCCAGCGATCGATAGAGTCCGGTAAGGCGCTCGGCGGTCTCGGCGCCGCTGAGGTCGGGCTTGGTAAAGATCGCGATCGCGTCGACGCCTTGCAGTTCGCAAAACGCCAGCAGTTGATCCAGGGTCGGAAGACGAGGCGGCGGATGGGACAGCGACGTGACGATCGCAATCGTATCGACGTTGGCGGCCATCGTCTTGGCACGACCCCGTGCCGTGAAGCGTTCCAACGTGAACGAACGAGGCTCGATGCGTTCGACGACGGCCTCCCCGTCGGCCAGCGGACGTACCGTGACGGCATCGCCGGGAACCGGCATAAAGCGTTTTCCGGTCATGCGGCGCAACGTCGCCAAGCGCGGCTGCGGCTCTCCGTCGATTGCCACCCACGCCGAGTTGCGTCCGGTTGCGACGACTAAGCCGCGGCGTTCGTGCTCTAGGCGCAAGATTGCGAGTTGCCCGCGCCTAACGATGACGGCAAGGTGACGTACCACACCGTAAAGGCCGAGGGGATGCTTGAAGAAGCGCGCCGTGCGGCTGTCGACGCGGCCGTTCGCGCGCGTGGCGGCGATTGCCGGTGGCGCGTCTCCGAACGCGCGGCGCGCACGTACGGACTGCTCGAACTCCCGTCCGAGCAGCGTCTCGAGGCGTTCGAGGGCATCGAAGTCTTCGACGCGCCGGTCATTGCGCTGGCAGTTTTCCCTGAGGTGAAAGAAGCCTTGCCGCACCTGCACGATGCCCTGGCCGGTCCCGGGCGCCCGCTCGGCGTCCGTACGTGCGATTCGATCGAGGGCGGCATTGCGATCGAATGGGATCTGCAGCGTACGCCGGTTTCCGTCGTCATCGGCACGATCGACGTCGAGTTGCGCCGCTTTCACAGCGGCCGCACGGCCGAACTGTTGACGCCGCTGCCGCCGGCGTGGCCGGCGACGATTGCCGCCGATGCACTGCGGACGCCGCAAATCGGCGCGGACCGCGTACTCGAAGAACTCATTGCTCGGGCTGGGCTGCATGTTTAATACGATCGCATCGTACGTCGGCATCACCGACGTCATCGACGTTCTCGCCACGAGCGTGCTCATCTATTACCTTTTGCTGCTCATTCGCGGCACGCGCGCCGTTCAAATTCTCATGGGGATCCTCGTGCTCGTCGCGCTGCTCGGCGTCGCCAGCCTGCTGCATCTCTATCTGCTGGTCACGATTCTGCAGTTGATCGTCGTCGGCGCCGCAGTAACGATTCCGATCGTGTTCCAACCCGAACTGCGCCGCGCACTCGAGCAGATCGGCCGCGGCGGCTTGTTCCGGATGGACAGCGACGAGCGCGAATACGGCGCGACCCGGTCGCAAGACTCGACCGTGGCGGCATTGGCACAAGCGGCCTTTTTGCTTTCGCAAGCGCGTCGCGGCGCGCTGCTCGCCGTCGAACAGCAAAGCGGTCTCAAAGAGTTCTGCGAAACCGGCACGCCCATCGACGCGCACATCTCGGTCGACTTGCTATTGACGCTGTTCGCCCCGGCTTCGCCGCTGCACGACGGCGCGACGATCGTCCGCGAAGACCGCATCGTGGCGGCCGGCTGTTTTCTTCCGCTCGCCGAACGTCCGCCGGCGGTGACCGGACGCCTTGGGACGCGTCACCGCGCGGCCGTCGGCCTGACCGAACAGACGGACGCCGTGGTGGTGGTAGTTTCGGAAGAGAGCGGCCACATCTGCATTGCGCGCGCCGGAAAACTCTCGCGCCCGGTCGAGGAAGAACAGCGGCTGGCCAAGATGCTGCTCGCCGTCACGCGTCCGCCGCGCCACGCGCGTCATCTGCGAAACGATCTCGTCTCCCACCTTCGCTCGCGGCTGATGCCGCGCGGCGCGAAAGCCTCACGTGCAGATCATCCGCAAGAACTTCACACTTAAACTCTTAGCGCTTTTCCTGGCGATCCTCGGCTGGGCGTATTTTCGCTTCGCGGCCAATCCGATCGTCGCGGCGGCGCGGTTCGCGCAGCAGATCTCGATTCCGATCGTCGTCGTGAACTTGCCGTCGGGCTACGTCGCGCACTTTACCGAGCGCCAAGCGCTGGTCACGGTTCAGGCACGCCGCGGCGAGCCGGAGATCAAACCCGACGAAGTCAAAGCCGTGCTGGATCTGTCCAACAAGACGGCCGGTGCGTATAACGTACCGATCGAACTGGTGGCCCCGCAGGTCGCGGTGCAAAGTCTCAGCCCGGCGTCGATCGCGTTGACCGTCGAACGCATCGAAAGCCGCATCGTCGCCTTGACCGTCCACTACGCCGACCAACCGAACGGAGCGACGGTCGTTTCGGGCGTTCACGTGCTGCCGGCAACCGTAACGGTCGGCGGCCCGGCGTCGCTGGTGGCGCAAGTCGCGACCGTTCGCGTCGACGTCGCGCTTCCGGCTCAGCCGAAGTTCGTCGACGAGATGGTGCGTCCGATCGCCGTGGGGACGCAGGGCGGCGAGGTCGCCGGCCTGCAGATCGCGCCGAATCTCGTGCGCGTGCAGATGCACGTCGTCGCCGGCAGTCAATCGAAGTGATGCATTGAGCCTTTTCGGTACCGACGGCATTCGCGGCGTGGCCAACACCGA
Organism: Vulcanimicrobiota bacterium; assembly: GCA_963812155.1. Taxonomy (GTDB): domain Bacteria; phylum Vulcanimicrobiota; class Vulcanimicrobiia; order Vulcanimicrobiales; family Vulcanimicrobiaceae; genus Tumulicola. Next base: position 200,396 of record CAWETW010000001.1, on the reverse strand, counting down.
GTTGACGCCGGAACTGGCATTTGAAGTCGGCCGCGCCGGCGCCGCCGCGCTCTCCGCCGGAAAGAACCGGGGGGCGCTGATCGTCGGACGCGACACCCGTCTCTCCGGGACGATGCTCGAAGCGGCGATCGTCGCGGGCATCGCGTCGGCCGGATGCGATGCCGTGTCGCTCGGGGATCATCCCAACGCCGGGCGTCGCCTACGTGACGCGTTGCGAGCAAGCGTTGGGCGGCATCGTCATCAGCGCGTCGCACAATCCCGTCGCCGACAACGGCATCAAATTCTTTGGACCCGACGGCTTCAAACTCTCCGACGATGCGGAGCGCGCCATCGAATCGCTGCTCGGCTCCAAGGACGCACCCCGTCCGACGGGCATCGGCGTCGGCAGCGTGCGAACGGCGCAGAACCTCGGCCGCCATTACTACCGTCACCTCTACGAACGCGGCGCCGACTTGCACGGTCTGCACGTCGTCGTCGACGCCGCCTACGGCGCGGCCTTTCGCGATTGCTCCGTACGCGTTGCGCAAACTCGGCGCGACCGTCACGGAACTGCACTGCGAAAACGACGGCTCGCGCATCAACGTGAACTGCGGAGCGACCGATCTGCGGCCGCTGCAGGCTGCCGTACGCGCGCGGCTCGACGCCGGCAAAACGCGGGTCGTGGGCGTCGCGTTCGACGGCGATGCCGACCGCGCGCTCTTCGTCGACGAAAGCGGCGAGATCGTAAGCGGCGATCACGTCATGTTCGCAATCGGCACCGCGATGCACGACGCCGGCGAGCTGGCGTACGACACGATCGTCGGCACGACCATGAGCAACTTTGGTTTCGAGCGCGCGCTCGCGGCGCGCGGGATCGCACTGGTGCGCGCACCGGTGGGTGACCGTTACGTGCTCGAACGCATGCGCGCCGGCGGCTTCGTTCTCGGCGGAGAACAATCGGGCCACGTGATCGACCTGCGCCACGGCACGACGGGCGACGGACCGGCGGTTGCGATGTCGTTGTTGCGGCTGCTGGTCGAACGCAACGTTACGTTACGCGAATTGATCGCGGCGATCGAACCGGTGCCGCAGGTGTTGCTCAACGTTCGCACGCGGCGTCGCGAGGTGCTCGACGCCGACGACGTTCGTGCGGCGATCGAAGCAGGCGAAGCACGTTTGGGCGCGAGCGGGCGTCTGCTGGTGCGCGCGTCGGGAACCGAGCCGCTGATTCGCGTGATGGCCGAGGGCGACGACGCCGGGCTGGTCGAGCAAGTGGCCGGCCGCATCGCCGCCGCGATCGAGAAGGAGATCGCGGACTTGGCGTAAACGACCGTTTCCGTGGCCCAAATCTCAGGATTTGGCGCTACGGTACGCCTGCACGAAGATCACTGAGTCGGGTCCCGTCGAGGATCCGAGCGGGGGATTCCCTGGTAGGGGTGAGTGAGCCGGTTCGGCTCTAGGGCGACTCTTTTCCGCCCGAACCCGTCAACTAACCTCGCAAGTGTTGTGAAAGAGGAGTTCGTTTCTTGCGTCACGCGTTAGCTGCCGGGGCATTCGCCCTTGCGATCGTCGCTTCGAGCGTTTCCGCGCTCGCCGATCAGCACTCAACTAATTCCGATCTGATCTATACCCAATCCGCGTCGAATCACACGGCCGACGCGCAAGCCGTCAGTCCCGACGTCGCTGCTTGGACGTCGCGCCTGATTATTGCCAAGCCCAGCCACGGGGAGCACGGGATCGGCCGCTTTGCCGGCGGCATCTTGGCGCGCACCTCGAAGCTGGCTCAGACGCTCGCTCGCAGCGCACTGCGATTCTTGGGAGCGCCCTACGTCTTTGGCGGTACGAGTTCGTCGGGGTTCGACTGCTCCGGCTTCGTACAGCACGTTTTCGGCATGTTGGGCGTGGCGTTGCCGCGCACCGCCGATGCGCAATACGACGCCGGCAAGCCGGCGGTGGGCGGCCCGCGAGCGGGCGACCTCGTGTTCTTCGATACCTACGGCGGCGTGTCGCACGTCGGCATTTATCTGGGACACGGTCAGTTCGTTCATGCCAGCTCGAGTCACGGCGTGATGGTCAGCAAACTTTCGGAATCGTATTGGGCGTCGCGCTACGTGGGCGCAAAGCGCGTCTCGATTCACTAACCTTCCCTCTGTCAGCACCTGAACAGGGGTTGTGACCGCGACCCGAAGAACTGCCTTGCCTCGCCCTCCGATGGGGTGTAGCCAAGCGGTAAGGCAACGGACTTTGACTCCGTCATGCGTTGGTTCGAATCCAGCCACCCCAGATTACGATGAGTGAGCGGAGTGCGGCGACGCTGCACGTGACGAACGGCGATTCGGTGCTCTACCTCTTCAAGAAGGCGGGCATTCTCGGCACGCACGTCGCGTGGCGCGACCCGCTCAACGAAGGACCGGTTCCCGCCGGGTTGCCGCTGGAAGCGACCAGCGCCGCTCGCGTGCGATACCTGTGCGAACGCGGCTACGGCAATCCCATCAAAGTGACGTACGAGTTCGAAAAGCGCGACGCGCAGATGCGCAAAGCCGTCGACTTTCCAGAAGTGGTGCTCTGGTTCGAACACGACCTCTTCGATCAGCTGCATTTGCTGCAAATACTGACCGTACTCGACGACATGAACCTCGAACCGGGACGCGTGAGCATCGTGCAGAGCGACCAGTATCTGGGATCCATGATCGCCGAAGAACTCTCCGCACTGTTGCCGAGGCGCCGTCCCGTTACGCCCGCGACGTCGAAATCTGCGCGCCGCGCGTGGCAACGATTCACGTCGCCGTCGCCGAGCGACCTCTTGGCATCGGCGCGCGAAGATGCAATTGGATTGCCGTTTCTACGCGCCGCGCTCGTGCGTTTGTGCGAAGAGTATCCGTCTAGCGGCGACGGACTCTCGCGTTCGCAGCGCCAGGCGCTGCTGGCCGTCGCTCAGGGGGCCGCCCAAACGCCCGAACTCTACCGCCGCGCGCAGGCACGCGAAGAGGCGACGTTTCAGGGCGATGCGGCGTTCGCGCGGGTGCTCCACGATTTGAGCGATTCGCGCGCGGCTTTGCTGTCGGAAACCGACGGCAGCTTTGCATTGACGGCGCTCGGGCGGCACGTGATCGCCGGCGATGCCGACTGGCTCGAGAGCTACCCGATCGATCGCTGGATCGGAGGCGTGCATCTCACCGCGGAACACGTGGTTCGTTGGGACGACGCTGCCGGCACTTTTACGGACGCCGGACCGAAGGCGAGCTCGTAGGGCAAGGCGAACGCGAACGGCGATGGCTCACGATCAGTTGAGTATCGAGGTGCGTCCCGAGGACGGCGGTTCTGCCGTGCTCTTCAAACTGAGCGGAACGCTCGACATCGCGACGTCACCGACGCTGCGCGCGGCATTATCCGAAGCGCAGAGCAAGAAGAAGAACGTCGTCATCGACCTCACGCAGGTCGAGTTCCTCGATTCGACCGGCCTGGGCGCATTGATCGGAGCCCATCGGCGAGCCGCCGAAGGCGAAACGTCGGTGCGGTTGATCGTCAGCCCGGGCCCGATTCTGCGCTTGCTGGCAATCACGGGTTTGATCCGCGCGCTCGCCGTGTATCACAGCGTCGGCGACGCCATCGGCGATCGCGCGCGCGTCACCGCTACGCCCTAGACACGAGATTCCGTCGCACGGTACGCGTCGTCAAGCAGTTCGACGACGTGCTTCACCCGCGCTTTCGACCCCCTCGCGCGCAGGCCGGCGGCAACTTGTATCGCGCAGCCGGGATTGGCCGTCGCGACGACGTTCGCTCCGGTCGCCTCAGCGGCATCGATTTTGCGTTTGCGCAAGCGCGCCGACATCTCAGGCTGCGTAAGGCTGTAAATCCCCGCGCCCCCGCAGCAGACCGCGCTTTCGGGCATTTCGATCAGACGCAGCCCGGAAATCTGTTGCAAGAGTCTGCGCGGCGCTCCGGTGACGCGCTGTGCGTGGGCGAGATGGCACGGTTCCTGATACGTGACGGTCGTTTCCAGCGGTCCTGGCGGCGGATCGAGATCGACGGCGTCGAGCACTTCGGTCACGTCGCGAACGCGGGAGGAGAAGGCCGCGGCGCGCGGCGCCCATTTCGGGTCGTCGCGAAAGTACTCCGCGTACTCTTTGAGTGCCGATCCGCAGCCGGCCGCATTGCTCACGAACACGTCGGCACCGCTGCGTTCGAACGCTTCGATGTTGCGTTTGGCCAGCGTGCGCGCGAACTCGCGGTCGCCGGCGTGCACCGCCAGCGCACCGCAACAGCCTTGGCCCGAAGGCACGACGACCGAGAGTCCGCCGCGCTGCAGCATCCGGACCGTCGCCTCGTGCACGTTCGGAAACGCAACCTGCATCACGCAGCCCGCATGGAGAAACGCGAGTCCCTGAGGGTTGCGCGCATCGAAGCGCTGACCGCGCGGAACGAAGAAGCGGCCACGAATACGCGGTGCGAGCGCGACCAGGTCGCGCAAGCCCAGCCATCCCGCCACCGACGCCAAGCCCGTCATCTGGGCAAGCCGGAGCAGTGCCGCCGCGGCGCGCAAGTAACCGAGCCGATCGAAAAGCGTGCGCAGCCAGAAAGCGCTCGTGCCGGCGCGCGCGCCGCCGGTATCTTGCGCGCGTCGAATCTGCGCGCGCGCGGTTTCGACTAACTGCCCGTAGGCGACACCGGAAGGACAGGCCGCTTCGCACGCGCGGCAATCCAGGCATTCCGACATCTGTGCGACGAAGCCCGGCGAGAGCAGGTCGATGCCACCGTCGGCGACGCTTTTGATCAAGGCAATGCGGCCGCGCGGTCCCGACGTTTCGTTGAACGTTTCGAGGTACGTCGGACAGGTCGGCAGACAGAGCCCGCAGCGAATGCACCGGTTGAAGATTTCGGCTGCCGGTTGATCGGCGCCGTCGAAGCCGAGACTCATCAGCCTCGCGTCACGTTCGCCTCGCATCCGAAAAGTGCTCTAGCTTTCCTACCGCGACAAAAGTCGAACGCGTATGAGCCTTTTCGAGAAGGGACTTCGACCGCGACGCGTCTATTTGAGTCGGCGGCACACGCACGGTTTTCGGAGGATACGTGAAAAAACGAGTCAAGGTCGCGGTCACGGGCGCTGCGGGGCAGATCGGCTACGCGCTACTGTTCCGGATTGCATCGGGTCAAATGTTCGGCCCGGAGGCGGAACTGGAGTTTTCGTTGTTGGAACTCGAACCGGCGCTTCCGGCACTGCGCGGAATCGTCATGGAACTCGACGATTGCGCGTTTCCGCTGCTCAAGGACGTCCGTGCGACCTCGTCGGTCGACGAGGCGATGCGCGGCATCAACTGGGCCGTGCTCGTCGGCGCCGTTCCGCGCAAAGCCGGAATGGAACGATCCGACCTGCTGGCCCTCAACGGAAAGATTTTCATCGAGCAGGGCCGGGCGATCGACGCACACGCGGCCGGCGACGTCCGCGTCTTCGTCGTCGGCAATCCGTGCAACACGAACTGTCTCATCGCGATGAACAACGCTCCGAGCGTCCCGAAAGATCGTTTCTTCGCGATGACCACGCTCGACGAGCTTCGCGCGCGCTCGCAACTCGCGAAGCGGGCCGGCGTCGACGTAACGGAAGTTTCGAGGGTCGCCATCTGGGGCAACCACTCGACGACGCAGTTCCCGGACTTCCATCACGCGCTCATCTCCGGCAAACCGGCGCACGAGACGATCCAAGATCGCGATTGGCTGGAGAACGATTTCCTTTCGACGGTGCAAAATCGCGGCGCCGAAGTCATCAAAGCGCGCGGCGCATCGTCGGCGGCGTCCGCGGCCAACGCGGCGATCGGCGGCGTCTACAATCTCACCCACGACACGCCGGCGCACGAATACTATTCGGTCGGCCGCTGCTCCAACGGCGAATACGGCGTCGACCCGGGCCTGATCTTTTCGTTTCCGTCGCGGACCGAGGACGGCGTGTCGCGCGTCGTCGAGGGGATCGAGCATGGCGGGTTCGGCACCGGCAAGCTCGAGGCGACGCTCGCCGAGCTGCGCAAAGAACGCGACGCGGTCAGCGAACTCGGCCTCATTCCGGCATAGGCGGCGCTGGGATATGCCGTACGGAACGGAGCCGCCCGACCGGCGGCGAACTGCGTGTGAAGAAATGACCGATTCGCAGGGGCGGGACGCCGAACTCGATCTCATTCACGTCAGCGTGGCCTCGGTCGCCGGCGCCTACACCGTCGGCAATCCGGCGTTCTTTCGTTATATCGTTCGCTTGGGCGAGCTGGGGCTTTCGCTGGAATGGCAAGACCAGGAAGCGCTCGATATCCTGGCCGCGATACCGCATGCGTTCGACCAGGAGCGAGAGGTGCCGTACGTGTCGGGGCGCGGATGGCGCATCGTTCCCGCGCAGAACGAACTCGATTGGCCGGTGCTGGAAGCCACGCCCGAACGCCTCCACAGCGCATTCGAACGTGCTCGCGGAATTCTGTGGAGCAATGCGGCGCGTTTTCACGTGAGCGCACGCGATATGACCTCCATTGAAGAAGAACTCGACGAAGTCTACGGCGTCCTGATGCGCGCCGCCGCGGCCGGCGTGTCGGTCAACATCTCCTACGTCGCATAGGTTCGCTTAGGTTTGGGGCACGTCGTCTGCACGCTGCCGCTGCGCGGCGCCGGCGGCGAGCCGATCTCGTTCGCGCGCACGATTCGTTCGCACGGATGCGCCTCGTTGCCGCCGGCGCGTCTGCAGGAATCGCCGCCGCTCTACGCGCGCGCCTTTAGGGCCGGCAAGCGAGTGGTCAACGTTGCGATGCGCGACGACGGCAGCACCCTCGTCGCCGAGAGCGACGTTGCGCTTGCGCGCGGCGAACGGGACCGCATCGCCGCGCAGATCGCGCGCATGTTTCGCTTGCGCGACGATCTTTCGCCGTTCTACCGGCGCATCGAGGCCGATCCGTTATTGCGATGGGCGGCGGCCGGCGCGGGCCGTCTGCTCGCTAGTCCCACCGTCTTCGAAGACGTCGTTAAGACGATCTGTACGACCAACTGTAGCTGGTCGGCGACGATTCGCATGACGACGGCGCTGGTGGAGCGGGGCGGCGGTGTCTTTCCCGAGCCGGACATCCTCGCAAAAACTCCCGAATCGTGGTTTCGCGACGTGGCGCGCATGGGCTATCGCGGTCCGTACGTTCGCGCGATTGCCCGCGACGCGGCACGCGGCGTCTTGGATCTGGAAGGGTTGCTTCCGGCGCGCGGCCTCGACGACGACGCGGTCGAGTCGGCATTGCTCGAGCTCCCTGGCATCGGCCCGTATGCGGCCGCGCACGTCATGCAGCTGCTCGGGCGCCATCGTTACCTCGTGCTCGACTCGTGGACGCGGCCGAAATATCTGCGCCTGGCGAAGAAGAAGCGCGCCGCCGATAAGACGATCGCGCGCGCGTTCGCGCGCTACGGCGAGCACGCCGGTTTGGCGTTCTGGCTCTTTCTGACGCGCGACTGGCTGGAAGAAACAGCGACCTAGTTCAAGCGCCCGCGTGACAACCGCGTATATGGACAAATATGCTATACTTTATATATGGCAAAAGTGTCCATGCTTATACCCGACGACGCCCTCGCCGAAATTGACGCATCGGCCGCTGGGAACCGGACGGCCTTCATGGTTTCGGCGGCGCTTCGTCAGGCACGCGAGATGCGTCGCTTGCGGGAAGATGAAGAAATCGCCGCGGCGTGCATCGCAAATGCGGCCGCTGATCTAAAGGTCTTGCGCGACTGGGAAGTGACCAATCTCGACGGCCTTGACTAACATGACCGTGCGCCGTGGCGAGATCTGGTGGGTCGAACTCGATCCCGCAGTTGGCTCGGAACTTCGAAAAAAGCGTCCCTGCGTCGTAGTTCAGCGCGACGCGGCAAACGCGGTCTCGCCAACCACAATCATCTGCCCGTTGACGAGTGCAATCGGAAAGAAGCTCGGTCCGGCGAACGTACCGTTGCACCCCGGTGAAGCCGGCTTGAAAAAACCGTCACTCGTTCTATGCAATCAAGTCCGAGTCGTCGACGTTCGCCGCTTATCGGCGCGCATCGGCACGATCGGTGCAGAAACGCTAGGTAAGGTCGAGCGGGGACTGCGAGCCATCCTCGACTTGTAGAAAAAGCTAGAGTTTGAGAACGCGCTCCGCGTTGCGGTAGCAGATTTTCTCGCGTTGCTCGGCAGTGATCGGCGCGCGGTCGATCCACTCGGACGAACCTTTGGTATCCTCGTACGGATCGTCGGCTGAGAAGAGGATGCGGTCGTCGCCCATAACGTCCAGCGCGCAGAGCAGGGCGGAGTCCTGGCAGACGCCGGTGGTCGTGACGATCAAGTTGGAGCGAAAGTACTCGGCCGGCTTTTTCTTGATCTTATGCTGCTGCGACTCCACGGTATTGCTAGCGACTGTCGATGCGCCACGCGAAGTACGGCAACGTTTCGCCCATATGGCCCAGGATGATCGTCAACTGCGGATAGCGGTCGAACAAGCCGCTAAAACAGCGTGCGCAGGAAGTGCGTCGAATTATCGGTGCTCCATCCCCAAACGGCGCCCTGCATTTCGGGATATCCTTCGATGACGCGCGGTTGCACGGCCGGATCGGCTGGGTGGATATAGACCGGCACGTCGAGCTCCACGACCCGCTCCCAGAACGGATAGTAGCGCGGATCGTCGAGATAGACGCCGCGCGCAGCCGGCGGTCGGAAAGATCCTCGAGCGCCGACTTGAGCGCGGCGCGCTGTTTCGGCTCGGTCACGCGCAGCAGAGTAGTCTCGCGGCCCCTGCGATTCCGAGCCGACGTTGGTCACCGTACCCGAGATCTTGTACCGGTTCATCCCCGCACTCGTGCTGACGCTCTTCACGGACACCGAACGGACAGCACCCCCGCATGGCCGCAGGAGGCGCATTCTTCCGCTCGAATGCAGTAAAACTGTTATTATATTGCATACCGTGTGAGGCGAGAAGAGCGTGGAAAAGCGCGAAAAGCGGACCTTTCGGCCGGTCGCCGACGAGCTGATCCTCGACCTGATGACCTACCTGCGGCTCGAGCGCAATCGCAGCCGCCTGACGGTCGAGGCCTACGCGCGCGATCTGCAAGAGTTCGGAGCGTTTTTGGCGGGCGTGCCGGCGGGCGAATCCCCCGTCGGACGCGCCTATCCGCAGCTGCGCGCGGCGACGACCTCCGACGTCCGGCGTTACGTGATGCGGCTCGCCGGCGACAAGCATTACGACATGCGGACCGTCCGGCGCAAACTGTCGTCGGTCAAGGCGCTGTACCGCTACATGAAACTCCTCGGGCTGCGCGACGACGACCCGGCCACGATCGTCTCGGGCCCCAAGCTCGAGCGCAAGCTGCCCGAACATCTCGGCGAGTCCGACGTCCGCACGCTGTTGCGGACGACCCTGGCGGGGCGCTCCGAGATGCAGCGGCGCCGCGATCTGGCGATCCTGGAGCTGCTCTACGCGAGCGGCTTGCGCCGCGCCGAGGTGGCTTCCGTGAACCTCAAGGACGTCGACTTGGGCAACCGCGAGATTCGGGTCCACGGCAAAGGCAGCAAAGAACGCGTGGCCGTCTTCAATCGGAGTGCGGCCGCCGCAATCGAGGCGTATCTGCGGGTGCGGCCCCAAACGCGCGACGACGCGCTCTTCGTCGGACGCGGCGGAAAGCGTCTCAGCGCCATGCACGTCTGGCGGATCTTCCGCGATATCTACAAAGTCAGCGGCATCGGGCAGCATGCCAGCCCGCATACGCTGCGCCACTCCTTTGCCACGCATTTGGCCGAGAACGAAGTCGACCTCGAGACCATTCGCGAGTTTCTCGGCCACGAGAGCCTCGCAACGACCGGCATCTATCTCAAGATGTCGATGCAGCACAAAAAGCGCGCGTACGACAAAGCGCACCCGCGCGACCGGATGGACGAAACCTGAATCCGCTGCCGTCGCGTGGCGGGCACCAGGGGTGACGCGTTCGTCTTCAAAAAATGGCGACGTCAGTATGAGGCCTTCAAACGACGATCGCTCGCGGTTATCCCGCGAGGAATTCTTGCGCGCCGGTGCCGGTGCGGGTGCGGTCTTGTCGGCGAGCACGGCACTCGGTGCGGCAGCCGTTCCCGGTGCGGCCGCGTCGCAAGCGATCGGACCTTCTTCTTCCGCTGCGCGTGCGCATCGCGCCGAATCGATTCGCTGCGAAGCGGCGCGCGCATATCTTTCGAGGCAGCCGTCTCCGCCGATCACCAACGGCGACGACGAGCGCTATGCCGACCGCCGCGCGAGCTTTACCAAGACCCTGCCGAGCGACGACCTGGGCGAAGTCGACCCAGCCGCGTACGGGGCATTGCTAGCGGCACTCAAGAGTGCCAATCCCGGCGACTTCGAGCGGATACCGCAAGCACCGGGCTGTTCGGCCAAACTCAACAACCCGCAGGCAGCCTTCGCGTTCGAACTCGCGGGCGTCGACTCGAACGCGACGCGCATCGTCCCGCCGCCCGCTTTTGCAAGCGCCGCGGCCGCATCCGACATGGCCGAGGTCTATTGGCGGGCGCTCGTGCGCGACGTTCCATTTCGAGCGTTTGAAGAGAGCCCGCTGATCGCCGCCGCGGCTGCCGATCTCAACGCTTTCTCGGTGCCGTCCAGCGCAGCGCTTGGAAAAGTCTCCCCGGCGACGATTTTCCGAGGTGAAAGGCCCGGTTGCAGCGCCGGGCCGTACATCAGCCAATTCCTGTGGATGGAAATTCCATTCGGCATCGCCCGAATCGAGCAACGGTACCGCTTTCCGATTCGCAATCAACAGTTTCTCACCAGCATGCCGGAATGGCTTGCGTGCCAACGCGGTGCGCGGCCGTCCGCGAAACTTCAATTCGACGCCACGCCGCGCTTCATCTCGAGCTTTCGAGAACTCGCCGAATACGTGCACCAGGATTTCAGTTATCAACCGTATCTCGGTGCCGCGCTCGCAGTTCTCCAGTGGGGGCTCGACGCCATGTCGCCGACCAACCCGTACCGATCCTACAAGGTCGAGTTCGGCGACATCACATTCGGCAACAAGAACGTGTTGACACTGTTGGCGCAGGCCGCCTTGATCGGCCAGAAGGGGTCGTGGTATCAGAAGTGGCTGCTTCATCGGCGCGCCCGGCCGGAAGTCTACGCGGCACGCGTCGAACTGCAGGCCGGCGGAACGAAGCAGTACGATATTTCGGAAGAGATCGTGCGCAGCGCGGTGGTCGCCCGTACGAAAGCGGCGTACGGCACCCGTCTGCTGCCGCTTGCTTTCCCTGAGGGCAGCCCGACGCATCCGTCGTACCCGGCCGCACACGCCGCCACTGCCGGCGCGTGCATCACCGTGCTGAAGGCGTTCTTCAACGAGGATTTTCCGATTCCGAACCCGGTGCAAGCGACGTCCGACGGTTCGGCGTTGGAGGCATGGACGGGGCCGACCCTTACGCTCGGCAACGAGATCGACAAGCTGGCCGCGAACGTCGCGCTCGGTCGCGACTCAGCGGGCGTGCACTTTCGGTCCGACAGCATGCAGGGTCTGCTCGTCGGCGAGCAGCAAGCGCTCGGACTACTTGCCGACTACAGCCGAACGTACAACGAGCACTTCGCGGGCTTTTCCGTCACGAGGCTTGACGGGCGCCGAGTGCTGATTACCCAGGGCGAGATTCGACGCGCCTGACGACAACCGCCCTCCACGCGCTAGCGATCCTTAGAGCAGGTGACGACCCAGGCGTCGAGATTGAGATGCTTGAGGAGCGCCGTTTCTTTGTAGCCTTTGATTTGCGGACAGGTTTTGTTGAGAAACTCGGATTTCTTCAGCCCGTATTCGATGTCGACGACGAGCCGGTCATCGTCGGTGTAGCTCGTAAACTGCTTGCACCATCCCTGCTTGTAACACTCTTCGAGGACGGCCCAATCGAAGCTCGGGCGTAAGTCCGCAACTTGATCGTTGTCGCCCTTCTGCGCCGCCGAGAGTCCGAACGAGTGGATGCGCTTGGCGACCCAGCGATCGTAGGTCAGTTGCTGCTCGGCCGTGAGTTTGAATCCCGTTCGGTTCTCGTAGCCGTCGATGTTGTCAGAATCGATTGCGTCGAAGCCTTTGCGCGCGCACATCTTGAAGCGCGCCGACATGATCGGCTGGAGTACCGAGAGTTGGCTGATGTCGAGCCAGCGCTCGCCCTTCCAGTGGCCGTCGGGTTTTCCGAGGACGCTCTTGGGGAATGTGCCGGCGTCGGGCCGCCAGTTTTCCCACGTGCCGACGTCGATGTAGCAGACGACGTGCCGTCCCATTCCGTGAAGCTGTGCCACCGTCGCCGCGGTCGTATCGAAGCCGTCGACGTCGTAGATCGCGGCGTCGACGTTCGTATCGAGCCTCTTGCCGCCGTATTGGATGGCGAACGTCGATTCCGCCGCCGGAATCCAGAGCGCGGCGCTCCGGGCCGAGGCGGCGCCGGGCGTTCCCGCGCTCAAAGCGGGAAGCGACGATTCCGAGGAGCGGCCGCCGCAGCCGGCGGTCGCCGAAAGAACGAATGCGAAAAGGAGGCAGGCGGAAATGCGCATCTGTGCGGCCTATTCTGCTCGAGCATGATCCCCAAGCGTCTCGCATTCCTTCTGCTTCTTCTTCCGGTTACCGCCTGCGCGAATCAAACGCCGTACGTGACCACGGTCGGCGTGCTCGCGCCGGGCTCGACGTTGAGCGTCCGTGTCGCAGCGGCACCGGTCGGCGCCTATCAGCCGGCCGGCGGCGAGGCGCGCAACCGGTTTACGGTGGCGGCAACGGCGCTCGCGCGATCGACGCCGCCTCCTCCGCCGCGGCTGCGCGCGCGCCCCGGCGGCATCGCCGTCGACGCGCTCGCTCCGCTGGCCGAGCTGCTCGTGCGCGTTCCCGACGGCGTCAATTTGGCCGTGCGATCCGACCGCGGCGACGTGCACGTGACCGGGATCGAAGGGAACGCCACCGTCGTTGCGCTGCAAGGCGACGTTCAGGTATTGATTCCCGGCTACGCCCAGGTGCGCGCGGGCCGCGGAAACGTCTCGGTAACGATGGGCTCGACGGGATGGCCCGGCACGCTGCATTTCTCGACCCAACGCGGCAATATCGAACTCTGGATCAACGAAAACGCGAAGTTCGACGTCCGCCTTCACACCGATCGCGGGACGCTCTTCACCGATTTCGATTTACGCGGATCCGCGCAAGGCACCGCCGAGACGATCGACGGCAGCGTCAACGGCGGCGGCTCGCACGCGATCGACGTGGAGACCTCAACCGGGACGATCCGATTACTGCGTCTGCACCCGCAGGCTTGAATGCAGCGCTTCGCGCGCCTTGATCAGCCGCACCATCGCTTCGTTATAAGGTGCCGGCGTGCCGGTGCGCCGTGCGAACGCCGCGACCGCGCCGTTGATGTGATCGATTTCGCTCGGATGTCCGGTCTCGAGATCGTAGGCCATCGAACTCTTCGCATCGGCTCCCAGCGCGATGACCTCGGTGACGTATTGCCAAGGGTTCACGAACGGTAAGTTGATCTTGAGTGCGGCGGCGACCGAAGCGGCCTCTTCGGCGAGCACTTCGGCCACGCGTGCGGCGTTGGGATCCTTGGGGATTGCGCCGGCTTCGCAATCCAGTAGCGCCGAGAGTGCGTTGATGGCTGCGTTCGCGACGAGTTTGCCCCACAGGTGCGGGCGGATGTCGTAGACGACCGACGCCTGCAGGCCGCTGCGCGTCAGCAAGTCGGCGACCATGCGCGACGTCGCCGGCGCCGCCGACGTCGAGCCGAGAATCGAGTGGCCCTCGGCGGTCACGCGGACGCGGCCCGGTCCGACGCTCTGCGACGACTCGGTCGTGATGCCCAAGACGACCGGCACCTCGCCGCCCAGCGCGGTCTTGATGGCGTCTTCGTTGCCGACGCCGTTTTGCAGCGACACGAACGGGGCGCCGGGATTCAACTCTCCCGCAAACGGCCGCAGCGCGCGCAGCGTGTCGACCGCTTTGACGAAGAGAAAGAACACGCGAGAACCGTAGAGGTCGCGTGGATTTTCGGCCACGGCGACGCGGCGCGCGGGCGCGTCGTTGACCGCCAGGCCGTCGCGCGCGATGGCGGCGCTCAATTCGGCATTGCGTTCGAGCACGCGCACGTCGCAATGCTCGGCGAGGTGGAATCCGAAGAGGGTGCCCATGGCGCCCGCTCCGATGATGCCGACCTGCGTTCGCTCAGCCACCGTGGTTTCCGGACTCAGAACTGGTATTGGAAACCAAACGTGTTGCGGCGGCTCGCGTGGTTCACGTCGCGTTGACCGAAAAAGAGTTCCGCACTGCTGCCAAGATGGATATTCCCGTAGAGGTCGATCATCGGATAGGTGAGATCGTAGATGCGCGTCTCGACCCCGAAGCCCTTGAGCGCGTTGAGTTGCGCGAGCATGCCGATCTGCGAATAGAGCACTCCGCCGCCGATGCGAAATCCGCTCTCCGTCCCTTTCATCACGACGGCGTTCCACGTCGTGTTGTTGCCGATGGCGTTGGCCCCGACCATGAAGCTCGTCGTCGCGTGCGGCAGAACGACGAGATTGATGTCGCCGAGCGGTCCCTGACTCGGGGTCAACACGGGATTGAGCCCGGCATTGTGTTGCGGCGACAGGCCGCTGAAGCGTAACTGCACCGCAACGAGATTGCGCAGCGCCTTGCCGATCGCGCCCTGCAGCCGCTCGCGGGCCTGCGACGTCGTCGCTGCGGTATGCGAAGGCGTCGGCGCGGCATGCGGCTGCGGCGGCAACGGATACGGCGAGACCCCGGGCACGACCGGCGGGGGCGGCGTCGCTGCGGCATCCACGCCGTAGACGCTGCTCGTGCCGCCGAGTTGCCCCAAGAGCGAGTTGGCTTTTTGCATCGTCGCGTCGAGATTGGCGATCGTGTCGCGCAGTTGCGCTTGCGTCTGCGGATTCCCGGTAATCGTACGCAAGTCTTGAGTCATTTGCGCCAGCGTCTGGGTCGCGCTCGCGATGCTCTGCGTCGTCGTGAGGACGTTCGATTTCAACTGCGGATCGGTGGCGAGATCTTCGACGGCGCCCATCGACTTGTTGAGCGAAACCGACGTCGCCTCGAGTTGATCGAGCAGCCGCCCGAGCTTCTTGGAGTTGACCGTGGCCGACGAGTTGAGCGTTCCGGTGAGTTGCACGACGTTGGTGCCGGCCGTGGAGAGGTCGCCCTGCAGCGTCGATCCCAGCGCCAGCAACTCCGACGAGAGTTGGCCCAACGATGCCTTCGTGGTCACGGTGAGATCGTTGGCGTTGTTCAGCGTCGTCTGCAGCGTATCGAGCAGTTTGGGCGTGCGCGCTTCGATCTGCGACATGACGACGTCGAAGCGCTTGACCTCGCCCTGGCCCTGCTGGAGGAGGTCGGCGATCGTCGCGGTGTTGGCGCCCTGGGGCTGCTGTTCGATCGGAAGCACCTTACGCGGCAGCAGCGCGAAGGGTGGACGCTCGTGCTGCGGCGGCACGATGATGACGTTGGGTGAACCCGTGAGCGGCGCCTGAATCAAGAACTTCGAGTCGACGGGCACGTCGATGTCGTTCTTGATGGCAAGGATGACTTCGACCGTGTTGTCGGGCTGCAGCCCGATGTCTTCCACCGACCCGGCGTTGACGCCGCTGAAATAGACCAGCGCGCCCGGCGTCAAACCGGCCGCGGAGCGGAAGTGCACGCCGATCTGATATCCCGTGTGGCGCGTGCCGAAATCCGTGATGACGTAGAACACGCCGAAGAGCAAGAGCAATGCGACGATGGTGAAGGCGCCGACTTGAGCCTGGCGTGTCATGCCGGTCGTATTATCCTTTCGCTTCCAGGGGCCTCGTCGAGCGCCCGTGCGAGGCCGCCGCGTGCGCCTGCACCACGAGCTGCGCCGCATAGAGGTCCTCGACGGCGAGCCCGAGCGATTTGAATACGCGCGTTGCATGCGCGGGCGGTAACGCCGCTTGCCCGGCGAGGATTTCGCCGGCTTCGGCGTAGACGCGCGCGCCGCTGAGAATGACGTCGCCCGACTCTCGCGCGGCGGCCTCGCGCGAGTCGACCACGAGCACGTTGCGCATCGCCGCGTCGTCGAGTTCGCGCCACGAAGGGTGGTTTGCGCCGACGGCGATCGCGAGCGCGCCCGGGTCGAGCCACTCGCCGCGCAGCACGGGTTCGCTCGCCGAGGTCGCGACGACGACGACGTGGGCTCCCGCGACCGCGGCCTGCGCATCGGTCGCGCGCGCGCCGTGTTCGCGCGCGAAGCGCTCGGCGTGTTCGGGCGTGCGGCTCCACACGCGGACGTCCTCGAACGCTCCCACGCGGCCCAGCGCGCGCAGATGCGCACCCGCTTGAACGCCGCTGCCGAGCAAAGCCAGCACGTGCGAGCGTTCGGGCATCAAGCGTCTCGCGACGGCCGCCGAAACGGCCGCCGTGCGCATCTCGGTGATGAGCCGCCCGTCCATGGTCGCGGCCGGCACGCCCGTGCGTGCGTCGAACAGCACGATCGTGCCGTGATGGGTCGGCAAACCCGCGCTCTCGTTGACGGGATAGAAGCTCACGAGTTTCGCGCCCATCACGTCGCCCGCGATTGCCGGCATCACGCCGAAGTACCGCCGTCCCTCTTCGACCGCGAGCACGGTGCGCACCGGTTGAATCGCGCCGCCCGTCGAGAAGGCGATGAGTGCGCGTTCCATCGCATCGATGAGCGCGTCCCAGTCGAGCAGCGCCGCGACCTGCGCCTCGTCGAAATTCACCGGCAGCTCGGTCGTCAAATCGGTATCGGCCCCGCTTCCGAGCCTTGCAGGAACTGCTGCACGATCGGATTGCTCGAGCGGCGGATGTTCTCGACCGTGTCGCACGCGATGATTGCCCCTTCGAAGAGCATGGCGACGAAATCGGCCATCATGAAGATCGACTGCAGGTCGTGCGAGATGACGACCGCCGTGCCGTCGAGCTTCTTGCGCAGTTTCACGATAGTGTTGGTGATGAGGTGCGTGACGATCGGATCGAGTCCGGTCGTCGGCTCGTCGTAGAGAATTAAGTCGGGACGCGTAACGATCGCGCGCGCGAAGCCGGCACGCTTGAGCATGCCGCCGGAAAGTTCGCTCGGCAAGTTATTGTACGTTCCGTCCAAGCCGACGCTCTCGAGCGCGTCCATGACCTGCTGCCGGATTTCGGCGGCCGAGAGTTTGGTGTGTTCCTGAAGCGGCAGCGCGATATTGTCGCCGATCGTCAGACTGTCGAGCAGCGCCGCAAACTGAAAGGCGAGACTGATCTTCTGCCGCGCGGGAATAAGTTTGTCTTCGCTCATGTGGCAGATGTCTTGGCCGCGCAGGAAGACGTGGCCCGACTGCGGTTGAATCAGGCCGTCGAGCAGCCGCAGAATCGTCGACTTGCCGGCGCCGGAGAGGCCCACGATGCACGTGATCGCCCCTTCGACGATGTCGAGGTTGCAGTTTTTCAAAACGACGCGTTCGCCGAATGCCAGCGAGACGTCGTCGAGCTTTGCGATGAGATTGCCGGCCACGACGAGGTCGTTAACCTCCGCCGAAGAGCAAGAACGAGAGCACGAAGTTCGACATGAAAATGAGAATGATCGAGAGCACCACCGAGCCGGTCGTCGATTGGCCGACGCCGGCCGCTCCGCCGCGCGTCGTCAGCCCCTGGTAGGCGCCCACCATCGCAATGATGCAGGCGAACACGACCGACTTGAGGAGACCCTTGAGCACGTCTTCGAAGCCGATCGATTGTCGCGCGGCCGAGAGAAACGTGTCGGCCGAGATGTGCGCGTAGGTCTGGGCGACCCACATGCCGCCGGCGATCGAGATGACGTCGGCGAAGATCGTCAGCAGCGGCAGCGTGATCAGCAGCGCGAGAAGCCGCGGCACCACGAGGAAGCGCGACGGCTCGAGACCCATCGAGCGCAGTGCCTCGATCTGTTCGGTCACGACCATTGAGCCGAGCTCGGCGGCGATTGCCGCACCGACCCGCCCCGCCACGACGACCGCCGTGAGCATCGGGCCGAGTTCGCGCACCGACGCATACGCGACAGCCGCGCCGACGAGACTGCCGACGCCGTACTGCACGGCCTGCTGAGCCGATTCCAGCGAGATCACCATGCCGGTGAACAGCGAGGTGAGCAGAACGATGATCAACGATTGCACGCCGAGCAGATACGACTGCGAAATCGTTTCGCCCACGCGAATGCGCAGCTGCACCATGAAGCCGGCCGACTCGGCCGAGAGCAGTGTGATGCCCCCTGCGTACTCGAAGAAGTTTTGGGTCGCGCGTCCGACCCGGTCGAGCATTTTCACGGCTGCGCTTCCGATGCCGCGGCGAGCGCGTGCAGCACCGCGTCGGTCGCTTCGATCCGCTTCACGGCGACCCCGCGTTCGGCGGTCAAGTTGAACTGCACTTGGTTCACGTGCACGAGGCGCCGGTCGACGTCGCGCAAACGAGCGCGCGCCTCGCGTCCAAAGCCTTCGAAGTAGCGGCGCACCGCGGCGAAGTAGTCGTCGCGCGCGCGCTCGCCCACGTCTCCGGCGGCGATGGCCCGTTCGATCTCGCGTTGCGCGTGCTTCATGGCGCGCTCCGTAATGTGAAACGAGCCGACGCGCTCGGCCAGTGCCGCCACCTGCGGTTCAACCGGCATGCGCGGTTTCTGCCGAAAGCGCGGCGCGTTGAACGGCAAAAAGGCGTTCGATACCGTGTGCGGCGAGTTCCAGCAGCGCGTCGAGATCGCGCCGGTCGAAGGGCGCGGCTTCGGCGGTGCCCTGCAGTTCGACGAAACGGCCGGCATCGGTCATGAACACGTTCATATCCACGTGCGCGCGGCTGTCTTCGTCGTAAGCGAGATCCAGCATGGTGCGGCCGTCGACGATGCCGACGCTGGTGGCGGCGATCGCGCCGCTCAACGGCCAGCGCGCGGCGTCCGAGGGGTCAAAGCGCGCGCGAAGCGCGATTGCCAGCGCGACGTATGCGCCGGTCACCGCTGCCGTGCGCGTGCCGCCGTCGGCCTGCAGCACGTCGCAATCCACCCAAATCGTGCGTTCGCCGAGTTTCACGGTGTCGGTCACGGCGCGCAACGCGCGTCCGATGATGCGCTGAATCTCGTGCGTGCGCCCGCCCAAACGGCCCTTCACGGCCTCGCGCTGCGTGCGGTCGTGCGTGGCACGAGGAAGCATTGCGTACTCGGCCGTCACCCAACCGGTGCCGCGCCCCTTCATCCACTGCGGTACGCGCTCTTCCACGGTCGCGGCGCACAGCACGCGCGTGTTGCCCACGCTGATGAGCGCGCTGCCTTCAGCATATTTCAAGAAGCCCGGTTCGATGGTGACGGGACGAATCTCGTCCGCGCGTCGCCCGTCGCTGCGAGTCATGAACGGCGGTTAGGGTTGCGCGCCGCCGATTCCCGCTACTCGACCGTGACGGTTTTCGCCAAGTTCCGCGGCTGGTCGACGTCTTTGCCTTCGATATCGGCGATGTGATACGCGAGCAGCTGCAGCGGAATGACGTTGACGATCGGCGAGAGCAGTTCGTCGACCTTAGGCACCCAAAAGACGCGGTCGGCGACGGCTTTGGCTTCCTCGTCGCCGTGATTGGCAACCACGAAGACCGGCGCTTCGCGCGCTTTTGACTCCATCAGGTTCGAGAGCATTTTCTCGCGCACGCGATCGTCGGTCATGACGCCGACGACCGGCACGCCGGAATCGAGCAGCGCGATCGGTCCGTGCTTCATCTCGCCGGCGGGATAGCCCTCAGCGTGGATGTACGAGATTTCTTTGAGCTTGAGCGCGCCTTCGAGCGCGGTCGGGAAGTTGACGTAGCGGCCGAGGAAAAGAATGCTGTTTGCTTTGCGGATGCTGCGCGCCGCCTTGCGAATTTCGTCCGACGTGTTGAGCACCACGTCGACCGCCGCCGGCAGCAGTTTCGTTCCGTCGGCGATCTCGTGCAGGCGCCGTTCGCCGGTCGTTCCGCGCAGTTTCGCCAGATAGAGTGCGAAGAGCGTTAGCAGCGTCACCTGCGACACGTAGGTCTTGGTCGCGGCCACGCCGATCTCGGGACCGCCGCGCGTGAACAGCGTCCCGTCGGCGAGGCGGCTCAGGTGCGATCCGAGGACGTTACAGATGCCGAGGACCGTGCTGCCTTCTTGCTTGGCGATGCGCACCGCTTCGATCGTATCGGCGGTTTCGCCGGATTGCGACATCGCAATCACCAGCGTCGTGGGATCGATGACGGGGTCGCCGTAGCGAAACTCGCTGGCGAGCTCCATTTCCACCGGAAGCCGGACGAGCGAACGTAACAGGTACATGCCGACCAGCCCCGCGTGGTACGCGCTGCCGCAGCCGGTGATCGCGATCTTGCTCATGCCGCGCAGAAAGTCGCGAGAAATCTGGCCGAGTTCGCGTCCGAGGTGCACGTCGCCGCGCTCGTCGATACGGCCCGCCAACGTCTCCTTGATGACGTTGGGCTGCTCGAAGATCTCCTTGAGCATGAAATGCTTGAAGCCGCTCTTCTCCGCGGAGCCCGCATCCCACGTCACTTGGATTGGTTCGCGTTCGATGCGATTGCCGTCGTAGTCGGTCAGACGATAGCCGTCGCGCCCGACGACCGCGATCTCCCCCTCCTGCAGGATGATCTCTTTGCGCGTGTACGGCAGAATCGCCGGCGTGTCGGACGCGACGTACATCTCGCCGTTGCCGATGCCGATGACCAGCGGGCTCGCGCCGTTGCGCGCGAAGACCAAATGCTCGGGATCGTCGCTGGAGATCACGCCCAGCGCGTAGGCGCCGCGCACTTCGTGCAGCGTCTTACGCACCGCTTCGACGAGCGAGCCGGCGTCGTGCGCCTCGATGAGGTGCGCGAGCACTTCCGTGTCGGTCTCGCTGGCGAAAATGTGTCCGGCCTCGATCAGGCGCGCGCGCAAGGCGGCGTAGTTTTCGATGATGCCGTTGTGCACGACCGCGATGCGGCCGGTGCAATCCATGTGCGGATGGGCGTTGGCGTCGGAAGGGCGGCCGTGCGTGGCCCAGCGCGTATGCCCGACCCCGACCGCACCGCTGAGCGGCTCGCCATTGTTGAGCCGCTCGGCCAGGCGCGACAGCTTGCCCTCGGCCTTGGAGCCGACGAGCGCGCCGTTTTCGTCGATGACGGCAATGCCGGCGCTGTCGTACCCGCGGTATTCGAGACGGCCGAGCGCGTCGAGAATGATCGGAACGCTATTCTTGGGGCCGACGTAGCCGACGATGCCGCACATATCTAACGAACCTCCCTACGCCGCGGCTACTTGATGCCCTCGCGGGTGCGGTGATAGGCGATTTTCCCTTCGGCGATCTCGTCGAGCGCGATCGAGACCGCTTTGTTGGGGTTGATCGTATCTTTGTCGACGAGCGGCTCGCTGGCGAAATATTCGCGCCGATCGGTCGGCGGCTGCTGCTGCACGCGGATCCAGTTGTTCAGCTGGCGAGCGCGTTTGGTGACGATATTGACGAGGCTGAACTTGGAATCCGCATGCGTGAGCAGCTTCTCCAAGTCGCCGAAAACGGATGATGCCATGATTAGGTTAGTTGCACTTTCTTTATGGATTCGTCGGTGTAACGGTGGATTTTGAGACGCTCGGCGTGCAGGACGGCCTGCAGATCGCCGATCGCTTCTTCTTGCCGGTCTTGTTCGTTGACGACCAGGTAATCGAACCTGCGGATGAAGCTCATCTCCTTGTGGCCGATTTCGAGCCGCCGCGCGATCTCTTCGTTCGTCTCGGTTCGCCGCGCGAGCAAACGCTCGCGAAGGTGCGAAAACCGGTCCGGTACGAGGAAGATCAGCACGGCGTCGGGGTAGGCAACCTTGACGGCCAGCGCCCCGTTGACTTCGGGCTTGACGATGACGTCGTCACCCTGCCTCAGACGTTCTTCGATCGGTTCGCGCGGCGTGCCGTACAGGTTCCCGCCGTACTCCCTCGTCTCGAGCAGGGCTCCGGCGGCCAGCCGGCGGTCGAACTCCGCCCGAGTAACGAAGTAGTAGTGCTCCCCGTCGCGCTCGCCGGCCCGCGGCTCGCGCGTCGTCATCGAAATCGAGTAGCGAAGTCTGCCGACCCGTCGAATGAGCGCCTCGACCAGCGTATCCTTACCGGCGCCCGATGGACCCGAGATCACGAAGAGCAGACCGGGCCCGGTGATCACGCGAACTCCCCGAGGAGCGGCAGGCTCAGCAAACCATCTTCAGTTCATAGCGGAGGCACCCTAACCCTGGTTACGGATTGGCTACTCGTCCGCCGGCTCGGCTACGAGCTCGAGCAACGGCTGGGCGGCTCCCGGGTCACCGATGCCGGCTTGCTTGCAGACGGGCGGTTCGCGATCGTCCTGCGGCACCGCGGGGAAAGCCGGTTGTTGGCGGCCGACGTGTTCGCGTCGCCCCCGCTGCTGACCGTCGAAACCGGCGAGTTGGGCATCGTGGCGGAGCCGGGGTTCGTCCGCGCCGCCGCGGCCGCGCTGAAAGGCACGACGCTCGCCGGCGTCCGGGCGCGCCGGGGCGATCGGCTCCTCCGGCTGACGTTCGCGAGCCGCTCGCGTTTCGGCGTCGGCGACAGCATCGAACTCTATGCCGAACTCGTGCCGCGGTTCGGGAATCTGGTGCTCGTCAAGCGCGACACCGTGGTGGCCGCTGCCAAAGAGTTTACGCCGGCCGAGAATCAGCGTCGCAGCGTAAGCCTCGGACAGCCGTACGAACTGCCTCCGCTCGCCGGCGCGCCGCGAACGCCGAAGTCGCTCGAACAGGCCGCCGTCCCCGGCGGCGACGCCGTCGCATACGCCGAGAGCGATGCCGCGATGCGCGAGCCGATCTTCGTCTATCGCCGCGACGGCGCGCTCCTCCAGGCGCACGTGGTTCCGCTGCCGGGCTTCGACGATGCGCAGCAAACGCGCGCGGATTCGCTGCTCGACGTCCTGTCCGAACTCCACCGGCAGCTGCGCGGCCGCGGCGAACGGGAACGCACCCAGCGCCGTCGCGACCGCGTCGCGAAACGTCTTCGCGAGCGAGAACGCAAGCTGAACGAAGAACTGGCAGCGATCGAGCTGCGACGCGAGCGTGCGGCATCGCGCGATGCGCTTCGCGCCGAAGGCGAGGCGGTTTTCGCGGAACTGCATACGCTGCCGGCCGAAGAGCGTGAGGAGGCGAAGGATCGTGCGGCGGCGCTCTTCGCCCGCTACAAAAAACTCGGCGCATCGCTGCCGCATCTCGCGAAGCGGGAAGGCGAACTGCGCGCGCACGTGGCCGCCGTGGAGGACCTCGCGTGGGAAGCGCAGCGCGTAGCGCCCGACGATCTCGACGAGTTGGAAGCCGCAATCGCGACGCTCGGCAATCGCCGCGCGCAGCCGGCAAAACCGGCGGCGCGGAAGCGGCGCCGCGCCTTGCTCGAGGTGCGCACGCCGTCCGGCTCGCGCATCGTCGTGGGACGCTCGCCGGCCGAAAACGCGCACGTGACCTTCGCGCTGGCTCGGCCGGAGGATCTCTGGTTCCACGCCCAAGGAATCCCGGGTGCGCACGTGATTCTCTCGCGCGACGACCGCGCCGAGCCGCCGGCCGAAGACGTCGCGGCGGCCGCCGCCCTTGCGGCGCAACATTCGAAGGCGAAGGCGAGCGCGAAAGTACCGGTCGATTACACGCAGCGCAAACACGTGCGCAAACAACGCAACGCACCGCCGGGGCTGGTATGGTACGTCAACCCCAAAACGATCGTGGCGCTTCCGGACTCCGCTCCGCCGAAGGATGCGACCGTCCCGAACGCGCAAACCACCGGACGAGGGAGGGACCTTCGATCGTGAAAAATCCTCTGGACTCGCTCTGGTGGACGATTATCTTGGGAGTCGTTCTGACCGGCGTGCTCTTTTATCTCGCGCAGATGCTGGTTTCACAGTCGGCGGGCGCGTAAATGCTGACCGACGCAATCCTTCGCTGGCTTCACGTCCTGGCCGGCATCATGTGGATCGGCTTGCTCTATTTCTTCAACTTCGTGAACGCCGCTGCGGTCAAGGAAGCCACCGCCGCCGGTGAGGCAGCGCCGATTTCGAAGTACGTCGTGCCGCGCGCGCTGCTCTTCTTCCGCTGGGGCGCGGTCGTGACGTGGATCTTCGGCGCGGCCCTGCTCGGCAGCATGACCGCCGCGAACGGTATGAACGGATTCGCGGCGGCATTTGCATTGCAGAGCAACATGGCGCCGATCGGCATCGGCGCGTGGCTGGGCACGATCATGCTGATCAACGTGTGGACGTTTATCTGGATGAATCAAAAGAAGATTCTCGGCCTCGTTCCGGCGACCGACGAGCAAAAGGTCAAGGCGCGCCGCGTCGCCTTCTTGGCGTCGCGAGTCAACACCATGCTTTCGATCCCGATGCTCTTTTTCATGGTCACCGGTCCGCACCAGTCGATCTACCACTGAAGCGCGCCGCGTTTCGGCGTCGTCGTCAGGGTAAGGACCTCAGCGGTGGGCGACGACCGCGAGTATCGTCCCGACTTGGGCCGCCATCATTGTGACCCAGGCGCACATCAGTGTGCCGATTACCCAATTGAATCGGGCGTCAACGCGGTCGAAACGTTGGTCGATGTGGTTAAAGCGTGCGTCAACCGCATCGAGCCGCCGGTCGATGCTACCGAGCCGTTCGTTAATCTGAGTGACGGCGCCCTCGACATGGGCTATCCGCGCCTCGAGTGGAGCGTGCACGAGCCCTCCTGAAAAGACTATAGCACAGGCCATTCACTCCGGCGTCCGAGCAGACAAGGCGTCATCGAGCGTTATGTAAGCCTACGTCGTAAGGACGATCGTCCCGACCGTTTGGCCGGATTCGAGCCGCGCGTGCGCGTCGGCCGCGCGTTCCAGCGGGTAGGTCGAATCGACCGCCGGTACGATTGCGGTTCGCTGCGGGAGCAGCGGCCAGATGCGCGCTTCGAGATGACGGGCGATGGCGGCTTTTTGCGCGCTAGTGCGCGGACGCAGGCTCGAGCCGAGAATCGTCGCGCGTTTTCGCAGCAGCGCGCCGAGGTCGATCTCAGCCGCCCGGCCGCCTTGCGTCGCAATGCAGGCAATGCGCCCATCGAGCGCGAGGCATTGCAGATCGCGCGCGACGTACTCGCCGCCGACGACGTCGAGCACGACGTCGGTCCCGCGACCTTGGGTAACGCGTAAAACCTCCGCGACGAAATCGTGCGTGCGGTAATCGATTGCGGCCTGCGCACCCAAGCGCAAACACGCTGCAACTTTGGCATTGCTGCCCGCGGTTGCGATGACGCTCGAGCCTAGCGCGGCCGCAAACATGATCGCGGTCGAACCGATGCCGCCGCTGCCTCCGTGCACCAAGAGCGTTTCGCCCGGCCGCAAGTGCGCGCGCGTGAAGAGGTTGTCGTAGACGGTAAACGCATTCTCCGGCAGCGTCGCCGCCTCGACGGCGCTCCATCCCTGCGGAAGCGGGAGCACTTGGCCTTGCGGAACCGCGACACGTTCGGCATACCCGCCGCCGTTGCACAGCGCACAGACGCGATCGCCGGTACGCCATCGCGTGACCCCGGAACCGGCTTCGGCAATCGTTCCGGCGACGCCGAGTCCGAGAATCGGCGACGCTCCGGGCGGCGGCGGATACAGGCCTTTGCGTTGCAGAACGTCGGCGCGGGAAATTCCCGCCGCCTCCACCGCAATCAAAACCTCACCGCGTCGCAGCCTGGGGCGCCGCCGTTTCGGCGATCGTCATGACGTCCGCATCCCCGAATTCCGGGAGGTTCACGTATCGCATCCAGGCGTGCGTTGCTCGAAGGCTCCGGAAAGCCTGTAGCGCAGCGATACCGAAAAAGCCGCTACGGAGGGTCTTGAAGTGGCATCGAATCGCGCGCGTGTACTGCTTGCCGTCTCCGCGGTCGTCGCCGTCTGCAGCTGCGCGGCCCCGCCGTCTGCGCTCTACGAGCCTGGGCGAGGCGCGGCACCGAACAACGCACCTGCGCCGGCGTACGAAACGCGCAGCTCGCTCCTCTTCGAGGGCGAACAAAACAAAGACGTCGTTAACGTTTATCGGTTGAAAGACGTCGCCGAGAACGCTCCGCGGATCGCAAAGATTCAGGTTTCCGGTTGTCCTCTCGGCTTGGCGATGGATTCGAAAGGCACTCTCTACGTCGCCGACGATTGCCAAACGAACGAGGTCGAAGAGTTCCCCGCGGGCTCGACGGTGGCGAGCACGGTGATTACGAACGGCATCCACGATGCGACCGGGCTCGCGATCGACGGTCGCGGAACGCTGTACGTGAGCGGCCTCTTCCCTGCGTCGATCAAAGAGTATCCGGACGGCCGCAAAGCCCCGTCCGTGAAGATCACGGGTCAAGGACTGAACAAACCGCTTGGCCTTGCGACGGATGCGCGCGGAAATCTCTTCATCGCGGACTACGGCGCGATCCAGGTATTCGAGGTTAAAGCGGGCACGACGACGCTGACGCCGCTTCACTTGGTGGATCTCGAGTACCCCACCGGCGTCGCCGTCGATCGGAGGACGGGTGATCTGTGGGTGACCGATGGATTCGAAGGCGACGTTGAAGTGTACGCGCCGGGGTCGACGACGCCGATTCAGACGGTCGGCGGCTTCTTCTATCCGCAGTCGATCTCGATTCAGTCGACGCCGGGGCACGCAGGCACCGTCGCGATCGGGGATGTCGAGCAAGCCGCGGTCTACCTCTACCATCGCGGAGAATATACGCCGTACGCGAAGATGACCAATGGCGTCACGCTGCCGACGGCGCTGCTGATAACTCGGCTTTAATCTCGGAGCGGGTTTTCCAACGTAACGCGATCTGCTACGGCCGGACGCGCACCACGTCGATGCGCTGCGAAAAGCCTTTGATTTCGAGCGTTTCGCTCGCGACGGCGGTCGCAAGTCCGCGCAGGCGTTCGGCAATATCCGGGCGTTCGGCGACGCTGCGTGCGAGGGTGACCTCGCCGGCGCCGGCGAGCTTCTGCAGCCGCGCCGCGAGGTTCACCGTCGTTCCGAAATAGTCGATGCGGTCGTTGGCGCGCATTGCGATGCACGGGCCGGCGTGAAACCCGACGCGCAGCCGCAGCGGTGCGCCGGCGGCGGCGATGATGCGCACGCGCGCATCGAGATCGAGCGCCGCTTCCAAACACCGTGCGGGATCGGTGAAGGCCGCCATCACGGCGTCGCCGATCGTTTTGACGATCGCACCGTCGCAGCGTGCCACCGTTTCACGAATCGCGGCAAAATGGTCGCTGACGATGCGGAATGCCGGCGCGTCGCCCGTCTTCGAGTAGATCGCCGTCGAACCGACCACGTCGGTGAATAGCACGGCAAGCGTTTCGATCCCGAGATCGAGCCCCGGCGCGAGCACCTCGGACGAGAACGTGTCGCGAAACTCTTGCAGCGCGGTGACCTGTGCGGCCGTCACGATCGTGTCGGGCCACTCGCCGTCTTCGACGCGCACCACGGCTTCGCGATCGAGCCGGTTGACGACGCGTAGCGAAAGGGCGCCGGCCCCGAGTTCCACCGGAACGTCGACCGCGCCGCTGGCGTCGATCGTCGCGACGGCTTCGCGATTGGCGTCAGGCGCCGCCGCGAACGGCGTCGACCCTGCACCGGTGACGGTGAGATTGTAGTTGCCCGGAAGCAGCGCAAGTTGGAGGGTGCGTTCGGCGCGAGCATCGACGGAGGTTTGCGCGTGAACGTGCGGGCTGCGGCGGGGATTGGCAATGCAGAACGGTGGAACGTCGGTCGTGCGTCCGAGCGGGCGTGCGTCGAACGTCACTTCGACCGAACGGTCGAAGGCGGCGCCGAACGCGACGTTGCACGAGTCGCAGTGGTACGTAGGACGCACGTCGGAGAGCGACGCGGCCGGTTCGCTCGGACCGCGGCACGACGAACAGAGCACGCTCCACCGCAAGTTGAACAGTCCCGCCCGCGTCGCGATGAGAAACGCGCGCAAGACGTCGCGCCGCGGCAAGCGCCACGCATCGGCGAGCTCGTAGGGGCGCATGCGCTGCAGGTCGGCATCCTCGGCGTCGTCGACGAACGCCGCGAGGCGCGCGACCACGCCGGCGCTTGCGCCGGCCTCGCGCAAACGGTTCCACGGTCCCAAATCGCGGCTTGCATCGTCGTGCGTCTCGCCGTCGCGCGCGCCGGCCGAGTGCGCGAGTTTCGTCGCCAGGCGAAAGGCGCGGTCCGCGCCCCTTCTCCCGTGGGCGGCGAGCAGCGGCAGCAATGGTTCCGCGAGCGCGTTTGCGGCTTCCAAACGCACGTCGACGACGACACGCGTTCGATTGCTTCCGTCCTCATCGAGCGACGTTCGGCTGACGAACCTCGAGAGCGGCCCGTGGAGGTAGTCGCGTTCGACCGCAAAGAACGACGGCGCTTCCCACTCCGTCGGGCGCTCCTCCCACTCGACGCGCAGGGGCCCTCGCTTGAACGATGCAAAGCGGCGAGCGCCGCCGCCGGGGAGCGGCTCGTAGCGTGCGGCGATCGGCGGCAAACCCGCGTGCCGGTTGACCCAGTCGGTATCGGCAAGGTAGCGCCACAGACGTGCGCGCGGCGCGTCCAACGTCCACGTCCATTGCTGCGTCAAACTCACGTGTGCGCGCGCTCCAGCAGCATGGCGTCGCCGAAGGAAAAGAACCGGTAGCGCCGTGCCACGGCATCGGCGTAGGCGCGCCGGATGCGCTCGCGTCCGGCAAACGCGCTGACGAGCACTAAGAGCGTCGAGCGCGGCAAGTGAAAGTTGGTGATCAGTGCGTCAACCAGCCGAAACTCGAAGCCCGGCGCGATGAAGAGATCGGTCCGCCACGTTCCTTCAACGATTCTCCCGTGCGTTTGGACGTTGCCTTCGAGCGCCCGGACGACCGTCGTGCCGGCGGCGACGATGCGGCGCCCTTCTTCCCGGGCGCGCTCGATCGCCGCAGCCGCCGCCGCCGGAATGCAGTAGGCTTCGGCGTGCATCGCGTGGTCGTCGATGCGGCGGGCGGTCATCGGCCGGAAGGTGCCGAGTCCGACGTCGAGCGCGATGCACGCGATCTCGATGCCGTCGTCTTCAATGCGCGCCAGCAGTTCCGGCGTAAAATGGAGCGAGGCGGTCGGCGCGGCAACGCTCCCCGGAACGCGCGCGAACACCGTTTGATAGCCCCGCTGCGCTTCCGGTGAGTCGTTTCGCACGTACGGCGGCAACGGTAGACGGCCGGCACGCTCGAGAAACGATTCGAACGGTTCGTCGAGCTCGAATGCAACCTCGCGCGCACCCTCGTCGAGCACCGCCATGACGGTCGCAATGCCGCCATCGAACGCGATGCGCGCGCCTTCGCGCAATCGGCGCGCGGGTCGCGCCAGCGCGATCCACCGTATCGCGCCGGCGTCATACCGTTCCGATCCCGCGGGATGTAGGAGCAGCAGTTCCGCGCGGCCGCCGCCCGGCAGCCGTTTGCCGATGAGCCGCGCCGCGATCACGCGCGTCTCGTTGAGCACGAGAACGTCGCCGGTGCGTAAATACTGCGGCAAGTCGGCAAAGCGCGCGTCTTCGTTGCGTTCGCGCACGATCATGAGCCGCGCTGCATCGCGCACCGCAGCCGGCGCTTGCGCGACGAGCTCCGGCGGTAGATCGTAGGAATAGTTCTCGGTGAGCCGCTCTTGATTTGCGCCGGCGCTCACGATGGATTCGTTTCAGAACGTGCCGACCGTCGTGCCGGGAAAGTACAACGAGAGCACGTCGTTCGACGTACGGCCGAGTTGCGCCATGCCGCGCGCTCCCCATTGGCACATTCCGACGCCGTGACCCAAACCGCCGCCGTCGATTTCGACCGTGGCAAGACGCAGGTCGGCACGGACGTTCGTCAACAGGAGGCTGCGCACGACGCGCGGCCCCATCGAGAGGCGAAAGACGCTGCCCTTGATGGTGACGCTGCGATCGGCGACGAGCGTAACGGCGCGCGCGCGTCCGCTCCCGTCGAGGTCCGTGACGCGCACGTCGTGCAGCGTGCCGGCGCCGGCCAGTTGCGTTGAAAAGCGCTGCGCGACGTCGGCCGTTGCGACCGAAACGCTCCAGCGGTAGTTCGGTGACTGCGTGCAGTACGGACAGGAAACGCCGGAAAGATACGGGACCAGCGCGCCGCCGCTCCACGCGTCGGCCGCGGCCTCCGTGTGCCCCCCGCAACACGATGAATACGCGATCGACGCGTACCCGGCGCCGAATCGCAGCACTTGGCCGGCGGTCGCATCGACCGCGGAACGGCCGGCCGGCGACTCGGCGCCGGCGCCTGCGTAGACTTGATCGGCTTCCGACGGAACGAGATCGTAGGCGCGCCGCGGATCGCTGCGCTGCAGCACGTAGGTGCGCGCGCAGACGGCTTGCGCCTGCAATGCCGCTGCCGGCCACGACGACGGCATTTCGTGCGGCACGACCGCGTACAGATACTGCTCGACGTCGACGACGTTGACGATCGTCCCGTCCGGCAATCGTTGAAACGTGCCGCGGTACGGGCGCCCGTTGAAAAAAAATCCGCCGCCCGGTGACGGCTGCGCGTCGCCCGGACCGAGCAGCACGCGCAGCGCCGGCGACGCACTCTGGGAGGCCGGGTCGGCGTCGTCGCTCGCGCGCAGCGAGCGCGGATACGCGGCGGCAGCGGCCGCCAGCGCGACGAATGCCGCACGGCTCATTCGCGTCAGAGCAAACGCTCCTGGAGCGACTCGCGGACCGCGACGCCGAGATGCCGATAGGCGTTGGGCGTCGCACGCCGTCCGGAGGCCGTCCGCGTCACGAAACCTTGCTTGAGCAAATACGGCTCGACCACGTCTTCGAGCGTTTCGGCATCTTCGGTGAGCGTTGCCGCAATCGCCGCAATCCCGACCGGGCCGCCGCGATATTGCTCGACGATGGTGCGCAAGAACGCGCGGTCGAGGCGATCCAACCCGAGTTCGTCGACGCCTTCACGCTGCAGCGCTT
Organism: Vulcanimicrobiota bacterium; assembly: GCA_963812155.1. GTDB lineage: Bacteria > Vulcanimicrobiota > Vulcanimicrobiia > Vulcanimicrobiales > Vulcanimicrobiaceae > Tumulicola. Next base: position 169,466 of record CAWETW010000001.1, on the reverse strand, counting down.
CGGCGGCGACGGCGGCGGTGATGCTGCCGCCGGCGCGCACCTCGGCGAAGTCGCGAACGCGACGCAGCAGGCGATTGGCGATGCGCGGCGTTCCGCGGCTGCGGCGCGCGATCGTTGCCGCACCGTCTTCGTCGATCGGTACGCCGAGCACGGTCGCCGAGCGGCGCACGATGCGTTCGAGATCGGACGGCGCGTAGTAGTCGAGATGATGCACGATGCCGAAGCGCTCGCGCAACGGAGCGGTCAGCATGCCGGCGCGCGTCGTCGCACCGACGAGGGTGAAGCGTTTCAACGGCAGTTTGAGCGTCTTGGCGTAGGCTCCGCGATCGACGATGAAGTCGATTTGAAAATCCTCCATCGCCGGATAGAGAAACTCTTCGACGACGCGGCCGAGGCGATGAATCTCGTCGACGAAAAAGACGTCGCCGTCTTCGAGCGCGGTGAGTATTCCGACCAGATCTTTCGGCTTTTCGAGCGTCGGACCGCTGGTCGGCCGGAAGTTGGCGTCCAGTGCCCGCGCGATGAGACCCGCAAGCGTCGTCTTGCCGAGGCCTGGGGGGCCGTAGAACAAGACGTGCTCGAGCGGCTCGCCGCGGCGCCGCGCAGCGTCGATCGAGATGCGGAGATTTTCGACGACGCTTTCTTGGCCGACGTAGTCCTCGAACGTGCGCGGGCGAAGGCTCGCACCGTAGACCTCGTCTTCGAGCGTGTCGTTCGGATCGATGACGCGCCCCTCGAAGGCCGAAGACGCCTCGTCGCGGACGTCGTCGGGCCCAAGCAGCCGTTTGCGAGCGGGGTTCTCGTTCACGACGGCTCTTTCGACGCTTTACGGCGGTAAATCTCCGCCAGCAGGCGTTCGGCGTCGGCGATCTGCGGTGCCGCTTCGAGCGTTTCTCGGATCATCGCTTCGGCTTCGGAGCGTTTATACTCGAGCTGCAGCAGCACGGCGAGTGCCTCCCCGGCGAAATCCGGCATCTCCGGCGCCGCCGCAGGCGGCGCGTCTTGAATCAGCAAGAACTTCGCCACCTTCCCCTGGAGTTTGGCGACGATGTCGCGCGCCTTCTGCTGACCGATGCCCGGCAAGCTTTTCAAGTATGCGTGGTCCCCGCGATCGATCGCGCGCGCGATCGCCGACATCGGCTGCGAAAAAGCCCGTGCCGCCGAGCGCGGGCCGATCGATGCCACCGTGATTAGCGCTTCGAAGAACTCGCGCTCGATCGCGTTGGTAAAGCCGTAGTAGGTGAATCGGCCGCTGTTGCCCTCGACGTTCAGCACGGCGTAAATCTCCAGCGTCAGCGGGCCGTTCGGCGCCGGCGCAATTTTGTCTGCGACGCACGGCGGCAGCACGATCTCATAGCCCAAGCCCGCCGCTTCGACGATCGCACGGTCGCCGCTGCGCTCGATCAGGGAACCGGTGATGCGCGAGAACATCAGGCGCCTCTTAAGGAACGCCGCGCCTGCGCGATGTTTACGAAGGCCAGTGCGAGTGCGAGCGCGTCCGAAACGTCGTCGGGCTTGGGCGCGGTGCGCAAGCCGAGCAGATGCGTTACCATCGCGTTGACCTGCGACTTGCGCGCGCTGCCCGAACCGACGAGCGCCCGTTTGACGCGCGCGTGCCCGAGCGTATGCACGGCGGCGCCCGCCTCGGCGGCCGCCAAGCACAGCACGCCGCGCGCGTGCGCCATCAGCAGTGCCGTTCCCGGGTTGCGATACGAGGTGTAGAGTTCTTCGATGACGACGAGCTCGGGGCGCGTTTGTGCGATGACTTCGGCGATGCCCGCATGGAGCGCGTGCAGCCGGCGTTCGAGCGGCGAATCGCTGCGCGGCGCGACGACGCCGGCTTCCACCAAGCGCACGCGGCGCCCGCCGGCATCGATCACGCCGTAGCCGGTGGTGCGCAGCGCGGGATCGATGCCGAGCACTATCACGAGTGGCCGGTTCCCTTTACGGAGGTCCGGTGCCGTTAACGATGAGCACCACGCCCGATCCCGGGCTGAGCGTCGTTCCGGCCGCGGGGTCGGTGCCGACCACGCGCCCTCCCGCGCCGGCCGACGTCGTGAAGCGCGTTTGCGCGACGCCGTAGCCGTACGACGATAACGTCGCGCGCGCACCTTCGACGGTCATGCCCTCGGTGTCGGGCACTTCGCCGGAAACCGAGAGAACGAGCGTGATCGGCGAACCTTGCGCCAACTGTGTCGAAGGCGGCGGCTGCTGGCTGACGATCGTGCCGTTGCCCGACGCCAGCACTTGGAACTGTACCGCGGCTCGGAAACCGCCGGCCAAGGTCGCGTCGATCGCTTCTTGATACTTCTTGCCGACGACGGTCGGAACGGTGATCGTCGTCACGCCCGCCGGAGCGGCAGGCGGGAGCGCCTGTACGCCGGTGCTCACGACGGCGCTTACGCCCGCGCCCTTCTGCAGATGTGAGCCCGCGGGCGGATCCTGCGAAGCGATCGTGCCGGCCGGAACGCCCGCGATCGCGGACTGCTGCGACGTATCGAGCGAGATTCCGGCGCGCGCGGCCGCATCGCGCGCCTTCGCTGCCGACATGCCGACGAAGTTCGGGACCTCGACGGGCTGCGCGCCGTTGGAGACGACCAGCGTGACCCGGCTCGCCTGCGGAACCTGCGCTCCCGCTTTCGGCTGCTGATCGATGACGTTGTCCTTCGCGCTGCTGTCGTACTTGCGCACGACGGTCACGGCGAATCCCTGCGCTTGCAGCGTGCGCTGCGCGTCGAGCGCGGAGTAGCCGCGCACGTCGAGCAGGCCGACCAGCGGCTTTCCGTTGCTGACGACGAGTTCGACCAGCGCGTCGCGCGCGACCGCGGTGCCGGCCGGCGGATTTTGCCGGATCACGTGATTAGCTGCGACCGTGTCGCTCGGGCTCTTGACGAAGCGCACGCGCAGCCCGGCGTTGACGATCGCCTGCTGGGCCTGCACGTCCGCCATATTCGTGTAGTCCGCAACCGCAACGGTCGCCGCGAAGTTCGGCAGCGGGCGCCCGAAGAGATAGTACCCGCCGGCCGTGGCGGCGATGAGAAATACGGCAAGCAGTGCGACGATCCAGCCCCGGCCCTGCGGACGTTCGTCGCGTTCGTCGCCGTCGGCATAGGGCCGGTCGGGAAGCGGCGACCGGCGCGGCGGCAGCGAGCGTGAGAGGCGCAGCGTTTGCGTCGGCGCGTCGTCGGCGAGCCGGTAGCCGGCCACCGCCGGACGTTCGCGCGCTTCGCGCAGAGCGCTCGCCAAATCGCTTGCCGAGCCGAATCGGTGCTCTGGCTTCTTCTGCAGCAGTTTGTTGACGATTGCGGCGAGCGCGGGGCTCACGCCGACGCGGCGCGTGTCGATCGTCGGAACCGGGTCGCCGATGTGTTTGAGCGCCACCGTAACCGGCGACTCTCCCGAAAAGGGCAGCGCTCCGGTGAGCATTTGATAGAGCACCACGCCGAGGCTGTACAAGTCCGAGGTGTCGTGCAACTCGTGCCCCTGTGCCTGTTCGGGAGAAATATAGTAGACGCTGCCCATCACGAGCCCCGGTTTGGTGAGCGTCATCGTGTGTTCCGAGACGGCCCGCGCTATGCCGAAATCGGAAAGTTTTACGACGTCGTCTTTCGTGATGAGGATGTTGGCCGGTTTGATGTCGCGGTGCAGCAGCCCGACGCGATGGGCGTAGGCGAGACCGCTGGCGATCTGCGCCGCATAGTCGAGGGCGACCGGCTCGGGAAGTTTTCCGTCGGCGGCGATGATTTCGGCCAGCGACGATCCGTCGACGAGCTCCATGACGATGTAATACGTGTCGCCCTCGCGGCCGACGTCGAAGGTGTTGACGATGTTCGGATGCGACAGACGCGCGGCCGACTCGGCCTCTTGGTAGAAGCGGCGTACGAACTCCTGATCGGCGGCGTACTGTTCGCGTAAAACCTTGATGGCGACGCGACGGCGCAGCACGGTGTCCGTGCCGCAGAAAACCGTTGCCATTCCGCCTTCGCCCAACTTGCTGTCGAGGCGATAGCGATTGTTGAAGATGCGCTCGTCTATCGGAGGTTCCTCAACTCCCGGGGTACTCGAGCGCCGTTTCGAGCACGTCGCGCGCGATCGGTGCGGCGTAGGTCGCACCGTAGCCGACGTTCTCCACGACGATGGCAACGGCGACGCGCGGATGGCCGGCGGGCGCAAAACACACGAACCAAGCGTGCGAACGGCCCAGCGGATTGGTCGCCGTCCCCGTCTTGCCGGCAACGCTTATGTGGGGGAGCCGCGCCGGGGTCCCGGTGCCGCGTTCCACGACCGCAATCATCATCTTCGTCACGTTCGCGGCCACGTCGGCGGATACCGGGTTCGCCAACGAGCTTTGGGGCGAAACGCTCGCAGCTGCGCCGTCGCGCACGACTTGGCGCACGACGAACGGGCGCGGCTCTACTCCGCCGCCGGCAATCGTTGCACCGATCAACGCCATCTGCAGCGGCGTAGCGAGCAGCGCGCCCTGACCGAACCCCATTTGGGCGAGTTCTCCGGGAACGATATCGGCCTTCGGCGGTACCGACGCGCTCTGCGCCGGCAATTGGAAATCCAGTGAGTTGCCGATGCCCCAACGGTCGAGGTAGCGATAGAAATCGGCGTTGCCCATTTTGAGCGCGATCTGCGCGAAGTCGACGTTGCTCGAGAGTGCAAAGGCGTTGGTGAGATCTTGGTAGCCGGTCGCTTCGCTTTCGTTGTCGTGGAGCGTGTAGTTTCCGATGACGAGATAGCCGGGATCGTCGAAATGCGAATCCATCGTGACGGTGCCGTTATCGAGAGCCGAGGCGGCCGTGAACATTTTGAAGGTCGATCCCGGCGGATAGCTGCCGTCGAGGGCCCGATTGAGCAACGGACTGCCCGGGTCGGACGTGAGGCTGGAAAATTCCGCATCCAGGTGATTGGGATCGTAGCTGGGGACGCTGGCCATCGCCAGCACCGCGCCGGTGCGCGGATCGAGCACGACGCCGGCGGCGCGCCGGTAGTGCGCCAGCAGATCGTACAGACGCTGCTGCACCGGCGGCTCGATCGTCGTTACGACGTCGGCGCCGCGGCTCACGAGTGAGGTGCCGCTTAGCGCGGCGCGAATTTCGTCGAGTTGCGCCAGCGGATCGCCGGCCGTCTCGGGCGGCGTTAACGCACGGTCGTAGGCGTCCTCGATGCCGCTCGTTCCATACCGCACCGAGACGTAGCCGACCGTTTGCGCGAGCGCGTCTGCGAACGGGTACGCGCGTGCGCCGCCACGGCTTTCGGCCAAGACGGTGCCGTCGGTCGCCAAGATGCGCCCGCGATAGGCGTCGAGCAAAGCGTGGCGCGGATTACCGGGTTTCGCCGCGATCGACGCTGCGCCGATGGTCTGGACGTAGAACTGGCGCGCGAACACGACCACGAAGAGCAGCGCGAAAACCGTCGACAGCGCGGCCATGGCGCGGTTCGTCATTCCGATGCGTCCGTCTCACGCAACACGTTGAAACCTCCGCTCGTCCGCACCGCCATGTGCGAGCGCTTGGCATCGTCCTCGAGGACGACGTTGATCGCCTTGCGTGCGGTCGCTTCGTCGACGGCATTGAGACCCAGGACGAGGTCCACGCCACCCTCTCCCAGCAACGCGGGCGCGACGTACCCGGCCGACGGAAGCGTTTCGAAATGCCGTTCTTCGTACGGGCCGTTTCGCCAGGGTCCGCGCCGGCCGAACACTTGCGCGTGGTAGTCCCAGGCGCATAACTGCTTCTCTTTCCACACGAAGTCGTCGCGAACGCACAAGCGGCGGCAGGCGGCGCACTGCACGATCGCTTCGGGACCGTGCGCGATCGCTTCCGCGACGTCGTCGGGAAGGTCTTCAATGTTGAGCACGGTGGCTTCGGAAATCGCTTCGGGCAGCGGCGCGTGCCAGCCGACGCGGATCAGCAGCTCGATGTCGCGGGGCGCGACGACGAATGCGCGCTCGTCTTCGGGCGGAAACGTGCGCTCGACCCAATCGAACAAACCGTTCAACGCGATTCCGGCGTTCTGCCATGCATCGCCGATGACCGTGCCGATCGGCGTCACCGCCAGCGGCAGCAGCCGCGTCGTGATGGCGCCGCCCTGCGGAACGAAACTGTTGACCAACGCCAGCGTGCTGGAATTGCCGCCGATGACGAAGACGCGGGGTTCTTCCTCCGATTCGCCCGTCAACGCGCCGCTGTCGGTTCCGCCGTGCGGTACTCTTGCAGGCTCCGCGGAGGTCCGGCCGTGCTTTCGAGCGCCTCCGCCAGCGCCCGTGCCGTGTCTAAACTGGTCAAACACGCAATACCCGCTTCTACCGCCGTGCGGCGAATCTTGTAGTTATCGGAGATTTCACGCGAGCCCTTGGCATCGTTGATGACGAGATCCACGCCGCGCGATGCAATCAAGTCGATGACGTGCGGCGAGCCGTCGGCGATCTTGTTGATCGGTGCGGCGGGAATGCCGGCCGACTCCAGAACGGCGCGCGTCCCGGGCGTCGCAACCAGCGCGTGCCCCATTCGCGCGTAACGGCGCAACACGTCGACCGATTCGCGCTTCTCTTCGTCGGCGATCGAGACGAGGATGCGTCCGCCGCTTCCGGGCAGGCGCACGCCGGCCGCAAGAAAGCCCTTGAGCAGCGCGCCTGCGAACGTCGCGTCGATTCCCAACACCTCTCCCGTGGACTTCATCTCCGGGCCGAGGATGGTCTCGACGCCGCGCATCTTCGAGAACGAGAAAACGGGCACTTTGACGACGACGTACGGAACCCGCGGATGCAAACCCGTTCCGTAGGGCATGTCGCGCAGCTTTTCGCCGAGTGCAACGCGCGTTGCGGCGGCGACGATGTTGATGCCCGTGGCTTTTTGGATGATCGGCACGGTACGGCTGGCGCGCGGATTGGCTTCGATGATGTACAAGGTGCCGTCGTGGATGACGAACTGAATGTTGATCGAACCGCGAATGCCCAGTTCCCGCGCGATCGCTGCGGTGACCGCGACGATTCGCTCCTCCATGGCTGCCTCGATGGTCTGCGGCGGATAGACGCTAATCGAGTCGCCCGAATGAATGCCGGCGCGTTCCACGTGCTCGAAAATGCCGGGCACGAGCAGATCCTCGCCGTCGAAGACGGCGTCGACTTCGATCTCGAGTCCGCGGAGATACTTGTCCACCAGCAGCGGCGCGTCGGGCAGGATCGGCGGCGCCGACTCCGCGTACGATGCGAGCTGTCCCTCGTTATAAACGATTTCCATTGCGCGCCCGCCGAGCACGAACGACGGGCGCACGAGAACCGGGAACCCCAGTTCGCGGGCGATCGCGCGCGCTTCGCGAAAACTGCGCGCGGCCTTACCCTGCGGACGTGCGACGCCGAGCCGCGCGAGCGCGGCGTCGAACTGTTCGCGGTCTTCCGCCATGTCGAGCGACGTGCGATCGCTGCCCACCATCGGAACGCCGCGCGCATTCAGTTCGGCGGCGAGATTGATCGCGGTTTGGCCGCCGAAGGCGAGGATGACTCCGCGCGCGCGGGTGCCGCGATAGGCGGCTTCCACTTCGTCGGCGCCGGGCGGCTCGAAGACGAGCACGTCGGACACGTCGAAATCGGTCGAGACCGTCTCGGGATTGTTGTTGACGACCACCGGTGATTTACCGGCGGCGCGCAGGGCCCACGCCGCGTGGACGCAGCTATAGTCGAACTCGATGCCTTGGCCGATGCGAATCGGTCCGCTGCCGACCACGACGACGGCTTCGTGCGGCGTCGGCCGCATCTCGTCGGACTCGCCGCGCGAGAGATAGTAGTAGGGAGATTTCGCCGGAAACTCGGCTGCAGCCGTGTCGACCATACGAAAAGCGGCGGGCGGATCCGCGTTCCCGTGCGATCCGAACGTTCGCGATGCGTAGCCGTATTCGAGCGCCCGCGTGCGGTCCGCGCGGCTGGGATCCGCGCGCAAGCGTTCTTCCAGTTCGACGAGTTCGGCGAGTTCGTCGAGCCAAAACCGGTCGATGGCGCTGAGTTCGGCGATCCGCGCGATGGCCGCACTTCTGCCGCCGGCGAAGTCGAGCGTGTCGGGATAGAGCGCGCGCCGCAGCAGCTCGCAGATGGCGAACAGCCGGTCGTTGGTCGGCCGCGCAACGATCGCTTCGAGTTCCGTCCGGCTCCATTCTTCCATACCACCGGTCAGAGTTTCGCGTTTGAGATCCAGCCCGCGCACCGCTTTGATGAGGGCCGCCCGAAACGTTCGTCCGATGCCCATCGCTTCGCCGGTCGATTTCATCTGCGTGCCCAAATGCACGTCGGCGAGCGGAAACTTGTCGAACGGCCAGCGCGGAATTTTCACGACGACGTAATCGAGGGCCGGCTCGTATGCGGCCTTCGTCACCCCGGTGACCGGATTCGGAATCTCGTCGAGCGTCTGCCCGAGCGCGATGCGGGTCGAGATCTTCGCAATCGGGTAGCCGGTAGCTTTGGACGCCAGCGCCGAGCTGCGCGATACGCGCGGATTGACTTCGATGATGGCGTATTCGCTGCGCAACGGGTGGAGTGCGAACTGAATGTTGCACCCGCCCTGCACGGCCAGCGCGCGCACGACGTTGATGCTCGCGGTTCGCAGCAGCTGATATTCGTAGTCGGAAAGCGTCTGCGACGGCGCGACGACGATCGAGTCGCCGGTGTGCACGCCGACGGGATCGATGTTCTCCATGTTGCAGACCGTGATGCAGTTGCCGGCGCGATCGCGCAAGACTTCGTACTCGATCTCCTTCCAACCGAGTAAAGACGTTTCCAGCAGCACTTGTCCGATAAGGCTGGCGGCGAGTCCGGCATCCAGCGTCTCGCGCAGTTGCGCCTCGTCGTAGGCGATGCCGCCGCCCGTGCCGCCGAGCGTGTATGCCGGTCGCACGACTAATGGATACCCGCTGCGCCGCGCGAACGCGATTCCCTGATCGACCTGCGTAACGATTTCGCTCTCGGGCACGGGCTCGCCGATTTCGAGCATCTTCTGCTTGAATCGCTGGCGGTCTTCGGCAAGCTTGATCGTCTCGACCGGCGTCCCGAGGAGTTCGACGCCGTGGCGTTCGAGGACGCCCGCTTCGTGCAGTTCGACCGCGAGATTGAGACCGGTTTGGCCGCCGAGCGTCGGCAAGAGCGCGTCGGGACGCTCGCGTGCGATGATCTGCTCGATGGAAGCGACCGTCAGCGGTTCCAGATAGACCGCGTCGGCGATCTCCGGATCCGTCATGATCGTGGCGGGATTGGAGTTAACGAGGATGGTGCGGTGACCTTCCTCACGTAACGCGCGGCATGCCTGAACGCCCGCGTAATCGAACTCGGCAGCCTGACCGATGACGATCGGTCCCGACCCGATGACCATCACGTTCCGGCGGGGCATGCTCGGGCCGCTGTATTAGCCCGCTCGAGCGGCGACTCCTACTCTCGCCCGAACTCCTCGCGCAAACAGGTTTTTGCTCGCTCGAGCACCTCGCGCCGCTTCTTCGTCATCGTTTTCCCGGCGCGGTTGACGTAGAACGTGAGCATCGACATTGCGGAGCGGTATGGGGAGGACTTGCGCCGCGTGCTGTGTTCGGCGGAACGTTTCAGCGAACGCGCAATTGCGCGCGGGTCGTCTTTTTCGAAAACGCCCGCCTCCAAATCGAGTGCGTTGCTCGTGCGCGTGACGCGCTGCGACCAGCCGGTCACGTTGGCAGGTACTTCGCAAGTGCGGTCAGGTGTGAGAGTACGGCGCGCAGCTCGGCGGCGTCGAAATGCTCGGCGAGCGTGCGGGCAACGGTTTCGGTAATTTTTCGGCGTCGGGTCTTCCCCGGCACCTCCGGCGCTGCGTTCGTCCCAGAATCCTACCGGATCGAGACGGTACGCGACGCTTTCTCCGAGGGGTTCGTTTTGCCGGGCGACGCCGTGAAAGGTGAGGTTGAGCGTGAGCCGGCGTTCGCTCGGCTCCGCGTCGTGCATGCTCGTGTGGCTCATGCCGTGCTCTTACCCAAGGCAGCCGCCGCCATGCAAGCGACCGCGAGACCGTTACGGATCCTCCGCGGATGCCGCCCCGTCGTCGCGCGCCGGGACGAAGCGATGTGCGACGATGCGTACGAACGTGCGCGGAGACTGCGTGAAATCGAACGCGTCCATCAAGGCGTCGGCGCGCACGTCGGTGGAGTGGAGCGCTCCTTTTGAAATGCCGAAAACCCGTTCGCAAAACGCCAAGATGCTGCCGAACTCGTGGTCGACGTGCGAGACGTAACCTTTCTTCGCGTACGGTGAAACGACGACGAGCGGCACGCGAAAGCCGAGTTCGAAGTAGTTCGAATACTGATGGGGCGAAACGTGATCGTACCATCCGCCCCAGTCGTCCCACGTAATGAAAATCGCCGTCGAGTTCCACTCAGGGCCTTGGCCGATTGCATTGACCACGGCGGCGACCCACGACGGCCCCGCGGCGCTTTCACTGTTCGCGTGGTCGGAGTGCTTAGCGTCGGCGGGCATCACCCAGGAGACGCCCGCAAGCGCGCCGTGACGCGCGTCGGCGAGAACCGTCTCCGGCGGCGTCACGACGTTGGCGTAGTCGCGGCCGTAGCGCACGTGCGAGATCGCGTCGAAGGCGTGCCACAGACCCGGACCGAGATGGTTCTGATAGTAGCGCCACGACACGCCGCGCTGGTCGAGAAAATCGGAGAGCACCGGTCGATCGAAGCATGGAAAGGGCGTCGGCCCGGGGGCTCCGTTGTGCGGGTTGATCGTATTCACGACGACGTCCTTGCGCGCGTCGCAGCCCGCGTCTCCCTTCTCGAGGGTGACTTTGTCGAAAGGATCGCTCGAGTCGTCGAACGGCGTGAGCGGCAGCGCGGCCGACGACCCGCTGATCAGATACTGATGGGACGGAAAGCTTCCGGCCTGATCGCTCTGGAACATCCGGTCGGCGAAAACGTACTGGGTCGCCAACGCGAGATAGGGTCGAACTTCGCTGCGCGGTGCGTAACGGAACGGGCCGCCGCCCTGTTTTTGCGTCTGGGTCAGCGCCTTGTCGAAGCCGTCCATCCTTCCGCCGTCGTAATCGCGAACGAAGGCGCCGTGCCCGTGATCGAGGTCGTAGGGTGCGGCCAACGACATCGGCTTTAACGCGACGACGTGGCCGTGCCAGTCGATTGCCGTCTTTGCGATGTCGGCGCCGGGGACGTTTTGGAAGAGATAGTCCGAGGTCCGATTTTCCTGGACGAGGATCACGACGTGCTTAATCGGCGAGTGGAAGCGATTCGGGTCCATGGCGCCGTTCGCGCGATCGCCCGGAACGGCGGGCTCTTGGGATTGGACGGCGCACGACGCAAAAACGAGCGCGCACGTCAAGGCGACGATAATTCGCACCACGGTGGACTATTCGTTTCCCCCGCGGAGAGTCCTCACGCCAGCAGGCGCTCTCCTAGGGGTCGCTTTGGCTGCGACCGGGTATAACGCCGGAATGAACCTCACGACGACGGCGCCTCGCAGCGCCAAAGACAAGATGGCCGGATTGGTGTCGCTCAAGCGCACCCTCGACAAGGCACGCGCGCACAACGAAGGGACGTTGGGCGAATACGACTACGACTGCCCGCACGACAAGCCGCTCTTTGAGTTTCTGGGCACCGACGGCACGACGTTCGCAAAGAAAGTCGAAGAACTGAAAACCGACGATGCCGTCGAGCAATGGGTGCGCTCGGAGCTGCTTTCCAAGAAGACGCCGGCGGAGATCGAGACGTTCAACACGCAGCGGATGCGCTGGCACCCCGAGCCCGGCTCGCACAGTTACGACTATTTTACGAAGCTGCGCGACGAGGTCGCGCCCGGACGGGACGACGTCGTGACGTGGTTCGACTTACTCGATCTCGACGAAAAGCGTCCCGTTCCGAACGCAACGCGACTGAACTAGGACACTAGGGCTGCAGGCGGCGGAGTTCCCACGCACCGCCGGTCAGCACGAACTCGAACCGGTCGTGCATGCGGTTGGGGCGGCTTTCCCAGAACTCGAGGCGCTCGGGCTTGACGACGTAGCCGCCCCACGAGTGCGGGCGCGCGACCGGTTCTTCTGCCAATCGCTCCTCGAAGTGCGCGTACCGATCGTCGAGGAGTTCGCGGGATTCGACGGGTTCGCTCTGTTCCGACGCCCACGCGGCGATTTGGTGACCGCGCGGACGGGCGGCAAAATAGGCGTCGGACTCTTCCTCCGAAAGTATCTCGACCGTCCCTTCGAGGCGAACTTGGCGCGCCAAGGGCGCCCAATAAAAGACGGCAGCGGCTCGCGGATTCTGCGCCAGTTCGCAGCCTTTGCGGCTAAGATACGACGTAAAGAAGCGCACGCCGCCCCGGTCGATGCCGCGTGCCAGCACGAAGCGCGCCGACGGTCGTCCGGCCGCATCCGCGGTGGCCAGACACATCGCCGCCGGCTCGGCGATTCCGGCGTCGGCCGCATCGTCGATCCAGCGCCGCAGGAGATCGATCGGGTCGCTCTCGGCGCTGACGTCCCTCCGGCCCGGCGGTCTCACGGGTAGCGGCCCAAACCGAAGCCGGCGAGAAACGCGAGCAGCATGCCGCAGGCGCCGGCGATCGCAAACGCCAGCGAGGCGTCGACGGTCGTGCGCTCGACCGCCGTCATGCGTCCGAGACGCGCGAGCGCGTCGCGGAGTTGGCCGGCATCCTCGGCGCGCGCGTATGCGCCGCCGCTCGCGTTCGCGTATGCGCGCAGCGCGTCTTCGTCGATCGTCGCCTCGTCGCCGGTTCCCGGAATGATGCCGCCGTTTTGCGTTCCGATGCCGATCGTATACACCGGAATGTGGTGCGCGCCCATCCACTGCGCGATCTCCATTGGATCGGTTCCGGCATTATTGACGCCGTCGGTGATGAGGATTACGACGCGGTGTCCGGTGGCCGGAAGGTTTTGCGCGGCGAGTCTGAGCGCGTCGCCGATCGCGGTCGCACCATCCGGCAGCGGAACGTCGTCGAGCGCCGCAGCGACCTGGCGCCGATCGGCGCTCAAGGGCTGCACGACGCCGGCCTGTCCGGAGAATGCAATGATGCCGATTTTCGTTCCCGGCGGCGTCTCGGAAATGAACGCGCGGGCGGCCTCTTTTGCGGCCGCCGCGCGGCTCGGCGTGACGTCCGTCGACGCCATCGACCCCGACGTGTCGATGCAGAGAAAGACTCGGCCGTCGTGCGCCGGCATCGGCAGCGTGACGTGTGGGCCGGCGACGGCCAACAGCGCGACGGCCACGGCAACAATCCACAACGCCTGCAGCGCGCGCGGTATCCACGCGCGCGGACGAACGGCTGCGGCGAAGAACTCGACGTTCGAATACGCGAGATCGCGTTCGGTGACGCGCCGCTGCAGGCGACCGTAAAGGATCGCGAATCCGGCGGCCGCCGCAATCGCGACGGCGAGCCAGAGCGGGCGGTCGAAGCTCATCGCGCGGCGGCCCCGGTCGCGTGAAGCCCGAACGCGTCCGCCAACGACGCGGCGCCGTCATCTTCGCGAAGCACGCCCGTGCGCCAGCCGGCGCGCGCAAAACGCGCCAGCACGTCGTTCTCGCGTTGCCGCACCGCGCGCGCGTGCGCCGCGCGTTCGCGCGCGCCGATGAAGGCGCGCACGCTGCCGCCTTCGGCGCCGCGAAGGCGCACGATGCCGTGCAGCGGGAGACCGTCGTACCACGGGTCGCGCGCCACGAGCGCGGTGCAGTCGAAGCGCGTGCCGAGCGCGGCCAACAGCGCGTCGTGCGTCTCCCGCAGTTCGTACCAGTCGCCGAGCGCGAGTAGCGCGGTTCCTCTCGGAAGCGCACCGAGTGCCGTCCGAAACGCGCGCTCGAGATCGAACGCTTGGAAACCCGACGGTAGCGATGCAACGACGGCATGAGCGCGCCGCTGCAGCGCCGGGGGCGTAACGGCGTCGGCCCCAACGGCGATGCACCGGTCGTCGGAAGACGCCGCGCCGAACCAGGCAGCAACCGCCTCGCGGACCGCGGTGATGAGCGGGCGCCGCCGGCCGACGTGCATCGACGGCGACGCGTCGGCGATCGCGGCAAGCGTCAGCGCGACGTCCTCCAGAACGACGCGCGTCTGCAAATCGCCCGAGCGCGCCGTTGCAGCCCAATCGATGCGGCGCACGTCGTCACCTGGAACGTAGGCGCGCAGTTCGACGAACTCGTAACCGTCGCCGCGATAGATCGTCGGAGAGCCTGCGCCCAGATTGCGCGGGCGCCGCCGCCCGCGCAGCAGCGCCTCGCGGATCGTCACGGCGCGGGAACCGCCGCGACGATCGCTTCGATGATCCGGTCCGCCGCGAGTCCTTCGGTGGCGAGACGGTAGTTGAAACCGATGCGATGCCGCAGAACGTGCGCCGCGACCGCGCGCACGTCGTCGGGAAGCGCGAAATCGCGACCGTCGAGCAGCGCTCGCGCGCGCGCCAAATTGGTCAGGCCTAGCGTCGCTCGCGGACTCGCGCCGTACTCGATGAAATCGGATGCCGCAAGCGGCGAACCGTTGCTGCGTTGGAGCGGGATGCCGGCGGCATCGCGCGTTGCGGTGACGAGCGCGACGATATAGTGCTTGAGCTTCTCGTCGACGTGCACCGCGCGCGCCTGCCCGCGCCACGCGCGAACGTCGTCGAGCGACGCGACGTCGCGCAGCGGCTGTGCGCTTGCGATCGCAAAGCGTTCGAGGATCTGCAGCTCTTCATCGGCCGACGGATAGCCCACGTTGACCTTCATGAGGAAGCGGTCCATCTGCGCGACCGGCAACGCGTACGTCCCTTCGGCATCGAGCGGATTCATCGTCGCCATGACGACGAACGGGTCGGGAAGCGCGTGCGTTTCCGGGCCGATGGTGACTTGGCGTTCCTGCATTGCCTCGAGTAAAGCCGATTGCACTTTCGCGGGAGCGCGGTTGATTTCGTCGGCCAGCACGACGTTGGCGAAGATCGGTCCGAGGACGGTCGCAAAGGCCGCCTCGTGCTGATCGAAAATCCGCGTTCCGACGATGTCGCTCGGCAGCAAGTCGGGCGTGAACTGTATGCGTTTGAAGACGCCGTCCAGCGCCGCCGCGAGGCAGCGGCAGGCCAGCGTCTTGGCGAGCCCGGGCGGTCCTTCGAGCAGAACGTGTCCGTCGGCGAGCAGCGCCAGCAGCAGCGCTTCGACGACGCCTCGCTGCCCTACGATCGTTTGCGAGAGCGCCGCACTTAAATCGGCCGGGCGTTGCGCCGTCACGTCATCACCTCCAGAAAATGTGCGAGCGCCGCGCGCGCGCTTGCGATCGCTGCGGAGAGATCGGCATCGTAGGTAAACGCGGCGCGCTCGAGCGCGCGCAGCAGCTCGCGCATGACGGACGTACCCGCCGCCGGTCGCACGAGCACGTCTGAGAGCGTTTCACCCTCTTGCGCACCGAGCAGGCTCCAAACGAAGCTGCGAACGCGTACCGCCGTCGCGCGCGACGGATCGGCGCTCAGCACTGCCAGCGCGTCGGCAATTTCGTCACGCACGGTGCGCGCGGGCGGCAAAACGGGCTGAGCTATCGCCGGTTCCGGAGGGGGCGCCGGGAGCGCCCGGCGGCGGAAGAGCAACGCCACGATCGCGACGGCGCACGCGACGCCGAGAATCAGCAGCACGACCCTGAGCGCGCTCGCGGTCAGGTTTTCGGCGGCGCTTGCGGCGCCTTGCAGCGACGGCGCGGCACCGGCAACGCGCAGGACTAGCCCGTTGGTCGCATACTGCTTCGCGCGTCCGTCGCGAGCGTCGACCGCTTGCAGCAGCGCCGGAGCGATGGAGATCGAGCCCGCCTGATGCGCGACGACGGTAATCGTTTCGCGATACTCGGTGCCGCCGGGGCCGCTTTTCAAATGGCGTTCGTCGCCGAGCAGCTCGAGTTCGGCGAGCAGCGGCAGTTCGAGGTTGTCGATGCGGGTCACGCGCTCGCGCACTCGCAGCGTTACGATCAACCGAAACGGGACGCCCGCGGCCGGCGCGGTCGTGTCGCTGCCGAGCGCAAACGATAGCACGGTCAGTCGCTGCAGCGATTGTGCGGCCACCGGAGGCGCGAGCGCCGCGACGGCGAGCGCGACGATCAGCGGCGCGGTAAGCCGGCGGAGTCGAACCACTCTGAAAACAGTCCGCGCGCGTCGAACGGTCCGGGCGAAGCTTCCGGATGAAACTGTACGGCTGCCACCGGCAGCGAGCGGTGCCGGAAGCCCTTCGTTCGTGCCGTCGTTGAGATTGACCATCGTCGCTTCGAGTTCGTCGGGCAGCGACTCCGCGTCGACGGCGTAGCCGTGATTGTGCGCGGTGATCAGCACGTGCCCGTTGACGACGTCTTTGACCGGCTGATTGCCGCCGCGGTGTCCGTAGGGAAGTTTGTACGTTCGCGCGCCGTGCGCGAGCGCGAGCAACTGATGGCCGAGGCAAATGCCGAACACCGGCTTTTCGGCCGACAAACGCCGCAAGAGTTCCACGGTCTGCGGCAAGTCGGTGGGATCGCCCGGACCCGGAGAGACGACGATGGCGTCCGGATTTGCGGCCATGACGTCGTCGAGCGTGGCATCGTACGGCAACACCGTTATCTCAGCGCCGAGAGCTTGGAGTTCGCGGAGAACGGCGCGCTTCACGCCGCAATCGAGCAGCGTGACGCGTGCGGCCGAGGTTCCCGAGATGAGCGTGGGCCGGCTGGTTGCAACGCTCCGAACGAGGTCTTTGGTTCCCGCCGTGCGGACGAACTCCGCGAGCCGGCGGTCGGCCTGCGCCAGTTCGTCTTCTCCGACGGCGAGCGCGGCCCAAATCGTGCCGTGCTCGCGAAGCGCGATCGTAATCGAACGCGTGTCGGCGCCGACGAGCGCCGGCACCCGTTGCTCGTCGAGCCACGACGGAAGATCGGTGCGCGAGCTATGGTGCGACGGATGAAATGCGACGTTCTTGATGACCGTGCCGGCGACGCAGGCGCGCCAATATTGTGCGGCATCGCCGGAAATGCCGTAGTTGCCGATCATCGGATAGGTGAACGTGAGAATCTGTCCGGCATACGAAGGGTCGGTCAGCGCTTCCTCATAGCCCGTCATGCCCGTAAAGAAAACGGCCTCGCCCAACGCGGTACCCGTGACCCCGAGCCCGTGTCCGTCGAAGCGGCTGCCGTCGGCCAGAAAGAGCGCCGCGGGATGCGTCACGCCGTCACCTCGGTGCGGGCGTCGAATGCGAGCGTTCCAGCGACCACGGTCGCGAGAACGCAACGCGGCAGCGTTCGGCCTTCGAACGGCGTCGCGCGTCCTTTCGACGCAAACCTCGCCGGATCGACGACCCACGGCCGGTCGGCGAAGATCGTGACGTCGGCGCGCGAACCGACGGCCAGCGTGCCGCCCTCGACCTTGAGAATGCGCGCCGGATTGACGGAGAGCAATTCGACGAAGCGCAGCGCCGGAAGATCCGGCAACGCGAGTGCATAGGCTCCGACGGCCACCTCCAATCCGGTAAACCCGACGGCCGCCCCGTCGATCTCGGCCGATTTTTCCGCCGCAGTGTGCGGTGCGTGATCGGTGGCGAACGCATCGATCGTTCCGTCGCGCACGGCTTCGCGAAGCGCGCGAACGTCGTCTTGCGTTCGCAGCGGCGGATTGACCTTTGCGCGCGACGCCCAGTTCGCGTACCGAATCGGCCGTCAAGTTGAGATGATGCGGCGTCACTTCGCAGGTCGCGACGACCCCCCGCGCGCGCGCCTGGCGAACGAGATCCAGCGCAATGCGCGTGCGAGATATGTGCGATGTGCCACGCCTTGCCCGTCTCCCCGGCGATCAGCAGGTCGCGCGCGACGATGACGTCTTCGGCGAGCGCCGGACTGCCGGCGAGTCCGAGTTCGCGCGACGTTTGACCCTCGGTCATGACGCCGTCGCCCTTGAGTCCGGCATCCTCGCAGTGCGAGATGAAGACGCCCTCGACGTCGCGCGCTGCCAGCGCCGCTGCGCGCAGCACGCGCGGATCGGCGACGCTGTCGCCGTCGTCGGAAAATGCCACGGCACCGGCGTGCGCGAGCGCCCCGAAATCGCACGGCTCCATTCCGGCACGGCCGCGCGTGATCGCGGCGATCGGATAGACCGAGCACGCTGCGTCTGAGGCGGCTCGCCGCAGCACGCCTTCGACGGCGGCCGGGTCGTCGAGCGGCGGCCGCGTGTTCGGCATGCACGCGACCGCGGTAAACCCGCCGCGGACGGCCGCACGCGTACCGCTGGCGATCGTTTCCTTTTCGGTGAATCCGGGCTCGCGCAGGTGCACGTGCATGTCGATGAAACCCGGCGCGACGACCGCGCCGGTCGCGTCGAAAACCGGCTCGTCGTCGCGGACGGCGAGGTCTTCACCGATTGCGTACACGATGCCGCCGACGATGCGCACGTCGCGCACGGCGTCGAGCGCCAGCGACGGGTCCACCAGACGGCCGCCCTTGATCAGCAGGCTGCCGCGGCTCATCGCCTGCCGTTGACGAGAAAATCGAGAACGGCCATGCGGATCGACACGCCGTTGCGCACCTGTTTGAGATAGCGCCAGCCGGCGAACTCGAGCACGCTGTCGTCGAGTTCCATCCCGCGGTTGTACGGGCCGGGATGCATCACGACCGCGTCGGAACGCAGCATTTTCAAACGGCGGGCGTCCAGCCGGTACCTGGCGACGTACTCTTCGTCGGAGAGCGGCATCTCGTCGAAGCGCTCGCGTTGAATCCTCAGGAGCACGACGGCGTCGACGTTCGGAAGAATCCCGTCGAAGTCGCGCTCGACGGAAATTCCTTCGGTAGCATAGTCGAGCGGAAGAAACGCCTCGGGCCCCACCAGCGCGACGTTTGCATTCAGCCGGCGCAAACCGCGAATCGTCGAATGCGCGACGCGACTGTGCGCGACGTCGCCGACGATGGCGACGGTGCGCCCGCTGAGGTCGCCGAATTCTTCGATCAGCGTGTAGATGTCGAGCAGTCCTTGCGTCGGATGCGCGTGTCCGCCGTCGCCCGCGTTGACGACGTGGCCGTCGAACGACATTGCGATGTGCTGCGGAAAGCCGGCCTCCGGATGGCGTACGACGAGAACGCCGACGCCCATCGCGGCGAGCGTCACCGCGGTGTCCTCGACCGTCTCGCCTTTCGTCGTCAGGCTCAGATCGCGCGGCGAGAGGTTGACGACGTCGGCGGATAAGCGGAGCTGCGCGAGGTTGAACGACGTGAACGTCCGCGTGCTCGGCTCGAAGAACAAATTGATGCAGGCCGTGCCGCGCAACAGCGGCCCCGGCGGCTTCTTCTCGAACGCCTGCGTGCGCTCGAAAACGTAGGCCAGCTCGTCGGCGTCGAGATCGTCGAGATCGAGTAGACTACGGCGAATCCGCAACGACCGAAACCTCGTCGGCGGGCGACGGTTGCGCGGAGAGCGTGACGGTCACGCGTTCGCTGCGGCTCGTCGGTATCGTGCGGCCGACGTAGTCGGGTTGAATCGGCAGTTCCCGCAAGCCTCGATCGACCAGCGCGCAAAGCCGGATTGCGGACGGCCGGCCGAAATCGGTGACCGCATCGAGCGCCGCGCGCATGGTGCGTCCGGTGAAGAGCACGTCGTCGACGACGACGACGACGCGACCCGAAACGTCGACCGGAATTTGGGAGTCGGGAAGTTCGTGCCGCACGCGGTCGTCGCGGTAGAGATCGATATTGAGAAATCCGAGCGCCGGAGCGACGTTGCCGATGCGTTCGATTTCGCCCGCCAGCCGAATCGCGAGCGCCTCGCCGCCCCGGCGGACGCCCAGCAGAACGAGTCCCTCCTGCGCGTCGTTCGGCTCGAGCACCTCATGTGCGAGCCGCGCGATCACGCGGTCGATCTCGTCGCTGCGGAGCAGCACTCGCCCCGTGGTCACCGTCACGCACTTTCTCCTTGGGAACGCAGCGACGCCAATTCCGTTTCGACGCGAGCGGCGTCGTTGCGATAGCCGGCTAGCTTCTCGCGTTCTTTCGCAACGACGTCAGGTGCGGCCTTGGCAACGAAGTCCGCGTTGCCGAGCTTGCGCTCCAGACGCTCGACCTCGCCGCGCAAACGGTCCGCGTCTTTGCGATAGCGCTCGAAAAGGACGCCGCGCGGCGCGCGCGCGACGACGTGGGCGAGCGCGTCGGGGATGCTGCCGCCGGAGGCGTCGACGTACGTTACCTCGGCGGTCGCGAGGTGTGCCAGCGCGGAGGCCACGCGTGCCGGAACGTTGCCGGGCACCTCGACGTCGATGCGTTCCTTGGGGTGAAGTCCGATCGTCGCGCGCAGCGCGCGCACGCGTTCGGCCGCCCGCATCAGCGCATCGAAGGTCGCCGCGGCCGCGTCGTCGACGGGAATTTCGAGCGGATCCGGCCAGGTGGCCGTCATGATGGTCTGGCCGTCGTGCGGAATCGCAAGCCAGACCTCCTCGCTGATGAACGGTGCGATCGGATGAAGCAAGCGCATCGCATTGTTCCAGACGAACGACAAGACCGCCGCGCGCGTCGCCCGATTCTCTTCGACCTTCGTCGCTTCGACGTAGACAGTCGCAGAATTCGTGCCAAATAAATCGCCAGATGGTTTCCGCCGCCTCGCCCATGTCGAAACCGTCGAGCGCGCGTGCGACGTGGACGGCGGCTTCGTGCAGACGCGTCAGAATCCACGCATCGGCCTCGGTGAGCGCGCTCGAAGGCGGCAGCCGCAACGCACCGGGGAGTTTCTCGGGAAGCGACAGCATGTAGCGCGTCGCGTTCCAGACCTTGTTGTTGAAGTTACGCGCTTCTTCGCAGCGCGACTCTTGAAAGCGAATCTCTTGGCCCTCGAGGCGCATCTGCCGAAGCATGCCCATGCGAAACGCGTCGGCGCCGTATTTGTCGATGACGTCGAGCGGATCGATCGCGTTTCCAAGCGACTTCGACATCTTGCGCCCTTGATTGTCGAAGACGAGCGGCGTGATGAAGACGTTCGCAAACGGCAGCTTTCCGGTGAGGTGCAACCCGAGCATGACCATGCGCGCGACCCACAAGAAGATGATCTCCCACCCGGTGATCATCACTTGCGACGGATACCAGCACGCAAGTTCCGGCGTCTGCTTCGGCCACCCCAGGATCGAGAACGGCCAAAGGCCGCTCGAAAACCACGTGTCGAGCGTGTCGGTGATCTTGGGCGAGATCGCCGGTCCCGTGTTCGCGCAACGCGATCTCGCGCGCTTCTTCTTCGGTCTCGGCCACGACCGGCGTGCCGTCGGGCGTGTACCAGACCGGCAGTTGATGTCCCCACCAGAGTTGCCGCGAGACGTTCCAGTCGCGAATGTTCGTCAGCCACTGCTCGTAAGTGCGTCCGTAGCGCTCCGGCACGAAGCGCAGGCGCCCGTCGCGGTAGGCTTGCAGCGCCGGCTGCGCGAGCGATTCCATCCGCACGAACCATTGCAGCGAAAGCAGCGGCTCGATCACGTCGCCGGTGCGCTCGCTCACCGCAATGGCGTGGCGGTGCGGCTCCTCGCGCACGAGCAACCCTTTCGCGCGCAAGTCCTCGACGATGCGCGCGCGCGCCTCGAAACGGTCGAGACCTTCGTACGGACCGACGGCGACGTCGCTCGCCGAGATCGCCGCATCCAAGCCGATGACCGACGGCATCGGCAAGCCGTGGCGCGTTCCGATCTCGTAGTCGGTGGCGTCGTGCGCCGGCGTCACCTTGACGGCGCCCGTCCCGAATGCGGGGTCGACCGCTGCGTCGGCGATTACCGGAATGGAACGCTCGAGCAACGGCGGCACGAGCACGCTGCGTCCGACCAGCGCCGCATAACGGTCGTCGTCAGGATGCACCGCGATTGCGATGTCGGCGAGAATCGTTTCGGGACGGGTGGTTGCGATCGTCACGCCGTCGCCGCCGTCGACTGCGGGATAGGCGACGTGCCACAGCACCGCGTCGCGTTCGACGTGGTCGACTTCCGCATCGGAGACCGTCGTCTTCCCCTTGGGATCCCAGTTGACGAGGCGCTTGCCGCGATAAATGAGGCCCTCGCGGTAGAGGCGCACGAACACGTTGCGCACCGCCGCCGAAAGCGCGTCGTCCATCGTGAAACGCTCGCGCTTCCAGTCCGGCCCGAAGCCCAGTACGCGAAACTGGTCGTTGATCTCGCGGCCGTAGGTGCGCGACCACTCCCACGCGCGCTCGAGGAATCGCTCGCGGCCTAAGCCTTCGCGCGTGAGTCCTTCGGCGGCAATCTTCTTTAGCAGCACGGCCTCGGTAGCGATCGCCGCATGGTCGAGTCCGGGCAGCCAATCCGCATTTTCGCCCAGCATCCGATGGTAGCGCGTGAGCACGTCCATCGGCGGATACGTCGAGCCGTGCCCCAGATGCGCGCGCGCGGTCACGTTCGGCGGCGGCATGCAAATAATGAACGGAGGCCGTGCCGGGTCGGGCTCCTCATGGAAGTAGCCGGACTGCTCCCACCGGGCGTAGAGGCGCGGCTCGACCGCTTTCGGGTCGTACTGCTTGGCAAGGTGCATGGGTCCGCCCAGCGTTCCGCGCGCTTGGCGCCGGGTCATGCCGAACGCTGGGCTCGCTCCGCCGCCCGCCGTAATCGGGGCTTAATGGTAGCCTGCTAGCATCTGGCCCAAATGACCGGCGCGGATCGAGTTCACGCAATGCTAGCGCAGGCTCGGCTCACGGCCGCGTGCACGGCAGTTGCCGGCGCGGTGGAGGAACTGCGACGGTTTTCCGCCGGCATCTTCGCCCTCGCGGGTGCCGAGAAGGCGATGGCAGCGGCGATCGATCCGCACCTGCTCGGTGCCAACGGCCGCGGGAACGGCTATCTCGAAACGCTTTCCGGCGGAGCGCAGTGGTTCGATCACGCCGCTGCGGCGATCGCAAACTCGTGGACGGGAGATGAAACCGAGACGCTGCGCTCTTGGCGTGACGGCGCCGGCGCGGTGCCGTCGGAGGCACCCCATCTGGCCGCAGCGTTACACGAGCGAATCGCGCACCACGCGCTGCTCTTCGGAAATCTCGTGGAAGCGCACGCCGGCGGCGCGGCGACGTTCGACCTCGCGGCCCAGCACGGTTTGCACGAGTGGAGGAGGGTCGCCGCGGCGACGATCGCAACGCTTGCCGTCGGGGTAGGCGACTTCGCGCGAGCCGAACGCCTCACGTCCGAGGCGGCGGCGCAGAGCGCCGGGGTGCGCGCGCTCTTTGCGCCGGTGGGCGTGCGGCTGGCACTGGCCAACGGTGACGCCGCCGCGCTGCAAACCTGGACATCGCCGGAAATTCTCGACGTCGCGCTCAACGCGTTCGAAATTCCATCGTCCATCGGCGCGGCGGTCGCCTGCGTGCATGCCGCCGGCGTGGGCGGCGGCGCACTTCCCTCGGCCGCGCTGCGTCGCGCGCTGGTGCGCTGCGACAATGCGTCCGTGGCTCCCGAACTCTTCTCGCTCGCGGCCCGGTTCGGCGACGCCGACGACGCCGGTTTCGGCCTCGACGGACTGCGGGCGGCGTTTGCTCCGCGCCGGCCGTACCTCTACGCGCATTATTTGCTCGCACGCGCGCATTGGTGCGCGCGATTCGGAAAGCGTTCCGATGCCGTCGACAGCGCCGGCGACGCTGCGCGCGCGTTCGACGCGATGGGTTTGCGGTGCTGGACCGACGAGGCCATGAACCTGCTCGTGCACGACCACGCCGCCGATTCGGCGCCGCCGCGGCGCCGTCCGAGCGCCCTCTCGCTGACGGGGCGCGAGCGTCAAGTGGCGCATCTCATTCGCCGCGGCGCCTCGAATCGCGAGGTCGCCCACACCCTGCAGATCAGCGAACACACCGTCGAGCGTCACGTCAGCTCGATCCTTTCGCGCCTCGGCCTGCGCTCGCGCTGGCAAATCGTCGACCTGAGCAGTCCGGCCGCCGAGTAGCGGTGCCGCAGTACCGGACACGCGCACCATTTGTTAACGCGAGGCGAAATTGTCTTAAGGCGCCGTAATCAAAACCGCCATTCCATTAACGTTTTGGTTTTCGTCCGGGATGCGGCCCGGTGCTGCGCCCGCGTAGAGTCGGGATGAGAAGCGTTGGACCATCTCGCGCCTCTTCACGCCTCGCGTTTCTATGGAGCCGCCGTTGATTCGTACCCTGTTGCGGGTGAAAAGCGTCTTCGTCTTGGGTTTCTTCGTCTTTCTTTCTTCATCCAATGCAATCGCCGAAACCGGCGGTCTCGTTTCGGGCACGGTGACTGACGACCGCTCGCACGCACCCGTGGCGGGCGTCGCGATCGTGGCCAAATCGCCGAGTGCTACGTACCGGACGGCAACGGATGCCCAAGGACGCTACCGTTTCTTGAGCATGCTGCCCGACAACTATTCGCTCTCGTTCACCCATACGGGATACGCCCCGTTTTCGACGATCGTCGTCGTGATCAACGGCTCCCAGCAGAGCGTCAACGTATCGCTATCGACGTCGCTCAAGACGATTGCCACCACGCGGGCACGCTCGGCCGGCAGCGCTTTTCAGCACGGCATGACGATCGACACCTACACCGTGACCGGTAACCAAATCACCATGGTGCAGGGTAAGCAGTTCAACACCGACCAGACGCAGTTGCTGCGCAGCATCCCGAGCGTAACGATCGACAAGAGCGGAACGGTTTCGATCCGTGGCGGGTTCGCGTTCGAGGCAGCCTACGAGTTCGAAGGCATCGACTACACGACGCCCAACGCCAATCTCCAGAACACGCTGCAGAACGTCGGCAACTTCAACTTGCTCAACGGGGTGGGCGCCGTGCAGTTGATCCCCGGCGGCGGCGACGCCACCCACGGCAACACCGGCACGGGCCTCGTGCTCTTCACGGCCAAACACGGCACAAATCCGCAGTACGTACACGTCGATACCGAAGCGCTGGTGTTCCCGTACCTGCATCAGTTGGGTCTCGAATGGGGCTGGGCCGATCCCAAACAGCGCCTTTCGAACTACGCCGGCTTCATCGGCGTGCGAAAAAACTATCAGTACGGCATTCCCGGTACGGCGGCCAACACGCTGGGAACGCTGGGGACCAATGCCGCGACGCTCGGGAGCGTCATCGATCCGAACCTCGTCTACTACGCGCCGCAGTTTCTTTCGACGAACGACTTTGTCGACAACCTGATTTGGCGTTTCGGCAAAAACCAGGGACAGCGGCTGCAGTTTTTCATCCAGGATCAACAGATCACGCAGAAGCTCGATTACGGCGGATTTCAATTTCTGCCGTACATCTCCGGCGGTTCGACGTCCGGAAAGTGCTCGAGCTTCCCGGTGATCGGTCCGGGCGGCCAACCGGTCAACTCGCCATCGCAGAACTTCGCGTGCAACAACCTCATCCCGCTCTTTCCGGGCCAGCCCAATACCTACGCATTCGTTTCCTCGCCGGATACGCTGCAAAGCCCGTTCCTGGCCTATAAGTTGGAATACGGCACGAACATTGGAAGCTCGTCGCAACTGACGGCACGCTACTGGCGCACGTTCCAGCAGCAGTCGCAGGACATGCCGGCACAAGGCATCTTCGCGTCGCCGTACGGCGGCAACCGCACCGCCGGCCAGATCGACACGATCACGCAGGTCGGTTCGAAGCACACGATCAAAGCGGGCGCGATTTACGAGTTCGCCCGGCCGTTCGGCGATCGCTTCGACTACACGTCGTACACGGCGTTCACGGTGCCGGAGTTCATCGTGACGTACGCGATCACGCATCCGAATCAACCGCTGCCGCTCCCTTATACCTACACCGGACTGATTCCAAATAATAACCCGTCGGTACCGAGCGGCCTCGAACAGGATTTCTTTTCACAGCCGGTCTGCCAGCAGCTGCGCATGTCGCTCAACTGCGGCTATCTGAGTTCGTATTTTCCCAAGGGCGTGCGCTTTCCGTACGAGCAAGACGTCGCGACGGTTTCGCAGCAGATCTACGGTCTGTACGCGCAAGACACGATCGACATGTCGAACAAGTGGAAGACCGAACTGGGCCTACGGCTCGACGGCTACAACTTTGCGATTCCGACGCAAGCGGGCGCGCCGCCGACCGTCGGCGCGGTGCAGCACCAGCGGCTCTACGAGCCGCACTTCGACGTCTCGTACGCCCCCGACGCGCGCGACACGATCCGCTTCGGTTTCGGTCATACCCTCTCGGTGCCGCTGCCGAGCCAGCTCGGCGCCGACGTGAGTCAGATTCCGTATCAGGCATACGCGCACATCCCGTCGTACGACAACACGACCGGTCAGGCGGCGCAGTATTGCGGTCCGCACGTCAACCAAACGTGCACGAGCTACGCCGACCAGTTGTATTGGCTGACGCGCGACTACCGCTTCGGCGCTTCGACGCTGGAAGCGCCACTCGTCGGCGCGACCTTCACCAACGTCGATCTGTCGTGGGCACACGAGTTCAAGGACGGTTCCGCCGTGAAGGTGACACCGTTCTACCGCCGCGGCTACAACGTCATCGAACAGACGGCGTCGATCATCGGCTTCAACGCCGACACCGGAACCCCGGTGTACGGGAACGTGCAGTACTCGAATCTCGGCATTCAAAAAGCCGCCGGAGTCGAGCTGCTGTACAACAGAGAGTCGCCGCTCGGGCTGTCGATGCAGATCGGCGCGACGTACATCAGTCAGTTCGGCAACGAACCGCCGGGTGCGTTTCTCCAGCCGGCGGCGCTGGCGCTCGGCGTGACGTATCGCTCGCCCGATCTCTCGCCGTTTCAGATGAATGCGGCGTTCGACTATAAGACGATCAAGGGCTGGCGCATCAATCCGGTGATCGGTTTCAACGTCGGTTATCCCTACGGCGGCGGCTACTACACGGCCGTGTATTGTAACGGCATCCCGGTGATCGTCCCCAACACGGCGCTCTCGGTGATCTACTCGCAGACGCCCGGCTACATCGATCCGCTCGATCCGGGTTCGTGCACCAAGCCGAATATCGCCGCCACGCGCGGCATTCACGAAAGCGGCCTGCCCGGCGGGTTCCTTACGACGCCGCGCGTCAATGCCGACCTCACTTTCGAGTACAGCCCGCCTGCCGGAAAGCTCGCTAAATCGACGTTCGGACTGCAAGTGCAGAACCTGTTCAACCAGCTCTACAACGTGCCCATCGTCAACGGCTGTTACGGCAATCCGGTGACGACCGGGCTGACCAACGGCTCGTCGCCCTGCACGTTCTCGACGCCGCAGTACTCGCCGCCGGACGTGACGGCGCACGGTTCGCAACCGTATCTCACCTATCCCAACGAGCCGCCGATTTCGTTCCGGCTCTACTATCAGGTGCTCTTATGAGACTGCCGAGTTTTCTCATCATCGCTGCAGCGCTGAGCCTGCCGGCCATCGCGGTGGGCTGCGGCAACGGCGGCGCGTCGGAGCCGCCGGTGACGTCGCTCGATCCGGCCGTCGACGAGCAAACTGCAGTTCGCGGTCGGAGTCGCGACGCTGTCGTACAACAACGGTCAGAGCGTCGCGCATGGGCTCAACACGGTGCTGACGCTGCGTCAGGCCGACGGTCTCTCGGGCACGCTGTATAACGTTCCGCAGATCATCGGCCCGACGAGTTTCAACGTGCTCACGTCCACCGAAACGGGAAGCGACGTGCAGTCGGCCGGTTCCGATTTCGGTACGAATCACATCACGTGGTCGACGCTGAACCAGCCGCAGTGGACGCGCGGCACGCGGGGCCAGAAGGCGTCGACAACGGGGGCGTTCGGGTACGGATTCTGTCCGTGTAACTCCGATTCGGGGCCGGTCAACGGCACGTCGCCGGTCTTTCAAGCCTTTAGCTTGCCCGTGTACAACAACGTCCAAGACCAAGAGGTCTTTTACGGCGGACCGCCGGCGTTTCCGCAGGCAGATCCGGCGGTGCTCGCGCTCGGGTGGCAAGGCTACTCGCTGGGCTTTACCGACTTTGCGGTGCAACCGGTCATCGGCGTCTATCACCTCTACGCCGCCGTGCCGCCGGCATTTACGACGCCGCAGAATCCGACGCCGAGCCCCAATCCGGGCGGCTCGCCCACGCCGCCGCCGGGCGTCCTTGCCGTCAGCGCGCAACTCTCGGATCTCAGCGGGCTGCCTGCGTTCCCAATCCCGGCGTTTGCGGCCGACGGAAAAGGCGGCGGGAAGGTCACCGTGCGGGTTCCCGGCGGCGCGACCGAAGCGCTAATCGTCGTCAAGGCGCTGCGCAATAGCGGGACACCCGGCGACTGCACCCTCGCACACACCAACGATGCATACTATACGATGGTCGCCACGCACGCCGGCTTCTCCCAACTCACGCTGCCCGACGACATCGGCCCCCAGACGAGCACGGGACAGCCGAGCGCAACGATTTGCCCCGAAGGCAGCTATCAAGTCTACGCTGCCGGCACCGACTACCCGGCGTACGAAGCTTCCTATCCCCAGAATCTGGCGCAACTGCCGCGCATTCGCGGAAGCAACGGCCAGGCGGACGTCACGACCTCCGACATTCTGAACGGGACGTATCCGTGATCGCGCACAAAGCGATTCGCCGTCTCGCCGCCGGCTGCACGTCTGCGGTTGCATCCGCGTGCTTGGTCGCATGCGGCGGCGGATCGAACACGCCGTTCGGGTCGTTCGTCGGCTCGACCGGCGGACACGCGCCGCCCCCGACGCAGCTGGTCGCCGTCCAGCTCACCGTTTCCGTTTCGGCGACGGGTCGACCGCACCTAATGCATCCCTCGTACATTTCGCCGAACACGCAATCGGTCTCCGTGCAGCTCGCATCCGTGGACGGCAACGGCGTCAGCGGCGTCAGCGCCTCGGTCGTCAACACGACGCCGAACTCGCACAACTGCAAAGTGCGCGGCAACGACACCGTCTGCACGGCGACCATTCAAGGTTCGCCCGGCGCCGACGTCTTCAACGTCGCGACGTACGGCGCCGTGAACGCGACGGGCGCGATCCTTTCGGTCGGCACGGCTTCGGTTCAAATCGGCAAAGGCGGCGGAGGACTCCCGATCAGCGACGAGCTGTCGATCGCAATCGACGGCGTGATCGCAAGTCTGTCGGTGGCGATCTCGCCGAATCGCGCCAAGCGCGGCGACCCGGCGACCGCCGGCGTGACGCTGCACGCGTTCGATGCGAGCGGAGCGCAGATCGTCGGCGCGAGCAACTACCAATCGCCGATCGAACTGAGCATCCAGGGCGACGCAACGCATTCGTTCACATTGCACGGCGCGGGCGCGTCGGGATCTTCGCTCTCTATCGAAAAGCCGCTATCGGGCATCACGCTTTCCTACGATGGCAACCCACAAGCGTCGTCGATCACGCTGGCCGCGACGGCTCCGAGCGATCCCGGCGTCAACGCGCCGTTCGTTCTGCAAGGGCACAGACCGCCGCCGCCGCCGGGAACGATCTACGTGCTGAATATGGGCGCTAAGAACGGCCTCGGCGCCACCGTGACCGAGTACGACGGAAACGCCAACGGGAACGTTGCGCCGTTGCGCACGCTGAATTTGAATCCGAAACTCTACGCGCGCAGCATCGTCGTCGATGGAGCCGGCAACCTCGACGTCGGGTACTTCGATTCCGAGTTCGGATTCGATGGTTCGAACTTGCCGGACAGCGGTAATCTGGTCGCAATCTTCGCGCCCGGCGCCAGCGGAAACGATCAGCCGGTAAGCACCCTCGTCGCCGATCCGAGCACGAGCACGCTGCTCTATCCGCTCTTCGGCGCGCTCAACGCAGCCGGTGGGCTCGTCACTTACGGCGCCACGTCGGTCGATCGCAACGCGGGCGATGCCGTGCTGACGTATCCGAAGGGCGCAACGGGAATGACGCCCCCGCAAAGCGGACTCGACTTCGCGTTCCCGACGATCTCGTACGGCGGCCCGTACGCGGGTCCGACCGGACTCGCCCTCGACGCTTCGGGTAACGTGTACTACGCGGGTGCGCTTCACGGCTCGCTCGGACCGAGCTTCGGCATCTTCGTCGCGGCCGCCGCGGACATCGGCAATCCGCAAGCCAATCCATCGCGCACGATCCCGTGGGACGACGTGACGAAATTGACGCCGTTCCAAACGTCAAACGTGGGGATCGATTCCAGCGGTGAGATTCTCGTGGCGACGCAACTCGTCTCGAACCCTAGCAGCAACACGTCGTGCCAGGGGAAGGTCAACGTCTATGCGGCCGGCGCGGACTCGGGCGTCACGGACGAGCCGCCGCTGCGCACGCTGACGCTCGACGGTGTCTACACGCAGAATCCGGACTGCGTCTCGTTCACAAGTTTGCTCCAGCCGTACTTCCCCGAAATCGCGCTCTACGGCTCGACGCTCTTCGTCGCCGACGATTTCAACAATGCGATCGGTACGTTCTCGTCGGGTAAGGGCGGAACGGTCAAGCCGACGCATCGCATCGCCGGGGCCGCGACGGGTCTCAACGCACCCATCGCGGTGTTCGTCGCACCAAGTTCCGACCGCGTCGCGGCGCGGCCGGTTAGAAACGGACGCATGCACCCATGAAGGCTACATGCGCCCGGCCCACGTGTCTAACTCACACGCCTTATAAGGATACGTTAACGATGAATAAGACCCTCGCCATCATGGCGTCGGCTGTCGTATGTGCGCTCGCGCTGAGCGCGTGTAACGGCAGCTCCGCTAACGGCACGACCGGTATGGGAACGATACCGAACGCCGCGTCGGCTCAAAGCAATCAACCGGGCGGCCACATGAAATCCAATGACAACGGCCCCTCGAGCCTCCACGCCGGCGGCGCAACGTTCCCGGCACAGGCATACAATACCGCAAGCCAACCCGTCGGCACGTTCAACCAGCCGCAAGCGCCGCCGGGATCCAACTCGCTCTTCGCCCAGTACGGCGGAGTCGGCACGATCTTCTACTGCTTGACCGGCAGCGGTGCAGGCCGCAAGCAGTTCGACGGCGATCCGGGTCGCTTGAGCGGTACGGCCGCGTGCGCCGGACTCGGCGACACGGCTACGGGTTTCGGCGGACGGACCGACCCGATCGACTTCGACGCCAGCGACGTTATGATCAGCTCGACCGAATACGGCGTCTACGCCGCTAATCGTAAGTCGACGCAGGGCGAGCCCTTCATGTTCCCGACGCTGGGCGGACCGATCGTTTTCGGCTACCGTCCGGGAGACTTCAGCGTCAGCCACGTCAAGCTCTCGACCTGGACCTACTGCGCGATCGCCGAAGGAACCGTTGGCGACTGGAACGATCCGGCCATCACCGCCGACAACGGCGGCTCGGTGACCGGCGGCGTTTCGGCGCCGATAACGTTCTACTTCCGTTCCGACGGCAGCGGAACGACGCAAATCTTCGTCACGAAGCTCCAATCGGCGTGCGGCAGCAGCTGGCCGGCGCCCTACAATTCCGCTGCCCTACGAATCGACCGGTCATAGCGCCCAGTGGACGTTCGGACCGTCGACCGGCAGCTGGCCGGGCCTTCAGACCGGGCAAGTAGGACCGGGCGGCGGCACCTACGAGGGTGCCAGCGGCAACCCCGGCGTTCTCGCCGGCGTGCAATCCACCAAATACGGGACCGGGTACGTCGAAGGCGCGTATGCGAAGTCGGCCAACCCGAAAGTCAGTCAAGCGATCCTTCAGGGAACCGGCACGGCCTTCGTCGATCCGACCAACAAAGCCGCGATCAAGGGCGCTCTGGCGGGCGTTACGAACGCGGCCATCCACTTCGGCGAGTGCAACGATCTCGCGACGTGCGGCAGCTCGCGCCCGGAGTGCATCCTGTTCGTACCGCAGAGCACGTTCGTTTCGCCGCCCTCGAGCGACTACCCGATCGTCGGCCTCACGCTACGGGCTGTTCTACGAAAAGAACAACCCGAAGTACGGCGACTTGAAGACGCTCGTTAACTACCTCACGTCGAAACCCGCAAGCGCGCTCATCAACAAGCTCGAATACGCACCGTTGAGCGCGACCTTCCACAAAGCCGTTTTGAAAGCTCTCAACGGACACGGAGCGGTACACCCCTGCCTCAACCCGTAATCACGTTGCGACATCGTTCCACGTGCACTGCGCGTGCCGCACTCCGGTGCGGCGCGCGCGGGGGCTTTCCGGTTTTCGGCGGTTGTCGCCCTTGCATTCGCTGTCTGCGCGTGCAGCGGATCGAATTCGACGCCGTCGACGGTCGCTGGCACGAAGGCGCAGGTACGATTCGTCGAAGGCGCACCCAGTCTCGAGGCGCTGATCAACGGCGTCGTGCAGCAGATCAGCAGTCCGTACCTCACCGTCAACGGAGCCACGGTGGCGTCGGAGTTCGGCTACGGCACCCGAACGCCGTTTGTTCCGATGCCTGCCGGCGCACTCTCGCTCGTAGCCCGTGACAGTTTTGGAAACGCGATAACTCCCGTAAAAACGTCGGCAGCCCTTGCGGCCGGAAAGTCCTATACGGTGGTTCTGGTTGGGACCTATCCGAAATACAGCGCGCTCACGTTTGAAGAGCCAGCTCCGGCTGCAAACGCAACGCTCGCGCTGTACGAGGCTTCGCCGTCGTTTCCGAATGCGGATTTCGGGAGCTTCACGGTGTCGACGGATTCGAATTTCAAGAAACTCGGCAGCGCGCACTTCGGCAATCTCGCTACGGTTTCGCTCGGAAAGAGCGTGTCGGATTTCGGGGGATACGTCGGCACCGGGACGAGGCCGCTACCCAACGGAACGCTTCCACTCTCGCACGTCGCTTCGCTCGACACCGAAAACGTACTGCCGTTTAATGATGCGGGGCGGCTGTCGCTCTTCGTGTTAGATGCAGGCCAAGGCAGCACGGGCGGCCCCGTCTTCGGAAATATGGATCTATGAACGCAGCGCGTACGATTTTCTTCTGCTTTTCGGCGCTGCTCGCAGCGACGCTCGCCGTCGCAGGCTGCGGCGGCGGCGGCAGCGGCCCCGCGCCGGTTGCGATCTCGTCCCCGCCGCTGCCGACGCCGACGCCGGCGCCCAACAAGCTCTATGTGGATCACAACGGAATCCTCTATGAATACGCGCTCCCGCTGAAGGCGGCGTCCAAACCCGTACGCCGGCTGGTCGAAGCACCGGACTCGAGTTTCGCGCCGCAACTCGCCGTCAACCCATACGGAAAGATCGCGATCGTCACGGCGACCACGGTTCGTGTGTTCAAGCCGCCGATCGTTTCGTTCGAACCTGGGCGCGCACAAGTGTTGATTCCATTGACGCCCGCAATGACGCAGGTCGGACAGGCGGGAGCCCAACTCGGCGACGTCGAGTACGACCCCAACGGAAACCTTTGGCTCGTGAACGTCCTCGGGGAGGTATCGGAGTTGGCGGCTCCGATCTCGCGATCGACCCAAAGCGCTTCGGTCACCGTTCAGTTTGGCGCTCCGGGAACCAAGACGTCCGGCTTTACCCCGGTGCATGCAAGCTTCGACGTCAACGCCACGTTGTACGTCTTTGCCGCCCCTGCCGCGGGCATCAGTTCGGCACGCCTGTTCAAGACGAGCTTTCCGTACGCGAAGCCACCTGGCGGGACGGGACTAAATCTGGATTTCGCCGACTTCGTCGACAGCAGCCAATACTTGCCGACCAATCCCAATCCCGTGCCGGTTATTCTCGGTCAGTATAACGGCTCGCTGCAATCGCCTCCGCCCGGGCAGCCGCCACCGCCGCCCGTCGACCGGCTCGCGCAGTTTGCGCAGCCGCTCAATCCGGTGCAGGGTCTCTTCCCCGATGCTACCGCGAATACGATCGTGGGTGCGATCGCCGCCGATGCGCCGCGCAACCTCTTCTACGCACTCGATCAAACGACGGGACGGCTCGAAGTGTACGCTCTTCCGATGGCTCAAACGGCGACCCCGACGTTGAAGTTTGCGTGCATCGGCGGCGCGGATTTGTGCAGCAACAAGCCAGAGCACTTGTTCCTCGCACCCTAAAACTACCTAAGGAATGCGCCAGGCCTCTGGTTGATTCAGGGCTAGAGCGGCGGCCGTGGTTTGCAGCGCAAATAGGCCGCCGGCGACGACGATCCTGGATCCAACCAGAGGCCTAGGCGGGTTCTTTTTTCTGCTGTTCTTGGTAGATAAGCGTCGGCGCTTCTTTTTTCTCGATGACGTCTTTGTTGACGATGCACTTTTTGACGCCCTGAAGCGACGGCAGATCGTACATCACTTCGAGCATGGTCTCTTCGAGAATGGAGCGCAGGCCGCGCGCGCCGGTCTTGCGGCCTTGCGCCTTGACGGCGATCGCGACCAGCGCCTCTTTGGTGAACTGTAAGTCGACGCCGTCCATGTTCATGATCTTCTGGAACTGTCGCACGAGCGCGTTACGCGGTTCGGTGAGGATGCGGCGCAGCGCGAGTTCGTCGAGCGCATCGAGCGTCACGACGATCGGCAGGCGGCCGATGAACTCCGGAATCAATCCGAAGCGCAGCAAATCCTCGGGCATCAGCTGCTGGAGCAGCTTGCCGACGCGCATTTCGCGCTTGCCCTCGGGCTGCGCGCGGAAGCCCATGTTATTGGCCGCGACGCGCGATTCGATGATGCGTTCGAGTCCGTCGAATGCGCCGCCGCAGATGAACAGCACGTTGGTCGTGTCGATCTGAATGAACTCTTGATGCGGATGCTTGCGTCCGCCCTGCGGAGGCACGTTGGCCGTCGTGCCTTCGAGGATCTTGAGCAGCGCCTGCTGCACGCCTTCGCCCGAAACGTCGCGCGTGATCGACGGATTCTCGCTCTTGCGCGCGATCTTGTCGATCTCGTCGATGTAGACGATTCCTTTTTCCGCGCGCTTGACGTCGTAGTCGGCGGCCTGAATGAGTTTGAGAAGAATGTTCTCGACGTCTTCGCCGACGTAGCCGGCTTCGGTAAGCGAGGTCGCGTCGGCCATCGCCAGCGGCACGTCGAGAATCTTCGCCAGCGTCTGTGCGAGGTACGTCTTTCCAGACCCGGTCGGCCCGACCAAGAGAATGTTCGATTTCTGCAGTTCGACGTCGTCGGCGCCGCCGGCATTGATGCGCTTGTAGTGGTTGTAGACCGCCACCGCAAGCGACTTCTTGGCTCGCTCTTGGCCGATCACGTACTGGTTGAGGATGTGGTTGATTTCCTTGGGCTTCGGAATGTTGCGAAGCCGAAGGTTCTCGTCGACGTTCTTGTAGAGCTCTTCTTCGATGATCTCGTTGCAGAGCTCGATACACTCGTCGCAAATGTAGACGCCGGGGCCTGCGATCAACTTGCGCACCTGCTCCTGCGATTTTCCGCAGAAACTGCATTTCAGTTGACCCTTTTCATCTCCGAAACGAAACACTGCGAACGAACGTCCTCCCTCGGCTCCC
Source organism: Vulcanimicrobiota bacterium (assembly GCA_963812155.1). Classification (GTDB taxonomy): domain Bacteria; phylum Vulcanimicrobiota; class Vulcanimicrobiia; order Vulcanimicrobiales; family Vulcanimicrobiaceae; genus Tumulicola. The sequence goes on along the minus strand of CAWETW010000001.1, from coordinate 134,207 downwards.
TATACCGGCGCCGGCAGGTTGCGACGGTCTTCGAGAATCTGGTCGATTATCCCGTAATCCTTGGCTTCCTCGGGGGTCATGTAGTAGTCCCGCTCGATGTCGCGCAGAACCTGTTCGAGCGGCTTCTTGGTCGTTTCTTCGTAGATTCGGGCGACGGTATTGCGCGTCGCGATGAGGTCGCGAGCCGCGATTTCGACGTCCGTCGCCTGGCCCCCGATCTGCGAGACCCACGGCTGGTGGATCAGGATCTTTGCGTGGGGCAGCGCATAGCGCTTGCCCGGCGCGCCTCCCGTCAGCAGAATCGAACCCATCGACGCGGCCATGCCCATGCAGATGGTGGCCACGTCGGGCTTGATGATGCGCATCGCGTCGTACATCGCCAATCCGGCCGGTACGACGCCCCCCGGCGAGTTCACGTACATGTCGATGTCCTTGTCGGGGTCTTCCTTTTCCAGAAAGAGCAACTGCGCGATGACTAAGTTTGCCAAATGATCGTCGATCGGTCCGCCGACGAAGACGATGCGATCTTTGAGCAAACGCGAATAGATATCGTACGCGCGTTCGCCGCGCGCCGTTTGCTCGACCACCATCGGAACCAGGTGTCCCATAACTCTTCTTACGCTGTCCTTCCCGCGGCAATCGTCACGCCGCGCTCGCCTGCTGTAACTACGGCGCGGCGCCCAGGGTTTCTTCGCCGGTCGCCTGCTAGGACGGAATCGTCACCTTGGCATGGTCTACGAGAAAGTCGAGCGTTTTGTTCCGCACGATCGCGCCCATCAGCGACAGCAGGTTGTTACCCAGCGCTTTTCGCACCCGGTCGGGCGACTGGCCGTATTGCCGGGCGAGCGCCTCCACTTCGGTCGCGACGTCGGCGGGCGTCGCCACGACGCCTTCGGTTTTCGCAATCTGCTCCACGAGCAAGGTCGTCTTCACGCGCGTCTCGGCGTCGGCGCGGTAGGCGGCGCGCAGTTCGTCTTCGCTCTTTCCGATGCGTTCCAAATAACGTTCGAAGGTCTCACCGGCCTGCGCGGCGGCCGATACGGTCTCGTTGACGAAGTGATCGATCTCGCCGTCGACCATGCTCGGCGGCAGCGCAAACTCGTGATCGCGCAATAGTGCGTCGAGCACCGCATTGCCGATCGCACGTCGCTCGCGTTGCGTGGCGATCGCCTCGAGCCGCTTGCGGACGTCGGCGCGCAGCTCGTCTGCAGTCGCGTTGTCCGAAACGGCGGACGCAAATGTGTCGTCGATTGCCGGCAGATCGTAGCGTTTCACTTCGTGCAGCGTCACGTCGAATGCGGCTTCCTTGCCGGCTAAATCGGGTTGCGCGTAGTTGTCGGGGAAGCGAGCGCGCACGTCTTTGGTTTCGCCCGCCTGCATGCCGACGATGCCGGAGACGAAACCGGGAATGAAGCGCCCTTCGGTCAACTCGGCGGTCTCGCCGGCCGCGGTGCCGCCTTCGAAGGCAACGCCGTCGATGGCGCCGCTATAGTCGATCGTGACGACGTCACCGGTTTCGGCCGCGCGGTCGACGGGAACCAGCGTCGCGCGCTCTTTGGCCAACGCCGACACGGTTCGTTCCACGTCGTCGTCCGATACGATCGCGTGCGGTATCGTGACGGCGACGCCCTTGTAGTCGCGTAGTACGATTTCGGGCCGCACTGCGACGGTGGCCTTAACGCGCGTCGGACGTCCTTCGTCTTCCGCTACGACTTCGATCTTGGGGCGTTCGACCGGTTCCAAGTCGTGCTCCCGCACCGCACGCGCGTACGCTTCCGGCACGACGTCTTCGACGGCGTCGTGCGTGATCGCGCCGGTACCGTATGCCTGTTCGAAGACTTTTCGCGGGACTTTGCCCTTACGAAAACCCGCCAATCGCACGTTCTTGGCAAGCCGCCGGAAGGCTCGCTCCTCGGCTGCGCTCAACTCGTCGGCGCCGATGGGAATGTCAAGTTCGACTTGCGTCGGTGCCAGGCGGGTTAGGGTCGAGGTGGACAGCAGCGGACTCCTGTGAACGGGAATATGGAGCGGAAGACGAGATTCGAACTCGCGACCCTCGCCTTGGCAAGGCGATGCTCTACCACTGAGCTACTTCCGCGTCTTTTTGCTAATCGCTTCGTTGGCTCGCCTCTCACGTGCAGAGCACGCTTCGAGGGCTCGCCGCCTAGCGCTTACCAAAAATCCTTTTTGTCAATCGGATTGTTGGCCACCCCTCGAGTGCAAAGCACACTTCGGGGTTCGCCGGCGACGTGGGCACGCAGAGACTCGAACTCTGACGGGTTGCCCCACTGGATCCTAAATCCAGCGCGTCTGCCAGTTCCGCCACGTGCCCGGATCGCTGGTCGCGCCGGGAACCCCGTTAGATAGAACGTGCCGGGCTCTTCTCCTGCCCGGCCCGGCGTTCGGAAAGCGGCCGGGGCGGGACGCACCTTCGCGCCCGCTCCGGCCGGTTCGTTGCTATTTCGCGACGACGTAGATCGGCGCGAGGTAGTCTTTGGGACAATCCGGCACGTTCGAGCATTTTGTCGTAATCGACTGCGAGTATTTTCCAAGCCGAAGCGTCTTGGCGGCGCGGATCGTCTCGGTGGTCGGATTACCCGGATTCGGTTCGAACGAGGCGGTCAAGCCTTTGTTACTCGGTTTGGTCGACCACGTGACGGTGCCGCAGGCAACCGGGTTGCCGTTTCTCGTGCACGTGATCTTGATGCCGAGCGTAGCCGAATGCCCGCGCTTGACGCACACGACGGGAAACTGTGGGTGCCGGCAAGGCGCGGCGTCGGCCCCGTCGCCGCGCGGTGGGACAAAGTCACTCGCCGGTTCGATGTACGCGGTAACGCGCGCGTTCGCCGGCGCGTTCGTGCCGCCGGTGCCTGCAAACGGCAGCGACCCCGTGTGCGCACAGGCGCTCGCCAACGATGCAGCGAGAGCGGCCGCGAGATGGTAACGTTTCAACAGAACCTCCTTCATAGCAAACGATGCCGCCGCTTCGCGAAGCGGCGGTACGTGAAGGAGAATGCCCCGAAGCCGGCCGGAGGCGGCGCGCTTACGGTCCTAGCGCTGCGCCGATCGGCGACGACAGGTAGGAACCGGTCACGACCTGCCTTGGAGTTTGCGCGCCTTTGCGATCGTTGAAAACGAACACCGAGGGCGGCCCGTTGAGCGACGTTCCGCTCGTCGAATACAGTACGGCATCGTGAACGGCAACACCGGGCGGGTTCTTGAGCGCAGGATTCTGCGACGAAATCGTGCGGTCCGGTGCATCGTGGCCGTTCGCGTCCGGTCCGTAGGCGAGGATGTTGTTGTCGCCGGTGTTGGCGGCATAGAGTTCGCCGTTGGCCTGCTCCAACGCCAGCCCGGCCGGCGAACTCTCCTGGCCGGAGCCCACGATCGCTCGTTGGAGCGTTGGATTCGTAGCCGGCGTAGAAAATTCGCTGATCTCGTTCGAGTCGGAGACGTAGAGATTTCCCGACGCGTCCACCGCGACGCCGTTGACGTCGGGATGTCCGTCGGGAAGGGCGATACGCGCAATCGTATTCGCAAGCCCGTGCGCGCCAGGCGCGTAGACGGCAACGTATCCATTGGAAAAACCGCCGGCGTATTCGTAACCCGCGGCGTCTACCGCGACGCAGCTCGGAACGAATGGCAACAGCAGCGTTCGCGACGGTTGTGCGGACCCAGTGGCGCCTTTGCGGTACACTTCGATCGATTCGTTCTGCTCGTCGGTGACGAAAAGATTACCGTTCCTGCCCATGGCGATCGGGCCGGGATTATACGGCAGGACGAGCGACGATCCGGCCGGTGTCTGCAGCGTCCCGTCGGTGCGGCGTACGAACCGGAACACCGATTTCCCGTAGAAGTCGCTGACGTACAGTGCCGCCGGTGGAGCCTTTTCAGGTTGCAGCGCCGGTATTTGCGACGGCGCTTGCGAGACGCCGGCGCTACCGCCCGGTAACGATCCGTTTCCGCCGCAGCCGGACAACGTTAGCGCCAGCGCAATCGAGACGGTCGCGATTTTCACGTAAGAAGATGGTTGCATCATGAGTTATCTCCGGTCAGCACGCTGCCCGCCACACGCGGGCTTGACCCGGCCTTTTTTGCAGCTTCGGCTTCTCCTTGGTATCGAGTGCTCGCTCCATTGCGCGTTTAACGCGCTTTTAACGTGCGTTTAATGAGAGGCGAGCCCGTGCGAGGGGGACGACTCGCGCCGATTACACGCTGTCGCTCGAGTCGACGTTTAGCAACACAGGCCGGCGCGAAAAACGCTTACGGCGACGCTTTGAAAATCGTGCCGAATCCCTTCGCGCCCAGTGACGTCGTGCCGTAGAGTTGCCCGTTGACGACGACCAGCCGCGCGCGCGGGTCCGAACCTTCCTGTGACTTGAACGCGTGCAGCACGCTCTCGCTCCCGCCCGTGCCCACGGTGAACACGGTTCCCTGATTGGAAGAACCGCCGGCGGCCGTCGTTCCGTAGAGCTTGCCCTTGTAGACGGTGAGCGCGGCCTCCGGATTTGCACCGTCCGCGCCTCCCTTGAAATTGTACGTTACCGTTGCGCCGCCGGCCGAAGACGTGTAAAAAACGGTTCCATCGGCGTGCGTTCCGCCGGTGTTGGTCGTGCCGTACAGCTTTCCGCCCAGGCTGACCAGGCCGGCCTCCGGCTCGGAGCCGTCCATCGACGCTCCGAAGTGGTGCAGCACTTGCTCTTTCCCTGACAAACTCGTCTTGAAGATCGTGCCGGTGCCGAACTTGCCGCCTCCGCCGGTCGTTCCGTAAAACGTCGAGCCTACCAACAGCAGCGGGGCGATCGGGCCAGCGCCGTCGCCGCTGGCGCCTTTAAACGCATGCAAGACGTGTTCGGTCCCGCCGGGCGTCACTGAAAAGACGGTGCCGCATCCTTGCGGGCAGTTCGCACTTCCGCCCCCTGTGTAGGTCGTGCCGTAGAAAACGCCGTTGTGCGCGACCAGTCGCGCGTACGGCGCCGAACCGTCACTGCCGCCCTTGAAGCTGTAGACGAGGCTCTCGTGGCCGCTCTTATCGGTCTTGAAGATCGCGCCGAATCCATGGCTGCCGCCTGAAGACGCCGTGCCGTAGAACGTGCTCGACATCAGGGTGAGTTCGGCGACGGGGAAAACGCCGTCGGGGTTGCCGGAACCGAAGCTGTAGATGACCTTCTCTTTCCCGGCGGTGCTCGTCGTAAAGATCGAGCCCGCCCCGCCTTGGCCACCAACTTGCGTCGTACCGTACAGCGTACCGTTCGAGGCAATCATGCCGGCGACCGAAACGGCGCCGTCGGGCTGGCCGGCAAACGTATACAGCACCGAGAAGCCGGCATCGGGAGCGGCGATGCGAGCGTCGATCGCTCCGGGTTGACCTGCGGCCGGCATCGTCGACCGGCCGGCGCATGCTGCGAGCGCCGCGACGCACGCCGGCGCGATCATGCGGGCTAACGTAGTGGAACGCTTCTGACTCATGGTAACCTCCAGGACGGAGAAGCGGCCGAACGTTCGCCTTTCGGGAGCGAGCCTTCGACGCCCCTTGCCGGGGGCCGGAGCAGATGGAGGTGACGTGCTATCCGGGCAGTCGAATGAAGAGAACGATCACGTACAGCAGCGTCATTGCCATCGCCTGCGCGGTAATGATCTCCTGAATTCGTCGCGACTTGAGCGCGTACGCTGCGGCGATGGTCACTTCGAAGAACAACAAGAACGCCAGATTAACCGGCGAGGCGATATGGCCGGTTCGCGTTAGCTCTTCGGCGAGGCTTGCGGCCGGCACGAAGAACAGCGCCGCGAAGAACCACGCGCGATTGTGGAAATACCACTCGCCGAGATCCAGCCTTCCATTCTCCTCCCGCTCAGGCAGCACGAGCGCGGAGATAAAAAATAACAGCACCGGAACTGCCAGTTCCAAGCAGAACGTGCCAAAGTTCCATTCCCGCGTATGGCGAACGCTCCATTGTGCCCACCAGTGCTGCACCGCGACGAAGAAAAGCCAGATCGCCCACGCTACGGGCGGCCAGTAGAAGTCGACTCGCTCGCGCGCCGTAATGACGACCGAAAGACGCGTGAGGACGTTCGCAATCGCCAACCCGATCACGATCGACACGAGGACGGTCAGATAGTCGAACGGGGTCATTCTCGGCAGTTATTGCGGCGCCGCGCGAGGGCTACAACACCGCGTCGCGAGCCACTGCGATCGGCCAGTTCCCTGCGTTGGTCGAAAGTTTCGTCGTCAAAGAAGTGAGGTTGGGGTAGTTGACCTGCTGTATTGAAAACGTGCCGTTCGTCCAGACGCTGAGAAACATTTTGTGCTCCGTCTCGCTCAGCGAGAGCCCGAAGATCTCGCCGCCGCCGGGCATACCGATTCGTTTCTTCAGCTCGGTCTGACCCGCAGGAAAGAAATCGAGCGTCGAACCGTAGTTATCGGCGATGATAATATTGCCGGAGCGATCGACTTCCAAGGCTCCCCCTCCGCCCATGTCGAGTCCGAGATCCTTGCCCGTGGTCGATCCGGGGGCAAACTCCATGACCGCGGTTCCCGTCGGGCCGCCAAAATACGACACGTACAGATTGTCGGAGCCATCGATAGCGAGATATTCCGGTGTGCCGGGTATCGGAATGGTCAGCGACGGCGTGGTTTGCCCTTTCGGATAAACCGTGATCGTTTTGGTTCCCGTGTTCGCGCAGTAGATCGTGCCGGCGGCGTCGACGGTAATTCCGGTTGGGTCCGCGACGCCCGAGCTGATTCGTAGACTCGGTCTCGTTCTGTGTCGCTTGTATGCGGTGATCGTGTTGTTGCCGATATTGGTCGCGTAGACGGTGAGCGCGCTGTCGACGAAAAGCCGCTCGGGGCCCGAAACGCCTTTGGTGATGAGCCCCTTTTCCGGCGGATTGGTCCCGCTTCTGGGATAGATCGCAATCGTGTTGTTGTAGTAGTCACCCCAGTAGATATTGAGGCCTTCTCCCTTCACGTCCGGCGCGATCCAGCTTTTTGCTCGAGTTGGTGTAGTCGGTACCGTACCGAACCCCTCTGAGAGCAGAAGGCTGCGACGAACGTTTGCCGGCTGCGTGCCGAACTGCGCGCTAGCCGGAGGCGAGACCGAAGAGTTCGCAGAGCAAGCAGCAGTAGCCATCAGAGTACCGAGCAACAGGACCCCTCGAAATCGGCGGGCCAGCGGTAGAAGATTCCGGCGCAACTGCACTCAATATTCCTTATATCGGCGTTAAAGCACGACCGTAACGATCGGCGCCGACACCATCGCCCGTTATGCAGTGTGGTACGCTATCCCTCGTCACACTACGTGTTAGGGAAATCCACAAACCTCTCACTGAATTGCTGGGGACACGGGCTTCGTCTACATCGAACGGCCCGATGAATAGGCATAAGTCCGGAAATCGATACCGGCAATCTTACCATCCGGAACGCAAGCGATTGCCTCTATCCCCCAGCAACGTTCATATTTTGCAAAGTTGTGAGACTTGCACCGCGAGGGACTCAAACTTAAAGTTTTAGCGTGAGAGCCGAGGGAAACGGCTGGCGGCATACTCCTGCGGGCGCATATCCGCGATCCGTGGCGCTCGCGCAGATCTGCCCGTCTCGCGGAATTCCGTCGAAGACGGCGTCATTCGCCCGTCGCTCCTGATCCGCGTTCGTCTCGATCTGCCGGTCCGAAGTCACGACAGTGTATGACCCGGCGGTCTCCATGCACGCCAAAAAAGCGCTCCTCTAGGGCGGGGGCATTCTTCGACTCGATTTCGACCGCCGCGTCATGATGCAGTTCCGCGGCTCCGTCGTCACCTCGGATGCAGGGTTGCTCGCATATCGCGAACTCGACGATGCACTTGGATTGACAACGTCGGCCGGTGATCTTCTCGCCGATGCGCGCACGGCGATCGAGCGTAGCCTTTGGAATGGGCATTTTGGCTGCACCTGTTACCATCCGCTCTTCGTCTTCAATCAGAATGGTGATCTGAAGCGATGCGCCTTCGCCCTGGCAACTTGCATAGCGCCGACGGCTGGGAAGCGGTGCTCAAGCCGGTCGTTGCGCGTTATCGAGAATCTGGCGAAAGCATCGAGTGGAAGGTGGCACTAAAGGGGACGCGGCTTTCATGCCGGTCGTTCGATGCGAACGCGGTTCGTCACCAGCTTCACGCGCTAGCCAATAATCTTGGCAACTTCCTTCGGACCCTGGCGATTCCAGAGGCGATTGCCGAGTGGTCGCTGACAACGCTTCGCGAGAAGCTGATCAAGATCGGCGCCAAGGTGGTCAGCCACGGCCGGTACGTCGCGTTTCAGGTGGCCGAGGTCGCGATCCCGCGCAAACTGTTCGCTGCGATCATGGAGAGAATCGCTGCTTTGCAAGCGCCGCCAATGGCGAGGGCAACGTGAACGTTCCAGCGGTCGTGTGCGCGCGACAACGACGGGAGAGCTGCGCCCTTATGCGCGTTCCATCGGCTTGTTTAGCGGGCGGAGCCCAAAACGCTGGCGGATTTCGTGCCGAGGCGACCAAGACGGCTGCCAAAGTGCCCCAAAACCGCCGGAATCCTCCGGCGGCGACTCGAATTGGGCCGCCATCTCGAATAGGACCGCCATATGGAGAATCCCGGCTTAGAGGAGATCAGTCATGGGCAGCGCTGCTGACAGGATCAAAGACATTGGGCCACAGCCGCAATCGTTCGACATTGAACGCGCGACGAAGGAAAATACAAATTACCGTTCAGTCGCCTGGAGCGGGCGCTATCTGCAAGTGACGCTGATGTCGATCCCCGCCGGCTGCGACATTGGTCTTGAAGCGCATCCGGAGACCGATCAGTTCCTGCGCCTCGACGCTGGCAGCGGCCGAGTGCAGATGGGAGCCGCGAAGGACAAGCTGACTTTTGAAAAGGAAGTTTCAGACGGTTGGTGCGTCCTCGTTCCGGCCGGGACTTGGCACAACATCACCAATATCGGGGCGACGCCAATGCAGATCTATGCGATCTACGCGCCCGCCCACCACACGCCCGGCAAGGTGCAGGCGACGGCGGCGGCGGCCGAAGCCGACAAAGACGACGAGCCAGCGGCTTGGTCAGTGCAGCCAAAACATGCGCCCGATAAACACGGGTGACGCGATTGATCTGCCATTAATTTTCGAGCACCATCCGGGGAATGCGGGTCAAGAGAACATTATGCGTCCTCTGAAATGAGTTCCGACACAACTTAAGTGCGGAGTCTCAACTTACTGGGCTTGGTAAGCGACGCGCAAATTAAGAATACGCTCAGCGCAATGCCTTGAGGGCAGGCAACGATGTCCGAGCAAACGCGCGATGGCGCGAAACCGGCAATTGTCTTGGTGCATGGCGCGTGGGCCGATGCGTCTCGCTGGAATGGCGTCATCAAGCAATTACAAGCCGACGAATACACGGTTTATGCCCCGTCGAATCCATTGCCTGGACTAGCATCTGATGCCGCAACGATCTCGGCGTTTCTCAGGTCAATCCCGGGTCGGGTTATCCTGGTGGGGCACTCTTACGGAGGGGCGATTATCAGCGTCGCTTCGCCAAGCAATACTAACGTTAAGGCTCTCGTTTACATCGACGTCGTCGGTGATGGCGATCTCGTGATTCCGCCGCCTGATCAGCTTATGATGGCTGAACGTGCGAGGGCGCAAATAACGCATGTAAACGGATCGCATCCAAGCATGATCCAGCATCCGGAGGCAACCGCAAGCGCGATCGCAGCGGCGATCGAGGGAACCGAGGCGTCGTAAGCGTCGAACGCCGTCTTAATCAGCGGCACGTCTGCAGGGGCCCCGGCATCTAGTCGGGGTCCCGCGGCTGTGGGCCGGCGCGGCCGAGGCGATGGACCGGCGGCACATGGCGGCGCACAGTCCAGAGGCAAGAAAATGAGAGAAACCCTCGCAGAGTGCAACTTCTACAAGGGTTTTCTAAGACTTGCACCGCGAGGGACTTGAACCCCCAACCAAGTGATTAAGAGTCACCTGCTCTACCATTGAGCTAGCGGTGCTTAGCCCCAAGCGATCTTCGATCGCTCGGGGACCAAAAAAACTGCGCCCTCCGGGACTCGAACCCGGGACCAACGGCTTAAAAGGCCGCTGCTCTACCGACTGAGCTAAAGGCGCTTATGCCGTTTCGGCTTTGCAGCATACGCACACGCGGAACCCACGTCCTGCGCTGCGTGGGGTGACTGACGGGGCTCGAACCCGCGGCCTTCGGTGCCACAGACCGACGCTCTAACCAACTGAGCTACAGTCACCACAATGGGGTGGATTGTACCATGCGCCCGGAGGGACTCGAACCCCCATCTTCGAGTTTAGAAGACTCGTGCCTTATCCTGTTAGACCACGGGCGCACGCGGACGGAGGACATGGTCGGGGCGACAGGATTTGAACCTGCGGACCTCCCGCTCCCAAAGCGGGCGCTCTACCAAACTGAGCTACGCCCCGTGCTTCGCCGATACTAGAATAGCAAGGACTGTAATGCCTTCAGCAGCGACCGCGCAGCGGCGCCGCGGTGGCTCACGCCATTCTTCACGGCGGGATCGAGTTCGGCAAACGTGCACCCGAGCGGCGGATAGTAAAAGAGCGGATCGTAGCCGAAGCCGCCGCCTCCGCGCTCTTCTTCCGTCATGCATCCGTTTACGGTGCCGCCGGCGGCCGTTTCACTTCCGCTCCGGTCGATGAATGCGATCGTGCAGACGAATCGCGCGCCACGTTCGGTGCGCGGCACGCCGTGCAGTTCCTCGAGCAGCAGCGCGCGCCGTTGCTTCCACGACGCATCGGCTCCGGCGTAGCGAGCCGAGTAGATGCCCGGGCGGCCGCCGAGCGCGTCGACCTCTAGACCGCTGTCGTCGGCGAGCACCGGCGCCGCAATGCCTGCGTCGCGTAACTGTGCCGCCAGCGCACGCGCTTTCAGCAACGCGTTTCCCCCATACGAATCCGCGGCCTCCGCGACATCTGGGTACGCGTCGTAGGTATGCAGCTCGAGCGGCGATCCGGCGAAGATCGCGTGCAACTCCGCGAGTTTGCCGGCATTCTTCGTTGCAACGTAGGTCTTCACGGCGCCGACCGGCTACTCTTGGAGCCGGAGCACCGCCATGAAGGCTTCCTGCGGCAGCTCGACCCTGCCGACGCGCTTCATGCGCTCTTTTCCGACCTTCTGCTTCTCCAGCAGTTTGCGCTTGCGCGTGATGTCGCCGCCGTAGCACTTGGCGAGCACGTTCTTGCGAATCGCGCTCACGGTCTCGCGCGCGACGATCTTTCCGCCGATCGCTGCTTGAATCGGCACGTCGAACATCTGCCGCGGAATCAGCTCCTTCAGGCGCTCGGTGAGCGTTCGTCCGCGCTGCGCCGCCTTATCGCGCGACACGATGAACGAGAGCGCGTCGACCGGTTCGCCGTTGAGCAGAATCTCGAGCTTCACGAGTTCGCCTTCACGGTAACCGATGACGTCGTAGTCGAGCGACGCATATCCCTTCGTGCGCGATTTCAGAATGTCGAAGAAATCGACGATGATTTCGATGAGCGGCATCTCGTAGGTCATGATGACGCGCCCGTCGTGCATGTACTCCATGTTCGCCAGGGTGCCGCGGCGGCTTTGCGTGATCTCCATGATCGCGCCGACGTAGTCGGGCGGCGCGATGATCGTCGCCTTGACGTACGGTTCTTCGATGCTCCGAACGTACGAAGGCGCCGGCAGGCGCGACGGATTGTCGATCGTCTCCACCTTCCCGTCGGTTTTGACGACGCGAAACACCACCGACGGCGACGTCGCGATGAGATCGAGTCCGTAGTCGCGTTCGAGGCGCTCTTGCACGATCTCCATGTGCAGCAGGCCGAGAAAGCCGCACCGGAATCCGAAGCCGAGCGCGACCGAACTCTCGGGCTCGTACACGAGCGCCGCGTCGTTGAGCTTGAGCTTCTCGAGCGCGTCGCGAAGCTCGTCATACTCGGCCCCTTCGTTCGGGTAAAGCCCGCAATAGACCATCGGGACGGCCTTGCGATAGCCGACGAGCGCGACGTGTGCCGGATTGGTCTGTCCGGTGATCGTGTCGCCGACGTCGATCTCGCCGAGCGACTTGATGTTGCCGATGACGTAGCCGACCCCGCCGATTTCGAGTTTGTCGGCCGGCCGCATCTCGGGCGCGAAAATCCCGACCTCGGTGCATTCGAAGACGCGCTGGTGGGCCATCGACATGAATCGCGTGCCGGCCTTGAGTTCGCCGTCGGCGACGCGCACGTAGCTGACGACGCCGCGATACGGATCGAACTGCGCGTTGAAGACCAGCGCGCGCAGGTGATCGCGATGTCCGCGCGGCGCCGGGATACGCGACACGATAGCCTCGAGGATCTCGTCGATGCCGATGCCGTTTTTAGCGCTGGCCAGGATGCACTCGGAGCGCTCCATGACGAGCAGTTCCTCGACCTCGCCCATCACGCGTTCCGGATCGGCTGCCGGAAGATCGATCTTGTTGATGACCGGAACGATCGTGAGATTATGTTCCAGCGCAAGGTGGTAGTTTGCCAGCGTCTGCGCCTCGATGCCCTGCGCCGCGTCGATGATCAGCAGCGCGCCCTCGCAGGCCGCCAGCGACCGCGACACTTCGTACGAGAAATCGACGTGTCCCGGGGTGTCGATGAGATTGAGCCGGTATGCGTTACCGCTGCGCGCGGTGTAGTTGAGCGTCACCGGGTGCATGCGAATCGTGATGCCGCGCTCCCGTTCGAGGTCCATCGCGTCGAGCTGTTGCTCGCTCAGGTTTCGCTGCGCGATGGTGTGCGTGTTCTCGATAAGGCGATCCGAAAGCGTCGTCTTGCCGTGGTCGATATGCGCGATGATGCAGAAGTTGCGGACGTTCTCGGCCACCTCCAGCCGGTGCGGATGCTCGAGTTTCATCGCAGCGCGCCGGCCCGCATCAGAAGATGCGGTAGCACGTATTGACGACCGCACCTTGGACGAACGGCCGCACGACGAGCTGCAGGACCAAAATCACGACGAGGAAGGCGATGTCGAAGCCGCCGATCGGAGGAATCACGCGCCGCACGGGCCACAGAACCGGTTCGACGATCGCCGCGAGGTAGTCGAGCCATCGGCCGCGTGCGCCCGGAAACCAGGACGCGATCGCATACACGAACAGCACGAGGGTATAAACGGTCAAAAGAACGTTGAGCAGCTGCGTGAGGTTGCAGAGGATGCCGTTCATGGCGCGTGGTTCCCGTACGCGTCAGGGAAGCGCGGCGAGGGCGTTCGCCGGTATGCCGTGCAAAAACGGTGCCGGGTCGACCGCCCGGCCCTGAAACATGACTTGGTAATGCAGGTGCGGTCCGGTCGCAAAACCAGTGGCGCCGACTGCCGCGATGACCTGACCTTTGTAGACGTGCTCGCCGACGCTGACGGCAGCGCGCGAGAGGTGCGCGTACCACGTGTGGTAACCGTTGCCATGGTCGATGTCGACCTTGATGCCGTACCCGCCGTCGTAGCCGTCCGCGACGACCGTGCCCGCCGCGGCGGCCCGCACCGTTTCGCCGTAATCGGCGCCGAGGTCGACGCCTTCGTGAAACTCAGCGTCGGGCGCGCTGCGATAGCAGAAGCAGCCGACGACGGCCGCGCCGTCGACCGGATCGATCGACGGAATCGCTGCAATTTCGGCAGCCCGCGCGAGGTCGCGCACGTGCCGGATGTTGAGCACGCGCATCGCGAGCGTTTTTACGCCGTTGGCATCGCGCAGCGTCGCCGACGACACCGAACTGAGCACGCGTAAGTGTTCCTGAACGACGGCCAGGGGCGGCCCGGTGCGCCGCCAGGACGTCTTCTGCACCAACGGGTGCGCGGGCGCGCCGATCAGCTGTCGAATTTCTTGGTTCTGTTTCTGTACGCGCTGTAACTGGCGGCGGAGCGCTTCGGTTTTTGCGTCTATCGTGACGAGCGTGTTGCGCTGGCTTGCGGCCTGCGTGCGAAGGGCATTGACCTGCGCGCGGGCGTGCACGACCTGCGCGCCGGCAAAGAGCATCGATCCCAGCACGGCCACGGCGACCGTCCCTATGACGGCGGCGAGATAGCGCTTGCGCACGCGAAAGCGATGGATGCGATCGCCCTGCTGCGGAACGATTTTGACGTAGTAGCGGTCGCGAATCATGAATCCGTAGACGCGCGGGCGCGTTCGATGGCGTGCATTTCTTCCTCGGAAGCGTTGGCGGCGGGCCTGTACCCGGCGACGGCCTTGCCGTACGTGCGAGTGTCGGTCCGCGAGTAAATGCTGGAGAGCACGACCCCGTCCCCGCGTCGATTGAGCAGGGCGAGAGCGTACGACAGGTCTGAGCCGGTGTCGTCCAGCGCGTTGTATCTAACGAAACCGATCTGCGAAACGTCCCCCGTCGCCAAGGCTTCCAGCTCGCTCAAGCGGCTTCCCAAGCGTCCGATCGCCGCCCGGTCCTCGGCCCGTCCGGCGGTGAGTTCCCCCAGCCGGTCGGCCGCGCTGCCGTCGCCGCCGGCAATGAGTTCGTCGTGAGTGGCCACCCGCCGATGGAGCGACGACAACATCGGCCGCACGACGGCGAGGTGGTACAGCAGCAACGCAATGAGCGCACCGGCAAGGGCACCCGCAGACGCATAAATCGCAGTATTCGACATCGAATGCTTTCGGAAAGTAGATACCACGACGAGAGTCAGGTGGATCACGGCACCCGTAAGGGCTCGCTTACCGTTGCTTTCTTCCGAACCTGGCGGGGTTCACGAGGTTACGCCGCGTGAAGCCCAACCCCCATCATGGCCCTGCCATGATAGCACAGGGCGGCCGCCCCTCAGCCCCGGGAAGTCGCACCCTTCGGAGGCGGCCACCTCAGGGAAAAGTCGGAGGCAACTCAGCGATTACCCCTCCTGCGTAAATCCGGCCGGTATTTCGAACAGCGCCTGCGCCTGCGCGCCGGTAAGCCACTTGACGTTTCCGCGTTCGAGCAGCATCCCAAACCCGCCGGCCTGTTTGGGCGCGTTCGGCACGCCGAGCGTCGAACTCGAGTACAAAACGAGCGTCTTTCCGCCCGAATCCAATCCCATCAGAGGCGCAGCGGCGTCGCCCCCTTGTTCGGAATGGAAACTTGGTTTGCACCCGTTCCCCATCCCGTAGCGGGTAAACATATCGGTCAGCGACGTGCTTTGCGGCAGCGGGCAGAATCTGCGCGGCACCGCAACCTGCGAAACGTACGAGCGCGAGTTCATGACGACGTCCATGCCGTTCATGCCGCTGCGGCACGATCCGGTTGCGTTCGACATCTTCAGTTCGATTGCACGGTCGAGGCCGGTCGTATCGAGGCCCTCGATCGTCATCGGCCCTAAGCTGTTCGTGGTCAGCTTCATCGTGATGTCGACCGTGCCGGCTCCGCCTCCACCTTGGGTCGGCGGTGCGCCGGGATACTGCGCCGGCGTCGGACAAGGCGGGGTCTGCGTCGAGATGCTGTAGGTTCTCTTAGCGAGATCGAGCGTAATGTACTGGTGACGATCGCACTTCTCGATCGTCGCGGTCTGCGCGTTCACGTCATCGCGCCGAATCCATCCGTTGTAGAATGCGTAACGCGTCACGCGGCCGGCACTCACCGCCTTCATCATCTCTTGTGCGTCGTGCATCGCGGTGAACGGATTGAATCCATGCGGTTTCGGGGTTTGGGCCGTCGCGGCCGCCTGGTAATCGGCGGCAAAATTCCCGGGCGGCGGCGGCGTATTCGGCGGCACCAGCGGGCGCGAAATCTCGTCGTATTGCAGCGCCGCCGGCGTCGCGGTCGCTGCCGCAACCGGCGACGAACCCCAGTGCGCGGCGGGCGCCAGAAAAGCAACGGCCGCGAGCATCCCTAAAGCCACGAGCGTCCACTTCATGACGACCGGAGTGCGCCGCCGGTGCGTCGAATGCCTGTAGAACCATGGACGACGTAACGATCAAGGTTCGCGACAGCGGGCCGTATTTAGTTCGAGGCCCGGTCACGATCACCGACGCCGACGGTAATCAGTATACGCTCGAGGGCGAGAACGTCGCGCTGTGCCGCTGCGGCGGCTCGGAGACTAAACCGTTCTGCGACGGATCGCACAAGACCAACGGCTTCAGCGCAACCGCTCGCGCGACCGACCCGCCGATCGAGGTTTCGTAATGCCGTCCTACGTACGCGAGGGCTCGATCCCGCACAAGCGACACATTCAATTTCGGCGTCCCGACGGCGGCCTGTACGCCGAGGAACTGCTCTCGACCAAAGGTTTCGAGAGCGTCTACTCGCTGCTCTATCACCTGCGCCCACCCACCGCGACGCTCGACGTTCGCGCGTGGGATCGTCCGGCGACGCAGTGGACGTCGAACGAGCCGCTGCGCAACCGCCATTTCAAAACGGCGTTGCTCGACGGGAACGGCGGCGACGCGATCGAATCGCGCCGGCCGCTGCTCGGCAACGGCGACATCACGGTGAGCGTCGCGCAAGCCGATCGCCCGATGGAGTATTTTTACCGGAACACCGGCGGCGACGAGCTGCTCTTCATTCATCACGGCAGCGGCGTCCTCGAGACGCAGTTCGGCGAACTGGCATATCGCGAAAACGACTACGTGATCGTTCCAACCGGCACGACCTATCGCGTGATTCCGTCGGCGCCCACACGGATGCTCGTCCACGAATGCGCCGGGAGCGTAAAAATTCCGCGCCGGTACCGCAACGACTTCGGGCAGCTGGAGGAACAGGCGCCCTACTACGAGCGAGACTTTCGCGCGCCCGTCTTGAAAGCGCCCGCGAGCGAACAGGGCGAGTACGAAGTGCGCGTTACCAACGGCGACCGTAACGCGATCTACGTCGTGCAAAACCATCCGTGCGACGTCGTGGGATGGGACGGCTACTGCTATCCATACGCGTTCAATCTCGACGAGTTCGCGCCGATCACCGGAAAACTGCACCAGCCCCCGCCCGCCCACGCGACGTTCGAAGCGCCGGGTGCGGCCTTCTGCGCGTTCGTGCCGCGGATGTTCGACTATCATCCGTTGGCAATTCCGGTGCCGTACAATCACTCCAGCGTCGACTGCGACGAAGTGCTGTACTACGTGAGCGGAAACTTCATGAGCCGGCGCGGCGTCGAGGAGGGATCGATCACGCTGCACGCGGCCGGTGCGCCGCATGGCCCGCAACCCGGCGCCGTGGAGGCGAGCCTTGGGAAGACCTCGACGGACGAAATTGCGATCATGGTCGACACGTTCCGGCCGTTGATGCTGGCGGAATCCGCGCTGACGTGCGAAGACCCGCAGTACTTCCGCTCCTGGATCCAAGCGCCGGCTTAGCCGCCCCCCAGAGAGGGAGGCCCTCCGTCCCCGAGGTATCTTAGCCGGCGGCCGCTTGATGCGGCCCTTTGCTGGCCTTTTCTAGAGGAGTCTTCGTATGCGTCACGCCCTTTATGCGTCGGCGGTTCTGTCGGCGTTCGTCCTTTCCGGCTGCGGAAGCGGCATTTCGAATACGTCGGGTGGGCAGGCTGCACTGCCGGCCGCGCCCCAATTCCAACAGAGCGCGGCGAGTATGAAGCCGGACGTCGCTTCGCAGCCGTTACTCTACGTCACGGATTCCGGATCCGGCACCGTCAAGACGTACCTCTACCCATCCCTCGCCTACGTCGGTCAAATCACTGGCTTCACCGAGCCGCTCTTCATGTGCCTCGGCAAGAACAACAGCGTCTTCGTCGTCGACTACGCCACGGGGCAGGTCGCAAACTACAACCACGCCGCGACGTCACCAAACTACACGCTCACGGGCCTGACGCTGCCGTATCAATGCGCGTACGACAAGCAAACGAAGGATCTCGCCGTCGTGGGCAACATCGAAAATTCCAGCGAACATATCGGCTACGTTGCCGTGTATCATCACGCCACGGGGACGCCGCACATCTATTACGATCGCAATGCCTCGCTCCTTAGCGGTGTCGCGTACGACTCGCTGAACAATCTTTACGTCAACGGGTACTCGAGCGCCAGCGATACGTTCTACTACGCCAAGCTCGACGCCCCGGAGAGCACGTTCCAGCAGATCGCGCTGCAGGGCGGAACGCCGGGCTCGGCAGGACCGATGTACTACGACCCGTTCAACAACTTCATCGATATCGGGGACTTCGCAACGAGCATCTATCAGATACCGGCAGCGACGCCGAACTTGGTTTCACACATCGTGAACGTCAGCATGCCGGGTTCGTCGTCGAACGGTTTTACCGTTCCATCGGCCAAGCGCGTCATCGTCGCCGATGCGTTCGCAAACCAGGTTCTGGTCTTCAAGTATCCGCACGGTGGAACGGCGGTCAATACGATAACGACCGGCCTCAACATGCCGTGGGACGCACTCGTCAGCAAGCCTTAGCCCCCTCGTGTCATCCTGAGCGAAGCGAAGCGCTCCCTCGTGTCATCCTGAGCGAAGCGAAGCGCTCCCTCGTGTCATCCTGAGCGAAGCGAAGCGCAGTCGAAGGACGCGCCTTAGCCTATCGTAGGCTCGATACGTCCGCGCGCGGCGCCGAATCCAATGCGCCGCGCGCCGCGTTTTTCGCACCAGCCTCGCAAAGTAATTTCGTCGCCATCGCTCAGAAACGCGCGCCGCTCGCCGTCGGGGAGTTCGATGGGCCGCTCGCCGCGCCACGTCAGTTCGATGAGGCTCCCGTAACTCTCGGGCGTTGGGCCTGAGATCGTGCCCGAAGCGAAGAGGTCGCCGGCGCGCGTGCGGGCTCCGTTCACGGTTGCGTGCGCGAGCTGCTGCGCTGGGTTCCAGTACATGCCGCTGAAGTTCGTGCGCGAGATCGTGTGTGCGGCGATTCCCGCTTCGCGCATGCGCGCGGTTTGCAAGTCGACCGCTAATTGTATGTCGTACCCTCCCGGCTGCTCGGCGCGAAGATACGGCAGCGGCGGCGGCTGTTGCGCGGGGCTTGCGACGCGAAACGGCTCGAGCGCGTCGAGGGTGACCACCCAGGGCGAGATCGTCGTCGCGAACGATTTGCCCAGGAACGGCCCGAGCGGCTGATATTCCCACGCCTGAATGTCGCGCGCGCTCCAGTCGTTCACGAGCACGAATCCGGCCACGTGGTCGAGTGCCGCATCGACCGGGATCGGCATACCGAGCGCATTGCCGCGGCCGACGATGAAGCCGACTTCGAGTTCGATGTCGAGCATCGTCGATGCGCCGAAGACCGGCACGGATGCGTCCTTCGGCTTGCGCTGTCCGGAAGGCCGCACGATCGGCGTGCCGCCGGCGACGATCGTCGCCGAACGGCCATGGTAGCCGATCGGCATCCAGCGCCAGTTCGGCAGCAGCGGCTCGGCGTCGGGCCGGAACAGCCGTCCGAGGTTGGTCGCATGTTCGAGCGACGAGTAGAAGTCGACGTAATCGCCCACTTCGACCGGCATCAGCATGCGCGTCCCGTCGCGCGGCACGAAAAAGAAATCGGCGTTGGCGAGACGCAGCGCGGGGTCGCCGTCGCGGCGCAACAGCATTGAAATGCGGCGGCGCAGCGCGCTCAACGTTTCCCGGCCGCGCGCGAACAGCGCGTTGAGACGCTGCCGCTCGAGCAGGCGCCGTTCGCACGCCTCGTCGAGCAAGCCGCTCTCCGCTACCGCGCGCAGATCGAGGATGCGGTCGCCGATCGCGACGCCGATGCGCCCGGTCGTCTCGCGGTCGCGGACGAAAATGCCGAACGGCAGGTTTTGAATCGGAAAGTCGCTGCCGGGCTCGACGTCGAGCCACGACTCCAGCTCGGGCGACGTCGTTTCGCGTGCGTCGATCACGCGAGTGCGGCCGGCAGCATGCCCAGTGCCGTCAAATCGTCGACCGGCTCGCTGAAACTGCAACTTCCGTATCCCACGAACGCCTGCGCGCGCGCGCGCCGGAGTTCGTCGAGGCCCGCGCGCCGGTCTCGCCATGCAAAGCCGGATTCGCCGATGGCAAAGGCCCGCGGATCTTCTTCGGCAACGATGAGCCGCAGTTCGTCGGCACTCGACGCCGGCGCAAACGTTGCGGCGGCCAGCAGATTCAGAAACCCGTGCATCACGAAGCCCGTCGCGGCATTGAGATGGCGCACGGGATGGTGCAGCCCCGCCGTCGCTTTGAACGCGACGCGCTCGGCCGCCGCCGTCGCGATGAATCCGGCAACCGCGTCGACGCTCGGAAACGCTTCCGCGACGATGCCGCCGCAGCGAAGCTTGGCACGCAAGTGCACCCGTGCAAGCGCCGCCATCGCCTGCGGCAGGAGTTCCTCGCGGCGCGAATGCTCCGGAAGTTCGACGTAGACCGGGAGGTCGCCGAGATTCGCGCGATCCAGGGCCGCCC
This sequence comes from Vulcanimicrobiota bacterium, assembly GCA_963812155.1. Lineage (GTDB taxonomy): Bacteria > Vulcanimicrobiota > Vulcanimicrobiia > Vulcanimicrobiales > Vulcanimicrobiaceae > Tumulicola. Next base: position 113,904 of record CAWETW010000001.1, on the reverse strand, counting down.
GCAACTGCGCGATCGGCGCTTCGAAGGTCTCACGCGTGCTGACCGGCGCCGCGAGCGGAATCTCGAGCGCTTCCACCACGACGCCCGGCTCGGTTCGCAACGTCACGATCGCATCGAGCGCGCCGCGCAGCGAGTCGAACCAGCGTCGCGCATCGCGTTCCACCGCGGCGATGACCGAAAGCCGAAGGGCGTCGCCGGTACCGCGCGCCCTCCAGGCGGAGACGACGCCTGCGATTTGCGGCGTGCCGGCAATGAAGCGCCCGAGCATCCACGCCGCCGCGCTCGCGCCGGCCGCGCCGTATTCGGCCACGGCGGCATCAATGCCGAGTTCGGCCGGCGGATAGAGGCCGGCGTAGTCAATGAGTGCCTCGAATGCGGCCCGCGCCGCGGCCTCGCTGCGTGAATTCATGCGTGGCGCGCTTCTTCGCGCAGCCGAACAGGGGCGCCTCGGGCGCCTCGCCAAGGCCAGGCGCATGAGTACGGTGACCGAATCGCGCAGCAATCCGCTGGCGGAGATCGATTGGGATTACGTCGAGTTCTACGTCGGGAACGCCAAGCAGGCGGCGCACTACTACATGTCGGCGTTCGGTTTCGATCAGATCGCGTACGCCGGCCCGGAAACGGGCGTGAAAAATCGCGTCAGTTACTTACTCGAACAGAATAAGCTGCGCTTCCTCCTTACCGCCAGCTTGCTGCCCGACGACGACATCGCGCGGCACGTCGCGCTACACGGCGACGGCATCAAAGACATTGCCATCGTGGTCGAAGACGCGCGCGCCGCGTTCGACACGGCGATCGCGGGCGGAGCTCGCGCCGTCCAGGAACCGGTCGAGTCGCGCGACGGGAGCGGGCACATCCTGCAGGCGAAAATCGCCACCTACGGCGACACCGTGCATTCGTTCGTCGAACGCCGCAACTATCGCGGGACGCTTCATGCCCGGCTTCGTCGAACAGCGCAAGACGCTTGACGCGGCCGTGAAGCCGGATCTGCTCTTCATCGACCACTGCGTCGGCAACGTCGGCTGGGGCGAGATGGACGCGTGGGGCGACTTCTACGCGCGCGTCTTCGGCTTTTCGCAACTCGTGTCGTTCGACGACAAGGACATCTCCACCGAATACACCGCGCTGCGCTCGAAAGTGATGACCGACGCGCGCCATCGCGTGAAGTTCCCGATCAACGAGCCCGCGCAGGGTAAGAAGAAATCGCAAATCGAGGAATATCTCGACTTCTATCGCGGCGCCGGCGTCCAGCACATGGCGATCCGCACCGACGACATCGCCGCCACGATTCGCGCGCTGCGCGCCAACGGCGTCGAATTTCTCGACACGCCGGATTCGTATTACGAAATGCTCGAACAGCGGGTGGGCCGCATCGACGAGGCGATCGATATGCTGCGCGAACAGCGGATTCTCGTCGATCGCGACGACATGGGCTACATGCTGCAGATCTTCACCAAACCGCTTCAGGACCGGCCGACGGTGTTCTTCGAGATCATTCAGCGCAAGGGCAGTCTCTCGTTCGGAAAAGGGAACTTCAAAGCGCTCTTCGTTTCCATCGAGCGCGAACAGGAGAAGCGCGGAACGCTGTAAGGCAGACTGCCGGCAAGGACAATTCCATGCAACAAACGATCGAAAAACTCGACCGCGCCTTTTTGCTCGACTGGTACCGCCGCAACCGCGCGCGTTCGGCCGAGCTTTTCGACCTGATCGCGCCCCAAGCGTTTTACGAGGGGCCGATTCCGCTGCGCCACCCGTTTGCGTTTTACGAAGGGCACATTCCGGCGTTCAGTTTCTTCACGCTCAACGAGCGCGGTTTGAAGGAACGGCCGCTTGACGAACGCCTCGAGCGGCTCTTCGAACGCGGCATCGATCCCGGCTCGCTCGACGACGCCAAGCGTCACCAACGCAGCGACTGGCCGTCACGCGAAGAAATCGCCGCCTTTGGTCGCGCCTGCGACGAGCGGGTCGAGCGAGCGATCGCGCACGCGCGCATCGAGGACCCGTCGGTACCGCGCCTGGTGCGGGGGCAAGCGGCGTATACCGTGCTGGAGCACGAACAGATGCACCACGAAACGCTGACTTACATCGTGCATCGGCTGGATTCGGATAAGAAGCGCCGCGTCGCGCAAACCTTCGACGACCATGCACCGCCGGCGTTCGACATGCGCTCGATTCCGGCAGGCATTGCAACGCTGGGGGCCGATCCCGCCGACCTCGCCTTCGGCTGGGACAACGAGTTCGGACGCCACGAAGTCGCGGTGCCGGCATTCGACGTTGCAACGTTTCCCGTAACCAACGGCGATTGGCGCGCGTTCGTGGATGCGGGGGGCGAGCCGCCGCCGTTTTGGATCCGGCACGACGGCGAATGGCGGCTGCGCGGAGTTTTCGAAGAGTTGCCGCTGCCACATTCGTGGCCGGTGTACGTTTCGCACGCGCAGGCCGAAGCGTATGCCGCTTGGGCGGGAATGCGGCTTCCCAGCGAGGCCGAGTATCACCGTGCCGCCTTCGGCTCCGGCGCCGGCGAGCGGCCCCATCCGTGGGGTGACGAGCCGCCCGGCCGCCGGCACGGAAACTTCGGCTTTCAACGTTTCGACCCCGAGCCGGTCGACGCACATCCCGACGGTGCTAGCGCCTGGGGCGTGTGCGACCTCATCGGCAACGGCTGGGAGTGGACGCAAACGCCGTTCGCGCCGTTTCCCGGCTTCGAGCCGATGGCATCGTATCCGCAATATTCCGCCGACTTTTTCGACGGTAAGCACTACGTGATGAAAGGCGCCTCGCCGGTAACGGCCGTCGAACTGGTGCGGCGCAGTTTTCGCAACTGGTTCTATCGCGATTATCCGTACATGTATGCAAAGTTCCGCTGCGTTGCGCAAGCTTCTTAGTCTTTTCGCGCTGTTGGCGCTCGCGGCGGCCGCCGCGTGTTCGCGCAGCGGCATGCAGAACGCCGCGTCGAGCGACGAGCTTCGGATTGCAATCAACATCAATCCCATGCAACTCAATCCGATTCTGCCGCAGAACGCGATCGAGAATTTTCTCGCCGGCTTGACGTTCGATCTGTTGGTCACCCAAGACCAGCACCATCATCAAATTCCCGAGTTGGCTACCATCGTCCCGACGCAGCAAAACGGAGGCATCAGCAAGAACGGATTGACGATCACGTATCACTTGCGCCACGGCGTCAAGTGGCACGACGGTGCCCCGTTCACCAGTAAGGACGTGGTGTTTACCTGGCGAGAGATCCTCAATTCAAACAATAACGTCATTTCTCGCAGGGGCTACGATCAAGTCGCCTCGATGGATACGCCCGACGACTACACCGTCGTCATGCATATGAAGCGCGTCTTCGCTCCCGCCATCGACACGATCTTCGGCGAGAGCGACACCATCCTGCGGATACTTCCGGCACATTTGCTGGCGAAGTATCCGAACCTCAACCAGGTGCCGTTCAATGCCGCACCAATCGGCACCGGACCATTTGAGTTCGTCCGCTGGTTACGCGGCGACCGCATCATCATGCGTGCCAATCCCAACTACTTCCGCGGCGCGCCGCACTTCAAACAGCTGACGATCAAGATCATACCGGACGATAACACGACGCTCGCGCAGCTGCTTTCGCACGAAGTCGATCTTGCGATTGAGATACCGTCTCCCGTCTATCGCGACGTTATCCGCGGCACCGCGCTCGTTAGGCAACTCGCGGAGGCGCCCGCGTATACGGCGATCCTTTTCAACACGGTGCGCCCGCCCCTCGACGACGTCCGCGTCCGGCAAGCGCTCGTCCTCGGCATGGATCGCGCGGCGATCGTGCACGACGACACGTACGGCACCGGAAAACTCGCCGTGGCGGATCTCTCGCCGTTCTACTGGGCCTTCGATGCGTCGCTCGCGCCGGTGCCCTACGAGCTGACGCGAGCGAAAGCCCTGCTGGACGCGGCGGGGTGGCACCCGGGACCCGACGGCGTGCGGGTGCGCGACGGCAAGCGGCTATCGTTGCAAATAGCGTACGGTAACGGCAGCCAACTCGTGCGAACGGTCACGGCGCAGGTGCAGCAAATGTATAAAGCGCTCGGCGTCGAGCTGGAACTCAAGGGTTACGACTATGCCGTGCTCTATGCCGCGGCGCAAAACGGCGGAATCCTCAACAGCGGGAAGTTCGACCTCGCCATGTACTCGTGGATATCGGGATCCGACCCCGACGACTCGTCGCAATGGACGTGTGCGGCCGTGCCGCCCGCCGGAAATAATATCTCACGATATTGTTCGCGCGAGATGGAAGCCGCGCAAAGGCTCGCGCTTTCGACCTTCGACCGCGCGGTCCGTATGCGCGCGTACGCGACGATTCAGTCGCTGCTGCTGCGCGACGCGCCGGGGGCGTTTATCTACTATCAATCGCTGCGCTACGGGCACGCCGCCGATTTGCGGAACTTCGTCCCGAACGGCACCACCGAGAGCTGGAACGCCCAGGAGTGGAGCCGCTAGCGCGCGGCGAATCCACCGGGCGCACTTAAGGAAGGGACATCTTGAGCACCACCGCTATTGCGACGAAGGTGCCGGTCACGGTCGCCCACGGCGACGGCATCGGCCCCGAGATCATGGACGCGACGTTGCGCATCATCACCGAGGCCGGTGCGCAGCTCGATCTGGAACGCATCGAAATCGGCGAGGCAATTTACCACAAAGGTCTCAGTAACGGCATCGAGCCGTCGTCGTGGGAGTCGCTGCGGCGGACCAAGGTCTTCCTCAAGGCGCCGATCACGACGCCGCAAGGCGGCGGTTTCAAGAGCCTCAACGTCACCGTGCGCAAGACGCTCGGGATGTATGCCAACGTGCGCCCCTGCGCGTCGCTCCACCCGTACGTTTCGACCAAACACCCGAACATGGACATCGTGATCGTGCGCGAGAACGAGGAAGACGTCTACGGCGGCATCGAGCACCGGCAGACCAATCAGGTCGCACAGTGCCTCAAGCTCATTTCGCGGCCCGGCAGCAAGCGCATCGTGCGCTATGCGTTCGAATACGCGCGCGCCAACAACCGTAAGAAAGTCACGTGCTTCACCAAAGACAACATCATGAAGATCACGGACGGCTTGTTCCACCGGACGTTCAACGAGATTGCCCTAGAGTATCCCGAGATCGAGTCCGAGCATTGGATCGTCGACATCGGCGCGGCCAAAATGGCCGACACGCCGGAAGCATTCGACGTGATCGTGATGCCGAATCTCTACGGCGACGTGCTTTCCGACGTCGCCGCGCAGATCACCGGGTCGGTCGGTTTAGCCGGCTCGGCGAACATCGGCGACTACTGCTCGATGTTCGAGGCCATTCACGGCTCGGCGCCGCGCCGCGCCGGTCAGAATCTCGCGAATCCGTCGGGCCTGCTTCACGGCGCGCTACTGATGCTCGTGCACGTTGGGCAACCTGACGCCGCCGAGCGCGCGCACAACGCGTGGCTCCGTACGATCGAGGAAGGCATCCACACCTACGATATCTATCGCGAGGGCGTTTCGAAGCGCAAGGTCGGCACCCGCGAGTTTGCCGACGCCGTGATCGAGCGTATCGGAAAACTTCCCGCGAAGCTCGCGCCGGTCGAATACAATAAGAGCGTTCACATGAACCTGGCGATTCGACCCGCCGGCAAGCCGCCGATGAAAATGCGCGTCGGCGTCGATCTCTTCATCGATCGCCGGGACGGAAACCCCGACATCATCGCGGATGCGATGAATCTGTTGAAGGTGCCGGGCACAAAACTGAGCGTCATCAGCAATCGCGGCACGAAGGTCTGGCCGGACCCCAATCCCGATACGTACTGGAGCGACCACTGGTCGTGCCGCTTCGAAACCGACGGCAGCGAGCTCTTCACGGCGCAGCACGTCGTGAAACTGCTCGAGGCCGCCGACCGCGCGGGTTTCGACGTCATCAAAACCGAGGGACTCTACACGTTCAACGGCGAGCGCGGATACTCGCTCGCCCAAGGCGAGTAACCGAGGCTACTGCACCTTCTGCAGGAGGTCGTGCATGTCGTTGGCGTGCTCTTCTTCCACCCCGAGGATCTCTTCCATCAGCCGCCGTGACGTCGTGTCTTTGTCGCCGAGGAACTTTACGATCTCGTTGTAGGACTCGATCGCCACGCGTTCGGCGATGAGATCTTCTTTGATCATCTCGACGAGCGTGTTGCCTTCCTGATATTCGCTATGGCTGCGCTCGGCGAGGCCTTTGGGGTTGAAGTCGGGCGCGCCGCCCAGTTGCGTGATGCGCTCGGCGATGCGGTCGGCATGACCCTGCTCGTCGTTGGCGTGTTCGAGAAACTCGGCCGCGACCGCGTCCTTGTTCAGTCCGGTTGCCATGTAGTAGTGTCGCTTGTAGCGCAACACGCAGACGATTTCGGTCGCCAGCGCCTGATTCAAGATGTCGCAGACGACGTTCGAGTCGAGGCCGTAACTATCGGTAATGGCGCCGCGCTCGATGTTCTCGCGGGCGCGCCGGCGCAGCTCTTTAACGTCGCTGAGAAACGGCTGGCTTGCAGTACTCACAATCGATCCTTTCTTCAACCCGAGGGTTGGTCTGATAACCCTTCTTCCCAAGATTCGGTTTCCTCTTGCAGCCGCCCGGGCGGGATGACCGGCGCGCCGGGCGAATCCCGCGCCTACCTCGCGGAGAGGTGGCAGAGCGGTTGAATGTACCCGCTTGGAAAGCGGGCGAACGTGATAAGCGTTCCGAGGGTTCGAATCCCTCCCTCTCCGAAGCGCAGCGGCCGTCAGTTGCTAGCTGCTGCCGGCGACGCGGTCGCTCAGGCTGCGTGAAATCTCCTCCGACGTAAAGCCCCGATGCTGCAGCGAGATGACGAACCGTTCGATCGTGTCGCGCAGCGTTCGCGCCCGTTCCTTTTCGCTCGGCCGGGCGATTTGCGGAGCGACGCGCGTTCCGCGCCGGCCGTCCGCGACGATCCAGCCCTCCGCTTGGAGTTCGGCATAGGCACGTGCGACGGTATTCGGGGCGACGCCGAGATCGCCGGCGAGTTGGCGCACCGGCGGCAACGGCATCTCCGGCGACAGTTCGCCGCGCTCGATCGACGAGCGCACCTGCTCGACGATTTGCCGGTAGGGCGGAGTCTCCAACGACTCGTCAACGACGAGATACGACGTCGTCATGCGACCATGATGCGCTTTCGCGTCGGGTTGATGCTAAAGATCATGACGACGGCGAATGCCGCGACGACGGCCATCGTAATCGCCTGCAGCACCGGCGGTACGACTTGCAGTTCCGACCAGGCGAAAATCACCAGCACGGTAGGCGGGGCGCATGCCAGCGACACCAAACCGGTCGCGCGGCAGAATCGCACGTGTTCGTCGACGAGATACTCCAACTGGGGATCGTCGCCGAACAGCATGGCCGGTGCGATGGCGACGCGCCAGGCGATGGCGCATAAACCGATGCCGCACGCCGCGGCGGCGATTGCGGCGATTCGGTATTGCGGGTAAACGGCGAGCGATGCGGCGGCCACGATGCAAACCCCGGCACATGCCAGGACGAGCGGCGGCAGAGACGTCCATGGGTTTCGCTGCGTGAGCGGCGCGACGCGCCGTTCGGTGGTCCGGCGAAAACGGAGGTACGCGAGTAACACGCCGATTGCTAACCCGGCGCAACTGGCCGCATATGGGAGCACGTACGGTACGCTCGGCAGCAGCGCGACGAGCGCCATTACGATGGTAAAGATGCCGGCGACACGGGTGTAGGGGTCCGTTCCTTCGGCGCCGGCCCGCGCATCCACGACGCGCGTCAAGCGCGCTCGTTCGTCGGGGCCAAGGCACGCGCGCGCCCCGCGAAAATAGAAACGAATGCTGCCGAAGCAGCTCGGCATGGTGATCTCGAGGATTCCTAGCAGGCCCAGCGTGAGCGCAGTGAAGATGCGGGCCAGTTCCTCTTTAGGGATGTGTTCAATACCCATTGTATTAGGAGTCTAATACAAAGCAACAGTTTGTGTCAATAGGGTGATACAAAGCCGCTGGTTAGTCGATTCCCGTTACGTGGGCGAGCCAAAAATCGAAGCTGGAGCGTGCCTGCGCCTCCAGCATTGCGATCCCGGATACGACTTCGCGTCCGAGCGTGCGTTCGAGCGTCGCGCGGGGGCCGTAGTTTGCATCGATGACCACGTCGGCCGCTTGGAGACCGGCGATGACTTCGGACGGCAAATCGGCATTCGGGGGCAGCGTGCTGACGACGATCTCGGGTGGGTTCGATGCCGGCCAGGCTGCGGCTTCGTAGCGCGCACACGTTGCGCCGACCCGTTCGGCATCGCGGCCCCAGACGTAGGCATAGGCGTCGTTGCCGTGCAGTTCGGCGAGGATTGCGCGCGCGGTCGCACCGTAGCCGAGCACCCCGATGCGCGCCAAAGCGATGGGTTCGTCGAGCAGCGACTCGATTGCGGTGCGTGCACCGATGCCGTCGGTGTTCGCGCCGATCGTGTGCGGTCCGAAGTAGATCGTGTTGACGGCGCTCGCGCTGCGCGCTTCTTCCGTAAGCGTGTCGCAGGCGGCAACCGCTTCTTCCTTGAGCGGATACGTGACGTTGCATCCCGTGAAGTTCTCCGCGCGCAGCCGCGCGATCGCGTCGACCGCACTGCCGCGCGGCACGTGCAGCGCGACGTAACTGCCGTCGATTCCGGCGTTTTCGAGAAACTCTCGATGCAGTCGCGGGCTCGCGCTGTGTTCGACCGGGTCGCCGACGAGCGCGAACTTCACGGCGTGCGGCGGTTCGGCAGCATCAAGCGCTCGAAAAATCGGAAAAAGCCGGTGAGCGCCAAGTCTTTCGCTTCGATCGGTTCGGTAAGAATGGTATAGAGACCGCAGAGCTTACCGCCCAGAACGTCGGTGAAGAGTTGATCCCCGACGACGGCGATCTCACGGCGCCGCAGGCCCAAGCCGCGCACCGCACGCAAAAAGCCGAACGGCAGCGGCTTGAGTGCGTTAGGAATGCAAGCGACGTTCAACTGCGCTGCGATCGCCGACACGCGTGCGCGGTAATTGTTCGATAGCATGACGATCCGGAAGCCGCGGTCGTGGGCGCGAGCCACCCATTCGAGGTGCTCCTGCGCCAGTTCGGTCTCGCGAAAGCCGAGCAACGTGTTGTCGAGGTCCACGATGAGGCCGCGAATGCCCTCGGCTTCGAGCTCTTCGTGCGGCACGTCGTGAAGCCGTGGGGCGAATCGGTTTGGCCCGAACATTCGCGCTGGCTTGCACCGGTTATCCCCGGTATCCTCGAACCTTTCCACACCGCCTCCGCCGCCGGCCTTAATGCGGCCGTTTCATCCCCCGGTTTCTCCCCTTACCCACAGTCTGCGCACAAGGACTTGTGGGTCGCGACCCCAATATCTTGTGGTACCCGGCGGACTGTGACACAATGGGTGTCCGGAACCGGGGTTGATTGCAATTGTATGCGAACAGGTGTTCGTATCGCCGCCGGCGAAGATTTACGGTCCGCCGACCGGCACGCGCGAGAGGCAAGGAGTAGAGATGAAGTTTCAGCGCACGTACTCGACCCCCGACGACGCCTACGCAGGTATCAACTTCGAGCCGCGGACGTCCCGAATCGTCAATCCCGACGGATCGGTGATCTTCGAGGCGCCCGACGTGATGGTGCCGGCCAGCTGGAGCCAAGTCGCGGTCGACGTCCTCGCCCAGAAGTACTGCCGCAAAGCCGGGGTGCCCAAAGCGACGACGCGGGTCGAGGAGCCCGACGTGCCGGAGTGGCTGCGCCGCTCCGTCGCCGACGAGGGCGCGCTCGCCGGAACTCCGCGCGACGAACAGTTCGGCCCGGAACGCGACGCTCGCCAGGTCTTCGACCGTCTCGCCGGCTGCTGGACGTATTGGGGCTGGAAGCACGGCTATTTCGACTCGGAAAACGACGCGCGCATCTATCACGACGAAATGCGGGCCATGCTCGCGCGTCAAATCGGCGCGCCGAACTCGCCGCAGTTTTTCAATACCGGCTTGCACTGGGCGTACGGTATCTCGGGCCCGGCGCAGGGACATTATTTCGTGGATGCCGCCAGCGGCGAAACGCTGCCCTCGGCGGATTCGTTCACGCACCCGCAGGTCAGCGCGTGCTTCATTTTGGGAATCGAAGACGACCTCGTCAACCAAGGCGGCATTTTCGACGGCGTTATTCGGGAGGCGCGCATCTTTAAGGGCGGCTCCGGCGCCGGTGCGAATTTTTCGAAGCTGCGTGCCGCCGGCGAAAAACTCACGGGCGGCGGGACGTCGAGCGGCTTGATGTCGTTCCTCAAGGTTTTCGATCGTGCGGCGGGGGCAATCAAATCCGGCGGCACGACGCGCCGCGCGGCCAAGATGGTCGTCCTCAATGCGGATCATCCCGATATCGAGAGTTTCGTCAATTGGAAAGTGCGCGAAGAGCGTAAGGTTGCGGACTTGGTCGTCGGGTCGCGCATGTTCGAAAAGCACGTCAACGCGATTATCGCGGCCGCCCACGACACGCGCGTACCCGAACACGCGCGCATGGATCCGGCGCTCAACGCGAGGTTGCGGCACGCCATTCGCGAGGCGATCGCGCTCGGCATTCCGTCGGGTGCCACGCAATCCGCGCTCGACTACGCGCGCCAAGGCTACACGCACCTCGAAGTGGAGCAATACGACACGGCCTGGGACTCGGAAGCCTACATCACCGTATCCGGTCAAAACTCCAACAACTCGGTACGGCTGACGAATGAATTCTTTAAGCGCGTCGACGACGACGCCGACTGGGATCTTACGTGGCGCACCAACGGAGGCGTCGCGAAGACGCTCAAAGCGCGCGATCTCTGGGAGCAAATCGGTCTCGCCGCATGGCAATCGGCCGACCCCGGTTTGCAGTTCGACGACACGATACAAGAGTGGCACACCTGCGCCGCCGACGAGCGCATCAACGCAACAAATCCGTGCGTAACCGGCGACACGCTCGTTGCGACCGCAGACGGTCCCAAGCGGATCGAGGATTTGGTCGGCAAGGCGGCCTTCGTCATCGGCGCCGACGGCCGCCCGCACTTCGTCAATCGCATTTTCCCAACGGGCATCGAAACCGGTCTACAGGCTGTCAACGAAGTCGGGTTATCAAGTTCACATTACTTCCGATCATAAGGTTTGGACAGAAAATCGCGGCGATGTGCCGGCCGGCGAACTCCAACGCGGCGACATACTTGCTCTACACGGCTCGGGGTTTGGAACGGAACGAATCGAGCCCGGTCTTGCGATGGGCATCGGGTTAGCTGTCGGTGACGGATGCGTGACGAACTCTCGGACGCCCGGGTTGATCATCACGATGGCGGCCGAAGAGGAACCGGTTCTTGAAACCGTCGCGGCTGCGATCAATCTAGTCAAGTCAGATGCGCCTGACGGCCGGGCCCGGCGGACGACGACAGTTACGCTACCGTTGAGAGGGACCGGCGCTCGTATTTCGACCGGAAATGCTTCGATCGTTGCGTTCTTTCAACGTTATGCCGTGCTTAACGAAGGTAGCGCTCTCAAGCGCTTTAGAGATGCGATCTACGCGTTGGACCGCGAGTCCACGGCGAAAGTTCTTCGGGGACTATTCACCGCTGATGGAACGGTGGCGAACTATGGCGACAAGTCGCAGTACGTTTCGATAGATTCGTCGTCAATTACATTACTTCGCCAAACGCAGCATCTTCTTCTGTCCTTTGGAATCAAGTCTAAACTCTATACCGATCGGCGTACGACTCTTACTACGAACTGCCCCGACGGGAGAGGGAGCCATTCAGAGTACGCTGTCGTGCAGATGCACTCGCTTCGAGTGTCGCGTTCTGCGCGTCGCACCTTCGAGCGCGAGATCGGCTTCCATCCAGAATCATTGAAAGCCGAGGCGCTACGCATATTAAACGCTTCGGTAGGATGCTATGCGGACCCGCTAGTTGACGAATTCCTCGCGCTGGAACCGCTTGGCGAACGCGCGGTCTTTGATCTAACCGAATCGGACACGGGACACTTCGTTGCAAATGGACTGCGAATACATAATTGCTCGGAATACATATTCATAGATGATACCGCGTGTAATTTGAGCAGCCTGAATTTCGGTTAAATTCCTCAACGATGACGGCAACTTTGACGCGAATCGCTTCGCCGAGGCTGCTCGCGTGTGGACGACGACCCTCGAAATCTCCGTCACCATGGGACAGATGCCGTCGAAAAGCATCGCCGAGAAAAATCACCTGTACCGTACCCTCGGCCTCGGCTACGCGAATCTCGGCACGCTGCTCATGCGTATGGGTTTGCCGTACGATTCTGAGGAAGGTTTCGGCTGGTGCGCTGCAATTTCTGCGCTGATGACCGGGACCGCGTATCGAACGTCGGCTGAAATGGCGCAACAACTGGGCGCGTTCGCGCGTTTTGAAGCGAACCGAGATCCGATGCTGCGGGTTATACGCAACCATAGGCGCGCTGCGTACAACGCACGAGACGCCGAGTACGAACAATTATCTACAAAGCCGGTTACGCACGCGCCTACGCTGTTCACGCAAGAAACGTGGGCGTTGGCGCGCAAGATGTGGGACGATGCGCTGTCGATCGGCGAAGTTGCCGGCTTCCGAAACGCACAAACTGTCGTGATCGCACCTACCGGAACAATCGGCCTGGTTATGGGGTGCGATACAACCGGCATCGAGCCGGACTTTGCGCTCGTGAAATTTCAAGAAGCTTGCGGGCGGCGGTTATTTCAAAATAGTCAATGATTCCGTGGATGCTGCCCTGCATAAGCTCGGATATTCTGAGGAACAGGTCCGAGCGATTGAAACGTACGCTAAGGGAACTGGTACCCTCGAGGAAGCGCCGCATATTAATCGTGCGACGCTCAAGGCAAAGGGATTCGACGACGAGGCCATCGCACGCATCGAGACGGCGCTGCCGAGCGCCTTTGAACTGCCTTTCGTCTTCAACAAGTTCGTTCTCGGCGAAGAGTTTTGCCGTCAAAAACTTGGTATCACCGATGAGAACTTGAACGACTGGAGCTTCTCGATCCTGCGCGACGCGCTTGGCTTTTCGACGCAGCAGATCGAAGAAGCATCCGCCCACATTTGCGGACGCATGACGGTCGAAGGTGCGCCCTACCTCAAGGACGAGCATCTTGCGGTCTTCGACTGTGCGACACCCTGCGGCCGCTACGGGTCTCGTTTCATTCGCCCGCTTGCACACGTCGATATGATGGCAGCGGCACAACCTTTCGTGAGCGGAGCCATAAGTAAGACGATTAACTACCCGCAGACCGCGACGATTGCGGATGTCAAGGAAGCCTATCGTTATGCGTGGGAGCGCATGATTAAGGCGGTCGCACTCTATCGCGACGGATCGAAACTGTCGCAGCCTCTGGCTGCCAGCTACGATCTCGGAGGAGACACGACGGAAGAGCAGTCCGCAGCGCCGACACAGCCGTTCACTACACCGATGCAAGTCGCGGAAAAGATTGTCTACCGCTACATTGCAAAGCGGCGCCGCATGCCGCAACGGCGCAGCGGCTATACGCAGAAGGCCGTCATCTCGGGACACAAGGTGTACCTGAGGACCGGCGAATACGAAGGCGGCCAACTCGGCGAAATCTTCATCGACATGCACAAGGAGGGCGCGGCCTTCCGTTCGTTGATGAACAACTTCGCGATCGCGATTTCGCTCGGTCTTCAGCACGGCGTTCCGCTCGAGGAGTTCGTGGAAGCGTTTACGTTCACGCGCTTCGAGCCCAACGGTCCGGTCAGCGGGCACGACCACATCAAGATGGCAACGTCGATTCTGGACTACATCTTCCGCGAACTCGCCGTCAGTTATCTTGGCCGCTACGACCTCGCGCACGTGCAGCCGTCGATGCAGATGGACGCCATGGGGCCGGAGCCCCACGACGATTTCATCGCCGAAGAGGAAGGTGACGTTCGCGTTCGGCCGGCAGGCGTCGACGAACGGCTGCATCCCGTCAGCACGCATTTGCATCCCGGCCATTCCGCAGAGCAACCGCTAGGCTCGGCGGCGGCGATCGCCGCGCCGCCCGTTCCAACGATTGGCACGATAACGCCCGGAGGATCGGGGGGCACCGCAACCGCGACCCTAGCACGCACGGAAGCCATCAACGCATCCAAGGCGAAGGGCTACACCGGTAACGCCTGCTCAGAGTGCGGTCAGTTGACGATGGTGCGCAACGGCGCATGCGAAAAGTGCGACTCCTGCGGCGCAACCAGCGGATGTAGTTAGGAATCCGTCGAGTAGAGGCGTTCTGCAGCAGTCGTCTTAAAGGGCAGGTTTCTGCCATTCCATCATATGGAACCAAGGTACGCGTCGATAGCGCTCGACATCTTTTCTATTGCCTCCGCTGGGTGACGGTTCGATGAAATCACGCAGAAGCAGACCGGCCTTCAAGAACGCTCGCATGTACGTTTCCAGCGGCCGGTGCCAGTTGCGGATCCGTATTCCATTCCATTCCACCCAAACAGATCGCTGTTCCAGGTAACGGTCGATCGAGAAGTGAGTGCTGACGCCGCAGCGGCGCCAGCCCTCCGGAATACCGGCCGTATTGAAGCTCGTGAGGTTCGCTACCAGCAGGGCACCGCCTGGCCGGAGCACCCGCGACATGTTGCTAATGGCCCTGTCGATATCGTCGATGTCCACGAGCGTTAAATAACTGACGACGAGGTCGAACGCGCTCTCTTCGCAATCGAAACTCTCCGCGCTTTCGATTCGATAGTCGCCGGCCGGATCGAGCGCGCGCGCACGCTCTATGAGCGCGACGGTTGGATCGATGCCGACCGTCACGATTCCCTCGCTCTGCATCATCCGGCAAAATCTGCCTTCACCGCAGCCTACGTCCAACGCTCGTGAGAAGCTGCGCCCTCGGATATGGGCGAGCATCGGCTCATCCAGCACGAATTGACGCCCAAAATCACCCTTGTCCCCGACCTGGCCGATCCACGCTGCTGCGGATTCATCCCACCCGCCCGAGTCGATGTCCGGGTCTTCGCTCACGGCTTTTGATGGATACCTTTGGTAGCATCAACGGGCTTCAATACCGATTCCGTCATATCGAGAAGGGTCTTCGCGGCTGAAGGCTCGGCAGTGTGGACAAAACCGACGGCCTTGGGTGTTCCGCGTGGACTTTTGAGAATCCGAACTCGAATATCGTTTCCCTGAATGGCTTCTCGAATATCCGCCAGAGGCGAGCGGCGCTCGAGGTGCCTTCTAATCTTCTCCTCCAACTCGACAGCCGTTTTGGACGCGACGCGTATCGGTGCGGCGATCGTGAACGCGACGGTTGCGCCGTCGGGCACCGCGTCACCTAAGGCGCCTTTCAGCGTGTCGACGAACCGCAACGCAACCTTGTCAAAACGCAAACGAGGTTTTTCGTGGCCGTCCATTGACGCAATGCGGCGCTCAACGAGATCTGCGAGCGCGTGCGCACGCATCCGGGCGTCAATAGGTCGCGACATCGGCCGTCGTTATTACGATGTCGTTCGCCGTCGCTCCGTACCGTGCAGCGACGTCTCGTATGACCCGTTCGGCGCCGGCCATTTGCTGCTGAGCCGCGGCCAGGTTCGCGTCGCGGGACCGAATGGTAACCGAAAGGCCGTTGGCGTCGTCCATACCATATTGCCGCGCGGGCGCGGCGTGTGTCCCGAAAACCGAAATCGACGCGTTACCTGCGCTATATGTTACCGCCAGCGTAACGACGCCGGAGGCGGGCGCAGCGACGGATACGCTTTTAAGCGGCACGCGTTCGGGTCGCGGAAACCCGACATACTCAGCTCCGTTGCCCTCTGGAGCCATTTCCATCACGCTTTGAACGCTGCCCAACGCGACCTGCGCGTGGGCGGCGATGGCTTGGGCCTTCGTACGCGCATCATCGAGCGCCGCCGTGTACACGTCCGTCGCTACGTTCCTCGTGTGGCGCATGGCGCTCGTCGGCTGTATCTGCAGCGAAACGTTTGAGTCGTTGAGCGTTGCACTTTCCTGAAGCGCGCGGATGGCCTGGGGCACCAATGCAGGCGCCAAGCGCACGTTCAACGTTTCGCTCACGTTCGCGCGGAAAGCGTTGCTGTTAGGAGGCCGGCCGGCGCACGCACCGGTCGCCATGACGAAAGCTGCGGCCAACAGCAGATGGTTGCGAAACATGAGGTTCCTTTCTGCGAAGCCGCATCGGTGCAACCCTTTCGGGCGCTTTCCGGTCGTCGCAGCTATGAACGAGGCACAAGAACTACAGCGGCACGCATCGCCCGGCGGCCGGCCGCAGCCGCTCTGCTACCACAACGGAACGCTTTGGGTTGGCGCGTGGGACACCGATAAGATTTACGCGATCGATCCGCGCAACTGGACGGTTTCGGCCGAGTTTGCGGCACCCGGACGCCCCTACGGCATCGCGGCCATCGGCGAAGAATTTCGGATCGTGATCGCCATCGGCGAAGACGAAGATCGCTACATCTACCGCTTCACACCCAGTAAGGGCTTCGACGGCGCCAGCAAAACGGCGCTGCCCGACCTCACCGGTTCCTACCTCGCGTCCGACGGGTCGACGTTGTACATGACGCAGCTCGGCAAGCGCCGCATCGTCACGCTCGACGATGCGGCTGCAATTACGCGTGAAGTTCCGTTGCCGACCCGCTGCCTTGGTATTGCCTTCGGGCCCGGCGGCGCGTTTTACATGATCGCGGCCGACGATGAATTCGAAAACCTGAAACTTGCGACGTTCGACCTCAACGACGAAGCGCCGCAACCGAATCCGGTCGCGGCGCTCAACGACGATGCGCGTGGATTGACCTTCGACGGCAGCGCGTGGTGGACGAATTACCGTGAAGGCAGCCAGATCGTCAACTTCAGACCCTAGGAAAGGCCCGAAGTCCCAGGACGCTACATCGACTTCTTACAGGTGATCGTTACGGTCGTCACCTTTCCCTGAGGATCGGTGATCGTATTGGCGTCGGTCGTTTGAGTTTCGCTTATCTTCGTCACGACGTCGCCGACCTTCGTGCCGTCGAGGCCGGTCGCCGACCACGTTGCGGCGTTGCCTTGCCATCCGCTTGACGATCCCATGCCGTATCCGCCAAAGTTGTCCATAAACACCTGGACCCACTGTTTGACCGTCGGATCGTAGGTCATGTACGTCATCGAGTTCTGCGGGACGGTGCGGTATGCGTCGAACGGCGGCGAGGTCGCGGTATCGATCATCCACATGCCGTCGTTGCTCATCGTGTAGACATCGGTCTCGCTGCGAGTTCCGCCGCGGAGCGGCTGCGTGCAGGTCCACGTCCCCATGTAGAAGTTCATGGGCGAAAAATCCGGCTTCGTTATCGGAACCGGAGTCGGCGTCGCCGACGGCATTTGAGCTGTCGTCGCGACTGGAGCGGCGGCAAAGCCGGCCGCGAGAAGTGCACACCCGAGCGCGTAGAGTACGGGACGATTCATGAAATGGATCCTTTCTTCGATCGATGGCCCGCAGGCCTGTGCCACTCTGTAGGCCGCCAAGAGGAGCGCCTCCTTCCTTACGTCCAACGCCGGGCTCGGGGTCCCCGCGCGCGAATGCCTGCCGCCATGACGGTCACAAAGGCACTTCTCGTCGCTCTCACCTTCGCCGTCGCGATGGTCTGCAGCGCGTGTTCCCGCGGGCCTGAGGGTCGGGGCGCGTTCGTCGTCGCGCAGCAATGGGAACCGCGATCGCTCAATCCAGCCCTCGAAAACGGCACGTCGTCGACCGAATGGTCGATGTTGGTCTTCTCCTACCTCGTGAAGTACGACGATCGCGGGCAGCTCGTGCCCGACGTCGCCGAGGCGGTGCCGACGCTGAGCAACGGCGGAATCAGTCCCGACGGAAAGACGATCGTCTATCACATTCGGCGCGGCATCCGGTTTGCGGACGGCTCGCCGCTCACGGCCGAAGACTGCGCCTGGTCGATCGAGGCGATAAACAATCCGAACAACAACGTGCAGAGCCGTTTTGCCTATGACGACGTCGCCGCGGCGGAGGCGCCCACGCCGACGACGCTCGTTCTTCACCTCAAACGGCCGTTTCCGCCGTTGATCGTCGTGGTGGAAGCGCCGCAGGGATTCCCCATCTTTCCCAAACGCGCGCTGGCGACGTTTCCCAACTTCAACCAAGTGCCTTTCAACGGCGCTCCGTTCGGATCTGGGCCGTATCGGGTCGATCGCTGGCTGCGGGGCGATCGCGTCGAGTTGAGCGCAAACCCCTACTACTGGAAGGGACCGGTCGCCATCAAGCGCATGACGGTGCAGTTCATCGCGAACTCGCAAACCGCGCTCAACCTGCTGCAAACGCACGAAGTCGACGGATACTTCGACGCCCAAGACTATGCGACGTACGCTCAGATGCTGACGCTGCGCGGCTACCGCGTCACGAGCACGGTGCAGAACGCCGTCGGCGCAATCATCTTCAACACGCAAGACCGGTTAACGGCGGACCCGCGGGTTCGGCACGCGCTCGCACAGGCCATCGACATTCCGGCACTCATTACGAAGGCGTATCGCGGTGCGCTCTCGAGCCGCCAGGCCGGCGCGGGACTCTTTCTCTGGGCATACGACCCGCATGCGTATCCCGATATTCCTTACGACCCGGCCGCGGCGCGACGGCTGCTCGATCTCGCCGGGTGGCACGTTGGCCCCGGCGGCATTCGTACGAAAGACGGGCGCCCTCTCGATCTCCTGCTCATTCTGCAGGCCGCTACGCCAGGGGACGCCATCGTCGCCGATAACGTCGTACAGTACGAAAGTGCCGTGGGCGTCCGCGTGACGCTCAAGCAGTTTAACATCACGCAGTTCGTCGCGCCGGCCTCGGAGCACGGCCCCGTCTATAGCGGCAACTTTCAGATGGCGCTCTACTCGTTCGAAAACGGCGACGATCCGGATACGACCGATCAGTTCGCCTGCGCCAACGTTCCGCCGCGCGGTTATAACAAATCGCGCATCTGCAACCCGCAAATTGACGCGCTGCTCGCGCGCGGTTTGAGCACCTACGATCCCGTCGCGCGTACCGTCACCTACCACGCGCTCGAAGCGCTGCTCTATCGGCAGCTTCCGATCGCGCTGATCTACCGCCGGACGCAGATCAATGCGTTCACCGACCAGCTGCGCAATCAGACGACGTCGCTGTCGGGAGCATTTTGGAACGTCGGCGCGTGGTCGCTCGCGTCGCCGGCGCCCTGATCGAGGCCGCTAGTGTCGTGTCACTAGTGCAGATGGCGCTCGAAGAATTCCGCCGTCGCCTGATCGGCTTCGAGCCACGACTGCCAGCGTAAGAAGCCATGGATATCGTTCGGGATGACGATCTGCTCGAACGGGACGTGCGCCGGCTTCAGGCGCTCCACGAGATCGACCATTTGATGAAACGGGACGTTGCGGTCGTCGTCACCCTGAATGAGCAGCACGGGCGATCGCCACGTCGAGACGTACGCGTCCGGTGACGAGTACCACGCGATTTTCAAGAACTTCTTTTGATCGATCGTTTGGTAGCGCTTCACTTGACCTTCGAACCATTCGGGAAACATCGACCAATCGTGCACGCCGTGAAAGTCTACGCCGGCTTTGAAGACGTTCGAGTTTTTCGCCAGCGCCATTGCCGTGAGATAGCCGCCGTACGAGCCGCCCCAGATGCCGATGCGCTGCGCGTCCACACGCGGATTCGAGCCGAGAAACGCTGCGCCGGCAAGCACGTCGCGGTACTCGCTCGCGCCGGCTGGTCCGGCCGCGTCGGGATTCTGGAAGTCGTGACCGTACCCGATTCCCAGCCGGTAGTTCACCGAAAGCACCACGAACCCGCGGCTGGCTAGATACTGGTTGGTGGCATACGCGTACGAGTAGTAATCCATATAGTGCCAGGTGAGCAGCATCTGCCGTTCGGGGCCGCCATGCACGAAGATGACCGCCGGTTTCTTCGCGGGGCCGCCGGGCGCGTCGAAGAGCTGACCGTGGATCAGCAGTCCGTCCGACGCACGGAACGTGACCTCGCGCGGCGTTACGAGGGCATCGCTCGGAAAGTCGGCGGGAATTTGATCGGCATCGATCGTGTGGCCGTCGACCGCGATCGTCATCGGACGTTTGGCGCCGGCCTGCACGTAGGCGACGCCGCCGCCGGTCGCTGCCGGCCACCACTCGCTGTTCTCGCCCTCGGTCACTTGCGACGGCGTTCCGCCACTCGCGGAGACGCGAAAGATGTGCCGCCGGGCGTCGTCGCCCGCACGGTTGCCGGTATCGGCCGTATAGTACAGCGTTTGCAAATCGGGCGAAATCGTCGTGTCTTCAATCATGAACGGACCGCCCGCGAGCACGCTCGCATTCCCGCCGCTTGCCGCGACCGAATACAGATTCGGCCAGTTCGATCGTTCCGAAATAAACGCAAGGCGTTCGCCGGCGATCCAGCGCAGTTGCGGCCCGTTGATGCCGGGAAGCGAGTCGCGTAGTCCGTTGCCGCTTTGCCAAACCGTGCGCCCGGCACCGGTAGCCGCGTCGGCGACGACGATCTGCCACGGTTGCGGATATTGCAGGAGCGGATCTTGCGGCGGGCCGCCATCTCCCGGCGAACGGACGAACGCGACGCGGTCGCTCTGCGGCGACCATTGCGGCGACGAGTCATGCGACGTCGACGGTGCCAGGTATTGAATCGGCGTCGCGTCGTTGCGATAGATGCCGACGAACGAATGATCGTCGCGGTCCGACGTGAATGCCAGCGCCGCCCCATCGGGGGACCACTGCAGATCGCCGTCTTTCCCGCGATCGAAAAACAGTTGCGCTGCAGGCTTGCTGCCGTCGACCGGCGACGACCAGATCGCGTCGTCCGGATCGTGAACGAACGCGACGCGCGCGCCGTCGGGTGAAATCGCCGGCGCGTCGCCTTCGCCCAGCACGACCGGCGCCGCCCCGCCTTGCGTTGCAATCGCCACGACCGTCATCGCCGGGTCCTTGGTTCCCGAATCGGGATCCGGCCACGGACGCGTCGTCCAGTTCGCGTCGTGTGCGCCGCCGCGAACGTATACGACGTACGCGCCGCCTTTCGAAACGTGCAGGTTAGTCAGCTCCTGCCCGTCGTCGGATGCCGACGCCCAGAGCCGCCGGGGAACGAAGTCGGGCGCGCGCGCGAACCACACGCTTCGAATGCCGCTTTCGTCGAGCACGTAGGCAACCGCCGAACCGTCGGGGCTTGCGGCCAACGCGGCCGGTAACGGGAAACTCAACGCTTGGCGCAGCGTGAAGAGCAAGCCGAGTAAAAAGTGCATCGGTAGACTCCTATCGTCGTCGGGTCACGGTTTCGCGCGCTCGAGCAGAAAGACTCCATCGCGCACGTCGGCGATGCGATACGTCCCGCCGGCGAGTCCGGCCCGGATGGCGGGAAGCATACGCGCGTTCCACGCCGCCGACACATAGCGGCGGTCGTACAGCACGTACTCGGGCATGCCTCGCAATCCGATTTGCGCGCGCGGACGAAAGCCCAGGTGCGCATAAATCTCGTCGTACGTGCCGACGCTCGAGTTCGGCGGGATCTCATGCGCCAAGGCGGCTACCGCGGCATCGGCTCGGCTCGGCATGCCCAAAAAATGCCCCAGGTGCAGCGGGCTGAAGAACGCGAGCGTCAGCGCGCAGAGGATCGCGGCCGCGCCGATCCACCGGCGCGCCGCAAGGGTGCCCGCCGACCACACGCGGGCACCGGCCACGGCGAACGCGACCAGCACGTAGGGCACCCACGCCGCCGCGTAATGCTGTCCCATGGTATAGGTCAGCGGCTCGCGCGATGCCAGCACCTCGACCAATCCCGGAAGCGCCAACAGCACGACCGGCGTCCGCAGCGGAAGGAATGCCAACGGCAAAAAGGCCTCGAGCAGATACGTTAGGCGACCGGCGAGCTCGACGCCGATGGAACGCACCGGATAACCGTGCCAGGCGTAAAAGTGACTCGGCACCCAGTGTTCGGGTGCGCCGGCGAGCGGCCGCACCACGAAGAAGTAACCCCACATGGTCAGCCCCGAGACGACGACGGCGGCAGCCCCGAACAGCACGCCGCGCGTCGCACGCGAGCGGCCGAAATATACAAACGCAACCGCGCCGAGAAATGCCATCGCGGGCGCTTGATCTTCTTTCGTCGCGAGCGCGACGAGCACGAGGATTGCGGCGATGCCGAACCGCCGCGCGTCGAGCGCCCACAGCAGCCACGCGATCGTCGCGGGCAAGAACGCGGTTTCGTGAAAATCCGTGAACGTGACGCCTTGCAGCGGTGGATACAGCAGCGCAATGCACGCGATGGCCGCAGCGCCCCAATCGTCCGTGCGGCGGCGCGCGATCGCGTAGATTGCAGGCGCGACCAGCGCCGTGGCGAGCGCTTGGACGAAAACGAGCACGAGCGGCGACGGCGCGAGCCACAGCGGCGGCGCGAGCAGATACAAAATCGGCGAAAAGTGATATGCGAAATGCGACGTGCGCTCCACGGTATTGTCGAAGCCGTGGAACGCGCTTGCGATGCTCTGTGTGAAGAGCCCGAGATCCGCGCCCGCGTGATAGGTGAGATAGCGATCCGCTCCAAGCGCGAAAAAGACCGCGGCGTACGCGACGGTCGCAACGGTAACCAGTCGCGAGGGTGAGGCGCGAAGGGGCACGTCGAGTCCATTCGAACTCAACGGTGCATGCGCATCCTTCCGGCCGTTCTGCTACCGGCGCTCGTCGCGTTCACACCGGTGCATTCGCCGGCGCGAACGCTGCAAATTGCCGATATGGGTCGCATCGTCAATCTCGAGGAACCAGCGATAACGCCCGACGGCCGATCGGTCGCGCTGATTGCCGTCCGGCAAAACATGGCCGCGGCGACGGAAGTCGATTCGCTCGAACTCCTCGACGTCTCGACCGGGCGCCTGCGAGTCCTCGTGCGCGGACGCGACGTGGCCGTCCCGCGCTGGTCGCCGGACGGGCGGCTCTTAGCCTACCTTGCGCGAGCGTCCAACGGCGTCATGCAAGCCTACCTCCGCGACGCACGCGGCACGACGCGGCAACTGACGCACGTACCCGCCGACGTCATCGATGCCGCCTGGAGCCTGGACGGTCGCCGGCTTGCCTTCGTCGCCGCCGATCTGCCTGCCAATCGCGAGGCGCTCGCGCACCATCACGACTATTTTTTCGCGGGCAACAACGACTACACGGCCACGGCGCTGACGCCGCCCGATCACTTGTGGGTGGTCAATCTGAGCGACGGGCGCGAGCGCCGTCTCACCGAGGGCTCGTGGACGATTGCGCCGACCGACCCCGGAGGCATCTTCTCTCCGCAAATCGCGTGGACGCCCGACGGCAGGCACATCACGTTCACGCGGGTCGCCGATACGTTTGGCGGAAACGACGAAAACTCGACGCTTTGGCAAGTCTCGTCCAACGGCGGAACGCCGGTGAAGCTCGTCACCGGGCACGATCGTTTCGAACTGAGTCCTGCCTACGGCCGCAGCGCAGACGACCTCATCTACTGGTATCCTCGCGACGGCAACTACCTTGCCGAAAACGCCGTGCACGCATTCAATGGCACGCGCGACGACCTGCTCGCACCTTCCCTCGACCGCAACGTTGCCGCATCGCTGTGGTTCCCCGACGGAAAGCGGCTGCTGCTCTGTGCGAGCGATCGGACGCGCGTGAACGCATGGAGTCTCGAGGTGACGTCCGGGCGCCTGACGCAACTCCAACTCGGCGACCTGAACGTCGTGTGCGATCCGTATTCGAGCAGCACGTTCGATGCAGGTATTGCCGGGTCGATCGACGCGCGCGGCGACATCGCATTTGTGGCAACCGACGCCCGGCACGCGCGCGAACTCTACTATCTCGATTCCGGCTCGACCGCCCCGCGCCGGCTCACACACTTCAACGACTTCATCGGCGGCATATCCGTCGGACGCATGACGACGCTCGACTGGAACGGTCCGAACGGCTTTGCCGAAGACGGCGTCGTCACGTATCCGCCGCATTTCGACGCGGTGCGGGCCGCGCATCCGGACGCGAAGTTCCCGGTCGTGCTGCTCATTCACGGCGGCCCGGGCCTCTCGAACGCGCTCGATTTCGTCTGGGAACAGTGGCCGCTCGCACAAACGATTGCGTCGCACGGATACATCGTCTTCCAGCCGAACTACCGCGGCAGCGACAACCTCGGCAACGCCTACATGGTTGCCATTGTCGGCGACACCGCGCAAGGACCGGCCAACGACATCATGGCGGGGCTTGCAGAGCTCGAAAAGCAGCCCTACGTCGACGCCCAGCGGGTCGCCGTTTCCGGATGGTCGTACGGCGGACTGCTGACGACGTGGCTGATCGGTCATTATCACACCTGGCGGGCCGCAGTTTCGGGGGCTGCCGTGAACGACGAGACCGAAGAGTACAATCTCTCGATCTCCAACGTGCAGAACCGGTACTATTTGCTCGCGTCGCCCTACGTCGGCAACGGCGCGCAGATTTACGCCGAGCAATCGCCGATCACGTATTACAAGGACATCACGACGCCGACCCTCATTTGGGGTACGACGCTGGATTCGACCGTGCCGATTCCGCTGTCGTACGCGCTTTTTCACGCGCTTACCGACAATCACGTGCCGGTGCGATTCCTCGTCTTCCCGGCCTCGACGCACGGACCGGAGAACCCGGTGCAAACCGCCGACCTGACGCGCTTCTGGCTTGGGTGGCTCGACGAGCACCTGAAAATCTGAGGTCATCCATTTTACGCCGCAAAGCGTTATACGGTTTATGACACGTTTTTTCGCGCTCCTCATCGCGCTGCTCGCCGTCGCCGCTCCGGCGACCGCGTCTCCGGCCGCGGCGGCCCAATCCGAGCGCGTCGTTTTAGCGGGCGGCTGCTTTTGGGGCATGCAACTCGTCTTCCAGTCCGTCAAAGGCGTACGCTCCGCGGTCGCCGGGTATGCCGGCGGCAACGCCGCAACGGCGCACTACGAGATCGTGAGCACCGGCACGACCGGACACGCCGAATCGGTCGACATTACGTACGATCCGTCGGTGGTCTCGTTCAAGCAACTGCTCGACGTCTATTTTCGCGTCGCGCACGACCCGACCGAGTTGAACCGTCAAGGGCCCGACGACGGCACGCAGTACCGTTCCGAGATTTTCTACACGACCGGCGAACAACGCAGCGAAGCGCTGGCCGCGATCGCAAAGCTCGAGCACGATCGCGTCTTTTCCTCGCCGATCGTCACGGTCGTCGCCCCGCTGCACGGCTTTTACGCTGCCGAGGCGTACCATCAAGATTTCGCCGTGCATAATCCCAACAATCCGTACATCGCGGCGAACGACGTCCCCAAACTGCAACATCTGCGCGCGAAATATCCGACGCTCGTCAAACCGGGCGCGCCCAACCTCTGACCCTTAGATTTTTAATCCCTGCGGCGGCGCCCCGATCAGCGGTGTCGTGACGCTCAACGTCCACGGCGTGCGCACGACGCCGTTCTCCATGTCGCTCCACGCCTGCGCGAGAATCGTGCGCAGCGTGTAGAGACGGTGGGTCGCGTTGGGATCGGAGTAGAACGTCACCGGAACCCCGGAGTTGCGTAGGAAGACGGCGGTGGCGGCGGGATACTGCGTGGGGATGCTTTCGTCGCGAACTCCAGTGAGAATGTAGAACGGCGTGTTCGGCAGCATCGACGTGACCTCGCGCGCCCGGGAACCGAGCAGCGCACCTGCAATCGACATGACCGCCGACCACGCATTCGGCTTCATCGGAGCGACGAGGAACACCGAAAACCCGCCCATCGAGTAGCCGGCGAGATAACGTTTGCGCGGATCGATGGTAAAGGCTTGCTCCGCGGCGGCCAGCGCATCGTAGACGTCGCTCTGCGAGCCTTGGAAATCGTAGTAGCCTCGCCCGTACGGCGCTACGACGATCGTTCCGCTGCGTTCGGCGAGATCGTCGAGGTACGGTGGCGCGATCAGCGACGTCTCCGACTGCGGGTGGCCGTGAAGGAAAACGAGCAGCGGCGCTTTGCGTCCCGGTACGTAGGTCGCCGGCACGTATACCGCCACGGGCTGCATCGTACCGTCTTTGGACGAGCGAATCAGCGTTTCGCCCAGGCCGCGAATCGACGCCATCGGACGATACGAGCGTTGCAGGAGTTGCTGCGCCAGACTGATGTCGAGTTGCGCCGTCGCGTTCAGCGCACCGTGCCAGACGTCGGGCGCATAGCCTTCGGGCGGCACTTGCGTGACCGCGTCGGCATCGTCGAGCAGGCGTTGATAGTAGTCCATCGTCGTGTCGCGGCCGGTGACGATGGCGACCTGCCCGGCGTGCGCGTAGTACGTTGCGGCCGTCGAGCGCAACGTGGCCTCGAGGTCGCTCGGCCCGGTTCCCAGTACGGCAACCGTTGCAAGAACGGCCACCGCTTGCCGCAGCGGCATGACGCGCTTACACCGTGAAGGCGACGATTTCGTTGTGCTCGCGGTGATTCGTCCAAAAGCGCGTGCCGTCGCTCGCCAGCGCGCGCGCCGCGAACGGCACGCGGGCCAAGTCTTCGCAGTGCGGTTGCCCGCCGTTGACGCCGACGCGCGTGAGGAAATACTCGTTCGAGTCTTCGTCGTCGGTATTGAGGATGTAGAAGGCGCCTTCGGAATAGCACTGCCCGCAAATCCCGCGGGGAACGTCGATGGTGCGCACGACCGCGCCGTGCTCGTCGATGCCGAGAATGCGCTTGTTATACCACTGGCTTACGTAGAGGCGCACGCCGTCGTAACTGAGTTGCGATCCGGTATCGTCGGGACAGCCGATCGCATCGGCTCCTTTGAAACCGTGGCCCGGCACGAAGCGCCGAATCACCCGCGAATCGTCATCGCCTTCGCCGCAAATGACGCGCAACTCGTCACCGACGACGGTCATGCCCCACGGTTTGCCGGGGGCGCGCTCTTCTTCGCTGACCGTCCAGTGATGCGGGTCGATCGCATAAATACGGCTCGTTTCAATCGACCCCATCCAAAGTTTTTCACCGTCGAACGCGATCGACTGGGGCCGTGGCGCCGGTGACGGCAGGCGCATCGTTTCGTTGACATCGTGCATGCGCAACGCTTTTCGCGGCCTCGACGCGGTTCCTGGCGCGCCGGAAGCGAAGGCCCGACCCTATGATGTTGCTGGGAGTCGAGACCTCGTGTGACGACACGGCCGCCGCGGTCGTGCGTGACGGCCGCGACGTCCTCTCGTCGGTTTCGACCAATCAGGATGCGTTTCACGCACGCTACGGCGGCATCGTCCCCGAGATCGCGTCGCGCCGCCACGTCGCCCTGCTTTCGGCCGCCGTCGAGGATGCGCTCGCTCGAGCCGGCGCGAGCCTCGAATCCGTGGACGGCATCGCGGTCACGCGCGGGCCGGGGCTGATCGGCAGTCTCGTCGTAGGCGTCGCGGCCGCCAAGGCGCTGGCTTTCGCCCTCAACAAGCCACTCTACGGCATCAACCACCTTCACGGGCACCTGTTCGCGCCGTTTCTCGACCGTCCGGAGGCTCCGCCCTATCCCTTTCTCGCGTTGCTCGTTTCGGGCGGACACTCCCAACTGGTCGCCGTGGAGTCGGCGACGGCACTGCGGATCGTCGGACGCACCCGCGACGACGCGGCGGGCGAAGCCTTCGACAAGACGGCGCGGCTGCTCGGGCTTCCCTACCCCGGAGGCGCCGAACTCGACCGCATGGCACTCGCCGGCAATCCGCGGGCCTACGCCTTTCCGCGCCACAAGCCGGCACCCGGCACGCTCGATCTCTCGTTTTCGGGGCTGAAAACGTCGGTCCGGTACTTCCTCGAATCTCCCGCCGGCCGCGACGCACCGCCGGAGGACGTCGCGGCGTCGTTTCAGGCCGCCGTCGTCGACGTTCTGATGGCTCGATTGGGGATGGCCTACGAAGGCGCGCCCTATCGGGCCGTCGTGCTTTCCGGCGGCGTGGCGGCCAACTCCGGCCTCGCGCGCGCCGTTACGGAGTGGAGCGCACGCCACGGCGTCGACGCCTTTATTCCGCCGGCGAAGTACTGCACCGACAACGCCGCGATGATTGCCGCGGCCGCCTTTCACCAACTCGACGCAACGCGCGCCGATCCGCTGGCCCTCACGGCCGATCCGGATCTTCCCTTCTCCTTCGATTAAAACGACGACGGCGCAACCGGCGCAACGTCGTCGCGCGGACCGCCGATTTGATCGGTTCCGAGCACGGTCAGCGTGGCGCCGTGGCGCAGAAACGTTCCGACGATCGCGTTGAACGCGACGCGTGGAAAGATGCATCGCCAGCTCCCAATCGCGGAAACGAGATTGCGCAGCGGCGCGTCTTCCATCGTGGTGCCGAGATTGTAGACGTTAGGACTCCAGTCGCGCCGTGACGTGCCGAACAGCTGCAGCTTCTTTCGCAAGTCTTTCGCCAGCGCGCGCAGCGCATCGGATTGCGAAAACTTCGCCGAGGAAAGCGCTGCGAAGAGCGCGCGATTGGAGTCCTGCGAGCAGTTGTTCGCGGCGCCGACGAACGTGCCGCCCGTTCCATCGCCGATTCGGTAGCGCGCGGTCATCACTTCGAGCTGCCGCCGCAGCGCGTCGAGCGGAAAGGTATCCAGGCGCAGCAGCGCATCGCAGACCGGGCGCACGCCGGACCAGCCGTATTGCCGGTCGCCCATGTAGCGCGACCAGTCGAGCGCTCCGGCAACGAGGCCGTCGCCATTTTGCGTGTAGACTTGATGGTAGGTGATCTCGAAGCGCGGTTCGTCGCCGAGCGGATCGTCAACGACCTCGGCCATGCCGTACGCGAAATGGCCGAAATAGATCGGACCGGATGCCGCCTTCTCTCGATTGGGGCCGCCGATGCCGCCGTAGCTGTGCACGACCAATCCGGTGTCGCCGGTTTTCCAAGGAACCATCTGCGCCGCGGCGATTCCCCCGCGTGCCGCGACGATGTCGCGCCACGCGTCGCGGCGGACGTACTTCGCCGCGGTCTTCGCGCTATCGAGCGGCGTACGCGCCGCATCGGCTCTCAGCAGATCGCGCGGAGCGAGCGACTGCACGACGAATCGACCGTCGCGAAACGCGCCCGTCGCATACCATCCGCCGGCATTGAGCGGCCAACGCTCGATGCCCTCGGCAATCGAGTTTGGCCGCCCGTCGAGGTCGTCGGCGATCGCCGGCATCTCCACGACATCTTCATCGCCGGCGAACGTGCGCGTCGCCCGGTCGAAGTGGAGGACGCGATAGCAGTCTTTCTCGGGCGCGCGCCCGAGGAACGTGAGCAGCGCGCGAAACCGGCCGGTGATCTGCACGGGCTCGCGGTCGACGCGCAACTCCACGGTGTTGCCGGCGTCAACGACGCGCACGTCGCCGTCGAGTTTTACGACGACGTCGTCCATGGGATGTGCGCCGGCGAGGGATTCCAGTGGATCGACCAAACGCCATCGGTTGAGGCGAGTGGGCATCACGAGTCCGCCGTAGATGCCGGCCGACGCCGCTTCGGCGCTAAAGTTGACGTCGCGGATCGCCGTGCGCACGCGGTTACGCACGTCGGTCTCGTCGTTCCAGCGCAGGCGCACTGTTTTCCCGAGCAGATCCGCACGTTCGGGCGGCGTTCCGCCGACCTCGAAAAGGGCGCCCCCGAACCGCTCCTTGCGTGCCGGAAGAATGAGGCGCCCCATCCACGGCGCCGCGGCGGCGTAACGGCCGCTCGCGCGCTCACGTTCGCCCGGATCGCTCGCGCTCGACGCGAGAAATGCCCAGAGTGCACCAGTGGCTTCTATGTATCGGGCGTAATTGGTCGGCAAGCGCGGCGGTTCGTCTTTGGGAACGAAACGATCCCGGACGATGCTGCCGATGTAATCGAGCGTTTGCCGGAGATTCGTGCGGCCGTCGGGCAGCGTCGCTGCCGGATCGAGCATCCCGCCCGGCACTTGATGCCCTACCGGCCCTAGCGAAACGCGCGTAAGCGATCCCAGTCGCTTCGCCCGGTTCCAATACGAGAGCACCGCAATCGGCCAGCGCGACGAGAACATGACCGGGCCGATTTTTTCGACCTTGTCGCGATCGCCCACGAGATGGTAGAGATGTTCGAGTTGCAAGATCGGATCGGTCCCGCTGATTACGCCGCCGAGCGAGATCACGTCGACCGGCGCGTCGAGCGCGCGCTTGAGGAACGACGCGCTTCCGCACGCCATCTGTCCGCCGCCGCTGTATCCGACGAGCGTCACGGGGGTGCCGCTGCCCTTGCGATACCCTTGCGCAAGCAACGACCGATAGATGACGTCGGCCATGCCGAAGTTATACATCGGACCGTAACGGGGATCGGCCGACACGGCGACGATCGTGACGTTGCGAATGTTGATGAACCATCCGAGCAGCGAGTTGAGGCTGCGGCTGCGCTGCGCGTCCACGAGTTTCCAAAAGCGCGAGAGAATCGGATCGTCTTCGAGCGGCCGGTTCAGCACGGAATAGGCCATTACACCGCGGACGAGGATCACGTTGGCGGGAAGTTCGGGCGACAACGCGTCGAGAAAGGTTTCGATGTCGGACGTGTACGAGCCGCTGGATTGCGCGATGCCGTCCAGATAGAGCACGTAACGCGCGACGCCGGTACGCGGCGCCGCGGCTTCGGGCCGCGTCTCGTCGCTCGTGTCGATCTCGTCGCCATACCAGCCCGCCCACCAGCCCAGCGTTTCGAGCGGCGCCATGAACGCCGCCACGATGATCGCAATGACGCCGATCCACAGCAAATCGAACGGAAGTTGCACGAGCTTGGGAAGATGTTCTTGCCATCCGAAGATGCCGCGCCGCACCGGTTCGAGCGCCAGCGCGACGATGACGCCGAGCAGCGCCATGCCGGCAATCCCAGCGAGCGCCATCCATCCGCGCGGATGCGCGCGGGCCTTCTGTGCGACCTCGACGTTCGGCGCGTCGGACACATTCGCCGTTCCGGATTCGGCGCGGCCGACGATGACTTGTGCGTCGTCGATCACGCGAACGCCGGCGACCGCATCGAGCACCTTGGATCCGAGCGCCACGATCGGCTTGCCGAAACTGCGCTGCACGAGCATCATCACGAGCCACCCGAGCCAGACGTACGTCGCCGACGCGAACACGTCGATGCCGCCGGCGGCGGCAACGCCGACGACCATTGCGAGCAAGTGCCATACGCGCAGCCCGTTGATCACCGCCGAGCCGAGGTACGGCAGCGCGCTCAGAAACGCGAACAGCACCGGCGCGTAGCTCATCGCCAGCACGAGCGCGAAATCGCGTAGCGAGAGGTGCGGCGCGCCCGGTAAGCGGCACACGAGCCACGTGCTGAGCACGAGAAAGACGTAACCGAACGCGAACAGCAGCGCATCGACGAAGAGACTGAAGATGAATCGCGCCGGCTTGACGCGGTTGGCGAAGAGAACGATGCTCTGCCCGAATGCTTCGCTCAGACCGGCGGCCAGCACGATCGCGATTGCAGCTGGAATCGCGCCCTCGAACGAAAGTGCTTCGCGATAGACGTGGCCCTGGAGCGCCAAAACGCCGCCGAGCAGACTCCAGAGTTCGGGAAGAAAAATCTGAACCTGAACCATCGCTTATTCGATCTGCAGATCCATGAACGTCGCGCACCGGTAGTCAACCTCGCCGTAGGGCGCGCACTCCCGGAATCCAAGCGCGAGGTAAAGCGCATAGGCTGGTGCCATTCGCGCGCGCTCGGTGTCGAGCACGAGCCGTGCGACGCCGCGTTCGCGCGCGTAAGCGATCAGCGCGTTCATGAGCGCGCGCGCCGCGCCGCGCTTGCGATAAGCCGGTGCGACGTACAGCTTCTTCACGACGGCGGTGCGGTCGGCCGGGTGCGCCGTCAGGGCGACGCACCCCGCCGGCGCGCCGCCGGCGCGAGCGACGAAGGCCGCGTGCGGCGACGAGAAATGCGCCGCGACATCGGCATACTGCGCGGCGAAGTCGGCGTGTTTGAGATCGTCGGGAAGGGTCGCTTCGTACTCTTCCGCGAGGGCGCGAAATGCTTCGAACTCCTCGGCGTTGGTCGCTCGCTGCACCTCGATTGCCACGCCGCTACTCGCGCTCGTAGAGCCGGCGCAGCACCGCGGCGGCGACCAGTTCGTGTTCCAACGGATGGAGGCGCTGCATCACGCCGGCTTCGTCCTCGCCTAATCGCAACTTCAGCGGGCGCCGCGCGAGCACGGGTCCGCGATCGGTTTGCGGCGTGACGAGATGCACGGTGGCGCCGATCCATCCCTGATTGGCGGCCAGTGCGTCCGCAACGGCGGCGACGCCGCGAAAGGCCGGCATCCTCGATCCGTCCGGAAGCCCGACCTCGTCGCGCTGCGGATCCAGCGGAAGAAATGCCGGGTGCACGTTGACGAGATTTGGAAACGCCGTCACGAAGCGTTCGTCGAGCAGGTGCATCCATCCGAGCAGCAGGACGAGCTCGGGAGCCATCTCGGAAACCGTTTTCAGCAAGCGCGCGTCGTAGGCGTCACGCGTTTCCTCGGCTCGCTTCCACGGCAGCACGACGGCATCCAATCCGGCATCGCGAGCGCGCGCCACGACGCCTGCGTTGGAACGATTCGTCACGACGCCGAGCAATCGGATGGGAAGCGATCCCGCGGCGGCGCGCTCGGCGACGGCCTGGAAATTGCTTCCACTTCCGGACGCTAACACGAGCGTGCGTGGCGCCGGCGCGAGCAAGGCGGCGCGATCGAACCGTTCCGCGACGCGCGCGCCGGCGGAAACGTAGAACGGCGCAATGCGTTCGCCGACGGCCGGAATGAGCGCGCGCGCATAGCCGCGCGTCCGTAACTCCCAAAGCGCCCGTTGCAGCAGCCTGCGCCCCAAGCGCCGGCCGCGCGCCGCGGGCGCGACGCCGATTGGTCCGAAGAGGCCGATGCCCGGTTCGCGCGCCAGTCCGCGCAGCCAGCGAAAACGCAGTCCGCTCGGGTCGAATGCGGCAAAGCCGGCCGGAGCGTCGCCGCGAAGCGCGACGACCGTGCGCGCGGCGTATGCTTCCGAACTCCACCAGCCGCCGAAACATTCGTCGATCCACGCCAGCGTCCGGTCTCCGGCATCGCCGGACGCGCGCACCTCGAGGCCTGCATCCGGCGCGGGCGCTAGTGCCTCGTCCAGATCGACGACGAGATTGAGCAGTTCCGCCACGCGCGCCGTCTATTCGAAGAGCGGCATCAGCGCGATCGCGCAGCGCTCGACGAAGGCTTGGTCCTCCTCGGTAAAGCGGGCGGTTGCGTCGCGCTCCACGACGAGCGTACCGATCGGAACGCCGCTCTCCGCGCCGAGAATCGGGACGATCATTTGTGCGTTTCGAATCACGGTCGCGCGCGTTCGCACCGCCTCACCGATCGTCCCACGATCGGCGGGAAGCTCGATGAAGACCGGTGCCTGCACGCCGCTGTGTCCGATCGATTCGATCCGATCGTCGTCGACGTCGTAAATTCCGGCCCACCGGAAGTCGCGCCCGGCGCGCACGATCTCCAGCGCGCGGCGCGCGCGCACGTCGCGCATGTCGGTGGTGTCGAGGGACGCCGCGATATCGTGCAGCGTTGCCTCGCTCACGCCGCGTCGCGCTCCGGATGGACGATCGACTGCGGCTCGTCGCCTTCCCGCGCTTCGATCCAACCGACGACCGCGGCGCCCGGCGCTGCAGCGACGGCGCGTTCGGCATCTGCAAGCGGAACGACGAGCGTGTATCCGACCCCCATGTTCAGGGTGCGATAGCGTTCTTCGACCCCGAGTTTGCCGCGCGATACCAGCACCCGTTCGATTTCCGGGATGGACCAGCGCCGTTGCTCGAAGATCGCCTTCATGTTGGCCGGCAGCGTGCGCGGCACGTTTTCGAGTAAGCCGCCGCCGGTAACGTGCGCCATGACTTTTACGCGCGCGACGGCTTGAATGGCGCGTACCGCTTGGTAGTACGACGGATGCGGCGACAAGAGCGCGTCGGCGTACGTGCCAGCCGTCCCGGGAAGCGGTGCATCCCACTCGTCGCGTGTGACGAGCGCGCGCGCCAGCGAATAACCGTTCGTGTGCAGCCCGACCGCCGGCAAGCCGACGATCGCGTCACCCGGCGCGACGCTCCCCGGATCCGGCAGCTGTGCGACGTCGACGATGCCGACGATCGTTCCGGCGAGATCGAAATGCTCCGGCGCGTAGAGGCCGGGCATCTCGGCGGTTTCGCCGCCCAGCAGCGCACAGTTGTGCGCGCGGCACGCGCGCGCACAACCCGCGACAATTTGCGCGGCGACGTCGGGATCGAGTTTGCCGACCGCGAGATAATCGAGAAAGAACAGCGGCGACGCGTTCACGACCAAGATGTCGTTCACGCAGTGGTTCACCAAATCGGCGCCGACCGAATCGTAGCGCCGGAGTTCGGCGGCGATGAGCAGCTTCGTACCGACGCCGTCGTTGGAAGCGACCAACGCCCGGCATTCATCGCCGGGTAGTCGAAAGACGCCGCCGAAGCCGCCGATTGCGTCGAGCTGTTCGGGATGCCGCCAGGCGCCTAGTACGTCGCGATAGCGCGCAACTGCCGCACTACCGGCGGCAATGTCGACTCCGGCGCGCGCATACGCGTCGGATGGGCGGCCGCCGTCGTTCGCCGGCGTGCCTTCGCAGGGCTCGTCCATCGTTGGGCAGTAGTTCACCACGCGAAAGGTTCACCATGCAAATACGTTTAGCCCACGATGCGCCGCGGGACGTGCGCACCGAAGCCCTCGTCGTTCCATTCTTCGACGGGGCCGTCGACGGAACGGCCAAAAGCATCGACGGCCTGGCCGGCTCCGCCGTTTCGGGCGCGCTCGCCGCGGGTGAAGTCAAGGGAAAATTCGGAGAAACCGTTCTGGCGTATGCGGCGGATCGTCCGTTCCGGCGCGTGCTCGCCATCGGGCTGGGCACGGCGGCGAAGTTCGAAATCCCCTCGCTGGCGCGCTACGCGGCCATCGCCGTTCGCCAGCTCGGACGTCGCAACGTTCGTTCGTTCGCGCTGGTGTTGCCCGACTGCGTGCGCGGCCGTGAAACCGAAGCCGCATCCTTCGTTACCGAGGGCGCCATCGCCGGATCGTTCGAAACGACCGTCTATCAAGATTCGCCGGAAAAGCGGATCGCCGTTTCGGAAGTCACCGTGTTGTCGGAAGGCTTCGACACGGCTGCGCTCGAGCGCGGCGTAACGCGCGGCACCGCGATCGGCGAAGCCGTGAACCTCGCGCGCCGCTTGGCAATCACGCCCGCCAACGACATGACGCCTGCGATCTTGGCCGAGCGCGCCACGGAGGCTGCGAAAGACGCATCGCTGCAGATCGAAGTGCTCGACGAAGACGCGGCGCGCCGCGAAGGTATGGGATCGTTCCTCTCGGTCGCCCAAGGCAGCGCGCAGCCGCCGAAGTTCATCGTCCTGCGTTACGCAGGGGATCCGGGCAGCAAAGAACTGCTGGCGCTCGTCGGCAAAGGCATCACGTTCGACAGCGGCGGTATCTCCATCAAGCCGGCCGAGCGCATGGAAGAGATGAAATACGACATGTCCGGCGGCGCTGCGGTGATCGCGGCAATGTCGGCAATCGGAAAACTCAAACCGAAACTCAACGTCGTCGGCATCGTGCCGGCGACCGAGAACATGCCTGGCGGAAAGGCCACCAAACCCGGCGACATCGTCAAAGCGATGAACGGCAAGACCATCGAGGTCATCAACACCGACGCCGAAGGCCGCCTGATTCTCGCCGACGGCCTGTGCTACGCGAAAAAACTAGGAGCCACGAAGATCGTCGACGTCGCGACGCTCACCGGCGCGGTCGTCATCGCGCTCGGACACGCTGCCGCAGCGGCAGTTTCGAACGACGACGCGTTTGCGACGGAATTCCTCGCGGCCGCGAAAGCCGCGGGCGAGCGTTTCTGGCAGATGCCGTACTACGACGATTACTCGACGCAGATGAAGAGCGATATCGCCGATCTCAAGAATACCGGCGGCCGCGCCGCGGGAACGCTCACGGCAGCCGCGTTTCTGCGCGCGTTCGTGGACGACGAAACGCCGTGGCTGCATCTCGACATCGCCGGCACGGCCTATCTCGACGGCGAGTCGGGCTGGCAAGCGAAGGGACCGACCGGAATTCCGGTGCGAAGTTTCGTCGCGCTCACCGAAGCGCTCGCCGGCACGCCGGTGGTCTCGGCGGCAGGCAATGGCGCAGGAGCGGCCCTAACCGCAAAGTAATCCTCGACGCGTTTCCACTTCCGTCAGTGAGGTGTCATGCGTCTATTCTCTCGCCTCGGCGTTCTTGCGTTGCCGCTCTTTGGGCTCGGCGCGTGCTACGGGACCGCCCAAAATTCCGGCTCGGCGGCCGTTCCCGTTGCCGCGCCCGTCGCCGGCGCATCGTTCGCGGCGCCCAGCCGCATCTTGTTCCATCCGCTCGCCTTTACGCCGCACGCTACTCAAGCGATTTTGCTCGACTTCGTCGCGACCGGACCGGCACAAAGCGGCGTGCCGTGCACGGGCTGCGTCGAAGGCGTGTCCAGTCGGGACAGCATCGGATTGACCGGGCCGTCGAATCTGGTTCCGAAGCACGTTGCCTGGCAATACACTTTGGCGTTCACCGACGTGAGTTACAAAGGATCGTGCACGCTCACGTGGACGATCGCCAACGGCGCCAAAACGATCGACACGTTCAGTGCCAATGTCAAAATCCCGCAAGCCGGCGGATGGTATCTCTACGGCACCAATCGCAACCCCGAAACGTATTCCGGACCGGCGACGCTGACTGGCAAAGTCACGTGCGGATCGCACAAACAATCGACGACCGCCCCGATGGCCTTTCAGTAGCGGGGCCTTGAAGAGGCGCTAGCGAAGCGCATTCCCGTGTACACGTCAGGCAAGAGAGCGCGCAACGGCATGTCGGATGCCCGCTCCTACGAACCCGAGAAGAACCCGGCGATTCGCCGCCTCACCGCGGGCGCGATCAAACGGCGAAAAGGGAAGGCGCCCTTTGCGGTAGCCACCGCCTACGACGCTCCCTTCGCGCAATTCGTGGAAGACGCGGGAATCGACGTCATTCTCGTGGGCGACAGTGTCGGCAACGTCGTTCTCGGCTACGACGAGACGACGCCCGTCACGCTCGACGAGATCATTCACCACGCGCAAGCCGTCGTTCGCGGTTCCAATCGCGCGCACGTCATTGCCGACATGCCGTTCGGATCGTATCAAGTGAGTAACGAGGATGCGATTCGCGCGGCGATACGCTGCATCAAAGAGGGCGGCGCGTGTTCGGTGAAGCTCGAAGGCGGCGTCTACGAGGCCGACCGCGTGCGCGCGATCGCGCGCACCGGCATTCCGGTCGTGGGACACATCGGCGTCACGCCGCAAACCGCCGGTCTTGGACCGGGGTTCAAAATGCGAACGCATCGCGACCGGCTCGTCGCCGACGCGCAGGCGATCGAATCCGCCGGCGCCTATGCCATCGTGCTCGAGGTCGTCGATCACGGCATCGCGCGCGAAATCACCGAACTGCTTTCGATCCCGACCATCGGCATCGGTGCGGGACCGCACTGCGATTCGCAGGTACTCGTGCTGCACGACATTCTCGGCATGTACGGCCATTCGCCCTCATTCGCCAAACGCTACGCGGAGATCGGCCGCCTCGCAACCGAAGCGCTGAGCGCCTACGCGCGCGAAGTTAAAGAAGGCATCTTCCCGCCCGGCGACGTCGCCTCGACGCCGGCGCCGGCACACGACCTCTCACGCTGAGCGTAACCCGCGCAGCTAGGATGATGCGACTTTGCGGATTTCGCGGGCTGCTGGCACGTTGGGATACTCTCCGATAAAGCAGCCGAGGCAGGTTTCGTCCCGGTTGCGCCCGACTGCCGAAATCAAGCGGTCGAGGCTCAGATAGCCGAGCGAATCGGCACCGGTGCGCTGCCGAATTTCATCCACCGTGTAGTTTGCTGCGATGAGTTCATCGTAGGTTGCCATGTCGACGCCGAGATAACAGGGGTGCTTGATCGGCGGCGACGTGATGCGCAGATGCACTTGGGTGGCGCCGGCTTCGCGCAGCAGCGTCACGATTCGAGGCGTCGTCGTGCCGCGCACGATCGAGTCGTCGACCACGACGACACGCTGTCCGGCGAGGTTTTCGACGACGGGATTGAACTTCAAGTGCACGCCGCGCGAGCGCATCGCCTGATCCGGGCTGATGAACGTGCGGCCGATGTAGCGGTTTTTGATGAGTCCTTCGATATACGGTAATCCGCTCTCGGCGGCATACCCGATCCCGCCGGGCACCGCCGAGTCGGGAACGGCCATCACGACGTCGGCCTCGACGGGATGTTCCTTCGCAAGTTCGCGCCCCATCGCGTAGCGAGCCATGTAGATCGATCGATCGCTGAACTTCGAATCCGGCCGCGAAAAATAAATGTATTCGAACATGCACAGCGCGGGTGAGACGTCGCTCACGTCGGTCTGAATGCTTTCCAGACCGGACGGACCGATCCGCACGATTTCGCCGCGGCCGATTTCGCGCTCGTAGCGCGCCCCGACGGTACCGAGCGCGCACGATTCCGAGGCGACGACGTAGCCGCCTTCGGGGAGCGATCCCAAACACAGCGGGCGCACGCCCCACGGATCCCGGAAAGCGTAGAGTTCGTCTTGCGTGCAAAGAACGACCGAGTACGCCCCGCGCGCCACGGCCAGCACGGCTTTGATCCGGTCGACCATCGAACCGCCCGACTCGACCAGCAGTTTAGCCACGACCTCGGAATCCGACGAGGCCTGCAGCACGGTCGTGGGTGACAAGGTTTCGCGCAACTCGTCGGTATTGGTGAGATTGCCGTTGTGCGCGAAAGCGAAATCCCCGAGTTCCGTGCGCTCGAGTAGGGGCTGCGCGTTAACGACGATGGACGAACCGGTCGTGGAGTAGCGGGTGTGCCCGATCGCGACGTGGCCGCTCAGCCGGGCGAGGATCTCTTCATCGAAGATAGCCCCCAGCAGGCCCATCTCTTTGTGGGAGCGGATCGTGCCGCCGTCCGCGGCGGCGATGCCCGCCGACTCCTGGCCGCGGTGCTGCAGTGCGTAGAGCGCAAAGAATGCGAGCCGGGCCGCATCGCGCCCCGGCGCATAGACCCCCGTTATCCCGCACATGTCCTTACAGTATACCAGTCCCGGCGGGCTTCACGTACGATCCGTCAGTCGCTCGAACGCCGGCCGCCGAAGATCTGCAGCAGCGCCAGGAAGATGTTGATCGCGTCGAGGTAGATGCTGACCGCCATCAGCACCGGCGTCAGCCCGTCGCCGCCGGCACGGATCCGAGCGAAATCGACCAGGACCAGTCCCGCGAAGATGACGAGCGTGATCCACGCGTACACTTCGGGATGAATGAAGCGTACGAACAGCGAGATGATTCCCACGACCACGAGTCCGAGCAGTGCGATCGTCAGAATTCCCTGGAATCGCCGCAAGTCGAGACCGGTGGCATAGACGATTGCCGCGAGCGCGAACATGCCCAAGCCCGTCGTAATCGCCGCATTGACGACGACGCCGGGCCCGACGGTCCGGACGTACTGCCCGATCACCGGCGCGATGCCCACGCCTTCGCAGAACGTGAAGGCGTAGAACAACGTCAGGGATAGCGCTTCGTTCGAACGCGTTCCATAAATGGAAAACAGGAGAATGAACCCGACCACCATCGCCACGAGGCCGATGGCCGGCGACACGCCCTGTGCGACGTAGGCAGCCAGCGCCGTAATGCAGAGCCCGAGCGCGGTGATGCCGAGCACTTGGGCGAGCAGCGAATGGGTTGGAATCGCGGGTGCGAGCGCTCCGCCATACGGTGCGCGCGGCGGCTGCTGAAATCGAAAGGCCATACGCTGCTTGAGAACCTCCGTCCGGCGTTGGAGTTCCACGCGACCAGCGGGCGAGCCCTCGGCCCGGGAGCCGGCGGCATGCCCGCTACGGCGGGCAAAGGAACCAAACTGCTCGAGCGGTCGGAACCAACTATCTCGACTATCGAGCGCGGCCCTTCGCCGAGAAATGCGGCTTAGCCGGCATTCTCACGTGGCAGTCGCTTACTTCGAGATTGCAATTGCCGCGCAGGCCACATACTTTTCTATGTCGGCGCTGCCCTCATGAACGTCGATAACGTAATTGCCCTTGAGTAGATCGCCGAGGTCGATGCCC
Source organism: Vulcanimicrobiota bacterium (assembly GCA_963812155.1). Lineage (GTDB taxonomy): Bacteria > Vulcanimicrobiota > Vulcanimicrobiia > Vulcanimicrobiales > Vulcanimicrobiaceae > Tumulicola. The sequence goes on along the minus strand of CAWETW010000001.1, from coordinate 73,764 downwards.
GATATCGTCGTCGTGCTGCTTCCGTGGACGATGTTGGTTAGGGTATACGCGGGTATCGGGTTCAGGTTTGCGCATGAACCCGTATGGATATGGATGGGCTGCGTGCCGTTTTGACCGCCGGCCATTCTGACGACGACCTGGACGCCGCCTGGGATCTGCTCGAAGGTCGCCGTGCCGGTTTCGCCCGGTCGATTCTGAGCGTATAGTTGAACCTTCAGAGTTGACGGGTAAGCGCTAGCCACGGCGCAAGTGATTGCGACGATCGTTGCTGCAGCGAATGCCGTCCGTAGTGCATGCATGAAAGTTTACCGTAACACGGGTCTAGCGCACGAATCTGTACGCTTTCGCGCACTCGTTGCTAGTCTCGACTCTATTGCACGTTCAGCAGTGTGCCAAACTGCTCGCGCGCGACGGCATAGCACTCGCATGAGGCGTTTTCCAGGCCTTCGCGATTCAAGATCACGATGTGCCCGTGAGCGTAGCGAATGAATCCGGCTTGCGCAAGCGTGGCGGCCGCGATGGTAACGCCGGAACGGCGTGTTCCCAACATCATCGCCAGATATTCGTGCGTGAGCGCGATTTCGTCGGAATTTACGCGGTCGTGGGTTAGCAGCAGCCAGCGAGCACAGCGTTCGTAGATGCTATGCATACCGTTGCAAGCGGCGAGTTGCCCCAACATATTCACGTAGGCTTGCAAAAATCGATCCATTACGCTACGAAGCTGCTCGTCGCCGGCGCTAAGCAACCGGCGGAAATGGTCGCTGCTAATGACCACGGCGCGGCCCTGAACCTGGCAATAACTCTCGTTGGCCGAGGTCGTCGCACCGAGTAGTAGCGGAATTGCCGACACGCCCTCGCGGCCGACCGTTCCTACCTCGATCGAGCCGCCATCGCGCATCTGCGTTACGACTGAGAGCACCGCGTCGATCGGAAAATAGACTTCTCGTATCGGACGCCCAGCCTCGTAAATCTGCTGCGGCGTATCGAGCTCGATGAGCTTTCCGACCTCCATGACCTCTGCGATCATGGACGCGCTCAACCCAGCGAAAATCGCGTTTTGCTTGAGTATGGTCTCGGTCGGTTGGAGAGCGCGCTCAGCCTTCATGTTTTTGGATACTTCCTGACTCCTGATCGCCGGCGTGTCGGAAAAGCATTTTTCGAGTCCAGAGTGCACTCCTGGTGCGAAAGCGTGCCGACTTTGGTCAACGGGTTCGGATATGCTCTTGAGAACACAAGCTCGCTCCCGAGCTAATTCGCCTTTGCGGCGATTCGGATAAAGTCTAAGGAACAAACCCCATGCGGCTCTTCAAGCTGTCACTTCTCGCGATTTGCGCGCTTATTCCCTCGCTTGCGCTTCCCGTGGCGACGAACGCCCAGGTGTACGTGAGTTTCTCTGCTCCACCGCTGATGCCCCAATATCAGCAACCACCGGTTTCCGACCCGAATTACCAGTGGATCCCTGGGTACTGGGGCGAGGGCCAAGACGGCTACTACTGGGTACCCGGCACGTGGATGGCCGCCCCGCAAGCGGGCCTTCTCTGGACGCCCGGATTTTGGGGATACCAGCAACAGCAGAACAACTATGCCTGGAATGACGGCTACTGGGGACGTAACGTTGGTTACTACGGCGGAGTCAACTACGGAGCCGGATACTATGGTACCGGTTACGTCGGCGGCGGTTGGCACGGCAACGCGTTCCGATATAACACTGCCGTCACGAGCGTCAATTCGCGCTATATACGAAACGTGTACGTGAACAAAACGGTCGTCGTGCATAACGTCAATCGGTACGGCTACAATGGCCCGGGCGGCGTTCGCATGCACCCCGACGCGCAACAGCTTGCGTGGGCACACGAACCCCACATTGGTGCTACCCCAATGCAGCGAGCGCACATCGCCGAAGCCCAACAGGACCGCAACCTATACGTGAACGTCAATCACGGCAAACCTGCCGCAGTGGTAACCTCGCACGCGTTCAGCTCGACGAATCGGCCGGCCGACTTCAAATCGATCGGCCACGGAACGTACTCGAAGCCTGCTTCCGAACCGGCACATATGTCGGTACCGAATGCGAAATCCGGGAAGGCTGCCGCGCCTCCACAACACGCGATGAAACCACCCGGCGCACAGTCTAACGGCAAGGCCGCACCTGCACCTAAGTCAGCGCAGGGAAAAGCGCCGCAGGGGAAAGCAACCCACGCGCCCGCCTAATGCTGAACTCGGAGGAGGTGATGCGGTGAAAACGTTGCTCCAATCAAGCAATACGTTTGGACTGTACGTTCACCGTGAGAGTGGACGTTTGATCGGTTTGTGTGCCGAGTTGCGCTCGATCGTCGAGGGCGCTACTCTCGAGGAAATCCTGGACAAAGCTAAAGTTCTGATCGCGGGTTCGACAGCCGGTTCCGCACCGGAACCACGCATTACGGTCCGGATAAGCCCTCGATGCTTGCAGCCGGCTTCAACGGCTTCACGCTCGTGAGTTACGTGGGCTTTTCCAATGTCAAGCTCAGCGACTGACCGATAACCCCGCAAGGTATGCTATACTGAACTCTCACAGCAACTCTCGGCACCTATGAAAAGACTGCCCATCGTCACTGCCGCTCTCTGAGGGGTATCTGACGCGAGGCAGCTTTTTTTACTGAAAGGGAACCCACAATGTCTGACATGCTCGATGTGCTCGCGGAACCCGATGAGAGGTTGGCCGAAGGCATTCCAAAGGCCGTCAAGCGTGTGGTAAAATCGCCTTCCAACGTCAAGTCGAGCGAAGCGCCTCAAATCATTCGCAACTCGGCGGAACAGGCCGTCCACAAGAGCGGTTCTCCATTCACGGCGGTCAACGCCATTGCAAAACGCTCCCGTCAGCTCCTCGGCGGCGCTCCGCCGCTGATAATGAATGCGAACCCTGAAAAGCCGGCAATGACGGCGCTCCGGGAGATCGCCTCCGGCGCCGTTCAAGTTAGCGGCTTGCCTCTAGGACCGTCTTTCGTACGCGGCTCTGTTGATCCGGAACGAGAACTTGCCATGTCGCGGCGTACACTCAGAGAGCGGACGCGATTCGCGCTGTTTGGCGGCGTGGAGCCTTCGAAATAACGTCGTTGCGCTCGGCTCACCCTTCCCTTTAATTTTATCCTTCAAGATTTATTCGAAGCAACTAGCCTCTCGTGACATTTGCCCGAACAGATCGACGCGCAGTTCAGCTACCCAGCGCCCCTAATGAACGTTTAAGACTAAGCGTGCGGTAAGCGGCATACTCTGCGGGCTTCCTGGGTATCTAGAAGTCCGGACGGAGGTTTTTAAATAGATGCACACGCACGCTCGCCTTACTTCAATCGTCATCGCCGTCGCGTTCGCCGGGACAGCCCCGGCCGTCGCTCGCGGCATTCCCACTTCCATAGTCGTCGCGGATCAGACGCCCGCGCCCAAGAATCCCGACAAGGCTCCGAATACGGCAGCCAAGCCACCGAAGAGTCCAACGCCGGTTCACACGATGAAGCCGGCACCGATGCACACCGCGAAGCCCGCACCGATGCGCACGATGAAGCCGCCCATCGAAACGATGAAGCCGGCTCCCGTACGCACCATGAAGCCACCCATCGAAACGATGAAGCCGCGCCCGGTTCATACGCTTCCTGCCCCGACGAGGCGCCCAGGTCAGCGGCCGACGCCGAGGCCGACGCTCAATCCGTGGCATCCCAACCGGAGGCCGTATTGGCGTGCGCCGGCACCTGGCTGGCGGCGACCCGCCTGGGCCTACGCGCCGCGTCCGGCCTGGTACCACCCAACGGTCTACCGGACCAACTACGTCTTGGTCAACCCGCGTCCGTACGCGTCCAACTGGGCGTGGAACGGCGGCTACCAGTGGTATCCGCAGACGAACTACTGGGGCGGCGGTTTCTGGGGTCCGTTCGCGGCCGTCTCGCTGTTAGCCGGTCAGGGGATCTGGGACCAAAACTACTACTCCGCGCCTAGCTACGCGTACCCCGGATGGTATTTGTACCAGAACTACGGCCTCCAGCCGGTCGCGTGCGGGCGGCAGGATCTCGTATACATCTACGGGCCGAACAACGGCGTGATGTGCGCGTATCCCAATCAGTACGTCATGGGCGGCGTCTACTACGTCGATCCAGGATCGCTGCAACTCTACGTCATGTAACGGGGCGAAGTCTCGGCGGCAAGCAACGAGATAAACGGATGCCCTTCCAATCAATCGCGCCCGCTACCGGCGGGCGCGATTGTGCGTGACGATCGAATGCGCTCGCTAGGTGCCGATGTCGGTGCGGTAGGTCAACGCGTTTGTGCCGAGGCGTGACGCGAGCGTTTTCACCGCAGCGTAAGCGTTCCCACGAGCTTGCGGTAGATCGTCGCCGAGCGCCGTGACGGTGAGCACGCGGCCGCCACCGGTATTGACGTGGCCGTCCGACGAGCGTCGAGCCGCCCCAAAACGCCTGACGCCGTCTCCGAGCGAGACGTCGGCGTTGAGCCCTTTGAGCGGCGTGTTGCTGCGCGGGTAGTCGCTCGTCGCCAAAACGACGCCGACGCAACTCTCCGGAGAGAACGTCGCGAGCGACAGATCCATCGCTCCGTCGGCTGCAGACTTGATCAGCGCGGCGAAGTCGCCGTCGAACGCGCGGCATCAACACTTGCGTCTCGGGATCGCCGAAGCGCACGTTGAACTCGATGACGTACGGACCGTCGGCCGTCCACATCAGGCCGCAGTAGAGCACGCCGACGTACTCTTCGCCCTCCGCGAGCAAGCCGCGCAACACCGGCGCGAGGATGCGTTCGCGCACCTGGTCGTCGAGATCGTCGGGGAAACCCGCGGGCGGCGAGTACGCGCCCATTCCGCCGGTGTTCGGTCCGGTGTCGCCGTCGCCGGCGCGCTTGTAGTCGCACGCGGCGGCAATCGGCACCATCGCGCGGCCGTCGGCGAGCGCAAAGACGCTGACCTCGCGACCCGCCAGCATCTCCTCCAGCAGTACGTCGGAGCCGCCGCCCGGAATTTTGTTGTTCGCGTACCACTCGGCGAGCACGGCTCGGGCGTTCGACGGGACGATCGCAGACGACGACGCCTTTGCCGGCGGCAAGCCGTCGGCTTTGACGACCACGCCGCCGCTCCACGACTCGAGCGCTTTTTCGGCACCGTCGAGCGAATGGACGACGACGCCGCGCGCCGTCGGAATGCCGTGACGCTCCATGAAGCGCTTCGCGAACACCTTGCTCGATTCGAGCCGCCCGGCCGAGCGATTCGGCCCGAAGACCGAGATGCCCGCCTCGCGCAACCGGTCGCCGACGCCGGCGGCGATCGCCGTCTCGGGGCCGAGCACCGCACAATCGATGCGTTCGGTCAGGCAGCGCTCCGCAAGCGCTTTACCGTCGGTCGCCGCGACGGTCCAGTTTTCTCCGCGCGAAGCCGTTCCGGCGTTCCCGGGAGCGGCGAATATCGCTTCGCACGATGCCGATTGCGCGAGCCGCCACGAGAGCGCGTCTTCGCGCGCTCCGCTTCCGACGACGAGTATCCGCATGCCGCTTAGACCTACTCCCACTCGACCGTGGCCGGCGGCTTTGTCGTAATGTCGTACGCGACGCGGTTCACGCCGCGCACCTCGTTGACGATGCGCGTGGATATCCGCTCGAGCAGGGCGTGCGGCAGGCGCGCCCAGTCGGCCGTCATGCCGTCTTCGCTCGTGATCGCGCGGACCGCGACCAGATTTGCGTAGGTGCGACCGTCGCCCATCACGCCGACGCTTTGCACGGGCGTCAACACGGCGAAATACTGCCACGGATGCGGATCGAGCGGCGCCGCGTCGATCTCCTCGCGAACGATCGCATCGGCTTCGCGGACGGTCTCCAAGCGTTCCGGCGTGATCGCGCCGATGATGCGCACCGCCAGGCCGGGTCCGGGAAACGGCTGGCGACTTACGATATGTTCGGGCAAGCCGAGCACGCGCCCGAGCTCGCGCACTTCGTCCTTGAACAACGCGCGCAGCGGCTCGACCAGCCGCAGATTCATCCGCTCGGGCAGGCCGCCGACGTTGTGATGCGACTTGATCTTGTGGCCGGCCTTGCTTTGCGGCGTCTTCGATTCGATGACGTCGGGATAGAGCGTGCCCTGCACGAGGAAGTGACACGTTCGGAAGCCGCTCGGCTTCTTCTTCGAACACGCGGATGAACTCGTGCCCGATGATGACGCGCTTCTCCTCGGGATCGACGACGCCGTCGAGCTTGCTCAAGAACCGCTCGCGCGCGTCGACGACGACGACGTTGAGGTGCAGCACGTCGCGGAATGCCGCCAGCACCTGCTCGGCTTCGTCTTTGCGCAACAACCCGTGATCGACGAAAACGCAGGTGAGCTGGTCGCCGATCGCGCGCGACACGAGCGTCGCCGCAACGGCCGAGTCGACGCCGCCCGAAAGCGCGCAGATGACGTCGTCGCTGCCGACCTGCGGCGAATCGCCGCGATCGCACGGTCGACGAACGAGTCCATCTCCCAGTCGTCCGCCAGCCCAGCGACGCTTTGCAGGAAGTTGCGCAGGATCGTCGTGCCGTGCTCGGTGTGCACGACTTCGGGATGAAACTGCACGCCGTAGATCTTACGCGCCGGGTCGCCCATCGCCGCGACGTCGCAGCGCTGGGTCGAGCGCGAAGCACGCGAAACCGGGCGGCAGCTTTACGACCGAATCGCCGTGCGACATCCACACGCGCGAGTCGCCGGCAACGCCCACGAAGAGCGGGCGTCGAGCGATCGTCCACGTGCAGCGTCGCCGGTCCGTACTCGGCGTGCTCGAGCTTCACGAGTTCGGCGCCGAAATCGCGCGCCATCAGCTGCATGCCGTAACAGATTCCGAGCATCGGCACGCCGCTAGCGAGACATTGCGGGGTCGATGTCGGGCGCGTCCGTCGACGAGCGTGCTCTCGGGGCCGCCCGACAGAATGAACGCGGCAGGTTCGCGCGCCGGCGATCGCGCTCCAGGGCGTATCGTAGGGAACGATTTCGCAGTACGAGCCGAGTTCGCGCATGCGGCGCGCGATCAATTGGCTGTATTGCGCGCCAAAATCCAGAATGAAGACGGTGCGCGGTGACGGCGAACTAGGCGGCAGCGGCGGCCGCCTTCAAGGCCTCGTCGTAATCCGGCTCCTGCGCGACCTCCGGAACGATCTGGACGTATTTGACGCTCTTGTCTTTGCCGATCACCACGATCGCGCGGGCCAGCAGCGCGAGCTCGCGAGGTACAAACCGTAAGTGAGACCGAAATTGTGATCGCGATAGTCGGAGAGCATCCCGAGGTTCACGTCGCCTTGCGCGGCCGCCCAGCGCGCCATCGCGAACGGCAAATCCACGCTGACGACGTACGCCTTGACGCCCGCGGGCAGCTCGCCGAGCCGCCGGTTGAACGTCTGCGATTCGAGCGAACAGACGCTCGTATCGAGCGAGGGCACGACGATGAGCATCGCGGCCCGGTTCCCACTATCTACCAGCGAGTCGAGCGTCATCGTCGCCATGTCCGATGCGGTGAGGAAAAATTCCGGCGCCGGCGCGCCGGTCTGCAGTGCCGGGCCGTGCAGCGTCATCGGGTTGCCTTTGAAGGTCACCAACCCGGTGCGCTCCTGGACGTTGTGCGTGGTCATCTTCTTCCTCCGTACGGTATCGTCGTATGTGAGTGTCCCGGCTCACGAGTCGGGATACTAGGTCAAAACATCTTCGAGGCGATTGGTGTCGCGCGCCATGACGATTTCCATGGCAATGCGCTCGCCGACCGAGACGTCGCGGCCCCAGCGATAGGCCGAATACGGCGTATACCGCGTTCCCGGTGACCCCGGGATGCGCAGCGAAACGTCGTAGCAGACGAATTCCTTCGGCGGTCCGGCGACGATGACGCACTGCAGCGCGAACGGCCCGATCACGCCGGGCGGATACTCGGCAGCCGCGGCCGCCACGAAGCGCTCCCCCATCTCGAAGGCCTTCTCCAGCATCGATTCGGTCAGCGTCGCGGCGATGTGGCCGGCCTCTTCGAGCCGCATCGGCACGTCGTGCAGCGTCGCGAGCGCCGACGGCGGCACGTTGCGAAAGCCTTCGAGGTTCGTCTGGCGCCGCGTGTCGGTGCCGCTCAGTTCCAGTTCGCCGAGGATCGGCGAATAAAAGAAATTGAGGTTGACCGACGGTCCGAGCGCATACTCCTCGATCACGGCGCCGCCAAGCCCCTTACGAGCAAGCATGCCCGCGTCGATCAAACGTGCGGCGGCCGCTTCGTACTCGGCCGGCGACGATGCAAGAAAGAACGCGCGCTCGAAACTCACCGTGGCGTGCGGCGCTTTGACCATCACGAGACGATCGATCTCTGTCGGGCTCCGCAAAGCGCTTGGGTAACGGATGCCCGCGCGCTCCATGAGAGCGTACTGATTGCGCCCTTCGTCGCGCTCTTCGGCGCGCAGCAAGCCGCGGTTTCCGAAGAACGGAACGAGCATCCCGCGTTCGATCTCGTCGTAGCAGTAGCGCTGATGCAGGTAGACTTCGAACGAACGGTTCGGGACGAAAATCACGTTTTCGGCGAGCAGCCGCTGCTGCACGTCGTCGCGGAGGATGTCGGGGAACGCGTCGAGTTCGAGCACCGCGTCGACGCAGCCGCGCGGCGGCGATTCGCCGGCGAGAAAGTGCTCGGTGTAGGTCCGCTCGCGGCCCTTCGCGGTGACGACGAGATTGCGCAAGCCGTGCGCGCGCGCACCGGACGCAACCTCCAGCGCCGAATGGCTGCCGATCGACGTTAGGGTCAGGCGCGATCGATCGTACGACGCGAGCGCGCGAGCAACGGCATCGTTCACTCCACGCGGACCTTTCCCGCCAGCACGCGCCACACCGCAGATGCGTAGAGCAGCACCGCGACGCTTCCGCCGATTGCGACGCTCAAGCCGACCGTGAGCGCGACCGGCGACGGCGAGGCATCGACGATCGAAACGCCCCCGCGGCCCGGCGGATAGGCGGGCAACAAATACGGATAGAGCGTTCCGGCCGTTTCGACCAGCAGCGAGGCGATGAAAAGCGACGACGCCGCGAAGGCGACGCCGTTGCGACCCGCCCCCGACGCGACCGCAGCGCGATCAACGAAACGAGCGAAATTGCGGGAACGACGAAGAGCCACACCGCCGCCGGAGTTCCGCGCACGGCGAACGTCGCGGCGCTCACCGCGACGTAGAGTGCGAGCACGACCCACCACAATCGTGCCATCAATTGCGCCGCACGCTCCGCCGGCGCGCCGTCGATACGCAGCCGCGCGAATGCCGCGCCGTGTTGCGCCAGCGACGCCACCGCCAGCACCGCGACCAGCAGCGCGTACGGGTTGAGCAAGAATGCGAACGTACCAGTGAAATAGCCGTGCGCGTCGAGCGGCAGTCCGCGCACCAGATTGCCCAGCGCGACGCCGAAGAGCACGACGAGCAGCAGGCTCGAGAGCCAGAAAGCCGCGTCCCAAAATTGGCGCCAGAGCTGCGAATCCAAATGATCGCGCAGTTCCATCGCGATGCCGCGAAACATCAGCATCCACAACACGACGATGAACGGCAGGTAGAATCCCGAGAACGACGAGGCGTACGCGGCCGGAAAGAGCGCAAAAAGTGCGCCGCCGCCGGCGATGAGCCACACTTCGTTTCCGTTCCAAAACGGTCCGATGGCCGCCATCGTGGCTGCGCGCTCGCGGTCGGTGTGTGCGATGAACGGTGAAATGGTGGCGATGCCGAGATCGTAGCCGTCGAGCAGCACGTAGGCCGTCAGCATGAACGCGATCGACGGCGAACGCAACCGTTGCGAGCATTACGCTCGCTCCGCGTGCGACGGCCCGAGACCGATCTCGCGCAGCACGAGAATCAGGAATAAGACGCCGAGGAGAAAGTACATGCCGGCGAATCCGATCGTCGTGAAGACGACCTCACCGCTGTTGACGGTCGGGGACGCGGCTTGCGCGGTGCGCATCAGGCCGTAGACGATCCACGGCTGCCGACCGACCTCGCTCACCATCCAGCCGGCCTCGTTGGCAATATAGGGGAACGGCATCAGCAGCATGAGCGGCCACAAAATCCAGCGCGCGCCGCTCGAGACGGCCCAAGACGAGCGCGAGCAGTGCGATGCCCATGACGCCGACGAAGATCGTCCCCAGACCGACCATCACGTGATAGGCGTAATACGTGAACTCGACCGGCGGCCACTGGTCGCGCGCGTAGTCCCTGAGACCGTTGACGTTGGCGTTGAAATTTCCGTACGCGAGAAAACTCAGAAAGTCCGGAACGTAGATCGGATCGATCAGCGTCTGCCCGGCGGGATCGGGCATTCCGATAATCGCCAGCGGCGCGCTGCGCGTCGTCTCGAAGAGTCCTTCCATCGCCGCGAGCTTCACCGGCTGATAGGCGGTCACGTCTTTCGCGTTTCCGTCGCCGGTCGGAAATGCCGCCATCGCTGCAAAGATGAATGACGCGATGGTGCCCGCGCGCACGAAGCGCCGGCCGATCGTGGGTTCGCGTCCGGCAAGCAGATAGTACGCGCCGCAGCCGGCAACGACCATCGCGCCCGCCAGCAACGCGCCCGTGAGCACGTGTGCGAACTGCCACCACGTCCACGGCGACAGCAGCAGCGCGGCGATGCTCTCGAGACGCACCGTGCCGTTGGCGGCGACGGAGTAGCCGACCGGATGCTGCATCCACGCATTCGTTGCGACGATGAAAAAGCCGGAGAGCCACGCGCCGACGCAGACGAGCACCGCCGACCAGGCGACGAGCGGGGACGGCTGCTCGCGCCGCCGGTAGAGCAGTATCCCCAGGAATACCGACTCGAGGAAAAACGCGAAGAAGCCTTCCATCGCGAGCGGCTGGCCGACGACCGCGCCGGTGCGCCGCGAAAACTCCGCCCAGTTCGTGCCGAACTGAAACTCCATCGGAATCCCGGTGACGACGCCGGCCGCGAAGTTGATCGCAAAGATCTTCGTCCAGAATCGCGCCGCGCGGGCGGCGTCCGGGTCGCCGGTGTGCGCCGCCTTCCACGTATAGGCCGCCACGAACGGCGCCAAGCCCATCGTCCCGATCGGAAAGAGGTAGTGAAACATGACCGTAAATGCAAACTGCAAACGGTCGGCCGGCACCGCGTTGAGCATGCGTGCCTAAGAACTTCCCGTGAGAATCTTGCGGGCCTGCGGGCTGTCCTGGTATTCGACCGTGAGAATCGCCCGCAGATGCGCGGCAGCCGTGCGTGACTGGCGCGTCGCTCATCCGCTGCAAGGTCGTATAACACCAGTAGAGCAGCATCGGTAAATCGCGATCGCGAGGATAGACCTTGTGCATGTCGTCGATCGACTCGGCCACCAAGACCGTCTCGCCGCTCTCGCGATTGCCGTAGTTGTAGTCGAGCATGAAATTGATGTGCTTGAGTTGGTTCTCGAATGCCCAGAATCGACATGCCCATGCGCCCGAAGTACTCGTCCGCCGGCGCGAGCGTCGTCATGTACACGTCGTGCGGAAGCGCCGTAACGGTGGTGATGACTCGGATCGGATCGACGGCTTTCAGTCGGCGCAGGAATATCCCGGCATTTGCGACGTCCTGTCCGCTGTAGCCGTTTTCGGTCGATGCCGCACTGGCCGAAGCCACCAGGTCGTTTCCCCACGTCGTCGGCAGATGCGCGACCGGAAAGTCCGCCGCCGCCGCCCGCTGGAATGCCAGCGAGCGCCAAGCGGCGTCGCGCGTCAATAGCCATCCCCGCCAATTGGCTTCGACCTGCGCGAGCAGTGCGTCGACGTCGCGCGGATAGGTCTGCAGGTTGGCCGTCGCGTCTTGATCGGCCAAACGCGCCAGCTGCTCGGGAGCATCTTCGGAGTTCACGCGCTGCAGCATCTGCGCGGCTTCGCCCATCAGCGACGCATCCTGCCCGTGCTTCATCACCCAGTCGGACGCTTCGCGTACCCACCACGCCGCAGCATCGTGATTGATCAGTGGATTGTAGTGCAGGCCTCCGCCGATTTGTACCGTCAGCGTCGCCAACTCTCCGTACGCCGGATCGTCGGGATACTGCAGCGAGTAGGCGCGTCCCGCATTGAAAATCGTCGACAGATAGTACTGCTGCGACCGGTAATTCCAGCCGCCCGCCGCGCCTTTGCCGTAGGCGTCCTTCATCTGCTGGTAGAGCACCGCCGGATCGGCAACCAACGCCGCTTTCGCCGCCGCCGGCAACATCAACACCAGCAGAACGAAAACGGTGAGGGTGTTAGAGAATGCTCGAATCATCGAAAACGAAACGGAGATTGTGGGTGAGAAGGGCGTTTTTGATCTCCCGCGCGATGCGCCGGCCGGTCGACATCGGCTCGGAATAGTTCAGGTACGAATACGGAGAGCCGTCGATGAACAAGATTGGTTCCCGCGACGATTCGCGCCGAGATTTCCATCACGTAGAACTGGATGTCCGGCGTGATGATCGTTTCGATGCAGAAGGCGCCGAAGAGGCCTTTGGGACCGCAAATCTCTTTGCTGATCCGCACGACATCGTCGCCCATGCGCAGCGCTTCGGCGAGCATCGATTCGCGCAGCGAGACCGGCTGGTTGCCCACGACGACGTACGACGGGTTGACGTCCATGCTGCCCTGCGCCGCCGCGGGGATGCGGCCGAGCGAGTCGACGTTGGTTTCGTAGCGGCGATCCATCGACATGATTTCGAGTTTGTCATTGAGCGGCGAATAGAAGTAATGAATGTAGAGCGGGACGCCGATGACGTATTCCTGAATGATGTAGTCTTGCTGCAGGTGCGCCGCGCGCGCTTCGAAGTCGGCCGCATCCTGGATGAACATATACCCTTTGCCGCCTGCCGCGCCGTAGAGTTTAACGATGACCGGCCGGTCGATCTCTGCGCCGCTGCGGAACTGGCGCGGCAGCGTCAAGCCCGCACGAGAAAGCCACTGGCGCTGCAGTTCGCGACTGGCTTCCCAATCGAGCACTGCCTTGTTGCCGAAGTAGGGGATCGTCATCTTCTTCTGCTCTTCGAGCGAAAGATAGGCCACGAACGAACCGTGCGGGACGATGATGACCTTGCGCCGCGCCAGTTCGTCGACGACGCTCATGAACTCTGAATAGTCTCCAAGTGCGATCACCTCGTCCACGAAGGCGAACGAGCGGTAGAGCCGTTCGGTCACGCGATTGGAGATGGCCAGCGTCTTGAAGCCTTCATCGTGCGCGCCCTTGAGGATTTGCAGCGCCGAATGCGAGCCGAGCGTAGCGATCGTGTAGGGACGGTTCAAGCGGACGAGTCTCCTTCGTAGCGCGCCTCTTCGACGGCCGGATTGCAGAGAAGGCCTTCGACGGCCGCGACGAGCATCGCGCGCTCGGCCGGGTTGCCATGCCCGTCGCGCAATCTCCAGCCTACCGCACGCTTCGCGCGCAGGATGCCTTCGATGCCGGTGCCTCCGAGGTGTTCGCGCACTTCGTCGCGCTGCCCGGCCGGCGACACCCACGTTTCCCCGGCCTGGGGTTGCTGATGTTCCAAGACGGCGATGCGGTGCTTGTTCGGGTTGAAGATTGCGGCGTTGGCGGAAATGCGATCGACGAGCGTCTCGGGCGTTCCGGCATCCTCGAACTGCCAAATCTCGCGCCGGTCGGCCTCACCGAGTTCGAGGCCGATGCGGCGTAATGCGGTCAGCGCGGTGTAAGCGGCGTTGTCGGGAATTTTCAGCGAGATGGCGACAGTCCGGCGCATCACGCGTTCACCGCGGCGACGAAACTGCGGAAGAGCGCGGCGCCGCCGGAAGGCGCGAGCACGTCGTCGCCTTCGCACCGGTCGAGATGATTGAAGTTCCACGCGTCGCGCTCCGGATGCGGCATAACCGCGAGCACGTTACCCTCCACGTTCACCAGCCCCGCACAGCCGAGGGCCGACCCGTTGGGAACGGCGGAGTCTTCGGTGCGGCCCGACGCATCGGCATAGACGAATGCAAGATGATCGCCGGCGACGATTTCGGCGAGATGCTCGCCGGATGCCGCCAAACGGCCTTCTCCGTGTGCGGCGTATGCCGGAATCAGCGCCGCGGGCGCCAGCGATGCAGTGATCGCGCAACGCTCGGGTGCCACGGAGAGCCGCAGGTAGACGTGGCGGCAGACGAAGTGCGGCACCGGGGCGTTGTTGGTGAAAGCGGCGGTCGGACGGCGAGCCGTCCCGGTGCCGGGCACGAGCCCCGCCTCGAGCAAAATTTGCGCGCCGTTGCAGATGCCGAGCACGAGTTTGCCGGAGCGAGCAGCGGTCACGACCGCGTCCATCGCCTCGTCATGCGCCGCGACGGCGCCGGCGCGGATGCGATCCTCGTACGCGAACCCGCCGGGAAGAACGTAGGCGTCGAACGCGCCGAGCGTTTGCACGCGCGACCAGTGCACGAGTTCGGCATCGCCGCCGCAATCGCGCAACAGCCGCAGCGTCTCCTCCTCCGAGTTCGTTCCGGGGAAGACCAGCACTGCAATGCGACGCATCTCCGTCACGGATAAATCTCCGCGAGCGGCTTCGACCAGATCTCCTGCAGCGCATCAACCTCGAATACCGTTGCGTTGACGACGAGTTCCGGCCGCGCGATCGTCACGCCGATTTTGAGCGCGCCCGACACGTCGACCTCGCTATCGTCGCTCACCTCGCAGAGGAATCCGCCGGTTTCGCACAGCGGATTGCCGAAATCGAGTTCGGCGCCGAGTTCGCGACCGGCCGCGCGCGCGTCGAACGCGAGCCGCGCGAGCGCCGTGAGCATGCCGCCGTCCACGACGGCGCGGCACGAGAGCAGGACGCCCGTCGAAATCGCGGACTGCACGATGCCGATTGCGGCCCGTTCGCCGTCGTAGTCGATCGCCGGCAGCGGCCCATCGATGCCCAGCACTTCGGCCAGCACGGACCCGCCGACTGCGAGTTCGCGACTGCCCACCCACAACAGCGAAGAACCGGCGCGTTTGAGGCCCGGCGTGATCGTGCGCGCGACGTCGGAGACGACTCCGATGCACGCGACGATCGCCGAGGGTGGAATCGCTGCGCCGGATTTCGACTCGTTGTAAAGGCTGACGTTGCCTGAAACGAACGCCAAACCGAACTCGCGCGCCGCGTGCGCCAGCCCTTCGGTGGCTGCAACGAACTCGCCCAGTCGCTCGGGTTTGTGCGGATCGCCGAAGTTGAGGCAATCGGTGAGTCCGATCGGACGGGCGCCGGCGGCAATCGTGCGGCGCACCGCTTCCACAACCGCCAGCTGCGCGGCGGCACCGGCATCAATCCGGCCGTAGCGCGGATTTCCCGCAACGGCTAACGAGAGTCCGAGCGGACTTCCCGGAATCGGAGCCAGCACGCCGGCATCGCCGGCGCCGCGCGGAACGACGGTCGCGCCGCGCACGACCCAGTCGTAACGGCGAAAGAGCGGCTCGCGCGAGCAGACGTCTCGATGGGCCAGCACGCGCGGAAAAACCGATTCGACGTCGACGGCCGGCAGCTCGCGCGCGGACGGTTCGTGACGAATCGCTTCGACGTAGGGCAGTTCGTCATCGATCCGCCCGGTCAGAAACTCACTCTCGACGTCCATCACGATGGCGCCGCGATGGCGCAGCACGTAACGCTTCTCGTTGGTGACGCGGCCGACGACGACGGCGCGCGCGTTGAACGCTACCTGTGGCAGCGTAAACTCATCGTTATAAATCCGCAGCACGCCGGCGGTGGCATCCGGCGGAAGCACCCAGAGCAAGCGTTCTTGCGTCTCACCGACGGCGATCACTTCCGGCGCCATGCCGTCGTACGCGACGTTGACCTCGTCGAGGTTGAGGTCGGCGCCATAGCCGCCACTCGAGGTAATCTCGGCGGAGCACCCCATGATGCCGCCCGCGCCGAGATCCTTGAATGCCGCGCCGATTTTCCGCTCGCGCAAGAATTCGAAAACGCGGTAGGACGCGCGCATGAGCACGTTTTCGAGAAACGGATCCGGGACTTGAACGGCACCCTTGTTGGCGGCTTCGTTCTCCGAATCGAGCGTCACCGATGAGAACGAGGCGCCGCCGAATCCGCTGGCATCGGTGGCCTTGCCGACCAGCACGATGTCCCAGCCGTCGGCGCCGGCCGGAGCCGACGAGTGCACGATCTGCGCTTCGTCGACGATGCCGAGCGCGACGACGTTCACCAAACAATTTTCGTCGAACCCTTCATCGAAGTAGACGTCGCCGGCCAGATTCGGTACGCCGATTGCATTGCCATACGCGCCGATCCCGTCGACGGCGCTCCGGGCCACGTATCGCTGGTGCGACCGCGGATCGTCCACGCGCCCGAAGCGTAAGGCGTCGCCCACCGCCACGACCGCAGCGCCCATGCACAGCACGTCGCGAACGATCCCTCCGACGCCGGTCGCGGCGCCTTCGAACGGCACGACCTGGGAAGGATGGTTGTGGGACTCGTGCGCCGCCACGACGCCGTATCGCACGCCCGCATGTTCGCCCAAATGCACGATGCCGGCGTCTTCACCCGGTCCCAGCACGACGCGCGATCCGCTCGACGGCAACTTTGCGAGATGCCGGCGGCTGGATTTGTAGCTGCAATGCTCGCTCCACTGCGCGTCGAACGCGTGCTGCTCCACGACGGTCGGGTCGCGTCCGAGCCGGCGCGCGATGGTTTCCAGCTCGCTTGCGGAGAGTGCGAGGTTTGGCCGGCGCGGCGGACCGCTAACCAAGGGCGACTCCCTGCGCCGACACGGCTTGTTGCTGAAGCGATGAGTCCGCAGCGACCACGCTCGTCCGCGCGTTCGCCAGCATCAACAGCGTGCGGCCGAAGAGCACCGTATCCTCGAGTCCGAAGATTTTCGCGCAGTGCAGCGCCAGCTGCGGCGCATCGGCGCGTCCGTCCAGCACCGGCGACGAGGTTGCCGCTTCCAGCATCGCGCGCAAGACGTCGCTCTCGCCCGCGGCCACGAATGCGACGCGCGCAAACGTCGTTTCGATCTGCTGCACCAGTTGCAGGACGTACAACGGCGTGGTCGCCGGATTTGCTACGTGACGCACGGTCGGCATGCCGAGCTGCCCGAAAGCCAACGCAATTTCGTTGGCCCGCTCGACGAGCGCCGGCGTCTCGGCGATGACGGCGATCATTCCAGGGCGCATCACCGGAAAAGAGCCGGTCATCTCGGCGACGCGCTCGTAGGCGCGCTTCACGGTGGCGAGCGCCTCGTCGTCCACCGTTTGCAGATTGCGATACATCTGCTTATCGAGCATGAGATCTTCGCGGCCTTGCGGCCAGATGCGCCAAGAATCGTTGTCGATCACGTCGGCGACGACGAGTTGCCCTTGGTTCTCGCCGCTGGCCAGCCGTCCGAATTCGATCTTCAGATCGACGAGCATCACGTCGCGGCGGCGCCAGGCATGCGCCAAGATGTCGAACGTCAAACGCGCCAGCTCGCTCATCGTCGCAATTTCTTGCGGGGATGCCAGGCTCTGCGCGACGATCTGCTCCGGCGTCACGAGCGGATCGTGGTTGGCGTCGTCCTTCAGAAAGAACTCGACGACGCGCGGCACGAGCAGCGCGCCGCGTGCGGCGGCGGGATTTCGCTTGACGAACGATCCGGCGGCCACGCCGCGCGTCACCACCTCGAGCGGAATCATGTTGCAGCGGCGCACGACCATTTCGTTGTCGTCGTCGTCTTCGCCGCCGTTGAGGTAGTGCGTCGGTAGGCCGCAGAGGTTGAGCAGCCGGAAGACTCGCGCGGTCGTCTGTGCGGCAAGCCGCCCTTTACCGGCGATCACGTGACGGCGCGCGCCGTCGCCGGCGGAGATCTGATCGGTCTGAGCGACCACCAGCTGTGCCGGCTGCCCGGGCAGCTCGTAGAGCACTTTGGTCTTGCCGCGCGCGATTTCGATGCCCTTATTCACTCGTGTCGTTTTCCTCGGGTGGCAGTACGATTTCCGTTTGCTTTGGGAACGGCTCCAACAGTTCGATGCGATCGGCCAGCAACCGCGCGCGTTGCGGCGCCGTGCCGACATGCTTGCCCGGATCGAGCAGCAGCCGGATCTCGGCGGGGTCGACGAGCGCAGTCAAGCCGGAATCCTCGGCCAGCAGCCGGGAAAGCGGATTGTCTTGGCCGCGAGCCAGGGCCTCCCACGCTTCCATCGAGGCACGCCGCAGCGATTCGTGCAGTGCTTGCCGGTCGCCGCCCGAGCGCACCGCTTCCATCATCACCGCTTCGGTTCCCGAAAAGGGCCCGTACGTCCGCAGGTTCTGTGCGATCCGCCGTTCGTCGACGCGCAGACCGGCAACGACGCGATGCGCGAGCGCGATCAGTTCGTCGGCGCACAGCAGCGCTTCGGGAAGAATCATGCGGCGGTTGGCGCTGTCGTCGAGCGTCCGTTCCAAAAGATTCGTCGCCGCGTTCTGCCATGCGGTGTCGCTGTATGCGACCAGCAGGCGCGCCAGCGAATTGATCCGCTCGCAGAGGATCGGGTTACGCTTGAAGGGCATCGCCGAACTTCCGACCTGTGCGCTGCCGAACGGCTCGGCGGTTTCACCGAACTCCGGGCTGCTGAGCACGCGCACGTCGAAGGCGAACTTCGAGAGCGACGCGCCCAAACCGGCGAGCGCGGAGAGCAGGAGGTAGTCGAGCTTCCGCGGGTAGGTCTGCGTGCTGATCTCGCGCGCTTCGAGGCCGAATTGCTCGAGCACGAAGGCTTCGATGTTCGACGAGCGCCCGGAGCCGTCGAGCAGACTCTCGTACGAGGCGGCGGTTCCCACCGCTCCACGCAGACCTTTGGTCGTGACGTTTTCGAAGACGAAGCGCAAGTTGGCGTCGTCGATCAACAGATCTTGCGCGTACACGGCAAGCCGGTAGCCCAACGTCGTCGGTTCGGCCGGCTGCAAGTGGGTGAAACCCATGCAGACGAGGTCGGCGTGCCGGCGGACGCGTTCGGCAAGCGCGAGCAGCAATTCGCGCAGACTTTCGCCCAGCCACGACAAGGCCAATCGAAGCCGATAGGTCTCGACCGTGTCTTCGATGTCCATCGAGGTCGCGCCTAAATGCAGCTTGCCGCCGCCAAGCGTCGCCTGCGACGCGAAGACGCGGATTTCGGCCATCAGATCGTGATGAATCTCGCGCTCGATCGCATGCGCCGCCTCGATGTCGATTGCGTGTGCATGCGCGCGCAAGTCGTCGAGTTCGGCTGCCGTCACCAATCCTTCGGCGCTCTGGGCCTCGGCCAGGGCGACCCACACGCAGCGCCAGAGCCGCCGGCGCGTCCGCTCGGAAAAAAGCGCGCGAAGTGCGGCGCGCCCGTATCTCCACGAGAACGGCGAAGCGTAGGTGCGGTAATCCATGGGTCGGGTTTCCGTTCCGCTCCCCGCCGCCCCGCGCCTCCGGGGAACCCATGGGGCCTGCGCTCGAAGGGCGAAAGGCGGCGCATGCAGCGCCGTACGATTGCGTGCCTCCTCACCGTGCTTGTGGCCGGATGCACCAAAGCCGGCTCGCCCGGCGAGGCGAGCGGGCGCCGCGCGTGGACGCAGCCCGGCGTGCTGCGCGTGGCGGTCGTTCAGGAACCCAAAAGTCTCAATCCGCTGCTCGCCACCACGACGACCGACGGCTTCGTCGACCGCCTCATGTTCGAGCCGCTGATCACCGCCGATCCGCGGGGAAATTCGCTTCCGATGCTCGCCGCGCGCGTTCCGACGACGGCCAACGGCGGCATCAGTCGTGATGGGCTCACGATCGTCTACCGCTTACGCGACGACGCCAAGTGGAGCGACGGCGTCCCCGTGACGTCGGCCGACGTGAAATGGTCCTGGGAAGCCATCGTCAATCCGAACGATAACGTCATCTCGCGTCACGGGTACGACATCGTCCGTTCGATCGGCACGCCGGATGCTCGTACGGTCGTCGTTCGCCTCAAGCGCCGCTTCGCGCCGTTCGTCAACACCTTCTTCGCCGAGAGCGATCAGCCGTACGGCGTCGCGCCCTCGCACGTGCTTTCGAAGTATACCAACATCAATCAGATTCCGTTCAATGAAGCTCCGAACGTGAGCGACGGCCCGTTCCGGTTCGACTCCTGGCAGCATGGCGACCACATCGTCGTCACCGCGAATCCGTCATTTTTCGAGGGGCGGCCGGGACTGCAGCGCGTCGTCGTCAGTATCGTCCCCGACGAGAACACCGCGACGAATCTGTTGCGCACCCACGCAATCGACTACATTTATCAGCCGTCGATCAATACGTATCCGGAGCTCAAAGATCTCAAAGACGTGCGGCTGGTGTGGGTCAACGCCAACGCCTACGAAGGTTTGGGATTCAATCTCGCGCGCCCCGTCGTCTCCGATCCGCGGGTTCGCTTGGCCATTGCGCATGCAATCGACAAATCCGGCTTCGTACGCCGGTTGACGTTCGGTCGCAACACGGTTGCGACCGAAGATATTCCCGATTGGATGTGGGCCTTCGATCCCAACGTGCATTCGTATCCTTACGACGTCGCGGAAGCGCGAAACTTGCTGCGCCAGGCGGGTTACGCATTTAGCTCCGACGGGATCGCGCGCAAGGGCGGCCGGCCACTGCAGCTTCTGCTCGCCACCGACACGATCACCGCGACGCACCGCCAAGAGAGCTTGCTCGTGCAAGAAGCGCTCCGCCGGATCGGCATCGCCGTCGAAGTGAAGTATTATCCGGAAGCGTTGCTCTACGCGACCGCGTCGCTGGGCGGCATCGCGCAGGGTGGGAAATTCGACATGATGTTCTGGCCCTGGTACGGCGGCGTCGATCCCGACGATTCATCGCAGTTCACGTGCGCGAACGAGCCGCCGGGCGGCTACAACGTCTCGCGTTACTGCACTCCCGAAATGGAGTCGGCGCAGCACGATGCGCTCAACACTTACGATCAGGCGATGCGCGCGGTCGCCTACGCGCGCATCCAGCGGCTGCTCGCGCGCGACAATCCGGTCGTCTTCATCTGGTGGAATCGTCAGCAAGAGGCGATCAGCACCGATTTTCACGGTTTCGATCCCAATCCGGTCGTCGAGTCGTGGAACGCCTGGAAGTGGAAAATCTAGCGCGGCTCGAGGGTCAGCGTGACGTGCGAGGAGCGCGTTTCGGAGACGACGTCGCCGCGCGCGACTCGCTCGCGCACCGACTCGTCGACCGACACCGGCAGCGAACGAGTTGTATCGTAAAGGATGGCCGCGCTCACGTCGGTTTTCTCGGATGATCCGGCCTTCGCGCGAACCCCTCGCTCGCTGATCGTCAAGATCTCCGCGTCGCTGCGCACGACCGTGAAATCCGCGCTCCCGCCGTAGCTGCCCGAAGCGACGACGTGCCAATGCCGTGACGCGTCCAGCTGCGATGCATCGACGAAATTCTTCCCGAGGAGACCCAGCAGCGCGACGGCTTCCGGTGAGACGCTTTGAGTGGGGTCGCAGATCACGGTCGTGTCGCCGAAGGCAACGCAAGTTGCGCCCGGCGCCGAACCTGAGGACGCCGCGCCCGGCGCCGCTTCCCTTACGCGCAGCACGAGGCCGCCGTCGGCTTCTTCGCGCACGACCTCCACGGTCAGCGTACCGCGCCGGCTTTGGGACGCGTCGAACGACGGGGCGAGATAGTGCTGGTTGACGTTATGAAACATGAAGGTCCCGCCGCTGCCGGGATCCATCTTGTCGAGGCCATACGCCTTTTCGGTGGACGCCGACATTCCGGTCTCATACGTATACGAATAGTGAAGCACGCGCGCTGCCGGACCAGGCAGCAGCGCAAGGCAGGCGGCCACGACGAGCGCTTCCACACTCGATACAGCCCGCGAGCCCGCCGGAGCGTGACCGGCTGCCGGCCGCCCAGGTCGGCGCCGGTCTCCGGCGAACAAGCCGTTCCTTCCTTATCCTGGAGGTTTGCACGTGAAAGCGTTTTGTTTGTTCCTCGCAGTCATTTTCGGCCTGAGCATTCAGGCGTCGGCCCTTGCCTCGGCTACCGGACGGCATCTCGTCTACGAATTCGGCTACAACACCAAAGCGGCGAAACAGGGGACCGGCACCGGGACGGAAACGGTGGACGTCGGCGCACAAGCGGCCGACGGCGGCGTGATGATTACCGGCACCGACTCGTGGTGGAACACCGTGCGGCCGCGCGCGACCAATACCTGCGAACTCTATCCGAACGGCAACGTCGCATGCACGCAGCGTCCGTTCGCGCTCTCTCCGATCCAACTCACCATCTTTCCGCTGCTGGCGCGCCAGTATTTCCACCCGCTGATGGGAAGTGCGCACGCGACCTGGCCGCTTAAGTACACGATCACCGCAGCGATCATTCCGGGTGCCAACGGTTTCATGGGAGAGTCTACCACCTGGAACGCCGCGTACGAAGCGAAAGGCGAAGGCACGATCAAAGGCGCCGCGCCCTCGATTCTCGTCGTGAACAACGGAAAACTGACGCAGCAAGGCGGACGCTATCTCTCGGCCAACGACAAGATGCGCATTGCGTTCGATCCGACCCTGAAGCTGCCCGTGTATGTCTTCGACGAGCGCTCGCACCTGCCGCAACGCAGCGTCTACAATAACGATACCGTCGAGTTGAAACTGCTTAAGTACTGACCGGACGGCGGCCGGCCAAGCCGGAGAGTTCGACGCTGATGCGCTCGACCAGCGTTCGCTGATCCACCGAATCGCTGCCGGCGCGTCCCGTCACGATCGCCTCGATTCCGCGCAGCGCGCGCTCGTACGCCAAGCGTGCACGCCGCTCGCCGACGCGCTGCGCGAGCCCCCGCAAGCTCCGTTCGCGCCAGCGTAAGCGCGCGGGCAGCGCGCCGCCGGGGCGCGTCAACTCCCAGAGATATCCGCATTCGTTGGCGAGAGCCGACAGGAGCGAGACGCCCGCGCGCGCATCGGCGTCGAAACATTCCTGCGCGATCGCCATAGCTTCGGCGACGCGCCCTTCCACGAGATTACTCGCGTAAAGGTAGGCCTTCGGATCCTCGATCGAAAGCGCTTCGCCCTCGACGTCGCGCATGGTAATCGTCTTTCCGCCGAGCGCGAGTTTCTCGAGATCGCTGCGCACGGCCGCGAGTTCGGCACCGCTGCGCGACAGCGCGTGCACGACGCGCGCCTCCGCCTTTGCGCCCAAACGCTCCAACGTCTCCTCGACGAAACGTGCGCGTACGTCCTCGGAGGCGGTGGTGTCTACGCGCAGCGCAGCGCGCCCCAGCGCGGCGCCGAGCGCCTGCGGGCGCTCCGAGCGCGGCGACAGCAGGTCGAGGATCACGAGCGTGTTTCCCTCGGGCGCCGCTTCCGCCACCGCCAGAAGGTCGCGACGCGGCTGCGCCTTCAGCGTCTGGGCGTCCTCGACGACGACGACGCGACGATCCGCCAGAAACGGCATTGCTTGAAGCGCTTCGCGCATGCGCGCGGCGTCCGCAGCGTCGTCGCCCGAGAAGCGTTCCAAGTTCAGATCGCGCGCTTCCGCGGGTAGCAGCCGATCGATCAGCACCTCGAGCGCACGCTCCGCCAGCGCGCGTTCCGTGCCTTCGATGACGACCAGCCGGCCGATCGCGGGCTGTTTATCGAGAAAGTCGTAGAGCTTCACGAAACTCGAGGTCGGCGATCGATTCTCCGTAGGGCGGACGCAGCACGCCGTGCTCGGTCACGAATGCCGTAACCAAATGCCCCGGCGTCACGTCGAACGCGGGATTGTAGACCTCCGAGCCTTCCGGTGCGGCGCGCGTCGCGCCGAAAGCGACGACTTCCTCGGCGTCGCGCTGCTCGATCGGAATCGCCGCGCCGTTTTCCAGCGCGAAATCGAACGTCGAGCGCGGCGCCGCTACGTAAAACGGTATGCCGTGATGCGCTGCGAGGATTGCGAGACCGTACGTCCCGACTTTGTTGGCGGTATCGCCGTTGCGAGCGATGCGGTCGGCGCCGACGATCACCAAATCGATGCGCTCGCGGGCCATCGCGCTGGCGGCGGCAGCGTCGCTCTGCAGCACGGCGTCGACGCCGGCCTCGCGCAACTCGAACATCGTCAAACGCGCGCCTTGCAGTAGCGGACGCGTTTCATCCACGAACACGCGCGGACGCTTGCCGGCACGGTGCGCCTCGACGATCGCGCCGAGTGCCGTGCCGCCCGCCGCCGTCGCCAGGGGACCGGTATTACAGTGCGTGAGGACGCGAGCGTTCTTGGGGATCAGATCCGCGCCGTGCGCGGCCATCGCGGCATCGGTGCGCGCTTGCTCTTCGGCGATGGCGTGCGCTTCGGCGAGCATGTCGCCGGCGGCCAGCACGCGATCGACGGCCCAGGCGAGATTAACCGCCGTCGGGCGCGCGCTGCGAACGCGCGCAACGGCTTCACGGAACGTCTCCTCGTCGGAAGTCGTGCGTCGCAGCAGAGCGACGCCGTATGCGGCGAAGACACCGATACACGGCGCACCGCGGACGCCCAGCCCACGAATGGCGGCTTCGATTTCGTGCACCGTGCGCGCTCGTTCGACGCGCACCTCGTGCGGCAACAGCCGTTGGTCGAGAAATGCTACGGCGTCGCCTTCCCAAGCGACGACCGCGGGATGGCTCAAACCCCGGCCGGCACCTGCGCGGCGTAACACGTACGGCAGTAGACCGGGCGGTCACCGCGCGGACGGAACGGCACCGTCGTCTCCACCCCACAGGCGGCGCAGACGGCTTCGAACGCCGGCCGGTTCGCGCGCGGTGCTTCGCCGCTGCCCTGCGAGCGCCGCGCCTGCCGGCAATCGCGACAGCGTTGCGGTTGATTTTGGAATCCTTTGTCGGCGAAGAACTGCTGTTCGCTCGCCGAGAAGACGAACTGCGCTGCGCAGTCCTTGCATGTAATGATTTTATCTTCCAATGCCCGATTCTCCAACGCGGTTCCGAGAGGCAAATCCCGAAGCGCGATAGATGCGACCCGGGGCCCCGAGTTCCTCCCGCCCGTCAGTAGTCGGGCGGCGTCGACGACGGCGGCTGGCGCAGAAAATCCTGGGTTTGTAGATGCGTCGGGATTTTACGAAATGTCAGAGGCGTTTGCGAAAAATCGAACATGTCACCGAACTGGTCGGCGCGCGCATCGGCGCCGTTCAGTGACGGCAGGCCGAAGACCGCCTCGATGAAGTGCAGCGTGGATGCGATCTCGTGTCGCTTGTGCGAGACGTAGCCGGGTTTCGCGTACGGCGACAGTACGATGACGGGCACGCGGAATCCAAACCCTTCAAACGCGTGCGTATGCGGATCGGGCACCTGAGGCGGCACGACGTGATCGAACCAGCCGCCCCATTCATCCCACATGACGACGATCGCCGTGTGCTGCCAGTACGGGCTTTCGCCGATCGCATTGACGACCGAGCCGACCCAATCGGGCCCGGTCAAACTGCGCGAACCGGCATGGTCGGAGTTGATCCACGATGGCACGACCCACGACACCGCGGGCAGTTTCTTTGCGGCGATGTCGTTGAAAATCGTCGTCTCCGGCGACTTGACGTTGCGCACCCAATCCTGCCCGAACCGCACCGGCCAAATCGCATCGAACGCCGACCAGATTTCACCCTGGTCGACGCCGCCGATCGCCGGTGCGTAGTACGACCACGAAACACCCGCGCCGTCGAGCACCTTCGCGGCCGTGGCGTACGAAAAACACGGGAAGGGTCCGAGCGATTCGACGCCGGTCGCTTTGGAGAACACCGGCGGTTTTGCTCGGCCGTATTGAAGCACGTAGGTCTCGGTCGTCGGCGCTGAGTCGCAGCCCCACGGATTCGGCGGCGGAGGGGTCGGCGGCACGAACAACGGATTTTCGGCCACGTGTCCGGATTGGCCCGAAATCATGTATTGATGCGCGACGTAACTCGGACCGTTATTTGATGCGAAGGCGCGATCGCCCAATGCATACTGATGCGCCATCGTCCAATACGCCTTGATTTCTTTCTGCGGAACGTACGAGAACGCGGTTTTGTAGCGTCCGGCGTCCCAGAAGATCCAGCACGACGGATGGTTGCGCGGATACTTGCACGTGGTCGAAAATCCGCGAATCTCGAGATCGAAACCGTCGCCTTTGCCGGAATCGTAGTCTTCGAGGAACTGGTCGTGGGTGTGATTGATGTCCCACGGGTCGGCCAGACTCATCGGCTGCATCGCGTATTTCACCCCGTGTCCGTAACCGTAATTCGCCGTGTCGGCGCCGGGGAACCCATGAAACAAATTGTCGAAGGAACGGTTCTCCTGCATGATCACGACGATGTGTTGGATCTTACCGTTTCCCAACACCGTCGCGGGCTGCATCGCGTGCGCGTTCGAATCGGCATCGCGCGTTGCCGGCGCGGGGATCCCGGGAGCGCCCGAAGCTCCGCCGTGGCAACTCGCCAGGAGCACGGCGAACGCTATGGCGAGCGGCGAACGTTTCATCCCCGCTTGTTCCTGCGCGACGCCTATCGAAGACCTGCTCGGGGAAGGCGCGCCGTCATCCCGAGCAACGCCGCCGCCGCCATGGCGGCATGGTAGCCTTTGTCGCCGTTGCCGGGATCCGCTCGCTCCTTCGCTTGTTCGTACGTTTCCGTCGTCAACACGCCGAACCCGATCGGCGCACCCGTCGCCAACTGCACGTCCATGATGCCGCGCGCGCACTCGCCCGCGACGTAATCGAAGTGCGGCGTTTCTCCGCGCACGACCGCTCCCACCGCAATCAAGGCGTGGTACCGCTGCGTGTCGAGCAGATTGCGGCATGCCAGCGGAAGTTCGAAGCAGCCGGGGACATCGTAGACGTCGATATCGGCGTCGGCAACGTTACACGCGCGCAGCCCGCGCCGTGCCCCGTCGACGAGCCACTCGGCGAGTTCGGGGTAGAAACGCGCGGCGACGATCGCGAAGCGCCGGCCGGCGCAATCCGGCACGCCGTGCGGCAGCGAGGACGCCGGCCCGTTTGTCTTCACGATACCGCTGCCGGGTCGTCGAGAATGTGCCCCATCTTCGAGCGTTTCGTATGCATGTAGCGCCGGTTGTAATTCGTCGGCGCCGTCTGCGAGGGCACGCGATCGACGATCTTCAGTCCGTAGCCTTCGAGGCCGAAGATCTTGCGCGGATTGTTGGTGATGACGCGCAACTCGCGCACGCCGAGATCGACGAGGATCTGCGATCCGATGCCGTAATCGCGCTTATCGACCGGTAAGCCGAGCGCGACGTTGGCCTCGACCGTATCGGCGCCGCGGTCTTGCAACTCGTAGGCGCGCAGTTTGTTGGCCAGGCCGATGCCCCGGCCTTCTTGGCGCAGATAGAGAAACACGCCGCGTCCTTCGGCGGCGATGATCTCCATCGCGGCGTCGCGCTGCGCGGCGCAGTCGCAGCGAATCGAATGCAGCGCGTCGCCCGTGAGGCATTCCGAGTGCACCCGCACGGGAACGTTCTTGCCGTCGCCGATCTCGCCCATCACCAGTGCGACGTGCGTGTTTGCGTCAATGGTGGTTTCGTAGGCGATGCCTTTCCAGCTGCCGTGCTTGGTCGGGAGATCGAACTCGGCGATGCGTTTGACGAGTTTTTCGGTGCGCATGCGATAGGCGATGAGATCTTTCACCGTTACGAGTTTCAGACCGTGGCGATCGGCGTAAGCACGCAGACCGTCGAAACGCTCCATCGTTCCGTCGTCGGCCATGATCTCGCAAATTACGCCGGCGGGATAGAGCCCGGCTAAACGCGCGAGATCGACCGAGGCTTCGGTTTGACCGGCGCGGACGAGCACGCCGCCTTCACGCGCGCGCAGCGGAAAGGTGTGCCCCGGCCGCAGAAAGTCGGCCGGCCGCGCGTCGGGGTCGAGCAGTTTTTTGATCGTCGCGGCGCGATCGTGCGCGGAAATTCCGGTCGTCGTCAAGCCGCGCGCCTCCACCGACACCGTGAAGGCGGTCTCGTGGAGCGCCGTGTTGTCGCTCACCATCTGCGGAATCTGCAGTTCGTCGAGCCGGCGCGCCGGCAGCGGCACGCAAATCAAGCCGCCGGCGTCGTTTGCGCATGAAGTTGATCGCATCGGGCGTGACGGCGGCGGCCGCCATGACTAAGTCGCCTTCGTTTTCA
Organism: Vulcanimicrobiota bacterium; assembly: GCA_963812155.1. Classification (GTDB taxonomy): domain Bacteria; phylum Vulcanimicrobiota; class Vulcanimicrobiia; order Vulcanimicrobiales; family Vulcanimicrobiaceae; genus Tumulicola. The sequence goes on along the minus strand of CAWETW010000001.1, from coordinate 45,742 downwards.
CGATCCTCGTCGTCGAGCACGACGACCATCTTGCCGGCACGAACGTCGGCGATTGCTTCTTCGATTGGGTCGAACGGACTCGTCGCGCCCGCGAGATGCGCCGCCAGTTCGGGCAGCACGTGTGCCAGCCGCTGGAGTGTCCGGTACGACGGCTCCCGCCGGCCGGAGCGCAGCAGCGAGATCGCCGATTCCGTCAACCCGCTGCTTGCCGCCAAATCGGAAGGGTTCAAGCCCGCGCTATCCATCGCGGCTCTCAGCCGCTCCGCAAACGTCTCCATCTGTGTGAGCGTACGGCCGCTGGTTGACAACTGTCAACCGCAAAGCCCTCAGACCGCGACGACCCAGTACTTCGAGCGCAAGAAACCGTAGGCCAAGGGCCGTTCGAATCGGCAAGCTAATGCGCTAATACTTGAAACGACTGTTTCAAGTATGGTAGCCTCGAGACGTGCCCCGCACTGCCGACGACGCCCGCCGGGAAGAACTGCTCGACCGCGCCCTCGACTACGTGCTCGAGAAGGGGCTAGCCGGACTTTCCCTTCGCCCATTAGCTAAAGCCGCAGGGGCCAGCCCGAGGCTTTTGCTCTACTACTTCGGGTCCAAAGAGGCTCTCGTCGTCGAGATCATCCGGCGTGGGCGCCTGCGCCAGCAGGCCACCATGGCGAACCTCGACCTGACCGCCGGACTGGGACCGCGCGGGATCGCGGGCACGCTATGGCACCACTTCAGCGACGCTCGCTGGCTGCCGCTGATGCGGCTGTTCTTCGAAGTCTACGCGCTCGCGCTGCAGGATCGCACGCGCTTCCCGGGTTTCCTCGAGCGCGCCGTCGACGACTGGCTTACGGCGCTCGAGCCCTGTTGCATGCGCTCGGGTTACACCCCCGAACAGGGGCGCGCCCACGCCACGCTGCTGGTCGCCGGCTTCCGCGGATTCCTCCTCGACTTGTGCGCGACGGGCGACCGCGCGCGAGTGAACCTTGCCGTGGATCTTTGGCTCTCCTCGCTCGATCACGTTTCCGCTACGAAAGAGACGCACGATGACGTTGCCTAACGCCGGGTCCGGACGCCGCGCGGCGACCGCCTTTATCTTCATCACGGTCATGCTCGACATGCTGACGTTCGGCATGATCGGACCGGTGTTGCCGAAACTCGTCGCCGGCTTCGTCGGTGAAAACATGGCGCACGCCGTCACCGTCATCGGTCTGTTCGCGACGGCATGGGCGGTGATGCAGTTCTTCATGTCGCCGCTGCTCGGAATGCTTTCGGATCGCGTCGGGCGGCGCCCCGTCATCTTGCTCTCGAACGCGGTTAGCGTCGTCGACTACGCCATCATGGCGCTGGCACCGAATTTGCTCTGGCTTTTCGCGGGGCGCGTGCTATCGGGCATGGCGAGCGCGAACATGTCGACGGCGGGGGCATACATTGCGGACATAACCGCTCCGGAGAAACGTGCCAAAGCGTTCGGTTTGCTCGGAAGCGCGTTTGGCCTTGGATTCATTCTCGGACCGGCCATCGGCGGGCTCGTCGGCAACCTGGATCCACGCCTCACGTTCTGGGCTGCCGCGGCCGTCAGCCTGCTCAACACGCTCTACGGTCTGTTCGTGCTTCCGGAATCGCTCGCGCCGGCGCAGCGCACGCCGCGCTTGGAATGGAAGCGCGCCAATCCGCTCGGATCGCTCGCGCTGTTGCGGTCACACCACGAACTGTGGGGATTGTCGTGGGTAAACTTTATCGGATATCTCGCGCACGAAATCTTCCCGAACGTGTGGGTGATCTTCTGCATCGCGGTCTTCGGCTGGAGCACCGGAAGCATCGGACTGACGCTCGCACTCGCCGGCGTGATCACCGCAATCAATCAAGCGACGCTGGTCGGGCCGGTTGTCGCCCGGTTCGGCGAGCGCCGCGTGCTGCTCGCCAGCCTCGCCTTGGCCGTAGCCGGCTGCGCGCTCGCGGGCACGGCCAACGGAATTCTCTTTTTCGTCGCAATCGTCGTCATCTGTCTGCCGATGTACAACGCGACGTCGCAAGCCTTGATGACGCGTCACGTGAGCGCGAGCGACCAGGGCGAACTGCAAGGTGCGCTCGGCTCGCTGCGCGGCATCTCCATGCTGCTCGGGCCCGGACTCTTCACCGCAGTGTTCGCGCAGTTCATCGGCCCGTGGCGAAATGTCGGAGTTCCAGGCGCCCCGTGGTATTTGGCGGCGATGCTCTATCTCGTCGCGCTCATCGTCGCGTGGCGGGTCACCACGGCGGACAAGGACGTCGTCTTGCCGATTCCCGAAGGCGCACCGATGCCGTACGTGGAGGGTTCGCCGTAGCGCGCTGCCGGCTATTCGGCAGGTGACTCGAAAACAACGATCGGCTTGACGATGCGTCCCTGCGCGAGATCGACGTACGCGCGAGGGGCATCGTCGAGCGAGACCATCGTCGCGCCGAGCGCTTCGGCCGTCACCGCACCGCGTGCAATCAAGCGCAATGCCTCGCGCGTATCTTGAGGACCGCACGAATAACTCGCAACGACGCGCAAATCTTCGAAGTAGAAACGCTCCGCATCGAGAGCCAGCGCATTCCCCGGCTCGAACGGCGAAAACATGACGATCGTTCCGCCGCGGCCGGTTCCCGCTACCGACGCATCCATCGCCGCCGGCATTCCGGGTCCGCAGATCGTCACGTCGGCGCCCTCGCCGAGCGCATCGCGTGCGTCAGCGGGATGCACCGCGGTCGCACCCAGCGACGCGGCCAAGGCGCGCCGCTGCTCGACGAAGTCGCTCGCGACGACGTCGGCGCCGAGCGCGCGCGCCGCTGCGACGTGCATCAAGCCCATGACGCCGAGACCCACGACGAAGATGCTGTCGCCGGCTTTCGGCACCGCCGCGGCGCAGTGACTTCACGACGCAGCCCAGCGGTTCGACCAGCGACGCATCGGCAAAAGCGACGTCGCTTGGAAGCCGCAGCGTGTCGCGGAGGTTTTCGTGCGGCACGCGAAAGTATTCCGCGATACCGCCCGGTTCGATCCGCGTCGCGCGCCAGGTCGCGCACTGCACGTAATCGCCGCGGGCGCACGAGCGGCATCCGAAGCAGGGCGCGTGATGGTGCGCGAAAACGCGTTCGCCAGGCGCGAACGGCCGGCCGTTTTCGTCGCGCGGAACCTCACCCGGCCCGACGGCGGCAATTACGCCGGCGGGCTCGTGCCCGAGCACCAGGGGCGCCTTACGCTTGACATACCACGCCATCACGTCACTCGTGCAGATTCCGCTGGCGGCCGTGCGCACGAGCACTTCGCCTTCACGCAACTTCGGGACGGGGCGCTCTTCGATGCGAACGTCGCCCGCATCGTAAAGAATCGCCGCTCGCATCGACGCCGGGACGCTCACGGTTCGAACAGCACCTTCATGCCGACTCCCGCATCGAGATCCTCGAACGCCGATGCGATGTCCTCGAGCCGACAAATCCGCGTTATCAAACGCATCAGCGGCAACGCCTGCGACGAAATCAGGTCGTACGCCCGCCGGACGTCGCGCGGCGTAAAATGAAACGGGCTCATCAGCCGAATCTCGTCGTAGTGCAGGCGCGACGCGACAAACGAGACGCGCGCATCCTCCGGCAATCCGCCGAAAAACGACACCGTTCCGCCGCGGCGCACCCAGTCCGGCGCGCGCTCCCAGACCTGCGCGTTACCCGTGCATTCGACGACGGCGTCGGCGCCGCGCCCGTGCGTGTGCGCCAAGAGCGCGTCGTTTGCCGCGAGGGCGTCGGCTTCGACGGTTTCGATTCCCAGCGTTCGCGCCAGTTCCGCGCGCTCGGGGCTGCGCCCAATCAGCAATGGGCGGACACCCTCGCGCTTCAGCAGCAGCGCGTGCAGGATCCCGAACGCGCCGCTGCCGATCACGGCGACCGTCGCGCCTTTGCGCGGTGCCAATAACGCGATCGAATGGACGACGCACGACAGCGGTTCGAGAAACGCGGCCTCTGGATACGATACACCGGCCGGCTTGGAAAAGCAGTTGACCGCGACGACGCGTGCCGGCACCGCGATGTAATCGGCGTACGCGCCGAGCAGCATGTCGGGCATCACGCGCTCGCACAGTTCCCCTTCATCGCGTTGGCACCAAAAGCACCGTCCGCAGGGCGCGGTATGCGTGCACATCACCGCGTCACCCGGGCGCACGTGCTCGACACCGGCGCCGGTTGCAACGACGTCGCCGGAAAACTCGTGCCCGAAGCGCGTGGGCATCGGCATCTTCGGATGCCCGCGGCGATATGCTTTGAGGTCCGTGCCGTCGGTGAGCGCGGCGCGGACGCGAACGACCATGCCCCCGTCGGGCGCCGCGGGCACGGCTTCCTCCCGCAACTCGATGCGTCGCGGCGCCACCAGCGTAGCAACGCGGGACACGGTCGCGCTCATGGCGTCGCCGGCGCCACGCACGCCGCCAGCGCCGTGCGAAAAACTTCGGGCAGCGGGCGGCTCTTCTTCCGCTCCCGATCGATGCACGCGACGGTCAAAGCGAACTGCGCGCCCGGCTCCCCCGTGCGTTCGTTGAACACGACGGTTCGCCAGCGCAGGCTCGACGCGCCGACGTGCTCGACGTGCGTTCGCAGCCGCAGCCAGTCGTCCATCAGCGCCGGCGCGTGGTATTCGGCTTCGCAGCGGACGCGCGGCAGCCAAAAATCGTACTCTTCGAAGACGCGATCGTACGCAAACCCGAGATCGCGGAAGAAATCCATCTCGGCGCGTTCGACGAACCGCCAGTACGCACCGAAATAGACGATGCCCGCGACGTCGACGTCGCACCATTGTGCGCGCACGCGCGACTCGAAGACGCGCGCTCCGGGCGCGAGCGCCTCTCGGTACCTCACGTTCGTCTGCCGGCTGCGTAGCGTGCGATCGGATCGATTTCGAGGTTTACCATGCCGCCGGAGGCGCGTTCGCCGAGCGTCGTGCGCGCGAGCGTTTCGGGAATCACCGCGACCTCGAACCAGTCGTCGCCGGCCGCGGCCACCGTGAGGCTCACGCCGTCGATCGCCACGAATGCCTTCTCGACGATTCCGAACGCGAGTGCCGCGGGAAGTTCGAAGCGCACGCGCTCGCCTTGTCCTTCGGGTGCGCGAGCGAGCACGCGCGCGACCGCGTCGACGTGCCCGTAGACGAAGTGGCCGCCGATACGGTCGCCGGCCCGGACCGCAAACTCGAGATTCACGCGGTCGCCCGGCACGCGGTCGCCGAGCGTGCTGCGCGCCAGCGTTTCCGGCACGACGTCGAAGCCGAGCAAGCCGGAATCGACATTCGTCACGGTGAGGCAGACGCCGTCGATCGCGACCGAATCCTTCGGCTCGACGCCTTCATCCGCGGCGGCATCGCAGCGTACGCACAGCCGGGCTCCGCCGCCGGACAGTGCGTCGTTTGCCACCACGACGCCGCGATGCGCTACAATCCCGCTAAACAACGAATCGTCCCGAAATAACGACGTCGTCGCCGACGCGGTGCGCGCGATCGAACTGCAGGCGCGGGTGCACGGTCGCAAAATCGACGCCGGCCAAAACTGGAACGGCAGTTTCACTTCGGATCAGCCGCGGTGCGATCGCCCAGTAAAAGCGTTCGACGAGGCCGTCCACGATCAACCGCGCTCCCAGCGTCGGGCCGCCCTCGCAGAGCACGCTGTAGACGCCGGCCTCGCGCAGCGTCTCCATCGCGCTGCGAAGGTCGAGATGCGTGCTCTCGGCGCTTCCGACGAACTTGACGTCGGCCGCACCGGATACATTCTCGAACCGCCGGCGCAGGCCGGCCGGGGCCAGCACGATCGTCGGCGAATATCCATCCACCGCAGCGAGAACGCGGCTCGAGGCCGCAATGGTTTCGGTTTCGCACGCGACGACGCGCACATAGGGCCGCAGACGGTCGTGGTGCGGACGTACGGTCAACTGCGGGTCGTCGACACGGACGGTTCCGGCACCCACCATCACGGCGTCGTAGGCAATTCGCAGATCGCGCACGTAAAGCCGCTCGGCTTCCGACCCGAGCTGTTCGCGCACGCCCGAACGCGACGCAATCGCGCCGTCGAGCGACATCGCCATCTTCAACGCGAGATACGGGCGCGTCGAGGCGATCGAGCCGGTGAAGAGTTCGATGAGTTCGCGCGCGCGTGCGTCCCCGGCGACGGAGACGTCCACTCCCCGCTCGCGAAGATACGCGATGCCCCGGCCGTCATTTGCGGGATTGGGATCGACGACGCCGCAAACGACGCGCGCGATCCCGGCGTCGATCACGCGCGGCGCGCACGCCGGCACGCGCCCGGCGTCGAACGCACGGTTCGAGCGATACGTACAGCGTGGCTCCGCGTGCCGCCGCCCCGGCCCGCTCGAGCGCAACGATTTCGCCGTGCGCGCACCCGGCGCGCCGATGGTAGCCCTCACCCAGGATGGCGCCGTCGCGCACCACGACCGCTCCGACCGGCGGGTTGGGTGCGGTGCTACCGGTGCCGCGCGCGGCGAGCTCGTAGGCGCGCTCTAAATAGAGGAGGTCGCGCGCGGTCAGTCGGGCAGGGACATCCACGAGGCCCCGCTTTTCGTCGCGGCCGCAACCACGGCCCCTGCGACGAATCCGCCTGAATCGACGACCGCCTGGCGGCAATCGGCGAGCGTTGCGCCCGTCGTGCAGACGTCGTCGATCAACACGACGCGGCGGCGTGCGATCAGCGATGCGTCGCAGACGAAGCGTCCGCGCGCGGCCAGACGTTCCTCGCGAGTTCGCCCGCGCTGCGCGTCCCCCGCCCGCTGGCGCATCGCCGCGACGACCGTTGCCCCGGCAATCTCTGCCGCGCGGCACGCGAGCAGCGCGACGCCATCCATGCCGCGCACGCGAATGCGCCTCGCAGTCGTGGGCACCGGAACGAGCAACGCTTGCGATGCGACGAGCGGCGCGATGCGTTCTCCCAGCGCGTCGGCCACGTCGCGCCGTCCGTCTTTTAACGCCAAGATCGCCGAACGCACGACGCCTTCATACCTGCCGTACGCCCTGACGTCAACGTGCGGAAGACCCAGACGGATCGCGGTACCGGAAAGTGGCGCGCAGACGCGGCACAAGCCGCTGCCGAGCGCGTTGCACCCGGCGCATTGCGGCGGAAAGACGATATCGAGCACCGCACTCCAGGTCATGCCTGCCGATACCGCCGCGAGCCGGTGCGACTACCTCATGCGGACTTATGCCGGCGCGCTGACATGAATGGCCGGACGGTACCCGGCGGAAAACACGCGCACGATTGAGGGCGGAGTCAGCACCTCCACATCGCCGGCATGCGGACGCGCCGCCGTTTCGACGTAAGCGTTCCCCGACCACAGGCGCAACGCGTCGCCCCACACCAGCCACGGCCGTCCGTCCGGTGCGACGTACGTTCCGTCCGGCAAACCGGCGAACGCAGCGCGATGCGTCCGTTTACGGCGGCCGTCCAACCGTTCCGCGTGCAACGCGAGATCGATCGCATCTGCGGCGGGCACTCCGCACCGCGACCCTTCCCACAGCCGGCAAAACGAACGGTAGTCTTCGCGCCGGCACTCGGCACACGGACGATGCCCGGCGGCGAACGCCGCAGCTTCGTCGAGGAAGAACAACTCGGTGTAGCGGTGCGGCGCCATGACCGGCGCGCTTGCGACCGCGCCACTCTAAACGGCACGCAATCCAGCGCCGCACTTGAAATTGACGCACGACGCGCCGCGCATCGTCGTGCAGGATACCGCGGTTTCCCATGATCGTCCCACGCCCGGGCAGCGCGACGACTTCCCCGAACGGCGTTACCCGATTTTGCAGCGGCATCGATCGGGTTTTTGCGCGTCAGCTGGGCGGATCGTCTACGTGCGATGCGTACGAACGCGGTTCGAAAAACCACGCCGGGAGCGCCGCAGGGAAGACGACGTCGTTGAAATCGTAATCGACCGTCGCATCCTTTCCGAGATAGTCGGCATCGCTTTCTAACGTCGGCGTTCCGTGAATGTGCGTTACGACCGGAATGCCCTGCAGCGAACCCATCGTCACGGTAAACATCATCGGATACACGTGGTGGCTGTCCTCGTCGTAGAGTTTATCGGTAGCGACGACTTGTTGCAGTTCCAAGGTCTTCGAGTCGACGAAAAGTTCGCGCAGGCGATTGCGATCGGGGTCGCGGCGCGGCACCAGCGATACGTGCGTGACGCTTCCCTGCGTGGCGATGTTGGTGATGCGATAGTCGAACTCGCCCATGACGCTGACGCTCGCGATCAGGGGCGGCACGCTGCCGGTGGGTTCAGGCGTCGGTACGAAGGTTTGCGGGTTCGTGTGGGGTCTCACGGGCGCCGATTCGAACAAATCGGCGGTCGGCGGCCCGGGGTCCCACGGCTCGTTGAATGAGGGCCGCAAGAACTCCAGCGTTCCGCGAGCGGAGCCGCGGTAGACTTTGCGCCCGAGCGCCGCGCGATCGTAGGTGCGGCACCAAACATGGTAGGTGTAACTGTTCACCAAATCGGGGAAGCCGTCGTCGAGCGTTTGTTTGCGAATCAACGTATACGTCACGAACGGCGGCGGCGGACGATGCGAACGGAATTGTCGCCGGATGAGATAGAGTAAACGATCGGGAGAGGGCAGCGGAACGGGTGTCGCCGCTGGGCTCGCCGCGACTGGTTCGCGGGGCGCCCCCACAAACGCAACCGCGACGAACGATGCGAAGACGATGGCCCAGATGGATTTCACACGACCCGCTTTGCTGCGCTCCGTCGCGCTCTCCTTCGCGCCGCGGGATGAAGGCATGCGAGGGCGCCGAATGAGCGCTCGTGCCGAAATCGTCGCGTGCGCGCCGCGGGCGGTCGCCGCTTGGATTGCTTGCAGTGCTTGCATTTGCGGTCGTAGCCGCCTGGTGGCTGCTCGCCCCGCGTGCCAAGCATCCGCCCACGCAAACCGTCGTTGGTAGCCAGGCGCAGGAGAGTATTGCGCCGCCGTCGCCGGCAGTGGAAGAGACGCCGGTGCCGGCGCTCACCGAAGCGCCGTCCGCCGTTCCCAGCGAATCGCCGGCGATACCCTCCCCGTCCCCATCACCGCTGCAGCGCGTGACACCCGCTGCGGGTGCATCCGGCGGCCCGCGCCTCGCCTTAATCGTTGATGATTGCGGGCAGTGGATCGATACCGAGCGCGGTTTCGTCGCGCTCGACGTCCCGCTGACGGTTTCGGTGCTGCCGGACGTGCACTATACCGGGACGATTGCGCGCGAAGCGGCCGACGCGGGAAAAGGCGTCATGCTTCATCTTCCGATGGAGACGATTTCCGGCCTGAATCCGGGCCCTGGAAAGGTTACGACCGAAATGTCCGACGCGCAAATCACGACGCAAGTGGAGAGCGATCTCGATCAAGTGCCGTTGGCGCGCGGCGTGAACAATCACGAGGGTAGCAAGGGTTCTGCCGATTCACGCGTGATGCACGACGTCATCGGCGTGTTGGCCAAGCGTGGCGATCTCTTCTTCATCGATTCACGAACGAGCCCATCGTCGCTCGGCGAGCAGACGGCCCAAGCGGCGGGCGTTCCAACCGCAGCACGCGACGTCTTTCTCGACAACCAAGAGTCGGTCGCGTATACCGAAGCCCAGTTACGCGAGGCTGCCGCAATTGCGCGACGTACCGGAAGCGCGATTGCAATTGGGCATCCGCGCCCTACGACGCTCGCAGCCGTGCGCGCGATGATTCCGGAACTGCAAGCCGACGGCATTACCTTCGTTCTCGCGCAAGACCTCGTTTCGGCGCCGCCTCGTTAACCTGATGGGGGCGCCGGCAGCGGCGTTCGCCTCGGCTGCGGCGATCCGCTCCACACCGGCCGCACGGTTGCGCGCGGCTCCGGCGTGAAGACTTCGCGCGGAGCGACCGTTGTTTGCAACGGTTGGCCCGGCGCCACCGGCAGCGGCGGCGGCGTGCGTACTTCTAGGGTGCGCGACGGCGCCCAATAGTACACGGAGTCGCCCAACGCGCGCAAAACGGGAGCCACTTCCACGCCGATGACGCCGTCGTCGGAAAATCGCACCTCGAGCGGAACGCGAGCGCGCCGCCCGGCGCTCTCGACGAACACCGCACCGCCTTCGATCCATAAACGGTCGACCAGCGTTCGCAGCAGGCTCAATGGAGCGTAAACGCGACCGCCTGCGAGCTGCGCTCGAACGTACGCGGCTACCGGACGGCCGTCGAGCGCCACCGTCACCGCCGCAGCCGGTGGGAATACGAGCACCCGGCACGATATACCGCGTCGAATGGGGCGATTCATTTCCGCCTTTCGCGACGCCGTGCTGCGCTTCTCCCGCGATGGCTGCGCTTTTCTCGCGCAAGCGATCGCCTTCAATGCGCTGTTTGCGATGTTTCCGCTCTGCGTCCTGGTGCTGAGCGCGGCGACCCTCGTGTTGCCCTCGGCCCAGCATCGCATGCTCGCCTTCTTCGACACGTTCTCGCCGACGCTGCACGACTACGTCGCCGCGAACCTCGAAACGTACATCTACGGACGCGGCATCTCCAGCGCGATTGCGCTGCTCGTCCTGCTATGGTCGGGGAAGAACCTCTTCATGGCGCTTGCATTCGCGCTCGATCGCGCGCTGGGCGTTCCCAAAGGGCGCCCGCTCGTCCATAACGTGGCCCTGTCGATCGTCATGTTGCCGGTCGTCGGCGTCGCGCTGATCGTCGCGATCGCGCTGCCCGCACTGTTCTCGGTCGTTGCCCGCATCGGCGGCGTTGCCGAGCCCGATGCAATCTCGCACGTGCTGGCCTACGCCGTTTCGATGGCACTCGTTTTCATCGTGACGGTCGTACTCTATCGCTGGCTGCCCAACCGTTCCGTCACGTGGGGCTACGCGTTTCGCGGCGCCGGCGTCGTCGCCGTGGCGTGGCCGGTCGTGCAAGTGGCCTTCGCGCAGTACGTCACGCACGTCGACTTTACACGCATCTACGGCGCCCTCACCGCGCCGCTCGTTCTGCTCCTCTGGTTTTACTTCATCGGCTCGATTTTTCTCTTCGGCGCGGAATACGGCGCGGCGTCGAGCTCGCGGCGCTGACGGATACGCCAGCCGGCTCAGCGAATAGCGGCCGGATGGATTCTCGAAAGGACGGTTCGTGCGGCGGCTTCTAGGGACGATTGCACTCTTGCTTGCGGCGACGGCACTGTCGGCTGCGGCCGCACCGCCTACGCCGACGCCCGCGACGCCCGCCCCCAGAGTTTCTCCGACACCGTTCGTCGCGCCGAACAGCGCCGCAACGGCGACCGTACTCATCTACCCGTTCGACGTTCAGACCGGCGTCGACGCAAAAATCGGCTTCGCGATCGCGTCGATCCTGGCACAGGAGATGTCCGCTGCCGGCGGCCTGAACGTTCTTGCGGTCCCCACCGGCGTCAAGCGAACCGATTTTCTCGAGACCGCGCGCACGCAGAAGGCCGACTTCTACATTAGCGGTTACGTGACGCCCGTCGGCGACACGGCCGCCGTCGTCGAGCAAGTCGTCAGCGTCGATAGCGGCGTCATTCTTTTCTCGCAGACCGCGCAGGTACAGAGCGTCGCCGACGTGGCATCGCAATCGCTGCTGGCGCGCGCGCAGATTCTCGCGTTCGTCGGTCGCGGAACGCAGAACATCCAGACGCAGTCGGCCAACACGCCCGCGCCAAGCTCCACCAACGGCGCTCAAATGCAGATTCACGGCATCGGGAGCATCGTCGATTCGGTTTTCCACCACAAAGGCGCGGCCGGCCCCTCTCCTACGCCGCTGGTGAAGCCCGACCGCGGTGTCATCGTCGCGCCGATCACGGCAACCGCCCCGTTTGCGGCGGCCGATCTCACCAACGCAACCAACGAACTCTTTTTCTCGATGCAGCGCCACTATCGCGTAGCGATGGCGCCGCCGGGCTCAACCATAGCGCAAGCCGATTCGATCTGCGGCGCGAATCGCAATAACACCATCGCCGGAGGAACGCTCGCTCAGAACGTTCCCAAGCACGGCCGCGCCGAAATCGTCTTCACGCTTTCGATCTACACCTGCTTCGGGGCCGAGCTCGATCACGCCGTCGGCAAGGGCTCCACGTATAAAAGTGCCGTGGACGCCGCTGTAACCAGCTACGCGACCGCCCATCCGAATAACAGTTGATACAGCGGCTCGCCTTCGCCCTCGTGCTTCTCGCCGGCTGCAGCGCCGCGATTCCCTTCGCGAAGGCACCCCACTCACTCGGGACGTCGGGTGCTCCCGTAACCGCCGGTCGAACGCTGCCGCCCAACCTGCTGTACACGCTCGGCGGTAAACCACAGTCGCGAGCCCCTTACATTCAGGTTTTTGACGCACAAGCGGCCGGGCCGACTCCGTCGCCGCTCTATACGATACGGCCGGAGGGTAACACGGGCTTTGGATTGCTCGCAGTCGATGCGCAGAACGATCTCTTTGCGGAGAAATTCTTTTACAACGGGGACGGAAAGCTCTATCAGTTTCCTCCCGGTTCCACCGTTCCAAGCACAACCTGTCTGCTGCATCCGCACGCCGGCACGCTCGCACTCAGGAACGGAAAGTTGTATCTCTCCCGAGAAGGCGCATCGATTGCGGAGTACGCCGAGCCGCTTCCAAAAGGCAACGTTTGCCCGAAGCCTCTGCGAACGCTCGTCGACGAACGGGCCAAGCGTTTCGGTAATGGCATCTTGGGTCTCGTCGCCGACCCGCAGGGCGACGTCTTCGATGTTTGGTCGTCCCCTTCGACGTATACGGGTTCAATCGACGAGTTTTCCAGCGGTTCCACGCACGCGCACCTCTTTGCCAATCTGGGCAAATCTTCAGGCACGTTTTATCTGGTCTCGGATCGCAACGGCGACCTCCTCACCAGCATTGACGGATATAAGGGGAGTTTTAACGATTCGATTGCCGTCTTTCCGCACGGTTCCGGCGTTCCGAAGCTCTTTTATCCGTCGGGCCCGGGCGAATACGGCGGAGTTGGACTAGCGTCGCACGAGCGCGAATTCTTCGCGCTCAACTCTTATCCGGTCGCTACCGTCCACATCTACGAATACGATCCGAAAACCGCCACGCTCGGCGCCGAAGAGAGACGCTCGTTTTCCAACGTTTGGGGTCCGGGCCAAAGCATCGCGGTATTCTCAAAATGACCGGACGATCGTTCCTGTCGTTCGCACTTACTGCCGCCACATGTGGGCCGCTTGCGGCATGTGGCGGAGCGGGTTCCGCGTCGAGCACGCCTCTCGCGAGGTCGTCCGCGTCTTTGGGCTTCCGATCTGCTCCAAACCGCCATAGTCTGCTGTACGCCACTGCTGAAGACGGCGCGGAGATGTTTTCGTTTCCCGGCGGCATGCCGGCCGGCCAACTGACGCTGCAAGCGGAAGTCGGTGGAGTGTGCTCGGACGTCAAGGGAAACGTTTGGCTTACCACGTCGCGATACAGCGACCACGAAACCGAGGTCGTCGAGTTTGCCCACGGCGCGACGACACCGTTTGCGGCCATCAATGGCGCGGGCAACAATCCTCGCGGATGTTCCGTCGACCCGGCGAGCGGCGACCTAGCGGTAGCGACGTATGGCGGCGGCACGAGCAATCGCAATCCCGGAAACGTGGTCGTTTTTCCCGCCGCGCCGAAGTATCCGCCCGTGACGTATAAAGTCACGCGCGACGCGCACTTCTTCTTTTGCACGTACGATGCAAACGGCAATCTTTACGTCGACGGCATCAGCGCAAGCAACGATTTTGTCTTTTACGAACTGCCGAAAGGCGCTTCGGGCTTTGTCGCCGTGACGCTCAATCATGCCATTTCCGGGCCGGGAGGAGTGCAGTGGGACGGGAGCCACGTCGCAGTTGCCGACGGCAGCTCGTTCCAGATCTATCGATTTAAGGTTTCGAACCGCAAAGGGACGCTCGTCGGCACGACGTCGCTTGAGAACGCCGCTCCACTCGCGTATCAGTTTTGGATACAAGGGGCCACCGTGGTCGCCCAGCCGGACAATCGTAACCAGTTCGCTTACTGGAACTATCCTGCCGGAGGGTTGCCGACCAAGACGTTCGCAGGCACGCAATTCAACGCCTTCACCGTTTCACGGTAACGTTGCGTCGTCGAATAAACCGAGAGGTGGATCGATGAGGATTCGGCGCGCGGAGGTATCGATTTCGCGTACGATCGCACGAACCATCGGGACGAGCGCTTTGCCGACGACGAGCATGTCGCTGGCCGGGTAGTGCTCGACGGCACTTACCGTGCCGTAATCCGTTCCGTCCACGCCCAGCACGCGGCATCCAATGAGATCGGCGTCGAGATGCTCGTCGGCTCCGACCTCCAATCGTTCGCGGGGCGCGAAAAGAACCGCACCCGCGAGCGCTTTGGCCGCATCGGCGTCCTCGACGCGCTCCGCGCGAATCAACAGCCGCCCCTTGTGCTGACGAACTGCGGTTAAGCGCAACGTCAACGTGACGCCGTCACGTTCCGCGTCGAGTTGCGCGCCGGGCTCAAAGACGGAGCGACCCGAACTAGTCGGGTCGCACTTCATCTCACCGGTTACGCCGAACGCGCCGGCGATACGTCCGACGGGGTGGCGCGTGCCTTCAGCCGCGGTCGTCCCCTTCGGGCGCTTCCGCCGCCTCTTCGCTGTCGAGGATGTCGACCGAAACGCGTCCTTCGGCCGTCGCGCGGACCAGCGTGCGCAGCGCGTGCGCGACGCGTCCACTTCGCCCGATGACCTTGCCGAGATCGTCGGGAGCGACGACCAATTCGATCACCGGCTGCGCTTGTTCGTCGACGAACAGCTCGACCGCAACCGATTCCGCATCCGCCACGAGCTTGCGCGCGACGAAGCCCAGCAGCGCGCTCGCGCGCCGGTGCCCCGCCCACGGATCGCCCGGCGTGCGGTTCGTGTGCCGCGGCCGATCGTGTTCGCGCCTCGGAGGGCGATCGCGCCGAACCGGTCGCTGGCCGTCCTCGAGTTCGATCTCGTCGATCACCGTTTCGTTCGCCGCGATCTTGCGCGCACCGAGCGTCGGCCGGCGTTCGACCTCGACCGACTCTTCGCCGAATAATCCGAATTCGTCGTCGAACGCGCTCATCTACGAGCCGCCTTTTTCGGACTTCGGCTTGCGTTTGGTCTCAGGAATCGGGCCGCGCTCCATGATGCCCTTTTCGGCAAACAGACGGCGCACCGTCACCGACGGCTGTGCGCCCTTGGCGAGCCACTCCTTCGCTTTCGTTTCGTTGACTTCGACGGTGCTCGGTTCCGTGCGCGGATTGTAGTGGCCGAGGATTTCGATGAACCGGCCATCGCGCGGCGCGCGCGCGTCGGCGACGACGAAGCGGTACGTCGGCTGTTTCTTCGCGCCCATGCGGCGCAGTCTGATTTTTACCATTTTCGTCTTTCATGGGGGGTGCTATCGCAGACCCGCGGGAATTGCCGGCAATCGCCGTCTCTTTCCGCCGAACTGTTTCATCATCTGACGCGACTGCTCGAACTGTTTGACGAGCCGGTTGACGTCGGAAACTTGCGTGCCGGAGCCCATCGCAATTCGCTTGCGGCGCGAACCGTTGAGCAGATCCGGATTACGGCGTTCGCGCCGCGTCATCGAGCAGATGATCGCTTCGATCTTCGCGACGTCCGTTTCGGGGATCTCGAAGTCTTTCGGCAACGGCTCGAGAGGCCGGGAATCATCTTCATGATGTCGGTCATCGAGCCGATCTTGCGCATCTGCGCATCTGGTCGAGGAAGTCGTCGAGCGTGAAGCCCTGCTTGCGCAGCTTCTGCTCGAGTTGCTTCGCCTGATCTTGCGAGTAGACGGTCTGCGTTTTCTCGATGAGCGTGAGCACGTCGCCCATGCCGAGAATGCGCGAGGCGAGGCGGTCCGGATAGAACGGCTCGAGCGCCGAGAGCTTCTCGCCGACGCCGACGAACTTGATCGGCGCGCCGGTTTCGGCTGAATCGACAAGCGCCGCGCCGCCGCGCGTATCGCCGTCCATCTTCGTGAGAATCACGCCCGTGATGCCGAGACGCTCGTTGAAGCCTTTGGCGACGCTGGTCGCCTCTTGCCCGGTCATCGCGTCGGCGACGAGCAGAATCTCCTTCGGATTGATGGCCGCTTTGATCGCGCTCGAGCTCGTCCATGAGCTCGTCGTCGATCTGCAGCCGGCCGGCCGTATCGATGATGACCGTCGAGAGACCGAGGCGCTTGGCTTCCGCGACGCCGTCGCGCGCGATCTTCGACCGGATCTTCGCGTCGCCCGTCGAAGACCGGCAGGTCGATCTGCTTGCCGAGCGTTTGCAGCTGCTCGATCGCGGCCGGACGGTAGACGTCGGCGGCAACGAGCAAGCGTGCGGCGGCCTTGCTCCTTCAAGCGCAGCGCCAGCTTGCCGGCCTGCGTCGTCTTACCGGAGCCCTGCAGTCCGACCAGCATGATCACCGACGGCGGTGCGTCGGAGAACTGCAAGCGCGCTTGCGCGCCGCCGAGCAGCTCGACGAGTTCGTCGTGGACGATCTTGACGATCGTCTGCGCCGGCGTCAGCGACTCGAGAACGTCGGCGCCGATCGCCCGCTCCTTGACGCCGCGACGAAGTTCTTGGCTGCGCCGAGCGAGACGTCGGCCTCGAGCAGCGCGACGCGCACTTCGCGCAGCGCCTCGGTGACGTCGCTTTCGGTGAGGCGGCCGCGGCCGCCCAGCCGCTTGAAGATCGCGCGCTAGGCGCTCGCTGAGTTGATCGAACAATGACGAAACGCAGCCGCGTGCTTATGCCGAAGAGCCGGCGGTCGCCTCGTCGATGCGTTCACGGCGTCGCCGACGGTCTTGATCTTCTCGGCTTCTTCGTCGGGAATGTCGATGTTGAACTCGGTCTCGAACGCCATGACCAGCTCGACCTGGTCGAGCGAATCGGCGCCGAGATCGTCGGTGATCGACGCTTCGGGCGTGACTTCCGATTCGTCGACGCCGAGCTGCTCGACGATGATCTTCTTGACTTTGTCGAAGGTGGACATTGCGTCTCCTTATTGACGACGGTATGACTCGACGTGCGTACTCACATCAGCTACGCCGCCGTCGACGACGATCGTCTGACCGGTGACGTACCCGGCGGCG
Source organism: Vulcanimicrobiota bacterium (assembly GCA_963812155.1). Classification (GTDB taxonomy): domain Bacteria; phylum Vulcanimicrobiota; class Vulcanimicrobiia; order Vulcanimicrobiales; family Vulcanimicrobiaceae; genus Tumulicola. The sequence continues at coordinate 28,671 of CAWETW010000001.1, read as the reverse complement.
TCGGAACAAAGGAAGGCGACCGACGCCGCTGACGTCCTCCGGCGTTCCCGGCCGGCCGAGAGCGGCTTGCTTTATCAAGATACTCCCGTCGCGGCGTCGGGCATCTTTTCGGTCATCGCGGTCTCGATGAGGCCCGGCGCGACGGCGTTGACTCTTATGTTCCTCGAACCCAACTCCTTCGCAACGGACTTGCAGAGCCCGAGCAGGCCGGCCTTCGAGGCGGCGTAGGCGGCCTGCCCGGCGTTGCCGGTCATGCCGACGATGCTCGTGACACGAGCACGATCGAACCGGAGCGCTGCTTCATCATCGGCTTTGCGACCGCGCGCGCAGAGATAGAACGCCGACTTCAGATTGACGTCGAGCATCTGGTCGATCGTCTCGGCCTTGAGGCGGAGCAGGAGCGCATCGATCGATTGGCCGGCATTGGCGACGGCGACAGTCGATGCGGCCGAAGCGAGCCAGCGGTTCTGCGGCGACCGCCGAATCGACCGCTGCTTGACTCGGTGACGTCGCGCGAACAGATGCGCGACCGCGCCCGGGCGTGCCGCCGCGCAGAGGGCCGCCGTTTCCTCCAGCGCGGCAACGTCGCGTCCGACGAGCGCGACGTCGCGCGCCGCGCGTTGCAAATTCGATCGCAATGGCGCGGCCGATGCCGCGGCTGGCGCCGGTGATGAGCGCGACTCTTTCCGTCAAACTTCATGCCGTCGCCGCGCAAGCTTCGCGCGCAGTTTCTCGACGCCCACGTCGCTCACCGACGAGCATCGCTTCGGCGCGTTGGCCATGCGCTTCATCAGCGGAGCGAGCACGCGCGCTTGCGCCGAACTCGACGACGACGTCGAGATCGTACGACAGCAGACGTTCGGCGGTTTCGTGCCAGCGCACTTCGTCGGTGATCGAACGCACGAGATTCTGCCTGAATGCCGTCCGACGTCGCGGTACGGCTGCGCGTCGACGTTCGAAATGACGTCGAAGTGCGGCATCGTGAACGTGCGCGCGTTCGACGGCGCCCGGCGAAGCGCGCGACGCGCCGGCTCCATGAGTTCGCTGTGCCACGCGCCCGAAACGTTGAGCGGGACGACGCGCTTTGCGCCGGCCGCGAGCATCGCGTCGCCGGCGGCGCGCACCGCACGTCGTCGCCGCTGATCACGATCTGCGTCGGCGAGTTGAAGTTCGCCAGTTGCACGCGACGCCCGGTTGTCGTTCGCGAACGCGTCCGCGACGCGCGCGCACGGCACCCGCCTCGAGTCCGAGCACCGCCGACATCGCCGCCGGCTTCGAGTTCCGCAGCGTCCTGCATCGCCTGGCCGCGTTCGGTCGACGATGCGAAGCGCCTCCTCGAACGACAGCGATCCGGCGATCATCAGGCTGCAGAATTCGCCGAACGAATGCCCGGCGCTGACGACCGGCTGCGGCGCATCGCCGACCGCATAGTAGAGCGCGAGATTCGTGACGAAGATCGCGGGCTGGCTGAACTGCGTCTCGCGCAGCCTCTCTTCCGGGCCGTCGTTCTGCAAGCGCGAGCAAATCGTAGCCGAGCACGCGGCGGAGCGCGATCGAACAGGTCGCGCGCCTCCGGCGATTGGGCGCGCAACGTCGACGCCCATGCCGACGGTTTGCGAACCTTGGCCCGGAAAGATCGACGCCGATGCGCATTATGCCGCCCAACGCCATGCGACGGCGCCCCACGAGAGGCCGCCGCCGAACGCGACGAAGACGATGACGTCGCCCGGCCGATCACGGCCCGCCCGCACGGTTTCCGAGAGCGCAATCGGAATCGACGCGGCCGACGTGTTTCCGTACTCGTGCGATGTTCGATGACGCACTTTGTCGGCCGGCATTTCGAGATACTTCGCGGCCGCATCGATGATGCGTTTGTTGGCCTGATGCGGAATGAGCAGCGTGACGTCGTGCTTGGTCAAGTCTGCTTTGGCGAGCGCCTTGCCGGTCGCATCGATCATCTTGATGACGGCCGATTTAAAGACTTCGCGGCCCTGCATCTGAATCAGATTGAGCTTCTCATCCAGCGCCGCGCGGTCGATCGGATGGCGCGACCCGCTCGCGCGGACGTACAGCAATTCCGGCCTGCTTGCATCGGACCCGAGTTCGGACGAGAGAAACGAATTCTCCTCGGACGCTTCCAAGATCACGGCGCCCGCGCCGTCGCCGAAGAGAATCGCGGTCGACCGGTCCTCTTTGTTGAGAATTTTCGAAAGCGTCTCGGCGCCGATCAGCATCACGCGCCTGTAGACGCCGGAGCGGATCAGGCCGATGCGACCGTCAGCCCGTAGATGAAGCCGCTGCAGGCGATCGAGATGTCGAACGCCGGTTTCTCCCTGGCACCCAGGCGGGCGGCGACGAGGCACGCCGTCGCCGGAAAATAGTAGTCGGGCGTAACGGTGCAGACGATGTAGCAATCGATGTCCGCCGGGCGGAGTCCGGCGTATTCGAGCGCAACGCCGGCCGCCGCAAGAGCCAAATCGCTGGTCGATTCTTCCGGCCGAGCCCAGTGGCGGCTTTTCATTCCGGTCCGGCGAGCGATCCACTCGTCGGACGTGTCGAGCCACTGCTCGAGATCCTTGTTGGTCACGACGTTCGCCGGTGCGTAATGTCCGACGCCGACGATCTTCACGCCGTCCAGGGACATCTCAGCCGCGTTCGTGCGCCGGCGTGTTCTTCGCGAATTTCGATGACCTGACGGCCGGCGTACGTGCCGCAGCTCTCGCACGCGAAATGCGGGCGCTTCGGCTGATGGCACTGCGGACATTCGACGGTGGTCACCGCGTCCAGTTTCCAGTTTGCCGCACGGCGGCTGCGCGTCTTACTGCGCGGTGTTTTCCATTTTAGATTTGCCACGTGTGTCTCCGTTCTCGCACGAGCACGCGCTCGCGTTCCTGTTTGCTCCGCAGGTGCCGCAAAGCCCCTTGCAATCGTCGCTGCACCGCAAGCCCATCGGCAGCACGCTCAGCACGAGCTGCTGCGCCAGGTCGGCGACGTCGAGCCGGCTGCCCGCCATGACGTTGCCATCTCCGAACGGATCGTCCTCGCCGTCGTTCCACGGATCGAGCCGCTCGTCGACGTCGACGTGAACGTACGCGTTCGACCTGTTCCAAGCACGAATCGCACTCACCGGCGGCGTGCGCGTCGACGGTTCCCGCGACGACGAGCATCCGGTCGGCATACCGCAACTCCAGCTGGACGCGGGCCGGATTCGGGAAACCGATTCCTTCGAACGCTTCGATCGGCACCTCGTCGTCGACGAGCATGCGCTGATGCCCACCGGCGAGGAGGCCGCCGACGTCGACCTGGTGCGAACGAGCCATGTCACCTTCGGTTGCAGTATGAAGGCCCCGCCAGCGGCGAGGCCTTCCACGACCTGGACATTTTAAGACCCGTCGCCGCGGCTTGTCAAATACCGCCGTCGCGGGATGGACGCATACCATGAACGTCGATTCCGCTGCATCTCGCCTCGCCTCCCACGGCGTCGCCTACGCTCCCCAAATCGCCTCGGCCGCTCGCCGCCACGGCGTCGACCCGGAGCTGCTCGCTGCGGTCGCCGCCCAAGAAACCGGCGGCCCCGGCAGCAACGCCGGCCGGAACGTCGTCGGCGACGGCGGCCACGGCCGCGGACTCTTCCAGATCGACGACCGCTGGCACGCCTTCGCCCAATCTCCCGGCGCGATGAACCCGGTCAGAACGCCGATTATGCCGCCGGCATGCTGTCGGGACTGCTCTCGCAATACGGCGGGAACGTCCATCGGGCGCTATCCGCCTACAACGCCGGCAATCCCGACGCCACCGGCACCACGACGCAGTGGCCCGGCGGGCGCCGCCTCGGGTACGCCGATTCAGTCCTCCAGCACTACGCTCGCCTCACGGGATCCGCTTCCACCGAACCGGCGATTCCGGCCGGCTCGCAAGGCGCGACCGATGAAGCCGGCGATCCTCAAGAAACGGCCGTTGCCGAGTTGCGCACCCTCATCGCCGAGTTGGGTGCGCTTCAATCGCAAGCGCAATCCATGCCGGCACTGACGCCGCCGCAACAGGTCGCTGCGCCCCAGCCCTACCAGCAGCAGGTCGCCGACTACGCCGGACTGTTGTCCGGCGACGACGGCGACTAACGCTCCGCCAACTGTAAGGAGTACGATCGAATGGCTTTTCTACTTCCCATGCTCGAAGGAGTCGGTTCCGGTTTGCTCGGCGGCGCGCTCGGCGGTGCTTTGGGCGGCGGCGTCGGCAGCGTCGAAAACGGCGCGATGAACGCACTCAACAACCAAGACGAAACCTTCCAGCTCGGCATCTATTCGTCCGAAGTGCAAAATCAAGAGCAGATGCAGATGCAGTCTGAGATCTTCGATCAGATGATGAACGAACGCAGCGAAAACATGCGTGAAATCGACACGCTGCGCAACGTCGACATGGCACAGCGCAAAGCCGACGACAGCATCACCAAGAAGTTCATCCAGTCGATTACCGAGTGACCGGCCCGCTTCCACTCCTGCGTACCGATCGCGGCGCTCCGGCGTCGCGATCGGTCATGCCGGTCACCCGCGGCGCGGCGCAATCCACCGGCGATCTCTCCGACGATCAAAAAGCACAGCTCGCCGCGCAGCACGCCGCCTTCGATTTCGAAATCGCGGAGCGCGCCGAACTCCTCCGCGAACACGAAGCGCTGCAAGCATTGCTCATGGAGCAGCTCAAGAACGAGGACGAGATCATGAAGAAGTGGATTTCGCTCATCTAGCCGCCCGGCATATATACCGCGGCGCTAAAAGGAACGATAAACTGCGGATTGGTGACCTTCTTCCAATGATTCGTGGGGACTTGGCCGATATCGAGCCATCCCGTGGACGTGCCGTCGCCGACAACCATGAACTTGTCCGTACTATTAAAACCAAAGCCGTGTGGATCGCATCCTTGAACGCACGGCGTTATCGTATTGAACGGCGAGTTGCCGAACGTCACTGGCAGTGTGTATTGGTAAATTTTATGGCTGGAATCTCCCACGTTGAGCACCGTTCCGGCGTTGCTGATAGAGAAGCCGGCGATGTCGCCATGGTTTATCGTGAAGGTGTCGAGCGGCAAGCCTTGGTTCATGCTCGGATTGGAGGTTGGATTGGTTATTTCCGCGACGCCGTAAGCGCCTGCCCCATAGTCCCGAAGCCAGAGGTTACCGGAACTATCCTCATCGCCCGCATCGTAGAAACAGATCGCCGAACAATCACTGCTCAGAAGCACGGCGACGGGTGTCGCCGAAGGATTTCCCTTAGGCCAGTACTCGTACCCGGAGCCGCTGATGGTCTCGTTTCCATGCCGGTACTGGATTTGTTTCATGATCGCGATAACGTGGCTTTTGTCCACGACGGTGTCGCTGAGCGAACCCGTAAAATTCGAACAATCGGAAACCGGGCAACCAGGCGAGTAGGCGCGAGCAAAGAGCCCATCCTTGTACTCCTGAACCACGCCGGCTTTGCCTCCGCGCAGGTCGGTCACATATAAATCTTTCCCGTCAACTTTGAGCGTTAACGGGTTACCGCCCTTAACCGGCTGATCCTCGGTGGAAATAACGTTGAGTACGACCTTTGCCCCCAACGATAAGGCGAATAGCTTGCTGGTCTGCTCTGCCGCCGCCCAGATCTTAATGCCGCCCATGTCGTCATTCGATTTCCTGAAATGGGACGAGCTTACTGGTATCGCCGGTGACGTAGTACCGCCGTTGCACCCGGCGAGAAGCGACGCGAGAGACACAAGACTCACCGCGAAGAGCGCACGATACTGGAAAGCGATTATGGTAGTGCCTCCTTTAAGTATGAAAGGTTTCGAGACTGCGGGCTGCGCTCATTCCTGTTTGGCGAGTCTGCAACTATCTGATATAGCGCTTGCCGCATAGTCCTACAACGGAGCATGGCACGCGGTTGCCGAAGGTGCGCAGCATGAGTTGGATACGAACCATTCTGAAATGGATCAAAACCAACATCATCGACCGATTCGCAGTACCCGGGCTGCCCGTGCATGCAAATTCTCCCGTCTCACTCGATACGCTTGGTTCGACGATCCTTCGGTACAATAATATGCAATCGTACTGGCGGCTCGGCGTGCAAACGTGGACTTTCGTTGCCAAGGGCGTCACTATTCATAAAATCCACGCGCCGCAGGCGGCACTGATCGCAAGCGCGGTCCGGTCGCAGCCTGCAACGTCAGTCGTGCCGCAAACGATTGCGCTCGGCCTTATGGCCAGCGAAAGCCTGCTCGATCCGCTTTGCCAAAACGGCAACTTTTTGGGCAGCAACCCAACCAAGGAGTTGAGCGGATTCGACATGGGCATTTGCCAGTTGAAACTCAAGTACGTCACTGCGCCCGGCGTATCGAATGTCGACGATGCTAAAACCTTCGCGTTCGATCCGTCCAAAGCGATTCCGTATCTCTACGCACTCGTTGCCGGTAAGATCGAGTGGGCGCGGGAGACGATCGCCGGCCACAGATCCGCATTACCCCAATGGAACGATCCGTTCATCCTCGCAGTCGGTGCGTTCAAGCTCGGCCAGACCGGCGTCATGGCGTTCTATCAGGGCGGCTCGTGGGCCGCCGAGTTGGACGACTTCGTTAAACTCGAATCGTGGTTCGCGTCGCAGCTCGGTGTGCCGTCGGCGCTCGCATAGCGGTCGCGCACGTCGAGGTTTTGACCGGCGTGACCCGGTAGGAAGGCGCGGGGCGACCGTGCTATACTTCAGCCTTCCCGGGCCATTAGCTCAGCTGGTTAGAGCGCATGCTTGATAAGCATGAGGTCCCTGGTTCGAACCCAGGATGGCCCACCAGACAAAACGCTAAGGGACGCACCTTTTTTGGTGTCAATGCCGCCTCGATTGCGTCCGCCGCGGCGCGCTGTTGGCCGGGCATGATGTGACCGTACCGGTCCGTGGCCAGTCGCATTGCTGCACGTCTCAAGCGCGATGCTACGTGGATCTGCGAAATGCCACTCGCGATGGCGACGTTCCAAATGACTTCTTCTTGCGTCAAGACGTGCGCCTTGCGCGGTTTATGTTTCGGTATCTTCCTAAATGTGCTGCGGGACAACAAGGCAACCGGGCTTCCTTCACTAGGAGGCGGCCACTCGCCCTCGAATCCCCTGCCCACCACCACAAACTCAAAAACGGGTAAGGAGCTACTTTCCGTGCGACATTCCATATTGTCCGCGAGCACAGCGACCGCTATGACGCTCGCGTTCGCAGTGCTCAGCGGATGCAACGGCACCGGATCTTCGATCTTGAACGGCCCGCAGTCAACCTATTCGTCATTCAACGCCGTCCCCTTAGTCGCCGGCTGCGAGAAGGGCAAGAGCGGCGAAGGCAAACAGTCGCCGCGTACCGAGTTCTTCGCAAGTGGACGGTACATCGATTTCAAGCAAGGGGCGAAGGCGGCCCAACATTTCTTTGTAAAAGGAGTGGCTTACTCACCGACCCCGATTGGAAACGGCCTATCCGATCCGCCGTCGTGTGACGATCCACTTCGCAACGATAACAAGGCCATTTGGTCGCGAGACCTTCCGCTCATCCGGGCGATGGGTGTAAACGCCATCCGCGTCTTCAACGTCGCGCCGCCGCCGTACGACGAGAAACTCGGAACGATCGACGAGTTCCTCGACGCAGCCTGGAACAATGGGAAAGACCCGATATTCGTCCTGATGACGATCTCGTTCCCGGGTGACGCGCTCAACAACAAAGACGCGGCCCGCGACATCGCGGGACAATACCAACGTCTCGCCGCCAAGTACGCGCTCTACCCCGCCGTCATGGGCGTTTCAATCAGCAACGAGATTACCGGAGGAACGGGCTGGACCGGAAAGCCGTGGTGGGATAACTTCAACCTGGTCGTCAAAGGCGCAAAGGACGGGTTTGCCTCGAAAGGCGTGAAAAAAATCGTGACGACCGCCGACTTCGACGGCGTCACGCCCTTTGACGTCGACGGCCGCAAGCAGATCGCTCAAATCTATTGGGGCGAGAAGAACGGCGCGCAAGTCGATGTCTGGGGCGACAACCTCTATCGCGGCCGTTGGTACACGGATCTGCTCGAACAGATCCAAGATACGACGACTAAGCCGGTTCTTCTTACCGAGTACGGCGCAACGGCAGCCTACCATCCTGCATGGTCGAACACGTACGAGTACCGGCCCCGCAAGACCGAAACGAACGGAACGTGTGTTCCTCCCGAAGGCCCCACCGGACCGGTAAACCGCGACGTCGACGAGTTGCCGAAAGGCCCCGATCACAACCCCAATATGGCGGGCCTGGTCGACTACGCCACGAACATGGCCGGTCTGATCCACACCGCGTATCAGACCAACGGCATGCTCGCCGGCGGCTTCTATTTCGAGTGGACCGACGAGTGGTGGAAAGCCAAAGCCGGCGAGCCGGCATATCGCGGTAAACACGTCGGCGATGAGAAATTCGTTGGCTACTTCCCAGGCTGCGGGAACGATGCCGCGTGGTTCGGTCTCAACTCGATCTCGCAAGGCGGCGAGCTCAACGTGTTGACGCCGCGTCCCACGCTCGACGCGTTAAAGGACGTTTGGGCGCAACAGTAGCGCCACAGTCCTCGCATGCGCGCGGGCGGACACGCCGCCCGCGCGCATGCCGAGCCAACCGGTCAGCCTATTTACAAGCTATTTTATGCACTTTGGTAAACGCGACCGGACGCTAGCGCACGATTTGAGCACAGATTCGGCGGCTCACGCGGGCGCGATTAGACTCCGGATGTGCTTGGTAAGCATGAGGTCCCTGGTTCGAACCGAGGATGGCAGGAGCGACCCGGCACGCATCTTCGGCGCAACCGTCACCTTCGAGCCATGCGCGCGCACGTTTTGGCACACGCATCTTCTTGGGCAGTACCAAAAACAATAAACAGCGAGCTTTTCGCCAGGGCGTGCGTGCGCTCGTCCAAGCAGCCACGGCTCGCGGCGACGTCACGGGTTTTATTCACGAACTCACTGGGCCGCGCGGTGCAGGCTATCGGAGGGATCGGCCGCGCGGCGCGCCGGGACTCCAGACGAAGTGGCAACGATCGGAACGCCGCTCACGGGACGTGATCGCCGCCGGCGGCGTGGGCGTTTGGAGTAGACACGGAAACTATCGGATGATCGTGAGCTTCACGGGGTAGACATAGCGTTCGCCGAACGCGGATCTGATGGCGGCGATAAGGGAGAATAGCCAGTCGAACGCGAGCACGATCGCGAAGAGCCAGAAGGCCGGCCGCGGCGCCGCCCAGCCGAACATCGCGCAAACGCAAAACGCGCCCGTCAACGTGTATTGAAAATTGAGCGCCTCCTTCGCTTGGTGAGCCAGCCACGAGTCGACAGGATCTCTGCGCGTTCGCAGCCAGACGATGAGCCCCGGCACAAACAGGAACAGCCCGCCGAGGATATGCGTGAACATGGCAGCGAGTCGCTGCTCGACCGGCACTTCGCTCGCGTGGTGATGATGGCGGTCGTGCGATTCCGACATGTTGCCAAGATACGGTGGCAGCGCCGGCCGAGCCTGTCCCTACGTTCGAGACGTTCGAGTCGTGTCCGCAAGCGCGAGTGCGACCGCAGCCGCGGGCCTAAGTGCAGCGCCCTCTATGCCAAGACGCGCGAGTTCGTCGGCCGCCAGCCCCTCCTGAAAGAGTGCGACGATACGGTTATGCGTCGTCGCCTCGGTGAATTCACGGGTGAATCCGTATCGCCGTAACGCAGCGTCAGCGCGTGCTCGCGCACAGTAGCAATGGTCCGAGCATGCGGAAACAGGAACGCATGCGTCGCCGATTTCTCGCTGCGCATGCTGTCACCATGGCAGAGTTAATAGCTATCTGCCGGTGTATTGTCGGGATGCGTTAAAAAGTAACGTGCGTCGTATTTTACGGCAATTCTTTTGTAGTGCAGCGGTCTCTGCGTATAATCGAACATATCGTCGAACTGCTCGTGATATTTTACGACGCGCTGATCGGCATAGGTTTTTCCCGTGCCCGCTCCTACAAGGCCTAGGCCGAACGTCTCTTCAATGAAATTCAGCGTGCCGGCGATTTCGTGCTGATTGTGCGAGATGTAGCCCGGCTTGGCGTACGGCGAGATAACGATCAGCGGTACGCGGAAGCCCAAGCCTTCTCGCGCTTTCGTCTGCGGGTCGGGATATTGCGGAGGATGGACGTGATCGTACCAGCCGCCCCAGTCGTCCCACATGACGATGATCGCGGTGCTGTTCCAATACGAGCTCTGGCCGATCGCATTCGCGATCGACGCCACCCATGAAGGTCCCTTATTGCCCGACTGCGGACCTGCGTGATCGGAGTTGCTGCCCGAAGGCATGATCCACGAAACGCTTGCGAGTTGTTTATTCGTGATGTCATCGAAGATTTTCGTATCGGGCGACCTCATGTTCTTCCAGTCGGGGCCTTTGTAGATTTGTTGGATTGCCGCAAACCCATTAAGATTGCCGCCGGGGTTCTGCGCTTCGACATAGTAATTCCAGGAGACGCCGGCGCTATCGAGATTATCGGCGATCGTCGGATACGTGAAGCACGGGAACGGTCCGGGCACTTCGTGGCCCGTCGCTTTCGAGAACACGGGCGGACTCGCTTGACCGTACGCGAGAAGGTCTACGGTTTCGCTGGGCGGCCCGCCGCAACCCCACGGCTGTGCCGACGGAACTTCCGATGCGTGCCCGGATTCACCCGCGATCAAATACTGGTGCGCGACGTACGTAGGTCCGCTATTGGAAGCGAATGCTTTGTCGCCCATCGCGTACTGCTGCGCGAGGTCCCAGTACTGCTGCACGTCGGACTGCTGTACGTACGAATAGATCGTCTGCGTCTGCGTTTTGGATATCACCCAGCACGACGGGTGGTTGATAGGGTCCGAGCAGCCCGATCCCGTTCGAAACTTGACGATTTGCTGGTCGAAGCCGTCGTCTTTTCCCTGGTCGTAATCCTCCAAGAACTGCGGATGGTCGTGCCGAGGATCGAGCCTCGTGTATTGCAGCGGGATAGCGTCAAGCGTGTAGGTCTTCCCGTCTTTGCCTTTGCCGGTATCGACCGTATCCGCCCCCGGAAACCCGTGGAAGATGTTGTCGAAGGTGCGATTCTCCTGAATGATGACGATCACGTGCTTGATGGGACTCGAGCCGCCGGCGTGGAGCACGCTGCTTGCGAGAGAACGCTGAGCCTGGGGGGCCGTTCCAAACCAACCCGAGCATGCCGCCGGCAGCGACGCTGCCAGCGACAGTGCGACAACGCGCAAGAGGGTCACGGGGCTTCCATCCTTCATCTAGTAATCAATCTCCGGTCCGGCGTTCTGCTGCTGTTGCATGCAGGTCTGATAATTCGCCGGCTGGGCAATTTTCTTGAACTTCGTCGGCTCCTGCGAAAAGTTGAAAACGTCGTTGTAGGCATCGGCCCGCGCGTCGTCTTGATTCAACGACGGCAAGCCGAACATCTTCTCGATGAAGTGCAGTGCCGACGCGGTTTCGTGTTGCGACTTCGACACGTAATGCGTCTTAGCGTATGGCGAGACGATGATCAGCGGCGTACGGTAGCCGAGCCCCTCGTAGGCGCCGGTTTTTGGGTTCGGGTACTGTGGCGGCACGACGTGGTCGAACCAGCCGCCCCACTCGTCCCACGTGATGACGATCGCCGTACTGTTCCAGTACTGGCTCTGACCGATCGCGTTGACGATTGCCGTGATCCACGCCGGGCCACAGTTGCCCGATCCGCCGCCCGCATGATCGGAAGCGCCGCCGTGCGGCATTATCCAGGAAACCTGCGCGAGGTTGTTGTCGGCGATGTCGGTGAGCACTTGCCAATCCGGCGTGACGACGTTGTTGTAGTCGGAACCGTAACGCACTTGTTTGATGGAATCGAAAGCGTTGAGCCAGAACGAGTCGCCGGACGATCTGGGCTGCAGATACCAGCGCCACGAAACCTTGGCGGCATCTAAATGCTTTGCGACGCTCGTAAACGTGAAGCACGGCTTCGGGCCTTTCTCGTCGTGCCCGAAGATGGCCGGGAATTCGGGCGGGCTGGCTTGCCCGTAGTGAAGGTAATACTCCCACTCATCCGCATCGCAGCCCCACGGCATCGCACTGGGCACCTCGTCGGCATGCCCTGCCTGGCCGGCGACGAGTTCTAAGTGAGGCCCATAACTCGGACCGTTCGTCGACGCGAAGTTGTGGTCGCCCAGGGTGTATTGCGTGGCCATGGTCCAGTATGGCTGGATGTCGGATTTCTGGACGTAAGAGAAGGCCATCTGCTGGTAGGTTTTCCCGCTCCAGATCCACCAGCACGACGGATGATTCACCCACTGGTACGAGTACTTCGTGCACTGCGACGACTGCACTTCTCCGCGAATCAGTTGATCCCAACCGTCGTTCTTCCCGCCGTCGTAGTCTTCTAGAAATTGATAGCGGTAGTGGTTAGGATCGAAGGTCCACTTCAACGGTTTGGAGACCAGCGTATACTTCACGCCGTGACCGTAACCTGACGACGCGCTGTCGGCGTGAGGAAAACCGTGAAAGAAATTGTCGAAGCTGCGGTTCTCCTGCATGATCACGACGACGTGCGAGATCGGGTACGAAGAACCGTTGCGCAGCATCGAAGTCCGCGGAGCGGCGGGGATTCCGGACGACTGTTGATTCGACGAACTGCACGCCGTCGCCAACAAGGCAACGAAGAACACGGCGAGTCGCTTCATGGACACTCCTCGGCAACGATAACCTGCGCAAGCGTATTGCTGCGCTTCATGCGAAACGCAAGATTCACCTTGCTCAATAAATTGATGACAATCACTTCCGGCAGAAGTACCGTTAAAAAATTGCGCGTAGTCGCCGGATGTATCGCGCGAAAGATTGTGATCGGGGAACGCGAGAGGGCGCCAGCTTGACGTTTCCCGCAGCCTAGGAAATGCAACGTTTCGCGGCGCGCCGATTTGGTGGAGATGAGGGGACTCGAACCCCTGACCCTCTACATGCAAAGCAGATGCTCTACCAGCTGAGCTACATCCCCGGGCGGCGCCGCACTTTCGTTCGCCCCTGCGCGAACCCTACACGGACACCCTCCGGGCGGCAGCGGCGCGACCAAAGGACTCAGGGTTGCCTGCGTGAATAGGGGCGGCTCGGCGGGGGCATAGCTCAGTTGGTAGAGCATCACGCTGGCAGCGTGAGGGTCAGGAGTTCGAGTCTCCTTGCCTCCACCATCGGCCCGTCATCGGCGGCGTGTGCTATAGTGGCCCGGGGAAGCGCGCTAGACGGCCGCGCCCGCAAGGGTGAGGAAAGTCCGGGCTTCACAGGGCAGGGTGCAGGATAACGTCCTGTCGGGGCAACTCGAAGGAAAGTGCCACAGAGACATACCGCCCCTTAAAACTGCAGCGTGATTTGGGGGCCCCGGCGGCTTTGCCGCTGGGGGGCGCGCAGGCGCAAAGCGCCGGAGCGCCTTTTAAAACAAACGGGGTCCCCAAAAAAGTGCAACTTTTTTGGGGTAAGGGTGAAATCGTGAGGTAAGAGCTCACGGAGCGCCGCGGTAACGCGGCCTCGGGTAAACCCCACTCGAAGCAAGACCGCTCGGCTACCTCGGATTTCCGAGGCGGATCGCCCGTCCGAACGAGTTATGTCGCAACGAGGTGCGCGGTAACGCGCATCCCAGATAGATGGCCGTCCACTGCGAGCAATCGCGGAGACAGAATCCGGCTTACGGCGCGCCTCCCCGCAACCTTGCCGAACTTCTGCAACTCGATGGGCCTGCGTCCCGATTACACCGAAAGAGAGCACCGTGAGCGAACAACATTTTACCCCCGACATGACCGTGGACCAGGCTTTCCACTTGCACGCCGGCGCGCGCCGGGTCTTTGCGAGCTTCCATCTCGGCGGCTGCTCGAACTGTGCGATCAGCGAGAGCCACACGATCGGCGCAATCAGCGAAGACTACGGCATTCCGCTACCGATGCTGCTCGAAAGCCTCAACGGATTGTTCGATAAAGGCACCCTTGCCGTCGGCGACCGCGTCAGGATTCCCGATGAGATCCGCGCCAAGATTCCTCAATTGGCGGACGTGCCCGAAGTCGGCGAGATTACCGGTGCCGATGCCGGCGCTTACACCGCCGAATTCGGCGAAGTGCGCCTTCAGGGATTGGCCGAGGATTTTCTTCCGGCCGAGGCAAGCGCCCCGGTTTAGGCGCTACGCTAACCGGCGGCGTCCCGAAAAGCCTTCGTCGGGCCCATGCCAGTAGGCCACGACCGGCTCGCCGAACTTCCAGCAAAGATAGACCGGTTCTCCGTCGAGGCTCGACGGAAAATCGACCAATCCAAGGTCGATGTCTTTCACGATGCACCCGAGCGATTCGATGCGCTGGATCAGACGGTGGATTTCGAGTTTGAGTTCGCCGAAGACCGGCGGAGGAAACGGCGAACGTACGCCGGCCAACCGTGGGGCCTGGGGGCGATCGGCATGTTGCAGCGAGGGATCCGATTCGAGGAGTTTGATGGCGAGTTCGCGTCGCTTCGCAAGCAGTTCACCGACGAGCGGTGTTAGTTTGGGAATCAGTGCGCTCGCCCGGTCGGGTGAAAAGAACTTCATATGAGTCCGCCGCGTATCGTTTTGGTTGCCGGACCCTCCGGTGCCGGCCAGAGCCAAGCCATGAAATCCTTCGAGGACTTGGGCTTTTACTGCATCGAGCACCTTCCTCCCGTGCTCCTCGCTCCGGCAATTGAGTCGCTCGGTGACGCCGGCATTCGCGACGTCGCGATCGCGCTCGACGTCAGAACCGGCCGCCATCTCGGCGAGCCGCTCGCTGCAATCGACGAAGCGGTCGAACGGCACGGGGCGCGATTGCTCTTCCTCGACTCACACGACGCCGTGCTCGTGCGCCGCTTTAGCACGACGCGGCGCCGCCATCCTTTCTATCGGGCCGGTTCGATGCGCGAAGCGATCGCGGCCGACCGCCGGACGCTCGCGCCGTTGCGCGAGCGCGCGAGCGTCGTCATCGACACGAGCACGCTCACGCACGCTGCGTTGAAAGAACGCGTCGCGGCGGCATTTGCTGCCGAACGGCCGCCGCGGCTCACCGTCGTCATCGTAGCGTTTGGATTCAAATACGGGCTGCCCGCCGATCTCGATCTCCTTTTCGACGTGCGCTTTCTGCGCAATCCGAACTATGTCGCCGAACTTGCGCCGCTGACGGGGAACGACGCACCCGTCGCCGCATTCATTGCCGATGACCCGGCTCTCGAGCCGTTCCTCGCGAAGACTGCCGATTTGCTGGCATTTTTGCTGCCGCGCTACGTCGCCGAAGGCAAGACGCACCTTACCGTCGGCATCGGGTGCACCGGCGGACGCCACCGCTCGGTCTACGTCGCGCGGCGTCTGTCCGAGGACATCGGCGCCGACTCGCGTCTCGAGCTCGCGTTCGAAGCGCGCGATGTGCAACGCTCTTGAGTAAGCGCGTCGCTGGCTGGTTCCAATGGCTGTTGCCCGGCTTGGGGATCAAGCGCTGGGCGGTGCTCGCCGTCATCGGCATCATCTTGCTGCTCGACGCTCTATTGCGATGGTTGATCGCCGAAGGCGTCGGCATCGACATCAACGCGATTGTCGACGACATCGTCGACGACTATTTTCCACCGGCATATCTCACGTGGATCTTCGGTCTGGCGGGAATCGGGCTCCTCGCCGTCGGCATCCGCATGTGGCTGAAGTCCGTCGGGCGCATCGCGCGCAGCCGCAGTCCGGAAGGATTGCGTGCGACCATCGCGGGTTTGCGGTTACAGCAGGGATATAAAATCGTCGCGATCGGCGGCGGCACCGGCCTTTCGACGTTATTGCGCGGTTTGAAGCGGCGCACGAGCAACCTCACCGCCGTCGTAACGGTGAGCGACGACGGCGGCTCCTCGGGACGGCTGCAAAAAGAACTCGGCGTGTTGCCGCCCGGCGACGTTCGCAACTGCCTGGTCGCGCTCGCCGACGACGAAGCGCTCGTTACCGACCTCTTCCGCTTCCGCTTCACCGAAGGTGAGGGGCTCAGCGGACATTCGTTCGGAAATCTTTTTCTCGCGGCGATGAGCGGCGTGACCGGCAACTTCGATCGCGCCATCAAGGAGTCGAGCCGCGTGCTCAACATCGTCGGACGGGTCTTGCCGGCGACGCTCGGCGTGGTGCGGCTCTGCGCCGAACTCGACGACGGCACGATCGTGGAAGGCGAATCGAACATTTCCCAAGTCAAAAAACCGATCGAGCGCATCTTCTTCGAACCGGGCAAGGCCGAGCCCCTGGAGGAAGTCATCGCTGCGATTCGCGACGCCGACGCCATCGTGCTCGGACCTGGATCGCTGTTCACGTCAATTCTCCCGAACTTCTTAGTCGCTCGGATCGCGCACGAAGTCGCTCACGCGCATGCCGTGAAGATCTACGTCTGCAACGTGATGACGCAGCCGGGCGAAACCGATGGAATGAGCGCCGCCGATCACGTCGACGCGCTCTTCCGCGTTGCGGGCGAGCGGGTGTGTGAGTACGTCGTCGTCAACGACGAAGCGCCGTCGCGGCTCATCGAAGCCTACGCGCAGGAAGGGCAGGTTCCGGTGCATCCCGACGTCGATCGAATCGCCGCTCTCGGCGCCGAACCCGTCGCTGCGCCCGTGATCAGCGAAACGGAAACCGTCCGCCACGATCCGCATCGCCTGGCAACCACGGTCGTCGCGATCATCGACCGCGCGGTCGCCGGCCGCGCGACGCTGATGAAGCCGGCCAGCGCCTATCGACGCTCGCCCGCCGGCGCGACGTAACCCATCCTCAAACAGGAAGGGCTGATAAATCGGGTCTTCCTAGTGACTTGCTTGGGTGGCTAAGGTAACGTCCAGTTCGAAGGGTTTTCCGGGTTCGACGTTCGCCGTCGAAACGACGACTTGATATCCGGTGGCCTGTATCGTGTAATCGACGATGCCGCTCGGCACTTTGTCGATCGAGAACTTACCGCTCGCATCGGTCGTTGCGGTCAATACCGTATCCACGGTTACAACGGCTCCCGCGACGGGTTTATTGCTGGCACCATCGGTGACGACTCCCGAGACGGTCGTGACGCCCGACGCCGGCGGCAGCGCATCGCTATTGCACGCCGCTGCCGAAAGCAGCAGCGCGAGTGCGGCGACGGTCGTGCGTAGTGCCTTCATAGGTGAACCTGTTCGCCGCGCGGAAGGCCGCGCTCCTATGTCCACCACTGCGCGCGACGAGCGCGCGCTCGGCCCGGCGTACTGCCGCAATGCTCTCGAAGCGATCGGTCATACGCCGCTCGTTCGGCTCAACAAAGTAACGGGCGACGCCGGCTGCCTGGTGCTCGCCAAAGTCGAATACATGAATCCCGGCGGGAGCGTGAAGGACCGCCCGGCGGTCGCCATGCTCGACGCCGCCGAACAACGCGGCCTGCTCAAGCCGGGCGGGACGATCGTCGAGCCGACCAGCGGCAACACCGGCACCGGCTTAGCGATGGCCGCGGCGATTCGCGGATACCGGTGCATTCTCGTCATGCCCGACAAGATGTCGAAGGAAAAAATCGACTTGTTGCGGGCGTACGGCGCCGACGTCGTGATCACGCCGACCAACGTTCCCGCGGACTCGCCCGAATCGTACTACGCGGTCGCTAATCGCTTGGCCGCCGAGATTCCGGGGGCGTTTCAACCCAATCAATTTCACAATCAGTTCAATCCGGAAGCGCACTATCACACGACCGGCCCGGAAATCTGGGAACAGACGCGCGGAACGGTCACGCATTTCGTTGCCGGCATCGGCACGGGCGGGACGATCTCCGGGACCGCGCGGTATCTAAAAGAGAAGAATCCCGAAATTCACGTCGTCGGCGCCGATCCCGAGGGATCGATCTATTCGGGCGATATCCCGCGCTCGTATCACGTCGAGGGCATAGGCATGAATTACTTGCCCGAGACGGTCGATTTGCGCGTGATCGACGAAGTGATCCGCGTTTCCGATCGCGAGTCGTTTCTGCTCGCGCGGCGCATCACGCGCGAAGAAGGGCTTTTGGTCGGCGGATCGTCGGGCACCGCCGCGGTCGCCGCCGTCAAACTCGCGCAAACCCTACCGCCGGAGTCGATCGTCGTCGTGATCTTCCCCGATTCGGGCCGCGGCTACATGTCGAAAATCTTCAGCGACGACTGGATGATCGCCAACGGATTTTTAGCCGATGCCAAGCGGCGGGCTACGGTCGGCGACGTTCTGCGCGCCAAAACTCCGCTGCCGTCGCTCATCACGGTGCAGTTCGACGACACCGTCAAGACCGCGCTCGATCTGCTGCGGCAGTACGAAATTTCCCAGATCCCGGTGATGCGCGGGCACGAGCACGTCGGGAGCGTCAATGACGTCGGCGTGATGCAAGCGGTCTTCGATCACGCCGACATCCTCCATCAACCGGTCGGCGAAGTGATGGGGCGCGCGTTTCCGATTCTCGAACAGCACGACGAGATCGAACGCGCCTACAAACTGCTGACGCTTGCAAATCCGGCGATCGTCGTGGCCGATGAAAACGAGCCGATCGGCGTGCTGACCCGTCAAGATATCATCAGCTTCCTCTCGAGCAGTTCTGAGATCGTCCGCGCGTGAGCCGCGCTCCGGCATGAAGTTTTCAACGCGCGCAATTCACGTCGGGCAGGAAGCCGACCCCGCGACCGGCGCCACCATCGTCCCCATTTACCAAACGTCGACCTACACGCAGGAAAGCGTCGGCGTTCACAAGGGGTACGACTACAGCCGCACGGTCAATCCGACGCGCACCGCACTCGAAAAACAGCTCGCATCGTTGGAAAACGGCGAATACGCGAGCGCCTTTGCCAGCGGCGTCGCGGCCACGGCAGCCGTTCTCAACGCACTCTCCGCCGGCGACCACGCGGTCGTCACCGACGACCTTTACGGGGGCACGTACCGGCTCTTTTCCAACGTGCTCGCACGCTACGGGCTGGAGTTCACCTACGTCGACATGACCGACGCCGGCGCGGTCCGCGCGGCCATCCGGCCGAACACGAAACTGCTTTGGGTCGAAACGCCGACGAATCCGATGCTCAAACTCATCGATCTGCGCGCAATCGCGCAGCTGCGCGACGGCGTCGCATCCGACGGCGGGGTTCGCCCGATCGTGGCGGTCGACAACACGTTTGCAACGCCCTATTTTCAGCAACCGCTGGATCTCGGTGCCGACGTAGTCGTTCACTCGACGACGAAGTACATCGGGGGGCACAGCGACGTGGTCGGCGGCATCGCGATTACGAACGACCGGGATCTCTACGACGTCTTGCGATTCCATCAAAATAGTACCGGCGCGATCCCCGGCCCGCACGACGCGTGGCTGACGATGCGCGGCGCGAAGACCCTTGCGATCCGGATGCGCGAACACGCGAGCAACGCGCAGGCGGTGGCGGAGTTCCTCGAGTCGCATCCGGCCGTCGCACGCGTGTACTATCCCGGCCTGCCCTCGCATCCGCAGCACGACTTGGCACGCCGCCAAATGAGCGGATTCGGCGGGATGGTGTCGTTCGTGCTTCACGGGCCGCCCGAGCGCGGACTCGATTTTGCCGGGCGCCTGCGCTACTTCAGTTTGGCCGAAAGTCTGGGCGGCGTCGAATCGCTGATCTGCCATCCGGCGCGCATGACCCACGGGTCCATTCCCGCCGAGAGCCGCGAAAGCCGCGGCATTACCGATGGATTGCTGCGGCTATCGGTCGGTATCGAAGACGGCGACGATCTCATCGACGATCTGAAATCGGCGCTCGCCTCGATTCCCCATCTCGACTACGCGCGCTAAGCCGTCGGAACGCTACGGCTGCTCGAGCGGGTAGCGCGTGGCGGTCACGTCGTGCAACAGTCGCTTGGCTTCGTCCGGACCCGCGTCTCCCAAGCGTGTCGACTCCGAAAGCACGATGCCGCGCTGACCGTCGGCCCACACGACCGCGTATTGCTTCTGGGTCGTAAAGCCGCTTCCCGACGTCACCTCCACGAAGTTTGCCGGCATGCCGTTGAGCAGCGCCATCGGCGTCTTATGGCGAATGAGCAGGCCGTTCCCGCCCGCATTATGCATTTGGCTCTCGAACTGTCCTTCCCACTGATCGGGCGCGCCTTCGAACGATTCCATCGAGAGTTGAATCGTACGCATGTCGTCTTTCCCCGGGCGCACGGCCCAGACGGCGACGGTTTGCAGTTCGTCGGTGAGGGCGTTCAGGCTCAGGTATCGCCGCCCGAGCAGCACGGCTTCCGGAGGCGCCGTGAAATTCATTCCCGGATCCGAGTAGAGGTGCGGATCGGGTGAAGGCGTCGGCGGCGGTGGAACTTGCGCGCGCACGGCGCCACGTGCTGAAAACGCCAGCACCACGGCGAGGAGCGACACGATGAGTGCAAAAGGTTTCATTCGGTATCCAAAACGGCGGCGAGCGCCGGCAGCGAGACTTCGTAGCGGTACCCCACGTTGCGGTGATCGTCGTCGAATTCCTCGTGACGCACTTCGAGCCCGGCGTCGCGCATGCGTTGCGTAACGACCCGAGCGCCGATGTCGAGCGCGAACTCGTCGCGACGCCCGCAATCGAGATACCGCAAGCGCAAGCGCCGCAGTTCCGCCAGCCGGCCGGCGACGCGCTCGGCCGGATCGTACGAGAGCCAGCGCGCGAAGACGGCTTCGTCGAGCGCTCCCGTGCGCAAGTCGAAGGGTAAGGCAAAGTCGAACGGGCGGTTACTGCGCGGCGAGTACGCGGACGCATATCCGAGCATCTCCATCGTCGTGTAATCGCTCATCGGACGCTTGGGCAGCTCTTCGAAGGCAGCGACGAACGCGGCGACGTCACCACCGTGCCGCTCGAGCGTCCGCTGCACGGCCGGAAACGCGGGAAAGTGCGCGTAACGGAAGTATGCGTCGCCGCTGTGCGACGCGAACGCCGCGAACACGCCGGGATGCTCCATCACCAGATGCATCGCGCCGAATCCGCCGGAGGATTTACCGAGCACTGCGCGTCCGCCCTCGGCGGCAATCGTCCGGTAGTCGCGGTCGATGTGACCGATCACGTCGCGAACCGTATACGTCGCGTAATCGCCGTTGTGAACGGAGTCGACGTACTGAGAGCCGCCGAGGCGCGTAAAGCCGTCGACGGCCGCCATCAGCACAGGCGGTATTCGGCCCGCCGCGATCAGCCGGTCGATCCACTGAAACGCATTCACTTCCCATGGCCGCGCGCCCAGCACCGCCGAGACGTCACCGGTGTATCCGTGCAGCAGATAGAGTACCGGATAGCGCCGGGAACCGAGATGGTCGTATTGCGGCGGCACGTAGATCGCCAGTGGACGCGTGGCCGAATCGCCCAATGCGTTGCCCTCCAACGCGGGACTCGTAACGAAGTCGACGTGCACGTCTCCGTCCAGACCCATCAGACGCGCGAGCGCGGATTGCTTCTCCATGCCCGGGCGCTTTCGAGCCAGGTTCCGCTTTCACCCCACCGAAGGTCCGGCCGCAGTGTCGCAGCAGACCTCTTTGCAGCGAGCGATCGGCTTGCGCGGCGCCGTCGCCGTCAACGTCATCACGATGATCGGCATCGGGCCGCTCGTGACGATCCCTTTGGTGATCGCCGCACTCGGCGGTCCGCTGGCGCTCGTCGGGTGGATTGCCGGCGCCGTCGTCGCTCTCTGTGACGGTTTGGTGTGGGCGGAACTCTCATCGCAGTTCCCTGGGTCCGGTGGAACCTACGTGTATCTGCGCGCCGCGTTCGGGGAGCGAACGCTCGGGCGCGCGCTGGCGTTTCTCTTCAACTGGCAGTTTCTGCTCTACGCGCCGTGCCTGCTCGCCAGCGGATACATCGGCTTTGCAAACTACGCCGCCTACCTGTATCCCGCCGCGGGGTCGAGCGTGCCGCTCCACGACGCCATTGCGATGGGAATCGGCCTCCTGACGATCGCAGCGCTCTATCGCAAAACCGCGCGCGTCGCCATCGCGGGAATCGTCCTCGCCGGAGTGGCGATCTTAACCGTCGCGCTGGTCGCCGGCGCCGCGCTGACGCACGCGAATTTCGGGCAGGCGTTTCATCTCGGCGCGCCGGTGCGCTTGGGTGCCGGTCTGCTCGCCGGCTTCGGCAGCGCGCTCTACATTACGCTGTACGACTACGTCGGCTACGCCGAGGTGGCGCTGCTCGGCGACGAAGTCGTGCGCCCGAAACGCACGATTCCGCTCGCAATTCTCATCTCGGTGCTCCTCGTCGCAACGCTCTACGTACTGCTTCAAGTGGGCGTGCTCGGCGTCGTACCGTGGAGAACGCTGCTCGGCAGCGATGGTACGCCCACTGCGGCGGCGCAGTACGTCGGTTCGCTCGTCGTCGCGCGAACGTGGGGTAGCACGGCGGCCGTCGTCGTCACCGTGCTCGTCCTCGTGACCGCCTTCGCGTCGCTCTACGGCAATCTGCTCGGTTTTTCCCGCATTCCGTTCGCGGCGGCGCGCGACGGCGCATTTCTTCCGGCGTTTGCGCGCTTGCACGCGCGTAAGGAGATTCCACACGTTGCGCTGTTCGCGGTCGGCGCGCTCTCGCTGGTCGCGAGCCTGTTCACGCTCGATCAGGTGATCGCGTTTCTCACCGCGGGCATCGTCCTCGTTCAAGGGGTGGCGCAGGTCTTTGCCCTCTTCGCCTTGCGGGCGCGCGCGCCGGCGGCGCCGTTTCGAATGCCCCTGTTTCCGGTACCCGCGCTCGTCGCGCTCCTGGGATGGACGCTCGCGTTCGTCTACACCGGCTCGACGGCCATTCTGCTCGGGGTCGGATGGCTGGCGATCGGCACCCTCGTCTTCCTTATCACGGCACGCGCGCAGCGTTGGTGGCCTTTTGCCGCACTGCTGATCGCGGCCGTCACGTGCGTCCCGCCGTCGCCGGCGCGTGCCGCCGGCGCAGCATCGTGGGCGACGTGGAACGCGTCATCGGTCACGACCGACGCGGGCTATCCGGTGTTCGCGGTTGACGGCAAGCCGTTCTTCGTCTACGGTGCCGCCTTCTTCTACGAACGGATCCCGCGCGATCGTTGGCTGGAGTCCCTGCGCGCGTACCGCGCGCTCGGCGTAAATACGATCGATCTCTACGTCATGTGGAACTGGCATCAACCCGTGGAAACGCAGGCGCCCGATTTCACCGGCGCAACCGATTCACGCCGGGATCTCCTGGGAGTGTTGCAGCTGTGCCGGCAACTCGGATTCAACGTGGTGCTACGTCCCGGCCCAGTCATTCGGAACGAGTGGCGCAACGGCGGCTATCCGGCGTGGCTGCTGACGCGGCCGGAGTACAACATGCCGCTCAACGACGTCTTGAGCGGCCGTTATCCGGCCACGGCGACGTTGCAGAACGCGCACGCGGATGCGGCCGCCGCCGAATGGCTGCACAACGCGACCCATTTGAGCGAGTCGCAGCAGTGGCTGCGCGCCGTCCTGCGCGCCTGCGAGCCGTACGCGAACGAAATCGTCGCCATTGCGCTCGACGACGATCAGGGCGCGTACCTCGACAACGATACGTGGCCCGCGCCGCGCTGGCACGCGTACGTCGACTGGCTGCGCCTGACGGTGCAGAGCGTCGCCGGCACGCGCGTCCCGCTCTTTCTCAACACCTACGAAATGAAGGTTCCGGCTGCATCGCCGGCGTGGGCGTGGGGCGATTGGTATCAGAGCGACGCGTATGCCATCGGTACGCACGACCTCGCCGAACTGGACTTTGCGACCGGGCTGCTGCAGACGCAGTCCGACCGCCCGGTGATGTACGCCGAGTTTCAAGCCGGTTGGCTGCAGGGCGCCGACGAAGCGCGGCCGCGGGCCGCCGATCCCGCCAACACGACGCTCGCGCTCTATGAGTTGCTGCGCGACGGCGCGCACGGTATCGTCAACTTCCCCGTGCAGGATACGGTCTATCCCGACGGTTGGGAAGTCCCGTGGGCGAACTGGTCGTATGCGTGGGATGCCGCTTACACCTCGGACGTGCAGCCGTCGCCGCGCTTCGCGCCGACCGCCGGCTTTGGTGCCGACGTCAACCGTTACGGCGCGGCGCTCGCGCGAACGCATCCCGCTGCCGATGCGGCCATCATTTGGCCGCCAAGCCTGTTTTCGTCGCTGGCTTTAACCAACCAGGATTTTCGGGCGTTTGCCGATGGCACGATCGCGATGCAGCGCGACTGTTCCGCGCGCGGATTGACGTGCACGCTCGTCGACGTTGCCTACACCGACGACCCTCATCTGCAGCGGTACCGGCGCATCGTGCTACCCATCGTCATGTCGCCGCGACTTCAGGCGGCGCTCGTTCCAACGACGGCGCGCGAGCTGCGGCGGCTCGAGCGCAGCGGGCGCATGGCATCGACGCTCGCATCGCTCGCGCCCGCATTGCGCGGTGACGCGTCAGACGCGTCGCTGCTGCTCGCCGACGACGGCAGCTACGGATTCGTCGACGCCGTCAATCCGAGCGATTCCACGCGCACGTTCGGGCCACTCGCGGTCACGCTCGCGAGCGGCGACGTCGCCGTTCCGCGCTTTTCGGTCGCCGCGCGCTCCGCGCGATTGGTTCCGGTCGGCTTCGCGGCGCCCGGCGCGCTCGTTTCGCTTCACGCCGGCGATGCGACGCCACCGCCGTTTGCGGCGAACGCATCGCAAGTGCTCGCAGGGTCGCATCTTCGCATCGCGTTTGCGCCCGATGCGGGCGCGCGGATCTGGGAGCTGAGCGCACCTGGTCTGGGGAACGCGGCGACGAGCATCGGCCTGTTGCGCGACGCCGTTTCTCCTTCGCCGCCCGTTTCGCCGCGCGACTACATCGCGGCATACACGCATCCGCTACCGGCGGGGACCTTCAATCGCACCTACGCCTGCACCAAGACGCCGGCCGCCGAGGCAGCCGTCGAGTGTACTTACGACGCGCCGGATCTTCCCGAAGGCGGTGCGCATTTCACGCGGACGCTGTCGCTCGCGCAAGACGGCAACGAGGCCACGATCGACGAAACATTCCACCCCGACACCGCTTCGGCGACGCTCGAGAGCGTCTCCGGCTTCGCATTCGAGCGCGGCGACGAACTGTTTGCGCCGCCCGGCGAGACGTACGTCGGCATCCTTCATGGAACGCGGCTTGCGGTGCTCCGATGGCGCCCGGGTGACGTGCAGCACGTCACGCTGGCGCACGCACGTGGTGCGGAAATCGTCACGCTCGTGTTCGCGCGCTCGACGGTCGAACTGCATCTCGGCGTGTACGCCGCCGACGCAACGGAGGCCGGGCGCATCCTCCAAGCGAATCCGCCGTAGCTCCTCTGGGGAAGTGGCGGAACGGCAGACGCAGCCGCCTCAAAAGCGGCCGAGGCAACTCGTGTGGGTTCGAATCCCACCTTCCCTATATTTGCGATGGGATAGGGGATACCGTGCGCGATTCTGCCCCCCCCCATTGAGGCGAACGGCGATGGGCAGAAATACAAGACGCGCCAGGTCACGCTGCATTGTGGGCATAGGAGAAGGGCCTCAACTCCGGCCACCTATGCTCGTCGGCAATGCTAAACATCGCGTCTCAACTTCCGATCTCGCAGAGCGCCGAATCATGGGTGCGCTCAAACGCCTCGCCGAACCAAATGAGTCAAGCGCCCTGATGTGCAACGACCGGACCGTCACGCAAAACGGGTCGCCTCCAAAACAGATGGAAGGGAAACTCATGCCCGAAAACGATCGCCTCGACCGCCGCCGCTTCATTGGCGCGGCCACTATCGCAGTGGCCACCGCACAGTTCGGCGCGCTGGCTTCCGCCAGCGCGCAATCCAGCAACGCGGATGGTGACAACACCACGACCACCTTATCTCCGCAACCGGGACTCGCAGGTATCGTTTTCTCCGCTCAAAAATATCGATGCCGGCCTTTTAAATATAGCTTATGCCGAGGCCGGTCCAACCGATGGCCGCGTCGTCATTCTTCTGCATGGTTGGCCCTACGATATCTACAGCTACGTCGACGTTGCTCCAATTTTGGCGGCGGCGGGCTACCGCGTCATCGTTCCGTATACGCGCGGCTTGGGACCACACGATTTCTTTCAGACCAAACTTTCCGCACTGGCGAGCAAGTCGTATTTGCCGTTGACATCATCGCTCTGATGGATGCTCTGAAGATCCAGAGCGCGGTTGTAGGCGGCTTTGATTGGGGAACGAGAACCGCAACCATCATGGCCGCGCTCTGGCCCGAACGTGTAAAGGCCCTAATCCCGGTTAGTGGCTACGGACTTACCAACATTAAAGCACAAACGCAGCCGTTGCCACCGCCCGCCGAGCACTTTTGGTGGTACCAGTTTTATTTCATCACCGAACGCGGCCGGCTTGGTTACGCAAAGTATGTTCACGATTTTAACAAGCTTATTTGGCAACTCGCCTCGCCGAACTGGAAGTTCTCCGATGCGACCTACGATCGGACCGCCGTATCGTTCAACAATCCCGACCACGTGGATATCACGATCCGCAACTATCGCTGCCGATACAACTGGCAGGACAAGGGTGCCCCCGAATATGCGGAGCTCGAGCAGGAATCAGCAGTTTCCGACGATCTCGGTGCCTACAATCACCATTGCGAGTGATTTCGACGGAGCCAACGCGAGCGGAACGGTTTACCGAGACAAATTTACAGGTAAATACGCACACCGAATCTTCAAGGGCATCGGCCACGACGTGCCGCAAGAGGCGCCGCAGGCGTTCGCTCAGGCGGTAATCGCAGCCGACTTGCTCCTGTGACGAAATGCTCAGCGTAAACGCCAACTTAGCCCAACCCTACTCGCCCATGATGCTGGATCGATTCTATTGGATTCTTGAGCGTCTAGCGGCCACCGTGGTGGGTCTGGTATCGATTGGTCTCGGATCCGGCGTGATCATATTCGTAGTCGACGCCCATCGAGTCCTAGAGAGTCCGTTTGTGCGCGCCGCGCACGGATGCTTCGCGGGATTCGACTTGAGCAATATTGGGTCGGATTTCGCCATTCTAGTTTACCTCGGCATCATTTACGCACTTGTGATCGGAACATTCCCGGCCTTCGTAGCGCTTACGCAATCACCGGCGAAGACGCATCCTTGGAGATGTCTTCCCCTCCTTGTCATCGGAACGCTTGCCGGCTTTTCGATCTCACTTATTCTCGATAATGTGACTGGCCAGGACATTTTGAATCGCCTTGTCGGGACGATAGCGTTTTTCGCACTCCCGACAATCGCTGGACTCCTCACGGCGTGGAATATAGACCGGGTTCCTCCAGCCTTCCGACTCGGTGCGCAGACTTCTCCTATGAGTTTCCCGCCGCTAACGTAAATCGAACGCTAACTTTGCGACCTTTGAGACCTCGTTATTGCCAGATCGGAAACAGGCGATAGATCTCTCCGTCGTCGGCGCCAAGCGATCGGCGCCGCTAAGGTCAGAATCGCGCAGACGGCGATCGGCGACGTGGCGGGCGAGAAGCGCCACTCCATTGTCGATCCAAAGTGATACGACGCCCGGTGTCCCCGGCGCTCGTATTGTGATTCGCGCCGCGCGAACCGGCTATTTCTTGACCAACGGATAACCGGCAACACCGAGCGGGGGGGTTGACGCTGAAAGGCCGTTCAGTGTCGAGACGGCGACGTTTGAAGTCCCTTGTATCCGACAACGTTGAGCCCCTGGTTCGATTGGAAGTAACGCCCGGAACTTCGCAAACGCGCCCAGCGTTGGCCCGAATTGCTCGATGCCGTCGGTGATGGTCGCGGACGGCGTCGTCGAACCGTTGCTGTAGATATTGACGTTCTGAGCCGCGAAATTGGAAACGTAGACAACGTTTCGTTTTCCGATGGCAACGCCAATCGGCCCGTTGAGGTTTGTGAGTCCGGAGTTTTGGACCGTTTGCGATCCGGCAGCTATCTCGAAGACGGCATCGCTGGAATCGGATGCCACCCAGATATTGTCGCTGCCGTCGACCCCGACGCCGACCGGTTGGCCGAAGTTGCTGAAGTCGATGGTTTCGAACGGCGACGTTGCGCCGGCCTTATAGCCGGTGAGGGTGTTGTTGTCGAGGTTACTAACGAAGACTTCACCGCTCGAATCGACGGCGATTCCATACGGGCCGCTGACACCGTTGCTGATCGTCAGGCTCGGCGAACTCGATCCCTGCGCGTAGACGGTAACCGTGTTGTTTCCATCGTTGGCAACATAGAGCGCACCGGCATTATCGACGGCGAGGCCCGCGGGAGCGTTGACACCGTCGGTAATAAGACCCTACCGGAGAGCCATTTGGTGTTTTCGGCATGTACATCAAAACGCTGCCTGCCTCATTTGCAACGAAAATGAGTTGACGATTCGGCGCGCCATTCGGCCAGCCGCGAGGAGCGTTAGGCTTGCTTGGTACGAGTGGAACGATGCGTGGACCTGTCACTGAGGCCCGACAAGTTCGCGCGTTCCAGTGCCGGCGCGGCTCGAAGGAGCGATCATGGAGGATTGACCGGACGTGAAAGAGCCCGAGTTGCCCCAAACATCCGGCAAGCGAAGCGGCAGCCACGGCTGCGATCAGCACGTGGCGACGAATGTGGCTCATCAAACATACCTCCCGAGACGTGAAATGAGGTGCGTCGTTTTCGGTCTAGCGACCTTGGCAACCTGCGATTTGGCGCCCTTCCGTGGGTCAACTAGCGCATTCTTATTCC